>NZ_NBWU01000012.1 GCF_002514735.1 Sediminicola luteus | reverse complement strand
TCGGGGAGTATGTCGTTTATAAGTTCAAGTATGGCCACCACGGCCGTTTCATTGGATAAATAGGGCAATCGAGGTGACATTGAATTGCCTTCCTGTTCCAATGCCGCAATGCTTACCCGCAGTAGACAGGAAATGATATAACGAAGTTCCCCGTTGTCCTGAACTCTGAACGTAACCTCTTGGGGGCCACCCTCCCCTTTTACTGGCCTTGGGCTTAAAAGCCCATTGAGGGCCTTTAGCTTGGCCCTGTCCGACCCCTTCCTATATTTCATGCCCTTACCCATCCCGTGGACCTTTTTCTATAATCCCTTGTATCTCATCCAGACAATGCATTTGTCCATGGGGGATTAGGTTCAGTACCATTTCCAATACCTTGAGTACCCCGAACTCGACATTGGCACCCTTAAGGCCCGGTGAAGTAAAATCGCCCTTACCATCCAAGGCAAGATAACAGACCTCCAAAAGGGCGGTGATATGGTTGGTGATGTCCTGATTGTCCGCCACCTCCAAGCGGATATGGTTCCCCTCCGGTTTCCCGGGCGTTTCGTTGTGCCCCGAAAAATGATCCAAAAGGTTTTTGATCTCCTTTATTTTTCTGGCCTTGTTTTTCATACCCTATCCCGATTGGGTTCAACGTCCAACGAGATTAGTTCCCGCATTTGATCCAGGTATACACCCTCTTCGAAGGGGATGAGGCATTTGCCGAACTCCAATACCCTTTTCACGTCCGTACCAATGTCCTTTATATCCAAGGTAAGATCCAATTGACCGTCCAAGGCAAGGATGCAGACATTGAGCATCGATCGTAACGTACCGAAGGTTTCGGCATAGCCATGGATCCGGGCATGGTTAAGGTAATGGCCGGGATCCTCGCCACCTGTTGGATTAAGTAGTACGAGATTCTCCTTGGTCAATGCCTTAATCCTTTTCAATTCGTCCAAGGGAATCGGTCTATCCTGATCGGTATTGGGAGGATTCATCACGGTTTCTTTGAATCGGTCCAATTGCATTTCATGGAGCCTTTTGACCCCTTTGATGAAATGCCCCAGTTTTTGTGATAGCCGCACAATCTCGTTTTCGGATACCTTGAAGCCATCGGAATAACGGGCGGCACTATAAGCGTTATCGAGTATATCCAACAAAGCGGATTCACTTTCCGACTCGACCATGAACATGCCCTTTATGGGCGATATACTCTTTAACACGAATGCCTGATGGTTCTTGATACTATGGCATACCTTAAGGGAACCACAGACCATGGGTTCCAACAGCCTATAGGCAAGTTCATAGCTTTGGTGGAGCATAAAGGCACTTTCCCTAAGATGGCCTTGGCCTTTAAAGAACTGGACACCTTTCCTAAAGGTCCTGACCTTTTCAATTTCCCGTTTAAAACGGCTCTTGGCCTTTTCACAAACCGCCTGAATGTTTTGTTCGGGGTAGGCCCATGTGCAATCTTTTTTATCAGAGATATAAACCAATTTATCTGCATGGCAATGGTTCAAAAAGAATAGGTTGGCCTGTTGGAG
>NZ_NBWU01000011.1 GCF_002514735.1 Sediminicola luteus | reverse complement strand
CCAACGGCGCCACTGCCGAACTGGCCATCGTCAACGGATCACCGGCACAGGTAAGCTTTACCAATGCCGCAATCAGTGTTGGTGCCTTAGGTACACAAATCAGTGCTACCGATGGAGCTGCCACCGCAGATGGCACGGAGACCGAGACCATAACCGTACAATTACGTGATGCCTCGGGCAATGTGATCAACCAGGCCGGGGTGGGCGTAACCTTTAACGTGACCGGTAGCGCCGTACTATCCAGCGCCACCGCTACCACCAACGCCTCGGGTGTGGCCACCATTACCGTGACCAATACCATAGAAGAGACCGTGGACGTGACCGCCACCGTGGACCATGACACCAACGGCGCCACTGCCGAACTGGCCATCGTCAACGGATCACCGGCACAGGTAAGCTTTACCAATGCCGCAATCAGTGTTGGTGCCTTAGGTACACAAATCAGTGCTACCGATGGAGCTGCCACCGCAGATGGCACGGAGACCGAGACCATAACCGTTCAGTTGCGCGATGCCTCGGGCAATGTGATCAACCAGGCCGGGGTCGGCGTAACCTTTAACGTGACCGGTAGCGCCGTACTATCGAGCGCCACCGCTACCACCAACGCCTCCGGTGTGGCCACCATTACCGTGACAAATACCATAGAAGAGACCGTGGACGTGACCGCCACCGTCGACCATGATGCCAATGGCGCCACTGCCGAACTGGCCATCGTCAATGGATCACCGGCACAAGTGGCATTCTCCAATGCCCCGATAGACGTGACCGGAAGCGGTACGGAGATTTCCGCCGCCGATGGAGCCGCTACCGCAGATGGCACCGAGACCGAGACCATAACCGTACAATTACGCGATGCCTCCGGCAATGTGATCAACCAGGCCGGGGTGGGCGTAACCTTTAACGTGACCGGTAGCGCCGTACTATCCAGCGCCACCGCTACCACCGATACCTCGGGCGTGGCCACCATTACCGTGACCAATACCATTGAGGAGACCGTGGACGTGACCGCCACCGTGGACCATGACGCCAACGGCGCCACCGCCGAACTGGCCATTGTCAATGGATCACCGGCGCAAGTGGCGTTCTCCAATGCCCCGATAGACGTGACCGGAAGTGGTACGGAGATTTCCACTGCCGATGGAGCCGCTACAGCCGATGGCACGGAGACCGAGACCATTACCGTTCAGTTGCGTGATGCCTCGGGCAATGTGATCAACCAGGCCGGGGTGGGCGTAACCTTTAACGTGACCGGTAGCGCCGTACTATCCAGTGCTACCGCTACCACCAACGCCTCAGGTGTGGCCACTATTACCGTGACCAATACCATAGAAGAGACCGTGGACGTGACCGCCACCGTGGACCATGACACCAACGGCGCCACGGCCGAACTGGCCATCGTCAACGGATCACCGGCACAGATCGTATTCTCCAATGCCCCTATAGACGTAACAGGAAGCGGTACCGAAATAAGTGCTGCCGATGGTGCCGCTACAGCCGATGGCAACGAGACCGAGACCATAACCGTTCAGTTGCGCGATGCCTCGGGCAATGTGATCAACCAGGCCGGGGTGGGCGTAACCTTTAACGTGACCGGTAGCGCCGTACTATCCAGCGCCACCGCTACCACCGATACCTCGGGTGTGGCCACCATTACCGTGACCAATACCATAGAAGAGACCGTGGACGTTACAGCCACCGTGGACCATGATGCCAATGGCGCCACTGCAGAACTGGCCATCGTCAATGGATCACCGGCCCAGGTCGTGTTCTCCAATGCGCCTATAGACGTGACCGGAAGTGGTACCGAAATAAGTGCCGCCGATGGCGCCGCCACCGCAGATGGCACGGAGACAGAGACCATAACCGTTCAGTTGCGCGATGCCTCCGGCAATGTGATCAACCAGGCCGGGGTGGGCGTATCCTTTAACGTGACCGGTAGCGCCGTACTATCCAGCGCCACCGCTACCACCGATGCCTCAGGTGTGGCCACCATTACCGTGACCAATACCATAG
>NZ_NBWU01000010.1:0-2500 GCF_002514735.1 Sediminicola luteus | reverse complement strand
CCAACTTGCCGAAACAAATTGGGTTTGGGCTCTTCCGCGTTCGCTCGCCACTACTAGCGGAATCACTATTGTTTTCTTCTCCTCCGGGTACTTAGATGTTTCAGTTCTCCGGGTTCGCCTCCTTTCGGATAACATGTCTTCAACATGCTGGGTTGCCCCATTCGGACACCTGCGGATCATATCGTATGTGCCGATCCCCGCAGCTTTTCGCAGCTTATCGCGTCCTTCATCGCCTCTGAGAGCCTAGGCATTCCCCATACGCCCTTCTTTTGCTTGTTGCGCACATTATGGTAAACCATAACATGCCCCTTGTATTCTTTACTTTTAGATTCTTATAATGTTATGCTATACCCTGGTATAAAACATAACATATCCCAATATGTCAATGAACATTGCGAGTCGCAACCGACAATTAAAAAATCGATCCGTACCCGTTAGCACCGTTACCCAATCAATCAGCGTCGATCAATTGCCTACAGGTGCTACCTGGTGGAGAATATCGGAGTCGAACCGATGACCTCCTGCGTGCAAGGCAGGCGCTCTAGCCAGCTGAGCTAATCCCCCATACTCTAGTGCAGAGTTATGAGTGGTGAGTTATGAGTCTTTCATACTCAACATAACCCTAGCCTCTAGAATTTCCTTTCAATAATTTCAATTTAATGAACGTTTCCCCGTTGCCAGGGAATTTGTAGTCCCAGGCAGACTCGAACTGCCGACCTCTACATTATCAGTGTAGCGCTCTAACCAGCTGAGCTATGGGACTTCTTATTTTTAATCTTCCGTCCGATGCCCGTTTGGTCTCTTCCTAAGAAGCGCTCGCGCTCCCTGCCTGCGGCAGGCAGGTAACCAGCTGAGCTATGGGACTCTATTCTATATAAAAAAAAGAGACAGCAAATTTAGATAAACGAAACCCCATCGGACCAAAATCTTTAAAATCTCGTGGCGTTTCTCTAGAAAGGAGGTGTTCCAGCCGCACCTTCCGGTACGGCTACCTTGTTACGACTTAGCCCTAGTTACCGATTTTGCCCTAGGCCGCTCCTTGCGGTGACGGACTTCAGGCACTCCCAGCTTCCATGGCTTGACGGGCGGTGTGTACAAGGCCCGGGAACGTATTCACCGGATCATGGCTGATATCCGATTACTAGCGATTCCAGCTTCACGGGGTCGAGTTGCAGACCCCGATCCGAACTGTGACCGGCTTTATAGATTCGCTCCTATTTGCATAGTGGCTGCTCTCTGTACCGGCCATTGTAGCACGTGTGTGGCCCAGGACGTAAGGGCCGTGATGATTTGACGTCATCCCCACCTTCCTCACGGTTTGCACCGGCAGTCCCGTTAGAGTCCCCATCTTTACATGCTGGCAACTAACGGCAGGGGTTGCGCTCGTTATAGGACTTAACCTGACACCTCACGGCACGAGCTGACGACAACCATGCAGCACCTTGTAGGAAGTCCGAAGAAATAGCTATCTCTAGCTAATGCATCCTACATTTAAGCCCTGGTAAGGTTCCTCGCGTATCATCGAATTAAACCACATGCTCCACCGCTTGTGCGGGCCCCCGTCAATTCCTTTGAGTTTCATTCTTGCGAACGTACTCCCCAGGTGGGATACTTATCACTTTCGCTTGGCCGCGCAGCTTACGCCACACAGCTAGTATCCATCGTTTACGGCGTGGACTACCAGGGTATCTAATCCTGTTCGCTCCCCACGCTTTCGTCCATCAGCGTCAGTCGATTGTTAGTGATCTGCCTTCGCAATCGGTGTTCTATGTAATATCTATGCATTTCACCGCTACACTACATATTCCAACCACTTCACAATAACTCAAGACTACCAGTATCAAGGGCAATTTTATGGTTGAGCCACAAACTTTCACCCCTGACTTAATAGCCCGCCTACGGACCCTTTAAACCCAATGATTCCGGATAACGCTTGCACCCTCCGTATTACCGCGGCTGCTGGCACGGAGTTAGCCGGTGCTTATTCCTACGGTACCGTCACCAGGGTACACGTACCCCTTATTCTTCCCGTAAAAAAGCAGTTTACAACCCATAGGGCAGTCTTCCTGCACGCGGCATGGCTGGGTCAGACTTGCGTCCATTGCCCAATATTCCTCACTGCTGCCTCCCGTAGGAGTCTGGTCCGTGTCTCAGTACCAGTGTGGGGGATCTCCCTCTCAGGACCCCTACCCATCGTTGCCATGGTGTGCCGTTACCACACCATCTAGCTAATGGGACGCATACTCATCTTTTGCCGTAACCTTTAATGTATATACCATGCGATAAATACATACCATGAGGTCTTAATCCAAATTTCTCTGGGCTATCCCTCAGCAAAAGGCAGATTGTATACGCGTTACGCACCCGTGCGCCGGTCGTCATCTGTAGCAAGCTACAATGTTACCCCTCGACTTGCATGTGTTAGGCCTGCCGCTAGCGTTCATCCTGAGCCAGGATCAAACTCTTCATCGTTAAATCATAAATATTATTTACCACTCAT
>NZ_NBWU01000009.1 GCF_002514735.1 Sediminicola luteus | reverse complement strand
ATGTAGAGCAGGAAGCCTGTCCGATGAACTCCGGTCTAGCGGTATTACCGCGAGATCAAGAGGTAGGTTACCAACCAGGTACGGAAATAGAGGCCTGTATTGGCGACGACTTCCATATTTGGATGTACATGCAGTTGGAGGCCTTGGGCGACCCAAGTGCCGAGGACTACTCACAGTGGATGTTTACCTTCACCTTACCGAACGGACAAGAGGTAGTACAGGCCGACCCGGAGAATGTACAGAACAACCTTTACTGTAAGGAGAATATAGACAAGACCGATTTTGGTACCTATAAGATCAGTTGGAAAACCCCTGAGGGTTGTACCGGGGAGAGTTCGGTTACATTAACCCTTTCTGGCGATTGTGAATCGGATAAAAACACCAACGCAACAGGAGCTACCAGTCTTTATCCGAACCCGGCCAAGTCTAACAGTGTGGTGACCTTAAGCTTGAACACCCCATCGAAGGGTAGTCAAACTGGTAAAGGGCTGACAGCTGGTGGTGAGAAGCTATGGTTGAGTATCTATAGTATCGATGGCCGTATGGTAAGTCCGGCCCGATCTTACCAAGTGTACCAAGGCGAAAGCGAGGTACAGTTCAATACCCTAAACCTAGCCCCGGGCAAATATATTGTTAGGGTTATAGGCAACGGCTGGATCGATAGTAAGCATTTGATCGTCCGATAACGGACCATTAGGTTAACACCTAAATAAAATTAAGCCGCCCGGGAAGCAATTCCCGGGCGGCTTTTTTATTTATAATTGGAGGGGCGATTACTCTAAACTCCTGAAATGATACAAGGCCATGGCCGTGGCATGTACTACATTCATGCTGGAGTTTTGTCCGTACATATTAATATGGTAACACTGGGGCAGTATCTGTAAAATTTCCTTGGGAATGCCATCTACTTCATGGCCAATAACCAAAAGGATATCGGTGTCAATGTCCAAAGCACAATCTTGTAAAGGGAAACTAGTGTCGGTAAGTTCCAAGCCGATTATCTGGCCCCCATTTTTACGGAATGATTCTATTTCAAACTTATGGTCAGGGGAAACACGGGTTTTTAAGGCGGTTATACTTGAACGGGCCGCTTTGCGTAATCGTCGAGAATTAAGGTCTATATCGTGACCAAAAATGACTTCTTCGACTCCCATGGCATCACATAGGCGAAAGAGAGCACCCATATTGTCTTGAAACCCCATAAAGGGAGCAAAAACCCGGATGCTTCTTTTGGGGCGTAGCATCCGGGTTTGCGTATGGGTCAATTGTACCGACAAGGTGTATTACAACTTTTTGGTTTCTAAATAAAAATTACGATCAACCTCGAATTGTTCCATTGAAAATGGTTTGTCGAGTGTTTTCCAGGTGGCTGTGGGGTAGATCCATTCCTTTTTATTGTTGCTTATGATTTGAACTGGCATATCAAAACCAGAAACGATATCGGTATATCTATAGGCAACAGAGTTTCCGTCTTGTTTGTATTCCAGAGTTGGAATCATGGTGGTGCGCAGGTATTGCTCAAAAAACTCGGTTAGATCAATACCACTTTTATTACTGATATAATCCTCAATCTGTTTGGTAGTAACGGTCTGGTGATAAAAGTCTTTGTTCAGTCCACGTAAAATGGAGCGCCATTTTTCATCGTCTTCGATCAGGTGCCTTAGAGTATGAAGCATATTGGCTCCTTTATAATAAATATCGTCACCTCGATTGTTTACGTTGTATTGCCCAATGATAGGGCGTTTATTCCCTACAAGGGCCTTGGTGCCCAAAACATAATCACAGGCGGCATTATAGCCAAAGTGGTAGTCTAGAAAAAGGTTCTCGGAATAGGCCGTAAAACTCTCATGGATCCACATATCGGCCACATCTTTGTCGGTAATATTGTTGGCGAACCATTCATGACCCGATTCATGCACGATCAAAAAGTCGAAAAGTAGTCCCCGACCGGTTTGTGACAGGTCTCGGCCCATATACCCATTCTGGTATTTATTCCCATAGGTTACCGAGCTTTGGTGTTCCATACCTAGATATGGGGCTTCAACCAGTTTAAAGCCATCTTCATAAAAAGGGTAGGGGCCAAACCAATATTCAAAGGCCTTTATGGTCATAAGGGCCTGGTTGAATTGTTTTTTGGCTTTTTCAAGGTTTTCCTTTAAGACATAATAATCCAAGGTTAAATTACCTTTTTCACCAGCATAGTCCTCCGAAAAATGGGCATAATCGGCCACATTGATATTCACACCATAATTATTGATGGGGTTACTAACGAACCAATGGTAGGTTTTGGTGTTTTCGTGCTCCTCAACCTTTCGCAGCCTACCGTTGGAAACATCCATAAGGTTTTTGGGTACTTCAACACTAATGGCCATACTATCGACCTCATCGGCCGGGTGGTCTTTGTTGGGCCACCACACACTAGAACCTATGCCTTGGTTGGAATTGGCAAAAAAGTGGTCGCCCTTGCCATCTTTTTCCCATGTTAGGCCGCCATCCCACGGGGGGCGCTTCGCGATAATGGGTTTACCGGAATAATGCACTACGATTTCATTATAGTCACCAACCCTTTGTTTCTTTCTAAGTTTTACGAAGTGGGCATTGATATTGGAGTTGAATTTCAACTTTTTACCATCTTGGGTAATCTTCTCGATTTTCATCGGTGGTTGTAGGTCAACTTGTAACACTTGATAGGGCTGGGTGACCTTATAACGAATGGTGTTGGTACCCGCAATGGTTTGGGCATCGGGGTCAACCTTGATGTCGAGGTGGTAGTAGTTTAGATCCCACCAAGCGCGCTCTGGGGTAATGCTTCCACGAAGACTATCTTGTTGGGTAAAGGTTTGTTGGGCAAATAAGGATGCACAGGAAAGTAATAATAGGGCAGAGAAGAGTTTTCTCATGGATGTTGAATTTGAATTATATTGAATACCTCCCAAATACGGGAAAGCAGGCTAAAGATAACAGGAATATTTTCCCCGATTTTGGTTTTGGATTAACGGATTATATGGTTTGGGAACTTGACCAAGCTCTCATGACCATCTTTTCCAATGGCCGAAACCCCAAAGAAATAATTATCAATCACAATTCCGTCTAAGGTAAATTCAGTTACATTACCAACATTTCTTGAATAATCCCAAGTAGGGGAGGTCGTATCACGCCAATAAATTTTGTAGCCCACGGCGCCTTCTACGGCTTTCCAACTAAAACGCGCACTCGGTTCTACGATACCACCTATGCCTACCTCCTGAGGCGTTGGGGGTGCCCAAGCGATAGAGGCAAGGTTAATGGCGTTTACCGCAGTCAATTTTTTGGCGTATTCAAAGTTTACATGTTCCAATACATCGCCATAGGCAATGCCGTTTTCCATACGTATGTCTTGGTGTTGTTGTGTATAATTCTCATGCGATTCCATAATCCGTATCCCAGCAAACCCCGCATCGTTAAATGGTCTATGGTGGCCACCCCGGCCAAAGCGATCTAAACGATAGATTAGGGTGGGGTTCATTTCGGGCATATAGGTTTTAGTGGTTTTATGTACATATCGGGCCAATTGTCTGCTAATGCCATCGACCTCACCACCATAAAAGCGTCGGGCCTTGCGTTCCTTTTCGGTTTCCGTGGGCGGAACAGGTTCAGAGAATATCCTGAAATCGCGATTTGAGACCACACCATCTACCCCGGTGATATTACCGATCATATCATTATTCAAAATACCAATAATCTCCCAACCTTCTTCTTTGGCATGTGCCGCCAAACCTTTACCACCAAAAAGGCCTTGTTCCTCTCCAGACAAGCCAACATAAATAATGCTGTTGTCAAATTGGTATTTAGACAGAACCCGTGTAGCTTCCAAAGTACCGGCCATGCCACTGGCGTTATCATTGGCCCCTGGGGCGTCGTCTGTAAAATTATTGGGATCGGAAATACGGGAATCAATATCGCCACTCATAATTATATAGCGATTTGGGTATTTTGTACCTTTTTGAATGGCGACCACATTCACTACCATTACATCTTTTACAATACGGTTATTCGTGCCTTTTTCGACCAAATCTTTTTGATAGAAAACATCGAGGCATTGGTTACAGTCTTGGGAAATGGTTTCGAATTCAGATTTTATCCAACGCCTTGCGGCCCCGATACCACGGGTGTTGGAAATTGTATCACTTAAGGTGTGCCGGGTACCAAAACCGGCAAGAGTGGTAATATCTTTTTCAATACGCTCGGCCGAAACGGCATCTATAATATCGTAAATACGGCTATCGGTCTGCGACCAAGCCCATGTCGTAAGACAACATAGGGCCAAGCAAAGGATGTTTTTCATTTTGATTGGTTTTTTGCGCCTACAAAATAACCGATCTAAAACGGAATCACTCTTCCAGTAACTGTTTTAACAGTTCACGGACTTTTTCAGTGTTCTCCACAAAATATTTGGCATGGGTCTTTTTGGGTCCAACTTTTATGGTCGTGGCCATTTCGGGTAATTCTTCGAACATATATTCGTCGGTCCAATCATCGCCAATGGCCATAACAAAGTCGTACGAATCTTCCATGAACAGTTTAGAGGCAACCCGTCCTTTGTTTACACCACTGTTCTTGATCTCCAATACTTTGTTACCATTCAATACACTGAGGTTGTCGTTGGCGATCAAACTGGTCAATACCGTGGTAAGTTCGGTACAGCGTAGCTGTCCAAAATCGGGGTCGGTATTTCTATAGTGCCAGGCCAAGGAATAGTTTTTCTCTTCGATGAACGAACCTGGGGTGCGGTCTACAAAAGATTCCAGTACCGGACGTATTTTATCCATCCAGTCGTTTTTTACGTTTTCAAGTAATGTAAAGTCACTACCGGCACGAGATATCCAAACCCCATGTTCGGTTACCATATTATAGCCTTTGGGCATAAACCAATTGGTAAAGGTCTGTTTGTCGCGGCCACTAATTAAGTACAAATCGGTCTTGGGGTCGTTATGGAAATGTTCTAGAATTTCATACAAACCGGCGTCCGGACTCGCCTTTTTCGGGTTTTTATGAAAACCTACCAAAGTGCCGTCATAGTCCAAGAATACCAACCGTTTTTGGGCCGTATCGTAGGCTGTTTTGATTTTCTTAGCTACCGATGCCGTGATTTTTCGCGAACTAAAACTGACATTATTATTTTTTTGAGCCTGCAGCGATTCCATAAAATCAGTGGCCCATTTCCCTACGTTATAGCGCCGCAAACGCTCTTGAAGGGTTTTGTTACGGGCCTGTTGTTCGGCCATGGGCATGCTTATGGCATCGTGTATGGTATCGGCAATCTGTTCAAAATTATTCGGATTGATCAGCAAGGATTCCATCATCTCATTGGCCGAGCCTGCCATTTCGCTCAAGATCAACACTCCACTTTGATCGGTACGGGTGGCTATATATTCTTTGGCCACCAAGTTCATACCATCGCGAATGGGGGTAAGCCAGGCAATATCGCAACTGGTGTACAGATCGATGAGATTTTCGAAGGGCAATGAACGGTAGAAATACCAAATGGGGGTCCAGTTTACCGTGGCCAGTTCACCATTGATACGGCCCACCAATTCATCGATTTCCTTTTTAAGGAGTTGGTATTGGGGTACATTGGAGCGAGATGGCACGGCCAAAATAATCAAACGTACCTTTTGTTGGTATTCTGGGTATTTCTGCAGGAAATATTCAAAGGATTTTAAGCGTTTCGCTATGCCTTTAGAGTAATCGAGCCGGTCTATGGAGAGGAGGAACTTGGCATCCGGCGTACTTATCTTATGCTTGTCTAACCGTTGCTGAAGGTCAGAGCGGTTTTGGGGCATCAGGCTATTATGGGCGATAGCGGCTTGCTCAAATTTATCATAATCAATCCCCATAGGGAAAGAATCGACTTTAATGACCCTATTATCCAAATAAATATCATTGAAACTCACCTCCAGACCAAGTAATCTTCTTACGGAGCTTAAAAAATGGCGTTCGTAATCGTAGGTGTGGAATCCGAGTAGATCGGCTCCAAGTAACCCTTGTATCACTTCCTTGCGCCATGGCATCACCCTAAAAATCTCATAGGACGGAAAGGGGATATGCAAAAAGAAACCAATAGTGGCATCGGGCCATTGCTCTCGAACCATTTGCGGTACCAGCATCAATTGGTAATCGTGTACCCAAATGGTGTCTTCTTCAGCACAATTGGCGATTATGGCATCGGCAAATTTTTGGTTCACCCGCTTATAGGCTTCCCAAAATGAAAGCTCGAACTCAGCATACTCCAAAAAATAGTGGAATAGCGGCCATATGGTACGATTGCTAAAACCAAAATAAAACCCTTCGACATCGTCTTGGTTAAGCGCCACATTGGCACAACCATGGGCTGTTAATAGATCATCGATCTCTTTTTGATCAATATTTTGGGTGTCTTCTTCAGAGAGACCGTTCCAACCGATCCAAAGATCCTTGTCTTTGGTGTGTACCGACTTTACCCCCGTGGCCAATCCGCCTACACTTGGTGTGGCACTAAGGGTTTCATTATTGTTTTGTAACTGTAAAGGGAGTCGGTTTGAGATTATAACAGTTTTGCCCATAATTTGGTCGGAATTATTCGGTTGGTGTATTTTTATGTCTAAATTTCGCCAAAAAGAACTGTACCACAAACACTTTACCGTTAAGATTTCGCTATGGAAAACCTCGATTATGGAATTGTTGGGAATTGTAGGAGTGCCGCTTTGATTTCAAAAACCGGTTCGTTGGATTGGTGTTGCTTACCGGAATTTGATTCACCATCGGTTTTTGCCAAACTATTGGATGCCGATAAAGGAGGGCATTTTGGGATGGAACCCTTAGGTGAATATAGTGTTTCGCAAAAGTATAAGGAACAAACCGCAATTTTGATTACACGGTTCAATTGTACCGATGGGGTATTCGAGCTACACGATTTTATGCCGCGTTATTACAAACAAAAAGGCGGGTACCATAGACCACCCCAATTGATTCGGTATATAAAATTGATCTCGGGAAAGCCAAGGTTTAAGGTAGATTACGACCCTAAATTGGAATACGCTAAAGGGCTTACCCAAACCTATGTGAAAAAGGATTATGTGGTGAGTTTGACCGAAGGGGAATCCTTTGACTCCATTTTTCTATATACCTCTTTTGATAAGGAAAAGGTGGTGCATGGCGATGAGATCGTGTTGCGTAAAGACGGTTTCTTTCTTTTGACCTATCATGAATGTATTTTCCAACCCAGCTTGGAGTTCGCCCATTTGGAACTGGAACGTACCAATGTGTATTGGCTCGACTGGAGCCATAGAACCCCCAACTTTCGGGATTTTAATGCCCAGATCAATCGTTCGGCCATTACCCTAAAATTACTCAGTTATGGTAAAACCGGTGCGGTATTGGCCGCAGCAACGACTTCGTTACCCGAGACCATTGGTGAGGTACGCAACTGGGATTACCGTTTCTGTTGGATCCGCGATGCCTCTATGGTTATCAAGGTCATGTCGGAACTCGGTCATAAAAACGTGGCCAAGCGCTATCTTGACTTTATCATTGGATTGGTGCCCGATAAAGGTGAGCGATTTCAGATTATGTACGGCATCAATGGCGAAAAACAATTGACCGAAAAAACGTTGGACCACTTGGAGGGCTATAAAGGGTCTAAACCCGTACGTATCGGAAACGCAGCTTTTGAGCAGGTGCAGAACGATATTTATGGCATTCTTATGGATGTAATCCTCCAACAATTGGAACTCTTTAACCAAGACATAGAAAATGGCGAGGAGTTATGGGATATTACCAAGAATATGGCTTGGGAGGTAGAGCGAAACTGGCAAGATTCCGACAAGGGTATTTGGGAGTTTCGGGGAGGTGATCAGCATTTTACTTTTTCGAAATTACTGTGTTGGGTGGCCATCGATCGCGCCATAAAAGTGGCCCGTATATTAGGAAAAGGAAACAAGATAGAGTATTGGGTAAGCCTAAGGAACCGCATCCATCAAGATATACACCGGCAGGCTTGGAATGAAGAGGTACAGGCCTTTACCCAATCTTATGGTTCGCCCTATATGGATGCTTCAGTATTACTGATGGAGCCTTATGGTTTTATAGAAGCCAAGGATCCAAAATATGTAGCTACCGTAAAAGCGGTAGAACGTGAACTGGAGAACGATGGACTATTGTACCGCTATAAGAATGAAGATGATTTTGGACTCCCCTCCTCATCGTTTACCATTTGTACGTTTTGGTTCGTAAACAGCCTGTTCAAAATAGGTGAAGAGGCACGGGCCTTGGAAATCTTCGAACAACTATTGGGCTATAGTAACTACCTGGGGCTTTTCAGTGAAGATATCGACTTTAAGACTAAGCGCCTGTTGGGTAATTTTCCCCAGGCCTATTCCCATTTAGCCTTGATCGAATGTGCTATGAACTTTTCCAAAAAGGATAGGGAAGAACGCATCCGGGAAAATATGGGCTTGGAGGAGAATTAATTCACCTTACTTGAATATTTGGAATTCCAAATATTGATTTGTCTTGAAAAGTCCATCAAACTAGAGAGCGGCCTATTTCCTCTATACGATCCAATAGTTGTTCCAGTATAGTTTCCGTAGTAAATGGGTTCATCAGCGTAACCCGAAGGTATTGTTTGCCCCTAAGTTTGGTCTGAACGATATAAAAA
This sequence comes from Sediminicola luteus, assembly GCF_002514735.1. GTDB lineage: Bacteria > Bacteroidota > Bacteroidia > Flavobacteriales > Flavobacteriaceae > HQA918. The sequence continues at coordinate 91,788 of NZ_NBWU01000009.1, read as the reverse complement.
TCACCATCTTCCAAAAGTTGTTGTCGTATGTTTAAGTTGAGGGCATTTTCCTGTTCCAGTTTTCCGGAAGCAAGTTTTAAACGAAAGCAAACGATATTCGACATGGGTGAAACCGCCAATTCGAAACTAGCCCTTTGTTGAACAGTTTTGGCGAATTGTATGCCTTTGTCGTATAGTGTGGTTACGAAATCATCGAACAGTGTTTCGCCTTCGGTTTGCCAAAGCATATACCAATGTAAACTCATCATAAGTTTGGTACACTCAAAAGTACGTTTGGCCTTGTTGTACCAATCTTCTTCTTGCGATTGTAGCAGAAGATAATCGGCTTTTTGACTAAAGGTAGTGTAGGAGGTATTTCCATTTTTATATAACAAAGCCGTCGTAATGGCGGGCATCAGCATCATTTTGTGTCCGTCTATCACCACCGAATCGGCCTGGTCGATGCCTTTAAGGGTGTTTTTATATTTTGGCGAGAAAATGGCTGCGCCTCCATGGGCACCATCGACATGGAACCAGAGTTTATGTTTTTGGGCAAAAGAAGCGATGGTTTCCAAATCGTCGTACATACCCGTGGAAGTAGAGGGGGCGCTACCCACAATGGCAAAAACATAAATGCCTTGGGCTTTGGCTTTTTGCATGTAGGTATCGAGTAAACTGGTATCCATGACAAAATCTACGGTACTCGGAATTTTTATAATCCCCTCGGAGCCCAATCCCATGATTCGGGCGGCCCGATCTACACAATAATGGGCTTCTTCACTCACCATAATGCCCAGTTTTTGCGAATACCCAGCCTCCCAAACGTTTTCGGGTGCTTTTTCCCTCCTGGCGGTCAACAAGGCGGTAAGATTGGCCAAGGTACCTCCGGAGGTTAAAAAGCCTCTAGCATCAGGCGAGTATCCAAGTTTTTCACAGAGTTTATCGGTAATCACTCTTTCTAAGGCCGAAGGAGCCTTGCCCATTTCATAGACGGCCATACCATTGTTCAATAGGGCCGAAAGCATAGCACTAAGGGACGTAATTGGGGCCGGGGCACTCACCTGATGTCCTATATATTTCGGATGATGGGTATGGATGCAGCGCTGCAATACCGTGTTGAAAATTTCAGTAGGTTCCTTGGAATCAAAGGCATGCCAAAAGGCCAATTCATCTTCGGGAAGCTGCCAATCCATTACTTTTTGTCCTTCGGAAGGAGCTAAACAAGCACTTAGATGATCGGCCAAGGAATCGACCAATTCATGACCTAATTTGCGAAAAGCTTCTGGATCGTATACGTTTTCTAAAACTGATGTTGCCATACCCAAATATACGGCTAAACGCACCTATTAATAAGACTGAAAATTCACATTGTTAAACAACAGTATTTTAGCCATGGAAGTTCCGGGGTCAATCTATTTCTTAGTATATATCTTATCCAAATCGTTTTGCCTAACTGCTTTGAGCTTGGCTTTCAATTCGTTTTGAAAGAAGGCCACGGTTTCTGAATAATTAGGGTCCAGGGCCAGATTATGGAATTGTTTCGGATCGTTTTGCATGTCGTACAATTCCACGCCCATTCGAGCGTCTTCCCCGTAATGGATATAAGCCCATTCCTTGCTGCGCAACAATAGAGCCTTACCACCCTGACTTACCGAAAAGGCCTTATCCCGAACTTTGTATTCCGGATTGTTAAAGGTGGGCGACAGATCTTTACCTTGTAAATGGTCCGGTGCCTGTATCCCCGCCAATTGGGTCAGGGTAGGGTATAGGTCCAATAGCTCGGCAAACGATTCACAAACCGCAGGCTTTTTTCCGGGTACTTTGATAATCAAAGGTACTTGTACGGATTCTTCCATAAGGCTGACTTTCATCCAAAACTTATGCTCGCCCAAAAGAAAACCATGGTCCGAGGTAAACACCACAATGGTATCGTCCTCTAGGCCTTCCTCCTTTAGGGTCTGTAGCACTTTGCCCACCTGGGCATCCATATAGGCAACTGAGGCATAGTAGGCCGCTATGGCTTTTTGTTCTTGTTCCGCCGACATTTGGGCTTTGACCGAAGTTACATAGTTGATGCCTTTTTCAGGAATATCGTTCCAGTCGTTGGGCACGCTATCGGGCCTAATGATAGTTTGGTGGGGATAGGGTTTAAAATATTTTTTTGGTGCCACAAAGGGTACATGGGGCCTCACAAAACCTACGGCGATAAAAAAAGGTTCGTTTTTGTGTTTTCGGATAAGTTCCGAAGCTTTTTGGGCCGTTCTTCCGTCGGAATGGGCGAGATCATCACCCGCAGCCTTTACGATGGTCATTACATTTCCGCCTTTGACAGGCAAGGTACCATCTGGATTATTCTGCACTAATTCGCCTTCCCCCTTGGCTTTCCACTCGGGGCCTTGGCTGTTAAAACGCTCTACCCAGCAGCGGGCATCGTCTTTACCATTGGAGCCGGTTTCTATATCAATGGGCACCCCCATATGGAACAACTTGCTTACGCGCGCGGTATAATAACCACTATCCTTGAAGAGTTCGGGCAACATTTTACGGTCACCGATATTTTCCCTGCCACTGGTATATCCAAAAGTAGTGGTGGCATGCGGATAATAACCCGACATAAAGGAGGCACGCGACGGTCCGCAAACCGGGTATTGGCAATAGGCTTTGGTATATAGAGTACCTTCGGTAGCCAAGCGATCGATATTCGGGGTTTGTGATGGGGTATTGCCATAAGCCGAAACCGCAGTTGTGGTCAAATCATCTGAAATGATGAAAAGCACATTGGGCCGTTTTTTTTGTTGTGCCAAACCCAAGTAACAAATTAATAGAAGAGCTGTGGTAATCGGTAATCGTATGGCCGCCATGGTAGAGTGGATTAAGTTTTAAAAATCCGGTTTTTTTTCGAAAACCATTTCTTTTTTATCCAAAGGGTGCGTAAAGGCAATATAAGCGGCATGTAAATGTAGGCGATCGGCCTTGGTACCATACAGATCATCACCGACTATTGGGCAACCCAATCCCGATTGATGGGCGGTATGTACCCGCAGCTGATGGGTGCGTCCGGTTATGGGGATAAACCGTATACGGGTCTGCCCATTGGTAACGGCCATGGTCTCCCAAAGGGTTTTGGCCGGTTTTCCGTGGTCATAACAAATCAACTGCCGGGGTCGGTCATCTAGATCTACCCGAAGCGGGAGTTCGATAACCCCATTGGGTTCGGAAACTTCACCATCCAAAAGGGCTATATATTGCTTTTTAATGGTACGGTCCAAGAATTGTTTTTGTAACCGTTTATGTGCCTTTTCGGTTTTTGCGATCAGCATTAAGCCCGATGTCGACATATCCAGTCGATGTACCACCATAGGCCCGGAAGCTTCTGAATATTTGGCTTTCATCCTACTTTGAACCGAATCGGTAATATGTTTGCCAGGTACCGACAGAAATTCGGCCGGTTTATTAATCACCAGCATGGCTTCGTCTTCGAATAAGATTTCCAAATCCTTGCCCAAGGCCGGGTTTTGTAATAAGGGGTCGGGGTCTACCTGAAGCCCTTGTAGCATATGGCCTAAAATGGGCTCGCATTTACTTTTACAACTCGGATAGAACCTACTATGCTGTCTAATCTCGGTATTCGGGGGCGCTCCCCACCAAAATTCGGCCAATGCCAAGGGTTGTAAACCATGGGTGTAGGCGTACTGCAATAGTTTTGGAGCGGCACATTCGCCACTTCCGGCTGGGGGTACCCCTTCAAAGACATCCAAAACATTTTTGGTGTTTCCGTTTGCGTCTAAAAAATGATATTGGTCGAATAATCTTTGTTGAAGGGCGTTCGAACGAGTTTTTCTTTCCTTTCTAAGGCGCTCCAATCGTTGCTCAAATTGGTCTTTTTGGATTTGTAAGGGCCTAATCCGGTCATACCAATAGGCCTGGAACTCTTTGTATACGAACTGATCTTTCAGGCTTTGATCGTGATGGGCCTGTTGTAAAGCTTCCCTTTGGTCAACATTCCCATCAAAGGAATTCCGATGGGCCCTTCGTTCACGCTTTCTGGTTTTTAGGCGTTCTAGTTCTGCCGATAATTGGCTGTCTCGTAATTGGGTTTCCGCTTGCCATTGGTTTAGGGTTTTGATATAATCGCTGTCCTTTCCCGCCTCCTCGATCTGGGCATTGATTTGGTTCAATACGAATTCTTCCTGTTTAAAGAAACCCTCGGGGTCCAACATATCGAAAATTGGGGGGACAAATCCGGGCCAGTGGTTTTGTTCGGCAAGTTTACCCGAAAATGCCCAGAGATACCCCAACTTTCCTTGTGTATCTTTGATTACCAATACCCCGAACATTTTTCCGATGACCATACCTTTGGCCATGGGGTCGAGTCCAAAATTATGGTCAAAATCGGACTGGGTCGCTAGATGGTCCTGTAGGGCTTTCGCGGCCATCAGACTTAACGGATGGGGGTCATAGTAAAAAGGAAAAGTAAAACGTTCCGGTAAGGGAATATTCGAAATAGCTTTTTGAAATCGATGTACTAAAGGAGGTGCTGTAGCCATTGCCGCAAAAATAGGGTTTTGCCAGCGAATGCTTATTGTAGTTCACCGACCAAGGCCAATCGTTTTCCATTTGGACTAACGGCCAATCTACTGATGTTTTTAATGCCGAACGCACCTACATTGGCCAAGGGTTTCCATTGGCCGTGCTGGGAATAATACAATTGGTCACCCATACCCATTAGTAAAATGCCGTTGGGGTGAATACAAAAATCTTCTTGCTCCGCTAGGGTTTTGGTAACCGTTTCGATTGTTCCTCTTTTTGGGTCCCAACTGTTAATGGTCCAATCTGAATTGGATTTCGAAATGTATAGCATCTTACCCGATTTAGGATGTTTATGTAGCGAACGTCCAATATTCGAGTCCAAGGTTTTATGGCTGCCATCAGTAGTATTAACCTTCACCAAGGTACTTGGTTCACCTAAAACGAATGCTAATAATTCATCGTGATTAATCCAGGCATGGTATCCAATAACCAAAGTGTTATGAAGGGGCTCTGCTTTTTTGTCTTTTCCAAGTTTGTACAATAACTGTTTGCCATCGGGATCTAGACGGATAAATGAAAAAGAACTTTCATCTGGGGTAGGGGTAGGGGAATATTCCCCACCAGGGGTATCCGTTAGCCGAATACTATATCCAGATGTGAGTTCATAAAAAAGAATATCGGGCTGGCCATGTACCGAATAGGCAAATACCAAGGTGGAATCGGTAACAAAGCTGGGTTGGTTGTCGTAACCCGGATTGTTACTAATGTTCTTGGGGTTTGTAATGCTTTTGGCGGCCATGTCCAAATCAAAAACAAAGACTTCCGTCTCCGGTTGGGCCAAAAGAAAAAGAGGGGCAGCCAAAATGGCCATGAGCATACGGAATTTCATCTACGGATTTTTGCTAAAAATAAGGAATAACAATTCAATAGTCCGATTTCGGAAGTCAAATTGAATATTGTGTTCTTTTGTAGGTGTTTCACTGCGGATTTCGTAATTTTAAAGTTTAATCAAATCATTCGATATATGAAATGGAAATTGCTTTGCATGGGCTTGGTTTTAGCCGGTGTAATGGGAGCTTGTAAACAAGAAAAAGCTCCGGAAGTGGTAGAAACCCCGGAAAAAGTAGCCTACGAAACTTTTGTGGAACAATTTGCCGATGTTAAGGTGTTACGCTATCAAATCCCAGGTTTTGAAGACCTCACCCTTAAGGAGAAAAAACTGGTATATTACCTTACCCAGGCCGGATTGTCGGGCCGGGATATGATGTGGGATCAAAACTACCGTCATAACCTCAGTATTCGAGCTGCCTTGGAAAAAGTGTATGCCAATTATAAAGGTGATAAAAATTCTGAAGATTGGAAGGCCTTTGAGACCTACCTAAAACGGGTGTGGTTCAGTAACGGTATACATCACCATTATTCGAATGATAAACTCCCAGCAGGTTTTAGTCCCGACTATCTTAAAGGAATGCTAAGCGAGACCGGTGCTCAGCTGGAGGGTGAGGCTTTTGAGGTGATTTTCAATGATGCCGATGCCAAAAAAGTAAATAAGAAAAAAGGGGTTGACAATGTAGCGGCCTCTGCAGTGAATTTTTATGGCCCTGATATTACCAATGCCGGTGTAGAAGCCTTTTACGCCAAGGCGGACAAAGGGCCTGAGGGTCGACCCATTGAAACCGGTCTGAACAGTACTTTGGTACGAGAGAACGGTGTGCTGGTAGAAAAGGTCTGGAAATCGGGAGGGCTATATGGCGCCGCTATAGATGAAATGGTAAAATGGTTGGAATTGGCCCAAGGAGTGGCCGAAAACGACCAGCAGGCCAAAACCTTGGGTCTATTGATCGACTATTACAAAACAGGTAATCTGCATACCTGGGACGAATATGCCATTGCATGGGTAAACAGTACCCAAGGCAATATCGATTGGATCAGTGGCTTTGTTGAAGTCTATAATGACCCCAAAGGTATTAAAGGTTCTTATGAGACCATTGTACAATTGAAGGACTTTGAGATGTCGAAACAAATGGAGGTATTGTCGGCCAATGCACAGTGGTTCGAAGATAATGCGCCCTTGATGGACGAACACAAAAAGAAAGATGTAGTTGGTATATCGTACAAGACCATAAACGTGGCCGGTGAAGCGGGCGATGCTTCGCCCAGTACGCCTATCGGTGTAAACTTGCCCAACAACAATTGGATCCGTCAAGAACATGGTAGCAAATCGGTTTCTTTAGGGAATATTATCAATTCCTATAATAATGCTGGAGGCTCCGGGCGATTAAAGGAATTTGCCCATGACGAAGAAGAGATTGCTTTGGAAGAGGAGTTCGGACAAAAAGCCGATAAGCTACATACTGCATTACATGAAGTTATTGGTCATGCCTCGGGGCAAATCAACCCAGGTATCGGTCAACCCAAGGAGACCTTACAGAATTACGCCTCTACTATGGAAGAAGGTCGTGCCGATTTGGTAGGTCTGTACTATCTAATGGATCCCAAACTACAAGAATTGGGTCTGGTTACCGATTGGGAGAAAACCGGGAAGGCCGCCTATGATGGATATATCAGAAACGGACTCATGACCCAATTGATCCGTATAGAGTTGGGTGATGATATAGAAGAAGACCATATGGTAAACCGTCAATGGGTTTCGGCTTGGGCCTTTGAAAAGGGACAGCCCGATAATGTAATCGAAAAGGTTAGCCGCGATGGAAAAACCTATTTTAAGGTAAACGACTACCAAAAATTACGCGAATTGTTCGGGCAACTGTTACGCGAGACCCAACGCATTAAATCGGAAGGCGATTTTAAGGCCGCCCAAGATTTGGTGGAAGGCTATGGTGTAAAAGTTGACCAGGCCCTACACGCGGAGGTATTGAAAAGAAACGAACAGTTTACCTCGGCCCCATATAGTGGCTTTGTGAATCCGGTAATGGTGCCACAAACCGATGCCGATGGTACTATAACCGATATCGTTATTGAACAGCCTGAAACCTTCAGTGCGCAAATGTTGGACTATGCCCAACGTTTTGGTTTCTTAAAATAAGGAATCATTTTATTAGTATTTTCAAAAGCCTCCATTTTGGGGGCTTTTTTGTGTCTTATAAACTATAAAGAGGTTGGTGTTGAATGTTATATTCCTAAAAAAAACAATGTAAAATGAACCAATTCGTGATTTTTAACGTATTTGGAGTGTACGAACCATTTTTTACAAACTTTAAATAATTACGATGAAGATTAAAAACGTATTTCAGATTTTGGCCATGGCCACTTTGGTAATCGGTGTTTCTTGTAAAGATGCCAATAAAGCTAAAGAAAACGGAGTGGAAGCCATGGAGGAAGCCGCAGAGCAAATCGAGGAAACTGCGGATGCCGTTGCCAAGGAAGTATCTGAAGCCGGTGAGGCGGCTGCCGATAAAATAGAGGAAGCTGCTGATAACGTAAAAGAAGAAGCCGAAAAATTAGTCGATGGACTTCCTACTTTCGAAAGTGAAGAAGTTACGGCTTATGTAAAGAGTTATGAGTCTTATATGGCCGACTATAAAAAAGTGTTGGAAGATAAGAACATGACCGCTATGGCTTCTTTGACCAAAAAGGGTAACGAACTTTCTAAAAAAGCCAGTGAACTTACCAAAAACCTAAATGCCGAAGATGCCGCTAAGTTGACGGACTATTTGGCTAAAAAGGCAGGTGAGCTTCAAGAGATGATGAAGTAAGTGAAAGCACGCTTCTATAAAGAAAAAGCCACTTCTCACGAAGTGGCTTTTTTTGTGTGCATAACAGTTCGATAAATTTCTATGCATCAAATGTATATCGGTTATCCGCTGCAATCTTGTCGGCAATTTGTTCTCGTAAAGCGACAACATTCGGATGGTTGGTATACTTGGTAAAACGCTTAAGGCCCATAAGCATCATGCGTTGCTCATCGCCCTCGGCAAAGGAAACAATGGCCTCCTTGGCCTTGCTGATCACGATATCCACGGCCTGATACAGGTACAATTGTGCCATGGCTATCTGTGTCTTTTGGGCGTCTTCCCCAAAGCGTTTTACATTCTTTTCTGTACGCAATATGGCCGATTCCGCCATATAGGTCTCTATCAATATATCGGAAGCGCATAGCAACAATTGCTGATGTTCTTCCAAGGCAGGACCAAACTTTTGAACGGCCGATCCGGCTACCATTAAGAACACCTTCTTTAATCGGTGTACCATATCTTTTTCTTCAGACATGCAGGCCGAGAAATCAGGAACTTCAAAAGAAGGAATACCCATTAGCTCTTCCCCTACGGCGGTAGCAGGTCCCAATAGGTCAACATGACCTTTCATGGCTTTTTTGACCAACATACCCACGGTAAGCATACGGTTGATTTCATTGGTACCTTCATAGATCCTGGAGATTCGGGCATCGCGCCAAGCCGATTCCATAGGTGTATCGGCCGAAAAGCCCATACCACCAAAAACCTGGACCCCTTCATCGGCGGTTTGTTGTATATCTTCAGAAACAGCGACTTTAAGAATGGAACATTCAATAGCGAATTCTTCCACACCCTTTAATTCGGCTTCCTGGTGACTGTTACCGGCGGCTTCCCTGATGGCTATTCTGTTTTCAATATCTTTTGCCGCCCTATACGTGGCCGATTCACCAACATAGGCATTGATGGCCATTTGGGCGATTTTGGCCTTAATGGCCCCAAAGTTCATGATCGGGGTTTTGAACTGTATACGTTCGTTGGCGTAGTTTACGGCCTCACCCAATACACGGCGTTGGGCATCTAAACAACCCGCGGCTAATTTAATACGGCCCACGTTTAGGGCATTCATAGCAATTTTAAACCCATTTCCACGCTCCGATAGCATATTTTCTACCGGCACCTTGGTTTCATTAAAGAACACCTGACGGGTAGAGGAGGAGTGGATACCCAATTTCTTTTCCTCATCGCCTAAACTTATTCCGTTAGAAGGATCATTTTCTATGATAAACCCGGTAATGTTTTTGTCGTCTTCGATTCGAGCGAAAACGATGAACAGGTTACAGAAACCGGCATTGGAAATCCACATTTTCTGACCTGAGATCAAATAATGACTTCCATCTTCTGACAATACCGCCTTGGTCTTACCTGAATTGGCATCGGAACCTGCACCGGGCTCGGTTAAACAATAAGCACCGAACCATTCGCCCGAAGCCAGTTTAGGTACATATTTTTGTTTTTGTTCTTCCGTTCCATATAAGGTAATGGGCATAGTACCGATTCCGGTATGGGCACCAAAGGCCGTACTGAACGATCCCGTTGCACCCGAAATATAATCACATACCATTACGGTAGATACAAAGCCCATACCCAGGCCTTCATATTTTTCCGGTACGGCCACGGCTAAAAGGCCCATTTCACCGGCCTTTTTCATACAGGCCTCGGTAAAAGCATAATCTTTGGCTTCAAAGCGCTCCCAGTTGGCCCATAGTTCACGATCCGCGAATTCCTTTACGCTATCGCGCATCATTTTTTGTTCTTCGTTAAGATCTTCTGGGGTGAAAATCGCATCGCATGGCACATCCTTAACCAAGAATTGCCCGCCTCTTATGATATCTTTTTCCATAATATAAGATGATAGAGAATAGAAAATAGAGGAAAGACTAGGAGTCAAGACCATTCTGGAATCCCATGGTCATTTTTTGCCATTCTTCAATTTTCCCTTCTAAGCTGATTAAATTGTTTTGGGTTATATACTTTCTATGATAAGCAATCGACAATTGGGTGATAAGTTCAAAAGAAGAACCCAAAGCCATATTGATAAAATGCTTGAAAGATTTATCCGTTCGTGCCGATCCATCCGCAATATTACTTGGCATGGTAATGGAACAGCGACTTATTTGGGAACTTAAATCATATCTTTCATGCTTAGGGAATTCCACCAAAACATCAGAAACCTGCTGGGCAATTTCCAAACCTTGCTGCCAAATTATAAGTTTCTTGTAGTTATGACGTTTCACCTGTTCTTGTCTTTGCTCTATTTTCTATATTCTATTTTCTCTGCGCTATTTTAAAAATTCAAAAATCCCAGCGGCGCCTTGTCCGGTACCTACGCACATGGTTACCATACCGTATTTTCCGTTCATGTCGCGTTTGCGCATCTCATCGAACAACTGTACCGATAGTTTGGCCCCAGTACAACCCAGTGGGTGGCCCAAGGCTATGGCACCACCGTTGACATTGATAATGTCCGGGTTCAGGTCCAACTCGCGGATTACCGCCAAAGATTGCGAGGCAAAGGCTTCGTTCAGTTCGATCAAATCGATATCGTTTTGCTGTAGGCCAGCCTGCTTTAAGGCTTTCGGAATGGCTTTAACCGGACCAATACCCATAATGCGTGGTTCTACACCGGCAGCGGCATAGTTAACCAAACGGGCAATGGGCTCTAGGTTCAATTCTTTGACCATGTCTTCGCTCATGATCAATACAAAAGCAGCACCGTCGCTCATTTGGGAAGAATTACCCGCAGTTACACTACCACCTTCTGCAAATACGGGTCGTAACTTCCCTAAACGTTCTACCGAGGTATCGGCACGTGGCCCCTCGTCTTTAGCTACTGAATAATTTTTTGTCTCCTTTTTACCGGCGGCATTGATAAAGGTATGTTCCACATCAATGGGCACGATTTGGTCGTCGAAACGATTTTCGGCCTGGGCCTTTAATGCTTTTTGGTGTGAGTTATAGGCAAATTCATCTTGGTCCTCACGCGAAACCTTGAATTGATTGGCCACCGCTTCTGCAGTTAACCCCATGCCCCAATAGTAATCTTCGTTACCGGCTTTGGCCGCTTTATAATCGGGAACGGGTTTGTAACCACCCATGGGTATATAACTCATACTTTCGGCCCCACCCGCGATTATACAATCGGCCATACCTGCTTGTATCTTTGCCGTGGCGATACCGATAGTTTCCAATCCGGAGGCACAATACCGGTTTACGGTTACCCCGGGAACGTCTTCCACCTTTAATCCCATAAGCGAGATCAAACGAGCCATATTAAGACCTTGTTCGGCCTCTGGCATGGCATTACCCACGATAACGTCGTCTATCCTGGTTTTATCCAGTTGGGGCACTTGGGCGATCAAGTGCTCAATGGTCTCGGCCGCCAACTCGTCTGGGCGCTTAAATCGGAACAATCCCCTTGGTGCCTTACCAACGGCTGTTCGGTATCCTTTAACTATATATGCTGTTTTCATAAGCCTCTCCCCAACCCTCTCCAAAGGAGAGGGAGTTTAGGGGTTGTTTTTGATTTATCAATAAATTATTCCCCCATAGGGGGATAGGGGGCCTTAGTTTCTAAGTGGTTTTCCGTTCTTAAGCATGTATTGAATCCGTTCTAAAGTCTTGCGTTCGGTACATAAGCTTAAGAAGGCTTCACGTTCTAGGTCCAAAAGGTAATCTTCACTGACCAAAGAGGGTTCCGATAGATCGCCCCCGGCCATTACATAGGCCAGTTTGTTGGCAATTTTCTTATCGTGCTCAGAGATATAGCCTCCGGCTTCCATAGAATCGGTACCTACCAAGAACATACCCAAAGCTTGTTTACCCAGCACCCGTACATCGGTACGACGGGCTTTTTGGGTGTATCCGGCTTCGGCCATGAGTTTGGCATGGGCCTTGGCAGTAGCGATTTGTCTGTCACGGTTGACGACCACTACATCTTTACCTTTTTCAAGTATTCCCAAATCAAAGGCCTCGTAGGCCGAAGTAGAAACCTTGGCCATACCAATGGTGAGGAAATACTCTTGGAGTATGTTCAACTCCACATCGTTCTTTCTATAACGGTCCGAAGCCCTTAGGGTCATTTCCTTGGTTCCGGCACCACCTGGGATCACCCCAATACCGAATTCAACCAATCCGATATACGATTCGGCCGCAGCGACTACCTTATCGGCATGTAACGAAAGCTCACAACCACCACCAAAGGTCATACCATGTGGTGCCGATATAACAGGGATATCGGAATAACGCATGCGCATCATGGTCTCTTGGAACATTTTAATGGCCATGTTCAGCTCGTCGTACTCTTGTTCTACGGCCATCATAAAGATCATACCGATATTGGCCCCAACTGAGAAGTTGGCCCCTTGGTTACCGATTACCAAACCTTGGAAATCTTTTTCGGCAATATCTATGGCCTTGTTGAGCCCGGCAATAACATCGCCACCTAGGGTATTCATTTTCGACTGGAACTCAGCATTCAAAATACCATCGCCCAGATCTTCTACAACCAAACCGGGGTTTTTGTAAACCGCCTTGCTCTTACGGATGTTGTCCAAAATGATAAAGGCATCTTGCCCCGGCACCTTGGTGGCCTGCTTAGCAGGAATATCATAAAAATAGGTGGCACCTTCTTTTACGGTATAAAAAGAAGTGTGACCAGCATCGAGCATTTCTTGCACCCAAGATGCCGCCTGTTGTCCTTCGGCAGCGATCAAGTCCATACCTTTTTGAACACCAATGGCATCCCATATCTGGAAAGGACCATGCTCCCAGCCAAACCCGGCCTTCATGGCATCGTCTATCTTATAAAGCTCATTGGTAATCTCGGGGATACGGTGTGATACATAGGCGAATAATTGGGCGAAACTTTTGCGGTAAAATTCACCAGCCTTGTCTTTACCACCCACTAGAATAGGGAAGCGGTCAATAACCTTGTCTACCGTTTTAGTGAGTTCTAAGGTGGCGAATTTGGCTTTTTGTTTGGCCCTATACTCCATAGTACTAAGATCCAAACTCAAGATTTCACTCTTGCCCTTCTCGTTCTTTATTTTTTTATAAAAACCTTGTCCGGTCTTACTACCCAACCATTTGTTATCGACCATGGTGGCGATAAAATCGGGCAGTTTGAACAGTTCGTGTCTTTCATCATGCGCACAATGCTCGTACAAACCATTGGCCACATGTACCAAGGTGTCTAGGCCTACAACATCTACCGTACGGAAAGTTGCCGATTTGGGCCGCCCGATAACGGGGCCACTCAATTTATCGACTTCCTCAACCGTCATACCCATTTCCTTGACCATATGGAAAAGGCTTTGGATGCTGAAAATACCAATACGGTTACCGATAAAAGCAGGGGTGTCTTTGGCTACCACAGAGGTTTTGCCCAAGAAGCGTTCGCCATACCCATTTAGGATCTCCAATACGGAAGCATCCGTTTTTGGGCCTGGTATAATCTCAAACAGCTTTAGATATCGGGCCGGATTAAAGAAGTGGGTGCCACAGAAGTTTTTCTGAAAATCTTCGCTGCGGCCTTCACTCATAAATTTGATCGGAATGCCCGAAGTGTTAGAGGTAATCAAGGTACCCGGGGTACGGTGTTGCTCCAATTTTTCGAACACTTGTTGCTTAATGTCCAAACGTTCTACCACCACTTCAATAATCCAATCGGCTTGCGATACCTTGGCGATATCGTCTTCCAAATTTCCGGTTTTGATACGGCTGGCGAATTTTTTGTGGTAAATAGGCGAAGGTTTAGACTTTAAGGCCTTGGCCAAGGCGTCGTTCACCAAACGGTTACGTACGACTTTGTCTTCTAGGCTAAGCCCTTTGGCCTTTTCTTTATCGGTCAGTTCACGTGGAACGATATCCAATAAGAGCACTTCTACCCCGATATTGGCAAAATGGCAGGCAATACCACTTCCCATAATACCGGAGCCAATGACAGCTACTTTTCTGATATGCTTGTTCATCAATCGGCTTGTTTATTTAAAGGTTCTGTTTTGTATATTTTCTTTTCGGAGATCAGATTGTTGATGACTTTAATGACCTCGAAAAAACCCATAAGGTGTTCTTCGGATACATTTTCTTTAACCGCATCATTAAATCGTAAAACCACTTCTTTGGATACTTCCCTTTTTTGAAGTCCGAATGGCGTTAAGTGAATCAATACCCCTCGGCCATCGTTTGGGTTGGGTTTACGAACGATTAAACCAAGATTCTCCATGTTTTTAAGGATACGCGAAAGGCTAGTGGCCTCCATGCCCATTTTAGGGCCAAGGGAAGTTGAAGGGGTACCGGTCTTGGGATCGATACTCAACAGGGTAAACCCCATAGCCATGGTACTATCGAATTTCCGGGCCTCTTCATTATAAACTTTGGTAACCGCTTGCCAAGTGGCCCGTAAAGCATAATCTATAGTAATGTCTTTCATGGAATCTGCAATAGGATTCCAAATATAGGAAATATTTATTATGCATGCATAATAAATATTCGTAAAATCTTTGTTAATTCAAGTGGTCACATTCAATTACATCCTTTAGAAAATAAGAAAAGGACAAAATATTGGAGAAAACCACCCTTTTGATATTATCAAATAATGATATAATCCAAAGAAAAAAGCCACCTAAAAAGGTGGCTTGATTTTGTTCATGTGGTCACTGTTTATTGAATGTCAATGCCCGTAGATATCATTGTAAAGTGCAATAAACTTTTCTTTGATTTTTTTGCGTTTCAGTTTTAGGGTAGGGGTAACCAAACCGCTATCAATGGTCCAAGGTTCTGAGGTTAAACGGAATTGTTTTACCTTTTCCCATTTAGAGAACTTTTCATTGGCCTTGTCTACTTCTTCCTGGAAGCGGGCTATAATCACCGGGTCTTTTACCAAGTCATCATTGTCAGTAAACCTGCGATGGTGTATAGAGGCCCAATCGTGTAGATGTTGAAAATCGGGTTGGATTAAAGCTGCAGGCATTTTTTCACCTTCACCTACTACCATAATCTGTTCGATGAATATAGATTGTTTAAATCGGTTTTCCAATACCTGGGGCGCCACATACTTACCACCCGAGGTTTTGAACATTTCCTTTTTACGATCCGTGATTTTTAAGAAGCCGTCGGCATCGATTTCCCCTATATCACCGGTATGGAAATACCCGTCGATAATTACCTCGGCGGTTTTTTCTGGGTCTTTGTAATAGCCTTGCATTACTTGTGGCCCTTTGATACAGATCTCTCCGTCTTTTTCGATTTTTACTTCAGTATTCCCAATCGGGATACCCACGGTACCGATCCTAAAGCCACCGTTACGCATATCGTTCACAGAGATAACGGGGGAGGTTTCGGTAAGTCCGTAACCTTCCATAACCCCAATTTCGGCCGCATTGAAGATACGGGCCAAACGTGGCTGCAAGGCTGCACTACCGGAAGCGACCAATTTAAGATTCCCTCCCAAACCTTCTTTCCATTTGCTAAAGATCAGTTTGCGTGCCAGGCCTAATTGCTTTTCGTACCACCAGCCGTTTTGGCCATAGGGTTCGTATTTGAGTCCGACCTTAACGGCCCAAAAGAACAGCATCTTCTTAATACCGCTAAGCTCCATACCCTTGGCAATAATCTTATCGTATACCTTTTCCAATAATCGGGGTACGGCGGTCATCACCTCAGGTTTCACCTCCTTTAGGTTATCGGAAATCGTTTCCATAGATTCCGCGAAATATACATTTACCCCCGAAAACTGGTATAAGTATATCAGCATACGTTCGTAAACGTGGCATAAGGGAAGAAAACTTAAGGCCGACGAGTTACCCAAGGCTAAGGGTAAACGATGCGAACTCTCCAAGGCATTGCTTACAATGTTTTGATGCGACAACATTACCCCTTTGGGCTTTCCGGTGGTACCTGAAGTATAGATCAAGGTGGCCAAGTCTTCTGGTTTTACCGCATCCTTTAGTTTTTCAACCTCGGCTTGGTTGCCAGTATCGGCCCCTTTGTTCAATACTTCTTGCCAATTGCGACAATTACCGAGTTGGTCAAAAGAGAAAACATCCTTTAGTTTGGGTGTACGGTCTTGAATCGCCAAAATCTTTCCCAATACCTCGGTACAGGAAACGAAACAATATTTAGCTTCGGAATGGTTTAGCACATATTCGTACTCGTCTTCTGAAATAGTGGGGTAGATAGGTACGTTTTGCGCCCCGATCTGTAGAATCCCTATATCCATGATACACCATTCGGTACGGTTGTTCATCGAAATCACCGCTACCTTGTCGTTGGGTTTTACCCCCATGCGAAGTAAGGCCCTACTAACGGCGTTGGCTTTGTCTATATATTCTTGGGTTGAAGTGGCGACCCACTCCCCATTGTATTTGGTAACTAAGCTTTTTTGAAGATTGTATTTTTCGAGTTGGTAGTAGGGAAAGTCAAAGAGACGGGTGATTTCTTGCATCGTTGTATTTTAAGATTCGCAAAATAAGAAATCGAAACCATTTGAAAAAATGAAAATTTGCCCCTTTTTTTAAGGAAATTGCCGTTTTTTAAGGTTGTTTTGGCCCAAATCGAGACAAAAAAACATCAAAACAAAAAGGCCCTTCATTTAGAAAGGCCTTGTCTAATTTTAACTAAAGAGAATATTACTTCCCATTATTTTCAATCCACTCCCGGGCATTTACAAAAGCCTGAAGCCAGGGGGTAACTTCGTCTTGTCTGTTCCCTGGGTAGTGGGCCCAGTTCCAAGGGAAGGTCGAGCGTTCGATATGGGGCATGGTTACCAAGTGGCGTCCAGAGGCATCGCACAACATAGCCGTATTGTAATCACTACCGTTCGGGTTGGCCGGATACCCTTCGTAACCATAAGTAGCTACAATATTATATTGGTCTTTGGCATTCGGTAACACGAATTTACCTTCGCCATGCGAGATCCAAACCCCAAGGGTGGTACCTTCTAGATTCGAAAGCATTACCGAATGGTTCTTTTTAATTTGGACCGAAGTAAAACTACTTTCGTGTTTGTGGGAGTCGTTATGATCCATACGGCCCTTTTGCTCGTGTTCGGGGTTGATCAGATCCAACTCCATAAACAATTGACAACCGTTACAGATACCTACGGAAAGCGTATCGGGTCGGGCAAAGAAGTTCTTAAGTGCCTTGTTGGCTTTTTCGTTATACAGAAAGGCGCCGGCCCATCCTTTGGCCGATCCCAAAACATCGGAATTTGAGAAGCCACCTACGGCCCCAATAAACTGAATGTCTTCCAAAGTCTCACGACCACTGATCAAATCGGTCATATGCACATCCTTTACATCGAATCCGGCCAAATACATGGCATTGGCCATCTCGCGCTCAGAATTACTCCCTTTTTCCCTTAGAATGGCAGCCTTTGGGCGGTTGGCTTTGTCAAAATTAGGCAACTGGCCTTCGAACCCATTCAGGAAGGTAAATTGTAATGGCTGTGCTTTATAATTCCCATAACGCACTTTAGCCAAACCATTGGCCGTCTGCTTGTTGTCTAGCAAGTAGGAGGTTCTATACCAAGTATCGCGAAGCGAAGCGATATTGAGCCCAATTTCGGCCCCGGCATTTTTAAGGTTTAGGGTAGGTGTGTCGGTCGCTTTACCTATGGCCACGGCCTCAATGCCGGCTTGTGCCAAAGTTTCGCCAACACTATCGTCCTTCGCTTGGATAACCAAACCAATGTTTTCTGAGAACAACAATTTAATCGTGTCTTGTTCTCCAATACCGTTCAAATCGATATCGGCACCTAAACCGGTATCGGCAAAACACAATTCCAGTAGGGTAGTGATCAATCCGCCAGAACCAATATCGTGTCCGGCCAAGATCTGGTCGGCAACGATAAGCTCTTGAAGGCAATTAAAGGCCTGTTTGAAATAGGCGGCATCTGTCACCGTTGGTGCTTCGTCACCTATTCCGTTACGAATTTGGGCAAAAGAAGAACCTCCAAGTTTATGGTTGTCTTTCGAAAGGTTGATATAGTACAAGGGGTAATTGCCTTTTTGCAAAACGGGCTCTACTACTTTGTTGATGTCGTTACAATGCCCGGCTGCCGAAATAACCACGGTTCCCGGCGCAATCACTTCATCGTTCGGATACTTTTGCTTCATGGAAAGCGAATCCTTTCCGGTAGGTACGTTAATACCAAGGGCAATCGCGAACTCCGAAACGGCTTCTACCGCTTTGTATAAACGGGCGTCTTCGCCGGTGTTGTTGCAGGGCCACATCCAGTTGGCGGAAAGCGAAACCGAAGCCAATTGTTTTTCCAAAGGTGCCCATACGATATTGGTCAGAGCCTCGGCAATACTATTACGACTTCCGGCCACGGGATCGATAAGTCCGGAAACCGGGGCATGCCCCATACTGGTGGCAATACCGTGTTTTCCTTTAAAATCGAGGGCCATAACCCCAACATTGTTCAAAGGCAATTGCAGTGGTCCGGCGCATTGCTGTTTGGCTACTCGACCGCCCACACAGCGGTCCACTTTGTTGGTAAGCCAGTCTTTACAAGCCACGGCTTCTAGTTGTAGCAATTGTTCTAAGTAATCGTGAAAGGAACCTAAGTCGTACGATAACGGGGCAAAATCCACCTTTTGGGTGGTATCGGTCATTATGGTTTTGGGAGAACTACCAAACATGTCGTCTAGGGCCAAATCCATAGGTTTGGAACCTCTCGAGGAGGATTCGAACGAAAAACGGTCGTCTCCGGTCACTTGGCCAACCTCATAAATAGGCGAGCGTTCGCGTTCAGCGATTTTGGTCAAGGTGTCCAAATGTTGGTCTCCGATAACCAAGCCCATTCGTTCTTGTGACTCGTTACCGATTATTTCTTTATCCGATAGGGTAGGGTCGCCAATGGGGAGTTTGTCGATCTCGATCTTTCCACCGGTTTCCTCAACCAATTCAGAAAGGCAATTCAAATGACCGCCCGCACCATGATCATGAATCGAAACAATGGGGTTCACTTCAGATTCTACCAAGCCACGTATGGCATTGGCCGCACGTTTTTGCATTTCGGGATTGGAACGTTGTACGGCGTTAAGTTCAATGGCCGAGCCAAAAGCACCGGTATCGGCACTCGATACGGCGGCACCACCCATACCAATCCTATAGTTGTCGCCCCCAAGAATCACGATTTTATCGTCTTTTTGAGGGGTGTCTTTTAAAGCTTGCTCCTGTTTGCCATAACCGATTCCCCCGGCTTGCATAATAACTTTGTCGAAGCCTAGTTTACGGGTGCCTTCGTTATGTTCAAAGGTCAGTAAAGATCCACAGATAAGCGGTTGCCCGAATTTGTTTCCGAAATCAGAGGCTCCGTTAGAGGCTTTGATCAAAATATCCATTGGGGTTTGGTAGAGCCAATCGCGCTCGTCCATAGCCTTTTCCCAAGGGCGTTCGGCCTCTAATCGGGAATAGGAGGTCATATACAACGCGGTACCGGCCAAGGGAAGACTACCTTTACCACCGGCCAATCGGTCACGGATCTCGCCACCCGAACCAGTAGCAGCCCCATTAAAAGGCTCTACCGTAGTAGGAAAATTGTGGGTTTCAGCCTTTAGCGAGAGTACCGAATCGAACTCGGTTTCTTCATAATAGTCAGGTACATCGGCACGTTTCGGGGCAAACTGCACCGCTTTAGGTCCTTTAACAAAGGCTACATTGTCTTTATAGGCCGATACGATATCGTTGGGGTGGGTCTCACTGGTCTTTTTGATCAATTTGAACAAAGAGGACGGCATTTCCTCCCCATCGATAACAAAGGTGCCGTTAAAAATCTTGTGTCGGCAATGTTCCGAATTTACTTGGCTAAAACCAAAGACCTCACAATCGGTAAGGGGTCTACCGATTTTTTGGGATACACCTTCAAGATATTCAATTTCCTCTTCACTAAGGGCCAATCCTTCTTGGGTATTGTAGGCTCTAATATCTTCAATATCCAAAACCGGTTCGGGTTCAATGTCAATATCGAAGAGGTTTTGTCCCAAGCCGTCGAATTTCTGAGAAAGCATAGGGTCAAAATCCGCGTCATCTGCATCACTGGCTACAAATTCTTCGATTCGTACAAGGCCCGAGATGCCCATGTTTTGGGTTATTTCGGTGGCGTTGGTACTCCATGGGGTAACCATGGCGGCCCGTGGCCCAACAAAAAAGGCGTCCAATGACGCCGTATCTAGATAAGGTTGCTGCCCAAAAAGCCAGCTTAGTTTTGCCGAATCTTCCTGGGCCAATTTGCCAGGTGCCTGAACGGCGAATACTTTTTTCTTGATATCACCAAAAAAATGGATCATGGATACGGATTTTACTCAATAACGAGATTAAATGTCCGAGCATGTGTACGGACAAAGAATTAAAAAGGCAAATTTAGATCTTTCCGTTTGAATGGCATAGTTGATTAATCAACAGAATCAGGCGTAAATTGTTGAAAAACCAAGTTTATCATAGAGTTATTAATCAGGAATTATTTGATTTTTTTGTGATAATTACCTTACTTTTCAATAATTTAGATTTATTATAACCAGTAATCGATGTTTTGAAACATCTACAAACTACTAAACAACCTAATTTATTCACCTATGAGGAAAATTAAGATGGCGCCGATCTATTGGATCGGAATGCTAACACTTGCTTTGTTTTCTGTTTCCCTACAAAGCTGTAAGGAAACAGGAGGAAGTCAAGAACCAACAACCACAGCGGAGGATGGGTTTAAAGGAAAGATCAGTTTGGATATCCGGGATTCGGAGTCCGATTGGTCGGCCTATATTCCCAAAAGCGCTCCGGAAGACGCCCCCAACATCTTATTCATTCTTTACGACGACACCGGGCTTGGTGCCTGGTCTCCTTACGGGGGAGCCATCAACATGCCTACCCTAGATCGTTTGGCTGCCAACGGGCTAACCTATACCCAATGGCATACCACGGCCTTATGTTCGCCTACCCGATCTACGATTTTAACAGGTCGTAACCATCATTTAAATGGAATGGCTTCCATTACCGAAACGGCAGATGGGTACCCAGGTTCCAATGGTCGTGTACCTGATCAAGCTGCACCTTTTGCGCAGATTCTTAGGGAGAACGGTTGGAGTACCTTTTGGATTGGTAAAAACCATAACGTTCCTGAGCAGGATGTGGCTTCCGGTGGAAGTAGGACGGAATGGCCGACCCAGATCGGTTTCGATCGTTTCTATGGGTTCTTAGGCGGCGAGACCAACAACTGGTATCCCGATCTAGTGGAAGACAACCACTTTATAGAAGCACCGGCCACCCCGGAAGAAGGTTATCACCTATCTAAGGATTTGGCCGATAAAGCTTTGGAAATGTTGCGTAACCAACAGGCTACCAACCCTTCCAAACCTTGGTATATGTGGTTTAACCCGGGCGCCAACCATGCGCCACACCACTCGCCAAAAGAATATGCCGACAAATACAAAGGTAAATTTGACGATGGTTACGACGCCTACCGCGATTGGGTAGTAGGTCGAATGAAAGAAAAAGGGATTATTCCGCAAGACACCGAAATGGCTGCCTTTAACCCATTGCCAGAAGATATGGCCAATCCAGCCGATTATGTACGTCCGTGGGAAGAGTTGAATGCCGACGAAAAACGTCTATTTGCCCGTATGGCCGAGGTGTATGCCGGTTTCTCTGAATATACCGATGTTCAGATTGGTCGTATCATCGATTATTTAGAGGAAAGCGGACAATTAGAGAATACCATCGTATTGTATGCTGCCGATAATGGGGCCTCTGGAGAAGGAAGCCCGAACGGATCGGTGAATGAGAACAAATTCTTTAATGGTTACCCCGATGATTTAGCCGAAAACCTAAAGTATATCGATGTTTTGGGTGGGCCAGATACTTACAATCACTTCCCAACCGGATGGGCCGCTGCCTTTTCGGCACCTTTTAAAATGTTCAAAAGGTATTCGCAATATGCCGGTGGTACCAATGATCCGTTGGTTATTTCTTGGCCAAAAGGAATCAAGGCTAGGGGAGAGTTACGTCACCAGTACCACCACTCTGTTGATATCGTACCTACTTTATTGGAAGCCTGTGGTGTTGAAATGCCTGAGGTTTACAATGGGGTTAAGCAATACCCGCTTTCCGGGGTTTCTATGAAATATAGCTTTGATGCGGCACCTGATGGACAAACCGAGAAGAAAATACAGTACTTCTCTATGTTGGGTACCCGTGGTATCTGGAAAGACGGTTGGAAAGCTGCAGCCGTTCACTCACCCTTAAGTGGAAAAGGTAATTTCGATAAGGATGTTTGGGAGTTGTATCATGTAGATGAAGATCGCTCTGAGTCTAAAAACCTGGCAGCTGAGAACCCTGAAAAGTTGCAAGAATTGATTGATGCCTGGTTCGAGCAAGCCGAAATCAATAAGGTTTTACCTTTGGATGACAGGAGCGCTGCCGAGATTTTGGGAACTGAAAGACCTTCTCAAGAAGCGGCACGTGACCGATATATTTATTATCCGAAGACCGCTCCGGTTCCGGAAGGTGTAGCTGTTAATGTGCGTGGACGCAACTTTAAAATTTTGGCCAATGTAGAGATTACCGAGGCCAATGCTTCCGGGGTTATTTTTGCCCATGGTTCCCGTTTTGGCGGGCATAGTCTGTTCATCAAGGACAAGAAATTGCACTATGTCTACAATTTCTTGGGTATAAAACCCGAGCAGACCTTCATTTCCAATCAAACCCTAAAACCGGGTAAATATACTTTGGGTATGGAGTTTACCCGTGAAAGCGCCGGGGAATATGGCGAGTCTATGGGAAGTATGAAACTCTACATTAATGACGATGTGGTTGCCGAAGGCCCTATGAAGACCCAGCCGGCCAAGTTTACCCTTTCGGGAGATGGCCTATGTGTAGGTTACGATAGTGGCGATGCGGTTAGTGAATTGTACCAGTCGCCAGGGGAGTTCGAAGGCGGAATCATCCAATTTGTGGGGGTTACCGTAGAAGGTACGCCTTACCACGATTTGGAGCTTGAAGCTAAAAGGGTAATGATGACCCAATAGTTTAATTGAAATAATCCAACTTCAACATAGTTACGAAACCGTCTTGATTTGCTGTCAAGACGGTTTTTTTATATCTGATACCATAAGTGTCCGAAAGTTAAATGATATCCCGATTGTTCCCGTACAGCTATCGGGACGGGACGCTTTGCTGCCCTAGCCCTGACTCGTGGAACGGGTAGAATTTTGAAAATAGGCTTTTTGATATTCAAAGACTTACGCTTTGGTCTTCTATAAATACACGCTATCAAATTAAAAAGATAACTACTACAGTTTCGGTTCGGTTACGGAACAACAAAAATGCAATAATCTGAAATTAGGCGTCTCTTTTCTATATTCTTTGCTCTTTTCGTCTGAAGCCATCAAGTTTCGGATGACTATGATCTAATACCGTTTAGCCTTTCTTCTCTAACAAAGCCATATAAAAGCCGTCGAAACCACTTTTAGAGGCGAACACTTTCTGTTCATTTACGAACTCGAAACCGTCACCGGCCTCTGAGGCTAAAAAGGTATCTACCTGTTGTCTGTTTTCTTGCGGAAGTATAGAACAGGTGGCGTACACCATTTTACCATTAGGCTTGATAATTTTAGAGTATTGTTGCAATATTTTTTGTTGGGTCTGCATTACCCGATCTAAAAAGGCGGCATCGAGTTTCCATTTGGAGTCCGGATTACGCCGGATAACCCCTAGTCCTGAGCAGGGGGCGTCCAACAGTAAGCGATCCGCTTTACCGTAAAGTTTTTTAATGACCTTGTTGCTTTCAATGGGACGGGTTTCCACATTGTGCGCGCCATTACGCTTGGCACGTTGCTTCAACTCTTGTAGTTTGTGTGCATGTATGTCCAAACTGATCAGTTGCCCCTTATTCTGCATTAGCGCGGCCAAGTGCAACGATTTGCCACCGGCCCCGGCACAGGCATCTACCACCCGTTGCCCAGGTTTTACATCTAAAAATGGGGCTACCAATTGCGAGGAGGCATCCTGTACTTCGAACCAGCCCTTCTTAAAAGCTTCGGTTTTAAATACGTCGGCACGTTCTTTTAAGATTAAGGCATCCGGATAGGCCTTGTTGCCATAGGCATGGATTTCTTGCTCGGCAAGTGCCTTTAGTAGTGTTTGCTTTCCTGTTTTCAAGGTGTTTACCCGTAATACCACGGGGGCCGTCTCATTGAGTGCGGCCAGTTCTTTGTCCCAAAACGATTCCCCTAAAGCATTTGCTCCCAATTCATCAATCCAATCGGGTACCGATTCCCGGTACTTTCTGATTTTGGAAAGCTCATCGAAACGCCCTTTGATTTTTCGAGTTGGGGTTTTTTCAAACTGCTTCCAATCGGGTATTTGTATACCCCGTAAAGTGGCCCAAACCGCAAAAACACGGAACAGGTCGGCACGGGTGTAGGGTTCCTTGACCTCGGCAATGGTCGTGTACAATCGCTTCCAACGTACGATTTCGTAGGTAGTCTCAGCAATGAACCCGCGATCACGAACGCCCCAGCGTTTGTCGAATTTCAATACTTTACGGATTACCTTATCGGCATATTCCCCTTCGTTGAAAATCAAGTTTAAAGCGTCTACTACGGCAAAAACCAAGTTTCTATGTAACCTCATGGCCAAAAATTAAGAGGGCAAAGGTACGTGTTTCCTTTGGAGATTGCCCTTTTCATGAATAAATGCTAATCTCAGGTTGTTGAGAAAGGTTACTTTTGGGAAAAACTCCAGCATGCGTTATCTAATTCCACTTGTATTTTTATTTGTTTTTGGTTGTGAGGAATCGCCAAAACCCAAGCCGATTACCCAAGTTAAGGTTGACACGGTTTTTGAAGATGATTCCTTAAGTATCCGAGCCATCCAATCTATGCCCGGGGCCATCGCTTTTGCGGCCAATAATGGGGTGTTCGGTACTTTGTCCGTTCCGGGGCACCAGGTTCGTTCAAATGTTATGGAGCACGAGGGAATACGGCCAAGCTTTAGGGCGGTAGCCGCCACAAGTACCGATTTTTTTATGTTGTCGATCGCTAACCCGGCATTATTGTATAAAACGGGGGATAATGGAAAAATGGAGTTAGTCTACCAAGAAGAAGGCGAAGGGGTGTTTTACGATAGTATGGCCTTTTGGAACGACCTAGAAGGCTTGGCCATTGGCGATACGGTAGATGGCTGTTTGTCGGTTATCATTACCAGGGATGGAGGAAAAACTTGGGTGAAACAGGATTGTAAAGTTTTGCCGGAAGGTATTGCTGAAGAAGGGGCTTTTGCTGCCAGTGATACCAATATTGCCATACAAGGCCAATCGGCATGGGTAGCCACAACAACTTCACGGGTTTTGGTAACCCATGACATAGGACGTAGCTGGAGCAGTGTGCAGACCCCAATCGTAAAAGAAAAAGAAACCCAAGGTATTTACTCTCTTGATTTTTACGATGACAAATTGGGCATGGCTATAGGAGGCGATTATTTGGATCCAGAAAACAAAAGCTCAAATTTGGCCATTACGAAAGATGGAGGGGAAAGTTGGCAACTTTTGGCCAACGGGGCGGAACCCAACTATAAAAGCTGCGTACAGTTTGTACCCAATTCGAATGGGACCCAGTTGGTAGCACTTGGATTTACCGGTATTTCCGTTTCCAATACTGGCGGAGTGGACTGGGAAAAAATATCCGATGAACCTTTTTACACCTTACGTTTTATAAACGACTCCACAGCCTATGCCGCGGGTAAGGGGCGCATCTCGAAACTTATTTTTCGTTAGGCTTTTCTTTTGGTGCCTGTCTCTTGTGCTGCATCCTACCATATTCACGTAGCAATTTTCGTTTGAATTCCTCTTCGGAATGTAAAACGATCAAAGCTCTTTTGGCACCGAGGATAGCGCTGAACTCGGCAAAATACTTTTTTAGCTGATCGATGCGGTTGGTTTCCAATTGCATCAGTTTATCGAATAGTTCTTCAGCTTCGGCATCTGTGGTGTTCTCAGAATTCTTGACTTTCTTGCGATAGCTTTGAAATTGGGTGCGGCGTATTTCGCGAACCTTCTTCTCGAAGGAGTCGTACACGGGCCAAAACGCTTTGGCCTCTTCGGTTGATAACTCCAGTCTATCGTTCAGGTGGGCGATTTTCAGTGCTTTTATTTTTTCTCTATCAGGTCTTTGTTGGGCATAGGTGGAAGTCGTGATAAATGCCATGAATAGACCAAAAAATAAGGTGAGGTATGTTTTCATGTCTTTATTGTTCTAAGTTGTGATCGGAATTAAAAGGTTGCTCGCTAAAGTTCTCCGAAGCCTCCAGTACTTCAAATCCATTGGTGTTTTCTTCCAAATACTCTAAAATTATGCTATGGTCAAGATCATTGGTATACAACGCATCTAATTCGGTATCGTCTAATGTTAAATAGTCGTCGAACTCATCTAATTCGATACCAATTGGGTTTTCGTTCCAATAGGTTTCATAGTCTGAAAAGGCCAAATCGGTATAATCAATCTCGTTTGCCGAATTGAACAATTGGCTAGAGAGCAATAACAATGCCAGGGCAGCGGCAGCGCTTAACGCATAATATAGGGGCCTGAGCTTAGATTCGTTTTTGGTATTGGGTAATACCTGGGCCAACACTTTCTTTTCCAGGCCGTCAAAATAGTCATTAGGAACCCCAAAACCATCAGATTTGCCAAATGTAGGGGCATTGTTTAGCTGCTTTTCTATGCGGGCCTCTAGATTATCGAAATAACCGGACGGCACCTGAAACGGATTTTTATGTGCATCTTTTTTTCTCATAAGACATCGCCATGGGTTAAATATTTTTCCAGTTTTTTTACAGCCAAATGGTATGAAGCCTTCAAAGCCCCGACCGAGGTACCTAAAACCTCTGAAATGTCATGGTATTTCATGTCTTCGAAATACTTCATATTAAAAACCAAACGTTGCTTTTCGGGTAACAGGGCCAAAGCTTTCTGCAATTGCAGCGCTATGTCGTCTCCGTCGAAATATACGTCCGATTCCAATTTTTCGGCCATCATTTCGGTATAACTACCTTCGGTTACGCCCAAGCGTCTCGATTTGCTTTTTAAGAAACTCAGGGCTTCATTGGTAGCGATCCGGTACATCCAAGAATACAATTTGCTTTCCCCTTTAAACCCATGTAGGTTTCTATAGATCTTAACAAAGGTGTTCTGCAGCACATCATCGGCGTCGGCATGGTTCAATACAATCCTACGGATGTGCCAATAGAGGCGCTCCTTATATTCGTTGACCAACTCCCCGAAACCTTGGTGAAGGGTCTCGGGGTCTTGAAGTCTATCCAATAATCGTTCTTCTGCTGTCAAACGTATCGGTTTTGTATCTATGACAACAAGGTAACAAAAAGGTTTAATCGGAAGTTAAATGTCGATTTAAGGTTATTCCCTAGTTTATGATTCCGAAACAGAATTTAAACGTTTAATCAGCTTTCGAAAGATTGCATATCCACCAGTTTTTTATAAACCCCGTTTTTGGCCAATAATTCTTGATGGGTACCTTGTTCCACGATCTTTCCTTTTTCCATAACCACGATATTATCGGCTTTTTGAATGGTAGACAAGCGGTGTGCGATAACCAAGGAAGTGCGGTTTTTCATCATGTTTTCTAAAGCTTGTTGTACCAAACGTTCGCTCTCGGTATCGAGGGCAGAAGTAGCCTCATCTAAAATCATGATAGGCGGATTCTTTAGTACGGCCCTAGCTATGGAGACCCGTTGTTTTTGTCCGCCACTTAATTTACCACCACCATCACCGATATTGGTCTCATAACCATTAGGTAAATCACAGATGAATTCATGGGCATTGGCAACTTTTGCCGCAGCTTCAATAGCCGCTTGATCCGCTTCCGGATTACCCAAGGCAATATTTCGGGCCACGGTATCATTAAAAAGTATGGAGTCTTGCGTAACCAACCCCATTAGGCTGCGAACGGAGTCTTTGGTCAGATCTTTGATATCCTTGCCGTCAATGGTAATGGCGCCCATATTAACATCGTAAAACCTACTGGATAAATTGGCCAAGGTACTCTTACCGCTACCGGACTGGCCTACCAAGGCAACGGATTGACCTTTGGGTACCTTTAGGTTAAAGTCCTCCAGCACATAATCATCGCCATATGCAAAAGAGATATTGTCAAAAACGATCTCTTCGTTAAAATCAGAGATGGTCTCTGCATTCGGTTTATCGGCCAATGGGTTTTCGGTTTCTATAATCTCTAGTACCCTTTCGGCTGCCGCGTTTCCTTTTTTAACCCCATAACTAGCTTTGGAAATGGCTTTGGCCGGGGTAAGTATGTTATAGGCAAGCCCCATATAGGCAATAAAGTCCTCACCATCGAGGCTTTGGTCTACCAACACCAATCTACCTCCGTACCATAAAAGCACTGCGATGACGCCAATACCTAAAAACTCCGAGGTCGGACTGGCCAGATTAGTACGGTTAAGCAAACTGTTCGAATAGTTGTAAAAACGTTTGGTCGATTTTTGGAATTTACTATTGAACCCTTTTTCGCCATTAAAAGCTTTAATCACTTTTAATCCACCCAAAGTTTCTTCTATCAGTGACAAAAAATAGCCCTGTTCTTGTTGTACACTATCCGATTGTCGTTTTAGGCTCTTCCCAATCAAAGAAATGATATAACCCGAAATGGGAATAAAGACGAACACGAAAAGCGTAAGTTTAGGGCTGATTAGCAACATGGCCACGATGGTAAAAATGATGGTCAACGGCTCGCGGACCAACATTTCTAAAATAGACAGGAAAGAATGTTGTATTTCCAGTACATCGGTGCCAATACGGGCCATAATGTCGCCTTTCCTTTTTTCTGAAAAATAGGAAATAGGCAGCTCCAAGGTCTTTTTGTACAAGTCGTCCCGAATATCCTTCAATACCCCATTCCGTAAAAAGGTGATAAAGAACATGGCCAGATAATTGAACAGGTTCTTGAGCAAAAAGGTGGTTATTACCAGGGCTACGACCATCATTAGGGCCTTGCTCTTATCATCGCCGGCCACTTCACCTACATAAAAAGACATATAATCTTTAAAGTAATCTATAAGTTTGGTTATACCTTCGAATTTTGGTGCACTGGTTACCGGTTCGCTATTTGGTTTAAAAATAACCTCCAGCAAAGGCATTAGCACCAAAAACGACAGCGTCGAGAAAAGTGCGTACAAAACATTGAATACAATATTAAGTACCCCATATTTTTTATACGGTAGGGCATACCGGATTATTTTTTTAAAATACTCCATTAAGAAAGGTTCAAACTGGCTATGATTCTGTCAATTTTTTGGTGGAGTTGGTCTTTGGCATTATCGTAATCGGCCGTATGGCTTAAAGTAGCATTCGTACTAAAATAGAATTTTATTTTCGGTTCGGTACCACTGGGTCTGGCTGCCATTCGGGTACCATCTTCGGCGATGAATATCAAAACATTCGACGCTGGGATATCCATTTTTTCAGAACGACCATCAAGCAGATTAGTGGCTATGCCCGTACTATAGTCTTCTACGCGTACCACGGGAACGCCGTCCAAACTATCGATCGGGTTGCTCCTAAAGTTGGCCATCATATCTTTAATGGCCTGGGCGCCATCCATACCTTTTTTGGTGATGGAGATCAGTTTCTCTTGGTAGTGGCCAAATTGGGTGTAACATTCCAGCAAATCTTGGTAGAATGAACTTCCCCGTGCTTTGGCCGCAGCCCCGATCTCACAGGCGAGTAGGGTAGAGGTAACGGCATCTTTATCGCGAACGAAGTCACCGACCATAAAGCCAAAACTCTCTTCGCCACCTCCAACGAAATCCTGCTCTGGGAAATCCTTGATCATTTTCGCTATCCATTTAAAACCGGTCAAAGAAACCTTGCATTCCACACCATAGGCATCGGCCATAGTTTGCATCATTGGGGTAGAAACTATGGTGGAGGCGATAAACTCATTCCCTTTAAAGCCTTTGGCCTTTCTCTGATCGAGCAGGAACTTGGTCATAAGCAGCATGGTTTGGTTGCCGTTCAGCAATACCATTTTTCCATGTTGGTCACGAACGGCTATACCCAATCGGTCAGAGTCGGGATCGGTACCTACTACCATATCGGCACCTACTTCATCGGCTTTTTTAAGGGCCAGGGTCAAGGCTTCGGGTTCTTCGGGGTTGGGCGACTGCACCGTGGGAAAATCACCATTGGGAACAGCTTGTTCCTCGATTATAGTGACCTTGGTGTATCCGGCACGCTTCAGTACTTCCGGAATGGCCGTGATCGAAGTACCATGCAAAGAGGTGAATACGATATGAAAATCTTCTTTGCCTGCCGCTTTAAAATCACCATTGGCGACTGAGGCATTGAAAAACACCTCGTCTATTTCTTTCCCGACGTTGGTAATCAGCTTTGGATTGGCCTCAAATTGAACGTTACTAAAATCCAAGGCATTGATTTCGGCGATGATTTCCCCGTCTTGAGGAGGTACAATTTGACCTCCATCGGTCCAATACACTTTATAACCATTATATTCAGGCGGATTGTGTGAAGCCGTCAAAACAATACCAACATGACAATCGAGATGACGTACCGAGAAGGAAAGTTCTGGTGTGGTACGCAATTCTTCGAAAAGGTACACTTGTATGCCATTGGCCGAAAACACCTCGGCAACCGTTTGGGCCAAGGTATCGCTGTTGTGCCTACAATCGTAAGCGATTACGACCTTAAGGGCTTCGTTGGGGTACACCTTTTTTAGGTAGTTACTCAATCCTTGGGTGTTTTTGCCCAAAGTGTATTTGTTGATCCTGTTGGTGCCCACGCCCATAACCCCTCGCATACCACCGGTACCGAAGGCCAGGTCTTGATAAAAACGATCCTCGAGTTCCTTGGGGTCGTTTTGGATCAGATTTTGTATTTCTTGCTGGGTTTGAGTGTCAAAAGTATCGGAAAGCCAACGTTTGGCATTGTCTAGGATCGTATTGTTCATTTGTGCTGATTTATGGTAGACAAATCGTCTATAAGCAATATTACGTTTGGGTTAGGTATTTATTGTAGAAATCGCTTGCTCAGGGAAAATTTCCTGGGCAATTTCATAACGTTTCTCATGGGTTCTGGAGCGTACCACGATTTCCCCCAAGAATCCGGCCAAGAACAGTTGGGTACCAATCAACATGGCCGTAAGGGCTATAAAAAACTCGGGGCGTTCGGTAATCAATCTGCCCGTAGGGTTCAAAAAGAGCTTGTCTATGCCCAAATAGGCCGAAAATCCAAAACCGATTATAAACATTAAAACCCCCAAGGCCCCGAATAAGTGCATGGGTCTTTTACCGAATTTGGAAACGAACCAAATGGTGATCAGATCGAGAAAACCATTGATAAAACGTTCGGCCCCGAATTTGGTCTTGCCGAATTTACGGGCCTGATGCCTAACTTCCATTTCGCTGATCTTGGCAAAGCCCGCGTTCTTGGCCAAAACGGGAATATAGCGATGCATTTCGCCCCGAACCTCAATATACTTCACTACATCGGCGCGGTAGGCTTTAAGGCCACAATTAAAGTCGTGAAGTTTTACCCCTGAGGTTTTCCGGGCGGCCCAATTAAATAGTTTGGAAGGCAGGTTTTTCCCTAAAATTGGGTCGTATCGTTTCTTTTTCCAGCCCGAGATTAAATCAAAACCTTCTTCCGTGATTAGGCGATAGAGTTCGGGAATCTCTTCCGGATTGTCTTGTAGATCGGCATCCATGGTAATGATCACATCGCCGCTAACCCGAGCGAACCCGGCATGTAAGGCCTGAGATTTACCGTAATTACGTAAAAAACGGACCCCTTTTACATTGGGGTTTTGGGCCGAAAGTGTTTCAATCGTTTCCCAAGACCCATCGGTGCTGCCGTCGTCTATAAAGAGAATTTCATATAAAAAACGATTGGATCGCATCACCGATACGATCCAATCGTGGAGTTCTACTAAAGATTCCCTTTCGTTTAATAATGGGATTACTATCGATAGATCCATAGGATACTTTGGATTGTAATCCAAAAGTACAATATTCTTTTAATAGGTGTCCGGTTCTTTTTTTGTAATCAGTCCGGCGATCAAACCAATGATTAGACCAACAATAACGTTGAAAATAATCATTACCGGATAAGTGGCATAGGCCATAATGCTTTTTTGCATCTCCATACCCTTATCCAATTGGGCAACATCCATACCCGGGTTTTCCTTTAAAATTTTGGCTTTTTGAAAGGCCATTACATTATCGATAAAATCAGGTTCGATTACGTTGGTTAAAAGCAAATGCCAAACAATTCCCAAAAGAGCTGCAACAGCACCAATTCCCGCTCCTAATTTCAGGGCTTGTGCCAACTTAAGAAAGCCGCCATTCGCTTTTTTAAAGCTGAGTATGCCAAGTACAACACCTGCAGTTAAAATAAGTAGCCCTAGCACTGTTACTTCCCAGCGCTGTTCATAGGCCATGTCGGCAAAGTAAAGCATGGCACCTAGTATTACACTGGCCATACCGGTGATTAAACCATAAGTCCACGAGAACTTTCCTGGTTTGATTTGATTTTCTTCCATAATAGTTGATTATTTATATAAGTTGATTTTCGATATGATTAGTAGTGATCGCCATATATTTGTTACACCTCCCATAAGAACTAATTATTTTTTGCCCACTATTAGGAGGTAAAGAAAAAAACATTAAATTTGCACTCTGAAATTTTAGAAGTACAAAACTTTATATACTAATGAAAAAAGGAATTCACCCAGAAAACTATAGATTGGTAGCCTTTAAGGATATGTCCAATGATGATGTGTTTATTACCAAGTCTACCGCCGATACCAAAGAGACCTTGGAAGTGGATGGGGTTGAATACCCATTGGTAAAGATGGAAATCTCAAGAACTTCGCATCCGTTCTATACCGGTAAGTCTAAACTTATCGACACTGCTGGTCGTATTGACAAGTTCAAGAACAAATACAAGAAGTTCAGCAAACAATAAAATAACGATATTTTTGTTTTTAAGTCACGTCCCTAGGGCGTGACTTTTTTATTTTGGCTAAAATTTAAGGTATGAATATCATTTTGTTTGATGGTGTTGAACGTCAGGCACTTTTGCCGTTTACCTATACACGTCCGGTTGCTGAGATACGTATTGGCATTATGACCATTACCGAAAAATGGCAACATACTACAGGCTGTTCGGTATCACATGCCACAGCGGACTATCTTTCTGTAAAGTATCCCATTAACCAAGAAGAATCCAATCATTTTGTAAATGGTTGCCTTATACCTACCGAAGCCCTTTTGTCTACTGTTAAAAGGTTAGAAAATGGCCAGGGGTTATGGATGGGGGATAGGCTGTTGGCCTATGTTGCCCAAGAACTATTAGATGAAACCCAATTAGATTCATTAGAGCGAATAGCGTATACCGAACCCCTTTTGTCGGTAGATCATACCTGGGATATATTCGCCAAAAATGGGGAAGCCCTAGCTTTAGACTTTGAATTGTTGACCCATGGCCGAACCAGTGCCAAAATATCCGATACCAATACCGTAATTGGCGATGGCCCTTTGTTTGTCGAAGAAGGGGCTGATATCGAATGTACCGTATTAAATACTAAGACCGGACCTATTTATATCGGTAAAGACACCTTGATCATGGAAGGCAGTTTTATCCGCGGACCATTTGCCTTGGGCGAAGGTAGCATTATTAAAATGGGGGCTAAAATATATGGTCCTACTACTTTTGGGCCCAATTCTAAGGTCTCTGGTGAAGTAAACAATGCTGTGATATTTGGCAATTCCAGTAAAGGGCATGAAGGTTATTTGGGCAACTCGGTCTTAGGCGAATGGTGCAACATAGGCGCCGATAGCAATACTTCGAATTTGAAAAACAATTATGCCGAAGTTAAACTTTGGGACTACGGCAGCGGTCGTTTTACCAAAACAGGGCTACAGTTTTGTGGCCTAATGATGGGCGATCATTCGAAATGTGGTATCAATACCATGTTCAATACCGGTACCGTTATTGGGGTGAATACCAATATATTCGGAACCGGCTTCCCGCGTAATTTTGTGCCCAGTTTTAGCTGGGGTGGTGCCGCTGGATTCACGACCTATTTACCGAAAAAAGCTTTTGAAGTAGCCGAGGTGGTTCTTAATAGAAGAGGGCTGGCCTTTGATCAAGTGGAAGCCGATATATTGAATGCCGTTTTTGAGCTAACCAAAATCTATAGAAAGGACGGCTGATTTCTGTGTCTTTTGTGAGATTGATGTATTTTCATTTGCGAGGTAACTTACACAAATATAGAGTGGTAAGTTGTTTCTTATGAAATGCTATACAGCTAAATGAAAAGATTTTTATAGACTATTTGGTTACCATGATATTTGGGTTTTAAAACAAATCCGAACATTATGGTGTTTTTATCCATTGCGTATCTATTCTTGGTTATCATCGCGATAAATACTGGATTACACTACTACGAAAAGTCTAAGGAAGAAGTGTTCGACAACGAGGAAAGCTCTCATTCAAAATAGAGACCTTAGCCTACTTTTCGCATTTCAACATATTTGCGTAGCACACCGATTTTGGCAGGAGAAATGGGTATGGGGTCATCTAGATGTCTTAAGTATAGGTATGACTGTTGGGCCTTGCCCCGAATACTGCGAACCATGTTCAAATTGATGATATACGATTTATGGCACTTAAAGGCGCTGGGTAAGGTAACGGTCTGTAGCTCCATTTCTTTAAGTGTATTTCGGAATACCGTAATTTTTAACTCCTGTTTTTCTCCTGCCAAGTGTACGATTTTGATATAATGCCCTTCACTTTTCAAACAAATTAGCCTATGGGAAGGTATGCGTAGTATTTCGTTTTTATTCCGACCACGTAAATACACATCCTGTACATCGTTTTCGATATTCGCATTCAATTTGGCATTTATGTTTTTGTTTAGCTTTTTCTTTAAAAAAGAGAGGTATTTGGCATAATTCAATGAAGTGAAAAGGGCGGCATTCAGCATTAAGGTAACCAAGACACTTCTTGGTCTAATCGTTAGATAGGGGTCAAAATCGTAGCCGTTTGCCACCATAAAACCATTTAGCATAGAATTAGACAGCACCAACAAGGCTGTAGTAATCAGGGTTCCAATGACGATAAGAATGTAGTGATGCCAGCGTTTCCAATTTTTGGCATCCCTCCGATACAGGGTACAAGCCAATATATACCCCAGCATAAAAGGCCATATATTCATGAGGGCCGCCCGTAACTGATGCGAAAAAGGCAACTGGTCAAAACTATGCGGCTCTAAAGTGAACATGAGTAAGAATAGCATACCACCGATCCAAAGACTGCTTCTCCATAGATTTCCCGTATGGAAAAATATTTCATACGATAAGTAAGCCTTTATTTGATGTAACATAAATGCGTTTGATCAATTTTCCGTTCCCGATTAAAATACGAAAAACGAAACGGAAATGATGTAGGATTTCATACTAAGCAGTAAGTAAGATAATTATCACGAAAATTTTGATAATAGCAGCAAATACATGAAAACATCAATGTTTCATAAATGGTGTAAGCTGCTGTAATACTGGTAAAAAGAATGGTTTTTATGATATAGTTATGGTGTAGTTGAAAATAGTTTTGAGGAATGCACCCAACATTTGAATTTTGCTGCCTATTCCGTTTGGAACCCAAATAAACCACCTATGATAAGCGTATTCAAAATAAGAAAGTTGCTGTTTTCCATTTTGGTATTTGTGGTCATGTGGCCATGGCAGCTAAGCTCGCAAAATGCCAGTTTTGGGCAACACCCTAACCAAAACCTTAAAAATGAGATCCAACACCTAAATCAGTTGATTCAATTAGGGTTAAAGAGCTCAACGGCATATATGAGAATGGCCAATATGCATTTTTGGTTGCAAGAATACGAAATGGCCTGTAAGTGGTACACCCAATGGCATGGGCATACCAATAACTACGGTCTAATGCCCTTGGTGCGTATGTTGCGAAGCTTGGAAATTTTGGGGCAGGAACAACAGTCTTGGGAAATAAAACACCAAATCGAAGCTTTATTCCCGAATTTAGACTATGCTACCCTAAACCAATTAGGGGAAATTGAAATTGGTCTTAGTGCCGAAATTAGGGCATTTGATATAGGGACGAACGCATTAGAATCGGTCATATTGACCGATGTTAATCATGATGTGTGTTATTTGAGTATGTTGGAGAAGGGGTCCCCGGATATGGAGTTGGCTGTGCGTGATGAAAATTCGGGGCCCCTTCGTTTACTCAATCCATCCATTAATGATAAAAAAGGGCATGCAGGAAGTTTTACGCTTTCAAAAGACGGTCAAACCGCCTATTTTATGAAGTCATATGAAACCCAAAAGGGTACTTTCGAATACGGGATTTTTGCTACTGCCCCATCAAAACAAGGGAATTGGTCAAGCCCTGTTCCGGTACTAATGCATCCCGAATACTCCAATATGTACCCTAAAATGAGTGTAGACGGGAGACATTTATATTTTGCCTCGGACAGACCGGGTGGCTTTGGCCAGCTAGATTTGTATAAAGCGCCCATTTTGGAAAATGGAAACATAGGGGAACCATTGAATTTAGGTAGCACCATAAACACTGGTGGTAAAGAAATCTATCCGAACGAAGCCTCCGATGGTATTTTGTATTTCGCCTCCGACGGACATGCGGGCTTTGGGGGATATGATCTATATGTGCATCTCAATTTTCCCACTGTTGGGGTAAGCTGTAATTTAGGTGCAGGTATAAACTCACCGAAAGACGATATCGCTTATATAACACATGTATCGAATCAAACCGCATACCTTACTTCCAATCGATCAGGTAAGGAACGTCCGTATCAGATCCAATGGATTCTAGGGCCAGACAATTGGCTACCCCAAAAAGAGAACGATTTTGTAAATCTTGATTTCCCGCGTTAAGGGGGGCTTTTCCCTTATTAACAGATTTTAACTAAAAACAGCTTTCAAAAGTATGCCCAATGGGGGATTTCACGAAACTTATAACACTCATGATATGAAGGTGTTATGTTCGTTTAAATGGATTTCTTTATAAAGGCATGAAAGCTTTTTGAATTTCCCGGCAGGCCATTTCAACTTTGGTTTGGCAAGTCGGGGGATCGGCATGAATTGGCGGTCTTCTTCCCCCACAAGCTTGCCCAATAAAACAAGCTTATGATGTTCTTGATATTGATATACCTGCTTATCCTAATCCTATTGATCAATTTTCTATTGAATCAATTGGAAGACACCGAGGATAGCATTTATGGAGAGCAGGATGATTGCTGATTTAGATTGATTGTACCTTTTCGTCCCGGTGATACCGCGCCACGCCAGGCGCGGTTTTTTATTGGCCTTTATTAATCACCAATCGTTTTAGCGATACGAATTTAGAAGGGGAAACCGGAATGTTTTCAGTAACATGGTTTAAAACCACCACACTTTTATTGCTATTACCCTTTATGGCTTTCGCATGTAATAGATTTATCAAATAGGAATTATGACAGCGATATACCGTTGAGGAAGCCACTGTTTGCAATTGGATGTTTTTCATGCTATTACGAAGTAACTTGCTCTTGGTTTGGCCTTCATCAATAAAATGGATGTTCACGTAATGTCCTTCACTAGAGGCGTATAAAAAACGAGAGGCCTCCAAGGTTAATGCTTCGTTCTTGTTTTTTCCCTTAAAATGTATGTTTACTTGGTGCCTGTTTTTATTCGAATCGATTTCATTTTGCCCAGAAGTAAGCATCTTTCTAAGAAACAAAAGATAAGAGCTGTAATTCATGGCGGTCTGTATGCCCGAATGAATCGCACAAATAGAAAACAACCGCCATGGTTGAAAAGGGGTCCAAGGGCTCCCAGAGATAATTTCCGGAGGTGTTTGGTAATGCATAACAAAAGTTCGAATTGCCACTATACCCATGGCCGTAAAAACAGCCGAAAGCGATAAAACCCCTATGAATTCTAACCGCATCCATTGTTTTTTGTTCCTACCCAACAAGGCATGTGCTATTAAGTAACCTAGGGCATACACCAAGGCAAACCCCAGCATGAGTAAAACCCGGTTGGGTTGCTCCACACTTTTAATCTTATGCGGATTCAAAAACAAGATTATGGCCATTACGGCCAAAAAGACCCACAACGTATTCCGCCATAATGGTCGCGGGTAAAAGAATATTTCCTGTTGGGCTAGGCGCTTGAGGGCTTTCATGCATTAGGGTTGAGATTTCAAAACTAAAAAAATCCACTCAAGAAATTGTAATATCTTTGCAGCCCGTTTTTCGAACAAGGAAATGAACAAGTGTAGCAATGCGTAAAAAAGTGGCTTTCCATACCTTAGGATGTAAACTGAATTTTTCAGAAACCTCTACTATTGCCCGAAGTTTTAAACAAGAGGGTTTTGATCGGGTTGGTTTTGAAGAGGTGGCCGATATTTATGTAATCAATACCTGTTCGGTGACCGACAATGCCGATAAGCGCTTTAAAACGGTGGTAAAACAGGCCCAAAAACGCAACGAGAATGCTTTTGTGGCCGCCATAGGCTGTTATGCCCAGCTTAAGCCCAAAGAATTGGCCGCTGTAGATGGGGTTGATTTGGTTTTGGGGGCCACCGAAAAGTTCAAACTTACCGATTACCTGAACGACCTTTCAAAAAATGAGCAAGGAGAAGTACATAGTTGTGAGATTGAGGACGCCGATTTTTATGTCGGCAGCTATGCCATCGGCGACAGAACCCGCGCTTTCTTAAAGGTTCAAGATGGTTGCGATTATAAATGCACCTACTGTACCATACCTTTGGCAAGGGGAATCTCACGCAGCGATACTTTGGAAAACGTGCTAAAGAATGCCTCTGAAATCGCCTCTAAAGGCATCCAAGAAATCGTACTTACTGGAGTTAATATTGGCGATTATGGCAAAGGGGAGTTCGGTAATAAAAAACACGAACATACTTTCTTGGAATTGGTTAGGGCCCTAGATCAGGTTGAAGGCGTAAACAGATTGCGCATTTCTTCCATAGAGCCCAATCTGCTAAAAAACGAGACTATAGATTTTGTGGCCCAAAGTCGCAATTTTGTACCGCATTTTCATATTCCGCTTCAAAGTGGCAGTGACGAGATTCTAAAAAAAATGCGTAGACGCTATCTCAGCGGATTATATGTAGACCGGGTAAAACGCATCCGCGAGGTAATGCCCCATGCTTGTATTGGGGTAGATGTTATCGTGGGTTTCCCAGGGGAGACCGATGATCATTTTTTAGATACCTATAATTTTTTGGCAGATTTGGATATCTCGTACTTGCATGTTTTCTCCTATTCGGAGCGCGATAATACGGAAGCAGCAGTAATGGGCGGAGTAGTGTCCAAAGCGGTCCGGACCAAACGAAGTAAAATGTTACGGGGGTTATCGGTAAAAAAGCGACGGGCGTTTTACGAGAGTCAATTAGGCAGTGAGCGTATGGTCTTGTTCGAAGGCGAGAACAAAGAAGGTTATATACACGGGTTTACGGAGAACTATGTCAAAGTAAAGGCGCCATGGGACCCGCAATTAGTAAATACGCTACATAAAGTGCGTTTAGAACGTATTGACGAAGACGGCCTTGTACGTTTCGCCTATTGTTAATCCAAATTTTTGGGCATAAAAAAACCTCCCGGCAGAGAGGTGTTTTTTTAATTTTTTCGTGAAGCTTAAATCCGGATTCCTACCGGTAGCATCTCTTTGTATTGCCTGTTCTTTCTTAGAAAACCAGCAATTTGTGGGCTTGTGGGAACGACCCTGAGATTCTTTTCTTGGATCTCGTGTAAAACCTCTTTGATGAAGGCTTCTTTAAAACCTTCTAGTTCGATTTCCTCAGGGATGACCAATTTGGTCAAGAAAACCTTACGTTCTTGCGAGGAGTACTCGATTTTGGCCAAGTGTCCATCGACCCTAGCTTCATACTGCCGTAGAAAGCTATTGTCTTTAATCATAACTTCATTCATATAGCCTTATTAAAATTAGTTAAATTGGTTCTCGACAATTTAAAAGCACCCTATATTTAGGTGCGATTTTAATAGCTTAGTGTTTATTTAACACAAAGGTAACGATTTTAATAGAGAAATAACGAACTTTCCCGACCCGAAAGCCTTGTTTTAACATGACCCACAGTAAAATACAAGTCTATTGTATGCCAGGAATGGCAGCCAACCCTAGCATTTTTGAACATTTAAAATTACCATCGGCCCTATATGAAGTGCATTATCTCGAATGGATTTTGCCCAAAAAAAACGAGACATTAGCGCATTACGCAGGGCGTATGAATAACCATATTAAACATGAAAATCCTATTCTTATAGGAGTTTCATTTGGAGGTATTTTGGTGCAGGAAATGGCGAAACTGATTCCGGTACGCAAACTCATTATTATTTCGAGTGTAAAAAGCCAGTCCGAATTGCCCAAAAAAATGGTGTTTGCCAAATATACCAAGGCCCACAAATTGTTACCGACCGGATTGGTTCAGAATGTAGAGTTGTTGGCAAAATATGCCTTTGGTGATACCGTGGGCAAGCGGATGGATTTGTACAAAAAATATCTTTCGGTCCGAGATAAATATTATTTGGACTGGGCCATAGACCAAATCGTAAATTGGCAGCAAAAAGAGGCCCCGGATGGAATCGTGCACATCCATGGAGATAAAGACACGGTTTTCCCTTTGTCGCATATTTCAAATGCCTATGTCGTACCCAATGCCACACATACTTTGGTGGTTCACCGCTTTAAATGGCTAAATGACAACTTACCTACAATTATTGAAGGGGAAAACAGTTGTAAAGATATAGTCTAACGGCGGCCTTCTGGGAGTGCATTTCATCGAAAATCCTTTAAATCGACCTAATTTTTAAGTTGAAACGCTGAAAAACGACTATTAAAACAAGTTTTTCTGATTAAAAATGGTCAGTTTGTTTAAGTTGAATATATTTAGCTGACCAAAATAATCGAAAATATAAACCCGCTTAGAGCGGTATTGTAATTAACCCCATGTCTGTCGATGCTGTATTAGTTGGGCATCCTAGGATAATGTAATTTTTAAAAGATGAAGTTCTTAAAAAACCTATTGATGTTGTTGGGTGTTTGCTTTGTGATCAGCACCCTGATTTATGCCGTGAATGAAAAAGAGGTTCAAACTACAGATCCGGTAGAAAAAGAAAAACCAGCAAATATGTATCGTATAGCAGCGGTAGATATTCCGGAAGATCTAGATTTCGCCGGTGAGGCCGTCCCCACCGATGACCCGGAAGTAAAAGAACGTGTCGATCGTGAGTTTTTGGTGAATACCTATTGGCAGTCCAATGCGCTTCTACTAATGAAAAGGGCTCATAAGTATTTCCCAGTTATTGAACCTATCTTGGAAAAGCATGGGATTCCAGATGATTTTAAATATTTGGCAGTAGCCGAAAGTGGTTTGCAGAATGTGGTATCCCCAGCCCGGGCTACTGGTTTTTGGCAGATTATGAGCACCACCGGTCGCGAATATGGTTTAGAAATCAATAAAAATGTTGACGAGCGTTACCATTTGGCAAAATCTACCGAAGTTGCCTGTAAATACCTGTTAAAAGCGAAAGAACGTTTTGGGAACTGGACCTTGGCCGCCGCTTCATATAACGCCGGGCCCGGAGGCATAAATAAATATTTGAACCAACAGAAGGTAGACGATTATTACGATTTGTTGTTAGGACAGGAGACTGGCCGCTATGTATTCCGTATTCTGGCCATTAAAGAGATTTTATCGAATCCCGCTACCTTTGGGTTCGAGATAGAGGAGGAAGACCTGTATACGCCCGTACCTACTTTTCAAGTTGAGATAGACAAACCGGTAAGCAATTTTGCCGACTTTGCTCAGGAATACGGTATCAATTATAAAATACTAAAGGTGCACAACCCCTGGTTACGCGAACCGCATTTAAATAACAATTCGCGTAAGAAGTATACCCTAGAGATTCCGATGAAAGGGTATTATGGCGAATAACCCAATAAGAACAAAGAACATAATATAACAAAAACGGAGCCCAAAAGGCTCCGTTTTTTATTTGTACACTGAATAAACTTAGATGCGTTTCATTTGTTGTTGCATCATTTTTATCTGCTCTTTCAGCATTTTTTGTTTGTCGAGTTTTTTGGCCTCGTTCAAAAGCATGGTAGCCTCACGTTTACGTCGTTTTTGCATGGCTATGCCCGCAAGACTTAATTTGGCCATGGCTTTATCGTAGTCCATGGTCAATCCTAGTTTCAAGGCTTTCTTAAAGAATTTTTCAGCCTTGGTCAAATTGGTTTGGGAATGTATGATACCGTGCAGGTAGTTATAGTATCCCTGCTGCTTCGTGGTCAAAGCGGCTTCCGGGTCTTTGATTTTACTCAATATGCGTTCGGTACCTTCCAAATCTTGTTTTCTCATTTTTAGAAAGGCCAACAAAATGATCTCATTCCTAAAGTAAAGGAAAACGAATATGGCAGCCAGTAAAATCAAGAAAATACCATTGCCAACGTAGCCCTCGATAAATTGATAAATGGCAAAGCCCACGATAAGGGCGGCAATGATAAGTTTAAGGTTTTTGTTGAACATTATTTATTGGATTAATTTATAAACTATAGTTTGGTGCATGGCAGTTGGGAATTCTTCTTCCCCTAGTTCAGGTATGCTTGAATGGCCTTCAAAATCGCCTTCTATGGTCATGTTTTTAATAAAGCCAGACTTAGGGCAACATTTAACATGTACCGTTTGGGTGCCGTCCAATTCCACCTTTCCCGTTCCTTCCGTTAAGTCCATATGTGCCACACCTTCACCCTGTATGCTAATATTTTCACCATCCTTGGCGGTATATACCCACTGGTTCTCGATATTGGCTTTACCTGTTATATGTGTTTCCCATTGGTCGCCAATGGCAACGGCACGGTCGGGATATATAAAAGTGAACTGTTCAAAACTTCGGGCCAAGGCCTCCGCTCCGAACTTTTCACCCAAACTTTCACTTAATTTACTTTTTACCTCATTATCGGTAAGACCGGAAACAGCGATCATTTCCGAAATAAAATCATGTTCGTTGCTAACCTTTACAATTTTACCATTCGTGGCCATTTCTACCTGAATGGGTTTATCGAGTACGCAACGGAACATTTCTAGTTGGGGGTCACTCTCACCGAAACTCATCGTATCTATATCAAGAAGAGTTTGTTCACCAATGGCGATTTTTAGGTATAATTGCTTGAAGGTGGTCTGAAAGCTAAGTAAGCTATCTGTGACCATAATCACTTTAAACTCCATTAAACCGCCAGTTTCGGTATCTATATGGTTTTGGGTCTCACCAATTTGTTGGTCAAAACTTTGTACGACACTTTGTTCAATTAAAAAAACTTGTCCGTTTTCTGGGGAATAGCCCAATGAATCTTGCCCGGACATGTATTGAAGGGAGAGTAGCCAAAAGCAGCATAATATAAAGCGCCATCCAAGCATAAGGCCTCGAAAAATTTGTAAGTGCAAAAGTAATAAAAAACCGACTGAAATATTTTTTATCTATACATTTGTCAAAGCAAAAAACCTTCGTATATTTGCGCCCAGCTTTTCCCAGGCAGGGTTAAGCATGTTTACAAGACATTATTTGACCCCTAGAAAATACATTTGTAATGAAAAGGACATTTCAACCATCAAAAAGAAAAAGAAAGAACAAGCACGGTTTTAGAGAGCGTATGGCTTCTGCCAATGGGAGAAAAGTCCTTGCCCGTAGACGTGCCAAGGGAAGAAAGAAACTTAGCGTATCTTCAGAACTACGTCATAAGAAATAATGATATTACCAGAACAGCATAATGGAGGTGTTACTTTTTACAGGTAACACCTTTTTTTTATCCTAACGTCAACTAGATTACTACTCATAATATGCCAAAAAGAAAAGACATTAATTGCGTTTTATTGATTGGGTCGGGCCCCATAGTTATAGGCCAGGCCTGTGAGTTCGATTATTCAGGTTCCCAAGCCCTTCGCTCGTTACGTGAAGATGGAATTGAAACCGTATTGATCAATAGCAACCCAGCTACGATCATGACCGACCCCACTATGGCCGATCATGTGTATTTGTTACCATTGACCACCAAATCGATAATCGAGATATTAGGGAAACACCCTAATATCGATGCGGTATTGCCCACTATGGGAGGCCAAACGGCTCTGAACCTATGTATTGAGGCAGCCGATAAAGGTATTTGGGAAGATTTTAATGTGGAGTTAATCGGGGTGGATATCGACGCCATCAATATTACAGAAGACCGTGAGCAGTTCCGCAACCTCATGGAAAAGATCGGGGTAGGGATGGCCCCCCAGGCAACCGCTACCTCCTTTTTAAAAGGTAAGGA
Organism: Sediminicola luteus; assembly: GCF_002514735.1. Lineage (GTDB taxonomy): Bacteria > Bacteroidota > Bacteroidia > Flavobacteriales > Flavobacteriaceae > HQA918. The sequence continues at coordinate 47,094 of NZ_NBWU01000009.1, read as the reverse complement.
GATTGCCCAGAATTTCGGTTTTCCTTTGGTAATCCGTGCCTCCTATACCTTAGGAGGTGCAGGTGCCTCCATTGTATACGAACCCGAAGATTTCGACGGCCTTTTGAGTAGGGGGCTAGAGGTTTCGCCCATTCATGAGGTAATGATCGATAAGGCCTTAATGGGATGGAAGGAATACGAATTGGAATTGTTGCGCGATCAGAACGATAACGTAGTTATTATCTGTACCATTGAAAATATGGATCCCATGGGTATTCATACCGGAGATTCCATTACTGTGGCACCGGCAATGACCTTATCGGATGTTACCTTCCAAAAGATGCGTAACATGGCCATTAAAATGATGCGTAGTATTGGGGATTTTGCTGGCGGATGTAACGTTCAGTTCGCAGTAAGTCCTGATGAAAAGGAAGAAATCATTGCCATTGAGATCAACCCAAGGGTATCGCGTTCTTCGGCTTTGGCCTCAAAAGCCACCGGATACCCTATTGCCAAAGTGGCCGCCAAGTTGGCCATTGGCTATACCTTGGACGAACTGGATAACCAGATTACCAAATCGACCTCTGCCTTGTTCGAACCTACCATTGATTATGTTATCGTAAAGATCCCGCGTTGGAACTTTGACAAATTCGAGGGCTCCGACCGTACCTTAGGCCTACAAATGAAGGCCGTGGGTGAGGTTATGGGTATAGGCCGTTCGTTTCAAGAGGCCTTGCACAAAGCCACCCAGTCATTGGAGATTAAACGAAATGGGCTTGGGGCCGACGGCAAAGGCTATAAAGATTACGACAAGATCATTTCTAAACTAAAACACGCCAGTTGGGATCGGGTTTTTGCCATATATGATGCCATTCAGTTGGGTATTTCACTTCGTAAGATCCATGAGATAACCAAAATTGATATGTGGTTCTTAAAGCAATACGAAGAGTTGCACCATCTAGAAATGGAAATCTCAAAACACAGCGTTGAGACTTTAACCAAAGACCTATTGTTGGAGGCCAAGCAAAAAGGTTTCGCCGATCGACAGATCGCCCATATGATAAAATGCTATGAAAGTGAGGTTTATGAAAAACGAAACCGCTTAGGTGTTAAACGGGTTTACAAACTGGTAGATACCTGTGCGGCAGAATTTAAAGCAGTTACCCCTTATTATTACTCAACCTTTGAATCGGAAGTCGAGGATAAGGACGGGAATCGTTATGTGGCCAACGACAGTGAGGTAACCGACAGAAAGAAAATTGTGGTATTGGGATCGGGACCTAACCGAATAGGTCAAGGTATCGAATTCGATTATTGTTGTGTACACGGTGTTTTGGCCGCAGCCGAATGCGGATACGAAACGATTATGATCAACTGTAACCCAGAAACGGTTTCCACCGATTTCGATACGGCCGATAAGCTGTATTTCGAACCGGTTTTCTGGGAGCATATCTACGACATCATTCAACACGAAAAGCCGGAAGGGGTGATCGTACAGTTGGGCGGACAAACCGCATTGAAACTGGCTGAAAAATTGAGTAAATACGGTATTAAGATATTGGGAACCAGTTTCGAATCTTTGGATTTGGCCGAAGACCGTGGAAGTTTCTCAACCCTGCTTCAAGAAAACAACATTCCTTATCCGAGGTTCGGTGTGGCCGAAACCACTGACGAAGCCCTTGAGCTGGCAGATGAGTTGAATTTCCCACTTTTGGTACGTCCATCGTATGTATTGGGAGGTCAGGGTATGAAAATCGTGATCAACAAAGAAGAATTGGAAGAACATGTGGTAGATTTATTGCGTAAGATTCCGAACAACAAATTGCTTTTAGACCATTATCTAGACGGTGCCATTGAGGCCGAGGCCGATGCCATTTGCGATGGGGAAGATGTATACATTATCGGAATTATGGAGCATATTGAGCCTTGTGGAATACATTCTGGTGATTCCAACGCCACTTTACCTCCGTTCAATTTGGGTGAATTCGTAATGCAGCAGATCAAGGATCATACCAAGAAAATAGCCAAAGCCTTGAATACGGTAGGTTTGATCAACATACAGTTCGCTATTAAAGACGATACGGTCTATATCATTGAAGCCAATCCGAGGGCCTCACGTACGGTACCGTTTATTGCTAAGGCCTACAAAGAGCCTTATGTGAACTATGCTACCAAGGTAATGTTGGGCGATAAGAAGGTTAAGGACTTTGATTTTAATCCGCAATTGGAGGGTTACGCCATTAAACAACCGGTATTCTCCTTCGATAAATTCCCGAATGTAAACAAAAACCTAGGCCCTGAAATGAAGAGTACAGGTGAGAGCATTTTGTTTATCGATAGTTTAAAAGACGACCAGTTTTACGATTTGTACTCCAAGCGTAAAATGTACTTGAGCAAATAATACAGCTCATATAATCAGAAATAAAGCCTCCGGAAACGGGGGCTTTTTTATGGTCATTTTAATTACAAGTTTAGAGTAAATGGTTTAGGGAAGGGCAGTGGAGGTTTTGATAAACTCTTTTCGAGAAACCAATTGAATATCGGTTACACCAAAGTATTCCTTATCTGCGCCTTCTTTAAAACAAACCACATGGTTATCGGGAATTGGGCCATGGTGTTTTTCCCATAAATACCTATGGTAAGGTTCGTAGCCGTTTTCGGTTTTAATGTACACATATTTTTTTGAAGTGCAGAAATACCGGTGTCCGATCGGGTATTGCTCGGTATTTTCCCAACGATTACTTCCGTTGTTGGTCCAAACCCCGCGTTGTCTGTTACGCATCCGGATTTGGTGTAATTGCTTTTTGTTGCGCTTTAATTTTAACAGCCTCCGTTTCTTTTCAATACCCTTTCTGGTAAAACCACCCCATTTGGCATTAAAATGAACAGTAAGCTCAGTATCTCCGATATACGTATAATTCGCCTCTAAAAAAGCGATTTGTTCAGCTGTCCACTTTCCTTTCATCCCCATAATGTAATCAAAAATCAGTAAAAGAGATAAACGGCTTATTCTTCAAGGCTTACTTTGGTGATAAAGTATTTGGTATCGCCCAGCCAGAAAAACGTCTTATAGCGTTCGGTATAGTTTAGTTTTACCTGCTTACCTTGGTAGTCTTTCAGCTGTTGGATGATTTCTTTCTTACCATCTTCTACAGAGAACATAAACCGCTGTGCCTCCGATACCCCTTGACTAATTTCGCCTTCCCAGGTTTTCACCAACACCCCTTTGTGGCTTATTTTAACCAATTCACCAGAACGTACGCCTTCACTATATGGCACATAATAGATAAAGGAAAAATAGGCGATTCCAATCAATACAATGGCTAAAATTACTACGGAAACTGCTTTTCTCATGGGGTTTGGTTTTGGTCGAATAGTTCGTTGGAATCTTCTTGGGCCCTTTTGATTATCGCTTCGGGGAGCGATTTTTTGGTTTTGGCCCCCATTTTCTTAATACGTTCTATGCTGGTCACTAAATTGCCACGGCCTTCTACCAGCTTGTTCATGGCACCACGATATTCGTTTTTGGCCTCATCCATTTTCTTGCCCACTTTGGTAAGATCGGTTACGAAACCTTCGAATTTATCGTAAAGTGCTCCGGCCTGTCGGGCGATTTCTATGGCGTTGCGTTGGTGCTTTTCATTGTTCCACATCGTGTCTATGGTACGTAGGGTCGCCAATAGGGTAGTGGGGGTAACGATGATGATATTTTTCTCGAACGCCTTGCTATACAAATCGGTTTCTACCTGTAGTGCCAAGGCGAAGGCCGGCTCAACTGGTACAAACATAAGTACGAAATCAGGGCTTTCCATTTCGTACAGGTCTTCGTATTTCTTGTCTGACAACTGGGCTACATGCTTTTTCAAGGAATTTACATGACTTTTAAGATAGGCCTCCTGATCACCCTTGTCGGCATTCACATAACGTTCGTAATCGGTTAAAGAGACTTTGGAGTCGACGATCATTTTCTTACCATCGGGCAGATGTATGATTACATCGGGCATCACCCGGCTACCATCTTCCCTTGTAAAACTCTGCTGAACGCTATACTCCCGGTCTTTTTCGAGTCCTGACTTTTCCAAAACCCGTTCGAGTACCAATTCGCCCCAATTTCCTTGAAGTTTACTGTCACCCTTCAGAGCCTTGGTCAGGTTTTCGGCCTCTTGGGTAATTTTTAGATTTTGGTCTTTTAGGTTGCGTAGTTGCTCTTTTAATGCAGCGTGTATGCTTATGTTTTCCTTTTGGCTCTTATCGACCTTGTCTTCAAATAGTTTGATTTTTTCTTGAAGTGGATTCAGTATGTTTTTCAGGTTTTCTTTATTCTGCTCGGTAAATTTGCTGCTTTTTTCCTCAAGGATCTTGTTCGCTAAAACTTGGAATTCTTTATTGAATTTTTCTTGGAGTTTGGTGGTTTCCGCCTTTTGCTCTTCGTTTTTGAGTTGCAGATTGGCCAGCTCCGTCTGGTAACGAACCAATTCCCTGCCCAGCCCTTCCTTGGCTTCACGAATGACCCTCAAATCGGTTTGGGCAGTTTCAAGTTCATCTTTCAAACTACCGATACGCTCTTCAAATAGATGTTGTTGGTTCTCCTTCTCGCTGTTTAGGGTTTTGGCTTTTAGTTTACCAATGAGCTGGCCAAGGAAAAAGCCAACCCCCAAAGCTAAGAACAGTGAAATAAGTAAAACCGTAATTGAAATGCCTTCCACGAATCCTATTTTTTATAATACTAGGTAAAGATCGGACTTCCTACTCAATTATTTTAAAGGTACCGGTATTTTTGTCGAAACGAATACTGTCTTTTGGAAAAAGTCCATCGAAACGCTCGGCCTCAATTAATTCACAGGGGGTGCCGAAGAAAGATTTTTCTGGGGTCATGACCAACATATGATTGCACAATTGAATGGCGCTACCGATATCATGGGTACTGAATAATATGGTTTTATCTTCCGATTTTGATATCTGTTTCAATAATTTCAATACTTGAATGGCGTGATACATATCCAAATGGGTCGTTGGCTCATCCATTAAGATTATGGGGGTGTCTTGTGCCAACGCCCTGGCGATCATAACTTTCTGTAATTGGCCATCGCTAAGCTGAAAGCATTTTCGGTCTGCCAAATACTCGGTTTGGGTAAGTGTCAAAGCTCTTTTTATATGGGCGTGATCGGTACGGGATAAAGTTCCCAACCATCCCGTATGGGGTTGCCTCCCCATGGCAACGAGATCATACACACTCAGGTTTTTTGATTCGACCGCCGATGTACCAACGATAGAGACCACCTTGGCCAATTGTTTTATTTCGTAATCTTCTAAGGGCTTGCCCAAAATGCTTATCTGGCCCTCCAAGGGCGGGATACGACCGTCCAAGGTTTTTAATAAGGTCGACTTTCCAATACCGTTGGAACCTACTAGAGCGATAAAGGAAGCTGTCTCTACTTCAAAACCAATACCCTTTCCTATAGCTGGCTCGTTAGGGTCATACCCGATGGATACCTGGGACACTTGGATGATATTTTTGGGATGCCCTGTCATTAAAACAACATCTTATTACGTTTCCAAAGCAACCAAATTACGATAGGGGCCCCTATTATGGAAGTAATCGCATTGATTGGTAGTACCTGTTCGTATCCCGGTAATTGTGCCACGATATCGCATAACAACATTAGAATTGCTCCCAAAAGTAGGGTGGCGGGCACCATAACCTTATGTTGGGTAGTATCGAAAAGCTGACGTGCCAAATGGGGTACGGCCAAACCTACAAATGCAATGGGCCCAGCAAAGGCGGTAATGCTTCCGGCCAAAATACCCGCTGCCAAAATAATATAGATACGTGCTTTTTTAATATCGGTACCCATACTTTGAGCGTAAGTTTCCCCTAACAACAGTCCATTTAAAGATTTAATACTAATAACCGTAAATAATAAGCCTAATAACAGTGCGAGGGCCAGTATACCGATCTGCCCCCAAGACAAATGCCCTAAACTGCCCAAGGACCAAATAATAAAACGCTGCAAAGCTTCCGCCTCCGAAAAATAAGACAATACGCTAACTACTGCCGAGGTAATACTACCGAACATGAGCCCAATGATCAATAAGGCCATGCTATCCTTGGTTTTACGGGCCATACCCATAACGGCCATCAAAACCAAAAAACTTCCCAAGGCCGAAGCTACTACAAGGGTTACGGGATTGTCGATGGCGATGGCAAATGGTACAAGACCTGCCCCCATGATCAATATGGCGGCCCCTAAACTTGCCCCGGAACTGACACCCAACACGTAGGGCCCGGCCAGTGGATTCCGGAACAAGGTCTGCATTAACAAACCGCTTAAAGAAAGTCCGCTTCCAATAATTATCGCACTAATGGCCTTAGGTATACGAAATTGCCAAATGATATAACCCCAATTCCCGCTATCGGATGTGCCTGTCAGTAAGGCATCGAAAGTGGTGCGGAGCGGAATGTATACCGAACCCATGGCAATATCGGCTATAAATGCCACTGCCAAGGCCAAGATTAGGCTTAAGAACAAATAGATATGCCTTTTTTGAAATCGGTTCACTTTACTCCAAAGGTTTATAAAAATAAGGTATATAATCGGTCAAAACCCCCGGATGTAAATAATAGATTAAATCTTGTAATACCAAATCGGGCCGTTGTGGGGCCAATTCAAAATAGAGCATACCCCCGGTTTCACCTTGTAGGCTAGCGGCACTAAATATCTTATTTTCTTTAAAGGCCCGAAACCGATCGTAATGCGGATTGGCGGCTTTTAAATCGGCATAAGTGGTATATAGACCGGGAGATAACCAAATATCGGCTTCATGGGAACGTACCAACATGTTTTCCAAGGCTACGGGAATACTTCCGGTGGCCGTATCGGATTCCCAAAGATACTCAGCTTGGGCATCTTTGATAAACTGGGCCGCCCAACTTTTACCACCAGATACATACCAAACATCTTTATAGACGGCCCCGGTCATAATCTTGGGCCTGGTTTTTGGCCGTCCTAGCCTTTGCTTGGCTTGCTGATAATCTTTGGAAATTGAATCGAAAAAGGCGGTGGCTTCGTCTAGTTTATCATAAAAAACCCCCATAAATTTTATCCATTCCGCACGGCCCAACGGACTTTCCTCAGTCCAATCGGCATTATACACAATGGGGATTCCGGCCCGTTCCAAGGGTTCTAAAGTAGTGACCTTATTGTCTATACCAAAGGTTACGATCAATTCCGGTTCCAAGGCCAATGCCAGTTCAAGGTTCAAAGCTTCATTGTTTCCCAGCTCCTTAATGGCACCCGAATTTATCAACGCCCTGGTTTTAGGTGACGATACAAAATCCAATGAAGGAAAACCGATTAACGATTTTTCTTCTTCCAAGATTTCCAATGCCGGTATATGGGTGGTAGAAGTTACGATTACCTTTTTAACCGGAACTCCGATAACCGCATCATAACCCCTTAATGAATCGCGATATGCGGCCAATTGCTCCCGGGGTACCAAGGCATATCTAAAACCATTTTCGGCATTTGGCCAAGGTTTGTTTACTTCTAACTCTATATAGCCATCCCTTTGGTTTATCGCAAAAGATTTGGCATACGAAAGTGTAATTTCCTTCGCTTCGGCAACAGCCTTAATTTCTTTAGATTCCTTGCAAGAAAAGCATATAAAAACCAGAATCAGGTAATAGGGCCAAGTGCGCATTGAATTAAATTTTAGTCAAAAGTAGTATTATTTATTTTTGGTAGGCAAGCTTATCCAAATTGGTTAGTTTTGCATTGAAATAGGTTTCTGAACTAGAATTTCTAGTGAGGAATTAAAAGGGAATCCGGTTAAATTCCGGAGCTGTTCCCGCAACTGTAAGTCTTTCCCGATTTTTTTGGGATCTATTTAGGACAAGTTTCACTTCTAGCCACTGTCGTGCTATGTTTTGTATAAAACCGCGATGGGAAGGCCGAAACTTGTAAGATAAGCCAGGAGACCTGCCATTTCAAAAAACCATTGTTGAACTTTCGGGATAAAAGTTTACGTATGGGTACACCATACCTATTCCCGTTTATCGGATTATTACATGATCAAAAAAAGAATGTATGGCCTATGGGCCATGGCATGTGTTGGGTTTATAGCCCACGCACAGCAGCAAGAGAGCGAAACCCAATTGCAAGAATTGGACGAAGTAGTGGTGACCGACACTAAATTGGCCCTAAATCGGGCCCAATCGGGTAAGACCGTGATTACCATTACCAAAGCGGAAATCGTAGCCGCCCAAGGTTTGAAGGTATCGGAGCTTATCGCGCGCAAAAGTGGTATTGAGATTGCCGGAAGCCGCGGTAGGGAAGGAAGTGTCTATGGTGTTTTTGTCCGCGGGGGTAGAGGACGCCAGGTTTTAGTGTTGATAGATGGTATTCGGGTAAACGACCCATCTTCCGGCGGACAGGAATACGATTTGCGTATGCTGGATCTTTCCCAAATTGAAAGCATGGAAATCATTAAAGGGGCCGCCAGTACCCTATACGGTACCAATGCCGCCACTGCAGTAATCAAGATCAAGACCAAAACAGCTGGGAAAGAAAAGATTTCGGCCACTATTGGTTCTAATTTAGGGACCAACAATACGGCAGAGAACCGAAATTCCAATATAGCCAACTTTTCCAATAACATAAACCTGAACGGTACCTTAGGTGCGTTCAATTATGTGGTAGGTTTTGGGCAAAGATATGCCGATGGTATGTCGGCCATTGAAACTAATACCAATGAAGAAGACCCGTTTTCATCTTTCAATACCGACTTAAAATTGGGGTATGCCATATCGGATAAATGGAATCTATCCGTTTTTGGGAACCATAGTAAAATGCGCACCGAGTTCGATGAGTCCTTCGGTAATATCGATGCGCCCTATGTTTACACTTCGGAACAGAAAAGGGTTGGCCTAAATAGTAATTATAGCTATGGGAAAGGAAGTTTGCATGTAAAAGGTGCTTATAGTGAATATGATTCTGAGTCGGTTAGCGCCTTCCCTGCCACCTATGAGGGTGAAAACTGGGTAATGGACATTTATAACACCCATGCCTTTAATGAGCAATGGCAAACCGTAATTGGGGTAAATTATATAGACGATAGTGCCCAATTTGGTGAGGGGGCCGATTTTAGGATCATTGATCCCTATATAAATGTAGTGTATACAGCGCCATATGGTGTAAACTTGAGCCTTGGTGGTCGTCTGAACAACCATTCTGAATACGGAAGCCATTTTGTGTATAATGTGAACCCTTCTTATCATTTCGATCTAAAGGGTGGTTCCATGAAAGTACTGGCCTCGTATGCCACTTCATATATTACCCCTTCATTGACCCAATTATTCGGGCCATTTGGGGCTAATCCTGAATTGGAGCCCGAAGAAAACAGAACCATAGAAGGGGGGGTGGAGTTTGCCAATGGGAACAAGGTTAGGGCCAGCGCCGTTTACTTTAATAGAAAAGAAGAAAACTATATTACATTCGGACCAAACTTTACCAATATAAATGCCGAAAACACCATAGATGCCCAAGGTATGGAATTGGAACTGGACTGGAGACCCTTGGAAAAATTACGTTTGAGTACAAACTATACCTTTACTGAAAGAAAAGGAGATTTGGCCATTCGATTACCTAAACACGCCCTTAACGCCCATTTAGATTATAGTTTAAGCCAACGTACCCAAATACTATTCGATTATGAATATACCGGGGATAGGGTGGACCAAGACTTTAACCAAATGAATTATCCGGTGGTTGATCTTGAGCCCTTCTCATTGTTCGATATACGGGTAAACCATCAAATTATCCAAAACAAATTGACCGGATATGTACTGGTGGCCAATATTTTCAATGAAGACTATACCGAAGTAATTGGGTTTAGCACCCGAGGAAGGAATGTTTTGGTTGGCTTGCGTTTGCAACTATAGAGACCTAGAAATGTTTGCATACAAAAAAGGCGATGGAGTTGATTCCATCGCCTTTTTTGTATGTAATATGATTCCTTTAAAGGATATTCTTGGTTAAAATAGCCTTATCCTTGGTTCCCCTGTTCAAGTTAGAACTTGTAAAAGCTTCTACGGGCATCAAAGGTGTGTTAACGCCTTTGGTAACCCCACCATTAATTTGTTCAAGGGCTTTTGCCAAGAAGGGCTCATCAGTTTCTCCTAAAACACCCAGGTTCAAGATGTCTTCACGGAATTCGACATCAGGAACCAGTCCTGTGGTATAGTCCGAGAACCCATCGGCATTTTCATTACGACCACAAAGCGGTTGTAAACCCCATTGTACGTCTGCGTTTATACTTCCCACACGATCAGGGTTATAAATAAAAGAGTTAGCCGGATCATCGACAAAAGTTATGGAGAATTCATTTTTCCCCCTAGTTTTTGTGCCGATTTGTGTTACATCTAAATAGGGAGCTAAACCATTGATAACCAATTCGGAGGCAGATGCCGAACCACTAGTTGCCAAAATATATACCTTACTGAGGTTTAGAGTATTTATAGCCGTACCCGAAGTAGTGGTAGCTACGAAATTATCGGTTAACTGGGCTTCAGTAAGCTCGTTTTGGATTTTGTTGTTCCAACGTTGTTTGATAAACAACTTCTCTGTTTCCGTACCGTATATCATACTAGATAGGGCAATGGCACTACTTACCGCGCCTCCGGGGTTATAACGTAGGTCAAGTACCAAATCGGTAACCCCTTCGGCTTTAAAAGTGGCGAATACCTCATTCAATTCATCATCGAAATCCCTAAGGAATCGATTATACATTAAATAACCGATTTTATTTCCTCCACTTTCAATTACTTTATGCAGATACACTGGGTTTTCGGTGAACTCTGTTTTGGTAAGACTTACTTCTTTTTCAATATCAGATACGATACCATCAGTAATAGTGGCAAAACCTAAGGTATAGGTGTCGTTCTCACCGAATAATAATTGAATATAATTATCTATGGTCAAGGTTTGGCCGTTTACCCGGGTAAAGAACTCACCTCGTTGCACATCTTTATTTGAAGCATCGGAATTGGGTAAAATGTATTGCACATAACCCAAAACATTATTTGAATCACCGATTAAGGTAAGGCCAAATTCAACACCATTACTTTTAGATACACCGGCTAAAGAATTTACTAAATCGCGATAGTCTTCAGCGGCAAAACTAAAACGATCAATGGCAGCATCGCTACCCACGACATTCTCATGCTTGTTACAGATGTTATAGAAGAAAGCTTCGGCATTTTCATAAGAATCCAAGAAACTTTCGTAATTATCCTCTTGGTTTTTACCGTCGGCCAAAGCGGCAACATCACCCTGCCAAAAATACCAAAGGTTCATGGCCCTCCACATAAAATTTTGGGCATTTACATCTGCGGCAACAGGTGGCGAAGGGGGAGCTGGTGGTAAGGAATCATCAGAGCTACTGCATCCTATAAGGGCAACTAGCAATATGCCCCATAACATCATTTTTTTCATGCAAACTATTTTTATTAATAACAAATATAGGTATGCTTAACCCTACCTATATTAATAAATTGACGTAATAATACGAATCGTAGGCCAAAATATATTCTATAATATGGTTAAATATGCGATTTCTTAGCCTGTGATATACTGTGCGCTAGAAAATAAAAAGTTCCTCAATATCTCACGATAAACACTTAAATGGCTTAAAAACAGGTAGAAACAGGTGATGAAAAGCTAAATTCTCTTCTTTTTAATTATGAATTAAAAAGAAAAATGGGACCAGATGTAACAAAAGAACAAGCTGTTCGTCATCCTAGTGTAAGACCAAAACAAAAAGACTTACGAACAACGACCGACCGAAATGGAACAGAGTGAATTTTTGAACCAGGTAATGCCGATAAAGGATAAGCTTTTTCGAATGGCCAAAAGATTATTGGTCTCTAGGGAAGAAGCCGAAGACGCTACCCAAGAGGTGTTACTCAAACTTTGGCGAAACAATGCCAAAATGGGAAACTATAAAAGTGTGGAAGCCTTTGCCATGACCATGACCAAAAATTTCTGTCTCGATCGGTTAAAGTCGAAACAAGCGGGCAATCTCTCGTTGGTACATAGCAACTATGGAGACGATAAAACCTCGTTGCAAACACAGGTAGAGGCCATAGACAGTGTAGACTGGGTAAAACGGATTATGGAAGATTTGCCCGAACAACAAAAAATGGTATTGCAACTACGCGATGTAGAGGAATACGATTTTGATGAGATTGGTGAAATGCTCGACATGAAACCAACCGCGGTTAGGGTAACCTTATCACGGGCCAGAAAAACAGTAAGGGAACGTTTAATGCAAAAACATAGTTATGGAATCGCGTAACGTACAAGAACTTTTAGAAAAATATTTTGAAGGAGAGAGCACCGTTTCGGAAGAAAAAGCGCTTAAAAACTATTTCGCAAGCCAAGATGTAGCTCCGGAATTTGCCCAATATGCTCCTATGTTCCAATATTTTTCGGTAGCCAAGGAAGAACGCTACACTAAAACCATACCACTAAAACCTAGGAGACAGTATTACAGGTGGGCATCGGTAGCAGCAGCAGTCGTTATGGCCTTCGGTCTATATTTTGGGAACGAGTACCGCGTTCAAAAGCAACTAGAGCAACAAGAAGCCCAATTTGCTTATGAAGAGACCAAAAAAGCCCTGGGGTTATTGGCCCAGAACTTTGAAAAAGGTACTTCGCAGTTTTCCCACCTAAACCGCTTCGATGAAGCAAAACAGAAAATCTACAAACAAAATTAACGTACAAGTCAAAAATTGAAAATCATGAAAAAAGTTATAGTAATCTTAGCACTTGCCTTTTTGCCCTTGGGGGCCTTGGCGCAATCCGTTTTCGATAAATTCGAAGATATGGACGAGGTAACCACAGTGGTTATCAGTGAAAATATGTTCAAACTTCTTCGTAAGATCGATGTAGATACCGGTGATCCGGAAGCACAAGACTTTATGGATTTGGCCGGAAGCCTAACTGGTTTAAAAGTCTTTACCACCGAAGATGAAAATGTTGGTGGGCAAATTACCGCTGTGGCCAATAAATATCTTAAAAGTGGTTCCATGCAAGAATTGATGCGGGTAAAGGACAAAGATGCCAATGTTAAGTTCTACATCAAGGAAGGTAAAGATGAAGACCATGTAAAAGAACTTTTAATGTTGGTAACCGATATACCAGCTAAAGTTAAAGTGGAGGGTAGAAAAATAGAAACCGTTTTATTGACCCTGACCGGCGATATCGACTTGAACAAGATTTCTTCGATTACCAATAAGATGAATTTGCCCGAAGAATTGAACCATGCCGATAAAAAGAATTAATCGACAATAAATAATAACCAAAACTATTCTTGGATGTAATTCCGGGAGTAGTTTTGGTATTCATCATCAATCAAAAAATCACCTAAAAATCTCTCAGATGAAAACCAATCTTTTAAAAATATTCTTGGCGATAGGGGTATTGTTCTCCTTGCAGTCATGTAAAAATGAGGCTAGTCTACAACAGTATTTTGTAGACAGTATGGAAAAACCCCACTTTATGTCGTTCGATGTTTCGGCTGGCATGCTCAATATTGCCGAAGGGGAATTGGATGCCAAACAAAAAGAAGCCCTACAGAGTTTAAAGAAACTGAATGTATTGATCTTTAAAAAAAACGACTCCAATGCCACCGATTTTGAAACCGAAAGGGCTAGTGTAGATAAAATATTGAAGTCAGGTGATTTTACCGAACTTATGAAAGTAAAGACCCCTTTCGGAAAAGGAAGCCTTAGATACTATGGCGATGAAGATGCCATAGACGAAGTAGTGCTTTACGGAAGCAATTCAGATAAGGGTTTTGTATTGATGCGTATTTTGGGCGACAATATGAATCCGGCCAACTTAATGCAAATGGTACAAGCCCTAGAGAAATCGAACTATAAAGGTGAAGGTCTAGGTAGTATATCGGAAATGTTCGGTTCGTAAGTACATTCCTAATCATAAAATAAGAGCCTATGGATGATTTCCATAGGCTTTTTTCATGTGCTAATACCTATTGTTTCTTTATGGTCACATGAACATCCAATTTATCATTTTCGATGTGTAGAGGAAAATCAATTAAGGATGTTTCATTCGCATTAGTTGGGAATATGTATCTTAGGCCTAAATCAACACATTTTTACACACTATGGAAAACGCTAACATCTGGTTAGAGCAAGGATACGATTTTATCGTCTCCTACGGTCCTAAGGTCATTGGGGCCATTCTTATTTACATTATCGGTTCTTGGATCGTAGGCCGATTGGTCAGGGTCATGAGAAAAATTCTCGTCAAGCGCAATATGGACGAGTCTTTACAGAAGTTCTTGTTAGACCTGGCATCATGGGCGCTTAAGATTCTTTTGGTAATCATGGTTATTTCGGCCTTAGGGGTAGAAACCACAAGCTTTGCCGCTGTAATCGCAGCTGCCGGTTTGGCAATCGGTATGGCTCTTCAGGGTTCGCTCTCCAACTTTGCCGGAGGGGTTTTGATCATGATATTCAAACCTTATAAGATCGGGGACCTTATCGAAGCCCAAGGCGAATTGGGTACCGTTAAGGAGATTGAGATCTTTACCACCAAACTGATTACCCCAGAAAACAAATTGGCCATTATACCCAACGGGGCCATGGGTAACGGGAATATCGTGAACTATACGGCCGAAGGTAAGATTCGGGTAGATACCGTTGCCGGAATCGGTTATGATGAGGACATCAAAAAGGCCAAAGAAGTATTAATGGAGGTACTAACCTCGAATCCTATGGTCTTGAAAGATCCCGCCCCAACGGTTAATGTTCTGGAACTGGCCGATAGTTCGGTAAACTTTGCCGTGCGTCCGTTTTGTAAACCCGAACATTATTGGGATGTTTATTTTGATACTATAGAAGGCACCAAACTGGCCTTGGACAAAGCCGGAATCGAGATTCCTTACCCACATGCTGTGGAGATCAAAAAGGAAGCATAATACAAATTTTAGAATCAAAAAAAGCGCCTTCGGAATCCGGAGGCGCTTTTTGTATATCTGAATTTTAAAACTTAAATCCCAGTTTTGTATATCTGAATTTTAAAACTTAAATCCCAGTATAATTGGCCGGACTGATTTCTTTGAGATAGGCTTTAAGATCGGCCCCGATTTCCAGGGTGTCGATAAACTCAGCAATAGAATCTTGGGTAATACGTGTATTGGTACGTGTTAAACCTTTTAAGGCTTCATAAGGGTTGGGATAGCCTTCTTTGCGCAATACCGTTTGTATGGCTTCGGCCACCACGGCCCAATTGTCCTCAAGGTCTTGTTTTATTTTGGCCTCGTTCAATAAAAGCTTGCCTAAACCTTTTTCCGTAGCTGCCAAGGCAATAAGGATATGCGCAAAAGGCATACCTACATTCCTTAGCACCGTACTATCGGTAAGGTCGCGCTGTAAACGCGATACCGGCAATTTAGCGGCCAAATGTTCTAACAAGGCATTGGCAATGCCCAAATTTCCTTCCGAATTTTCAAAATCTATGGGGTTTACCTTATGTGGCATAGCCGATGACCCTACTTCCCCGGCTTTGATCTTTTGCTTAAAGTAATCCATGGAGATATAAGTCCAAAAATCGCGGTCAAGGTCCAAGAAAATGGTATTGATGCGTTTTAAGCCATCGAAAAGGGCGGCCATATGGTCGTAATGCTCTATTTGGGTGGTCGGGAAAGAATGGTGTAATCCCAAAATATTCTCTACGAAATGGTTTCCAAAACCTTTCCAGTCCACTTCCGGGTAGGCTACCTGATGGGCGTTGTAATTACCCGTGGCACCACCGAATTTGGCAGCGAAAGGGATACGCTCCAATAAACGTTGCTGTTCTTTGATACGGGCCGTAAACACCTCTATTTCCTTGCCCAATCGGGTAGGGGAGGCAGGTTGGCCATGGGTACGGGCCAATAGGGGTATTTCTTTCCATTCGTTACTTAGATCCTGTAACTGGTGTACCAAAGCGTTTAACTTAGGTTCATACACCTCTACCATCGCTTCCTTAATGGACAGTGGAATGGCCGTATTGTTTATATCTTGACTAGTTAGACCAAAATGGATGAACTCTTTATACCCCTCCAAGCCCAATTTGTCAAAAGCTTTTTTAATGAAATATTCTACAGCTTTTACATCGTGGTTGGTCACTTTTTCAATATCCTTGATCTCTTGGGCATCAGAAGCCGTAAAATTCTGGTAAATGTCCCTGAGGTCTTGGAAAAGATTGGCATCGAAATCGGCCAATTGCGGCAAGGGAATTTCGCAAAGTGCGATAAAGTATTCTATTTCTACCCTTACCCTGTATTTTATTAGGGCTTCTTCAGAGAAATAAGGGGAAAGGGAGACTGTTTTTCCGTGGTATCTGCCATCTACGGGAGAAATGGCGTTTAATGGGTTTAAGGACATGCTGTTGCTATTAAGCGCCAAAGATACATAAAGCAACCACTGAGGCAAAAGGGGATTTGTCAAAAAAACAGGCACTTAATTGCCAATTTTGTCGAGAATTTTACGGGCCCGGGATTGGTAGCCGGCACTACCGTTGGGATAACCTTGTAATAAAACTTCACGCAGTTCGGGGTGAACCCATTCAATATCGTGCCCTAACCAAAACAGGCAATCCATAGCTTGGGCCTGGGTGGCCACTTTATATGGGCCGATCAACCATTGGAAACAGGCCTGGGTTATGACTTCTTTTTGTTTGGAAGAAAGTGGATATAACTTGACCAAGGCTTCATTTTTTGAATAGGCCGCCCGCACCACCATTTCAAGTATTTTGGAAAAGGAACGAATACTACCTTCTAAATCGGGGACTTCCAAAACCGTGAAGAATTTATCATAAACGGCATGTATGATTTTTAGGTCGTCCCTACATGCAAACTCCAAGGAAAGTGCCAATTTGCTTGAAAAGGGAGCCTCATTTAGAAGGATGCCTTCTAAAAAAACAGTGGCCAGTTGATGGTCTTCATGTAATAATCTAGCAAAGATAGGCCGGTAGTTGCGAGGGGTACTTTGGTCGTTCAGGATATTTCTTAAGTCGGATTCGGTCAAATCAAGTAACTTTAGTAGGTAAACAATATCAACGATGAAATTACTAAAAAAAATCGCCTGGGCCTTATTGATCGTTTTTGTGGGCATGCAGTTTTTTAGGCCGGAAACCAATACAGCCGAAGCCGGACATTTGGATGCTTTTTTAACCGAAACGAATCCGTCACAAGAAGTAAGACTTATTTTAAAACAGGCCTGTAACGACTGCCACTCCAACCAAACCATTTATCCGTGGTATTCGAACATAGCACCCATTTCATATTGGATGGACGAGCATATCGAACATGGGAAGGAAGAATTGAATTTTTCGGAATGGGCTACTTACAAAAAGAAAAAGAAAGACCACAAACTGGAAGAGTTGGTCGAAGAGGTAGAAGAAGGAAAAATGCCCCTAAATGAATACACTTGGACCCATGTAGACGCCAAACTGACCGATGGTCAGATAAAGGCCTTGACCGATTGGGCTAAACGTACTAGGGCTTTATATCAAATAGGCGAGCGACCACAATAAAACACTTCAACAATACCCTTAATCCCTCTTTCTCGTTTCAAAATCTGCGACACGGATTAATTACCTTATTTCAAGGGTAATGGTTCGTGGTAAAGTATTTCTTTCGGTAATTTTATCGGTTGCTTAGAGGGTAGAATACTTGGCGTGATATAATACAACCCTAAAGGGTCGTTTTTACGTCGGTTAATGTGGGTTATCCGAATGGGGTACCTCCCTTTTTCCAATGGCAATATATAAGACATACTCTTATGTTCTTTTTCCCATTTAATTATTTTTTTCTGGTTGAAAAAGAGACTGGAGCCCGGGGTGGTCTGTATTACGAAAATGTGGTAACCGGGTTCCTGAACTTCAATATACCCTTCGATCTCCAAGGCATATGGCTTGTCTTTGGGTAGATCGTTAAAAGAAAAGTCGCCATCGACCGTACCGCTTTGGGTGGCCTCCATTTTATTTTGTTTGGGCCAATGGTCCCATTCGACATCGTAAATTTTATAGGAAAGTGCACCAGAAACCAATGCCTTGGGATTGGATTTGGCCTGCCAACTTTCGCTTGCTTTGAATGCGCCCTGGTATACCTTGTCATAGGTGCCCCGATTGGAAAAACTTTTAATTCTAAGATCTGTGGGTTTGTCCAGTTTAATTTCAGGAATTGTCATTTCAGCGGTAAGGGTTGGGACACTTCCGTCTAATGTATATCTCGAATTTTTTCCTTCATTGAAAACCCAGACACTATACGGTTCCCCATCTATAACCTCCCCTGCCATCGGATGGAAAACCAAATTATTGGTCATTCCGGAATAAGTGAACATGAAACCATCGTAGGTACCCTTTAACCTTAACGAACTATGGGACTCATCTGGGTATGAAACCGTTTTAAATATCAGGTTTTCGGGTGCAAGCTTTTGCAACAGACTATCCATTACATTTACCCGCATATGTTCTAATGTCCTGCCAGACTGCCCACACATAAAAAGGGTCCGTCTTTCTTTGGTAAAGTTCGGTAGGGTTTTCTTGGCCATATTCAAAACGAGGTCGTTATCCCACCAAAGGGCGGGATCCATAGCCATAAAAGAGGTAAAGGCATTGGTGTTTAACATGGCATATATGGCGAACATGCCACTTAATGAATGCCCCCAAAGCGTATTGGTTCCGTTGGTCGGATACTTGTCGTCAATCAGCGGGATAAGTTCGGTAGTGATATAGGTCAAAAAATCTTTGGCACCACCAGAACCTTTCCAATTCGGTAGTGGGCTAGGAGTAAGTTCAACATTTCGGTCAATGCCCATAACACTTACGATCAAGGTGGGCGGCATATTACCTTCGTTCTGGACAAATCTTTGGATTTGGTTTACCAAGCCCGTATTCCAATTGCCCCCGTCAAGAACATAAAGTACATCGTAGGTTTTGTTGGCTGTAGGGTCGTAACCACGGGGCATAAAGACCTGTACGTACCGTTTCTGTTTCAATGCGGAAGATTCTATGGAATCTAAAAACACCTTATAGTGCTCGGTAAAAACAGTGTCTTGGGCTCGCTTCATACCAATATCGCCCAAGACGATTCCGTCTTCACTTAAATCGATTTTTTTGATATAAGTGGTATAACCGACCCGTCTGACCACCAAGGTGTAGGTTGCCCTGGGTAGTCTGGGTATACAAATCGTTCCATTTTCATCTGAAATACCCTCGGCCAGGATACGGTCGCTATTTTCGGTCTTTATCTCGAATTGGGCAAAACCAATCGGTCCTTTGAGCAACGCGTCTATAACCCGGCCGGTACAACCCGACTTTATTTGATTGTCATCCGCTGCGGTCTGGCCCAATAAAATCGTGAGGCAAAAGAGTGCCAAAAATAAGATTGCTTTTTTCATGATAGTTCGGTTTGGCACCCATATAACAAGGGTTTGATTGGCCCATTAAAGATACGAAACCAACTAGAATTATGGTATTGTTTTTTGTTGTATTTCCGTGTTTTTCAAGTCGAAAAGAAACGATTTCAGAACCCCGGAAAACACTTTTGTTCTGGGGAAATCCAATCCATTCTATTTGGCATACTCTGGTTTACAAATCACGACAGTAAAACGAAGGCTGTTGCTAACTTAATACCGCTGGACTTACCAGAAAAACCTATTTAGCACATAACCTATCGACAACCAAAGGCACTCCTTCGGTAGCGGTTTGGGCCAACACTTCGAGATTGCCATTGACCCCGGCCGGAAGATTTGGGTTAGGATCTATAAAATATATAGGGCAATGTTCGGGAGCATAGTGTATTAAACTTGCTGCCGGATATACTTGCATAGAAGTGCCGATGATTATTAACACATCGGCCTTTTCTATTTTTTCCGCCGCTGTTTCCAATAGGGGAACGGCTTCCCCGAACCATACGATATACGGCCGTAGCTGATGGCCATTTCCGTCGGTGTCGCCAAGCACCAAGTCTTTTTGCCAATGCAATACATGCTTGGGGTTATGGGTACTTCGCACCTTAAAGAGCTCACCGTGCAAGTGCAATACCTGACTGCTTCCTGCCCGTTCGTGCAGATCATCTACATTTTGGGTAATGATATTTACTTTAAAATGATCTTCTAACAAAACCAAGGCCTTATGGGCGGCATTGGGCTCCACCTCTAACAGTTGCCGTCTTCTTTGATTATAGAATTCCAGTACCAAAGCTGGGTTTTTGGCAAATCCTTCAGGGGTGGCCACCTCCATAACATCGTGCCCTTCCCAAAGACCATTGGCATCCCTAAAGGTTCTGAGTCCGCTTTCGGCACTCATTCCGGCCCCTGTCAAGACCACGACACGTTGTTTATCTAATTCAGCCATTGTGCATATTCTTTGGAGTCAAGATAGCCATAAATCCGGTTTTCTTGTTCGTATCCCATTTCAATAAGCATATCGTGCAAGGCTTCCTTTTCCAAACCGTGGCCGATTAATCTGTTCAATAAGCGATTACATTCTTGGTAGTTTCCTTGCATGGCCCTTACCACTATTAAATCTATACTCGCATTATGGAAATCCGGGAATTCCATTTGCATGGCTTCATAAGATTCAACGGCCTTTTCCAAATTCCCTTCCTGTGCAGCCAGATTGCCTTTAAGGTAATTCAAAAAACCATCGGTAGTGGCCTCTTCCAAATCTTCTATGATTTGGTAGGCCGCCTCAAAATTGCCATGGTGTATATAATAGTCCATAAATAGTAAGGCGCAACTTGGGTCGTCCTTGAATTGGTTCAACATTTCCCCTAGGGCAGCAATATATTTATCATCGCCAAGTTGCTGGCTAAGTCGAATATTGAACAAATGATAGTTCTTTTCTTTTTTCATTTCATCACTTACCCCATGCAGATAGTCCAAGGCCAATTCGTGATTTCCCCTACGCGATTCGGTAAAGGTTGCCGTAAGTTGATCGGCATCGCTTTTGGCGGTACTGAAAATTACCTTTTCAATTATGTTCTTGGGCAAAGAAGAAAGAAAGATCCAATTTAAGGTTTGACTGTATTCCTGGCCATTGGCATAAATAAAAATATCACTTACCTGTAGATCCCCCGCCTTTCCGGGGCTAAGTTCATAATCATGGTAGTTTATTCCGGATTCATCACTGAAAAAACGAAATATAAGCCTATAGGTATTCACTTCTTCATCATAATAATAACCGATAAAATCATAATATGCCCCTTGGTTTACCAAGGTGATCAATTCCATAGGTAAGGCCGACATTCCTTGTTTTAGTCCCATTTTAAATTGGGCGATATATCGTTTCAGCAGTGGGTTTTTGTACTCCATATAGGTAACCCGATTACCAAAAGCCTCCAGATTCATGGCGTTTACGAAGCCCACGGAATCACGTTCTAGAATAAACCCTTGAATGGTTTGGCCTAGGGCAAAGGCTAGACTATCGTTACTAGTCGAATTTTCAATAGGGATAGGTAACGGATAATCTTGGGCAGGTTCCGAATTATTGGGTTTGTCCAGACAAGAAAATAGGATGGTGAATACAAGGAAAGATGCATATACACCGGCTTTTTTTAAATTTATGCGCATTTTGGTTAAGATTGGTTTACTATAAAACGTTTGGAAGGTATGGATATTGGTTTATTGGAATATTTATCTGCATTTATCACGGAAGATCGTATGAAAAGGTTCGAAGAAGTATTGGAGCACCGTACGAATTGGCTTACCGTGGCCATTGAAGATGTATACCAACTGCATAATACCAGTGCCGTAATACGCAGCTGCGATATTTTTGGGATACAACAAGCGCATTTGATTGAAAGGCGTTTTGGTGAGCGGTTGGATAAGAATATTGCCATGGGGGCAGAAAAGTGGGTAGACACTTTTCATTATACCGATACCGAGAGCTGCATGAACCACCTAAAAGGCCAAGGCTATGAGATCGTAGCGACCAGTCCGCATGCCAATGCCAGTTTGTTGGACGATTTTAAACTGACCGGTAAGACCGTTTTATTCTTCGGAACCGAAAAAGAAGGTCTAAGCCCTGAGGTTATGGAGCAGGCCGACCGCCATTTAAAAATTCCTATGTACGGATTTACCGAGAGTTTGAATATTTCGGTTTCAGCGGCAATCTTATTGGCCCGTTTGAGCGAACAATTGCGGACCACTTCTTTTGACTGGAAATTATCGGAGGAAGAACGCCTGGAAAAGAGATTGGACTGGACCAAAAAGTCGATCAAAAGTATTGATTCTATCATGGAAAGGTATGATGGTAACCAATAAATTTATACCTTAGGATGGCAACCAACCCCTTCCAGCATGATTTTTGTGCTCTATGTACTTTTAGCCTTGTTATTTATAACACTCAGCTTACATTTTTTATCCCCTAAGGAATTCTTCGTGAAAAGCAAGGTAATCGTAAAAAGGGAACCGGCTGAAATATTCGAGTATTTACGCTTGCTAAAAAACCAATCGAATTGGTCTTTTTGGGAAAAAGACAACCGCTTTTTTGAATCCGGTATCATTGGCGAAGATGGTGAATTGGGGGCGGTTCGTTTTTGGGAAAGCGCCACTAGTGTAGGGCAGGGCGAACAAAAGATAATACATATTAACGCCCCACATAGGATCGACACCGAACTTAGTTTTATGAATTTTTCGTTGTTCAAATGCTTTCTTTACTATAAAGTGGGCCGTAATTCGATGCATAAAACCTTTGTAGAAGTTGGTTTTTCTGCCAAAATGGGTTTTCCTGTGAATATTATGGTCATGCTCAGAGGCTCAAGAAAAAGGGCACAGCTGGGTTTCGACGAGAGTATGCAAAACCTGAAAGCGATTTTAGAAGTCGATTCTGGTCAGTCTTCCAGTTCCAACAATGCCGTATCATAGGGGGAGTTGAGGGCGACATATCCATTTTCAACCACCAGGGAACTGCCTGAATAAGCGTCGCATAATTTAGTGCCGTTGCCAAAAAAACCTTTCACCCGGATCCTTTTTTGTCCTATGGGAAGGTTTAGACCTACGGCCACTTTATCCTTTAGGTTATTACGTACCAGACTTCTACCGAATACATAGGGTTTCTTGGATAGCCTTTTATGCCTGCCCATACCCACGGCCGGATGATCACGCTTAAATTGCCCCAGTTTACGCCAATGCTCTAAAATTGCTTGGGTAGTGGCCGAGCTGTCAATAGCACCCCAATTCATGGGGCCACGTAGGGTAGCATCTCCAATAGTACCTTCTATTAGTAAGGGGCGGGCCGTTTCATCGCCATAGTAAATTTGGGAGATGCCCGGTGCCAACAATAACATTTCAGCGGTCTTTTTCGGTTGCTCCCGTTCCAAATCAAAGGGTTCGCCATCGTCGTGCGATGTTAGGTAGTTTACCACACTTTTTCCCTTGAGTTTGCCATGTAGCAATTTATCGTAAGTTTTAAAAACTGATTCATACCCTTTCTCGGTATCATATTTAAGTCCGAAATTGAGTAGACTTGAAAAACCGTAGTTAAAATAGTCTACCTTTTGGTCTCCAAAATCATATAGTCTTCCGTTGTTTATATTGTACCCATAAACTTCTCCGAGCATAAAGAAAGGGGTATGGTCCAATGCTTTTTCCGGATGTTTTTTCTTCCAGGTTTCAAAGGCATAGGATGCTTCCTGCTTTAATTCTGCCCAACATTGTTCGTCGACATGTTTGGCGGTATCTACCCTAAAACCATCGATTCCAAATTCATGTACATAATCGGTAAGCCATTTGATAATATAGAATCTTGGCGCTCGTGAATAACCCGTCCTTTCAAAAAAACGTTCCAGTTCGTCCAGTTCTTTAGCTAGTCTACCTTCTTCTTTCCACTTGGCCAATATAGCATCCGGTAATTCTACTGCCGTATCCGATTCTGTATACACATCGGGTAAATTTGCCACCAAGGTACAAGCGGTAGTGTTTTTGTAATTGTCATAAGTACATTGCGGACCAGTGCGAACCCAATCTTCGGGCCATACCGGATCTTTCTCGGTAACCGGTCCGGTATGGTTTAGGACCACGTCCATTATTACCCGTATTCCATGGTCATGGGCGGTGTCTACCATGGTCTTGAGGTCTTCATAGGTTCCGAAGTTAGGGTCAATGGCGGTCCAATCCTTGGTCCAATACCCATGATAGCCGTAGGTGGGGCCAGAACCTTCATCGACAATACCATGCACCTGCTCTAGTATAGGTGTAAACCATATGGCCCCAACCCCGAGCTTGTCAAAATATCCTTCTTCTATCTTTTGGGTAATTCCAGCAAGATCACCTCCGTGAAAACCACGCATGGGAGCCGTTTCTTGGGTGCGGCCAAAATTTAAATCATTATTGTACTTACCATTTTTGAAGCGATCGGTAAGTAGAAAATAAATATTCGCGTTTTCCCAATAAAAAGGGGATTGGGCTTCGGGTAATTTTTTTCTAACCGTTTGTGCTACCTCCTTTGAAGTACTGTCCTTTCCTGGAGCGGTATGTTGTTTTTTATCGAACCTACCGCAAAAAATCAATCCTAAAAATACGGGGAGTAGGTATAACAACTTCTTCATAGTGAGGAATTTTCCTTAAAACTATGAAATAGCCTTCTAAACCTAAAACAAAAAGGGAGCTATTAACCTTTTAAACTATGAGGTTACTATTTATCCCGATTCAACACCTTGAATTCTTCATAACATTTACTGATAGCATCCAGTATCTGTAAATCGTTGGCGGTCCTAATAAATGATTTGGAATAGTTACAGTTGTTCAAAATATCTTCGATATCCACTTTTTCGAGTTGCAATAACTCCTCAAGGGTTTCCCTGTCGAATTTAGAGGCCAACAAGTCCCTGATATGGTCATCTTGTTTTACTTTGGTTAGTTTCCGCATTTGGCGTGGCTTTTTGCCAAAGAGGTTGCGCAATAAATCGGCAGGATTCATAATAGCCCCTAAGACCTTGGTTACCGCACTTGGGTTTTTAGAACCCGCTTCATAACCTTTAGATAGACCAGCAATTTGATATTGATAGGCTGTGTTGATCGGAATGTTCTTGACGTCAATTTCCAGGTACCCGGTCAAATTATAGGGTTTAACCACTACTTCTTCTAAAGCATAAGCCAGTTCGGTCATGGCGATTTTAGTGTCACCATATTTGAACATATCATTGGTAACCCGTATTTTTTGTGATTTAAAACCTAGATAGCTAAAAAACAGGGTGTCGTTTACCGCGGCCGGAATATTAAAGTCACCTTTTTTATCTGTGATGGCCCCTATTACCTGGGTTAGGTTTATAATATGGACGTTTTGTAAAGGCCGGTCGGTTTGGGCGTTGACCACTTTGGCCTCGAAATTACGTAAGTTTTGATTTTCTTCTTGGGCCATGGCCAAGGTTGCAAAAAGCAGGCAAAACCAAAAATAATACTTCTTCATAGGTCGATTTATGGTTTTAAAAGTACAAATAGCCTCATAAGAAAAAAATACGAGGCTATTTTTTATGCCCTTTTTAACTTTCTCGTGCAAATGGGACCCATATTCTAAAAGAAGCCCGGTCTACGCTTTCCTTTTCTGTGTCCGGACCCTTTTTTACCTTTTGGCTTACGATCGCGATCCCTACCTTTTTTTCGGTTTCCACCCTCCTTAAAATCACTACTGCGTCTTGGGCTTCGCTTACCCCGACCTTTTTTACCAGAAGATGGTTTGTCGGAAATCTCTACATTGATAAAACGCCCGTCTTGCTTAAAGTCCTGGAATACATTCAGTACTTCTTCAGCCTTGTCGGCATCGGTATTAAAAAAGGAGAAACTCCCTTTTACATCGACCTTGTAAACATCTTCGCGCCCCAAGCCAATCGTTTCTTTTAGGAAGTCTTTAAGTGACATCCAATCGTAGCCATCTTTTTCCCCAATATTGATGAAATAGCGCGTACTGGCTACATCCCTTCTTCCTTTTTCGCTACCGATTTTTCCAGGTTCTACCGTATTCAGGTCTTTGGTTTTACTGTAGTATTCATGGAATCTTGAGAACTCCACCGAGACCATACGCTTTATTAACTCTTCACGATCTAGTTCTTGAAGTACGTCATATATGGCGGGTAGGTAGTTGTTAATATCGTCACTTACCTCCGTGTTTTTGATCTTACTGGCCAAATGATACAATTGGATCTCACAGATTTCTATTCCGGTTGGAATTTTCTTTTGGGCGAATTTCTGTTTAATGATCCTTTCGATGGCATGAATCCTTCGCATTTCACTTTTGGTAACGATTACCATGGAAATACCGGATTTACCAGCCCTACCTGTTCTACCACTACGGTGGTTGTAGGTTTCAATGTCGTCGGGTAATTGATAATTGATTACATGGGTAATATCATCTACATCGATACCGCGGGCCGCTACATCTGTAGCAACCAACATACTGATCTGCTTTTTGCGAAAAGCGTTCATGATCAAATCACGCTGGTTTTGGCTTAGGTCGCCATGTAGGGCGCCGGCATTATAGCCGTCTTCAATCAACTTCTCGGCCACTTTTTGGGTATCGCGTTTGGTACGGCAAAAGACCACGGAGAATATTCCCGGATTGGCATCGGCCAAGCGTTTAAGGGCAGGGTATCGATCACGACCACTTACCATATAATACTCGTGCGCTACAGTACTGGCCCCACTGTTTTTGGCCCCAACGGTAATTTCCTGAGGTTTTGCCATAAATTTTTTGGCAATGGCCGCAACCTCTTTGGGCATGGTGGCTGAAAATAACCAAGTAGATTTCTCTTCAGGGGTATTACTTAATATATCCTTGATGTCTTCATAGAAGCCCATGTTCAACATTTCATCGGCCTCATCGAGTACACAGTAATCGATTTGGGTAATATCGACCATGCCCCGATTGATCATATCTTTCATACGACCTGGGGTTGCAACTACTACCTGCGCCCCTTTTTTTATCTGGCGTGCCTGATCTGTAATACTGGCACCTCCATAGATCGCTACGGTATTGAACCCTTTAACATATTTTGAATACAGTTTAAGCTCATTGGTAATCTGTAAACAAAGCTCACGGGTAGGGGAGATAATCAACCCTTGGGTCCGGCGGCTACCGGCATCTATTTTTTGGATCATAGGAAAACCAAATGCAGCGGTTTTTCCTGTACCGGTCTGGGCCAAGGCCACTAAATCGGTTTCTGAACCCAATAGAATCGGAATGGCTTTTTCTTGAACTTCGGAAGGCGCTGTAAATCCTAAATCGGCAATAGCTTGTAATAGGGTTTCTTCTAAACCCAATGCTTCAAATGTAGACATGTAAATTTTGGTATAATTGAAATTCGATGTACCGTGGAGCGCTCGACAATTCAATTAACCCTACGCCCAATTTGGTACCACCTTGACCTCCAAGGCGGCGCAAAGGTACCTTTATTTATTGATTTAAAAGCGGAAATGGAAAAACTTCCAATTGGAAAGGGTGATATTTACGGAATCAACGAATAGCCGATAATGGCATAAACTACGCCCAATACTCCAAATACGGTAAGGCTCATTAGTAACAAGCGCTGTATTTTAGGGTTCCCGTAAGTAATGATACATACGGCACCAAGTATAATCCCAATTTGAAAAAGTAAAATACTGACATCGATTTTATTAATTGCTTGATCGTATTTTCGGGTAGACTCTTCCCATTCGTTGATACCAATGATTTTACCCATTTCCCCGTTAAGGTCTTGTGCCCAATATTGCCTAGGTACTTTGGAAGAGCCCACCAAGATTTCGGTTTTCTCTGCTTCATATTTCAGCATCTTCGATTTGGCTTGGGAAATCTTACTTTTTATATCGCCTAAACCCTCTTCGCTTACATCGGAAGTTTTCATAAGGGCCTCTAAATAATCGACTTCACTCTCTTTTAGAGTCTGTTTTATACTCTTAGACTGATACCAGCCCGTATAACTTATCATTTTGTTATACGCGATCATCATTTTGTCATTCAGGTTACTGCTGGTAATCTCCATAGCGGACATTAAAAAAGCATACAAAATGATGAACAGACCAACAACCACTTCTGTCTTTTTAACATTAATGCCAAAGGTCTTTTTCGGAGGGGTGGGGGTATTTATGTTGCTTTCCATAGGTTAGGTGGTAGATAGGAATTGAGAGAATTTCACAAAGGCCTTGGCCCTGTGGCTGATTTTGTTTTTTGAAACCAAAGATAACTCGGCAAAAGTTTCGGAATACCCAATAGGTCTAAAAATAGGGTCGTAACCAAAGCCGTTAAGGCCATGCCTGTTACGGGTAATGGTTCCTTCGGCCTTTCCAGAAAAAGAAAAACGCTTGCCTTCCGAATCTCGAAACGCTATTACGGTCTCAAAATAAGCCGATCGGTTATTTTGACCATCTAATTCCTGTAAAAGCTTACGCATATTATCATCGGCAGAAGCTTGCTCACCAGCATATCGCGCCGAAAAGACACCTGGAGCGCCATCTAAAAAGGGAACAATTAACCCAGTGTCATCGGAAAAACAGGCCAAACCGCAATAGTCGTATATGGTGTCGGCTTTGATAAAGGCATTCTCTTCAAGGGTTTCCCCATTTTCTTCGATATCTTGATCAAACCCAATTTCTTCTAAGGATTTTATCTTTATCCCACTGGGGACAAGGTTTTGCACCTCTTTGATTTTATTAGGGTTATGTGTTGCAAAAACAACCTCCATGCATTTCGGTTTTGCTTATCATTTGGTCGTGCAAGCGTATTTAAGATGCTTCAAAAATAATAAATTAAAACCCACAATAGGGTATATTCTTACTAAGAGACTGTTTTGAAATATGTCAATTGTTTTTTTATGCTTCTTCCCGCCTGCCGGACGGGCAGGTTTGCGCCCTATTTCGTTAAAATTTTGAACCGTAGCCCAGCTATGCTTTAAAATTTTGCCTCATAAAGCATCCCTGCCTGCGGCAGGCAGGAAAAACAACCTTTAAAAATTCCAATCACACATTTCAAATCAGTCTCTAAAGTTATCTGTAAAACATATTATGACCAAAATCAGAGGTGACAATACCCCGAAAACCGTAGAAATATAGGTGTCATAAACGTAGTCTTCGAAAATCGACAGATCCGCTTACCGATTTCCGATATATTGCCAATCCAACTTTTATTTTATTAAGGGTTTTGTATTTCTTAGCCATATGCACCATGTGATTGGTGCGATTGGCTAACTTTGTGTCTTAACCTAATAGGAGTAACGTGGGGAGAAAATACGTATTTGACTTTGATAGCACCTTGACCAGGGTGGAAGCCTTGGATGTGCTGGCCGAAATTACCTTGGCGACCAATCCTGAAAAGGGAAAGATAATTGAAGAAATCCAAGAGATAACCAATCTGGGTATAGATGGCGATATTTCATTTACAGAGTCGTTAGAACGCAGGATTCGATTATTGAAGGCGCACAAAAACGATTTGGACGGCTTGGTAGGTCAATTGAAGCATAAGATCTCAAAATCCATCGAAAATAATAAAGAGTTTTTTGAGTCTTATTCAGATGATATTTATGTAATATCTTGTGGTTTCAAAGAGTTTATAGACCCCATTGTGGCCGAATACAATATCCCGGGCGATAGGGTATATGCCAACACCTTCGATTTTGATGGTGACGGCAATATTATTGGTTTTGATGAAGAAAATGTTCTAGCTTCCCACAATGGTAAAATTGCCTGTTTAAAAGCCTTGGACCTTCCCGGAGAGATTCAAGTGATAGGCGATGGCTACAGTGATTATGTAATGCGTGAGGCTGGTTTGGCCCATAAATTTTTTGCTTATACCGAAAACGTTCATCGTGATAAGGCTGCCGATAATGCCGACCATATCACCCCTAATTTAGACGAATTTTTATTTATCAACGATTTGCCACGAAAGATATCCTACCCCAAGAACCGAATTAAGATTTTATTACTGGAAAACATCCACCCGCATGCTTTCGACAATCTTACCGAAGATGGTTTTTCAGTAGAACTATTGACCCATAGTCTGCCAGAGGATGAATTGATCGAAAAATTGAAAGGGGTGCACGTTTTGGGTATCCGATCGAAGACCCAGGTTACCCGTAAGGTACTTGAAGCCGCTGATAAGTTATTGGTAGTTTCCGCTTTTTGTATAGGTACCACCCAAATCGACCTTACGGCTGCCAAAGAAAATGGGGTAGTGGTTTTTAATGCACCCTACAGTAATACCCGTTCTGTGGTTGAATTGGCCATTGGTCAAATAATTATGCTAACTCGAAGCATTTTCCCAAGGAGTACCGAATTCCACCAAGGCCAATGGAACAAGACCGCTGCCAATGCCCGCGAGGTACGAGGTAAAAAGCTAGGAATTGTAGGTTATGGTAATATTGGGAAACAACTTTCGGTACTTGCCGAATCTATGGGGATGCAGGTATATTATTACGACGTAGCCGATAAGCTGGCCTTGGGTAATGCCATTAAATGTAATAGCCTAGAGGATTTGTTATCGGTTTCCGATGCCGTTAGCTTACATATAGATGATAATCCGGCCAATCGGAATTTTATCGGGGAAAGGGAGTTGGAGCGTATGAAAGATGGCGCCATCCTAATTAACCTTTCACGAGGTTTTGTAGTAGATATCGATGCCCTAGTGGTAGCCCTCAATAGCGGAAAATTGAGTGGGGCCGCATTAGATGTGTTCCCTGAGGAGCCTAGGGCCAATGGGGATTTTTACAGTCCTTTACAGGGCATCCCCAACGTGATACTTACCCCGCATATTGGAGGTAGTACCGAGGAGGCTCAGCAAGATATCGCCAATTTCGTACCGAACAAGATCATGGACTATATCAATTCGGGTAATACGGTAGATGCCGTGAACTTCCCGAATATTCGTCTGCCTAGGCAGAATAATGTACACCGCTTTTTACACATCCACGAAAATGTACCCGGGATTATGGCCCATATCAATGAGATTTTGGCCAAGTATAAAATCAATATTACCGGACAGTTCCTTTCTACAGATAGTGAAGTGGGCTATGTAATTACCGATATGGACAAGGATTATAATACAGAGGTAATCCAAGAATTGAAAGCTATTGAACACACCATTAAGTTTAGGGTGTTGTATTAGTAGGTTAAAACCTAGAGATTATAAACAAAGGCAAGGTAAACACCCTTGCCTTTGTTTATTTGATGCCTAATTGGACTAATATTAATTACCAGCGTACCCCATCGATTTACCTATGGTGATAAGGCTCATTTCGTAAGATGGTAAACCCTCTATAAATTTGTTCTACGGCAAATAATCGGACCATTTGGTGTGAAAAAGTCATTTTGGAAAGACTCACCTTACCCTGGCATTCTGCATAGACATCTTTACTAAAACCGTAGGGGCCCCCAATGGCGAAAACCAAGGTTTTTAGTCCGGAATTCATTTTCTTTTGCAGGTAATCAGAAAAGCCAACGGAATCGAATTCCTTTCCTTTCTCGTCTAAAAGCACCAGGGCATCAGAGGGCCCTAGTCGTTTTAATATTTCTTGACCCTCTTTCTCCTTCTGTTGGTTTTCCGACAGGTTTTTTACGTTCTTGATGTCGGGAATGGTAATCAGCTCAAAACCTACATAATGCTTCAATCGCGAAACATATTTTTGGGTCAATGTTTCCATTTCGCAATTATCGGTCTTGCCAATAACGATCAGTTTGATATTCATGCCCCAAATATACGGTCATAATTTGTCCGTAACCACATCCCATATTTTGTATTTTAGCTTTCCTAAACACCTACAATGATTTCTAAGGAAAAATTCGATGCCGAAATAGAAGGCATTATCATAAATGCCATCCGCGAAGATGTTGGTGATGGCGACCATAGTTCCTTGGCCTGTGTACCTGCGGAAGCCCGAGGAAAGGCGAAACTATTGGTAAAGGACGAAGGCGTTATTGCAGGGGTTGATTTTGCCAAAAGGGCTTTTAACCTGGTAGATCCAAACATGTCTGTAGAGGTGTTGATCCCTGACGGAAGCCAGGTGTCTTATGGCGATGTGGTCTTTTATGTCGAAGGCCCTTCGCAGAGCATTCTAAAGGCCGAGCGTTTGGTGTTGAATACTATGCAGCGTATGAGTGCTATAGCCACCAAAACCAAGTCGTATGTCGATTTGTTAGAGGGCACCAAAACCCAAATATTAGATACGCGAAAGACCACACCAGGTTTTAGGGCGGCCGAAAAATGGGCGGTTACCATTGGGGGTGGCGAAAATCACCGTTTTGCCTTATATGATATGGTCATGCTAAAAGATAACCATATCGATTTTGTGGGTGGCATAGCCCAAGCCATTGAAAAGTCAAAATCCTATTTGGCTGAAAACAAAAAAGATCTGAAGATTATCGTCGAAGCCCGGAATTTAGATGAAGTTGGCCAAATTTTAAAGGCTGGCGGTGTGTACCGTATACTTTTGGATAATTTCAATTACGAAGACACCAAAAAGGCCGTAGCCCTGATCGGTGACCAATGTTTGACCGAATCGTCCGGGGGAATCAATGAAAACTCCCTTCGGGCCTATGCCGATTGTGGGGTAGATTATATCTCTTCCGGGGCTTTGATCCATTCGGTACACAACATGGATTTGAGTTTAAAGGCCGTATAAAATGTCCCAAGAAATAGAAGCCAAAATCGAGAAAATCCCGGTGCTGAACCTTATCGTTAGGGGGTTGAAGAAAATCAAACTGAAAACCTTCGAAGGGCTTTCACTTTACGACCTTTTGGAAATGTACGTAAAGGGCATCATTGAAGGGGCGCTCTCTACCCGGGCCAGTGCCATTGCCTTTAGTTTGTTCATGGCCCTTTTCCCATTGCTTATTTTCTTGATTACCTTAATTCCGTTCATTATACCCTATGCCGAAGCCGCCATGGAGCCTGGGGAAAGTTTTGAACATGAGTTTATGGCTTTTATCGAATCTTTTTTGCCTGCGGCATCCAGTGATTTTTTCGAAGATTCGTTCGACCAGATCAAGGGCCAAAGGCAAGGTGGCTTATTGTCCTCGGCCTTTCTTATGTCCATTTTTCTAGTGGCCAATGGGGTCAATGCCATATTCGCAGGGTTCGAAAACTCATATCACGTAGAGCTGACCCGGAATTTTTTCCGACAGTACGCCTATTCCATTATGGTTGGCCTCATCCTTTCTATACTATTGATCTTGGGAATTTTGTTCCTACTGTATTTTGAATTCTATGTGGTCTACTATCTTAGTGAACTGGCCGAACGTACGGGAGCCTATTCGCAAGAACAGGGCGATACCTGGGGGGCTTGGATTACCCGCTTTATCGTTTTCTTTGGTTTGGTGTACATAGCCACGGCCGTGTTATACTATTTTGGCACGGTAGAGGGTAGAAAAATCAGGTTTTTTTCGGCAGGGGCCTTAATGACGACCTTGCTTTTCGGCTTAACCTCGTATCTTTTCGGTATCTATGTAGAAAAATTTGCCCGCTACAACGAACTGTACGGTACCATTGGCACCATGTTGATCTTAATGGTCTTTATTTGGTTAAATGCCAATATATTGTTGCTCGGGTTTGAATTGAATGCGGCGATTACCTCCTTAAAGAAGAAGGTACCCAAAGAAGAATTGGATGAAGCGTAAATACTTTTTTATCTGCCTGATGTGTATGGGCCCCATGTTGCTTTCGGCCCAAGAGGTCTTTGGTACCTGGAAAACCGTCGATGATCAAGATGGTTCTACCAAATCTATTGTATCGGCCATGGATCAAAATGGGACATTGGCCCTGAAAATCATTGAAATCACGGATAAAGAGCGAAGGGACGCCCTATGCGAAAAGTGTAAAGGGGCCGAAAAAGACGCGTCGGTTTTGGGTATGGTTATCGCATCTGGCCTAAAAAAAGCATCGGATAACACCTACGAAGGGGCCAAGATCTTGGATCCTGAAAGTGGTAAATGGTATCGTTGTAAAGTTTGGTTGGACACCAAGGACCCCAATCGATTATTGGTTAGGGGTTACGTTGGGTTTTTCTACAGGACCCAAACTTGGATACGGGTAAAATAATAGGGTATGGGGTACTTTGTTGAAGCCATATTGCCGCTGGCCTTGCCTCAGACGTTTACCTATAAGGTCAATAAACAAGAGTACGATCATCTACTACCAGGGATGCGGATAGCAGTTCCCTTTGGCAAGAATAGGGTGTATACCGCATTGGTGCAAAAAATGCATCAAACGCCACCGCAGGCTTATGAAGCCAAGGAAATCGAATATATTCTTGACGATGCGCCCATAATAACCCAAACCCAATTACAACATTGGGCTTGGATTTCTAAATACTATATGTGCCATATCGGGGAGGTATTTAAGAATGCTATTCCGACCGCCTTTTTATTGGAAAGTGAGACTTGGGTCTGCCTGTCCGAAGATTTTACCACAGGGGACGAGTCCCAATTGGCCGATGATGAATACCTGTTGTTGGAAGCCCTCCAACATCAATCTGCCTTACGTATTACCGATATTACCGAAATCTTAGAAAAGAAAACGGTGTTGCCAGTGGTCAATCGGATGATCAAGAGAGGAATCGTGGCCCTACAGGCCGAGATCAAAGAACGCTACCGCCCTAAAATGTCCCGATATGTTATGCTAAACCATGTGGCTGATGGCGAGCAAGGGCTGGTAGAAACACTAGATGGATTAAAACGCGCACCCAAACAATACAAAACCTTCTTGGTTTATCTTGATTTGGTTGGCGATGAACCCAAACCGATTAAAGTTTCCGAATTAAAAAAAATCACCCAAGATTCCGGTCAGGCCATAAAAGGGTTGGTCAAAAAAAGAATTTTTACAGAGGAAATGATCCAAGAAGATCGGATACAATATACAGGGGAAGCCGTGGTACAACCATCCCAACTTAATCCTGAACAAGAGTTGGCCTTAGGCACGATCCAATCGGCTTTTGGGGAAAACAAGGTCTGTTTGTTGCATGGGGTTACTTCCTCCGGAAAAACCGAGGTCTATGTACAATTGATTAAAGAAGCTTTGGAAAAAGGAGAACAGGTTTTGTACCTATTGCCCGAAATCGCTTTAACCACCCAGTTGATCCAGCGCCTTCAAAAGTATTTTGGCTCATATTTGGCTGTATACCATTCCAAATTCAATATTCAAGAAAGGGCAGAGGTATGGCAACATGTTTTGGAATGCAATGCTAAGGCCCAATTGGTGATAGGAGCGAGGTCATCCCTATTCTTGCCGTTTCAAAACCTCGGGTTGGTCATTGTAGATGAAGAACACGAGCCTTCATTTAAACAACACGACCCTGCACCACGTTACCATGCCCGCGACGCCGCAATTGTGCTGGCCAAAAGTATGAATGCTCAAGTATTGTTGGGCTCGGCCACCCCAAGTCTCGAGACCTACCATAATGTACTACAGGGCAGATATGGTCTCGCCGAGATTAAGAAGCGATACGGTCAAGTACCCATGCCGGATATTAACTTGGTAGACTTAAAAGAACAGCAAAAGAAAAAACGGATAAAGGGGCATTTCTCCGAGCCTTTACGACTGGCCATGGAGGGGACGTTGACCGAGGGCAAGCAGATTATCTTGTTCCAAAACCGTAGGGGGTTTGCCCCGGTCATGGAGTGTACCGATTGTGGCCATTGTCCGCAATGCCCCAATTGCGATGTTAGCCTTACCTATCACGCCTATAAAAGACAACTGCGTTGCCATTACTGTGGCTATTACAGTGCCCAGGTCAGTAAGTGTCATTCTTGTAGTTCAGAAGCCTTGGACACCAAAGGTCTGGGTACCGAACAAATAGAGCAAGAATGCCAAGAACTGTTCCCAGACGCTAGGGTAGGCCGTATGGATTTAGATACCACCCGTGCCAAACATGCCCATGCCAAGATCATTGACCAATTTACCTCGGGCGAGCTCGATATTTTGGTGGGCACCCAAATGCTATCGAAGGGGCTCGATTTTAAAAATGTGGATTTGGTTGGGGTTTTGCATGCCGATGGCATCCTGAATTTTCCCGATTTCCGTTCCCATGAAAGGGGCTATCAGCTTTTGTCGCAAGTGTCGGGTAGGGCAGGGCGCCATGAAAAACGGGGCAAGGTATTGATACAGACCTATAATCCGTACCATCAAATCTTACAGCAGGTAAGCATACACGATTACGAAAGTATGCAACGCGAGCAAATGTATGAAAGACGGCAACATGCCTATCCGCCTTTTGCCCGCTTGATTCGTGTTACCTTTAAGCATAAGGATTATAGTAAACTTGAACAGGCCAGTGAATGGTTCGTACAAGGCATGCGCAACCTATGGCAAGATCGGGTGTTAGGGCCTGTACCCCCGGCCGTATCGCGTGTACGCAATCAATACATTCAAGTAGCGGTTTTAAAAGTCCCGAAAGGACATGACCTAGCTACCATAAAAAATAGCATCAAAAGAATCGAGAATTCCTTTAATGCTATTCCGTATTATCGGTCGGTCCGCATCATTTTCGATGTAGACCCTATATAAAATCTTATACGTTATTGAGAGCTTCGGCCAATTCGGTCTTTTTGTTCCTACTTAAAGGAATCTGACGTCCGGCAACCTCTACGTTTTTGCTGTTGAACTTTTCGATTTTCTCTAAGTTAACGATATAGGACTTGTGAATCCTCAAGAATTTTTCGGCCGGTAATTGCTTTTCGAAATTCTTCATGGTAGAAAGAATAACGATATTGGCCTCGTCGGTAACCAATTTGATGTAATCCCCTAAAGCTTCCACCCACTTGATATCGTTTAAGATAACCTTGCGTTTTTTCAGGTTGCTCTTAACGAAGATATGTTCTTCGTCTTCGTGGATTTTGTTCGCTTGTTCGTACTTCGATACCGCCCTGCGTACAGAGGCATCGAAACGGGCCATAGTAATTGGTTTGTGTAGGTAATCGGTAACGTCGTAATCAAAGGCTTTGAGCGCGTAATCGGGTTTTCCGGTAATCAAGATAACCTGTGGAGGGTTATCCAATGATTCCAAAAGGTCAAAACCATTGATAATAGGCATCTCAACATCAAGGAAGATTATATCTACCTCGTGGTTCTTCAATCCGTTCTTGGCCTCGATAGCATTACTGTACTCGGCAACTAAAGCTAGGCTCGGATGGTTGTTTACCAATTTGGCCACGGCCATCCGTTGCATAGTAGAGTCGTCTACGATAATACTCTTTAGTTTCATAGATGGGGTGATTTGTGGGGTTTAAATCAATGGCAAAGTACTAAAAAAACGCCCTTACATACAATTAAAGATGTAAACATGGTCATTTCTGTTGTATAACTTGTAAAATCAGTCATTGCCGATGATTTTTCTTTAGGTTAAGCTTGATTTGTTAATAATTATTTAAATGGATAACGAAGATTTTTGGCTTTTCTTGTGGGGAGAAAGAATAATTCATACTTTTGCCCCGCTAAAATTTATACATAATTATGAATCATTACGAAACTGTTTTCATTTTGAATCCCGTTCTATCTGACACCCAGATAGAGGAAACAGTTAAGAAGTTCGAAAATTTCTTAATTGAAAGGGGCGCCAAAATGGTGTCTAAAGAAAATTGGGGGCTTAAGAAGTTGGCTTACCCGATCCAACACAAAAAAAGTGGTTTTTACCATTTGTTCGAGTTCACCGCACCAGGTGAGGCCATCAACCCTTACGAGGTAGAATTCCGTAGGGATGAAAGGATTATGCGTTACTTGACCGTTAAATTGGATAAACATGCCATTTCATGGGCCGAGCGCAGAAGAGCTAAATTAAAAACCAAAGCCTAATCATTATGTCTTCAATAGAACAACAAGCAAAAGGTAAGAAAGATGGGGAAATCAGGTATTTGACCCCACTTAATATAGAGACAAGCAAGCAAAAGAAATACTGTAGGTTCAAAAAATCGGGTATTAAGTATATCGATTATAAAGACCCGGATTTCTTGATGAAGTTCGTAAACGAGCAAGGTAAATTGTTGCCCCGTCGTTTAACCGGTACTTCTTTGAAATACCAGAGAAAAGTGGCTACGGCCGTAAAGAGGGCCCGTCATTTGGCCTTGATGCCTTACGTAGGTGATTTGTTGAAATAATAAAGAAGCTGATCATGGAACTTATATTGAAGTCAGACGTTCAGGACCTAGGGTTCAAGGACGACATTGTGACCGTTAAGAATGGGTATGGTAGAAACTACTTGATCCCACAAGGATTGGCTGTTTTGGCTACGGTTAGTGCCAAGAAAGTTTTGGCCGAAAACCTAAAGCAAAAAGCACACAAAGAGAAAGCTATTGTAGAAGAGGCCCAGAAAACTGCTGAAGCCTTGAAACAATTAGAAATCAAAATCGCCGCTAAAGCCGGTGCCGGAGATAAATTGTTCGGTAGTATCACTACCATCGATTTGGCTGCTTCTTTAGAGAAGGCCGGTCATGCCATTGACAAAAAATTCATGGCTATCCAAGGTGGATCTGTTAAGCGTTTAGGTAATTACAATGCCCAAATCAGACTACACAGAGAGGTAATCGTAGATTTCCCATTCGATGTAGTGGCAGAGAAATATTAATTAACCATAAACGGTTAATAACATTAAAAGAGCTATGCGTGCATAGCTCTTTTTTTTATTACATTTGGTTCACTCAACTACTAACTTAAATGTAATATGAAAAGAACACTATTCTTCTTAGTATTAGTGTGTTGTACCGCTATGGGTTTTGCCCAGGTAACAACCTCCAACATTCGCGGTACGGTTCTCGATGACCAATCGCAACCCCTATTAGGCGCCAATGTGGTAGCCGTTCACACCCCAACAGGTACCCGATACGGGGCCGTAACCAACGAAGAAGGTCGTTTCAACTTATTGAACCTTCGTGTTGGCGGACCCTACGAGGTAACCGTTTCTTATGTAGGTTTTAAGGAGTACAAGGAAAATGATGTTTTCTTGGCTTTGGGTAAGACCCACAATGTAAACCCTTCCTTGGCCCTCGAAAGCCAGGCTTTGGATGAAGTGGTGGTAGTCTCTGATCGTTCCGGGGGTACTTTCGGTAGCGACCGAACCGGGGCCGAAACCAGTGTAGGCCGTAGGGAATTGACCCGTTTGCCAACCATTTCACGTTCCGCTAAAGATTTTACCCGTTTAGAGCCATCGGCCAGTGGGGATTCCTTTGGAGGTCGCAACGATCAGTACAACAACTTTTCATTAGATGGGGCTTTTTTTAGCAATCCATTCGGTTTAGATGCACCGACACCAGGTGGCCAGACCGATTCCCAGCCTATCTCTTTAGATGCTATCGATCAAATTTCGGTTTCTACAGCGCCTTACGATGTAACCCAATCGGGTTTTACCGGTGCGACCATTAATGCCGTAACCAAAAGCGGTACCAACGAATTCAAGGGTACCGTATATGGTTTTTATAGAGATGAGAGTCTTACCGGAGGCAAGATCAAAGGTGAAGACGTAACCAAACCCGATTTAAAGCAGACCCAGTACGGGGTAAGTATCGGCGGACCGATTATCAAAGATAAATTGTTCTTCTTTGCCAACTTCGAAAAAGACCAAAGGGACGATTTGGGCACCAATGGCTGGATTCCGAATACCGGTTCAGGTGCCATCAACGAATCTAGGGTATTGGAGTCTGACTTGATCCGTGTTCGTGATGCTATGTCCGGCTTAGGCTATGATACCGGCAGATACCAAGATTTTATATTCGGTGCCGAATCTACCAAGGGTATTTTTAAAATCGATTGGAACATCAACGAAAAGAACCGTTTGGCGGTAATCTATAACTTCCTAAGGGCATCAAAAGAGAAGCCGGCACACCCTACGGCCATCGGAACCAGAGGGCCTAGTTTTGCTACCCTTCAATTCGAGAACTCCGGCTATGAGATCAACAATAATATCAATTCCTTCCAAATAGAATTGAACTCTACCTTGTCTGATCAAGTGGTGAACAAGCTTCAGGCCGGTTATACCCATTTCGACGATTTCAGGGACCCGCTATCTACACCGGCCCCTTCCTTTATCATTGGTAACAACAATCCCTTTGATAGCTATATCGTTGTGGGCCACGAACCTTTCTCCATCCACAACCGTTTGGATCAAAAAGTATTCCAGTTGACCGACAATATGAACATTTTCAGTGGAGACCATACCTTTACCGTAGGTTTCTCTTTTGAAAAATTCGAGTTCGACAACTCGTTCAATCTCGGTACTTATGGCGGAACCTTCGGAGTTCCGGTAGGTGGGGAGTTCAGAAACTTTGCCAGTGTAGATGAATTTGTGGCCAACGCCCAACCCGGTGGTGTGGTAGATGGTTTGATTCGTGGAGCCATCAACACCTTTAACAACAACAACCAATTCCCCGATGGCACCCCAGGTGGCTGGTCTTTGGCTGAAACCAATGTAGGTCAATTGGCTTTCTATCTTCAAGATGAATGGAACGCTACAGACGATTTTAAATTAACCTACGGTATCCGTTTCGATAAGCCTTTGTATTTCGATACCCGTGAGAAAATCCGTGAAAACATAGACCGTAAAGGCACTTATCAGCCCGACAACCTTTATTTTGACCCACAAACCGGCGAGCAGGTAAAAATCGATTCGGAACAATTACCTTCCAACGATTGGTTGATTTCCCCACGTTTAGGATTTAACTGGAACGTAAAAGGTGAAGGCAAAACCCAATTGCGTGGTGGTACCGGAATCTTTACGGGTCGTTTCCCCTTTGTATGGTTGGGTAACCAAGTACAAGGTGTCGATTTCTTCTTTTACCAAGTGGTTGACCCCGATTTCAAATGGCCTCAAGTTTGGCGTACCAATGTTGGGGTAGACCATAGATTGGAAAACGGCGTGGTCTTAACTGCCGATGTTTCTTATACCAAAGATCTGAATGCAGCGCATGTACAGAACTGGGCCCTTAAATCGCCTCCGTCATTGAACTTGAACGCCCCTGGTGACAACCGTCCGTATTACGGGCCGGGCGATAGGGCCACTAATGCTTTTGGCGGGCCTACCAATGCTTACGTATTCACCAACTCTGACAAAGGCCGTATCTGGAATGCCAGTCTTAAAGCGCAAAAGACCTTCGATAACGGTATTTATACCAGTATTGCCTATAACTATTTGAATGCAAAAGATGTAAACTCCATTGAAGCGGAGATTACCGGGGATGCCTTCGATTTTAATCCAACAACCGGAGATGCCAACCAAGATGTTTTGGCTTTTTCCAAGTATGGCGACACCCATAGGGTAGTAGGTGTAGCCTCTAAGAAGTTTGATTACGGTAATGGTAAATATGCCACCACCATCTCTACGTTCTTTGAGTACGCCCAAGGCGGAAGGTTCAATTATACCTATGCCGGTAATGCCAATGGCGATAGTTCTTTCCAAAGGAACGATTTAATGTATATCCCTACCCAAGCCGAGGTTCAACAAATGAACTTCTCTGGTCCAGGACAGGCCCAAGCCTTTGAAAACTACATTCAACAAGACGATTATATGAGCGATCATCGTGGTGAGTATATGGAGCGCTACGGGGCTCTTTCGCCATGGAGAAGCCGTTGGGATGTGAAGATCCTTCAAGATTTCAATATCAATGTAGGTAACGGCAAGACCCATACCATACAGTTGAGTGCCGATATCTTGAACTTCGGAAATCTATTAAGCTCTGAATGGGGTGTGGTAGAAGTACCAAACAACCCGTCGCCTTTGGCGATTAGTGTAGACGAAAACCGCGTGCCTACCTATACGTTTGACCCGAACCTGACCGAGACCTTTGGTTTCGACTCTAGTTTGCAGTCGAGATGGCAGGCCCAATTCGGGGTACGTTATATCTTCTAACGATTCCTGTCTGAAGAAAATATGTAAGAAGGCCGTACAATTACGTACGGTCTTTTTATTTTTGCATGCTTAAATAGGCTTTTAAAATACCTAGGTTGTGAAGTACAGAAGGCTTACCAGACAACAGCTGGAAGAAATGCATGTGGAATTCGCCAATTTCTTGGCTACCCAAAAAATCGATGCCCAAGAATGGGAAACCCTAAAAAGGGAAAAACCACAAGTGGCCGAGGAAGAGATCGATATCTTTAGTGATTTGGTATGGGAAGGTGTTTTGGCCAAGGTGGAATTCTTAGAGAATGTATCTGCCAACCATATGCACCTTTTTCATTTAACCTCCAAGGAAATGAAACTGATTTCGGTAAAGGTGAATAATCCGGAAGTGGACTTGCGAACCCAAGAAGGTTTTTCATGGTTTAAAAGGAACTTTCAGGGTGACTTTGTCGATTATCTGACTGCCTCCAAAGCCTATTCCGACGACCCGAACCAAGATAAATTCGAGCTTATAGAACAAGGTGGGCAAATTACCAAAGGTGCCCTATACCGCTGGTTCGACGATTTGATCGGAGAACAATAACAACCACCCACAATTAAAGAAAATGGCCCAAAAACCGAACATACCCAAAGGAACTAGAGATTTTTCACCGGCAGAGATTGCCAAGCGCAATTATATCTTCGATACGGTACGCAAGCATTTTAAACGATTTGGGTATCAGCCTATAGAAACCCCGTCTTTTGAGAACTCATCTACCTTAATGGGTAAGTATGGAGAAGAGGGTGATCGTTTGATTTTTAAGATTCTTGAATCTGGGGATTATATTTCTAAAATAGATGAGAATCTCATTGAAAGCACTATACCAATATACATTGCTTTAAATTCAATATTTAAGGATGTTTTCTATTTCGTAGTGGATAAAATTAAGAATGAAGATCAACGCTTCCTTACTCTCGATGAAATAGGGGCAATTGTTGGAAGTGACGAATTGCATCTTGAAATTAACCTAATACTTGACAAATGGAGTTTCTTTTTAAGTCCAGATGAAAACTTATCAAAGTTGTTTAAAGATGAGTTCAACTCTCAAAAACATAAGTTTCTGGAAAGTTTGGCTTTCTTTATTTTTGGTGAAGGAGTGGATTTTGAGAGGAATATTTCTGATAATTCTTTTATCCGATACGTTATAACAAATGGTGAAAGAGGTTTAATAAGTTCGTGGGCAAAAAAGCTTTCTAAAGAAATTAATAAAAAAGTAAAAATAAAGCCCGAAAAATCGAAAGAAATATCAATTAGTATTTCAGAAAAAGCGCTTCGCTATGATCTTACCGTGCCTTTTGCTAGGTATGTGGTCATGCATCAAAACGAATTGACCTTCCCTTTCAAACGCTACCAGATACAACCCGTTTGGCGTGCCGACAGGCCTCAAAAAGGGCGTTTTAGGGAGTTTTATCAATGTGATGCCGATGTGGTGGGTAACGATTCCTTATTACAGGAAGTGGAGTTGGTACAACTCTATGATGCCGTTTTCACCGACTTGGGACTAGAAGGAGCTACTATTAAACTTAACAACCGAAAAATACTATCGGGCATTGCGGAATTGATCGGGGCCAAAGATCAACTGATCCAATTTACGGTAGCCCTGGATAAACTCGATAAAATAGGAGAGGAAGGCGTTATCAAAGAGATGCTGGGTCATGGTATACCAGAAGCCGCCATTGAAAAACTAAAACCCTTGTTCGCTTTAGATGGTGATAGTATGGTACAGTTAGAAACGCTGGCCACTATGCTTCAAGATTCAGAAGAAGGTACTAAAGGGGTGGAGGAACTCCGTTTTATATTAGAACACAGCCTGGCCTTAGGGCTTCAAAATAGTACCCTGGCCTTAGATGTCACCTTGGCCCGTGGTCTCAATTACTATACCGGTGCCATTTTTGAGGTGTCTGCCCCAGAGGGCGTAAAGATGGGCTCCATTGGTGGTGGGGGTCGCTACGACGACCTTACTGGTATATTCGGACTTAAAAATGTATCAGGTGTTGGAATTTCATTCGGGCTAGATCGCATTTATTTGGTTTTGGAAGAATTGGGCTTGT
This sequence comes from Sediminicola luteus, assembly GCF_002514735.1. GTDB lineage: Bacteria > Bacteroidota > Bacteroidia > Flavobacteriales > Flavobacteriaceae > HQA918. The sequence goes on along the minus strand of NZ_NBWU01000009.1, from coordinate 3,153 downwards.
TCCCCGAAAGTGTTTCAGAATCTTTACAAGTGCTGTGTATCAATTTTGGCGATGCCGAGGCTTTGGCTTCCATGAAGCTTATCAAACAACTTCGTGAAGCCGGTGTGGCCTGTGAACTATACCCGTCCCATGCTAAGATGAACAAACAGATGAAGTATGCCAATGCACGACAAGTACCTTTTGTGGTAATGATTGGCGATCAAGAATTGGCTGCCCAACAATTTGTGGTCAAGGAGATGGGTACAGGAACCCAATCTACCTACGATTTAAACGACATCAAACCTTTTTTGGAAGCGATTCGCTAATAAGTTTGTAAACGCGTTTGTAGTAGGCTGAATCGTTCGGCACCATGTTGATTTTGTTGGGATCGAGTAATACTTCCAATGGGAACAACTTAATGTCGGCCACTTCGCTTTCTTGTTTTTGTAAATCCGAAAGAGGTCGTTTCAGTTTAGCCAAAAACACATCGTGGAATTCCCGGTCCATTAATTCCGGGCCATGCTTGAATTCCGAATAGGTCCGAAACTGAAACTTTAGATTCGTAGGTGACAGGTCGAGACCAATTTCCTCAAAAACCTCACGTTGGGCTGAAGAAAGGGCAGTTTCGCCAGCCCCAATATGTCCGGCTACCGAAACATCCCAATACCCCGGAAAAGTGTCCTTGTCAAAAGCCCGTTGTTGTAATACAACCTCACCTTCGTCGGTATAGACCCAGACATGTACAGAGGCATGGTACCATCCTTTTAGGTGTGCTTCCGATTTCATGGCCGTTTTCCCGGTAAAAGCACCTTCGGCATTTAAAATATCAATACGTTCATCCATGCTTTCAAAACTAAAAAAGGGTGCCGATATATAAAAGGCACCCCGTACTGGTTCTATTGTGTTTTTATCAAGCTATTCAAAATAACTAAAGGTTTCCCCCGATTCAATATTCAAAAGGGTCTCATAAATCAATTTGATAACGCTTTCTACATCTTCGCGATGCACCATTTCGACCGTGGTATGCATATAACGTAAGGGCAAGGATATCAAAGCCGAGGCCACACCACCGTTACTATAGGCGAATGCATCGGTATCGGTACCCGTCATACGGGAAGCGGCCATGCGCTGGAAAGGTATTTTTTTAGCTTCGGCAGTTTCTATGATGCGCTCCCTTAATTTGTTCTGTACAGCGGGCGCGTACGAAATCACGGGGCCACTTCCAATTTCGGTATGCCCCTGTTTTTTCTTGTCAATCATCGGGGTAGTGGTGTCGTGGCACACATCGGTTACGATGGCTACATTCGGTTTAATGGTGTGGGTAATCATTTCGGCCCCACGCAAACCGATTTCTTCTTGCACCGCATTGGTTATGTACAGGCCAAAAGGCAATTTCTTTCCATTTTCATGTAATAATCGGGCCACTTCGGCAATCATGAATCCGCCAGCTCGGTTATCTATGGCCCTACACACGAATTTATCACCGTTCAACACCTGAAAGGTATCCGGATAGGTAATAACACATCCAACATGTACCCCCATCTTTTCAACTTCCTCTTTATCCTTGGCGCCTATATCGATAAAAATATTATCCAATTTCGGCGGTTCTTCCTTGGCACGGTTACGGGTATGTATGGCCGGCCATCCGAACACCCCTTTTACGATACCTTTTTTGGTATGGATGTTCACCCATTTCGAAGGAGCTATCTGGTGGTCGCTTCCACCATTACGTATAACATATAAAAGACCATTGTCAGAGATATAGTTCACATACCAAGAAATCTCATCGGAATGCCCTTCTATGACCACCTTGTATTCCGCTTCCGGATTAATGACCCCAACGGCAGTGCCATAAGTATCGGTTATAAAGGTATCTACATAAGGTCTAAGGTAATCCATCCAAATTTTCTGCCCTTCCCATTCGTATCCCGTAGGGGCGGCATTATTCAAATATTTTTCAAAAAATTCGAGCGATTTTTCGTTAAGTATTGTTTCTTGGCTCATATTCTGATGTAATTTTGTCTCAAACTTACTAATTATAGTCCAGTGATCAAACCCTGGGTATAGGTTTTATGCGGATCGTTAAATATATATGCTTTGTAGCTTTTCTTTTCCATGGCTTGAGAGTTATGGGTCAAGAAGAGGTTGCCCAAGATTCTGTGGAGCAATATATAATTATGAAAGGCGATACCGTACCCCAATTGGCATTGCCACTGGAGGAAGTCTATGTATTCGGTCGCCTTAAGTTTAGCTCCAAAGAGGAGAAGGTGCGCTATTATATATTAAGAAGAAAGACCAAAAAGGTGTATCCGTATGCGAAAATGGCCGCCGAACGACTGGTAGAGTTGAATGATAGCCTCTCAAAGATCGTAAAAAGGCGCCACCGGAAGAAGTATACCAAAAAAGTGCAGAAATATATAGAGGGGGAGTTTTCGGCCGAGCTAAAGAAACTCACCCGTACCGAAGGACAGATATTGGTTAAACTTATTTATAGGCAAACAGGAACCACGGCCTTTGAATTGGTGAAGGAGCTGCGAAGCGGTTGGCGTGCCTTTTGGTATAATACTACGGCCAAGGCATTTAAGATCAGCTTGAAGAAAGAATACCATCCTGATTCGGTCCATGAAGATTATTTGATAGAGGATATTCTGCAACGCGCATTTGCCGATGGCGAGCTTACACGCCAAGAAACGGTATTGGATTACGACTATAGCGAGCTTACTAATAAATGGAAAGCGAGAAACGGGCAATAACAATATATAAGAGTTCTACATTTTCATAGCTTGAAGCTTTTGTAATCTATTTTGATGCCCAATACCAGCCCTAAAAAATTAAACTTGCCCACTTCGTTTATTTTTTATAAATTCAAATCCTTTTTCTGAAAAATTTTCCAACCGTAAAACCTTTATGGGTAAGGGGTTGCGAGGGAGGCAAAAAAAACCTTCAAAAAAAATGGTTTTTAGTTTTGGTGTAATCAAAAAAAGGGTTCTATATTTGCAGCCGCTAAGGCAATAAGGCGTTACACAAATGAGCGCTGCCAAGGCGAGGAACAAGACAAGTTCATTGAAATTTTGAAGAGACAGCAGCGAGTTTTTATAACTCGCACTTGGAAGGTTTAAAACGTAAGTTTTGAACGAACCGAAGATTTAGATAGACGGAACATCCGATATCGGG
>NZ_NBWU01000008.1 GCF_002514735.1 Sediminicola luteus | reverse complement strand
TGGCCTTTTCACAAACCGCCTGAATGTTTTGTTCGGGGTAGGCCCATGTGCAATCTTTTTTATCAGAGATATAAACCAATTTATCTGCATGGCAATGGTTCAAAAAGAATAGGTTGGCCTGTTGGAGTTGGGCGTTTGTATAACCAAGAGTGAAGACCTTACATGTAAAATCGGGATATTGGGCCATAATATTATGGATTACGGGCCAAACCTGATCCACTATCTGTTTCACTTCAATCTTGGCGATTAGGATTAAACAGTACTTAAAGGAATTATGCTGTTGCCCTTTGTTAAAAAAGATGCGCTCCACATCAAGAACGTCGACGAGCTGGCATATAATCCCCAGTACCTTATCAGTGCATACTTCTACCGCTAATTCTGTCCCTGTTAATTCCATAACACTAAGCATTAAAGTGTTTAAATATAAACAAAGATTATGATATATCATAACCTTTGTTGTATGTATTTTATAGAACTTGGTCTTTATATGACTAAACGAGAAGAGTACTTCCTAAAGAAAATAGGCAGGAATATAGCAAAGGAAAGACGCTCAAAGGGGTTGAGTCAGCTAGACCTTTGCTCTATCATAAAAATGGAAAAATCGAATCTTTCCGCTATAGAGAATGGCCGCCAAAATGTTACCTCCCTTACACTATTAAGAATTGCAAATGCTATAGGCGTTGAAGTAAAGATGTTTTTCGATTAACCCCGAAATATCTTCTAATTAAAAATTAATCACTTTATCTAAAGCACTATCCGCATCCTTTTTCATAAAACTGGCCTGATAGGCAACCGTAGTCGTTATTGATGAATGCCGATACAGCTTTTGCAACATTTGTATAGGTATTTTATCGCCCGAGATATTCCCAAAGGTATGACGTGCTATATGCATGCTTATTTTTTTGTCAATCCCTAAATAATTACCCGCCAATTGCAATCTTCTATTCAAGGTTCTAGTAACCGTCCTTATGCGAATTAATTTCTCTTTCGCATCGTCGAAGTTAGTTCCTTTCAAATATGGAAAAATCAAATCGTTTTTATCCGAAGGAGTTTCCTTATACTGCTGAAGAATGCGCAAAGCCTTTTCCGGTACTTTAAGTGAAACCAATTTTTGATTTTTATTCATTCTATAATGCAAACGATTATCATGAAAATCTGACCATCGTAATTGCAAAACATCACTCACTCTTATCCCGGCAAAATAAAAACTCGTCAACCAAACATTAACGGCCTGTTGCTGTGCTGGAGTTAAACCATCCGCATTTTCTAATTTCTTTACTTCCTCAATGGACAATCCGATTTTTTCCGATTCCGGTATTTTGATTTGAACCTTCCCTTTTCCGAATGGATAAATACTACGTTCGGCTATACCCTCAGAAATAGCAAGGTTAAAAATTTTACGGATTAGTATCATGTAGTTTACTGCTGTTCTAGGCTTCCTCTTTTCTTGGTTAAGAATGTAGCTTTCAAAGTTTTTAAGTAAGAAAACCGAGATATCTTTAAAGGCAAGTGTTTGCTGACCGGTAAACCTCCGGAACTTCTCAATCCGCCCTTTTTGAGTATGGTATTGGCGATATTTTTCTGCCTTTTGAAGGTTATCCAAATGAAGTTCTGCTACTCCGAAAAAATCCAATTGATTGGTTCCTTTAATGTCTTCCCTTATACGGGATGCCGAAACATTGGCTTCGTTTATCTCTGCTTCAAGCAACTTCTCATTTGCTTTCGTGAGTTTTTTAAGAATTAAATGGTTAATACGAGAAGCATTTGGGTGGGATCGCTTTACTTTTCTATTAGTAGTATCCCAATACTTTTGGTCTATGTACTGACCGATAGATATAAAAGAAGCCTTTCTATCCTTCGTAATTCGAATAGCTATGGGGAATAGGTTTTGGGCATTCCTCTTTTTTCGTAAAACTGCTTGAACTGTTGCCATAATTTATATCCTGATTTGTAAGATACAAATTTTTGGGTACAACATAGGTACAACATTTATTGATATAAAAAGGTATTTTTTGAAATCAAACTTAACAAATCCTCACATATCTAATTGATTTTAAGAGTTTTTGTGTTTTATTTAAAAATAATGGTAAATTTTCATAACCCGGAGGCCGAGGGTTCAAGTCCCTCTCTCGCTACAAAGAAAAACCCAAGATGAAAGTCTTGGGTTTTTTGTTTTTCGGTCCAAGCTGGCAAGAATCTTACCCAAATTCCTTCCGCATCTTATGTCGATACGCTATTGGCGATATCCCGGTTTCCCGTTTGAACAAAAAGCTCATATACGACACATGTTCAAAGCCCATTTTTTCGGCAATCTCCAATAACCCTAGATCACTTTCGGTCAATAATTCCTGAATACGGGCCACCCGGATACGTTGGGCTTCCTTATATGGGGTATGTCCCACCATTTCCAAGAATCTCTTTTCAAATACCCGTCGGGTCATGGGTACAATCGCCAAAATATCGTTAATGCTAAAGCTACCTATGCTTGCATTTTCATAAATATAGTGCAAGGCCTTGGAGATATGGGGGTCTTCAATGGCCAATGAGTCGGTAGACCGCCTTTTTTTAACCCCTATGGGGGCCATTAGATTGGTAATGTTCACCTCGGTTTTTCCTTGCATTAAAGCCGCCAATAATTCAGCCGCCAAATAGCCCGTTTTAAACGTATCGGGGATCACACTGGTAAGGGGTGGTGAACATAATTCGCAAATCAAGGGATCGTTATCGACCCCGATTACCGCAATTTCCTCAGGTACCATAAACCCCATTTTTTGGCTACAGTCTATTATCAAACGACCCAATTGATCGTAGGCGGCAAAAATGCCGATAGGCTTGGGCAGGGTGGCCAACCATGACTCTATTTTCTTTTGTTCGTCAACCACATGGTAATCCAAATGCATGGGCAGACTATAGTAGTCACAGCGTACCCCTTGCCCCTCCAATACTTCCTTAAAGTGATCAGCCCGCCATTTAGACCAATTGAACTGGGAACCGGCAAAGGCAAAATGTTTTAGTCCACAGTCTTTTAGATGTTCAAAAGCCAGTTGGGCGATCTTTCTATCGTCCGTTTCTACCCAAGGGATCCCTGGAATTAGATTGGCCGAACTCACATCTATGGTAGGCAGCTGGCAACGCTTGATCAATTCGGCTATGGTTTCATTCTCGATCCGTGCGATAATACCATCACCATCCCAAGACAAAAGCCAGTCTGGGTTAGGTTCGCCCCTACTATATTCACCTAAGTACACATCCCATTGATCGTGTTCCATTATATACCCGTAAATACCCTTGATAACCCCGCGCGAATACGCATTGGAGGTCTCCATTAAAAGGGCGACTTTAAAACGTCTTTTGGATATTTTTTTGTTCATATCGAATGCAGATGGCACTACATATCCTTTCTACTTCACTTCTAAAGGTTAAATATATAATTAGTTGGACAATAAACTTAATCCGAACACCATTGAAAAGGGCCATTTATTCCAGTTACAATAACAAAAAATGCCTTTAATGCCAATAAAAATAAGGGTTATAACACTTTTCCACTCACAAATCCTATCGGTAATATTTCTAAATCGAATACCCAAAAATCGTATTGTCAATAATGGCTTTAGCCCGTAATTTTATCATCAATCCTTTTCACTACCTAAAAAGATGGAAAAAATTAAAATAGCCCTGGTTGGTTTGGGTTTCGGTGCGGAGTTTATTCCTATATATTTGAAACACCCCAATGCCGAGTTAGTAGCCATTTGCCAACGCAGCCAAACCAGTTTAGATAAGATCGGGGATGCCCATGGTATAGCCAAACGCTATACTTCTTATGACGCCCTGTTACAAGACCCCGAGATTGATGCCGTACATATAAACACCCCCATTCCCGACCATGGCCAACAATCCATTAAGGCCTTAAAAGCCGGTAAGCATGTGGCCTGTACCGTGCCCATGGCGACGACTATGGAAGAATGTGAGGAAATAGTGCGTTTGACCCAAGAAACGGGCCTCACCTATATGATGATGGAAACCGTGCTCTATGCCCGGGAGTTCTTATTCATGAAAGATCTTTACGAAAAAGGTGAGTTGGGTAAAATACAGTTTTTAAAGGCCAGCCACCAACAAGATATGGACGGATGGCCCAACTACTGGCCCGGCCTGCCCCCTATGCATTACGCCACGCATTGTGTTGGCCCGGTGTTAGGGCTGACACGCAGTGAGGCCGAGTATGTTTCTTGTTTTGGGTCGGGTACCATTCGGGAAGAATTGATCGCACATTACAACTCGCCTTTTGCGGTAGAGACCACGCATATAAAATTCAAGGATTCCGACCTTAGTGCCCAGGTGCACCGTTCTTTATTTGATGTGGCCCGTCAATATCGTGAGAGTATTGAAGTATATGGCTCTAAAAAATCGGTGGAATGGCCGCTTATCGAAGGGAATTCGCTAGTGGTACATACCGCCAAAAAACCAGAACCCGAAATTCCGGAAGAAGTGGAAAGCCCCGATTTTGCCCACCTATTGCCAGAGGAAATACAACGCTTTACCACGCATGGGGTATATGACTCGGACGACAACCAGCATTTGTCTTTTACCCAAGGCGCCGGTCATGGGGGGTCGCATCCGCATCTCGTACACGAATTTATCAATGCTTTGCTACAGAAAACCGATCCCTACCCCAATGCACAACAATCGGCCAACATTACCTGTGTAGGTATCTTGGCCCACGAATCGGCCCTACAAGGCGGAAAACTTATGCGTTTACCTGATTTTACCCTAAGTATCTAACCCCGAATGCTAACCCCTTTTGGCATGTGTTTGGCATGCCGTTCATCATAATTCAAAAAAAGCCTATCAAATACCGCCTATTATGAACAAGATATTATTTGCCAACCTGATGCTGTTGGTATTCGTTTTGGGTTGTTCGAACCCAAAAGATGCCCCGCAAGCCATTTTTAATGGTAAGTCCCTAAAAGGATGGGATGGGAACCCCGATATATGGAAAGTGGAAGATGGAGCCCTAACCGCCGAGATTCCCGCAGGTGAAAAACTGGCCAAGAACGAATTTATCTATTGGGAAAATGAGGTGAACGACTTTGAGCTTACCCTAGATTTTAAAATTACCCAAGGCACCAATTCGGGTATACAGATCCGTTCCCAGAAGACCGATTATAATACGGTTACCGGCTACCAATGTGATCTAGATGCCGGGGATGAATGGTTGGGTGTACTCTATGATGAACACGACCGGGGTAAGATCGCCGAACGAGGTGGACTTACCAAAATCATGGCCAACGGGGATAGGGAAACCATTCCTTTTCAAGAAAATATGGCCCTTCTTAATCGAAATCTAAAACCAAACGACTGGAACCAATACCATATCAAAGCCATTGGAAACCGTATAGAAATCAGGATCAATGGTAGCTTGTATAATATTATAGAAGATTACGAAAAAGACAAGCACGATCTTTCAGGTGCCTTGGCCCTGCAGCTCCATAGCGGAAACGGACCGGCCAAAGTACAGTTCAAGAACATGTACCTAAAAACGGTTGAGCCCAAGGCGAAAATCGCCACCGATACCACTAAAAATGTGGCCTATCGTATAAAAAACAACCCCCTCTTTTCCAACCTGGCCCATAACCCCGAACATGACGGCGCTACCGAGTATGCCTATGTACCCCCTGGTTTTGAAATGACCACGGTACTCCAGGAACCCGACGTTAGGCAACCCATTGCCTTTACCTTCGATGGTAAGGGCCGTCTATGGGTGGCCGAGGCCTTTGCCTATCCCCAAAAACAACCGGAAGGAGAAGGTAAGGATCGATTGGTAATCTGGGAAGATACCGATAACGATGGTACGTTTGAGACCGGGAAGGTATTTGCGGACGACCTCAACCTCATCAGCGGATTCGAAGTGGGATATGGGGGCGTATATGCTTCCACGGCTCCTGATTTTATCTTTATTCCGGATGCCGACGGGGACGATGTACCCGATGGGGAGCCCCAAGTTTTATTGGATGGCTGGAGTATTCGCGACACCCATGAGACCCAAAACTCCTTTATGTGGGGGCACGACGGCTGGCTCTACGGGGTACACGGTGTTTTTAATCCGTCTAAGGTAGGTAAGCCCGGTACTCCTGATGAAGAACGTATCGACGTAGCCTCTGCCATTTGGCGCTATCATCCGCTAACCGACGATTTTGAAATCTATGCCTATGGCGGTTCCAACCAATGGGGGTTAGATTATAATGCCTATGGTGAAATGTTCATGACACACTGCCGTAGTGCCTATGGTGGTGGACCGGTTACCCAAGTATTTAGGGATGCCAATTATTGGACCCAAAACAACAGGCATACCAATGATTTTATCTATAGTTACGGCACAGGGGCTTTTTTCTATCAAACCAACAACGACCAAAATAATACAGACGAGCCTAATTATATGAAATCCATTGCCGCCTACGGCCATGGTGTCGGCGGCGTAGGAAAAGGAGGTATGCACAGCACCCCGAATATGTGGGGAGGACATTCACATGTGGGCACCATGGTTTATTTGGGCGATAACTGGCCTGATGAATACCGTAACCAACTGTATACAAACAACCTTCATGGGGCTCAAATAAATCGTGAGATTTTGGAAGAGTTCGATTCCGGTTACCGCTCTTCAAGCCAGGGTAACGAACCCCTGTATATGGATGATGAAAATTATGTGGCCGTAGACCTAAAATATGGTCCCGATGGGGCTGTTTATATCAACGACTGGTACGATACCCAACACTGTCACAATAGGGATACTGAGATTTGGAACCGTTCTAACGGCCGAATCTATCGCTTGAGTTACCAACCCAATTACAAACCCAGAAAAGCCGATATGGGAGCGGCTACGGAAGCCGAACTATTCGATTATCTCTCAGACAGCAATGAATGGTTCTCTAGGCACTCACAACATGAAATACGGCAACGCCTGGCGAAAAACGAGTTTAAGAACAAGGAAGCCTTTGCCGATAAATTAGAACCCAAGGTACTTGATAAAAAACTGGAACTTGCCCAGCGTTTTCGTTATTTGGTGGCCCTCTATGCCGTAGATGGTATTTCGGTTGGGTCATACAAAAAACTGCTACGCGACGAACAGGCCGTGATCCGAAGACAAGCTATCCAATTTATTACCGAACAGGCTATTGGTTTTAGCAAACAATTCAATGGGGAATTTTTGGATATGGCCGCCAACGACCCGGCTGCCGATGTTAGGCTTATGATCGCCTCTCTGACCCAAAATCGTTTGGATAAAGCCCTGAGTGAGGAGATTATCTCTACCATGATCCAAGATCCTAGGAACACCCAAGATCGCTTTATACCAAAAATGCTTTGGTATGGCTATGCCCAATTTGTAGCACAGAAAAGCAGTAAAGAATTAAAAGAAATCATGGAGTCGGCCCAACCGCAGATTTTCAATTCTAGTATTGTACATACCCTTTCTAAGGAATCACCCGAAAAACTGTATGATATCGTAAACAACAGTAATCATGGGCAGCTAAAGTCTTTGATCATCAAACAACTTTGGAATGATCTCAGTGAAGGCCAGGACCGGGAATTTGTAAACGCCGATTGGTGGCAAAAATTGAAGCAGACAGATGTGACCCTTCTCGATGAAAATGCCCAAAGTAAACTACAAGATTTGATTATCTTATCGGATAACAACGGCCTCACGAATGTTGGGGACATACGTCAAATGCGTATAAACAAAGGGAAACAAGCCTTTGCCATGTGTGCCACTTGCCACCAACCCAATTCCGCAGGAGCCGGCCCGTCACTTAAAGAGATTTCGCTATTGTATTCCCACCCCGATCCAAAACATAAAAACAACCTAAAGTTGAAAACCGACCTGATACAGTGGATTAAAAAACCGGGGAAAAAGAGGGACCAATACCCATCTATGCCCCCATTCGCTTCACTTGACGCTGAAGTTTACGAACAACTTGTGGCCTATATGCAAAACTTTGGCCAAAAGACCCACGAAGAACAGAAAAAGAAAAAGTAAGCCTTTTGAAAACTACAAAACCCAGGTCTTTGCCTGGGTTTTGTAATTAATTCAATAAATGCTTTGTTGGTTATGGAACCACTCTAGCTTCCGGAAAAACATATGTACCATCCAAAAGTTCTTTCCTGGCCCTATATAAGCGTACCGAATAGTTCCAACCGTCTACAATAGGCAAATAATTATCGGCTTTGGGATCTCCCCCAAACCGGATAGTGATAAAGCCATCGGCATCCCTTTTGGCGATAACATTGTTAATGGAATAAGCATCGAGCTCATTTTTTTCGAAATACCCTTCCTTATTATACACGGTTACCGACCAAAACCCATCTACGGGAACATCGTCTTTAACCCGCAAGGTATAAGGGGTTTGTCCATCGTTTTTTTCAGGGGTAACCATTAAATATTTAGCGGCACGCTCTGGCGCACCACCCCAACCCAGGGCCGTACCTGCCAAATGTACCCGGTCTTCGGCCTCGCCCAGATCGCCAAAGGCCCCTTCGCTAGTGGTCAGGGTAGAAGAAGCAATTTGAAGCCCCTTTCTAACCTTTTCCAAACTGGCCATATCCCAATCGGGAATTTCGAACGTACCGGGCGAGTTTTGATCTAGTTTTACATCGCGCTGCAATTGGTTGGCTATTTTCATGTCTTCCGGATTATTGGGGTCGGCGAGAATACGCACGGCCACATGGGCATAGCGGGTATTCATGTTCTCTCGGGTAAGGGTATAGGCCCCTGGTTCATAATCCAATACTTTTAGATAGTGGTCTTCATTAAAAATCCGGATTTCCATAAACCTACCCTTATTTTCCGGTAAGGTAATAGTGGCCGGTTCGGTCAGATCCAGCACGGCATAACAAAAGAGCACATCGGGATTGGCCCTTACTACTTTTTGGTTGTCGGCCGTGGTGGGTTTGTCCATAATAAACACCTTGCCGAACATACCCGCATCTACCCTACCCTTAATAAAATAATGGGTTTCGGCCCTTTGATAGTTTTGAATGGTCACAATGGCCTTCCCATTTTGGTCGTATGCTATGCGGGGCGAATAATCATAGGGTCTTTTAACTGTTTTTGAAGCGGTCTCGCTTTGGGTATGGGTCTTGGTGTTCTGATTAGGTTGTTTCTCGGTACAGCCTGTTAGTACTAGCGCCACGATAACAACCCTTAAAGCTATTTTATTCATAGGATACCTTTTCTTAAAACGTTAAAAATAACAAGCAAGACCAAGAAAACACAAAACCCAAGTAAAAACTTGGGCTTTTCGTGTTGCTAAACCGAGAAAGGGTACAGCCTTCCCAGCTTGGCAGATGCAAAGAAATTCAACTAAACTAACTATTCAAACACTTACTAACTTATTTATGTCACTTACAAAACCATGCGTTATCCCACTAACGCATACCTACTCTCTGCATATTTTTTATAGCAATTTCTTACTCAGGATCTTCTTCTTCGTCTTCGAATTCCAAGAACACATTACGAATATCTTGACCGGGTTGTTCAGGGCAATCGGCCCCTTCACATGGAATGATATCTTTCTTTACAAAAGACAGTCTATTACCATCTACGCCTTGTGCCTCTAGGAACTCCTGGATCTTTTTGCCCCGTTTTTCAAGAACCCATTCTTCATAGCTTCCTTTTTCTACAGAGTTTCCGGTAGACCCCACATTGATTACCAATCCAGGATGTTCCTTCAGCATCTTACCTACTTTAATTAGCGCTTCTTTACTCTTATCATCCAAACTCGAATTCACTTCACCAAAGAAAAGTTGTTCCAAGTCTACCCCTTCCGGGAGGGACACTTCGGCCAAACGGTCGGTTTCCCCAAAACCATCCATGCCGTTTTGGGCCGGTATATCGAAATTGGCCACATAAGCCTCATGGCGCGACGATACCGTATAATCGGCCAGGGCCATGCCATCTTGTTCCAATTTAAGGGTATACCCACCCCTAAGGTTAAAAGACATATCGTAATTACCATATTCATCGGTAGTGGTGCTGGCCACTAGTTCATTTTCCTTATCATATACCAGTACGTCTACCCCTTTCATGGGAACCCCAGTAAACTGGTTGCTAACAAACCCTTTTACCTCTTGTCTTAAATAATCGCGAATGGTAATTGTTTCAGTATGTACGAACAGGTCTTCGTTACCATTACGATTGGAGGTAAAAAGTCCTTTTTGGGATTCGGTATCTACCGAAAAGGCGAAATCGTCGGACGGGCTGTTCACGGGCATACCCACATTAAGCAAAAGCTCTTTCTCGTCGGTCAGATCAACATAATATACATCGTACCCCCCAAACCCGTGGTGGCCGTCGGAAGCGAAATACAATTCTTTTTTGGCCGATATGAATGGAAAGGCCTCACGTTCACTGGTATTGATCTTAGGCCCCAAGTTTTTAATCTTGGTCCATTGCCCATCGGCATCACGTTCGGCCATATACAGATCCATCTGACCGAACCCACCCGGTCTGTCGGAAGCAAAATACAATTGCGTTCCGTCGGGGCTAAGTGTTGGATAGGCGTTAGAGTGTAACGGCGCATTTAATGCCACTTCGGTTACGTTACCCCATTCCCCGGATTGCGGATCCAGTTCGGCCATAAAGATCTTAAGGTGGTAAGGTCGGTTAGCGTTCGGATCTATGCTGGCCCTGGTAAAATAGGCCTCTTTTCCTTGGGGTGCTATAACCCAAGAGCTTTCGTGTTGATCCGAATTTATTTCGTTATTCAATTTTATGGGCCTTCCGGCCGGTCTGCCCCGTACGGCTACGGGCATTTTATAAATATCCATGGTTCGGGTACCGGCCACGGGGTCTTTGGTATGTTTTCTTCCCCCTTTTTTCGCGGAGGCATAATAATACCACTCATCCGTATAAAAACCATTAAATTCAGGAGCATCCGAATTTATGCCAGCATCGGCAACCGTGTACCGTACGGCATTCTCGCTAACGATTTGTAAATAATCTACCGACTTGGCCAAATCGTCTTCCATAAGACGATGTTCCGCTTTAAAGCGATCGAAAAGAACATTGGCCTCTTCGGCCCTACCCAACTTTTTTAAACTGGTGGCAAAGCGGATCATAAACTCCCAATCTAATTGGCTTTCGGGGTGTTGGTCATACTTATGGTACCAATCGGCGGCCTGGCTATAATCGGATACAAAAAAGTAGGAGTTGGCCAGTTTGCCATAAAGCTCGGGCGAATCGAATCCGTATTGGATCAATTGCTTGCTCTGGGCAATAGCGTCCTTATACATTTGCTGGCCCGAATTTTCAGGGACCATAGGCCCTTGTCCGTTCAAGGCGAACAGATTGACTAGAAATAGGACAATGAAGGTTAGGCTGTGCTTTCCCATAGTTACTTCAATGTGATTTTGTCGCTACGATCATAACCAGTACCCCCTGTGCGGAATACTAGGATTTGATACCAACTCTCTACTGTTTTTTTTGATGGATAACCGGCTAATTCATTGAACAACGCATAGGACTGGCGCTTTCGGATGGGTGGTTATCTTACTTAAATAACTTTTATACGTAACAGATATTGTTATTTTTCTATAATCTTAATTTTTTGGTTTTATTTTCCTACAAATATTAAAAATTCAAGTAAATATCCACATATAACTTATGCGTATAAAAACATCGAAATGCTACCCATGGTCCCTGGCCCAATTGTAAAATGCGTACCTTGTTTAGCAAACCAAACTAAAATGAAACCAACAGTTTACCTCCTATTAACCGTAATCCTGTGTTCGCAATGGGTGAAAGGGCAACAAACACAAGATCCGTTTTGGTCCCATAAATTTTCTGTGGTCAGCAATACACCCTATGGTGAAGACCCCGCCCAACGCCTAGATTTGTATTTGCAGGGCGAATTCATAGGCGAACCCCAATACTTTAAACCAGCCCCTACTCCACGGCCTACCGTGGTATACTTTCATGGGGGTGGTTGGATCTCGGGCGAAAAAGAAACCCGACTAGGTCTGTTTATGCATTATCTAGAACGCGGATGGCAAGTAGTCAATGTAGAATACCGCCTAGGAAAGAACACCGCCCCTAATGCCGTAACCGATGCCAAAGCAGTTTTGGAATGGTTAGGCACTCATGGAAAAAAATTCAATGTAGATTTTGAGCAAATTATTCTTTCCGGGGAATCGGCCGGGGGACATTTGGCCCTCTACACCGGTTTTGAATACACCAAACAAGAAAATGCGCCACTTCATATAAAAGGTATTATCAATTGGTTCGGAGCGGTAGATCTTTGCGCCTTGGATACATATTATGGCGACAACCCCATGAATTATTTACGATTATGGACCGGCTCCGAAACTGCTGCCAAAGAAAAATGCGAGGCTTTGAGTGTTACGACCGTTTTGCATCAAAAAGTTCCCCCGGTACTAAGCATTCATGGTACTGAAGATACGGTGGTACCTTTTGATCAGGCCGAGTTGTTACACCAAAAACTAGAGGATTTGGGGGTTACCAATCAGCTACTCCCTCAAAAAGGGGGAAAACATATGGGTTTTACGAATACCCAGTTTCAAACCATCCAATCTGAAATATTCTATTTCCTTAGTCAACTAAAATAATCTGATGAAAAACACCCTCCTTGGCATTGCCGCGTTCTTATGGGCCTGTATGCTACCCGCCCAAGAATTGTATACCGTTGACAGCCCACTAACCTCTCATTCCATTTCTTTTGAGAACCCGACCGGGGCCAAAGGTGCCGGTGGAAAAGCCGCTAGTCCGCTAGGGGTAGGCAGAAAAGGATTACCAGCCAAAATGATAGCTCCGGGCGAAGAAGTACTTTTGGCCGATATAAAAGGAAACGGAACCATAAGGCATATTTGGATGACCACTTTTGAAAATCCTTTGGTATTGAGATCGGGTTTGATTCGTGTGTACTGGGACAACCAAGAACACCCGAGTATTGAAGTACTATGGGGCGATTTTTTCGGTTTTGCCCATGGGTTTACACCACCGTTTGAATCCTATGCCCATTCGGTAGGGAAAAGGGCGGGCATGAACCTTTACCTACCCATGCCCTTTACCCAAAGGGCAAAATTCGTTTATGTAAACCAAGCCCAAGTGGCCGTGCCCCTATTCTATCAAATCGATTATACCCTAGGCGATGACCATCCCAAAAACGTGGGGCGCATGCATGTGTTGTTCAAGCGGAGCTTGAAGACGACCAAAGGGGTAGATTTTGAGATTTTGCCGAAACGTATGGGCCAAGGGCGCTATTTGGGTACGGTATTGGGCATTCGGGTTACTGACGATAAATGGTGGGGCGAAGGCGAGGTAAAAATGTATTTGGATGGCGACACCGAATTCCCGACCATCTGTGGTACGGGTGCCGAAGATTATGTGGGGCTCTCTTGGGGCATGCAAGAAACCCCTTTTCAATATCACGGGGCCAACCTCAACCAAAACGGCTTTACCAGTATGTATCGTTGGCATGTAAAAGACCCTGTTTTTTGGAAGGAGGATATACGGGTAACCATTCAGCAAATCGGTCATAAAGGCGAAAGTAAAGACCCTGCCGATTATTTTAACCAGCTCTATGAACGGGAAGATGATTGGAGTGCAACAACCTTTTGGTATGAGGCCATCCCAAGTGCCCCATTGCCCAAACTGCCCAAATTGGAAGTACGTACAAGCATGTTGTTCGAGAATAAAACCAAGTAAGAAACATAAAAAATGTCTCCTTGGGCATGGTCTGCGTAGTAATCCCAATCATTTGGACCACACCCAATTCGACAACCGTTAAAACTTGATCAATGTATTTCGTAATTCCCGTAATGCCATAAGGCCAAACAGCAACTCATTCCGACATTTACTCCAACTCCTCGTCCCAATCATCGGAAATGGTAAATACGGTACGCCTGTTCTCCCTATGTATATTTTCATTACAATCTGAGGGGTCGGGGCAAGGCTGGGCCAGTTCTTTTTCGCCCATGGCCGTATAGCTCAATCGATTCCCGTTCACCCCATTGGCCGATAAATAATCTTTTATGCGTTTGGCCCGCCTTTCGGTCAACCAATCGTTGTACATCTCGGTACCCCGCATATCGGCATGGGCCTTAATATCTATACGTATTTTAGGGTTTGCCTTTAAAACCTGGGAGATTTTGGTAAGTTCCAGCTTGGTTTCTTCAGTAAGATAGGAACTGTTACGCTCAAAAAACACCTTGTCTAGATCTATATCTTGGGTTCCGGGTAAACTGGCCAATCTACTAGTATCGAACTGTTGTAATCCGAGGGCCTCCAATCCGAAATCGATATGGTTTACTTTATTTCCGGCATCAACGTATTTATGGGCTCCTTGAAACCCATCTACCCCAACCTTTACCTTATAGTTGGTGCCTAGATCGTCGAGATTCAATTCGTAATACCCTTTAGAATCGGTTTGGGTCGTGGCCACAACTTGCCCTTCGGCATCGATTACCTCAACTTGAACACCCGAAAGCGGAATGCCTTTGAAATCGTCGGTAACGAAGCCTTTGATTTTTTTCTTGATATAGTCTTGGATACACACTTTTTCAGTCAGTTGGTAAATATTGTCATTACCGCTTCTATCTGAACTAAAAAAACCCTTCTTTGATGCCACATCTATGGAAAAGGCGAAATCGTCGTGCGGACCATTTACAGGTTGGCCCACATTTAATAAATAAGGCATTTCTGGTTCGGAGAGATCCATATAGTACACATCGTAACCACCTAGGCCATAATGCCCATCAGAGGCAAAATACAGTTCATTATCACTACTAATAAATGGAAAGGACTCCCGGCCTTTGGAATTGATTTTATTACCCATATTCTCGGGTTCGCCGAAGCTGCCATCTGCCAAGATTTCACTGACATAAATATCGGTATGCCCGTAAGTACCAGGCCGGTCTGAAACGAAGTACAGTTTACGTCCGTCGGGCGAAAGTGCCGGATGGGCCGAGGAGTAATTATTGGAGTTGAACGGAAGCTCTTCGAAATCAGTCCAGACCCCCTCCTTTAAATGGGCCCTGAATATTTTTAACACATAGGTGTTCTTTTTATTCTTGGAGGTCGCCGATTGGGTAAAATAAGCCACGGTACCCGTTGAATCGGTCACGAAAGACGATTCGTGCAGTTTAACATTGGTATCCATGGGTAATTTGGCCACCTGATCGAAAACACCGGTCTCGGTATTAAAAGGCACTTGATAGATATCGGTGGTGGGCTGATCGGTCCAGGGATCCTTGGCCTGGCTGCCGAGTTCGCGTTTACGGGAAGAGGTAAAATAAAAGATACCGTTTTTATAAAATCCGCCAAAATCGGCGGCATGGGTATTGATCCCTGTAGTAATTACCTGGTAGCGTTCGGCTTCTTGCGAAATGATCTGCAAATAGGCTTCCGAAGAGGCTAGATCAGAGCCCAGAACATCGTGGTTCAACTTAAAATAATCAAAGATCTTGGCGGCTTTATCGGCATTACCGGTTGCCTGCAGACTCTGGGAATACCGTAATAATGACTCCCAATCCATGGCATTGCCTTCCAATTCGTATTGGTTAGAATACCATTTGGTGGCCTCTAAATACTGGGAATTAGCGTAATAGCAATGTGCCAAACGGTTATATAAAAAGGCATTTTCGGCCGAAGTCCCCAACAGTTTAGAATAACCGTTAAGGGCATCTTGGTACCTAAAGGTTTCGTAGGCCTTATTGGCCTTTTTAAGTCGGCCATTTTGGGCCATTAGGCTAAATGAACTAGCCAATAATACAATTATGAGCAGCTGGTAAGGTTGTCTCATGGATAAAAGATTTGGTTCACACTAACATTTGATAAAGACTTGCTTTATCTCCTTTTCATCTTCAATGGTTCCAAACAGTTGAAATCCAAACCGACTAGGTGGTAATAAACATTTTCTGACCCAGTAGTCGGATTACACTATCCAAGCGACAAAGTTACCTAATTATTATAATTTTCCTACATTTTTAGACGAACTACACTATAACATGAAAATATTTTCTTATTTTCATTCACAAACGTTAATGAAAACATATTTTATAATACACTTACAATCAGATGTATTACAAAAACAAATAGTATAAAAACCTCAAAAACAAGGATTATACTATTATTCTTACGCAATTGTAAGAAAATCTAAGCCGATAAAAACGAATTTACGTTTTTTTCGATCCTGGTCTGTATATCGGAAAGATCGGCCCGTTCAAAATCCGAACCCGTAATATGTTCGTACAATTCAATATACCTATCCGAAACACTGTTCACATAGGCATCGGTCATTTCAGGCACTTTTTGTCCTTCTAAACCTTGGAATCCGTTTTGGATGAGCCATTGCCTTACGAACTCTTTTGACAATTGCTTTTGAGGGTCTCCCTTGGCTTGGCGCTCGGCATAGCCCTCGGCATAAAAGTAACGGGAAGAATCGGGCGTATGAATCTCATCGATCAATACGATTTTTCCGTCTTTGGTTTTTCCGAACTCATATTTAGTGTCGACAAGAATCAACCCTTTTTCGGCTGCGATTTCGGTACCGCGTTTAAAAAGGGCCCGGGTATATTTTTCCAACACCTCGTAATCGGCTTCACTAACGATACCCTTGGCCAAAATATCCTCTCGACTGATATCTTCGTCATGATCGCCTTGTTCGGCCTTGGTAGCCGGGGTTATAATCGGTTCGGGAAAGGCGTCGTTTTCTTGCATCCCTTCGGGCATGGGTACCCCACAAAGCATTCGTTTGCCCGCCTTGTATTCTCGGGCGGCATGGCCCGACATATAGCCTCTGATCACCATTTCTACCTTAAAGGGTTCACAGGCATGGCCTACGGCCACGTTAGGATCGGGGGTAGCGATAAGCCAATTGGGAACGATATCTTCGGTATCGCGCATCATTTTGGTGGCTATCTGGTTCAAGATCTGTCCTTTATACGGTATCCCTTTGGGCATGATCACATCAAAGGCCGAAAGTCTGTCGGTAGCCACCATGACCAACAGATCGTTCTCTAAGCGATATACTTCGCGTACCTTACCTTTATATACATCTAGTTGGCCCGGGAACCGGAATTGGGTATCGACAATGGTATTGCCCATGCTTTAAAATTGATTTTGGTGTTCTATATTCTTATATGCGTCGATCACTTTTTTGACCAGTTTATGGCGGATCACGTCTTTATCGTCTAAGTAAATAATCTCTATTCCCTTAATGTCTTTGAGTACCAAAAGGGCCTCTTTGAGTCCGGAAATAACCCTACGCGGCAAATCGATCTGCCCGGGATCACCGGTAATCATGAATTTGGCACTGCGCCCCATACGTGTCAGGAACATTTTCATTTGGGCATGGGTGGTATTCTGGGCCTCGTCTAAAATCACGAAGGCATTATCGAGGGTCCTACCCCGCATAAAGGCCATAGGAGCGATCTGTATGATGCCCTCCTCGATCAACTTCTCCAATTTTTCAGCCGGAATCATATCGCGAAGTGCATCGTATAAGGGTTGCATATACGGATCTAGCTTCTCTTTAAGGTCACCCGGTAAAAAACCAAGGTTCTCTCCCGCCTCTACCGCCGGGCGCGTTAAAATGATACGCTTTACCTTTTTTTCCTTCAGGGCCTTGACCGCCAAGGCCACCCCGGTATAGGTTTTACCGGTTCCGGCCGGACCAATGGCAAATACCATATCGTTTCCGGCAACGGCATCTACCAAACGGCGCTGGTTTACCGTTTGGGCCTTGATAAACCTTCCATTTACCCCATGCACAATGACCTGATCGGCCTTACCAGAGGTTTTAATGGCTTCACTATCCGAGGTAAGTAAGGTTTCTATACTATTTTCATCCAATGTATTGTATTTGGCAAAATGGGCTACAAGCATAGTAAAACGCTTGTCGAATTCCTCT
Organism: Sediminicola luteus; assembly: GCF_002514735.1. Lineage (GTDB taxonomy): Bacteria > Bacteroidota > Bacteroidia > Flavobacteriales > Flavobacteriaceae > HQA918. The sequence continues at coordinate 261,482 of NZ_NBWU01000008.1, read as the reverse complement.
AAAAGGGCTTCATCGCCATAGGCTTTCACCTTATTTCCGCGGGCTACGATCTTTAGTTTGGGAAAGTATTTTTTAATAAGATCGATGTGTATGTTTTGCTGACCAAAAAACTCTCTGGGGTTCATTTCGGTCAATTCAATGCTCAACTCGTTCAAAGGCGCATATACATTAGGTGGGTTATACTAAATCTTCTTGTTGATTTTACGTAATTTTGTAGGACAAATTTAGTAAAAAACCCGATTTTCAGGTTAAAAACATATTAACAGCACTACATGGCCATTATTACCTTAACTACTGATTTTGGTTACAAGGATCCCTATGTAAGTGCCCTTAAGGGAAGTATTTATAGCGAGCTTGACCAGGCCCTTTTGGTTGATATCTCGCATCAGGTAACCCCTTTCGATACCCAAGAATGTGCCTATATCGTTAAAAACGCCTTTCATTACTTTCCGGAAGGCAGTATCCATTTGATCGGGGTAGACGCCGAGGCCACGCCCGAAAACCAACATTTGGTGGTTTTACTGCAAGGCCATTATTTTATTGTGGCCAATAACGGCATTATCGAATTGTTGATGGGCGATCAACAACCCGAAAAAGTATACAGTGTCGCCCTGCCCAATGCCGCCTCCTTATCTTTTCCCGAAATCCATGTACTGGCCAAGGTAGCCTGCCATTTGGCCCGTGGAGGTACCTTGGAGGTTATCGGAAAACCCTTTGAAGGTCTAAAAGGCACCAAAGACTTTGAGGCCCATATCACCGATAATGGCAAAAAAATACAGGGTAGCATAGAATATATCGATAATTATGGCAACATAATCACCAATATAGACCGGCATCTGTTCGAAGCGTATCGGAACGGTAGGGATTTCGAGATTTTGATCCGCGATAAAAAAATTACGGAGGTTTACGAATCGTATAGTGGTTTTGTGAATTTCGAATTGGAAAAAAGCAAACGTAAGGGTCCGGGCGATTTTTTGGCCCTATTCAATTCTGCCGGAGTATTGGAGTTTGCCATATATAAAAGTAATGCCAAAACCGTGGGGGGTGCCCGAACTTTGATCGGACTCAAGCACCGCGACCCCGTAACCATAATTTTTAACTAATGCTTATACGCATCGTACGCATGACCTTTGCCCCGGAACATATAGAGAGGTTCCGGTCGGTATTCAACACCCATTGGCAAACCATTGCCGGCTTTAAAGGTTGTACCCATCTCGAACTGTTCCAAGACCAAAAAGATTCCCAAGTATTTTTCACCTATAGCCATTGGAATACCGAACAAGATCTGGAAAATTACAGGCAATCGGAATTTTTTCGAGGCGTTTGGAGCCACACCAAAACCTATTTTTCGGCCCCACCCCAAGCTTGGAGCGTTAAAAAAATGGTTGGCATGCCCCATAAACCAATCGCTTAGAATATATTTGACAAGAACAAGGTGTTTTTCATGTTTTTTTAGTTGAAACAAGTAATGACTTCGACTGCCTGCCTATCGAAAGACATGGCGCTAAACTAGACAGAGCGATTTCGAAGTTGGATTAAAACCCCTAGATAAAATAGAACGCAAACCCCATTTATGTTAGCCCTATTTAAAAAAGAACTCCGTGCCTATTTCGCATCGCCCATTGCCTATTTGGTCATGGGTTTGCTTTTGGTACTTACCGGACTATTCCTTTGGGTCTTTAAAGGCCCGTTCAACATTCTCGACAGTGGCTTTGCCGAATTGAGCAGTTTCTTTCTATTGGTACCCTGGATCTTTCTGTTGATCGTACCCGCCTTGGGCATGCGTTCTTTTGCCGAAGAGCGAAAAATGGGCACTTTAGAATTATTGTTCATCAAACCCCTATCACACCTACAGATCGTTTTGGGCAAATTCTTGGCCATAGTGGTATTGGTTTTGATCGCCTTATTACCCACCCTATTGTACTCCTATACGATTGGCCAATTGGGCATGGAGACCAATAATTTTGATTCCGGGGTAGTCATGGGTTCGTATTTTGGCTTAGTATTTCTATTGGCCACCTATGCCGCCATCAGTCTATTTACCTCTAGCCTCACCCAAAACCAAGTCGTGGCCTTTATATTGGGGATGTTGCTTTCGTTTTGCTGCTTTTACGGATTCGAAGCCCTATCTACTTTGATATCCGACGGTAGTTCGGCATTAAACCTTGCGCAATGGGGCATGAAAGCCCGTTTCGAAAATATCGCCCGAGGTATCCTAGATATACGAGATCTGATCTATTTCGTTGCCCTGTGTGCCTTTTTCCTTTTCCTAACCGTAGGACAACTTAAAAAACTGAACCGATGACCAAAAGCGATCTTATGCATGGGGTAAAAGCCCTATTGGCCTTGGTTGCGATCAATATCTTGGCCCAATGGGTACCTATACGTTTCGACCTTACCGAAGACCAACGTTATTCTCTATCGGAAAGTGCCGTAGATGCAATAGCCCCTTTTGAAAGCCCGGTTATCGTAGATGTGCTCTTGGATGGTAACCTACCGCCCGAATTTGCCAAGTTAAAAACGGAAACCGCATTGATCCTCGAATCCTTTGCTCAGGAGAACCCCAATGTAAAGTTCGATTTTGTAGATCCTTTGCAAGGGGCCCAAGACCAAAACCGTATTATAGGCGAGCTTCAAGCCTTAGGCCTTACCCCTACCCAGCTTACCACGACCGAATCGGCCAAGGTATCGCAAGAAATGGTATTTCCATGGGCCATGGTCAACTATCAAGACCGCACCATTAAAGTGCCTTTATTAAAGAACAAACTAGGCGCCAGTACCGAAGAAATGGTGAACAATTCGGTGCAGCATCTCGAATATGCCTTTGCCGATGCCTTTGCCAAAGCCTCACGGATCAAAAAGAAAAGTGTGGCCATTATGAGGGGTAACGGGGAATTACCTGATTTGGAAATGGCCGATTTCCTGACCAGCATACGCGACTATTACAATATTGGGGTAATCACCCTGGATTCGGTCGCCAACAATGCCGAAAAAACCTTGTCCGAGCTGCAAAAATTCGACCTCGCCCTAATAGCCAAACCCACCGAAGCCTTTAGCGATGCCGAAAAATTGGTTATGGACCAATACATCGTAAACGGAGGTAAAACCATGTGGTTGTTAGACCCCGTGGTCATGGAGCTCGACAGTTTGTTGAACAACCAAGGCAAAAACCTGGCTTTCCCCAGAGATTTGAACCTCAACGATTTCTTTTTCCCATATGGGGTGCGCCTAAACAACGATTTGGTCAACGATATGTACTTTACCCAGATCGTTTTGGCCAGTGGTAGCGGCAACCAATCGCAATACGACCCCGTACCTTGGGTATACCACCCCATGGTCTTCTCGAAAAACAGCCACGCCATTACCAACAATCTGGAAGCCCTTAGGATACAATTTGGTAGTAGCATAGACCTATTGGACAACGACTACACCCAATCGGTTTTGTTACAGAGTTCGTCCCTCTCCAAAGCCGATGGCATTCCGCGTACCATTGACCTTGGTATAATCAAAAATCCGCCTGCCAAAGAACAATATACCCCGGGCAACCTACCCATGGGCGTCTTGATAGAGGGTGCCTTTAGTTCGGCCTACAAAAACCGGGTAAAACCTATAGAATTATCCGCATTCAAAGACGATGGCCCAGAAAACCAGATAATCGTAATCGCCGATGGCGATCTTATCCGCAACCAAACCCGCCAAGGTAGGCCTTTGGAATTAGGGTATGATAAATGGACCAATAACTTCTATGGCAACAAGGAATTCTTGATCAATTGCCTGAATTATATGTTAGACGATAGCGGACTTATAAACATCCGGAACAAGCAAGTGAGCATTCCGTTTTTGGATCGTGAAAAAGTGGCACAAGACCGAAGCTATTGGCAACTACTGAACATAGGGGTTCCGTTGGTACTATTGATCCTACTTGCACTAGGTTTCACATGGTATCGCAAAAGACGTTTCAGCGCCTAAGTGTTGATAAGTTTGTTGGCAGAACAACAACATTTAAAATATATTTGTTTTTCAGCGCTTGCCCTGTAATTGCGGTGCTTCGAAGCCGATTATAACAGCGGCGCGCAACTTTCTAAAGTAAACTTGTATGAAATTCATTGTTTCCAGTACCTATTTATTGAAACAGCTTCAGGTACTTGGAGGGGTAATCAACAACAGTAACACCCTTCCCATATTGGATAATTTTCTGTTCGATCTAAAGCAGAACAGCCTTACCGTTTCGGCTTCCGACCTCGAGACCACTATGAGTTCGGTATTGGAGGTAGATTCCGATAGCGAAGGCACCATAGCCGTACCGGCCAAGCTACTGCTAGAAACCTTGAAAACCTTTCCGGAGCAGCCCTTGACATTTACCGTTGGCGATAACCACACCGTAGAGATCAACTCTAACCATGGTAAGTACGCCTTGGCCTATGCCGATGGTAACGAGTTCCCGAAAGCCGTTGAATTGTCAGAGCCTAGCTCTACCACCCTTATGGGCGATATTTTGGCTACGGCCATTACCAAGACCATTTTTGCGGCCGGTAACGACGACCTTAGGCCGGTTATGAGTGGGGTATTCTTTCAGTTCTCTCCGGAGGAGTTGACCTTTGTGGCCACCGATGCCCACAAATTGGTAAAATACCAAAGGGCCGATGTTTCGGCTTCCGAGGTGGCTGAGTTTATCATGCCCAAAAAACCATTGACCCTGTTGAAAGGCATCTTGGCCGGAAGCGAGGCCGAAGTAACCATTGATTATAACGAAAGTAACGCCAAATTCAGTTTTGAGAATACCGAATTGGTTTGTAGGCTTATCGATGGAAAATACCCCAACTATGAAGCGGTAATTCCGAAAGAGAACCCTAACAAGCTCTCTATAGCCCGCAACCAATTTTTAAGTTCGGTACGTAGGGTATCTATCTTCTCGAACAAGACCACCCATCAGATACGATTAAAGATCGCTGGGGCCGAACTGAATATCTCTGCCGAAGATCTCGATTATAGCAACAAGGCCGAGGAACGCTTGACCTGTGCCTACCAAGGCGACGATATGCAGATCGGTTTCAACTCGCGTTTTTTAAGCGAAATGTTGAACAATTTAGGTTCTGAGGAAGTAAGTCTGGAAATGAGTCTACCCAACCGTGCCGGAATCTTGACCCCGGTAGATGGTTTGGACGAAGGCGAAAAAGTGACCATGCTGGTTATGCCGGTGATGCTTAACGCATAAAGCACGACAAAAGACACAATTGCTAAGACCTGACAGGTTTCTGAAACCTGTCAGGTCTTTTTTTTGCCAAAAAAAATCCGCTCGGGCTACGAGCGGATTAACCAACTAAACTAATTTTAAGTTCCATATTTAAGACCGGTTATGGTTCCGGGGGATTTTGGGTAAAAACCCGATTACGGCCTTCACCTATACTATTTAATTCGTATAATTTTTGTTGTACGGCCCTACCTTAGAAAAACCGGATGGTACCGAAATAACTGGGCGATTCGCCATTGTTGGCCCTTACCGCATTTACTATCGGCATAACCATACCTACGATTCCGGCAAAGATCCACAGGAAGATACCGGCTCCGAGTAAAATCAATAAGGGGAAGCCCATAATTATGTAAAGGATCAAGGACAATTGCAGGTTAATCACGGAACGACCATGTTCGTTCATTCCGACTACGCTTTCCTTTTGGGTAAGCCACAGAATCAGGGGAACTACGAGTCCGCCAAAACCTGTAATGATATCTAAATATTGAGACAGATGGGTAATGACCAGCAGCTGCCTGTCTTCCCGCATCGCTACTTGTTGATTTACTAATTCCATTTTTGATTGATTTTGATGATGAATGTACCTATAGGTAGTCAAAATTACGAAATTGTTACAGCTAAAATGAAAAATTTCCCCGAGTCTTGATGAAAACACCTTGAATTGGAACAAACCTAACACAATTACGTATAGCAGTGCTGAAAATGAAACTATTGGGCTGCGTATTGCCGTAGCGACCAACTTCTGTTATTCCGTATAATCATTCGAGGGCCGAGCTATAATGCCACACTTTTAGGAATTCGTATTTTTGCCCCATGCTTACCCAAGACACCATTGTGGCATTGGCCACCCCATCGGGGGCCGGGGCCATAGCCGTTATCCGTATTTCAGGGCCCGAGACTTTGGCCATAGCTTCGCAACTTTTTGTTTCCGTATCCGGAAAACTTTTGCACGAACAAGGGACACATACGGTACATTTGGGCCATATCGTAGACGATGGCAACCCCTTGGATCAAGTCTTGGCCACCATCTTTAAAAACCCGAATTCCTATACGGGCGAAGATGTGGTAGAATTCTCTTGCCACGGTAGTGCCTATATACAACAACAGATCATTCAGCTTTGCCTAAGGCAGGGCTGTCGTATGGCCCAGGCGGGGGAATTTACCCTACGCGCCTTTTTAAATGGTAAAATGGACCTAAGCCAGGCCGAGGCCGTGGCCGATCTTATTGCCAGCGACAATGCGGCCAGTCACCAAGTGGCCATGCAACAAATGCGGGGCGGTTTTAGCAACGAGATCAAAAAATTGCGCGAAGAATTGATGGACTTCGCCTCTTTGATCGAATTGGAACTCGATTTCTCGGAAGAAGACGTAGAATTCGCCGACCGCAGTCAGTTCAATGCCCTGTTAGACCGTATACAATCCGTTTTAAAAGCGTTGATCGACAGTTTTGCCGTAGGTAATGTCATTAAAAACGGTATCCCCGTAGCCATAGTAGGCGAACCCAATGTGGGAAAATCGACCCTGTTGAACGCCTTATTGAACGAAGAGCGGGCTATTGTAAGTGATATTGCCGGTACCACCCGTGACACCATAGAAGACGAACTCACCATAGATGGTATCGGGTTCCGGTTTATAGATACAGCCGGTATTCGCGAAACTGCCGATGTGGTAGAAAGCATAGGCATTAAAAAAACCTTTGAAAAAATTGGTCAGGCCCAAGTAATCGTGTACCTCTTCGATGCCAAGGCCTTGGGTAAAGACACCCAAAAAGCGGAAGCCATTGGTACCGAGATCCGAAAGATCCAAAACCAATTCCCCCAGACCCCTTTGGTAGTGGTACCCAACAAAATGGATGCCGCCCAACCCGATTTTATCACAACTCAATTCCCCTTTGAGCACCTGCAACCCTTGGCCGCCAAGACCGGTACCGGGGTCGACGATCTGAAACAAAAACTGGTCTCCTTCGTAAACACCGGGGCCCTGCGTAACAACGAGACCATAGTAACCAATACCCGCCATTACGACGCCTTGCTAAAAGCCTTGGAAGAAATCGTAAAAGTTAAAGAAGGTATGGACATGGGCCTAAGTGGCGACCTTTTGGCTATTGACATCCGCCAGGCCCTATACCACTTTGGCGAGATAACCGGCGAGATCAGTTCCGATGATCTGCTGGGGAATATTTTCGCTAATTTTTGTATTGGGAAATAGAAAGTAATCCTACCCTCACAAAACCTTCTTTTACTGATACTTATACAAGCATCAGCCATTTATGGGCCAACAATTCATCAGGCTAAAACCTGACATAGTTTACTAATTTATCAGGATATAACCTTACTTTTTATTTGCACATATCAGGTTATAACCTTACTTTTATATACATTTTGTCAGGCTATACCCTTACACAATGAACAAAAAGAAACTACAAATAGACCAATTAGAACGTAAACTCGAAGGGTTTACCTTGGCTCAAAAAGTGCCCAAGCCGCCCACAGGTTGGCTTAAAGCAGTGCGGGTATCCCTAGGCATGTCATTACAGCAACTTGCAGATAAACTTTCCATTACCAAACAAAGTGTTCAGGAAATTGAAATTCGTGAGAAGGAAGGCAACATTACCTTAAAAAGCTTAAGGGATAGTGCGGATGCATTGGATATGCAACTCGTGTACGGTTTGGTGCCAAAAGATGGCACCATTGAGAATCTAATTGATCGCAAAGCGCGGGAGTTGGCGACCCGTATAGTTTCCCGGACCTCTAATACTATGAAATTAGAAGATCAGGAAAATACAAAACAGCGCCTTAAAAAAGCCATTGAAGAGCGAACAGCGGCTATTAAGAATGAGCTACCAAAGATGTTATGGGATTAGACCTTGAATACATTGCAGGTCAAACCCCTATAGATGAAGATGAAAAGGAAGGCTTACGCATTGAAACCATTACCACAAAGGGCGAATTGGACGAGTTTGAACAACAGAATATAGAAGAAGCCATGCAATGGGTTTTTGGCAGAAAGTTCAAAGCCAAAAATGTCTTTACGGAAAAGTTCATTTGCAATTTGCATAAACGTATGTACAGTAATGTTTGGACATGGGCAGGTACGTTTAGGAAAACAAACAAGAACTTAGGCGTTGATACCTATAAAATACCAGTTGAACTGAAAGTACTCTGTGATGATGCCCTTTATTGGATAGCTCATAAGACCTACCCCCCAGAAGAAATAGCAGTGCGCTTTAAGCATAAATTGGTAAGTATACACTGTTTTCCGAATGGAAACGGGAGACATAGTCGGTTAATGGGTGATATCATTATTGAAAAGTTATTTGGCGAAGAACCATTCTCATGGGGAGCAACCAATTTATCCGAAGAAGGTGACACCAGAACTACCTATTTGCAAGCGGTAAAGGCTGCCGACAATGAAGACTTTGCACCATTGCTAGACTTTGCCAGATCTTAGCGTTCGACTTTCCCTATAAAGGCCATTCATTAATTGACTTATTCGTATTTTTCTTTTCGATATCGTCTCATATGAATACCTCATTTTTCTAAAAGCCTTGTGAATAAATAAAAACAACACAACGATATGATTATCAACCCGCTACCCCTAAACCCAACCAAATATTCTTAACGAAGACCCGATAGACCCCGAAGAAAACCGTGAGCGATTAGCCCATATGCCGTTGTATAAAAAAGCAAAGGAAATTGTAGCCTTGACCCAATCTATCATAACTACCATTCCAAACGATGATATACTTTTTGAAGCCTATAGTACCCAAATGCAGGAAAGCGCATATAACATACCGGCAAAAATATCAGGGGCTGTGGCGACAGATCTATATGATCTAAAAATGGAAAATGCGGCAATCATTAGAAAAAGTGCCCGCGACTTGCTCACCCACACCTCAGGATTAAAAATGTTGGGATACCAAGACACTCAATATACCCAATTATTGCGTGAGGCCCTCGAAGAATTTCGCCTGCTCTTTGTAGATTGGGTGGCCCAGTTCGACCCATGGAACTACCAAATAGACCGTTGGGGTCTATTCAACCCACCCGGAGTTTCGGCCCATGATCACGACCCGGACGATGATATTCCTACTAGCGATGATGACAGTTAAAACTGAACCATTTAGGAAAAAAGAGGCTACCCCTTTATCTTCCGTGGTTTCTTCAAATCAATAATTCCGGGATCGTTACTGTTTAGGTAACGTTTACTGCCCAAATAGCGATTAACATTAAATTCATCATATAAAGTATCGTTCGGATCTATACTGCTTATATGTACATTACCCGAAGCATGTATAAACCGCTTATCACCGATCCACATGCCCACATGGGTCACCTTTTGTTTGCTATCGGACGTGGCTTTTTTTCCGAAAAAGAGCAAATCACCCACTTCCAGGCCTTCAAACTGTAGGTTTTCGTCTATGATATCGCCCACCAGTACCTGCTGTGAGGCATCGCGCGGAATAATGAACCCATTCATTAAATAGACGGTTTTGGTAAAACCACTACAGTCCATTCCCTTGGTAGAGGTACCTCCCCAGAGATAAGGAACCCCCATAAGTCCGTTACCGGCTGCTAGCATATTCTCCGGGGAAACGCTTAACTGGGCTTGCCAATCGGCGTACAATACACTTTCACTTTTCTTCAGATAGCCGATGCGGTTGTCCGGATATTTCACCTTAAAAAAGTCCTCGTTTTCATCGAGATAAACCAATTTTCCGCCGAAAACAATATCGGAGACCGCCTGTTTAGGCGCGGTACTTTCGTACACCCAACCTGTAATTTGGGTAAATAGTACTTTGGTCTGCTTTTCCCATTGGTTAAAACTGGCCTCATCCATACGGGTAATGCCCCCTTTGTCTACCCAAGAAATATATTGGTCTGGGGTCTGTACCTGATAAAAATCGCCTTGTTTATCCAATACGCGCAAGGGCATGCCCAGCAAGCCTTGGGTGCCCAGTTCGGCCGAATGTTTGGGTTTGGAACGAATATTCAGAACCGAATTGCGGCCAACAGCGTATTGTAAATTTCCAACTGCCGTATCGGGCAATACCCGTACCTGGTTATCAAAAAGTATGTCTCGTGCTTGTAAACTATCAAGCAGGGCCGACAGGGCTTCTTTTTCGGTGGTCTTACCTTGTAAAACCAAGGTTTTATCTGGATTTTGAACCCCTTCGATTGCAAATAGTTTTACACGTTTGTCCGGGGCATAGCGCTGTTTTATACGACTTACCAAATGCTCTAAATCATCTAAATCCGTAGTAGGATTTGAAGGATTACACCCAAGCATCAGGATAAAAAGGCCCATCGAAAGAAACCGAAAATACTGCATAGTCAACTAGATAAATATCGGGATATACCCAAGGGCTGAAATTACATCATTTTTTTCAGGATAAACCTAGTTTGAGGACGGAAATAAGGTTATAGTCTTAAACCCAAGGGAACAAAAAACGGAAATGTACGGATAAACCGTATTTTTGCAGGGCATGGAAAAACAACGGTTATCAGATTGGTTACCTACTACGAATAAAGAAGTAAAGATTCGTGGTTGGGATGCATTGGATGTCATCCTCTTCAGTGGCGATGCCTATGTAGACCATCCGTCTTTTGGCCCGGCCGTAATCGGTCGTATTTTAGAAAGTTACGGACTACGTGTGGCCATAGTGCCCCAACCCAGTGTACACGACGATTTGCAGGACTTTACCAAACTAGGTCGCCCGAAACTGTTCTTTGGGGTTACCGGAGGCTGTATGGATCCCATGGTGAGCAATTATACCGCTAGTAAGAAACGTCGCGATAAAGATGCCTATACGCCCAATGGCGACAAAGGCTTCCGGCCGGATTACGCCACCTCGGTCTACTCCAAAATACTAAAGGAAAAATTCCCTGATGTACCCGTTTTGATCGGCGGGATCGAAGCCTCATTACGCCGGGTGACCCATTACGATTATTGGAGCGATAAACTAATGCCAACCATTCTGGAAACCTCCAAAGCCGATATGCTGGTATACGGTATGGGCGAGCAACCCTTACGGGAAGTGGTAAAACTGTTGCAAAAAGGGGTGCCCTTTTCTAGCCTTCGCACCATACCCCAGACCGCCTTTTTGGTACATGGAGACGAACGCATACCCAAAAACAAAAACTGGGAAGATGTAGAGATCTACCCGCATGAGGTATGCTTGCGCAACAAGAAAAAGTTTGCCGCCAATTTTAAGGTGGTAGAGCAAGAATCGAACAAGATCCAGGCCAAGCGTATTTTTCAAGGGGTGAACCAAAAGACTTTGGTGATCAATCCGCCCTACCCCACCATGACCGAAGACGAGATCGATGCCTCTTTCGATTTGCCGTACACCCGCCTACCCCACCCCAAATACAACAAACGAGGGCCCATACCGGCCTTTGAGATGATCAAGTTCTCGATCAACATACATAGAGGTTGTTTTGGAGGCTGTAGTTTTTGCACCATTTCGGCCCACCAAGGAAAATTTATCGCCAGCCGTAGTCAGGAATCCATTTTAAAAGAGGTGGACAAGGTGGCCAATATGCCCGATTTCAAGGGCTATTTATCCGATATCGGAGGGCCTTCGGCCAATATGTACCAGATGAAGGGCAAGATCCAGTCTATCTGCGACAAATGTGTGGCCCCTTCTTGTATCTCGCCGGTTATTTGCAGTAATCTGGATACTTCGCACAAACCTTTAACTACTTTATACCAAGAGGTGGACAAGCACCCAAAGGTGAAGAAATCTTTTATAGGCAGTGGAATTCGGCATGATATGTTAGTACCTGAATTCAATAAAAATGCCGACCCAAAAGAATTGGATGCCTATACCGAAGAGGTGATGACCAAACACGTTTCTGGCCGATTGAAAGTGGCGCCCGAACACACTTCTGACCCCGTGCTTAAACTAATGCGAAAACCATCTTTTAAATATTTCCATAAGTTTAAGGAGCGGTTCGATAAGATCAACTTAAAGCATGGGCTTAAACAACAATTGATCCCTTATTTTATCAGTAACCATCCGGCCTGTGAATTGGAAGATATGGCCAATCTCGCGGCCGAGACCAAAGATATGGGCTTTCAATTGGAGCAGGTACAAGGCTTTACCCCTACCCCTATGACGGTGGCTACGGTTATCTATTATAGCGGGTATCATCCGTATACCTTAAAACCCACCCGAACCCCAAAAAGTAAAAAAGAGAAAGATCAACAACACCGTTTTTTCTTTTGGTATAAAAAGGAGAACCAAAACTGGATCAAAAACACCCTCTTTAACCTGGGGCGTAAAGATTTGGCCGAAAAATTGGTACCCTCTACCCAAAATAAAAACTGGCAAAGGGTGCCTACCCGTAAAGTAAAAAACACTTTTGACGATGCCATCCCCTCTGGTAAACGTATGGGTAAATCGAAACCTAAAGGACGTAAAAAAAGACGTTAATAACTGAATAGCTTTATGTCCAAACTCGATATTATAACCGAGAACAACGATTTTATCGTGGTCAATAAAACCAGCGGACTCATAACCGAAAGTAGTCCGTACGAATCGCTAACCGTGCAAGACCAGGTAGGGGTACATCTGTCAAAACATAAGCCTGCCCGCTCGGCAGGCGGTAAAAAACCCTATCTAGGGGTAGTACACCGTTTAGATCGTGTAACCAGTGGGGTATTGTTATTCGCCAAAAAAAAATCGGTATTAGTGGCCTACAACCAACTATTTAGTAGTCGTAAGGTTCAAAAGACCTATTTGGCCCTGGTCTCGGCAAAACCGGAAAAAAAACAAGCGCGTTTAGAAAACTATTTAGTAAAACTGGGTAAAGAAAAAAAGGCGCAGATCGTTGCTACTAAAACCAAGGAAGCCCAACTGGCCCAGCTGAGTTATAGGTTGATTGGGAAAAATGCCCAAGGTTATTTGTTGGAGGTACGCCCAAGAACCGGTCGGTTTCACCAAATCCGGGCCCAATTGGCGCATATTGGACTACCCATAGTCGGCGATGTTAAATATGGGTCTACAAAAAAATACCTTAATCAATCGATTTGCCTACATGCCTGGAAACTGAAATTGACACCAGCCGGCGGGCAAGATACCCTGCTATTTGAGGCCCCATTGCCTAAAAACAAGTATTGGGTGTTTGAGAGACTTAGCGGTGGTTAAAGAAGTTGTTTAAAACGAAATATCACTACTTACCAAAGTGGTAGTCCAGATAATGGCCGAGGAAATAAAAATACCAATGGCATTGGCGATAAAGGCCTTATCGCGATCCAGTTTAAAAAGATAGGTAGCAATGCTTCCGGCATATACCCCTGTACCGGGAACGGGTAACATTACGAAGAACAACAAACCCCAAAAACCGTATTTCCCAATTTTATCGCCCGATCCTTTTTTAGCCCTTTTCGCCACAAATACCGCACTCTTTTTATAGGGCCTCCATTTAAAGAAATAGCCATTCAAGCGGTCGAGAAAAAACATCATCAAAGGAAAAACAAGAATATTGGCAATTAGGCAAACTATGAATACCCCATAGATATCCAAGCCCTTGAGCAAACCATAGGGAATACCCACTTTGGCCTCACCAAAGGGGGAGATACTCCATAAAAAAGCTATGATAAAATCAAGAATCATATGTGGTTAGTGTATTTCAAAAGACAAAAATAAGAGCAACTAGGCGATATAACGCAAAAACTTCTTTTTAAATATTGTTAAATCTGATAAAATGCGAGTTTACTAAAAAACGAATCTGGTTAACATCAATGATTTCCCCAAATCCTATGCCAAAGTGAGGATAGGATTCTTGGGGCATCTTCACGGTTCCGTGGGATTTCGGTAACTAAAACGGCATCGCCTTTGGGTTGCAGTGCATAGGTAAAGGCAAATTTCTTTTCGGCTGGATCGGACGATAACATACCAAATCGTAAATCGTGGAAACGTAAGCTCTCCTGGGGACCTTGCTCCAAAATATACCAGCCCTCAGAAATATTTATCAGTCGATTTAGCTCTATCGTTTCGGGAAGCTTTTGACCCAAATCATGGTTCTTGGGGTAACTCGAAAACCGTATCTGTTCATCGGCATCGAAAAAAGAGTAATACCCAATTAAATAATGGTCTTCAGTGGCCACGTTCGCCGACCATAATATGCTATTAAAAGGGGTAGGTTTTACCGATATGTCGGTATAGGTTAGTTGCTGCGCCTCTAGTTGGGCCTTAAAAACCTGTAGCATAGAAAGCTTGATTACTAACGTAACCAACAAATAAGCGGTACTAAGCCATAGTCCCAATCGGGCATAAAATTGCCGCTTCGGATGGGTTCTTTTTAAGCGCATGGCCAACAATAGGCAGGTTAAAAAGGGGAGTGTATAAAGCGGATCGATCACAAATATGTTCTTGTAGGCCAATCGAAGGTCCATAGGCCAAAAGAACTGGGTCCCCCAAGTGGTATGGGCATCGAGCAAAGGGTGGGTAACCAAGGCCCAGAAGAATAATAGGCTCCATTCCTTTACGGTAGCCTCTTTTTTGCGGTATATTCTAGAAACCAACCAACCCAATATAGGTGCCAATACCAAACAAAAAACCAAGGAATGCGTAATACCCCGGTGGAATTCTACCGCACCGAGGGTGTCGGTAAACTGTCGTGCCAGCACATCTAAATCGGGAATGGTTCCGGCGATAGCTCCCCATAAAATGGCTTTATTCCCAATTTTGCGACCTAAACTTATTTCGGCTACAGATGCCCCAAGAACGATTTGCGTAAGTGAATCCATTACAATTTCTTCCGGACAAAAATAACCAAAATACAAGGGTTTAATCTACCCAAAAATCAGGTCGTTGGTTACTGCCCAAAGCGGTACAGTCGCCACATGGGCGCAATAAGATAAAGTACGGGCCTTCACAAATCGGAGGGGGATCGGTATTAAAATCTTGAAAAACGATGGCATCTTCCTTTATCCAATCGATCAATACCTTTGTCGGACAACCGAGAACATAAGGACCGTCACGTTCGCGGTTAGGAATCCTCGGGGCAAATAAATTGGTACAATTCACCCCAAAATACACAGAGGTGTCCTGCGGCTCGTCATAATAATCCAAATAATTAAAAAACAACCTTTTTTCGGTATACCCGACCACATCGAAAAAGCCCAATACTTTTTCTTCCAGATTATTGGGATTTCTAATATTACCCCCGATAAATCCGGGTTGTACTTGCGATAAAAGGTTATCGGAAACGGCAAAACTACCCAAGGTCTGCAAATAGGTATAGGCGGACAACGAGTGCACATACTGCTTTACCAAAATACTATACCGGTGCATAATCCTGGGATCTTGCCCCCCCATAAAGCGGATCAGGTTCCTATCGCGTCTAGGCGTATTAAGACCAGAGGCCGTATTCAATAAAATCTCACTAGATTCGGTAGTATTGTAGCAAATTCGCTCTTCCTGGGTTCGGTCGATCAAGCGTACGTCGGCCGTATTATCAAACGGGTCGTCTCTATCGAGGTCATCGGTAATCTCAAACTCTTTTGAATTCCAGCGCGGTGCAATAATCTTAAAGGTCTCTTCATAGGTATAGCGATAATTTCGCCCCGTGTCTTCCGGGCTCGAGCTATCGACATAAACAGTCATGCCATCTTCTCCCTGTTCGTTCTCTCCACGCTCCACATAAATGTCCTCAATCACTGAAGGTCCTTGTAACTGCATTGTCGTAGATACATAAGACTGCCCCTGGGATTCAATTTCAAGCACATAGTCTACCCCCATTTGTGCTCCAAAGGCAAACTCGGAAACATAGGTGCCATTACTGGCCGAGATAAAAGTATAAACTGTATCATCTCCGGCCAGAATGCGAACCTTGGCATTGGTTTCGGGTTGCGAATCAACCGCTTCACCCAAGGCTACGGTTCTTGATAAACGGATTTGCTGGAAACCTTCTTGATCAGTAATAAAGGCCTCTATGACCAATATTCCGGCCCCAATACCTTCGGAACCATCTTTAAAATCATATTCCTCTATACAACTAAGGAAAAGAAAAAATAGCAGGAATAGGACACGAAATCGAAGGACTCGCATAGTTAATTATTGTTGGTTGGTTTTTTGTAACTGGTTGTCAACACATAAGACCTTCTAAAGATACACCATTCCTTTCGTTAACAAGGTTAACCGCATCCACTTTTTTGTTACCCCTATAAACCATGTAATTGAAAACCTTAAAAAACAAGGCCCAATACATTTAAGCAAAGTAAAATTGAACATTTGACTGGCCAAAATACATACTGGACTAGCGATACTCCCCCAATAGCGAATTAAGGTATTCAATAATCGTATTCCGTTTATCTTTGACCCTTACCTAAAGCCCCATCAAATGCGAAGGATTCTTTTTTATTTAGTACTGTTTACGGCCGGAATAGTCGGTAATGCCCAAACGGAGATTACCACTCCTGAATTACGCGCACATATCGAATTCTTGACGAGCGATACCAATGCCGGAAGATATCCGGGAGAAAAGAGTAATAAAAAGCTGGTTGCTTACCTAAAGAAAGCCTTTCGTTCAGCTGGACTTAAAACGGAAAAACAAGGCTTTGAAGCCCCGTTACGGACCAAAAAAGACCAACCCAAGAAAGCCCCTGTAAAAACCTGGAACATCATTGGCTATCTAGAAGGAAGCGATCCCGAACTAAAAGACGAATATCTTATCCTAGGGGCCCATTACGACCATTTAGGCATGGGAGGCGGGCCTTCCTCCAAATCCGATAAGATCGCCATACATCACGGAGCCGATGACAATGCCAGTGGGGTGGCCGCCCTCTTGGAAATCGCCGAAAAAATCGGGGCACATCGCTCCGAGTTTAAACGCAGCATACTCTTTATTGCTTTTGGGGCCGAAGAACAAGGCCTGGTGGGCAGCCGCTACTTTGCCGATAACCCTACGTTACCTAAAGAAAGGATAAAGTTTATGCTGAATATGGATATGGTAGGCCGTCTAAACGACCAAAAGCATGTGTATATGGGCGGGGCCGGAACCTTCCCAGGTGGCGTAGAACTGATGAAAGATTTGGGTAAACAAGCCCAGCTTAACCCCATAGTACATGCCGGTTCAGTGGGCGGGTCTGATCATGTGGCCTTCTACAGGAAAAACATATCCGTATTGGGTATGCATACGGGTGGACACCCTCAATACCACACACCCGAAGACACCATAGACCGTATCAATTTTCCGGGCCAGAAAATGGTATGTAACTATATCTACGCTACCCTCTTGGCCGTAGCCAATATGCCAGAGATCTATTTTATCCCGCAAGATTAAGTCCATGGAAATCGAGCAGCTTGTGGGTCACTACCACATTATCGGTACTAACCAAGACGAAGGTGCAACTACCTACAAAGGCCATTTGGAACTGGGTCTGGACGGGCACCGTTGCATTTGGGCCAAATGGCAAATCGGTGCCGATCAAGAACAGAGCGGTACCGGTTTTTTTAAAGACAATATCTTGGTCATCAATTTTGCCTATAAGGGCACCTCAAACAAAATTTATAAAGGTGTGGTGGTCTTTCGCTGCCTTACCCCCGATATTTTAGATGGATTCTGGTCCGAAAAACATGGCGACCCCAACTACCTAGGTACCGAAAGGGCATTTCGTGTAAATGATGATACCATCTTAAATTAAGAAATGCTTACTTAAACAAACAAAATACACACCACTTAGGGTATGATATAAGTCAGTGGAATCGGCGCCCCCCTCCCCTAACTTTGGGGTTTAATTATCAAAACATCAAGAATATGGGGACGAATGATTCTAATAAGGCCCGTGTATATACCTTCGGGAACAAAACCGCCGATGGCGATAGCCGTATGCGTAACCTTCTAGGGGGTAAAGGAGCCAATTTAGCTGAAATGAGTAAAATAGGGATTCCCGTACCTCCAGGTTTTACGATTACCACCGAAGTTTGTACGGAATACAATAGTTTGGGCATGGATGCCACGGTCGGCTTATTGAAAAATGAGGTAGAAGCCGCGGTATCGGGTATAGAAAAGACCATGGGAACCCAATTTGGGGACAACGATAATCCGTTATTACTTTCGGTTCGTTCCGGTGCCCGGGTTAGTATGCCAGGTATGATGGATACCGTACTAAACCTAGGTTTGAACGATGAGGCCGTAATAGGCTTGGCCAAGCGTACCCGTAACGAACGTTTCGCTTGGGATTCGTACCGTAGGTTCATTCAAATGTATGCCGGGGTAGTATTGGGTATGAAACCCGAGACCAAACAAGATATCGATCCCTTTGAAGAAATTATAGAGCACCTGAAGGAAAAAAGGGGTATTACCATGGATACGGAATTCACGGTACAAGACCTTCAAGACTTGGTATACGACTTTAAAGATGTCGTTAAAAAACGTTCAGGACTTCCTTTCCCAACCGACCCGTGGGAGCAACTATGGGGCTCCATTATGGCGGTTTTTGATAGTTGGAACGGTGACCGCGCCGTGTACTATCGAAAAATGAATGGTTACCCCGGAGATTGGGGTACCGCGGTAAACGTACAGGCCATGGTCTATGGTAATATGGGCGACAACTCCGGAACAGGGGTTTGTTTTACCCGCGATGCCGGTACCGGGGAAAACCTATTTAATGGCGAGTACTTGATCAATGCCCAAGGTGAAGATGTCGTGGCCGGGGTACGTACCCCCCAGCAGATTACCCAAATCGGTTCTAAACGATGGGCCGAACTGGCACAGGTAGAGGAAAATGACCGAATCAACGATTTCCCTTCACTGGAAGAGTTGATGCCATCGATCTACAAAGAATTGTACAGTTACCAAGATACCTTGGAAAAGCATTATAACGATATGCAGGATATGGAGTTTACCATACAAGACGGTAAACTTTGGATCTTACAGACCCGAAATGGTAAACGAACCGGTGCGGCCATGGTTAAAATTGCCATGGATTTGCTCAAGGAAGGTATGGTGAACGAGCAAGAAGCCCTGCTCATGCTCGACCCGAATAAATTAGATGAGCTTTTACACCCCATTTTTGACCCTAACGCCTTAAAAAGGGCCCATGTTATCGCCCAAGGTTTACCCGCCTCACCAGGTGCAGCCACCGGGCAATTGGTATTCTTTGCCGATGAGGCCAAAAAATATAAGAATTCCATTCTGACCCGTATCGAAACCTCTCCAGAAGATGTAGAGGGTATGAACCACGCCAAAGGTATTCTTACCGCACGTGGGGGTATGACCTCTCACGCCGCCGTAGTGGCCCGTGGTATGGGTAAATGTTGTGTATCTGGTGCCGGGGCTTTAAAAATCAACTACAAAACCCGTACCCTTAGTGTAGACGGAAAGGAATATCATGAAGGCGATTGGATCTCCCTGAACGGTTCTACCGGTAATATTATTGAAGGTAAGGTGGCCACCATAGAACCCGAGTTGAGCGGCGAATTCGCCGAACTTATGGAACTATCGGAGAAATACACCAAAATGGAAGTGCGCACCAATGCCGATAGCCCCAAAGATGCCAAGGTGGCCCGTGGTTTCGGGGCACAAGGTATAGGGCTTACCCGAACCGAACATATGTTCTTTGAGGTAGACCGTATAAAGGCCATGCGCGAAATGATCTTGGCCGATACCGTTAAAGGTAGGCGAATGGCTTTGGAAGACTTATTGCCCATGCAGCGGGCCGATTTCGAGGGCATCTTTGAAGCTATGGAAGGCTTGCCTGTAACCGTGCGCTTGTTAGATCCGCCTTTGCATGAATTCGTGCCCCACCAATTGGCCACCCAAAAAGAACTGGCCGAAGACCTGCATATTTCTTTATCAGCCGTAAAAAACAAAGTAGCCGAATTGCAGGAGTTCAACCCCATGTTGGGCCATAGGGGCTGTCGATTGGGTAATACCTATCCCGAAATCACTGAAATGCAAACCCGCGCCATTATAGAGGCCGCCCTGAATTTGAAGGAAAAAGGCATCACCGCCAAGCCTGAGATCATGGTGCCTTTGATCGGAACCTTTGCCGAGTATGAAATGCAGGAAGATATTATCCGAAGTACGGCCCAACAGGTTTTTGAAGAAAGAAATGACAGCATCGATTTTTCGGTAGGTACTATGATCGAGATTCCACGTGCCGCCTTAATGGCCGACAAAATCGCTGAAAAAGCCGAGTTCTTCTCCTTTGGTACCAACGACCTTACCCAAATGACCTATGGTTATTCTAGGGACGATGCCAGTAAGTTCTTACCGATTTATATTGAAAAAGGCATTTTGCCCAGCGATCCGTTCGAGGTAATTGACCAAGATGGTGTGGGTCAGCTAGTGAGTATGGGTACCGAAAGGGGCCGTAAGACCAAGGCAGACCTAAAAGTAGGTATCTGTGGCGAGCACGGTGGAGAGCCCAGTTCTGTTGAATTCTGTCATAAGAACCAAATGAACTATGTAAGTTGTTCGCCTTTTAGGGTGCCTATTGCCCGAATTGCCGCTGCCCAAGCCGCAATAAAGGAGACTTTATAAAAATACCCCAAAACCTCCTAAGTATTGGATGGAGCGTGGTAGATGTCCGTTGCAATGATTACGGATACCCTACCACGCTTTTTTCGTTTGTTTTTGCCGCTCTTCAAAAATTAAGGAAACAATACCCAGTCTACTTTTTTCCCATGGAAGGTCTAAACCTAGGTTCATTTTACAAACATTCCGTAAATTGGTCAACCGGAAAGGAATCTGCCAACTATGCTCCAAAAATTATTCTCTGGTTTCTTCTTGTTTTTATGCCTAATGGCCTTGGGTCAAACGGATAGTATCGTGACCTTGGATAGTATGAAAACCCTGTCTAAAAAAGAGATTCGTAAGGCCAAGAAAAAAAAGAAGAAGATCAAGGTGGTACACCACGATTCCCTCATCTTATTCAACAAACAAGTGCTTGTGGGCGAGGTAAAACAATTGGCACAAGGGGTATTGAGTTTTAAGACCGCCTATAGCGACAGTGATTTTAAGATCAAATGGAAAAAGGTGGCCGAGTTATACAGCGACCGCATCTTTATAATAGAACTCACCAGCGGAAGCCGTTTGAATGCCATCATGTATCCGGGGAAAACCGGAAAAAAATCGGAAGTGGCCATAGGTTTCGGTGAAACCACCTACCCTACCGACCTACATAACATTATCTACCTAGATCCCATTGGCAAGAACTTTCTCAGTAAGATGAGTGCTTCCTTCGATATCGGGCTTACCCTTACCAAAGCCAATAACCTAAAACAATTAACGGCAGATGCCGCCATCGGTTATTTGGGCCAAAAATGGAGCACCAATAGTACCTTTAGCTTGGTAAAAAGTGAACAGGACAATACCGAAAATGTAGACCGTTTAGAATCGAGTACTAGCTTACAACGTTTTTTGCCGGCCGACTGGTTTATGCAGGGAACCCTAGAATTTTTAAAGAACAGTGAACAAAAACTCCGGTTACGTACCACCAGTCGTTTAGGGGTCGGATACTTTTTCACCAAGAACAACCGCCAATATTTTGGGGCCCTGACGGGTATTGCGAACAACCGTGAAGAATATTCCGATGGTATTACCGATAGTAACAGCAGTATGGAATATTTTATTGGGTCGGAATTTAACCACTACGCCATAGAAGACCTCAGTTTATTGACCTCGGCCACCCTTTCGCCCAGTTTAACCGAAAAAGGCCGTCTTCGTCTCGATTTTAAATTCAATATGAAATACGACTTACCCTGGGATTTTTATATCAAGACCGGAATCACCTACAATTACGATAACCAAGCGGCCCAAGGTGCCTCAAAGGGCGATTATGTTATTCAGACCTCCTTCGGTTGGGAACTTTAGCTGCTTCGTGCTACTTTAATTGATTCGGGTCTTAACAAACCATACCCCTTCTAGACTTAGGTTAAGGGTAATCAAATGATAGTTTTCCTTTATTAAACCGTTGTTCACAACCCCCTGTTGACCGTAAGAATACCCAATATTGATCATGCTATTGGAGTTTTGCGAAAAAGGGAGTCCAACACCGATATTCATAGCAAATTTAGGTACACGATCATCTAAAACCGATAAATTTCCGGTATCGTAATTGATGCCGAATCGGTATTTGATCCGGTTCTTGAACTTGAACTGCTCATCCGTTTTACCATACTGCACCCCTAGGCCCAAAAAGGTACGATCTACATAGGTACCAACCCCATCCTTTTGGCCGGTTCTTCCCCAAAAATCCATTTTATAATCGGCATTGATCAACAGTCTCGGATTCCATTGATAACTTAATCCGAAACCCCATTCCATGGGAAGCTCAAAGGCATCCAACTCATTTTCATCGGCTATAGGTTCTTCAGAATTCACAACCACAGTATAGGTTTGGGAACCATTTAATTGAGTGGAAAGGTCAAAACTAGACCCTATTCGAAGTTTATCTGTTAATTGGTATTGCAATCCAAGCCCTAAACCCAGGCCATTATAATAATTCTTCTCATTCAGGTTCAAAACCGTACTACCTGCATAAATGATGTCGGTTTCGTTTTCTTCAATCTTACCAAACAACACCTTGGCCGAGACCCCCAAGCTTAGTCGTCGGGTTACGGTTTGCCCAAAAGAAATATTAAAATCGTTAAGCCCCCCATTACCCGTTATGGTGCTTTCAAAATAATCGGTAGACCCAATAATCTGTGTTTGCACCCCACGCATTACATAACCTACATTGGTATAGGGCAAAATGGAAAAGGCCAAACCACCACCACGACCAATGGGCATGGCAAATGCGATCGATGAAAAATTAAAGGCCAAACGAGGTTCGGAGTCATTGCCTTCAACCAAAGAACCTTGTTGCCATTTAACCCCCATGTCATATAAAAACCGATTGGCCTCCATGCCCGCCAAGGCCGCCGGATTCAACCCGTTGATTTGGCCTTTGGCCGGCATGGCAATTCCGGTATGGCCCATGCTGTTGGTTATGCCTGTATTAAGATCGTTAGATAGGCCTAGTCCGTATAACGAATAAGGCGAATTGGTCAAATGTCCCGATTGGGCCCAACCATTTTGCAGTAGAAATCCGCCTAAAATCAGTAACCAGAATCTATTCATCATAAACACTATAAATCAGCTCAATTTTCAATTTCCTATCGTTTTCTTGGTTTTCATCGTTTAAAATGTATCGGTCCAAGGCACCGTTCAATTGACTCGGAAACAATCCCAGAAACAATTCTTTGTAAACCCGATCATCCAATTTGTAATTGAGAAAAGGTTTAATATCCATTCGATATTCATCTTTGGCGAATTCGGTATCTTCTTTTTCGGTTAAAAAACCATAGACCGGTACCGAGCCATACCCCAAAGTGCCCACTATATCAGACTTTTGGTCTAGGTAATAGGCTTGTATCGAATCGCGTATCGGATGCTGGTCTGGGTCGGCATCGGAAGACATGGGTACCACCAAAGTAGCCGACAAAATGGTGCCTGTTCCCGGAATATCGTATATGCGCTCCAAATAAGGGACATGGATCTTGGTCAAAAGGCCGTTACCTGTTTGCATAAAACTCTGTCCATCGGCCTCAAGACTCGAAAGTGTCTGTTCTTGGCTGCTCAACCCCTCGAACAGACTCCCGGTAAAATCGCTAGGAAAAGCTGTAAATGACTGTGGCGTACCAAAGGTAAAATCGCGAACCCGCTCATCGTCATCGGTTTCTTTATCAATACTATAATACAACCTTACAAAACTCGATTGCTCAAAACCCACCAAGGTATGCCCTGGGCTTTCGGCCTGTAT
Source organism: Sediminicola luteus (assembly GCF_002514735.1). Taxonomy (GTDB): domain Bacteria; phylum Bacteroidota; class Bacteroidia; order Flavobacteriales; family Flavobacteriaceae; genus HQA918. The sequence continues at coordinate 237,472 of NZ_NBWU01000008.1, read as the reverse complement.
TTTCAGCCCTTTAAAGGCCCGCTGTAATTCTTCATTATCCGTAATATCTTTTTCTTGGATCTGTTCAAATAGCCGAGCTCCAAAAGCATCGTCTAGATTTATAAACAAAGTATCGCCAGATTTAGGTCTGGGTTTGTATACATGATCTGCCAAATCTTGTGAACTGGCCTTAAAAGAAGTGGTGTTATACGGTAATCCATCGTCGTCATTGAATTCGATGTCTTCGAGCACCTCAAACACCTGAAGCCGTTGTTCGGCCAAGGTATCGTTATAAAAGTAACCATCGTAATCAAGAACCAACTGAATGGAATCGTAAGTCGCCTCATTATCTATGGAGAAAGTCTCTAACCTTAATTGCAAAAAAGTCTCGGCCACCGATGTACCGAAAATGGGGTCTTCATAATTACCCACCACAAAGCGCGAGCTGGAGTTTACCGCCATAGAATCGAGGCGTATAGTACTCGATCGCACACTCAGGGTATCTATATAATATACTTTGGTATTACTACTCACCAAGTCTTTTCCGATCTCCAAATCGATCTGGTCGATATCAGTACAGGAAAAAATGCAAAACACTGCCATTATCCCTAATAAAACCCATCTCATAGTTTTCTTTTACAGACGAAACTAAAGGGGCCCTTTTCCAATCGAAAATAACTTCTACCTACACTTAGTTTAGATCTTTCTACCCCCAAAAAACCTCGACGAACCGACTTGGTCGACTGTCGGCAGTGTTCGCAGAGACAATAAGCGGGTTCGCATAATGTATTTGTCACCAGCGGATTACCCTTTTAGTTTCGCCTTAAAAATGCTCAGAAGACTTCTGATTTTTATGACCTTGATTATACATATACCATTTCAGGCACAAACCCAGACCAATACGGTAGCCTTTGAACGATTTTTGTCGGTCGGTGATCAAAACGGTCCTGATTTCACCCAAACCGAACTTAGTGCACAAGCCCATTTTAATCTCGGATTCAGCACTATGTTTTTAGCTACTTCTTTAGGAATTACAGAAAGCTCGAATTTTACTTTTTACCCGGAGATCGGTATCAATGATGATGCCTTAAAAAAAGTATATCATGTGGTAAACAAACCTAGTTTTCGTTTCGATATAAGTAAGAATTGGCATTTTACCACCCAATTCATCTCCCAGTTATCCGCTACCCTGACCCATAACTTGGTTCGCGACGATTTCTTTCTAGGAGGAGGGTTACGTATCGGGTATTCCTGGAGCACTGAAAACGGAACAAAGCCCAGTTCGCTGGTTATTGGCACCCATTACGATATTAGAACAGGAAAACCCGAATGGCTACCTTATTTAGCCTACAGGCATCAGTTATCGAAACAATGGCATGTTTTATTGGGCTACCCGGAAACTGCGATAGATTTCCGAACAGGGCGTTACCACATTCAACTTAAGGCCGAACACCAAGGGAGCTACAGTAATATTAGTGATCCATTTGAAGTGAATGGGCGCTGGGCCGAAAAGATCTTAAGCTCACAGATAAACACAACATTGGGTTTAGGCTATGCTCTGGGCCCCCATTGGTCAGCCCAACTAACCTTAGGATTTGCGGTAGACCCCATATATCAATTGGCCGATCACAGCAACCAAATTGTATTCGATTATAACATAGACCCAAGACCCACCTGGGCCATGGGCCTTAAATACCGATTTAATAAAACAAAAACAACTGCAAAATGAAAAAGATGTATTACGTAAAAGTATGCGTTATACTAGCTGCACTGACCTTAGTGGTGGGGTGCTCTAGCGACGATAGTACCGACCGTGGTAACTGGCAAGAACGTTCTATTTTCGATGGGGTTCCCCGTAGTAATGTGGCCGGATTTACCATAGGTACCAAGGGGTATATGGGTACCGGTTATGACGGAGACGATTACCGTACCGATTTTTGGGAATACGATATGGAGCTCGATTTTTGGGTTCAGAAAGCCGATTTTCCCGGTACACCAAGAAGTGCTGCCATAGGTTTGGCCATTGGTTCCAAGGGCTATTTGGGCACCGGATATGATGGCGATTTTGAACTGTCCGATTTTTGGGAGTACGACCCTAATGGAAACATGTGGGTACAAAAAGCCGATTTTGCCGGAGGCCTCCGTCGTGAAGCCGTTTCTTTCGCCAGTGAACAATACGGTTGGGTAGGTACCGGGTACGATGGAGACAATGACCTTAAGGATTTTTGGCGTTATGATCCGGCATCCGATTCTTGGACCGAGGTCATCGGCTTTGGTGGCGACAAACGTCGTGGTGCCACATCGTTCGTAATCGGGAACAAGGCCTATATGGGTACCGGTGAAAGTAATGGTACGTATAAAGTCGATTTTTGGGAATTTGACTTGAATACCGAAACCTGGACCCGAAAACTAGATTTAGACGAAGAAGACGATTATAACGTAACACGGGCCAATGCCGTAGGGCTAAGTATTGGGGGCTACGGTTATGTTGCCACCGGAAACATCTCTGGGCCCCAAACCTCGATTTGGGAATACAACCCCACCAGCGATACTTGGGAAGAAATCAGTGGCCTAGAAGGCGCCACCCGCGAAGACGCCATTGGGTTCTCTAACGGTAACAAAGGCTATGTGCTGTTGGGCCGTACCGGAAATCTGTATCTAGACGACATACACGAAGTATTTCCTTTTGAAGATTATGATGAAGATGACTAATGTTCAGTTGTTTTTGGGGGGAGGTTTGCTGCTTTTGACCATCTTACTTGTCTTTAGGGGCTTTAACAGACATGAAGAACAAGGGCCTGTCTCCCCCTTTACCCATGAGGTTATTCGAAAAGCATCGGGCTATGGCTATATCATTTACCACAACGATAAGGTGCTAATCAAACAAGAATACATCCCAGTAATTTCGGGTAAGAACAAATTCCCAAATCGAAGCTCGGCAAAAAAGACCGCACAATTGGTCGTTCGTAAACTTGAATTGGGGATCGACCCTAGGGTTAGCTTGGAAGAGTTGTCCCTTCTGGGGGTAAAAGCCCCGAAACGTTAATCTTTTAATAAACCTAAGTTAAGGGAATTATAGAGTCGCATTAAAAAGCAAACCGTAGAATTACTTTTACCGCCAAATGGCTGCCATACCGCTACATACCAATAAAAACAATACCGTATACTATCATTTATTGATCTGGATGATTTTGTGTGCCATTATTCTGATCCGGTTCAATTTTGTACAAAGATCGTTCTCACATATGGTTTGGTATCGCTTTGCTATAGATATTGGTTTGTTCTATATCAATTACGCCTTAATGGTGCCCTATCTGCTGCTGCGGAAAAAAATCTGGGCCTATATTTTGGGGTGCGGGCTTTTGGTACTCTCCAGTATCTATATTTCTCGCCATTTCCCGGGCTTTATGGGCGCCCAATTGCCAGAACATCTAAGAGCTTTTGTACAAAAACCCATTGGTTTAAGAGGTTTTCCTATAATGACCGTTTTGTTACAGATTGGCTTGGGTACGGCCATACGCTTATACCAAGAATGGCATAAAAACGAACTCAAAAGAAAGGATATACAAACCCAAAAAGTCGGTGCCCAATTGCAACTGTTAAGGCATCAGTTAAATCCACATTTTTTGTTCAACTCTTTGAACAGTATCTATTCTTTAACCCGAAAACAGTCTACCCAAGCCCCTGAGGCCGTATTGACCCTATCGGAGTTAATGCGCTATATGCTCTATCAATCGGAAAGGGATTGGGTAAAACTCGACGATGAAATCTCTTATATACAAAGTTATTTTAAGCTTCAGTTGTTACGTATTGCCAATACCGAATATGTGACCATTAATGTGCATGGCGACATCAGCACCCAGCGAATACGGCCTTTACTGCTTATCTCATTTATAGAAAATGCCTTTAAATATGGTACCGATTATATGGGTAATACCTTTATAAAGGTGGTATTTACGGTTGCCGGAGACCAATTGAACTTTTCTTGTTCCAATCTATTGGGCCGCAGTGCACAACATGGGCAAAACCATGGAATAGGACTGAACAATACCCGTGAACGATTAGATTTTCTGTATCCCGACCGTTACCAGTTGGATATTCATCAAGAGGCCGATGCCTTTCATGTTAACCTGCAATTAGACCTATCGGATGAAATGTATTATCATTGACGATGAGCCCTTGGCCGTAGATATCGTGGCTTCGTATATCGATCAAATCGATGCCTTAGAACTGGTGGGTAGTTTTAACAATCCGCTCGAGGCCATTCCCTTGCTCAGTAAAAGTAAAATCGACCTGGCCTTTATAGACATTGAAATGCCCAATCTTAGTGGACTGGAATTGGCCAGAAACTTGGATAATCTGCCTTATTTTGTCTTTACTACGGCTTATCCGCAATATGCGGTGGAAGGCTTCGAGTTAAACGCCGTAGACTATTTATTGAAACCCATTCGTTTCCATCGATTTTTAAAGGCGGTTTCGAGGGTTCGTGAAAAACTGGAATGGGAACGATCAAATCAACCCAAACCACAAGTGGTTCCGACAGAAGAACGCAGCGGGGCCCATAGTTTTGTATTCGTGAAATCGGAATACGAGAACATAAAACTGGAAATAGGGGAAATTTTATACCTCAAGGGGCTTCGCGATTATATACAGATTTACATAAAAGGACAGGATAAGTCGGTTTTGACATTATCCAATTTCAAGGAATTGCTAGAGAAACTACCCAACACCACTTTCCTACGCACCCATAGATCCTATGCCGTAAACATTAACCACATTAATGCGGTTCAGAAAAACAAAATACTCATTGAAGGAGAACGCATACCCATTGGAGAGACGTATAAAGAAATGGTCTATGACACTTTAGGGGTATAGGCCAGCATCTAAAAATTACTGGTAACAGTTAAAAAAATCATGGAAAGTCCATGTGCCACCCATGATGTTCATTAAAATCGGGAAGCCTTCGGGCTTCCTTCGGGTTTTAAGAAGTTTTACGATCGGAACAATTCAAAAACCTTTTTCTTTTCCTCTAGGCTAAACTCCCGTTTTTCGAACCAATCGTGTATTTTGATCTTTTCGGCCTCCATTTGTGCCTGACGTATGGCCTGAATACTAACTTTATGCCAATGGGTGCCCCACTCCCCTTTTACGGGATATCCGACCGATTCCATGATAAAAGATTCCCGAGGTTCGTTAAACAAGCGGGTACCATTTTTAAGCACCGCTAAGGTTTTGGTCAATCTTTCGACCTCGGAAAACGAATAGCGTGCGAAGTCTTCAAAGCCATCACGGCTTACATTATAAACCTTATCACCAACTTGTAATTTTTCCATAGCTCACTTAAAAAGCAAACAAAAATATATGTTGCCGGCATGCGTAGGTACATCGCCATCTAAAATTTGTCAACAATTTCCCACCTCTAAAGTTTCCCGGTTGCCCAAACGGGATATTAGCCCCATTTTTGTCAAACTAAATATAGTATTATGGCATTGGAACGGGAACTGGGGAAACGATCTACAAATCTATGTGAGCTCTGCGGCAGTGCTGAAAACTTAGTGGTTTATCTCGTTCAACCCCAAACAAACGGTGGGTTGGATGAAGCCGTGCATGCTTGCCAAAACTGTATTTCACAAATCGAAGACCCTGAAAAGACCCAAGCCAACCATTGGCGCTGCTTAAACGACAGTATGTGGAGCGAACACAGCGCTGTAAAAGTAGTGGCATGGCGCATGCTCACGCGTTTAAGACATGAAGGATGGCCCCAAGATCTATTGGATATGATCTATTTGGAGGAAGAAGAATTGCAATGGGCCCAAGCCACCGGCGAAGGCGATGATCCGGACGATAAAGTAATTCATAAAGACAGTAATGGGGTAACATTAGCAGCCGGGGACAGTGTGGTTTTGATAAAAGACCTTCCGGTAAAAGGCTCTAGTATGGTGGCCAAACGAGGTACGGCGGTTAGGCGTATCTCACTAGACCATGAGAATGCTGAATATATTGAAGGTAAGGTAGACGGACAACAGATCGTAATCCTGACCAAGTACGTTAAAAAGCTATAAGAGGGTGTCTAAAAAAGAGGCCACATACCGCCATCAAGACTGGGTTAAGAAAATGGCCCGATTGGTCTATGAAGGGTATAGTTATAACGACGCTTTTTTACTCACCATAGATCAGTACGACCCTCAAAAACATGACTCCATTTCCGATTCCGATTGGCAAATTATTTATGGCAAAGCTGCCGATTTAGTGGCCCAGGTCATCGTAAAAAAAGAAAAAGAAGGCAGTCTACACCGGGTAGAAAAAAAACTAAAGGTAAGCGCGTTAAAAAACAAGGAAATGGTCCAGCGTATGGAAGCCACATTGTACAAAAATCCGTATGCCAAACCTTTAAGCCTCTTCGAACGCATGCAAATGTCTTACCGCTCTTATCAATACGAGCATAAAAACCCTACCAAGGTACTGCAGCTTATGGTGCGTAGGTTTAATATTGACCTGACCGACCCCAACGACCGACCCTTAAAGATCCTTAAGAGATTACAAAAAGAAAATCCTTGACCTACTGCATATTACCCGTTCTCTAGAACACATTCCAACACCAAAAGAAACAAGGCTTGTTTACTTTCTGTATCGTCGAGTTTATGGTGAAGTGCATGCCAAGCAAAAGCATGGTTAAAACTAAACTCCTCGGCACTCATATGGCCCGAGTTTTTATATTCGGCCAATAGTGCCGCTTTGTCTAATTGAAAGGGGTCGTCGCCTGCTTTTACTTTCTTTACGATAGCCTGTACGGCTTCGCCATTGGCTTTGGGCCAGCCTTTAATCGATTCCTGCTCCATCTTCCTACATTAAATTCCTTCGATCACAACCCACCATGTAACATGGCGAATTTTCGTACGCAATTTACGATTAACTTTCAAAAATTAAAGAACAGTATCTCATTTCTAAAGCATTAGACCTTTTTTTGAAGGTAAACCTCAATACTAGGCCTTTCATTCTAGTAAATGCATAAACACTCCTGTAAGACTTATGCGCTTGGCATGGAAAAAGGTAATAATCAAGACTAAGCATATTAGTTTTCTAAAGGCATTGTCATCAAAGCCTTTGCAAAGGTCTTTTGATTTCGTTTAATTTGCTGGTATGTCAACCCTCAAAGAGATTGCAAAAGACCTCAACCTTTCGCCAGGTACGGTTTCCCGAATATTAAACGGCAAGGCCAAACAATATCGGATAAGCGACAAGGCCGTGGCCACGGTAATGGCCCATGTAAAAAAGGTGGGCTATGCCCCTAATCTTTTGGCCCAAAGCCTTCAGGCATCCAAGACCTTTACCTTGGGCTTGATGCTACCCGATATTGACAACCCTTTTTTCTCGGCCTTGGCCAAACACATCCAACTATGTGCGGCCGAATCGAACTATTCCATCCTATTTGTGGGATCGCAAGAAAATGCCGAACGGGAAAAGGAACAGGTTATGAAAATGATAGGGCGGAAAGTTGATGGCATTATTGCCGTACCGGTTTCCCAAGACACGAGCCATTTTGACCAAGTTCTAGCGAAGAATATCCCTTTGGTTTTCGTTGACCGTTATTCTTCTAAGGATGCTATTCCCTTTGTCAGTTCAGACAACCGTTTGGGATGTCGTATTGCCGTGGAAGAATTTATAACCAACGGCCATACCCATATCGCTTTGGTTTCGGGCGATAGCACTTCGGAATTGGTACAGGAGCGTATCGCCGGTTATAAGGAGGCCCATATACAGTCACGAATCGATATTGTTGAATCGCTGATTGTGGGCCAAGAATTCAGTATCGAAGCCGGTCGTAAGGCGCTACGGACCCTAATGGCATTCAAAAAGCCACCAACGGCCCTTTTGGCTATGAACAATTTAATAGGTTTGGGTGTTTTGTTGGAAGCCCGGGAATTAGGCGTCGATATCCCAACAAACCTATCTCTAATCGTTTTTGACGACCTCCCCTATTTCTCTCTTTTAGACCCACCGGTTAGCGCGGTTTTCCAAAACGCTGAGGCCATTGGTAAACAAGCTGTACAAAACCTACTTGAAAGTATCGCTGGAGACACCCCTAAAGTAAAGACCCTGATTCCTACCCGGTTAATCCGTCGAAAATCGGTAAAAACCCTTATTAAATAGATTAACGCTTCTAAGTCCGTTGCATATCATTAGAAAAATCATATATTTGCACAAACGTTTGCGCAACAATACTACCCCCATATGGATTTAATGGTTATCGGAAGTGCTAATATAGATTTGGTAGTGAGCCTGCCCAAAATACCCAAGAATGGTGAGACTGTTTTGGGGGGTAATTTTTTAGAGGTATTTGGCGGTAAGGGTGCCAACCAAGCCATGGCCGGCCATAGAGCCGGAGGTGACATAGGTTTTATCTGTAAGTTAGGGAACGACCGTTACGGCAATGATCTGCAATCGTATTTTACCAAAACCGGACTACCACAAGAATTCTTTTTAAAAGATAACCATACCCCTACGGGTATCGCACAAATATTTGTCTCAGAAAAGGGTGACAATGCCATAGGTGTAGCCTCTGGTGCCAATATGACCTTAAGTCCGGCAGATTTAGCCCCTTTTATTCCCATTATCAGTACGGCCAAGGTGTTACTTATGCAACTTGAGATTCCTTTGGAAACCGTTACCTATGCCGCTGAGTTGGCCCTAAAAAACGGCGTTAAGGTTATACTAAATCCGGCACCTGCCAAGGATTTAACTGAAGCACTTTGTAAAAACCTTTGGTTATTGACCCCGAATAAAGTAGAAGCCGAATTTTTAGGTGAGACCCCCATAACCAATCTAACCGAAGCCGAAACCGCAGCCCAAAATATTAGGGCCAAGGGTATAGAAAATGTATTGATAACCTTGGGTGACCAAGGTTGTTTGCTACATACTGAAAATTTAACTAAACACTACCCTACATTTCCAGTTGCGGCAGTAGACACTACTGCCGCCGGGGATGTATTCAATGGGGCCTTGGCACAAGGTATTACCCAAGGCTGGTGTTTGGCAGAGGCCATACCATTCGCCATGGCGGCGGCGGCTTTATCGACTACTAAATTAGGGGCACAGACCTCTATTCCTTCCTTAGGGGAAATAGAACGGTTTTTAGAACAACAGCCCGCCCATTAAACACGTACTATGTCAGTAGCTAACGGTCGTATTCCCTTAATTATCGATACAGATACAAATAACGATATCGACGATCAAATGGCCTTAGCCTATGCCCTTTACAATCCACAGATTTTTGATATTAAAGGCATAACGGTACATGCTACGGATCATGGCGGTAGTATTGACCAACATTATGAAGAAGCATCTCGGATACTTCAACTCAGTGGAGAAGAGGCGGCATCCAATCCCTTGATCAAGGGGGTTGAAGGCCGAATGACCGACTACGAACCATTACCGACTTTCGATAAAATAAACGGTATACAAGCCGTAGAATTCATTATAGCACAGGCCCGCCTACAATCTGTTGAACAACCCTTGGTGGTGGCCGCCATTGGTAAATTGACACATTTGGCATTGGCGTTGGCAAAATGCCCTGATATAGCTTCTTTAGTCCGTGTGGTTTGGTTGGGTTCGAACTATCCCGACCCAGGGGAATACAACCTTATGGCCGATGTTGAAGCTGTAAACGTCGTTTTGCAATCAGGCATACAGTTCGAGATGGTCTTGGGCCGTTTCGATTCTCCCAATGGTGCGGCCCATGTTCAGGCGAAAAGAAAAGATATAGTTTCCCTTTCTGGTCAAGGCTCCCCTATTCAAGTTCCTGTTATCGGTAGGCATGGCGGATTATTTCACTGCCTGGGCGATTATTTGGTAGACCTATTCCAAAACAAAAGTATGGCCATGACATCCGAGCAACTTCCAATTTGTGATTTAGTGGCATTAGCGTTGCTGAAAAATCCGGAATGGGGACAATCCCACACCATTTCTACCCCTTATATTCAGGAAAATAATTGGGTGGTAGCCCCGGATTTGGGCAAAAGCATCAAAATTTGGGAAAACTTCGATGGTCCAGCGATTTTAGCCGATTTCTACCAAAGTTTACAATCCACAACGGTTAATATTTCTCGCCTTTCAAACTAAACAGTACAACAAACACAAATAACTGTAATACTGCTACTTACAACTACACATCATAACCATATTGTAATCAATTCCCCTGTATGAGATTGTAGTGTTGGCATCGTTTCCCATAGCTAATAAAGTCACAGTTTAACAAATGATAATCGTCAGTTTTCAAGCCATGGAAAACCGTACCTTTATAGGGCTAAAACTTTCCATATGAACACCAATTTCAAAGCAAAGGTCAATGGAAACAGAGCGTACGACATTTCGGTGGACCAACTCGACGACTTCGACGTTATACCCACTGGTGCCGGTACCTATCACCTCATAGACCAAGCTAAATCCTATGCCATCGCGGTCGAAAAGGCCGATTTTGACAACAAGACCTACACCCTGGTCATTAACAACCGAAAGTATGAAGTAAGCCTTAAAGACGACCTAGATCGTTTGATCAAGGAGATGGGCTTTTCTTTGGGCGCAGGTAAACAAGTAAATTCGATAAAGGCTCCTATGCCCGGGCTTATTTTGGACATTAATGTTTCCGTAGGCCAAGAAGTAAAGACCGACGATGTGCTCTTGGTCTTAGAGGCCATGAAAATGGAGAACATGATCAGTTCGCCACGTGATGGTATCATTAAATCGATTGAAGTAGCACAAGGTGATGCCATTGAAAAAGGCGCCTTGCTGATCGAATTCGAATAGCCAACCCCTTATATCGTAATCATGAAGAAAATATTAGTAGCCAATAGGGGAGAAATTGCCATTAGGGTAATGCGAACCGCAAAGAAAATGGGTATTAAGACCGTAGCCGTCTACTCGGAAGCCGATAGAAACTCGCCCCACGTCCGATTTGCCGACCAGGCCGTTTGTATAGGTCCGCCCGCATCGAGTGCCTCCTATCTTTTGGGCGATAAAATTATTGAAGTGGCCAAATCGCTCAACGTAGACGGTATACACCCCGGATACGGTTTCTTGAGCGAGAATGCCGAATTTGCCGAAGCGGTCGAGAAGAACCATATCACCTTTATTGGTCCGGGTTCTAAAGCCATACGGGTCATGGGTAGTAAACTAGCAGCCAAAGAAGCGGTTAAGGCCTACGATATTCCTATGGTACCCGGTATAGACGAAGCTATAACCGACGTGGTAAAAGCCAAGGAGATCGCCAACGAAATCGGTTACCCTATCTTAATCAAGGCCTCTGCCGGTGGTGGTGGTAAGGGTATGCGTATCGTAGAAAAACGCGAAGACCTAGAGTCACAGATGAACCGCGCCATAAGCGAGGCCACCTCGGCCTTTGGTGATGGTTCGGTATTCATAGAAAAATACGTAACCTCGCCACGCCATATCGAAATACAGGTAATGGCCGATACCACCGGAAATGTTTTGCATTTCTTTGAGCGGGAGTGTAGTATACAACGTAGGCACCAAAAGGTGGTAGAAGAGGCGCCTTCGGCCATATTGACCCCAGAATTAAGGTCCAAAATGGGCGAGGCGGCCATTAATGTGGCCAAATCTTGTGATTATGTAGGCGCAGGTACCGTAGAGTTTTTGATGGATGCCGACCTCAACTTCTATTTCCTCGAAATGAATACCCGCTTACAGGTAGAGCACCCTGTTAGTGAATGGATTTCTGGAGTAGATTTGGTGGAACTTCAGATTCAGGTCGCCCGGGGCGAAGCACTCGCGTTAAAACAAGAAGATTTAAGTATTACGGGCCATGCCGTAGAATTGCGCGTATATGCCGAAGACCCTTTGAACAACTTCTTGCCCAGCGTGGGTAATTTAACCACCTACCAATTGCCGGAAGGTGAGAACATTCGGGTAGATAACGGATTCGAACAAGGCATGGATGTACCGATTTATTACGACCCCATGCTCTCGAAACTGATCACTTATGGCGATACCCGTGAATCTGCCATACAACGTATGAAGGAAGCCATTGCCGCCTATAAGGTAGAAGGCGTGGCCACTACCCTACCCTTTGGTGCGTTCGTGTGTAACCACGAAGCCTTTACCTCGGGCAATTTCGATACCCACTTCGTAAAGAATTATTATGCCCCCGAGATGTTGGAAGAGGCTACGGATACCGAAGCCGAATTGGCAGCCAAAATGGCCTTGAAGTGTTATCTGGAAGATCAGAAAAAACTTCGTTTACCTAACTAAGAATCCTTAGCACAAAGACAATGGAATCCAAAATAAACGATTTAAAGCAAAAGTTGGCCCAAGCCCATTTGGGTGGGGGCGAAAAGCGTATAGAAAAGCAGCACCAGAAAAAGAAACTGACGGCCCGGGAACGGATCCGTTATTTCTTGGACGAAGGCTCTTTTGAAGAAATAGGTGTATTGGTAACCCACCGTACCAAGGACTTTGGTATGGAAAAAGAAAAATACTATGGCGATGGCGTGGTCACCGGCTACGGTACCGTTAACGGTAGGCTGGTTTATGTCTTCGCCCAAGACTTTACGGTCTTTGGGGGTGCCTTATCGGAAACTCATGCCGAAAAAATCTGTAAAATCATGGATCTGGCCCTAAAGGTAGGGGCACCCGTAATCGGCCTTAACGATTCCGGTGGTGCGCGTATTCAAGAAGGAGTGCGATCCTTAGGGGGCTATGCTGACATTTTTTATCGGAACGTGCAGTCTTCCGGGGTAATTCCGCAATTATCGGCCATAATGGGGCCCTGTGCCGGGGGTGCCGTGTATTCACCGGCCATGACCGATTTTACCTTGATGGTACAAGACAGTAGTTATATGTTCGTTACCGGCCCCAACGTGGTAAAAACGGTAACCAATGAAGAGGTAAGTGCCGAGGCCTTGGGTGGGGCCAGTACCCATTCTACCAAGTCTGGGGTGGCCCATGTTACATCGGCCAACGACATCGAATGCCTCGAAGATGTAAAACGTCTTTTGAGTTACCTGCCGCAGAACAATACAGAGAAAGCCCCATGCCTACCTTATGAAATCGATGATGAGATAAGAGAGAATCTAGCAGACATTGTTCCCGACAACCCCAACAAGCCTTACGATATGCATGCGGTTATCGAAGGAATTATTGATGCCGAATCTTTTTATGAGATACATAAAGACCATGCCGAGAACATTATCGTTGGTTTTGCACGTTTAGGCGGTCGCAGTATTGGGGTAATCGCCAACAATCCCATGTTTTTGGCCGGATGTTTAGATGTGAACAGCTCTAAAAAAGCGGCCCGTTTTACCCGCTTCTGCGATTGTTTCAATATTCCGCTTCTGGTACTGGAAGACGTACCCGGGTTCTTGCCTGGTACCGATCAAGAATGGAACGGTATTATCGTGCACGGTGCCAAACTATTGTATGCGCTAAGTGAAGCTACGGTGCCGCGGGTAACGGTTATTACCAGAAAAGCCTATGGGGGTGCTTACGATGTAATGAACTCTAAACACATTGGGGCCGATATGAACTTTGCCTGGCCTTCGGCCGAAATTGCGGTAATGGGTGCCAAAGGGGCTGCCGAGATTATTTTTAAACGTGAGATCAAGGCCGCTGATGATCCCGAGGCCAAATGGAAAGAAAAAGAAGCCGAATATGCCGAGCTTTTCGCCAATCCGTATTCGGCTGCCGAAAGAGGCTTTATCGACGAGGTAATCTTACCTAGAAATACGAGACGTAAGTTGATCAAAGCTTTCGCCATGTTAGAAAACAAAGAGGTAGATAGGCCTAAGCGTAAACACGGAAACATTCCGTTATAAGCCAACCGAAATCACCAATGAAAGAGCCCTTTTCCTGTTAGGAATAAGGGCTTTTTTATTAATAAGCTTTTTTGCCTCCCCTCTCCCCAAGGGAGAGGGGCCGGGGGTGAGGGCCTATACCACCTTAGCCTTAGGGTAAGGTGGTGGACTACCTAGTAAATTTGGTATAATCTTTTATACGATATTTCTATTCTTGTCCATTCTTAGCTTTAGCTTCGCTTCCCATTTGACTTCTTTCCCGCCAATCTTTTTATAGCGCCACATTTGGCCGTACTTTTGCCTAATGCAAAAACACGAACCAAAAACTGTAGCACCCTCATCGGAAAAGCCCTCTTTTGAGTTTATTGCCTTAATGGCCGCCTTAATGTCTATCGTGGCCTTAAGTATAGACACCCTGCTACCTGCCTTAGCGGCCATTGGCACCAGTGTTGGTAGCCACGATGCCACGGAAAACCAGATGTTGGTAACCATGATCTTTCTAGGTCTTGGTGTTGGTCAACTCTTTTTTGGCCCGCTCTCCGATTCCGTGGGCCGTAAACCGGTGGTGTATTTGGGTATCCTGATTTTTGCCATAGGAAGTTTTATTTGTTTGGCTTCGGGTAGTTTAGAACTCATGGTATTCGGGCGCATTGTGCAAGGGATAGGTCTTTCTTCTTCACGCACCATAACCATCTCCATCATTCGCGATTTATACAAAGGCGACATAATGGCCAAGGTCATGTCTTTTGTAACCGCATTTTTTATCTTGGTTCCGATTGTGGCCCCCGCCTTTGGCAAACTAATTCTGGAATTCGCCGATTGGCGCGCCATTTTTTATGTACAGCTTGTTTTAACAGCCATTGTAGGGTTATGGTTTTGGCGTAGACAGGCCGAGACACTACATCCGGAATACAAAATTCCGTTTACCAGCCATTTATTTTTCGATGGTTTTAAGGAGTTGCTTCGGTATAGGGAGACTGTTGTTTTTACGCTAGTTTCCGGATTGGTCACAGGCTCTTTTTTGGTATACCTCAGTGCCTCGCAACACATTTTTGAAGATCATTATGGTTTAAAGGAAGTATTTCCATACATATTTGCGGGTCTGGCCGTTTCCATTGGTCTTTCCACCCTTTTGAACGGTACCTTGGTCATGCGTTTTGGCATGCGTAACCTTTCCTATTCCGCCTTGATCGGATTCTGCGCCGTGGCCCTGTTATATGTATTACTATTCTTTGGAAAGGAAAGTAACCCCAGTGTTTGGGTCTTGGTCGTTTTCTTATCGCTTCAATTTTTTTGTTTAGGCTTTATGTGGGGTAATTTTAGATCCATAGCCATGGAACCCATAGGACATATAGCGGGCATTGGGGCAGCCATAAATGGATTCTTTTCCACGGTGGTGGCCATTCCCATTGCCACCCTGATCGGTAGTTTTGTAGAAGATACGGTGCTCCCCCTCTTTTTAGGATTGGCGGTATGCGGACTCGTTTCACTGGCCCTGTTCAGCTGGGTACGCAGCAATCGTTAAACTGAATAATGCGAATTAAAGGTTAATGTAATCTATTGAAAACCAGATGAAATTTCTCAGTGTAACTCTGGGTATCCTCGGCTTGCCTCTGTGTAACTTGAGCCTTATGTGTTGTTGCACAGAGTTTCACGGAGTAGCACAGAGGACCACAGAGAGTTCAACTCTTGATTCACGTGAATAACCAAAAAAACAAAGGGCGTCTAAATTAATAGACGCCCTTTGCTTGCTAGTTCAAAACTTTTATCGAATCAAAAAGAGGAAGATAAAAGGAAATATTAGCCCTAAAAGGGCCAGGGGTAAGCCCCTTCTCTTAAAATTATACTTTCCTTTGGCTATGAACATGCCCGTTATGGCGATTACCAACATGGCCACCCCAAAGATATCGGAGAACCAAATCCACCAAGTATTGGTACTTTTATGTAAAATGGTCATTTGACCCAATACGGGAATGGTACGAACATACTCTATTTCCCCTTCTCCAGTGGCCACATTAATAGTAGCGTAGGCATCTTCAAAATAGAGGCGAACGGCTTCTCCCCTATCCCTAAAATCGCGATAAGGTTCTTCGGTAATCGTAGCTCCCAAGGTTTTCATATACTCTGGTGTCCATAGGCTTTTATCAGACTCTAGGTCTACTTTTATTTTCTCGGTATTCACCGTGTATTCTTGTGGATCTATAGATCGCCTATGGTTTAAAACGATTCCTGAAAAGGAAAAGGCCAATATTAGACCAAGAAAAAAATAAGCGATATCCCTATGTAAGGTACGATACCAATAATGTGCGTTCTTTTTTGCCATTTTACATTGATTTTAGGCCGCAAATATGTTGAAAGTTTTTCAAGCTTGAAAATGGGACCTTACCCTTTTATTCAATGATATGAAGGCTTACCTCAATATCGAATTTATCTTTGATGGCCCTATCGCCCAAGTTTTCGAAAAACGAGCCCGATCCGTAGGTAACGCCAAATTGGGTACGATCAATGCTTAAGGTACCTTTCAAGATATTTTCATTCATCTGAGCCTCGAACGAAGCTTCTTTCTGAACCCCTTTTATAGTAAGGTTCCCGTTAATCTGGTAGGTGTTTCCGCTATGGGTACTATTGGTAATCTGAAAGGTAGCCGTGGGATGGGTTTCACTATCAAAAAAATCTGCATCCATAAGGTGCTGGGCCAAATCGGATTTATCGTCTTCATCCGATTCTTCTTCCTCTTCTTCCGCCTCTCCGAAATCCATTAACTCGGTAACCTTTACCGATTGCATATCCACAACGAATTTCCCGCCCGTAATGGCGCCTTTATCAAAAACCAATGAACCGCTTTTTAACCCGATAGTACCGGTATGGTTGCCCATAATCTTATAACCTTTCCAATACAAGGTACTATGTTCGGTATCTACCGACTTTAGGCCGTTAAAATTAACTTCAACCTGTGAATCTTCATTAGGCGCTTCACTGGTTTTGGGTTGCTCTTTACAAGAGGCCATCAACAACATAGACAATACAAAGCCGTACAGAACTAATTTCATAAGAATGATTTTTTAAAAGATGATATAAGTGGAGTTGCCTATGTTCTTTGGGAACAACGCCACATAACTAGTTTGGAAAGGATTCCATTGGTAAAAGGAATCCTCTCAACATTAAAAATTTGTTTAAAATCGTTTTTGACCGGAAAACTCCATGGCTTCCCCTTTACCGAAGCCAAAACTGACCCCGAAGGTTACGAAACGCCCTCTTTGTCGTGAATTTTCGAGGTAAAAGGTAGGCTGACTGGTCGTAGATTCGAATTTTCGGGAAGCGAAGACATCACGTATACTCAAATTTAAGATGGCCTTGCCTTTTAGTATCTTCTTGCGTACACCCATGTCCATAAAGTATTGGGGCTCGCGCACTTCTTGCAGCTCTCGATAACCTGAGCGATAGTTACCCGTTGCCTCTACATCGATATCTGCCGGAAGCTTGAACTTGGCTATAAATCGCCCCCCACCCCTATTTCCGGTAAAATCGAAAACCTGGCCTTCATATTCCCCATCGCGCTCAAAATAACCATAATTGGCATCCATGGATAGGGTCATCCATCTAATGGCACTGTATTTGGCGTTCATTTCGAGTCCGTAGGTTTTGGCGGTTCCTACATTTTCGGGGGTACTTACGGTTCGTGTAACCGTTTCGCCCTCAATTACTATCTCTTCGGTAGTAACCACATCTTCAATAATATCGGTGGTATAACGATGGAAGGCCGCTAGGTTCATCGATACATCGCCCAATTTAAAAATACTGGTCACCTCGTAAGAATCGGTATACTCGGGTAACAAATTCGGATTACCCCTTCTAATGTTCAAGATATCGCGTTGCACAAAAAATGGGTTCAAAATCCATAAGTGAGGCCTAGAAATCCGTCTGGAATACCCCGCTTGAAGCGACAGCTCTTCACTGAATTTATAGGAAGTATGGGCACTCGGGAAGAAATCAGTGTAATCTTGCACGTTCCTGACATCATCGGTTTCCAAATAGGTCTCTAAATTGGTATTCTCCATGCGAAGTCCCAATTTAATGCCCCAAGGATCCTTTTCGAATCCTACCGTACCATAGACACCCAGTACCCCTTGATCGTAATTGAACACATTGGTCTGGTTGGAATCGGTAACCCAATTTCCGTCAGTATTAGTCAAAACCTCATAATCGTTAGATACATCGTTTATGGCGTATTGGGCCCCGGTTTCAATGGTATAAGTTTCAGAAAGTGGTCGGGTATAATCGAGTTTAAATGTGTACTCATTCTCACCAAAATCAGTCAGGTTACGTTCCAAGGCCTGTCTATCGCCCGTTGTGGTAAAATTGGTTTCTGAATCTTTTACAAAAGACGAACCCATGGCCGAGAACAAAAGGTCGTGATCTTCATGATCGGTAAAATCACTTTTGTACTGCAGCTCGTACTGCCATTTGGGGTTGGTAGCCTCGGTATCCTCTACCCGGGTCCAACGGTTTCCGGCCTGGTTACTGGCATCGTACTCGGTGTAATTGTTATTCCCGATCTCATCTTCCTGTTCCAAGGCATAATTTCCCGAAAGGGTAATCACATTATTTTCATTCAGAAAGAAATCGGCCCCGAGGATGAAGTTGTAGAATTTTTCATTTTTTGTATGATCCCCAATATTCTCAACGCTAACCCCATTTTCCAAATTCCGGTTCAACGATCTATTGTCTGAAGGAAAACTACGTCTACCGATACCGATCTGGCTAAAAAGATTCAGTTTTTCGGATCTTCGGTTCAAACTTAGTCCTAAACTATGGTTATCGGGAATACCCGTATTCAGGGTAACCGAGCCGTTAAGCCCCTGTTTCTCGTCCTTTTTCAATACGATATTCAGAATACCTGAAGTACCGGCCGCCTCATATTTGGCCGAAGGGTTGGTAATCACCTCGATTTTTTCGATCATATCGGCTGTTATGGTACCTAGGGCATTGGTACCATCGCCACTGGTCAATACCGAAGGTTTACCGTTGATAAGCATTTGAACGCCCTGGCTACCCCGCAAACTAACGGCCCCTTCTATATCTACGGTAACCGAGGGAATATTGTTCAATACCTCCAAGGCACTGGCACCGGCACTACTTAAATCCTTACCTACATTGAATACCCTTTTATCTAACTTGAACTCGGTAGTCGATTTTTCTCCGGTAACCGTTACTTCCGACAGGTTTTGCACATCTTGTTCTAAGGTAATGGAACCCAGATCAATCCGTTTTTTGGTCTTATCGAATTGATCAATAGTGGTTTTTATGTACCCAATAAAACTGATCTCCATAAAAAAATCAGTAGCATCGGTGGTCATTTTAAATCTCCCGTCCAAATCGGTAGTTAGCCCGGTTATGGGCTTTTTGGTTTCGGGATCGGCCAATAATACCGTAGCGAACTCTATGGGTTGCCCGGTCGTTTTATCTACGACCAAACCACGTAACTCCAATTCTTGACCATGGGCAAATATGCCCAGTAAAAACAAACAAGTTAGATATAAAATCTTTTTCATATGTAAACAAATCACGTTGGCACAAAGGTGGGCCAATAGATGTTTTCGTAAAAATATTACAATTCCAACACCCTAAAACACCACCTGAACGACATGGGGAGGTTTAGCCCTTGTAAAATGACGTTCGGATACGAAAACGGGTCGTTTCCGAAGAAAATGAACCCTTTAGCCCTCGATTTTGGTAGTTTTGCCCTATGATCAACCGAATTAAAAAACACTATCGGAGTGAATTCTTGTTCCAGGGTATACTTATTATATTACTCTGGCTCATTGAAGTGGTCTCGAACGATGAGTCCAATGACAAATGGCATAACGAATTCGACCATGGTGGCATTTGGTTTTTCCTTTCTTATGTATTGGCGGCACTTTTTATAAACTATGTCTTGCTACCCAGGTTATTATATGCCAAAAAATATTTAGGGTTCGCCTTGAGTTTAACGGCCGTTCTCGCCTTGGTAATAGTTAATGAAGAACTGATACTGGAAAAAATCTATTTCCCGGATACCCGGGGTAAGTGGTTCCGAGGTATTGGTTATACCTTTTTAGAGGTAATACCGGTAATTGCCATTTTGGTAGGTTTTAAATTCGCTTGGGATGCCAATAAAAAACAACGAGAGGTAGAGAACCTGACCCATTTGGTACAAAGTAGCGAACTGGAATTCCTTAAAAGTCAGATCAATCCGCACTTTCTCTTCAACAATCTAAACAACCTATATTCTTATGCCATAAGCGGCTCTACCGAAACACCGGACATTATTTTAAAATTATCCAATGTCTTGCGTTATATGCTGTATGATTGCCGCGAAGATTTTGTACCCTTGGAAAAGGAAATCGATCATTTACGCAGTTTTACCAGTCTCAGTGCCCTACAGATCGGTAATCGTGGTGAGGTAAACTTTACCAGTGATAAGGCAGGCACCTTACGTATTGCACCTTTAATACTCAGTGTTTTTATTGAAAACGCCTTTAAACACAGTACCTCCAGTCAGTCTGGAAACATCAAGATAGATATTGATCTAGGCATTGATCCAAAAGGCATGCTCTTATTCAGCTGTGTGAACAATTACCAGCAGAATTCCAATACTCAAAACCTAAGCAAGGGTATTGGCCTTACCAATGTACAAAAGCGCTTACAGCTGCTTTATCCAAATTCACATGAATTGGATATATCAGAAGACGGCACTATCTTTTCGGTACGCTTAAAGTTGCAACTTAAATAAGTACGACATGATCAGGTGTATCGTAATCGAAGATCAGCCCCCGGCCCAACGCATTCTGGAAACCTATATTTCAGATACACCGAATTTAAATCGTGTGGGAACATTTCACGACCCCTTAGAGGCACTAGGTTTTTTAAAAACAGAGGTAATAGATTTGATTTTTTTGGACATCCACCTACCCAAGATTTCCGGACTCGATTTTTTAACGATCTTGCCTTATAAACCCGCCATTATCTTAACTACGGCTTTCCCAGACTATGCATTGGAAAGTTATGAGCTTGATGTGGTAGATTATCTATTGAAACCCTTTCCCTTTCAACGGTATTTAAAGGCTGTATCCAAGGCTTCACAGCTTCTTGAAAATTCAAAAAGCCAAGCCCCTTCGGAAGCGCCTTCCGTAAAAACGGATTCTTTCCTTTTACGGTCAGGGCACGACCTTATCCGAATCGATCTAGGGCAATTGGTTTATATTAAAGCCGGATCCGATTATTGCGAACTCCATACTATCGAAAAGAAATATTTGAGTCAAGAGCCTTTAAAAACCTGGAACGTAAAATTAGATGCCAAGGGTTTTTGCCAATGTCATAAATCGTATTTGGTGGGCTTGGTGCATATTCGAAAGATATCGGGCAACCAACTCTACCTAAACGATGGCACCCTACTTCCTATAGGCAGGGCCTATAAAGACAAACTCTTAAAAGGGTTTATTAAATAAAATAGGCGTTTTCGATTAGATACCTAGCGAGCTTAATCCCGAATTTTAAACAAAAAAATTCAACAGGCGTTCCCTAACATCATATTCTTAATGTTTTCATAAATAAACAGACAGGTTTGTTCGTTTTAAAAAAATAACTAACTTTGTCGTATAAAATCAATCGAGCTAATTTCAACCAATGAAGAAGAAAGGTGTTAAAGAAAGGATTATTGATGCTGCATCGGCCCTGTTTTATTACGATGGTTATAACCAAACTGGTATAAACAAGATCATTGAGGAAGCCGGGGTGGCCAAAGCCAGCATGTACCAGCATTTCCGTTCTAAGGAAGACATTGCCGTAGCCTATCTCCAAAGAAGGCATATCTATTGGATGGGCCTATTGGAAGAAGCCGTAGCGACCCAGCCCGAGGGTAAGGAAAAATTGATCGCTAGTTTCGATTTTCTAAATTCCTGGCTGGTTGAAGTTGGTTTTCGTGGCTGTGGTTTTCAAAATATTATCACCGATATACCGGCAGAACATCAAAAGATAAAAGATCAGGTACGCTTACATAAAAATGAACTGCACCAGTGGGTCAAAGATCAAATAGCGACTTTTGAGACGAGCAGCGAGAAGGTTTTGGATTTATCCAATCAAATCTTGGTTTTGATAGAAGGTGCCATTATGTTATCGCAGATACAACAGGACGCCTGGCCCATTGGAACAGCGAAAAAAAATTGTGAGCAATTATTGACATAAAAAAAGAAATCATCAATTGGAAAAATCAATTAAAAATTAGACAGAATTGTCTGTACGTAATGAAAACAATAATCCCACCATTTACGGCCGATAGTGCCGCCCAAAAAGTACAACTGGCAGAAGATGCCTGGAACACCAAAAATCCTGCTAAAGTAGCCTTAGCCTACACTCCCGATTCGGAATGGCGTAATCGTAATCAATTTTTTAGTGGCCGAAAGTCCATTGAGAAATTCCTGACCCAAAAATGGAACAAAGAGAAACACTACAAACTAAAAAAGCACTTATGGAGCTATACCGACAATCGTATATCGGTACGCTTCGAGTATGAATGGTACCATGAGGAGACCGATCAATGGTACCGCACCCATGGTAATGAACACTGGCAATTTAACGCAGATGGCCTTATGGAGATTCGAGATATGAGTGCCAACGACGTTAAAATTACCGCCGAAGACCGCCTTTTTTAAACCCATTTGCATAATACGAACCCATATAAACCCTATTACACATGAAAACAATCTCAATTAAAACCGTGTTGACCGTAATTGCCGTAGCATTTGTCGGTCTAATGACCTTATCATTTACCAAAGCCGTAAATAAAGGCCTGGAAAGCAAGAAAACCGATACTAGTACCTCGGTGTATTACAAAACCGTAGAAATCGACGGATTGGACATTTTTTACCGAGAAGCCGGTAATCCGAAAAATCCCACTTTACTCTTACTACATGGGTACCCTACCTCTTCCCATATGTTTCGGAATTTAATAACAGACTTGTCTGTTCGATACCATGTAATCGCCCCGGATTACCCTGGTTTTGGTAAGAGTGAACAACCCCCAATGGCCGAGTTCGACTATACGTTTCACAATATGTCTATGCTTATGGAAGGATTGCTTAAAAAGCTTCAGGTAAAAAAATACAGTCTGTACCTAATGGATTATGGTGCTCCCATAGGTTTCCGCATTGCCGAAAGAAACCCCAAACAAGTACAGGCATTGATTATACAAAACGGAAACGCTTATGACGAAGGACTTCAAGATTTCTGGATTCCGATCAAAAAATACTGGAACGATTATACCCCTGAAAACGGAAAACCATTGGAGGCATTCCACTCACCTGCCGGTTTGCAGTGGCAATATACCCATGGGGTGCAAGATTCCTTAAAAATTAGTCCGGATAACTGGAGTATTGACCTACAACACCTAAGCCGTCCCGAAAACAATGCCATACAACTGGCTATGTTCTACGATTACCGCACCAATGTACCCCTATACCCAAAATGGCAAAAATACTTGAGGGAATACCAGCCTCCGACCTTAATCGTTTGGGGTAAAAACGACTATATCTTTCCAGATAATGGTGCCTACCCCTATAAGCGTGACCTCAAGAACCTAGAATTCCACCTATTGGATACCGGACACTTTGCCTTAGAGGAAAAAGGAAATGAAATTGCTACCCATATTTTGAATTTCCTGGCCAAGAACAATATTAAATAACTCAAAACAAGACCTACAAAAAACGAACCGTACATGATTACTTATCCTTGTTTTTAGTTAGTGGGTCGGGTGCCCAAATTAGCGGGTACCCGGCCCCATTTTAACCACCACACTTATGAAAACCACAAAAGATTATTTAGACTACTGCCAAGAATTGGCCATACAATCGAAACTATTAGGAAATCCGGCCGTGGGTGCCATAATCGTTAAAGATGGCCAAATAATATCTGAAGGACTTGAACTGGCCAAATCGGATAACAATATTACCCGACATGCCGAAATCGAGGCTATACTAGCAGCCTTACAGGTATTAGCCCCATCGGCCCTTCGGCACAGCGTACTCTATTCAACCCACGAACCTTGTCTTATGTGTTCGTATGTAATTCGGCACTATGGTATTTCGAAAATCGTATTCGGCAACCAGGTAGAAGATATCGGGGGCATAACCTCTTCTTTTCCCCTAATCCTATCCGATACCGTATCTAAATGGGGCACACCACCAGAAGTAGTAGGCCCGGTATATGCTATACCCAACTAAATACGATAAATAAGCATGATACGTCTCATACTGCTAGTCCTGGTCGTCTTTATACAACAACTATTAAGTGCCCAAATTGGGCGAAAAATCGATAGTCTGACCCAAATACATGTACAAAGAGGGTTCAACGGTAACCTCTTATACGCCATAAAAGATAGTATTGTTTTTACAGGGAATTATGGCTATTCCAATCTGGAAACTCAAACCCCCTTAACGAATTCGAGTCAGTTTGAACTAGCCTCCTTGACCAAACAATTTACCGCCCTAGCCATATTACAGTTGGTAGAAGACCAAAAAATAGCATTGGATCAAACGGTAAGAAGCCTCATTCCTTCCTTCCCCTACCCTAGCATAACCTTAACACATTTGCTGCGACACCAGTCGGGGCTTATCGATGAAAAAGTATTGTTTAGTAATAAAAAGTTTTGGAATCGAAAAAAAATGGCCGACAACCAAGCCCTCCTACAAGTTTTGGCTATGCACCAACCGGAGCTTTACTTTAAGCCGGGAACCGAATATAGATATAGTAATACCGGTTATGCTATTTTGGCTTCGGTAATTGAGCAGGTCAGTAGTCTTTCGTATAAAACATATGTTGAAAGTCAAATATTCCACGTTATCGGTATGCACGACTCCTATGTTTACCCCGGGAGTCAGCCGATAGGACAAGGAAGTCGAGCTACCCTAGACTACACGCCAACAAAAAAAAGGAAAAGGTACCGCCCGGCCATTAAAGATAAAAATCACAACTATTTAACCTGGATGCACGCCATTGTCGGTGGCAGTGGTATATACAGTACCATCATTGACCTAAATATATGGCGAAAGGCCCTCCGTGATAATACACTCATTTCAGAAGAGACCAAACAGTTGATGTTTACCACCGATTCCGTCTCCCCAAAATACGGTTTTGGTGTTGCCCTATATGAAACCAAAAAGGGAAAATGGGTATACCATACCGGAAGTTTGGGCGGCTATAAAACCATGGCCCTTTATTTGCCAAATTCCGATGAATATCTAGTTATACTGAGTAACAATAGGTATGCTGATACTTATAAAACCTTTGACGAAGCTTTATATGCTTTGATTTCAAACTAAAAACATCCCAAAAAACCGGACTACAAAAAGTTAGTAGCATTTTTTTTACGGCAGGTAGCTTATTCTTATTACTTTTAGCATGTGAATAAAAACCATGACCATGATCAAAAGAATACTCCTGACCAGCAGCTTTCTTCTGTTTATTACTTTCGTAGCGAAAGCTCAAGAGGAACACCATGACGAAGGTCATGAAACGACCCATAAAAAACACTCCATCGCTATATTCCTAGGCCATACCCATGTATCTAAAGGAGTAAGGGAAAATGACCGAAAATGGTTGGTACTGCCATCTTGGGGATTGGACTATAACTACCATTTCAATCATAAATGGGCATTAGGTTTACATAATGAAATGATTGTTGAGACCTTTGCCGTTGAAGATAGTGGTGGTGAAACCTTAGAACGAAGCCGCCCTTTCGCAACAACTTTGGTTGCTACTTATAAATTAAGTGAGTGGCTTGGAGCCATGTTCGGCGGTGGCGGTGAATTTTCCAAAGAAGAAAATTTTGGCATGTTCCGTATGGGCTTGGAAGCCGGCATAGAACTTCCTCATAATTTTGAACTTCTTTTCACCACCAATTACGATGTAAAGATCGAGGCCTACGACAGCTGGAACCTAGGCATGGGCATCGCTAAAAAGTTTTAGCCCGCTGTTTACAATCACACTTGCGTTTTAGGGTATTTTGGCCTTACATTTGGGCAAACCCATATCTATGTTCTCTTTTTTTGAAAAGAAGCGGTATTTAGCCGACCAACTAAAAGGTTTGGTAGATATTCACAACCACATTCTTCCCGGTATTGACGATGGAGCCAAAAATGCAGACGAATCATTGGCATTAATCAAGGGTTTGGGAGAATTTGGCATTGAACGCTTTATTGCCACCCCGCATATCATGAATCATTATTTTGAAAATACGAATGATTCCATAGTTGCGGCATACGAGCATTTGAAGCCAACTATATCCGTAATGGAAAACACCCCTAAAATTAGTCTGGCCGCAGAACATATGATAGACGACAACTTCGAACATTTGTTGGAACAAGACGCCATAATGCCTATGGGGAAAGAGCATTTACTGGTCGAAATGTCATATCTACAGCCACCAATCAATTTTGACCAGGCCATTGCCAAAGTACAGCAAAAAGGCCTGTTCCCTATTTTGGCCCACCCCGAGCGCTACAATTTTTTACACGGGCATTACCACAAATATGTAAAAATGAAACAAGACGGTATCCGTTTTCAGCTAAACCTATTATCGATAGGCGGCTACTATGGCAAGGGGGTACAAAAAACCGCCTTCAAACTCATTGAAGACGGTTATATCGATTTTGTGGGTACCGATACCCATCATATGGGGCATGTAGAGGGGTTGAAAAAGGTAACATTACCTGAAAAACAAATTACGGAAATCAATAAGCTTGTTAATAAAACCATTGAATTGTTTTATTGATTATTCGGGTCTGATAATCAACTGTTTTTCATGTTTTTGCCCTAAACCATCATCTACTACCACAAAATAAGTTCCATCGGATAAATGTGATATTTCCAAGGTAATCCCACCATTAGAAATCTTATTCTCGGTATCAATCGCCTGCATTACCATAACCCCTACAGAATTAAAAACAAGAACATCAGCTTTATTCGAATTTATCAAAGTCAATTTAACTTGATTACTTGCCGGGTTAGGTATTATTTCAAGAGTTTCAGATATAATTTCAGGTTCTTGATATTCAACTCCTAATTTCATAGTTAATGCCGTAGCCTGTGTAGCGTTCAACTCCAAATCTTCGAATACCGCCTTGTTCAGGGCAGTGTTGTTATGGGAGGTAACCACTAACCCAACCTGTATCGTGTGATTAAAGGATACCGTCCTACTTCCTAGCTCCTGCCAGTTCCCCTTTGTCGATGATCCGTAGGCCGTAATCTGTGATCCTTGGCGTACCATTCTCAAATATCTCGGAAATCCGGCCGTAACCGGACCTATATTGTGAAGGGAAGAAGAACTCATACTGCCTCCATCGGTCTCGCGCTGCTGTAGTGTATAACCCGGGCCTGAACCCCTTGGATTAGGATGCATCGAAAGTAAGGCCTGTGCAGCGTTAGGGGTCAGGCTATTTCGGAACATAATCCCCGCTTTGGCCCAACCATGCGTATTGTCCATAGAAACCACCCGAACGATCATTTCCCCATCACCCGAAAGTTCTTGGTACACATAGTGGAAACTATCTTGTAGGCCCCATATATCGCTTCCCGATCCCTCTAATTCAAAACGGCCTGTTTCGGGATCATAACAGGAACTGCCAGACACACCTACCGAACCAACATCGGTAACACCCCAAGGGGCCGGTACACCGGAGCATCCAGATCCTCCCGCTCCCGTTACCGTGATGCCCAAACTTGCTTGGGAATTCTGTCCCGATCCGTCCGTTACGGTAAGGGTGGCCATGTAACTACCTACCCCTGTATAGGTATGTACCGGATCGGCGATATCGGAAGTAGATCCATCGCCGAAATCCCAGTGGTAGGTTACTATTCCTTGGTCGTCGCTCGAACCACTACCCGTAAACCGGACCTCCAATGGCGCACTACCCGTAGAAACATCGGAAGAGACCACGGCATTTGGGAACTGATCTGACTGCCCCCAGGACAAACTAACCTCTTCGAATATCGCCTTGTTAAGTGTAGTGTTGTTATGGGAGGTTACCACTAACCCGACCTGTATCGTGTAATCAAAGGATACCGTCCTACTCCCTAGTTCCTGCCAATTTCCGTTTGTCGAGGATCCGTAGGCCGTAATCTGTGATCCTTGGCGTACCATTCTCAAATATCTCGGAAATCCGGCCGTAACCGGACCTAGATTATGTAAACTGGAAGAACTCATACTGCCTCCATCGGTCTCGCGCTGCTGTAGTGTATAACCCGGGCCTGAACCCCTTGGATTAGGATGCATCGAAAGTAAGGCCTGTGCAGCGTTAGGGGTCAGGCTATTACGGAACATAATCCCCGCTTTGGCCCAACCATGCGTATTGTCCATAGAAACCACCCGAACGATCATTTCCCCATCACCCGAAAGTTCTTGGTACACATAGTGGAAACTATCTTGTAGGCCCCATATATCGCTTCCCGATCCCTCTAATTCAAAACGGCCTGTTTCGGGATCATAACAGGAACTGCCAGACACACCTACCGAACCAACATCGGTAACACCCCAAGGGGCCGGTACACCGGAGCATCCAGATCCTCCCGCTCCCGTTACCGTGATGCCCAAACTTGCTTGGGAATTCTGTCCCGATCCGTCCGTTACGGTAAGGGTGGCCATGTAACTACCTACCCCTGTATAGGTATGTACCGGATCGGCGATATCGGAAGTAGATCCATCGCCGAAATCCCAGTGGTAGGTTACTATTCCTTGGTCGTCGCTCGAACCACTACCCGTAAACCGGACCTCCAATGGCGCACTACCCGTAGAAACATCGGAAGAGACCACGGCATTTGGGAACTGATCTGACTGCCCCCAGGACAAACTAACCTCTTCGAATATCGCCTTGTTAAGTGTAGTGTTGTTATGGGAGGTTACCACTAACCCGACCTGTATCGTGTAATCAAAGGATACCGTCCTACTCCCTAGTTCCTGCCAATTTCCGTTTGTCGAGGATCCGTAGGCCGTAATCTGTGATCCTTGGCGTACCATTCTCAAATATCTCGGAAATCCGGCCGTAACCGGACCTAGATTATGTAAACTGGAAGAACTCATACTGCCTCCATCGGTCTCGCGCTGCTGTAGTGTATAACCCGGGCCTGAACCCCTTGGATTAGGATGCATCGAAAGTAAGGCCTGTGCAGCGTTAGGGGTCAGGCTATTACGGAACATAATCCCCGCTTTGGCCCAACCATGCGTATTGTCCATAGAAACCACCCGAACGATCATTTCCCCATCACCCGAAAGTTCTTGGTACACATAGTGGAAACTATCTTGTAGACCCCATATATCGCTTCCCGATCCCTCTAGCTCAAAACGGCCTGTTTCGGGATCATAACAGGAACTGCCAGACACACCTACCGATCCAACATCGGTAACACCCCATGGGACCGGAACACCAGAGCATCCAGCTCCTCCAGATCCAGTTACCGTAATACCTATACTCGCTTGGGAACTCTGTCCCGATCCGTCCGTTACGGTAAGGGTGGCCGTATAACTACCTGCCCCTGTATAAGTGTGCTCTAGGTCGGCGGTATCGGAGGTAGATCCATCGCCGAAATCCCAGTGGTAGGTTACTATTCCTTGGTCGTCAATCGAACCACTACCCGTAAACCGAACCTCTAATGGCGCACTACCGGTAGAAACATCGGAAGAGGCTACGGCATTTGGACTTAAATTATCGGATACGACATTTACATTAATATAAGCAATGCACCCCTCTGCGGAGCGAAGGGTGTAGAGGCCATTATGGGTGGTGTTAACAGCCCCTAAATTAAAGTTATCGGTAACGCGTGCACCATTTGGAAGTTCGATTTCCAATCCAATTCCATTAGGCAACATACTTAACATAACCTCAGTTCCTTCTTCCACTTGCAAATCAGAACTTCCTGAATACCAACTTCCATTAAGTCTATATTCAGGAATTATTTCGTTTTCGCAATCATCCCCATTATTATCGGCTATTTCTATAGTAATTACCGTAGAACAACCTTGCCGATTGGTAATCGCGTATTGCCCAACATTACTTAAATCAAACAAACCATTGTTCCGTTCCGCATTATTGAAATGATAAACATGTGTATCGATTTGGTACGCATTATCGTTGTTCAATTTATCCGTATCATGAATCGAACTGAATGTTGGTCCATCATAATCCGATGTTGAAATAAAATATTCCCCA
This sequence comes from Sediminicola luteus, assembly GCF_002514735.1. Lineage (GTDB taxonomy): Bacteria > Bacteroidota > Bacteroidia > Flavobacteriales > Flavobacteriaceae > HQA918. The sequence continues at coordinate 207,453 of NZ_NBWU01000008.1, read as the reverse complement.
TTACTATTCCTAGCTCGAATATAAACCTTACTACCCAAGGGGGCTTTTACCTGTTTACCGATTTTCCAGTCACCGCTATCACCAATTTTATACTCGGGCACTAGTAAGTTATCGGTACAATCAGGAATATTGGGCACTCCTGTATTTAATCCCTCAAGATATAAACCTTTAATTTGGGTACTGGAAAGTGCTTTTCTATAGATTTGTAATCTATCCAGTTTTCCGTCGAGCTCATCGGTAATCCCACTTTTATTTCCATAGGGTACTACAGGTAAATTGGTTCTATGCTCATAGAAACCGGAAATCGTAAAATTACTATTTGGGGTCGCGTCTTGCCTTAATCTGATCTTACCTGTAATCGGCTTGCTACAAATTTCGATTCCATTAGAATACAATCGCGCCATTTGGCCATCATAAGTTACCGCATAATGGGTCCATTGATCCAATGGAGCATGACCGGCATAACAATTTACAAACCCATTTTCGGTTGCAAAAGACCATTTCATTAACCAATTATGAAAACCTCCAAAGATGGCCGGATAATCATGTGCAAAAACGGCAACATTGGCAGGTTTTCCGGTTTGCGTAACCATGCTTCCTGAATCTCGCCATACCCAACCCGATACGGTGACCGCCTCCTCTATATCATCGATGTTATTATTATAGGGTAGGGTCAAAATAGAGTTACTGCTATGGAATTTACCATCCAATTCCATAGCCTTTCCAAAGACTCCTGATCCGTTCCAGTTATGATCAGTCGGGTTAACTGGATTACCATTATCATCCCTTTGTTTAATTTCGAAATCATTTCCATTTGGGGTGGAATCCGAGGCTAGGTTTCCTGAAGATTCCTCAAAATCCAATGAAACGATCAAATCGGCATCATCAATATCTGAGGAGTCTCCTATCTGAACGACTTCAGCAATGGATGGAACCCCATTGGTATCCATCGCAAACAACATATAATACCCAGGGGGTAATACATTTCTATTAGGTATTTGAAGTATATATTCACCAGACCCCAACGGATTGAATTGAATGGGGATGCGTCGCTGTTCATTATTGGTACTATGGGTTGCCGAAGAAAAACGCACCAAGCTTAATGAGGATAAATTACTACTACCCGTAACTTTTACCTCAGTATCATACCCCATGTTTTTGGGGGCTTCCAAATTGGGCCGTGTGGCCAAATTTCCGTTTGAATCAAATAAATAAGGTGGGCTATAGATTTCGGCATCAAAATGGTTCACACAGCCTGGTGTCGCATCGCACAGGCCGCCGCCTCCGACAAATACCCTACCGTCTACCATTAAAATGGCCACACTATGATACGTTCGCGGGGTTTGCATACCGGCTACAGTTCGCCATTGGTTAGAATCGGGATTGTAAATTTCAGCAGTTAATCTGGCCCCGACATCAGTAAAAAGATTCGACTCATTTAATCCTCCGGTAACCAATACTTCGCCGTTAGGTAGAACCGTACTATTATGCATGGTACGCGAGAAACTCAAATTATTAGCGGTGCGTACAACGTTTGGTAATGACCCATACCCTCCATTAATATCTATAACATAGCTATTGTTGTTTGCGATATCACCATCATCATAAGATTTAGAACCACCTACCTTTAATATTTTACCCCAGTCGAACATAACAGTTGTACCCTTCATGGCGAAAGTATCGTCGGCCCTATAACCAGCACTGATCATGGATCCACTTCCATCAACATCAATCCAATGCATTAATTCACTAGGGCCAGCATGAAAAAGAGATCCATCAGGAGCTCCCCAAAGCCAAATATGGTTGTCGGCACGGTATAATGGCGCATCAGAATCCCCTAAGAGATCGTCCGAGGTATAAAAATCATCCCCTTTGATTCCCGTCAATAATTTCCAACCTGTCGCTTCGCTCCAAATCTCGGCATCCCTATTCGTCCAAGGCCCGCCTCCCCATGAGCCACCAACGGTAAAAACCCGACCATCATTTAGCGTTACATTACCTTGATACCCCCTCGGAATATTCATTTCATCGGCAACAGTCCATAACCCGGTACGCCAATCATATATACTGGTTTTTTCACTGGTGGTACCCCCAGCCGCTAAAATCCGGCCATCGGGAAGGTTATTTACCCCCGGGCAAAACATATCATGATTGGTGTTCGAAACAAATTCACCCAAGGCCATGCCATCAGCACCTTGGAAGGGGTCGAAAATCTCTGTAAAAGTGGCTCCGTCACCAGTGGTAATAAAGGTATTTCTAAACTGTGAGGACCAACAAAGCAATCGGCCGTCTGGTAAATTGGCCACTGCCACCGGAACGATTCCAAAAGGTATAGGATCACTCCATTTTCCATAGCTATGTTCATTTTGCCCTTGTAAGCTTAGAACACAGAAAAAAATAAGAAATAAATAAAAATACTTAGATAAAAATGTCCCCATGAATACTGTTGATTAGATTCACATCTAGTTATTAAACAGATTTGTAGGGAAGAGTTACAAATGAAGGGCAAAATCACCTAACAACCTAGAAAACAAGAATGAAAACCATCATATATTATCAACAATCGATAAAATGGAACCTTTTCGGGATTAATGGTAAATAAAGACCACAAAGGCATTCATTTTCCCAATAAATCAAACCTTGATCTTGAAAACATATGTTACTACTTATTGATGCCAAATATCAATTTAATGCACAATAGGCAAACAAAAAATCCCGCACTACCATCAGGTTCTACGGGATTTTTTAATTATACAGGGCTATCTTATCTTAACCAAACTGCCACCATTTTTTAGTTTTAATCCCGTATCCATATCCATATTTACCACCATATCCTAAATTTCCTTCTTTTACATCGTTCACGATAAAACAAAGGCCTTTAACCTTCCCTTCCTTAGCCAGTGCTATAGGGAAATCTACCACTTTAGTCTCAGTAACATCGGCTCGTGTTACATACAAGGTGTGGTTGGTGTATGGGGTAATCAATAACGTATCGGTTACCAACATTAATGGTGCAGAATCTACAATTACATAATCATATTCCTGAGAAACTTTTTTCAAAAGGGTCTCTATCCTTTCACGCATCAACAACTCAGAGGGATTTGGATATATTTTACCTGAGTATACTATATCTATTCTATAATCGTTGATCGTGGCTTGCTGGATGACATCATTTTCATTCAAAGCTTCATCCATCAAATACTCGGATAAACCAAGAGATTGTGCTTTTTCCTTACTACCCCCATCAAAGAAATCATGGATTTTAGGATTTCGAATATCGGCACCAATCAACAATACCTTTTTGCCTGTACTGGAAAAAATGGCAGCCAAATTCGAAGAAACAAATGTCTTTCCTTCTCCCGAAACACTTGAGGTAATCAATACCACATTATTCTTTTCTTCTGCCGGACCGGATTTTACTAGATAATCCAAATTCGTTCTTAAAATGCGTAAAGACTCTGAAAGAACCGATCTAGAGTCCCCATCCAAAACAATTTTCTTCTTTTTATCAACCTTGGGTAATTCGGCCAAAACCGGATAATTCTTCACCAATTTTTCGAGGCTTGCCATGTTATGGATTTTATTGTCCAAGACCTTCGCCAAGTGTACGAACGCAAATGGTATCAATACGCCTAACACAAGAGCTGCCAGATAAATTTTTGGTTTATTGGGAGATACCGGAGCATCGTCAGCTAAATGGGCCCGATCAATAACCCGAGATTTTGGGGCTGCAGATGCCAAGGCTACCTGGGATTCCTCCCTTCTTTGCAAAAGAAACAAGTATAATGCTTCCGTCGTTTCTTGCTTTCTGGTAATATCCCTAAGTGCCCTTTCATTTTTTGGGGCCGAATATATTTTTGAATTGATACGTGATTGTTGGGTACTCAGATTATTCACTTGTAAGGTTAAATTCCCTACCGTATTATTTAAACTGGATTGCAAGCTATTTTTTATGCCCTTCAATTGATCATCAATATTAACAATCATAGGGTTTTTCTCATTAGAACTCTTTAAGAGTCTTTTACGTTCTTGTACCAGTTGGTTGTATTTTGCAGTGGCATTCGTAACCGAAGGATCGGAAAGACCAATATTGGCTGGTAGAGTTTGCGAAAAGTCTTCCGCCCCATCTACGATACCCTTCATGGAAGATGCCATGTTCAACTGGGTTCTTGCATTTTCCAACAATTGTTGGTTTTCAGCACCAATGTTTAGATTGATATTGGCCTGGGACCCTATATCTGCCAATCCTCTTGACGTTTTAAATTCTTGGGCACTCTGATCTACTTGAGAAAGATTAGAGCTTATACTATTGATTCTTTCATTAATAAAAGAAAAAGTTCGATCAGCTATCTCTTTTTTATCATTAACCGCATTTTGATTGTATACATCGACCAATTCATTAAGAATATCCCTAGCTTTTTGAGGGACTGGATGTGTCATAGCCAGATTTACGATTTTAGAGTATTCTTCAATATTCGAAATCTTAACTAAATTCTTATAGCCTTGGGCTACTTTTTCCAAGGGGTTGAGACTAATCTTCAGCAATTGCCCTTGATACGCATTAAAGTAGCGATCGTCTGGCGTAATGATTATATCGCCAATGGGAGTTTCAATATTTTTACCATATGGAAAAACGACCGGGGCGTCGCTTTCTTCGACTCGGTACGAAAAACTATTTTTGGAGTCTAATTTTACGAAAAAAGAAAATTTTGATTGATAAATTAATGAATCGGCCGCCAAAAAGTTAACCTTGATAGGCGTTTCTTTATACACCTCACTTTTCTTAATATCTCCTATAGCCGTATAGACAACGTTAGTTCCCAATCGCCGAACCACTTGGATAAAATTAGACCGGGAATTGATTATCTCAATCTCATCCAAAACATCGTTGGATTTACCTGAAAAAAAACTTAAATCCTTAAAAACCGTCATCTCTGGAGAAGCTCCTTTCTCCTCCAAAATCTGTATTTTGGATTTCACTTCAAACTTTGGCACCGAATACTTGTTATACACATAGGCCAAACCTATCATACAAAATACCCCTAAGGCAAACCAATACCAATATTTGAGATAACCGAAAATTAACTCCTTTAGATCGGTTCGATCACCGAACCCTTCTTGAAATACATCCATCAACTAAAGTTTATCTGGTAAGAATAAGTACCGTGGAAGTAATTAACAACGAGGCAATGGAAACCGCAATTGTGGCCCTATTATCCAGGGAAGATGAAGTTATGGCCGAATTATTCGGTTCTATATAAACCACATCGTTCTGGGTAAGGTAATACACCGGGGATTCCAAACATTCCTTTGAAGTCAGGTCAATTCTGTAATAAGCCTTGGTACCATTAAAGTCGCGAATCACCAAAACATTGGTCCGCATCCCCTTAATTGTTAAGTCATTAGCCATACCAATAGCTTCCAGTATGGTAATTTGCTCTCCATTGACCGGATAGGTTCCAGGTCTATTGACCTCTCCCAAAACGGTAACCGAGAAATTTTTTAATCGAATATTGATTATTGGGTCTTTCAGATAATCTTCCAGCCTATTTCTCAAAAGTTCTTTTGCTTCACTGGGAGATAAACCGACCATTTTTAAAGAACCAAGCACGGGAAAATCAATATTTCCTTCTTTATCTATAATATAATCTACTTGTTCTGGTCTAATATCGCCTTCTTGTGCTCCTCTAAACAAATTAAAGGGAACACTTGCCTGCGGGTCTAAGGTAGAAATATGTATACTAAGTACGTCATCTATCTTAAATTTATAGTCGTATTGGGTATCGTTTACAAGAGTCTCATAATCTTTGGCATCTTGAAAATAAACCACCTCTTCTTTAGAGGCACAGCCAATAAGAAGAAGGGTAAAAATGACGAGGGGAAGAATGTTTTTACGATTCATGGAATCTATTTAGATTGGAGTTTTAAAACTTTATGTTCCTTATTATTATTGTGCAATTTATAAAGTTTTTCCCAAGGACCTGATCCAAACTCATGGATGAGATCAAAAACCGGCCCCAATTCCTTTTCGTTAAACAAGACGCTTAAGCACAAACTTTCGATTTTTTGGATAACGTATTCCTTCTTTTCTTCCATTCCATCTTCACAAGCCTCAAACAAACGGGAATAACCCGAAAATCCGGTTGGTTTTAAATCCATAAGAATGCGTTTGGAATGAGGTAGGGCACTGGTTTGCTTTTTCTCTAAGGCCAATTTACCTGCCCCAAACAATTCAACCAATCTGTTCAGGCCTACTTCAATACCGATTGGACTTTTGAAGATCCCGCCTGCATGGTAACCAGAACTATCCCCAATTAACAACCTGAGCATTAATTTGGCTACATCGTCCTTGCCAATGAATTTTACTTGATTGTTAGAACCAATAAGTTCCAAATCTTTCTTTAGGGTCAAGGCTTTTTGGATCTTAATTAAATTCGAACCATATGAATCATAAACATCATTTATCCTAAAACTGGTAAACTTGGTTAGGTTTCCAGGCTCATTTAAACAATGAAGGTACATTTCGGCCAATCGTTTACTGACATCTAGGGTATTCCTAGGCATTTTAGCATGGACCGTGGAACAAAATATAAACTCTTTGACCTTGTTTTCTTTGGCTATATCGGCTAAACTTTTGGTCGCCATCACATTTTCTTGAATGGCCTTTTCAAAATCATCCTCTAAAAACTCCGAAGTACTGTTACCTGCAGCGTGAAGAATAATAGCAGGCCTATATTTACCCACCAATTCTTTCAATCTTCTCTTATTCTTTACATCCAACAGTACAGAAACAACCTCTATGAGCGGCATGCGACCCACGGTATTCACCACATTGTTCAAAGACGCCTCCGAATTATCGACCAACACCAATCTCAACTTCACATTCAGTTCTGCCAAAACCCGAACGTAGGCACTTGCTATGGCACCACCTGCCCCGGTGATAAAAATGGTTTCAGCCTCATAATATTTCCGCATCTTGTCCATTTCCCTGGCATCGAAGCCAATCTGTGCGGGGAACAAATGATTGATGTCCAATTTTTCTACCCTGAAATTAAAATCGTCATTTCTTTTCAATGTAGTCTTATCCAACAAAATCAATGATAACGAATACCCAAGGTTAAACGAAGTACTAACTACATCCCAAAGTTTAGGGTTTTCATTTTTTAATGAAAGAAACAACACGTTTTTCTCTTCCTCTCTCGCATCAGATTTCTGGGCAACGGTATCATTTTTAGCTATGTACTCATCTAGACCAAATTCACCAGTAACACGATAACCTTTCATCAAGAGCTTTTCCAATAAATCGCCATGCAGGGCATTCATTTCCTTCATAGGAATATCATGTACCAAAAGGGTTTGGATTCCATTGGACATATCCCGTTTGATCCGTAACATTATCTTTTTGTAGATAAGTCTCGAAATCACAAGAGCAGAAAAACTGAGAATACTGTGAACGATTATTATGGACAAAGGAACCATAAAATCTTGTTCCATAACCAATTTACCATTGATCACCACCAATACTATGGTTAGTATATTGGCCAAACAAATGGCGTTGAAAATACTGTAGACTTCACGAATTCGATCGTACTTAACTACACCCTTATGGATTCCAATCGACAAAAAGATAATTGAAGAAATCGCGACTATCACCGGAAGTTGCAATAGCATGGTATGACTCGTGATTTCTGGTAAGATAAAGGAACATAGGACATAAGAAAGAACGAAAGAAACGGCAGTCAAAAAAATATCTATCGCAAAGACCAATCCGATAGGTATTAATTTCTCGTGTAAAGTTTTAGTTTGTTTCATTTCAGGGCTTCTTAACAACTCAAATGTAAATCTTTAGTTATAAGGACAGGAAAACGCGGGTTTCTTTTCGTTAAAGTTGTCTAAAAATCGGTTATTGGACCAATTTCAAAAAATAGAAAAGTCCTTCACACTATAAATCCTAATTTTGCGTTCAGATTTTGTAAACCCCAAAGCCCATGGCTAATAAGTCTATCCTAAATACATTAGAGCGAAAATCTATACTTCTTATAGGTGATCTTTTTTTAATTGGCTTTTCCCTTAAAAACTTTGTTTTACAAGCCATTGACTATCAAGATGAGGATTTTACGGCAACCAAGATCAGCATCTTCTTAATCGGGGTAATCAGTTATTTTGTGATATCCTATGTACTCGATCTATACAATTTAGAGAAAATACCCAAGTCGTTATCCGTCTCTATATTAAGGGTCTTTACGATTGTTACCCTATTTACGGTTTCACAGTTCGTTATTACCACAATAATTTTTGATTTCGCTTATTGGCGAATCCACCTCTTGGTCTTTCTGGTTTTTTGCCCCATACAACTTGTATTATGGCGCTTATTATTCAATTACGTATTTAAATTCGTCCCTACGACCAAAAGGGTTCTGTATCTCTACGACGAAACCACCAAAAACAGTTTAGAGCGCAATATTGGCCTGATTAATGGTAATGATTCCGAAACTTATCATAAAGTCGTGGCATCACACCTGAATGATGAGTTTTCGGATTCGGCCGAATTAATGGAAAAAATAGAGCAAAATCAAGTAAGCTCATGGATTATCAACACAAGAAATTACAACCATTTTTCAAAGTTCATGGAAGCCGAAATGGTTAATTCCATTTTAAGGGGCGAGGACATTGTAAGCTATACTTCGTTTTACGAAAGTGTATACGAGGCGCTACCCATTGACTCTCATAATGACAGTATTTATGAAATACTTCAACTAAAAAACAGAAAAATCAGATACATACAGAGTATTGCTGGTTTCGTTTTCAATTTTACGCTAACATTGGTAACGGGTATCGCTTTTTTTATGGTTACCCCCTTCGTAATGTTCTTAAACGTATTCTTCAATAGGGGCCCACTTTTTTACACCCAACTTCGGGTTGGTAAATATGGAAAAGAGTACAAAATATACAAGTTTCGCTCTATGGTAGTGAATGCCGAAAAACAAGGCGCACAAATGGCACAAAAAAATGATGCTAGAATAACCAAGTTCGGAAAAATCCTACGAAAATTTAGAGTTGACGAATTACCTCAAATCCTTTCTGTGATCAAAGGTGATATGGTATTTATTGGGCCGAGGCCAGAACGTAAGGTGTTTGTGGAAAAACTAAAAAAAGTCACCCCTTTTTATGATACCAGACACTTGGTAAAACCTGGAGTAACTGGCTGGGCACAGGTCAAGTACAAATATGGCGAAAACTTAGAGGACTCTATTCGAAAATTAGAATACGACCTATATTACATCAAGAACAAATCTATTTTATTGGACATCAGGATTATATTCAAGACCGTAACAACGGTCCTTTTCTCCAGGGGTATTTAACGCTCATGACAGAAGTCATGTTTTTAGGGCCTTCCCCTTCAAAAACATTATCTCAAAAAACTGAAAAACAAACTTTTATCAGACTTGTGTCCGCAAGCGATCACAAGCTTACCTTTTACCGATTAATCAAGGGCTTAATCGTTTAATTCTTCATGCGGTAATATTGCCATCGTATTTTTGTTTCCAGACCCATGCTGAACTACAGAACGCACTATGATGGAAACTATGAAAAGAAAATTACCATTAACACTACTTTCTTGTTTTTTATTCTTAAATACTATTTGGTCCCAAAATGCTAGTACACAGGGCCAATGGAGTGCGCCAATAGAATTCGGCATCGTCCCTGTTGCCGTGGCCAACCTGCCCGATGGCCGACTGCTATGTTGGTCGTCGCAGTTCAGAAACACTTTTATTGAATATGGTGATGGGGCTACCTTTTCCCAATACTTCGATCCCTTTGGTGGCGTTGATGGTAAGGGAGGGGTTGACGGTGCAGAATTCACGATTAACACAGATCACGATATGTTCTGTCCCGGTATAAATAATCTAGCCGACGGCCGATTGCTTTCTGCTGGGGGAACAACAAGTGAAAGAACCAGTATTTTCGATCCGCAGACCGGAATTTGGAGTGTAGCCTCCGAAATGAACATCCCTCGTGGCTATCAAGGCAATGTTACCCTGCAAGACGGTACCGTTTTTACCGTTGGTGGTTCATGGAGTAATGGTAATAGCAATAACCCCAACGACCCATTTCGGAACGGTGGCAAAGATGCCGAACTATGGTCCCCTCTGACCGGTTGGATTACCCTGAACAACATTCAGGGAGAAGACATTTATACCGCGGCCGATCTCGCTTCGGAAGACCAGGGTCTATACCGGGTAGACAACCATGTTTGGCTATGGCCGGCACCGAACGGAAAATTGTTTCATGCTGGGCCTAGTGAAATGATGCATTGGATCGATGTCGATGTGCCCAACGGTTTAATCGTAGATGCGGGGATACGCCAAGACCTTGGACAGAATAAGGTTGATGGTTATTCCATGAAAGGAAACACGGTAATGTTCGATGTAGGTAAAATCTTAAAAACCGGGGGGGCCCCTGAATATGGCGACGATCACCTGAACGGAAAACCAGCACGTGAGGGTTCTTTTATAATCGATTTAAACGGGGTTAGCTTTGGCAACACTCCCAATGTGACTTTCGCTGGAAATATGGGGGCCGCCAGAACCATGCACAACAGTACCGTATTACCGAATGGTGAAGTCTTGGTTACGGGTGGAATTGAAAGCGCGGAAGTATTTCAAGACCTTGGCGCGGTCATGGGTGCTGAAATATATAACGAAAACACCGGATGGCGTAATGTTGCTACTATGAACGAACCAAGAACCTACCATAGTGTCGCTATTTTAATGGTAGACGGACGGGTTTTCGTAGGAGGCGGCGGATTATGTGATGGAAGTAATCCGGGATGTGTGAACCATTTTGATGCCGAGATTTATAGCCCCCCCTATCTTTTTGACAATTCAGGAAACTTAGCGACCCGACCCCAAATAACAGGGATAAGTTCTGGAAATGCCAATGGTCCGTATAACGAAACCGTGGTTGACTACAATTCAACGCTTACCGTTAACACTAATACCAACGTCACCGAATTTAGTCTTATCCGGTTTTCGGCAGCTACCCATGCCACGAATAATGAACAACGCCGTATCCCCTTAAATACGGTTTCCGGCACATCTCATTCACTTTCCATCCCGGACAGAAACCTATTACCCCCCGGATATTATATGCTTTTCGCATTAGATGCTAACGGAACGCCCAGCATAGCCGAAGTATTGAAAATCGGGGATGCCATTCCCTTGAGCTCGAATCCGAATCTGGTCTTGGACATGAAGTTCGATGAAAATTCGGGCGCCTCACTATCAGACGATTCCGCGAATAATAACGATGGCACCGTTGTTGAACGGGAAGACGATGGTACACCAAGAACAGCCGACGACCACCAATTCTCTACCGGGGTTTTCGGGAATGCGATCGAGTTCGACGGAAAAGAACACACCAGTAACTCTTTAATCGATATTCCCTACGACACTTCGTTCGAAACCGCTCAAAGCCAAATTACCTTAAGTGCCTGGGTGTGGCGCGATACGGGCAGTGCCATTCCACAAGCCGGTGGTAAAATTGCGAATGTAGGGGTGGTCAGCCATCATTACCCCAATATTTTTTTCGGATTCCACAATACCTTGTACAAGTGGTCTTTTAGCACCACTAATGGCTATGTAGATTGTTATTCGGGCTATGCCCCTTTAGAAGGCTGGAACCATATCGTGGCTACCTTTGATGGCGAATTCGCCCGTATATATGCCAATGGGGTAGAAATAGCCAAAAATGCCGCGACTGGCATGATCAACCTTGTAGATTCGGGCGACCGGAGCAGTTTTACCGTTTCTGGTTTTTATGAGCACAGGGAATTTCACGAATTTCCAGTTAGCATTCAAGCATATGCCAACATGAGCAAAATTACCGACGAGGTCGATGGTAAAATAGACGAATTGAAAATTTACAATGTAGCCTTGGGGGCCGAAGAAATTTCACAGCTATACCAGTTGGGGGTAGCCACTGGTAACCCGGATATCCCAGATTGCAGTGGCAACGAAATCACCGTCGAATACAAATTATACGATTCTGCCAGCAGCACTTGGGGCGACTGGGTAACATCAACTAACAAAAGAATATTGGCCAAAGAGGGCGATGAACTCTTTATTAGAGCAAAGGACTATAGTGGCCAATATTTTGTTACCACACAGCGAATGGATGGCCCTACTTTTGATTCCAATGACTTTTCAAACCCTGAAAATGCTTATAAGCTAGATACTGGCATTTATGGTAATGCCGACGATGGCATACTAGGTGTGTCTGATTCGGGTATCTATGTGCTAACCACTGAAAATGGTTGTCCGACACCTATTGAATTGAGAGTATTGGGCAGTTGCGACCCTGGAGAAACCGTAATAAACACCCAATATCAAATCAATGGGGTCTGGCAAAGTGGTGCTAACAGCCTATCGCTGGACGAGGGAACCAAATTGGTATTAAGTGCCATTCCCGATGACCCTAGTCTTGAAATCACTATTACGCTCCCAAATGGGGTTAATGTACCCGACAATTACGAAATTGAAAGCCTGGACCCTTTGAGTCATCAGGGCGAATACCTCATCATGTCCAACCAAGGGTGTTCACAAATTCTTGAGCTCACGATAAACGATGTAGATTGCAATACATTACCCTTAGAAACCGAATATCAAATCAATTCGACCCCTTGGGTATCAGGTCAAAATTCGGTATCTGTCGATATTGGCAGTAATCTTAACCTCAGTATTGCCCCAAATGGTATTCCGTATAGTATAGTTTCCAATGCTGCCAATCAAAACGGTAAATCGAACGGGACGGACGATCTATTACTAACGAATATAACTGCTGATGATGCAGGCACCTACACCTTCACTACTGCGAGCGGATGTTCTACCACACTTGAAGTATCGGTTAACGTTTCCTGTGCCGCATTAAACCCGCAAATAGAGTATCAAATAAACGCTGAAGGTAGTTTTACACAAACCGGTAACACCTTGTCCTTGGACGAAGGGAACAATTTGGAACTTCGTTTGAGCCCTGCCGGTACGTCTTACCAAGTGACCAGCAATGCTGCCAATGGCAATGCAAAGACTATGGATACCCAATCGTTGACCCTAAACAATGTCACTAGTCAAGATAGCGGTACATACACCTTTACCACCGATAGCGGATGCACGGAAACTTTGAACCTTACTATAAATACAGTAGGCTGTAATGCGCTTAATTTTAGGATTGAACATAATATAAACGATTCGGGTTTTATTGAGGGCTCTAGCTTTGTACGTGTTTTGCCAGGAGACAAACTAGTAATCAGCGGGTTACCGAACCAAAACAATGGTAGCCCCTTGGCGTATACAGTAAATGGCCCCAACAGCAACAATAAACCATTAAATAGCAGTGACTTAACAATCAACAATATACAAAACGCAGATGGGGGCACGTACGAATTGGTCTCCAGCAGTGGTTGTTCTTCAAATATTGAGGTAATCGTAGGGGCCAATGCCGCTCCAACGGCAAACACGAGTGCCTCTACATTAAGCGGTACTGCGCCTTTGGATGTAGACTTTACAGGCTCTGGTTCAACAGATGACCTAGCCATAAGTAGTTATCAATGGAATTTTGGTGACGGAAACACCTCAAACCAGGCCGACCCCACCCATCAATTCATTAATCCGGGAACCTATACCGTAGTATTAACGGTTACCGATAATGAAGGCGCCCAAGATACCGAACAATTGACTATTGATGTCGAGGCTCCTAACCAAGCACCTAATGCCGTTATCCAAGCCGATATATTAAGCGGGCAAGCACCTTTGACCATTAATTTTAACGGAACGGATTCCACTGATGACGAAGGCATAAATGCGTATGCATGGAATTTTGGGAATGGGAATACGGAAAATGGCGAACAAGTTTCTCATACATTTACCACTGGGGGTACGTTTGAAGTAATTTTAACGGTAACCGATACGGAAGGTGTAGAAGATTCAGCTTCAGTTACCATTAACGTAGCCCCGCCGAATAATCCGCCAACAGCCATAATCGAAACGAATACCACCAATGGTAATGCCCCCCTAACGGTAGCATTTACAGGAGATTTATCAACTGACGACGCAGGAATCACGACTTATCTTTGGGATTTTGGAAATGGTAATACATCAAACGAACCGAATCCTAACCACACCTTTACGGAATCGGGTAACTTTACGGTCAACCTTACAGTAACCGATACCCAAGGGGCTAGTGATAGCGATAATGTGGTTATTTCGGTAGGGGAAGTACCCAACACTCCTCCTTTGGCCCAGATTACCGTTGATAATGAAACGGGGGTAGCCCCATTATCCGTTCAGTTTAATAGCGACAGCTCTACGGATGACAAGGGTATCGTATCTTATGCATGGGATTTTGGAAATGGGCAAAGTTCAACCGATAGCAACCCCGCAATGATTTTTAGCGAACCGGGTACGTATACAGTAAAACTAACGGTTTGGGACCAAGAAGATTTAAGCGATAGCGACACCCAGACCATTGTTGTAGACCCTGTTCCGAACACGGCTCCAGTAGCCGTAATAAGCAGTGACAAATCTGAAGGCGAAGCCCCTTTGACTGTACAATTCAGTAGTTCCGATTCATATGACGATAAAGAAATTGTATCACAGACATGGGATTTTGGGAATGGAGAAACATCCCAACAAATAAATGCTACAATCACTTTTGAAACCCCTGGGGAATATACCGTAAGTTTAACTGTTAGTGACGCCGAGGGCCTTTCAAATACTACCCAGACTAGTATTACCGTTAATCTGCCAGAGGACAACACCCCTCCTGTGGCCAAAATTACAAGCTCAACCACATCCGGTATTGCACCTTTGGCCATTGCTTTCGATGCCGGCCAATCGTCAGATAACATAGGAATTACCACATATGCTTGGGATTTCGGTGATGGGACCAACTCCAGTGAATCCGCTCTGAATAAAACCTACGCGCAAGCGGGGCAATACACGGTTGTTTTGACTGTTACCGATGCCAACGGCAATACTGATTCTGACCAGATCGTAATTACGGTTTCGGAAATGGAAAACACCGCCCCAATCGCCATGGCCCAAGCAACACCTTTGACCGGCTTGGCACCGCTTAATGTTTCTTTTAGTAGCGAAGGCTCTTATGACGACGCTGGCATCCAAAACTACAATTGGGACTTTGGTGACGGAACCACTTCCCAAGATCAAAACCCAACCCATCTATATACCGAAAGTGGTACTTTCCAAGCTATTTTAACCGTTTCTGACGCTGAAGGCCTAACCGATACGTATAATTTAACCATTGTTGTTAATGCCCCTGAAAACATGGCCCCTGTTGCCCAAATAACCGCTAATGGTGCTTCTGGCAAAGTTCCCTTGACCGTTACTTTCAGTAGTGAAGGTTCGACTGACGATATAGGTATAACCAATTATTCATGGGATTTTGGCACTGGTGACACTTCATCGGAAGAAAACCCTCAATACACCTTTACCCAAGTGGGAACCTATGAGGTGGTGTTAACGGTTACCGACGAAGCCGGTTTAAGCAGTACGGCCAGTTTCACGATTACCGTTAACCCTAACACCAATGGTAACACCATCGTTCAAATTGCACCAAACCCGGTTAGTGGTAATGTAGCCCATGCCTATATCTCCTATGGCAATGATACAGAACCTACTAAATTGGGTGTATATGACTCTACGGGCAAACTCATTTACACCTTTACACCTAAGGATGTTTTAGAATCGGGTAGGTACAACATACCTTTGAACAATTTAGTAAGTGGCATTTATTATTTGAAAGTATATTTCAGCAATGCCCCCTCAAAAGCCACTCGTATATTGGTACGCTAAAGCTTTATCGGCTAATTGCTATAGTTGAACGAATTAATAATCTTTGTACAAAACCACCTAACTACCTTTAGGTGGTTTTTTATAGGTACTCCCAAAACACCTACCTACCCAACAAAGGTATCATTATATGAGAACACTGATATGCCTTTTGATAGTAGCCCTTTCCCCATACTATCTTAGCGCGCAGGACACTGACGGGGATTTGGTATTGGATATTGTCGATCTAGATGACGATAATGATGGAATTTTGGACAGCAACGAATGCCAGATACCCATTGCCAATTTTAGTTTTGAAGCTCCCGCCGCTTACGCATTAGGACCAGAGTGGATACATTCGGGAATTGGTACGGCAGGCAACCATGATTTAGACCCAACAAACTACCCAACTGCCCCAAACGGTGTACAATTCTTGTTTCTTAATACTTTCGACCAAACCGGTTCTGTCACTTTAAATAGTTTTTCCAAAACTTTTGAACCCGGAAATTACATTGTCACGGTAGCTATTGGTGACGGAATAGACGATGCACAATATAGAAATGACGGCCAATCAACCATAGAAATTGGATATGGTGTCGATGCTGCTTCATTTGTACCCTTGAATAATTTAGTAGTCGATGGTAACAACACCCCGCCTGGCACATGGACAGATTTTACTTTCGACACCAATATCCCAATAGGAAGTCCTGCTTTAGGTCAAGGCATTTTAATTCGAATTTCGCATACTGGGTCTAACATAGCCGTACACGGAAATACTGTTCGATCTTGGTCAGGTAATTACGATAATATTAGAGTAGAAAAAGATACTGACGGAGATGGCGCATCGGACTGTATCGATTTAGATTCTGACGGTGATACTTGTCCAGATGTAGAAGAAGCTGGGTATATAAATTCAGGTATCGGCACTTTGGCCGGCACTGGTTTTGATCCACAAGGTCAAGTTACAGGTTATGTAGTTGGTTACGATCAAACGAGTGGATATGTAGTCGACAGCACTTCTCATTGTGGGGAAAATAATGATTATGACAACGATGGTGTTGAAAATAATATCGACCAAGACGATGACAATGATGGTATACTAGATAGTTTTGAATGTGACATCCCTATCACTAATGGGAATTTTAACAATATAGCCGGTTGGAATCCGAATGTAGATACAGGTACCTATGGCATAGAAACCATTATAGATGGATCCAATTATTTTGCTTCACCTGAAGGCACAGGTTATTTATATATAAATGGAAATCGCGAGTTAAGCTTGATAACTGCAGGAGCTTCCTTTGAACCAGGGGATTATATTGTAAGTTTACTTGTTGGCGATGGTCTAGATTATTCAAATTTATTCAGAAATGACGGTCAAAGCACGATAGAAATCGGATTTGATGATGGTACTGGTTTTGTCCCCGCCGGGAATAACGGAACATTTATAGTTGAACCATGGCAAACCCCAAATGGCTCTTGGACAAAATTTACCTTTACCACGACTATTCTTCCAGGCGACCCTGCTTTGAATTACGGAGTATTGCTTCGAATTGGGCACTTAGCCAATCTACCTATGCTTCAAGGGGCCGGAAATTATGACGACCTAAGGGTTGTACTCGATAGAAACAGAGACGGTATACCCGACTGTTATTCTCCAGATTTTGATGGAGATGGTTGTTTTGATGTTGATGAAGCCGGATTCACAAATTCAGGGACTAACACCCTTGCTGGTACAGGTATCGACCCCCTTAACGGCTTAGTAACCGGAAATACCGATGGATACACTGGTTCGGATTCAAGCGTAACCGATTCTAGCTTAAATCAATGCACGATCAATAACGATTTTGATGGTGACAGTGTAAACAATTCCGTCGATTTAGATGATGATAATGACGGTATATTGGACATCTATGAATGTGAAATCCCGATTGCAAATTTCAGTTTTGAAAACTCCAATTTACCTGCAAACCCTGTCTCAAATTGGACTTATTTTCCAGGTACCAATCCGGGTAACTATGGCATAGAAGACCCATTGGCAATCGATGGCTCCAATTACCCAAATGCCGACGATGGCAACACATATTTATTTATTAATGGAGATGGAAGCCTAGTCTTAAATACCGTTTATGCAACATATGAAATTGGGCATTACGATTTAAATATTAGAATCGGAGATGGATTAGATTTTGGAAATCAGTTTCGCAATGATGGAAGAAGTATAATTGAGCTAGGTTACCATGACGGTGACCCAAATAATTTTCAAGCACTCCCAACTGGCATTATAACGGTTGAAAGCTACGAAACGCCGGCTGGGTTATGGAAAAGCTTCGAAGTTAACGGTATGGTCAATGCTGGCGACCCTTCCTTAGGTCAAGCCATTGCTGTCAGAATCACACATGTATCAAATATAGGAGCAAATCAAATGCAAGGCAACTATGATTTACTAACGATTGTAAAAGACAGTGATGGCGATGGATTCAAAGACTGTGTCGACCTTGATTCCGATAATGATAGTTGTTTTGATGTTACAGAGGCCGGGCATTTAGGAAACGGCACAGGCACTTTAATTGGAACGGGGATTAACGCAGATGGTACAGTGGCTGGTTACCAAACCGGATACCTAGGTAACGAAGCGGCTGTACTAGATCCAACGGTAGTCAGCTGCACCCCTTTAGATACCGATAATGATTTAGTTCTCGATGGAAACAAATTCTATTTAGACGGCAGTAATAACCTCCAATTCGACTTGGACCTAGATGATGATAACGATGGAATAAGCGATCTAAATGAAGGATGTCAAATGACATCAGGGACAAATCGCGGCTTTTACAATTTTGAGTTTCCTGGAAATAATTTTGTTAGTGGAGGGGGATTCCCTTTCAATTCAGTGGTCGATTTCTGGTATAATGTTTCCGGAACCGGGGCAGGGGTCCATCTGTTGAACGCAGATACATTTGGTGGCTTATCACCTAACTTTAGAAAAGACGGTTCTAGATTAGTAGACTTACCAGACCCAAATTATGACAATGATTCTTATTTATACCTTAATGGCACCACCACAATTACACAAACGAGTTCAGCCATAATCCTCGAGGAAGGCAGCTATATAGTAACAATTGCCATAGGCGATGAATTAGATATGGTAGATTCTTTTCGAAACGACGGAACCAGTTTAATAGAAGCTGGTTATAACAGTGGCGGTGGGTTTGTCCCCTTAGGTACCTTGACTGTAGAAGGTCACGAAACTCCCAATGGCACCTGGAAGGATTTTAGCTTCAGTATAACTGCAACACCGGCTTCTATTGGTAATGACCTATTTTTCCGGATCACACACACCCAAAACACCGCTTTAAACCAACAACGTGGCAGTTACGACCACATAAGGGTAAACTTTGATTATGACGGAGATGGTATACCTGACTGTTTAGACTCTGACTCTGACAACGACGGCTGCCCCGATACTACGGAAGCAGGCTATAACAATCCGGATAACGACGATTATTTAGGTGATGGCGTACCGGTTGTCAACGCCAATGGTTTGATAACTAGTGATGGTAGCGGGTATGGAACACCGGTGAGCCCAGAAGTCACAGATTATGCCGATCCTGTAACTATAACTACGGCTTTAAACGACTTAACGCTATGCGAAGGCGGATCCGCCACTTTTACCTTAACCGCTAACCGGGCCGGTGGGGCTATTATAGTATACGACTGGGCCTTAAGTACAGATGGAGGCACCACCTATACGGCATTATCCGATTTAGGGGATGTTTCTGGAACAACGACCAACAGTTTAACCGTGGCCAATATAAACCCAACGCAAAATGGCCATTTCTATCGTGTACGGGCCCGGGGTAATGATTATCAGTGTTATGAAGAATCTATTGCCCAATTGACCGTTAATGCCTTACCTTCGGCAGTTACCCTAAGTCCGGCCAATACTTCGGTTTGTATAGGGGAAAATTCCAGTTTTAATATTTCCGGAGGAGATGCCAACGCCATAGTCACCTATAGTTTTGACGGAGGAACCACTACCGCCACCATAAACCTAGATGCCACGGGAAATGCAAGCATTCCGGCCAATGCCATTGCCGTAAACACCACCCTTTCCATTGTGTCTATACAAAATAGCACCAATACTTGTACCCTTACCCCTGCCCCGACCATTGAAGCAACAATAGTAGCCAACCAAATACCGGCCCTGACATCGGCCACTTATGCTTGCGCTGCCGACTTATCGACCTATGAGGTAAACTTAAGCTTAAATGCGGGCACCATTACCAGTGTAAGTGAGGGTGTGCTCACTGGAAATACCGTTAGTGGAATTACTTCCGGTAACGATCTTACCTATACCGTAGACAACAATGGATGTATTCGAAATTTAACATATACAGCGCCCGATTGTAGCTGCCCTACTATTCTCGAACCCACTAATCCCACTTCTACGGCGATTTGTAATGGAAATCCGAACAGCCCCATTTCGGTTCAATTAGACCCAACCGGCCTGGGGGATGCCATTGAATGGTTCGATAGCCCGAGTGGAGGAACATTATTGGGGACTGGTTTAAGCTACACCTCAACAGAAACCACTGCAGGTACATATACCTATTATGCCGAAGCCGTTCAAACCGTTTCGAATTGTAGGAGCAATAGGGTTTTGGTCGAATTTACCATACATCCGAGCGTAACCGCCCAAGTATTTTCCGATGTACAAGCCTGTGATTCCTATACCCTGCCAGCATTAAACCCTGGAAATAGATATTTCACAAATACGGGTGGCACCGGAGCGGAATTGTTTCCCGGCGATATTGTTAATTCAAGTCAAACCATTTATGTATATATTGAAACCGGCACTACTCCCAATTGTACCGATGAAAGTAGCTTTTTAGTCAATGTGGGAACTACCCCCGCCATTG
The DNA here is from genome assembly GCF_002514735.1 of Sediminicola luteus. Lineage (GTDB taxonomy): Bacteria > Bacteroidota > Bacteroidia > Flavobacteriales > Flavobacteriaceae > HQA918. Next base: position 186,689 of record NZ_NBWU01000008.1, on the reverse strand, counting down.
ATGGGGCAAGCTATAGTTGCGCTCCTGACTTGAGCACCTACGACGTAACCTTTACCCTTAACGCTGGTACTATAACCAGTGTAAGTGAAGGAGCCCTGACCGGTAATACGGTAAGCGGGATTACCGCCGGAAACGATCTTGATATAACCGTAGACAGTAACGGTTGTATCCGTATCTTGACATACACGGCTCCCGATTGCAGCTGTCCCACAATTGCCCTACCTATTAATGCCGTTTCTTCAGCCATATGTGAGGGAACACCCAATATACCAGTGTCCGTAGAGTTAGACCCCACAGGTTTGGGTAATCAGGTTATGTGGTACGATGCCCCAACAGCAGGATTACTTATAGGTACCGGAACTACATTTACCCCAACGGTAACAGCGGTCGGCAATTACAGTTATTATGCCGAAGCCATACAAACCGTTTCCGGATGTAGTAGTGCTTCAAGATTGCAGGTAGATTATACGATACATGCCAGTGTCACGGCACAAGTATTACCAGACATAGCGTCCTGTGATAGTTACGAACTTCCTGTTTTAACTCCTGGTAATTTTTACTTCGCTGAAAGCAATGGTGGCGGAACACCGTATTCCCCTGGAGACCTAATCACCTCCGACCAAACGATTTATATTTATAACCAATCGGGCACTACACCCAATTGTACAGACGAGAGCAGCTTTAACATAACCATCAATCCGACACCAACGGTAACCCTAGAAGACACCAATTGTGCCCCCGATAGAACTAGTTATAGGGTAACCTTTAGCGTATCGTCCAACACTGCTATGGTCAGTACAAACGTGGGTATAATCAATGGCAATACTATATCGGATATACCTGCAGGCTTAGATCTTCAAATTTCAGTAAGTGAAAATGGGTGTACCTATACTGAAAATGTTATAGCTCCCGATTGCTCATGCCCTCAGTTGGATGCCCCAATCGCCGTAGATAATTATGAGATCTGTGAAAACCAGCCATCGCCATCACTTAACGTTCTATTGCCCACAACAGGTGGGGATACCATTGAGTGGTATGACCAACCAATCGGTGGAAACTTGTTGGCGACAGGCACGAATTATACGCCTGTAATTAATGGCCAAGGAACGTATAGTTATTACGCCCAAACCACCGAAGCGGCATCAAATTGTACTAGTGATACCCGAACCCAGGTAAATCTGGAAGTTTATCCACTTCCTATAGTCGATATTCTACCCAATCAAGAATCATGTGAAACCTATACTTTACCACCCTTAAGCCTAAATAATCAGTATTATGCCAACAGTGGTGGCATAGGGCAGCCTTTAGCTGAAGGCCAGCGCATTGCGGCCTCTACAACACTATTCATTGTAGCCAGAAACCCGAACCTTCCTGATTGTTTTACCGAAAGTAGTTTTGACATTACCATACTGGAAGAACCAACGATCTCTCTGCCAGATGAGACCTTTTTATGTGCCGAACCGGGTCAATTCATTGAAATAGGTACGGACTTAGGGCCTGGATACAGATACAATTGGACCCCAAATAACGACCCCGACAATGATGGGGTCGAAAACCCGATCTTCAGAGTAACCGAAGCCGGAACATACACCTTACAAGTGTACCAAGTCGGGGCCCAGTCGGAATGCGGAGGCTCTATTGTTCACACATCCGAAGTCATTGGTACCTTGCGCCCGTTAACGGTTGAAGCCGAGGTAACCGCGGAAGGCTATCAATTAAATGCTGGTAACCGCGTTCGTGCCGTAGTAAACAACGATGATTTATTATATGATCAATTCGAATATAGTTTGGATATGCCTGACGGACCTTTTCAAGTGGACAATTACTTTACCAATGTACCTGGTGGTTTGCATAGAATATACGTAAAAGGGCTTTCGGATTGTGGAGATGTTATCTCAAGTGAACCTTTTTTAATAGTAAACTACCCTACGGTATTTACACCCAATGGGGATGGAAATAATGAGACATGGCATGTTTTGGGAACTAACAACCCTAATATAACCCAAAATGTAAGTATTCGGATATTTGACAGACAAGGAACCCTTATGGCAGTTTTAGACCCTCTTGGACCAGGCTGGGACGGCACCTTTAATTCTAGACCCGTACCCGCTTCAGATTACTGGTTCAGCACAGAATTGTATGACCGTATCTCGGAAAAGACGATTCAGTTCAAAGGTCATTTTAGTTTGGTAAGATAAAAGGGGCAACACTGTTACGATCTAGGATTGAATACAACCTCAATTCGTTACATATCGTGATTTTATGCCAATAAAAACCCAACTACAGATTATTGTTAACCCACTTGGGGGTAGCTATTGTTAACCAATTGCATTTTTTTAACGGAATTCCCTATAAAATAGGCAATGTGTTTTGGGTTCCAAGCAGCAATGATCTGATCACGCCTAATCAACAGTTTATTTTTGGGCATACCACTTTGATCAACGATATGGCACCCCCTTACGGCAGACGCACAGGTCTCATATCCTTCCTCGAAGACTGTTTCGAACGCTTGTGGCGTAAAATGCTGGAAACCTCCATACGGATAGGCAAAATGTTTAATCTGCCCACATTTTGATTCCAAAATCTTTTTTGTCTCCAAAAGATCGTCTTCAAACGCTTCCAGTGGCATCGCTGCAACCATGTCATGGTACATCGTATGGCCTCCAATTTCATGTCCGTTTTTTAACAAAAGGTCCACGTCTTCCCAATTTAAAAAGGATATTGGGGGAACATTCAGTTTTTCATGACAAAACGACTTAATCTTTTCATATTCAGTTAACCCAATTGTACTTGGGTTAACAAAAAAACAACAACTTGCACCATAACGCTCCAGAATAGCTGCTGCTGCCAGATTATTCTTAAACCCATCATCCGAACTCCAACAGATATAGGGGCGATCTACATTACCCTTCTGTATGCGATCGGCAGCCTCTGAATAGGAAATAAACTCATGGTCTTTGGCCAAATTGGAAACCAAAGATTCAAAAGGTCGCTCTTCATCCTTAAATATATGATGGAAATACAAAAAGTGTATCCTTGGGGTTTTAAGCTGTCTATCCAATCCGAACCTATTCAATAATGCCAGACCATCCAAGGCCAAATGCCTAGCATAATGTCTAAAACCCTTACCGTGGTGGTTCAGTAAGGTCGAATAGGTATTACAATATTGCATAAGTCAAGTTTTCAAAGCAAACGTACAAAACTTTGGTTAAGTATAGGCTTTTCAATTTTGATCTAGAAACCCTGGTAAATGTTAACAAAAACGGTAGTTCATCGAATATTTCAAATTTAAAAATCCAAAAGCCGATACATCCCCGTAAATGGTTTTGTGAAAAAGAGGTAGTTCAACGAAAAAACCGATTATTTCACCGACGTAACAGAAAATATAAAGATCTTTAGTTCCCGAATGTTGCAAAGAAATATGCTTAACCTATTAAACCCAAAATTCCTACTTTGCTATGTTTTATGTTAAAAGAATGAAGTTTATGCTTCTACCCCTAGTCTTATGCCTACTTACCACTATTGGATGTCAAAAAGACTCTGATTTATTTTATGATATGTTGTCCCAGGAAGAAAAGGAGAACATTGATGGAAGCTTAAACCAACCCAAAGACTCAACCGACGTTGAAACTCCCGAAACACCGGAAACACCGAACACTGGTATTTCCCATCCCATTAGTGGTGCCTTCTATGTAACAACCGATGGGTCTTCGCAAAACGACGGGTTATCGGAAGCTAAATCTTGGAGTCTTGAACATGCTATTAAAACGGCAACAGCCGGAGATGTGGTATACATTAAAGCTGGCACCTACAATGCGCTTCTTTTAACAGTTTCGAATTCTGGAACACCAGATAACCCAATCACCTTTATGGGTTATAAGAATACCCCAGGCGATATTGATGCCAACAATCAAAATCTTTTATCCCCTAACACAAAGGGAAGACGGGGCACTACGGTTGTTTCCGGAGGTGTTTCTTTCGACTACAAAAAAAGTCCAAGTGCAAACGAAATGCCATTTTTACAAAAGAATTATAGTCGAGACGAAACAGCACTTACCATCAACGGGAGTAATATAAGAGTAGAAAACCTGATTTTTAGTGGATACTCCACAGGAATTCAAATCAATGAAAACAGTGCCAACACCAAAATATGGAACTGTATATTCCATGAACAAGGTAATATGAACGTAGGTATGCGTGATACTTCCAATCCCGACCGCTACAAAGGTACTGGGATTAATAATAGAGGTTCAAAAAATGCCGATATTCAATTTTGTAGTTTTTTAAACGTAGAACAGAACGCCCTTCAATTCCAAGGAGCCTTCTCTGGTACTGTTTCAAACAATATTGTCTACTCTTACAATACTAAAAACGGAACCGATTATATGTTTCTTATTACTAGAAAAGGAAACACCTACTCAGAAGGACTTGTTTTTGAAAACAACACCTGTGAACGAGCGGAATCCGTACCCCATGGGGGCCATGGGTTCGTAGTAAAAAATGGAGGTATCGGAAATCGTATTCGAAATTTTAAGGTTATAAACACCAGTGTGGAAGTTAACTTCACCAATGCTAACAATAACCTATTCGAAAATGGTATAATCAAAGGAAGGTTATATGACCAATCTGACCCGCTTTCAGGAATTTATTTTGGTAATGGCGCACATCATAATACTTTTAAGAATATTATAGTCGACGGGACTTGGGGAGGTGTATCTTGCTCGGCATACAAAGACGGGGCATCTAACGACCCGAACATTAATTCCAATCATCCTGGTAATGATAATCATTTCATAAATTTAATTATTAAAAACTCACAATATGCATTGATTTTCAGTGAATCCAGTGCTAACGGAAGCAATGAAGCGTATAACAATTATTTTGCCAATTGTACTTTTTATAACGTTGAATACGGAATAAGGGCAAATAGACCAAATAGAAATACCAGATTCTACAACTCCACTTTTAACACTACCAGAACCTTTGTTATTGAAAACAATGGTTACACATTAAGTAGGGATACCCGATTTGAGAATTGTCATTTTAATGGAGCTACTGGTCCTGAAGAAATTGATAATAAATATGCAGCCTACAATCTAATCGGTGGGAATCCGGAGTTCATCAATGCATCAACAGCCAAAAATACCGATTTTGATATTTCCGGACTAGAATTATCCAATAATAGCCCATTACTAAATTCAGGCAAAGATATCTCAGACATAAGTACGCATGTGCTTAAAGATTTTAAGGGTAATACGAGACACAGTTTTAATATTGGGGCTCTTTAACCGAAAAAAATGCACATAAAAGCCAGAAAGCCTTCAGTACTGAAGGCTTTTTTATTTTTGATAAAATTTTTTTGAAAAGGAAACGTTAATATCGAACATTTAAGACCTCAACAACCTAAATAAAATCATTACATGAAAAAAGTAGCATTGATTACAGGAGTAACCGGACAAGATGGCGCCTATTTAAGTGAATTTCTATTAAAAAAAGGATATGAAGTTCACGGGCTAAAAAGACGGTCTTCTTTATTCAATACCGATCGTATCGATCACCTCTATCAAGATCCTCATGAGAAAGAAAGGAATTTTATTTTGCATTACGGAGACATGACCGATAGTACGAACCTGATACGATTAATACAAGAAATACAGCCCGATGAAATCTATAATCTGGCCGCTATGAGTCATGTACATGTTTCATTCGAAACCCCAGAATATACGGGCAACGCAGATGGCTTGGGTACCTTGAGGATTTTAGATGCCGTCCGATTACTTGGTTTATCGGAGAAAACCCGCATATATCAGGCATCTACCTCCGAATTGTATGGAAAAGTTCAAGAAGTTCCTCAAAGCGAAACAACACCTTTCTATCCCAGAAGCCCCTATGCCGTAGCCAAAATGTATGCCTATTGGATAACGGTAAATTACAGGGAAGCCTATAATATGTATGCCTGTAATGGGATTTTGTTCAACCACGAATCCCCAATTCGCGGCGAAACTTTCGTTACACGTAAAATTACAAGGGCCACAGCTAGGATCGCTTTGGGCCTTCAGGACAAGTTTTATTTAGGGAACCTTGATGCCCAACGTGATTGGGGACATGCCAAAGACTATGTGCGCATGATGTGGATGATACTTCAGGCCGATACCGCAGAAGATTGGGTAATTGCCACAGGTAAAACCACACCAGTACGTGATTTTGTGCGTATGAGTTTTGCCGAAGCAGGAATCGAATTGGAGTTCAAAGGTAAAGGGGTAGATGAAAAAGCATACGTTAAATCTTGTAATAACCCTAAATATCAATTGGAAATAGGCAAAGAAGTGTTGGCTGTAGATCCGAAATACTTTAGACCAACGGAAGTAGATCTTTTAATTGGCGACCCCACTAAAGCCAACACGAAACTTGGCTGGAAACCGGAATATGAGCTTGAGGATTTGGTTAAGGATATGATGCAGTCCGATCTTAAATTAATGCAGAAAGACCAATACCTAAAAGATGGAGGTTATCGAATATTGAATTATTTCGAATAGACTCCACGACATTTAAGATAGTACAAAAAATTGGGCATACAATATTATAAAAATCTCGATGGCCTAAGAGCTATAGCGGCATTAATGGTTGTTTTGTTCCATTTTTTCCAGAATTTGGAATTTGAAACAACCTTAATGTCTTCTATAAAAAGTCTATCCGTTTTCGGACGTTCAGGCGTTGACCTATTTTTTGTGCTTTCGGGCTTTCTAATAACCAGAATACTACTGGCTAATAAAGATAAAGCCAATTACTTTCGTAATTTTTATGGCAGACGTACATTAAGAATTTTTCCGCTTTATTATTTTTTCCTTTTTTTGTATTATTTCGTTAAGCCTATTATTACTTCAACGGAAATTCCCTCTATTGAGCATCAAGTATACTTCTACTTGTATTTGCAGAATATATTGCAAACTTTTTCGATCGATTTTGTTGGCCCAGGCCATTTCTGGTCATTGGCAATTGAAGAACATTTTTATCTTTTTTGGCCTCTATTAATCTATTTTTTTAACAAAAACATACTTAAAAAAGTGATTGTTTTCTCAATCGCTCTAGCACTAATTTTGAGGTGTTATTTTTTAATCAAGGGATATGACCCATATTACTTTACTTTAACAAGGATAGATGGACTCACCATAGGGGCATTTATTTCCATTATGGAAATTCAGGGAAAAATAAAATATAACCACAATACTAGGCATGGTATTCTTTCTTTGTTTATTCTAACTTTGACATTGGCTCTAGGTAAGTTGAATCAATCTTTAGGATTATCAATTTACCCAATAGTAAAATACAGCCTTTTTGGTTTTGGCTATTTTCACCTAATTCTATTTATAATTACATTACGTCCGAGATCTTATTTAAATGGTTTATTCGCCTCAAAACCCTTGATATTCATGGGAAGGATTAGTTACGGGTTGTATGTCTATCAATTCTTTGCCCTTGATATTGCGGCCTATTTAGCAAGAAACAGAGTTAATCTATTCTTTGAATTTATTCTGTCTATTTTTCTACTTGTATTTTTTGCTACGTTAAGTTATTACCTATTTGAAGTTCGGTTTTTAAAACTTAAAAGTTATTTCCAAAATTCCAAAAAATTATCAGTCATAACAAAATGAAATTAAATTCTAAAATTTACGTTGCCGGTCACAGAGGTCTAGTTGGAAGTGCCCTCGTAAAAAACCTTAATAAAAAAGGATATCACAACATTATTGGAAGAACCCACTCGGAGTTGGACCTTACCGACACTATGGCTGTTAAAGATTTTTTTGACAAAGAAAAACCAGAATATGTCTTTTTGGCTGCTGCAAAAGTTGGGGGTATTGTTGCCAATAACACCTATAGGGCCTCCTTTATTTACGATAACCTGATGATTCAAAACAATGTAATCCATCAAAGTTACCTCCATGGAATAAAAAAACTTCTCTTTTTAGGGAGCACATGTATTTATCCCAAAAATTGTCCGCAACCCATGAAGGAAGAATATTTATTAACTGATGTTTTGGAGTACACCAATGAGCCTTATGCCATAGCCAAAATTGCAGGAATAAAAACCTGTGAGAGTTATAACTTACAGCATGGAACCAATTTTGTATCCGTTATGCCCACAAACTTGTATGGACCCAATGACAACTTTGATTTGGAGAAGTCCCATGTTTTACCAGCCCTAATTAGAAAAACCCACCTGGGCATAGCTTTGGAAAACAACAATTGGTCGATTATAGATGAAGATTTAAACCGTTTACCAATTGAAGGTGTCTCAGGAAAGAATTCCAAAAAAGAAAAATTAGATATTCTTAATAGGTATGGCATAACACTTTCTAACCAAAGTGAGGTAACGGTAGAAATTTGGGGTAGTGGTAAACCCATGCGAGAATTTCTATGGTCTGAAGATATGGCCGATGCTTGTGTTCATCTTATGGAACATCGCAATTTCTCCGACACCTATTCATCAAACGATCTTGAAATAAGAAATACACATATCAATATTGGTACCGGTGTAGACATCAGTATAAAAGATTTAGCCTTATTAATTAAAAAACTATTAAACTTTAAAGGCAATTTTTCATTCAACTCGAATAAACCTGATGGTACGCTCAAAAAATTGACCGATGTTACAAAACTAAACGACCTAGGTTGGAAACATAAGGTGAATTTGAGCGATGGGATATTACTCCTATACAATTGGTACAAAAGTCATGTCTAATTTGGACTAATCCAAATATAAAAATCAAATAGTATTTTATCTACAGATTATTTCTTCCGATGTCTATAAAACTATTAAGCTATGTTTGGAACTCAATTGAGAAATTTGGAAGTCAAATCGTTAGGTTTATTCTAGGCATTTTACTTGCAAGGATATTAGATCCAAATGATTATGGTCTAATTGGCCTACTAGTTGTTTTTACCTCAGTTGCTCAAATTTTCATAGACAGTGGATTTAGCAAGGCCTTAATTCAGCGAAATGATAAGAACCCAAAGGAAATTGGAACTGCCTTCAGTTTCAACCTAATCGTTGCCATTGGTTTTTATGCTCTTTTATTTGTATCTGCTCCACTAATTGCCAATTATTACGAGCAACATATATTGACATCACTTCTTAGGGTTTTAGCCTTAACTCTGGTACTCAATGCCTTGTTTACTATTCCGAATACCATCTTGTCAATTGAACTGAACTTTAAAAAAATTGCCATTATCAATTTTGTTTCAATTGTTATTAGCGGTATGATTGCAATCGTTGCCGCCTTAAATGGTTATGGTGTTTGGTCATTGGTGATCCAGTATATTTCTAAATCCTTTATATGCCTTGTTTTGTTTGCGCTTGCAAATACATGGAAGCCCCAATTAATTTTTGACAAGGATTCTTTTAAAAGATTATTTAGTTTTGGGTACTCAATCACCCTTTCTTCTTTATTAAACCAAATTATAAGTAAGTTTTCTTGGTTATTTATTGCTAAGAGTTTTAGTGCGAGTGAACTTGGATACTATAATAGAGGGATTCAATTCCCTGACACGGCCATTGGAACTTTAGGTACGGTCTTAGATTCTGTTTTGCTCCCTAACCTTGCCAGGGTAAAAGAACCTCAAGCTCTTAAAAATGAAATAGAACTGGTCTTAAAGTACTTAAGCATTATAACTGTACCTATAACCGTTGTACTTATCGCCTTAGCTGAACCCATAATTCATTTCCTATTAACCGAAAAATGGAGTAAAGCTATCCCAATTTTACAAATTTTCTGCATATCTAGGTTTTTCACCAATTTTTCCGCCGTAGGTATTAACTCTTTATATGCTATGGGAAAAGCAAACCTAGTTTTAAAGCAACAATACATAAAAATGATTGTTCGCGTTATATTTATATTGGTTGCATTAAAACATGGAATTGTTTATTTAGCTATAGCCGAAACGATTTCGGTTATAATTAATTTCGCAATAGGTACATATTACCCAAATAAACTTTTGAATTTGGGTTTTATTAGGCATCTTAAAATAATGCTACCCTATATCCTTATGGGTGCAATAGAGTTTTTAATGCTATATTTTACAATCAAACTGATTACAAGTGACCTAATTAATTTGTTAATCGTTCCAATTATTGGCATAGCAATACATGTTCTTCTAATGTACCTTTACAAGAAGGAAGAAATATTCAAACTAAAGAAAATCATTAATCGAAAACAATCATAGGTTTTGAATCAACTCTTGAAATTTACCAGAAAAGCCATTGAGTTCATTGGGATGTCGGTTCAGCCTGACACAAAACTTACTCATAGTGGTCAATGTGTTTCAAACCACATCAGTTCATTAATTGAGAAAAAGGAACCATTTTTAGTCGCAAGGATAGGTGCAACTGAATTTAAATGTTTATCGGGTTATTTAAATGAATCCAAGGGATTTAATAAGTACGCCGCATATCTCCTTGGAAAAACCGATACTCTAAAAATCGATTCCAGCGTTATATACCAAGCCAATCAATGGTCAGGTATATTTCCCGCAGAAAGAACTATAATAGATAGGTTTTCAGAACTTACCCTTCGCGACATTAAAGAGGTAGATGTTCTTGGCGTATGGCTCAAGGAAGAGCATTTACTTTCACATGAAATACATGATAAAGTAAGAGTCCCATTAGCTGACTTAGAACCATACTATCACCAAATCCCTTGGTCTAAAAGCCTTGAAAATAAAAAAGTTCTTGTAATACATCCTTTTGCAGAGACTATAAAAGAGCAATACAAACGGCACGAAAAATTATTCCCGGAAAAAGACGTTCTTCCTAATTTTGAACTTTCCATTATAAAATCAGTCCAATCTATTGCTGGTGAAAAAGTAGAGTTCAACAATTGGTTTGATGCCCTGGAACACATGAAATGCCAGATGGATCATATAGATTATGATATTGCGATAATCGGTTGTGGAGCATATGGTTTATCTTTAGGTGCACACGCGAAGAGAAGTGGTAAACAAGCCGTCCATTTGGGAGGTGCAACTCAAATATTGTTCGGAATCAAAGGAAGTAGATGGGATTCACATCCCTTTATTTCCAAGTTATATAATAATTTCTGGGTAAGACCATCAAAAAACGAATCCCCGAAGAACAAAAGTGTAGTTGAAGACGCCTGTTATTGGTAACCCATTTTTTTATGAAAAGGCTTTTTAAAATCTTATTTTTACCTAAAGAACTTTATGAGTTAATCATAAATCGTATCACTTTCTATAGAAAGAGTATAACATATTCAAATTTCCCGCAAATTCAGGGTGTTGTATTAATTACTGGAAGAGGCTCCATAAGATTTGGCCATTCTGTAAAATTAAATTCTTCTAGAAGATCTAATCCTATTGGAGGTGACAACAAGCTAATTATTGACCTTGGCACTAATGGTAAACTTAACATTGGTTCAAACTCTGGATTATCTAATTGTACCATTGTATGTCATTCTAGCGTTAATATAGGAGAATATGTGAAAATTGGGGGTAGTGTCAAAATTTATGATACCGATTTCCATCATTTGAACGCTACAGATAGAGCTAATCCTGAAACTGATCAACCTAAACAAAAACCGGTAAAAATTGGCAATCATGTCTTTATTGGCGCTCATTCTATAATTCTAAAGGGAGTTTCCATTGGTAACAATTCAATTATTGGTGCGGGCTCGGTTGTAACCAAAAACGTAAATGAAAATGAAATTTGGGCAGGGAATCCAGCTAAATTAATAAAGAAAATTGATTGATCACTTAAAAAATATCGCTTCCAAATTTGTGTTGTTTCTTATAAAATCGAGGCTTTCGAGTAAGAAAAACATACGGTTTGGGCCTAATAGTTATTTTTCAAAAGACACCATTTTAGAGGGGCATAATTATCTATCGACTAACTCGTGTTTAATGAGCTCAGAATTGGGATTTGCCTCTTATATTGGTGAATCCAGTAATTTAAAAAAATGTAAAATAGGCAAATATACATCCATAGGACCAGATGTAAAATGCGTTTTTGGTAACCACCCTACCCACACATTTGTAAGTACGCATCCAGCATTTTTCTCTACACGCCAACAAAGCGGTTTTACTTTTGTTGAAGAACAACTGTTTGACGAATTCGCAATCCCCTTGGAAAAAGGCAAACCTTATACTATAGAAATCGGTAATGACGTCTGGATTGGTGCAAGAGTAACTATTTTAGATGGTGTTAAAATCGGTGATGGGGCCATTATTGCGTCGGGATCATTGGTTAATAGAGATATAGAACCTTATACTATTGTTGGAGGTATTCCTGCCAAGGAAATCAAAAAAAGATTTAAACAAGAACATATTGAATTTTTAAAAGCTTTGGCCTGGTGGGAAAAAGATTATGAATGGATAAAATCAAAATCGCATTTATTCCACGACATTGAAGAACTTTCCAACTATATAGATCATGGCAGTTAACCACCCAGCAATAATAGTCGTAGCCTATAATAGACCGAATTCATTGAAACGGCTGTTAAAATCATTAGATCGAGGTCATTATCCCAGTGAGTCTATTAGTTTGATTATTAGCATTGACTACTCAGATACCAATCAAATTGTTATTGACTTTGCCAATCAATACAAGTGGGCCTATGGAGAAAAAGAAGTTATTACTCATTCTAAAAACCTTGGTTTACGGAAGCATATAATTAAATGCGGTAATTTGTCGGAAAAATATGGAAGTATCATAGTTTTAGAAGATGATTTGTATGTCTCCCCTAATTTTTATTTCTACAGTACAAAAGCGCTGGAATTCACCAATAACCAAAGTAATATAAGTGGTGTCTCACTTTATAATCATAAAATCAATGTACATGTAGGTGAATATTTCTCGGCACTTGAAGATGGGTTTGACAACTGGTATTTTCAATTTGCTTCTTCTTGGGGGCAGGCATGGACCCATAACCAATGGAAAAGCTTCATATCGTGGTATCATGACAAAGAAATACTAGAAAAAGACCATTTAATTCCGGAAAATGTGACAAACTGGTCGAATAGATCATGGTTAAAGTTCTTTATTGCCTATATGATTGAAACCGACAAATATTTTCTTTATCCTAAGCACTCTTTATCGACAAATTTCAATGACCCAGGGACCCATGTTGGCTCAGACAGTACGGCTTACCAAACTGAATTGTTATTTTCAAAAAAGACAGATTATTTCTTTTCAACCTTAGAAGAATCAAAAGCCGTTTATGACGCTTTTTTTGAAAGCCGTCGACTACACTTTACCCTAGATATTGACCCTGTAATTGACCTTTACGGCTATAAAACCAATACAAACAAAGATTTTATTTTAAGCTCAAAAATCTTACCCTATCGAATCATTAACAGTTATGGGAGATGCCTCAAACCTATTGAAGCAAATATAATTGAAGAAATAGATGGGGAAGAACTGTTTTTATATGACACCCAGTTAAAAGCCTTACCTAAAAAAGGAATAACCAACTTAAGGCATTTAGAATTTAGAAGGATCATATATTCTATAAAACTAATCTCTCTAAGAAGTAGTCTAAAAGTCGTTCTAAAACTAATTGCCTCACGAGTAAAAAACCGTTGAATGCTCATTTAAAATATGCAAAAAGAAGATTACTTATTATTATTCTTAGTGGCTTTCTACGTTCTTGATCCATTTACGTATGGCTTCCTTTTTGGCTATGCTGTATTAGCTTTTCTATTGCTTTATTTCAGTAAGGCTATTAAATTATTCGACACTACACTATTGATATTGTTTCTTTTCTCAATAGTTTATGCATTGTTCTACTCATTTAACCCAGGGTTAGGCGCACAATTTATTCTAATTTATAGTATCGTGCCTGGAGCCCTGTATCTCAGTGGTAAGTGGCTTCGAATAAGAACAGACAATATCGGAAGCTTTTGGATACTTATTCTTTTAGGTTTTGTTTATTCGGTACCTGCGATTATTTCAATTTTAAAGTTTATTAATGAAAATGGATTTGTTTCGGTAAAAAGAGATGTTCCCAATATTTGGACCGGTGAATTATTAAGTGCTACAAATATGGCTTCTGCCTTTGCCTTGAACATGTGCATACCCGGAATTTTTATAATTGGCAATAAAATAATTAAATATAAGCTTACTTATATAGTATTAACAGGCGTTTATCTTGTTTCCATAATTTGCGTATTCAGACTTGGAAGTAGAACACAATTAGCACTTTCTATTTTCTCTGTTGTTATTGCATTAATATTCAAGGTAAGCAAACAAAATCTGAGACAGAATTTTGTAACTTTCGTTATAATTTTTATTGCTTTGAATGGGCTTTTAAGCTATTTCAGTTTTGATACCGAAACCGACCTTCTATCTGCTTACGCAGACCGTATGGACAGTAAAACCCACGGTGTAGCAACGGCCGGAGGGCGAACGAACAAATGGGAAAAATCCATTATCTATATGTTCAAAGAACCCTTAGGCTGGGAATTAAAGGAATTTGGGTTTGCCCATAATCTTTGGTTTGACGCTACAAGGGTTGGAGGTGTAATATCTTTAATATTATTACTGGCATTTACTTTACGTAGCTCAAAAGTTATGATGCGCCTTTTTAGTTTAAACAAAAGAATCTCCCTTTTAGATGGTCAACTATTATTATACTTATCCTGTTTTTTTCTTTCTTTTTTTGTAGAACCCATTCTTGAAGGATATTTTATCCTATTTTCTTTGTTTTGCTTTATTGTTGGATTCTCCCATAGTCATATTGGTAAATCCAATTCAAGAAAAATTACACCTAATCAATCCGTAATTTGAAGCCTAAAAAATTCCTTTGGTCCTTTCATTATTTTAGGGCTTTTGCCATACTCAACATTTTTCTAGTACATGTGTGGCGACTTCCCTATGCTTCGATAGAAGTTTCGAATTGGTTTCCATCGATTGTGGAAACGATTTTTCACGGAAGTACAATTTATTTTATTTTTATTTCAGGCTTTCTGACCAAGCATTTATCACAAACTTTCAAGATTAGGCCTTACTTTATTACCAAGTTTAAAAAAGTATTATTTCCCTACGTTATTTTAACTTGTATCTTTTTTTTAATATTTAAATTATTTCCGAATCCATACAGTTACTTCCCAAATTCAGGTTTGAGCGTACTACTAAACTATTTAATAAATGGAAACCTATTTGTACATTTTTGGTATATACCTTTTGTATGCTTAATATTCCTAATAACACCCATATTACTAAAAATCCCCAACGAATTCTTTAAAAAACTGCTCCCAATAATTATACTATTACCCTTATTTGGTACGAGAACAGGAACCGATATTTCAATAGGACAATATCTCTATTTTTTACCAGCTTACCTTTTAGGTATGTATGTTTCGATGAATAAGGAAAAAACCCTAAGATTACTGGTAAAAAAATCGGCTTTATTTTACATCTCCCTTGGCTTTAGCACTATTACACTACTACTTATTGGATTGAGGATAATTCCAATTTCTAATTCAAATATCATTGAAGGACTTTTTTATATACAAAAGATCAGTGTAATTGGTATAATCTTACCAATTCTTGAGAAAAAACAATACACTAAAAGGCCATTCATGAATCTTTTGGCCAACACTAGTTTTGCCATTTATTTTTTACATTATCCCTTGGCAAGGGCGTTACAAATACCTTTTTTCTGGATTCTAACCCATAAAATCCCTGAATTTCTTTGGATTCCAACCTCAATTCTATATTGCCTTTTCGTATTACTAATTTGCCTCGTGGTTATACTACTAACTAAAAAAATCGGAGGCAAGTACTCCAAATTCTTAATTGGTTACTGATTTTTTTTCTGAATTTATATTCTTTCCCCATACTTATATCCAATCGCTTTCGTTACTAGAATAAATCTATCTACTCAACGTTAAAAAATGGTAAGACTTGCCATATTATTAACTTGCTTTAACCGCAAGACAAAGACATTAAAGGCCCTTGCAAAGGTAAAGGAGGCCCAAAAAAATACTAAGGAAAAGATTGCCCTAAAAATCTTTCTAACCGACGATGGCTCGTCCGATGGCACATCGGAGGCGGTAAAAAAGGAGTTCCCGTACGTGACTATCTTACAAGGAGATGGCGATTTGTTTTGGGCCGGGGGAATGCGTATGGCATGGAAATATGCGGCCAACGAACCCTTTGATGCTTATCTGTTATTAAACGACGATACCGATATTTTTGGAACCCTATTCGATTCTTTTTTACAGACGCACCAATATTCCAAAACCAAATTTGGCCAAGGTGGGATTTATATTGGGGCCACCCAAAATCCACAAACAAAAAAAATGACCTATGGGGGCGCTACGATTACAAACCGTTTTCTTTTTAAATATACCCACTTAATTCCCAACGATTCGTATCAAAGTTGTCATCTGGGCAATGCCAATATTATGTTCGTATCCAACAATGTTGTTGACAAAATAGGCATCCTTTCCGAACAATATATACATGGTGTTGCAGATTATGATTATACATTGAGGGCATACAAAAACAAGCTGCCTGTTTTATTGATGCCCGGATATCTTGGTAACTGCATAAATGACCATAGAGATATTTACGCCAGCTTTGCAGATAAGTCAATTGCGCAACGATGGAAGCTATTAAAAAGCCCCATTGGTCTTGATTTTAAATCGAACCTCAACTTTAATATGGCCCATTTTCCCTTAAGGGTACCCATGGTCCTGTTTTCCGCAGGCTTAAAACTGATATTCCCAAAATTATATATTTCCCTTTCCAATGCACGATAATGTAACAACTTCCGAAAAACAAAAGAAGCATATAGCTACCTGGGTGTACCTGGATAGCCCAGAAGAACGCTCGAATTTTCCAAATAACAAAGGAAACTCCTCTTCATTGGCATTTCAAGCCGTGTATTGGAGATGTATCGTAGTGTTTTTTGAATCGTCCCTACGATTTCATGCCAATGATCCCGAAATTGAACATATACTTTATACCAATACCAGCCAGATTCCGACAATAGACGGGTTGGACCTGAACCAATTCTTTAAAGATAATCATATACGGGTAGTAGTACTTAAAAATAAATACCCTTTGCCCCAAAATTACTTTAAAAGCTTTAGAAACCAATTCTTTGAATTCAGTATCATAGATCATGTAGCCGCTGAAATGCAGGACCACGATCTCTTTTTATTATTGGATTCCGATTGTGTTTTTGCCCGATCGTTCCAACCATTGTTCGAGGCCGTAAAACAAGATTGTGCCCATACCATGGCCATGGATTATGCAGAAAACTACCAGATACATGGTATTTCCCGTTTGCAAATGAAAGAATTATTCCATGAAGTAGGCTTCCCAATCGAAGAAACACCAGTATATAGTGGCGGTGAGGTGTTATTGGCTAAAGGAAGTTTCCTAAAGACCGTGGCCAAGGATTTTCCCGAACTATTCGAGTTCTTAATGGATCGCAACTCAAAAGGCCTCTCTAAATTCAATGAAGAAGCCCATGTACTCAGCTTTTTTTACCATCGCGAAGGGGCCAAAATAGGTGTTTTGAACAATGAGATAAAAAGAATGTGGACCAACAGAAACCACTACAGAAATATCACCAAGTCAGATGCTAACCTAACTGTTTGGCATTTACCCAATGAAAAGCCCGTTGGATTTGCCAATTCATTTAAGTTAATCGCCTCATGTAAACGGTTCACTTCTTTCTCAGATAAAGAATATAACGCATTTTTGGAAGATACTTTCTTGAAGGCCAAAAACCATCCAATCGATCTTATTCGCTATACCCGAGCTACCTTAAAAAAGGCTTTAAAATCTTAAAATGAAGGAAAACAAGGTACTTCATATTACCAATATCGCCTCATTATATAGGAAAAGTCAATGGGCAAAATTAGTGGCACACCCTACCATGGACTATCATTTCGTTTTTGGGGAGAATCCGTTTTCAGGAATTAAGGTTATAAATGTAGAAGCCCCTCCATTTTCCGACCATAGTTCCAAAATTCATTCGGTAACGAATTTTTGGGTTAAACAGAAGTATTTGATATGGCAATCTGGAGTTATCAAAAAATGCTTGACCACTAACGCCTCCCTAGTTATTTTACTAGGCGAATTCAACGTTCTATCAAATTGGATTGCAACGGTAATATGCCGTTTTAGAGGTATACGAGTCGTTTATAGAGGCCATGGCATGTATGGGAATGAAAAAGGGCTTAAATACTGGTTACGTAAGATTAATTATAAAATGGCCAGTGCCCATTTAGTTTACGAACGTAGGGGGAAGTCGATTCTGGTTTCGGAAGGGTTCAACAAGGACGATATTCATATCATCTTTAATTCGTTGGATTACGAGGTTCATAAAAAAGATCGTCCACGTCTTCAACATTTGAACAAAATGGACACTTATCCTTTTTTCGATAACCCCGGCCTACCTACTTTGATTTTTATAGGAAGATTAACCCCTGTAAAAAAACTACACCTCTTACTTGAAGCCAAATCAGCGTTGGATAGTGAAAAATGGGCATGCAATCTACTAATAGTTGGTGATGGACCTATGAAATTGGAACTTGAAAGCTATGCAAGGGAAAATTTGAAACCAGGAAGTTTTCATTTTTATGGAGCATGTTATGATGACGAGACCAACAGTGCCTTGTTAGCCTGTGCCGATGCCTGTGTTTCTCCAGGTAATGTTGGCCTTACCGCCATACATAGCTTAAGTTACGGAACCCCTGTTATTACCCATGGAAATTTCGAAAACCAAATGCCCGAGGTAGAAGCCATTACCGAAAACAAAACCGGGCTCTTTTTCGAGGAGAACAATTCACATGATATGGCCTTAAAAATAAAACATTGGCTTAACATGGCCCCTAAAGATAGAAATGTAACACGGGAACATTGTTACCAAATAATCGATCGCTATTATAATCCGGACTATCAAGTAAAGGTTTTGGAGAATTTGGTGTGCGGTAAAAAACCCTTGGTATAATGACCAAGTTATTACAGATAAATGTAGAGGCTAACTTTGGTTCAACGGGCAGGATTGCCTCAGGAATAGGGGACCTGGTAATTGATAAAGGCTGGGAGAGCTATATCGCTTTTGGCAGAAAACACCATGATTGCAGTTCCCAACTTATACCGATTGGAAACATATGGGAACAGGGCATGCACCTGTTACAGACCCGATTATTGGACAGACATGGTTTAGGTTCGAAAAGAGGTACCAAAAATCTAATAAACTGGATTGAAACCCATAAACCCGACCTCATCCACATTCATAATCTGCACGGTTATTATTTGAATTATAAAATATTATTCGAGTATCTTGAGCATAAAGATATACCAATCGTATATACACTTCATGATTGTTGGATACTAACAGGTCATTGCACCCATTTTGAAGCCATTGACTGTCGTAAATGGCAAAAAGAATGCCATAATTGTCCTCAAAAATCCGTTTATCCAACATCCTTGTTAAAAGACCGCAGCCAAAAAAACCACCAGGATAAGAAAAAGAGTTATACAAAACCAAAAAACATCCATTTTGTTACCGTTTCCAAATGGCTTACCCATGTTTTTTCAAAATCCTACCTGGCCCAAAAGCCCGTATCTACTATTCATAATGGACTGGATACTAATCAGTTTGAACCAAACACAGACCCTAAATGGATTCAGGGCCATGGCCTTGCGGGAAAAAAAATAATTTTAGGGGTAGCCAGTGTATGGGAAGGGAACAAAGGACTTTCAGATTTTGTAAAACTTAGCCAGATAATTCCCCAGGATTACCAGGTTGTATTAATAGGATTAAGCCCCAAACAGTTAAAAAACCTACCAGCATCAATTTACGGCTTAGCCCGAACCAGCAGTATTAACGAATTGGTAAAGTGGTATTCCATGGCCGATGTATACGTTAACGCATCTATTGAGGAATCTTTTGGGATGACCACGGTCGAGGCCATGGCATGTGGTACCCCGGTAGTGGTTTATCCATCTACGGCCAACCCTGAATTAGTGGTAGAACAAGTAGGTAGGGTGGCCAAAAATCTAAGTGTAGAAGCTTTAAAAGAAGCGATTGACCAAGTTATGGGCCAACCAAAAGATCAGTATTCAACGCAATGCAGACAACATGTAATCGAAAAATTTGATAAGGAGCAACGGTTCATGGATTATTATTCACTATATCTAAACTTATTAAGTACTGACCAAAATGAAAGAAAACCAAAATAGCAATCCGCTTGTCAGTATTGTCACTGGAACATACAATAGCGCTTCCTTTATAGCCGATTGTGTATCCTCCATAAATACCCAGGACTACCCTAAAATCGAACACATCATAATCGATGGTTTGTCTAAAGACAATACCATACAAATAATAAAGAATACGCCAAATCGTGTAACAAAAATTATTTCCGAGCCCGATGATGGTATTTACGATGCCATGAACAAAGGCCTTAAACTCGCTAAAGGTAACATCATCGGCATATTAAATTCAGACGATTTTTACAACGACTCCAAGGTACTGAGTATGGTTGCCAAGACTTTTGAAGAAACCGGGGCCGACTGTGTTTTTGGAGATCTTTATTATGTCACCGCAGAGAATACCGATAAAATCGTACGAAAATGGGTTACGGGTAACTACTATCCGAATGCATTTCGAAAAGGCTGGCATCCGGCACATCCGAGCTTTTTTGTGAAACGGGAAGTTTATGAAAAATACGGATACTTTGATACTGAGTTGCGGTTGGCTGCCGATTTTGAACTTATGCTCCGTTTTCTGGAAATCCACCAATTAAAACCCGCATATATTCCTTTCCCTATGGTTCGAATGCGTTTGGGTGGCGCTACAAGTAAAAACCTTACTAACATAATTAATGGAAACAAAGAATGTATTGAAGCTTTCCGTAAAAATGGAGTTCGCCCACCTATGGCATATCCAATAGTTCGCCTTGTTCCTAAACTTAAACAGTATTTTTCATGAGCTCTTCCCATGCCTATTTAATAATGGCACATAGCGAACCACAAGCCTTACGGTTACTATTAAACCTTATAGATGACGAAAGAAATCACATTTATTTACACATTGACTTAAGTAGTAATATACTAAATGAAGAGAACCTAAAAGAAACTTGTAAAAAAAGCAAGATTACTTTTATAGGACGGCAAAAGGTTTACTGGGCTGGTTACAGCCAAATAAAAGTAACCTTAGAGTTATTGAAAAAAGCTATAAATGGCTCGCATGACTACTACCATTTGATTTCTGGGGTCGATTTACCATTAAAGACGCAAGATGAATTACATCATTTCTTTAATTTAAATAAAGGTCAGCAATTTGTTTCCTGTGGTATGGTCAATACATGGAAAATTGCCAGTCGATATAAATACTATCATTTTGAGAAGCTGTCTGCGGTAATGAATCGAAAATTATACCGTTTGCTTCGATACGGAATGGACTTTATACAAAGGCTACTTTTAATTGACAGGACAAAAAAATTAAATTTAGAATTTTATATGGGTGGCAATTGGTTTAGCATAACCCATGACTTTTCAAAATATATTGTTTCTCAAGAAAAACTAATTTCTAAAGTTTTCAAAAATTCGTTTGCAAGCGACGAAATTTTCTTACCCACTCTACTCATGAATTCCTCCTTTAAGGACCAAGTCTCACCTATGATGAACTTAAGATATGTAGATTGGAAGCGAGGAAACCCCTATATCTGGCAAGAACACGATTTCGAC
The DNA here is from genome assembly GCF_002514735.1 of Sediminicola luteus. GTDB lineage: Bacteria > Bacteroidota > Bacteroidia > Flavobacteriales > Flavobacteriaceae > HQA918. The sequence goes on along the minus strand of NZ_NBWU01000008.1, from coordinate 164,962 downwards.
GAATTAACTAATAGTAATGTTTTCTTCGCTCGAAAATTCTCCTATGAGCATAGTCCAAACATTATGGAAAAGATAAAAGCATATCTTCTAGGATAAAACAAATGATTCTTGTATTCCAAAAAATACTTTTTAACCCTTATCTCAGGTAACAGAACGGAAAAAAAAAGGAAGAAAAACATAAGCCACTACTTTTATCTTGAATAATAACCCTAAACAACATGATCATACTAGGTCTTAACACCCACCATGCCGATTCTTCGGCTGCCATATTTGTTAATGGTGAACTAATTGCAGCAACTGAAGAAGAGCGGTTTACGCGTGTAAAACATTGGGCCGGGTTTCCCAAACAAGCGATTCAGTTTTGTTTGGACGAAGCCGGGGTAACCCTAGAAGAAGTACATCATATTACCATTGGCCGTGATGCCAAGGCCAAAATGGGTAAAAAGGTTTTGTTCGCCCTGAAAAACCTAAAAATGGGTAGCTCCCTGCTTAAAAACAGATTGAAAAACCGTAAAGACATATCCTCTATGTCCGAACAGTTCGCGAACGCTTTTGGCTGCTCGCAAGAGCTGATTGATAAAAAACTGGTGCATATAGAACACCATAGGGCCCATTTGGCCTCTGCTTTCTTTGCCAGCCCCTATGAAGATGCGGCCATTCTCTCTATTGATGGTTCTGGAGATTTTACCACTTGTATGTACGCTTATGGAAAAGGAAACAAAATCGAGGTTTTGGACAGCATCGATTACCCAGTTTCTTTAGGATTCGTATATACCGCCTTCACCCATTTTCTAGGCTTTCCGCATTATGGGGATGAATACAAGGTTATGGGTCTTGCTCCCTATGGCAATCCCACCCAAGTAGATAAGGTACGCCAATTGATAAAACTAGAACCGAACGGGCGTTGGTCTTGGGACCAAGCTTTTTTTGGAGAAATAAAAGTAGTTTACAAAGACCACCAGCCCGTGGTTGATTCTTTCTTTACCGATAAATTCGAAAAACTATTCGGTACCCCAAGGAAAAAAGGCGAAGAACTAACCCAATACCATAAAGACCTAGCTAAATCGGTTCAGGCGGTTACGGAAGAAGTAATTTTCCATATGGCGAACCACCTCAGACAAAAAACAGGGTCTAAAAACCTTTGTATTGCGGGGGGGGTTGCGCAAAATTCCGTGGCAAACGGTAAAATAATCGCCAATACCGATTTTGACAACCTATATATCCCATCGGCAGGCCATGATGCCGGAATTTCAATGGGTTCTGCCCTTTATCACTATCACCATAATTTGGGTAATGCCCGTACCACAAGTATACGGTCGGCCAGTACGGGTTCACGTTTTACCAACGAGACCATTGAGGCCTACTTAAAAGGCAAAAACGTTCCTTATAAAAAACTGGATGACAAGGATTTATACGACTATATAACGGACCGACTTATAGAACCATCCGTGGTGGGCTGGTTTCAAGGTAGGGCCGAATTTGGTCCAAGAGCCTTGGGCAATAGATCTATTATTGCCGATCCAAGAAACGATAAAGCGAAAGAACTGCTCAATTTAAAAATTAAACGTAGGGAAAGTTTTAGACCCTTTGCACCATCGATACTTAAAGAATACGTGCCCGAATTCTTCAATTATACTGAAGATGTGCCTTTTATGGAAAAGGTTTTCCCTATTAAACCGGAAAAACATGCCGATATTCCTGCCGTAACCCATGTCGATGGTACTGGAAGGTTACAAAGTGTTGACAAGGATGTATGCCCAAGGTATTATAAACTCATAGACACATTTCGGAAAAAAACCAATATTCCGATACTATTGAACACTTCCTTTAACGAGAACGAACCCATAGTGAATACGCCAGCAGAAGCCTATGCCTGTTTTGAGAGAACCCAAATGGATGTGCTGGTTATGGAAAACATAATCGTGGAACGTTAATCACCTTAATGGGATGGTATTTTTTATTTGGTTGTAAACCATGTATAAAAAGTACCATCCTATACATCTAGAAAAGGGGTTATACTCGTATATTAGTCGTCTTAGAACCATAACTAAAGATGATTTTATTACGACTGCCCAAATCTAAACCGGTTTACCTATTAGTATGTATTGTATGGCTAGCCTCATTTCAGGCATTCTGCCAAATCTCGTATGAATCTGCTTTTCCTGCCCTAAATTTCAATTTTCCGGTAGAAATTCAAAATGCCGGCGACGGTTCCGATCGTCTATTTGTAGTCGAACAACCGGGGGTAATAAAGGTTTTCCCCAACAACAGTGGAGTTTCCCAATCAGAAGTTTCTACTTTTTTGGATATCCGATCAATTGTATCCTATAGCTCTGGGCAAGAAATTGGGCTGTTAGGTTTGGCTTTTCATCCCAACTTTAATTCCAATGGCTATTTTTATGTCTACTATACGGATAAACCGGGAAACTATCGTATGAACCTATCCCGGTTTAAGGTAAGCGCCAATGATACCAACTTGGCCGATCCTAATTCAGAAACCAAAATTTTCAGCTTTACAAAAAACCAAGGTAATTCAAACCATAACGGTGGTAAAATTGGGTTCGGACCCGATGGTTACCTCTACATATCCATCGGCGATGGCGGCGGCGGCGGTGATCCTAAAGGTAATGGACAGAATTTGAACAATGCTTTCGGTAGTATCTTACGGATAGATATAGACTTAGATGGTAGCAATCCTGTAGAAACAAATCCCGATAGCCCTACGGGCAATTATGAAATACCCTCTGACAACCCCCGAATAGGATTATCGGGACTAGATGAATTATACGCCTGGGGGATTAGGAACACCTGGAAATTCGCTTTTGACGGAAATACGTTGTGGGGGGCCGATGTGGGGCAAAACAACCTAGAGGAAATCAACATTATTCAGAAAGGTGGAAATTACGGATGGAATCGTTTTGAAGGCCCAGACATCGAAGATTCGTCCACCACATTAATAACTACCCCAGATATTAAGCCCATATTTACCTACGGGCGTGCCAATGGAGATGTCTCGATTACCGGAGGTTATGTCTATAAAGGAAGTATAAACAATTCACAAATCTCGAACAAGTACATTTACGGTGATTATGCCTCTGGACGGGTTTGGGCCCTCAATTATAATCCTTCCACGGGTTCTGCCACTTCCGATTTCCTGTTTAAGACCTCTGGCCAGAACATTTCGAGTTTCGGGCTCGACGAATCGAATGAACTGTATTTTTCTGATTATGGTAGTTCTGTTAAGCTCTATAAAATTACCGATAGTACTCCAGGGCCGGTCACCGTGGCCGTTGATGGTGTTGGTGATTGGTCAGACTTGGAAAACGGAGGCACCGATGGCGTTGTAAATGCCATTGCCCGAAATAGCAATAATGACTTTATAATAGGAGGCTCCTTTAGTCAGGCCGGGAATACGAATGCCAACAATATTGTTAGCTATAGTGCCGTAAATGGTTGGCAAAATCTGGGAAGTGGTTCAAATGGGGTAATCAATGCGGTTGCCGTAGACCAAAATGGCCATATCTATGCGGGAGGTGAATTCTCTCAAATTGGAGGTGTAAGTGCGAATAATATCGCTTTTTGGAACGGAAGTAGCTGGGCTGCCCTTAACAATGGTACCAACGGGCCTGTAGCTAAAATCGGTATTGATGGAACTGGTAAGGTCTATATAGGTGGAGCTTTTGAAACCGCAGGCGGTATTACGGTAAACAATATTGCCCTTTGGGAGAACAATGGTTGGCACACCTTAACCGACGGGGCAACCAATGGAATTGGCACCAACAATGAAATTAGGGCCATAGCCTTTGATGCCGACAATAAATTATACGTAGGTGGTAATTTCGATTCGGCTGGTAATAAGTCCGCAGCCCGAATCGCGGTATGGGATGGTAGTATATGGAGCACCCTAGGTCTGGGTACGAGTGGTTTTGTACAAGCTATTCATATCGATGCCCAATATGTGTATGCCGGGGGTAATTTTGCCATTGCCGGGGACCAGACCGTGAATAGGATCGCGAGATGGAATCGAAGCAATAGCAACTGGGAATCCCTTGATTATGGTTTAAGTGGAAACGTAAACAGTATTGCCTTCTCTGAAAATCATTTATACGTCGGTGGCACCTTTGATACGGCTTCTACCATAGCCGATAGAAATGAAACCATGAATCAAATTGCACGTTGGAGCGATACGGAGGGATGGCAAGCTTTGGGCCCTAACAAAGATGTTGGGGTTACGAATGCGGTAAACAGCCTTTGTTTTGATTCTTCAGGAAAAAAACTATTTACAGGCGGCAACTTCTCTAAGGCAGGAAACACGAATACCAACAACCTTGCGATATGGGAAATTTGCGGAAGTACGAGCATCATCCCAGAATATCAGGTCAACGGCACTTGGGCCTCAGGGGCAACGGAACTGGAAGTTGATTCTGGAGACGATGTAACCTTGAGTATTTTACCCAACAACACCGATTTTACCATAACATTACCAAACGGTAACACGGTTAATGGCGATTACAATCTTGGAAATGTAGATCAGTCAGATCAAGGCACTTATACCTTCACATTGAGCGATCAAGGTTGTGAGGCCACCTTGATCCTTACGATTAATAATGTATCCCAAGATTCCGATGGAGACGGGGTCATAGACGCTAATGACCAATGTCCTAACACCCCACCAAATACCCAAGTAGATCAAAATGGGTGTCCGATTGAAAACGATGCCGACGGCGATGGTGTAATAGATGCCAACGACCAATGCCCAAATACCCCGCCCAATACCCAAGTAGACCAAAATGGGTGCCCGGTTGAAAACGATGCCGACGGCGATGGTGTAATAGATGCCGATGACCAATGCCCAAATACCCCGCCCAATACCCAAGTAGACCAAAATGGGTGCCCGGTTGAAAACGATGCCGACGACGATGGTGTAATAGATGCCGATGACCAATGCCCAAATACCCCGCCGAACACCCAAGTGGATCAAAACGGATGCCCTATCACTAACGATAGCGACGGTGACGGCATTATAGATAGCATAGATAAATGCCCCAACACCCAACCCGATTCCATAGTAGATGAAGAGGGGTGCCCTATTGCCCTCCTTCCAACTGACAATTTTCAATTAAAATCACAGGGAGAAAGCTGTATAAACAGTATGGATGGATCCATAACGGTAACGGCCAAAGAGGCGTTGTCCTATCATATAACGGTCAATGCTCAAAACTTCAGTTATCAAGGTGAGTTCTCTACTGAACATTCGATTACCAATTTGGTTTCAGGTCCTTTCGAATTCTGTATTACCGTAGACCAATACCCTGCATATGAATACTGTGGGAGTTTAACACTGGCCGCCCCTGAACCATTACAGGTAAATAGCAGTATAGATACCAAAACAAAGTCCCTTACACTAAAACTATCGGGTGCGGACGAATACCTTATAAGTATCAACGATGAGTTTGTGCTTCAAACCACGGAAAAGGAGGTTTCCTTGCCCATTAATGGAAAAGAAGTGAACTTGATGGTTAAAACCTCAAAAGAATGTCAGGGCGTACATGAAGAAACTTTTTATCTTACAGAAGGCTTAATAGTATATCCAAACCCTTTCAATGAAACTTTTTTTATTGAAAACACAGCGTTTACCGGACAAGGAAACCTATATTTCAGGACCATGGATGGTAAAGTTTTAGAAAGTATGGATATACCTGCTTTGGGAGACAAACTCAGGATAACTAAAAATGAGTTACCATCGGGTATATACCTTATAACCTTAGAGTCTAAAGACGGTAATAAAATCCTTAAACTTGTGAAGCGATGAAAAAAATGACCCTCTTAGGATTTCTATTTATTCTCTTTTCCTGTGAACGGGATGTCGATATTGCCAAACTAACTTTTACCCTGGAAAAAGCCGAGCTAATCTTTCCCGAGGATCAATCTGAATGTACCACCGGAAAAATTGTTTCGGATACCGAAAGTGAAATTGATTTTAACTGGAGCGATGTGGATGGTGCTGAGGGCTATATCTTAGTATTAACCAATTTAACCTCGGGCGAGGTTAGGCATTTCGAACCCACGGAAAGCGAGCTGCCCTCAACACTGCATCGTGGCACTCCATATAGCTGGAAGGTTTTGACCTATGCGGAAAATGGCACCAATGTTTCCGAGAGCGAAACGGCCTCTTTCTATAATGCTGGCCCTGGAATTGAATCTTTTGCCCCTTTTCCGGCCCAGGCCATAAGTCCAAAAAATGAAGAACAACTGAATTTAACCAACAATGGCATTTCCTTATCTTGGGAATCTACCGACCTTGATAACGATTTGGTAGATTATCACGTTTATTTTGGAGATGACGAAAATCCAATCTTACATACCGAAAACCATATTGATAATTCCATCTTTATTTCAGATGTGGCTCCAGGTACTTACTATTGGCGCATTGTAACTAATGATGCACAGGGAAATTCGGTTAGCTCGGAAATATTTAAATGTATTATAATCGACTAGCATTATTTAAGGACCTCTTCCACTGATCCACAATGCAACATTTCATTCCCGAAATACGGGTTTTTAATCTGCTCTTCACGGCTTAACCAAAATCCGCCCTTATTTCCATCGGCCATCGGGCAGAATTGTATGTACAAGGTACTGTTAAACTCGGTTTGTCTTTTTAATAACGAGACCATTTCCGTAGACAATTTCTTAAACCCTAGCCTATAACCTTCCAAATCGTTTTGCCTTTTCATAGTCATTAGGACTGTTTTTACATTTACGATATTCCCGACAATCAGGGCATTGTCTTCCAATTCTTTCAAAGACTCCGAAATGTCCTTTAAAATACCCTCAGCCAATTCAAAATTTGAAGCTACCAATGCGTCTTTAAGTAATAAATAATTATCCAATAAGGGTTTTAAGGTTTCCTTTTCAAGGGAAGCCCCATTTTCGTGCACTCTTTCTAAAAGTCCCGCTTCTGGTAAAACGTCCATAAAAGATCGCTTGGCATACAATTGTGCCGTTGCATCTACATGATACACCCCCTCAGTTACGATTTCTTCACCAGCTTGCAACCCCTTTAGAACCTCTACCCTTTCTTCTGACGCACGCCCCAAACCAACTTTTACAGGTTGAAATATCATTCCTTTGGAACCTATGGTCTTTTTAAAAACGTATGATTCATTACCAGTCCACAACAATGCGCTTTTGGGAATTGACAAAAACGAAGGGTCGGTATCGTTAACGGCAATTTTCGCCCGTACCAACATTCCAGGGCGGTACCTTCGGTTTTTATTTACTAAAACTCCCCTAACCCTGGTGGTCCAAGTATTGGAATCTAGGATTGGCTCTACGTAATCGACCTTGATCTTTTGGGACAAGTTAGGGTTTCCAGCAAATTCCAATTCCAACATCCGTCCCTTTTCAATAAGACCTAACTGATTTTCAAAAGCGTCGAGTTCAACCCACAAAAGGGATAAATCTGAAACCTTATACAGAGGAGCTCCCTGTGTATAAAACTCGCCTTCTTTCGCCAAAACCTCCGTAACGGTTCCTGAAACGTCAGCAATAAGAGGAAAATCCATGATAGGTTTCTTGTTTTTCAAAACCATTTCTATTTGTTCATCGGTTAACCTCCATAAACCCAAACTGTTTCTGGCTGCCGCAAATAGTTTAGGATGGGTATTTTGGTAACTGGCAGACGTCAGTAACTTATCTTGGGCCAAATACATTTCGGGCGCATATACTTCCCCAATCGTTTCCCCTTTTTTTACAAAATCACCAATAGAATTCATTAGGAGTTTATCCAATCGGCCGTCGAACAAAATAGTCTGTGTAGCATCTGTTTCAGGATTTGTAGTTAATCTTCCGGTCAAATTGATCTTCGCCTTAAAAAGACTATCGTTTGAGACCAACGAGGTCTCAATCTGTGTAAACAACGGATGATGTGGTTCCAGCTCCAGAAAGTTATGGCCACCCCCATTTTTATTGTGCTCCAAAACTAAATCCATGGCACATAAAGGACAAGTACCCATTTCGTTCTGTCTAACATCAGGATGCATAGAACAAGTCCATACTTGGGGTACATTAAGCATGTCGGCACTATCCAAATCGGAAGAAGAAGTTTTACTGCCTAGAGAACCAATCAAGAATCCGATAGCAAGCCCAAGGCCCAATAACAATAAATATTTCAAGTTACGCATTGACATCACTTATGTGATTTTGATTTTTTTTAAGTTCAATTTCCTTATACCAAAAGAACAGTAATGGGAGTATAAATAAAGACACCAGGGATAAAAGCATACCGCCAAAAGCAGGTAAAGCCATGGGGATCAAGATTCCTGACCCTTTTCCGGTAGAGGTCAATATCGGTAGTAAAGCCAGAAGGGTAGTCGCCGTTGTCATTAAACACGGCCTAATTCTTTTTAAACCCGCTTGTATTACCGCATTTCTTAATTCGGATACTTGTTTTGGCTTTTGAATTTTGTATTGATCGGTTAAATAAGTTGCCATCACCACACCGTCATCCGTAGCTATACCGAACAAGGCTATAAAGCCAACCCATACCGCAACACTCAAATGAACCGTATCCACATTAAAAAGGCTACGCATATGTAGACTTCCAACCTCAAAATCCATGTACCACCCCTGTCCATACAACCAAAGCAGCATAAACCCTCCCGCGAATGCCACCAAGGTTCCAGAGAAAACCATTAGGGTTATGGCAATCGACCTGAACCTAAAAAACAAAATTCCAAAAATGGTAAGCAAACTTAAAGGGATAAGGAAAGATAACGTTTTTTCTGCCTTTAGGTGTTGCTCAAAACTTCCGGCAAATTGATAAGAAACACCTTGAGACACGGAAATACTCCCATTCTCAACCTCCTCATCGATTTTCTTTGAAATTCGATCGACCACTTCCATTTCAGCAAGATCGGGTTCCTTATCGAATATGACGTATGTGACCAAAAAACCATCTTCTCCTTTTATCGACTGGGGACCTTTTTCAACCTTCATCTGTACTACATGGTTCAGGGGTACCGTTACCCCATTTTTACCCTTTACGTAAACAGCGGTCAAATCCAAAGGAATATCCCTATAGGCCCTTGGAAATTTTATACGAATACCATACCGTTCCCTTCCCTCTATGGTTTCTCCAACCAATTTACCCCCGGTCAAAGTTGTCAAGGTACTTTGTATTTCCTGAACCGATACACCAAACTGGGCTGCCATTTTTCGATCTATATCAAAAATCAGATACGGTTTGGCTTGGGTTCTTTCTGCAAATACGGTTTCAGATTTTACCCCCTTTACTTGTTTAATTACTCTTTCCAGTTGCCTTGCAAAAGATTCTATCGTTTCTAGATTAGGGCCCTTTACTTTTAGCCCCAAATTAGATCGTAATCCTGTTTGCAGCATGACCAGCCTAGTTTCTATGGGTTGCAATTTAGGAGCTCCGGTAACCCCAGGAATTTTCGTTACCCGAGCTATCTCATCCCATATGTCTTGCTCATTTCGTATATGTTTACGCCAATTACGATAATAATCGCCATGGGGATCTGGCACCAATTCGGCCTTGGCAATTCCGCTGGCCACCATAACCATATTACCATGTATAGTTTCAAAATTACCTTGCTCATCTACCTTAAACTTCATTGGATTACCTACCGAATCCAAAATATACTCAGGCTTGTATGAGATTAGATTTTCATACATTGATAATGGTGCTGGATCTAACGCCGATTCTGCCCTACCTGATTTACCCACCACATATTCTATCTCTGGAAGGGACATAACCGCCATATCCATTTGCTTCAAAGTGGCTATATTTTCAGTAATACCAATATGAACCGGGCTGGTGGGCATCAAAAGAAATTGCCCTTCATTCCATTTAGGTAAGAATTCTTGTCCCATGGTCTTCATACAAAGCACTCCGAGCGAGATCAAACCTACGGATACGGAAACCACCGTTTTTCTGTGGTCAAGCACCCATTCCAAAATCTTTTTGTAGCTTTTTAAAAAAAGTAGTATCGGGAATACCACAAAAAATATTAAGAATACGATAAAAAGCAGATTACCCATAAAACTATAGGTAACCCCTAAAGGGTTCCAATACTTGGTAAGTAGCATAACCACATACATCAAAACCACTCCCCTCCTAATCCATTTGGTTCTACTTGCCGCTAACCTACCTGCTTTTCGTAGTATCCCTAAAAGTCCGATAACTACCAAAAGATAACCTAAACTGTTTGAAAATAATACGGCTACAATCCCAATTGAAAGGTATATCCAATCCACTACATTTTTTACTTGGGCCAGCCCCCCTTTTAATCGTAGCAACAGCATGGTCATGGGTGGTATAAAAAACAAGCTCAACACAATGGAGGCTATAATAATAGTTGTTTTGGTAAAGGCCAAGGGCACGAACATCTTTCCCTCTGCCCCTGTTAATCCAAAAATGGGTAAAAAGCTAACCGTTGTGGTCAACCCGGCCGTAACCACAGCACCAGAAACCTCATTTGTAGCTTTTAGTACCAATTGAAACGGGCTTAAATTTGGGTGCAATTTCCCCAAGCGAAAAATATTCTCAGAAACAATAATACCCATATCGACAATGGTGCCAATAGCAATGGCAATCCCTGCAAGAGCAACTATGTTTGCTTCTATTTTTGCGAACTTCATTACCAAGAATACCAGGAAAACAGAAACCGGAATCATGGAAGAAACCATGAGAGAGGACTTAAAATCCCGCAAAAGCACTATAATAATCAAAACAGCGATTAGGGTTTCCAAGAGCAACGCCTTGTTCAACGTTTTTATGGTATCATTAATCAATAAGGAACGGTCATAAAACGGAACGATTTCAATTTTTGAAATACTCCCATCGGCTAGGGTCTTTTGCGGAAGGCCCAAGCTAATCTCAGATAATTTCTTTTTTAATCCATCGATTACATCCTTGGGATTGGCGTCTACTCTGCAAGTAACCACCCCACCAACGACTTCGACTCCATTCTTGTCCAAAATACCCCTACGTTCAGCTGGCGCAGACACTACCTGACCAATATCCTTAATTAGAATCGGTACGCCATTTTTCAAGGTCACAACAATATCATTAATGTCTTGCACATGCTGTACAGTACCCAAACCACGAACGAAATACTCCATAGCGTTAACTTCCAACACGCTAGAACCGATATCTTGATTACCAGATCTCAAGGAATTAGCAATCATATCAACGCCGATATTATATCGTTTTATTTTTTGAGGGTCAATTTCTATGAGGTATTCTTTTACATGCCCTCCAACAGAAGCTACTTCCGATACCCCCGGAACCGATTGCAAGGCATTGCGGACATAAAAATCTTGAAGGCTTCGTAATTCGGATAAACTCCATCCGGGAGAGGGTTTACCATTTTCTCCCTGGCCTTCTAACGTATACCAAAATATTTGGCCTAAGGCTGTAGCATCTGGGCCCAGTATGGGAGTGACTTTTTCAGGAAAATAACCGTTTGGTAACGTACTCAATTTTTCCAAAATACGTTCTCGGGAATCGTAAAAGCCAACATTATCCTCGAAAATGACATAAATATTGGAAAAACCGTACATCGAACTTGTTCGAATGGTTTTAACCCCAGCCATTCCCAACAAAGCACTGCTTAACGGATAGGTAATTTGATCTTCTATATCTTTGGGAGACCTTCCTTTCCATTCTGTATAAACTACTTGTTGGTTGTCTCCTAAATTAGGAATCGCATCTATTTTAACCTTGGTAACAGGTACATCTAGGGCGGTATTAAAAGGTGATGCTAAAAAACCATAGATAGCCAAGCCAAGTAAACCTAAAAAAGTCAACCATGCATTTTTTGCAAAAAACCGAACAATGCTATCTATCATACGACCATGTTCACAAAGATATAAGCAAAAAAACCATAAACGATAAATCGTTTATGGTCTTAAACTTAGAATATTCCTTTTTATTATAGCCTATCGCAACTTTGCGGCAACAACCTACAATTATATGGGTAAAACACAGAATTAAAGCTCAATAACCAAAAACTCCGATCTTCGATTTTCCTTATGTTTTTCTTCCGGGCAGGATGTATGGTCATCACATTCATTCGCCAAATGGGACTCTCCCAAACCTTGACTTTCCAATCTACCTTCAGAAACACCTTTATCGATTAAATAATCAACCGTTCGTGTAACCCTTCGATCAGACAGCCATTGGTTATAAGACTCGGCACCTCTCGCATCGGTATGTGATGTTATCCTTAATTTTACGGAAGGGTTTCGTTCCATGAAACCAGCTACCTTATCCAAAATTACTTTTGAATCATTATTCAAATAAGAAGAATTAAAGGCAAAATAGATATTTCCGTAATCCCTTATTTCCTTTTCAATAGCGGCTTTACGTTCGGCTTCTTTACGAGCAGCTTCCTGTGCTGCCAATCTTTCCGCTTCCTTTTTTGCCAATTCTTCTGCGAGCAAACGCGCCTCTTCTTCAGCTTGTTTTACCGCGGCAATAGAATCGTTTACCCTTTTCTGTTCGGCCTCAAACTCACGAATCATGGCCAATTTTTCCTCTCCTTTTCGAGTTAGGCCTTTGTTAATTCCGAACCTGTACAAACCACTAACCCCATGCTGAAGATGGTTTGTAGCCTTATCCCGGTTCATCGCCCATTTTCCCATTGAGTTTATATCAACCCCAAAACGGTCAGAAAACCAAAATCTAAAACCGAAAACACCATTCCAGGTTCCTCGACCTACATTATTCGCATCGGTATATCCCACTCCACCTCCAAGATAAGGATCAAACCATTTAGAGCCTCCCCATAGTTTATTTAAAGAATAGGTGACCCTACTATCGAGTCCATAGTAATTGATGTCTTCTGTCAAAAAAACTTGATCGATTTCTTTCCCTTCCTTGTACTTGTTATAAGTTGCTATGGCCTCAACAGTAAACCCGTTAGCAAAAATACGTCCGAAGTTTAAGCGTGATGGGAACGGTACGATATTCCACTGATTGTTAAAAGACAACAATTCATCAAAATCGTCACCGGAATCGTCTACTGCATTAAGACCGATCCCGAATACCCAGGCACTTTTTACGATGCTGTCTCTCGGGGTCAATACTAAATCCGGACCCATTTCTTGGGCGAACAGTATAGAAGTGAAAAACAACCCCAAAAGGGTCGAATAAAAAGTAGGTTTCATCATTTCATATTTAAGGATATGAACCAAAAGTAGTACCGTGGACAAAAACCACCATAGAAACACTACCAAAGGCCCCAATTCTCGTTATTAGGGCGCAAAATTAACTTATTTGCAGGAAATTACGGCAGTTTTTCAAAACGGATTTGCCTCTTGGTTTTTGGCATTTTATACACACAAAATGACTGGGTCATTACCGTAACCCCCATGGCTTCCGTTTTCCTTTCCTTTTGTACTAAAATGATTTCGTCTGCATTCATTTCATCCACCTCAAGTGATACCTGGGCTGGACCGTTTTTCTCTCCATTACATTGCACCACGATCATTTCTTTTGAGAAATCGACATTAGGTATACCAATTCCTGGTTTACGCATTTTATTTACCCCCGTAAAGAATGTTTTTAAAGCCGATTCTTCCTCAATTATCAAGATTTGGGCATCAGATGGCCCTCCATATTGATCGCAAACCAATTTGGTTAATAATTGGGGGCGAGTTGAATCATTCTGCATATTTAAAACCGTTTTTTGGCTCGGACAGGCGGTCATTATCAATAAAAGCCAAAAGGCTAGAAGTGGGTGTAAAGTTCGCATTTAACAAGTTTTTCTATTGGCATAAGCTTTTTCATAAACAGCTTCATACAAAGGCATAACAGATTGTATATCGAAACGCATGGCATTTTCAAGGGCTCGTTTTTTAAAGGTTTCCAGTCTTTCTGAGTCTTCTAAAATATGAATGGCATTCTGGGCCATGTTTTCAACATCTCCCACCGGACTTAAATACCCCGTAACCCCTTCCATATTAACTTCTGGGATTCCACCGGCATTACTTGAAATAACCGGAACCTCATTGATCATGGCTTCTAAAGCGGCTAAACCAAAACTTTCCGTTTCAGATGGCAAGAGAAATAAATCCGAAAAACAGAGTATCCGGTCAATTTCCCTACTATTTCCTAAAAAAAGTACTTTATCCATAATACCATATTGCTCGCACAACCATTCGGCATGTTCTTTCTCTGGGCCTTCGCCTACCATAATCATTTTTGCAGGCATGGCCTCCTGGATACGTTTGAAAACTTCTATGACATCGGGAATCCGTTTTACTTTTCTAAAGTTACTGATATGGGTCACGATACGTTCATGGTCTTCGGCCATTAATGAGCGTTGACAATCCGTAAAATCACTGCCATATTTAGAACGATCCACAAAATTTGGGATTACTTCTATCTCTTGGCGGATATCGAAACTAGCTAGGGTCTGTTCTTTCAAACTTTGGGAAACACTGGTAACCACATCTGAATTATTGATGCTAAAGGTTACGGCTGGTTTGTAGAATGGATGCTGCCCCACCAAGGTAATATCGGTACCATGCAAGGTGGTAATCATTGGGATATGTATACCCTCTTCTCGAAGCATCTGCTTGGTCATATAGCCCGCATAGGCATGCGGAATGGCATAATGTACATGCAGCACCTCTATATCATACATACGAATAGTATCCACCAATTTACTGGACAAGGCCAGCTCATAAGGTTGGTAATGGAATAAAGGGTATTCGGGTACAAAAACTTCGTGAAAATGGATATTGTTCCCCAAAAGCTCCAACCGCACCGGCTGTTTATAGGTCACAAAGTGCACTTCGTGTCCACGTTTGGACAATGCTATTCCCAATTCGGTCGCCACCACCCCACTACCTCCAAAGGTAGGATAACATACTATAGCAATTTTCATCTACGAATTCTGTTGTTATGAAACTTAGGAAACCTTTAGGAAGACATATTTATCAAAAGAATAATCATAACAGCCCCGCCGGATGCGTATTCTTGATAAATCATGGACAGCCATCGGCCCCAATACCAACAAATCTACCGATATTAATTAAGAATGGCCTCGTAAATGGCCTCTTGAATACGTGTTCTTAAGCCAGTTTTAACAAGTAAGGTATTCGAAGCGGTCGGATAAGTACGATTGGAAAGGAAAACATAGACCAACTCTTCTTCAGGATCGGCCCAGGTATAGGTACCCGTAAAGCCGCTGTGACCAAAACTACTACTGGAAACACAATCGCAAGCCGGCCCGCCCCCTTTAAGCTGGGGTTTGTCAAAACCTACCCCGCGACGTACATCTTTATGACAGAAATAACACGTATTAAACTTTTTAACGGTACGGGTCTCAAAAAAACGATCGCCACCATAATACCCACCTTGAAGGTACATTTGCATAATCTTGGCTACGTCGTTGGCATTGGCGAACAAGCCTGCATGGCCCCCTACCCCACCTTGCATGGCTGCCCCCATATCGTGCACATATCCCTGTACCCGTTGATAGCGATAGTAAGTATCTTCCTCACTGGGCACAATCTCTTCTTTTTTGAACCGATCCAATGGGTTATAGGCCGCACTATAGGCCCCTAAAGAAGTATACAAAAAATCATTTACCAATAGATCGATGGGCTTTCTATAAGAAGATTCGATATACTTTTTGAACACATAATAACCCACATCACTGTATCTGTATCGGTTAGATTTTAAATCTTGGCGCGCGATTCGGTTATAAATGGAATCTTGATAAACATCGGCCAAATAGAGCTTATCGAAAACCTTAGTGTTGAATCCTTCAGTTTTATGGTTTCTATAGAATTCCGGGGCTGGCTTCCGGCTTTCATCCAAGGTATCAATGTAAAAAGCGATCCAAGCCGGAAGCCGACCATAGTGGGACAATGCCTTTAGGACGGTGACATTTTTCAATTCACTCTCAGCCAATACCGGAAGCATTTCCCCGAAAGTGGTTTCAAGGCCCAGTTTCCCTTCTTCCTCCATTTTCATAACCATGGGAAGCGTTCCTAAAATCTTGGTCAAAGAAGCCAAATCGTATTTTTTATCCAAATCGATTTGGGTATCCCCTTTATAAGTCGTCTTTCCAAACGCCTTGTGATAGACCACCTTGCCTTTTCGGGCCACCAACACCTGTGCACCAGGAAACATTAACGAATCGAGGCCATGTTGCACCAAGGTATCTACCTTTGCCAAGGCTTCACTGGTCATTCCTACTTCTTCGGGCATGGCATACCCTAAGCGATGGATGGGCTCGAAAGCAATCGAGGTGTTAACTGGAAAATCGGGATGTACACTCACCGGTAGTACGCCCTCTACTTTATTGGCTCCAAATATGGCCTGCGCCATACGCTCTTGCATTACAGGGCTATTTTGATAGCCCACCAAAACCCCATCAATATGCTTAAAATCGGGAATCTTACCCAGATTATAAGGTTTGGCGAAACTGGCCAAAATAAGATTGGAAGATGTCATACGCGCCATTTCTGTGAGCCAGAAAAGGTCCTTATTGTTAAATTTAAAAGACTTCCAAGGGCTTGCATTACTTTTATGGAAACCTACGATTACCGTATTATACGCGGCCAACTTTCCACGTAATGAACTGATGTCCTTAGCTTTTACCCAAGTTACATCGGCATAACTTCGTAAGGTCTGATAAAAAGGCGTACCATCGTCATCACCTAAGGCGACATAGGCGATTTTCTTGTTCTTCAACCTTTTTATAGGCAATACCGATACATGGTTGCGAATGGCCGTGATAGCGCTTTGGCAGGTTTTGGCATACAACAGCCTATCTTCCAAGGCATTTAAATCAGCTGCTAGTCCTGGCAGTTCAATTGGTGGTGATGGTTTGTACAAGCCGACTTTATATTTGGCCTTCAGTATTTTTTTTACCGAGGCTTCAATACGCGATTCAGATAACCTACCACTGGCAACGGCTTCTTTAATAGCTGTAACGGCCTGGCCGATATCAGAAGGCATCAACAAAACATCGTTTCCGGCCAAAAGGGCTTCTACGGCTACCTTACCCTCAGGACCATAATTGGCTACTCCTTTCATATTCAAGGCATCGGTAAATACCAAACCATCGAAGGACAATGAACCCTTTAAAAGTCCGCTGATCACACTTCTGGACAAGGACGAAGGCCGTAGCTCTTCAGCCTCTAAGTAGGGCACACTTAAATGTGCCACCATGGCACTGGCCAAACCGCCCTGTATCAAAGTTTTATAGGGAGCCAGTTCTACACTATCCAGTCTCGCCAAAGGAAAATCGATTACCGGAAGCGCGTGATGCGAATCGGTCGCCGTATCGCCATGCCCGGGAAAATGTTTAGCACTGGCCAGAACGCCCACACTTTGCATACCCGTCATAAAGGCCAAGGCCTTTTGGGAAACGTTAGCCACATCCTCCCCAAAAGAACGGTTACCGATTATGGGGTTATCCGGATTAATGTTCACATCGACAACCGGGGCAAAATTGATGTGCACCCCTAGGCGTTTACAATGGACGCCTACCCTTTTCCCGACTTCCTCTATCAGTTTATTATCGCGTATGGCACCCAGGGTCATATTCCAAGGATAGGCAAAAGTAGAATCGAGACGCATGGCTAGTCCCCATTCGGCATCCATACCAATCAGTAAGGGTAGGCGGGATGCCTTTTGAAAGTCGTTGGTCATTCTAGCCTGACGTTCGGGGCCACCTTTAGAGAAGATAAGTCCGCCAATATGAAACTCGTTGATCCATTTTTCCACTTTCGCCTTGGCCGCCTCCCCATGGTTAGAGCTAACCGACATCATAAATAATTGCCCGATCCGCTGATCCATATCCATGGCATCATAGGTAGTATTCACCCAACTTTGTTGAGCCAAGGAATCAGTACTCTGTAACGGGTCGGATTGCGCATGGGCAAAAAACCAGAGAAAACAAAAGATATAGCCGAGACAGCCTCGTAAAGCTTGCATGTATGCGTTGGTTTAAAAGTAGGTTTTATAGAAAGCGGGCGTGCCAGCTGTTTTCGGCAGGAATTTCCCAAGCCGATTCAAATTCCAGCTTATTGGCTACCAAGTTATTAAAAACAATGGTTTTTTTACCCACCGCTTTCTCTTTAGCCATTTTTTTAAAGTCTTTCAATGGCTTATAGGCAATATACTCCCCTTGTTTATAGGTAACGTTCATTTTGTCGAGTAAATCCACCCCATAAGTACTTTCCAGTTCTTGAATAAAGCGTACCGAGGCATCAATGGAACAACCCGAAGCCATATTATGCCCCTGATCCAACCCAATAACGATAAAACGGTTATATGGCATCCGGAAACCTGCCTTTAGACTGTCTCCGTGCACTGTCCATTGATTAAGAAACGCTTGGGTCTTGGTTTCTATCTCGGTCTTTTCTTCTTCGGTAAAAGCCCTATTGGCCTGATAAATCCATATACGGGCCGAATCGGGCAACTCATCAAATCCTACTAACATATACCTAACTTCAAAGTTTATTTACAAAGCGGCCGCCTGGGCAATCAATTCAGCAACGTCCCAAACCGAAACGCTGGCTTCTTTTTCATGAGCTTTTATGCCGTCTGTCATCATGGTATTACAATATGGGCAACCCGTGGCAATTATTTCCGGATTGGTAGCCAAAGCATCTTGGGTACGCAGCACATTAACATCCATATCACCCTTTTCGGGCTCCTTGAACATTTGCGCCCCTCCGGCCCCACAGCACAAAGCAGTTTGTTTATGGCGCTTCATCTCTACCAATTTAGCCTTGGCTTTAGACAATACCTCACGTGGGGCGTCGTAAACCGAATTGGCCCTCCCCAAATAACAAGGGTCGTGAAAGGTAATGCGTTTACCAGCCAAGGCAGAACCTTCAAGTTGCAAACGACCTTTATCTAGCAATTCCTTAATGAATTCGGTATGGTGTACCACCTCATAGTTTCCGCCCAAGCTTGGGTATTCGTTTTTGAGGGTATTATAAGAATGTGGGTCGCAAGTTACAATGCGTTTTACCTCATAGCCGTTCAATAGCTCGATATTCATCATGGCCTGCATTTGGAACAAAAATTCGTTCCCGGCCCGTTTGGCTACATCGCCCGTACTGCTTTCCTCAGTTCCCAATACCGCAAAATCTACCTCAGCCTTGTTTAAGATTTTCACAAAAGCTTTCGATATTTTTTTGGCCCTATCGTCGAAACTACCGGCAGAACCCACCCAAAACAAGATTTCTGGCTGTGTTCCGGCGGCCATAAAATCGGCCATGGTTTTTACCTTCAAAGCTGTTTCCATAAGTGGTGATTTATTCGTTAACCCAGTTTAAACGGTCCATTTGGTTATAAGGCCAAGGTGCGCCGTTATTCTCAATATTGGACATCATATTATTCAATTCGGTAGGCGCGGCTGACTCTTCCATAACCAAATAGCGACGCATTTCTACAATAATGGAAAGTGGGTCTATACTTACCGGACAAGCCTGGGTACATGCATTACAAGTGGTACAGGCCCAAAGTTCTTCATGAGTAATATAATCACCCAACAACTGTTTGTCATCGGGTTTAAATTCCCCTTTATTCGCATCTATATTGCGCCCTACTTCTTCGAGTCGATCGCGCGTATCCATCATTATCTTTCGGGGTGAAAGTTTTTTACCGGTTTGATTGGCCGGACATTCGGAAGTACAACGACCACATTCGGTACAGGTATAGGCGTTTAACAATTGTACCCAATTCAGATCCATAACATCGGAAGCCCCAAATTTGGCCGGTTCTTCGGCGGTATCGCCTTCTTCTGGCATCGCATAGGGATCGGCATCGGGATCCATCATCATTTTCACTTCGTTGGTAACCGCATCTAGGTTGTCCAATTGACCTTTTGGCGACACTTTTCCGTAATAGGTATTTGGGAAGGCAAGGATAATATGTAAGTGCTTGGAATAATAGAGGTAATTCAAAAAGATAAGTATTCCGACAATATGCAGCCACCAAGCCGAACGTTCGATTAAATGGACCGTACCAGCCTCCATTCCATTGAAAAGTGGAGCTATAAACCCACTGACCACATTTCCTGACTCCAAGGCCTGAAATGCCGGATCAGTGGCATTCATAATCAAGAACAAACTCATGAGTACCATTTCGAAATACAAAATCAGGTTCCCGTCGTTTTTAGGCCAACCTTTCATTTCTGGTTTTATAAAACGTTGTAAGCGGATAATATTCCTACGAACCCAGAAAACGATTACGGAAACCAGAACCAATAAGGCCAAGATTTCAAATGCTCCGATCAACACCCCATAAACAGAAGGACCGATAAAATCCAAAAAGAGCCTATGGGTGCCCATAATACCGTCTAAAACGATTTCGAGCATTTCAATATTAATAATAATGAAGCCCACATAAACGACAATATGCAAGAGACCTGCTACAGGTCTAACGGTCATTTTCGATTGACCGAGCGCAATACGCAGCATATTCTGCATACGTTGGGGTTTGTTATCATCGACTTTTACATCGCGACCTAGCTTAATATTTCTAACCAAGCGGCGTACATTTCTTGTAAAGAAACCTACCGCTGCCAGAAACAGTACAATAAAAACGATACTGGATAGCATTATTAGTTGGTTTTCTGAGCCGGATCGGTTTCCGGCAGTGAATATTCTTTTTGCTTTTTACCAAAAACGGAGACGTTTACATAGCGCTTTGGATTCAACCTAAAGTCTTGCAACAACAAATGCAATTGTCTGGAAGATTCGTTCAAATTATCGTACATCTCCTTATCGGTCATCATTTTGCCCAAGGTACCTTCGCCTGCATTCATCTTGGCCAACATTCGATCAAAACTTTTGGCCGTACCTTGTAAACTGGCCACGGTTTCGGCCAAACCGGCTTGGGCAAGGCTATCGGATATTTTAGCCATATTACCCGAGAGGGTGGCCAAATTGCCAAAGGTAGCATCAAGTTTACCCTTGTTTTTATTAAATACGGCTACGGTTTGGTTTAATCCGATCATTAGTTTTTTCAACTCGCCAATACTGGCCTGAAGATCTTGCTTGGTAGTATCATCCAACACGGAATTCACATTACCCAATAAGCTATCGGCACTACTTAAAGCGCCTTCCATTTTTAATTTTACGGGAGAGAGTTGCTCGAGAAAAACATCTGTCAGCCCTGGTTTCGCCTGGGTTATCAACGTATCACCAGACTGAATGGGCACCGAACCATCGAACACGGGAACGATTTGCAATCCTTTACCTCCAATTGGGCTGGTATCGTATAATTCGGCCAAACTGTTTTTGGAAAAACTAAAATCGTCATCTACCGAAAGGGTAACTACCAACTTGCCGCTAGCATCTTTAAAGCGAACGTCTTTGACCTTACCTACACCTAAACCATTTATAGTAACCGCAGTACCAGATTGGAGTCCGCCCACATGATCATAAACGGCATACAGGGTCATTTGTCTATCAAAAATGGGGGTCGATTTGAGATACGACATGCCCATAATAAGTAAAACGGTACCTACGATAACAATTATGCCCGTTTTTGCTTCTCTGGATAATTTCAAAAGAGTGGGTTTTCAGTTACCCACAAAATTAATGATAATTTTTGGAGCGCCTTTACATCTATGTACCAATTTGGAATGGATAAAACCAAAAAACCATAATCAGGGCAGGTTAAATAAGGTCAGCCATTTACCTGATGATAATCCTTATACCAATCAACAAACTTTTTCACACCTTCTTCTACAGTAGTATTTGGCGCATAACCATAATCACGCATCAAATCGGAGACATCTGCCCAAGTTCTAGGCACATCTCCCGGCTGCATGGGCAACATTTCTTTTTGGGCAACCATACCAAAATTCGACTCAATGGCCTTTATAAAATCCATAAGTTTGACCGAATCGTTATTCCCTATATTGTAGAGTTTATACTTCTTACGATTCGTTACATCCGAAAGCAAAATACGATTCACCCCTTCTACAATATCATCTATATAGGTAAAGTCGCGCTCCATTTCACCGTGGTTGAACACCTTAATCGGCTTCCCTTTGCTTATGGCATCAGCAAAAAGGTAAATGGCCATATCAGGCCTTCCCCAAGGTCCGTATACTGTAAAAAAGCGCAGCCCTGTTGTAGCAAACCCATACAAATGACTATAGGTATGGGCCATAAGCTCGTTGCTCTTTTTCGTGGCCGCGTACAGACTATACGGATGATCTACATTATCATCAGTGGAAAAAGGGATTTTTTCATTGGCCCCATAGACACTGGAACTACTAGCGTAAACTAAGTGTTTTACCTCAAAATGCCTACAGCATTCCAAAAGATTGACAAACCCCACCACATTGCTTTGCACATAAGCATCAGGGTTTTCTAGGCTATACCGAACCCCGGCTTGTGCAGCCAAATGACAAACTACTTCTGGTTTTTCTTCTAGAAATACTTTATCTAGGCTAGCTTTGTCTTCAAGGTTTATTCGAACAAACCTTAGTGCCTTATGGTATTCACTTCGGCAAACCTTGTCAAAAGTCCGGGCTTCTAGTTTATTGAATCCTAAATCGTTTAACCTATCTAACTTAAGATCAACATCATAGTAATCATTAATATTATCTAACCCAATGACACTATACCCTTGTTCGACAAGCACTTTGGTTATATGGAAACCAATAAAGCCGGCAGCACCGGTTACCAATATCGTCACGATTCGCCTATCTTATAGTATTTGAATCCTAAGGTATCCATTTTTTCCGAATCTAGAATACGGCGGCCATCAAATACAAAAGCAGGCTTCAGCATAGCCTCGAAAATCGCAGCCCAATCATACGATTTAAATTCGTCCCATTCAGTTAAAACCGCTACAGCATGCGCGTTTTGGATAGCCTCTAGAGGATCTGTAACCACTGTTAACAGCCTTCTGTTCTCTTCAGAAGTCCTTGTGCCCAAATAATCTAAATCGGCATAAATCCGTTCAGCGGTCACTTTGGGGTCGTACACCACGATTTCTGCTTGTTCCTCTAACAAAGCATCTGCGACATAGATTGCTGCACTTTCTCGAGTATCGTTGGTGTCTTTTTTAAAGGCCCAACCATAAAATGCGATTTTCTTACCGGAAACCGTATTATAAAGGGTCGTTATTATATTTTCTGCAAACCTTCTTTTTTGGTAATCGTTCATAAGGATAACCTGCTCCCAATAATCAGCGACTTCAGGCAATCCAAAACTTTTTGCGATATAAACCAGGTTCAAGATATCTTTCTGGAAACAAGACCCTCCAAAGCCAACGGAAGCATTCAAGAATTTA
This sequence comes from Sediminicola luteus, assembly GCF_002514735.1. GTDB lineage: Bacteria > Bacteroidota > Bacteroidia > Flavobacteriales > Flavobacteriaceae > HQA918. Next base: position 141,645 of record NZ_NBWU01000008.1, on the reverse strand, counting down.
GGACCGATTCGACTATCGAAACCTATGGCCCGGGAAACTTCAGCAACATTGGCATCCGTTTTTTCACATAAAGCGGAAATTGAGTTAATAGAAGAGACCCTTTGTGCCAAAAAAGCATTCGCTACCAACTTGGATAGCTCTGAAGACCAAACGTTGGTCTGTAATACTCTTTCCTTGGGCAACCAGTGCTCATACACCCAACTCAAAGCATTTTTTGCCTCTTGACCCGATTCCGTTTCATCACCACCAATAAGCACTCGGTCGGCATTCAACAAATCGTCAATTGCTGTACCTTCGGCCAAAAACTCGGGATTGGATAGTATCTCAAAATTTACCCCATTCCCTGTATTATCAAGAATATTTTTAATCGCTTGAGCTGTTCTTACAGGTAACGTAGACTTTTCTACCACGATTTTATCTGTTGTGGCTACTTTGGCGATGTTTCGAGCACACAATTCGATATATTTTAAATCCGCTGCTTGCCCCTTTCCTTTTCCATAGGTCTTGGTAGGTGTATTCACAGATATGAACACCATATCAGCTTTATCAATAGCTGCATCTACTTCGGTAGAAAAAAACAAATTTCTACCTCGAGTTTCCTTAATCAACTCGGGTAGTCCCGGTTCGTAAACAGGCAACTCATTTAAATTTTCACTGTTCCAATCAGCAATGCGTCGGGCATTGATATCCACAACGGTAACATCAATCTCTGGGCATTTATTGGCAATAACCGTCATAGTAGGACCTCCTACATAACCAGCACCGATACAGCAAATATTCTTAATATGTTTCATTCGAGGGATTTTCTGGGCAAATATTATAATTAAACTAAGTATTCAACGCATTATTATATGTTAAATACATCTTTTTTCGGTAATCGTATCCTTTCAAAGATCCTATCCTAATTCAAATGAATAATCCATTGTTTAGAACACTCATCAAAAACACTATACTTGAATTAATCTTCAGACAATTTCATATCAGCCGTTATACCGATACGTTCACCATCTTTATAGGCCACGATATAAGCGGAATCATACCCCTTATGCTTGGCAAAATCTTGTAGTTTTTGAGCCTCTGAAAAGTTCTTGGCATCACCGTAGAGATACCTAAACAACCTATTAAAGGGCTCTTTTCGTACATTGACCAAGCCTTTAAAATTAGTTTCTTTCAACTCCAAATCTTTAGAACTCGCCATTATTTGAACACTAAACCTAACACCATTATCTACTTTAGCGGCTTTTTGGGGTTCCACCGATTTGGTAGTTTTTACTTCTAACTGAGGCTCTTTAGACACCTCGACAGGCTTAGTCGACTCTGACTCCATTTCCTTAGGAACCACTGCATTAGTTTTTGGTTTTTCTACCAAAGCTTTTGTAGGATTCTCAACGAGTTCTGGGGCCGGCAAACCCAAAACATTCTCACGATACTTCAAAACAGCTTTAGCAATGGCATTACCCATTTGTTGTTGTCCTTTGCTTGAATTCAAATAAGAACCTTCTTTTTTATTGGTCAAAAAACCGGTTTCGACCAATACACTGGGCATAAAAGTCTGATGCAGTACTATGAAACCCGCCTGTTTTACCTTTCTATCCTTTCTTTTCAATTGTGCTGTAAAATTATCTTGAATCATCTTGGCCAATGCAATACTCTGGTCTAAAAACTCTTCTTGCATAATGGTCAAACCAATAACCGATTCTGGCGAATTGATATCATATTGGGCATAGCGCTCCTCGAAATTATCTTCTAGATAAATAACCGAGTTTTCCTTTTTGGCAATCTCGAAATTTTGTTTATTGGCATGCAAACCCAAAACAAAGGTTCCGGCACCATGGGCATCTGAATTATGGGAATCGCAATGCACCGAAACAAAAAGATCGGCCTTGGCCTTATTGGCTATGGCCCCTCGCTCGAACAAATCGACGAAAGTATCATCTTTTCGAGTATAGATTACATTGATACCCGATACTCCCTCTAGCATTTTACCCGCCTTCAGTACAATTTTTAGGGCGATATTCTTCTCAAAATACCCATTACCCAAATTTCCCGGATCATGCCCTCCATGACCGGCATCAAGTACTACGGTAAAGGTTTTGTCACTAGCTTGTTGAGAATACAAGCCAAGCGGACAAAACGCAAAAAATAAAAGAACACGAACAAAATGAAGAAAACTACGGTTATCCGATTTCATAAAAACGTGGAAAATACTATTCCGATTATTGGTTAAATTTATTGTAATGCGCTACGAGCAGACCAAAAAATATGCGTAAGTTTGGCCCAAAATCCCCAACTTAATAGGGATTACAAAGCCTTACAAAAATAGGATTATTAGCTTTGCAATCAAACAAACATTTTTTGCTTTTTGCGATTCTCGTCCTTTTAGGGATTTATTCCCTTCAGGCCCAGGAAGACCAAGTGCAACCCCTACCTATTAAGGCCCTCAAAGACACCATTATAGTGCCCGGACTGCCCGATGATCTCGGCAAAGAGTTCCAAACCGAAATCGATAGTGTTTCTACCGATACCATTGCCCCAAAACGAAATTCTTTGCTCTCTAAAATCGAATACAAGGCCAAAGATTCGATTAAACTGAGTCAAAAGGAACAGAAAATATACCTATATAACGAAGCTGAAGTTTACTATGAAGACACCGAGTTAAAGGCTGGGATTATTGTCTTGGATTACATAACCAACGAAGTATATGCCGGCCGGCTAAAAGACTCTTTAGGCGTTTACACACAACACCCCCATTTTAAACAAGGCACCAATGAGGTCACCCCAGATTCCATTCGATTTAATTTTGATACGGAAAAGGCCTTGATTTGGAACTCACGTTCTTCCCAAGAAGCAGGGTTAGGCTCATTTGGTAGCGATGCCATGAACGTTTTTGCCAAGGTTACCAAAAAAGAGAATGATTCGGTATACTTTTTATATGAAGGTAAACTTACCACCTCTAAAGATACCGCGGATCCCGACTACTATATCAGGATAAGGAAAGCCAAATTCGTACCTAAGAAAAAAATCATTGCCGGATTCAGTAATATGTACATCGCAGATGTACCCACCCCAATCGCACTGCCTTTTGCCTATTTTCCAATGACAACAGGAAGAACGGCCGGACTCATATTCCCAACATTTGGGAACGACCCTAACCGTGGGTATTTCTTGCAAAATGGGGGTTATTACCTACCTATAGACGATTACGCCGATTTACGCATGACCGGTGATTTTTACACCAATGGTAGTTACGGCTTCAGGATGCAATCTGCCTATCGGGTGCGCTATAAATTCAACGGTACGGTCCGGTTCAATTATGAGAATTTGGTCACTAGCCAAAAAGGATTTAGCGACTATGGTCGAAATACTATTTTCAATATACAAGTTTCTCACGCCCAAGACCCGAAAAGCAACCCCAATTCAAGATTTTCGGCCTCGGTCAACTTAGGTAGTAGTAATTATTATACCAACTCCCTCAAGCAGCAAAATATACCGAATACCCAAAACAACACCCTAAGTTCGTCCGTATCGTACAATAAGACCATACCTACCTTTCCCATGATTAATTTTGGGATTACCGCTACCCATAGTCAAAATACGCGTACGGGTAACATAGACATGACCCTGCCGACCTTTACGGGTAGCGTAGAACGGATTTTCCCATTCGCAAAAAGGGATGGCATTAAAAAAGGAGCTATTCAGAACATTAATATGCAATACAATGTTAGGGCCGAAAACAGGATCAGTACGGTAGACTCCCTGATATTTAAACCGCAAATGTTCAAAGAAGCGAAAATAGGGGCGCGACACACCATACCCCTAAACACCAATTTTAAAATTGCTAAATATTTCAGTGTCAGTATGGGGGGTACCTACGAAGACGTATGGACCGCAAAGACCTTTAACCAACGTTACGACGAGGCGATAAATGGTGTGGTTCGTGACACGGTGAGTGGGTTCGACCGCTATAACCGATACAATCTATCTACCAGTATCGGTACTACTGTCTACGGTACCTTTAACAGGGGAGAACACAGAAAAGTACAGGCATTTCGCCATGTGATGCGACCTTCTATCAGTTATAGTTGGGCACCTTCTTTCGACCAATTCTATGACACTTACGAACGAGATGATGAACTTGTAGATTACAGTCGTTTCGAAGGCACCTTGTACGGGGCCCCAAGTCTCAACAAAAGCAGTGCTATTAGCTTTTCATTACAGAATACTTTGGAAGCCAAGGTACGGGACCGGGACTCTACCGCTACCGAAGCTAAAAAAATATCGATACTTAAAAGTTTAAACTTCTCTACCGGGTATAATTTCCAGGCCGATGAATTTAAATTGCAACCCGTAAGTGTTAGTGGCGGAACTAGCATTTTGGACAATAAAATGTCTATCAACTTCTCAGGAAGTCTAGACCCCTACGCCTTAGACAATGCGGGAAACCGAGTAGACGAATGGAACATTAACAATGGCGGCAGTTTGTTTAGACTTACCCGAGCCAGTATGAACATCAGTTACTCCATTACCAGTGATATTTTTTCGAAGGAAAAACAAGATGAGCAAAATAAAGAGGCCCGGGATTATGTAGCCCAAAGTGGGGGACGTGACGACGACCTCTTCGGTAAGGCCGAGAACTTTAGTGAACGCCAATACAAAGACGATAAAGGTGGTGATGTAGACAACCCGGTATACGGAACCAAAATGCCATGGGACCTCCGTTTTGCCTATGCCGCAACATACTCCAATGCACGCAGGCAAAACGAAATAAGCAATAATTCGCTTATGTTTTCTGGCAACATTCAGCTATCACCACGCTGGAGTGTAGGGGTATCTTCTGGTTACGACTTTGTAAACAAAGGGTTTACATTGACACAATTCCGTTTTGCCAGAGATTTAAAAAGCTTCCGGATGGATTTCTCATGGACACCCTTCGGCACCTACGAACGCTGGTATTTCTTCTTGGGCATCAAGAGTTCTATCCTTCAGGATATTAAATGGGAAAGCCGAAGCCAGCCCCCAGTCAGCATTCAATAAACCAATCCTTTTCACGAATTCATTACATTTGACACATGTCCTAAATTCGACCCTAAAACGAATTAGAACAAGTCATTGTAACACAACATAATTCCAATCGAGTTACACAAAACCCTTCTTATTCAATTAAAACCCTAATGAGATGAAAAAAATAATTCAAACCGACAAAGCCCCGGCACCAATAGGCCCATACAATCAGGCGGTAATGCACGGAAACACCCTTTATGTTTCGGGCCAGATAGCCATTGACCCAGCTACCGGCGCATTGATAGAAGGCGACATACAAGCAGAAACCGAGCGTTGTATGCAAAACCTACAAGCTATTTTAACCGAGGCCGGATTAAGCTTTGATCATGTCGTAAAGTCGACTATTTTTATAAAAGATATGCATCAATTCGCATTGATCAACGAAGTATACGGACGATATTTTGACGCAGACACGGCTCCGGCACGTGAAACCGTTGAAGTAGCCAATCTACCAAAATTCGTAAACGTAGAGATATCGGTTTTGGCCATAGGCTCATAAACACATAAATTTAAAAAATTAAAAAAGGCGCCACCCGAAACAGGTAAGCGCCTTTTTTATGTTATTAAAATAGTGTTTCAACCTATATAGTGGCCTTATGAAACTCTAACAGACCATCAATGGGGCGCTGTCTGATGACACCCTTGATTAAATCGTTTCGCTCCAAAACTTCGGTTAATTCATCTTGCAGATAGTACGCGATACTCCCCACAAAATTAACCGGTACTTTAGTAGCCAATTCGAACTGCATTATAAAATTGTTCACAAACTGCTGTAAACCTTTATAAATAACCCCTTTACAGTATGCATGTTCTTTATTTTCAATGATAAAACGGGCAAACGTAGCCAAATAAGTATTCGGGTTCGGCTGTTTGTACATATTCTCTTTTAGGTTGTCTGCATCGAGATTATACTCTTTGGCAAACTTCATTCCCAAATCTTGGGGCATTTTATGATAGTAGTAATCTCGGATCAGTTTTCGACCGAAGAAATTCCCGCTACCGTCATCCATGATAATATACCCTAAGGATTTTACCTTTTGAAACAACTGATGTCCGTCGTAATAGCTACAATTAGAACCTGTTCCCAAAATACAAACAATGGCCTGCTCTCCTATTTTAGTCGTAGCATGAATGGCGGCATAAGTATCTTCTTTAACCTCTACTTGGGCCTTGGGGAAAAAGCCTTGGAATATCTCACCTAAAAACTTTCGCATTCTTGGCGTACCACAACCGGCCCCATAAAAATGGAGATGGGTTACCACTTCCTTGTTCTTGGAAATCTCAAAATTATTGGCCAGTCGATCTAAAATAATCTCGCGGGTCAATACTTCCGGGCTCAAACCAAGGGTTTGGGTACAGAATAACTGGTTCCCTTCGGCATCCATGGCAATCCAATCGGCTTTGGTGGCCCCACTATCTACGATCAGTATCATATTCGGTTGTATTTACGGGTGCCTTTTCAGACACCCGTTATCAGTTTGGTGTTTGGTTTACAATTTGGAAACGTGAAGCGCCAAATCAACCAATTTATTAGAATATCCGGCTTCGTTATCGTACCAAGATATTACTTTGAAGAACTGAGGGTTCAATTCGATTCCGGCACCGGCATCGAAAACACTGGTCATGGCCTCACCCACAAAATCTTGGGAAACCACAGCCTCTTCAGTATAGCCCAAAATACCTTTCAACTCGCCTTCTGAAGCCGCTTTAAACACCTTTTTAATTTCTTCGTAAGAAGTAGCTTTGTCTAATTTTACGGTAAGATCCACTACGGAAACATCGGCAGTTGGCACCCTAAAGGCCATACCTGTCAATTTTCCTTCCAAAGCAGGAATTACCTTTGTTACGGCCTTGGCAGCACCAGTAGAAGCTGGGATAATGTTCAACATAGCCGAACGCCCACCTCTATAATCTTTACGCGACGGACCATCTACGGTCATTTGGGTAGCGGTAGTAGCGTGAACGGTAGTCATCAAAGCTTCGGCGATTCCGAAATTATCGTGCAACACTTTTGCCAATGGCGCCAAACAATTGGTAGTACAAGAAGCGTTGGAAACGATAGTATCACTAGCCTTAACCTCGTTATGGTTAACGCCCATTACAAACATTGGCGCATCTTTAGAAGGTGCAGAGATAACCACTTTTTTGGCACCTCCATCGATATGGGACTGGGCCATATCCAAGGTGGTAAAGATACCGGTACATTCGGCTACTACTTCAGCACCAACGGCATCCCACTGTAGGTTTTTTGGATCACGCTCTGCAGTAATACGCACGGTTTGCCCGTTAACTACCAATTGCCCATCGGCTACCTCAACGGTACCATCGAAACGACCATGAACCGAATCGTACTTTAACAAATAGGCCAAGTGCTCTACATCTAACAAGTCGTTAATGGCAACTACCTGCACATCTTCACGGGCGGCAGCTATCCTGAATACCAATCTACCTATACGTCCGAATCCGTTAATTCCAATTTTCAATGCTGACATCTTACTTTATTTTGTCGTTAATTAAATAGTCAATATATCTGAAACCCTAATAAGCTCGGTGTCAATAACCGTATGCCCCTTTATGGCTTTGCTTATCGGGGTAAAAATCATTTTGTTGTCTTGTACGCCCACCATTTTATCCGATTCGCCTTTTAATAGGGCTTCAACGGCGCTAACCCCCATACGGCTAGCCAAGACCCTATCGTAGCAAGACGGGGCCCCGCCACGTTGCATATGTCCTAAAACAGACACTCGTACATCGTAAATAGGTAAGTGTTTTTCAACGTATTTCTTAAGTTCGAATACATTTTCACCCGTGGTATCGCCTTCTGCAACTACTACGATACTAGACGATTTTCCGGATGCCTTACTTCGCTTTAAAGAATCTAGTAAACGATCTAAACCAAGGTCTTCCTCAGGAATCAGGATTTCTTCGGCACCAGCACCCACACCTACATTTAAGGCTATATGGCCCACATCGCGACCCATTACCTCAATAAAGAACAAACGGTTGTGCGAACTTGCGGTGTCACGAATTTTATCGATAACCTCAACCACAGTGTTCAAGGCAGTATCGTACCCTAAGGTAAATGTGGTACCGTAAATATCGTTATCAATGGTACCTGGTATACCCATTACCGGAAAATTAAACTCCTGGGCAAAAATATGGGCCCCGGTAAAGCTTCCGTCACCGCCAATAACCACAAAAGCATCAATACCTTCTTTGCGTAAATTATCGTAGGCTTGTTTTCTTCCTTCAGCCGTTTTAAACTCTAAACAACGAGCTGATTTTAAAATGGTCCCGCCTTTATTAATGATGTTGTTAACACTACGGGCGTCCATAGGTTTAAAATCACCTTCGATCATACCCTGATAACCCCTATAGATACCAACACATTCAATCTTATGATATACACAGGCCCGCACTACCGATCTAATGGCCGCGTTCATTCCGGGAGAGTCACCCCCGGAGGTAAAAACCCCTATTTTTTTGATTGATCTCGTCATCTTCAAAATTAAGGGTGTAAAATTAAGAAACTTCGATTATAAAAAACAGCGAAAATATCCTGTTTTTTGAAGCATTTATATAATTCAAACGTTTTCGTTAACAATTTTTTACACAAAAGGCCAATTCAGTAAAAAATCTCACGAATACTTTTTAACGAACAAACCTAGATCATACATCCATAAACCGTAAAAAATAGAAAAACCACTTTGGTGCAATCCAATGAATCGAGGCGGCATTTCCAGCCATTCAAAACAAACTAGTTATTTAAGGTCTTTTTCTTGGTCGAAATGCGGATCAAACTATCCTTCCCCATAATTTGTGGGGACTCTTGAGGCAAGGCACTTTTTTCCTGGGCCGGGTCTTCTTCTTTGCCCAAAATCTTCCGCATGAGCTCTTTGAATGTATTGAAATCTACTTCGTAAGACACCCCTACTCCCTGTACATAACCCTGTTGTTGACCTATGAATTGTAGGGTTTCGTCTTCACGATTGAAAATCTGGGCCCTTAGGGTACCGTCTTCGTTCAGTAACACCTCTACTTCGGCATCACCGGCCACCACGGTTTCGGTTACCCCCCCTACCGGCACTCCGAATTTACCATTGAACAAGACCTTGTCACTAATCTTGGTAGATACGTTTACCCCCAACCGATCTTCTTGGGGGCGATCGCTATTACGGTTTACATACCCCTGTTCGTAGGTAAGACCAAAACTGAAGTTATCAGAATCGTTATCCAACATTTGATTAAGCATTCCGGAAGCCGACTGAATCAAATTACCGGTAACGGCCTGTTGGTTAAAACCACTTTGTTCGTCTACGAAAGACCCTTGGGCCATTAAGAAAATGGCATTACGTTCGCGAACCGTGGGATCTTGCAAACGAAACAATAATTCAGACTCAATTATAGATCCCGCACCGGGAAATTCAATATCAAAAGCGATTTCGGGTTGCTCTAACTCACCTGTTAACCGAATAACCACATCGGTATCAATACGCCTACTATAAGAAGAGTTATCCAACAAGGGTGCCGGATTGGCCGTTAGTGAATATACTGCCTCTAAAAGTAAGTTTGCCGCCAAGGGATCTCGTTCCCAGTTAATAGTACCGCCAGGTTTTACCGAAAAGGTTTTATCTACCACAGCCCCTATCCTATGCCTATACGAGCCTTCTACCACCACATAAGACCCATACATATTAAATTTACCTTGGGTATCGATTTCCAACAAGAGTATACCTTCACCCCGCCCTTTCAAAGTGCTTTTGTTCTCTTGATCTACCACGATTTCAACCTCAGCCTCCGGAGTAACGTTTAAATCAAAAACCATCTCTAAATTATCGTACTCGTCTAATTGTCGGGAAGATTCCAGGGCAATGACCTCATTCTTATCTATAAAGTTTATAAAGGAATAATCCCCCACACTCTCTACATCGCTCAGGGGTATTTTTAACGAGGTACCGCGAGCGGTATTACCTTCTACATTGATTTTTAAGTTGTTAGGAGGCCCTGATATTCGACCGGTACCTTGTAAAAAAGCGGACCCATAATACAACTCTTCCTCATCGAATTCGGTATTCAACACCAATAAACGCCCTCCCCGTGTATCGATCCCTAAATCAAAGTTCCAATCACCAAAACCATCATGGGTAATGCTGCCATTTAAGTATCCGGTCGTAGAATACGCCCTATCCCGCAATCTTATATTATCGAAATTAAAGCTTTTGTCCATTAACGATATTTTGGAATAGGCCCCAAAATCATAATCCACATTTAAGTAAGGAATACCCAAACCGGCATTATTCAGGCTTAACACGCCATTGATATCGGGGTCGGCCAAATCGCCCGTGATACGGGCATTACCTTGGACCAAACCTCGCATATCTTCAAAAATATGGGACACTAGCGGGTTAAAGGGAGCTACATCGAAGTCATCGAAATTCATTAGCAGGTTCGCTTGTGGCATTTCGGTCCGGTTTTCTATATTACCAAACAAACTGAATTTGTCCCTCCCCTGCTGTTCCAACTGGGCATTGACCACAAAATCGGATAAATCTTTGTTACCTACCAGACCGATGGAAAAATCGCCCATAGGATAGTCATTGATCCCAAAATCGCCTATGAAAAGATTGGTAGAAGGTAGGTAGACCCCTTCTTTTTGAAGAATATTCAAGGACCCATCGACAACCCCGTCCAATTTCACCCCTTCAATATCGGGGGTAATCTTATCGAGGGTAACAATCTTAAACTTCAGTTGGATGTCCTTATAGGTAGTATCGGCCATTTTACCCCGAAGCTGTATCTCTTCTTTTTGATTGTTGTTCATGACCACTTCTTCTATGATCACACTGTCAAGGGCCGAGTTAAAAATCACCTTGTTTTTCTTGTTACCTTCTTTATTAAGTACCCAAGTATTCCCCTTAAATTGAATGTCGGACTTTTTAAGGCCTATTACCGAACGGTTATTAGCCTCAAACGTATGATAAAAGTTCAGGTTGAATTTATCTTTAGCTTTATCTCCTCCCTTAAACTCCGTTCTAAAAAACAGGGTATCGTTCAAAGTGGTATTAATAAGCTCAAAGTCTTTTAAGTCATAGTATTCATTATCTATCTTACCTACCCCGACGAAAGTATTGAACAAAGGCTGTTTGTTATCAATTCGGACATCTATGTTCTCTAGATGGTTACCCATATAATACACCTTCGAAGACTTAAAGTTCAACTTTACATCGCCTTCATCCGCCTTAATAGCTCCCCTTAACTCGGTTTCAGTTCCAAATTTCACCTTTGGAAAGAAAACGCCCAGAATCTTACTGTTGACCTTAAGGTTAAAATCTACAAATTGACCCGGCCTTATTTCATAGGGCTGATAGTTCGTATAAATACTACCAATGGAATTCTGTACCATTTGTCCCAATTCGCGAACCCGGAAGTTACCTTTTATATAGCCATTAAAAATATCTGGGGAGTTGATATCGATTACCCGTAAAGTATCTGACTCGAAAGTGGATGAGACCTGAAAATCTTCAAAATAATAGGTGTCGTTAGGATTTTTATAACTGGTTTTTTCGAAGGAAAGGGTCCCCACCATATTGTCTAAAGTACGACCGGTTACATCCATATCGATTACCCCTTTGAACTCCGATACCGTGTCTTTATTAAAGTTAAGTGCATAAAGGTTGGCATAATCTACATTCGCCCTGAAATTAAAATCGTTTCGTTCGGCGGTAAAGTCGGCCAGGCCGGAAAAATCGAATTTAAAGTTAGGATCGTTGGAGGTAAGCCTTCCATCAAACAATTGTTCTTTTAAGATTCCGGAAACATTGACCTCCTTATAATCGTACCCATTAAAACCGAAACTATAGATCTTACCAATAACCTCGGTATTCAAGGTCTCCCGTTCAAAACCTTCGCCTTCCACATTAATATCCATGGTGGCCTTACCTAAACTTTCATTGTCTAGAAAAGCCCCAAAATCAAAATCGATCAAAGACACAAAACCTTTATAATCGGCGTTTTTGGCATTGTCGTAATCGGTTATCTGTAGATCGGAATAGCCATGCCCAATGGCCGAACGCACATTAAGTTGTGCGTTTACTTCGGTTTCAGAAACTTTAGCTGGGCCACTTACCCGAAATGTCCCAAACTTTTCCAAGGCCGTGGGCAGGGAATTACCCAAAACCCGTGGCATTAGCCCCCGCAATTGATAGTACGAAGTGGTAATAGCCCTAACATCGGCATCCATAAAAAAGGGAGCGTCTTTGCTAAACAGATTATGAAAGGTAAAATCGCCACGCCCGCCGGTACGCCCGGTTTGCATAAACAATTTAGTACAACGTAATTCATTAAGGGTGCCGCTTAATTGTGAATTCACGAGCACCTCCTTACCTTGGCCAAACTCATTATAAAACGCATTGATATCATCTAGCGACACCTTAGAATCTTGAAAATGCCCTACCAGCTGAACCTTATCAAAAAATTCGACCAAGTCTTTTCGGTCGTAGGTGAAAATGATCTCGCCACTTAAATCGGATTTCCCAGTACTCAACCCAAAATCTTCAAAGCGCATTTGGGATTTGGTATAATGAAAATCGGCAGTTAGTTTTTCCACGACCACGCCTTGTTCGGTCATAAAGGCCAACTTATCTACCAAAATGTTCACATCGGGCCCAATAATCTCTAGGTTTTGCGTTTCCCCTTCCAATTCGGTAAAATCAAGAACTACTGGGGTCTCCAGATTATAATCAATCAGTCGGAACCTACCTTCGGAAATAAACACCCCATCGGATTTTAAAAGAAAAGGCGATTCGCCCGGTTTTCGGGGTTGGCCATCATCTAGCTTATCAACAAAAACATCGAGGTTGGTATCGGTTTCCCCTTCATAGGTAGTAAGGTTGAAAGTAAGACCTTCCAGACTTATGTCCTTAAACAATAAATCGCCATTGGCCAGATCTCGAATACTACTAATTGAGGTGGTAAGTCTATTGACATAAATCAAGGTGTCTTTATGATGATCTTCAATAAACACCTCCTTTAAGGAAGCATCCCAAAACAACAGTGAAAGATCGAGACGGTCTATTTGGATATTGGTATCGAAATCGGCATTAACCGTATCCATAACCTGCTTGGCCAAGTAGGTTTGAACAAATGGAAGCGACAGTATACCGGTACCCAACCCGAGAAGGATGAGTATGATCAAAATCGTCCTGACCGCTATTTTCTTGAATTTCCTGATCGCCCGTTATGTTTTATCTTTGCAACCTTTCAACTATTATTCCAAACCGGCAATGGAACCTGAAAAAGTATACATTTTGGCCATAGAGTCTTCTTGCGACGACACTTCAGCGGCAGTACTTTGCAACGACACCACATTGAGTAATGTAGTGGCCACGCAAAAAATACACGAGGAATACGGTGGGGTGGTTCCGGAACTGGCATCCCGGGCACACCAACAAAACATTGTTCCTGTGGTTCACAGCGCCCTGACCAAGGCAAATATCGACAAAAAAGATCTATCTGCCATAGCTTTTACGCGAGGCCCTGGACTTATGGGATCTCTTTTGGTGGGTACCTCTTTTGCCAAGTCATTATCTATGGGTTTGAACGTACCTTTGATTGAGGTAAACCATATGCAGGCCCATATATTATCGCACTTTATTAACGACCCCGATCAAGGCAAACCCGACTTTCCGTTTATTGCCATGACCATTAGTGGCGGGCATACCCAAATCGTTTTGGTAAAAGACCATTTCGATATGGAGATTTTAGGAGAAACCCTAGACGATGCCGTGGGTGAAGCCTTTGATAAAAGCGCCAAAATTTTAGGTTTACCTTATCCGGGTGGCCCCTTGGTAGATAAATACGCCCAAAGCGGTAACCCCAAAGCATTTCCTTTCCCAAAACCGAAAGTAACGGGCTGTAATTTCAGTTTTAGCGGACTTAAGACTAGCATCTTATACTTTGTGCAAAAAAACACGACCACAAATCCTGATTTTCTGAACGAGAACCGTGACGATATCTGTGCCTCTATACAACATACCATTGTGGGTATCCTAATGGACAAATTACGGATTGCGGTTAAGGAGACCGGTATTAAACGAGTTGCCATAGGTGGCGGGGTCTCGGCCAATTCGGGCATTCGAAAGGCCCTAAAGGAAGCAGAAACTACCGACGGATGGGAAACGTTTATACCCAAATTCGAATACTGTACCGATAATGCAGCCATGATCGGAATCGTGGGTTATCTAAAATACAAACAAGAACAGTATACAGGCTACGATATTAGCGCACAAGCCCGTTATTCGTTAGAATCGTAGTATTATGCAATTATTCTACGCACCCGACCTTATACCTGGGCAAAGCTTTTACGATTTCCCCCAGGACGAAGCCAAACATCTAGCCCGTGTATTGCGGAAAAAGGAGGGCGACCGTATTTTTTTGACCAATGGCCAAGGCATCTTGGCTGAGCTAGAAATTACGTTGGCCAGCCCTAAAAAATGTGAAGGCAGAATCGTATCGGTTGTTGAAAAACCAAAACCACAACTACATTTGCATTTGGCGGTGGCACCCACCAAAATGAACGACCGCTACGAATGGTTTTTGGAAAAGGCCACGGAAATCGGAATCCAAGAAATAACACCGATTATTTGCGAACGTTCCGAACGAAAAACCATTAAGCATGAACGCTATCAAAAAATAGTGGTCAGCGCCATGAAGCAGTCCTTACAATGCTATTTGCCCAAGTTAAATCCTGCAATGGCCTTAACCGATTTTCTGAATCCGGAAATACAAGGCGTTGGTTTCATAGCACACTGCGAAGAACAGGACAAAACCCACCTGAAACATCAACTGGATACAGAAACACAAATCACCTTATTGATTGGCCCAGAGGGCGATTTTTCGGAAAAAGAAATTGCCAAAGCTTTAGAGAAAGGCTACTTCCCAACAAGTTTGGGAGAAAATCGTCTTCGCACCGAAACCGCTGCCTTATACGCCTGCCAAACGGTTAATCTCCATTTTGAACCCTAATCAATCTAAGAAGGTTTGCCCTAACCCAATTGGGCTTCCTTCCCCGTTTTGAACGATGACCATAACACCAAGTTTTTCATTTAGGTATTTTGTCGGTATTTCAATATTCCCTACCATATTGTCTTGAATTACTTCCTCGGCCACCACTACATTATGGTTTTTTAATCTTCTGCTCCTGTTTTCACCAGCGGTAACCACCGTAACCGTTTCCGGAATAAACAATACCAATCTATAATAGGCATTATCTGGAAGATCGAATTCTGTACTAACCCCTATTTTGGCATTCGAAATTTTTCGAGCCACCACATCGAAAAGCTCAATTTTGCCAAAGGCCGATCGTTGTCGCATAACAGCTTTTACATGGGCCGTGCTTGAACCCACTAAATGCGCCTGGCCGTTTACCACCAATTCCGGTGTATAATTAGATTTCGCTTTAAATTTACGGTTGTAGTCCGTTTGCTTAGCCGTATACTCGACTTTTGCGTAAGGATCTTTCCAACCTATATAACCCCAATAATCTACATGATACGACAAGGCAAAAACCTCATAAGGATAGGTTTCGGACATTTCTTTCAACAACGCATCTGCTGGCGGGCAACTAGAACAACCCTGCGAGGTAAACAACTCCATTAATATAGGTCTCGGGGGGTTTACATCCGTATCCGATTGGGCCGTGACCCAAAAAGCCTGTGCATAGAACAACAGCAACACCCCACTCCATTTCCTTAACAAAGAATGCTTATTTTTGATCATAACAATTAGTTCGTAAAGCCATGCGCGTACTTACCGTAATTGCCGCCATTTGTCTTTTAGGCTTGGGTACAGCTCAGGCCCAACAACTGGCCGTACTCAAATACGGAGGCGGTGGCGATTGGTATTCGAACCCCACGGCCCTGCCCAACCTAATTCGTTTTTGTAATAGTCAATTGGGCACCCGAATAGCCGCCACGCCAGAAACCGTAGAAGTAGGAAGCAGCGACCTTTTTCAGTATCCGTATGTACATATGACCGGCCATGGAAATGTTTTCTTTACCCAAGAAGAGGCATCTAACCTACGCACCTATCTTTTGTCAGGTGGATTTTTACACATTGATGACAACTACGGTATGCGGCCTTATTTCGAAAAGGAACTCCCGAAAATTTTCCCCAATAAAAACTGGGAAGAACTTGGGGCCGACCATCCGATTTTCAAGGAAAAATTTGCTTTCCCCAACGGTTTACCCAAAATACACGAACACGACGGTAAACGACCCCAGGCTTTTGGCGTTTTTGATGAAGGTAGACTTTTACTATTATTCACCTTTGAAAGCGATTTGGGCGATGGCTGGGAAGATGCCGCCGTACATAACGACCCCGAAGAGGTGCGCACAAAGGCCCTTCAAATGGGCGCCAACATTATAAACTATGCGTTTAAAAACTAAACTATGACCACCAAAACCATTGCCAATGGCATTTTAAGGGCCGTTGCCATTATTGTGGGCATTGCCCTTTTACTCTACTTTCTCTATGCTGTTAGATCGGTAATCGCCTATTTGGCCATGGCCGGTGTTATTGCCCTTTTGGGTAGACCCATGGTCATATTCTTTAGAAAAAAACTAAAAATGCCGAATACCTTGGCCACGGTATTGGCCATGTTGGCCATGGTCGGGGTTTTAATCGGGCTTATTTCCATGTTTATTCCGCTGGTATCGGAACAAAGCCGGAACCTTTCCCTTTTGAACATCGATCAGCTTCAAAAAAGTTTCAACCAATTGTATAGCGAGATATTGACCTATTTCGATGCCTCACCTAGTGCGGTCAATCAGGTTTTGGAACCCAATACCATTAAGAAAGATATTTTGGAAGGACTAAACCTAGGGTTCATCCCCGACCTGTTGAACTCTTTGGTTGGCACAGTGGGTGATGTAAGTATTGGCCTGTTTTCGGTCTTGTTCATCTCCTTTTTCTTCCTAAAGGACAGCAAACTGCTGCAAAACGCCATACTTACCTTTGTCCCCAGCACCAAGGAAGGTGGTATGAAGCGCTCCATTGATAGCATCAATAACCTTTTGAGCCGTTATTTTGTAGGCATCTTGTTCCAACTGCTTATTCTATTCACCATTTATACCATTGCACTGCTCATCATCGGTATTGAAAACGCGGTGGTTATTGCCTTTTTATGTGCCCTTTTCAACATCATTCCGTATGTAGGGCCTATCATAGGGGCTGCGGTAATGGTATTTTTGACCATGACCAGCAATTTGGGACAAGATTTCAGTACGGTAATCTTACCCAAAACGGGCTATGTACTCATTGGGGTAATGATCGGTCAGTTGGTAGATAATTTCTTTTCACAACCTTTTATTTTTTCGAACAGTGTAAAATCGCATCCTTTGGAGATTTTTTTGGTGATCATTATTGCCGGATTGCTTTTCGGAATAACCGGGATGGTGGTAGCCGTACCAGGCTATACTGCGATTAAGGTGATCTTGAAGGAGTTTTTATCGGACAATAAAATCGTAAAATCGCTCACGAAAGACCTATAACCGTTTTGAACAGAGCCATACTGTCGGATGCCGTTCAAGCCTACCTTAAGGCCCATGCCACACAAGACCCTAGGTCTTTTGCCCTAAAGGCGTCTCCCTTTCCGGAGGTAACCGCCTCTGAATTGGCCCAACAACTGGCTTCACGACAAAAATGTAAGGATAAGCTACCTACCTGGCACAAGACGGAGGGTTTATATTATCCGCCTTCCCTTAACTTAGAGCAGACCTCCTCTGAAGTAACCGCCCAATACAAATCCAACTTGGTCTCCGGGAAACACTTGGTCGATATCACCGGTGGTTTCGGTATCGACGCCCATTATTTCTCACAGCAGATGGATCAAGTAACCCATTGCGAAAGAGATGCCCTTTTATCGGAAATGGCCCAACACAATGGGGCCATACTTGAACGGAACAATATAGAATTTAAAGCCCAAAATGGTCTCGATTGGCTGACGGAACAACAAAGCACACTGGATTGGATCTATGTAGACCCCTCACGGAGGAGCGATCGCAAGGGTAAAGTCTTTCTTTTGGAAGATTGCCAACCCGATGTTATCGAAAATCTCGAGTTGTTCTTTTTAAAATCGGATCACATTCTAATAAAAACCGCTCCGCTCCTCGATTTGGAACAGGGATTGAAAAGTTTGGCCCAGGTTAGTGAAATTCATATAGTAGCGATAAAAAACGAGGTCAAAGAATTGCTTTGGTCACTCGAAAAGGGGTACGCAGGCAACCCGAAGATCATAGCTGTAAACCTACTACCTGAAAAAGGCATGCAAAAAACACAAATACCTTGGGACGCCGAGGCTACCACCCAAAGCCTCTATTCCGTACCACAACAATATCTTTATGAACCCAACGCTTCCTTAATGAAATCGGGAGCTTTTAAATGGATAGGTGGGAATTTTGAGCTCAATAAATTAGCCCAACATAGTCATCTCTACACTTCCGATTCCTTAAAGATATTCCCCGGACGCCGATTTGAAATTGCGGGTAAATTCGAATACAACAAGGCGACTATGAAGACCCTAGGAATCGCCAAAGCCAACATTAGTACGCGTAATTTCCCATTGGATGTGGCAACACTTCGAAAAAAACACAAGATAAAAGATGGCGGACAACACTATCTATTTTTCACCCAAGACCAAACTGGCAAAAAATGGGTTTTGGTTTGCCAAAAAGCGTAAGATTACTCCACTAAAGCAGTTTCTGTTGACCCGTTTATAGGATTTACCCTAAACGTTTTGTTTTCGGAAAAAGACACCTTATACCCCGTTTTGAAGCGGGGATCTGGTTTATAATAATCGGTACTGATGATCTGGGCACCAGAGGCAAAAGCCGCTTCCATTTTAGTATAGTCACCCGTTCGGGCCTCTTCGGTATCGGCATCGGCTCGGGTTCGGATTAAATAACCTGCCTTTACCAATCGCTGAATCTCTTGTTGGTTGGCAATGGGGTCATCCTTGAAAATCACGGCGGCTTCATCGCTTCCCTCCGGGGCATTGATAAACAGCATACGGTTTTTTAAGGACGGATGTCCTTTGGCGTAACGTGTACCTATCCCATTTCCGCCCAGCATTATAAAAAGCACCCTGCCCTTACTCTCTTCTAAGGTAGGCCAGGCTCCCGCCAAAACAGCCTCGTTTAAAGTTGTATATGCCCCACGTACTGCATCGGGGGTAATAACCTTTTCACCAAATACTTGGGCAATTTCATTTTCCAAGGTCAAAAAGGCCGCATCATCGAATACCAAGGGTACCGTAAGATCGGGGCGGCCCGGCACTGCATCTTCCTTCGTATTGATCATTATTATGATGGGCAAATGATTGGGATGCGCTTCGGACCAAGTATTAATTTCTTTCAAGGCCAAACTAAAGGTAGGCACCGTTGATCTGTAATCGACATCTTGAACATGCAACAATTTAAATCCGGGTTTATCCATAACTAAGGTATCCAATTCGACAACGGGAATGCCTGCCGCCTTTTGCAACACGATACCATGCGGATGACTATACCTACCCCCTTCTGGATCGTACAAAATATCTAATTCTAATTTGCGCATTCCGGCATGGAGTTGATCTGTCAACTTTTCGTGCCCATAATCCAACGATTGGGCCAATGGGCCATCCAATTGCTTTATTTGTGCCATAACCGCGGCATCCATATGCATTTTATAACTGTTATGGGTACCAATAAGTTGAATTTGATTCAATTTCAGGGGAGGCTGGTTCTGTGTACAACCAAAAAAAACCAATAACACAAAAAGATGTAATCCCTTTGTTAATCTCTTTAGATAGACGGTTCGAAAAAAATAAGTACGCATTAGAGGCTGTTTTGTTTGGTTTATTTACAATTCCATTTAAAATTAGCCACGGGATCATTAGAAGCAGCACTAAGGTTATAATGCCACCATTCGGTTCGTATTGACCAAAACCCGTGTTTTTCCATAATAGCTTTCAAAAGTTTTCGATTCCCCAATATGGTATCGGAATGTTGGAGATAATCGTGATGGGCGGCTTTACCGAAAAAATCGAAATCGGTACCCATGGCAAGTTCTTTTCCGTTTTCATCAACTAAGGTAATATCGACGGCACCTCCTTTATTATGTATGGAACCCTTAACCGGATTGGCCACATATTGCGGATTGGGCATTATTTCCCACATTTTGTATTGTACGGCATTGGGGCGATAACAATCGAAGAATTTTATCCGATACCCCTTTTTCTTAAAAACCGCATTGGCCTCAATTAGGGCTTTGGCGGTCTTTACCCGGGTATAACACTCAGCACAATCATATACCTGGGCTTTTAGAAAATTATTAGTGGTAGCATAACGCATATCATATACAAATGAATCGTCATAATCGGCCAAGCGAATAAAGGTAGTATCGGCTAATTGGGATAAGGGAACTGGGTCCGGTTGCAGCTGTTCAGGCTGAAGCGGTTCTTCTTCAGCTACGGTACCCAATATTCGAATCGAATCCGACGAAGAACCCTTGATTTTATCAGCGGCAGGTTTCGGTTTACAGGAAACCATAACTATCAAGAAAACCGAAATAAATATGAGCCAGTTAAAGCGGCTACCTAAACAATATATATACATGACGGAAATTTAAGAAAAAACAAATACATACTGTTTGGTCGGTATATAAAAACTGGAACTTGAATTCACAACAAGGCAAAACCAAAAACAAAAATTGCCGTTTTTTATAGCATATTGATATTTATGTGCCGTTTTCAACGGATCTCCTATTCATAACTTCGCTTAACTGCCAATTAAAAGCTACAAACAACAATCTCAGATTATAATTCTCGCAATAAAACAGCAAAACCCTTAAAATATGTGTACCCCAAACACAATGATTGATCAATATTTCGTAATTCTTTGTTCAAATGTTAAAAAAACTAAAAGAAAAAAAATCATAGACCCTATTTTTATGACTTCCAAAATCAATTAACATGTAACTATCGATTACACAAAACAACACACAAACAACTCAAACATTTATGAAAAACTCTTTTAGATTACCTAGGCTTTCCTATGGCTTAGGGAAAAAGGTCTTGCGCTTTGGACAGACCTTTCTGATGATTTGTGGCCTTTTAATATCGCAACTTGGTTTTGCGACTACAGAAGGCAACTTTCAGTCGGCGGTATCAGGTACCGTTACTGATGCAGACGGTGTACCCTTACCAGGGGCCAGTGTAGTAGTAAAAGGTACTACTACAGGAGCACAAACCGATTTTGATGGTAATTATAGTATTACCGCCTCAAGCGATGCTACCTTAGTATTTAGCTATGTCGGATATGCCAGTAAAGAAATCGCTGTAAACGGACAAAGTACCATTAATGTGAGTTTAAGCGAAGACTTGAACGAACTGGACGAAGTAGTGGTATTGGGGTATTCTACCCAAACAAGGGGAGACCTAACGGGATCCGTTGCTTCAGTTGATGTTGGCGAAGCCACCAAAGTTCCTGTAGTAAGTGTTGGTGAAGCCCTTCAAGGACGTGTAACCGGTGTTACCGTAACCACACCAGGTCAGCCCGGTGATGCACCTGTTATCCGTGTCCGTGGGTATGGAACTACCAATGTTAACGGACCTTTGTTTATCATTGACGGGGTACAGACCCAAGATGCTTCGATTTTGAACAGTATCAACCCTGCCGATATAGACCAATATAACGTACTTAAAGATGGTGCTGCCGCCATATACGGTGCTCGTGCGGCTAACGGGGTTATTATCGTTACCACGAAAAGTGGAGGATATAATATGGAGAAAGCCACTTTGAGTGTGGACACCTATACCGGTTTTTCTAAAGTAGGCGATCTACCCGGCCTATTGACCGCCCAACAGCATGGCGATATGATCTTCCAGAGCCAGAGTAACTCCGGGGTTACCCCAGACCATCCACAATATGGTAATGGGTCCAATGCCGTTGTGCCTACCCAATTGCAGGGTGTACCCGTTGCGGCTACCGTACAACCGGGAGGTACCGATTGGTTGGATGAAATTTTCCGCACCGCGCCTACCCAAAGCATTAACGTGAGTCTACAAAACGGTACCGAATCCGGAAAATCATTTCTGTCACTTGGCTTCTTAAACCGCGATGGTGTTCAAGAATTCACGGGTTACAAACGTGGAATCGTTAGAGCCAATACCGAATTTAAAATCGGAAAACGTGTTAAAATTGGCGAGCATATGGGGGTTTCTTTCTCTGAGACCCGTGCAGGAAACCAAGTAGGTACCGCATTACGAACCAGCCCTTTGATTCCGGTTTATGACGATGCTGGTGCCTTTGCAGGTTCGTATACCGCGGCTGCAGGCTTGGGTAATACCGAAAACCCATACGCCATTCTATCTAGGGCCCAAGACAATTACAGAACCGAATTACGCGTATTCGGCGATGTATACGCCTCTGTTGACATTTTGGATGGCTTACAGTTCAAAACCAGTTTGGGTGTAGATGTAAAGGCCTTTGACGGACGTTTTTTCAACCCCAAAAACCCGGAACACTCCGAAGCACGATCTACGAACACCCTCACCGAGGAAGATTATAACCGCTACGAGTGGGTTTGGTCGAATACCTTGAGCTACAACAAAACCTTTGGTGACCACAATGTAAACGCCGTAGTGGGTGTTGAAGCCTTGGAAACACGTCAAAAAGGAAAGAACATTTCCCGTAACGACTATTTGTTCGAAGATCCTAACTTCTATTTATTATCGAATGGTACGGCACCACCTACCATTGGTTTTGCCTATGACAATTCTTCTTCTTTATATTCTATTTTCGGAACTGCCAATTATTCCTATAAATCACGCTACTTGTTTACGGCCACGGTTCGTAGGGATAAAACCTCTCGTTTTGCGGAAGGAAACCAAGTAGGGGTTTTCCCATCCTTCAGTGCCGGTTGGGTTGCCAGTGAAGAAGATTTCTTTAACGTTGACTTTATAAACCGTTTAAAAATCAAGGCTTCTTGGGGGCAATTGGGTAACCAAGAATTACCTGTGGCCAACCCATATCTAAATATATCCGAGATTAGTGAATCTGGAAGTTTTTATCCGTTCGACGGAGCAAGTCCAACAACAGGTGCCCAGTTAAGCGCCGTAGGTAACCCCGATATCAAATGGGAAACTTCTGAGACTAAGAACATTGGATTCGAAATGGATATGTTGGACAGCCGATTGAGCTTAGGTTTCGAATACTACCAAATCGACACCGAAGACCTTATCTCACAAGATAACAGTTTGATTAGTACAACGGCCATTGACGCAGCTGCTCCTTATGTAAATTTTGGATCTATGCGTAATAAAGGATTTGATCTAAGCATCGGCTATATTGACCAAACCGATTCTGGTTTCTCTTATGGGGTAACCGCGAACATTTCACACTATAAGAATGAAGTTACAGAATTGATCACAGATTTCTATACTGGTGATAGCTTTAGGCAAGGTGCCGTAACCCGTACCGAGGTAGGTCGCCCCATTTCATCTTTCTATGGTCGTGTGGTTGAAGGTATTTTCCAAAGCGATGCCGAGGTAAGTGCCCATGCTACCCAAGCCGGTGCCGCCCCGGGCCGTTTAAAGTATAAAGACGTGAACAACGATGGTGTGATCAATGATGAGGACAGGGATTATATAGGATCCCCTCACCCCGATTTCACGTATGGTCTTAACCTGACCGCCGGGTATAAGAACTTCGATCTTTCGGCTTTCTTTACCGGATCTTCGGGGAATGATATTTACTATCACCAAAGAATTTATACCGAATTTCCGACCTTTTTCAACCTGAACAGAACAACCGCCGTTTTGGATGCTTGGTCAACCAGCAATACGGGAGGAAGTGTACCTGCTTTATCTACCTCTGTAGTTAATGAAGAAACCAACCCGAATTCGTATTTTGTAGAGGACGGGTCTTATTTCCGATTGAAAAACCTCCAATTAGGTTATAATCTACCTAGCGAGATTACCGAAAAGATGGGAATGAGCAATTTTAGGGTATACCTACAGGGTACCAACTTGTTTACCATTACCGATTACTCCGGTATGGATCCTGAAGTTGGCGCACGAAATGCAAGGACCATCGGTGTAGATACCGGTACCTATCCGATTTCGAAAATCTATACGCTTGGTGTTAACCTTAAGTTCTAAAAAAAATGAAAAAGAAATTCTTATATACTTTCGTTCTTTTAGCAGCTGTATTTAGCTGTAGCGACGATTTTACCAAAATTTCGCCCATTGGGGCATTATCCGACGAGGCCTTGCAAAACGCCCAAGGAGTTGATTTGAAACTTACCGGTGCCTATGCCCGATTAGGGGGTACTGGGGGCTGGACCAGTTCTGGAGACAATTGGTGGTTCGATGCCATTTCTGACGATGCCCACAAAGGTAGTACCGATGGGGATCAGGCCAACCTTTTCGATATTGAAATGATGACTTGGACCACGGCCAATGGCTATTTCTTAGGCAAGTGGCAAGGCTTATATGCTGGGGTAAACCGTGCCAATGCGGTTATCGACCTGATCAGCCAAGTAGAAGGGGCCGATTTCACCAACCAATTGGCCCAGGCCAGGTTTTTACGTGGGCATTTTAACTTTGAGTTACAGCGCATTTTCGGAAACCCCGCCTATATTTCTGAAGAGAATTATGCGGCTACCGAATTTAACCAACCGAACCCTGGACCAATTTGGGATAAGATCGAGGCCGATTTTCAATTTGCCATCGACAACTTGCCAGCATCACAAGACTCCCCGGGTCGACCTACCTCTTGGGCCGCGAAAGCCTATATGGGTAAAGTAGCCTTGTACCAAGGGAAGCACGATGCCGCATTTGGATTCTTTAAAGATGTTATCGATAACGGGCCTTATGCCTTGATCGCCGAATATGGCGACAATTTCAGGTTGGCAGGCGATAACAGTAGCGAGACCATCTTTTCGATCCAGTTTGCAGCCGATAAAGGACAATCTTTTAATGGTAACTTAGGTGGAACTTTGAACTTCCCTGGTGGTGGACCCTTTAACTCTTGCTGTGGTTTTTACCAACCAACCCAAGATTTAGCGAACACCTTTCAGACCGATGCCTCAGGATTGCCGCTTCTAGACACTTATAACCAAGCTGATATCGCGAATGATGCAGGTATTGACAGTGACCAACCCTTCACCCCTCATGCCGGTAATCTTGATCCCCGTATCGATTTTACAGTAGGTCGTCGTGGTATAGATTATAACGGTTGGGGCACCATGGTAGGTAAAGACTGGATCCGTGCCGCCCATTCAGATATCTCAGGGCCATATCTTCCTAAAAAGAATGTATACTATGCCGGTGAAGATGGTAACCGTGGAACAGGTTCTTGGGGTCAACAGCGTTCCGGAATCAACTACCACATTATTCGTTATGCCGATGTATTGTTGATGGGTGCCGAAGCGGCTACAGAAAAATCGTCACCAGATTTGGCCGCTGCCCTTGACTATGTAAACCAAGTACGTAACCGGGCCAAAAGCAGTACTTATGTATTAAACGAGGCTGGAGACGCACCTGCCGCCAATTATGTAATTGAGCCTTATGCCTCGTTTGCCGACGCCGCATTTGCCCGTAAAGCCATCCGTTTCGAAAGACGTTTGGAATTAGGCATGGAAGGACACCGTTTCTTTGATCTTAGAAGATGGGGTAATGCCGGTGCCGTACTAGATGCTTATATCGTAAATGAAGCTAGGGCCTTATCACAAGCGAATTTCCCTGCTAAATACAAAGGATACAAATCGCATTATGACTTAATGCCCATTCCTTTGGATGCTATTGATTTAAGTGGAAATATATTAAATCAGAATACAGGATATTAAACCAAACTTTCAGCAGTTTGACAGGGTATTGGCTTTGCCAGTGCCCTGTTTTTCTTTACCTTCACTCCGAACCTTCCCTTCACGTTTTATGCTTTTTATATCATGGGAAAATCCTCCATTTTCAGTCTACTTATCCTCTTTATTTGGGCTTGCGGCCCCACAACGGATTCCACTGCCGAGAGCAAGATTTTCCGTGCCTTGGATCCATCAAGTTCCCAAGTGGGTTTTACCAACACCCTAACAGAGACCGATTCACTAAATTACTTTAACTATTCCTATATCTATATGGGCGGTGGGGTTTCTGCAGGTGATGTCAATAACGATGGGCTAACCGACCTTTTCTTTACCGGGAATATGGTAGCCAACAAGCTTTATTTGAACCAAGGTAACCTACAATTCAAGGATATAAGCAATGCCGCACAAATTGCAGGCGATAACCGATGGTATACCGGCACCACCATGGTCGATATCAATGCTGACGGCCATATGGATATTTACTGTTCGGTAGGAGGAAAAAACGGGAACAAAAAAAACCAACTCTTTTTGAACAATGGCGACGGCACCTTCTCTGAAAAAGCTGAAGCACTGGGAATAGCCGATGCCGGAAATAGCGTTCAGGGCGTCTTTTTCGATTATGATCGCGATGGCGACCTAGATTTGTACGTGGCCAATTACCCGCCCACCCCTTTTAATGCACCTAACCAGTATTACAAATTCAAACAAGATTATTTAAAATATATTGAATCGGATCGTCTTTACCGAAACGATGGTAGCAGTTTTACCGATGTCACTAAAAAAGCCGGGTTGTTGTCATACGGGCTTACCCTAAGCGCCTCGGTAGGTGATCTGAACAACGATGGCTGGCCCGACATCTATGTCTCCAATGATTTTAGTACCCCAGATTATCTGTTTATGAACAATGGTGACGGCACCTTTAGCGATACGGCCCAAGAATCGATGAAAAATACTTCCTTCTATGGGATGGGCGCCGACATGGCCGACTTTAATAACGATGGCCTGTTAGACCTCTTTCAGCTAGATATGAGTGCCAAAAACAATCGCAGGGCCAAGGCCAATATGGCCAGTATGAACCCCGATTTGTTTTGGAGTACCGTAAATGCCGGTTTCCATTACCAGTATATGCAAAACAGTTTGCAACTGAACAACGGTAACCTGCGAGGTAATATTCCTGACTTTAGTAATGTAGCCCGTATTTCCGGACTAGCTTCAACTGATTGGAGTTGGGCCCCACTCTTTGCCGATTTGGACAACGACGGACGCAAAGACCTTTTCGTGGCCAATGGTACCCGTAGGGAAATAAACAACCGCGATTATTTTATCGCCCTAGAGAAAAAACAAATAAGCAAAGACAGTTTTCTACAGATGAGCATGGCCATTCCTTCGGAGCCCATAGACAATTTTGTTTTTCAGAACAAAGGTGGATTAAAGTTTGAAAAGGCCAACAAAAAATGGGGCTTGGAATACAAAGGTTTTTCCAATGGTACCGTTTATGCCGATTTGGATAACGATGGCGATTTGGAGATTGTTATCAACAATATAGATGCTCCAGCCTCTATTTTTGAAAATACGGGTATAAAAGAAAATCGCTATCTACAATTAGCTTTTAAAGGAGATTCTTTAAACCCACAAGGTATTGGGGCTAAAATCAGTATCTATGAAGGGGGGCAATTACAGATGCAGGAACTTATGCTTAGCCGTGGTTTCCAAAGTTCGGTACCACCCCTACTCCATTTTGGTTTAGGTAATGCACAACAAGTAGACAGTGTTCGGGTACAATGGCCCGATGGTAAGTATCAGCTATTGAAAAATATAGAGACCAACCATAAACTTACTTTAGCATATACTGATGCCACTTCATTAAAGTCATCTGCAAGGAATGACAACACGCTCTTTTCAAGCCCTTTGGAAAATGATTTCTTGAGGCATAAACACGAAGAAAACTACTATGATGATTTTGATAAAGAGATTCTACTACCCCATAAAACCTCAAATTTTGGCCCCGATGTTGCTGTGGCCGACCTCAACAAAGACGGTAAGGACGATTTGGTGGTAGGCGGGGCTTCCGGGCAACCCACAACCGTTTATTTCCAAACTGAATCTGGGTTCAAGCCCACCAATGAATCGGTTTTTGAGGGAGACAGGGGAAAAGAGGATATTGGCATCCATATATTCGATGCCGATAACGATAATCTTCTAGACATTTACATCGTAAGTGGTGGTAATGAGTTTGCGCCTGATTCCCCACAATTACAAGACCGTTTATATAGGAATAATGGCGATGGCACTTTTACCAAAACCGATAGCGCGTTGCCTCAAATGATAAGTAGCGGCGGCCGTGTAGCCTCTTTTGACTATGATAAAGATGGCGATCTAGACCTATTCGTAGGCGGTCGTTTGGTACCTGGCAACTATCCTAGTCCGGCCCAAAGTTTTCTCTTGGAAAACCAAAGTACTACGGGGAACCCAAAATTTGTGGACAGCTCGCATAAATTGCCAAATGCCCAAAAACTGGGTATGGTTACCGATGCCCTTTGGACAGATTTTAATCAAGATGGCTGGACGGATTTGATTATCGTTGGTGAATGGATGCCTATAACCATTTTCAAAAACAACCAAGGGCAATTTACCGATGAGACGGAAAACTTTGGCCTTTCCGATACCCGGGGTTGGTGGTTTAGTCTGGCCCAGGCCGATTTTGATCAAGATGGCGATATGGACTACGTTTTAGGCAACCTTGGCGAAAATTATAAATACAAAGCTAAGGACGACGCTACTTTCGATATATTTTTCAACGACTTCGACGGTAACCAAACCAACGATATTGTCTTAAGCTACCATAACGATGGCACCCAATTCCCGGTTCGTGGTAGGGAATGCTCTTCACAACAGATGCCTGCCATTAAGTCGAAATTCAAGGATTACAACTCTTTTTCAACGGCAACTTTGAAGGATATTTATACGGAAAAGGAATTGGACGAGTCCTTGCACTATTCCGTTAAATCGTTTGCTAGTGTGTATTTGGAGAACACTGGAAGCGGCTTTAAAAGACACCAGCTACCGGTTATGGCGCAATTGTCGAGCATCAACCAAATTCTCGTTGATGATTTCGACCAAAATGGCACCCAAGATGTATTGGTTGCGGGCAACCTACACGCCTCTGAAGTAGAAACCCCAAGAAACGATGCCGGTATCGGACTGTTATTGTCCGGTGACGGTAAGGGAGGTTTTACCCCAATTGAGGCCCGAAATAGCGGATTTTACACTCCCGGGGATGTTAAGGATATGA
Organism: Sediminicola luteus; assembly: GCF_002514735.1. Classification (GTDB taxonomy): domain Bacteria; phylum Bacteroidota; class Bacteroidia; order Flavobacteriales; family Flavobacteriaceae; genus HQA918. The sequence continues at coordinate 112,394 of NZ_NBWU01000008.1, read as the reverse complement.
AACCGATACGTATTGATGGACAGAACTATATAGTAGCGGCCAAAAACAACGATTATCTACAGTTTGTAAAACGTAAATAGAAAAAACAAATTTCAATCAAATGTCAGTCTGAGCGCAGTCGAAGACATATTTAAAATGTGTAAAAAAGTGTCCGGAAATTAGTTATTATCCCGATTGTTATCGGGACGCTTCGCTGATAGAAGTTATAAAACAGACTTTTTGACACACCGTGTTTTATGATTTCATTTTCTTTGAAACAACTGAATAAATCAGGAAAGATAAATCTTTTGGATTCGGTTTAGGCCACGAACGAAAATTCAGTGGTTTTTTCTCTTCATTCCTTGCTCTTTTAGTCCTAATCCGTCAAGTTTCGGATGGCCGTGAATTGTTTTGTAAAGCATTTCGACTGCCTGCCTGTCTGCAGAGACGGCGCTCAATGTGACATACCAAACAAACGCAATTAATAATAGCTTCTAAAACCCTAAACTAAAGTTACGCATTTGGGCTATGGCTTCTTTGGTAGTTTTTACCGGAAGCTTACAGGTACTTTCTTGGCAAACATAGATAAAGGTTTCCCCGACCACATAACGTTGATCAAACAAAGGTTGTTTGCTATCGCTCTCACTGCCTATAATCAAAGCATTGGGTAAATGCATGGCGTGCATTTCGTTCATACGCGACTTGGCATCGTCCCCTACTACAGCTATTTCGTAATATGGGTAGGCTGTACCTAACAAAAGCTGTCCCCATTTGGCATGGTTATACAAATTGGCCGATAAGGTACTCCCCATTTTGGCCAGCATGGCCTTGGCACGACCAATTTTATCCATATCGTATTCCAAATGGCCTAACTGCAAGAGGTTATTGGCCAAAACCGCATTGGGCGAAGCGATTACCCCATCGTCGGTACGAATGATTTTTGAAATAAGCTCCGAGGCCTCCTTATAACGGTACATCCCCTCATTTTCTTCCCAAAACGTTTCGGCCTTGGCCATCAGATCCTGGGCCAACTCCAAATGGGATTCATCCGTCGTTACGGAATACAGGTTTAAAAGGGCCTCCGCCAACAAGGCGTAATCTTCAGAAAAACCGGCCACATGCTTACCACCTTTTTTATAGGAATGGATCAATTTCCCGTTTTCCATACCCAATGCCTTCACAAAGGCCACGATATCGTTAGCTTCCTTCAAAAAGGTCGCATCCCCAAAAGACTTATACCCTTCTACCAAACCATCTATTAAAAGGGCATTCCAAGAAACGATGATCTTATCGTCTAAAGCCGGGCGTAGTCTTTGGTTTCTAACCTCCAAAAGTTTTTGATGCCATTCCGCTTCTTTTTCATGGGCATCTTGGGTTTTACGCAAAACAAAACTGCCATGTTCCCAAGCTTGATCTTCATTTAAATTATATACTTTGGCAAAAGCCTCATAGTCTGCCCCTAGGACCGTTTTCAACTCTTCGGGTTTCCAGATATAAAAGGCACCTTCGCCCCCATCGGTATCGGCATCCATCGCCGCCATAAAACCTTTCTCTGGGGTTTTCATTTCCCGCTTCAAGAAATCCAAGGTACCATAGGCGATATTTTTATAATTGTCGTCCCCAAATACTTTGTAAGCCTTACTGTACAGTCCGATGAGTTGGGCATTATCGTACAACATTTTTTCGAAATGCGGAATCTTCCATTCTGGATCGGTACTGTAGCGATAAAATCCGCCGCCAATATGATCATAAATGCCACCCTTGGCCATTTGATCCAAAGTGGTCTTTACGAAAGATTTGGCCAAATTATCCTGGGTGAGTTCGGCATAATCCATTAGAAAGTCCAATGTAGCGGGCATCATAAATTTTTGGGAGCCTTTTCGCCCACCATAGGCCTGGTCCCATTGCTCTTGCCAAGCCATAACACTATTGGTCACGAATTTTTCGTCCAATAGATTTTCGTCCATTGGTGGTTCTACCACATTTACATCGCGTACACCTTGGGCCAAAGCCTCGGCACTGGTAGTTACCTTTTCGGGGTCTTTTTGATAGAGTTCCTGGATCTTACCCAACACCGACATCCATTGCTCCTTGGTATGGTAAGTACCTGCATACACCGGTCTACCATCGGGAAGGGCCACCACGTTCAAAGGCCAGCCCCCGCTTCCTGAAATAAGCTGTAGGGCCGTCATATATACTTGATCGACATCGGGGCGTTCTTCCCGATCTACCTTGATATTTACGAAATTAGTATTCATAAACTCGGCCGCGGCAACATCTTCGAAAGTCTCTTCTTCCATAACATGGCACCAATGGCAAGAGGCATACCCGATACTGATTATCAGAAGTTTCCCTTCCTTTTTGGCCTGATCCATGGCTTTATCTCCCCAAGGTTGCCAATCTACCGGATTATGGGCGTGTTGCAACAAGTACGGACTAGTCTCGGAAACCAAGGCATTGGTAAAAGCATGTTTTTCCTCCTTCTTCTGTGAATTCCCGCCACACCCGATCATCAAAGAAACCGCGACAAGCAAGGTCAATCCCTTATTCTTCATCCTAATATCCATAGCCTTGTTTTTGAGTCTGGCTAATATATGAAGATGGTATCGATTGCAAAAAGTAATCGCGAAGTTTTGGTCAGCTTACCGTAATATGTAATATTTGGTTCTATGGAACAGCTATTACGCGATTTTCGAAGGGTCTTACACCAACATCCCGAACTCTCCGGGGAGGAAAAGCAAACCGCCCAAAGGGTAAAGGCCTTTTTATTGGCCCATAGCCAACCCAAAATCATCGAAGGCATTGGTGGTCACGGTTTAGCTGCAGTATATCAAATGGAAAAGGAAGGCCCAACGGTATTGGTTCGTTGCGAACTGGATGCCTTGCCCATAACAGAAGCCAATACCTTTTCCCATAGATCCCAACACGATGGGGTATCGCATAAATGTGGGCACGACGGACATATGGCCATCTTATGTGGTTTGGCCATTGCGCTAACCCAGAACCCATTGACTTGCGGAAAGGTAGTGCTCTTATTTCAACCGGCAGAAGAAAATGGCCAGGGTGCCCATGCCGTTCTTCAAGACCCAAAATTCAATGACATCGCTCCCGATTTTTGTTTGGCCCTACATAATCTCCCAGGATATGCTTTAGGAAGTGTTTTGGTCAAAGAAGCTGGATTTACGGCAAGCGTGGTCAGCCTGGCATTGCATTTGGAAGGCAAAATCGCCCATGCCTCGGAACCTCATCACGGTATAAATCCGGCTGAAGCCATTTCAGATATTATTACTTTTTTCAAGCATAAGGAGGTAGCTGATCCTTCCCAAGCGGCTTTTGCCTTAGCGACCCCGATCCATATAAACTTGGGGCAACTGGCCTATGGAGTTGCCGCCGGAAAAGCCAAAGTACATTATACCCTGAGGACTTGGTCAGATGCCAATCTGCAAGCCTTAAAGCAAGAATTTGAATCGTATGTAACACAATTGGCTGCCAAAAAAGCGTTACAGTTCCAGCTAAATTGGCTAGAATACTTCCCGGGGGTACAAAACAATACCCAATTGGTTCACAAATTACAATCGACCTGCCAAGAGCAAGGAATAAGCATTAAAACCCTAGAACATGCCTTGCGCTTTGGGGAAGATTTCGGTTGGTTTTCCAAAAAGTTCCCGAGTCTTTTGTTCGGTTTGGGCAGTGGTGAAAATTGCCCGGCCTTACACCATAGCGATTATGATTTCCCCGATGAGCTCATTGAAAAAGGGATTCAGCTATTCTATGGCCTCTTGGTCCGACTATGCTCTTGAGGTAAATAATCCGGTTAGCCCAAAAACCCCATCAACAAAAATCAGGTTTTCGTCACTAGCTATACACTACTAAACCTAGAAACCCTATTAAAAACAAGGCCTTCTGGTAGTTTGAATGGAGAAACTTCAAAATTCAAAATACCATGAACGCAAGAGCCTATACAAGACAAGTTCGCCAAAACGACAACCTTAAAGTTGCCTTTAAGAAACAAGACTTATACACTGACCTACTGAAAAAGAAGGCCGCCATTGCCGTTGTAGGGCTCGGGTATGTGGGACTACCTGTGGCCCTACACATGGCCTCTAAATTTAAAGTAGTCGGATACGATATCAATGCCGAAAAGGTGGGCTATCTTAAGGTCGAGCACGACCCCAGTGGTGAAATCGCTTCGACTGAGTTCAAAGGCAAGGATATTAAGTTCAGTGCGGAGACCAAAGTACTGACCCAGGCCAAATTTTATATCGTGGCCGTACCCACCCCAATAGATCGGTCGAACCATCCGAACCTAAACCCACTTGTCAGTGCCACAAAGTCGGTAGCCCAAGTGTTGAAGAAGGGCGATATTGTCGTTTTCGAATCTACCGTATACCCCGGTTGTACCGAAGAGGTTTGTGTACCTATTCTGGAGTCTATCAGTGGGTTGCGCTACAATGAAGGGTTCTTTGTGGGATATTCGCCAGAAAGAATCAATCCGGGTGATACGGTACATACTTTCGATTCTATAACCAAAATTGTTTCCGGAAGTACCCCAAAAGCCTTGGATACCATAGCCCAAGTCTATGCCGAAGTGGTCACGGCCGGGGTACATAAAGCTCCAGCCCTTAACGTGGCCGAAGCCGCCAAGGTCGTCGAAAACATCCAGCGCGATGTAAACATTGCCTTAATGAATGAACTCACTTATCTGTTCGACGGCATGGATGTGGCCATCAAAGATGTTTTGGAGGCTGCAGGTACCAAATGGAATTTCTTGAATTTCTTTCCCGGTTTGGTCGGAGGACATTGTATTGGGGTAGATCCATACTATTTGATCCACAAGGCCAAGGAAATGCATCTATCCCCTTCCCTATTGCAAACCTGTAGGGACACCAACGAAAGAATGACCACCTTCTTGGCCATGAAACTCTTAAAAGCCTCTTGTGCCTTTGGTTGCCAACCCGAAGCGTTACAGGTGTTGGTAAAAGGGATCACCTTTAAGGAGAACGTGAAGGACGTACGAAACTCCAAAGTGGTAAACCTGATCAAAAACCTCCAATCCTTCGGCTTCAATATCACCGTAGAAGACCCTTTGGCCGAAGTAGACGAGGTAGATCGTATGTACGACATTGCCTTAAGCAAGACCTCACATCGTTCTAAGATATACGATATCGTGGTCATGGCCGTCGATCACAAGGCATACCACGAAGACCTAAGTTGGAAAGAGCAGCTTTCTAGTGACGGCTTAATCTTCGATATCAGAGGCACTTTTAAAAAGTATGCCGATCAATATACCTACATAAGTCTCTAAAGAGGGTAAATCGAAAAAACCGGGCCTACCAACACATTAAGGTCATTTCTATAAAAATCAATTCGACATGAAAAAATTAATAACCCTTTTCGTTTTAATAAACTTAGGCTATTTCTGTGCCTGTACCAACGATACTGATGCGCCCATTTCTGAAACCACGGGTACTGAACTAGAGCCCAAGGAAGTATTCTTTAATGTGGACTTTAAGGCTGATCGTATGCTGCCGATCAACCGAAGTATTTTGCCCACAGTAGTATCGGACCAAACCGGTAAAAATGCATCGAACGATGCTGAGACCACCAACCAGCAACCCTATTACTGGACCTGGGTAGCCCAATTATCGGCTCCGCAGATCAATGCCATAGACCTAAGTGCCACCCATTGTGCCGTGCAAGGTAATAGGGCCTATGTATCATACAACAAGCAAGGTGACCAGCATCTGGGGGCCGTGGAAATAATCGACATTAGTGATCCTGCCCAACCCCAGCTGTTGGAACAGATCCAATTTACCCAAGCCGATGTCAATGCCATTACGGCCATAAGTTCTACTGAAATTTGGGTGGCTACCTCCCATCAAAAATTAGGTGCCGTAGTCTACCGATTAAACCCAGAGGCCGATAGCTATGATCGCATCAACCTGTCGAACGCCTTAAACAATGGTATATCGGCTTCGGCCAATGGTATTGCGTACACCAATACTTCCATTTTGGTGAGTGGGGGTAAAACCTATGGCGGTACGTTCAAAATAAACCGGAACAGTTTGGCTATTGAAAGTTTCGATGCCTATGCGAACGCTAAATATTTGCAACTCAATGGCCAAGGGGAAAGTTCCGATTTTATTACCCTGACCACCGGTAATAATGCCGCCTTGTATACAGGTAAGCCCAGTGATATAGGAACCACACTTACCTCTTTCGACATTACCCCAATTGACCATCTTAATGTTGAACAAGCGCAAAGAGGGAAAAACACTATAACCTTCGACCCTTTTGATCCCAACAAAATTTATTGTGCCATGGGAGGTACGGGTCTTAAGGCCTATAATATAAACACGGGAGCCTTACTGAACGAAAGCAAAGGTAATATGCTTACCGAAGGAAACACGAACGCTATAAGTTTGGATGAAGACTATATGTATATCGCCAATGGGGCTGACGGAATTGCCATTGGCGAGCATGTAGTCGATGGGGAAACCATAAATCCCATGTTCGTCTGGGACCGGGTAGAAATGCCGGCCTCGGCCAACTACGTAACTGCCCAAAACGATTATGTTTTCGTATGTAAGGGCTTAGGTGGTTTCCATATTCTTTACAAACAGGAAAAGTCGCCCTATATGACGGTTACCCCATACACCAATACCGGAAAACCCATAACCCTAGAGGAAGACGAAGATATTTGTTCAGAGTTACTTCCCAACCTCTTCACCGCCATACTCCCTGAGCGCCAAAACGCCTTAACGGCCCATCCTGAATATTTCGAGCATCCAATGAAAAATATCGTACTTACGGAAGAGGCCGAAGTTTCGGTAACCTTTATCAATGAAGGTGCCGGATATAAAAACGTATTGGGCTATTATTACTACGATACCGATACCCCGCCAAATTCACTGGACGAAGTGGTTAAAATCGTAATCTTTCCCAATGCTTCGGCCCAAGGTTCTGGTGGGGAGTTGATCCCTGGGAATACCGTTAAATTGCTCGGCACTTTCCCAGCCGGAACCGAAATCGGCTTCTTTGTAATTGCCGATGGCTGGCGCAACCAAAAAATAACCGAAGGTTTTTACAGCCAACATACCGACATTGCCTTTAATGGCAGTGGCCATCAACAAAGTTTAATTTTTCACGACTCGGCCTGTCAGGCCACCATTATCTGCTTCGAGGACATTAGTATACCCCAAGGCGATAAAGATTTTAACGATGCTATTTTTCAAGTGAATACCATTCCGGCATCGGCCATAGCAACCCAAGATTACATTCAAATCCGATAATTATGGAAACTTTAGAAGTCAACACCCAATTGTATTTACAGATAGGCATGGTGTACGTAATCATTATGCTATTAGGTACCCTTATAGCCCATATTTTGAACTATAGGCATCATCAAAAGAAAAAACAAGTTCATCAACAACTAACCCCACTACATCAGATTCCGACCAAAACTGCCAATCTATAAGGCTAGATTTACCAATGAATCATCATAGTGTCCAAAAAGCTAGATCATGTTAAAGATCGTAAGACATAATGCCAAAACCGGTTACGAGCACCAAGGTGTGACTTTTGTACAACTAGACCGTTGGCAAAACGAACTGCTACAAGATCTAGCTTCTTATGATGCCATCCTACTACAATCGAATGACCCGAAGGAGAACGTTAAGATCATTGATCGTGTTCGAGGACACGACAATCCCAACATATACCTTTTACCCGTTTTCTCCAAGGACGTTTTACCGCCGAACCTAAACCTACATACCGATGGTACATTCGATGAGGGCAGTAGTAAAAAAGTAAAAACGATACAGCATCGGATTGAATCCGTTACCACCATAACCCATAGTGGCTTTGCCGAGCAAACGGTACAGAAAACCTTGAATTTTATCTACTCGCGCCAAGGCAGCCTGAGCCCGGTTAAAATCAGGACCAAATCCTTGGGTTTTGACTATCCATTTATAGGACTAGCCTTTAGTGAGGAACCCGAAAAAATGATATCGACCTTAGATCTAATGGCCCAATCGGGTGTATTGGAAGGAAACCTGAACCATCGTATCCCGCTATGTGGCAGCTGTGCCGATAGTTTCCTGTTCTTTACCGAAACTTGTCCCAAATGCGGATCCATCGATATCGGGGCCGAAGATATCATACATCATTTTCCCTGTGCCCATGTGGCCCCTCTTTCAGCATTTAAGCAGCCCGACAGCGACCAACTACAATGCCCAAAATGCCATAAAGGCCTCCGCCACATCGGAATCGACTACGACAAACCCTCCCAAATGCATGGATGCCAAAGTTGTAACCACCAATTTCAGGAAGCCGATATGAAGGCCCAATGCCATAGTTGCGGCAATTCGAATGCCCTTGCCGAACTACGCGAAATAGAACTTTATGATTACAAACTCACATCAAAAGGCCTTATGGCCGCCGAATCTGGTCTGGCCCCTGAGAAAACCGAAACCATCTCCCAAAACAATGTCGTTTTCCATGAAATCGTGAAACAGGAAAAAAAGCGGAAAACCCCAAAAGGGTACCATGGTTATCGGTTGACCGTTTCCCTGAAAGGCAAAATACTAGACGCCCTTAACCCACAATTCGTAACTCATCTCTGGGATGAAATCGCGGAATTGTGCAAAACTTATACCCAAAGCCATCTACACATTTTACGAACCGACCAAAACATTCAACTATTAGTCTTGGACCTATCGCCTAATAATCTTATCGGGATCCAAGAAAAAATGAACAAAAACCTGAATATGCTCTTAGCCGATAATATTGGTCCTGGCTTAGAAGTACATATCGCCTCTGAAAAAATCAACTGATCATGTACGAACATTTACCCGAATATCTGCAATACTGGTCCCAAGTTGGGCTTCCGAAACTGATTCGGGTATTCTGGTACTTTGTACTTTTCGAGCTTACCCGATACGTAACCATTGATTATTGGGTCTATCTATCGAATTGGATAAATCGAAAAAAAGACCGCCAAAAATGGCAAGAGGCCCAAAGCCGTTTATTTCGCGAACAGCCCTTTGTTTCGGTGATCATTCCGGGTAAAAACGAGGGCAAACATCTTTTTAAGCTCACCAAATCTTTGGCCGAGCAAACCTATACCCATTTTGAACTGATCATTGTAGACGACGGCTCCGACGATCAAACCCCTATTATCGGTAGGAACTTGGAAGCCAATGGCCTTATAGACCGCTTTATCCGCAACGAACAACGTGGTGGTAAAGCCTCAGCCGCCAATTTGGCCCTACATTACAGCAGTGGTAAATACATTGTGCATCTCGATGCCGATTGCTCTTTTGACCGCGATGCCATTGAAAACGTCTTGATACCTTTTTATTTAAACCCCAAGATCGGGGCCGTTGGTGGTAATGTTAAAGTGCGGGATTATGAGGGTAACCTCGCCTCAACCATGCAGGCCATAGAATACTTGAAAACCGTATCGGTAGGACGTATCATTACCTCAAAACTGGGTATCTATAAAATTATCTCGGGGGCTTTTGGGGCCTTTAAGACCGATGTATTGAAAAATCTGGGGGGTTGGGATATAGGCCCGGGCCTCGATGGCGATATTACGGTAAAGTTCCGCAAAGCGGGCCATCGTATCTATTTTTCGCCTACGGCCATTTGTATGACCAGTACCCCCGATGCGTTTAAAAAACTGGCCAAACAACGCTTACGCTGGGATAAATCGATTATACGCTTCCGGGTACGGAAACATAAGGATGTCTTTTCACCAAACGCCAATTTTAAATGGAATAACTTTTTCTCCCTGGGTGAAAATATATTCTATAATCTGATTCTGAACATCAGCTGGTGGATCTATATGCTCGATATCTGTATCAACTACAACAGTTCTTTACAGTTCGTAATCCCCATGAACCTGACTTTGTATCTGGTATTCAGTTATGTTCAAATGGGATCTATACTACTATTCTCTGAACGTTGGCGTGAAGAAAAAAAACTGTTACGCTATGTTTGGTTAATGCCTTTGTATACCGGTACCTTTTTACGGTTCGTACGAACCCGGGCCTATTTTCAGGAGTTTTTCTTTAAAGAATCGTACAACGACCCCTGGAACCCCTACAAATCTTCCCGAAAGGCCAAAGAACTTGGTTTCTAACCAAATACAAGATAGACCAGGGAAACCAATAAATCTTAAAACGTAACGTTTAGTATAAAAACAATTAGCGGTCCTATCATATCCTCTTCCAGTTTGGAAACGGAACAACATAAGGGGTATTAGTAACCCTATTCATGGTGTACTATACTGCCCATACCAAAACCGCTACACAAAATAGTTCATATGAAAGGCGTTGTATTCGTAGAGTTCCTAGAAATGATGGATCGTTATTATGGCGAGGAAGTTACCGAGAAAATCATAGAAGATAGTCAGCTAGAGTCCGAAGGGCATTATACGGCGGTGGGTACCTACCCCGATGCCGAAATGGTAAGTCTGCTTACCCAACTTCACGGACATAGCGGTACTCCGGTTCCCGAGCTTTTACGGGAATTCGGTCTATTTCTTTTCGAAAGTTTTTCCAAGCGATATGCCCATCTTATGGCACATTTGAACGACAGTTTCGATATGTTGCGCCGTATTGATGACTATATACATGTAGAAGTGCGGAAGATCTACGACAAGACCAAGCTTCCTACCTTTAGTTATGAAGATGTAAACGATACTACCCTTAAATTAATTTATACCTCAGAGCGGAAACTACCGGATCTGGCCCAAGGGCTTATTGAGGGCACCATGCATCATTTTAACCAGGCTTTCTCCTTGACACGTGAAAATGTGGCGGCAGATGGAAGTCACGTGATATTTACCATAGAAAAAAACTAAACTTGGAGGCTAGCTGGCTACATAAACGACTGAAAAGGGAAAAAGCCGCACGTTTTCATGCGGAGACGATACTTGAGGAAAAGTCTAGGGAACTATTTTTCAAGAATAAAGAGCTCGAAAGGCTCAACCAACGTCTTAACGCCAATTTAGAAGCCCGCGACGATCAGCTGAACGAATTAAAAAAAGAGCATTTTGAACTTTTCGAAAACTCGGCCGTTGGTATCGTTCTGTCGCAAGGCGAAAAAATCCTACAGACCAACAGCACTTTTGCCCAAATGTTGGGCTATGAGAAAGAAGAACTTATCGGTAAAACCGTGTCTGCCATCAGTCATAAACACGACAGGGGCCCTTCGGTAGACCAGACCCAGAAATTGAACAATAGGGAGATTAACGGTTTTTCGATGCAGAAACGCTACGAACGCAGAAACGGCTCCTATTTTTGGGCCAGTACCCATGTTTCGGAAATATTGGATGTGCAGGGAGAAACCAAATACAGTTTGGCCGTAATCGTAAACATACATGAACAAAAGATAGCGGAAAACAAACTCAACCAAACCGTAGAACAGCTAGAGGAAATCAATGCCAATCTTGAAGGTTTTGCCCATATCGTTTCCCATGATCTTAAGGCACCGCTTACCGGGATCAATACGGTTTTAGGTTGGATGTCGCATGAAGCCCTAGGCTCTAAAATGCAGGGATATATGCATCAAATGAAAGATCGGGTCACCAAAATGAATGCCCTTATCGAAGGTATCGTATCCTATTCCAGGGTAAGCCAATCGCAAGAAGAACGGGTACTAATCGATGTTTCCGAACTAATCGATGAAGCCATACAATTATTACAAGTGCCTTTACATATCGGTATTGAAAAACAAGGCCAATTCCCGAATCTTTACGTTAACAAAGCCAAGCTTACCCAAGTGTTCAGTAATCTATTGGACAATGCCATTCGCCATAACGACAAACCCCAAGGAATCATTCGTGTCGGTGTTCGCGAAGATGCCGATTATTATCATTTTACGGTATGGGACAATGGCGAAGGCATAGACAACCAATACTTTACCCGAATTTTCAAAATGTTCAACACATTGACCCAAAATGGAAAAAATACGGGCATAGGTCTCTCTTTGGTCAAAAAAATCATAGAGGAATTGGGCGGCCGTATCTCGGTAGACTCCCAAAAAGGGGAATACACCCAATTTGAATTCACCCTATCTAAAAGTATCTGTATCTATGGAAAATAGCAGTTATATACTTTATTTGGAAGACGACCCCTTGGAGTTGATCAAATTTAAAATGGCTTTGAGCGATCTGGGGCATAACATACCTATGCTAAATTTCGAAAACGGTCAATTGGGGTGGGATTATTTGGTGACCCATATCAATGTACTGCCCAAGGTCATTGTTTTGGATCTTCGTATGCCCGTTATGAACGGATTGGAGTTTCTGGAGCGGATCAAAGACCATATCTCTTTAAAGCGGATTCCGATAATTGTCTTGAGTAGTTCTGAAAACCAGGACGATATCTTGTTCTCCTTCGACCATCAGGTAGCCGGATACTTTGTTAAACCTTTTGATCTGGACACCTACAACGAAATCATTTCTAAAATAGCCGCCTATTGGCAAAGTAGCAAAACCCCGGGATAATGGCATTGATCTACGAACATATACTATATCTGGAAGACGACCCTTTGGATATTCGGAACATGCAATGGTTGGCCGAGCAAAATCCGGGTATCATGCTACATATCGTAACCGATTTCGAGTCATGTAAAGCATATTTGGCGTCACATCGGGTCGATCTGCTTATTCTCGACCAATTCATTCATGGCGAACATTACGCCAAACATCCCGGTTTATTGAATGTTACCCCCTATATCATACTTACCAATGGTAGTTTACAACCTAGTTTTTTAAAGGAAAAACCACCTTTGGTGCTACCGAAACCCTTAACACTGTCCGATTTCGAAAAATTAGTTGGCTTTACCCCTGATCAAGCGGAACGGCCTTCACTTCAAAATTTCGATTCTATAGACAACCAAAAGTACCGGGCCGAGATGTTGGATCTACTACAAAATGAATTCAAAACCGCATTGGAACGGATTCCCATAGCGGTAGACCATAACAAACTTGGGGAGTTACGCGATATTGTACACAAATTAGGGGGCAAATTCGCCTTTTTACAAATGAAACGCACCCATACCTTGACCAGAACATTGGAAAAACATTTGGCCAAGGGTCAACTCGATACCCAACAGGTTTTCGATCTTACGGAGGCCATTTCCCATGCACTGTCCATCTTACCCAAGCAATCCTTAAGAATATGAATACGGTAATTATAGAAGACGATCCATTTTACACCAATATGCTGGCCGATTTTTGTCCAAAAGCCGGCCTGAAGTTAATGGCCAGTTTTGAACAGCCGCTAAAGGCCCTTTCTTTTATAGACGAGCATCCGGTAGAGCTGGTTTTTTTAGATATGAACCTACCTGACCTACATGGGTTTGAGGTCATGGAGCACTTAAAGGACATACCCACCATAATAATCACCCAAGACGAAACCCAAGCGGTTACCGCTTTTGAGTACAGCGCCGTCGATTTTTTGGTAAAACCGATCGAGTTCGGCCGCTTCTTAAAAGCCGTACGAAAAGTGGAAGATAAAAGACCTAGCGCCCGACTCCAGGACAACACCATTTATGTAAACATAAACAAAAGGCTTATCCGTCTCGAATGCGATCAGATCCAATACATCTCGGCCAAGGGCAATTATATTGACATCGTAATGGAAAAAGGAGATCCTTTGACCGTACATACCACCTTAAAGAACATAGAGACCTTATTACCGCAAAAAGACTTTAAAAAGGTACATCGGTCCCATTTGGTGAATCTTTCCAAAATAGTGGATATCGAAGACTCTACCATTGTAATCGGACGTAAGGTCATTCCGTTGGGCAACACCTACAGGGAATCTTTATTGGGCAACCTAAACCTTCTTCAATAGCCAAATCTAATTGGTCACCAGTTAGGGCCAATTGGTCAATTTACGGTCTTTTTCTTGCCGGGAACCCCCTATTTTCGGCATATGTCAGTCCCAAAACTTATCATCCTCAGCTTTTTATTTAACATAGGCACGTTACACGCCCAGCAATCTAAGGCGCTCGTATCGGATTTCGAAAGGCTTTTCACCGCTTTTCCTGTCCCCACCCTACCCCAAATACATTCGAATAAGCATGTCGAAGCAGGACTACGTCTCTTATTCCATCCTGTGGACACCATACCTTATTTTCGCGATAGTCTTATGCAAGCACAACAACAAGATCTTTTGCGGAACAAAGGCCTATCGGTACGCGCCAACGGACGATGGAATGGTAGTGGTATAGTCTGGGAAGAAGACGACCCCTTATCGGCCAACCGAATTCTCCTGAAAACAGGTCTACATTGGGATCTTCTTAAATCTGGATGGAAACAACATCAATTGGCAAGTAAGGTTGTTGCTTTGGAAAGACAACAGCTACGCAACCATGCACAATCTCTTGGCAAGCGAAAGGAATATGGCCTACGATATAGCGGTATACTAACCCATTTTCAATATCAGGGCATTGGTATATTGGAAGAACGCCTCGCATTTATTACCCAAGCAGAACCTTTGTTGGCCAAGCTTTATGAGCAACGCTTTATCACTTATCATGAACTCGTGGAATGGAAACAAAGAAAAGAGACTGTTTCCAATCAATTATACACGAGTCGCACCTTAGTTAAGGGTAACGATATACCTGAATTGTCCCCAAACAAACCACCGGTTTTCGACATTGACTTCAATGGCATAATCAATCACTTTAGACAAGAAAGTGCCCCAGACAGTTTACAATACCTAGCTGCCCAAAAACAAGCCTTGTTGTTTAAACAGGCTAATATGCCCAGTTTGCAATTTTATGGTCAGGTTCAGGCATCCCAAGATCTTTTGGGAACCGAAAGGGTGGCTCCCATTATCGGTTTTCAATTTGCCATACCCCTATCGAAAAAGATGAGCCGTAAAACAGCAACAATGCAACAGGCTTACGATACCCAAAACAATGAGGCCCAACGCCAAAACCAAGAAAAAGAACTCGCCGTGTATTACTTGCAATACATGGAAAAACGCAAGCAATGGGAAAGTCTTCAATACCAAATGGAATTGCTACGCCATAAATTGCTTATGCAGCGATTGTACCACCGTATGGAAAAAAAAGATACCCAAATCTCCACCCTAAAATTACGCGACGACTGGTTTGCCCTACAATACGAATCCCATGCCCTGTTGGGGCAAATGTACCTTGAGCTCTTGGGAATGGCCTTTACCGCCAATTTCACATCAGCCAAAAGTTTCGATAAAAGCTTTAGCCCTGCTGCGCACCTACAACATATTAGCCCCATTGTGGTGGGTGTCGCGCCCGATATCGGGGAAAAGGAGTTAAATGTGTTGCTTTCCTTCTTGTTAAGCCAACGAATACATCACATTCATCTTACCGGGTTAGCCAAACATTCAGTGGAGCAGCGCTTACGTTCTGAAGGGTTTATACTATGGAAAACGACTTCAGAACTGGAACAGTTAACACCGGAAGAACTCATCCCAAAAAACATTATGGTGAGCTCGGGCCTACCCAAATACTACATTACAGATGCAAATGCCTTATTCAATCATATAAAAAATAGCTTTGATGAAAAAGTTCAGTTTTAAACAAAAAGGTAGCATTCTACGTATGGTAGAAGAACCTGTGATAAAGAAAAGGAAGTGGACCTTGGACAGGATACTGTATGTTTCCTTCTTACTACTTCTGATAAGTTTTATAACACATTTCCTTTACAAAACGATTAACGTAATCAGTGGAAACGGTCAGATCGTTTTACAAAAGGTATCGGTTAGTTTTACCGAAGATATACGCTTAGATCGTTTTATGGTAACCCAGGGCGATACCATAAAAAAGGGTGACACCCTATTTTCATACTTCATGGAAAACGACACGGAATTGTTCCAAAACGAGTTACGCCTAAAACAGATAAACGAAGATCATAACCAAAAACTCTGGGACTTGGAAAAAGAGATTGGGTTTAAGCAAATAGAATCGGATGCGCTTCTTCGTCAGCTTCAAGATTTGGACAAGCAGAGACCATGGCTTGTAGACAAAGTAGTCCTCGGTATTGCCACGCGTTCTGAACTCGAGATCTTTGATCAAAAGAGAGCACAGACCCAAGGGCTTCAATGGGAGGTAGCCGAAGAAATAGCCCATTTAATGCACTTAAAGCAAAGTCTAAAACGCACTGGAAATAGCCTCGTAGCCCAATATTCACAAGGCATGGGTTACAGACATTACATTAGTCCGCTAAACGGAATTGGGGGCTTAATACAATTGCAGCCTTCGGAGGTCTGTTATCGAGAACAGGAAGTACTGTCAGTTCACAATCCGGAAAAGTTACAGATCCGGGCTTATTTTAATCCGAAACACCAGGCCCGGTTATTTCCAGGTAATACGGTAAAAGTACGATTTAACGATGGGGTGGTATCGGAGGCCAAAATAGACCGCACCTATATTGCTACATACGCCCTACCCTCGGAGTTTCAAAAGAAATACGAACCTACGGAACGCAATTTATTGGTAGATCTTAGTCCGCTTGATTCAAAAGAAGAAGGAATTTGGAAAAAATACTATCTCATGGATGTCGAGCTAAGTATACATCGTTGGGGCCGTATCTTTTAATTCATGAAATACGATTACGTATTCAGTTGCTCCAAAACCTCTTCGATATCCTCGTCATATTCATCGCGTAACTCGTCTTTGATATAACCTTTTTCGACAGCGGTATCGAAAATAAAATCGAGCAGGAACCGGATTTTGCTTTTTAAGAACTCCCCGCGTGCCAAATAACGATCGGCGAAACGGTACATCCATACCCCCAAACCGAGAGCAATGAGCGAAGATATCAAACTAAACACTACTTCTTGAAACAGGCTGAAGCCTCTTTCTTCAAAAGCCACCCAAGACAAGAAAAACAGACCCACAAAAGTAATCAGATAAGATAGGTACCGAAACGGTCTGGCGTGGTCATACTCCATAAACTTAGTGGCATACCATAAAATAAAGGCAAATGAAAGAAAGGCCAATTCATTACCGGCTGTATATAAAAACGAGGATAACCACGCGAAGCCAAAGAAATTACCTTCGACGTCGTTATCCCCTAAATAAAATACATAAATAAACCTACTGAGTATAATCAGTATGGCCATTACACTAATTGTTGCTGCCTGGGGCTCGAATCTTCTTTTTTTCTGGTGATTGTAACTCATAGGACTCTTCATTTGCAGAATCTGGATCGCAGCTGTAATTAACAAATAACAAGCCAATGGCAGCAACTGCCAACAGTACTTTTTTCATGACGTAAAATTTTGTGGTTATATCTTAAAATTACGCCTTAAACAGTACCCTACGCCCCACGATTCATACGGTTATACACATTTTTATCAACATTTCTTAACTATGAAAACCAACCGTTGATTTGTGGTAAAAGGGCCTGATCCACATTACCAAACCATTAGCTTCCATTACGCTTCGTTTTTCTCAGAACCCTTTATTTATAAGGCCTGTCATAATTCTAAAGTTAAAAATAAATCCGAATAGGACGAGGGAAAAAGCCTAAAAAATAACATTTGCGTATAAACTTATACTAGGTCTAAACAGTTTTGTAGGAGTGTTTCTTGTAGGTCATGAAATATTTAACCTACAACCTGAAATTCGAA
Organism: Sediminicola luteus; assembly: GCF_002514735.1. GTDB lineage: Bacteria > Bacteroidota > Bacteroidia > Flavobacteriales > Flavobacteriaceae > HQA918. The sequence continues at coordinate 94,776 of NZ_NBWU01000008.1, read as the reverse complement.
ACAACAACGTTTATGAATAAAAACCTTTTAAAGGTGATCAAACTCATATAGGCCCCACCCACTTACTAGTCGTATAACTGTTATAATAAAAACCATTTGATTTTCGAAATAATCGGCGGGGAGTGCCCAGTAAACTACCTAGGGGTTATCCCCAGTACAATTGAAACTAGGAGCATCTTGGCCGACAGCAATCCGGTTTATTCAGTAATAACCGTTCATGGACGATTCCCCCCCCAAAAAAAAATCCATATTCGTTCTTTGCCTCTGGCATAACTCGTATTCACAACCAAAGCGCAGTTTTTTTTCCAGGATGGGACGGCCTACCCTTTCATTGACTCCCATTTAGTAATAGTGGCCGATATATCTTCAAAGAATAAAATAGAGAAGTAGGACTTCCCCGTCCCAATGCTCAACTTGGATAATAGCCCAAACAAAAAAACGCGCAAGCGAGCTTGGAATTTCTCGTTTTGAACTTTGCGTTCGTAATCGGGCAACAGGATAACCTTCGGTCATCCTCCAAAGCTCCGCTTTGAAAATAGTCCAAACAAAAAAACGCTCAAGCGAGCTTGGAATTTCTCGTTTTGAACTTTGCGTTCGTAATCGGGCAACAGGATTACCTTCGGTCATCCTCCAAAGCTCCGCTTTGAAAATAGTCCAAACAAAAAAACGCTCAAGCGAGCTTGGCGTTTTTTTGTTTGGACTATTTATTCGTGATCGCAGCAGGATTATATATCCTTTGTGCCCACTACTGCAAGTAAGGAAGCTAAGCTATCGCCTTTGTCTTTTCCGTTTTCTTCCAGACTTAGAAAACTTAGGTTTCCTGTCTTCCACAAAACAAAAAAGCCAACCTTTCGGTTAGCTTCCTTGCTCGAAGTGATCGCAGCAGGATTCGAACCTGCGACCGTCTGCTTAGAAGGCAGATGCTCTATCCAGCTGAGCTATGCGACCGGTTGCTCTAAAGCGGGGCAAATATATCAAATACCCCTTATCTGTACAACAATTACCCCCAAATCTTCTTGGCCAGACCGTTTTTCGTTATGGCCTATCCTAAATTTACGAAAGCTAGCCATAAGAACGCTTCACTACCCCTGCCCTGCCTCTTGGCATGGGTTGCATATCAAAAAACCCGGTACAGCTGGGTGTACCGGGTTTTGACTACTCAAACAATTACACTAATCGATTAAAGTGTTGGCTTGTATTTCAGATAAAGGAACTGGAAAATAGGAGTGTTCCGCGGCACTAAAGCCCGATCTACCTGCCTCCTGCATGGCCTGGTCCAACATGCCCCAACGGCGAAGATCAAAGAACCGTACCGATTCCAGGCTTAATTCCATGGTTCGCTCATGTATGATCTGATCCCTAACTTCGGCCTGAGAACTAGCCGTAGTAGGTGGCATTAAACCATGTGTAGCCCGAATTTCATTTATAATAGGAATGGCTTGGCCTGTGCTTCCGGTCTCGTTCAAGGCTTCGGCATACATTAACAATACATCGGCATAACGCATTAGGGTTACATTAAGTCCTATATAACGGTTGTTCCATACATAGTTAGGCAACCATTTACGATAATAGGCACTGTCGTCCTTGGCATCGGCACTGCCATAGGTGTCTGCCACTTGGGCGTCCCAAGTACCCCCTTGCATTGCATTGGTTTCCGTATCATTATAGTAGGGATCTTTAAAATATAATGATCCATACAATCTGTTATCGTAGAGTCCGTTGCTGGCCACCATACCCTCGGTCTTCATAACATTTACAAGGCCCATAGTGGCTTCTAAACCACCCCAACCGCCAATACACCAGTCGCCAATAAAAGCGTGAAGTCGAGTGGCGTTCCAAGAGGTGGCATCGCCACTTTTAAATTGGAGTTCGAAAACCGATTCGATATTATTTTCGTTCTCACCATTAAAATTGCCTACAAAATCTGGATAAAGTTCATAAATACCCAAATCGATTACCTGTTTTAGGGCATTGGCCGCATTGCCCATATCTGATTCTTCTGAGGCACTGGGATCACCAGCCTTATGCAAGTAAGCCTTACCTAAATAGGCATAGGCAGCCCCTTTGGTAGCCCTACCAATACCATCATTGGGTTGCGTATTGGGTAGTGCGGCAGCGGCGGCCTCAAAATCTTGCAAGATCACGGCCCAAGCCTCGGCACGGGTCGCCAATGCCTGATCCAAGGTTTCGGCAGACAGCAATTCGGTGCGTACGATTATCTGCTCGAAAAGACTTAATAGTTTAAAATGATAATATCCCCTTAAAAAAGTAGCCTCGGCGATAACCCTTTGGCGGTCGGCACTCGAAATTTGATCATCGGTCATCTCCCCTACTTTGGTAATTACTTGATTGGCAAAATTGAGGCCTTTGTAATTCGTGGTCCAAAGGACATTTAAAAAGGTATGACCATTGGTATAGTTGAAATTGAAAATTTCCATCCAATGGGCATAATTAGAGGCATCGGGACCAGGTAGGGAATAATCGGAGCGGAAGTATTCGACTACAGGCCTACCTTCTTGCCAACCATCCCAAAAGTTGGAACGGGACTCCAATTCGGAATAGGCGGCCACAAGACCAGATTCGGCATCTTCCACACTACGCCAAAAGGAGGAAGAAGTCAATTGATCAGGCGATTTTTGTTCTAGGAACTTATCATCGTCACACGCGATAAAAACCGCCAAAAACAAAGCTGTACAAAGAAATGTATTTAAAGTTTTCATTTTTTCGATTTTTAAAGATTAAAAGGCTAACTGAAGTCCGAAAATGAACGATTTGGTCTTCGGATACAGGTTACGGTCAATTCCTCGGGAAAGGATACTTTGGTTCTGTCCGGAAATACTGGCCCCTACTTCGGGATCTAAACCACTATAATCGGTAAAAGTGAACAGGTTTTGTCCGGTTACATATAACCTCAACCTATTAATACCCGTCTTATCAAGAATGGCATCCGGAATCGAATACCCCAAGGATATGGTTTTGATCCTTAAGTAATCGCCATCTTCAAGAAAACGTGTAGAGGCCCTATTGTTTCGGTTAGGGTCGCCCAAAACAGCTCGCGGTACGTTTGTATTTGGGTTGTCTATCGTCCAAGCGTTTAAGGCATTGGTACGGAAATTACGACCGGTATCCATACTCATTAACCTAAAGTCGTTACCATTATAGATTTTGGTACCTCCTACCCCTTGTAGGAAAACATTCAAATCAAAATTCTTATAATCGGCACTTAAGTTTAAGCTATATTCAAAATCGGGTATGGCCGAACCTTGATATACCTCATCATCGGAATTGATAACCCCATCGCCATTTTGGTCCACAAAACGGATATCTCCTGGAGCAGCCTCAGGTTGTATTGGGTTACCATCTACGTTATGGGCATCGATTTCGGCCTGGCTTTGGAAAATTCCATCGGCTACCGGGAGGAAATACGCCCCAGGTTCGTAACCTATCTTAGTTTGGTTTACAAAGTGATCCGATCCGAACAACAACCCTATACCGTATAAAGTTTGGTCTGCATTACTCAGTTTGGTTACCTCACTGTTAATGGTAGTAAAGGTGGCGAAGGCAGAGTAACCGATAGCGTTGTCCTTATTGGTATAGCCCAACTCAAACTCAAATCCTTTATTTTGGAACTCACCTACGTTGACCACAGGATCATTTACTCCGGCGGCAGGCGAAACCACTTTGGTAATCAAAAGATCGTCGGTGGTACTGTTATAGTAATTGATCGCACCGGAAAGTTTGTTCCCGAAAGCAGCAAAATCTACCCCGAAGTTGGCCGAGGTATTGGTTTCCCATTGTAAATCGTCGTTTTGAAGATCACGGGCAATACTACCTTGTTGTGAGGTCTGGGGCGATCCAAACACATAACCTCCGTTCCCTTGGCTTTTCCCTTGCGAGATTAAGGCCACATAGTCATAATAGCCTAAAGCACTATCGTTACCCGCTTGTCCCCAACTAAAACGTAGTTTTAAGAAATCGAGCCAATCGGCATTGTCCAAGAAGGTTTCATTAGTCAGTTTCCAACCTAAAGCAAAGGATGGGAACACCCCATATTGGTTATTACTCCCAAATTTAGAACTACCATCGCGGCGTACACTGGCCTGAAAGAGGTAAGTATCCTTAAAGGAATAATTTACCCTCCCGAATTGTGATACTAAACTGTACTCGGCATTGGTGCCTTCGCTAGAATAAGTACCATCGTTAAAGGCATTCAAGGTTTTGAAATTTTCATCTAAAATTTCGGCTGGCACCTTGGTTTCTACGATATCGCCATCGTCATTGACCTCACGTTCAATTTTATAACCTTCGGCCTGGGAGTTATTCCAACGATAGGGTTCACGAATACGTTGGTAACCGGCCAAGAGCTCAAAATCGTGTTGTTCATTGATATCGAAGTTATAACGTAGGGTGTACTCTTGGTTTACCCGTTGAAACTCGTTATCATATTCGAGTAAATACGCAAACTGTCTTTGATCATTGTCTTCTACATCCCTAACTCGGAAAGGTTTGTGAAACTGTCTAGTGAATCGATCGCTTACCGAATAGGCCAAGTTGGCTGCAGCGGTCAATCCGTCGATAATCTCATAACTCACGTTTACCGAGCCCAAGAAATATTTAGTTTCACTGTGGTTTTCTAGGTAGAAATCTTCACCCACCGGATTTCTATGATCGGGAATATCGCCATCGCGATAGCCAAAGCCCGATGGTTTGGTATCGTCGTATATTGGGATTAATGGAGAGATAAAGTAGGTTTCGCGTAAAGAGAATTTATAAGGCTCGCGATCGGTCTCACTATAAATAAGGTTAGCCGCAACCTTTAATTTGTTTTTGGTTATCCCCAAATTGGCATTGATGCCTTTTTTGGTAAAGCCCGAACCGATCAATATACCTTCTTCATCGGCATAGTTGCCGCCAATAGAATAGTTGATATTATCAGAGGCCCCGGAAACGCGTACGTTTAAAAGGTTCAATTGGCCATCGCGATGGGTAGCATCGATCCAATCGGTATTTACATTTGGGGTATCCGTTAAATAAGTTGGTAATTCGGCACCTGCATTTTCATACATTTCACGGTGCACGGCTACATAACCATCGGCATCCAAAAGATCCATAGTCTCTCGGGCACTATTTAAACTAATGCTGCTGTTGATCTCTACTTTTGGCATACCCTTTTTACCTTTTTTGGTGGTAATGATGATTACCCCATTGGCTGCCCTGGTACCATAGATTGCCCCTGAAGCTGCATCTTTAAGCACCTCCATAGACTCGATATCGTTGGGGTCTAAATAATAAGGATCGGCCTGTACCCCATCTATAATGTAAAGCGGTTGGTTGTTTCCGAAACTACCAAAACCACGAATAACTACATCGGAAACCGTACCCGGACTACCGGAAGACGAGGTAACGGTTACACCTGAAACCCTACCTTGTAAAGCATCGGTGGCGTTAGTTACAACAACCTTGTTCAATTCTTCATTCTTTACAGAACTTATGGCACCGGTTACATCGCTACGTTTTTGGGTACCGTAACCCACCACTACAACTTCATCGAGACCTTGGGCGTCTTCGGCCAACTGGGCATTAATAACACTATTACCAGAACCACTAACGTTTATTTCTTGACTTATATAACCTAAGTAACGGAATACCAAAACCACATTGGTCCCGGAAACCTGAAGTTCGTAATTACCATCGAAATCGGTTTGGGTACCTACGCTTTCATTACCTTTCACATTTACCGATGCGCCTGGTAAAGGCACTCCATCGGTATCGGTTACCGTACCACTAATGGTTTGTTGAAACGCCATTTTGGGCATTTCTTTTTTAGGAGCCTGTCGCTCTAAAATAATAGCTCCATTACCATTAAAACTATATTTAAAATTGCCGAAAGACAGACTTTTTTGTAACAAAGCATCGGCTTTAATCTTTCCTTTTTTCAACGACACCTTTGGGGCATTATCAAATAAATCGGATTTATAGAAAAAGGAATGTTGGGTCTGTTCTTTGATCAAATCGAAGACCTCTTCTACCGTTACGGTTTTGTCTTCAGGTATATCGATCCAAGAATTTTGGGAAAAGCCCGTTTTCGGGGCAAATCCGAAAGCTGTTACGCACAAAAGTAAAATAAGCGTCCTCATAGCTATCAGAAGGATTTTTCTTAGGGGTGTAGCAAATCCTCCACTAATTTTAGTTTTCATAAATTAGCTGTTTAGTTAGTTAATCTCTTAATTAATTAAAGTCTCGGGAATGGAAGTTTAAATTTTCCAGATCTAGGCTCCGTTCCCTTTTTCATCTCATCGTTTTTACGTCATATTTGTCTGCATTTATTGTATTGTAACGGTGTTTCCCTCTATGGTAAAAGTGGCAATTCCCGACCCTTCCATTAGGGTCAGTATATCTTGTATTTTCTGATGTTTTTTAAATAAACCATTAAACTCGGTATCTGCTGCTACTTGATTCTGGAAGTCTACTTCAATATCGTACCATCTGGCCAACACCTTAAAGATATCGGCAAGGCTTCTATCTTTAAAACTGAACATACCCTCTTTCCAGGAGATATGGTCATATACATCTACTGCCTGTTGTTGTAATGTATCGCCCTGCCACACCACCTGGTTGCCCGGAAGCAATAGCTCTTTATTACCAGATACGGAAACCTTCAATTTTCCTTCGGCCAAGGTCGTAGCTACCTCTTGTTCGTCGGCATAGGCCTTTACGTTAAACTGGGTACCCAATACCGAAATATTTTGTTCTTTATGTTGCACATGAAAAGCTCCATAACCGGAAGCATGGCTAGAAACCACCTCGAAAAAAGCCTCGCCTTGGATCAATTCTACCTTTCTATCGCCACCTTTGACAAAGTTTACCGGGTACCGCAATTGGGTATCGGAGTTCAACCAAACTTTGGTACCGTCGGACAGTTGCACAAAAAACTGCCCTCCCCTAGGAATGCGCAACGTATTAAAGCTTAGGTTGGCATTACCTTGCTGTGCCGTGCTGTAAATTATTGACTTGCCGTCACTTTTATGGGCATTGGAATCGTGTGTGGCACCTTCTTCAAGGGCAACTTCAGATCCATCGCCTAGAATTAATGTAGCCTTATCAGTACCGATCGAAATGGTTTTAGGCCGGCTAACCACTATAGCTTCCGGTATATCTGTATCGGTAAACGTATGGTAAAAGGCATACGATGCTACAGCCACCACTAGGGCCGCGGCCCACGGCCAAAATGTAAGGCGGCCAGTATTGGCTTCTTTAATGGCTCCTAACTTTGGGGACAAGGTTTTCCATGCCTCCTCAGGATCTATATCGTCATCCGCTTCTCCTTCCATTTCGGACCGTACCTTTTCGAAATAGGCCCGATGCGATTCGGATTCAGAATACCAACGATCGAAACGCACTTTTTCTTTAGGCGTCAGTTTTCCTTGGATCTTCTTTAATAGTATTCGGATGTCTAGCTGCATTTTTTTACGCTCTCTTAACCTTATGACAACCCGCTCCTAATAATGGGTGACAAAAACAGAATAAAAAATTCAAAAAAAACACAGGCCAACCACAAATACGGTAAAAAAAGGGCTCTAAATTTAGGAGGATGCCAAAAGCAGCAAGAGGGCCGATAACATATCGGCAATGCGCACTTTTGAGCGTCTTAATTGGATTTTGACGGTATTTACGGAAACATCCAATTCTTCGGCTATCTCATTGTATTTATAATTGTAGAAATAGCGCATTTCAAAAATCTGTCGCATCTTGGGAGGCAGCTCTTCTACGATTTTTAAAATTTGATTATAAATAAGCCTTTTATTTTCCAGGGAATAGTCATCAAAATCGTAGGAGGCAACAACCATATTATTCATCTCCAACAAATGGGTGGTATCGGTTACCTTGATTTTCTTTAAATGGTTTAAACAAGCATTACGCACCATAGCATAAACATAGCCCTTGGGGGTACCGGTGATGTTTAAATGGGGTAATTTTTCCCAGAATTTGATAAATACTTCTTGAACCACATCTTCGCTGGCCCCTCGGTCAAAAAGAAAACCATGGGCATAAGCTACCAAATTGGTATAATGCGCCTTAAAGAAGGCACGGAACACGATTCGATTGCGTTCTTTTAGGCTTGCTATGTTTACAATGGGTTCCAAAATCAGTAGGGGCTATTGAACCAAATCTATAAAAAAGAAGTACAGCCTAAAAAAGAGCCCTACCAGTAGCCCTACTTAAGATAATGTTAAATCTCAATTTACCTAAATCTAACTTTAGCTTACTCAACCTCTAATCGAATCTCACGAATCATGAGATTACCCCCTTGGATTGATTTCGTTTTTAGGCGCAATTTGCCATCGTTGCTATCTTCGCGCATAATGTGGAATTTTACCCATTTCCCTTCTTTCTGGTCATGAGCTCCCAGTTTTAACTTTCTACCTTCAAACTCCAATAACCCCTTACGCTCCTGTTGGTTCCAGTCGTGAAACCAAACATATAAACTACCCAAAAGCCCTTTTGGGCATTCAATATCCAACACCATCTCTTCGCCATGCCAAGCGGTAGCCAGACTATCCTTCCAAACCCCTTGCGCTTTTACGGTATATTGGGTACCCGGTCGCCGAATGGCTACACTGTCTAGTTCAGGTTTCCAAGGCAAGGTCTCTAATGACCGATTTAATTTGCCCGCCGACCCTACCTGTAGTAAAGTCTTATCGGATGTTCCATCTAGTTTGACCCCTTGTGCCTCCTCCATCTTCGTAAAAAGCCCTTTTAAGAATTCGGCCGATATATTTTGATCTGGTGAAAAGGCATCGCTATCCATATACTTCAACAAGCTATATTCCAATTGGGAAGCCCCAGGAATGCTATGATCCCGTATATTAAAACCACTAACCAACAGTTTTCCTTTTCCGACCTTAAACTCAAAGATGACCCCCTCTTTATTGTTTCTATGAAAATCGTCTACCACCTGTACCAGGGGTTTATATTTGGCCGGAAGTTCATTTAGGACAAAACCTGTAGTATTTTTATCGAAAGGTTCCCACTGCCAATCGCTATGCGCATCGGTAGGGAAATGGTCAAAAACCGGATGCTGATCTTGTACGAGCATACCGATACTGGTCTTACCTTGCCCCGGAAAAAAGGTCAAGGACCAATACAAGGGATAAAAATTAACAGCTACGCTATTCTCTTGGCTTCCCAAACCGTGAGCGGCCAACAATACCTTGCCCCCTTGGTGCAGCTTGGCCAGAGCGGTTTCGTCTAGGGTATCGGTATACCAAACGTCGGTATTTGGGAGTTCGGGTGTGTTTTTGGGAAAAACCCAAAGCTCCCATTCATTTTGAATATCACTTTCGGCCCATTGTAATTGCAACCTAATTTTTTGTGCCTGTTCCAATCCGCTAAAGGGTAGGTTCAACACCCCTATATCTACCAAACTGCCCACGGCAATGGGTTCGGTATCAAAGCTATGCTTCAATAATATGCTATCATTTTCTGTTAGAATACGGGCAACCAGTTTACCCTCGGGTAGGGTTTTGGCCCCATAATGCGCCATTTGCAAACGGGCTGTAAACACTTCGGAATTGTCCCAAACGAACTTTGGGGTACGCATTAGTGGGACCGTTTCACTAAAATGTTGCCGAAATTGTTCTGGGGTGGTAATTCCTTTGGGGTTCCAATGGGCATCTAACCAGCCTATCAAAGCCTCGCCTTGGCCTTGGTAATCTTGCATACTCAATAATTGGACCCCGGCACAACTGGGTGTTCTTAAAAAAGACTCGACTTCATACTTGTACATCATTTGGTTTAAGGCACCCGATGCCATCCTAAAATCTTGATCTTGATTAACCGTGCCATTTTTTTCGGCCAAGGCTCGGAATTGTTCAAAATTCCTGGCCTTGAGCACCCCACTATAGCTATCTATTTCATTCCAAGTGGGGTACACGGGCCATTGGCCTATCTCATGAGCGATAATCGGTATATCCATTTGAGCATAAACAGCTTCAAAATCCCAATCGGTCCCAGCGCTACGCAGACCACGGGTACGGCCAATTTCTGGAATATAATGGGTGGCCATATAATCGTCTGTTGGCGTAATGGTGCGTGCGGTAGAAACCGAATATAACCGTCTGGGATCTTTCTTCTTAAGATCTGAAACCCATTGGGCCATGGCTTTAAAATTTGAATTGCCCAATTCATTACCGATGCAAAACATACTAAATGAAGGGTGATTGCCGTAAGTATCTACAACCCTGTTCATTTCATCAATTACGAAAGCATCGCGCAGACTGTCGTAGCCCAGGCCTTTCGGATGGCCACGGGTATCCATCTCAGGCCTTCCTTCGGATACCATATCCTTACTCATCCACCAATCGATCCAAATCGAGGCCTCAGCCTGTAAATAAATACCTACTCGATTGGCCGCCCTAAAGGCTGCTTCCGGCGGACACCAAGAATGGAAACGGGCATGGTTAAGTCCGTATGATTTATAAGTTTCAAAAATTTGGATCCAATCGTCTAAGGAAGCCGAGGCATACCCAGTTAAGGGAAAATGTACACAATCTAGATTGCCCCTTAGAAAGACGGGGCTTCCGTTTACTAAGATCTTGGTTCCGTCATGGCCATACTCTACAAATCCAAACTCCCGTTGTTCACTATCGTGGTAATTCCCCGATTTCATAGTAAGGGCAAAACCATAAAGTTGCGGATCGAACTCCGACCAGGGTTGTAAGCGTCGTTCCATGGGCAAAATCTTATTTAAGATATGCTTGCCTGCCTGTAGTCGTTGTTTAAAATTGCGTTCATATACCACAGCATTCGTAGCCAAATTGCGGATAGTTATAGCAAAACTGACCTTCTTAGCCTTGGGTAAACTTACTTCCGATACTAATTTTAATTGATCGTTGGTAATATCGGGGTAGATACGCACATCGTTAATATGGTAGGGATCTTTGGCCCAAAGTTCGATCCGGCCTACCATACCGTTCCAAATACTTTGGGTATAGGCACCATAAGCATGGCCTTTATCGCCAATATTATGGATCATTCTATTATCCACCTCTACCCGAATCGTGTAATCTCCTGGTTTTAGCCCCTCCAATTTATGTATATGGGGTGTACCTAATGCATCTTGGGTCCCCATTAACGTATCGTTCACAAAGACCTTAGATTGCCACAACACCCGTTCTATATAAAGGCTAACCTGCTTATTTTGCCAAGATTTTGGTATTCGTATTTGTCTAGTATACACCGCCACACCTTCAAAAGTATAGGCAGGGGTTAGCACGCCATATTGTGATCCCTCGGTTCGGTGACCAAATTTATTTTCGGCTAAAGAACCAGGTAAACCAATGGTTCCCTGACTTTTATGCAGGGGAAATTTTCGACCAAAGGTTTCATTTTCCTGTAAAACGACTTGCCATTGTCCAGTAAGGTCAATTTTATTTTGCCCCCAGACCACTGCCCCAAAAAGAAAAAGGGCCCATATTAAAATGGACTGGTGATTAGGTTGAAAAAATGCCCTCCAGACTTTGTTACTACTAAGTTTTAAAGGTTTTATGGCTAATGACTTTCGATTCATTTTCATACATGAATCATAAATTTTAACACTCGTAAACCTCGTTTCCATAAATCATATCTATAATAACATATTGTAGAACAATACCGTTATCCGTGTAGGAATTATCTTTATCGCTAATTTGCGACCAGTTTAGTAACAAAGAATTGTACATAATATATGACGTTTAGACCGTATCACATTTCGAAAGTTATGTTTTTGTAAATACGGAAGGTAAAATCTCTGAGTAGAGTAAAGTTAATGCATCGTTTAAAGAACTAAACAAGCAAAAAAGTTGAATAACATGGATAATCTTTCGCAACGCGATGGCTTTATGGGGCAAAAAATGATCGTACTACCCGATAGTCTTAAAAAAAGATTTCGTGAAAATCCGATCATTCAAAACTTCCATTTAACCGATATTGGCTATTTTCCGAGGGCCATGCGCCACAAACGAACCCGTGAACATGGTAGCGATGAATACATTTTCATGTATTGTGTAGAAGGGGAAGGCTGGTACCAATCTGAGGGGGAACGCCACCATATTGGACCAAACCAGTTTTTAATAATACCTAAGAATACACCCCACACTTATGGTTCGGCTTTAGACAACCCCTGGAGTCTGTATTGGATTCATTTTAAAGGAACCTTGGCAGGCAACCTTTACAAGAGGTACACCGATCTTGAACATACAGTAGTAAGTATTCCATACCAGAGTAGAAGGGTAGAACAATTCAAGAATATTTACAGTACCCTAACCCAAAGTTATTTAACCCCACCTTTGGAATATGTAAACCTGTCTACCCTTTCGTTTATAAGTCTATTTGTTTATGACCATATAGCACAAAAAGATGCTCCGGAAGAAATCGAGGACATTGTAGAATCTATAATCGTATTTCTTGAAGCCAATTTAGAGCGACCCCTTAAAACAGATGATATTACCAAGGAGTTTAATTATAGTGCTTCTTATATCTTTTCTATATTCAAAAAACGTACCGGTTATTCTTTGATCAATTACTTCAATTTAAAGAAAATTCAAAAGGCATGTGAATACCTACAATACTCTGATTTGAACATTAAGGAAATCAGTTATAAAATGGGGTTCCAAGATCCACTATATTTTTCAAGAAGTTTTAAAAAACATATGGGAATGTCGCCGAAAAAGTACAAACTCAATGTCTGATTATTTGGTTTTTTATCGGTGTGACCATTTTTACACTTAGATATAAAATTCTGATTTAGAGCATCTTAAAACACAAACTTTGGTAGTTAAGACACGGAATTAATAAATCCATACAACGCAACTTTTAGTCTATGGCTTCACCTTGATCTTCAGGTTAATATTGACCACTTGTAATTAAGTAGAATCAATTTAAAACCAGATCAATGGAAAAATTACTTTCAAAAGGCCTTTTGGGGATCTTTGTATTTTTCACAGGATTGGGCTTCGCGCAAACTAAAAGTATATCGGGTACGATAACCGATTCCATGGGCGCCCCTTTACCTGGCACATCGGTAATCGTTAAGGGCAGTACCCAAGGTACCAGCACAGATTTCGATGGGAACTACGAGATCGAGGCATCACCAAATGATATTTTGGTCTTTTCTTATGTAGGTTTTGCCACCCAAGAAATTCCCGTGGGTACGCAGACTACCATGAATGTAACCTTAGTCGAAGATGCCGCAGCCTTGGACGAAGTGGTGATTTTGGGGTATGGCACCCAGAAAAAGACCAACGTTACCAGCGCGGTTACCTCGGTAGATAGTGAAGAGCTTAACCAAAGTTCGGTTGCCAATGTTAGCAACGCCTTGGTCGGTAGACTTCCAGGTCTCTTTGCCGCCCAACGTAGTGGTCAGCCAGGTTCAGATGCCTCCGACCTATTAATTCGTGGTATTGGAACTACGGGTAACGCGGCACCGCTGATCATTGTCGACGGGGTACAACGGGCTTTTAACCAAATAGATCCCAATACGATAGAAAACATTACCATTTTAAAAGATGCTTCTGCCGCCGCGGTATATGGTGTTAGAGGTGCTAATGGGGTCATATTGATTACGACCAAGCGTGGTGCCAAGGGAAAACCTACCATAAACTATACCACCGAGATTACTTCGACCATGCCCATCGAAACCCCACAATATCTGGGTAGTTACGATTATGCCGTTCTGTTCAACGAAGCGAAAAGAAATGAGGGTAAGGCAGAATTATACACCGAAGAAGACCTTGAAAAATTCAGGACGGGTTCCGACCCCATTACCCATCCAAACACCGATTGGTATGCCGACGGGCTTAAGTCTTCGGCCATGCAGTACCAACACAACCTATCCATAAGTGGTGGTTCCGATAGGGTAACCTACTTTGCCAGCGGTGGTGTGCTTACCCAAGATGGTTTGGTAGAACATGTAGATTTCAAAAGGTACAATTTCCGCTCTAATGTAGATTTTCAGGTTACCGACAACCTTAAGGTCTCTTTAGATCTCGGAGGGCGCCAAGAAATCAGGAATTCGCCATCCAATTCTATTGGCTCTTACTTTAACGGCTTAAACCGTAACGCCCCAACTACCACGGCATATTATCCTAACGGATTACCCGGCTTAGGATTTGCGGGTAACAACCCTATAGAACAAGCCAAAAGTGGTGGTTATACCGAAGACACCAACAATATCTTTTTTGGAAACATTGGATTCGAATACCAAATACCAAAAATAGACGGATTGATGCTTAAAGGTTATATGGCCGTAGATAGAAACTTCCGTTTTATCAAAAGCGTCTCTAACCCATATACTTTGTACGAATACAATCCGGCCAATGGGGAATATATACCCACCGAATTCGGGCAATCGCGTATATCGGAGACTTACAGGCAAGGAGCCCCAAGCAGTAATTCTGGTACACCAGACCCTACTACAACCTACAACATGACCCTGAATTACGACCGTTTATTCGGTGAAAAACATCAGGTTACCGGTTTAATTGGGGCCGAAAAGGCCGTTCATAAATCCAATTACTTTACCGCAAGTCGTTTAGACCTAACTTCGCAAAACCTACCTCAACTCGACTTTGGTGATGCGGCTAGCGCCCAAAACGGTGGTTTGGCCTATAATTCGTCCCGACTAGGATATTTGGCCAGGGTCACCTATGCCTACGATACCAAATATTTATTGGAAGCCAGTTTCAGGTACGACGCCTCTGAGAATTTCGCCAAGGAAAACCGTTGGGGTTTCTTCCCTTCCTTTTCTGCCGGATGGCGACTGACCAAAGAGAAATTCTTATCGAACATACCCAATCTTGACGAATTTAAGATCAGGGGATCATGGGGTAGGTTAGGAAACGACCGTATTAGTCAATTCCAGTTCTTAGATGCCTTTGATTTCAACGGAAACTACATCATAGGCGGAAGTCCTATCGCTGTGATACGCCCAGGGGTAATACCCAATACCGATGTAACCTGGGAAACAGCGACCATTAGTAATATTGGTTTCGACCTAGAGATGTTCGATCATCGTTTAGCGCTCGAATTCGACTATTTTACCAAGCGTACCGAAGATATCTTAGAGGCCCCTACCCGTATCGTACCTGATTTCGTAGGTGCTTCATTACCTCGGGAAAATTTTGGTATCGTAGATAATAAAGGGGTCGAGTTCGTACTATCGTACCGAGATCATATTGGCGGCTTCAATTATTGGGCCAAGGCCAACTACACCATTTCAAAAAATGAGATTGTAGAGATTGGTGAGCCCGAATCGGTGCCCGAAAACCTAAAACGTACCGGGCGGGCGATCGGTTCACAATTCGGACTCGTAGCCGAAGGCCTGTTCCAATCACAGGCAAAGATTGACAACCATGCCGACCAATCGGGCTTTGGCGCCATTGCCCCCGGCGATATTAAGTATAAAGATGTAAGCGGTCCCGATGGCACCCCAGATGGTATAATCGACGACAACGATCGCGATTTTATCGGGGTTACCGGTCGTGTACCCGATGCCATTTTCGGTCTCGCCTTTGGTTTCGACTATAAAGGTTTCGACTTTAGCACCCAAATACAAGGGGCCCATGACTTTAACGTTTACCTGGCACAAGAAGCCGCATTCCCTTTCTTTAACGGCGGAAAGGTGCTGGAACAACACTTAGACCGCTGGACCCCACAAAATACCGATGCGGCCTACCCAAGGTTACTTACCGAAGACACCAACAATAGGGTACAATCATCTTTTTGGATGCAAGATGCCGATTATATCAGGTTAAAGAACGTTGAAGTAGGATACAACTTCCCTTCGCCGGTATTGGATAAGCTTAAACTAAGCCAGCTTCGGCTTTACCTATCGGGATTAAACCTCTTTACCCTTTCAGACATTGAGAACTTTGATCCAGAAGCACCAAGTGGCCGTGGCTCATTTTACCCACAAACCCAATCATACACACTCGGATTGAGTATTGGCTTTTAATTAACCCACGAAATGACGTTTACAATGAAACATATAAGATTATATCTTCTTTTGCTCTTTATCGGATTGTTAGGGGCCTGTGAAGACGACTTTTTAGACTTAACGCCACAAGACAAATTGAATTCTGGCGATGTATGGGAAGACCCAGCCCTTATGGAACTGGTTATCAACCAAATGTACAAAGGCCTGCCCGACGGTTTTACACGGGGTTGGTATATGTTGGGCTCCGCTACTGACGACGGTGAAAATTCATATGGCTGGCCATCGGGCCAAGCCTTTAACCGAGGCGATTATGGCCCTAGTAATTACCCTATGGGAGGCACCTGGGGCAATAACTACGCCATGATCCGACAAGCCAACCTATTTTTGAGCAACGTAGCCAATGCCGAAGTAGAAGATTCCGCATGGAAAGACCGTATGCTTGGTGAAGCCTATTTCTTAAGAGGGTTCTACTATTTTGATCTTATGCGTCACTATGGTGGGGTTCCTTTACTTACCGCACCCCTTTCCCTAAACGACGATTTCAATATTCCTCGTAGTACGGCCAATGAAATTGGAGACTTTGTGGTTCAAGACCTTCACCAGGCTGCAAATCTGTTACCTGCAGTTTACGGCTCGGAAAACACCGGCCGTGCCACCCAAGGCGCTGCCATGGCCCTTAAAGGCCGGGTGCTTTTGTACCAAGAAAAGTGGGGGGCCTCTGCCGCGGCAAGTAAACAAGTTATCGATGCCGGCACATATAGTCTCTTCCCTGATTATCATGCGCAGTTCCATGCCGCAAACGATAATAACGACGAGCTAATCTTCGACAAGCAATTCCAAGACCCAGATTTCAGGCATTGGGCCCATCTATTCAACACTCCCGTTGGATTTTCCGGAGGCTGGGGGGGTACAGGGCCTACCCAAGAATTAGTAGATGCGTTCGAAATGACCGACGGTTTACCCATAGATGAATCACCCCTGTACAGTGCCGACTCGCCCTATGAAAACAGAGACCCTCGATTTTATGCCACCATTCTTTACGAAGGGGCCGAATATAGGGGGCGTACCATCGAAACCCGTTTGGGTGGCTTAGATGGGATCGAGAAAAACGGTGATGCCACCAAAACAGGCTATTACCTGAACAAGTTCACCGACGAGAGCTTCGACGGGTTCTTGAACACCGGTGGGTCAAATGACTGGCCCATTATACGTTATGCCGAGGTATTGTTGAACTATGCCGAGGCCCAAAACGAGGCCGCTGGTCCAGATGCCAGTGTGTATGCCGCAATAAACCAGGTTCGGAGTAGGCCCGGTGTAGAAATGCCCAATTTACCGGCCGGACTTTCGCAAGCACAAATGCGCGAACGAATCCGACAGGAAAAAAGGGTAGAACTGGCCTTTGAAGAACACCGCTTTTTTGACATAAGGCGTTGGGGGCTTGCCGAAACCCTATTTAACCAACCCATTCATGGGATGCGTATTGGTCCCAACGGAGAAATGACCGGAACTGATGCCCAAGGAAAACCCTACGGTATATTCGAAGTAGAAAACAGGGTGTTCTCGGCCAAGAATTATCTAGCCCCACTACCCCAAAACGAGATAGACAAATTACCGGATGTTTTAATACAAAACCCTGGTTATTAACAATTTGAATTAATTAGTTTGGTTGTTTAGTTATTTGAGTTGGAACCTACCCGATTTTTCGGGTGGGTTTTAACTCTTTAAATCATTTATCATGAAACGTTTTGCTTTATTCCAAATCCAAACCACAACCGGAATCAAAGCCACCCTACTCCTCACCGTATTGATTTTGATGGGCTCGTGCCAATCGGAACAACAATCGATGCCAAAATCTAAGCCCAAAAATTTGTTGGAGGTCGTTCCCGATTCCGTCTCCGGAATTTCGTTTGCCAACGAACTGCGAGAGACTGAATATATGAATGGGCTCTTCTACGAGTACTTCTATAATGGCAGTGGCGTGGCCGTTGGCGATTTCAACAACGACGGTCTCGAAGACATTTACTTTGTCTCTACACTCTCTAAAAACAAGTTATACCTAAACCAAGGCAATCTTTCCTTTAAAGATATCACCCAAATGGCCCAAGCCGATAGTGGCAAAGGCTTTGAAAGTGGGGTAACCACTGTAGACATCAACCAAGACGGTCTGTTAGACCTATATATATGCCGTACGGGCCGGTTTCAAGATGAGAACAAACGTCGAAATGCCCTATTGGTAAACATAGGTATCGAAAACGGCGTTCCGAAATTTGAGGAACGCGCCTCCCAATATGGCCTTGACCTCCCCAATTTTTC
Organism: Sediminicola luteus; assembly: GCF_002514735.1. GTDB lineage: Bacteria > Bacteroidota > Bacteroidia > Flavobacteriales > Flavobacteriaceae > HQA918. Next base: position 76,490 of record NZ_NBWU01000008.1, on the reverse strand, counting down.
AACCCAAGCCGGGTTCTTCGATTATGATCGAGACGGAGACTTGGATATGTTTTTGATCAATCATGGTATTGATACCTACGACGAACGCGATATCGTAAAACTAGACCAAACGATTTCAAAGAACCGGGGCGAGCGCCTATATCGGAACGATAAGGGCCATTTTGTAGATGTAACCGAGCAGGCAGGTATCATAAACCATATGTTGGGTTACGGGCTCGGGCTTTCTTTTGGCGACCTAAACAACGACCAATGGCCCGATATATATGTAGCCAACGATTTTTCTGGGAAAGACCACCTGTACATCAATCAACAAAACGGAACTTTTCTCGAAAGTGTAAAGGGTAGTACCAAACATATCTCCAATTTTTCGATGGGCACCGATATAGCCGACAGCAACAACGATGGTTGGCTAGACATCATCGCTGTCGATATGATGGCAGAAGATAACTACGGCATAAAAACAAGTATGAGTAGTATGGATCCCGAGCGGTTCCAACGTCATGTAGATGCGGGGCAGCATTACCAATATATGTACAACAGCCTACAATTAAACCAAGGGGTAGATTCTAGGGACGATTTACCCAAATTCTCAGACATAGCCCAATTGGCAGGTGTGGCGAGTAGCGATTGGAGCTGGGCACCCCTCTTTCTCGATTTGGATAACGATGGCAACAAAGACCTTTTTATATCGAACGGGATCAAACGCGATTTCAGGAACAACGATTTTGTAAAATACCGGCAAAAAAGGGAACATCAGTTAAAACAAGGTCAACTGAAAACCAAAGACCAATTTGTGGCCGATCTTTTAAATCGAATGCCGGCTCGCAAACAGTACAATAAAATCTATTTGAACCAAAAAGACCTCAGTTTTTCATCGGTACCTATTACCCAACCCAAAACCAGTTCTAATGGGGCCGCCTACGCCGATTTTGACAATGATGGTGACTTAGATCTGGTGGTTAACAACAGCGACGACGCCTCATTTATATACAAAAACAACCAGAATGAGCTCGACCAAAATCATTATCTAAAAATTAAACTAAACGGTCCAAATGGCAATAGAAATGGAATCGGTGCGCGAATTACCATTCAGCAAGAAGATCAAAACCAAATACAAGAGTTTTATGCCAGCCGCGGGTTCCAATCGGCCAGTAGTCGCATACTCCATTTTGGACTGGGGACTAACACTACCGATATTAGGGTGCAAATTACTTGGCCCAGTGGCAAACACCAAGAAATAACGGATGTGACTCCTGATCAATTACTTACCCTTGAGTATAAAGATGCCCATTCCCAAAAGCCAGAGCCTTCCAAAGTAGAAAAGGTATTTTCCGATATCAGTCATAGGTTATCACCTTTGGCGAAGCACCAAGAAAACATCTTTAACGATTTTGAGCGTGAAGAGCTACTGCCGCATCGCATGTCAACACTTGGTCCGGCTTTGGCCGTAGGCGATGTTAATGGTGATGGTCTTGATGACTTTTTCCTCGGTGGGGCAAAAGGATTCTCAGGACAACTATTCGTTCAAGAATCTAAGGGGACATTTTCCCCATTATTCAATACTGCCATTGACCTAGATAAAAAGTATGAAGATATGGCGGCATTGTTCTTTGATTACGACAATGATGGCGACCAAGATCTAATCGTCGTCTCCGGTGGCAATGAAGCGCCGGTAGGCAGTACTGACTACCAAGACCGTTTATACGAAAATCAAGGCAAGGGTACTTTTAGCAGAACCACGGATGTGCTCCCAAGTATTACGGCAAGTGGCGGATGTATTGCGGCCGCCGATTATGATGCAGACGGTGACCTAGACCTTTTTATTGGCGGCCGCCAACACCCAGGCCAATACCCCCTACCGGGTCAAAGTCTACTTTTGGAAAACCTAACCACCGAGGGAAAAAACCGATTTCTAACAAAATCGGAAAGCTTGGTAGAAGACGGCAAACTAGGCATGGTTACCGATGCCATTTGGGCCGATATGGACAACGACAATCGCCTAGATCTTGTAGTACTGGGCGAATGGATGGCCCCTACCCTATTTATGAATCGCACCACAGGATTTGAAAAGCAGCTAATAGGTGACAAACTTGAAGGTTGGTGGAGCAGCTTGGCCGTTGTAGACCTGAACAACGATGGCTTGCTTGACCTAATTGGCGGTAATTTAGGTGTAAACTATAAGTATAAGGCCACTAGCCAAACCCCTTTTGAAGTATTTGCCGACGATTTTGATGAAAATGGAACATTCGATATTGTTCTGGGTTATTATGACCAAGGCAAGCAATATCCCTTACGTGGCAGGGAATGTAGCTCTAATCAAATGCCGTTTATCAAAAAGAAATTTGCAGACTATAATACTTTTGGTATGGCTACCCTAAGTGATGTTCTTGGCAATAAAAAACTGGAAAATGCCTATCAACTAAGCGCCTACAACTTTGCCTCAACCATCTTTATTAACCAAGGTAAAGCCCAGTTTGTTTCTAAAACCCTGCCTGCCCAGGCCCAATTTTCATCTGTAAATGGCATCGTTGGAACCGATTTGAACCAAGATGGCCTAACCGACCTCATCCTGGCCGGTAACTTATACGGTTCAGAAATCGAGACACCAAGAAACGACGCTAGTTACGGACAGTTGCTTTTTGGATCCGAAAACCAGGGGTTTAAAGCTATGGTACCACATAACACCGGTCTGTTCCTAGATGGTGATGTAAAACAATTGACAAACATTTCGATTTATGACGGTAAGGCCCTATTGGTAGCTCCAAATAATGGGCCCCTTCAGTTGATTAAAATTGAGCCCACGGAATAACACCAGGTTTGTAATAGTTTCGCAGCGCATAAATCCTATTAAACTTAGGCAAGATATAAGGCTTGTATTTCTACGGAAGTCCATAGTTTTTCGAGAAAACACCTAGGCATGAAATCCATTGCATTCTTTTGGGTAGTTATACTCTCGGTAAATACTTTAGTTGCCCAAGAACTTTGTCAAGGCCATTACTGGACCGAAGACGAGGCCAATTTAAAATTGAAGGCATTTGCCAAAACATGGCACGATCGGGCAAGTTGGGAAATCCGGGCCGAACAAATCAGGGCTCAAATACGCCAAGGTCTGCAATGGGAAAAAATGACTCGATTTTCAGGGTCATTGAACCCTATGATTCATAGTAAACGGCTCATGGATGGGTATAGTGTTGAAAACATTGCCATAGAGAGCTTCCCTGGGTTTTATGTTACCGGTAACTTGTACCGGCCACTTACCGAAAAGAAAAACTACGCGGCGGTTCTAAGTCCGCATGGGCATCTAAAAAACAAACGCTTTACCCACTATGTTCAAAAAAGAGCCGCTGCCTTGGCACGTATGGGCGCCATCGTATTTGCCTATGATATGGTAGGCTATGGTGAAAGTGGACAAATAGACCACAAAATGCCCATTGCCCTATTACTACAGACCTGGAACAGTAAAAGGGTCTTGGATTATTTGGTATCGAGACCCGATGTAGACCCCAACCGAATAGGTATTACCGGTGGATCGGGTGGGGGCACCCAAAGTTTTATGTTAACAGCCATAGATCCACGTATTACAGCTGCCGCACCTACCGTTCAGGTATCGGCCCATTTTTTTGGCGGTTGTGTGTGTGAAAGTGGTATGCCTGTACATCAAAGTCCTGGTTTTCAAACCAACAATGTAGAAATCGCTGCCTTGACGGCTCCGCGGCCCTTGTTGCTCATTTCTAACGGTGACGACTGGACCCGAAACACCCCTATAATAGAATACCCCTACATTCAAAAAGTATATGCCCTTTACCACGCAGAACACAAGGCCGTTAATGTACATCTACCCTTAGAACGCCACGATTACGGTTACTCGAAAAGGGTAGCCATGTATCATTTCTTTGCCCATCATTTAAGACTTAGATCGAAAAACCTGACTTATGAAAATGGTTACGACGAGAGTTTCACCACCATACTTTCGCCAGAGGAACTACGGGTTTTCAATACCGATTTCCCAAGACCCGAAAATGCCTTAGTGGGTAATAACAGGGTGTTAAAATTCCTTGGGTTTCCTGAAGAAAAAGATAACTAACACAAGTATGAAAACAATGGCGTTTTTCATAAATTCGTAGGTATCGCAATCAACCGTTCACCACAAAAGTCTTCAAATGAAAAAACTAGTCCTATTGCTATGTATCGGTCTTTGGATCAACACACAAGCCCAAGAACCCATTAAAGAGCTAACCGTTTATACGGCGAAGCGCATCATTACCATGGAAAATGCCTTGCCAGATGCTACGGCCGTGGCTGTGGCCGATGGTAAAATCGTAGCCGTTGGTACACTCGAGACGCTTAAAGCCTGGACCGATAATATAAAAGTTACCTACGATAAAACATTTGAGAACAAGATTATTATGCCCGGGTTTATTGACACCCATGTGCACCCTTCCTTACCGGCCATTCTTACACAATTCGATTTTATTGCACCAGAGGCCTGGCAATTACCGACCGGAAATTTTCCGGCCGCACTAACCCATGAAGAATATGTAACCCAATTGCAAACCAAGGCGAACGCTTTTTTCAAAAAGGAGAAAGATAAGAACATACCCTATATTACTTGGGGCTATCATCAATTATGGCATGGCGATGTATACCGCGATAAACTTGATGAGCTTTTTCCCAAAAAACCGGTATTGTTATGGCACCGCTCCTTTCATGAGGTCGTATTGAATACGGCGGCACTGAAGTTATTGGACATGAAGGAAAGTGATGTAGCGGGGGACATCCATATCAAGTACGACAAAGGTCTTTTTAGTGAATTGGGCGCCAAAAAAATATTTACCCACGAAAAACTGAAGTTCATGTTCAGTCCGGAACGATATGGGGCCGGAATGGACAATTTCGTAAAGATGTTGCATATGGCTGGGGTAACCTCTGCCATGGATATGGGCGTTGGTATTTTCGGTAACCCCGACGAGGAGATCGGTCTAATACATAAATCGATGGATCGGGACGATGTGGCCACGAGGATCGTGCTCACCCCGATCATCACCTACTTTATGGTAGCCGGTATCGATCAAGATACGGCCTATAAAAAAATACAGGAATGGACTAAAGCCAGTACGCCCAACGTCTCTTTTGACGACCACTTTAAACTTATGCTAGACGGGGCTATCTATTCTGGACTATCTCAATTTAACTACCCCGGATATATCGATGGACATATAGGAGCTTGGTTGGCACCTACCGAAACCACCTACGATTGGGCCGAGTATTTTTGGAACAAAGGGTTTCAATTGCACTTCCATACCAATGGCGATATGAGTACCGATGTATTGATCGATCATATTTCACGTATGCAAAAACAGCACCCAAGAACCGACCACCGTACGGCATTAGAGCATTTTGCCTATGCCACCGAAAGTCAACTAAAGCATTTGGCGGCTTTAGATGCCCAAATTTCGGCCAATCCGTATTACCAATTTATGTTGGCCGACATTTATGCCGAGAAATGGTTGGGCGAAGATCGGGCGCGAAATATGGTACCCCTGGGTAACGCCAAGAAATACGGACTTAACATAGGCTTCCATTCCGATTGTCCTATGGCACCATTGAGTCCATTAACCTCTGTCTGGACAGCTGTAAACCGAGAAACCATCAATGGTAATGCCAATTACGAAAGTCAAAAGCTTTCGGTTTACGATGCCCTAAGGGCCATCACCATAGATGCGGCCTATATTATGCGTAAAGAACACGAGATAGGCTCGATCGTAGCCGGAAAAAAGGCCGACTTCGTAATACTGGAAGAAGACCCTTTAAAAGTTAATCCAACTAAATTAAAGGATATAGAAATTTGGGGAACCGTATTTCAAGGCAAAGTATTCCCTATAGACAAACCTTAACACATCCATAAAATCGCCAACCTATGTTTAACCCATATAAAATCGGGTTGTACTGTCTTTTAGGTTTGGTAGCCAATCTTTGTTTGGCCCAACAAGAAGACACCATTGTAGAAGATAGCTTATTCGATATCTCCCAAACTACCCCCCGATGGGATATGTCCCTTACCTTAAAATCACAAAACTACTTTAGGGGACTTCTACCCGGTAAAGCCCCAACCCTGGCCGCCAATGCTGGATACCTAACGGGAGATTGGATTTTTGGCATGTATGGTGGGGTAGCCTTTGATGCGAGTTATCAAGAAACCGATTTTATCGTAATCTTTCACAAAGCTCGATTCGACCTGCGCCTAGACTATTATTACAATTTTACTTCAGGTATTACTGATATACCCGAACCAACAGGTTTATTCGATTTTGACAAGGCCACTACCCGGGGGCTGCTCGATTTTTTGGTACATATAAAACTAGACAATCAAAACCGATGGGATTTGAACACCTCTACTTTTTTGTTCGGACGGGATACCGATATTTTGACAATAGAAGCTGGAGATGAATCCTACACCGTTCGAACCGACCAAAGGTATTCGCAATACATAGAATTAAAGCACAACTGGTATTGGAACAACAACAAGCTAAATCTTCATTTGGGAGGCAGTTTTAGCTGGCACGATTTCAATGGCCCCACCTTTTATGGCGATAAAGCCGGTATAAATAATATTGGACTTAGTTTTACCAAACAATTTAAACTTAACCCTGGGCTAAAACTACCCGTTAAGGCCAGTATGCTCATGAATCCCTTGGGAGAAACGGCCTATTTGATTATTAGTGTGAATTTAATCCAATTAGGCAGCAGTATTTAAGCCAACTTTCCATTTCTAGTAAACTACCCTGTTGCTGGCACCACACCAGTCTTGTTTTATTTTGCGCAATAAGAACATATTTATGTTAATCCTAAAACAATTTATTCGGTCAGTAGACTAATAAAAAGTTTACAAAATGAGGGTTATTCCTTCATTTTAGTTGCTTTACGCTAAGAATCTAGCTAGTTTTATCGCGTAACCCACATAACACTAGGAATAAAAACCAATTCTAATATTCTTATATTTAAGTCTATATTTAAAACCTGTCAACCAACAAAATCAATAAAAACACCTCTCTTTAAAGAAAACTTTTAAAGCTCGGTTACAAAGGCATTGTAATCTTGCCCAATCCGTCTATTAAACACATTAACAACCATTAAATAATCACCCCTATGGGATATAATATCTCAGGCTTGGCCATAAACCAAAATATGCATGGCCGAATATATGAATTGGCAACTCATCTTGGATTTAAACTCAGTGCCCCCAGGCCAATAGATTTTAAATCGGCAGCAGACAATAATAGGCAGGCCAATGAATGCGATGTCTATTTCGGCAAGCAAGGCACGATTTTGTTCCTCGATATGGAGCGCTATGCCGAAACCTGTGCCCTACCTCATGTAAACACCCTATGTTTCGCCCTTTCGGAAACCCAAAAGGCCTACCATTTAAATTATTGCGAAGATGGTAAGGAATTACGGGCGGTTTTAGAAATAAACGGGAAACGCTTGCAAGATAGTGGTAAACGACTGGCCAAGGAAAAGGAAACCGATGAGCTGTATGACATTATTTGTCATCAAATCGAAACCCTGATAGGGCAGCGCGTACAAGACATAGATCCTACCGACAAGGCCGTTCGGTTTCAACTAGATACCATAGAAAACAGGTTACCCTTGGTATCTTCAGATGAGACATTACCTATAGATGAAAACCGGAAATGGTGGGAGTTTTGGAAAATGGAACAGAAGGCTTAGTTCGGCTATAACAATTCTTTTTCTAAGGCGATCTTAATAATGCCTACACTATTTTTGGCACCAAGCTTACTCATAATATTCATACGATGGGTTTCTACCGTTTTGGGGCTAATAAATAGTTTTTCTGAAATTTCTTGAGTGGTCAATTCTTCTGAAATGGCTACCAAAACATCTTGTTCCCTACGGGTTAATTTAGGTTTTAAACCATTATCCGCCGGTTTTTTGGTCTGACTGAGAAGCTTCTTTTGAATATCGGATTGTAAATAAACCTCATCTGACAAAACCGTGGAGATCGCGGTTAATAGTTCTAACTTATCGGTATTCTTAAGTAAATACCCCTGAACCCCAATTTTAAGCATCCGTTTTACAAAAGAAACATCTTCAAAATTGGTGAGGGCCAGTATTTTTAGATCGGGATACTTTTTTAGCAATTGTTTGGCTAGATCAATACCATTTATATCGGGCAGGTTTATATCGAGTAGTAAAACATCGGGCAATTCATCGGCCATACCTTGCTTGGTCTCCGCTGCATTTTTATACAAGCCTGCTATCACTACCTCGGAGGTATTCTCCAGCATAGTCGCTATGCCTTGGAGTACCAATTCATGGTCATCGGTAATCGCGATTTTAGTCACCATATATTTCATCTTTATTAAATTCTATGGTATACGAGGTTCCCTTTTCATTGGATATAAAATCTGTCGTAGCCTTCAAGTAATCTATACGAGATCTCACATTACCCAAGCCAATCCCCTCATTACCCAACTTCTCCGAATCGAATCCTTTTCCGTCGTCCTCTACGGTAATCTGTACCGTGTTTTCACGTGAGCTAAGTTGAACGTCTATTTGGGTGGCTTCTGCATGGCGTACCGCATTGTTCACCAGTTCCTGAATGATCCTAAAGGCATTTACCTCAGCCTTTTTCGGCATACCGACAGTTTCACCGATATGAAGGAATACAATTTCAGTTTCGGGAAGTACATCGTTCAAATTCGAGCAAAAAATCTGGGTAGCCTCTACCAAATCGAAGTTCTCCAAAGAAGGAGGGATTAGATTATGCGAAATGGCCCGGACCTGTTTACAGGAATCATCGATCATGGTAATCGCCTCTTGTATTACGGTATGGTTCATTTCCAAGAGCGAAGACAATTTATACTTGATGGCGGCTAAATCGCCATTAACCCCATCGTGCAACTCTTTGGCTACACGTAAACGTTCTTTTTCCTCCCCTTCAATCAACGACTCCAAGGTTTTTATCTGAAAGTCGCGCTTTAAGGTTAATAATTCTTGGTTTTTTCGCTTTTGGCGTTGTTTAAACAAAAAGAGTAATAAGAGTCCCGCCGTAGCCAAAAACAAAACGGCCCCTAGCATATAGTTGTTCTGCGCCTGTTTCTTCTGGATTTGTGCTTCTTGCTCGCTCAAGGCCAATTGTTGGGTGGCTATCTCCTTATCCTTCTTTTCGGTCTGGTATTTGGTTTCGGCGTCGGCCACGGCCTTTCTACTGTTCTCGGAAAAGACCGAATCCTTCAATTTTATATACTTCGAATAAATTTCATTGGATTTTTTATACCTCCCCCGTTTATGTTCAGATCCGCCCCAAGTAGCATAGGCCTGTACCCCTAACTTTGGCTCTGGATGGATTTGGTACAAGGCCTCGAATCGTTCAAAATAGTCGTTTGCCTTGGAGTAATTTCCTTGAAGGAATTCATGTTTCCCTAAATAAATATAGGAGGCCATGATCTCGAACTTATGATTACGGGCCACGGCATTCTGGTGGGCTTTTTTCAAAAAGGGACCGGCTTTACCATAAAGCCCCATGGTATCGTACAGTTTACCCAATTCGCTATAAATATGATAATTGGTTTCCGGAGACTGCAAAATATCGCAAAGTTCCAAGCCTTCTTCTAGATAAGCCCTGGCCTGATCTAAGTCATTATCTTCAATACTGTATTGTGCCAAACGTTTTAATGCAGCGGCATTTACACGATAATCCTTTGAGATATTACTGGTTTCCCAGGCTTTTTCCAAATAGGCCCTGGCCCCTTTGATATCGTCCAATTCTTGTAAGATCAAAGAATGGTTAAAATACAACAAGCACACTTCCTTGGGGTCATCTTCCACCAAATCGATTGCCTTCTGACTGTACTCCAATCGCTTTTCATGGGCATCTGAGTTTTGATAAGACAGGGCATAATTGGCATAAATCGTAGAACGCTCTACAGCATTATCTTTCTGATCTAAATATTCTAAGGCACGGTCATAGTAATAGCGTGCCGAGTCGGCATTGGATTGATAAAAATGGATAAGCCCCAGGTTACCGAGACCCTTTACGATCTTATACCGATCCGTGGCCAATGACCTTTTAATGGCCTTTCGCATATAACCCCCGCTGCTATCTATATTGACCGAAGCAAAATAACCGCCAATAAGCAGGTTATTGGTAATATAGGTAGAATCGGTAACCTCGGTTCTTTTTAAGTCATTCTTCAGGCTATCGATGGTCGCCATTACTTGACCTTGGCAGTACAAAACACTTAGACTGCAGATTAAAAACGGAATAAGGCGCGTGGCTTTCAAAAGCGGAATTTTTAACATTTAAATGTATCAAAAATTGAACAGAACATAGCTTTTAATTACAGATTTCGCTTCCACCGATTACCCACTTATCACCATTAATGTAAAAAGCACCATCTTCGGTATAACGTTCTATGGGCATATAATTCACCTCTCCGGCGTTGGAGACCAAGCGTAGCACCATATAATCGTTTATGACCATAAGGCTCCACAACCCTACCCCTGCACTATTGTCGGAAGACACTTCACCATCCATGGCCGGGCCACCGGCACTAAATTCGGAATAGCCATCAAGCGCAAATCGGCCACTCGAACAAAAATTTATGGTCGTCTTACTCCTTGATGCGATACTGATGTCCCCATAGTAATCCGAAGTATGATTGGAACTATATTTTACTAATTTCCTCCCCTTGAACATAGCGGCACGTTGTTGGGCCTGCGCATTCATAAAAGTGCGGTATTTAATCGATTTGGAAACCACCACGGCCAGGTCTTGCAAGGCATCGTTAAAACTCGGTTTGGATGCCATAACCAAGGTCATGACCCCGCCAATGCCCCATAAACTACTTCGAGAGACCACGGCCACCAAAATAATCTCCTGTTGGTTGGCATACCCTTGGTACAAGGCTATATAGTCGCCATTTTCAAGCTGCATGATATCACTGGCCAAGGCCGCCTCCATACCCTCTTCTTGAATATTCTGCTGCATATTCTGCAAAAGCTGTTGTTCAGAGCCCCAACCATGTTCCATCAAGATCAAGGCAGCCTGTTCGTTGGGATTGGCCAACAAAATCTGACCATAATTCTCTTCCTGTACTTGCCAGCCTTGGGGTATATGCGCATTAATGGCAATACCATTGAAGGCGGTTTGTGAAAATGCGGTCATACTGATCAATAACATTAAAATGGTTCTCATTGCATTATGATTTTAAAGGCATGGAATTGCCCGTTGTTTTGGTTTACCATCGATATAATATAGAGGCCTTTGGCTTGGGCGGTTAAATCGAGGACAAAATCGGTTTGGTTGGCCGAGCGGGTAATGAGGTGTTTCCCGCTAACATCATGTATGGAAACAATAAAGTTGGCCCCTTGCGGAAGTTGAAAGCGTACCTCATTTACGGTAGGGTTGGGGAACAGGCCAATCACCTCATCCAATATGATCGGATTATCTCCCTCGTCCGCAGTATCGTCGGCATCGTCGGCATCATCGGCATCGTCGGCATCGTCGGCATCGTCGGCATCGTCGGCATCGTCGGCATCGTCGGCATCGTCGGCTAAATATATGGTTAGCATGGACTTACCCAGAAATCCTTCGGAAATCTCTAGATCTGCTATGGTATGTTCTTGTACCACAACTTCACCTACGGTGGAAATAACATGCACCCCTCCTATTTGGGCCAGATCGCCCCCATTATCCATTACGGAGGTCTTGACCCGTACTTGGGCAAAGGTCGCCTGACTTACTATGAGGAATACGAACAAAAGGAGTCTTTCCATCACCGTTTATTTTTTATAGACCACAAAACTGAAGGAACGATCGGCCAGGGTCCCTGAGGTATCGTAGGTATTGACCAGCACATAGTTCCGTTCTCGGGTGGTGGTGATAAAACCGATATCGTTTAAAGAAGCTATGGCGATATAGCTACTGGGGCTGGCCGGTGGGTTGCTAAAATTGACCCTGTAGACACCTTGTGCCCTACGGTCTACGGTAAAGCCCTCGGAAGATGCCGCCGACCGCCCCCCACTTGGGGCTACCAGTCCGTAGATATAGGCCTTCATATCGGCATCGCCAGAATCGGTTCCATGGATTTCTTCCGAAGTCAGGTTACCATGTAGTGTCGCATTTCCATTTTTGAGCAAAACAAGGGCATCACTGCGGTTGTTGGGCGCAGTCCCATTCCCGATTACGAACAAGCGATTCGTATTCTCAAAAGTGTCCTCAGACCCCGACGCTATGGTGTTATAAAGCCCTAATGCGGTTTGGCCCATACTTTCGGTCATCGTTCCCAATCCCATACTGGTCGAGTACTCGCCGACGGCAATACTAGACAGTCCCACGGACATAGAGGCATAACCAAGGGCTTGGGAACCCACCCCCAGGGCCGTGGCTGCATCGCCTACGGCTAGGGTACCAAAACCTATAGCCGTGGCGTAGGTACCTTCGGCCTTCGTATTCCCGCCCATGGTGGTAGAGAAATTGCCCGTGGCCTCGGTAAGCCGGCCCATGGCCACCGACTCTTGGCCCGAGGCCAAAGGTCCGTTTCCAATAGCCACCGCATATATTCCCGTTGCCCGGGCATCTTTACCCATAGCTACGGAAAAATCGCCAGTGGCACCGATAGCATTGCCTACTGTCGCCATACTTAGATCTACTGCCCTATCGCCAATTTCACCATAATACATAGGGTTATTACCATTGATCCGGAAGCCCTGGTTAAAACCGGATCGTACTTTTAGGAGTTGTCCGAAACCATCGGCATTTTGCCAACGGGTATCGGTACCATTGGCATCCATAACCAAAACCGCCCCGGCATCGCCCTTGGCCTTAGGCAGGGTATAGCCTGTATCATCGTTGGTAGCGTCTATGGTCAATGCCCCATTGATTTCGGTATTCCCATTTTTCCGGATGATAAGGGCATCGCTACGACTACCTGCACTAGAGCCATTACCGATTATGAAAAGACGATCGTTTGGCGACCATCCGGTTTCGATTTCAGGGGTATACAGGGTATTATATCGTCCCATGGCCGTTTCTGAACGACTCTGGGCCCAAGTACCCCATCCTATGGCCGCCGACGCCTCGGATGCCGCATAGCTACTACCCCCAATGGCAATGGAATATCGTTCCGCAGCGGTAGGGTTATATCCCAAGGCCAAGCCGTAATGGCCCTCGGCACTGGCCCCATACCCCAAAGCCACCCCAAAATCGGTAGCTTGGGCGATCTGCCCCATGGCAATAGCAGCCTCACCGGTGGCCGAGGTATTATTACCGGCCGCGAACGCATAGGTTCCGGTGGCACCCGTAGTTTCCGAAGGATAGGATTGATGCGAAAGATCGACCGCAAAATCCCCGATATTGCCATGGTTTTCTGGATTGGCATCGACTAAACGATAGCCTTGCTGCCCGTTCTCCTCTATTTTCTCTAGATTACCCCTATCCGGAAGTGGACCGCTAAGACTGGTGGCTGTTTGGGCATGAAAGGCATAAGGCACATTTTTAAAGGCCGAGGTTCCTAAATCTATCCATCCATTGCCCAAATCCATCCGCACGCCCAGAAAATACTCCCGGGACCAGTCCAAAGTTTGGAAACTACCCAGCGTAGGCGCGCCTTCCCCAATTTGGGTCACAATGATACCAAAGGCATCGGTGGTCAAACTATGCGTTTCTACATAAACTTCGGTAGTTGCATTTTCTATAATGCTGAATTGGAGGATAAGCCCGCGGTTTGTCGCGACCGAATCGGCATCATGGATTATGGCCTTATAGTTGATTCCGTGCTGGCAAAACCCCAAAAGAGGGAGGAGCAAACTAATGCGATAGAAAAGCTGTTTCATCTTTTGATTTTTTCATTCGTATGGGAAATGCAAATGCTTTTTTGCTTTTTGGAGTGGGCGCTAGGGCAAGATCAGTTACCCAAACCCATCTGAAGCCGCCTAGTTTTTTGCGGCCAGATCGGTATCACCCCCAACATGCAGGCATCGTACCGTTCTAGAGGTACTTGCCTCATTTCCATTGGCATCCCTGAACAAAAAACGCAGGGTATAGGTACCTGGCGTGTCTGTACTAAAATCAGAAGACAGCTCCATTACGGTATTGTTTTCTTTGATGTTGGTATCAAAATCTACATCGGCCAGATCACCGTTGGGATCTGCTATGGTTAATATGCCGAAGGTTACCGCATTATTATCAGTAGCCTTGGCGCGAATCTGTAAAACACTAGGTGCCGTATTGCTGGCAATAGTATAGAATTCTTCATTCTCTACCGGAGACATAATCTCGATTACGGGGGCCTGTTCATCGCCCTCCAAGGGTTCGGCCTTACAACTCAGAAAAAGACTTAAGGCAGCAGCTACATAACAAAGGGTTCTCAGGGTTTTCATAACAATTGGTTTTTGGATTATTAACTGTTGGCAATTTAAATCCAGACCAAGAGAAATCGTTCAGGGCATTCCCTGAAACCAAAAAATTCAGGGGATTCCCTGAGATCAAGTTTTGGGTTACTTAATGTGGAGGTTCTACCCAAATCCTGATTTGGGTTAGGTCGTTAAATCAATTCGCAAAATCCCACATCGATACCATCCTTGGGTCGAGATACCAGACTAATCTTAGGATTCTAATTCATACCCTATAAGCCGCTTTGCTACCTCCCTTTCTATTCTAGGGTGTTTTCGATGATCTGTATGCGTAAGCGGTTGTTTTTTTTCCATTGATACCAGCCTTCATAGTTTTGGTTATGCAAAAAGTTGGCTGCGGGTAAGGGCATTTTTTTGAGCTTTATCCATTCACCCTGCATTTTTTCGACCGTAAACGGTAGTAATCTAGGGGCCTTTGAAGTAACTAGGGACTCCCCATGGGGTTTGTCATAAATGTCACTCGGGTCCAATTCCACATACACCCGCTTTAGGTAACGGCACCAGGTTTCATAAACATACCATTGGGCAACAAATGGTTTTCTTTCCGATTTGCTATCCGTCAGCGCCTGATGGGTTAGATAGTACGCGGCTTTTTCGTTCTTTTTGATATAGTATTGCGCTCCCGTTTTAGCATTAACGATTACCCTAAAAAACAGCGGCGATTCTTGGGTAACCACAAATTGTAGTTTGGGGTACCCCCCTTCTTCATCCCCTTCGTATAGGGCATAGGGCTCCAGCTCCAAGTCACTTTCGAAGGAAACTTGTCCATTTTTCAATGGTTTACATTGAATTTGAACAGCCGGATCCTGGTCCTTAAAATGCTCGAACAACAATAGATCATGGTCCGTATTGACTTCCAACAAACCCAAACCGACCTCCCTTATCTGTTGGGCGTTGGTCTTTAAAAATAATACCACTGCCACTAGCATAACCGATTTTTTCATCACTTACTTTCCCTTTTACAGTATAGTTTCCGGTCAAGAAAACCCATACATGAACATACGTCAGGGGCTTTTAGCTTCAAAGTTTTGTAATATCGATACGACCGGTACACACTAGTTGTACATACTTCCAAAAGCCCAAATGCTTTGTTTTGATGGGCTTCAATGGGATCGCTTGGCACAGTTCGTCAAAATTGGCATAGAACAAACCACTGATCTTAAACACGGTGGTATTTGAAGTGTCGATCAGATGCAAGGTCTTATAAGTTTCATAGGCACCATATTCTTCCGATACTATATATCCCTTATACTGGTGCAATACCATGCTTTTCCCAAACGGACGATACATGGAATAATAGGTTAAGGTTTGAGAAGCTTCATCGATCAGGATCCGCTTAAAATCTTTATATATGACCAGTACTACAAGCACCATTATGCTTAACCAAAAGGCCATAAACAAAGGGAAGAATTCTATTTTTTCAAAAAGTATATAGACCATCATAGCAATGATTACCAAAACCCCGACAAGCCCTAGGGTGGTGGTAATGAACCAGGTGATGAATCCTTTTTTCAGTTTACTTTTGACCATGTCATCCATTACGTTAAACAGTTGAAAAAAGCTTGTTAAGAAATCTGGAGCCTTCTTTTTAAGTGCATAGTGATTTGATAATAAATTGAAACACAATATCCATTTTACAATAAACTATGAGGCTATCCGGTCGAAAAATAGGCCAATCGAAATCGTATTAAAACGGAGGTTTGGTATTCGTGAAATTTGAATCTATATGCGCTGGATGACACTTCATAATGTACAGCCTTGGATTGATTTTTTTTCAGGAAGGTTTCCTTCCCCAAAATGAATCAGAGTAATTACGGCTTACCCATATTTGAATGGATTTAGTGTTACAATGGTGTACTTATCATTGGCTATTCTTTGGCGAAGCATATTTTTCAATTTTTTCATGAATACCAAAAAACTCAGCATCTAGGGCCTTTACTTTTTTAAAATTAATCAACGCGTTAACCGTATCTCCCTTTTCCAGTAGGGCATCGCCATAACTATCGTATACATTGGCCGAATTCGGATAGGCCTCTTTATTCAATTTAAAAACAGCTAAGGCCTCATTTACTTTTTTATCTTCCAATAGTTCATACCCTAAAAAATTGAGCTCATACTCGTTAAAAACGTAGTTATCGAATTGTTCCGCCTTTAGTTTTTTATAATAGGCAATGGCAGCTACTATCCCTTCATCTTGAACCTTTTTCCCGAAGACATCAGCAATGAATATTTTTGGATACCGAGGCGGTTTATTATGTAGAATATCTATTAAACCCTCTTCTATATTAAAGTAACGGCTATTATTATTCGTTAAGGTGATAATACAGTTTTCCTCTTCTATTTCCCTATATATATTAGTTAAAAAGCCGGCCCAACCTCCCTTGTGTTTTACAACTTTCTTTCCATTGGGGGATTTAGAAATAAACCAACCCAAACCGTAATCGGTTCGATTGCCGTTATTGAGTATCCCCGGCGTAAATGCCTCTTCCATGGTTTGTTTTGAAACGAGTAAATCGGTATATAATACGCGGTCCCATTTCGTAAGATCTTCCAATGTGGCATAGACGCCCCCCTCACCCTTGGCATTATTTAGATAATGGGCATCAGTAGAAAACTTATCATTGCCGTTAAATTTAGTACCGAAGCCAAAAACCCGGTTTGGCATTTTATCATCAAAACCAGGCATATACTGATACACACAAGCATTTGACATTTTAGCGGGCCCAAATACTTTTTCTTGCATAAACGCATTAAAAGGCATAGCCGAAACCCTTGAAATTAGGGTCGCCAACAAGTTGTAACCCGTATTGCTATATTCCCATTTTTCTCCAGGTTTAAAATGTACCGGGGGTTTATATTCACATAACATCTGTAACACATCCTCATTTCCGGAAATAAACCTTTCGGGATCGTCATATGCCAAATCATTCTTCCAGTGTTGGTCCATTATCCTCGAGTAATCGGGTAATCCAGAGGTATGGTTCAACAAATGCCGTATGGTTATCCCCTGGTAGGGAAGCTCGGGAAGAAAGGCTCTAATATCTTGCTCGTAAGTTAATTTACCTGCCTCTTTTAAAATCATAATACCCATGGCGGTAAATTGTTTACTGACAGAACCAAGTCTAAATACCCCATTCAGTTTCAAAGAATCAATGGGTTCGTAATTGGCGAGCCCGAACGCTCCTTGATACACGATTTTTCCATTTTCAATTATCAGGGCATTGCCATTAAATTGCCCTCTAGCATGCAATTCCGATATATAGGAATCATATATTTCAGCCTTGGTTTGCGTTTCTTTAGGTGATGTATTTTGAATTTGGCGGCAAGAGGCCAAGCCAAAAACTAATATTACCATCGAAACCGTATACTTCAGCGCACCCAATTGAAATGTTTTCATCTTTGTGTTTATTAAGGGAACCATTCCCTTTTTTATATGAATTGGTTTAAACTACTTCAATTTCCAATTTACCGATTACCTTACTTATTTGGAATACCTCTGCTGTTTTAACCCAGAGGTGTGTTTGGGGTTTTAGTTGTTATTGGCAAACCTAACGGCCTTGGCAATACTTAGAGACTTTTTTAAAATATGTCAATTGTTTTTTTATGCTTCTTCCCGCCTGCCGGATGGGCAGGTTTGCGAACGTCTACTCTTCTTGATGATATTTTCTTTTGGCTTCTTCAGTGTAGAAACAATATATGGTCCCTCCCATGTTTTTTTCGCCGATTTCAGTATCTATCCATTTTCGTAATTTTTCTAAATCATTAGTTTGTTGAATGTCTTCTGCTTTTAATGGGAAATTTGGTGTAAGTACTAAAATCCCTTTTGGTTTATTCAATAATTTTGAAGTCTTATGGTCAATAGCTATGCTAAAAAAATGCTTGTCATATGTTTTAGCAATTAGAAAACTCCCTTCATTTGTGTTTTGTTTTTCAAACCAAGCATCTGTTCCCATTATATAGCAAAAAGGGTCTCCAGCATCTACTTCGCAACCGCTTAAATCAATCAGTTCATTTCCGAAAACAACAACAATTATTTCATCTCCGATAACTGTATGATAAGGTTGTGGTACATCATTCATTTTTAAATTTTTTATTTTTTAGCTTCGTGCGCTTCATGAAGCCCAGCATGGTTCGTTCCCATCTTCTTAACAAGAATTACCATAGAGTTTTTTACCTATCCAATCTGGAACATTTCCGAACTATAGACTTTAGTATACAAATCGTAGCGGACCTTTTCTGACTTTAGGATTTCCTTTTGTCGTAATAATTCCGTTTGCAATAAATGGCTCCAATATTGGGGTCGATCGGAAAATTGATGGTAATAGTCCAACAGCTCGATCACTCCATTGAGTATCCGTAAAACACATTGGGTCCTATCTTCAATTAGCAGGTAATCGAACATATTCAGTACCAATAGATCCAAGGGGTCCCATTCCTTAAAATCGTCGGCATAGGGATCCTCGTCACCTAGGGCCTTTGCCGATGCTACTGTATATTCATCGAGGTTTTGGGCTTCAAAATCATCTAGAAACCGATCCAATTGCACCTCTCGACCTATGTGTTCTTTTACCAACCCTTTAAAGCTGGGCAGTATAAAACAGAAGTGGATCAGGGCAACGACGATCTCTTTCTTTTGTCTTTCCGATTGCAAATTGATATGCTCCTTCAGATAGCTTTGGTGCTTGTTGTATTCTTTTAAAAAATCCATCGTTTTCTTATGTTCCCTATTTCCGAATCGGTTAAAGGCTGTTATTCTTTTCCCACATTCGATAGATTCAACTGGCGCAAAGCCTCTAAACTACCTTTGACCGTCTTTACATCGCCTTTTAAATGATACCGTTTTCCGTTCACCCTTACCCGGACCCCAATTTTATGCAGCCTATACCCTTTTCGGGTTTCATAGATTTCATAGTGCGCCCCTTGGTTGGTAAACCCTAGGCTGTTTCCTTGGGTATTCCACATAAAATCTATCTCGGCTTCACTTCCGGCTGCTGGGTAAGCGAACTCAATGGCCCCATTGGGCTGTAGCAGTAGATAATACAACACTTCATCTTCTAAGGTATACAAAAGCAACTCCTTCCCACTTTTGGCCAAGGTGAACGAGAGCCTCGACTGCACATCTTCTTGCTGCAGATCTATGGTTTTATAGATGCTCGTCTGTTTTTTTCCATTCGGCCACTCGGTCAAGGTGGTCGTCAGAAAAGGAAAATGCATGGCATCTTCCTCCACTACGGAAACGGGAACAGGCGTATTATCTACCACCTTAAAAGTGGAAAACTGATGCCAACAACAGCCGTTTTTGGTCGTGGTATAGATGCTTTTATTTTCATGATCGATCTGGAACATACCACAATATTCTTGGGCCAAGCGGCTAAAGGCCTTATTATGCCGTAAACCTTGGTCGCTCACAAGATACACTTGAAAAGATGGACCATGGTAACAACTATGCTGCCCATCCATCAGGGCCAAATCTTTTCGGCCATCAAAATTTAAATCCTCATAGAAAAGTACCGATTGTTCACCATAAGGCCATTCGATAATATTGGTCTTAACCGTACCCGTTGATTTTAGATGTACCGTAAACTCTTCGGAAGGCAACTCGATCAACAGCTCTTGGGTTTGGCCGTCGAACACCAAAAGCCTCCCTTTTTTAAAGACCTGATCTTCGTAGCCCTTTTCAATATGCAATTCAGCCCGGTATTGTGAAGAAAAACCTTCGATTTTGTAGGTCGTCTGTCCGTATACGATGCAGCCAACCCAAAGAAAAAGAAAGAAAAGGAAAGATTTCATGCTATTAGAACAGGTATACCCAAAAGTACAAAGTAGGTACTGGCTAGAAAACACCAGCTATATATTGAGATAGTACGAATACAGAAGCGTGGTGTTTTGGGGGAAATGTGCTATAACAAGTACCAACATTTCTTTTGCGAGACCAAAAAAAAATCCAGCATCGAAATAGAAGCTGGATTTTTAAGTCGGGGTGGCAGTCCCAATGCCTCGGGTGAAACCCAATTCATGTATTTCCATATGAATAGAAAACAGTTAAAATGGTTTGAACACGATTAAAGTAATGAAATGGAAATTCAGGGTTATACAACATGACTAGAATTACTTCAAGAAGCGAATACGGCTTAACCAAAAAACTTAACATTGAAACCTTGAGCTTTTCTTTATAATCCTTACCGACTTCTTTTTGGTTCGCCAGTTTTTTTAGTTTTCAAAAGTCGTGCTTATCAAATTCTTGTTTCTCGTTAAGGTTTTGTTGTGACAACCCTTAGTCAACCACAATACCTTTTCAATCCAAATATTTCTGCAAATTCAAACTCATAGTTTAAACCAAATTAACCATAACCCTAGGTTATAAAACACGGTTTTTATACTGAAGAGTTTGATTGTATCGAACCAATTCGTAAGACTTATTGATTTTTATTATCCAAAGTCCTATGGATCCAGTTCAAATTAATAGCGCATATAAACTATAAATCGATCTTATAAAGCAATTTCATTAAGCTTTAATTCGACACCATTCGTCTACACATTTTCCAATTTGAACTACAGTTACGTAAATGATATTTAAATAGGTCGTAATTTGGCTTTAAAATATTTGGCGATGAACCTATTATTGATCGAGGACGACGACATAGAAACAATGAAGTTCCAAAGGGCACTTAGCAAGCTTGAGACCAAGTATAGCCTAACGGAAGCGAAAAACGGTGAAGAGGCTTTGGAAATACTGGAAACAGGGGCAGAACTGCCCGACATTATTTTCTTGGACCTCAATATGCCGCGCATGAACGGCATCGAGTTCCTGGGGATACTAAAACAGCATGAGCAGATAAAATACCTACCTACGATAATACTAACCACCTCCCAAAATAGGGACGATCTATTGGAATGCTATCGTATTGGTGTATCGGGTTATATTATTAAACCCTTAAAGTATGAAGCCTACGAAGAACGTATAAAGACCGTTTTGGATTATTGGAATATCAACGAATTGGTCAAAGCCTGACAATTTTAGCCCTTTCACAATAAATTATATTGATTTAGAGTTACTTATAGTACTTTTAATCATATTTTTTCGAAATGAAAGGAATCGTGTTCACGGAGTTCTTGGACATGGTCGAGGCCGAATTCGGCCTTGAGACCGTTGATGCCATAATCGAAGCCTCCGACCTACCTTCCGAAGGGATCTATACCTCTATCGGAACCTACGACTTTAATGAAATGGTAGCCTTGCTAACCCAATTGAACCAGTTGGTAAACAAGCCTATCGAAAACCTTTTGTACGCCTTTGGGCATTATCTTTTCAATAGCCTTGGTCGTGCACATCCAGAAATTATCCAGAGTTATTCTTCCCCAATCGGTTTGTTGTATTCCATAGAGGATCACATCCATGTTCATGTAAAGAAGTTATATCCGGATGCCGAATTGCCGACCTTTAAAATTTTGGAAAAGAGCGACACCTCGATTTCCATGGTATACAGTTCATCAAGGGGACTTTATCGATTGGCCCATGGTTTAATCGAAAAGTGCTTTGAACATTTCAATGCCACAGCAACGGTTTCCTATGAGCTTTTAAAGGAAGACGGAACGGAGGTTCGATTTGATATCGTACAAAATGCCGCATAACGAGGTCGACATATTAAAACGGGCATTAGACCGTCAAAAAAAGGCCAGGCTTACGGCCGAAAAGATTTTGGAGGAAAAATCCAAGGCCTTATACGATACTGCCGAACACCTAAAAAGGACCAATGCCCGGTTGAACGCTCTACTAGACGAACGTTCTGACGAAATGGATTCGGCTTTCCTCAATATCATCGACCCCTATGTAATCATGGATTTGAACTTTGAGGTCATTAAAACCAATGATTCGGCCAAATCCTTTTTGGGTTTCGATTATAACAAAGAATCTTTAAACCTTCAAGAACTGGTACATCCAGATTTTGCGGAATATACCAAAGAATCTACCAAAACCTTGTTAAAGGTCGGTGTACTAAAAAACTATAGGGCCAAGATCTATACACGAAAGAACCAGACCAAGTATGTCCAAATCAACGCCAGTTTGATCTACAACCGAGAAGGGCACCCGATTGCGGCCCAGGGGATCATTAGGGATATCACCCAGGAAATGGAAATCGAGGCCCTATTGTCCGAGCAGCGGAAACAACTAGACATCATAGTTGAGAATTCCCCTTTGGGTATAGTTCTCTCGGTAGATGGTAAGTTCATCAAATGCAACTCCGCCATGTTGAACATGCTCGGATACAGTTTAAATGAAATCAAACAACTCAGTGTAGCCGATATTTCGGTTAAGGAAGAATTCGCCACATCAAAACGCCTGTTGGAACAAATGGGAACCGGCAACCTGGACCATTTCTCCATCAATAAACGGTATAGGCGTAAAAACGGAAGTACTTTTATGGCCAAAACCTCCGTGAGTGCCATTCGTAAAGTAGATGGGGATATCGATTATAGATTGGCCATTATAGAAGATATAACGGCCGAGCTCGAAGCCCAAGAAAAATTGGCGGCCTCGGAAAGCAGACTGGCTTTATTAATCAAAAACCTTGATCTAGCGGTATTGTTGGAAGATGAGAAAGGCTCGATTGCCTTAACCAACGAAAAATTCTGTGAGATGTTCGACATCGATGAAACGCCAGAGGCCTTAATTGGTCAAAATTGTTCCGAAACGACCAATCGTTTGAAAAAGGTGTTCCCCATGCCCGTAACCTTTGAAGAAAACTTGGATTCCATACATAATAATAGGCTTACCGTAATCGATGACGAACTAGAGACAAAAGACGGAAGGTTTCTTGAAAGGGACTATATACCCATATCTAGTAAAGGGAATTATATGGGACACCTTTGGACCTATAAAGACATAACCCTTCGCCGTACCTTTAAACAGAATCTCCAGGCAGAAAAGGAAAAATACAGCAGTATCATTGCCAACATGAATCTAGGTCTTGTTGAAGTCGATAAGTTCGATAAGATCCAAATGGTAAACCAAAGTTTCTGTGCCATGAGTGGCTATTCGGAACAGGAACTATTGGGCCAGACCGCTAGCGAGTTATTGGAATACCAACAAATGACCTTAATCAATGATAGCTCGAACTCGGTAGATAAAAAGAAAACGGCCTCTTTTGAACTTAAGGTGCGTCATAAATCAGGCCAAACACGACATTGGTTGATCAGTGGCGCCCCGAGATATGATGAACGTCATCGTATAATCGGTTCCATTGGTATACATTTAGATATTACGGGACACAAACAACTCGAACTACAAAAAGCACAATTACTGAAAGAGTTGCAGGTCAGTAACAAAGAATTACACGAATACGCCCATATCGTATCCCACGACCTAAAATCGCCACTACGTAGCGTAAGTGCCCTAGCTACCTGGTTAAGAGAAGATCACCAAGATGTTTTAGACGAAAATGGTTTCGAACAGATCCAAATGATCCAGGATAAGATTGAGGGAATGGACAATCTTATAGATGGTATTTTAAAATATTCTAGTATTGGTCGTAAGGACCATAAGGAGATTGAAGTAAACCTAAACCATGTAGTAAAGGACATTATGGGAATTATCTATATCCCTAGTCATGTAAACATCGAGATTACTAGCCCTTTACCGACCATTAAGGCCGATAAAACCAAGATCCACCAACTTTTCCAGAACTTTTTATCCAATGCCGTTATGCATATCGAAAAAAAGGAAGGTCTTGTTCAAATCGGTTGTGATGAATCAAATTCCCATTGGACCTTCAGCATTCGCGATAATGGTGTTGGCATCCCTAAGGAATACCATGAAAAAATCTTTAAGATTTTTCAATCATTAGGCACAAAAGACGGATCTACAGGCATTGGACTTTCCATTGTCAAGAAGATTATTGACCTATATGAAGGACGTGTATGGCTCGAATCTGAAGTGGGCCAAGGAACCACCTTTTACTTCACAATAAAAAAACACCGGGCATGAAAGAACAGGCCAAATTAGACTATATAGATACTATTGCCGGGGACGATGAGGTCTTCCGTAAAAAATTCATCGGCATCTTGCAAAGCGAACTCCCTCTTGAAAAAGCCCAATATGAAAACAATATTGTCACCGGGGCTTACAGGGCGGCTTCTGAGAACGTACATAAAATAAGACACAAGATAAATGCCCTAGGCTTAGACCAGTCTTATGAAATGGCGGTACAACACGAGAGTGCCTTAAGGGAAAACGATCCATCGGGCCATATTCCCTTTATGGAGGTCTTAGACTACATGGAGTACTACTTAAAGACCATACGGGTATGAACTGTTTGATTATTGATGACGAAGCCGCAGCCAGGGCCATTATTTCGCAATTGTGTTCGCGGGTGGAAGACCTTGATGTTGTTGAGGAATTCGACAATGCCATTGATGCCATTAAATACCTGAACCAAAACGAGGTAGATTTCCTGTTTTTGGATATCCACATGCCAGGTTTTACCGGTATAGACTTTGTGCAGACCTTGCAAAATGCCCCAAAAATAGTGATGACCACTTCAGATACAGGTTTTGCATTGGCCTCTTACGAATATGAATCGATAATCGATTATATGGTAAAACCCATTCATCCCGAACGTTTTGAAAAATCAATCCAAAAAATTCGTAACTCCATGGTGGCCCGCCCCAAAACAACTGAGGACCAAACCACCACAAACCCCTTGGGTGAAGATCTCTACATCAATATCGATAGGCGATTGATAAAAATTAAATTCAACGATATCTTGATTATTGAGGCCAAAGGGGATTATATCAATATCAAGACCGATACCAAAGAGTATTTGGTGCATACGACCTTAAAAAGCATTTACCACAAACTTCCGGAAGCCCAATTCTTACAGATTCATCGGTCGTACATCATCAATTTCTCCAAAATCATCGACATCGAGGACAACAGTGTTTTAATAGAAAAAAGCGTAGTCCCTATCAGTCGCTCGAACCGTCCGGAATTGATGCGTAGGTTGAACCTGCTATAAATCAACACCTTACCAATACAACTATGGTTTCCTCAAAGCCCTAACTTTTAGTGTAAATGGGCAAATAAACATCGGGGGTGTAAAGCCAACGGTCTATCGAAAATGTCGATTCACCGATAGACCACCCTATGTAAAAGTAGTTTTTGGCAATTTTGAGAAAAGCCTTAACCTACTTATCATGAGACTTATACTACTATTTTCCGCTTTTTTCGCAATCTCTTTTTCCTTTGCCCAGAACTATAGTTTTTTGGGAGAATATACCTCAGATGGAACTCCATTGTATTTTGATGGTAAGGATGACGTTTCTGACCAGACCCTACAATTAATCGCCGATGCCCTGCCTGAGGGCTATCCTGTACCCGAATATAATCCGCATTACATTAGTTCTGGATATGATACCGATTTGATCCTTGAAGAAGATGCAGACGTTTGGGTAACCTTCGTTGGGGAAGGCGCAGGATACAAAAACGTTTTGGGGTTTTACACCTATTCCATTGACAACCCACTAACTAAGGCCCCTAAAAACAAGGATATAACCATTATCTTTCCAAACGTATCGGCACTCAATAGTGGAGGTAGTTTGGAAGTGGGCCATAAGGTAAAAATCGGAAGGTTCGAGGCAGGTACGGGCATCGGATGGGTACTATTGGCCAATGGGTGGAAGGGTAAGGTTACCTCAGGTCTGTGGCAATTGCATTCGGGAACCGATTTTAATCCGGAAGCCGACGAAGCCTTAAGGTATCATAATGTATTATTGAACGATCCCGATAACGAAAGAATCATACTTGGTTTTGAAGATATTCGTCGGGACTATGGCAGTTGCGACAATGATTTTAACGACGCCCTATTCTACATAACGGCAAATCCATTTTCCGCCATAAAACGAAACAATTACAATAAGATAACCGATCATACCCCGGTGAGCTCTGGTAATGATGGCGGTCTTGAAAGTAATGGAGATTTAGCTAGTCTTATCGCCAAACGTAATTTTGACCGAAGCAAGAAGAATACCTTCAAAAACAAAAGAAGTTTACAGTTTAAGTATGATAAGAAAAGTTATAAGTCGCTTGGCGCCAAGTCAGGTAGTTTAGATGATTATTTTCCACCAACCGGTATGTTCGGAAACGAAACCCCGTATGTTTCGAGCCCGGAAGACCTATTGGGAATTACCAATGCCGACAAAGTATTTTCGATTGATTATTACCAATCTGACAAACGGGTATCGGCAGCGCTTGCCACGGAAACTAAAGATGCCGTTTATAATCACACCAAGACGATATGCGATCGATTGAACGGTTCTACGCTTTTGGATCTACGTACCATTACCCTT
Organism: Sediminicola luteus; assembly: GCF_002514735.1. Lineage (GTDB taxonomy): Bacteria > Bacteroidota > Bacteroidia > Flavobacteriales > Flavobacteriaceae > HQA918. The sequence continues at coordinate 49,709 of NZ_NBWU01000008.1, read as the reverse complement.
CAAGGATACCAACTCATTTATTCTGAGTTAGAGCGGGCAAATGGAAATGTAGAATATGCTTTAGTTTTCTCGGTAATGGACCACGGTAATCACCAAAGCCTTTATAGCCTTTGGAATATTGAGGAATATCCGAAAGGGGCCTATAAAAATTTCCAAATATGGGGTAACCACATGGGGCAGGTCAGTACTCTGGCCAACTCGGTCATCAACACCTTAAACAAAGAAAAGCAACTGAAACAGGAAGTTAAAGATAATATACTACCAACTGTATTTTTTAAGAATGGTGCGTATAAAAACGGGCAACTTCACTTGGAAATCGTCAACAAACAGAACTCAAAATGGCTGCTTTTAGATGGTAACTATAAGACTACCGAGCAAAATGAGTACCAGAACCTGAACCAAGTAATCGATCTAAACGGGGATTGGGAAGAGACCCTTGTCATAGAAACCGGTCATTTATTCGACATGGGCCTCTCGATAATAGCCGAAAATTCATATCAACACGATGCCATGTATTTGGCAGACGGTCCTTGGGGAACGGATATGAATACCGCCGTAGATTCCTTGGAGTCGTTCAAAATAACACCCCACACCCCCTCAACAAAAAAAGGACATACGGTAGAACGAGGTATTATCGCTACCGGAGCGGTCAAAGAAACCATCAACGTTTTTAGAAATCTAATGGCCGGTGACCGGCAATTACCGATAACAACATACAAGTCCATTGATCTCAACTTAAAAAACAGTCAAGAAATCGAAGTTAGCCTTGTCACGGATGCAACGACCGACTGGAATGAACGATTACGCTTAAAAATTGGTTCCAATACAGACGAAACCGAAATAAATCTGCCCTTCTCCGACTTTAAAAATCACGAAGGCAAACCGGTCGAGTTCGAAAAGTTACGTTCCATCGTATTTTCTATCCAAGGGGATTACAAAAACTATTCCCCTTTTGTCCTAGAAGTAGCCGGGGTGGTCATTGTCGCCACAAATCCAGATGCACAAGAAAATGAAGCCACAGGTCCTACTCTATTTGGGGACCCCTTGTACCCAGATGATATTGAAATCAAAAAGGCGGAAAGTGACTTGGATAGCCTAAAGCTTATGAACTATCCCAACCCGTTTACAGAATCCACCTCGATCCAATTACCAGAGCCTACCGATAAGGTATGGGTCATGATCTCACATTTAAATGGCCAAGTTCTGTTCTCCCAAGTCCTTAACACCAATAATGATAACCATGTTAATGTCAATCTCAACCAATTGGCCAGTGGGGTCTATGCCTACAAACTATCCGACCTCAGTAACGGAAAATCCTATGGGGGAAAACTCATCAAAGAATAAGCTTCTGGGAAAACATATCCTGGATAGGGTTGTTTGTTAAGTCCATGGTCCAAAGGCCATGGACTTTTTTAATCCATGAAAAGTCCTATTACAAAGCCATACTTGGTTAAGACGATGATGGGATTTCGTTTATAAAAGATCGGAATGATCAAGGGGTGAATTTAAAGATCGGGGTCTTCGAAATCTTCCAAGACAACCTCAGCCCGAATTCGGAATACTCGAATCCGGCCGCCGTAGCTGAGGCGATATTACTATACCTCCCATATACGGAAGCTTCCAGGCGTTTCGAAAACCGTTGTTTTACACTTAAATCGGCACGTAATGTATTGGTAAGTGGGTCTTCTTCTACTTTTTGGCGCCCCGTTGCTGCAAGTAAGGCCAATTCCGTATTTTTCGCAAGGTTCCCTTTGAATTCCCCAAAAATCTCTATGGCTTGGAATCGTTCCGGGCTAAAGTATATGGTCGGTACTTGATCGGCAAAACCCATGTATTGATAATTGACACCGAATTTCACAAGGGGTTTCAACATAAGGTTATAGTACAAGGAGGTAAACAATAGCTTGCGTTCATTTCCATCGTTTTGTGTCGTAAACATCAACTGGTTAAACCAACCCATACCAAAATTCGTACCCAGATTATAATCTATACGATAATGCTGCATTACGATTTCCCTAGCAATAAGGTCGGCATTGAAATTTTGCATCTCCCTATGGTAAATTGCGGTCATACGGTGCAGTTTAAAAGTCTGGGTGGCCAATTGCACCTTCAATATAGGTTGTGTATAAGACCCTGCCCCATAGTCGGAAATATTCAAGCCCAATTTCCCTTCCAAAACGGCTCTTGGCCATGGCCTATACCATAATCCACCAATCGCGGAATGGGTATACGCCCTGTTACCTTTCCCTGTATTCTTGGTTGTTCTATAACCATATGCCAATGAACCCCCCAACTGGGTGGAAAGGGGTACTTTCACCTCTGTATTGGAGAAAAAAGCGACATTCTTTCCATTATCGAACGAATACCCAAAATGCTGATCCAACCCAGGTACATGCCCCAAACTGATTTTTTCCAAGAAAAGGGTGGCATCTTTTTGATTCGGAAAAAAATATAAGGTCCGATAGGCCGCACCGTAAGCGGGTTTGATACGTCCGGAAGCGAAAAGTGCATTGGCCAAACCTAGGTTCCCATCGAATGAAGCACTATCTTCTACCAAAATCCTTTCATAATCCCGTATACTACTATTGGGGTCTCCTGTATAAAGGCCCAAGGTGGCCCGCAGTGCCAAAATCCAATCCCTATCGGGTTCCCGGACAAAAAGGCTATCGATCATCTTTTTGGCCTTCACGAACTTTCTATTCCAGATCAAGGCCTGTACATACCTATTATAGGTTTGCTCACGCAGGGGCGGATCATCATACCCATCTATTTTTTGTTTGCTTAAGGCGGCCAACTGTAGCGCTCTTTTATCCTTTCCATCTATATGTTCTACCAATGCCATACCGTTTAAGGCCTTGATGGAATCCTTGGGTAGGTTCACATAGTCTCTGTAGGCATTTCTCGCAGACTCCACCTCTTTCTTTATAATATAGAGGTTGGCTAGGTTCAACAGGGTTTCCTGGTCATTTGGAAAATCTTTGAAGACACCCTTTAACAATACCTCTCCTTGATTATAACGTTGTTGTTTGACACATTGATCGGCGTAGCCAAGATGGATGTATTTCTTGGACGTTTTCGCACCTGGATCGTTAGGTTGTAATCGCAAAGCCTTTTCCACCCATTCCAAAGCGGCTTTATATTCTTTAAGGTTACTCAGGGTATTGGCATAGCCTAAGACTGCCGCAAAGTTGGTTGGGTAATCCCTTACCAAAACCGCATACAAGGGTTTGGCTTCTGAAAAACGTTTATCCCATAACAAAGACTCATTGTAGTTCAATTTCACCTCCAGATCATTGGGATATTCATTAAGAAGTTGTGAAAAACGTTCTTGGGCCAGTTCTGGTCTGCCATTTAAACCTACGGCCCTGCCATAACAGATTAGGGCCGTTTTATTACCCGGATCTTTTTTGAGATAACCCTCAAAAAAAATCTCTGCCTTGGCAAATTGTCCAAGCTCTAAATATCGGAAGCCTTCCTCCATTAACGATTGCCCCCAAATTTGCATAAATTGGAATAGGCCCAAAAGAATTAAAAAGGTGCGTTTCATTGGTCAAGTTGTACAGGGAATCTTGGTTAACAAGAGTCATATCCCTATTGGTTTTCAAGGTATTGTAAAGGTAACACCCCCACCCAGGCAGCCGAAGGGCAATACCTGCCATTGGTCTATAGTAATCGACCATCGGCCTACACTGCCCCTAAATGAAAGTCAAATTCGCTGATATTTGTAAATCCCGAATCCCTTATTTACACCCCAGACCATTATGTTGACCTCATTTGAAGCCCCTCTATGGAAAACCCCTTGTCTCTTACTTGAACAGGGACCCTTTCCTTTTAAATGCCCATCGGTTATCGTTTTTGGCCAAATACAGGTTTTTATAGTCCCCATCAACCGAATAATATTTTAGCATGGGAGCACTATTGGTATTGGTAAGGAAAATTACTCCCAAACAATGGTTTATGATCAGTACTATGGTGGTCAATGGGGGCAACTACTTATATAATTTGATCTTGGGACGTTTATTAGGGCCGAAAGCCTTTGCGGAGGCCGCCCTTATGATCACGCTCCTTTTGGTATTATCCTTTATCGGGATGACCTTTCAAATGACAGTTGCAAAATTTATCGCACAGACCGATGGTACAGACCGAAAGGCCGTGACCGATCAATTGTACAGGTATGGCCTGTGGGCCGGGGCTTTGTTTGGATTTACCGTTTATGTTGGAGCACCCTCCCTTCAACAATTTTTCCATACCCAGAATGCCTTAATGTTCCGAATATTCGGAATAGGTATCCCCATCTATTTTTTGATGAGCATCAATAGGGGCAAAAACCAGGGGGCACATGAATTTAAGAAATTAGCGGTTTCCTATCAATCGGAAATGTGGGGCCGTTTGTTTATAACCGTCGCGGCCCTTATCCTATTGCCATTTCAACATGGGGTTCTTGTAGCTTTTGGGATCTTTATCTCCTTGGTTATGGGGTCATTCCCCATGAAGTTAAAACCCTCCAGAATTTTTCGCCCGTCTCGATTAAGCCCCTTGTTAAAAAAAAGGATCAAACATTTTATCGCCATAACGGCCTTTTACGAACTGACCCAAATATTGATCAATAATAGCGATATTATATTGGTCAAAAGATATTTTGCTGACGAACAAGCGGGGCTATATGCCTCACTGGCCCTCATTGGTAGGGTAGTTTACTTTATTGCTTGGATGTTGGTTATGTTATTACTCCCTGAAGTGGTAAAGGCCAAAAAAGAGGGTATTCCAACCACCCCTATGTTATTGAGGTATGTAAGCTACATCAGTGCCTTGTCGATCGGTATCGTATCGTTCTGTGCCCTTTTCCCGGAATTCGTCATCAGGGCCTTGTTCGGTGGCGCCTACTTATCAATGAGCGCCTTACTTTGGCAATATGCCCTGGCCACCTCACTATTCGCAGTGGCCAACATATTCACATACTATTACCTATCGCTGGATCGCTACACCCCTATTTGGTTGGCCGCCATATTTGGATGTGTCCAGGTCCTGCTCCTCATATTTTTCCATGGCACCCTGAGCATGGTCGTACAGGTACAACTCATTGCAATGTCCGCCCTCCTAATCACTCAACTGATCTACTACATACGCTATGATGTAAGAAAAAAAACATCCGGATAAACGATTAGGTCCGTGTCACAAAGAGAGACTAACGTTTAACAGATGTGATTCTCCATTCGTCTACAGAATTATGTCAACCATCCTGAATCCAAAGGACCCAACCCGGTTTTTTGGCATCTTTACTAAAGTACCCAAAACCTTTTAACAAACTTAACCACATGAAGTTAGCAATAGTTACCGCCTACCCTCCGAGCAAGGTTACCCTAACCGAATACGGTTACCACTTGGTCAAGCACTTTCGTCTTCAAGATGAGGTTACCGAACTGGTTTTATTAACCGATGTTACCCAATCCCCAAAAGACCTTGCCTTTTCCGGGGCAGGTTGTCCGATAAGCGTTGAGGAATGCTGGAACTTTAATGATTACCGAAATCTATTCAAAGTGGCCCGTACCCTCCGCAAGGTAAAACCAGATGCCGTACTATTCAACCTACAGTTTTTAAAGTTCGGGGACAAGAAAGTTCCGGCCGCGCTGGGACTAATGTTACCCTTTGTAAGTCGATCAATGGGTATACCCACCATTTCGTTGCTCCATAATATTCTTGAAAAAGTAGACCTTGACAATGCAGGTTTTACAAAAAACAAATGGTTACAGCGCATCTACAATTTTATAGGGAGTATGCTAACCCGCTTTGTTCTGGCCTCGGATGTCTTGGCCGTTACCATAAGTAAATATAAAGGTATACTGGAAGAAAAATACAAGGTCAGGAATGTTGCCATAATACCACATGGTAGTTTTGAGACCCCACCCGAACCCTCCTATGATTTACCCGAAGGCCCCCTGCAAGTAATGGCATTCGGTAAATTCGGCACCTATAAAAAAGTAGAGGTACTTATTGAGGCCGTAGCCGCTATTCGAGCCCGCACCCGATTGGACATAGAAATCGTTATTGCCGGAACGGACAGTCCGAATACCCCGGGTTATCTGGAAGGGGTGGCCAAACGTTACGCCCATATCCCTCAATTACGGTTTACCGGATATGTGGCCGAAGAGGATGTTCCCCGATTGTTCGGTGAAAGCGCCGTGGTCATATTCCCATACACCTCAACCACAGGAAGTTCGGGAGTGCTGCACCAAGCCGGTAGTTATGGTAGGGCCGTTGCCCTACCCGACCTGGGTGATTTAGCCACCTTGGTCCGTGAGGAGGGTTACCAAGGTGAATTCTTTGAACCGGAAAATGTGGAATCTTTGGCCAATGCGATTCAAAAAATATTAATGGACGGTGCCTACAGGAGGAGCCTGGGCATACAAAATTATAAAGCGGCCTGCTCGCTGCCTATGTCGAAAATAGCCGAGCTATACCTACAATACTTTAAGGCTATACAAATGGCCAAGGATACCCAACAAAAGCTTAACCTAGAAGAAAAACCCGAACTTGAGGAAATTTTAATAACGAGATAGGTATTAATTTTGGTTAGTTTCCAAAAGGGGGTGGATCCATTGGTTTCCATCCCCTTTTCAATTTCCCCAGCCTAAAGTACTAACCGGTTTTTCCTTCCCCAGTACATCCAAAAGACCGAAATTACGTTGATGGGCCTTTCGCCAAGGTCTGGGACCGACAACCTTATTGGGGATATTTTCGAAATCATGCAGGGTCCATATATAAAACGACAGGTCATTCGCATCCAATCTTTTCTTAATTCCTCGCATATACTCAAGTTGAGCTTCATCAGAGCCCATATACGCATTCCATATGCCCTTATAACTTGATTTTCCAAATTCCTGAAGTACCATGCTTTTCCCTTTTGCCTTTTCTCGAAGTACGGAAAACCTGTTATCGAATTCCTCTAGGGGACCATAATAATGAAATGAAATGAAATCGACCATTTCTTTTAAAGAAACCGCTGCTTCCGGCGTAGACCAACCAATGGTTATCGGGTGCACATCATCCCATTCCCTTAACCGGTTTATCATTAACTCCAACCATGTAAGAACTTCGCGTTTCCCATAATTGTCAAAATCTAGATCTGGTTCGTTTTTAATGTCCCATCCCAATAAGGCCCTATGCCCTTTCAGGGTCGTTACTAGTTTTTCGGCATGTCTATGTGCCAGGGTCCAGTGGGCCATATCATATTCCCCAAAAAAGTCGAACAAGGTTATCAAGACCTTTAGATCTTTTTCGGCGGCAATATCCATAAGTTCCAATATTTGTTTCAATTGGGTTTCATCTACATGGGCCCTTCCAAAGGTTTCATATGGTATAAAGATTCGTATCGAGTTGAACCCCATCAACTTTAACTTCATAAAATCCGCATCCAAAATGGCCGGGTCATGGTGCTTCCCGAACATTTCCCACGGATGTGACTTCGGATAATAATTTATCCCTTTAAGGGCCCCAATCGAAATTCCGACCTGGGTCGGTTTCACTATAACTTCCTCCCCCTTGGTCTTTATCATTTGACGAATTCGCCAAAAACCATCTTCCAGTAATAACATTACACGGTAGCTGTTTTGCGTAGGTCCGGCATAAGTCAATTCACCCCGTTGGTAGGTTTCTTGATAACCGGTAACCATGTGGTCGGTCAAAATGGCCATTTTTCCATCAAGACTATAAAACTCAAGTTGAATATGATGTGTAATGGTGGTCGATCTTTGACTTACCCCATTTTGTATATTTAGGTTAAGCAACGCCAACAGTTCGGCTTTGGCACTTTTGGTAAAGAAATCGTCGAGACCAAAGGGATCATTATTCCGAAACGCCATATTCTTGACATACCAAGCACTTCTATAATCGGCTTCCAGTTCCTTTAAGGCCTGTTTATTCATGGGCCGGCCTTTTTGGCCATCCAAATCCCAGTGCATTTTCGGTAAATAGGCCAATTCCAATTTTTGGGTCAGATGTAGCATCTTGGAACGATCGGCCCCCGTATTCAAAAAATTCCAGGAAGCAGAGATGCCGTATATAATCAACGTATTTATAGCTACGAAACTGCCAACCAAAAAAGTCCTGTATATGATTTTGGTAGTATTCATGGTAGTTCGATCTCTTTGGTTATTCCGGAAACCTTGGCCTGTATCCGACCTTCCGCGCCTTGCAAGAAAGAAGGAAGATAGATTTTCCCAAACCCATTCTGGGTTGTGGCAAATTGGTGATGTAAACGCTTGCCCTTAGGATCGAGGATAGTCAAACTTACAGAAAGTCCATCGGGCACCAATTGTTGCATATACCCTTTTATAGGACCTAGGACCACCAGGTTTTCTTGGGGCTCGAACCTTATATCGAAATCAAGGACCGCAGCCTTGAACCCAAGACGGATCGTATTACTAAACGCCCTTTTGGGTATGATGGCGGACACTTGCCAAATTTCAGGTTGTTCTGGATGTAACACCATGCCCCTGGCTACACCATTAAGGGTCTGCCCTACTGTTTGGATCTCGCCACCGCTAGAGGCGGCAATATGAAAACGTACCAAGGTTCCATCGGCAACCGTATTACCGTAGCGGTCACGAATTATCGATGTATTTAAAGTCACCATCTGATTGCCATCGGCAAAGTCATGAACTCTTTGGGAATCTATGGTAAAATCCGTAGGATAGGTTGGTAGGATATAGGTGACCATTTCTTTGGAAACTTGATCGTTAAATTGGGCTGACACGAATATTTTACCAGGTTTTGTACCTGGATAAATATAATCGTACACGATCATATGCTCAGTCTTGAAAACCTCGGTTTCCTTTCTATCACCCATTTCCTTATTAACCCAAACCTCGGAGGCATCACGAACCGGGTTGCCATAAACATCCTGAGGGAATGCCACGAACATGCCTTTATCATTTTTATGGTTAAAAATACTTGGTGGTCCCATATAGGTTTCCATCATTGTCTTGTTGATCTGGGCCGGCTCAATAGTCAATCCTCCATGCAAAAGTTTTTTCCTCCCGATCAACAATGCCCAACTTACATATCCCGATTTATTTCGTAACACCTCAGGTAAACTAAAAATGGGCCTCAGGGAATCAATAGAGGTCAGAACAGTGCTCCCCCAGACATTATCGACCCACAAACGCAAGCTGTCCCTGGGTTCACCCTCAAATGCCATGTTAATAGGATCCCCGGCCAAATAAGACGTTTTACCCTGTAATTTATACAGTCCGTAATTTTCCGGAATCGCATCGGTTCCGTTTTGCCTACAGCAAACAAAAACGCCAAAAATGAGTATTAGAAGCACCTTATATTTCATTACTTGGGGTTTCCGATAAAAGGGTTCAGATCAATTCGAATGTAATCGGTAGTACCATCGTTTAAATGAATGGCACCCAGTGTGGAATATTCATTTGTCGTATCATGGGTGTATTTGTTTACGATATCATTGTTCGGTATTCCATTTACATAGCAATTTTCGAGTCCGGAATAAACGACCTCCAACCTATTTGTGTCGGCAAGATCGTAGGTAAACCGTTGTTTACGTTGAATACGGACCCCATCCAAAACGAAATGATGATCTACCCATACCAGGCCTTCGTCCTTTTTATAGTACGAGGTAATCAATTGGGGCACCGTAACCTCTTGGATCCCGAAATTGAACAAAGTCCCCTGAACACTGTTTCCATCAAGAAACACTTGTTGCAGGGCCAAAGATTTGTAAAGATCCGTTATTGCCATATTACCGGAACATTGTAGGTCGAACGTCTTCGGGACCTCATCTAAATCTATAGGGGTAAAGGTGTCGGGATCGAAGGTGGGTGGAATGGTGTCTAGGGTCGAGGACCATGCTATGCCCTCGAAATCGATTCTGAACGGGGTTGTTTCTTTGGGCATCAATTTGTGCTTTATATGATATTTGGCATCATAACTGGCCAATACCTTATCCCTGTCATTATACAAGGTACCCTTCAGGGATACATCGGCCGGTACATTATCTATATTCTGTATACTCCCTATAATACTGTACTTGCCGTTGTACTTAACCAGTTTAGCCGATAAGATTTCCAACAAAGGCTGGCGAAGTACATCCTCATGATGCGTCTGTTCCGTAGTTACACGGCGTCTACCATGGTTAAAATACGTTGTTTGGTTACTGGACATCAATTGATTTGGAGGTATATCGTTATCCTTGGCCAAAGCTTTAATATACCATTTCCCCTGTTTTTTGATCAATTCCAGTTGAATACTGTCCGCTACCTTTTCCAATGGGGTGATCCATTGGGTATACGTTTTAGTCAAACAACTGGCCGAATCCCTTTCTTGTACCTCGATTCCGATCGAATCCAATTTAGCGTAGGAGCTGAGCAACCCATCACTTACCGAAACCTCCAGCATATATTGGGAAATGGATATGCCACTATCGGGATCGAGATAAGAGTGGGCCCTTTCGAACTCTTTAAAATCCAATGCGTCATAATAAGCTTTGATTACGTTTTCTGGACTATGATGGGCACTACTATATAGATAAAACCGATACATACTTATCATGAACAGTACCATTAGCCCTAGGACCCATAATCCGTTTACATAACCAAGCGCCTTATGCGGGCCTTTAAAAGACGGTAGGTACTTTATGGTATTTACCTTCACCCAGGTTATGCCCCTCAATTTACGCCACCATAACATTTGTATGTTGATTATAAAAGCGATTATCAACGTCCCCATGGGAATGAGCCCCCACATTATTTTTAGAAAATCGGCAACATCTTCCTTGGGTATAATCTTGGGAATGGGTTTTACATTAAGCCTTTCCCAAACCATGATACCGTTCTCCAATTGTTGCAAACGTTGCCAACCACAATAATATAGGATGGGATCATAGAACTTATCGTTCGAGAAAATGTACTTTAAACTATATTTTTCGGGAACGGTCAAAAACTGTTGTAAAGAACCAATGCCCTCTACCCCTCTGAATTTCGAATTCTCCAACCGTTCAATGGCCCTAGTGGTCAGTTCGGGCAGCCTTCTTGCCGAATGATAATTGCCATCGACTGTCATGGCTTTGGTTTGAGCCGATAACCAGGCCATTTGATCACCAAAACCCAAAGTTAAATACCTCCATTGGTCGTGTTGGTCCTGATTCAGGAAGTTTACAATGGGCAGCATCTTTATCTTTTGGGGTTGGGCCGGTCTAAAATATCCCAAACTCATGGTAAAAATTGCCATTCCTATATACACCGATCCGAAAATGGCCGAAATCAGATAATGGGTGGTCTTACGGTATCTAGCGATAATCTTTTGTTTGAAATCCCCTTCTGCCAGCCTATAGGTAAACTCCCCCAATAAAGGTAACGCCATAATAGTGGCCCATAACGTAAACCTATCGAGTGTCAATATCTCAAATGCATTTTGCCCCAACATCATTTTCGGAAGCGGTGTAGTGCCTCCCGTTCCCAGTAAGGACAATAAAGAAAAAGACAGTCCGAAGAACAATAACCGTTTACTATAAAAACGATAAAACAAAAATGGTATCAGCAGTAGTAGTGCACCCCATGGGATTATAAAAAAGACCAACCCAGAGGAAAGTACCTCCAAAAAGTTGTCTCGAGAACCATGTGGGATCGGAACCTGAGTAATAGGATTTTTCTTAGTATTTATCCAATAGGGTAACATACAAAAGATAATGAGAACCAAAGACCCCATACCGAACGAAACTATTCGCCAGAACAAGCGCCTGAACACCCTATAAAAAACCCAAAAAACAATCTCTTTGTTACTATCTACCTGGTCTCGTGAAACATCCATAATCACCAAACCGATTAAAGGGAACACGAAGAAAACCATGCCAAAGATAGGGGTAACATGATGTGAAGTTACCGTTAAGGCTATCAGCGAAAGTGAAGTTAATAAATGTTGGATACGCCCAAGTTTTATCCATGCATATATCTCAGGAAGCGCATGCAGTAAAACGCTGATTCCCATCAAGCTAGGCAATTGCCCAAAAAGATGCAAGGTTTCTAAAAACATAGAGGAGAACACCCCCATTAAAGCAGCGTAACCGGCCATTTTTTGGTTGGTGGTCAGCACCAATGCAAACCGATATACACCGGTAATGAAAAGTACAACTACCAAAATGGCCATGGTAAACAGTCCGAATTTTAGTCCTCCTAGATACGAAAGCAATGCCATACATTGATGCACCAAGGGTGGATAGGCCTGTACCGTAAAGCCCGTATACCAACGATAATCCCACGGTTCGAACCAATCTTTGGCATAGTGATCGGCAAAGAATAGATGGATCAAGGCATCATAGGTGGTCTCAAGGGTAAAAAAAATACCCACACCATGGAATATCAACCCAAAAACCAGGGCCAATGCCAATAAACTATACGTTTTGCGATACATAGGAACTATAGGGAATATAACAGTATTATCGACGAAATATTGTTATTCATATCAGGGCAACCACCTGTCTTGCAGAATTTTCCATTCGTCTACAGAAAACGTACACCGAACTACTTTAGGTCTTCCAAAAATTATGTAAAAACTAGTTTTGTTACCATCCCGAATTGAATAAAAACCTAAATCCTACTTTATGAAGATACTGACCATCGATGATCAACAGCTTATACTGTTATCCGTGGAAAAAAAACTGACCGAGGCAGGTTACCAAGTAAAAACAGCCGCCTCCACAACCGAGGGTATAGCCCTTTACGATACTTTCGAACCTGATTTAGTATTACTAGACATGAACATGCCAGGATCGGTTGAACAACATGATAATGCAAGCAATGGGCTTGAAGTGGTTCGCTATATTCGAAACGACAGGAAAAAGGACACCCCAATTTTGGTAATGTCGGGCAATACATCGGAAGCGGTAATCCTTGAAAATTTTGATTTAGGTATAAACGATTACCTTAAAAAGCCCTTGGGACTGAATGAGGTTTTGGCCCGAATCAAAAGAACCATAGGATCCCCAGGCCCGCTTACGACGGTCAACTCGGACACTGAAGGCCAAATGGTCAGAAAAAATGGTGTTGGTGTAGTCATACCTTGTTACAATGAGGCAGACCGCTTGTTAGGTGAAGCGTTCAAGAAATTCGCATTTACCAACTTAGGCTATCACCTATGCTTCGTAAATGACGGTAGTACCGATAACACCCTTGAGGTGCTTCATCAGATTCGTAAGGGTAACGAAGATAACATTAGTGTCTATGATTGCGAACAGAACGGGGGTAAGGCAGAGGCCGTTAGGCAGGGAATGTTACATTTGGCGAAAGATCCCCAATTCGAATACATCGGTTACTTGGATGCCGACCTTTCCACCGATTTCAGGGATTTTGATGAACTGGTCAGAACCCTTGAAAAATCGGATTTCAAAATCGTAAGTGGCTCAAGGATAAGTCGGATGGGAGCTGATATTAATAAGGAGTCCGCTAGGCAGATCATCAGCAAATCCATTAATTTGGCGATTCAGCAAATATTGGGCATGCCCTTTAAGGATACCCAATGTGGAGCCAAGGTAATGGAAAGGGACTTGGTCGATAAAATGTTCTCGAGACCCTTCGTTACCCGATGGCTGTTCGATGTTGAGATTTTTATGCGTATGCGTAAACTATATGGTAAAAAGCAAGCCGTTGCGGCCATATGTGAGCAACCTTTAAAACGTTGGATACATGCCGATGGTTCCAAGCTCTCCTATAAGGATTCCATAAAAATCATTATGCAATTATTCATTTTACGTTGGAATTACCGTTATGTGGTAAAAACGATATGAGGTAGAACGGACATGTTCATGTTTCATGGATGACATTGAACATGTCCAAATGTTGGTTCGGAATAGTTCCCACGATAACCTCAAAAATGCCTTTTCAGGCGAGAAACGCTTCAGAGATTGAAAATCAATGAAATTTAAATTCCCATATAAGGGAGGCGCCTTGTCCTTGGACATAACCGCTCGAAAAGTTAAACCTAAACAACATGAGAGATTCCTTATTGATTCAATTCAAAAATCGACATCGTAAGATCCTTAAGGATTTTACGGAGTCCAACAAGTATCAAATTCAACAGCTTTGCCCAAAATTCGTTGTGGATTTCCACTCATGCCAGCACGGAATGACAGATACCATAATGGCCAAGAGTAGGAGCCTAGCCCATAAATTTATCAAGACGAACCGTATTTCGGACCCCAATACCATAAGGGCCATTTACATGGGGGCTCGACTGAATCTATCTGAATGTCTGGAGGATTTTCAGCGCAATTGCGACAAACTGTTCCAAAATGAATTCGCTGCTCAGTTAATAATCACAAATGGCACACCGACCATGGGGCAGACAAAAACCTTTTGATTGATAATAAGAAATCTTATACACGTTTGAGCGCGTATTAATGTTTACCGAAACAATATTAGGAAGATTGGTGAATTCGAATTCGATAACATATATTTTCGATTTTAACCGTAGTGAATTCGATAACGATAAAAAAAGGCTTTCATATTGTCTAGAATCTGTGGAAACATAAGGGAAACTATAGTGTAATTTTTGGACTATCAACGCAAAATTAGTTCCGGTAACCAAAAAATAGAGCCCGAGCAACACTGAGGGCCATATTAGGTTTTCGGGGCGGCAGTTCCAAAGCGTTGGGAGAACGACCAATATGTTATAATTCTAAATGGGATCGAATCATTTATTCTATCACCAATCAAGCTCTGAATAAACCAAAAAAAATCCAGCACCGAAATGGATGCTGGATTTTTAAGTCGGGGTGGCAGTCCCGAAGCCTCGGGAGGACCCACGACCATTACATTTTTAATCTAATTGAAATTGGGTTAATTCATTTCAGAAAGAAGAAACCTAAACATAGACCAAAAAAAATCCAGCACCGAAATAGATGCTGGATTTTTAAGTCGGGGTGGCAGTCCCGAAGCCTCGGGAGACCCCACGACCTTTACAATTTTAATCTAATTGGAATTGGGTTAATTCATTTCAGCAAGAAAAAAACTAAACATGGACCAAAAAAAATCCAGCACCGAAATGGATACTGGATTTTTAAGTCGGGGTGGCAGGATTCGAACCTGCGACCTCCTGCTCCCAAAGCAGGCGCGATAACCGGGCTACGCTACACCCCGAAGAAAATTTGTTCTTCGCCGGTACAAAGAGATGCGGAGAGACCGAGACTCGAACTCGGGGAACACTTGCGCGTTCACAGATTAGCAATCTGCTGCATTACCACTCTGCCACCTCTCCAGTATTTAAGAACGTGCATTTCTTAAAATGCGGTTGCAAATGTACCTTTTCACATACAAGAATGCAAGGCTTTGGCACATTTTTTTGAAAAAATAAAGCGATGTTTTCCGCTATTCCGGATACTCGACCCGTAAGTGGTAGATATTGACCAATTTACGTTTAAGCACCTTTTTCACCTGTTCTACCTCCTTAAAGGTAATATTAGCGTTCAAAAATTGTCCGGCCTGCATTTGTCCCCCAATAATCCGCTCCACAAAGTCATTAATACTATTAAAGTTCGGGTCTTTCAAACTTTTGGAGGCCGCCTCAACGGCATCGGCCATCATCAAAATCGCGGTTTCCTTCGAAAAAGGTTTGGGACCCGGATAACGGAAATCGGCCTCATTTACTTCGTCCCCTAATGCTTCCTGTGCCTTTTTGAAAAAATAGTATACCAAACTGGTACCATGGTGTACCCGTATAAAATCGATTATACGATCGGGTAGTTTATGTTTTTTGCCCAACTCTATACCCTGCAACACATGGCCGATAATGATCTGGGCACTTTCGTGGGGTTCCAATTCATCGTGTGGGTTCACATTGGTAATCTGGTTTTCGGTAAAAAAGGTGGGGTTCTCCATTTTGCCGATATCGTGGTACAAGGCCCCTACCCTGACCAAAAGGGAATTGGCATTTACTTCGTTGGCCGCGGCCTCGGCCAAATTGGCGACTTGAAGCGAGTGGTGAAAGGTACCCGGTGCCTTATTGGATAATTGTTTTAGCAGTTTTGAGTTGGTATCGGACAGTTCGAGCAGAGTGGCATCGGACACTAACCCGAATAACTTTTCATAGGCATATACCAAAGGCAGGGCGAACAGGGTCAACAGCCCGTTTAGGCAGAGGGTTGCCATTAAGATCCAATCCAGATTCTCCAGCTGCCCCTCCTGTATCAAATGAAAGGCCAAATAGCCCAACAGATAGGTGCCGGTAACCTGTCCCACCGAAATAAAAAGATTGGCCCTGCGATACAGCTCCCCAACCGAAAGGATGGTCACTATACCCGCCGTTATCTGTAGAAATATATACTCGAAACTATCGGGCACCACAAAACCCAAGATCAAAACCGTTAACACATGGGTATAGAAAGCGACCCGACTGTCAAAAAATGTTTTTAATATCAGGGGCAACAGACACAAGGGCACCGCATAGATCCAGGCTTCGTTATAGGTAACCATAAAGGTGGTGAGGAACACCATCAGCAAAATATTGACGAAGATGAAGGTTACCTTGGTGTTGTTATCGAAAATGTCGGGTTTATAGTTTTTAAGGAACAAGAGCAGCATTAATAACACCAGGGCTACCAACAGACTATAACCCCCGATGATCAAATAGAGATTACGATCGTTCCAGACTTCGGATACATATTCTTGTTTTAACGAATCGAGTACGCGGTACTCGGCCTCACCGACCACTTCACCTTTGGCGATGATCAATTTGCCTTTATCGACCATACCTGTGGTCAAGGTAACCTTGTTCAAAGCCTCGTCAAGGGCTTTTTGGGTAAGCCCCTCATCTAAGGTTAGATTTGGGCGTAAAATGGAAAAATAGACCGATTGCAGCGCCTCTTCATATTCCGATAGCCCGTTTTCTGTCAAGAACCCACTTAAAATCCGGTTGGCCGTACTAAGTGTAGGCAAATTTTCTACTTCATATTTCTGCGCCTGATGGTTTTTTACTACAAAAACCTCTTTCCCACCAAAACGATCGGGCACTTCTTTTAGCAAACCGATTTCATACAATTCACTTAGGGGAACCAACCCCTCATTTTTAACTCGAGCGCGATCCCTTCGGCCCATATCCATTTGTTCGAAAACGGCATCAAAGGCAGCACTGTACATGTTTTGGACCTCTTGTGCTACGGATGCATCATAGGAAAAAAAGTAATCCTGATCGTTTTTAATGGCATTACGCTCTGCCTCGACCTCTGCTTCGGTTTTTTTGGCTGAAAAGTCAAAAGGGGCATAGTAATCGGCATGTTGCCAAGGCTTTCCTTTTTGAAAACCGTATTTGAACTGCCCTCCACGCGGAAAAAGCATAACAATAACGACTACGGAAAGAATATAGAGTAAGGCTTTGTATAATAAGGACTGGTTTTTAAAAACCTTGTCGATAAACTTTGTCATGACCGGAAGGATTACTTCAAATGTATAAAACCGTTAGCAGTATTGCTAATCCGAACCAGGTTTAAGAAACTCGAAAGTCACACCATAGCCTATCATAGCTTTGGCAAAGCATATGCCCGGCAATTCGTAAATTTGGGAATCAAAACTAAATGCACATGAACAAAGTAGTAATAGTTTCCGCGGTTCGCACACCCATGGGAAGTTTCTTAGGATCACTTTCAAGTATCCCTGCCCCCCGATTGGGCGCTACCGCCATTAAAGGAGCACTTGATAAAATAGGCCTAGCACCCGAGCAGGTAGACGAGGTATTGATGGGTAATGTGGTACAGGCAGGCACGGGCCAAGCACCAGCCCGACAAGCCGCTATTTATGCCGGTATACCCGATACCGTACCCTGTACCACCGTAAACAAGGTCTGTGCCTCTGGTATGAAAGCCGTAATGCAAGGAGCCCAGGCCATAGCCTTGGGCGATGCCGATATCGTAGTAGCTGGTGGTATGGAGAATATGAGTTCTATACCGCATTATGTACACATGCGTAAAGGCACCAAATTTGGTCCGGCCAAAATGGAGGATGGTCTGCAAAGGGACGGTTTGGTCGATGCTTACGATCAAAACGCCATGGGGGTTTGTGCCGATGCCTGTGCCACCGAATACGGCTTTTCCAGGGAAGATCAAGATGCTTTTGCCATTCAATCTTACGAACGCTCGGCCGATGCTTGGGCAGCTGGTAAATTCGAAGAAGAGATAGTACCGGTTTCCGTACCCCAACGTAAGGGTGACCCTGTTATCGTCGCTGAAGATGAAGAGTACAAGAATGTCCGTATGGACAAAATTCCAGCCTTGCGTCCGGCCTTTACCAAAGAAGGTACGGTTACGGCTGCCAATGCCTCTACCATAAACGATGGGGCCGCCGCACTGGTACTTATGAGTGCCGATAAAGCGGCCGAGTTAGGCCTTACTCCCTTGGCTACCATTTCTTCGTATGCCGATGCGGCCCATGAACCCGAATGGTTCACCACTGCACCTGCCAAAGCCCTACCTAAAGCCCTGGACAAGGCCAAGCTGACATTGGACGATATCGATTATTTTGAATTAAATGAGGCTTTTTCAGTGGTTGGTTTGGCCAATATGAAGATTTTAGGCCTAAACGACAGTAATGTGAACGTAAATGGAGGCGCCGTAAGCTTAGGACACCCGCTGGGCTGTTCAGGTGCCCGAATATTGGTTACCCTGATCCATGTTATGAAGCAAAACGATGGTAAGCACGGTGCTGCCGCCATTTGTAATGGTGGGGGCGGCGCTTCGGCAGTAGTACTGACCAGATAATACATGACTATTTCCGGTCATCGCAAAAAAAAGCCTCGGAAATTTTCCGAGGCTTTTTTATGTATTTGAAACTGGGATTACTCGCCCAATAACTTTTTAACGCGCATAAAGTTTTCGGTATCACCCAAAGCCCCATAAATGTTTTTCAACTGGGTCAATAAACTTTGGTTGTCAGGATTACTCTTTACTGAATCCTCCAAAATCTGGGCCCCTTTATTGAACAAATCATCTTTTTTAGCCTTAAGCTCATCGTACTTGGCGATATCGGCCCTAGAACTACCCAATTCGTTCATTTGGTTTACCAATTCGTTCCCTTCGTTAACATAGGAAGTAGAAATATTCAAAGCAGCATTTACATAACTGGGATCGATTTCCAAGGCTTTATTATACGCCTTTCTAGCTTCCTCGTTATTACCTTGCTCCATATTGATCACACCCACATTATAGTGTAAATCGGCATTACCTGGCTCTAAGGCGATGGCCTCGGCCATTAACTCCTTGAACTTTTCTTTATTACCTTGCTTAAAATGAAGGTTGGCCTCGCTTAAGATCAAGTTTACATCGCCTGGGTAACTGGCGCGGGCATCTTTAAAGGCCTCCAAAGCTTTTTCATCTTGTCCCAATTGGGTATAGATCAAAGCAATGTTCTTGATGATTTCAGAACGTTTAGATGGGATTTTTTCATCTTTAGGATCCTTATAGGTACCGGACTTGATCATCAGATCACGCTGCATCTTGTCCATTTCCTCACGTTTACCTGAAGCCGTATTCAAAGCCGTATACTTAACCCCACTACCATCGTAACCGATTTCTTTTAACTCATTGTAGTAGCCAAGTGCCCCTTCGTAATCCTGACCACTAATCGCCGAATTTGCGGCATGGTAAAGATAAAGGGTATCGGTTGGGCTCATTTGATAGGCCATGTATAATTTCTCCGAAGCCCCCTTGAAATTCTTGGCGTTGTTATCGGCAACGGCAGCATTAACCACCTCTCCGGTCATTACCTGAAGGTCTTGTTGGGCCATAGCCGAATACTTCTTTTTACCGCTCTTTTCTTCAACAGCCATTAACTCTTTATAAGCAGCTACGGCATCTTTAAGCACACTGTTATCGGTGGCAGACAAGCCTTTAAGGGCCGTCCCTTGTGTATAATAATAAAGCGCCTTTGTTTTATCGTCAGCGGCCCCTATCAAAGAAGAAGCTCCTTCCAATGCGGTTTTTGCAGCGGCAAAATCACCTTTCTTGATGGCTTTTTGAGCAGCTTTGATCTCATTTTTTTGAGCAAAACCGACCATAGTAAAGGCCAAAGCCGCGATTATCGAAATTGTTGTTTTCATTTCTTAGTAATTGAATTATTTAATTTAGTGTTTTATTCTTCCGTTGGTTGCGGATTATCGTTGGTATCTACATCAACATCCATATCATTTACATCTTCTCCTTCTACAGCCTCATCCTCCTTCATTACTTTGGCAACTGCGGCAATAGAATCTTTTCCTTTTAAGTTTATCAAACGTACCCCCTGGGTGGCACGGCCCATAACCCTAAGATCGTTAACACTCATTCGAATGGCGATTCCCGACTTATTGATAATCATTAAATCGTCTTCATCCGAAACACTTTTGATCGCTACCAACCCACCGGTCTTATCTGTTACGGTAATGGTCTTTACCCCTTTACCACCACGGTTGGTCTCGCGGTAATCTTCAAGGCTGGAACGTTTTCCGTAGCCCTTTTCAGAGACCACCAAAATGTTTTCATCATGGTTGTTTACAGAAACCATGCCAATTACCTCATCGGCATCGTGGCCCAAGGTTATACCGCGTACCCCAGAGGCGTTTCGGCCCATAGGTCGGGTTTTCGCCTCGTCGAATCGAATGGCCTTCCCAGACTTAAGTCCGAGCAAGATCTGACTGGTACCCGTGGTCAATTTGGCTTCTAACAACTCATCGCCATCGCGCACGGTAATGGCATTGATACCATTCTGTCGCGGACGTGAGTATTGTTCCAAAGATGTCTTTTTGACCACTCCTTTTTTGGTAGCCATAATTACATAATGGCTGTTTATGTATTCCGAATCTTTAAGATCCTTGGTACAGATAAAGGCTTTTACCTTATCGTCTTGTTCTATATTGATCAAATTCTGGATGGCACGGCCTTTAGAAGTACGGCTACCTTCCGGAATCTCGAACACCCGCATCCAGAAACACTTCCCTTTTTGGGTAAAGAACAGCATATACTGGTGGTTGGTACCCACGAACAAATGCTCCAAGAAGTCTTGGTTACGTGTTGCGGAGGCCTTCTGACCAACCCCGCCCCTACTTTGGGTACGGTATTCATTTACCGAGGTACGCTTAATATATCCGGCATGCGAAATGGTAATTACCACCTGCTCATCCGGAATCATGTCTTCAATATTCAAAGAACCTCCGGCATAGTTTATTTCGGAACGGCGTTCATCGCCATACTTGTCACGGATTTCGATCAATTCTTCTTTGATGATATCCATTCTACGCTCTTTACGCGCCAAAATATCCTTAAAGTCTTCAATGGCCGCCAAGATATCGTCATATTCAGAACGCAGCTTATCCTGCTCCAGTCCGGTCAACTGACGTAATCGCATTTCTACGATGGCACGGGCTTGGATCTCGGTAAGTTTAAAGCGCTCCATTAATTTGGTTCGTGCCTCATCGGCATTTGAAGAGCCACGGATAATGGCGATTACCTCATCGATATTGTCCGAGGCAATGATCAAACCTTCTAAGATATGCGCCCTAGCTTCTGCCTTTTTAAGTTCGAATTCCGTACGGCGCACCACTACCTCATGTCTATGATCTACAAAGTGGCGGATCATATCCTTTAGGTTCAACAATTCGGGCCTTCCGTTAACTAAGGCGATGTTGTTGACACTAAAAGAAGATTGTAGGGCCGTATACTTATATAAGGTATTTAAAACGATATTAGGTATGGCATCGCGTTTTAAGATGTACACGATACGCATTCCCTTACGATCCGACTCGTCGCGGATGGTAGAGATACCCTCTATTTTCTTATCGTTTACCAGTTCGGCCGTCTTTTTGATCATATCGGCCTTGTTCACCTGATACGGAATCTCGGAGACCACGATACATTCACGACCCTGTACCTCTTCGATAACGGCCTTGGCACGCATTACCACACGCCCCCTACCGGTCTTAAAGGCTTCGCGCACCCCATCATAACCATATATGATCCCCCCTGTTGGGAAATCGGGTGCTTTGATATGTTCCATGAGGCCATCGACCTCTATGTCGTTATTATCTATATAAGCCACGGTACCGTCTACCACTTCGGTAAGGTTGTGTGGTGGCATATTGGTAGCCATACCCACAGCAATACCCGAAGCCCCGTTTACCAATAAATTAGGTATACGGGTTGGCAATACGGTGGGCTCTTGTAAAGAATCATCGAAGTTCAACTGATGATCAACGGTCTCCTTATCGATATCGGCCAACATCTCTTCTGAGATCTTGCGCATACGGGCTTCCGTATAACGCATAGCCGCAGGGCTATCGCCATCTATAGAACCAAAGTTACCTTGGCCATCCACCATCATATATCGCAAGCTCCACTCTTGGGCCATACGCACCATGGTATCGTAAACCGATGTATCTCCGTGTGGGTGGTACTTACCGAGCACCTCCCCAACGATCCTCGCCGATTTCTTATAGGAACTACTAGATCTAACTCCCAATTCATGCATACCGAAGAGCACCCTTCTATGTACCGGTTTTAAACCATCGCGTACATCGGGCAGGGCCCTAGAAACAATCACTGACATTGAATAATCAATGTAAGCGGACTTCATTTCATCCTCAATATTTATGGGAATTAACTTTTCTCCTTCCGCCATATTAAATCACTGAATCAAATTGGTTAAAAAATTATGCCAATATACGTAAATAGGCACTTCCCACCCGATGATAAACGTTCTTTTGTTAAAGAATTTATCAACACCCTTTATCTACGATAAAAACCGATTTATGGCCTATGGAAAATGAAAAAAAATCCCATTTTCCGGCTTTTAGCCATAGTTTAACGAAACTAGGTACGGTATTTGCTTTTTTTACGTTTACATTTAGTAATTTTATTGTTGAAAGGCATTTATATGGATGATAATTTTTCCCCACGGGTTAAGGACGTGATCGCCTACAGTAAGGAAGAAGCCTTGCGTTTAGGCCACGACTTTATTGGCACCGAACACCTGATGCTGGGACTGTTACGAGACGGAAGCGGTAAGGCCATCAGCATATTGGACGCCCTGGATGTAGACCTTGATAACCTACGTAGAAAGGTCGAAATCCTGAGTCCTGCCAACCCAAGTGTCGAAATGGCACAAAAAGACAAAAAGAACCTACATTTAACACGACAGGCCGAAAGAGCCCTGAAAACCACCTTCCTTGAAGCGAAGTTGTTTCAGAGCTCCTCAATAAATACGGCCCATTTATTGTTGTGTATCCTACGGAACGAAAACGACCCGACCACCAAGCTTTTGCATCGTTTAAAAGTAGATTATGACAATGTAAAAGACCAATTTAAGTCAATGATTACCAGCGAAGAAGACTTTTCTGGATCACCAAGGGCCGAATCTTTCCCGGAAGACTCTGACGATATGGCAGACGACAAAGGAGGTAGCAGTTTTAGTGGCAGTGGCAACCAAGGTCAAAAAGCCAACAAAAAATCGAAGACCCCGGTCTTGGATAACTTTGGCCGCGACCTTACCAAGATGGCGGAGGAAAACAAACTAGACCCAGTGGTTGGCCGTACTAAGGAAATAGAACGGGTATCACAGATTCTTAGCCGCCGTAAAAAGAACAACCCCCTATTGATCGGGGAGCCTGGTGTGGGTAAAAGTGCCATAGCCGAAGGCTTGGCCCTGCGCATCATAAACAAAAAGGTAAGTCGCATCTTGTATAACAAACGGGTGGTTACCTTGGACCTGGCCTCTTTAGTGGCCGGAACCAAATACAGAGGGCAGTTCGAAGAACGGATGAAAGCCGTTATGAACGAGCTCGAAAAGAACGACGACATTATCTTGTTCATAGACGAGATACATACCATAGTTGGTGCCGGTGGTGCTACGGGAAGCTTAGACGCCTCCAATATGTTCAAGCCAGCCTTGGCTCGTGGCGAAATTCAATGTATTGGAGCTACCACTTTAGACGAATACCGTCAGTATATTGAAAAAGACGGTGCCTTGGAGCGCAGGTTCCAAAAGGTAATGGTAGAGCCTACCTCTGTAGAGGAAACGATTGAGATCCTTAAGAATATTAAAGGTAAATACGAAGACCACCACAACGTCAATTATACCGACGAGGCCTTGGCAGCCTGTGTTACTTTGACAAACAGATATATGACCGACCGCTTTTTACCAGACAAGGCCATAGATGCCCTGGATGAAGCCGGCTCGCGCATACATATAATTAATATGGATGTGCCCCAACAGATCTTGGAGTTGGAAAAACAACTCGAAGATGTAAAAGAGCTGAAAAATTCGGTGGTCAAAAAGCAACGTTACGAAGAAGCCGCCAAACTACGTGACGACGAAAAGAAGTTGGAGAAAGAATTGGCCCAGGCACAGGAACGTTGGGAAGAAGAAAGTAAACTTCATCGCGAAACCGTTACCGAAGACAATGTGGCCGATGTGGTTTCGATGATGAGTGGTATACCCGTAAATCGAATTGCCCAAGCCGAAAGTAACAAATTGGCCGAGTTACCACAATTGATCAAAGACAATGTCATTGGTCAAGACGAGGCCGTGGCCAAGGTAGCTAAAGCCATTCAGCGTAACCGGGCCGGACTAAAAGATCCGAATAAGCCCATTGGATCGTTTATCTTTTTAGGACAGACCGGTGTCGGTAAAACTCAATTGGCCAAAGTATTGGCCCGGGAACTTTTCGATTCCGAAGATGCCTTGATTCGGGTAGACATGAGCGAATACATGGAAAAATTCGCCATCTCCCGATTGGTTGGGGCCCCTCCGGGTTATGTAGGTTATGAAGAAGGGGGGCAATTGACCGAAAAAGTCCGCAGAAAACCATATTCGGTAGTATTGCTCGACGAGGTTGAAAAAGCCCATCCAGACGTATTCAATATGCTGCTTCAGGTATTGGACGACGGCTTCTTGACCGACAGCCTAGGTCGAAAAATAGATTTTAGGAATACCATTATTATAATGACCTCGAACATCGGGGCCCGCCAGTTAAAAGATTTTGGTCAGGGTGTAGGTTTTGGTACCGCCGCTAAAAAGGCACAGGAAGATAGCCACCGTAAGAGCGTTATCGAAAATGCCCTAAAAAAGGCCTTTGCTCCTGAATTCCTGAACCGTATAGACGATGTTATCGTTTTCAACGCTTTAGAGCGTGAAGACATCCATAAGATCATCGACATAGAACTAAAGAAACTCTTCGAACGCATCAAGGACATAGGTTACAACCTAACCCTTACCGATGCCGCCAAAGACTTTATTGCCGACAAAGGTTTCGACAAACAATACGGGGCACGACCATTAAAAAGGGCCATTCAAAAGTATATAGAAGATGCCCTTGCCGAAGAGATCGTAAACGCGAAACTATCGGAAGGTGACAGTATTCTTATGGATATGGATGCCAAAAAGGAGGAGTTGACCATCGATATCAAAAAGAAGGAAGAGTCTTCGGAAGCTTAGAATATTTCAATTTTTAAAACCGTAAACGCCTCTACTTTTAGGGGCGTTTTTTTTGGCCCTAACACGCAACCTTTTTAGAATATTATCATCTGGCTAACCTTATACACGATATTTAGGCTTTTAATCTAAATTTTTTCAACAATGATGGCATTGCCCTTACTTTCGCTTCGGACACTGTAATAAAGATGAAACATCTGAAAAGAGCATTCTAAAATGAAAAGAATGACCGGACCGGATGTTCATGTGACCTTTAAAAAAGGACTAAAAAAACACATGGAATGAACTTGGGGCAAACTAAGAAACAAGTTTTAGTTAGGGAATATGCGTTGGAGTTGGGAAAAGTCTTGGTTTACGACAATTATATGGTAGCGATTTTTAATGAGGGAGCGACCCTGACCCTCGAAAGAATGTACCAAATTATCGGAATCTCGGAAATCCACTTTAGGGACAAGGATTTTGGCTATGTCAGTTTACGAAAGAACTCATATGCCATTGATCCTACGGTATACAACTACCTAAGACAATTGGACAATTTAAAGGCCTTTGCGGTCGTATCGTTAAAGCAGATCGATATGCATAATTTTAATATCGAAAAGCTTTTCTACAAAAATCCGATGAAATTCTTTATCGATTATGAGAACGCGATCGAATGGGTAAAAACAAAACTAAAGTCTAAGTAAAATAGACTGAAAATTTCGAGAACAACATGAAAATGGAAAGGCCGCACCCTAGGGTGCGGTTTTTTTATGCTTGATTTCCGCCTTGCCCATTCTGTCCACCACTTTCTTGCGGTGGCGCTTGGGGTACTTCAAAAAGCGCTAGAAAAGCATTCCCCAGATTATCGACCAGATCCGAGGCCAATAATGCTTGATACCCCATACCCTCGACAGCTATATCGCCTGAGCTCCCATGCAGGTACACCCCGAACAATGCCGCCGTAAGGGCATCGTAACCCTGGGACATAAAACCGGCGATGATGCCGGCCAACACATCACCACTTCCGGCTGTGGCCATGCCTGGGTTTCCAGTAGAATTGATATACCCCCTGCCTTTGTACCAACAAATGGTGTAGGCATCTTTCATCACCAAAACCACATCGTATTGTAGGCTGAAATTTTTGGCCTTTTCACACTTCTCAAAATCATTGCCCCAATCGCCCAACAAACGCTTCAATTCCCCGATATGCGGTGTCAGTACCGATCCGGCCGGCAACTTTAGCAAGAGTTCTGGTTTTTGGGCCAAAATATTAACCCCATCGGCATCCAATACTACGGGTATCTCGGTGTCTTCGATAAAATCGCCCACCGTTTTTTTGGTGTTATCATCGGTTCCGAGCCCCATACCCATCGCGATTACGGTAGGCGCAACATCAAACTTAATATTAGTAATCGCCCCTTCACCTTGATCTACAATGACCATAGCTTCCGGAAGTTGCGACTGCAAGGGCACCAGTCCACATTGGGGCACATAACTACTTACCAAGCCGGCCCCGGCCTTTAATGCGGCTTTAGAAGCCAAAGCCACCGCCCCAATCTTACCCAAACTTCCTCCTATAACCAGGGTATGGCCATAGTGCCCTTTATGGGTAAATCGTTCCCGAGATCGGTAGGCCGGCAGCAGCTCATATTTGGTTATAAACTCAAAATCGGTAGACATTTCGGCCAAAAAGGCCGGATCAAGTCCAATATCCAAAGCCTGCCACTGATTCACGAACCTTCCTGTTTCCGGTAAAAAGAACACGAGTTTCGGGGCTTGTATACTTAAAACGAAGTTTGCCTGTATTACGCCATTATAATCGGCGACCGGCCTATCGACGAACATTCCGGAGGGTATGTCCACCGACAAAGTAAAGGCCTGCGAACCATTAATATGCTGGATCAGTTTCACCACCCAATCGGCCGGAGGCCTATTTAGACCGATACCAAAAATGGCATCGATTACTATAGCCTCTTTAGGTATTTCTGGAAGGTCATCGGCATCGTTTAAAAAAACCGGCCACACCTTGCGCTCCTTCAAACGCTCCATATTGTGCAAGAAATCCTTAGAACGGGTTTCGCTATAATTCACCACAAAGGGCATTACGTGGTACCCATGCTCTACCAAATGCCGGGCCAAGGCAATACCATCGCCCCCATTATTTCCAATCCCACAAAAGATATAGAGAGGTGTACCACCACCTTGCAATCGGGAATGTATCCAATTAAACAACTGCATGGCAGCCCGTTCCATCAACTCATCACTGGAGATACCCTGTCGCTGTATCGTCCATTTATCCGCATCATATATTTGTTGGGCATTAAAAATCTTCATTCTTAAAATTTAGGTCGGAAAAATTATCGATTATTGAAAAATTTGTGAGAGCGCTTGCACAGCACATCAAAAGTACTACTTTTGAACCTATATCATTTGATTATGTGCCCGAGATTGCAAAATTCGATCAACACTGACACTTCCGTTTCCGGAAGGGGCATTTTCATTATTATTACCGGTATTACCCCTTTGGGGTAGTCTGTATATTTCCTTCCGTTTAGGTTTCCAAACCTCCCAATGTTTTTACATTAAATAAGAGCCTGTTTAAGTTTTACCCTTCAGTTTTGTTATGACCCTTTTTTCGCCACTTTTTGTTATAAAAATGCTCATATGGCGTTGCCAAACTCCGCTTTTTAAGCCTCATTTGACAAAAAAATCGCCTATAACAAATTCCAAAAACAAAATATAAACAGCCTCTAATCCTTTTTAAGGCACACTCAACAATATTTTCAGAATGAAAGTTTTAAAATTCGGCGGCACTTCCGTAGCCAATGCCAACAACATAAGCTTAGTAAAAAAGATTGTATCGTCCCATAACGAGCCTTGCGTGGTAACCGTTTCCGCTTTGGGTGGGGTAACCGATCTACTACTACAGACCGCAGCTTTGGCCGCGGCCCAGGACACAAGTTATAAAGAGACCCTTGAGGCTATTGAGACCCGATATTTCGATGCGGCCAAGGCATTGATTCCAGTAACCGCCCAATCGGGGGTTTTAGCCCACATTAAAAAGGAACTCAATGTTCTGGAGACCCTATTGGAAGGTGCCTTTTTAATTGGGGAGATCACCCCCAAGCTTTCAGACAAGATCGTGGGCTACGGCGAGCTCTTATCGTCTTACTTGATCTGCCAGTATTTTATCTCCGAGGGACTTGACGCCAAATATGCCGATAGCCGTAAACTCATTGTCACAGACGACCAACATGGCAAGGCCCAAGTAGATTTTGAAGCTACCCAAGCCCAGTGCGATGCCTTTTTTAAAGATTATAATGTTGTCTTAGCTCCCGGATTCATTGCCGCTACCGCCCAGGGAACCGCTACTACATTAGGTCGTGGTGGTTCTGACTACAGCGCCGCCATTTACGCCGCTGCTCTCAATGCCGAAATACTGGAAATCTGGACCGATGTCAGTGGTATGTATACGGCTAACCCACGGGTGGTAAAACAAGCACGTGCCATACCTCATATCTCTTATGAAGAGGCTATGGAGCTCTCCCACTTTGGTGCCAAGGTGCTTTATCCGCCTACGATACAACCCGTGCTACAAAAAAAGATTCCGATTGTAATCAAAAACACCTTTGCCCCTGAAGAGGCAGGTACCTTGATTTCGGAAAACACCAATGGCAATGGCAAAACCGTAAGGGGCATCAGTCATATCGATGGTATTGCCCTACTTTCGTTGGAAGGTCCGGGAATGATCGGTATCCCTGGGGTATCCATGAAATTCTTTCAGATTCTATCACAGGCCGATATCAGTGTGGTCATGATTACCCAGGCCTCCTCGGAACATTCTATTTGTGTGGGCATCTCGGAAAGTATGGCACAAAAAGCCGAACAGGTGATCAACGAAGCTTTTGCACACGAAATATCACTCAATCAAATAGAGCCGGTTAAGGTAGAGACCCAATTGGCCATAATCGCATTGGTAGGCGATAATATGAAGCACCATCAGGGCTTAAGCGGTCGAATGTTCCGCACCCTAGGCCAAAACAATGTGAACATTAGGGCCATTGCCCAAGGGGCCTCGGAAAAGAATATTTCTGCCGTTATACGCAAAGAAGATGTAAAAAAGGCCTTGAATGCCCTGCATGAGCGTTTCTTTGAAGAAAACATAAAGCAACTCAACCTCTTTGTTATGGGGGTAGGTAATGTGGGTGGTAAATTCCTGAACCAGATTAAACAACAGCAAAGCTACCTTCGAGAGAACCTGAAACTGAACGTTCGGGTAATAGGTATCGCTAATTCGCGTACCATGACTTTTAATGAAGAAGGTATAGACCTTAACCAATGGGAAGCCGATTTGGCCGCTGGAGCTAAAGCTGACCAGGGTTCTTTTTTCGAAAAAATACAAACCTTAAACCTGCGCAACAGCATATTTGTAGATAATACCGCCAGTGCCGCCGTTTCGGAAAGTTATCAAAACTATCTAAAGAACAGTATCTCGGTGGTTACCTGTAACAAGATCGCCTGTTCAGCCGATTATGGTAATTATGCCGAATTGAAAAGCTTGGCTAAAAAATACAATGCGCCCTTTTTATTTGAGACAAATGTCGGTGCAGGACTGCCCATAATCGATACCCTAAAGAACCTGATAGCTTCAGGGGATAGGGTGCGTAAGATACAGGCCGTACTTTCCGGTTCATTGAATTTCGTGTTTAACAACTTTAATGATGGCATTACTTTCCAAGAGGTAGTGCAACAAGCCATGGACCAAGGCTATACCGAGCCCGACCCCAAAATAGATTTGAGCGGGGTCGATGTTATGCGTAAAATCTTGATTTTGGCCCGTGAAAGTGGCCATCAAATGGAGCTGGACGATATAGAAAACCGTTCCTTTTTGCCCCAAGAGGCCTTGGACACCACCAATAATGCCGATTTCTTTGCCAGTTTAGAGAAAAACGAAGCACATTTCCAACAGCTATTCTCAGCCGCCCAAAACGAAAACAGTCGTTTAAAGTATGTGGCCGAATTCGTGGACGGTAAGACCAATGTAGGCCTACAACATATTCCGCAAGGACACGATTTTTACAATCTGGAAGGCAGCGATAATATCGTATTGTTCTTTACCGACCGTTACCCCGAGCAACCTTTGATCGTAAAAGGAGCAGGCGCTGGGGCCGATGTTACGGCTTCCGGTATTTTTGCCGACATCATCCGCATCGGAAACTTTTAATGCCATGGAAAAAATGCCGTTATTTAACTCAATAAACCAGCTGTTATGGCAAGCGATAGCATAAAAGTATTCTGTCCGGCAACGGTGGCCAATGTATCTTGTGGTTTCGATGTTTTGGGATTGGCCTTAGACACGGTCGGCGACGAAATGACCCTGACCAAGACCAATTCCGGAGAGGTTCGGATTACGGAAATACTGGGACAAGACCTACCCTTGGAAGCCGATAAAAACGTAGCTGGGGTAGCCGTAAAGGCCTTGTTGGAAAAGGGAGGTTTCAAGAACGGCATCGATATTAAGATCGATAAACGCATAAAACCCGGAAGCGGAATTGGCAGTAGTGCCGCTAGCTCGGCAGGTGCCGTTTGGGCCGTAAACCACCTATTGGGTACCCCTTTCGATACCCTAGATTTGGTACGTTTTGCCATGGAAGGCGAAAAATTGGCCAGTGGTGCCGCCCATGCCGATAATGTGGCGCCTGCCCTGTATGGTGGCTTTACCTTGGTACGCTCCTACGACCCCTTGGATATCATTAAAATAGATGCCCCGGCCGAATTACATGCCACGGTCATACATCCGCAGATACAGGTAAAGACCGCCGATTCGAGAAACATTCTCAAACAATCGATATCGCTTAAAGATGGGATAAAGCAATGGGGCAACCTGGGCGGATTGATCGCCGGGCTGTACACCCAAGACTACGCCTTGATCGGTCGTAGCCTCGAAGACCATATCGTAGAACCTTTACGCGCGATCTTAATCCCGCAGTTCCAAGAAGTAAAACAAGCCGTTTTAGAGGCGGGTGCTTTAGGTTCGGGTATTTCGGGATCGGGCCCATCTATTTTCGCTCTAAGCGAAGGTACTGAAAATGCCGAAAAAGTGGCCGAGGCCATGTATCAAGTCTATTCAAAAACCGGTATCGAATTCGATATCCATAGAAGCCCCATAAACCCAAGTGGGGTAAAAATCTTATAAACATGCAGTACTACAGTTTAAACGGACAATCGCCCAACACCAGTTTTAAAGATGCGGTAATCCGAGGTATAGCCCCGGATAGAGGCTTGTATTTTCCTATGGAAATACCCCAACTGGAACCCGAATTTTTCGAAAACATAGAGACCCTTTCAACCGAAGAAATCGCTTACCGGGCCATTTCGCCCTTTGTTGGCGATGCTATTCCGGAAGCTGAACTTCGAAAAATTGTTTCTGAAGTGTTGGATTTCGACTTTCCGGTAGTTCCCGTTGATGGCAACCTTTCAACCTTGGAATTGTTCCATGGCCCTACTTTAGCCTTTAAAGATGTCGGAGCCCGCTTTATGGCCCGTTGCCTAGGCTACTTTTCAAAAGACCAAGACCAAGAAGTTACGGTTTTGGTAGCCACATCGGGCGATACCGGTGGTGCCGTAGCCAATGGATTCTTAGGCGTACCCGGGGTAAAAGTGGTTATTCTTTACCCTTCAGGCAAGGTAAGCGATATTCAAGAACGTCAATTGACCACGTTGGGGCAGAACATTACGGCTTTGGAGGTCAATGGTACCTTCGATGATTGTCAGGATATGGTGAAATCGGCTTTTTTGGATACCGACATTACCGGAAAAAGACAGTTGACCTCGGCCAATTCGATAAATGTGGCCCGTTGGCTGCCCCAAATGTTCTACTTTTTATTGGCGTACAAACAAACCAAAGCCTTAGGCAAGGAATTGGTTTTTTCTGTGCCTAGCGGAAACTTTGGTAATATCTGTGCCGGAATGATGGCCCACCGATTGGGTATGCCGGTACACCATTTTGTGGCTGCAACCAACGCCAACCAAGTGGTCCCTGATTTTATGGCTACAGGCCAATACGAACCTAAACCATCGGTTGCTACTATCTCGAATGCCATGGATGTGGGCGACCCCAGTAACTTTATCCGTATCCGAAAGATATATGGTAATGATTTCGACCGCCTAAAAGGGCATTTATCTTCATCTTCCTTTTCCGACGATGCTACCCGAGAAGCCATGGCCGATGTACAAAAGCGTACAGGTTACACCATGGATCCTCACGGTGCCGTTGGGTATTTAGGGTTAAAAAAGTATATGGAAGACCATCCGGACAAACTCGGTATTTTCCTAGAGACCGCGCATCCCATTAAATTTCTGGATGTTATGGAAAGCGTATTCGATTTTGAGATTGCCCTTCCCGAAAACATCAAAACGCTGATGGATAAGCAAAAAGAATTCATCAAGATAGCTAGTTATGCCGATTTAAAGGTTTTTTTAATGGGCTAAGGTTTCACAACTTAACATAAATCGGCATCCCTTAAACTAAAAAAGCCCTCATGTATAGTTCTTTATACACGAGGGCTTTTTTAAATGCGAAATTTGAGGTAAAACCAAGGTTACTCCCTTATTTGGAGATGCCGAAATCGGTCCAAACCTTTTTCTGGTTCCGCGTTTCTTTTCGTATCGCTTTATTTTTAGCGATCGACTCTGGCGTTTTATAGCCTCTTTTATGATCTAAATGAATAACGACCGCAGTATATCTCAACTGCTTCGATTTCAATCCTAAATTGAACAGCCTTTCGCCCAGTTCACGATCTTGACCGCCATACTGCATACGTTCGTCAAAGCCATTTATTTTAAGGATATCTGTCTTCCAACCCGAGGCATTATGTCCATTCCAACTCGCATTGGTTGGGGTAACACTATTTAACAATGTAGAGGCAAAACCTTTCGAGGTCAACTTTCTATCTTTAAAAGACTTGGGCATACCCCTTTCCCTTAACCACGCCACATTAAAACACCGTTGTGCCTCAATATCAGCCTGGGTAATCTCTTGCGAAACCCCCATAGTAAGCATATAATAGCCACCAGAAATAAAATAGCCGGGTTTCTTATGCTCATGGTGTACCCCTACAAAATCGTTACGCGGAATACAGTCGCCATCGCTCATAATTATATAGGGTGCATTACAGGCCAAAACCGCTTTATTCAGTATCCTCGATTTTTGAAACCCTTCATCTTCTTGCCAAACATGTACAATGGGATAAAAAACCTCTTGTTGTAGCTGTTGTAACAATGCCTTGGTTTTAGGCCCAGATCCATCGTCTGCTATAACCACTTCAAAATCGCGAAAAATTTGGCAGTTATAGCCATACAGTACTTTTTGCAGCCAAGCTTCCGCATTATACGTGCTAATGATCACAGAAACTTTTGGGGCCACAATTTTTGATGAATCCATTAAGACAAAAATATAAAAGTTCTATATTCTATATGAACTCATTTATAATTTTTACGCTTTGGTAATTATTGTAAACAAGTTCATTAAGAACAATAACAGATTGAACTCAATATTACCCGATTTAAAATGTATTAAATGGTAAGCTATAACCGATTTTAACGCAGTATTTTGAATCATGTTCCCAGAAAAGGAAAAAGATACTATCCCAATAAACCATGAAGTTTGTATGGCCTTGAAATATAATATTAATAAAAATCACAGCAGCTTTAGAACCTGTTTTAGTTTCTGATTACAGCGATTGAATACAAAACGAGAGTTCACCCTACACTTGAAAGGAACCCCCATGGCATAAGGAACAATAGCTTAACTTGCTTAAACATCACTCTTTTGGTGTCATACCAATTCACTGAAAAGCAGCAAGTATAAAACGAAAAACTTCCTATACCCTTAAAGGATGTAAGGAAAACAGCCCCTGGCCTACTCATTTTTGGGGAAACGTTACGTTTTCATTAAATTAGACTAAAAGAGAAAGGCCATGGCAACTATAATTCCTATCCTAAAAAAACACTTGGTTTACCTACTGATTATTCTTGCCGCCGGATTGGGTTGGTCGCAAAACACCGAATTTATACAATTCAGTGGTAAGGTTACCGACCAAAAAACGAAAAAAGCCTTGGTATTTGCCACTTTAAGCCTAGATGGCACCAACGTAAGCACCATTACCAATACCGAAGGCGAGTATTTATTAAAGGTCCCAACTTCTTCTGAAAATGGAAGTATTACCGTTTCTTTTTTGGGCTATACCAATGAGAACATTCCCCTATCGAGTTTAGACCGGGAAAACGGTAAAATTGCTTTGAACGTTTCCATTACAGAGCTATCAGGTGTGAATATAAGTGCCCCTAAAGATGCCCGTGGGCTTTTTGAGGAAGCCCTTAAAAAAAGAGGGGAGAATTATTTTTCCCAGCAAACGGTAATGACCGCCTTTTATCGAGAAACCATAAAAAAAAGGAAAAAGAACGTTTCGTTATCCGAGGCCGTGGTAAACATACACAAAGCCCCCTATGGTAGTATTCGAAAAGATAAAATAGAATTGTACAAAGCCCGTAAGAGTACAGACTACACCAAATTAGACACCCTTGCTCTTAAACTACAGGGTGGGCCCTTTAATACCCTATTCGTGGATTTAGTAAAATACCCAGATTATGTCTTCTCAGAGGGTAGTTTAGATTACTATGATTTCAGTTTTAAAGGGTCTACCCAAATAAACAATAAACTGATATACATAATCGATTTTAATCAAAAACCCGAGGTCAGCGACCCCTTGTACCGAGGTACTTTGTATATAGATGCCGAAAAAAAGATTCTAACCTCTGCGGTTTATGCATTGAATATTACCGACAAAAACCGGGCTGCGGCTTTATTCGTCCGTAAAAAGCCCAGAGATGTTAAGGTTTGGCCTACCGATGTGGCCTACCGTGTAGATTATAGGGAAAAAGCCGGCAGATGGTATTACGGGTATAGTAACGTGGTACTCGAATTCCGTGTAAAATGGGACAACAAACTCTTTAGCTCGCCCTATCGTATGAATGCCGAAATGGCCATTACCGACTGGCGACCAAACACCAGTGGCGAAATTCCGAAGGCGAAAGACCGTTTAAAACAATCCATTATCCTTAGCGACGAAGCCATTGGTTTTTCCGATCCACAATTTTGGGGTGAGTACAATATAATTGAACCTGAAAAAAGCATTGAATCGGCCATTCGTAAAATACAACGGCAATTAAAACGTACGGCCCGCCAAGGCAATAGTATACCCTGATTTACGTATCTTCATGCCCAAAACCGAAAATGGGGCAACGAAGGGATTTCCTTAAAAAAAGTATCGCTGCAGGAGCAATAGGTATGGTAACACCTAGCCTTATGGGGTTTGATAGTCTGGAAAGTGTACCCTCCCTAAAACCCAAACGTCTACGAAAAGGGGATACGGTAGGTTTAATAGCCCCTGGTTTTGCAATAACCCCCGAAATCTTGGATAGTGCGAGCCAAGTACTCCGTAACTTAGGATTGGTTCCTGTACATACACATAGAATTCTTAATAAAACGGGCTATTTCAGTAATACCGATACCGAAAGAGCTACCGACTTAAACGAAATGTTCGCCAACCCCGATATCGATGCTATTTTGTGCGCCCGTGGTGGCTATGGCTGTACTCGTATTCTTCCGCTAATCGATTTTGACCAGATAAAACTATTACCTAAGATCTTACTGGGTTTTAGCGATGTAACCGCCTTGTTGAATGGGATACACCAAAAAACAGGCCTCATAGGTTTCCACGGTCCGGTGGGCAGTACCATTGACGACCCTTTTAGTTTAAAATGGGTAGAGAAAACACTTTTTGAACCGACGGCTCCATTGACTTTGGACAATGCCGAATTCGAGATCCCCGAGAATGAGAAAGAGCTACCGGAAGCCTATACACCCTATACGGTTACTGGTGGGCAAGCCACCGGAAAACTTGTGGGTGGTAGTCTCACCTTGATCAACGCCATGATCGGCACCCCATACGAAATCGACTTTACCAATGCCATCGTTTTATTAGAAGATGTGGGTGAGGCTCCTTATCGTATAGACCGCATGCTTACACAATTGCTACAGACCCCGAGCTTTCATAAGGCTGCCGGAATAGCTCTAGGCATTTTTAACGATTGTGACAAAAAGCCAAACAGCGATGGGTTTAGCCTAAAAGAAGTGATACGCGATAGACTCGGGCCCATGGGTATCCCTGTAGCCTACGGACTCAGTTTTGGACATATAAAACACAACCAGACCCTACCCATTGGAATACAAGCCCGATTAGATGCAAATACGGGTCTTATAACCCTACTTGAAAAAGCAGTTCTTTAACCAAACCGAAATAACTTGAAAAACTTAGTATTACTCATTACGATATTGGGCTTTACCCTAGGAAACGCCCAGAACAAACATAGTATAACCTATAAGGGCTCCACAGGTCCGGGCCTAGGTAAAAAAATAGTTTTCATCGCCTCGGACCACGAATACCGGGGTGAAGAAACCTTACCTGCCTTGGCCCGCATACTCGCCGAGCACCACGGCTTTGAATGTACCGTGATTTGGGCATTGGACGCTGACGGGAACATACATCCGGGTAGCTCCAACATAGCCGGCTTCGAGGCCTTAAAAGAAGCCGACCTTATGGTCATGTTCGTGCGTTTCGCGGATTTCCCCGATACGCAAATGCAACATTTGAACGATTATTTGGAACGGGGCGGACCGGTAATCGGGCTACGTACCAGCACCCATGCCTTCAAAAACAAGGAAAACCAAACTTGGAACCATTACGATTTCCAATACAAAGGGGATAAAACGACTTGGAAAGGGGGCTTTGGCGAGCGCATACTCGGAGAAACCTGGGTAGGGCATTATGGTAAAAATCACGAACAATCGTCACTTTTGATCCTAGAGGAGTCCCAAAAAGCACATCCTATTTTAAGTGGGGTTACCCAACCCTGGGTACAGTGCGGTGGGTATAGGGCCTGGCCTATTGGTCCGGACCTCGAAGTTTTGGCCCTTGGCCGCATCCTTAATGGCATGACCCCCGAGTCGCCCAAAGATACCAGCAAAAGGGAAATGCCCGTAGTCTGGACCCGTACCTATTCGATGGACAATGGCGCCAAGGGAAAAGTATTTACCACCACCCATGGGGCCTCGGAAGATATCTTAAACGACGACTTTAGAAGGTTGTTGATCAACGCCCACTTTTGGGCCTTGGGTATGGAAAAAGCGATCAAGCCCAACCTGAATATCGATTTTGTAGGGCCCTACACCCCATCTAAATTTAGCTTTGACGGATACAAAAAAGGGATTAAACCGGAAGATTTACAGGATTTGAAGTCGCCGATTATGCCTTTAAAACAAAAAGCCACCAAAGAATAATCCTCAGTGGCATTTTGACTTTAGTTACTGTATAACAATTACCGCTCAAAACCTTGTAAGGTCTCGGTAATTATTCTAACGCAATCCATCAACTGCGTCTCGTCCATTACCAAAGGCGGTGCAAAACGAATGATATTGCCATGGGTCGGTTTGGCCAAAAGACCATTTTCCTTTAAGGCCACACAGATATTCCAGGCGGTCTCACTTTCTTCGGTATCATCGATAACGATGGCATTCAACAAACCTTTACCACGCACCAATTTTACGATAGCGCTGGTAGCGATGTACTTGTCCATTTCTGAACGGAACAATTGCCCCAAACGTTCGGCATTTTCGGCCAGACCTTCTTCTTTCACGACTTCAAGGGCGGCCATGGCCACAGCCGCAGCAATAGGGTTACCCCCAAAGGTACTACCATGGTTTCCGGGCTTGATCACCTCCATAATTGGGTCGTTGGCCAAAACGGCGGAAACCGGATATACCCCACCACTTAAGGCCTTGCCCAAAATAAGAATATCGGGTTTTACATCTTCGTGATCCACGGCCAAAAGTTGTCCCGTACGGGCCACCCCGGTCTGTACCTCGTCGGCAATAAACAGCACATTGTGTTTTTCACACAAGGCTTTGGCGCCTTTTAGGTAACCTTCTGAAGGTACGTACACCCCAGCTTCACCTTGAATAGGTTCCACCAAGAAACCAGCAATATTTTTATCGCTTTCCAGGGCCTTTTCCAAAGCCTCTAAGTCATTGTACTCGATTTTTATAAAGCCATTGGTAAATGGACCAAAATTCTTGCGGGCCACAGGGTCGTTACTAAAAGAAACGATGGTAGTGGTACGCCCGTGAAAGTTATTGGTACAAACCACGATTTGTGCCTCATTTTCGGCTATACCCTTTTTCTCATAAGCCCATTTTCTACAAAGCTTCAAAGCGGTTTCTACGGCTTCGGCCCCGGTATTCATGGGTAAAAGCTTATCGAAACCAAAGGTCTCGGTAGCGTATTTTTCGTAACGCCCCAACATATCGTTGTAAAAAGCCCTTGAGGTCAAGGTCAATTTTTGGGCCTGTTCGGTAAGGGCCCCAACGATCTTGGGATGACAATGCCCTTGGTTTACCGCCGAATAGGCCGAAAGGAAATCGTAATACTGTTTACCTTCGGCGTCCCATACATATACGCCTTCTCCTTTGCTCAAAACCACAGGTAAGGGGTGATAATTGTGGGC
Source organism: Sediminicola luteus (assembly GCF_002514735.1). Classification (GTDB taxonomy): domain Bacteria; phylum Bacteroidota; class Bacteroidia; order Flavobacteriales; family Flavobacteriaceae; genus HQA918. The sequence goes on along the minus strand of NZ_NBWU01000008.1, from coordinate 10,650 downwards.
ACCATACCGATTCTCCAAAGCCATGGCATCTTGCGATGTCAAATGTTCTAAAACTGCCATTCTAAATAAAAGTTAATGTGAATAAAACTACTATTCCTGCTGTACCTTTATCCTTCCGAGAGCTCGGAAATTCAGCGTAGGAGAGAAATCATCCCTAAGAAGGCGCAAATTACAAAATATTTTTAGAGGCACATCAACATCCATTCACGGTCATCCGTAACTTGATGGCCTCAGACCAAAAGAACAAAGACTAGCTGTTGGTACTATTTTTAATCGTACCTACCCCAAACCGAAACCCAAGCATTAATCTTGCCCGGTTCACTTTTTATGGGCCATGGCGGCCAGCTGCAATTCCAATCGTTTCAACTCCCGAATGATATCGTTTTTATCCATTTGAAGCCAGATATACAGCTTCATCATACTCATTAACATCATACATAAAAAAGCCCCACTGCCCCAACGGATAATCTCGTTGGTTTGATCGCTGTTGAAAAACCTAATGCCACAATAGATCAGGAACACAAAAGCTGCCAAGGTTACCAAATTCATCATTATAACCAGCCATCCCATTTTACCCTTATGAACGGCCCCTAATTTGGCCAACAACCCTTGCTCTTCCAATTCGTCATAAAAAGCGGCTTCTTCTTTACTCAAAGCTTCTTTGATCAGCTTATCGATTTTATCCATTTCCTTGCTCATGTTTCCTAGATTTTAAAAGTTCTTTGATTTTTTCCCTGCCCCGAAACAGTCGGGTCTTTACCGTGGGTTCCGTTACCCCGGTTATCTGTGCTATTTCTTTAATGTGGTAGGCATCGAGATAAAACAGGTTCAACACCTCTTGTTGCTCCAAAGGCAAGGTCTTTATGGCCTTCAATATCCATTGGAGCTTAATGGTCTTGCTATCCCCTTCTGCCTCCATTCCGATTCCGGGTTCCGATTTCCAATAGGCCGTCATTTTCACCCGTTCCTTTTGCTGTAAACGTAAGGCATCTTTAGCCTTATTGGTTACAATGGTATAGGCCCAACTTCCGAATTGGTGGGGATCCCGTAAGCGTATTATTTGATTAATGATTACCTGCCAAGCTTCTTGAACCACATCTTCTGCCAAATGTAAATCCTTGACATACCACAAGGCCTGCCTACATAATTTCGGATGCCAATATTTGACCAAGAGCCCCAAGGCCTTTTTATGGCCATTTTTATACTCTTGCACCAACCAAGCGTCTATGGTTTTACGTGAATCCAACTACTTCTTTTATACTATAGACGGTGTTTTAGCTCATAGGTTCCCAAGGCTATTCATTCCAGACCGTCATTAGGGTTTATTTAGGATTGGGAAACCCTTAAAATAGCTATTTTTGCGCCATGCGTAAAAGAAACAAACGCCAGTTGTTCGAAAAACTGGAAGTGGTAGATGCCGGGGCCAAAGGAAAATCGGTAGCCAAAGCCCCCGATGGTAGGGTGGTTTTTTTGACCAACGCCATTCCGGGTGATGTGGTCGATGTACAGACCTTTAAAAAACGAAAGAATTATTTTGAGGGCAAGGCCGTACATTTCCATAGCTATTCCGACAGGCGAACCGAGCCGGTTTGCGAACATTTTGGCAGTTGCGGGGGTTGTAAATGGCAACATATGGCCTACGATTCGCAATTGTTCTTTAAACAAAAAGAGGTGGTTCAGCATCTAGAACGTATTGGGGGGGTAGACCTACCCGAAACGCCTCCGATCTTAGGTTCGGAAAAGCAATACTACTACCGCAATAAAATGGAGTTCTCCTTTTCCAACAAACGTTGGTTATCACAAGAAGAATTGGAGAGCGATTTAGAGATAACCGACAAAAACGCTTTGGGTTTCCATATCCCTAGTATGTGGGACAAGATATTGGATATTAAAAAATGTCATTTACAGCCCGATCCCTCCAACGACATACGAAACGGACTTCGCGATTTTGCCCATACTAACGGGCTTACTTTTTACGACCCACGAGAACATACAGGGCTATTACGCACCCTGATGATACGTACCGCCACCACGGGCGAACTCATGGTTTTAGTACAGTTTGGTGAAATAGACCCTGACGGACATAACCAAGTAATGACCTATTTGCAGGAAACCTTCCCGGCCATTAGCTCCTTGTTGTATGTTATCAACACCAAACAGAACGATACCATATACGATCAAGACGTGCGTGTCTTTGCCGGAAGGGATCACATTTTTGAAGAGATGGAGGGCCTAAAATTTAAAATTACCGCCAAATCGTTCTACCAGACCAATCCCGAACAAGCCTATGAACTGTATAAGGTAGCTCGCGATTTTGCCGATCTCAAAGGCGACGAATTGGTTTATGATCTGTATACCGGTACGGGTACCATTGCCCAATTCGTGGCCCAAAAAGCCAAAAAAGTGATTGGAATCGAAGCCGTACCTGAAGCCATTGCCGATGCCAAGGTAAATGCTGAAAACAATCAAATACACAATACCGAATTCTTTGTTGGGGACATGAAAAAGGTCTTTACCCAAGAATTTTTAGATACCCATGGCATACCCGATGTGATCATAACCGATCCGCCACGCGATGGCATGCATAAAGATGTGGTGGCCCAGATATTGAAGATCGCCCCGCAAAAAGTGGTTTATGTAAGCTGTAACAGTGCTACACAAGCCCGTGACCTGGCCTTAATGGACCATATTTACCAAGTAAGTAAACTACAAACGGTAGACATGTTTCCGCAAACACATCATGTTGAAAATGTCGTACTTTTGGAGAAACGGGAAAACCCTAAAATCGAACCCTAACCTATGCTGCTAAAACGTCTCCTTGCCCTAGTTCTACTGAGTGGCTTATTTTGGCTAGCGTCTTGCGAAAAAGACGATATCTGTGTCGATGGCGATACCCCCCGATTGATCATTGAGTTTTACGATACCGATAATGTCGATAATCTGCTTCCGGTGCCCAATCTGCGTATCATTGGTGAAAATGGGGAAAAGGACACTATTCTTGTAAACCGTCAGAGTCTCAATAAAGTCGAATTACCTCTTAAGGTAAACACAGAGCGAACCGAGTTTCGATTTATTATTAATGCTGCGCAAGATGCGAACAATGAAACCGGAAACATTGATGAACTCGCTTTTGATTATATGGTAAAAGACCGTTTTGTTTCCAGGGCCTGTGGTTTTGTTGCTAATTACGAAGGCGTCACCGACGATTTAACGAATGAATTGGGTTCCAATGGCAATTGGATAGATTCCATTGAAGTGGTAGTAGATACAATAACGAACGAAAATGATACCCATGTCAAAATCTTTCATTAGTCTACTCTGCCTTTGTGGTATGCTTTGGGTCAATGCCCAAGACAAAGTCGTTGGCGATACCCTACCCAAATCGGAACGTTATGGACTAAGGGCCGGTATCGATTTAAGTAAAATCGTACGTTCATTTTTGAATGAGGATTATACCGGCTTGGAATTTGTGGCCGATTACCGCTTAAAGGAAAAACTATATCTCGCTGGCGAATTCGGTACGGAGGAGTTCACCCAACAGGAAACCTTGGGATCGGAAGAAAACAATACCCAAACCACTTTATACGAGTATACCACCTCGGGCACCTATTTTAAGGCCGGGGTCGATTATAATGTGTACGATAATTGGTATGGTATGAGCAATATGATACATGTTGGCGGTCGTGTGGCCTATAGTACCCATAGCCAAGAAGTTTTGAATTACCGCATTTACGATTCCAACCGGGTGTGGAGCCCTGATGAATTCGTTCCAGGCACTGCCGAAATCGGGAAACACGATGGGCTGAATGCCCTATGGATCGAAGCCGTTTTGGGTATAAAGGCCGAGCTTTTCGCCAATTTCTATTTGGGAGGCTCTATCCGTCTCGGCTATTTGGTAAACGATAAGGCAGCCGATAATTTTCCCAACCTATGGATTCCCGGCTTCCAAAAAGTTACGGACGAAAGTAGTTTTGGTGCCACCTACAACTACTCGCTTACTTATTTTTTACCGCTGTATAAAAAGAAGAAAGCCCCCAAGGAGGTGGAGGAATAATCAGATAGAAACCGGTCTTTTTAACGTATTCCCAACCAACAATAGCTCAATCTAATCGATGCGGCGAACCCCTTTAATAAAGGTCCATCGCATAAACAAACCTTCGCCAGCTTCGGTTTTAACAGCTTTGAACCTTGGGGCCAGAACCATGGCAATCAAGGCGGGTACCAAGGTATATACCAGCGTATTCTCGGTTAAAAAGTACTGGAATAGCCACCTTAAAATGATATAGGTCGGGGCAAAAGCCAAAAAATTGTACAATATCGATTTAGTCTTGAGTCCCATGAGATTGTTTTTTCGCTTTTTTACTACCGGCATACATTTCGAAATGCAATAGTCTCGATTCCAGTTTGCCGTTGAAAAGTTTAATTTTTCTACTCGGCCTAAGCCCCACATGTTTAATAGCCGGCAGATTCGAGGTAATGAACCATACTTTCGACCCCGGATACCCATGTTTTAAGGTTTCCCCCAAACGGGCATAAAACTTTTCCATCTGAATGTTCAAACGTTCACCATAAGGTGGGTTGAAAACCATATGCAGGGGTCCGTCCACCGGTTTTTCCGATTGAAAGAAATCTTGCCGCCGTACGGCGATATAATCATCCAAATTGGCATTTACGACATTGTCTATACTCTTTTCTACGGCCGAAGGGGCCTTATCGTACCCAATAATCTTGTGGTGGAACTCCCGGGTCTTCTTCCAGCAGGAATCCAATATCTTTTCATAGAGATCGGCATCGAAATCGGGCCATTTTTCAAAGGCAAAGCCTTTTCGGTTAATGTTTACCGGAATATTACAGGCAATCATGGCCGCCTCTACCAAAAAGGTACCGCTACCACACATGGGATCTAAAAAATCGGACTGTCCGTCCCAGCCACTCAACAACAAAATACCGGCAGCCAACACCTCGTTGATCGGGGCTATATTGGTTGCCGTTCTATACCCCCTATGGTGCAGCGAACTGCCCGAGCTATCGAGGGAAACGAAACAACGGCCTTTTTGCACATGCACCACAAAATGGAAATCAGGTTCGCGTGTATTTACCGAAGGACGTTTACCATGGTCGTCCCGAAAACGATCCACGATACCATCCTTGATCTTTTGAGCCGCAAATACCGTATTATCAATACCCTGCGAACGCCCCGTAAAGCTTATGGCAAAGGTATGGTCTACCGAAAAATGACGGCTCCAATCGATTTGGTAGATTTTCCGATAAAGATCATTTACATCGTTTACCGGAAATGATTTTAGTTGTTTTAGCACCTTAAGGGCCGTACGTAGCGAAAGGTTGGCCTTATACATAAAACCGGTATCCCCTTCAAAGGTTACCCCCCGCACCCCGGCTTTCACGTTCATGGCGCCCAGGTTCCGCAGTTCTTTGGCCAATATTTCCTCAAACCCATAAAAGGTTTTGGCCATCATTTTGAAATTGCCTTCCATGCGGCAAAAATACAGTATTTTTGTGCACTGCATTCGTGGTAATTTCATTTATACATGACCTATTTATTACCTTTTTTGGCCGTATTCATCGGCTTTTTACTTTCGGGATGGATTACCTTGAAAAAACAAGGAAGCCTTAAGTTACTACTTGCTTTCAGTGGTGCCTTTCTGTTGGCACTTACGTTATTCGAACTTCTACCTGAGGTTTATGTTTCGGGTTCTCCCAAAACCATTGGGGTTTTCATAATCCTAGGGATATTGATCCAGATATTTTTGGAATTCTTTTCCAAAGGGGCCGAACACGGTCATGTGCATATGCAGGAAGCCAGCGCCCGTTTTCCGCTGGCCCTCACCATAAGCCTATGTATCCACTCCTTTATAGAAGGCCTACCCTTGCACGACCACGGCTCATTGGTCTATGGCATAATGATCCATAAAATTCCGGTAGCCTTTATTTTAGGGGTGTATCTGCGCTCGGCCCAGGTTGGTATGCCGCGTATGCTCGCCTTTATGCTATTGTTTGCCGGTATGACCCCCTTGGGCAGCTTTGTGGCCCATGAAGCCCCTTTCTTGTTGGAATTCAAAAACCAGATTACGGCCCTTACCATTGGGGTATTCCTGCACATTTCGACCATTATCTTATTCGAAAGTTCGGAGGGGCACAGTTTTAACCTTCAAAAATTAGTGGTAATCCTGCTCGGAATGGGAACCGCATATCTGTTGTAATGTTCAGCAAGGAAGCTTCGAAAAAACTACGCCAAGACTTTTGGATCTCCTTCGGAAAATCGTTCCCTAGGAAATGGTTGTTGTACAATACCAAGATCAAAGGCTTGGCCTTCCGCTTCCATTTCGATTTAAAAAAGGCTGAGGTGGCCCTGGAGATTAGCGATGTGCCCTTGGAACGCCGAATCGAACTCTGGGAAAAGGTCGAAAGCCTAAGAACCGTAATGCAAGAAACCCTTCCCGAATTGGTTTTCGAAGATTATTTCATTCTTCCAAACGGAAAGGAAATCTCTCGGGCATACATTCGGTTAAATGGAGTTTGCATCCACAATAAAGACACTTGGCAAGAGACTATGTTGTTCCTCAAAGACAATATGGATAAGATGGAAGCTTTTTTTGAGGATTATAGGGAGTTATTGCAGTGAGTTCTACCCTTCAAAACTAATTCGAGCTTCGAGTTTTGGCTTCAAACCTGGAATACCGATTACCCCAAATCTAATCTCGATTATCGAGTTAAACCACCTCAAAATAAATCGCGGCCCAATGACTGGCCCAACCGGCCAAAACGAATACATGCCATATAGCGTGGTTATAGGGAATTTTCTTAATCGCATAAAATACGGCGCCTAGGGTATAAAAAGCGCCGCCTAAAAAGATAAGTTCCAATCCGGTAGCACTCAACCCCTCCTTTAGGTTCTTGAAATCGAAAACCACCAGCCAGCCCATGGCCAAATACAAGGCCAGGGAGATTTTTCCGAACCTTCCCGTAAAAAATAGTTTTAGAATAGCCCCAATCAGCGCAATGGTCCAAACTATCCCAAAAATCAGCCAGCCGTTACCTTGTTCCAGCGAAATCAAGGCCATGGGGCTATAGGTACCCGCAATTAGCAAATAAATGGACACATGGTCCATAATGCGCCATTTTCTACGAATCATGGCCCCGGAGGCGGCATGGTAAAGGGTAGAATATGTGAACAGGATAACCGCCGAAAGACCGAACAATACCACGGCCAGGGTAGCATACTCGGTTTTATTTGAATTTTTTACCAACAATAAGACAAAACCAATGGCCGCCAAAATGGCACCAAGGGCATGGGTGATAACATTCAGGCGTTCTTCTTTGGGGTCGATTTGATCCACGTCAATTTATTTTGGCAAAGGTAACCCAAAGTCGACTGCTAAAAGGCATAAGTGATTCCGAATTGGGCTTTCCAACGCGAGCTTTCGGTATCGATCAACCAGGGTTGATCGTTGGGATCGATATTGAACTGGTATTGGGGTACATTGTTGGCCACACCTGCAAACCGCAATAGGCTAAAACTCGAATTCAATACATTGGGTACATACACCAGGCGCCCCCAATCTTTATTGATAAAATTGAACACATTGAACATATCCAAAGACACCGAAAGCCGTTGACCTTTGCCCAATCGTTTAGAATACACCCATTTCATATCCAATTGATGGTTCCAAGGGGTTTTGGCCCCGTTTCTTTCAGCGTAAGTCCCTCGTCTTTCCCGAAGGTACCCATTAGCTTCAATATAGGCATCCAGGGCTTGCCACTGGCTTTCGGGAGTCACCACCACATTACCATCGCTATCGGTTATGGGAACCAGTTGTATGTCGTTTTGCTGTGCAGGAACGAATACCAAATCGTTACGTGAAGAACCATCTCGGTTTACATCGCCCTGATAAACGAAAGAATACGGGCTTCCTGACCTAGCCGTATATAAAAGAGAGCCTAGAAGGGAACTTTTCGTACCTAAATCGAACTCATAACTATGGGTAGAAACTATGCGATGTCTTAGGTCGAAATTGGAATAGGCCAATTCCGGGTCATTACCGAAAATCGCCTGGTTCCATTCATAATTGGCCGCTGGCGAATTGCGTACCGTACTCGAAACATCTTTACTCTTCCCATAGGTATACCCCAGATAGCCCACATATTTGCCCCAAGTTTTGTCCAGCCCAAAGCTTAGATTGTATCGATAGCCTTTATTGGTATTGGACAATACGAATACATTGGTGAAATTGGGGTTGACCTTTATTTCATCACTCGGCAGGCTATAGTAGCGCCTATTATCGGCTCCGTCGTAGGTTTCAAAAACTTCTTTACGGTTTATAGATTTGAAAAACAGGCCTTCAATTACCTTGGTATAACTCCCTTCGAGGTTAAATTTCCATTGGTTGGGCAGATTTACATTCAAGGCCAAGGTACTTTTCCAATCACGAGGAAAGGTAAAATCGGTATCTATCAGGTTTATTTCGGTAAGATTGGGCTGTTGGTTTTGCAATTCTCCTAGGTTTTCGGTTAACTCCAAACTTTCCGTTGGCCTCAAATCTATATTCAAATATTCAGTTCCTGAGATATACTCGGCATAGGCAAACCACAGATACGGAATACGCCCAGAAAACAATCCCGTGCCTCCTTTTAGGGTATAATTTTTATCGGCATCCAAGGCATAACTGAAACCAAAGCGAGGATTCAATTGTGGTTTTTTCGATATTTCGTTGGTAAAATGACTGAATTCCGGGGTATTCAAAACTTCTGGCGCTATAGGGATGGGTTCCGTTAAAAATTGCCCATCCATTCGTAACCCAAACTGAGTATTGAATCTATCGTTCCATTGGGTTTTGTATTGTAAATACAGGGCCGATTCTATAATCCCGATAGAGGCTGATGGACGGTTAGACACGAAATCGTAGTCGTTGTTCGATACATGGTACACCCCACGGACCCTTCTAGGCTGGTCAGCCAGAAAGTCATCTACGGAGGCATACTCCCAACGACCATTCCAAGCCGAAAGAAATCCATAATCCACCTTGTTGTATTGAAAAAGTCCACCAAAGGTCAAATGTCCCTTCCCTAAGGTTCGGGTAAGTTTATTGGCCATTTGAATTGTGGAAAAATCGGTATTATATACAGATGCTTCGCGATAGGTACCGGCAAAAATACGATTGGTAGCATTGGAAGCGATTTGGATATGCGGAAAAACCCGTCCGTTAAAAGTCCTGTTTTCCTGTACGGTATTATACCCTAGGGTTAGGTTGTTGGTCCAATTATTCTGAAAATTCGATTTTAGTTCCAGCGCCAAACTATTGGCCTTGCTATTATGTCGATAGCCCTGGTTCCCAAAATTGAAAATACTGCTGTTCCATTCCAGGTTATCTGCATAACTATCCACAAAATTGTTCCGAAGGGTGAGCTTATGTACTTGGGAAAGATTATAATCCAATCGGGTAAAAAGTTTGGTACTTGATGTTCGCAATTGCGCACTTTCATAAGTCCCAGGATCATACTGATAGTTATTTTGTAAATGTTCCGAAATTCGGGTTACATCATCTAAGGAGATATTCGAGTTCGCCGAACCCGGGGCGTTCAATACTGGATTTTTGGAGGCTCCCTGTTCAAAATTCAAATAAAAAAACAGTTTATCCTTTAGTATTGGACCTCCGATACCCAAGCCCCACTGATAGTCATAGAATCCGCTTCTATCTTGGGCGACTCCATCGGCATACTTGCCCACCAAAACCTGATTGTTCCCAAAACCATAAACCTCTCCACTGAGCGTATTGGTACCGTTTTTGGTAACCACATTTACATTGGCCCCATTAAAATTGCCCACAGAGACATCGAACGGACTTAGTTTTACGGAGAGTTGTTTAATGGCCCCAAAACCAATAGGTTGACTTTGGGAGAGGCTCCCTGGTGTTCCGTTGGCCGCAGAACCAGCCGCGCCACTGGCAGGCTCCTGAAAACCAATCACATCATTATTGGCGATACCATCAATATTGAGGTTGTTAAAACGATTACTGGCCCCCGCAAAAGAATTGAGATTGTTTTGGGGTATGTTTCGGGTGAGGTCTTGAATCCCACGATTAATGGTAGGGGTTCTATCGATGGCCTTTTTATTTAAAACTGTAAAGTTTCCTTTGGATTGGCCTTCAGCTGCGGTTACTATTACCTCGTCTAAGTCCAATGAGCTTTCTTGAAGTTGAATTTGATGCCTAGTTACCTCTCCCAAATAAATGGTAACCGGTTCTAATTCAAAATTTCGATAACCTATAAAGGAAGCTTCCAGTTTATATGCTGAACCCGGACTCAGGTTTTGAATGGAATAATGGCCATTTTCGGTGCTAATGGCACCATATTTGGCATTGGTAGCCGTGTCTACGATCAATACCGTTGCAAAGGCAATAGGTTGGTTGTGGGCATCGGTGATACGGCCTTCTAGGCTTCCGGTAGTTTCTTGTGCATAGCCTGTATAGGATAAGCTTAGGATAAGTAAAGAGGTAAGAAATAAGGCAAACTTCATAAATCATCTTGTTCTATCTGCGATAAGACGATAAAGCGTGTTTAGACTTACACCTTTGTTTGGAATATTTCTGAGGGAAAGACCTTTTGTAATATTGGCCCATAAAAAAACCCCCA
>NZ_KZ300477.1:1878-522367 GCF_002514735.1 Sediminicola luteus | reverse complement strand
GTCTACTGCGGGTAAGCATTGCGGCATTGGAACAGGAAGGCAATTCAATGTCACCTCGATTGCCCTATTTATCCAATGAAACGGCCGTGGTGGCCATACTTGAACTTATAAACGACATACTCCCCGATGACCAATTGACCAGTTACGATGCGATTGAAAAACTGTTGCTCTCGGACGATGGTATTACAATGGTGACTTAAGGGGCCATAATAAAAGAAGCCCTGATCGTTTTCCGGGACAACGAAAAACGGGGCAAGGGATAAGAAACCCTAATCCGAAGAGGGGGGCTGCATTCGCTCAACTCCCTGTACACTCGTTCCGCCCACCCCTTAGGAAAGGATTTCTAACCCCTCTGTGGAACCCGTCAAGGCCATGCAGGGTTTTAGCGATCTTATTGTCGGAGTATCAGGGTGATCTAAATGGAAACGGTGAATGGTTGCCCATAACCGAAATCGATAGGTCGCTAAAAGCCTTGACCGAACCCACTTCTTTTATTGTGGGGACAATGTGGAAGAAATACGGGATAGCCCCCTTAAGTCCCAAATCATAATTAATCCAAGTGTGGCCGTTATTATCGGATCGTTTTTGGAATGGTCCGATCGGTGCTCTGTATCGGTTGTTTAATGTTGGGAATGGGGCTTAATGAACAAACCACTAGGGATGTTGGGATCCATAGTGGTTTGTATTATAATTGATCTTAGGGTATAAAAATCAATTATCTAGATACTCTTTCTTTTCTTCGAAGAAAAAATGGATCGTCAGGGATTCATCCAAACCGACCCTGATTTTTCTTGTTCTTATATCCTTTGAACCCAAAGAATGGGCGAAAAGCACATATTTTCCAGGAATTAGATCAAGTTCAAAGTTTCCGTTTTCATCAACCACATATCTCGCATCATCCCCTTTGATTGTGACATAGCCGATTGGAATGGTTTTTTCCGATCCTTTCATGAAAAAAGTCCCTGATATTTTTTGCTTCCCAAGGGATGCGGAAGACGTTCCATCTTTTGTTAACCTATAATTGGATTGTTGGGCATTCCCTTGACAACCAATGAACAGTATCGAACATATTATAACTAAGAATGTATTTTTCATTTGTTTATTTTTTACAACCTGATTTTTTTCCTTTTGGTTTTTTATAATTGCCATTTCTATCCTTACTGGCAAATTCCGATTGGATTACATCCAAAATACGGTTCTTCTCGGAAGGGCTTTTCTTTTTAAAAGCTTTGGTACCTGTAAGACCGCCCCACGCCAAATCATCGTAATATTGTCTGGGGACGTTGTAGCCTTTCAATTTTCCAAAAGCTTCCAAAGCACCGCCGATCAGGCCAACGTGTTTACGCGTGAATTCCTCATGTTGTAGATCGTTGAAATTCTTTTTGGTCCTATTGTATTCTTTAATTAGCTCTGGATAGCTTTTTGAAAACGCCTGTGGACTATTTCGGAACTCTATGACCAAAAAAGCATGGACAGATTCATGTAAGATCGTCCGTGCCACCGACAGGTCCGTAGCGTTGGCGAATTTTTTCGAATCGAAAGTGGTCGTTGCATACCCTCCCGATAGGACAGAAGAGGTCCGGCCATTTACATTTGCCGGTAGGCCGCCATCCTTTACCTTCCATTTGAACAATGAGTTTACGTCTTTGTCGAACCTTGACAAAATGATGCCCGGGCCGGCCTTTAAATCTTTCAGTTTATCCAATACGTTTTTCATACACGGTTTTAGGCCCCCGTCCTTTATGTCGTCGTCGAATTTTTGTGCATACTGCAACCTGGCCCTTAATTGATAGAACAGACTGATGTTTTGGGCGTGGATCATCCAGGGTTGGAATGTATTTGGCTGTATGCATACATAACATTGACCTGGTACTGAAGGTGCCGTGACCACAACTTCTTCAAGATTGATCCCGCATATGCTTGGGGGGCATGGATCTGAAAAGGTGTTTGTCCTGGATGTTTGACCGGAATCCGTATCGACCCATGTTCTTAAAGGGTTTCCTTTTAAATCGGTTACTAAGACCCTTTCTTGGGACATTTGGTCCTTCGAACCGATTTTGGAAACGATCTGGTTTACCACAAGTTTATGTTCCCCGTTGATTACGATCTGATGTACTATGACCTCATTGTCGGTCTTATTATCATATCCGTCCATTTCGACTAATTCTACATCCAAAAAGTCAAGCTCCCTATAGCGAATCGTAGATGTATCAACATCAAACCTCGGGGCATCTTTGGAATCGGTTCGGTTCTTGAACGAAACGATGGACCCAATGGCTTCCTCCCTGTCCACCGTTTCGAAACTAATCTGATTACCTAAATCTTTTTCGGCAGGTACGGATTCCGGACCTTTCAATTCCATTGGATCTTCACAACTTAAAAAGTTCAAGGCAAGTAAAAGGGCCGTCACCCCCGTTTTAAATCTTCTCATTTGACAATTGTTTATTGGTTAAGAATTAAATGCATCTCCATATACCGTAATAAGGTCAATGAACATGAGGGATATCTTGAAGAACAATTGGGGAATCGAAAGCGAGGGGATAACATATACATATGAAAACGACCACTTGGTTTTCCAAATGGGTTTTTCCATATGCATACTAAACCATTGCTTTATTCCGCGAAAGCTCGGTCAGACAAAAAAGGCAGGTCTCCTGACTTGTAATATGGGATACGTCTTCCTTCCCATTCGATATTGGAACGAACAGTGGAAAACAGTGACGTATTCCTTGACATTACTTACAGTTGCGCGACAGTTCCGGACTTACACCAGATTCCCTATTAAAGTGCTTTTAAGGCACTACCTTTCCCGCATGTATTTATAACTATAAAGGTAGGACATCGGGCCTTAATTACCATGCTCTAAAACCAAAATCCGTAATAAAAAATGGTCATTATAGAGCTAAGTTTTTGTAAATGAAACACTACGACGGCACCTTAAGATCTTATGACCGTTCCAACATTTTTTTTGGATGACTTTGCCAGGGGTTTTGGGGGCAATTCCACAGTAAAGTTGATATTGGAATAATCACTTTTGGCGCAAGAGTTGTTTATGCGTTTTGGTTGAATCGTCTGTAAGTGGTTTTACAATAGTGGGTCGTATGGGACTTTGAACATGTGTGGAAAAAAAGGAATAGCAAGAGGGTAACGTGCTGGCGCACCGTTACGTTTCCATTTTTCTCACCCAAGCCCCTGAATATGGGGGATTCCAGAGGTTGAAGGCTTTGGGCCCAAAACCAGAAATTGTAACAATACCCCTGAAACACCCCTTAAACACTCAAAAATATTGTTACAATGTGGAAAAATCAACCAAAAAAGAAAGACAAATTTATACGGTATGGATAAGTAATCTTGTCTAGGCTTAGTTGGTTTTCGAAAAGGACATGCAAAAGTCTATTCCTCTTCAAGGTTTTCTATTCTAAAAATGAAGTCTAAAAACTATTTAATTGGTTTTAAGTTCATTATAAATATTATATGTCAATTGGCTAAGTTTTTCATTTATTGTTTTAGAAGATTGATTGGTGATAATTGAAATTCCTATCTTCTTTTCAGGGAAGATCGCAAGTACGCTTTTTGCTCTGGAAATTCCACCATCATGTCTATAGTGCAAATCATGATTTTGGTTGCTTATTATCCACCAGTAGTATCCTATCCAATAATCAGTGTCAATTTCAAATATTTTTTTGTGCGATTCCTTGATTATTTTACTGTTTTTGAACTGATAATGGATATATTTCAGCATATCGGCTGTTGTGGTTTTTAAAGCACCCTCGGCACCCCAAAGGGTAATTGCAAGGTTTGATTTTGGCATAGGTTTGTTTAGCAGGTATCCATTTGCAAGGTTATTTTCTTTTTCGATGGGTACATGAAAATAGGTCTCATTCATTTTTGCTTTTGAAACAATTTCATCTAGTATTAATTCTTGAAAGGGTTTCATATAAACCAATTCCAAAATATAACCCATCAAATTTGTACCCGAGTTTGAATAATTAAAATTTGCACCCGGCTTATCGGTGATTTTAAGTTTTGACAATTCATATAGAAACTTAGTTTTGGTTTGCTTGTTTTCAAGACTTGTATATGCTTCGTTAAACTTAATCTCGTCGAGATTTATTAAAGTTTCATTCGCTCCCAAAATTCCACTTGGCATCCCACTAGTGTGCGTTAACAAGTGCTTTATTCTTATCGGGTTTCCGTTGTGTTCTAAATTTGGATATAGTCCAGGCAGGTATTTTCTTATGTCATCCTCTAAATTTAGTTTTCCTTCTAAAACGGCTTTTGCTGCTAAGGTGCCTACGAAGGTTTTTGTTATCGAGGCGATTTCATATATGGTGTTAGGTGTTGGTGTATCTCCTTTTCCTTTTGTTAATTCCCCATAATTAAAATTATATGATACATTATTTACATATAGTCCAATGGATAACGAATTAATTAAAGGATCTTTTAATGCTTTTTCGGCGTTTTTATCTATGATTTGTTTAATCTCTGCGCTTAAAACATTACTATAAATTTCGACAGAATTGCGACTGTTAACTATTACTTTATTTTCGTTTTTCTTTTGAGAATAACAAATTGAACTGATTAAAAATAGGGAGAGTAGTGTTGATAAAGCTTTCATATTGAAATAGATTTAATTCCATGACAAATGAAAACATGTAATTGAAAAGAAAGGTTTGAATACACAAAGTCGAACCTTTTTTTGAACTGTCTATAAACTTTGACGTTTTCTTTTTCTGTATTCAGAAGGTGTCATACCCGTTTTCTTTTTAAAGGTTGTGTAGAAGGAAGATTTAGAATTGAATCCTACGTCATACATAATTTGTTGAATCGTCAAATTATCTTCTTTTGAATTGGCCAATATCTTCTGTGCTTTGTGAATTCTATATTGATTGACAAAATCGAAAAAGTGTTGATTCATATTAAGGTTAATCAATTCTGAAATATCACGCTTAGGCATTTCTAATTTTTTAGCCAATTTCTGTAGTGTTAATGAGGAGTCCAGAAAAGGTTCTTCATCTTGCATGAATGCCAGTAATTTTTGCAGATTTTCTTGTATGTATACATCCACTATTTTTTTGGAAGAAGAATTGCTTATTATCAAATGATTTGAATTGATATTTCTAAACAATTGTGGATTATACATTCCTTTCAAAACTATCCAAGTCAGAAAACCGATTAAAACCAGACTAAGTATTAATCTTGAAGCATTTAGAATTTCAACATCCGTTCCGAATAATTTGTAAACCTGTTTAAAAAATGAAAAACTAAATATAGTGCTCAGTAAGATAAATAGTTGAAAAAGCCATTTATAGTTAAAATTGGATTTGTTTGAAAAATTTTCCAGCAATACCTTTCGGTACTTTCGTAATTCCAATAATGTACCTGCCAAATAAAAAAGAGAAATAGACAAACCAAACACTATTGATAATTGTCCTTCGGGGGTATCATTTAAATTTTTCAGCAAATAGTTTTTAGTACTGGAATCTGAAAAATAAAACCTTGGAGAAAAGATTAATACTTGTATTAGAAATGGTGCAAAGTGTAGAAGATGTATAGGTTTTAGTTTGAAATCTGAGTATATCGAGGAAACAACATATAAAAACAATAGTGGGCTCGTAAAGAACGCTATATGGTCACGGAGCATTTCTAAGACTGGGGGTAAGGTTACAAATTTTGAATAAAAGAAAACACTAATGTGAATTGCAAAAACTATAAAATAGACACCTAAAAGTGTATTCGCTTTTTTGTTAGAAGTTTTGACAGTAAGCAAAAACGTGGCCAACAAAAGAGATATAAATAGTATAAATATCGCTGCTATCTCTAAAATTGTGAAGTCCATGTTCCTATTCTTTATCCTGATTCGAATTTAATCACTGATACGTTATTGAAACAGACTTTTCGGAATTTTACGCAAAGAAGTTAGTTGTTTTATTGATGGTACGGTAATAAACTGGCTCTTGAGGGGTCATACATGCCATTTTAAAGAGAATTTCGAATTCCATCTCCATATCTAGTAAAAGAACATTGCTCTGAAATTTATGAGATTAAGAGGGCTTAATTCATATCTTCATTTTTTTAATTGTTTTAGTGTGCAAATGGGTGTGCGTTGTTTTAAATATTAGGACAGGTAAATAATTAACTGTGAGAAATAACAAAGGTGGTTGAGTCTGCCAAGTTTAAAGTATTACAAGGAAAGGCTTAACCTTTCATTGTATTTATCCAAAATCTCATTTGGTAGGGTTTTTAAGTAGATTTGTGTGGTATTGAGTTTTGAATGCCCTAGCATGGCAGAAATGGCTTGTATGGGTATGTCGTTTAACATGGCATTGGTTGCAAAACTATGTCGTGATACATATGATGTTAAAGATTGGTCTATGCCGCATAAAACAGCCAAATCTTTAAGCTCATAGTTATATTTCTTCCTTAACCTAATGACATCCTCATACTTTTGGACTGGGGTTTCCCTTAGAATGATAGGGAAGATGTAATCTCGTTTGGACTTCCCTTTAAGATAGAACAATAGGATTTGATACAACTGTTCAGAGATTTTTATATCATAACTTTTTGAGGTTTTCTTTCTCTGATATACAATGCGGCCATTTTTTATGTTTTCTAGTTTTAAATATGCCATATCCATAAATGGAATACCATAGAGCATATAAGAAATCAAAAAGTAGTTTCGAGTATGGAACAACTTATGTTCTGCAGTGATATCCAATTCCATAATCCGCTTAAGAAAAGTAATATCTAAAGCTCTCTTTTTAGTAGGGGTGGTTTTGATTTTGTAGTTATAAAATGGATAGGCCTCTTTTTCAATAAATCCCTCTTTGATGCCCTTGTTGAATATGGCTCTAATGGTACGCATGTATGCAGCCAAACCATTGAGGTTATTTCCTTCTTTTCTTAAATGGAACTTCTCAAACTTTAGTAGAAAATCATAGTTAACCTCATTAAATTTCAGGTCTTTACCTTTTACAAAGGTTTTAAGAATTTTTACCGTACCATCATAAGAACGAGCTGTGCCAAATCGATTTACTGCTTTTAACTCACCCACCAGATATTTACCGTATTCTAAAAACGAGTCGTAATTTTTCCTTCGGGTAATAAACTGTTTGACTTGTTGAAGGGATAGGTATTGCAGCTCCCCTTTTTCATAGAGTTTGTTTATGATATTACTCACCCTTGCTTTTTCTTTCAGCAGTAAATGATTAAGTAACCTTACGGATTCTACTTCTTTATAACTGGATTTTACTTCACTTCTTCGCTCCTCCCAGTATATTTCAAGAATAGAAAATCCGGTGGACATAGAGGTGGTTTTTCTATTATGGGTAAGTCGAAAAATAATGGGATATTTCCCATCTTTTTTCATCCTTCTTTTGTCTAACATTAGGGTTATCAGTGTGTTCATATTCCCTAAGTTAGAGAAAAAATTTGCAAACAATTTGCAAACATTTCTTTGATTTCATATCAATTCATTTAAAATCAAAATTCACTAAACAATTGATATTCAATTTATTGTGTCTTGTTTTGTTTTGTTTTTTTGATTATTGAATCTGCTCATAATCAGGGGGTCCTTGGTTCGAGCCCAAGTGGGACCACTGAGAAATTTCAACATTCCTTTAAAAGCCTGAAAATGAATTGTTTTCAGGCTTTTTTGTTTTATGTGATTTCATATAATACCATTTAAAATCAACCACTTTGGTGAGTAAATCGGTGAGTGATTTCATGTCCACAAAAGTGTTTGCCTGGCAATGTTAAATAGCTGTAATACAGCTGTTAAAATGAGGCGTTTAAATAAATTATAACCCTTAAAAAGCCATAATGAAAGCAAACAATTCATTTTCTTTACTGTTCTACCCAAGGATTAGCGATTTGGATAAAAATGGAAAAGCTACTCTTTTTCTAAGAATTACCGTAGATGGAAAAAGAGCTGAACTAAGTCTGAAAAGAAAAGTAAATCCAAAAACTTGGTGTCCAATTTCTGGAAAAATAAAAGAAAAAGGACTAGTATCTAAAGAAATCAATGATTATATAGACGAACTAAAGGTCAGAGTACGTCAATTTCAGGGTGATTTCGTGATCAAAGGACAACCCTACACAGCTTCTACTATAAAAAGCTGTCTTGTCAATAAAGGTGCTGATTCAAAAACGGTATTGAATATTTATGATGAGCACAATTCTAATGTTCGGGAGTTGTTAGGAAAAGATTTTACCTATGGTACATATAGGCGTCATATTCGAACTCGAAACCATTTATCAAGATTCATTCAAAAAGAGTTTGGTAAAATCGATTATTTTGTACAAGATGTGGATTTAGCATTCATTAACCGATTCGATATTTTTCTTAGAAAAAATGGCGCTGGAGGACATAATACCATTACAAAGTATGTTACCAATTTTAAAAAAATAGTTCGGGTTGCCTTTGCCAACAATTGGATAAGTACTGACCCTTTTTTTCATTGGAAAGCAAAATGGGTTAAAACGGAACGTGAAGTGCTTACCGAAAGAGAATTACAAGTACTAATTAAAACTGAGTTTAAGCTAGAACGTTTAAACCGGACAAGGGACATTTTTGTTTTTTGCTGTTTTACAGGTCTTTCCTATATAGATGTAAAAAAATTGACATTGTGTAATATTGTATTTGGTTTGAATGGTAAAAAATGGATAACGATTTTAAGAACTAAAACCAAAGTCAAAAGTACCATACCGCTCTTACCTCTAGCAGAACGGATATTGGAAAAATACAGTGGATACACATCTAAACATGAAAACGTCTGCTTACTTCCTGTATATAGTAATCAAAAGCTAAATAAATATTTAAAGGAAATTTCAACCCTCTGTCAGATAAACAAACGGGTTACTTTCCATTTATCTCGTCACACATTTGCTACAACAGTGACTTTAGCCAACGGAGTCCCCATAGAATCTGTGAGTAAGATGCTAGGACACCAATCTATTAGAACTACTCAAATATATGCTAAGGTACTCGACAAAAAGTTGTTTAAGGATATGGAACAGGTTATTTCTAGGTACGAGTCAATTTAGATATGGCATTAAGGGTTGGTTCATTCATAAAAAAGAGTCAAATGGAAAATGTAACTGTAATTGTATTCAATCATTTATTGATTATTTTTTGGACTATATTTTATCGCCAATGTTTGATGAAGAATTAAGGTAATGTTGAGCCTATGCCAATACTGTCATGCATGTCATTTTAAACTCTATGTTTTCTAGAATAGTATAGCTTGGACTTTGTTCATCTTCGCTGTTCATTGCATTAATATGTTATACAACCATTATGAGATACACGTAGGCAGCTATGCCCTTCCTAAAAATAGGAAAGTATGAAATTCAGATATTTATTTTAGAAAGGTTACCAACATAGTTAGACCATCGAAAGGTAATTTTGAAGTCTTTCTTCAATTGGCCTTATAGAAGTATTTCATTATCCAGTATGTAAGGCAATGTTTTACTAGATTTTAGGATACCAGTTTTTATTATACATTCTTTTCGGGTGTGTTAACGAATGTATGACATGTTTTGGAAGGGAAGGTCTATTTATTTGGCTTTCGAGGATGTACTTGCAGATAATCAATTAGTTGATTTTCTTTTCGATGAAAATTTATAGCGAGACGAATCGCTTAATTGAAAATAATTGATGAATTGCTTTCAGTTCTATAATTTTATGGATGATTCACAGGCAAGTGCCGCTAAAAAAAGAGCGTTTTACCGTTGTGAATTGCTTTCAGTTCTATAGTTTTATGGATGATTCACAGGTCCACCAGATGGCGGACAAAGAGTATTTGAGTTGTGAATTGCTTTCAGTTCTATAATTTTATGGATGATTCACAGGAGGTGGTGGGTTTTCTTCATAGTACCTTTCGTTGTGAATAGCTTTCAGTTCTATAATTTTATGGATGATTCACAGGTGACCCGACCTATGCCCGTTTCGGTTCGATGTTGTGAATTGCTTTCAGTTCTATAATTTTATGGATGATTCACAGGCCATTCTGCAGCAGGCAATTTTAAACAGTAGTTGTGAATTGCTTTCAGTTCTATAATTTTATGGATGATTCACAGGTCGTTAAATGTATTCCAAGCGGCTGAACCGTTGTGAATTGCTTTCAGTTCTATAATTTTATGGATGATTCACAGGTCAATTGTATCATTCGGCAACCTCCCTTGGTTGTGAATTGCTTTCAGTTCTATAATTTTATGGATGATTCACAGGTTGTGAACCAACCGTGTCTACCGCATACTGTTGTGAATTGCTTTCAGTTCTATAATTTTATGGATGATTCACAGGGCATTATTTTTTCAAGTGCCATCCCGGCAAGTTGTGAATTGCTTTCAGTTCTATAATTTTATGGATGATTCACAGGAGCGCGTAATTTCAGCAAAAAAGAGACTACGTTGTGAATTGCTTTCAGTTCTATAATTTTATGGATGATTCACAGGCATTAGTTTGTCCATGTGGGCCAAGGATAGTTGTGAATTGCTTTCAGTTCTATAATTTTATGGATGATTCACAGGTGTCGTTGTTTCTTAGTGAAGTCCATCTAGTTGTGAATTGCTTTCAGTTCTATAATTTTATGGATGATTCACAGGACTCGTACACTTTAGACTTTGAATTGGCTAGTTGTGAATTGCTTTCAGTTCTATAATTTTATGGATGATTCACAGGGGTACCATTTATGGTCGAGACCGAAAAACAGTTGTGAATTGCTTTCAGTTCTATAATTTTATGGATGATTCACAGGTCACGCAACGAACTACGACGGAAGCAGGAGTTGTGAATTGCTTTCAGTTCTATAATTTTATGGATGATTCACAGGATACCTGCCATAAAAACCTGGTATCCTGTTTTTTATGCGTCTCCGTAGGATTAAAAAATAAAGCGCGTCCGTAAAAGGTTTTCTGATGGCCACCAGTGTTTTTCCAATCCTAAAACAATTCCAATTGTTGGCTTGGGGTTTCGGGCAGGGTCTCCTTTTGACCTATGAACAGCTCGATCATACCAAATTGCTTGTCGGTGATCTGCATAATGCCAACCTTACCATGTTTGGGTAGCGCTCGTTTGGTCCGCTTTATGTGAACCAAGGCATTCTCCTTACTCGGGCAATGCCGCATATAGATGGAGAATTGGAACATGGCAAAGCCATCGTCCAAAAGGTCTTTTCTAAAACGGGCGGCCGCTTTACGGTGGGTTTTGGTGTCGGTCGGCAGGTCAAAAAATACAAGTACCCACATGGTCCGGTACTGGTTTAAACGGGAAAACATGGTTTTGGTTATTGCGCATTAATTTAACGTATTTCGGGATATAATATTTTGCGGGAACTTCCTAAAAAACAATCGAATACGCTATTGGTGGTACGGCTCATAGCCACCATAAGCGGGCTTTGTTTGCCATCTATGTACACATCTAGGGCCGGTAAGCGCAACAATTCCGATTTCAGTCGGGTATTCATGGGCTCTAGGGTACAACCACTGGCCGCGATATCGTATACCAAAAAATCTACAAAGGGACGGTAGGGTTCCATAATATCGTCGGCCAAACAAAAGGCATTGTATTTGTTACGATGGAAAATACCTACAGAAGGTAAAAGTCCACTACCACATAGGGCACGGGCACAGACCGCCCGTAAGATGGCATAACCATAATTGAGCAGTTGGTTGGGTGCCACCCCTTTTTGGTTTCGCGAAAAATCTTCGATACCGTTAAACAAATGCTGAAAATAATAAGCAGCCGCGATGGCCTCGTGGTTTTCGGCATCGCCACTCTTTACCACTTTGGCCCAACGTTTTAGTTTTAGGGCGTTTTTTTGCCTTAGGAGTAAATGTTGGGCCTGGTTTTCTATTTTGGCCATTACGGTTTGCTGCCACAGTTGTTTTTTAAGGGGCTGACTGGCATTGAGTTGGTAACGCATACGTTCGGTCTGTTCGCTATGGCCCACAAGAGGCTGTAAATAACCACAGGGCAAATGTTGCCGGTCACAGGTAATAACGGCCGTTTTATTCTGTACCAGCTTCATGAGCAAGCCATGGGTAAGGGTTATTTGGGGATTCTCGAGTACTACAAAACCCAAATCTTCTATAGGTATGGTTTTTTCGGGCATCTCGTCATTGGGGTAGCGTACCACCAATTGCTCGTTACGGGTGCTCAAGTAGGCGGGGTTGCCGAAAAACAGGGTGCGTTTAATCATTTTACCATGCTTTCAATATGCCCCAACCGATCCACTTTTAGTTTCCAGCAAATGGATTTTATCATAATATTTTTTATTGATTTTTCCATTTTATTAAGCGCAGAAAACTCTTTTTTACTTTCTATCATTCCCGAAACTTGATGTTGTATAAAGAAACACTGATTTCCGCTTGAACTGACCATCTTATAGACCCTGCCCATCTGCTCTTTATTTGGGTTGGTAAAATCGACCGAATTAGGATTTTCCTGTTCCGCCTCGGTGGGTACGTACACCAAATCGTTAGGGGATAGCGAGAATAAAAACCGGCCTTTTTCTGCGTTTATTGGAATCATAGGCTCATCAAAGGTTTTGTTTTTGGCACGTGCTTTTTGCCATTCTATTACATCATTTAAAGGTATGGTTTCATACACACGCTCTTGTTTTTCTTCATTCCAATAAATGGCAAAGAATAGGTTGGTGCTTTTGGCTGCTTCTACATATTTCTTGGTTTTGTTTTTATTTCTTTCATCTTTTGAAACCCCAAATCGGCTACCCTCTTCATAAACCCTAACCGAATAAATGGGGTGGTGTTTTTTGCCATTATTGAGTTGAACAATATTTTTGTTTAGTTGTTCAACTCCTTCGGGATTAAAAGCCAGATCAAATCGCTCTTTATCTTTTTCGTCAAGGTAGTTTTTTATGTGGTTCTCTAAAATTATTTGAATGCCACTATCAGTAATCGATTCTAATTGTTTACGGGTAAACTTATCGGACAATTTCACTCTTGAGGCCGTAGCATTGCTTGTCCATTCCCAAACTTTAATCTTATCTACAATGCTACCCTTCTGTAGAATAGGGTTATCTTTTAAGTGCTTGAGGATTTTCTTTTTATCCTTATCAAACAACTTGTTTAGTGCTTTAACTTTTTCTCTGACCGATTTTTCGATAATCAATTCAGGTTGTTCGAGGTAATTTTTCAAACTGGCAAGTCCCTTTTTCCTTTGCTTTATTTTAACCAAGCCATAAACGGTCTCTTTGTGTAAAGGTTTTCTAATTGCCCTGCTATCACCTTTGGTCTGGGCAACTAGCTTCTTTTTTAATTTTCCATTTTCATCTTTTACCCATTGCCAGGTTTTATTGTTGGTTTTAGTAATTACCCGGGTATTTTTCTTAAAACTTATGGGAGTAGTTTCTAAAGCACTTCGTATATCTATGGTAAAGTTTTGCCAAGGTTTAATAAAGATTTTGGTAAAATCACCTTGTTCATTTTTTATCATTAACGATGGTTGGAGGTTGTACTTTTCTTTTTCGTTACTTAATGAGTTTAGGTATTGGATATGCTTTCTTGTACAACAAGCAATAACCATGGCATCTAAGGTATGGTGGCGGTGGTCTATACGTTTTTTACTAACACCTTGTGGAGCGACCAATCTGAAGAACTGTTTACCAACAGGTTTTCCGTCTTTATCTTTTTGATAGCCTAAATAGCCATATTCATTAGAGTTGGTTAACTCATTTAATCGCTCAAATCGAGGCTGGATAATTTTGTTCCATTGTTCGTGTAAGCCCCAATCTTGTTTTAGTTTAGAGGTAATGGCTCCGGAAACTGGGACTAAATGTTTGGAAGTCAATTCTTTTTCATCAATATCTCTCACAATATTACTCAGCAGCCCCTTTACCAATTTACTAATGTATCGGCTATCGTTTAATTGACGGTTGATAAAGCCTTCAGGTACTTCTTCGCTCAACAGGTTTCTCAGTTTAGTTCGGTTTTTCTTAAAATACTTATTGCAATGACTTTCGTATTCACTAAGACTTAAAAGCCTTGCCCCCTCAACAATACTCCCTCCTTTGGCTTTTAGGTATTCATAGGCCGTTTTATTGCTTTTATCTCTATTGATGTCTGCTTCACAAACAATCTTATTGCTCAAAGAATCATCAAAATAACGAGATTGTGGTATAATGTGTTCTATCTCATATTCATGGGTAAATAATCTGCTTAATGAAATAGGTTTGCCAGTGTAGGGAGAAATATAACCTTGTTCTAGCCACAGCTTATACTTTTTAATATCACTTGTAGATGGCTTTGCATTTTTACGAATTTTTTCTACTTCATCTTCTTTTACATCCTTGTAAGAAACTTCAGGGTTTTGAGCTATACCTTCTTCGTAAATCTTTAAAATTTCCTGATGACTGGGCGAAAAAGAACGAGCACCCTCGTTTTGCATTTCTTCCAACAAAAGTTTGATACGGTTATTGGTATTTTCATTTTGGTTTTGTTGGTCGGATATTCTTTTACGTTTATCTGCTGAGTTTTTCATATCCCGACCTAGTTCCAAATGAATCTCATCGAATTTAAAACTAGGGTCTTGCTTTAAATGATAATTCCAAATATCCCTTACCGTTCGTAAGGTTTCTAGCACAACCTGTTCTACTATTGGGTTTCTGAGACTATGCTGCTTAAAGCTGTCCAAATAAGCATTAATATCTTTGGGTGTTTTCCATTGGGTTATAACCGAGGGTTCTGAGTGGCGTTGATACACCGCATAACAAACTTGATAAGTATTCAGCCCTGTTAAAGGATTATCTAATTTATGTTTTAAGAAACTTTTGATGAACTGCTTGGGAATAGCATCATCAGCAACTAAGGCAATGGCTTGGTTTAACTTCCCATCATCAATAGTTTCGGCTTTTATATGTGCGATTCGCTCATAGATGTCGGCAACAAATTGTTTGGTTGTATCGGCAATGGCATTTTCCGACCAATATTTACCCCTCCGCATTAGTGGTAATAATTTCTTAATCGCTTTTTCGGAATATGCACCATAATCCGAAGCATAGGGCGGATGCTTCTTAAATGCTTCTTTAAAACTTGTTTGGTCTAATTGGTGCTTTTTAGCAAAGGTGCCCAATGCGGTTTCAAACTCATTTTTATCCTTTACAGAATAGATGATATGCCAAAGTTGTAGTTCAATATCTTTGTTCAAAAATTGAGAAAGGTCAAGGTTTTCAACTTTGTTTAGCCTATTCAGAAGCTGATTTCGGGTTAGGTTTATAGGATATTTTTTGTCCTCAACATAATTCCAGCGGTAAGCTTCTTTTTCTTTTTTGGTCAACTTTTTTAAAGCAGGAAAATAACTGATAACATGCTTTTGCTCTACTTCTTTTTTATCGTTCAAAAAGTCGAACAGATCGGTAATGTCATTTTCGTTTTCCAAAAGTTGTTGGGTAACATCGATATCTTTTTCATCTTCAATTTTATAGATTTTTAGGTTATGGATAAACTGCCAAAGCCTGAACTCGATGTAATACGGATTTGATTTGGATATGACTTTTAAACCTTGCTCTACCTTTTCGTTGTCTTTTATAAAGGTTCTCGTTTCAAAGGGACACGTAGAAAGAGTTGATTTTTTGCTTTTTAACGGACGCTGGTAAAAGATAATATCGTCCATAAACAAGTAGCGAAACATTTCATTTTCATCTTTGTTCAAGATGTTGTTTTGGTGTGCCTCATTTCTTGGGTAAAGCTCCTGAACACACTTTTCGTAGAGGTTTTTGTCTCTTAACTCAGGGTGGTGTTTTATTTGTGTTTCAAGAATTTGTTGCAATTCCTCTTTATAAAACTTCCGTTCAATGGTTTTTACTAACTTACCGTTTATTTTTTGAGTTGGGTTTTGTAATAAGGTATCGTAGATAAAGCTGCCAACAGTTTTGTTGGAGTTGTAGATGTCGTTTTCCGTTTTCTTTTTAATGGCAATCCAGTCTTTCTCTGAATCAACCGCTCTAAAACTTCTTTTAGGGTTTCCCTCTTTATCCAGTTTTACTTCTCCATTTTTTTCTAATAGGGTTGTTACAATAAACTCTTTGGTTTTTCCAACCCAGTTTTCAAGGGATTCTTTGCTTTGTCTTCTATAAATAAATCCGTTTTCTAAGTTCACATTGTACCAAGTTCCTTTGGAATTTTTATCTTCGGTCGCTTCAATATTAACTATTTTTAAGGCGTAAAATTCTTCTAATTTGCTTGTGTTTTCTTCCTCTTCGCCTCGCAGTTGATAGTACCCTCGTTTATGATTAAAATTAAGTAATAACCAAGCGAGTTCTTTTTTTTCTATTTCTTGCGTTAACGCCTTTTTACGTAGATAATAAATAGTCCAGTCGCAAGGAATTTTGGTTTCTTCTCCGTTTTCTTTTTGGTAAAATAGGGTAGGTTGTTCTTTCTTAAACTCGGTTACCATTTCTAAAAAGGAATCTTGAAAAACAAATTCGTCATTACCGACAGGATTAGGTTTGTAATTAAGTTTTATTTCTTGCCCTTTCTTAAACTGCCCTAAATACTTTTCAAAATCTATACTATCGGCATAATGTTCGGGTAAAAAGCCCAATATATTAAGTATCCGGTGCAGGCGTTCTCTTCTCAGGTTACTTCTTTGGTAGAGTCTCCTCGTTCCTCGGTAACCGGTTCTGTCGGCCGTTTGGGAAATGGATTGCCCAGAACCAAAACTGTCCATTGTGCCTTTGTCCATAGGGATAATCCGCACACCGCTATCAATAATTTTCCCTTCTTTTTTATCAAAGTTGTTTTTAACCAATGCCCACCCAATGGAGTTGGTGCCAAGGTCTAATCCCAATATTTTTTTCATGATCTAGTATTTGGTTCCCTACGGTAATGATACTTTGTTATATAAATGGGTATTGGTTTGTTCAATGAAATGTTTTTTACACCAATTGAATGGTTTGGCCCATAGGCTTATGACCTATAAAAATACGTAACTAAAACGTGTAAAAACTACGGAATTCTGTAAGATTGTCTTCTATTATTTTTTTATCTTTATCCCTTACTGAAAGCAATTCACAATAAGGATTATTCCGTTGTGAGAACATTTAAAGCGGCCCTTCTGGGTCGCTTTTCTTTTTCTAAACAAATCGTTTTTCTTCATGTTTTTTATTTATTACCTAACTGTTGTAAGCATATTTGCCTCAATATCTTTGCTAAAAAGATACTTACAAACATCATTTCAGGTTTTACCGTTGGGGAAGGGATATTTACCAAGATCCATTTTGGGTTTGGTATGGACTTTATTTTCCATTCGGTACGGCGTATTTAGATGTTAAGCATGAAATGGGGACGACTATATTTCAAAAAAACCAAACCTAGGGCTGTAATCGTTTTAAAGAAACCCAATACTGCCAATATGGTGAATGGGCCCAATAAACCGTTCAAATATTGGAATGATGGATATTTTAATCATCAGTATTATCTAGCCCCCACTATTGGTTTATGATATTAGCCTTTTGATAATCGCAAGATGAGTTTAATATTCTTTGTAGAAACACCAATGAAACTCAAACAATAAAAAGTCCAACTAGGATATTTCCTATGCTTTATTTCTCTCTTTTCGTCATTTGAACCAAAAGGGGTTTAATTTTCATGCAAGGAACCTTTTTATAGTGTCTTTTTTGTTTAGAATGTTGCGATAAATGGAATAGCAAGACGGTAATGCGCCAAGGCGGCAATATTGGTGTGATTTTGTCCAGTTTCCCTTGAAAACAGGAGGTCTAGGAAGGGTCGGGCGTATCCTTAAAATCCTATGGATTGTAACAATACGGTCGTTACGCCCTATTCCGCCTACTATGAATTGTTACAATTCAAGATCGAAAAGTAGTTTTTTGATTTGATCAAGGCTTTCCATTTGTTGATCGGGGAGTAATTGGATGGCCAATTCCAGAACGGTCGTAAGAGGGGCTTCCGTCCCGTGGCTTTCCAAAGAAGGGGAGTAAAGACCTTCGGTCGATCTACTGGCCACGACCACCGTTTTTAAAAGTGACGAAATAAGATACAACAGTTCGGAATTGTCCCTGACCGTTATCGGGATCTGGAGGTTGTGGTTTTCATGTCCAGTAGCCTGGGGAATTGGTGTGGATACCAGTTTTCCAATATCCTCTAAGGTACTTAGGGCTTTTTCGATATTGGTTTTGGGATGTCCCATAGGTCGTTTGGTTTAAATCGATACGGTACCGATTTGTTAACAAGCTATTCTTTTGTGTCCGGTAGGAGTTCCCGCATCTTGTCCAGATAGTCCCCCTCTTCCATTGGGATCAGGTTCTTGGCGAATTCAAGGACTTTCTGAACGTCGAATTCCTTTCTCTTTATGGCCAAGGTTAGATCTATCTGTTCGTCCAATGCCAGGATGCAGACGTTCAAAGTGGAACGAAGGATATCGAACAATTGCTTATAGCCATATACATAGGCCTCGTTCAGATAAGACCCCCGTACCTTACCTCCAATAGGTTTTAAAAGTACAAAGTCATCTTGGGTCATTTTTTGGATTTGTTCCAATAACCGATCTGTGTCCTCGTTTTTGTTTTTCGTCTCCATATCCATGTTGGTTTTTGTGTTACTTTTTCCCTGCCCCCTTTCATTGCCCATAAATGCCGTCAAGGCACTGTCGAAGTTTCCTTTGATCTCTTCTATGAACACCCTTAGTTTTTGGAGTATCGTATCCAGTTCCCCTAGGTTGGTCCTAAGGCCTTTGGAATACCGGGAGTCCGAGTATGAGCTGTCAAGTGTCCTTAAAAGGGCGTATTCCCATTTGTCCTTGATGTCGAAGGTCCCTTTTAGGTTAGGCATCTTCCGTTGGACGTAGGCTTGGTGTTTTTCGATGCTGTGGCAGACTTTGATCTTCCCAAAAACCAGATGTTCCAATAAGCGGTAGCCCTGTTCGAAGGATTGATGGGCCATAAAGACGGCTTGATCCAATAACTGGTTCCTCTGGAAAAAGACCGCGCCTTTTTTGTAAGCGGTTATTTTGTTCATTTCATGCTCGAACGTTTTGACGACCTCCTTTGAAAGGATGGCTTTCCCTATAGTGGGATATTCCCAACGGTGATCATTACTTTCATTACGATAGAATAGTTGTTCTGGTAGGCAATTATGTAAAAGGTATAGATTGCCCTCCCTTAGTTGTTCCTTTACATAGGAAGAGGAAAGGACATTAAAGGATACCTGACCATTATCATTGAGGATATCCCGTATTTGTGGTATTACCCGTTCGGCAATGTCCCTGATGTCCGTATCCATGATAAGGAGCAATTCGGTCGTTCGGGTACCTGTTTTCATTGTGACTGTCCTTGTGAATATCCTATCGAGTCTTCGTAGTCCCGTGAGTTGTTGTATTTCGGATGGTGTGGCCCAGTGGACGGCGTTACCATGGGCCCTATAATAACCCGGTAGTGGAAAGCCCATATGGTGATTGATCCTATTCATATGTGTAGATATTCTACACAAAAGTATAGAAAAAATATTCAAAATCAGCTGATTGGTGTAGATAATTAACATGAACGTGTTTAAAAACTATATTTATGTATACAAATATTATACTTTCAAAATGACCGAACTAGGATTGTATCTTGCCAAGAGATCCATAAACAAGGCCGAGGTGGCCAGAAGGACCAGGATCAGTAAATCCAGGATCAGTCAACTGAGTGCCAATCCAAGGACGCATTTGAGGGCGGAGGAGCTGTATTTGATTTCCTTGGCCATTGGTGTAGACCCATGTGAGGTCTTGAAGGAAATTTTCAAAGGTAGGGGGTTACCTTAGCCGAAGGTTCCAATAGTGTATTATGTATTGCCTCGCGCAGTAGTATTAGTCTTTGGTAAGATTTGGGACGCTTGCAGCACGAAACTATGTTTCGCTCGCTTACATTCAGTTGATTAATAGGTCGCAATTTGTAGTAGATTCTATAAGAAGGTTGACCCTTAATTATTAGGAAGAGAGGCGAGAAGCTGGGTTTATTTTTTTTTCACGATATTTGATATCTAATACGTTCATTTTCAACCCTGTATTGTTTTTGGTGTATTATTCGGTGAGTAGTTAAAATCTATCGCCTGTAACACGCACTAAATCAGGCAAATATATTTATGGTTCGAGCCCAAGTGGGACCACAAAAAGCCCCGGCAAACGCCGGGGCTTTTCTTTGCTTCAAAATCGATGTAACGCCAAAAAAAAAGGCCGAGACCCTCACTTCTTAAGAAGTAAGTGTCCCGACCCCCATCTAGCAGGATTATACCCTATTTGGATACAGCGAAAATTTCTTTTAGCTGTTTTACCAAACCCCCGTTGCCGGAGACGGAGATCTCACCGATCTTATCGGCGATCTTTTCTACGTATTCCATCTCCTTTAGGGTATAGAGCATGGCGTTCTCTTCCATCAGTTTGGCGGTGTTCAACAAACTTCGGGTAGAGGCGGTTTCTTCCCTACGGGTAATAATGTTGGCCTGGGCCCGTTTTTGGGCCACCAACACCTGGTTCATGATATCTTTCATTTCCCCAGTTAGGATCACATCTCGGATACCACAGTTCAATACCCTAACTCCCAATTGGGTTGCTGTGGTTTCGATATCTGAAAAAACGGCTTCCGCAATGCTTTCCTTTCGCTCTAAAAGCTCATCTAGGGTATAGGTGCCAATATAGGCCCTCAAAACCAATTGCATGGCGATGTACAACTGTTTTTCATAGTCTTTGTTGTCCAAAAGGGCCCGTTCTATATCAATTACTTTATACTGTGTATAGAAGTTGATACGGATAGCGGCCTTGTCTTTGGTCAACAATTCCTGACCCGAGATCTCCAATTGTAGTTGACGCATGTCTACCTTGAGCACTTTAATGGTGGTATTGTTTTTCCAAAAATGGTAGGTACCACTATCAAGTGTTTTTACATAAACATCATCTACCAAGAGTACCCCTTTTTCAAAGGCGGCAACCTCAAAAGTACGTATGTAAGGGCGCAAAGAAACGTGTGCCAATAGCGCCTTATCGATGGACTTTGGTACTTCGAGCTCATTTAGATTAAGCTTTACGAAATCGAAATCCAATAGACCTTTCCAGAAGGCATATCTAGAAGCGGTAAGTAAATGACGTAGTTTTCCGTTGGTGGAGACCAAACAGATTTCGCCATCTTTTACCTCAATAAGGTGCAACATATTAAACAATCGTTCATCCTCCAATAGTATATCCAAGGCGATTGGAGGGGTAAAGGATATGGTCATATCGTAGGTATGGACTATGGCGCCAAGACCTACCCAATGGTTCCCTTGGGTAAGTACCTTTCGGTAATCACCATTTTTAAAGACCAATCCTACTTTTCCGGCGTTGATCCGTACTCTTTTCATCACATAAAATTTGTGTCCGTCCTTTGTTTTACGGACGAACGGGTTACACTTTATTCATTAATCTAATTACTTTCCATACAAAAGAAACCGTGGTTGCATATCATCTATCCGATACGGAAATACAGGTTTTTGCGTCTAGTTGGCATCCGTGTTGAGCCATGCTTCCTCAAGGGTCGCTGATAACATATGGATCAGTTTTCCAAAAGGAGGGATGACGGGCCACGAAATGCTCCGTTACATCAAAAGTTCAATATTTCAAGGTAGTTTCAAGACTGTCGTTTTCTGCGATTGGAAGAAAACCACCGAAATGGAACTACGGTTTCTTATCATGTTTTGCCCCTGGGGGCGTTGGTGACCAGGTTTACAAGATGGTCGGCTTGGGAAAATGGATTTTAAGTCCATATCCTACCGTAAAAGGGTAGTGCTCTACCTATTGAGCTATCCCAGAACTGGGAACGGGACTCGAACCCGTAACAACTACATCTATTGCTCTAACCACTAAGCTACCTTGCCAAAGCAAGAGTGGGATTCCCCGCCTGCCGGACGGGCAGGAAACCCACGACCCATAGATCCTCGACCTTTTTTTGGAAAAAGACCTAAACCTTCAAGTCTAGTTGTATATAGAAATCCGATACCCTAGGGCAGGAAACCATACAATGGTGCCATACCGAAACACCCAACAAGACCAGCTTGATATTTTAATATGCGGAGGGTAAAGGAATCGAACCTTCACTACCTTTCGATAGACCCGCTTAGCAGGCGGGCGCAACCAACCACTATTTGCCTACCCTCCTGGGTAAAATGTTATGGTGGGAGTGGTAAGATTCGAACCTACTCGGTCTAAGACAACGGATTTACAGTCCGCCCCGACCCTCCAACTTCGGTGCACACCCATAATACCGCCCCAATTAGGGGCGGTTTTTCCCCTTCTTGCCCTTTTTGGGCAACTTCTTCTTAATACGGACAATTTCCCGCTCGGCATAGTCTTGGTAATCGGCATTGTAGCGTGCACTTTTACCTGCTCCATGGCCTTTATCGCCATTTTGTATTGGCGCCATTGCTCGAATAGCCAACTCTGCAAATTGTACAATACCGCCTTATTGCTACCTTTTACCTTTCGGGCGTATTCCAATACTTTTTGGGCCTCTATCAAATCTTCGTTCAATATCAGGGTAGCGATATAGTCCGGATAGATATAGGGCATCTCAAGTCCGTTTTCCAAAGCTTGTTCAAAATAGCTTTTGGCCATTTCGTAATCGCCTAACTGCTCTGCATAAACCTTGCCCATGAAACATAGCGCCTTTACGTTGTCGGTATCGTAAGAAAGGGCATAGTTCAAGGCTTCCATGGTTTCTGCCAATTCATACGGATAGGCTTCCAAAGCCTTGAATACATACCTATTATAATTTGTTCTTTCCATTACATTCTTCTTGTACATGCCAACAGGCAAATGGCCCAGCATGTGGTTTTGTTGGATTTTTTAAGGAGAACCCCTAGGGGAAACAAAAAAATCCGAAACACTTGGTTTTGGTGCTTCGGATCTTTAGTAAAGGTGTAGCCCTTTATGGAAAGAACCGAAGCATAGCTATTGACCCGCTTTCGATCAATTGGCTTTTAAAATAACTACTGAATAATAGCATCGCTTCGTTTTTAATTTTTCAATATTCCTAAGTGGCCGATAGGCAGGCCAGCATAGGGATTGGTTTTCGTTTTTGTCTTTACTTGAATGAAGTTATCATAGGGATAACTTCTGTTCGTTTTCGACGGTGCAAATATGAAACCTATTTTTAATTATACAAGAAAAAACGAATATAAAATACTGAAAATCAGATATTTAAGTTGAATTTAGACCATAGTGGGGCGGTCCGCTTTATGCAGATTCCCGACCCGTTTGCAATCGATTGATGTACAATGGTTTCCGGTATCAACTATCCTTAGTATGTATTTTTATATTTCACTCATATATTTAGAATTTTCAGTAAACTACCCCGGTACTATCCCGATAGTTCCATTAGCTATCGAAATCAGGACACGAGGTATGCCTTAAGGCAATAAACCCTTTTGGCGGAGCCAATAAAAAAAGCGCCCAATTCTCATTGGACGCTTTTATGTTGTGTCAAGATGGTTTTAAGTCAAGAGATAAACCCATTTACACTAGACACATTACGTCCCTTCCGCCATAATAATTCCTTTAAATGGCAATAGTCACACTGACTAAACAGTGCTCCAGGTTTGTTATGTACTCTAGTATTTTTCATTTCAGGTGCAAATATGGGTTGATTTTCAGGGTTTTTCCAAATTGTGGGTCATTTATTATGTTAGTGGCCCCTTTAATGCGTGTTATTCGGAATACCGATCATTTGATCTACGCAATTCATGTTTAAGTTGCCGTCGTTTTGCTTTATAGCTTTTTTTCTTTTTAATGGCCTTAAAATCGGTTCCGGTAAAAACCCGGATCGGATTCCCCCGCGCTAGATCGAGATGGTTCTCCCATTGATTTTGAGCCTGGCTTTTCAACATTTCGTTTTGGTACAGGTTGAGCTTGTTTTGTAATCGTTCCAGGGCTATTTTTTTGTTTTGATGTTGTGACCTGGTGTCCGATACCAAAACGCTTTGCCCGGTTTTGAGGTGGGTGGCACGCACCGCCGAACTTACCTTGTTGGCATGTTGCCCACCCGGACCGGAACTCCGTATGGCTTGATACCTTATTTGATCCAAGGTTAATCGGATTGGCGGATTACTTTCGATTTCGAAAATGCCAATAAACCAATTCTTTCGTTTGTGGAATTTTCTATAGTTCGATTTTCCTATCCATTGTATGGTACCTAACCATGTACTCAAAAAAGTATCTAATTCATTCCCCTGTAATTGAAGGGTAACCGATCGTAAGGCTCCATTTTCATTGCCGGAAACCCTATGTAAAAGATGTGCAGTGATACCGGCATCCTTTAGATTTTGATTAAAATGTTTTACGACTTGGGCCACTACCCAACAACATTCCTCAGGGCCTCGGCCTGCGGTAATTTGTATGATTTTTGTTTTCATTGTTCTTAAATAAAGATGCCGGATAAGCTGCTATCAACATCATCCGGCATCTGTTTTAATGGTCCATACGGACTAATTTGGGTGTAAAGCTGCCAATGACCTCCACTAGATTCTGTTGGTTGGCCATTACTTTGGTAATATCCTTATAGGCCATTGGTGCCTCGTCAATACCGCCACCGATTAAGCTTACCCCATGCACCTCGAGTTGTTTTTTAAAGGCACTATGGGTTAAGGTTTCCTTACACTTTCTACGCGACAATAGTCGGCCGGCCCCGTGTGAGGCCGAGTTTAGCGAGCGTTCATTACCCAATCCGTGAACGATATAACCCGGGGCCGTCATGGAACCCGGAATTATACCCAATTCTCCTTTGGCAGCAGGGGTAGCCCCTTTTCGGTGCACGATACATTCTTGCCCGTTCACTTCTTGTTTCCAAGCAAAATTGTGATGGTTTTCTATGGTAACCAGTGGCTTAGAACCGATTAGTTTTGACAAACGGGCATGTATATCGTCATGACAGGCTTTGGCATAATCGCCGGCTAAATTCATGGCTAACCAATATTCTTGGCCATCGTGGGTGTTTAGATCTAACCAAGCCAAATGCTGTACTTTTTGGGGTAGCGGACATTGCTTGCTTGCCAAATAGGTATAGTGTTTGGCAATTTGTGCCCCTAAGCCCCGAGATCCACTATGCGATAATATACCTACATAGTCTCCCGGGTCTAGGCCCCATTCGTTTTGGGTGTCGGTAATACTCACCTTACCGAATTCTACGAAATGGTTGCCACCACCCGAGGTGCCCAACTGTTTATAGGCTTTGTCTTTTAGCCGTTTTACCAAAGGAATGGTTTTGAATTCTTCCCTTTCGAAAATGGGGTGGTCATGTTTTATGGCATGGGTTTCCCGCATTCCGAATTTGGTATGTTCGGCCAAAAAGTTGGACCATTGCTGTTTTTTACCTTCCAGGTAGGAGATTGGGATAGGATATACCGTTAAACACATCCGACACCCAATGTCTACCCCAACCCCATAAGGTATTACGGCATTTTTGGTGGCCAAAACACCTCCAATGGGTAAGCCATAGCCACTATGTGCATCGGGCATTAAGGCCCCTGCAACCGAAACGGGTAGTTTCAGTGCATCGTACAATTGGTATATGGCTTGGGGCTCGATCTCGTTTTCACCAAAAATGTGAAAAGGTGCCCGAACCGGGTTTAGCTGTTGCTTTTTTACCACCACCGGATCAAGTAAACTTTCGGCAATTTTACCCCAAACACCATCTTCTTTGTATTGGGCTGGGTTCAGTAAAACTTCCTTGGCTTCCGCTAGTATTTGATTTTTCTTTTTTCTTTTATGATAGCGGTTGATCTGACCTAAGGTTATGTTGATACTATTGTTTTTAGGAAAGCCCAATTTTATCAGGTCTTTTCCACTTAATTTTTTTCCCATTTGATTTCATTTTTAGGAGATGGATCATTTTCATGACCCATCTCCGTTTTTATGTTTGTGACATCCTGAAAAGGAAGTAAAGGATCCAAAAAACTACCTTGATTATAGCGATCAAGGCTTCTCCGGTTCCGTTTGTGTCCATTGGCCTCTCTATGCCCCCTTCTTCCAAAGGGTGGGTTAAGGCCGCATCCATCGTCCTGTCTTCGGGCCATTGTAGCTGCGATTGAACCATCCATTGATCGATCATTGCTAGGGTCTCGGCCGTAGGGTCGGTGTTAAACCTACCCTGGATCTGAACCAGCTCCTTTTGGGGCAAGGCTACTTCAACCGTGGCCAATCGCTTGGTTTCTCCATTTTGGCCTTTCCTTTGCAAAGAGAAAATGGCGCTTTCACCGCTTTTGCATTCCGCTTCGTATTCGGCAACACAGTGCTGCATAATATCCCCTTCTTCATAAAGGGCCGCAACATGCTGTAGCTCTAGGGTCTGGTAGGTTACGGGACTACCATCAAGCTCCGTTTCGTGTTGCAGCGGTCTAATACCGGATCCCTGCCAGTCCGCACCACTTTGGGCCAAGAGATTGCGTTGCTTTTTCCAGGCCCTACTTTGCTTATGCAGCCTACGGTATGTAGTGCCTTTTAGCCGTGTTGTTGGGTGTTCGGCCAAATAGTCAAGCATAAGGCACATTTCGCGGGCGATTAGTTTGTCTTCTTTGGCAAAAAAAAGGATTACCTCGCTCCAAAAAGCTTCATTTTCATCCAAAAACTGTCCCAAAAAGGTATTGCAAAGGGCTAAGGCCGTGTCTTTAGAGGCGCCATACCCCATGGCTTGGGCAAACCGAATGGCTCGACCAACCCCCAAACCTTCGGGAGCGTTTCGAAAAATGTGGGCCATTTTATGGGTAAATTCCACCGGAAATTGGGAAAGACCTTTTACGCTATTTCCCCTACCCAATTGTACGTACCACAGCATATGGATCCTATTCTCCGAAAAAAAGGCGCGTTCCATAAACAAGGGCACCTCATAGGTGGCAAAACAGTGTCGGATCAGGGCACGTACCTGATGTTCGGCATCGATCTCGGTATTTTTCCATTCCACCACTTCGCGAACCAAATGGTTCCCCAAACAACTGATGTTATACAATACGTTTACATATAGGTATTGACGCAAAAGGGCATAACATTTTTGGTTGTAGGTATGCAGCAAAAGCTGTCTAAACACCTCCCTTTGGTAAGGGTTACTTGTTTTGCTGGTTTTTGAAAAGAACTCTTGGAGCATAGCGGTCATGGTACCCGAAGCCCTAACCGCGGCATGGTCTGCCGCATAGAGTTCTTCAACGAGTTGTACAAAGGCACTCTCCCTAGTCTTTATTTGGGTTCTTAAAGTTTTCATGATTTCGGCTCTTTACACGGTTGCTGATTTATGTAAAGCCATGGGATTGTATCCGCATAGATTTTGGCATATTCGATTAGGCCGACCCCTTGGATCAGGAACCGGAAATTCGGGTTTCGATAACTTGGAAATTGGGCTTCCCGCCTAGCATCATTTTAATAGTATGATGCTTGTCGGTGGGACTTTAGATAAAAAAAGCCCGAAACGTTTTGGCTTCGGACTCCCCTATACTTAAGAAATGGATTATAAAGTATGGAAGTAGTCGCGAAGCTTAGGTATAACAAGACCTAGTCTGGTATACTTCTTTGATTGTGATGGTAATACAAACATTCGCTTTAATACTTTTTTGTGGTGCTTAATTGCGGTGCAAACCTATGACCCTTTTTGGAAGTATGCAAATGAAAAACAAAAATAAAACGCTGTAAATCAATTCATTACGCTAAAAACAAGACAATAGAGTCCCTGTCCGTTAGCTTACGGAGAACCACCATTATTGCTAATGGACTGAGGTTTATTTGCTTAGACTTCAATAGGCATTTTTTGTAGGGTTTTGCGGTATGGCTTACTGGGCGAAAAAAAAGCGCCCAATTTCTTGGACGCTTTAGTTCGCTTTACGCTTTATCGTAATTACCCATCCAAATGAAACCTGCCTAAGGCTAAAATCTGTGATATGTGAATTGAACTATATAACATGGGTATTTCGTTTTTGGTTTTCTATGATAGGGGCAAAGATGCGATTATTTTTATTGGAAAAGAGAATTAATCAGTAATTTCAAGTTGTAGTTTATATTACTCAACCCAAACCAACCATTCTATGCCTAAGAAAAGTTTCATTTTCCTCTTTTTTATTGTTGTTAAAGTTTTAGCACAGGAGCCTATTCAACTTAAAACAAAGGATTCAATTTCCCTGAAACTAGCCAAATTGGAAATCGATGTCAGTATTGTAGGGAATTTTGCTCGAACTACTTATGATATGCAGTTTTACAATGGGCTGGATCGTACCCTTGAAGGGGAATTAGAATTTCCTCTTGGCGAAGGGCAAGCAGTATCTCATTTTGCAATGGAAGTAAATGGAACCCTAAGAAATGCGGTGGTGGTAGAAAAAGAGTTGGCACGTGTAGCTTTTGAAAGTACTGTGAGACAAAATATTGATCCTGCCTTTTTGGAAAAGACCGAAGGGAACAACTACAAAGCAAGAGTGTATCCTATACTACCCAAAAAGTATAAACGCATAGTTTTAAGCTTTGAGCAAGAGTTAGCGACTTTTGACCAAAATCATATTTATGAACTGCCTTTAGGACTAAAGGATTCATTGGATTTTTTTTCAATTAAAATAGAGGTTTACAAAAGTCAGGACATGCCCAAGGTAATAAACTCGATTTATAAAAACTTTTTTTTCAAAGAGAAAAACGGTTTTTTCCTGGCAGATACACAGTTGGTAAACCATAAACCAAAAAATCCAGTAGTTATTGAAATCCCCAGTTTCAACAATTCTTCCAGTTTGATGACCTATAGGGATTACTTCCATATTACAGACAAGATTAAAACCAAGTCAAGACTAAAACCAAAACCCAAAAGAATTACTTTATTATGGGATGCTTCTTACTCTCAGAAATCCAGAAAGTTAAAATCAGAGTTAGAAGTATTGGGGGCCTATTTGGAATATCTAAGAGATGTTGAGATTGAGTTCATTTCTTTCAGTAATTCGATACTCGAAAGAACCATTGTTCGAATAAAAAACGGTGATTGGGAACAACTTAAAAATACCATTGAAAAGATTACGTACGATGGCGGAACCTCCTTTAACGTATTGGGTAGGCATTCTAAATCAGATGAGATTTTATTGTTTTCCGATGGACTAAGTAATCTTGGAAATTTTCCCAAAATATACAAAAAGGCGGTTTATACAATAAATTCAAGTATTTCTGCAAATCACGAGTTGTTAGAAAGCATTGCAACAGCTTCGGGTGGTAGCTATGTGAATATGGTTAATATGCCTTATAAAGAAGCTGTAAAAGCACTTAAAAGTGAAACGTTTCAGTATTTAGGAGTTGTTTCTAACAAGGCAGTCTTTGAGTTATACCCCAAAACAAGGACTAACGTTCATGAAAATTTTTCTGTAAGCGGACGATTTAGAAAGAACACTGAGTTGGAGTTGTTATTCGGTTATCAAGGGAAAATTACGGAGCGCGTAAAGGTGCCTATTCAAAAAAGTCAGAATAATCAATTGGTTAGAAGATTATGGGCAAAACAAAAATTGAATTATTTAAATCTAGATAAAAAGGAGAACAAGGAACACATAATCTCTCATGGAAAAGAATATCATTTGATTACGGATTACACCTCTATGTTGATATTAGATAGGATAGAAGATTATGTCCGTTATCGTATTGAACCGCCAAATGAGTTAAAGGGGGAATACAAAGATTTAATTGGAAATTTAGAGGAAGAGGAGGCTGAAAAAAGTGAAGCCTTAAAATTTAGAAAGGAGAGTTTATTAGATGAATATAGGGTTGTTCAGGATTGGTATAACACTAATTATCCGATAAAGAAAACGAAATCTCCCAAAAAAGATAGTTCGGTACATAGCACTTTACCAAGATCCGTTAACAATCCAAATGATAGTAACCTTTCTGGGGAAACAAGACCGTTGACCAATAATACGATTTCGACTAGGAATACTGTTACGGTCGATTCTACACGGGGAATAGTTTCGGGAACTGTTTTAGATGCCGACAGTAGGCCGCTCCCTGGAGTAAATGTAATTGTAAAAGGTAGTGACAATGGTACAACAACCGATTTTGACGGTAATTTTTTGATAAATGCTGAAAGTGAAGATGAATTAACCTTTTCATACATTGGGTTTAAGCCAGCTAGTTTTGTTATCAGTGAAACAAATAGAATTTCCATCGTATTGGAAGAAAGTTCTCAAGCTTTAGAAGAGGTAGTGGTCACTTCAATGGGTATCCAAAGAGAAAGAAAAGCTGTTGGGTATTCTATTAGCACAGTTGTTTCAGAATCATTGCAGGGAAATGTGGCAGGTATTCAGATAACCCAGAATTCTGGGGATATTAGTTCTAAGAATGCGGTTAAACAAAGTGGGAATAGTTCAATTACAGGGGAAAATGGTCCACTTTATGTAGTTGATGGAGTTCCAGTTATGGGTAATCCTATTCAGGAGTTAAAACCAGAGGACATTAATGGTATACAAGTATTAAAAGCTATGCACGCAATTGTGCTTTATGGTAATAGAGCATCAAATGGGGTTGTAATCATTACGACAAAAAATGGTTCGGAAGTTAAACAAGAAAAAATTGAAGAATTAAACAGAAGGATTTCTGATAAGATTGAATTAAAATCTTGGAATCCAGAAACACCGTACATCCAAATTCTGGAACAGCAAGAAAGTATTGAATTGGCCTATAAAAAATACTTAGATATAAGAAACGATTATTCCAATAGCCCTTCTTTTTATTTGGATGTATCTGATTTCTTTGATCAAAGGGGCAGTACTGACTATGCTATTACTATTCTAACCAATTTAATGGAAGTTGAATTGAATAACCATGAACTTTTGAAGGCCTTAGCTTATAAACTAGAATACTTTGAAGAGTATGAATTGGCATCGATTGTTTATGAAAAAGTATTGGAACTGCGACCTGAGGAACCACAATCGTATAGGGATTTGGCATTAGTTTATGAACAACTGGGCAAAATTAAAGAGAGTTTCGATCTTTTGTATCTTTTATATGAAGGCCAATTATTGGTTAAAGACGAAGATGAGCGGTTTAATGGAATTGAGCAAATCGCCTATATTGAATTATCAAGATTAGTTAACAAATATTCTAAAAGGCTAAAGCTTAGAAAGGAGATAAAAAATAAGTTTAAAGAAATTCCTGTTGATATAAGAATTGTAATTGACTGGAACCATAACGATACCGATATTGATCTTTGGGTTATTGACCCTACAAAAGAAAAAGCATATTATAAAAACAACTTAACAAAGATTGGTGGTCGAATTTCGGAGGATATGACCGAAGGATATGGGCCAGAAGAGTTTATGCTGAAAAATGCTAATAAGGGAGAGTATAGAATTCTTGCAGATTACTATTCCGATAATATCCAAAAGATATCTGGACCTACAATTTTAAAGGTTTCCATTTTTACAGATTATGGAAAATCTAATGAAAAGAAAAAAATTAAAATATTAAGATTGGATAAAGAGGAAGATGAACTTGAAGTTGGTAGTATTAAATATTAAAGGTCCTTTTAAAATTAGTAAAGAAGTAATTCATATCTGTTAATCTTTTACTACCGTAAACCAATCCACTTCCGTATTCCCATGGGTAGTAAAGGCCTTGCCTTCTAGGGTGTTGCCGTTGATCGATATTTGTAGGTATACCCAATCGTGTATGGCCTTGGCGGTGAGGCCGGGGTAGCGACAGTTTTCCGGGTCGGGACTATAGGGTTTGGGGTCGCTGCCAACACCGCGTAATTTACCACCACTGCCGGCCGTAATGGCTACAAAACCTTTGGGGTTTTGGTAGCTGTCGGTGGGGCCGTTATAACCCGCTATCAATTGCCCCTTGCCATCCATGGGGTTTAAACGTTCGTAGGTATGGGCATGCCCGTTCAAGACCAGGTCTACCCCATATTCGGCAAAAATGGGATATAGTTTTACCACCCCCTCATAGTCTTTTTTATAGGTACACGAATGACCGTTATGGTGCAGGTACACGATCAACCAAGGGGCATTTTTATGCTTCTCTAGGTCTTCTTTTAACCAAGCCAATTGGTTTTCGATATCGTACATACCACCCATTTCGGTATCTAGGGCCACAAAATGGGTATTGCCATAATCGAAACTGTAGTAATGTTCGTTATGGGGCAATTTCCATTCTTGCATATAGTTTTTTTCGGGCTCGTGCCAATCGTGGTTGCCTAAAACCGGAAAAATGGGAACATAGGGAAAAACACCCGTAAAATAATCGAACAATTGGCTGTCATATACTTCGCTTTTACCATCGGGATAAATGATATCGCCCAATAAAAGGCCAAAATCAAAATCCGAAATTCTTTGGGCCAAGGTTTTCCCCATCTGATCGGGGGTGCCCCCATTGGCCACGGGTTCGCCAATGTCTCCTGCCGCAAAGAAGGTAAAGCGGTCTTCGCCTTGGTATTTGGCTGCCGGAAAACTATAGGTTTTTTTATCCCAAGCAGGTCGATCGCCTTGCATTAATCGATATTCATAAACACCTCCTGAGGCCAGATTATGGATTACCGCCTCGTGTTCAATGAGGCCTGTGTTGGTTTTTTTGTTCGAACCATGTACATAAAACCAGTCCGTTTCCCCTTTTTTCCGGATTTCTAAGCCCGTTGGCATTGGCCTATCGGTACGCCAAAGTACGGTAGCGCTATCGGCTATGACCGATTGTAGATAAGGGGCCCTTTTGAGCGTTACCTGGTTTCTTTTGGGGGCACAGGCTGAGTTTAACAGCACAAGGAAAATTAGTGCAATAGGGGTGTATTTCATGTTTGGTATATTATTTTTTGGCGATTTTGGCCAGCATCTGTCCGGTATAACTTCCAATGGCGACGCCCATGCCACCCAATCGTATACCACAGCTCACATGTTCCGATAGTTTTTTGATCAAAGGGGCTTTTTGTGGGCCTACCCCCATAATGCCACTCCAGCGTTGGTCTATACTAAAAGAGGTGTGTGGTAAAATTACTTCGCGCAGCAAGGTTTGCAAGCGATCTTGTACCAATGGGGTGAGTCCGAATTCGGTGGTTTCTTCTGCTTTAAAATCGAGATTGCGGCCACCACCTAATAAAATACGATTGCCAATATTACGGAAATAGTAGTAGCCCGATTCCAAATGAAAGGTTCCTTTAATTTTAAGGTCTGGAATCGGATGGGTGACCAACACTTGGGCGCGGGCAGGAGCAACTGGCTCCCCGATCAAAGCCTTGCTAAAGCCATTGGTAGCCCATAGCAATTTACTGCAGCGGCATTCGAATCCATCGGCAAAAACCCGTACCCCATCCGCATCTTCTTCATAACCGTTGACCCTTACTTGGTTCAAGATTTTGATATCGGCGGCATGGGCGCGTTTTAACAAGGCAGCCATCATATTTCCGGTGTGGATCTGCCCCTCGAAGGTCTGGGTAAAATATTGATTGCAAATCCCTTCAAATCCGAAACGGTTGGGGTTTACTTTAAAGGGATCGCTCTTAAAAATAGGCCGCAGTAGGTTGTTGAGGTAGGGCAATCGTTCCAAACAGTTCCGATAACTATCTTGCTGGTGGCTAAGAAACACCTCATGGCCCCCATGGTTTTGAAAATTGAGATTTTCATCGCCCAGTAGCTTTCGTAAAGCTAATATCCCCTTATAACGCTGCTCAACCAATTCGGCCACTTCACTTTCGGTATGTGAGTTTAGATCCGATAAGAGCTCCGAGACACTGCCAAAACAGGCGAATCCGGCATTTTTGGTACTGGCACCTTGGGGCAATTGGCCTTTTTCCAAGATTAAAATTCGGGCTTCAGGTTCCGATTTTCGCAGCGCCAAGGCCGC
Source organism: Sediminicola luteus (assembly GCF_002514735.1). Taxonomy (GTDB): domain Bacteria; phylum Bacteroidota; class Bacteroidia; order Flavobacteriales; family Flavobacteriaceae; genus HQA918. The sequence goes on along the minus strand of NZ_KZ300477.1, from coordinate 488,556 downwards.
ATTCAAACCCACGATGCCACTGCCAATGATCACATAATCCAAACGGGCCAACCAGGTTTCCCTTTCCCAAAAACTCCATTCCATAGCTAGGGGTGTGTTTTACGCATTAAAGATAAACCTTATCTCAAATCAAGCCTTGTTTTCATATACCAAAAACAATCCACGAAAATTTTACGAAAGCTGATAAATGTTATGTTTTCGGATGTAACCGGCATGTACCTTTAGTCTATATTTTATACGTTTTGGTGGGCGTGTAAAACCGATTTGAACCGAAGTCCTAGGCTTTGGTCTTAGGAACGTACACCAATGGATACCTTCTTTACTGGCCGGGCCTACGGTCATCGGACGCTGGATAACCCAAAAATCTACGGCGATGAAAACGTACGGAACCCTACTGGCTTTTTTTCTTGGCCTCTTGCTTATGGCCCAGGAACCGCATTTTCTGAATACCACCGCTATTGGCCTTAGTGACCAAGGGGAAATGGTTTTGGCCCATGCCCAAACCAAAACAGTAGATATCCGTACTCCTGAGGGCGCCTTGTTGCATCAGTTTTCGTTGGAAGACCCCCCAACCGGAATCACCCTAAGGGGTCAAAAGCTATATGTAACCACGAGCCATACCCAAGGATCCCTACATATTTTCGATTTGGAACAACGTAGCTTGGAAAGTAAAATTCCACTGCCCATGGGGGCCCGATCGCCCAAATTGGCCCCCGATGGAAAAACACTTTACGTCTGTAACCAATGGGTAGATGCAATTAGTGCCATTGATTTAAGCACTAAACAGATACGTAGCTTAAAGGTACTTCGCGAACCTCGGGACTTGGTAGTTTCCTTAGACGGAAAAACCCTCTACGTCAGTAATTTTTTACCCGATGGCCCAGCCGATGGGGAGGAAATGAGCAGTAAAATCAGTGTTATCGATCTGGAGACTTTTACTGTAAAGTCGCATATCGCCCTGACCAATGGGAGCAATGCGATTCGTGGATTGGAGCTTTCCCCCGACGGTAAGTACGTTTTTGCCACCCATAATTTGGGGCGTTTTCAGGTACCCACCACCCAATTGCAACAGGGCTGGATGAATACCAGCGCTGTGTCGGTAATCGATACCGAAAACCAAAAATTGTTGGGCAGTTTTTTAACGGATTTACCCGAAAGGGGCATGGCCGGAATTTGGGATGTATTGGTGACTACCGACCGTTTGTTCCTTTCCCATTCGGGTACCCATGAGTTGAGTAGTATCGAATATACCCAGTTAGTTTCGCGCCTCAAGGGATATGGCGCTGCTGAAGCGTTATCCTACGACCTAAATTTTTTAAAGGGCATCCGAAAGGTAATTCCCATTCCTGGCAATGGCCCTAGAAGTATGGCCACCCAAGACGGAAAGGTATATGTGGTCTCCTATTTTTCGGATCAACTTCATAGTTATGATATAGGTAATGGGCTGTTGTCTACGATAGCCTTAAATCCTGATTTTTCAGAAGATCTGGCCCGTAAAGGGGAACGCATTTTTAACGATGCCACGAATTGTTTCCAAACCTGGCAATCTTGTAATGGCTGCCACCCGGGTCAAGGTCGGGTCGATGGTCTGAATTGGGATCTGTTGAACGATGGTATCGGAAACCCGAAGAACTGTAAGAGCCTTTTGTTCAGTCATGCCACGGCACCGGCCATGATCACGGGCATACGTCCCGATGCCGAGACCGCCGTAAGGGCCGGATTCACCCATATCCAGTTTGCCGAGATCCCGGAAGCCGATGCCCAAGCTGTAGACGCTTACTTGAAGTCGCTACAACCTCTTCCCAGCCCAGTGGCTGAAGATGAAAGCATGGCAAAAACCATTGAACAGGGTAAAAAGATATTCGAGTCCAAGGGCTGTACCCAATGCCATTACGGCCCCTATTTTACCGATGGTAATAGACATCAGATAGGGGAGATAGAATTCGAGGCCGGATGGGATACACCTACCCTTAGGGAGGTATGGCGTACCGCACCGTATTTGCACGATGGCCGGGCGGCCACCTTAACCGATTTGTTTCAAGTCCATGGTCATGGCCTAGGGAACAAACCCATTAAGAAAAAAGATTTGAAAGCCTTGGTAACCTACATAAAAAGTCTCTAAGATGTTACAGGAAAAGATACATACCTATATAGCAAGCCCAAGGAAAAGTGACCTTCATAGTTGGGTGGCCGAAACCTTGGATTTGATTAAACCATGGGGAACGGTTGTAAAGGTCAACCTCTTTTTTGGGGCCATAGATTCTTTTGACTTTTTCCGTTTCCGCCAGGCTGTTCTTCAAGAGGGTGAAAAACGATGGCCAAAGGCACGGCCGGTACTGAATTGTATTGGGCAATCGCCTGTAGCTGCCGATTTGATGCTGGAAGTGATTACCCTAAAACTCCAAGGATGCCAAGTGCGTTACCATACCGAAACGCCTTTGTACGCAATAACCATAAAACAAGAGGGTCAAACCCATTTGTATACTTCCTATGCATCCGAAACGGCCGGATTTGATTCCAAGGAAACCTCGGAAAATGCCATGCAAGATTTGGGGCAGACTCTAGATCGGTTAGGTTTTGGTCGGCAACATATAAAACGCCAATGGAACTATATCGAACGGATCACCCATTGTACCACCAATGGGCAACACTATCAAAATTTCAACAATAGTCGAGCCGCATTTTTTGATCAAATCCCATGGCCCTATGGGTATCCGGCGGCTACGGGCATCGGTACTTCCTATGGCGGATTGGTCATAGATACCCTGGCCGTTAAAGGCGTGCCCCTAGAAATAGCCTTGGACAATCCGTTACAGCAGGCGGCACATGGCTATAGTGAGCAGGTTTTGGTGGGCCATAGCCAAAAGCAAACCCCAAAATTCGAACGGGCCAAATGTATTTGCGATGCCACTTCCGGTATGTTGTATATCAGCGGTACCGCCGCTATTCGGGGTGAGGCCAGTTTGGCCCAGGCCGATGTGATCGAACAGACCCAAATTACCCTAGAGAATATTAAAGCGGTATTGGAACATGCCGATTTACCCATTGATTTGGATGGCCATCCTCCAAAAATGAGGGGTGAAGTGGCCCGGGTGTACCTAAAAAACCCATCGGATTGGTCTGTGGTAAAACCATTATGCCATGCCTTTTTTGGAGACCGGATTATTCCACTCCATGCCGATGTATGCCGCCCTTCCCTGTTAATAGAAATCGAAGCTACCTATTCATTCATAAAAAACTTGAAACATGAAAAAAATCCTGTATCCCTTACTGGTGCTGGCCTTGATCTTCGGTCCGCTGACCGTTGAGGCCCAAGACACCACAAAAGAAAAAACCATGAAAAAATACACCAATGCCGATTTTTATGAAAACGGGAAACTGAGTCCCGAAAAAACCTTGAACGCTTATAAAGAACTGATGGCCTTCTACGATTATCCAGTCGATGACTGGTTGCTCGACCATATGTTCATTACCGATTTCGGTCTGGGCGATTTTGTCAATGCCGGTATGGCCGGGGTTTTCTGGGTAAACAGTGTCGATGGCCAATACCTGGGCCACGAAATTTTCTTGCTACCCGGGCAAATGATCGTAGAGCATAGCCACATGAAAACGGAGTTTCCCGCCAAAATGGAGAGTTGGCATGTACGCCACGGTATGACCTATAATTTTGGGGTGGCCGGGGAAACCCAAGGCATGCCCGACTTGCCCGAAAGCCAAAAGGGACATATAAAATCCGATAAGTTCGTAATTACCGAAAGAGGACATATTTCGAGTTTGGCCGAAGAAGAATCGCCCCATTTTATGATGGCCGGGCCCCAAGGCTGTATCGTAACCGAATATGCCAATTACCACGACGGTAACGGACTCCGATTTACCCACCCCAAGGTCGTCTTTGCAGATATTTTAGGAAACAATTAAAAGTTGCGCCATGAGAACATTTAACCATGTGGGTATCCCCACCACCATTCAACAAGAGCAAGAAATACATATGGAAGCGTCCGGACTCTACGTCACCGACTTCAATGAAAGCCCGAATAAGATCGAGTGGCTTCGCTTTGAGGCCGATTCGCCCTTACCAGAACTGTTAAAGACCACGGCCCATATTGCCTATGAAGTGCCCGATCTTGAAGCCGCTTTGGAAGGTAACGAGATCTTAATGGAACCTTTTGACCCGGCGCCCGGTCTTACCGTAGCCTTCATCATAGAAGAAGGTGCACCTATCGAACTTATGCAATTCCAAAACCAATAAACCATGGAAAACCAGATTTATAAATGGATCAATGATCCCAAACATATCACCGAAGAATTATTAGAGGGCTATGTAATGGCCTATGCCGATAAGGTACAGCTGTTCGGCACCCACACCATTGTAAGGGCCCAACCTAAACCCGAAGATCAGGTGGCCGTGGTCACCTTAGGCGGTGCCGGACACGAACCGGCCTTGTCGGGATTTGTGGGTAAGGGTATGCTCGATTGTTCGGTAGTGGGCGATATTTTTGCGGCCCCAGGGGCCCCGCGATTGCTGGAAGCCTTGAAAAAATTCAACAGGCCTGCCGGAATCTTATTGGTTGTGCTTAACCATGCGGGTGACGTAATGAGTGCCAATATGGCCAAACAAATGGCCGATGCCATGAACATTAAGGTCAAGATAATGTTGACCCACGAAGATATTTCGGCCGGATTGGATACCCCTGATCAAGACCGAAGGGGTTTGGCGGGCTGTGTACCCTTGTATAAAATCGTTGGTGCCGCGGCCGATGCCGGTAAGTCTTTGGAGGAGGTTTACGAAATAGGTGAACGCTTTAACAGTCAAATGGCCACCTTGGCCGTGGCCATGAAAGCCTGTACCCATCCGCAATCGGGTGTTACCATTGCCGAGTTGCCCTTGGGTGAGATGGAAATCGGTATGGGACAACATGGTGAGGGCGGCGGCGGACGTTCCCCCTTGCTATCCGCCGATGAGACGGCCTCCAAAATGATAGGACCCCTTATGCAGAAATTGCAGATCCAAAAAGGCGATAAGGTGTTGCTCTATATCAATGGGGTGGGGGCCACTACCCATATGGAGATGAGTATAATCTTCCGCAAGGCCGGACAAGTACTGCAAGAATCCGGGGCCGAACTGGTCGACGGGAAGATTACCGAACTGTTGACCGTACAAGAACAATCCGGATTCCAAATGATCTTGGGCAAATTGGACGATGACCATGTCGATTATTTAAAAAACCATGGCTCCGATGCACCCTATTGGACTGTAAACCCCTAGGCTATGGATGTATTGACCTTAGAAGTTTTTAAGCAAATGATCAATCGGGCCTATACCGAGGTACAGGCCCAAGAAACCCATTTTTCCGCTTTGGATGCCATAGCTGGAGATGGGGATCATGGTACGGCCATTACCGAGGCCTTGGCCGCTGTAAACGATTCGGCCCGTGAGGGTACCGAATTTAACCAAATGCTCACCCAAATGGCCATGAACGCCATGACACGCTCTTGTGGGTCAACCAGTACGTTGATCGGTGGGTTCTTTCTGGGCATGGGAACCGCCGCCAAAGGGGTCCAATTGAATGTACCCCAGGTAAAAGCCATGTTCCGGGCCGGCTTGGCCAGTATGCAGCAAAATACCCAGGCGAAACCGGGCGATAAAACCCTAATGGATGCCCTAGTGCCCGCCGTAACGGCCATGGAGGCTGCCGAGGGAGATATAAAAGCCCTGTTCAAGGCGGGTGCTGAAGCCGCTGCCAATGGGGCCGCCGCCACGGTTGAAATGCAAGCTGCCTTTGGTAGGGCCCGTAACCTGGGCGAACGAAGTATAGGGCATGCCGATCCCGGGGCGAGTTCCTGGGCCTGTATGTTCGGGGCGTTTTACAACGCAATTAATTAACGAATAACTAGAATATGGCAGATTTAGATGATATAAGGGAAGGCCGCGATTTTGGGCTAGACCAAGCGATTGCAGGACAACAGTTTTACCTTAAAGGTTGCGATAACCTCGATTGGGGTATGAAAGACCGCCTGTCGCGGATCTTTAATAAAAAATCGGGCCGTACGGTTATGTTGGCCTTTGATCACGGATTTTTAATGGGGCCCACTTCGGGCTTGGAGCGTATCGATTTGAATATACTGCCCCTAGTGCCTTATGCCGACTGTATCATGGCCACACGCGGCATTTTGCGGTCTACCGTGCCCCCGACTTCCAACAAACCCATTTGCCTCAGGGCCGATGCCGGTACCACCATCCTTACCGATATGAACGACAATGTGTTTATGGATGTTCAGGATGCGGTAAAAATGAATGCTAGTGCCATGGCCGTAATGCTGGCCATCGGCGACCCCAAAATGGAGGCCAAAACCGTGGCCAATCTCATGGAAGCGGTGAATGCCGGACAAAAGTATGGTATTCCCGTAATGGGCGTTACCGCGGTGGGTAAGGATATGGTACGCGATACCCGCTACTTTTCGCTGGCCTCTAGGGTATGTGCCGAAAATGGGGCCAATATCGTAAAAACCTATTATTGCGATGGTTTTGAAAAAGTGGTGGCCTCCTGCCCTGTACCGGTGGTAATCGCCGGAGGTAAAAAACTTCCGGAAATGGAGGCGCTGGAACTATGTTACAAAGCCATTAACGATGGTGCCGCTGGGTTAGATATGGGCCGTAATGTGTTCCAATCCGATGCTCCCATCGCCATGATACAGGCCGTACATGCCTTGGTACACGATGCTATGAGCCCGAAACAGGCCTATGCCCTGTATGAAGAAATAAAGGCCGCTGTAAAAGCCGAATAATGCAAGTATGGGGAGATGAGTCTTCCCGCTAATCCCGCCTGGCCTACCCCTGGTAGGACCTTGGCCAAAAAGATGTCCTATGAAACCCAAACAGTATCTCATACTATTGTTGTTGTTGAGTTGTTCTACGGGTATTTATCTGCAGATCCAACGGCATTCCTACGTTTCCGAATCGGACTATATCGCCCTTTCGGAATGGGAACCTATGGAAAAGGAACACCTACCCATTACGGAAGCCGTAGCGGAAATCCGGAAGAAGAAAAAAGAAGATCTGGCCCCCATGCTATCGCGATTGCGCAAGGCCTATCAAGAGGCCAAGACCAAGACCAAACCGGCCTTTACCACCCAAACCCTACGCAAGGCCGATGCCCCTGTTGCGGTACAATACGATGTAAGCGGACTCGAATACCTGGTCTTGGAAACCCGTGCTACTCCCGATGGGAACAGTTACGATCATGGGGCCTGGGCCAATGCCCAATTCACCGATGCCAAAGGGCGTAAAACCTGGGCTACGGAGTTGGAATGGATACATACCCATAGCGATTGGAAATTTCCGGTAAAGAATAGCAATTTTGCCGAAAAACCCATTGCCATCGATGGGGAAACCTATGCGAACGGATTTACCTGCCATGCCAATGGGGTGGTTATCGTAAAGCTCGATAAAAAATACCGCCAGTTTACGGCCCTTTGTGGGGTTGAAAGTGGGGGGCATTTTGACTGGTCCAGTATCCAATTTGCCATAAAAACGCTTTCGGCCGCTGTATATTTAAAGGAACTGCAAAAGGCCTATCCGGACTTTGTTCAGCAGTTATATGCGTATTATCCGGGTAAACCTGAGGATGTTATTACCCAATTAGATCAGTCGGTAGAGAAGAAAATGATAGACAAGATCATTGCCAAACTCGACCATCAGGAAGCTTACCAAAAACAGGCCCAAGCGGTGAACACACCCGAGGCTTACTATCCTTTGATAGATACCTTGGCCCAAAGGGTGGACCTTCAGGAACAGCTACGTTGGATTAAACCCGAAAGTATTGCCTTGGCCGTAGCTGATTTAAAAAAACAACCCGATTTCGATGGTGCCTTAGCCACAAGCAAGCTAGATACACTTAAAACCAAATTCATCACAGCGCAAGCGACATTGGTATCAGGTGAAGTTGGTCTAGCCCCTTTGGTTAAGGACGTGGTGCGTATTAAACGGGAGTTGTTGTTGCATAGGTCGGTATTGGATTTTGACGAGTTGTTGGTGGTAAACCAAAAACTAAGGCAGGCCCGAAAAGATATGGCACCAAAACTAGGGACCGAGGGTGCGAATTGGAAAAGTATGCTCAGTTCGCCCCGACGCGGTTTCGATGCCGAGATCCAATTGCTATCGGATCTTGGGGGTACGCCCAAAGCCAAAACCGTATATGCCTCCGAAAACCGGGCGGGAATCAATTCGGTAAGCCTACACTGGGATGCCAATAGGGTTATGTTTACGACGGCCGATGCCAAAAACCGCTGGCAGATCTATGAGTTGGGTCTCGATGGGAGTATTGCACCCGGACCCATTACCCAAGTAAACGAACCCGATCTCGAATTTTTCGATGGGGCCTATTTGCCCAATGGTAAAATCGTGGCCTCTTCCAATATCGGATACAATGGCGTGCCCTGTGTGGCCGGTAGCGATGTGGTGGGTAGTATGGTACTATACAATCCCGAAGACAAACATTTACGTCGCCTTAATTTTGGGCAGGATAATGATTGGCATCCGGTGGTAATGAACAACGGCCGTATCCAATACCTACGTTGGGAGTATACCGACAATACCCATTATTTCAGTAGGATCATGATGCATATGAACCCCGATGGTACCAATAAAAAGGAACTTTATGGTTCGGGTTCCTATTGGCCCAATAGTATGTTCGACCCCGAGCCGCTTCCGGGTAAGGGCAACAATGCTTTTGTAGCCATAGTGTCTGGCCATCATGGGGTTTCACGCTCGGGCCGTATGGTTATTTTCGACCCCCAATTGGGCCGTCACGAGGCCAGTGGGGTAGTACAGGAAATTCCATATAGGAACAAAAAAGTAGAACCCGAGATCAAAGACAAGCTGGTCGATGGGGTTTGGCCACAGTTCTTGACCCCCATGCCCATTAACGAGAAATACTATTTGGTAGCAGCCAAATTGAATCCGGACAGTCTGTGGGGCATTTATCTGGTCGATGTCTTCGACAATATGACCCTGATTGTTGAAACGGAAGGGGAAGGCTATCTACATCCGATTCCGATCCGTAAAAAGGAGGTGCCGCCCATTATCCCGGAGCGTATAAAACCCCAAGACACCACTGCGACGATCTATATCCAAGATATTTATCAAGGTGCCGGTACGCGGGGAGTGCCCAAAGGGACCATAAAGGAATTGCGGGTGTTCGGCTATGAATACCACTATATCAATTCGCCCGGAAACCATATGGCCCAAGGTATTGAAGCCGGGTGGGATATTAAACGGGAGTTGGGTACCGTACCTGTAAACGAAGACGGTTCGGTTATTTTTAAAGTTCCGGCCAACCTACCTTTTTCGATGCAACCAGTAGATAAAGATGGGGCCGCCGTGCAGTGGATGCGTTCTTGGATAACCGCCATGCCCGGAGAGGTAGTGAGTTGTGTGGGCTGTCACGAAGATCAAAATACCATAGCCCGGCCCAAATATGCCATGGCCTCTTCCCAAACTCCACGCGAATTGATTCCGCCCAAGGGGGGTATTCGGCCTTTTACCTTCGAAGCCGAGATACAACCTATATTGGATAAGCGCTGTGTGGGTTGCCACAATGGTGCCGAACCCTCACGGCCTAACTTTAAGGATACTTCCTTGGATCCGGTGGTACAGATGTCGCAAAGCTACTTAAACCTGCACCCCTTTGTACGCCGTCAGGGCCCGGAGGCGGATCTTCATACCATGCAACCCATGGAGTACCATGTAAGTACCTCCGAATTAATCCGAAACCTACGAAACGGACACCATAATGTACAGCTAGATGAGGCCGAATGGCAAACTTTGTATAAATGGATCGATTTTAATACGCCTTATAATGGTACTTTCCAGGCTACGGCTACCTATCAGGGCTGCGACCAAGAAGAACGGCGTATGGAACTGGCCCAGAAGTACAGTAATATCAAAGTAGATTGGCGACAGGAATTAGGGATACGTATAAAACAGCTCAAACAAGAGGGCCGTATAGACCCTGTGATTCCCAAATCCTTACCACCATTGGCCGGGCCGCATAAAAAGGCTACCCAATGGGGCTTTGATGCCGCGGAGGCCCAAACCATGCAGGCCAAAAATGGCAGCTATCGTAAAGAGGTTTCTTTGAAAAACGGGCAAAGCATATCCTTGGTACGCATTCCGGCCGGGACCTACTTTAAAACGGATCCCGTGTCCGGTAAGGCAATCAAAACCAAAATCGATAAAGCTTTTTGGATGGGGACCACCGAAGTCACCAATGCCCAATTCCAAACCCTTTTTCCGAAACACGATAGCCGCTTTATCAATCAGTTTTGGAAAGACCACGTCAATGAAGGTTATCCGGCCAATAAACCTGGCCAGCCCGTTATTCGGGTGAGCTATGAAGTAGCGATGGATTTTTGCGAGCAGCTTGGCACCCAATTGGGCAAAAAGGTACGTTTACCCCATGCATCGGAATGGGAATGGGCCGCCCGTGCGGGTAATGTGACCGATATGCCCTTTGATGCCACAGCCGATTTTAGCGCCTATGCCAACCTAGCCGATGTATCGTTGCGCGATATGGCTGTGACGGGGGTAGATCCCAAACCCATGGCCGAAAACAATAGATTACGCCCGTATTACGATTTTGTGCCGCGTTCCCAAACAGTAAACGACGGGCAAATGATCGTGGCCGAAGTAGGCCAATACCAACCCAATGCCTTTGGGTTATACGATATGATCGGTAATGTAGCCGAATGGACCCAGACTGAGTATAACAAACCGCTTTGGGCGCCTTTCACCTATGACCAAAACTATAAGACCGCTAAGGGATATAGTTGGCGCGACCGGGCATCGGTAGTTAGTTTCGACGGGGCCGAAGCCTATTTGCCCTGGCAAAAGGTCTATAATGTAGGGTTTAGGGTGGTTATTGAGGAATAAGAAGATTTTAAGTTTAAATAAAAAACCCGGCTCTTGGCCGGGTTTTTCTAGATGTTATAATCAATCCTCCATGGGTTTCATCTCAAAATCCTCCATAAACTTGGTGGTATAGTTACCGGCCAAATAATCGGGATGGTCCATCAGTTGCCTGTGGAACGGAATGGTGGTTTTGATACCTTCGATTACGAACTCGTCCAAGGCACGTTTCATTTTATTGATGGCCTCTTCACGGGTTTGGGCCGTGGTGATCAATTTGGCGATCATAGAGTCGTAGTTGGGCGGAATCACATAACCACTGTACACATGGGTGTCCAATCGGATACCGTGTCCACCTGGGGTGTGTAGGGTAGTGATCTTACCGGGCGAAGGTCTAAAATCGTTATACGGATCTTCGGCATTGATCCTACATTCTATAGAGTGTAGTTTGGGCTCGTAGTTCTTTCCGGAAATCGGAACACCTCCGGCTACCAAGATCTGCTCCCGAATTAAATCGTAATCGATTACCTGTTCGGTGATCGGGTGCTCTACCTGGATCCGGGTATTCATTTCCATAAAGTAGAAATTCCGGTGTTTGTCTACCAAGAATTCTACGGTACCCGCACCTTCGTATTTGATATATTCGGCAGCTTTTACGGCGGCATCACCCATTTCCTGACGCAGTTTATCGGTCATAAAGGGAGATGGGGTCTCTTCCGTCAGTTTTTGGTGCCTACGCTGTACCGAACAGTCGCGTTCCGATAAGTGACAAGCTTTTCCAAATTGATCACCGATGACCTGAATCTCGATATGGCGGGGCTCTTCGATAAGCTTTTCCATATACATACCTCCGTTACCAAAGGCGGCGGATGCCTCTTGTACGGCCGATTCGAAATGTTTTTGCATCTCGTCTGCAGACCATACGGCACGCATACCTTTACCACCACCACCGGCAGTGGCCTTGATCATAACCGGATATCCGATTTCCTCGGCGGTTTCCAAGGCGTGGTCAAGATCTTTTAACAAACCTTCGGATCCAGGAACCGTAGGTACCCCAGCCTCGATCATGGTAGATTTGGCCGAGGCCTTGTCTCCCATGCGATCGATCTGGTCGCCACTGGCACCAATGAATTTGATATCGTGCTCGGCACAAATCTTGGAAAACTTAGAATTCTCTGAAAGGAATCCGTAGCCTGGGTGAATGGCATCGGCATTGGTAATCTCGGCCGCGGCGATAATGTTCGGAATCTTTAGATATGATTCGTTACTGGGTGCCGGACCAATACAAACGGCCTCGTCTGCAAAGCGTACGTGCAAACTTTCTTCATCAGCCTTGGAATAGACCGCAACGGTCTTAATTCCCATTTCTTTACAGGTACGGATGATACGTAATGCAATCTCCCCCCTATTGGCTATAAGTATTTTTTTGAACATAGGTTCGGTTTTTTAGGTTCCCTTCCGTCTTACTTAGGAAAAGAAGGTCGGTGAACATTAAAAATTACCTTAGGAAGGATCGACCAAGAACAAAGGTTGATCAAATTCTACCGGAGACGAATCGTCTACCAAAATCTTTACGATCTTACCAGATACTTCAGACTCAATGTCGTTAAAGAGTTTCATGGCCTCGATTACACAAAGTACATCGCCTTTACTAATGTTGGAACCTACCTCTACAAAAGGATCTTTGTCTGGAGAAGGCTTGCGGTAGAAGGTACCAATGATCGGAGATTTAACCGTAATGTATTTGTCATTTTCCTCGGCTGCCGGGGCGGCTGGGGTCGCTGGTATTGCCGGAGCGGCCTCTGGAGCAGGGGCAACGGGTATAGCGGGGGCCTGGGCCATAGGAATTTGCTGGATAACGGTAGTTTCTGGGGCACTACCACCGGCAGCTCCCGTACGAATGGTGATCTTAAAGTCTTCCATCTCCAGTTTCACCTCACTCGCACCGGATTTGGACACGAATTTGATGAGGCTTTGAATTTCTTTAATATCCATTTTATTAGGTTTTGTTAGTTGAACGTTTTTTATGTAAAGGGCGATAAGTTACGAATTATAGGCCCATTTTAAGAATATGGAGCCCCAAGTGAATCCACCACCAAAGGCAGCGAATACCAAATTGTCGCCTTTTTTGAGTTTTGACTCATAATCCCAAAGGAGTAGGGGTAGTGTAGCCGAGGTGGTATTACCATAGCGTTCTATGTTCATCAACACCTTCTCTTCAGAGACTCCCATGCGCCTTGCCGTAGCATCAATAATACGTTTGTTGGCCTGGTGGGGTACCAAATAAGCCACATCTTCATGAGACAATTGATTGCGCTCCATAATATTGGCAGCGGCATCGGCCATATTGCTTACAGCGAACTTGAATACGGTTTTTCCGTCTTGGTAAACATAGTGCTGGTTGTTCTTTACGGTCTCTTCAGAGGCCGGAAGCAAGGAACCACCCGCAGCAATGTTCAATGATTCGCGCCCATAGCCATCAGACCGTAGGTATTCGTCTTGTAGACCCAAACCTTCGTCATTAGGCTCTAACAATACGGCCCCACCACCATCACCGAAAATGATACAGGTGGTACGGTCGGTATAGTCGATTATTGACGACATTTTGTCGGCACCGATCAACAATACTTTTTTATAACGCCCCGATTCTATATAGGCCGCAGCGGTCGAGAGTCCGTATAGGAAACTGGAACAAGCGGCTTGTAGATCGTAGCCAAAGGCATTGTCGGCACCGATAACACTTCCTACATAAGCAGCAGTAGAGGCTACTAATATATCTGGGGTGGCCGTGGCACAAATGATACAATCTATTTCCTTGGGGTCGAGGTTTTTCTTCGCAATAAGATCTTCGGCCGCTTTGATGGCCAAATATGAGGTGCCTTTACCTTCTTCCTCCTTCAAGATCCTGCGCTCTTTGATACCGGTACGGGTGGTAATCCACTCATCATTGGTATCTACCATGGTTTCTAGTACTTTGTTACTAAGTACGAATTGAGGTACAAAGCCTCCCACAGCGGTAATGGCTGCTGTTTTTCTGCTCATAGTTCTAGGTAGGTTTTTATGAAAAACTCTAAAAAAGCATCCGAAAATTGGCGAAAATTAATCAATTTTTCGGACTTGGGGATGGATTGAGTGGGCATTTTGAATTTTAACACAATCCATAAAAAAACTCCCGCTTTTTTCTTAAAACGGGAGTTATATGGTAAGGTCAGTGCCTGCTTAGGCTACTTCTTCCTCTGCTTTGTCGATCAAAACCTGGCCACGGTAATATAGTTTTCCTTCGTGCCAGTGGGCCCTGTGGTACAAGTGCATCTCACCAGTAGTTGGGTCTTGTGCAATAGTAGGGGCAACCGCTTTATAATGCGTCCTTCTCTTATCTCTTCTAGTTTTGGATATCTTCCTCTTAGGATGTGCCATGGTAACTTATTTATCCGTTAACAATTTCTTTAATGCGTCCCAACGGGGATCGTTTTCGTCTTTATCTTCTTTTTGTTCTTTGGGGGCCAGGGCCTCCAAACGCTCCATTATCTCAGAATCTAAGGTGCCGTCCAATACCTTGGGGTGCACCCGTTTCGCCGGAACCGCCAACACCAACATTTCGTATACATATTGCGCGATGTTTATTTGGAATTCCCCTCGGGGTATGATCAATATCTCGTCGTCCTCATCATTATACTCCTCCCCAAACTTTACAACCAATTTCATTTGGCCGTTAAGGGGTTGGTCGAAAGGTTCGTCGGAGACATCGCAAGAGAGGTTTACACTTCCCTTGGCCTCTAATTCCAATTCCAGCATGGTATTCATTTTGTTCAACTGCACCGCTACAAATAGATCAGCACTGTGAAACTCATGATACCCAAATTCTTCAAAGAACGCGTTGGTTACCTGATAGTCAAACTTGTGTTTTCCAAGTTTTAAGCCCGAAAAAGCAATCGAAAAATCTTTCTTTTTCATGGGTGACATCATTTAACTCCTTGCCAAAAGGCGGGTGCAAAGATATTATTATTTTGTGAAAACCCAACTAATTCCCTGAAAATTAATCGGATCAGGGAAAGGGGGTGTACTACTTGGTTTCAAACTTAGTCCACTAATTGGTGAATATCTACTTTCAAGGTGGCTTTTTGGGCCGTGGCCATCCAAAAGTTATAGGTATTTCCCCAACTTGCATCTACCTGTGCCGGCCTGGCGAAATTTTCTAGATCGGTATTGACTTGGTCCAGTTTTTCTGTAGATAGGGCCTCTGGCGAGACGATTATGGCCAAGGCCGTAAATTCTTTTTGTGCTTGGGTGTGGTCGGGTATTCGGGGACCATGTTCGGCAATAAGATCTTGGGCCGTGAGCGTAGTAAAGCCGTCGGCGGTAAATTGCCCGAATTGATTCCCAGGTTTAGGGTTTTGGGCCACCTGTATGGATTCCAACTCATCGGGGCCGATCAATCCCATCATATAAAGCTCCACATTGCTGTAGGGTACCGAGTTGCCCCCGTTGGCAAAGGTGCCAAAGCCGTTCTGACCTTCCATTTTTCCTTGATAGCTACCGTTTTCCAGAGTAACGAATTCGTCGAAACCACCGAGTTGACCGCCTGTGGAAGCGTAGCCCCAATGGCCCCACACCGTAGTTTCAATAAAACCGTGATTGGCCCAATAATGTGCAATCTCATGTAAGAACGGACCGCTTTTTACATATTCGGTACGAGGCATGAACAGTACACTCTTTAAACGGCCTTTAGATCCGTAGGCGGCGGTATTGTCATATACATTTCCGCCCAACCCTTGGGTTGGGTTCTGCACCGTATGGTTAATGCCATAATAGCCGAGATTTTCGGGTTGGTCTTCGGCCACGGCCAATATGAAGACAAAATCGTAAACATCGTCCAAATGGGTATAGATCGTTTTGGTGACGGCTTTAAAATCGGCCTGGTCTTCTAAAAATTTTTGATATTCTGATTGCGGAAGGATGTAGTTGACAAAACGGTGGTCTTTATCTAAAATTAGATTATCGGCCAAGGTAACACTACCCGCAGGTAGCTCGTTTCCGTTATCATTTTCTGTAGCATCATCATCCGGGTTTTCCGGATTCGGATTTTCTAAGGGTTCCTCGGTTTCCGAACCGTTTTCCAATAGGCCTTCCAACTCATCTTGGGAACAGGCACTAACGACAAGTAGCGTAAGGATCCAAAAAGTGGTACGGATCCAGCTAGGGTAAGCAGGGTTTTTCATTTCAAGGTGATATAGGTGTTACCTAAACGCCGAAACCCCACGGCTTATTTCCCTCTTTTCTGTTTTTTCAGCGGATTGGCCGAAAGCTGTTTGAATTCTTCACGGTTTTTGAAGATACGCAGGGCACTAAATAGGGCTTCTTCAAAGGAGCCCGGGTCGGCCTTACCTTTACCGGCAATTTCGTAGGCGGTACCATGATCGGGCGAGGTACGCACCTTTTCCAATCCGGCGGTAAAATTCACCCCTTT
This sequence comes from Sediminicola luteus, assembly GCF_002514735.1. GTDB lineage: Bacteria > Bacteroidota > Bacteroidia > Flavobacteriales > Flavobacteriaceae > HQA918. The sequence continues at coordinate 472,183 of NZ_KZ300477.1, read as the reverse complement.
TCCAAAGGCCAAGGTCTTAAACGGAATCAGTCCTTGATCGTGATAGGCGGCCAAAATACCATCGAAGGCTTTGTATCCGTCCGAGCCAAAAAAGCTATCGGCCGAGTAGGGCCCGAAAACCATACTCCCTTTTTCGGATAACTCCTTTATGGTAGGTTTTAATACCTCTTCATCCTCTTTGCCAATAACCCCATTATCGCCACTATGCGGATTAATGCCCAACAAGGCGATCTTGGGTTTTCTGATGGCGAAATCCATGCGGAGTGAACGCTCCATAGCGGCCACTTTTTCCTTGATTACCTCAGGGGTAATGGCCTGGGCCACCTCGCTAACCGCAATATGATCAGTAAGCAATCCTACACGTAAGCCATCGGAAATCATGAACATGAGGCTGTTTCCTTCAAGCTCTTGGGCCAAATAATCGGTATGGCCCGGAAAACTGAAGCGTTCCGATTGTATGTTGTTCTTATTGATCGGTGCGGTCACCAATACATCTATGGCATCTTCCTTCAATGCTTTAACAGCAGCCTCCAAAGAGCGGATGGAATACTCACCAGCTTCTTCCGTAGCTTCACCAAACTGGGTGCGGGGCGATTCCTTCCACACATTTACCACATTGATCTTGCCATCAATGGCTTGGCTGGCTTCATTCACACCTTGGTATTTGATCTCTATGCCTAAGGCCTTTTTTTGAAAGGCTACGGTTTTACTTGAGGCGAAAATTACGGGGGTACAAAAATCGAGCATGCGGTTATCGGCAAAGGTTTTGAGTACGACCTCACAACCAATTCCGTTTAAATCCCCAATACTTATCCCTACTTTCACTTTTGCGGTTTCCTGCATGCTTTTATTGGCTACTTTTACAGCTACAAAATTACTTAATTAAAACGATATGTTTACCGGGATCATTGAATCGTTGGGCAAGGTGCAACAACTCGAAAAAGAAGGCAGCAATCTGCATATTACCATTACTAGTAGTTTGGCGCCTGAACTTAAAATAGATCAAAGTGTGGCGCATAACGGGGTCTGCTTGACCGTGGTTTCGCTTACCGATACCTCTTATACCGTTACCGCTATTGAAGAGACCCTTGAAAAAACCAGTTTGAACGATTTGGTCGTTGGCGATGTGGTAAACTTGGAAAGGGCTATGAAAATGGGTGCCCGCTTAGACGGACATATCGTTCAGGGGCATGTAGACCAAACCGGACAATGTACCGCCGTCGAAGAAAAGGACGGCAGCTGGTTCTTTAGTTTTGAATACGATTCCCAATTGAACAACCTAACCATAGAAAAAGGTTCCATTACTATAGATGGCACCTCTTTGACGGTGGTTAACTCTGGTTTGAATACCTTTCAAGTAGCCATTATTCCTTATACTTACGAACATACCCGTTTTCACACCTATGCTTCGGGAACTGTGGTGAACCTAGAGTTCGATGTTATAGGCAAGTATGTGGCCAAAATGATGGAAGCTAGGGGGTAAGTGGCTAAAATCGATAAGACTGTTGCGAACTGGTATTCGCTCTAATGCCATGAGTATGGCTTAGTATCCGATTAAAACCTTAAACAACTCCACAACCAAACCCCTAATCAAGGCGTTCTTTCAAAGGTGTTTTTGGTCGTTTATCCGTGCTTTTTGGCCAATTGCCTTAAAGTGGGCATTTTGGCGTGTTTTGCCGAAAGTCCCAATAAAATGAGAATAAAAACCATAGTTGTCATACTGATTGTCCTTGCGGGATGTGCCAGTACCCAAACCCAATACGAAAGGGAGTATAGACGTATATGGCGCGAAATGATAAAATCGGAAGCTTGGGCCAATTCCTTGGCCATGAATACCGTATCGTCCCAGGCAGAAAAACTACCTGAAAATGAAGCGGAAGCTATAAAAATGGCCTTTGATGCCCACGAAGATGCCAAGGATGCGGTTGACCCGGTATCCCAAAACCCGAGCCCGTATACCTTATTCTTTAAAGATTACGATACTATGGTATCCCAGGCTTATTTCAGCATTTTGGCCCAGGCCGAAGAAGCCGATGAACGTTTGGAATTGGAATATCGTAATACCGAGATACAGGCTAAAGATCCACATTATCCAAAAGATGAGGCCTTTGATGAGAAACGGAAAACCATTATGCAGCGGTATCAGGCGCATCGTAAAATGCTTGAGGGTTTAAAGGCTTGGGATATTTTCTCGGAACGTCGCTCTGGCGATCTGCGTTATTTTAAGGCCGAAAACCTACAGGAGGTCTATGCCATGAAACTGCAAAACCAGCCTTCGGATAAAATCGTTGATTTTTTGGTATATAAACTGGCCGATCTCTATCATTTCGAGTAAGCTTGGTATTATTTTGCCTTTACCGTCTAGCAATAACTATCTTGTGGTCAAATTGATGTTATGTCGGTAAAAGATGCCTTGTTCGCGTTTTGTGAGGGTTTTGTACAGGAACGGTTAGATCGAATCCGGACTAGGATTACGGCCGTGGAAGCTTCTTTGGGCAGTGAGACCAAAAGTTCTGCCGGGGACAAACATGAGACCGGTAGGGCCATGGTGCAATTGGAACGCGAAAAATTGGGCATGCAGTTGGCCGAGGCCGAAAAAATGCAGCAATTAATGGCCAAGGTGCCTAAGAACAGCTCCAGTTCTACTGTGAGCTTGGGCAGTTTGGTCAAGACTAATGCCCAAAGGTACTTTTTGAGCATCTCGGCAGGGGCATATACCCAAGATATGGTTACCGTATATTGTGTTTCGCCGGCCACACCCATAGGTCGGGGGTTATTGGGTAAAGCTGTTGGTGACAGTTTTGTTTTTAATGGGAAGACTATCGAAATCTTTGAAATAAGCTGATCTATGCGGGTATTGACGATCATTTTTCTGGCATTCATGGCAGGGGCTTGTTCCCAAAACAAGACCCGGATCAAGGTGCTTTTTGTGGGTAACAGCTATACCTATTATGAAAACCTGCCCCAAATCGTTTCCATTATTTCCGACAGTAGCCATACCAAGCTGGTCACCAAAAAAAGTGTAGCTGGTGGGGCTTTTTTAAGCGATCATTGGCATAGACGACATGGTTTGGATACCCGAACCAAAATAGCCGAGGGCAATTACGATGTCGTGGTATTGCAAGAACAAAGTCTGGCTGCCATACGAAGGCCCGATAGCCTAAAAAAATATGTGCGTTTGTTTTCAGATTTAATAAGGGAGTCTGGTGCCCAAACTTATTTGTACGAAACCTGGGCACGTAAATCGGCCCCTGAACAACAGACTGTAATTTCTGGGGTCTATACTAGTATCGGACAAGAAGTAGGGGCCAATGTAGTTCCTGTGGGCCGAACTTGGGCCAAAATACAGCAGCAGTACCCACAATGGGATCTGTACGATACCGATGGTAGCCATCCCAGTCGTTGGGGTACCTTTGTAACGGCCTGTGTTTTTGCCCATACCCTTTTAGGGGAATTACCCGAGCATATGGAAGACGAGTATGTGGTTTTAGACCATGAAGGTGAACAGGTACGTTTACTTTATATTCCGCCCGAACAGATCCAGATCGCCAAAAGTATTATCGTAACGGGGCAATAATCATTCCCTAAGCTTCCCCGTAAGTACGCTTACCTTGTTGGTAAAAGGATTTCCGGAAGCCCGTCGCATGGATACGACTTGCCCGCAATGCCAAAGTGCGTCGGATATGGGGCCGTTAATTAGGTTCCAAAAGGGGAATTCCGTCGACTTTTCGCCGCGTTTAAAAACAATTTTATAAGGTTCCAGGTTGTTACTTTTACGAACTAACTCGGCACAATGGGCCAAGGTGTTCAGGGTGTTCGCCCGTAATTCGTCAAAGGTCATTTCGGGTACTTTTTGCCCGGTGTTGGGTTTTTCTTCGATTGCATTGCGTATTACGGTACAGAGGTCGTAAATATGTTCTATAGTCTGCCTGCTTGTTCGGGCCCCATCGCTAGGCTGGTAGGCCAAATCTTTTTCGGTAAGTCCTTCCGAAGCCCAATAATACCGAAAGCCCAAACCATCTATCATACGGGCGGCCACTTCGGGCCCGGAATAGGCTGCGGTTGGGGTGGTCAATTCCCTATAAGGTAAATCGGAAGTTGGGTTTTGAGCCATAATCAGTACAGAAAATAATAAGGTGATTCCAACGAAAAATGAACGTAGCATATCAATACTTTTTTCTAAATATAAGGACTTAACCGTCTAGATTGGGTTTCTTTCGGTACAGTTTCTTTTGGGAAGCTTTTTGTTTGTCGCGTTTCCTTTTTTCTTTAGAAGCTCTACTGGGTTTGGTCTTTTTCCGCTTTTTCGGTACGCTCAAACCTTGTTCCAATACTTTGAAAAATCGTGTTATGACCAGGTCTTTATTCTTGTGTTGGGAGCGGGTTTCATCGCAATGCAAATGGAATATCCCATTTTTATCGATACGGTTTTTCCACCGAAGCAGCAGTCGTTCTTTTTCCAAATCGGAGAGCCCTTGTGATGAGGTTGGTTCAAATTCTAGACTTACCCGGGTAGACACCTTATTAACATGTTGGCCACCGGGGCCACTGCTTTTGCTGGTCTTAAACCGTAGTTCGGAATGTATACGACTTTTATCCATGGTTTAAGGAGCCGGTCTATTGCCTATGCGTTCGGTGAGTATTTCCAAAGGGATATTCAAGAAAACCTCCTGACCTTCCTCTAATGGAAGCGGGGCATTGAAAAACAGGGTGAGCATAGCTTCCATGGTTTGGGCCTCATATAAGAAATACGACCCCATATAATAACGTGCTTTAATGCGTACGGCCAAACCCGAAGTTTCGGAGACATAGAATTCGTGCGGATACACCAAAAGATCCATGTCCATTTTGGCATAGGGCTTTAACAGCTTTATGGGTATTTCGTTTACATCGCCAAAGAGCTCGGCCACGGCCTTAATTTTCGGGTTACGATACAGGTCTACAGGGTCGCCTTGGGCAAAAATTCCCTGGTCTTTCAGCAAAACCAAAGTATCGGAAAAGGGTAGCACGTCTTCGGGGTCATGGGTAGCCACCAAAACGGTTATGCCCTGATTGCGGGCATGGCCAAAAATATTACGGCGTAAACGGTTTTTCTTAAAAGTGTCTATTTGTCCGAAGGGTTCGTCCAATAACAGTACTTCGGGCTCTTGGGCCAAGGCGCGGGCCAAGGCTACTAATTGTTGTTGACCACCACTTAGGCTTTTTACCTTCCGTTGGGCCAAAGCTTGCATCTCGATCATGTCCAAAAGCTCGTTGGTACGCCGTTGCAAAAGCGCTGGGGTATGGGCCGAGAGGTAGTACGCAATATTTTCGACTACGGTCAAATAGGGCATAAGGCCTAGATCTTGGGCCAAATATTTCATTTGGGCGTGGCCGGGCAAAAGATTGCGCGAAGGGCCATAAAGGGGCACTCCCTGCCAGCTGATCTGGCCTTCGAACTCATGCAGCCCATAAATAAGCTGTAACAAGGTACTCTTTCCACAGCCGCTTTGTCCCATAAAGGAAACATGGGAACCGGCCTTAATATTTATCGAGACCGAATCTAAGATAACCGCATTGGGCCTGGAAAAGGATAGCTTCGCTATACTAAGCATTTTACTCAAGGTTGATTTGGGGTGACCTTTCTTATTCTTTAAACGATTTTAGAACCGATTTGTTGGGCAGCTCCCCATAGCCCATATTAAATAGGGTAAACCCAAAAATATCGGCATATTGTTCTATGGTCTTGCTCACCGGGGTACCTGCACCGTGCCCGGCATTGGTTTCAATACGGATTAAAGTAGGGTTGCTTCCGGTTTGATGTTCTTGCAAACTGGCGGCAAACTTAAAACTATGGGCGGGCACCACTCGATCGTCGTGATCGCCCGTGGTAACCAAAGTCGCAGGATAGGCCACATTGGGCTTTACATTATGTACCGGGGAATAGCCTTTTAGGTATTGGAACATTTCGGCATTGTCTTCGGCCGTGCCATAATCATAGGCCCAGCCTGCCCCAGCCGTAAAGGTGTGGTAGCGTAGCATATCCAAAACCCCAACAGCGGGTAGAGCCACCTTCATAAGATCGGGGCGTTGGGTCATAGTGGCGCCGACCAAAAGTCCGCCATTAGACCCGCCACGAATGGCCAAATGTTCCGAAGAGGTATAATTGTTTTCGATAAGGTATTCCGCGGCGGCTATAAAATCGTCGAACACGTTCTGTTTTTGCATTTTGGTTCCGGCATCGTGCCATTTTTTTCCGTATTCGCCACCACCCCTTAGGTTAGGTACGGCGTAAATGCCCCCTTGCTCCATCCAAACGGCATTACCGATACTGAAAGAGGGGGTCAGACTTACGTTAAACCCACCATATCCGTACAAAATCGTTGGGTTTTTACCATTGCGCTCCACGCCTTTCTTATAGGTGATGATCATAGGCACCTTGGTACCATCTTTAGAGGTGTAGAAAACTTGTTCTGAAGTATAATCGTTCGGATTAAAGTCGATATCGGGTTGCCAATAGACCTCATAGTTTCCGCTTTCTACATCGTATTTATAGGAGGAAGAAGGCGTATTGTAATTGGTAAAATAGAAATAGAATTCTTTATCTTCTTTTTTTCCTCCGAAGCCGGAAGCCGATCCTACACCGGGCAACTGTACTTCACGCACTTTATTGCCATCATAATCGTATTGATACACTTTGGATATGGCGTCTACCATATATTCGGTAAAGAAATAACCACCTCCGGTACTGGGCGAGAGCACATGTTCAGTCTCCGGTATAAAATCGACCCAATTTTCTGGGGCTGGGTTAGCGGCATCTACGGTTACTATTTTTTGGTTGGGGGCATCCATATTGGTTACCAACCAAAGTTTACTACCTTCGTTTTCGAGTACATAGGTATCGGTATCGCTATGGTCTAGTATAGTGACAAAATCGCTGTTGGGGTCGTTTAGGTCTTTCATCAACAGTTTATTACCCGAGGTTGAGGTACGCGGATACACAAACAAATAGCGGTTGTCGTCAGTAACGCCACCATTAATGTATCGATGTTTTTCGGCCTCCGTACCCCCATAGATCAATTCGTCTTCACTCTGGGGAGTACCCAGTTTATGGAAATAGAGTTTGTGTTGATCGGTCTTGGCCGACAGTTCACTACCATCGGGTTTGTCGTAACTTGAGTAATAGAAACCTTCGTTACCACGCCACGACATCGCACTAAACTTTACATCTATAATGGTGTCGCCAACTTGCTCTAGGGTTTCGGTGTCTTTTACGATAACCTTACGCCAATCAGATCCGCCTTCGGATATAGAGTAGGCCACTAGCGACCCATCTTTGGTAAAATTGACCCCGCCCAAAGAGGTGGTGCCATCTTCCGAAAAACCGTTGGGGTCTAAAAATACTTCAGCTTCACTAGCCCCTTCCTTTTTACGATAGAGTACGTATTGGTTCTGTAAACCGTCGTTTTTATAAAAATAGGTATAGTCCCCTTCCTTAAAAGGACGGCCCACTTTTTCGTAGTTCCAAAGACTTTCGAGACGTTGTTTTAGTTGCTCACGAAAAGGAATGTTCTCCAAATAACCAAAGGTCACTTCGTTTTGTTGTTTTACCCAAGCTTCGGTTTCGTCACTGCGGTCGTCTTCCAACCAACGATAGGGGTCAGGTACTTGGGTGCCAAAGTAGGTGTTTACGGTATCTACTTTAGTGGTGTTCGGATAGGTCACTGTTATTTCTTTTTTGGTCGTGTTTTCTTGGCAGGCAAGTATACTAAGTAAGCTTAGTGTTAAGAGGTATCTTTTCATGATGCCGGATTTTGATATGCCCCTAAAATACGGCAAAACCTTGGTACAGTTGAAAAACCATACCAAGGTTTAAATAGTTTTAACGTATGTGCTTTAGGGTATTTTTCGAGGGTTAAACCCTAAAATACCGATAATTTTAGGCGTTTACCAATTGGTTTTCGACCAAATACTCGGCAATTTGAACCGCATTGGTGGCGGCACCTTTTCTTAGATTATCGGCCACGATCCACATATTCAAACTATGGCGTTGGGTTTCATCCCTACGGATGCGTCCTACGAAAACCTCGTCTTTATCATGGGCATGTATGGGCATGGGGTAGGTGTTGGTGGCCGGGTCGTCTTGTACCACGACACCTGGTGTTTCTGATAACAACCTACGCACTTCCGAAAGTTCGAAGTCTTTTTCGAACTCAACGTTCACCGACTCGGAATGTCCACCAGCTGTGGGTATACGAACCGCGGTAGCCGATACTGAAAAAGTACGGTCGTCCAATATTTTTTGAGGCTCCCGTGCCAGTTTCATCTCTTCTTTGGTATAGCCATTTTCCAAAAACACATCGCAATGGGGCAAGGCATTTTTACCAATAGGGTACGGATAGGCCATTTCGCCCTCGACCCCGGCTAATTCGTTTTCCATTTGGCGTACGGCTTTTACCCCTGTACCGGATACGGACTGGTAGGTAGAAACCACTACTCTTTTCATTCCAAAGGCTTTGTGCAAAGGCGCTAGGGCCATTACCAACTGAATCGTAGAACAATTGGGATTGGCAATGATCTTATCTTCTGGGGTCAGTACATTGGCATTGATCTCGGGTACTACCAATTTTTTGGTTGGATCCATGCGCCAGGCACTGGAATTATCGACCACAACGGTACCGACTTCGGCAAATTTTGGGGCCCATTCCAAAGAGGTGTCGCCTCCGGCCGAAAAAATGGCGATATCTGGTTTGGCGGCAACGGCGGTCTGCATACCGATTAAGGTATATTCGGCATCATTATAGGTCATTTTCTTTCCTACGGAGCGTTCCGAGGCTACCAATAACAATTCGCTTATTGGAAAATTACGTTCGGCCAAAACCTTTAGCATCACATTGCCCACCATTCCGGTGGCACCGACCACAGCTACTTTCATCTTATATCAATTTAAACCCCCATAGGGCTATTCTTAGACAAAGGTAGCTATTGAATACTTTCGGACAACCGAAAAATGAAAGTATTAACTATATGTAACAAAAAGTTATAAATAAAACAATAATTCGAAATTAAGAGGGGTGTCTTTTGTCTTTTTGAAAGTAGACAGGGTGTTTATTCCCTTAGTTTTAGTTGAAATGGCGCCCAGTTTTTGGCATTACCATCATAGCCTTTGGTCGGACTAATCATTTCTAAGGTTTCGGTGGTAAAGCGGATCAAAAGCATGTCTTCTTCATCTGGATAAAAACGTTCCCAACCCTTTTTCCATTTGGTGGCCTTGATTTTGGGGTCGTTTACCAATTCGGCCGTACCCATTAGGGAAACATAGCTTAGGTTGTTGCGGTCAAAATAATGCAAGGTGACTTGCGGATGGGCCTTGATCTGATCCACTTTTCTACTATTGGGGTTGGTGGCCATCCATACCGTGAACAAGCCCTCGGGTACGAAGGGTTCCACCACCCGGGCCCGGGGCATTCCGGTCTCATCTACAGTGACCAATGTACAGTAATAGGCGGCATCGATATGTTGTAGGGCCGTGGCCATGGCCTCTTTTTCCAATTCGGAAAATTGGGTGCGTTCCGTTTTTGGGGAATCGGTGTTACCGCATCCGTTTAAAACAAGCACAATAAAAATTAAATAAAGGGTATTTCGCATGGGGTAGTGGTAATAAACCAAGACAGTCGAAGTACGTATAGACCTAACCTCGACTGCCTGCCTGTGGGTTTACAGAGCGTTTGGTTTAACAGTATTAATCCTTCTTCAGCAAATCGCGAATCTCGGTCAATAGATCTTCTTGGGTAGGTCCGGCCGGTGGTGCAGGGACCTCTTCTTCTTTACGCTTCATTTTATTAATGCCCTTAACGAGCATGAACATCACAAAGGCCACAATGATAAAGTCGATCACATGGGTTAGGAAGGTACCGTACTCCAAATACACTTCGCCAACCATTTCCCCGGCATCGTTGGCCACGCCATCCTTTAACTTCATACGTAGGCTTTTAAAGTCCGAATCGAAGATCAATCCGATCAATGGGGAAACGATCCCGCCGGTAAACGAGGTAACGACTTCCTTAAAAGCAGCACCCATAACGAAACCTACGGCGATATCGACCAGGTTCCCCTTCATGGCAAATTCCTTGAATTCCTTAAGCATATTCTAGTGTTTAATTGGTTACTGGATAAGTCATATTTAAAATAAGATAGCCTCCAATCTAAATCTTTTGTAATTGGGTCTATCAGCGTTAGTTCGTAACTGCAAAATACGAAATTTGAAGAATGACCTTCATTAGTAATGTCCAATAAATGCCTTGAAGGTGATTCGCTATTAAGGGTGTTAGGGAATTATTTTCCTGGTTATCCGTTGCGAAATTCCGGTTATGAGTTCATACGAGATACTTTGGGTGGTCTCGGCCAATCTGTCCGCTCGAGATTCGGGACCGAAAACCAAAACCTCGTCCCCTTCTTGGCATTCTAATCCACTTATATCTACCATGATCATATCCATACAGACATTGCCAATGATCGGGGCCTTTTTACCTTGAATGGTCACATAGCCTTTGCCGTTACCGTATTGTCTTCCTATACCATCGGCATGGCCTAAGGGGAGGGTGGCTATAGTTTGGTAATGCGGGGCCTTGTAGGCACGGTTGTAACCCACACTTTCGCCGGGTTCTATGCGATGTATTTGTGAAATGCAGCTTTTTAGTTGGGCAATGGGCCGCAAATGATGGTCGAATTGGGGGTCGTTACCAAAACCGTACAAACCTATGCCCGAACGTACCATATCGAAATGGGCTTCCGGATAGTTCAAAATACCGGAAGTATTTACCAAATGCCGCATGGGCCGTATACCCAAGGTTTGGTTAAAATCCTCAGATATTTTTTGGAATTGGGCGATTTGTCGTCTGGTAAATTCAACTTCATTAGGGTCTTCCGTAGCTGCTAAATGGGAAAAAATCGATTTTATCTCCAAAGGGGAACCTAGTCCTAAATTTTTGGCGATCCATGCCACATCATTTTCCCAAAATCCCAAACGGTTTAGCCCGGTATTGAATTTAATATGAACCGGATAGTGTGTTTCCCTTGGGCCGACCTCCTTCTTAAAAGCCTCCAAAATACGGGGCGAATAGAGGGCGGGTTCCAAACCATGGTCTATCAATTCCCCAAAATGGGACGGCAGTGGGTGCAATACCAAAATGGGTAATTGTATCCCGGCCTTTCGAAGCGCCACCCCTTCAGCTGTATAGGCCACGGCCAAATAATCGGCACCCAGTTGTGCTAACCGTTGGGCAATGGCCACGCTTTCGCTACCATAGGCAAAGGCCTTTACCACCCCTAAAAAACGGGTGTTTTCCCCGATTTTACTTTTTAGGTATTTAAAATTATGGTCTAGATGTTTAAGATGTATCTCAAGAACGGTTTCCACTAGCCTTCTTTTTGGTCCGAAAGTCGTTCGGGCGAATCCACCTCCATTTGGTTAACTTTTTGGATCAGGTTGGCCTTGTAATAGGCCGCCCTACTCAAGGGTTCGTATTCTTCGGTCTCACCCAACAAGACCAAACTGTCGTCGTTGGATTTTCGGTGACTAAATTGCGCCAGATTTCCCGTATGGGTGCAAATGGCATGTACCTTGGTCACATATTCTGCCGTGGCCATTAAATTGGGCATGGGACCGAACGGATTGCCTTTAAAATCCATATCGAGACCAGCAACGACCACCCGAATGCCCATATTGGCCAAATCGTTACATACCCCCACAATGGCTTGGTCAAAAAATTGGGCCTCGTCTATGCCCACTACCTCACAGTCTTTTGCGAGCTCTAGAATTCTAAGGGCGTTGGGTACTGGGGTAGACCGAATCTCATTGGCATCGTGAGACACCACCTTGGCATCGTCGTAACGGGTATCGACCATGGGTTTGAATATCTCTACCTTTTGTTTGGCAAAGTTGGCCCGTTTCAATCTTCGGATCAATTCTTCGGTTTTACCCGAAAACATGGAGCCACAGATTACTTCGATCCAGCCGAACTGTTCTTTATGGTTTACGGTATTTTCAAGAAACATTTTGTAATTTTAGACGGTTGATCGCGTTTGAAACCTTGCCTTAGTTCAGGCGAGGCGCTCCCAAAGCAGCCAAGCTTAGGGGAACATGATTCGAAATAAATTGTTGTTCAAGCTGCCCCGATATTGGGGTAGAAACCAATGAACGGCCCATTTCGATCTTCGCGCAATTATCGAGTAAATGTATTAAAAAAAGATGGCCCTTGGCCAGCCTAGTCGATTAAGTTATAAAGACAGCTGGTAGGGGCAAGAAGTAGAAGTAGTTAATCATGAAGGGAAAGTTACAGGATGAGATGATCCGATTGTGTACGGATATCATTACCTCTAGGGATGAAGCGGATATTCCCCTTTTATATACCCGTGCCAAAGATCTTTACGAAAAATTGGCCGTTTTAAAGTTTATTGAGGAAAAACTGGGAGACATAGAGATCGATGTCTCCAAAAATGCGGTGGCCTCTAAGTTTGAACTTTTGGCCAATGCCGTGTTAAGTGGTAATACTGCCGTACCGGAAAATAATCCGCATGACGAGGATATTATTACCCCGGGTATGGATACCATTAAGGGCTTTGTGTCTGAAATGCCAAAGGTGGATGATATGTTGTCGGAGTTCGCGGCAGAGCCCAACTTTATGAAGAACGATAAAGAGCTTTTTGAGCCCCAATTACCTAAGAATCCCGCACCGGAAACTTTGGAGAACCCAGGGCCGAAAAGCTTGAACGACCGTTTGACCAAAGAATTGAAAGTGGACCTTAACGACCGCTTGGCCTTTGTAAAACATCTGTTCAATGGTAGTACCGAAGATTTTAACCGGGTAATATCGCAATTGAATACGATTGATAGCGAAGAACGTTCCATTGCCTTTTTGGACAATATGGTAAAACCCGACTATAACCAATGGCAGGGCAAGGAAGAATACGAGAGTAGGCTGTTGTCATTGATCAATCGCAAGTTCTCGTAGCCCTTTTTACGAGACCCACAGTTTAGAACCAATACCCTAAAGGCCAATTAGGCCCAAATATAAACCAATGCCCATCGTGTTTCGTGGCGGTTATACGTGGGTGCCTAAATGTAAACACATGAATTTTCAGAAAATCGCTTATTGGGTGGCGACAGGCTTGCTCTGTGCCATGATGTTATTGTCCGTGGGCATGTATTTCTTTAATTACGAAGAAGTGGCCCAGGTCTTTGAAGCTACGGGATATCCTACCTATGTTATTTATCCGTTGGCCGTGGCCAAATTGTTGGCTGTTGGCGTTATCTTATACAACCAATGGAAACTTGTAAAGGAATGGGCCTATGCCGGTCTATTCTTCGATTTTGTCTTGGCCTTTTTTGCCCATTATATGATCGGTGACGGTGAAGGTGGCGGGGCTATTGTCGCAACTATTCTACTGCTGGTTTCCTATTTCCTAGGGAAAAAGGTGCGGCCATAAGTTTATTCGTTGGGGTTCCTAGATTTTCGAAAGGCTTGAAGCATTGGGGCCTTTCCATTTCCTAATGTTTATTTTTGCGCTTTCAATTTGTAATTCATGGGAAAACTGTTCGTAGTGCCCACCCCGATCGGTAATTTGGCCGATATGGGATACAGGGCGGTTACCGTCTTAAAGGAGGCCGATTTGATCCTGGCCGAAGATACCCGTACCAGTGGTAAACTTTTGGGGCATTATGGCATTGATACACCCATGCAATCGCACCATATGCACAACGAGCATAAAACCGTGGACACCTTGGTGAGACGTATACAAAACGGGGAAGTACTGGCCTTGATTTCCGATGCGGGTACCCCGGCCATATCCGATCCCGGATTTTTGTTGGTGCGGGCCTGTGTGGCCGAAGGTCTAGAGGTAGATTGCCTGCCTGGGCCCACCGCTTTTGTGCCGGCCTTGGTGAATAGTGGCTTGCCCTGCGATAAATTTGTTTTTGAAGGATTTTTACCAGTTAAAAAGGGAAGGCAGACCCGTTTACAACTGCTGGCCGAAGAAACCCGTACCCTAGTCTTTTATGAATCCCCCCATAAATTGCTAAAGACCTTAGGTCAGTTTATCACCTTTTTTGGTGAAGACCGGCCCATATCGGTAAGCCGGGAGCTCTCAAAATTGCATGAAGAAACCATTCGGGGGACCGTAGCCTCTGTTTTGGAGCATTTTACACAAACACCGCCCAAAGGGGAATTGGTGGTCGTTGTCGGGGGGAAGCCGAAGTAGCGTGTTCATTTATTATGTATATCGGTGTTATCTAGAATTACGGTCTCTGTAATACCTAGGGCTACGCGGTGGAATTGATGTACTATACCATAGAACAAGGAACTTTGTAGAAAAAACACCGAAAATGGTCGATAAAGTCCATTTAGATATCCTGTAGATTGGAACAATCTTTGCTTCGTACTTGCCATTAGAAATTAGATCAATATGCAAAAATGGTTTCTGGTATGGGCGTTGTTGTTGCAATTTCCACAACTAAGTGGGCAAACCATACAATCAAGTAGTTATGGTACTAGGGCGTATATCAAAGCCAATGGGATCATTCAAAACAGTAGCTATAAAACGGTAGGCTATATTAAAGGTGATGGCCGCATCCAAAATGCCAGTTATACCACCATTGGTTATATTAAAGATGATGGTCGAATTCTAAATAGTAGTTATAATACCCAAGGTTATGTAAACGATAGCGGAAGGGTTCAAGATAGCAGCTATAACACCTTGGGATATATAAAGACAGATGGAACCGTACAGAATAGCAGTTATGCTACTATCGGATACGCCAAAGGGGTAAAAACAAGCTGGGCTGCCGTACTTTTTTTCTTTTTCAAAATGGACGAAAGTGACTAAGTCGAGTTCTTGCCAAAATTTATACTGGCTCTTTAGAACCGTAACAAATATTTGTTAACAACAACTGGTCACGACGCTTTTCCAAACGGTGCTTCGCGAAAGGCACTGGCCGATTTACCGGTCATACGCTTAAAAAACCTACTGAAGTGGGCCGGGTCGTTAAAGCCCAATTCATAGGCGATTTCCTGGGTTTGCTTGTCGGTATACAGCATAAGGCGTTTGGCTTCTAGGGCCAATCTATCTTGTATGATCTGTTGTGGCGATTTTTGATTGTAGATCGAAAAAAGGTTCGAGAGGGTTTTGGGCGATTTGAACAGCATATCGGCATAGTCCGAGACCTTTCTTTTTTCGCGGAAATGCATATCGACCAAAAAGTTGAACTTTCGAATAATATCGATTTGGTCGTTATCGAGTTTTTGTACGATCAATTGGTCTTTGGCCAAACGGGTACACACAATAATCAATCGCTTGAGTAACATCTGCAGCATATCGCCTTGAATATTATCCGAGGTACTGAATTCGTCTAAAAAGACCTCGTGCAAGGTTTCGAATTTGCGACACTGTTCCGGTGGAATGGTCATGACCGGTAGATCTTGGGTGCCAAAAAACAAAATGCCATTACACGATACTTCGGCATCATGGTCGGCGATACAATAGAACTCCCGGTTGAACAAAAAAGCGGTAATCGGTAGGTGGGCCTCATCAAAAGATAATTGGTGTAGATAGGTGGTGGTCATCAATTGGTTGGGCCCTAAAGGAATTTGCTCCCCATCGATTTGTAGGCAAGTGCTTTCCGTATTGCGGTTCCATAAAATATAGATGGTGCCTTCCAAAGTTGAAAAGTGGGGTTGTTCTTGTCTAATATCGTCGGTAAAACCTAGTATGGAACCTAATTTGGGGTTGTGGTATTCGTATCGCATGAGGGTTTAGTCAGTAATCTTTTAAAGGCCTTACTTTTTAAATATCCTGGCCATAATGGGCGATAATTACTCCGTTTAAAGTCCGTTAGCCCCCATCCGTATAAAAAAATTCGGAAACCAAGGGGGTTGGACTACTTTACGGTGGTATTGCTAAACGAATATTTCCATGAAACTGTTTTCCAAGTTGATTGTACTTGCCTTGCTAATGTCCAACGGTATGTTGTTAGGGCAGCAAGTAGACAACGGCTTCTCTGAAAAGAAATTTTATTTTACCGCTTGGGGCGATGTGAACCAGGGTCCTAACAAAACCAAAGCCAGTGAGGCCGAACAGCGTAAGCGTCTTAAGCGATTGGCCGATGCCGGAATTACCGACTTGTTACCCCATGCCAGTGTAGAACGACTAAAAGAATTGGTGCCCTTGGCCAAGGAGTATGGTATTCGTGTGCATGCGTGGCATTGGATGATGAATATTGGTGGACTTAAAGAAGCCCAAGAACACCCGGAGTGGTTTTCGGTAAATGCCCTGGGTCAGAACTGTAAAGACTATAACCCTTATGTAAGTTATTATAAATTTTTGAGTCCTTTCTCCGAAGGGGCCCGTGACTTTATTAAAAGAAGGGTGAAGGAGAAAGCCCAGATTCCGGGTATTGCCTCGGTGCATTTTGATTATATCCGTTTTGTGGACATAATCCTTGGAGCCGACCTTCAAAAGAAATACAAGCATAAAGGCGGGCCTTTGGTACAAGACCATTTAATGCCTGAATACGATTTTGGGTATCACCCCAATGCCCGTAAACAATATAAGGAATTGTTCGGTGTAGATCCTATGGATCTTGATGATAGGGCCGAAAACCCGGCTTGGCAGCAATTTCGAATGAACGCCATTTCGTCTTTGGTAGACGAATGTGTAGATATCGCCCATGAGTATGGTGTGCCTACATCGGCTGCCGTTTTCCCTTTTCCGCAACTGGCAAGGGAATATGTGCGCCAAGATTGGGGCCATTGGAAAGTAGATACCTTTTTCCCTATGGCTTACAAAAAAGACCATCAAGGTAATGTGGGTTGGGTAGGTTTTGCCACCAAAGAAGGGGTTCGTGATCTAGATGAAGGACAAGATTTGATTACCGGAATCTTAAACGGACACTATGGCGATAATTATGACGATTTTGAAGAAGCGATCATTCAATCACAAAAGAATGGGGCCAAGGGTATTTCGTTCTTTACGGCCGGATCCTTGGATGACAAACACCTCGCTTTGATCAAAAAATACAATATGATCTTTAACCAGTAAGTGTAAAATATAGGCCTGTAACGGGCTAATGATTGTTGTTTAAGTTAGTAGTTGAAGTTAAGGGCCTCCACCTCAGGGGCCTTTTTCTATGACCGGCCCAAGATGCGGTGGAGAAGTAGTTGTGTACCTTCCACCGCCCTTAAAGCCGGGGAATCGTTAAGGTTACCAATAGATATTATTCTAATTTTAACCGGATGTTTTGTCAAAAATCAGGGTAGCCCCGTTTTCATCTAAAAGGGTCAATAGTTCTTTGGTAACACTTTTAAGGGTTACCTTTAGGGTCTGTCCTGCGGCTGTTATTGTCAAGTCATCGCCGGTTATGGTATAATTGGCCGAAATTGTAGGTTGGGCTTCGCAACTACCATTGTTATCTTCATGAAAAGCTAAAGTAGCCGTACCGTTGGGAGTAAAACTTACGGCACTTTTTTTCTCACAGGCAGAATAACTTCCCGGTGTTCTGGACTCTTGATACCAGGTGCCCATGGTCAATAATTCTTGTGTAGATAAGGTTTCCCCGCCGCCGTCGTCGTCACTGCTGCACGAATAGCATAGGCCGGCGGCGATACATAGTGAAATTAGTGTCTTAACCGTTTTCATAATATATAGATTTAGTGTTTTCGCATTGCTACGGGGAACTAAACCTATTGTTCTGCGGGGGAACAACAATAAGAAGTGTGTAAATGTATACTGGGGAAAAGGTCGTATACTGTTCATTTGTAACAATATACTGGTGATATGTAACCAAAAAAGAAAAATCCCTACAGTTAAAGTATGGCTGTAGGGATTGTTGTTAGGTTGTAAACAAACACTAATCGTTATATGGGGCAGCTCTCTATTTCGGTTACCCTTAAGGTGTTTACCATTCCTTTTTCCTTGATGGGCATGGCGGCCAAACTCACCAGCATATCGCCAACCTCCAAGAAACCTTTTTTACAGGCAATGGCGTTTACATCTTCTATAGTTTCGTCTGTAGACACATATTTATCATAATAGAAGGCTTTTACCCCCCATAACAGATTCAGTTGGGTAAGTATGCGTTTATTGTGGGTAAAGACCAAAATATGCGACTTGGGTCGCCAAGCGGAAATCTGAAAGGCGGTATAGCCACTATTGGTCAAGGTAGAAATGGCCTTGGCATCGATTTCGTTGGCCATTAAGGCAGCGTGATAACAGACCGATTTGGTAATGTATCGCTTGGTCTTGATATGTGGCGGATTCTGCGGCACTTTAATAAGCTCGGAGTGTTCAACACTTTCTAAGATACTCGACATTTTTTCGATTACCTGCACAGGGTAGTTACCTACAGATGTCTCACCAGATAGCATTACGGCATCGGCACCATCCATAACCGAGTTGGCCACATCGTTTACCTCGGCCCGGGTAGGCGTAAGGCTGGTAATCATGGTCTCCATCATCTGGGTGGCGATAATAACCGGAATACGGGCCTGTTTTGCCTTTAATACCAGGTGTTTTTGAATCAAGGGAACCTCTTGGGCTGGAATTTCCACCCCTAGATCACCACGGGCTACCATTAAACCATCGGCATAGTTTACAATGGTATCGATATTTTCGACCGCCTCGGGTTTTTCGATTTTGGCAATTATTGGAATCTTGTGGTCGGAGTGCTTTTTGATCAGTTCTTGAAGGTCGATCAAATCTTGGCTAAAGCGTACGAAAGATAGGGCGATCCAATCTACATCTTGTCCAATGGCAAATATGGCATCCTTAATATCTTTTTCGGTTAGGGCCGGAAGCGAGATATCGGTATTCGGAAGGTTCACCCCTTTTTTAGAACGTAAGGGCCCGCCTTGGATCACTTTGGCCTTTACCGCATCTTTACCATTGGTTTCGGCCACTTCGAAGATGAGTTTACCATCATCTAAAAGTATGCGCTCTCCAGGCTTTACGTCGCGCGGAAAGGCTTCATAGTTCATGTACACCTTTTCGGTATTGCCTTCGAAAGGTTCCCCGGTCTGAAAAGTAATTTCATCGCCAGGGGCAACAACTACCTCGCCAGACATGACACCAACCCTAAGTTTTGGTCCTTGAAGATCGGCCAGAATACCTACAGTGGCATCCATTTCTTCATTCAGTTCGCGAATCATTTGGATACGTTCGGTAACATCGTCGTAACTGGCGTGTGAGAAGTTGATCCTAAATACATCTACCCCGGCATTGATCATATCCCTAAGCACTTCCTTTTTACTGGTGGCTGGCCCTAGGGTCGATACTATTTTGGTTCTTTTCTTATCTGGCATTCCTAAAAAATTAGATTGTTCTTTGATTTGAGTCCCTCTGGGTCAATGGCATAGGCCGTAACCACTTGGGGGATTTCACGTATTTTTTCTAAAAAGCCCGACTCGTCGGGTTCTTGTTGCATTTTAATTAAATAGTCGGCCCTTGGATGTTCCGGAACCAAGTTATAGGTTACATTGCGTATACCTTCACTAAAAAGCCCCGCACCAACAACTTTTTCCTCTTTTCTGCATTTGTTGGTAATCAGGGTAATGGTACGGCCCAAGGCTTGGTCTTCATATTCGAAGCACGAAAAACATGCGGTGCCCATATCCAAATCTACCTCGGTACGCATGAGCCGTATATCGGCATGCTCGTTAAGCCGGTAGGCCAAACTATGGTCTTCCAAACTACAGTGCAAGGCCAATAGTCCGAATGGCTCCCATGCTTCTTCATAAAAATCCAAGGATAGTTTATGGACGGTTCCCATGCTACTAGACTAAGTGGTAAATATAGGATTAATCGGCAATACTGCCTAGCCACGACCCCTTATTTCATGGGCGATACCCTACGAAAACGTTAGCGTAACGATTTTTTTTACTTGAAGAAACGTTCCCGTAAATCAAGAACGTTGCATTTTGTCTTGTAGGGCAAAATAGGCTCTTTTAGAGGCGCGTTCCTCGGCCTTTTTCTTGGAAGTAGCACGGGCCTTGGCTACTAATTTGTTGCCAATGGAAAGTTGTACCGCAAAATGTTTAATGGCATCATTGCCCGAATCTTCATAAGTACGGTAATGGAATTGCTTTTTCTGTTTTTGGCACCATTCGATAACCAAACTCTTATAGCTGATTACCTTACCTTCGAGCCGTTCAATGTCTACATGGGGCTCAATAACACGATAGTTGATAAAGCGCTCGCAATACGGATAGCCCTTGTCGAGGTAAATGGCCCCGACCAAGGCCTCGAATACGTTGCCATGAATGTTCTCGCCAAAATGATTTTTGGGAATCTTGCTTTCTACATAAGAGATTAGATCCAACTCTTTGCCCAATTCGTTCAAATGTTTACGGCTTACGATCTTAGAACGCATTTTGGTTAAATAGCCCTCGTTTCCGGTGGGCACTTCGTTGTAGAGGAATTTAGAGATAATGGTGCCCAACATGGAATCGCCCAAAAACTCGAGGCGTTCGTAGTTTATGGGGTTGCCATCGACATCTTTCTTGTTGGCCGAGCGGTGTAGAAAAGCCTTTTTATAGATGGCCAGATTGCTTGGGGAGAAGCCCAAAACGGCTACCATTCCATCATAAAAAGCCCCATCCTCCTTGGGAGTTTGGGGCTTGAATATTTTGGAAAGTATGCGCATTAAATCTGCTACTTAATCTATTTTTTTAAACAACACACAGGCATTGTGTCCGCCGAATCCGAAAGTGTTGCTCATCGCTACCTTGATCTCCCTTTCTTGGGCCTTGTTCAAGGTAAGGTTTAAACGTGGGTCTATATTCTCGTCTACCGTGGTGTGGTTTATGGTAGGGGGCACCAAACTGTGCTCCATGGCCAAAATAGAGGCAATGGATTCAATGGCACCGGCCGCTCCCAATAAGTGTCCGGTCATGGACTTGGTAGAGTTGATGTTTATGTTGTTGGCATGATCCCCGAACACATGGCTAATGGCCTTTAACTCGGCCACATCGCCCAATGGGGTAGAGGTACCATGGGTATTGATATGGTCTACATCCTTGGGGTCCATACCGGCATCGCGCAGGCAGTTTTCCATTACTCGAATCACACCGACCCCATCCGGATGCGGGGCGGTCATATGGTAGGCATCGCTAGACAAACCACCCCCTAAAACCTCGGCATAGATCTTGGCACCACGGGCCTTGGCGTGCTCGTATTCCTCAAGGATCAAAGCACCGGCGCCTTCGCCCAATACGAATCCGTCGCGGGTAGCGTCAAAAGGCCTAGAGGCACTTTCGGGCTCGTCGTTACGGGTAGATAAGGCGTGCATGGCGTTAAAACCTCCCATACCAGCAATGGTAACGGCTGCTTCACTACCTCCGGTAACCACTACATCGCAATGTCCCAAACGAATGGTGTTCATGGCATCGATCATGGCATTGGCCGAAGAGGCACAGGCCGAAACGGTAGTATAGTTAGGACCCATAAATCCGTGTTTGATCGAAATATTACCAGGGGCGATATCGGCGATCATCTTAGGGATAAAGAAGGGGTTAAAACGCGGACTTCCGTCACCTTGGGCGTAGTTCAAGACTTCGTTCTGGAAGGTTTCGAGCCCTCCGATACCAGCTCCCCATATAACTCCGACACGGAATTTATCCAAGGCATCGAGATTCAATTTGGAATCGGCAATGGCCTCGTCGGAAGAAACTAGGGCATATTGGGCAAAACGATCCAATTTACGGGCCTCTTTTCGGTTGAAATAGGCATTGGGATCGTAATCCTTTAACTCACAAGCAAACTTGGTCTTGAATTTTTCGGTATCGTAATAGGTAATGGGGGCCGAACCGCTTTTGCCATTCTTTAGGCCTTCCCAATACTCGGCAATATTGTTTCCGATGGGGGTAAGAGCCCCGAGACCGGTAACCACAACTCGCTTTAACTGCATCGCGCCAACTTTAGGTTTTTAATAAGAAGGGAAATTAAAAAAAATTATCCATGCGGCATGGTTACCACATGGATAATTTTAAATCTTGAAATAAGATATCATTAATTTTATTTTGCTTCCTCGATATAGCTGATAGCTTGGCCAACGGTAGCAATGTTCTCGGCTTGATCATCTGGGATCTGGATATCGAATTCTTTCTCGAATTCCATGATAAGCTCAACAGTATCCAAGGAATCAGCCCCAAGATCGTTGGTGAAGCTAGCCTCAGCCACAACTTCATTCTCGTCAACACCTAGTTTATCCACGATAATGGCCTTTACTCTTGATGCAATATCTGACATAATTTTAACGGTTTTAAGAAATTTATCGGGGCAAAAATAAAAAACTTTGGATTAATAACCCTATTTGTCGGTAAAATGTAGGCCGAAATACCACAATTAAGCCGAAGTAGCGTAATTTCGTTGGCCATACAGCATATTAAAATATGGGAAAAAAGAAACGAATCGTACTTTTTGCCTCGGGTTCGGGTAGTAATGTAGAGAATATAGCACACTATTTTGCCGATAATGAAAGCGTTGAGATCGTAGGGGTTTTTGGTAACAATAGGACCGCTTTTGTTTTTGAACGCTGTGCCAAACTGGGGCTTCCGGCCTACAGTTTTAACCGAAAGGCCTTTACGGATGTCGGGGGGGTGCTTAACTTTTTACAGGCTTTGGATCCCGACCTTATCGTATTGGCGGGTTTTCTTTGGAAGATTCCCGAGAGTTTCGTGCAAACTTTCCCGAACCGGATTATTAATGTACATCCGGCGCTGCTTCCTAAATATGGAGGTAAGGGTATGTATGGCATGCATGTACACGAAGCCGTAAAGGCCGCTGGAGAAACCGAGACGGGTATTACCATACATTTTGTAAATGAACAGTATGATGAAGGCGCCATAATTTTCCAAGCGAAAGTCAACGTAGATTCCCAGGATACGGCCGAAAATATAGCCCAAAAAATTCATAAGTTGGAATATGCCCATTTTCCAGAAGTGGTAGAAAAAGTATTGGCAGATGGCTAAAAAACGCAAGTTTTACGTGGTTTGGCAGGGCAAACGCACCGGAATCTTCGAGTCATGGGCCGATTGTAGGGCCCAGATATCTGGGGTGGCGGGTGCCCAATATAAATCGTTCGAGACCTTCGAAATGGCCAAAAAGGCCTATAATGGCAATTATGAAGATTTTAAGGGCACTACAAAAAGTAAATCTAAAACCTTAAGTCCCGAAGAATTGGCCCGTATTGGAGAGCCTAACCTCTATTCCATTTCGGTAGATGCCGCCTCTAGCGGTAACCCAGGGATTATGGAATACCAAGGGGTAGATACCCAAACCAAGCAGGTACTTTTTAAAATGGGACCTTTTGCACAGGGCACCAATAATATTGGCGAGTTTTTGGCGTTGGTACATGGTTTGGCCTTTTTAAAGGAGAAAAAGAGCGACCGGATCATTTATACCGATTCACGGATCGCCATGGGTTGGGTCCGCAAAAAGAAATGCCAGACCAAATTGGCCAAAACTGCCAAAAACGCCGCCCTATTCGAATTGGTTGCCCGAGCCGAACAATGGCTGCAAAAATCCAGCTATACCACTACTATCGTAAAATGGGAGACCAAGGCCTGGGGTGAGATCCCGGCCGATTTTGGAAGAAAGTAGTGCGTCGCTTCGCTCTAGAATAAAGACCGCTTCGCTTATAGAGAAAAGAACAAAGACAGTTTCACCATTGGATTTGGTGTATTCGTTGCTGCGTTGTAAGGAGGCTGCCGGCTCCCTCTCCCTCATGGAGAGGGTTGGGGTGAGGGCGATGGCAGTTGAATTTTTGACGGAATAATAAAATCTTGGGTCAAGCACTGTAGTATAGAATGAACTAGTCTCGAACCGTTTGTCACCTCGACGGTAGGAGAGGTCTCAAATGAGCATCAAAAATGAAATAGAATTATTTAATGGAATAGAGGGCTCCTGAAAATTATCGCTTCGCTCGAAATTGATAATTGTTGGATAAACCGTAGATGAAATGAGGTATATGTTTCGCTGTAAAGTTCATTATCTAAACCTTCGATATAACCATTTTTTAAATCTTCGAGTGGACTAAAATTGCGCTCTATTTTTTTGTCAAGTGTTTCCATAAACAATTCTTTTTGTGACAGATGCCAATACTGTTCCAGTTGGACAATTTTGTCATTTTGACAGACCCCAGCTAGCACTAACCTCCCTTAGTACAATCGCCGAACAACAACCCCCCGCTGCCGCACGATTGTATCGTGTGGTGCTCTAATCAATCTATACTTTTCGAATCGATTCTAGAAAAACCTCGGCTGCCTATCCCACGCTAGTGCCACTCCCAAGCAGCAAACCATTTTTTGGCACCCCATAGCTATGATTGTGCACCATAAAACAAGTACGGCAATACACTAACAAAGAACCTAGTCTTTTATATTTAAGTATAGCGGTCTTTATTCTTTTATCTACAAACAACAATACCCTATATTTGCAGCAAATTTGAGTGCATGGGCAAATTATTGATCGTGGGAACCGTGGCCTTCGATGCCATCGAAACCCCTTTCGGACAAACCGATAAGGTATTGGGTGGTGCGGCAACCTATATTGGGTTGGCGGCTTCCAACTATAATGTAGAAAGTGCTATTGTATCGGTGGTTGGGGAAGATTTTCCGCAAGAATACCTCGATCTTTTTACCCAACGTAATATAGATACCTCGGCCCTCGAAATCGTGCCCGGTGGTAAAACCTTCTTTTGGAAAGGGAAGTACCATAACGACCTTAACGTACGAGATACCCTTGCTACCGAGTTAAACGTTTTGGCCGATTTTAAACCGGTGGTACCCGAAAATTTTAAAGATGCCGATATCGTTATGTTGGGTAACCTGCACCCGCAAATCCAATTGGACGTAATCGCTCAAATGACCGAAAAGCCCAAACTTATCGTGCTCGACACCATGAATTTCTGGATGGAGCATACCTGGGATCTATTAAAAGAGGTCATTGCCAAAATAGATGTGCTTACCATTAACGACGAAGAAGCCCGCCAATTGACCGGTGAATATTCGTTGGTAAAGGCGGCCGCCAAGATCCAAGAAATGGGACCCGAATATGTGGTGATCAAAAAAGGGGAACATGGGGCTTTGTTGTTTAAGGAGAAGAATGTATTCTTTGCACCGGCCTTGCCGTTGGAAGAGGTCTTTGATCCCACCGGGGCAGGCGACACCTTCGCCGGAGGTTTTTCGGGCTATTTGGCACAGTCGGGCAATATTGGGTTCGAAAACCTGAAGAATGCCATTATTCACGGTAGTAATTTGGCTTCCTTTTGCGTAGAACGTTTTAGTACCGAGCGTATGGAAGGGGTAGAGCGGGACGAGATCGCGCAGCGCCTTCACCAATTTAAAGAGTTGACACAATTCGATATAGAACTATAAAATACCATGCCCTGTTACGCAGGGCTTTTTTAATATCCGTTTAGCATGAGCGATGCCATAAAACATGAGTGTGGGATTTCCTTGATCCGGTTGTTGAAACCTTTGGAGTATTACAAGGAAAAGTACGGTACGGCCTTTTACGGGGTCAATAAAATGTACCTAATGATGGAGAAGCAGCACAACCGTGGCCAAGATGGGGCCGGTTTTGCTAGTATTAAAATGGATGTGGAGCCCGGCCAACGTTATATCAGTCGGGTACGTTCTGCCCAACAGATGCCTATTCAAGATATTTTTTCGCAGATCAATGGGCGAATCAATGAGGCCCTGACCCAAAATCCGGATAAGAATGACGATGTGGCTTGGCAAAAGAACAACATCCCCTATTTGGGCGAACTGATGTTGGGCCATGTGCGTTACGGTACCTTTGGTAAGAACAGTATAGAGAGTGTACATCCGTTTTTGCGCCAAAACAATTGGATGCACCGAAATCTGATCGTAGCCGGAAACTTTAACATGACCAATGTTAATGAGCTTTTTGACAATTTGGTGCGATTAGGACAGCACCCCAAGGAAAAGGCCGATACCATTACGGTGATGGAAAAGATAGGGCACTTTTTAGATGATGCCGTTGCTAAATTGTATAAGCAGGTAAAAAACGAGGGTTATAGTAAGCAGGAAGCCTCACCCCTAATCGCCGATCGCCTGAACGTAGCCAAAATTTTACGTAAAGCTGCCAAAAACTGGGATGGGGGTTATGCCATGGCCGGACTATTAGGTCACGGTGATGGGTTTGTATTACGCGATCCTTCCGGTATTCGCCCGGCCTATTATTACCAAGACGATGAGGTGGTGGTTGTGGCTTCTGAGCGGCCGGTGATACAAACGGTATTCAATGTAGATTTCGAGGCGATAAAAGAATTGGATCCGGGGAATGCAATCATCATCAAAAAGTCGGGCCAGGTAAGTTTAAAAGAGGTATTGACCCCTCGCGAACGTTTGGCCTGTTCTTTTGAACGCATCTATTTTTCCCGCGGTAGCGATAAGGAGATTTATGCCGAACGTAAGGCCCTGGGTAAACTGCTGTTGCCCCAAGTGTTGGAAGAGATCAATGACGATTTTAAGAATACGGTATTCTCTTATATTCCGAATACGGCCGAAACTTCTTTCTTCGGATTGGTACGTGCGGCCCAGAAGCATTTGAATGCGCGTAAAGAGCGTCAGATTTTGGAGATGGGGAATGAGATCGATCCACAAAAACTGCGCGAGATCTTAGAGTTGCGACCACGTATAGAAAAGGTAGCCATTAAAGATGCCAAGCTACGTACCTTTATAACCCAAGACAGTAGCCGAGACGATCTGGTGGCCCACGTATACGATATCAGTTATGGTTCTGTTAGGTCTACCGATAATTTGGTAATCATTGACGATAGTATCGTACGTGGTACGACCTTAAAGAAAAGTATACTGCGCATGTTGGATCGGTTGTCGCCCAAAAAAATCGTGGTGGTGTCGTCGGCCCCGCAGATACGTTATCCCGATTGTTATGGGATTGATATGGCGAAATTGGAAGACTTTATCGCTTTTAGGGCTGCGCTGGCCTTGCATGAAGACCGCGGTACCCTTTCGGTAATCGATAGCATATATGAAAAATGTAAGGCCCAGGTAGATTTGGGCGATGAAGATGTGGTGAACTTCGTAAAAGAACTTTACGAGCCCTTTAGTCCGGAGGAGATTTCAGGGAAAATAGGGGAGTTGTTGAGCCCGAAAGATATAAAATCGGAGGTATCCATCGTATATCAGGGTATTTCCAATTTACATGCGGCATGCCCGGATAACTTGGGTGACTGGTACTTTACCGGAGATTACCCGACCCCGGGAGGTAATCGGGTGGTTAACAGGGCGTTTATGAATTTTTACGAAGGTAAAAGCGAAAGGGCCTACTAACGTTTCTCTATAAACGTTAAAAAATCGTGCATATCGTCGATGATACCCACGTTTCATCGGACGTGTGACGATTTTGGCTACAACAAACGTAACTTGTTACTACCATAGCATAAGTAGGTTAAGTTCATGGTAAGATTTGGGGCAAAAAGGCGGGGTAACCCGCCTTTTTATCGTCTTTATCCCTTTTAACCGATTTGCCTACCGTTTGTCCATTTCCTTTTTTCTAGCTTTAAGATCAACATACATTTGGGTCACCATAGCATAAGTAGGTTAAGTTTATGGTAAGATTTGGGGAAAAGACAGGGGCAACCCTGTCTTTTATTTTTTATACGTATCCTCATAAGTTAGATGTTAGAACGCTTCGCTTCTAGAATATAGAAAATAGACTTTTTGATATTCAGCGTTTAATGATTTCCTTGTTATAAAAACATAGGTTTATACTAAAAGAGATGTTAGCATAGCATTGAGATTGGTTTACGAAGGCTAAAAATGTAAGTAGCTATTATTTTGTGGTCTTTAATCTTTGCTCTCTAAGTTCGAAGCTATCAAGTTTTGGATGGCTGCGCCATTTCCCTTACTGCATTGCTTCGCAAATCCTGAACCGAATCTATTTCGATTTTACAATTATCGACCATGTTAACCGCATTTAATTGAATACCCTAAAATGTGATGGTTTCCACAAGAGGATTTTGGTCTAGCAATACCGTAACGAAATGTCCCATTCTTTAGTTTCAGAAAGGTATGCAACAGGCGGAATACCATTGGTTTTTATACAGATAGGCCCTTTTTTTGCCTTTTAACCCAAATATATGTAGTTCGACCATTCCCTTTTTGGGTGTTTTAAGATCCTCATACATTTGGGTCACCATAGCATAAGTAGGTTAAGTTTATGGTAAGATTTGGGGAAGAAAGACAGGGGCAACCCTGTCTTTTGTTTTTTGGTACTACAGGAAAGCAAACTGCTTTTTAAGCTAAAAGACCCTAAGTGTCCCTCCTTTATTCTTCGTTTGGTTTTTATTACTTTTTTGATACTCCTGATGCTCAATGTGGCTTAAGAAAATGTTTCCGTTTTTCTCTCAAAAATCAGTTTAGATTGTCTTTCAACTTGGATATCTGTTATTCGTCCAAGAGCTTTTTTTGGCCAAAATGATCGTTTTACATTTGGAATACCATAGCATAAGTAGGTTAAGTTTATGGTAAGATTTGGGGAAGAAAAGGCAAGGGAAACCTTGCCTTTTTGTTTTGATAGCGAGCATTTTAACGATCTTTTTCGACAAACTACACCACCCTATTTTATCGACGAACGGTAAAATAATATTTAAATTTTCTTCATTTTTCTTTGTTATTTTCCACGATACCAGTAATTTAGTATTGCCATAGCATAAGTAGGTTAAGTTTATGGTAAGATTTGGGACGAAAAGGGTAGAGCAATCTACCCTTTTCAATTTTTATACCCATCGTTAGTTTTTGCCCACAAAAAAACCCTGCAAATCTGCAGGGCTTATTTTATACTTAAGGGGCTGTCCAATTACTTATGGGCAGCGAATAGTTCAGAAACTTTATCCCAGTTGATTACATTAAAGAAAGCAGAGATATAGTCGGGTCTTCTGTTTTGGTAGTTTAGATAATAGGCATGTTCCCATACATCCAATCCTAAGATTGGGAAACCACCACATCCGATTCCAGGCATTAAGGGATTGTCTTGATTGGCAGAAGAGCATACTTCTACCTTACCGCCTTTATGAACACATAGCCAAGCCCATCCTGAACCAAAACGAGTAGCGGCCGCTTGTGAAAAAGCATCTTTAAAACCATCGAAAGAACCATAGGCGGCGTTAATAGCATCTGCCAGTTCGCCCGATGGGGCACCTCCTCCGTTTGGCGACATTACTTCCCAAAACAAGCAGTGGTTGTAATACCCACCTCCATTGTTTCGAACGGCACCGTTGGCCATATCCATTCCGCTTAAAATATCCTCTATAGAGGCATTCTCCATATCGGTTCCGGAAATGGCGCCATTTAATTTGGTAGTATAACCGTTGTGGTGTTTGGTATGGTGTATTTCCATGGTGCGGGCATCTAAATGCGGCTCCAAGGCGTCATATGCATACGGTAATTTTGGTAAATCAAAAGCCATAATATTTCGTTTTATAAGTTTGTTGATACAGTTTCAAAGTTACGAACTACAGCCGATAATTCCCCCGGGCATTTATAAAGAACTTCTATGGGATTATGTATTTTGCGAATATGGTGAAAAACAACCCCCATGGTTTTCGTATTTATGACGCTTCTGCAGGATCGGGTAAAACCTATACCCTAGCCAGATCTTATCTTACGTTGCTTTTGGCGACCAAGAACCCCTTGAAATTCAAACAAATCTTGGCTATTACTTTTACCAATAAGGCGGTAGCCGAAATGAAGCAACGTATTTTAGAACAGTTAAATCTGTTCTCTAGGGCCACAGCGTCGGGGGAAATACCAGCTATGTTGGTCGATATCTCCAAGATTTTAGGTGTCGAACTTAGCGACCTTCAAAAAAGGTCGGCCATTATCTTAAAATACATATTACATAATTATGCTTTTTTCGATATAAGCACCATCGATGGTTTTACGCATCGGGTTATAAGAACCTTTGCCAAAGACCTGAAATTACCACAAAATTTTGAGGTAAGTTTAGATGTAGATCTGTTGTTACAAGAAACCGTCGATAGGCTAATCGCAAAGGCAGGAGACGATGGGGAATTACTCGAGGTACTCGTGGCCTTCGCGCGTGAAAAGGCTGCCGACGATAAACATTGGGATATAGCCCTCGATCTAGTGGCCATGGGTAAATTGTTATTCAATGAAAACCAGGCCCGTCATATAGAAACATTGGCGAATAAAAACCTGTCTGACTACAAGAAGTTGGCCCAAGAACTTCGCAAGCAAAATAGCGCCCTGACGGCCGAAGTACAGCAAAAGGCCCAAGCATTATGGCAATTGATCAGGGAGCAGGGGCTAGATCATTGTGATTTTAATCGGGGGAGTTATACCAAGTTTTTGCTTAAGGCGATAGAAGCGCCGACATCTTTAAGTTTTTCGGCCAAATGGCAAGAAGATATTGCCCAGGCCACATTGCATAAAAAAGGATCGGAAGCGGCTATTGAAGCCATAAGAACCGAATTGAACTCAGGATTCAACTCCATTAAAAAGGCGTTCTATCAAATCGATTTTAGGACAAATATCTTAAGACAATTGGTGCCCGTTTCCGTACTCGGGCAATTGGCGGCCTGTATGCAGGAGATCCAAGATGAAAAAGGGATTTTACCTATAGGTAAATTCAATGCCCTGATCCAAGAACAGATAAAAGATCAGCCTGCCCCCTTTATTTATGAACGTTTGGGCGAACGTTACGCGCATTATTTTATAGATGAGTTTCAAGACACCTCGCAACTGCAGTGGCAGAATTTGGTGCCCTTGATCGCTAGTGCCTTGGAAGGAGGCTTCGATGGTTCGGAGGGAAGCTTGTTCCTTGTTGGCGATGCCAAACAGTCTATTTATCGATGGCGGGGAGGTAAGGCCGAACAGTTTCTAGATCTGGTAAACGAAGTACAAACCCCATTTACCATAGGGGCCCAAACCGAAAATTTACCTAAGAATTACCGTAGCCACGATGGCATCGTTCGTTTTAACAATGCCTTTTTTACATGTATGGCTCCGCTTTTCCAAAATGCCGCCTATAGCGATTTGTATGAAAAAGGAAGCAAACAACAAGTAAACGGTAAACCCGATGGGTTGGCCCGGCTTGCCTTTGTAGAGAAAACAGGCCCGACTGAAGTTGCTGAGGTCTATGCCCTAAAAGTGTTGGAAGATATTCGGGAATTGGTGAATGAAAAAGGCTTTTCCTATGCCGATATATGTATACTCACTAGAAAGAAAAAAGATGGGGTATTCTTGGCCGATTACCTCATGACCGAAAATATCCCACTGATCTCTTCAGAGACTTTATTACTGGCGGGTAGCCTTCAGGTTAATTTGTTGATCAATCTGTTGGGTTGGATCCATGCACAGGAAGATATGGCCCTCGGCTTTGAATTGATCGATTCCCTGGGGATGGGTAAAAGCCAAAAGCATAAGGGTATCACTGAAAACTTGGCCCAGGTGCCTGGGTTTTTAAAAGACACTTATGGGTTTGAGGTGGCGGTTTTTAATAGTCTTTCGCTATATGAAGGTCTGGAGTATGCCATTCGCTGTTTTGGTATCGATCAAAAAACCGATGCCCATGTTTTTTATCTGTTGGATGAGTTGCTCTCCCTTCAAGAAAAGAACCGGGCCGATCTGTTTTCATTTTTAAATCACTGGGAAAGCAAAAAAGATAGTTTGGCTATTGCGGCGCCAGAATCGGATGCCGTTCGAATCATGACGGTGCATAAATCAAAAGGCCTCGAATTTCCTGTGGTCTTGTTCCCTTTTGCCAATGAAAGATTGTATGCAGAAATCGATGCCAAGGTTTGGTTGGGCGTAGACCCTGATCAATATGCCGGATTCGATAGGGTTTTGGTGGCTAAGAAAAAAGAAATGGTTCAGTATAGCGAACAGGCCCAAAGCTGCTTTGAACAGCAAAAAGACCAATTGCAGTTGGACGCCATAAACCTATTGTATGTGGCGCTGACCCGTGCAGAAAAAGGGTTGTACATATATAGTACCTTACCGGCCAAGAAGCAAAGCGAACCACAAGCCTATCCAGATTTGTTCGTTCATTTTTTAGAACAGGATCAAAGGTGGCAGCCCAATGTATTGACCTATGACTTTGGTAGTTTGCCTGTTCAGCAAAAAGACACTTCATTATCACCTACCTTAAAAGATGTTGCTTATAGGACCAATACTTTCCTTATACCCAATATGCGTTTTGCAGGTCTTGAAGAACAAAGGTTGCCAAACGATCGTAAACAGGCTATTGATAAGGGTAACCTACTACATAACCTTATGGCCCATATCCGTTGGAGTACCGATGTCGAAGCGGCCTTAGCCTTAATTAGGGAAAAAGAAAACTTGAGCCTTTCTGAAATAACCTATTTAAGGGACTGGGTAAATGCGCTGCTACAACATCCCGATTTAATGGATTATTTTATACCCGGACAGCAGGTTTTGAACGAAAGGGAAATTTTTGACGAAAACGATGTAATTTTGCGTCCAGATCGTGTGAACTTGAGTGGTAATTCGGCTGTGGTTATCGATTATAAGACCGGTAAACCCGAATCCGCGCATAAATCACAGATCCAGAGTTACGGTAATGCCCTTAATAAAATGGGGTATACCGTAGAGAAGCAGATCTTGGTCTATCTTATCGATGGCGGGGTTACATTAGATTTCGTTTAAAACTACCATATATATGTACGGAAATATAAAGGGACACTTGTCCGCTGAACTAGAAAATATAAAAGAGGCGGGCCTCTTTAAAAAGGAACGGATAATCGCGGGGGCACAAGCGGCCGAAATTACCTTGGCTAGTGGCGAAAAGGTAATTAATTTCTGTGCCAATAATTATCTCGGACTCTCCAACCATCCCGAGGTTATTCAGGCGGCCAAAGATACCATGGATACCCACGGTTTCGGTATGTCGTCCGTACGGTTTATTTGTGGTACCCAAGATATCCATAAGGAATTAGAGGCCAAAGTGGCCCAGTTTTATGGTACGGAAGATACCATATTATATGCGGCGGCATTTGATGCCAACGGTGGGGTTTTCGAACCCTTGCTTACCGCTGAAGACGCCATTATCTCCGATTCGCTCAATCATGCCTCTATCATAGACGGGGTACGCCTTTGCAAAGCCAAACGCTATCGGTATGCCAATAATGATATGGCCGCGCTTGAAGAACAATTACAACAGGCCAATGCCGACGGTAGTCGTTTTAAGATTATCGTAACCGATGGGGTTTTCTCTATGGATGGTCTTGTGGCCCCATTGGATGCCATTTGTGATTTGGCTGACAAATATGACGCCTTGGTTATGGTAGACGAATGCCATGCCGCCGGATTTATAGGGCCTACCGGTAGGGGTACTTTAGAAGAAAAAGGTGTTATGGGCCGGGTAGATATAGTAACCGGAACCTTTGGTAAGGCCCTCGGAGGTGCCATGGGCGGGTATACCACGGGTAAAAAAGAGATTATCGAAATCTTAAGGCAACGTTCTAGACCTTATTTGTTCTCCAACTCGTTGGCCCCTGCCATTGTGGGTGCCTCGATTAAGGTATTCGATATGTTGGCGCACGATACGAGCCTGCGCGATACCTTGGAAAGTAATACCGATTATTTTAAGAAGGGAATGAAACAAGCTGGGTTCGATATCGTAGACGGCGATTCTGCCATTGTCCCGGTTATGTTATACGATGCCAAGCTTTCCCAACAGATGGCCGATCAGCTGCTGGAGGAAGGGATTTACGTAATCGGGTTCTTTTACCCGGTAGTGCCCAAGGAAAAAGCCCGTATCCGGGTACAATTGTCGGCAGCCCACACCCAAGATCAGCTCGATCGGGCCATAGCCGCATTTACCAAGGTCGGAAAGTCGTTAAAAGTCATATAAATAGGGATGTAATGCAGCTTTTGGGGCCTCAAAAAAAATTCCGATTGATTTTGTTAATAAATTTTAACAACTTACATTTGCTGCTACAAACACTAAAACTTAAATATTTCAATATGAAACATCTTAGCAAATTAATGGCTGTTGCCCTACTTTTTGTAGGTTTTACCAGCTTACAAGCGCAAGACGAAAACAACCCTTGGCAGATTGGCTTTGGTGTTAATGCCGTCGACGCTTACCCAACCAACGCGGATGATACCCCGTCACACCTACCTGCTTTTGAAACTGGATCTATCTTCAGCGAATACTTTAACGTGAGCGATCACTGGAATATACTTCCTTCTATCTCCTATATTTCTGTTAGCCGTTACGTTGGTGATGGTTTCTCTGTTGGAGCAAGAGGGTCTTTGAACCGAATTGAGAACTTAGGTGATACCGCCGTAGACGATTTGTCTTATTACGGTTTAGACGGTACCATTAAGTACAGCTTTACCCAAGGAAAAAAATTCGATCCATTTGCCGAAATCGGTGGTGGTTACACTTGGGTTGACGACATAGGTGCCGGTACCATCAATGGTGGTGTTGGTTTCAACTACTGGTTCACTGAGAACATTGGTCTTACAGTACAAACTGGTTATAAGCACGCTTTCGAAGACTACGGTCTTAAGCACTTCCAGCACTTGGCCGGTCTTTCTATCAAATTTGGTGGAAAAGATACCGACGGTGACGGTGTATACGACAAAAACGATGCTTGTCCAGAAGTTGCCGGTTTAGAGGCCTTCAACGGTTGTCCTGATGCTGACGGCGATGGTATCGAAGATGCCAAAGATGCTTGTCCTAACACTGCCGGTTCTAAAGAAATGAACGGTTGTCCTGATACCGATGGTGACGGTATCGCCGATAAAGATGATGCTTGTCCAAACGAAGCTGGTACTGCCGCTATGAACGGTTGTCCTGATTCTGACGGTGACGGTGTTGCCGATAACGTAGACAAGTGTAAAGACGAAAAAGGTCCTGCTGCTAACGACGGTTGTCCTTGGCCAGACAGAGATGGTGACGGTGTGCCAGACAAAGACGATCAGTGTCCAGACAAAGTTGGTACCGTAGCTAACAACGGTTGTCCTGAGTTGACTGCTGCTGTTCAAAAGACCCTTAACGATTACGCCAAAACTATCTTGTTCGATACTGGTAAGTCTTCTATCAAGGCCCAGTCTGAGGAAGTGTTGACTAACATCGTTGGAATCTTGAACGAGTACACTAACGCTAAGTTTACCGTAGAAGGTCACACTGATAGCGTAGGTAGCGCTAAATTGAACCAGAAACTTTCTGAGACCCGTGCCCAGTCTGTAGTTGATTTCCTTACTTCTAACGGAATCTCTGGTAGCCGCTTGAACGCCGTAGGTTACGGTGAAGATAAGCCTATCGCTACTAACAACACCCGTGCTGGTAGAAAGCAAAACAGGAGGGTAGAGATCAACTTGGTGAAAAACTAAGTAATACCCACACCATACTAATAAGGCCCCTGCGTTTGCAGGGGCTTTTTTTGTGTAATACATATTTGGGCATCATGGCAATTGGTAGTACTTTAGAACTACCTAGATGGGTTTGATAATGGATAGCTTTATTGCCGAATGTCTCGATAGTATTTTACAAGAAAACAACTTGGATCATCAAGATGTTTTTATTTTACCCAGTAGACGGGCGGGTACCTTTCTTCGTAAGTTGTTGCGTCAAAAATGGCAAGGCACCGGTTTTGTGCCCCAAATAAAAAGTGTCGAAGAGTTCGTTCAAGAGTTATCGGGGCTCCAAGCGTCAAGTCAAATGGAGCTTTTATGCCAGTTGTATGTTAGTTATACGGCTGTTTTAGGTGAAGACGCCGACGATTTTCTTGCCTATTCGCATTGGGCACCGACATTATTACAAGACTTTTTAGAAATAGATAGGCATTTGGTTAATGCCAAAGAATTATATACCCATTTGGCCTCCATACAAGAATTGGATCATTGGAGCCTAGACGGGGGTAAGACCCCTATGATAAAAGGTTACTTAAAGTTTTGGGATAGCCTATTCGCCATATATTCACATTTTAGCCAGTCCTTGGAAGGTAATCTTAAGTCACATCAAGGACAAATGTATCGCCTGGCGCATGCCCATTTAAACGAGTACATGGCCCAAGAACCGTATAGGTTTTGGTTATTGGGCTTTAACGCTTTTAATACTGCAGAATCGGAAATAGTGCAATCCATTTTGGAACAGGGTAGGGGCACCATTTTCTGGGATAACGATGTCTCTTTTGTGGAGGACGAAGTGCATGATGCAGGCTTTTTTATGCGGCAGCATTTTAAGCAGTGGTCTTATTTTAAACAACATCGTCCCAGGGGTCTAAGTCGTTTGTTCGGTTCGGAAAAGGATATTGACGTAATCGGTCTGCCAAAACAGTTGAGTCAGGCTAAATATATTGGCCAATTGGTGGCTGATTTGGCGGAAGGGAACCCTAGTTTAGGGCATACAGCCTTAGTATTGGCTAAAGAAAACCAGTTACCGGCCATTTTACAGAGTTTACCCGAAAATGTGCCGTTTAATATAACTATGGGCTATGCATTGGAACAGTTTCCTTTGACAGATTTGTTTTTGGCCTTGTTCGATTTCTATATTGAAAGAAACGACAATGGCAGTTGGTACCATAAAAGTATCACCTCCCTTTTATCACATGCTTATGCCCATTTGATTTGGCCCGGTGCTTCCGAATTTTTGGAAGAACTAAAAAAAGGCAATACCGCTTTTGTCGAGATAAATGATATTACCAGTAGAGCCTGGTCGCCCAATATCTGGTTAAGGGAAACACCGTCTCCAGTTGCCTTTATTGGGCTTTGTGTTGCGTGTATACAAAGGTTGTCAGATACCTTGGAATCGGGTTCTTTGGCATTTGCCTATACAGGCCGATTTAAGCTACTACTCGAGGCTTTGGAACAAAACCTGAATGACTATCCGTTTATACGCGATTTACGAAGTTTACGCGCACTTTTTCTGGAGGAAGTATCTAAAGAGAGCATGGATTTCTATGGAGATGCTTTTGGGAACCTGCAGATAATGGGTATGCTAGAAAGTAGAAACCTCGATTTTGAGACCGTAATCATTACCCATTTAAATGAAGGTACCCTACCCTCAGGGAAATCGAATAACTCCTTTATCCCTTTCGATTTAAAAAGGGCCTTTGCACTGCCAACCTATAAAGAAAAGGATGCAGTTTATACCTATCACTTTTACCGTTTATTGTTACGGGCAAAGAAAATCGTATTACTCTATAATACCGAACCCGATCCCTTGTTGGGAGGGGAACCTAGCAGATGGATTTCACAATTGTTGGCATATCCTATACCGCATCATAGGGTAACGCATAGTACTGCCGCCCCAGGCTTGGGCGACCTTAAAGTTCCTGAGCCTTGGCAAATGGCCAAAGACGAAACACTTCTTAAACGGTTAAAGGAAGTAGCCGAGCGTGGTTTTTCGCCTTCTTCCTTAGGGAATTATATCCGGAACCCAAAAGATTTTTACAAACGGACTATCTTGGGGATTCGGGATCGTGAGGCTATCGACGAAACCTTGGCGGCCAATACTTTTGGTACCATTGTACACGATAGTTTAGAGGTATTGTACACCCCTTTTATTGGCCAAGAATTACAAAAGTCCGAACTCGAATCGCTTTTGGATAAAGTGGCCGATTTGGTAAAAGCGCAATTTAAGAAGACCCATGGCACAGGGGCTATTCAAGGTAAAAACCGTATCGCCTTGTTTATTATGACCGATTATGTAAAGGCGTTTATCAAACACGACATGCGCGAATTGGAGCAGGCCCCCACCTTTTTAGTGGGCTTGGAAAAACCTATGGAAGTACGATTAGACATCCCCGGTCTCGATTTTCCGGTTCGCCTGCGTGGAAAACTAGATCGTATAGATTCCCGTTTGGGTATTACGCGTATCATTGATTATAAAACCGGGAAGGTAAACCCGAACGAACTAGAGATCGTTGATTGGGAAACCTTGACCACAGATTATAAATACAGCAAAGCGTTTCAATTGCTTTGTTACGGTTATATGGCCAAGGCCAAGGCCATGGCAGTCGAAGGACCAATACAAGCCTTTATTTATTCCTTTAAAAACCAAGCCTCGGGCCTTATGCCTTTTGCTAAGAAAGATGCTCCTCGTGCAAAAACCAAAGATTCCCTGCTTTCTGACAATATCATTGGTACTTACGAAAAGGAATTGTTCAGGTTAATTTTTGAAATATGCGATGCCAACACCCCTTTTATTGAAAAGGAGGTAAACTAACTTAAATTCATAATGTTAACCGTTTATTTTTTATCGGGTCGGCTAGGACGAACTTCTACTTTAGAGGGTAATGTACGGGGGTGCATTCGCATTAAATCTAAAACCAATTGGCCTATATCTTCTGGCTGTATCTTCCAGGCATCCGATTCATCGGGTATATTGTTATTAAAGTAGGTGGCTACCGACCCAGGCATAATCGTAGTTACTTTAATATCATAGGGTCTTAGATCTAACATGGCGGCCTGGGTAAAACCAACTACCCCGAACTTAGAGGCATTGTAACCGGCCCCTTGTGCGAAAAAATTGGTGCCGGCCAAGCTGGCCAAGGTCATATAATAGCCTTTGCTTCTTTTTAAAGCTTCAACCGTGGCTTTTAAGGTATAAAAGGCCCCACTGAGATTGGTGTCTATCATCTGTTTCCAAGACTCTAATTTTAGTTCGTCTATGGGGGCAAAGTGTCCCACCCCGGCATTGGCCAAAACCAGATCTATTTGGCCAAACCGATCTAAGACCATAGATACGGCCCTGATTTCGGCCGTAGGTTCGGTCACATCAGAGACCACTGAGAACACCCGTTCCGGATTCCCGAGTGTTTTCTCGGCCTCTTGAAGGCTTTTAAGATCACGACCACTTATGGCCACACACATACCGGCGTCCAATAACACTTGGGCCACGCCAAGCCCTATTCCTTTAGAGCCTCCGGTGATGTAGGCTACTTTATCCTGTATTTCCATAATTCCCTATTTCTAACCATAAACCTACAAAAATCCGGCTTTCTTACAGTTTTCGTATTTTTGTTTATTAAAATACTGAAATAGATTAACAAATGCTGATAAAACAAGAGTTTACGATAGGAGATTTTGAGAATATTTCAGGAATTAAGGCCCATACCTTACGGGTCTGGGAAAAACGTTATGATCTTTTCGAGCCCAAGCGTAAATCGCGAAATGTTCGGTTGTATTGTTTAGACGATCTTAAAAAGCTTCTAAATGTAACTACCTTATATACCCACGGGGTCAAAATATCGAAAATCGCGGCTATGTCAGATAGCGCCATTAAACAAATGGTGTCAGAACTGGCTTTGGATGAGAACACGAGAACCTTGGTACTTAGCGATTTTAAAATGGCCATGTATGCTTTCGACCAAGCTTTGTTCGATACTGCCTATGCGCGTTTGGCCCGTAAAATGGATTTTGAGAGCCTGTTCGAAGATTGTTTTATGCCCCTGTTGTCGTTTATCGGACGATTGTGGCAAACCGATTCCATTACCCCGGCCCACGAACATTTTATATCGGCACTCATCCAAAGAAAACTTCAGGTAGAAATAGAACGTTTACCTAGAAATGAAAATGCCCCAAAAACATTCGCCTTGTATTTACCCGAAGGTGAACTACACGAATTGGGCCTACTCTATATCAATTACCAGCTCTTAAAATTAGGATATAGAACAGTATACCTCGGTGCTAACGTACCCCTGAACAACCTGAATTTTATCAAAGAACAATTCGAGGACATCACCTTTGTAAGCTATTTTGTAGTGAGCCCGGAAAGTGATGAAATGGAAGCTTACCTTTTGAAAATAGCGGAAATGATCAGCCCCAAAAACAATGGGTATTGGGCCATTGGTAAAAAATTACAGCATATAACCCCGCCGAGTTCCAATATGAGATTTTTCTTTGGAATGAATGATGTTTTGGGTGCTTTGAAAACGGCCTAAGCCCCCTATACTTCCTGCTATTTCCTTTTTTTTTATTTAAATGTCCAACAAAATATTATATTTGTTAGACAAATGAAGAAAAAAGTAGCTTTAATTGGTTCCGGATTTTCATCCCTAGCGGCTTCTGCCTATCTGGCAAAAGCAGGTTTTGAGGTTACCGTATTTGAAAAAAATACCAGTATTGGTGGGCGCGCCAGTGTGTTTCGTAAAGATGGTTTTATGTTTGATATGGGGCCAACATGGTATTGGATGCCCGATGTTTTCGAAAAATTCTTTGCCGACTTCGATAGAAAACCTTCCGACTATTATGTTTTGGAAAGATTAGATCCTGCTTATAAGGTATATTTTGGAAAAGATGAAGATTTAACCATTAGTGGCTATCTTGATCAGATTCTTGCCTTGTTTGAAAAAGAAGAGCCCGGTAGTGCCGCCCATTTAGAACGTTTTCTCAAAATGGCGCGGAAAAATTATGGCATTGCGGTAGAAAAAATGGTCTACCTACCAGGTAAATCGCCATTGGAATTGGTTAATGGCCAAACCATAACACGGGTAAACCAGTTTTTTGGGACCATTCGTACCCAAGTACGCAAGCGTATTAAAAACAAAAAATTGGTGCAATTGCTTGAGTTCCCGATACTTTTCCTTGGGGCCAAGCCAGACAATACCCCCGGATTTTATAACTTTATGAACTGGGCCGACTTTGGTTTGGGTACTTGGCACCCCAAAGGGGGGATGTCTGAAGTGATAAGTGCCATGACCGCTTTGGCCGTAGAATTGGGCGTAAACTTTAAGACCGGTATTGCCATAGACGAAATACGAATCGAAAATGGTATAACTACCGGACTTGTCGCTCAAGGGGAGTTTTTTGATGCCGATATCGTACTAAGTGGGGCAGATTACCACCATACCGAAAAATTATTACCTCCAGAGTATAGGCAATACAGTGAAAAGTATTGGGATAAGCGGGTTTTGGCACCCTCATCCCTACTGTTTTATATAGGATTTGATACAAAGTTGCCCAACGTGGAACACCATACCTTGTTTTTCGACACCGATTTCGACATACATGCCCAGGCCATTTACGATAACCCGGCATGGCCAGAGCAGCCTTTGTTCTATGGAAGTTTCCCTTCAAAAACAGACACGGCCTTTGCCCCTGAAGGATGCGAAGCCGCCACTTTTTTAATTCCCTTGGCACCCGATTTGGAGGATACCCCAAAGCTACGGGAAAGGTATTTCCATAAAATAATGGATCGTTTCGAAGATTTGACCGATTTTAAGGCCAGGGACCATATCATATTTAAAAAATCGTTTTGTGTCAACGACTTTAAGTCGGAATACAATTCCTATAAAGGCAATGCCTATGGCTTGGCCAATATACTTACCCAGACCGCATTTTTAAGGCCAAAAATACAGAGCGGAAAAGTTTCCAATTTGTTTTTTACAGGCCAATTGACCGTTCCCGGACCTGGGGTGCCCCCTTCGTTGATATCCGGAAAAATAGCTTCAGAACTCATTCAAAAATCATCAGCATGAAAATTCTTTTTGATCAAGTAAGCCATGAGTGTAGCCGTTCGGTTACCAAAAAGTACAGTACCTCTTTTTCTATGGCGGTTAAAATGCTGGCCCCGTCGATAAGGCAATCGATTTATGATATTTATGGCTTTGTTCGCTTTGCCGATGAAATCGTCGATACCTTTCATGATTACGATAAAGGCCAATTATTGGACGAGTTTGAATTTGCCTATTACAAGGCGATGGAAAGGGGCATAAGTATGAACCCGGTTTTGAATGCTTTTCAGGCCACCGTACGTAAATACGATATAGACGATAGTTT
Organism: Sediminicola luteus; assembly: GCF_002514735.1. Taxonomy (GTDB): domain Bacteria; phylum Bacteroidota; class Bacteroidia; order Flavobacteriales; family Flavobacteriaceae; genus HQA918. The sequence goes on along the minus strand of NZ_KZ300477.1, from coordinate 430,391 downwards.
GGTCAAGGCATTTTTGGCCAGTATGCGTTCCGATCTACACAAATCCGATTACAATACCCAAGACGAGATAGATGCCTATATTTATGGTTCGGCCGATGTAGTAGGCCTCATGTGTCTAAAGGTCTTTGTTAACGGGGATCGGGTAAAGTATGAAAACCTTAAAAGTGCCGCCATGCGCTTGGGCAGTGCCTTTCAGAAGGTTAATTTCTTGCGGGATCTTAAAGATGATTATCAAGTATTGAACCGCTCTTATTTTCCCAATGTCGATATGGGCAATTTAAGTGTTTCTGACAAGGCCCTTATCGTGGCTGAGATTAAAGAAGATTTTGCCTTGGCCTACAAGGGCATCGTGCAACTACCCCTCGAGGCGCGTTTTGGGGTGTACACCGCCTATAGGTATTATTTAAAATTATTGAAAAAATTGGAAGCAACGCCTTCCCACAAAATACTCGATACCCGTATTCGGGTGTCCGATGTGATGAAGGTAAACCTCTTGGCCCGTTCTTTCGTTCGATATAAACTGAATATTTTATAACTTTAAGGGGATGGATATTTTATTGTTTTTATCAATAACCGTTATTACCTTTCTCTTGATGGAGGGCGTTACCTGGTGTACGCATAAATTTGTTATGCACGGCTTTCTGTGGTACTTGCACGAAGACCATCACCAGCCTAAGTATCAGGGTATATTTGAAAAAAACGATGCTTTTTTCGTCATTTTTGCCATACCGAGTATCCTACTCTTTTACTATGGGGTGGCCCCGGAATTGAATTTCAGGTTTTTTATTGGGCTCGGTATACTTTGCTATGGGATAGCCTATTTTTTGGTACATGATGTTTTGATCCATCAACGGTTCAATTGGTTCAAACGCACCAAAAGCTGGTATTTAAGGGGCTTGCGTAAAGCACATAAGATTCATCATAAACATTTGGGTAAGGCCCATGGCGAATGTTTCGGAATGTTGTGGGTGCCCTCCAAGTATTTTAAGGAAGCCCGTTTGAAATGAATTGGCTGTATTTGGCACTTAATCTGGGCTCTTTGAGCATACCCCTATGGTATTCCTTTAATCCGAAGATGCGTTTTATTAAACATTGGAAAGTGATTTTGGTGGCAACCGCGCTGGTGGCCCTACTATTTCTGGTATGGGACGGGCTGTTTACCGCCCATGGGATATGGGGCTTTAATCCGGCCTATTTTTTGGGTCCCAAGATTTGGGGTATGCCCATAGAGGAATGGCTATTTTTTTTCTGTATCCCCTATGCGAGTCTTTTTATCCATTATAGCCTTGAGTATTTTAGGCCCCAATGGTTACTTTCATTAGCGGTGGTAAGAGGAATTCTTATAGCCATGATACTGCTATCTGCCGTTTTACTTTTATTCTTTTATGACCGCTGGTATACCCTGGTCGACTTTTTGTTTTTGGCCGTGGCCGCTGTTTTAGGTTTACTATATGGCCAATCGGTATTACGTCGTTTTTTTATCGCTTTTCCCATTATATTGATTCCTTTTTTCTTGGTTAATGGGGTGCTAACGGGTACCGGACTTCCCGAACCCGTGGTTTGGTATAACGATAGCGAGAATATGGGTATCCGTTTAGGTACCATTCCGGTAGAGGATATGGCCTATGCCTTTAGTATGTTGTTTTTTAACCTATTGCTGATAGAACGATGGAAGAAGGAGTGAGTATTACCAAACATTCGGGAGTGTATACTTTAAAAGCCCAACAAACGATTCCTTTATCCATGGAAAAAGCTTGGGATTTCTTCAAAGACCCAAATAACCTTTCACGTATAACGCCGCCGGAAATGGGTTTTAAAATTACCTCTTCCATAGATCGAATGGCCTATGCCGGACAAATAATTACCTATAAGATACAAGTGTTTCCGGGTATTCATGTGTCTTGGGTTACCGAACTTACCGTAGTGGAGGCACCCCATTTTTTTATAGATGAACAGCGATTTGGACCCTATGCCATGTGGCATCACGAACATTTTTTTGAAGATTTTGGTAATGAAACCACCCTTATGCACGACAAAATAACCTATAAGATGCCTTTAGGAATCTTGGGTGATGCCGTTCACGAATTGTTGGTGCGGAAAAAATTAAGGGCCATTTTTTCCTTTAGGAGAAAAATTATTGATGAAATATTGAGTTAAAAGGCTAATTTTGGGCCGTTTTAACCCACTATAAGGACAAGTTATCAACATATAACATGAATTGATAAAAAATGTTCTGTTATATTAAAGATTATTTGCTTAATTTATATTAAATAAAAAATTTATGAGCATACTCGAAGAAGCAGCTGTGTTCGAACAGGCAAAAATGAGTAATATGTCGACCAGCGATAGGGTGGTCGCATCCAGGGAGGCCAAACGGCTTATTCTGGCAATTAATGAAATCTATAAAAAGAATAGGGATGCCGAACTCATGGAAACCATGAAAAGGCTCACCGAAAAGAAACGTAAGATCGAAAAACGTTTAAAAGGAAAACCGACTGTTTAAGTCGGTTTTCTTTTTTTAACGGCATTTATTTGTTATACAACACCTTATCGCTTTTTGCGAAAAGGGCGTAAACACAAGGTATTACCAAGAGGTTTAACAAGGTGGCGGATAATAGACCACCAAGAATTACAATAGCCATGGGGCTTTGTATCTCATTACCGGCCTCTTCCCCTTTTAATGCCAAAGGAATTAAGGCCAAACCTGTGGTCAGGGCGGTCATGAGAATGGGGTTTAAACGATCCGAAGCCCCGGCTTTCAACAAGTGCCTTCCCGAGTAGCCTTCCTTTTTAAGGTCTTCGTACCTACTTACCAATAAAATCCCGTTTCGGGTGGCAATACCGAAAAGACTGATAAAACCTATGGTAGCGGCAATGCTAACGATACCACTGCCAAAGTATACGATAAGGATTCCCCCAATAAGGGCCAAGGGCAGGTTTACCAAAACAATAGTGGCCAAGCGCCAATTCTTGAACTCGTAGTACAATAGCAAGAAAATGATGATGATGGCCAGTACTGCCGAAATGGATAAGAGCCTACTGGCTTTGGTCTCACTTTCGAATTGACCCCCATATACCACACTGTAACCTTCCGGAAGGTCGATAGCTTCCTTTACCTGGTTTTGTATGTCGGCTACCACCGATCGAAGGTCTCGACCCTGTACATTGGCCGCCACTACGATTTTACGGCCCACATTTTCCCTACTTATGGTATTCGCACTACTCACCGAACGAATTTCGGCCAGTTCCGATATGGGTAAATTGGAACCATGTGGCAATACGATCGGTACCTGTCTTAGGAGGTCTTGCTTTTCCCTACTTTCGGGACGTAAACGCACCATGATATCAAAATAGCGTTGGCCTTCATAGACTTCCCCAGCTTTTTCACCAGCTAGAGAGATATCCATTTGGGTCATAAAATCGGAAACCGTTAGACCGTGGGCCGCCAATAACTGTCGGTTGGGTTTGATCTGCAATTGGGGAACTTCGATCTGTTGGTCTACGGCCACATCGGCTATACCTTCAATGGATTTGATCTCGGTCTCGATTTGCGAACCGATTTCGAAAAGACGTTGCAGGTCCGGCCCGAAAACCTTTACAGCAATATTGGCCCGGGTACCCGACAGCATATGATCAATACGGTGGGCCAAGGGTTGCCCCAAGGCTATGTTTACCCCAGGGACCAAACTGAGCTTGTTTCGTACCTCTTCAAAAAACTGTGCCTTTGATTTTCCGTTCAAACGAAAAGGTACATCGATCTCAGCAGCGTTTACCCCTTGGGCATGTTCGTCCAATTCGGCCCTTCCGGTTCTACGGCTTATGGCTACGACCTCGGGCATCTCCAATAGTAAGCGCTCGATCAAGCGACCATTTTTATTGCTTTCGTCCAAGGACATACCGGGCACCCCGGTAGCATTGATTACCAAAGAACCTTCGTTGAATTCGGGCAAGAAACTGCGTCCCAATTGGGTAAAGAGCAGCAAACTGCCCATGAATACCAATACCGTGGCGCCAATAACCAGTTTTGGAACCGCCAATACCTTTTCCAATAGTTGGCCATAGGCTTTTTGTAAGGCGCGTTCAATTCGGGTGCCCTCGGCTTTCTTGGCCAAAACCTTGCCATTACCCAACAAATAAGAGCAAAGTACCGGGGTAACGGTTACCGCCACAAAGAGTGAGGTCAGTACCGAACTTACAAAGGCGATGCCCAGGGGCTGTAACAACCTACCTTCCATACCGCCCAAAAAGAAAAGGGGTATAAAGGCTACGATAATAATCAAGGTGGCTACGATAATTGAACTACGTATTTCAATGGAGGCCAATCTGACGACCTCGAGAATGGGCAAACGCTCTGGCTTTGGTTTTTTAAAATTCTCCCGCAAGCGTTTGTACACGTTCTCTACATCGATTATGGCATCGTCTACCAAGGCACCGATGGCAATGGCCATACCGCCCAAACTCATGGTATTTATGGTGTAACCCATGGCTTGGAGTACGATAATGGTCACCAGCAACGAAATGGGAATGGCCAAGAGTGAAATCAATGTGGTACGCCAGTTCATCAAGAAGATGAAGAGTACCAAGATTACAAAAAAGGCCCCTTCCAATAGGGTCATTTGGAGGTTGTCTATCGAGGCTTGGATAAAATCGGCTTGACGGAAGATATGGCTATTGATCTGTACCCCTTTTGGTAATTGTTGCTTTAGACCGGCAATGGCCGCATCTAATTGGGCCGTAAGATCTAAAGTGTTTACATCGGGTTGTTTAGAGATGGTCATGATAATGGCCGATTCGCCATTCATTGAACCATCGCCGATCTTGTCGGCGGCACCAATACGGACCTCGGCAACATCTTTTAGTTTTATGGGGTACCCATTACGGGTTTCCAACAGACTTTCTTGAAGTTGCCCTACGGTATAGGCCCTACCGTTTCCCTTAACAATAAATTGGTTGCCATATTGTTTAAGAACACCTCCGGGCGCATTGGTATTGGCCCTCCTGACTTTTTCCAAAACCTGGGTCATGGAAATGCCGTAATGGGCCAGTTTATTGGGGTCTACCATAACCTGATATTGCTTATAGTCGCCTCCTAGGACGATTACGTTGGCAATACCTCCAATGGATTTTATCCGGGGTCGGATTGTCCAATCGGCCAAACTTCGCAGTTCCATAGGTGCAATACTATCAGACCGTATACCCAATAACATTACTTCGCCCATGATAGACGATATAGGGGCCATGGTAGGCGTACCCACTCCTTCGGGTAGGTTCTCCTGCACCATGGGAATACGTTCGTTAACAATCTGGCGGGCCCTATAAATATCGGTGCCCCACTCAAATTCTACCCATACTATGGAAATTCCGGCCGCAGACGAAGAACGGATACGTCTTACGTTCGGACTCCCGTTCATGGCGGTTTCCAAGGGGTAGGTGACCAGTTTTTCGACTTCTTCCGACTCCATGCCATGGGCCTCGGTCATAATGGTGACCTTGGGGGCCGTTAGATCTGGGAAGACGTCTACGTTCATGGTCTTGGTATAATAGATACCTACCAAACTCAACAAGACGGCCCCTAATAATATGGCCAATCGGTTATGCAGGGCGAATGCTAATACTTTATTCAACATAAGCTTGCATTTAGTGTTCGTGTCCGTGAGCAGGGGCTGCCCCCGACATAGACGCCATCTTTACCTGATAGGCGCCTTGTGAGACAACCACTTCCCCTTCCTGCAGACCAGCGGTGATGGCTACCGTACCCCCATTTTGAGGGCCTAGTTGCACATCGCGCCGTTCAAAACCTTCGCCCGATAACTGCACGATAACCGAATAGGCCCCATACGATTCCAAAAGGGCGCTTTCGGGTACCACGGTATAAGGTGTGCCATCGCCATAGGTTATTTGAACGGCACTGGTACCACCACTCGGAATATCCAAGGCATCGGATACCTGGGCAAAAACCGATAACAGCGGTTGGGTAGCACTTACCTCTTGGCTCACCGATAATATCTTTCCGCTGTTTTGGCTTAGGCTACGCCATTCGCCCTGGGTTTGGTACCAAAGATCTTGTACCGTTTGTAACCCCTGGGAATACCCTGGTGCTACAAAGGCCTCCAATTGATGTTCGCCTTTGGCATTAATGCTGAACAGATCGTTTCCGGCAGTAACAAAATCGCCCGGGCTAACAGCCAATTGACCAATGTATCCCGATTGTTTTGCCGTTATCCTGATACCTCCGGTCGAGGAAACCGTCCCTAAGCTCTTATAAGCGGCTTGGGCCACTTTGAACTTTTGTTCGGTGGCTTCGAAAGCGGCCTTTGAAATAATCTTGGATCGGTAGAGTTCTTGTCTACGTTCGTATTCGGCCTTGGCCTGCTCAAAATCGGCTTGGGCCTGGGCAATGGTATAGGCCAAATTTGAATCGGTAATACCCGAAGGCTGTAGGGTCATAAGCCATTCGCCTTGGGTAACCTGGGCTCCCTGCGCCAAATCGGGCCTGGCAAAGGTAACCGTACCCGATGCGGTGGCCACTTGATTCGTACGGTTCATGGGCGATACTTTCCATATACCATAGCTCGCTACACTACTATAAACAGGAGTGCGTTTCACCATTGCGGTCTGAAAGGGCATTTTCCAAGCCTGTTCCTTTAAAAATGGTATCGATGCCGACCCATCGGCCTCGTTTACCGTGGCCAAGGCTTCCGTTTCCGAGGCAAAGACCTCCACGTTTTTTACTTCGATACGGTCAGTAAACCCATTGGAGCTGACCTCAAATACCAAATCGTGCATTCCGGCTTCGGTAGGTTTGATCACCGGTTTAAAAATACCGGGATCCGAGGGGGATTTCACTTGGTTGCGAACCCCTTTGCTTCCCTTGACGAGACTCAGGGTGACGGTACCACTGGTTACGGGATCATGCCCATCCATATAGGTCAGGTGGGCGGCAAACCTACTGCTTTTGCCCACTATGAGTACCGGAAATTCTACGAAAAGTTCGGTTTTGGGTGTCCAGACGGTACGGGACTCCCTAGGCATTTCCGGAGCGGCTTCCGGTGCCTGCTTGGTCTGGCATGCTACAAAGAGCATGGCCAAAGACCACATTAATATGTACTGCTTCATTATTTCAAGCCTAAGACTTTATACCTCCCTTTGGTTTGTAGGCTAATGGTTATGTCTTGGTCACTTTCGTTTTTCCAATACCAACCATGGGATCCCAAATAGGGCATTTCCTCGGTTCCCGCATCTGATTGGGCCTTTCCTTTGGAATAGGTGCGATAATATCCTTTTTCAAAACCAAGGCTTGGATCTGGGTCACCATGAAAATCATAGATCAAAGTGGCAGTGGCGCTCCATTCGTAACCTAAGCTGCCCCCTTTTTCGATCTCGAATTTATATTCCAAGGCGCTTTGGGCCGGAACCAAGACCTCTACGGTATCTTCCCTGAGGTCGTAGGTTGGGGTAGCTTCATTCTCCCCATCTTTCTCGGTAAGGGTAAATTGCTCTTGTTCGTTCGCTTCGGTATGCGAACCATCTTCGGCATGGCTATGACCGTGTTCGCCTTCGTGGCTATGGGCCGCTTTTTGATCTTTACAGCTCAAGGTGAATACTAAGGCTAGTGCTAGAATACTGTGTAAAACTTTCATTTTGATTTCTTTTTAAAGTTGATGTTTTAATAATTGTGCCCGGGTCAAATGCAACTCTTTTTCCATTTGCAATTGCTTTTCTTGGGCTTGTTGATAAAATTGGATTTCTTGATGGTATTGCAGATAGGACAGTTCACCGAGGGCATAGGCCTTTAATAAAAGGGCCTCTGAGTTCAGGCTAAGCAAGCTCTCGGTATAGGCTTCCCATTTGGTATACAATACCATATAGCGATCATAGGCCGTTTGGGCAGTAAGTTTTAGGTTGCTTTCGTTGTGCTGGGTAGTCACTTTTTGTGATTCCCATTTCATTTTTTCCGATTTCACCTTGTTTTTACTATTCCAAAGCGGAATACTTAAACCACCTAACAGGCCCGAGTGGTTCTCACCTTGCACCCCTTGGTAGTTGTATCCCAAGCTTAATTTGGGCAAGGATTTGGCCTTGGCCAGGGCAATACTACGCTGAGCCAGATCTTCTTTACCCTGGGGGATCAAAAGTTCTGGATCGTTTTGCAGTTTGTTGACCCAAAGGGTTTCAAACTGCGGTAGTGCCGCCATGGGGGGCATGCTAACCGCTTCCAATTTAAGGGGTAGGTCGCCGTTGAGCCATTGTAATTTGGCTAATTGGCTTTGGCGTTGCTGTTCCAGTTGATCGAGAACAAAGCGTTTGCCCATCCATACCAGTTTGGCCTTATTGAAATCCAAAATACCGGCTTCCCCGGCTTCGAAACTTTTGGACAATTGTTCGTAAACCGTTTTGGCCTGTTTGTAGCGTTCCGACTCGTGCCCGATCTTCCGATCTAAGATCGAGAGTTCTATATAGGTCTTTTGAGCCTTCAGCAAAATATTTTGCCGCTCCAAGGCATAGTGTAGACCGAGCAAGTTTTTCTGCTGCTCTATCCATTGCCCCCGTTTGCCATAGACCGTCGGGAAGTCCATACTCTGGCTTAGCTCCACTTCGGAATAATTCCCTGTACTATGGTTGCCCCAAGGCAGGTAATAACCCGTGATCTCGGGATCGGGCAGATTGTTTTCCGACTTTAGGGCGAGGCTTTCCCCTTCCATTTGGGATGCCAGGGCCTGTAAGCCCGTATTGTTTTGTTCGATACTACGTAATACCTCTTGCAGACCCGGCGATTGCCCAAATAGGCCCATGGCAAAAAAGTATCCGCAGCAAGCGAACACATATTTTGTTTTCATGTGATTTGATTAAGGAATAATACTTAGGGCCAAAGCCCGTAATAGAAGTAGTGCGACCACTTCATTGTAAAGCATTATCCTAGCGCAGGGGGTGCCCGGGGCGCACCTGAATTACCATCGGGTTCGTCGGGTTTGGGAAGGTTCCAAAGGGTAAAGGAACCTTTTTGGGTCTTAAAGAATTCTAGGGTACTTACCGCATTGGGCCTTGGTAAAAGGTACTGGGTAAGCTTTAGCTTTTTTAATTGGGTCTTGCCAGACAGCACATACTCGTGGGAGTGATCGCTATGCGAATGATAGCTTTGTTGTGCCGGATGACCATGGGAAGTATTGGAGAGATCTTCCGTACTGTGGTCATGATGGTGATGATGGTGGTCAACTAAGGTATGGGAATGCGTCCCATGCTCCGTAGCTTGGTGGACATGAAAGTCGTGTGGCACCGAGCTATGTACCACCATAATGGCGGTAATACCAAGAAGTAAAAAGGCCTTAAACCGTGCGAAATACGACATACCGTGGGCAAAAATATAAAAAGTCAATAAGCTTTTTGGTAAAATTGGGTTAATACTGTCATGGGAAACAAGCTGTTAAAATCATGTCTTGATTATTGAATTGACCTATTTTAGGTCGTTTAATAAAGGGAAATCGGATATTTTGGCCCCAAAAAAGACATGAAACGCGCATTGGTTTTCTTGTGTATTTTACTAGGTTTTTCTGTATTGGGATGGGGTCAGCAGAAGATAGACTCGGTTTTTGTTTGTGATGTACGTTTTACCGAAACTAGATTCAACAACCCCCATGCGGGTAGTGGTTTTTTGTTACGTTATGCTGATACGGTGTACCTCTGTACGGCAAAGCATGTGTTGTTCTTTGCGAAAACCGATCGTATGAAAGGAATCGGTTTTGGCGAGGAGTTGGAAGCTTGGCGGTTTGTAAATCGCGGGTCGAAAAGGGTGGTTATTAGGGCAGGGAAACTGGTTAATGAAGACCCCAACGAAAAATTGGACGGTATGCCGATCCATGATTGGTTAATTTTTAAGGCCCCGGACAGCCTTCCAAAACATGTAGCGGTATTTGAACTGCGAAAATCACCCTTAAAATCTGGGGAAACGCTCTATTTTACTGGCTTTCCCTATACACCTATTGAAATGGAACCCATTAGGGTAAGAGGCAGCTTCTTAGGGTTTACCAAAGCCGGGAACCTGAAATTAGATGTGCCCAAGGCGAAATACAATGGTTGTAGCGGTGGTCCCGTATTCGATGTACAGGGGAGGCTGGTCGGCATAGTCTCTATGGGATATTTTAATGCTGAAACGGAGGCCATGGTCTTCGAGCCCGCATCGACCGATTATGTCAAAAAGGTATTGGCCGCTATTGAAAATTAAGGGTCAATTCTTCAATTGCACCCCCGCGTAGTACCTGAAGTGTAAACGACTTTTTCTCGGAAACTTCCCCGGTGTTTCGTGCCAAACGTTCAAAGGTTTCCTCGGTTATGGTCTCTCCATTGATACCGAGTATAATGTCACCGCCTAAAATAACCTCTACGCCTTCCATGATTACTTTTTCAAAACCGCCTTGTAGGCCGGCAAAATCGCCTGGCGATAGATCCACTACCGATTCAACCAAAATACCACTGCCTGTGGGTACATTGAGTAAATAGGCCGTTTTACTATCTAAAAGATATCCTTTGATACCTGTCCAACGCCGGTTTCCGTTAATTACCAGCTCTTTGGCCAGATTTACCGTGGCGGCAAATCCAAGGCCTTGAAACCCACCTGATTTTGAAATGATATAACTCGAAATACCGATAACCTCCCCCTTCAAGTTGAACATGGGCCCGCCGGAGTTTCCGGTGTTGATGGCCGCATCGGTCTGAAAGAATTCGTTAACGGTAAAGCCCGATGTCCGGGTCTTTTCGGCTTTACGGGCGCTGATATATCCCGCTGATAAAGAATGCTCCAATCCGAAAGGGGCACCGATGATAAACACCTGTTCCCCAATTTTGGTTTTGTCAGAGTCACCAAGTTTGGCCACCTTTAAATAGTCTGGTACATAACCTAATTTGATCAGGGCCAGATCGGCCACAGGAGCCGAGCGCAATACCTTGGCCGGAATCTCTTGGCCGTTATGGAATTTTACCGAAATCTGCTCGGCCTGATCCACCACATGGGAAGCGGTCAATATTTCCCCATCCGCAGAAATGACTACCCCGGAACCCAAACCGCCCTGATAGGACATTTGATGGTTGTTGTTCAGTTTCTTTTGGGTGGTTTTTATGGTAACCACAGCTGGGTTTACTTCATTAAAAAGTTTGACTAGACTTTGGGAAAATCCCCACTGAATAAAACATAGAGTAACTAGTACCGAAATCGATTGTTGGAAGTTGCGCCTCATGGAGTTTATATGAAAGGGTTGTGAAAATAAAAATACACATTACCCCCAAAAATCCCACTTAATTTTTTGTTTTCGGAACAATCAAACTGAATACATACCCGAAAATATAACAACTCACCAAACCAATAAGGGCGTACATTAATAAATGGATTTGGGTATAGGCGCTTACATACCAAGTTATCAGGGCACTGCATAGTAAACCGAATAAAGCCCCTGTCGCATGGGCCCGTTTGGTGAGCATACCTAAAAGGAACAAGCCCCCAAGTCCACCGGTAAACAAACCTAGGTATTTATAAAATTGATCCCAGAGCGATTTTATGTTTGAATGGGCCATCCAAAGGGCCAAGCCCAACCCTAGTATACCGGTTACTACAGTGGCATATCGGGCTACTTTGAGTAATTGGGTATCGGATACGCCATGGGCAAACCGACTATGGAAATCGTTACAATAGGCGGTAGCCACCGAATTTAGACTACTACTTATACTCGACATAGCCGCAGAGAAAATTCCGGCAATCAATAAACCTGCTACACCTACAGGTAATTCTTGTACAATGTACCAGGGTAAAAGGGCATCGTTGTTTGAAAGGGTAGGGCTTAAGGCTTGGGGTTGTTCGGAATAAAAAAGGAACAAGAGGCTACCCAAACCAAAAAATAAGAGACTGGCAGGTAAGGTGAGTACGGCATTCGTGTACAAGGTTTTTCGCGAATCTTTTAGGTCGGTACTGGTTAAATAGCGTTGTACAATGGTTTGGTCGGTACCTTGGGTGATCAAAGCCGAGGCCAAGCCACCGATAAATACGACCCAGAAGGTGGTATCGGTAAAGTTAAAGTCGAAATCGAGTAGGTTGAGTTTGTTTTTTTGTTGGGCCAAATCCCACATCTCACCTACGGTGGCACCAGAATCCATTACTACTAAACAAACCACCAAAATACTGCCCCCCATAAGTACGATTACCTGCAATACATCTGTCCAAATCACGGCTTCTATACCGCCGAATGTGGTGTACAAAATGCATAATACCCCCATAATTAGAATACTGGTCTCCACAGGAATACCGCTGACTATAGATATAGCCAAAGAAGGCAGTAATAATACAATGCCGATACGACCTAATTGAAACAAGATAAAGGCCAAACTGCCAAAGGCACGTGCGGTATAATTAAAGCGATCTTCGAGGTACTGATAAGCCGTACGTAGGTTTAGTTTATTGAAGAAAGGGAGAAATAGGTAGGCCACTACGGGGGTAATGGCAATGGCGGCCATGTTCAGAAAAAAGTACGACCAATCGGTAATAAAAGCCTTGGCCGGAATGGCCATAAAGGTAATGGCGCTCAACAGAGTGCCAAATACACTTAAGCCCGATGCCCACCACGGAATACGGCCGCCTCCGGCAAAATAATCGGTGGTTGATTTTTGACGTTTCGAAAAATAAACACCTATCACCAATGAAACCAAAAGGTAAAGTGCCAAGACCAAATAATTCCAGAAACCAAAAGAATTTGTTTGGTAATTGGTCTGCCATACCCAAGTTTTAGGGCTACGGACCCCAGGTGAAATTTCTCCCGAAATCATATAGTACCGATCCTTGTTTTGGGTCAATAGGCCGGTAACAGGCAGGCCTGTGGGCATGCTTTGTACCTTAGACCATGTTTGGGTGATGGTATTATAGGCCAAAAGATCTCGCGAAAAACCCGGATGATGGACCAGCAGGGAATCGCGTTGCCGCAATAATTGGGTCTTAACACTATCGTTTTGAACCTTGGGTAGTTTTAGGGCCAAGGTTTCCAGTCTGTTAAAGAGTTTTTCGTCCGATCCGCCAAAAAGCACGATATGCATAGACCCCGAGGCCATGGCGCTGGCCCCCATATTTATTTGGGTTTGGCCATCTATTTGAATAGGGGTTTCATGTTGCCAGATACCACTAGTAATGCCATATGAAACTACGGATGCCAAGGGTTTCGATTTTTTGCCTTTGGATATAGACCTTCCTCCTATTAGGTATAGTTTAGTTTCTTCCCGGGCTTCTTGAATGGCCAAGGCATGTACCGCCCTTGATAAACCGGGAAAATCGGGTAATCGTTCCCAGCTTGTGGGGCTTTTGATGGCAATACGATATACTGATTGAACACTGGACAAGTCATTTTTACCTCCGGCCACATATACATAACCATTATGTTTCGCAGCGGCGGTATAGGCCAAAGGTTCTGGCAAAGCGGGCCAAGGGGTTTGTGTAACTGTTCCGGATTCCGAATCATAGGATAAGAGAAAAACGCTATCCAAGGTAGTTTTACCATCCTCACCCCCTATGCAAAGTATACCCGAATCTAGTGTTACCGAGGCACCATAGGCTAAAGGCTGGTTCAATTTTTGCCCAGCTACCCGCCAAACATCGTCTACGAATATATAAATGGCATCGCTCCACACTTTTGGACCACCTTCCCAGGGCATTCCCTTCGGAAAGTTGGCACCCCCGACCGCAATAAGAACCCCTTGGTTAACCCCACCCAACATACCGGCATAACCTATAGACGGTTGTGAACCATGCGACGGTAATACACCTATTGGATTAGATGTAAAGAATCGATTTTCTTGCCCTAAAAGGAGTTGAACACCGATTAATAGGCACCAAAGGAGATGTTTAGGGGGCATGGCCATTGGGGGCTATCGTTTTCTGTACTTTTTTGGGGTTTTATCCACACCGTCGGTAAGCCATTCCAAAGAGAATCGGGTAAATGGATTGCTCGCATGTTTTTCTGCTTCATAGAATAACCCAATTTGTCCGTTGTCGAGAACGGTCATGGATGAATAGGCCGAAAAACCGGCATCTATGGTTTTACCGTCACTCCAGGTCTTACCTTCATCATAACTGATTCTTACGGTCATTTGTATGCGTTTGTCCACCGATTTGGCATTGGAGAACAATAGTCGGTCTTTGTCATCGCCTTGGGCCTTACTGCTGTAACGAATGATACTGGCATTGCAACCGGGGTCTATCAAAGTACTATCGGCATGGCTTTTCCAGGTTTTTCCTTTATCGTTGGAAAGGTGAATGTAACGGTGACCCTTTTTATTGGTACGGGCATTGACCATCCATTGGCCATCGGATAATTCAATTATCTTGGATTCGTTGGCTGGGGCAATGGGCACGTCGTTCAAGAACCAGGTATTCCCATGGTCTTTGCTTCCAAACACATGCATGCCATTATCAAGGTTTACCATGCAATGTAACAAGGTGCCATCTTGAGTCTGAATGCCTCGGCCAGAGGTAATGAACTTAAAATCGCCATGCCATTCGGGTTTAGCGATCTGTGCGGTTATATCAATAGGTTTACTCCAACTTTTGCCATTGTCGGTGCTTTTTACATAGTGCAGGTAATACACATCTTTTTCCTTGTCTAGGTCCATATAGTTATAAAAAAGGAAAAGGGTCTTGGTTTCTTGATCGAGTATAAAAGAAGGGTCTGAAGCCGATTGACCCAAAGGAAAATCTACTATGGTCTCAATGGGCCCCCAGTGGGTTCCGTTGTCCGAACTTCTACGTAAAACGATATTAATGTCTTTGCTCCACTTTAAATCTCCACATGAAGGTACCCGTTCGTCTATGGCCGCAATTAAGTCGCCATTTGGGGCCGTGATCAAGGCCGGAATGCGGTAACAAGATACCGAGTCGTTCATTTCTTTATTAAAAAGATCAATGGTAAAAGGTGTATTGATGATGGTGGATGCCATTTGCTTTTTAGAACCACAGGCGGAGAGAAAAAGAACGAGTCCGAGGCCAATGAGGGAGTAAATTGGTTTCATATCAAAATTTAGTTTAGATATTAGATTTTTCAAAGGATTGGTAGCATTGGTATAGGGCCCGGGGCACATGGAAACAGCCTTTCCATTTGCCTCCCTTTAAATCCAATAGTACCTCACCACGTCTGTTGAGGTAACCGAACCATTCGTCATTTTCGGGGTCCGCAAAGTGTTGCCAACTATAATTGTGTACCTTCTGAAGCCAGGATTTTATTTCGGCACTTGGTTTATGTTCGTAGGCTTTGGCCAAGGCTACTAAGGTTTCTAGATGGACCCACCACAATTTTTGGTCCCATTCCAGTTGTTGGGGCGGGTGGCCCTTACTGTCCATAAAATAAAAGATACCACCGAATTCGGGATCCCAGGCATAGTCTAGAATAGATAAGACGCTACTTATAGCTTGATCCATTAGGGTTTGGTCTTGGCGCCTTTTGGCGATATCCATCATAAACCACATAGCTTCTATACCGTGGCCCGGGTTCAGTAAACGCCCATCGAAACAATCGCTTTTTTTGCCATCGGGATAGACATTTTCATAGATTAAGCCGCTTTCTTTGTCCCGAAACACTTGCATAACCTCATGTATACATTGGTCCAAGGTGTGTTCTACCGTATCGGAATCCAGAATATGCTCTAATTCCAAAACGAGGTTGGATAAGATCATGGGAAGGGAGAAGCCTTTTAGGGGCCTGTTCCCTGTTTTTTTTTCGTATTTACCCTTTGGGTTCGATTGGCGTGCCAAAATTTGGTCGAATGTGCTTTTGGCCAAATTCATATAATGGGCGTCTTGGGTGGCCTTTCCGTATTGGGCAAAGGCCATGGTCGCAAAACAGTCCGAAAATATATTGTAGGCAGCTACCAAAGGCCGGCCATCGGCCATGGTCGAGAAATAAAATTTGCCCTTAGGATTGCGGGCTTTTTGTTCTAGAAAGGTAATTCCGTTTTGTGAAATGTTGAGCCATGCCGGATTTTTTTCAACCTCATTATAGAGCATGGAGAAGGTCCAAGCCTGTCTACCCTGTAGCCAAATAAATTTATCGGTGTCGTAAATTTTTCCTGAACGGTCAAGACAGCTAAAATAACCTCCATTTTTCCAGTCAACGGAGTGGTTTTCCCAAAAGGAAATTACATTGGAAAATAAGGCTTCTTTATATAATGTCGCAAATGAATCCATATTACAGAGTTGTTAATATGTAATACATAATACAAAAATAGAAGAATTACTCATTAAATTACGGTTTTTTTATAGTTTTACATTCAGATGTAGCTATATGGCCAGTTTAGATAACCTAAAACCGCTTTCTTCCTTAACCTTGGTGGATCGGGTAGAGTTGCGGATCAAAGATTATATCAAGGAAAACCGCTTAACGGTCGGGGATGCCATTCCGAAAGAAATGGAATTCGCCGAAGCCTTAGGGGTAAGCCGGACGGTAGTTCGGGAGGCCTTGTTACGACTACGGGCCATAGGCATGGTAGATTCGAAAAAACACAGGGGCATGGTATTGACCCAACCCGATTTAATAGCGAATTTGGGCAAGGTGTTAGATTCCAATATGCTTAGCAAAGATACCCTCAAGGAAATTTTCGAGTTGCGTTTGATATTGGAGATGGGCATGGCCGATTTTCTATTTGCCCGAATAACAGATACCGATTTTGAGGCCTTGGAACGTATCGTGGCCGAAGAACAGACCCAAAATCAGGATGCTACGGTTTTTGCAATGGAATTAGAGGTGGCCTTTCATGGTACCTTGTATGGGATATCGAAGAACGAAACTTTATACAGGTTCCAAGATATGCTGCTACCTGTTTTTAGGTATGTCCACGAGACCATGTTACCCGATTTGTATCCGTATGATTATAGTGGCGATGCTTTTGTTTCGCATGCTGATCTTTTAGATCTATTGAAAAAGGGGGATCCTGAAAAGTTCAGGCAAGGTATGAGACGTCATCTAGAACCCCATTTTGAAAGGGTGTTACAGACATTCGATAAATAAAGGATTAGGGCAGGTTGCCCAAATAGGGTGCAATTCCTTCGTTTTCCAGTGTCCGCATAATTTTTGAATACACATTGGTCGTGAGATTGGTATGGGGAAAACGGCTTGGGCCCAAGGGTAAACCAAGATAATCCAAAAGCCCTTTAGCGACACCCAAAAAGCTACCGTAGGCCACCAAAATCTCTACAAATCGTATGGCTTTTTGTTGTAAAGAGGCCGCTTTTTGGTGTTGCCCCACGGTAAAGGAATTAGCTATGGCCTGGTAGAGCGGGGCTATTTGATTATAGGTGCTTCCTACCCAAGAATGAGCTCCTGACCCAAGGCTCGGTAAAAACATTTCATCGACACCAAACATTATATTTTGATTATCTGTTGAGTTATGTAAACAATGTGTAAAACCCATTAGATTGTTTTCGGTAAACTTGAGTCCTGCAAAATTGGGTATCTCTGTTTTTGCACGCTTCATAAATGCAACAATGTCGATTTGGATTTTAGATAAGACAGGTATGTGGTAATAGTAAAATGGAAGCTCTGGGGCAGCTTCGGCAATCGATTTACAGTACTGTATCAAAAGATTATTGTTGGTTATGGGGTAGTAATACGGGGCCAAAGCCGAAATGGCATCTGCCTTACCTATGGAATGTGCCGCTAACTCTTGGGCCAAGGGTAGGCTAGTATGACCTACATGGTTAATGATTTGAAAACCATTTGGCTTGTTTTGATGCCAGGCCGTTAGCAGTTCTTTTCGCTCTTGAATGGAGAGTGATACGAAATCTCCGGTCGATCCATTTACGAATACCCCTTTTATACGGTTGTGGGTTAGATATTTTGTGTAGTATTCAATTCCATTTAATTGAAGGGTACCATTTGACTGTAATGGGGCGTAGGTGGCAGCGATTAGGTTGGGCATAATGGAATTATGTTAATATGTTATACATATTTACAAAACTAACAAATCTATACCAAATCGGATTTAATTTTGATGTCGAAAGTAATCTGGGCAGTGTTGATGTGGATTTTAAAAGAGGAAAAATATGATAGAGAAACCAGATTCCGATTTTTATAGGAACAGGCCGGTGACCTTCCCGACCAGTGTCGGGACGCTCTATTCGTGATTATTATTAGCGATAATCCATTCGATATACTTCCGGCTCTTTTTCTTTTTGATGCTCAGTTCGCGTTGATTGGCCTCTGCTCTGGTATCGAAAGCTTCGGTATATCTTAATTCCCAGTCCTTGGCTTTTTTGGTATAGCTGGCCCCGTTACCCTGATTGTGGCGCTGAATTCTTTCTTCAATGTTTTGGTAATGACCTATGTAGTAGCGATCTAAGGTTTGGCTATAGATAATGTATACAAAGTATTCCATAGGGCAATAAACGAAAAAAGCACCGAAGTTATCGGTGCTTTTGGTGGAGAATACCGGAGTCGAACCGGTGACATTCCCGACCTGTGTCGGGACGCTCTATTCGTGATTATTATTGGCGATAATCCATTCGATATACTTCCGGCTCTTTTTCTTTTTGATGCTTAGTTCGCTTTGGGTTGCAGCTGCCCTAGTATGGAAACCTTCGGAATATCTTAATTGCCAATCCTTGGCTTTTTTGGTGTAGCTGGCCCCATTGCCCTAATTGAGGCGCTGAATTCTTTCTTGAATGTTTTGGCAATGGCCTATGTAGTAGCGATCTAAGGTTTGGCTATAGATAATGTATACGAAGTAATCCATAGGGACATAAACGAAAAAAGCACCGAAGTTATCGGTGCTTTTGGTGGAGAATACCGGAGTCGAACCGGTGACCTCTTGCCTGCCAGACTCCAAAATTGCATTTTTGATAATCTCAAAAAACAACATAAACTACACGTAATCAGAATATTACATTGTTTTTGGTTTTAATTGATTTCAGTTGATATCAATAAAAAGTGAGCAAAAAGTGAGCAGAATTTTCCATAACTTGAAGGCAAAGAAAATACTGTGGCAAGGGTAAAACTAATATTGGATAAACGAAAAAGTTCAGCCATTTCCGGGACGAAACGGTATCCGATTTCCGTACGGGTATTTCATAGGAAGACGAGGTTGTTAAGACTCCCCTATTCAACTACGAAGGAAGGTTGGGATGAAAAAAGGGAGTGCCTGAAAAAGTCCGTATCGGCAAATTTCGGGTTGGATTGTGAATCCATTAATAGGGACCTTTTTTCCAAATCGAAGAAGGCCCAAGAATTGATCCATAAACTTGGACAGCGCATTTCCGATTTGGATATCGATTTTTTGGTAAAAGAAATCCAGGAATCATGGGAAGATGAAATTGACGACGCACTAAAACTTAAAATGAGAAATAGGATCACCCTCAAGGAATGGGGTGGGGTAATGATCAACAGAAAATTGAAGACGAATAGCCCGGGCACGGGTGCTTGGTATAAAAGCAGTATTAGGGCATTTGTCAAGTTTAATCAGGGAAAGGATATTCCCCTAATAGATATCGATGTTACTTTCTTGAAGGAATTTGAGATAGCCCTTTCATCGCAGGGGACGGCCAATGGGGGAATCAGTTCATATATGAGGGCAGTAAGGGCCATTTATAATAGTGCTATTTATGAAGATAAGCTGAGTGTACCCAAAAACCCTTTCCATTATTATAGACTTCCGTCGACTCCGCCTACAAAAAAGCGTGCTTTGGACATCAAGTGTATTCAAGCTATCCGTAACCTTCGTTATGAAGAGGGGAGTATCCTTTGGCATACCCGAAATTATACCATGATAATGTTTAATTGCAGGGGAATGAACTTTATTGATCTTACTAAACTAAGAATGAAGAATATCTTTGAGGACCGATTGTATTATGGGAGAAGTAAGACTGGTGATCCGTTATCAGTTAAAATTACCCGTGAATTGTTTGATATCCTTCAGTATTACATCCATGGAAAACGAAAGGATGACTTTCTTTTTCCAGTTAAATATGATGGCTCAACGGAAATGTATGAAACCTACAAGACCTATCGTACCCGAATGAATAAAAGGCTAAAGGTTTTGGCCAAAGATGCGGGAATTAATGAAAACCTTACCACCTATACCATTCGGCATTCATGGGCAACCATTGCCAAGCATATAGGAATATCAACAGAAATAATCAGTGAGGGACTTGGCCATAGCTCCCTTAAAACCACAGAGATTTATTTAAAATCCTTTGGGAACAAGACTTTGGATGATGCCAATGAATTAGTTCTTGGAGCTACCGTTTAAATGAATAAGCAGGTTCAGGAAGTTTGAATTAATCCTGAAAATAGATTTGGCACGATTTATTTACATAAGATAAAAACCACATTAATAGTTATTTGGGGATTATGTAAAGGTAGGATTAAACATTTTTGTAAATCAATAAATGCACAGAAGTATAGTTTAAACGGTGTACAATTTATTCTTTGAATTCACAATCCAATACGCATACGATTCTTTAACTCCAGTACAATAATTTTGAGAATAAAACCTTGGTTGAGTATATACTACAGCTACACCATGTTCAATTGCGAAAAGGGCCATCGCTAAAGAATTTGGTTTTGGACCATAAGGGGCAAGTATTGATTTATAACTTCCATTGTTCGTTAAGTCTGACAGCTTGTTAAATGCATCAGATGTATCAAGGGCATGAACTCTTTGCATTTCGTTAATGGATATTCTTGGGTAAGATTGGTAAATTCTTCGAACAAACTCCCAATTTCTTTGATAATGAGGAGCACCTGGTGGATGAGGAAACAACAGCTTAACCTCAGCGTCACTGTATTTACCTGTAAGTAAATTTGGAAGTCCTAAGGGTACAAAACCAACGGAAACAATTGCCAAACTAATTTTTTCATTTCTGTAATCTGTCGACATGAAAGTTGGGATATGACTCCAATCTGAAGGATCCCAAGATAGTTCCTCCGAGGTATATTTTTTAGGTTTTGTATAAGTAACAATTAGGTTATTGAGATTATCATTTTTTAAAATGATTTTTAACATTGGGAAAAAAAATCTTTTTGGAAGACTTGAGATATCCAGAACAATATTACCATTTGATTCATTTAGAAACGAATTGAGTGGTCTAAGAAATGAATCAACATTTTCCAAAAGATTTACATTTATAATCTCACTATCCCGAAGGCCTAAAGCTTTTAACATTGAATAGTTTGCTTGGATTTTGTTTACCTGCGGAATTATAAAGTCTGAGTGCGGAGGATTGATGTTGAAAAAGAGTCTTCGGCAAATTTGGTTTGTTGGAAATTTTTGTAGAATTCCAAAACATCTGTCTTCAAATGATATGCAACCTACAATATTCCATTCCAAGGGGTCTGATTTAGAGAAAAGCCATGAGAATTCACCCCATGGCCTGAATTTTTCACCTAGCATTACTTATAAATTTAAAGAAATTTGGCCGCTAGAATTGTTGTTGCCATTTTTCTTGTTGGATAGATTTTTTTTATTGAACTTACCATTTTTGCAACTGGTGAGCCAGTTATTCACAATGTTGGTGGTCGTATATATTGGTTCCTTGGTATGGCCTGAAGGCAGTCTAAATTTTGGAGAAAGAATTGGATTTAAATACCATTTTATTCTTTCCCTTTTATCCTTTAATTTGGATGTATGCGGGGCATCATACAAATCGCCGTAATCAGTTGCTTCATTAAGGAATTTTTTTAATTCAGTTTCCTTTTCTAATTCCTCCACATCAAGAGAAAATCCATAATGTCCAGGATTGGACATGGCTAAATCTTCCACAAGTGTTTTATGAAAAAAGGAGCCAAGAAAACTAATAAACAATTTTCTTTGTTTGCCTCCTTTCTCCATAGATATATTTTCGTGCCAAGCATTACTGGCTTCGATTATGCCGATAGTTTGAATTTCTCTATCAAAACTAACTAAATCTGTAAAATCTTTGTCATTTTGAGTGTCTCTAATCCATACATCCCAAATGCTTCGGCATATTTGAAGGAATGCTAAAATGTTACTTCCCGATAAGGAAAGTATATCCTCTCTTCCATACCATATCAATTGTTGATTATTTCTCGATGCAATCTGAATTAAGGCTTGGGATAATCTTTCTTTTTTCCACCATTTTTTTTCCCACGGATATGGCAATTCTACGGGAATATTATACATCACTTCTTTTTTGTGTTTGCCTCGTTGGCGAACCCAAGCTTCACCTAATCGAGCACCGAGTGGGTTTTCACTTGCTAGTTTTTTAAGAAAAGAATTCCATTGTGATGGCCATTCACTATTGAGTTTTAAAGCTTTATATCTATTGGTCTTCAAATAAAGCTTAGCAACATCTTCAGGTTTACCGCTTCTTCCAAATATTTCTAAAAGAAGCTTTTTATTTCTTGGTAAATCGATTCCCGATAACTTTATTCGCCTAGTTAGAATATCTTCAGCAAAATCTGGAAATATCCAAGTCCGTCTATTTTCCTTTCTTTTTAACAGGGCGTCTATTGAGATGTCTATATAATTTCTTCCTTTTTCTAATCGGGCAGAAGTACCAAAGATTAACCCATTTTCATTCCATGCAAAATGTCGAGTCCCTAATCTATAAGATACGGAAGTATCTCGCATAGCTAATAGCTTATGAATCATTTGCTGGTACAATTTATATGTCTTTTCAGACATACCTTCAAGCCATGCCAATTCTTCATACTGGTCAATTCTGACAAAGACTTCCGTGGTTTCAGATATAATTTTACAAAATCGAAGAAGTTTGGAAACGACTGTCATTGGATAACCAATTACGGTCTTTGTCGACTGGATTTCTACAGGTAAAGCATCTATATTATAATTTAAGAAATTGCGGTAAGTTCTGATTCTCGAATCCAATTTTTGTTTCAAACCTAAAAAGGTTGAAACATCATCTAAAAAACCATTCCAGCATGGATCGAGGCACAATTCTTTTGTGAAAACTTCTAATTTACTTTCATTTAAATCTATTCCGATTTCTTTTCCTAGTTCATAATTTTTATCACCTAGTAGTTCAATCGAATCTATTATATCTAGTACAATCCAATAGTTTAGATAATCGGCAAAGTAATACGGAGATTCTTCGAAGCCTTTTTGAACATTAATAGGCCTCTGACCGAAGTCGCTAACACCACTTCTTCTCAAATTTATACCTGCTCCGATAAATTTGTTTAGGTTGCTAGGCACAGGAAACTCCTTATTGTTTATGTAATAGGCTTTTCTAATAGTTGGTTTTAACAAACTGAGTAACATACTTTTTCCAGTACCAGGAAGCCCTTTTAAAATTACATGACCGGGCTCAAATAAAGCTAATGCATTGTCAACCAAATATGGGCTAAAAAGCTGTACGAAGTTTTCTGAACCAATAGACTCGGTGAGATAAATTTCGTGAAAAGGATTTCGTCTATTTTCCATAATCAATTTCTTGAGTGCCTAGGGAAAAGAGGTACCCACGTTTTCGAAGTACAATGCAGAACCGGAATTGTATTATCTGGTGCATTTGAATAACTTATTAAAAAGCCACCAGTATCTCTATAACCAAAAGGTGAATATGGTATTTTGTTGCCAGGTACAAGCCCTCCACTTGTCAAGTCGTATATGCGATTAATAAATTCACGAATTGTGATAAAATCTAAATGCTCATCAGCTTTGGGGGAAGTACTAATAAAAGAAGACTCTGAAAGTTCAATAACTGCTTTATATGATAACTTTTCGAACTTACGAGATAATTGATTTAGTTTTTCAATTCCTTTAGGACAATTTATTAAGGGAATCACCAACACTTCGATATCTAAGTCTTTTTCCATGAGGAATTTGACAACTCCTTCAATTTGGCTACCTGAACCAACAAAATCCTCTATTAGAATAATTTTATTAATGTTGTGATTATTAATATGTTGTAGGTTGGAATTCCATTTGGGTTGGTCTGGCCCCTCTTCATTTATCCCATACCATTGAGGACGCATTTCATTCCAAGCCGTAGAAGGTATATTGTTCACATGGAAAAATGAATTAATGTTTAGACTGTCCGTTATCGGGCAAATCCAACAATCCTTGAGAGCTTGATTTAATTCGGATTTAGCATTGGAGAAATCATTGAAGGATATATTTTCAATATCAATGAGCCATTTAGCAATTAACTCATTATAAGCTACTCTGTATAGCGTGTTAAACTCACTTATGCCGATATAAAATAAATGACTAAGAATTTTAAAAAGATTTTTCTTATCTGAATCTGAAGAAACATTATCCAACCAGTTTTCAAGCCTTGTATTAAAGTTAATTGCCTGCCCTTGAATGGGTTCATAGTCATGAAACAACTCTTTCGACAAAAACCTTATTTGGGCATGTATTTCTCTATATGATTCATCAAGAGTTTCAGAAGCCCATTGATTTACCAAAATTTCAATTCTACTATTCATAAGTTAACAATTGATCTTTAACTATTTTGGCAATAATATTGGATAGTGGAGGTGGAACCGCATTTCCAATCATTTTATATTGATCTCTCAAGGAGCCATAAAACTCATAATCATCAGGAAACCCTTGTATTCTGGCAGCTTCTCTTACTGTGAATCCCCTGTTTTGATTAGGATGTAAGGCATATATTGGATTTCCAAAGCGAGTGTCAACTGTAATGGAAGGGTTTTCCATAGATAATCTCCTATATTTTCCATTAAATGTTCTAGTTAAATCGTAAGAATTACTCCCTTTCCGTTTTATATAACCTTTGCTTTCAAGACTTTTAAGTTTTTCTATTGTAAAAGTCCTATTTTCTTTAAGAAGATCATCTACATCAACAGGGTCGGCATCCCCAAAACTTCTCTTTCTATTGGTTCGCCTAAGTTTTCTCAAGGATACTAGTATTTCTTTTTCTATATTGTCGACTTGGCCAAATACTTCTGGTATTTCCCACGTGGGAACGGATCTTGAACCCCCTCTAACATTACATAGCTTCTGATTAGGGCCTATCCTTGATGCTATTTTAAGTTTATCGTTAGCTAAAGTTACCAAATCATTGTGATTAACTTGGGATTCCAAACTGGATAATACATCTTTTAATGTTTTATGTTTTATATTTTTTGGCCAATTGATTTTATCAGAACAATTTGTTTTCCAGGCAAAAAATAAAACCCTCTTTCTCATTTGAGCCATTCCAATCTCCAAACAATTAACTTTTATAAGCTCAGTTTTATATCCATTAGACTTAAAGAGGGACTCTAGTGTATCCCAATAATTTTTAAAAACTCCGTATAAAGACCCCATTACATTTTCAGAGACGAAAACTTTGGTTTTTAATTCAAGAGCAATTTCACCACCCTTTACCAAGAGGCTGTTTCTTGGGTCAGTATATATTCTATTTCCAGCAGTTGAAAAACCTTGGCATGGAGCACCAGAAAAAACAACATCTACAGGTGTTTCTCCAATATACTCTTTTATGTTTATTTTACTTAAATCCTCATTATAAGTTGGGACGTTTAAGTTTTTTTCCAATACGGATAGTGCAGCTGGGTCAATATCAAAACTACCTAGACTTTCAAATTGGTTGATATGAAATCCATAGTCTGCTCCGCCGCAGCCAGAAAACAATCCGACAAAATTAAACTTGTTTTGGGTCATATTTTTAAGTCCCTGTAAATAAGGTCTTTAAAATCAAATTTAATCAGAGGGGGTTCTTTTAATAGAATAGGATTACTTTTCAAACTAATCTATATCCTCCGAATGTATTAAGAATTCGAAAATTGAGTGACAATAATAGGAAAGATAGTTAATCAATTCTATTATAGATAACTTTTTTGGACTAAAGTTTGATACAGCAATGGTTTACATAGCTTGTTATTCTATGAGGTGAAAAAATCACGAATGTTGATAGAAAAGTAATTAGCAAACAAAAATAGAGTTTCTACAGTAGGATTGCTTTCACCTCTTTCAATTCTACCAACTTGATTTGCAGACATGTTAACTTCTAGTCCCATTTTGAATTGAGAGACTTTCTTTTTTTTCCTATGAAATCTAACTAAAATACCTATTTCCTTTTTTAGCTTTGCCAATTCATTTTCTTGCATTCAATAAAAATTGGGAATGCTGGCAAATAATTTCAACACATATATGTGTTGAAATTAAATTATTTGTATATTAGCAATTGAAATAGCTTTTTTTGCGATTCTTCTAATGAAATTGAAGCAATTCGCTTTGAACCTCGGACAGAAAACTGGTAATTTTTAATCACACGAGAGGATAAGCAATTAGCTCACGACCCGGGCGTGGGCTCGCTTATTGTGTGATGGGTATACCAGTACCTCTGTTCGATAAGTTGGGTCTCACGCCTTTTATAGCATCACCTAACCACCCTCCAAAGCCTTTCCTTCTTATTCTGGAACGAATCCCCATGTAGCCATAACCCAAGTTCATGGCCCAACCCATTATTGTCCAATTATTAATACCAATAAACCTCTATGAAGAAAAACTAAGATCAGACCCCAAACCCGTGGAAAGCACATTCTCTCCACCCTCTTCGCGCTAAATTCTAATGGAATCCCCGCGTGAGTGATCGAAGGTAGCTACCCCGTAGCCCGGAGAGCACGGTGCCTAGGCACACGCCCTGACACTCATATCCCATGGCAAGGGTCCGATCAAAAAAATTAGCCTCCCGTTCCAAGTTTCAGCCAGTCCGGAAGGCCAGTGATCAAAACGAATGTTTCATCAACTACTCAAAACTATGAAAAATAATCATGTTACGGCATGCATTACAGGACTCTTATTGCTCCTATCCTGGGCCAACTCCTTGGCCCATATCCATGCCGCTCCCAAAACAGTCCCAATCCCCATTACCCTCCAATCCCTTACCGTAACGGGAAAAGTTACGGACGATATGGGCCGCCCCATTTACGGTGCGCACATCTTGATACAGGGGACGCAACGTGGTGCGTTTTCAGGCCCCACAGGTAGTTATACCTTGGAGGTAACCCCATCCGATATCTTGGAGTGTTCCTATCTGGGCCATGTCACCCAAACCATCACCGTAGCCGGGAGGACCACCATCGATTTCACCTTGGAAACAGAGACCACCCTTTTGGAAGGGGTGGAGCTTAATGCCGGGTATTACTCGGTATCCCAAAAGGAACGTACCGGGAACATTGTCAAGGTAAACGCCAAAGAAATCGACAAACAGCCCGTGTCCAATCCCTTGGCCACTATCCAAGGGCGTATGTCCGGGGTGGACATCTCCCAGAACTCCGGTATCCCCGGTGGAGGCTATATCATCCGTATCCGTGGCCAGAACAGTATCAATGCCGGGAACGACCCACTGTACATTGTGGACGGGGTACCATTTGGTAGTTCCTCCCTTGGCTCGGCGATAGTTTCCGGTTCGATCATCCCCTTGGGGAATCCCAACCCTTTGAGCGTACTGGCCCCTGAGGAGATCCAGAGCATCGAGGTATTGAAGGATGCCGATGCCACGGCCATCTATGGTTCCCGCGGGGCCAATGGGGTGGTACTTATCACCACCAAAAAAGGCCAGGTCGGCAAGACACGGCTCAGCGTGGACCTGACCAGCGGACTTGGCCATATCGCGAAGTTCCCCAAACTTATGGACACCCCTACCTATCTGGAGATGCGTAGGGAGGCCTTTACCAATGACGGGTTTTCGGACTATCCGTTCTACGCCTATGACATCAATGGAACTTGGGACCCCGATAAGTATACCGATTGGCAGGAAGAGCTTCTAGGGGAAACGGCCTACCGCCATTCGGCGAGGTTGTCCTTCTCAGGGGGCAATGCCACGACCCGGTTCCGGATGGGGGCCGGCCACCAACAGGAGACCACGGTCTTCGTAGGGGATTCCAAATACAAAAAGACCGATCTACAGGCCAGTGTGAACCATCGCTCCGAAGATGGTAAACTGGGTCTGGATCTCAGTATGGGCTATGGTTATGAGGATAACAAGTTACCGGGTTTCGACCTAAGTGGCCAGGCACGTAACCTGCCCCCGAACGCCCCGACCCTCTACGACGCAGAGGGTGCCCTCAACTGGGAGAACGGTACCTGGACCAATCCCTTGTCCTTATTGGAATCCGATTACCTATCGGACCGGTACAGCCTTTTGGCCAATCTGGTCCTGTCCTATAGGCCCACACCCGCATTGGAGTTCAAGACGAACATCGGATACAACGATATGCGTTTGGAGGAATCCCGGACCAGTCCCCATACCATGTTCAATCCGGCCTTCGGGTTGGACAGCCGCTCCTCTTCTATCTTCTTCAACAATGGGGGCGTTCGTTCTTGGATCGTCGAGCCACAGATCGGTTGGGAAATGACCTATGGAAATCTTGCACTAAAAGTCTTGGCCGGGGCCACCTTCCAAGGAGAGGTCACTACCCGACTTACCCAGTTAGGGGTGGGTTATTCCAGTAATGCCCTATTGTATGACCTATCGGCCGCCTCCTATCATTCGGTCCTGAGCGATACCCGCACCGAGTATAGGTACCAGGCCCTGTTCGGAAGGATCAACCTTTCCTTTGGGGATATATATCATTTGAACATTACCGGGAGACGGGACGGATCGAGCAGGTTCGGCCCCGGGAGGAGGTTCGCCGATTTTTGGGCACTTGGAGGGGCCTGGATCTTTACCCGGAACAGATCCATCGGCGAGGCCCTCCCTTTTTTGAGCTTTGGGAAACTCCGCGGCAGTTATGGTACCACGGGTAACGATCAGATCGGGGACTATCAATATCTCGATACCTATTCGGTCAGCGGGAACAACTACAATGGGATTACGGGTCTTAGACCGAGCAGGCTCTTCAATCCCGACTTTGGATGGGAGGAGAACCGAAAGTCCGAACTGGCCTTGGAACTAGGATTTCTACGGGACCGGATCTACCTCACGGGTTCCTGGTACGATAACAGATCCACCAACCAATTGACAGGAATACCCCTGCCCGCAACCACGGGCTTCACCTCCATCCAATCCAACCTGGCCGCCAAAGTGGCCAATACCGGATGGGAATTCGAGCTCAAGACCGTCAATCTGGACAAGGAGAATATACGATGGACCACAAGGGCCAACCTGAGTATCCCCAATAACGAACTGTTGGAATTCCCCGGTCTGGAGACCTCGACCCTGGCCGATACCTATGTAATCGGCCAGCCCCTGTCCATTAAGAAACTCTATCATTCCCAAGGCGTGGACCCCCAAACCGGTTACCATAACTTCTTGGACTATGATGATAATGGGATCATCGATGTAAACGACCGTCAGTGGATCGCCGACACGACCCCGGCCTTCCATGGGGGGTTGGGCAATACACTGACCTTAGGCCCTTGGGAAATGGATCTGTTCTTCCAGTTTAGGAAACAGGATGGGTTCGGTATGCAATATGGGGGTATCCAACCCGGGAGTATGGTCAACCAACCCATAGAGGTTGGGGATAGGTGGCAAGAGATCGGTTCCAATGCCCCCCAACAACGCTATTCGGCCGGTTTCGACCCCAATGCCAGCATCGCCTTCGACCGTTATCGCAATAGTAGCGGGACCTTTACCGATACCTCCTTTTTCCGTTTACGGACGGTATCGGTCTCCTATGACATCCCTAGTGGATCCACCATGGATTGCCAGGTATACCTACAAGGCCATAACCTATGGACATGGACTGCTTTGGATAACGGTACCCCTGAAGGGATTTCCGGCTTTATTCCCCAACCTAGGATGTTGACCTTGGGCCTCAGACTCGGCTTGTAACAGTGCTAACCTAAATTCATAAAAATGAAAAATATATCGAATGACAAAGGCCCAAGAAAATCCGGAGTGCACCACGGTATTTGGGCCAAGTTGACCCTATTATTAATCGCTTTTGCCCCACTGATCTCCTGTGAGGATTTCGTGGAAGTAGACCTGCCCAAATCCCAATTGACCGGGGCGGCCGTCTTCGAGGACCGGGCCACGGCCACGGCGGCACTTATGGATATCTATGCACAACTCAGGGACGATGGTCTGCTCACGGGTGGATCCTCTGGTATGGGGAACCTGATGGGCCTATATGCCGATGAACTGGACTTTTACGGGGACCCCACCCAACCCCAGGCCCTTTTCCATAACCATGGGATCTTGCCCAGCGATGCGACAGTGGCCTCCTATTGGGCCACCTCCTATAACCTGATCTATGCGACAAATGCATTCTTGGAAGGGGTAAGGAATTCGGAGGGGATATCGGAACAGGACGGACAGACCTTTGAAGGCGAAGGACTTTTCATCCGGGCATTGCTCCACTACCAGCTAAGTACCCTTTTCGGGGAGATCCCCTATATCCGAACGAGTGATCATAGGGCCAATGCCAAGGTAACCCGTATGGCCTTGTCCGAACTGTCCACTGCCCTAATGGAAGACCTGGAAATGGCCAAGGAACTATTAATGGAGGAACCCTCCCTCGAACGCACAAGGCCCAACCGGGATGCGGTACGCATACTCATGGCACGTATCCATCTGGAAACGGGGACATGGGAAAGGATAGTTTCAGAAATGGACGCCCTATTGGACAAGTCGGCCACCTATATTTGGGAGGGCGATCTTTCCCGGGTGTTCCAAAGGGCAGCTACAGGTACCATCTGGCAGTTCAAACCCCGTAACGAAGGGAACAATACCTTGGAGGCCGGGACCTTTATCTTCACGGTAGGCCCACCTCCGGCAAGCGCCCTGTCCCCTTACTTCTTGGAAAGCTTTACCCCGGATGATCTGCGTCAGGCCCATTGGACAGGTACGGTGGACCAGGGCAATGATAGTTGGTCCCATCCCAACAAATACAAATACAATGTGGACACCGGGATATCTTTGGAATTCTCCATACTTATGCGTTTGGCGGAGGCCTATTTGATGCGGGCGGAGGCCCTTGCCCAATTGGGAAATCTGGAAGGGGCCCTTTCCGATTTGAACCGGATCCGGCAAAGGGCCGGTCTTTCGAATCTTGACAGTTTGGACAAGGATTCCCTTTTGGAGGCCATTTGGGAACAGCGCCGCCTGGAACTGTTTACCGAGTTCGGTCTAAGATGGAACGACCTTCGCCGGACGGGCAGGGCCGCAGAAACCCTTGGCCCCATAAAACCCGGATGGAAGGATACCGATATCCGGCTCCCCATACCAGAGGCCGAACTCATCATCAATCCCGATCTGGGGGAGCAGAACCCCGGATATTGATACAATATCAAAAAAAGATGTGGACGAATCGATTTAAAGACATGTTGAAGAGGATGGTTTCCCTAGGGAAACGGTCTTGGCTTTGTGTTGTTTGGTTAGCTATGGCCGCCCCCGTTTGGGGGCAGGCCAAACGCCAAGTCCAAACCTCCGATTACCGATTGTGGAGCCGAACCTACGGTGAGGCCATCTCAAACGATGCACAATGGTACGCTTACCGTTCCCATTATCCTCAATTAGTGGATACCCTTTTCCTTAGACCCACTGGGAAAGGAACGGGTTATGCCTTCGCCCATGGTCTCAGCGGCCGGTTCAATGCCACGGGCCGTTGGTTTTTGGTCAATATCAAAGGAGGGGACAGAATATTGGTCGACCTAAAAAATCAAAGAAAGTACCCCCTGGCCCATGCCTACCAGGTCCGGTTCTCCAAGGACGGCAGGTACTTTATCCAAGCTACGGACCCTGCGAACGGGAACGGTCTTATCGTATGGGACCTGAAAAGGAGCAAACGGGATACCCTGAAAAAGGTCAAACGTTTCAAGTTGCATAAGCAGCGTAACCTATTGGCCTATGCCGCTGAACGTTTTGGTAAATGGACCCTGTCCTATATCGATCTGGACAAGGGTTTCGGAGACTTTCCCACGCTCTCGATCGTAAACTCCCCAATACGGAACATCAGTTGGGACGCCAGTGGTAGGTTCCTATTGTTCTCCATATCAGATACCCATGACCATGGGGCCAGGTTGCTTTTGTACGACCTTGCCACCGGTGATAAAAGGACCCTGGATCTGAAGGGGCGTAAAGGGTTCCAAGGTTATTGGATTACCGATGCTGCCCCAAGGATATCCCCGGATGGTAAGCGGGTCCTTTTCAGGATATGGGACCAAAGGAATAAGGAACTTTCCCAGGGCCCTCCGGATCCCAAGGCGGTACAACTTTGGGGCGGTCGTGATTCCCTTATGTTCCCCCATAGGGAGGCCAATAGGGCTGCGGATCATGGCCCCAAAAGAAGCCTTTGGTATATCGATACGGACGAGGTGGTGCGTTTGGAACAGGGCCGATCGGAAAGGGTTGTGGTGGATTCCGGTTTGGAGCATGCCCTGGTCTATTCCACAGGCTATTACGATCTTGAGGGACGGGCAAAGGGTTCGGAGACCACGGAGATCCATGCCATGGACCTGCGCAGCGGTAAGCGGAAATCGATCACCCAGGGCCAACCCAACTCCATGGGACATTCCCATATCTCCCCAAACGGAAAGTACATAGGGTATTTCAAGAATGGGGATTGGTACCTCTACGATACCCAGACCCAAAAGACCCACTGGGTGACCCAGGACCTAAAAGGCAAGGCCGGTAGGGCCTATAGGGGGATCGAAAATTTCCGCGCCCCCATCGGAACGGAAGGATGGACCCGGCGGGACAAGGACTTTCTGTTCTTGGCCGGTCCTGACCTGTGGCGTTATTCCCCGGGACAGGCCGAACTCAGGCGATTGACCCAAGGCAAGGAACTAAAAGTGGGTTATGATATCCATCGCGGCCCCTTTGAACTGACCTCCAAACATGACGACCCCTACTATACGACCTTCCGATATGACTTGGATAAAGGGATCCTATTGGAGACCTTGGACCAAAAAATGGGATCGGGCTATACCTTGTTGGATAGCAGCGGGCCCCATACGATAACACAGGGGGATTTCAAGGTACAGGGAATCGTTAGGGCGGCCAAGGGGAAATACCTGATCAAAAAAGAACGCTTCGAGGTGCCGACCTATCTTGGTCTACATGACCAAAAAGGCAGGGAGACCGTTCTTTTCCGGTCGAACCCGCACCAGAAGGACTTCCAATGGGGTCGCTCGGAGCTTATGGAATACAGGGATGCCAAAGGCAGGCCTTTGAAAGGGGCCCTGTACTACCCGGCGGATTATAAAAAGGGCGATGTATACCCCATGGTGGTCCATGTATATGAGGTAAGGTCCACAGGCCTGCATGCCTACCATATCCCCACGCCCTACGAGCATCCCAATTTCAATATCGCGAACTTCACCACCCAGGGGTATTTCGTCTTTGAACCGGATATCTATCTGGAGGATGAAGGTCCCGGTCGGGCCGCATTGTCCCATATCCGGGCCGGGGTGGCCCATGTGTTGCAAAAAGGGGATGTCGATCATGAAAGGTTGGGGCTTACCGGATATTCCTTTGGGGGCTATGAGACCCTTTCGGTGATCGGCCGGACCGATATGTTCAAGGCGGCCTATGCCGGGGCGGGTATTGCCGATCTTATGGGTTTTTATCTGGGTATGCATGCCTATTCCCATGAAGGCGGACTGTTTCAATTGGAATCCCAACAGTTCCAAATGCAAAAACCGTTCTATAGCGATCAAGAACTGTTTTTGAACAATTCCCCCATCCATTGGGCGGACCATATCAATACCCCTTTGCTCTTGTCCACCGGCCAAAGGGACCGTATGGTGGATTGGGAACAGAGCTTTCGCATGTACCTGGCCTTAAGAAGGCTGGGCAAGGAGGTGCTGTTGTTGGTGTATCCCGAAGAGGATCATATCAATATGGATCCCACGAACCAAAGGGACCTTAATAAAAGGGTACTGGATTGGTTCGATAAGTACCTAAAATAACAAAGGGCCGCTAGATGCGGCCCTTTACCTTGGTACCTACCCACTTATTGAGGCATGTACAAAGGTTGGGTACAAACGGTAGGGCTGATCTTATCAAAGACCTGGTTCCCGTTGTTGTCCGTACACAATTGTCCCGGGATGGTAGAACATGTCCTGGACAAGGTACAGGGTTGTGGGGTATTGATATACCCCTGCTTTGCGTTCGGGTTGTGCGCTTGCTCCACATTGGTCGCGAAGGAAAGCCCAACGGCCATCATAAGGGCCAGGGCGGGTAACGCTGTTTTTAAAACGATCTTTTTCATGATGTTTAGATATTAAATTTACGGCCTACTCTGTTACAGGTTTTCGGCCTTCCCCTGCTACTGCAGTATTTTTATGTTTTTGCTCTTAAGGAACGTTAGGATCCGCTTCCCTATCGAAGGTCTTGTGGTCCAAACGGTAGCCTACGATATGGTCGCCTATCAGTCCGTAGAAAAGGTTACCGTTGATCTTAAAGGAGCGGAGCTTGTCCCCATCGATATCATAGATGTAGAAACTGAAAAGGTAGCCCCCGTCCCCAATATCATAGACATCGATGACCGAGGCGGTATCCCAAAGCTGTTCGGTTTCGTATTTTCCGATGAGTTGCCCCAGTACGAAAAGTTTTCCATCGGAAGCCCCCATGAACTTATTCACCAACAAGGGCCGTTGGGCCAGTTTCCGTTGTCCTTTGGACCGGTCTTCCACGAAATCCAAACGGACCGATTTTACGGTGTCGATCGTTTTACCCCTGAAAATGGGGTTTAGATCCGGGTCGAACACCAAATACCCATTGCGGTAGTAATAACCATAAGTAAGGTATTCGCGTGAAGGGTCGATCTGTAGGATTCCGTCGGAACCGAAGAAGCCATCGATACGTGTCTCCAACAGACCTTCGGACAATTGGATCTTTCCGGTGTTCAGGTCTAGTGCCCCCAAGACGTTCTTACCGTCGGCCCCACGCTGTGCCCGGATTATCAAACGTCTATCGTCCACGGGCTCGGCCAGGTTAAAATAATGTTCCCGGCCGGTGGATAGGGTCTTGGCCATCCAATGGTCGGTCGTACCCATTTGGACCACGGGGACCGTTCCGTCCAATACGAAGAAATGGGGCGGGATTACCCGGACTTGGGCCGCCCTATAGGGAAAATCGTCCCTGTCCAATCCGATCCGTATTTGTTTGGATACCTTAAGGGTCGTGTCCAATACCAGCAGATGTAAAGGAGCGGTATGGTTAGCCAGGAATAGGGAGTCCTTTCCCATCCCGGCAAAATAGTAGGAGTCGAAAACCAGGTCCCTTTCATAAACCTTGGTGGCAGGTTGGTGGGGGAAGCGTCGTATAAAACCATTGCCTAGTCGTATTTCGTTTTCGGATACCAGAAAAAGGATTACCACCCCAAGGGTTCCCAAAATGGATAATGTGCCCAAGCCCAACAGCTTCGATCCCCGGTATGGCCCTGCTATTCGGGCCTTACCCTTTAAGGGCCCCGACCCCTGAATGTGGGATAGGGCCCCTAGGGCGGCCACACCGATGAACACGATATTGAAGATCAAATGTTGATACCAACCCATTTCTTCCAAAATCCCACCACAGGAACACGGAACGAAATCCGCGAACCCGAGTATAAGTATGATATAGACCGTAAAGGAAACCATAAGCAGAAAGGCGAGATAAAATCCATATTTTCGAAACCTCTCCACGGCCAGGAGTATGACACAGATCGACTCTATCAAGGGGACCCCTAAGGAAATAGGTCCGGCGAATGTCGACAATAGAGGGGATTGACCCAATTCCAAGAGGAACCCATCGTAATCCGTACTTTTCTCCAGTGCCGCATAGGCGAATAGGAATATCAATAGAAAGGCGGCTACCTTTTGTATTTTACCACTATGTTTTTCAAGAAACCTTTCCATAATCTTACATATGGGACAAAGGTCGCAAGCTGTCATTGACCGCCTTGGATTAATTCATGACCATAAGGGATTTTGATCCGGATCAGTCGGGAACCCCCTGTATCGGGCCGTTTTTTTGTCCCCCTTTCCTTAAGTCCCGGGGAGGGTAACCGTATTTTTTCTTGAAGGATCTGGAAAAGTGTGCCATACTCTTGAAGCCGGTGATCTGGGCGATCCTTTTAATGGGAAGGTCACTATGTTGGATCAGGACACTGGCCTTTTTCAGGCGCTCCTTGAGCAGGAAACGGAATACCGTATCCCCATACAATTGTTTGAAGCCATTTTTGAGCTTGAACTCATTGGTGCCGAAATTATGTGCAAGCTCGATAAGGGAGGGCAAGGGCCGTTCAAGATTGTTCAATATATGGTCATGGATCTTCCATAATAGGGCCGCATCCTGGGAGTTGATGGGGTACATCTTCTTCTTTGGGGCCGTATTGGCCTTTCTGTATCTGGAAACCTGTACCGAGAGTTCCTTTTCCCTTAGTTTGTCCCTCCTGAAGATCTTGAAGCAGACCACTATGGTTTTTTGGGTAAACCCGTTCCTATCTATGGTATGGGAGATCAGACAGTCCACTTTCTGTAAGAGGCCTTGGCCCTTTCCAAAGGAGAGGACCAAGGGGCGGCCCCTCCCTTGATCTCTATAAACGCCTTCGTATAAGCTTTTCCATTTTTTTCGGGAATCCGGACCGATCAGGCCCTCCATGGGTAGCCCGGTAAGTTCCTCTTGGGACAGTCCCGTGAATTCCATAGCGTTCGGTGTAAAGGATTCGATACGGCCCATGGGGTCCAGCAGGAATACGGTCTGACCCAAAAAACCATAGGCGTCCGGAGGGTGCACATGGGCTTGGTGTATGAAGGAATTGCGTAATTCCTCCAAAGTCATATTTATCAAGGTTGCGAGTGCCTCTAACTGATCGTTCCTTTCGGTCCTTTGTATGCGTAGGGAGAGGTTTCCGGAAGCGATTTCCAACAGGATCTCCTGGATATTTTTTAAACGCTCGGCATCAACGTCCTCAATGTGATGTGGTCGGTCGGTCATACTTTACTTTTAGGTTTTTTCATCCATGTGGTTCCCAATGGCAATCAGGAAATCCATAGCCTCCCGTTTATCCATGAAAACACCTGTGGGGACCGGGGGCCTATTGGTCTTTATGTAAAAAGCCGAGATCACATGGGACAATGGGGGTCCTACCAGGAAAGCGACGGCATTGATGAGCATGGAGCCTTCACCGGCCAAATAGTTACGAGCATTGATATCGATACCTTTGACGCCGCTGATATCGCAGAAAATGGCAAAGGGACGGCCTTGTTGTAGACGGAACCTGTCCCTTGCCACTGCTACGGCGGTGGAATGGTCTATGGTCAGACCTTTCCGGTAACGGCAACAGAGGATACCCTGCTCCATCCAATACTGGGCATAGTCGTTTTCCAACAAGGGTCTCATAACTGATTGGAGGGTATTAACCCTTAAATGTATAAAATTTAAGGGTTTAGCCATAAAAGACCATGGAAGTTGATCTGGATTGTTACCCCACACGGAGTAAATTTTGACCCAAAGGGATTTAAAAAGGGTTGGTATAGGCCCGGATTGTGTGGGTCCCCGAGAAATGGTTAGCTTGAAAAGGACGATACCAACACACACCTATGGCCAAGATCAAGCACAATAACTTTCTAGAGACGGTCGATTCCGTTTTTTCGGCCGCTAAAAGGCAAGGGGTACTCCATCTCTATGCAGAGGGAGGATATCTCGATGGTCGCCATATCCATATCAATGGAAAGAAAATGTACCATTTCGGGACTACGGGCTATTTGGGATTGGAGCAGGACAAAAGGCTCAAAAAGGCGGCCGTGGAGGCCATCCTCAAGTATGGGACCCAATTCCCATTGTCCAAGACCTATGTATCCAATCCGTTGTATCGGAACCTGGAAGTGAACATGTCCAAAATCTATGGATGTCCCACCATTATCACCAAGAACAGTACCCTAGGGCATATGGGGGTAATACCCAGTGCCGTGGGTGACGGGGATGCCATCATATTGGACCATCAGGTCCACTGGAGCGTGCAGTCTGCCGCCAAACAGTTAAAATTGCGATCGGTTCCCATAGAGATGATCCGTCACAACCGATTGGATATGCTGGAGGACAAGATCAAACGTTTCGCCTCCCGACCGGGAAGGATATGGTATATGATCGATGGGGTATATTCCATGTACGGGGATGTGGCCCCCATGGACGATTTAATGGCACTCTGCCATCGGTACCCGAAACTTTATCTGTATGTGGACGATGTACACGGTATGAGCTGGTCCGGTAAACATGGGGCGGGCTATGTCATGGGCCGATTGGGGGAGTTGCCCCATAACATTCTCTTGTTCGGTACCCTGAGCAAGACCTTTGGGGCCAGTGGGGCCGTATTGGCCTGTCAAGACAAGAAAATGTTCGACAAGATCAAGAACTTTGGGGGTCCTTTGACCTTTTCCGCCCAATTGGAACCTGCCAGCATAGCGGCGGCATTGGCCTCTTCGGAGATCCATTTGTCTCCGGAGATCTATACCCTTCAGGACGAGCTAAGGGAAAAGATAAGGTTCTTCAATTCCGAGCTTGAAAAGACCGAACTGCCCTTGATCGATAGGAATGGGTCCCCGGTCTTCTATATAGGCACCGGTCTGCCGGTGACCGGCTATGATTTCGTGAACCGCATGATGCAGGCCGGTTTCTTTGTGAACCTCGGGATATTCCCGGCCGTCCCGGTCAAGAATACCGGGGTCCGGATAACCATCTCCAGGCATAACCGGAAACGGGAGATAAAGGATTTGGTAAGGACCATGGCGGAACTCTATCCCCTTTCCTTAAAGTCCACTGGTACCGATCTGTCCCGGGTACACGCCGCCTTTGGCTGGGTCGCTCAAGCAAAAGGTGTGGATCGGGCCATACCCAAAGAACTTGAGTTGGTCCTTGCGCGGAGTATCCATAAGGTAGATCGGGAACTTTGGAACTCGAAAATGGCGGGCAGGAACGTTTATGATTGGGATGGTATGGCCTTTTTGGAAGGGGTGTATTCCGACGGAAAGGTCAAGGAACACCATTGGGAATTCTTTTATTTCCTGATCCAAGATAGCAAAGGTAAGAACGTATTGACCGCTTTTTGTACCATGGCCCTTTGGAAGGACGATATGTTGGCACCGGAATCGGTTTCCGGGCAGATTGAAAGGATACGAAAGGAAAGACCCTATCATAGGACCTCTTGGGTCCTGGCCATGGGCTCACCGTTCACCGAAGGCCCCCATTTACACTTGGACAGGGAACATCCCTTATGGGAAAAGGCGCTCCGGGCCTATTTGGATAAACTTGGGGAGCTGCATGAGAAGATCCAGACCGATATGGTCATATTAAGGGATTTCGATGGCGATATTCCCTACCGCGACATCCTCCTAGGTCATGGATACTTGGAGATGGACATGCCCGATTCCTGTAGTTTTTTGGATCTGGGGGCGGTCGATATGGACCATTATGTGGAAGGGCTTTCGGCCCGATCAAGACGCCATTTCAGAAAGGAGGTGGGACCTTTTGTGGACAGGTTCCACCAAGTGGTTATCAAGTCCCCGTCCCCATCGGAGCTACTGGTATTCGAAAAACTTTATCAAAATGTCAATGGGCATAACCTTGCCCTGAACCTCTTCCCGTTGCCCTCGGTGTGTTTCTCCACTATGGGGAAGTGCGAAAACTGGGAGTTCCTGGTACTAGATCTTAAAGCGGAATATACCGAAACCGGACAAAGGGAACGGGTTGGGGTCATGTTCTGTTATCGCAATGGCGAGCACACTTATGTCCCTGCCTATATCGGTATGGACTATCGTTACGCCCACCATCAATTATATAGACAGTTACTGTACCGGACCATAACCCGGGCGAAGGCCTTGGGTTTTGATCGGATCGATTTTGGGATGACCGCCTCTTTTGAAAAAAGGAAATTAGGGGCCACGGTATTTCCCAAAAAGGCCTATATCCAGGTCCGGGACAACTTCACGCTGGAATCCCTCGGGGTCCTGCGGAACGGTTGAGATAACCCCTAAGGGGGAATCGCCAATGAAAAAGAAATGTTTAGGGAAGAACTCAAGTCGTTCGAACGGAGAATCCGGGAAATCCCCGATACAGGCAAGTTGTATCCACGTGAGCTCAATAAAGGGATACAGTTGTGCAATGACACCTTACATTCATTTAGGAGAATCATTGAACGGGATGGTTTTCAGGACAAGGAGTCGGAAATCGATTTTTTCAAAAAGATCAAGGTAGTACCTATGGGGTACCTGGTCTATTTCGATCGGGTGAGGGCCTGTGAGTCCCGGTTGCCCAAGATCGGGACCGAGCATCAACTGCGTTACCTCCGAAAAAAAATGAACAA
Source organism: Sediminicola luteus (assembly GCF_002514735.1). GTDB lineage: Bacteria > Bacteroidota > Bacteroidia > Flavobacteriales > Flavobacteriaceae > HQA918. The sequence goes on along the minus strand of NZ_KZ300477.1, from coordinate 390,195 downwards.
GATCAATAGGTTCTTTACCGAACATAGGGAATTCGTCCTATATATGGAACAGGGCCTACGGTATTTGGATCATCAATACTTCATAAGACAACGACCATTGTATACGGTCGGTGTATTTGAGGGGTTCGGATATCTGGATCCCCTTTTTTTTACTTCACATGACCTTTTGTGGTCCAAGATCAATGGTATGGACCGTTTCATTGTGTACCTCCAGCATAGGATCCGGGAAGTAAGGTCGGCCCAGGACATCGAGGCACAGGGTAGGTCCAATGAAAGACCCCTGGTCTGGAGCGCTTCCAAGGTGGCCCTGACCGAATTGATCTACGCACTTTACTCCAGTTCCGTGGTCAACCATGGCAAAGAGGATATCCGCAGTATCGCCAAGGCGTTCGAAAAGCTCTTCAATATCAAGTTGGACAATATCTATAAGACCTATTCCGAGATCAAGACACGTAAGGAGACCAAGGCCCGTTTTTTGGAAGAATTGATCTACAGGTTCAACCAAAAGATCCATGATGACGACGGTATTTGAGTCCAATCGATGTTAAAATCCTTCGTAACTCCGTATTGCGTTGGGAACTATTCCAATGGTAAAAAAGGAAATTCGGTCCATGAATCGGGAGTCAAGGACGATTCCCATAAAAACTATGGACTATGCCAGCGAATATCGTAACAACGGAAGACCTGAAGGTCTTAAGGGAAGAGATCTTGGAGGGGGTCATAAAGATCCTTGAAGGGCGCAGGGAGATCAGGATGGAGCAATGGGTCAAATCCAATACCCTTATGGACATATTAAAAATCAGCCCAGGGACGTTACAGAACCTCAGGGCCAATGGGACCATACCCTACACCCGTTTGGGTAGGTTGATCTATTACAACCTGGATGAGGTCCAGCGTATCATGGCCGATGGCCATTTAAAGGGGAAAAGATCATGAGGTTGGCCACGTTCAATGTCCAGAACCTTTTTCATCGCCATTGTGAGGGGTTTATGATCGATCCCGATCGTACCCTGGACTACCATGAAGAGTTCACGAGCTTGTCAAGCAAACCAATAAAAGGGGTAAGGGACCTGGAAAGGCTAAGGGAGCTTTCCGATCTCTTGGGGTTTGACGCCAGTAAGACACCGGGTTATCTAGAACTGCGTCCCATGGGGGGTGGATTGTTCGCCAGGACGAACGACAATGGGAAGGGCATGTCGGCCGGGGCGGTAAGTGATTGGAAAGGGTGGGTACCCGTTAAAAACAAGGTCTTGGATCCTTGGGCGACCCGCCATAAGGCCAAGGTCATCCGTGAACTGGATGCGGATATCCTTTTGTTACAGGAGGTGGAGGATCGTTCGGCCCTTCGTTATTTTTCCCATAAGTACCTATCCGATACAGGTGGGCCTATCTATCCACAACTCCTGTTTTTAGAGGGAAACGATGGACGCGGTCTTGGTCTGGCGCTTTTGATGAAGAAAGGGTTCCGGTTGGATTCCCTAAGGACTTATGTGAACGAGGTGGATTCGCAGGGTCGGCCATTGTTCGGCACCGATCTACAACGCTACGGTATAAAATGCCCGGGAGGAAAGGAGTTGATCGTGTTCTCAACCAATCTCACGGGTTCTGAAATCGAGAACGGAAAGGCCATCCTACGGATCAAAGGATTGATGGGCCCGGATGTATTGGGGCTTCCGATCGTCCTTGCCGGTTCCTTGAACATTCCCCGTTATTCCGGGCTTTTGGAACCGATCAAGGCTTTGGGGTTATTGGACATCACAAGGCATAGATCTTTTTCCGTTCCCCTGGATAGGGCAAAGGATCGGGATTATGAACGATTGGGGGCTTTCGGTCCCGGTGTCAACCTACTCCAAAAGGATTTTCTTTGGGTGGGCCCGATCTTGTTCGATGCCATTTGTTCATGTGGGATGGATAGGCGCGGGATATGGCCCCATAAGAGACCCCAATGGAAGGTTTTTAGGACATTGAAAAGAATCGGGCAGCAGGCCAGTGAACACCCGCTCCTATGGTTTGACATAAAATGAGGGAAACATTTGTAACCGCGTGTGGTAATCGGTACAAAGGATGTTGCCGTGCACAAAAGTACTTCGAAGTCCCTTTGCTTCTCAAGTTTTGGTTCACCGAACTACGTGGTCTAAATCATATCGTCTAATGGTAATGGATCTATAATAAACGGTACGTTTTTGGAAAACCTGGATAAACCTTACAAACTGTATGGAAGTATATAGCTTAGATTGTAATGGGGACATTTTTAAAAACATCAAAAAGGGTAAAACCGTCGTTAAAACCCTAGTTCCATCCAAATGGGACGGTGGTCGGATAGGTAATACTTCAAATAGTTCCTGAACTTGGTCGGGCTTTGCTCCCAAAGTTTTGGGAAAATGGCACTATCGAAATCGAATACCCCATGGGACTTGATCTTCTTCTTGATGGAAGGTAAAAAGGCGATCTGATCGTACATCTTGTCATTACTAATATTTGAATACACCTTGGAAGAGTGTTTGGGCAGTTTCAGTCCCCGGGCCATAAGGGCCCCATATATGGGATCTCCTTTATGGACCATGGGCAGGTTGAAGTCCCCTAAGGCGATGATGTTCCCTGAAAAGGCGTTCTTCGATTTGCCGGTCAGGTCGGCATACCGACTGATGGCATAGGTCTCCAAGGCCCTACGGTGCACGTCCGAAGAGGATTCGCTCCCGAAAAAGGAATGAACGTTGATAAGCACCAAGATCTCGTTCTTCCATTGGAAGGAACAGAGGTAAGGGTTTCGGTCGAACCCCGTAAAACCGGAGTCGATCCCCGGTAATTTGATATACTTATGATCCTTTGGGGGTACGGCCACTTCGCCGACAAGTTCCATCATCCTGACCCGTTGTCCATTATATATAAAGGCAAAGCGCTCATTGTTTCCCGCTTTGTCGGAGAATACAAGATCAAATTCCGAAGGTAGATGGCCCTCTATCCGTTTGAGGCCATCCAAGTTTACATTGACCTCCTGGATGGCAATGATATCGAACCAACTAATGATCTCAGCCAAGAGCTCATAATGTTCGGACCATCTCTTTTGTAAACCTAGGTTGGCAATGTTCCAAGAGGCGACCAAGAGCCTATTGGGTGAAGGGTCGGGGATTTGCCTTTTGGACTTGTGTCCTATAAGGAACCCTTTTTGTTCGTCCACTTGGAAGTCATGGACGAAGTTTGGTTTTTCGAATGCGGGCATGATCGTTGGTATTAAGGTCGTCCACTAAGGTACGAAAACCAACTATACAAATGACTATTTTTCAAGTGCTTACCTGTATGTTTTGCGCTCCATGGAATTGTGGTTGTCAAAGAAATCCCGTAATCCTTCCATTAATATCATGGCCAAGGCCTTTCGGGCCAATGGGGTCGACAAAAACCGGGATTCCTCCGGATGGGACAGGAATCCGAGTTCAACAAGTAGGACGGGTATATCCTTAGGGGCCTCACGGAGGATCTGAAAATCCCCGGTTCGGATCCCGCGCGATTCCATACCCAATTTAACGACCAGATCAGCAACCAGTTTTTGGGCCAATCTTTCGGACGGTCCGCCCCTACGATGGATATGGACCTCAATACCTTTAGCCAAGGGATTTGGTGAATGGTTCATATGGATGGAAACGATGGCCTTGGCCCAGACCATCTTGGGGAGCAGCCCACGATCGGTTAGGGATATCAAGGTATCCCTATATCGGGTCAAAAGTATGGGATACCCGATGTCCAAACCGTTTTTAGCGGATTCGGCCATCCATAGTGCGATATCCAACACCAACTCTTTTTCCGGGACCCCAGCTAAGGAGACCGTACCGGGATCGCTTCCGCCATGACCGGGGTCTATCCATATGGGTGTTTGTCCATGGGCCAAGGGGCCTATAATCAGTAGGGTCTTGAAGGCCCACCTTCTTAAATGTTCTTTCATGATGATAGGTTTACCGATCGCGTAATTTTCAATGAAATGGGCCCCTTGCCGGGATTCCCTGAAATTTTAACGTTCCCCGGCGTTAATTTTTTTTGAATCCCGAACATCCTTGGGCCCTAAGGATACTTTAGATCCGAACAGCCCCTATGGGGCCTAAACCTTTCATCATGATTAAAAAACTTATACGGTTGATGCTACCCTTGGTAGCCACTACCGCCTATGGACAGATCGGAGGGATCGAGGATTCCGTAGGGGAGATCTCGGATACGGTACGGGTAATATTCCCCATTATCCTTGGGGTGATCTTCTTGATAGGGTTCCTGTTCAATGCAGGACATTTTTTCGGGGAGAACTCCGATATCAAGAAAGGGATTACACGTGTACTGGTCTTTGTACTATTGGCCGGGGCGGTAGTTGGGATCTTTACCTATCTGATAGGCCTTGTGGTCTGATGAGGACTTTTGGGACATATAAGGGAATAAGGGAAGGGGCACGGATCTGGGGATTGGACCTATTGGGGTTTGCTTGGATGATGGCCTCGATCGTACTGTCCCTGATCATATTGATCTTTTCCTTTGGGATTTGGCTCTTTCTATCCTTGGTGGTTTGGAACCTTATGTTTTATCTCGGATTGGGGACCATATCCCATTATAGGTGGGGTGACATCGTCACAGTTGGGCCATTTATATATTCCAACAGGAAGGGAGGGCTGTTCCATGAATAACCTGGATCTTTTTGCCTACGGTCCCATTTGGGATATCCAAGACCACTGGCTCTATGCCAATAATGGTAATATCATAGGTTGCTATCGTTTGGAGCTCCCGGAACCCTATGGCCTGTCGGAAAATGGCTTCGACAGGCTCCATTCGCTTTGGACCAAGGCATTATCCTTATTACCCCCGGGAACCATGGTCCATAGACAGGACCTGTTCCTTGGGGCCCAGGTGGATATGGGAAAAGTTACAGGGTTCCTATCCAAGGCTACGGCGGCCTATTTCCAAGGGAGGCCTTTTGCAAAGCATACCGCATATGTTTTTTTCATCCAGCCTATAGATGGGATATTGGCGCCCTCCCGTTTATCCCATCCCTTCCGCCGGACCCCAAAAAACATGGTAAAAGATCTGGATGCCCGGGCGGGACGCTTCCAAAAGGCCATATCCGGTTGTGTGGATCTATTGGCCAGTGACCGTAGCCTTGATCTGTTTCCCATGTCACGGGAGGCGATTTTCAGGCATTCGAAAAGATATCTGAACGGATTCTCGAACCTCTTGGAGAGTTCCGCTTTTTTGGAAGGCGGAAGGCTAAGGATAGGGGATTTCCTTTATGGGGCCCTTTCATTGAACAATGAGGATTGTTTCGGGGATAAGGTATCCAACTGTACAGTGGTAGAGGGAAGGGGAGGTTCAATTGGGGGGCCAGGACGTTCCTGGGCCCATGATATGGGGGCAGGTATCCTAGGCGATCATTTGGTCAACCAGATTTTCTTAATGGATACACCCGGGCATTGGGAACGGATATTGGCCGATCGTATCACAGGGCTGCAAAAAAGCGTGAATTTCGGGCATAGGAACCGGGCCTTGCTTAAAAAGGCCCTAAAACTTCAAGAGACCATTCTGGAAGATCCAGGGATAAGATTGGGCCGCGGACATTATAATATAATGTACTGGGAGCGGGATATGGAGGTGTTAAGGGAGCGGGAACGGGTTTTTTTGACCGAGTTCCATAAACTGGATCTAGCCCCTTACTTGAACTTAGGTCGGGAATTGACCCAGTTGTACCTTAATTCGCACCCATGCCATGGTACCCATTTGGGTGATCGTGAACTCTATGTGGCCGACCTTCGCCAAGCTTTGTGCCTCGGTCAATATACGGGTGGATATCGTTCCGATCGAAAGGGTATATGCTTTACCGATAGGTTACATAACATCCCGACCTGTCTGGATCTGTGGGATGCGGAACAAAACTGGGTCAAGGCCCGTAACTTCATGGTATTCGCCCCGACCGGGGAGGGCAAGTCCTTTTTGGTGAACCATATGCTGCGCCAATATTTGGAAATAGGGGTGCGGATGGTGATCATAGACCTTGGGGGATCTTATTCCAAAATGGCCCATCTATATCCCAAAGGTTCCCTTGTAGTACGCTACCGAGCGGGCCACGGGTTGGGGATCAATCCTTTCAGGACAGGACCTGAGGGGATGGGTCCCGGGTTCCTTGAAGGCCTATGTACTTTTTTGTCCCAGCTTTTCGGTAGTGGTGTGTTAGGGGAGCGATCTTCCAGGGTGGCCTTGAAAAAACTTCTGGCCCATTATTACCAAAACAGTTCGGAAACCCATTGCCTTTCCGGCTTCCATGTCCATCTAAGGGAAAACGGGCCCGGGCTTCTCCTAACATTGGATATACCACAAGGGGCATTCGATCTATCGGGTTACCTACATCTATCCTCCGAATATGTGGAAGACGGTCTCTATGCTTTTTTGTTCAGGGATGGGCCGGACAACAGTGGCCCCTGGCGGGATGCCCGTTTGGTCGTTTTCGAGTTGGATGAAGCCGATGGCAGCCCGGAGATCCTATCGATCTTATTGCTCCTGATCCAACGTACCGTCCATCAGGTGGTTTGGAAGGACCGGAGTTCCAGGGGAATCGTACTGTTTGATGAGTTCGCCAAACAATTGAAGTACCCCAAGGTTTTGGAGGGCGTCGAATATTATTATCAAGCGATACGTAAACAGGAAGGTGCCATAGGGACCATACTACAGTCCGTCTCACAATTACCTATCAACGACACGGCCGCCAGTATTTTGGATAACACCCAATTGATATTTTGCCTGCATAATGACAAAGGCTATAGGGCCTTGGTGGATCGCTTGGGGTTAAGTGGGCATGAGCATGCCTTGTTGCAGGATCTGCGCAACGGCAAAAATCCTTATGGAAGATATACGGAGATATTCATCAAACAGGGCAGAAGGGCCAATATCTACAGGCTTGAGGTGCCCCCTGAGGTACATGCCGCCTATCTAACGGATGGGCCACGACATGAAACTATCATGGGCCTTTTCCGGGAGACAGGGGATATGGAGAAGGCCATCAGGATCTTTTTGGAACAAGAAAAACAATGATTATGTACAAATTATTTGGAATGCTATCGATTTGGCTCTGTTTGGGCCAAGGCCTTTGGGGCCAGGGGATGCCCGTTTATGACAATACCAATTTCTTGACCTTGGGCAAGCAGCTCGTGGAATCGGGTAAACAGACCGCCGAACTCCTCAAAATGGTGGAGTTCCTCAAACAACAAAAGGAAAGGTTGGAACTGGTCAATGGCTGGGTCCGGGAGCTCAAGGCGGTTGAGGAACTTTTGGCAGATCATCGAAAGATCTTTACCAGGATCGAAGGTGACCTGCAGGAGATTTTGGGTTCACCCTATGTGACAGCGGTGGAGAGGGACCGTATGGTTTCCACTTTTGAAGGCCTTTTGGAGCTAGCCCAAGAAGATCTGGAGTTCCTATCCACACTTTTGTTGGAGGGTGGTTTCGATATGGACGACGCCCAACGTACCACCTTTATCTTGGATACGCGTAGACGGATGCAAGCCTTGGATTGGGATACCCAAAGGAGGTTGTCCCGCTATCGGGACCTTTTGGCCCTGCGTGAGTCCCAATGGCTATCCCAACAACGGACAATGCCTTATTGATCATGGGATATTCACTTGTCCTAGGTACCGGCCTGGAGTATATGGACGCCATCTTCAGAACGATCCGAGAGAGCGGGTTCGCCCAATATACGATCGTCGGGGCCAAGGCACTAGGGGTAGCGTTGTTCTTGGCCAACCTGATCAAAGGCTATGTCGAAGGGGCCGCGGAAAGGGAAGGGGTAAGTTGGGGGTTGAGGCCCCGCGATCTATTACGTAACCTGGCTTTTGTATTGGCGATGTTACATGCCCCTGAGATCCTAGGGTTGTTGGATGGTCTATTGGTCGCATTGGAATCGGCCTTTACCGAGACCGCACCTGCGCTGCTTCCCTTGAGCATCCAGGAATTCGCCATCGATGAGGAACCCGTTTTCTGGGAAGTTGCCGAAAAAGTTTGGGCCTTGGTTTATGAGGCCTTCAGTTCCCCGGTCTTTGGGATAAAGATGTTCAGTTTCGGTTTTGCATTGACATTATGGGCCATCGACCTGTTCCTATACCCCCTTTTCCTGGCGGAAAGGTTCTTTATCCTAGGGGTACTACAGGTATTCTTTCCCTTGGTCATGGCCTTGGCCGTCTTTGAGCGTTTCAGGGGGATGGCATATTCTTTTTTCCGTCTTTATATAGGTGTATATATGTTGGTACCTGCTTTTTTTCTGGTCAACATATTCATCAATGCGCTATACCGGGCGATCAATTCCGGGTTTTGGGAGGCCCTTTGGGGGGAGCCTGCCGAGGGTACGATCATCCGTACCCTTTTGGAAGCCACATCGATCGGCTTTATCGTCGTACTCAAATTCCGCCTTTATAAACGGGCGATCACATTTACCTTGAGGTTGTTCACTTCCTAAAACATCGATTATGAAAACACCATACAAAAACCTGTATTCCGCTTTGAGGTGGAACCGTTTGATTACCATGGGGACCACTTTTTTGGCCCTTTTGAGCTGTGGGGCGGCGGCCCTTCTGGTCCATACTATCTATAAGGATGCGATGGGATCTGCCTTTGTCCTTGGGGCCAAGGGGAGGGTATTGCCCTTGGACAGGATCGCCCTTGAGGATATAGGGGCAGTGGAGGCCAAATCCCATTTGGATCTTTTCCATCGGTACTTCTATGGGTTGGATCCCGCTACCTATGACACGAAACTGGAAAAGGCACTGTGGTTAGGGGATGGTACAGTGGATGAGGTCTATCGTCAAAAGAAAATGGATGGGACCTATAACAGGTTGTTACAATTCGCTTTGATCCAACAGATAGTCAGCGTAAGGCCCGAACTATTGGAGGACGGCAAGACCTCAAGGGCCTTCAAGTGTACGACAGTGTTCGATCTTAGGCGGGGAGGTTCCATTGAACGTTATGAGCTGGTCAGCCGTGGCAGGTTGCTTGCGGTGGACCGGAAATTTCCCGAGAACCCCCATGGATTATTGATCACGGATTACTTCGAGGAATCCCTGCGTAAGATAGTTCTACCCAAAACTACCCCTTATGGTAATAGATAGGAAGAAATCAATCTTTATGGGAATCGTATTACTGGTGATGACCCTGATGTCGATATATGGTATTTGGATCTTTAGGGAAGTCCCTATGGACAGTGACCCCCTCAAGGGAACCGGGATCCCGGGGCTATTGGGGGATACCTTGGTTTATTCCAATCGTAAACAGGCCTTGGACGCTTGGAAAGGGGATAAAGAGCTTTCCCTACCCGAGTTGGCACAAACCGGGAATCCCGATTTGGAACAGGGGAGGTTGGATAGCTTATATGCAAAGGCCCGTAGGGTCTACCATGGACATAAGGGAAATGGGAACAGGGTACCCCAGAGAAGGATCGTTCCGGATACCGCCACCAACCCGAGGGACAATGGACCGGTTCCCAAAGAGGGACCAATTGATGTACAAGCCTTTTTTCCGGAATCCCGGGATATCGGACTTTCCCCGCCCATCGAGGTACGTGTCCTAGGGGATCAAAGGGTCAGGGCCGGTATGCTCTTACGGATGCAATTGATGGTGGATGTCCCCTTAGGCCGAGATACGGTGCCCAAGTACACTACCTTTTATGGTAAGGTGGGATTGGCCCCCTATAGATTATTGGTGGAGGTAGGGGCACCATTTGGCCATGCCCTGGAGGTGACGGCCTATGATCCCAATGACGGATGGGAAGGTTTGCCTTTGGATGGGAAAGGAATCGATGGGGCCCCTGCAAGATTGGGTAGCGATGCATTGGACAGGGTACAGGTACCGGGCCTTCCGGAACTCAGGGGCCTTCGGAACCTATTGAAAAGGGATCTGTCGAAATTAACGGTAACGGTCCCCGACAGGACCGTATTGGAACTCAGGAAAAAACAAAACGAATAAAGATGGACAAGATGAGGATTTTCGCAATGGTATATATAATGTCCCTTTCGGGGCTTTTTTCCCAGGAAAAGGTCTTGGACACCATTTATGCCAATAGGGATATGATGGTCGGGGTCTCCTTCGGGAGCCCCATAATGGGTGCTACCTGTAGTACGGCCCGTTTCTCTTTCGATTTCGATGGGAAAACCCCACAGACCATGGGGTTCTTGAGGGCGGATAAAGGGGCCATGGGCAACCTTTGGGTGCGAACCAAGGATGGTAGTATCTATTGTTTGGTTTTAGGGTATATGGGTTCCCTTGAGCGGCTACACTATGTGATAGCATCCGAGAGTGCTGTTATCCCTTCTTCGTCAAGGGACCCCGAAAGAGGGGTTGAATCCCCTGAAAAAGTGTTGGTTACCAAGGGTAAAGGGATGTCAGGTGGACCCGACCTCACAACCTTGGAAAAAAACTGTCAGGCCCTACTCAGGTTACCGGAAAGATTGGACCTGGGCGATCGTAACGGTGGTTTTTCCTTTAAGGTCACCAATTGGGTATATGGTCAAGGACTGGTCTATCTGCAAATTTCCGTCTCCAATCGATCCGGGGTGGATTTCGTTTGGGAGCAGTTAAAACTATTCCGTTCGGCCAGAAAGGTGGTCCGTAGGGCCATCACCCAGGATACCGAAATCGTCCCGATCTATATACATGGTCAGCCCAAAACGATCGGGCAAGGGGGGGAGGCCAGGGTCGTTTTGGTCCTACCGCGATTCGTCATGGGAAAAGGGGAATCCATGCGTTTGGATCTTTGGGAACCTCATGGTCGGCGGTTAACGGTCAAGCTCCGTGCTCCCCATTTTACGTATTGATGGTGCTTTATCCTTTGTATCCGGGGGGGGACGGCGGATATAGTCTTGAAAAATGGTCCCGGACTTCCTTATGGATCCGTCTAAAGTTCCTTTCCAGTTCCATTGCCCCGATTTTCTTAGGTCGGGGCAATCGTTTTCCAAGGCGGGGTGCCTTAAAGCGGACCTTACGGTCTTTTCCATCATGGAAGACCACGAATTCCCCTTGATCCAACCGAAAGAAGGCATCGGCCCGCATCTTGGCGACTTCTTTTTCCCCTTTGCTTATCCGGGTATCGAACCCTAGGCCTATCCCACGGGAAATGGTGGTGGTCCTTTTCTTGATGGGTTCGAAGAAACGTTCATAATATTTGGCCGTATCCGGATCGTTGGCCTTTCCAAAGAATTGATAGGAAAGATTGGCCAGGATGGCCCTTGCCTTTTTCTCCCCGTAGACGATATCGTTCTGGATCTTGTCCTGCATTACGTATAGGGTAAGGATGTCATAGCCCCTAAGGGTGGCCGGAATCCTATGCATTTCCGGTAGACGGATCGTAGGGGCCTCCTCCATGAGCAGGAAGGAGGGGCGTTGTCCGACTAGGGACATACATTGTATGGTGGAATGGATCACGGCCGAGATTACCGGTGAAAGGGAGGTCCCGTTTCGGGGATGGTTCACCAAACAGAGTATGGCAGGGGAACTTTTTTGGTTGATATCCAATGGTACGCCATCGTATCCCAAGGTCCAGAATATGCCCTTGGTCGCGATCTTTTTAAGGGCATTCGATAGGGTAGCCCGTATACCCGCCAATTGTCTTGGGGAAGGAACGCTGGAGAGAAAGGCGTCCGCCATAGCCTTGGAAACGATATCGTCACTTAAGAAACGGGCCAGTGCTTCCAAATCCAAGGTTTGGTAAAGGGCCATCAAATGTGGCAGGCTACAGAAGCCCGGGAAATCAGTGCGTAACCGCCAAATGATCCCTGCCAAAAGGCCTTCGACCGCATCATCGAAGAACCGGGCCGCTCCCGAACGTTGACCATCTTCCCTTTCCAGAAGGTTGTCCATCAGGACACGTGCCATGGCATGGACGCTTTCCTCATTGGGAAGGTAGGCCGGGGCAATGGGGTTTATGCGATCGTGGAAGGGACCGAACGATACCAGGTAAAAGGGTATCCCCTTCCCATCGAAAAGTGGGTAGGCCATCCCGGCGATCTCGAAATCCTTATAATCATGTATGACCCCTGAGAAACCATGTTTGGCGAAATGCTCTAGAAAAGCGGCCACTACACTCTCGGTCTTACCGCTGCCTGCGGCCCCGATCACCGAGACCCCACGGCGTATGTTCTCTAGTACCAAAGGACCACCGGTGGTCCGGATCGAGGCCCTATACCTGTTTTTTTGGGAGGCCGACCTTCGGGTTGCCACTGCCCCTAGTAATATCAGATGAAAGGACCAAAAAGGGAGTTGGAGCCACAACAGTATGAGGGTTGCGTTATCCATTCCGAAAAAGAGGTGATAATTGATTTGGGCCAATACTGTCGCTAGCGGGGCCATCCATTTCCCCAGGGGGACCCATCGGATCGAAATCAAGTCGATCAACAGAAGGGATACGATGGTCAGAATCGTTGACATATCCATGGTTCAATACTCTATGGCGGCACTCCTTAAGGTCTTTGAAAGCCCTTTTTTAACGCTTTTTATGGGATCTTTGAGGGGGCCGATCGCTGCTAATGGTACCGGCATGCGTGTCCCTAAGGTTTTAAGGAGCTTTAGGGCGATGGCTTTTTCCCCTTTCGGTAGACCCAATATCTTTTGGTAAAAAGCCTTGGGGTCGTTCAAAAGGGCCTTACGACCAGTATAGGTCTCGACATAGTTCCTGTTATACCCCGTTACGGTATCGAAGGTCTTTTCGGCGGACTCTAAAAAAGCATTGCGATCAAAACCTCTTTTTATGGGTTTGCCGTTCAGTACCACTTCAGAGGCACGGTATTTCGAAAGTGGGGAAAGGATATGTTTACCTTGGATATCCTTTCGACTGACGATAATGTGTACATGGGTCTGCAGACCGGGTTTTTCCATTCCGGAAACGATACGTTTACCTTGGGCGCGGTATGGGGCCTGTTTATCGAGGGCATCGATCTTGGCCTGGATCCGCCTTAAGTTCCCTTGTATTTCCCCCCGGGCGATCTTGGCCATGTCGTTTTTTAGCTTGACGATCTCTTTATGATAAGGGGCGTTACCCAGGACCTGCCTTTCAAAGCCCCGAAAGGTCCTCTTGTCCTCGATCTTGGCGAAGAACATAATATCGCTTACCTGTATCCTTTGGTTGCGATTGAAGTTATGGGCATAGGCCTCCATGAGTTTTCGGGTATATTGTTTTAAGAGTTGTTTATCGTTCCGGATATGTTTCAGTTCCCTTTGGCTGGGACTGACCACTATGGAATAGAACCGAGGATCCTTCTTTTTGAGTTTGGCGGTGTTGCCATCGATTTCGGCTATCACCCTTTCCGATGGGATCCCATCGGTATCCAGATTGAAGAACCCTTTCCGGGCCTCGGGCCCAATGGTTTTTTCCTCTTTTTCCAGATAGGTCACGTAATCACGTACGCTACCTGTGTACGTACTTTCCAGTTTTTGGGCGGAGATGTTGATATGCATGAGATTATCTTTTTAGTTCCATTTTCAATCGGTTGATCTTGGATATGGGGGTTTGGAGCCTTAGGTAAGGTTTACCCATTCTTGGGTTTACCTCTATGACGCAATCGAGTAGCTCCTGGAGTTCCTTTTCCATCGAAAGGAGTCGTTCCCATTCCGTTTGTTGTATTGGTTCGGGAAAGCCTTCCCGTTCGCCATGGTGCCCTTGGTCATGATCCATGATCGACCTGGTGGTTTGCTCTATCAAGGCCTCCAATAGTCCCAAGGTCGGTCGTGTCTGATGTCTCTCGATGTTCTTGATTATGGCCACCACGGCATCAATGCGTTTGCGGGTCCTATCCTGTTCCCTTTGGAACCGTGGTCCGAAACGGTCCTTGGGCCCTATACCATGAAAAGTAAAGAAGTCCATACAGGACTCGAGACAATCCGAATAGGTCATCGCCGCTTTTCTGGAAAAGATCTTGAACCTTTCCAGGGTCTTTTTATGTATCCGTATGGTCCCAAATCCATCCATGATCTTCGGATTGTTACAATGTGGCCCCGTTCCTGTGGGGCCAACACCATGATTGTTACAATTCTAACCTCGGCCATTTTTGGGCCGACCTTCCTTATTCCTTATGAACACTGGGCCGAATGGCCCTTCACCCCCCGTAATGCCGCTTTTTGCGCATTACCGTCTTGCTATTCCTTTTTTTCAGGGAATCGTTTTTGAATGTATCATGGGACAGGTGTTTTTCGAGTTTGTTCCCTTGACCTTAACATGACCGACGACGATTTTTTATCAAATCCTCAACCCATAGGCCATAGTTTGGGAATGGAAAGCACCAGGAGCAATTAATCAGTAAAGTATCCCTTGATCGGCGAAACTGTAATAGTCCCCGTTGGGGGCGAGGATCAGATGGTCTAGGATCTTTATATCGAAGTAGGAGGCGGCCTTAATGATTTTCGATGTTGTTTCCCTATCCGCCGAACTTGGCGAAAGATTGCCGCTTGGGTGGTTATGGGCCAAGATAAGTCCAACGGAGAGTGATTTTAGGGCAACGGCCATCAAGATCCTTATATCCACCAAGGTACCATGGATACCGCCTTTGGATAACTCATATTGGCCTTTGACCCTATTGGATCTGTCCAGTAGTAGTACCTTGAAGGTTTCCTGTAGTCCCAATACACCTTTGTCCCATTGGAAGAACAATATTTCCGCCGCATCCGCGGACAGCTTTATCTTGGGAGCCTTTTTGATGTGATCCCCGCCATAATAGCTTACCTTGATTTCATTGATCCTGTTCTCCATTTATGGGGTATTGGATAAGAAAAAGCGGGAAGGGCCTGACCCTTCCCGCTTTTTCTTATTGTTTTTTCGGTAAATGGATGTTTTCGGCCACTATTTCAGTGACATATCGTTGATTACCGTCCGGACCGGGGAAAGATCTGGTCCTGAGTTTTCCCTCCAGGGACATTTCCATACCTTTGGTAACGAACCTTTGGATGATATGGGCGGTTTTACCCCAGGCTATCACCATATGCCAATCGGTCGTTTTTTGCGTATTACCCTGTGCGTCCTTATAGAACTCATTAGTGGCCAGTCGTAGACGTGCCACTTTTTTGCCACTTTCCAGATCTGTCACCTTTGGATCCTGTCCAACATTACCGATCAATCGTACTTGGTTTCTCAATGTTCCCATATTCATTAGTTTTAAATGGTTAAAAAAAAAATCGATTTACTTATTATATCCTGAGCATTGTCTTTTTTTGATTCTTTTCGCCCGGTACTTTTCCATGTTCGTATACATTCCATTTTGCTGATTTTCGCTTTACTTCCCATAGTGCCCTCGCATCGTCTTTTTTTGATGCAAAGTCCTTACGGTATCCCCCCATGGTGGGGCGTATAAATAGTACGACGGTTTATGCCGCCCTGCCATGGGGGGATACCGTTCTTTAGCAATCGAAAAAAGACGATGTGAGGGCATTACGGTGATGATGGAAAACGGAAAGGGGACGGTGTGGTAACAAAATGGGGCGTTAACTATCGGAGGATATCATAGCGGATGTTTTTGATCTCCTGACCTACTTCCGTCCTTCAATTCGGAACCCCTCTGTCATAAGGGTACCGACCTAGTAGGGACGATCGATCAGGGAGGAGCCGTTTAACATAGGTGTCATGTCGATTTTCTTGTTCTTGTATTTGAAGGTATTCTGAAATAAAACAAAACATAAAACATTATAAATGAGATGCATACATGTGCTACAGGCTGATCTTTTCGAATAGGATATCTTCTAATATAAAGTTCTCGAAAAAAAGTTTCGAAAAATCATAAAAAAATAGGTGACCCGGATAAACCTAGGTTGTCTTAACCTTAAAATTATCGGAGATGGAACATGTAAACATAGACTTTGGTTTTTTGGATAAGGAACTGATCCAGGCGATAAAAGCGGTCTATCCTGAAGGTTTTAACGAATATGATGTGATAAGTTTCTCATCCACTACCGGTCAAACTGAGGATAGGGTGAGATTGGTGGTAAAGGATAAGGTCCTTTTGCTAAAAAAAAGTGTCGCCCAGGAGTTCCCCGAAATATTCGATGATGCCTATTTCGAGGAACTGAAAAAAGGGTGGGACGAAGATCAATGTGATGCCGAGTTCTGTTAGGGCCTCGAATATGTCGGACCAATTCTAGGGGTTATCGGCACATTGGGCCTTAGCATAAGTTATTTGCCGGAAAAACGTAAAGAGCGGGCTTGGATGGTAAATAAACAGAATTGTTGTTAATAGATTGATGTGATGGTTGGTGATTACAATCCGAGGTCTTTGATCAACCTGGGGATTGGTGGGGGCCGGGGTTAAAATACCGGCTCCCCATTTTTATTGGGACGTGTCCGATAGATCCCTTAAAGAGGATCACGGATCGGGAACCGAAATTAGGAAAGTAGGGTCAACATATATGTCAATATCCGTTTGATCATGGCCCAATTGGGTTATCGCGCTTTGCGGGGTCGACGGGATACTAAGGAATAAACAAGAAATGAAAAATACGATATGAAGATTTTAGGAAGCGAGGAATGGTGCCAATTGAACCTATTGGGTGTTCCGGCCATTAAGGCCAGGGTGGATTCAGGTGCGAAGACCTCCTCACTCCAGGCCAACAATGTTAAGTTCATTACAAAGGGATTGGAGGAATGGGTCAGGTTCGAGGTAAATCCTATCCAAGAGAATAGGAGCGTTGCCGTCCCTTGCGAGGCCAAGCTGGTGGATGTTCGGACGGTAAAAAGCTCGCAAGGTATTTCCGAAGAACGACCGGTGGTTAGGACTATGGTAACCCTTGGGGACGATTCATTCGAAATCGAACTGACCTTGGCCAATAGGGATACCATGGAGTATAGGATGCTTTTGGGGCGGGAAGCCTTGAATGGACGTTACTTGGTGGATCCTTCCAAAAGTTTTTGCCACGGGGAGGTTACCGAAAAGGATATGAAGGCGAAGTATAGTCCATACTTCACAAAAAAAACAGGTCTTACCCTAGGTCTATTGGCCAGTAACCCTAACCTGTACAGTAACAAGAGGATAATAGAAGCAGGTGAGGCCAGGGGACATGAAGTGGTTTTTCTAAACGCCGAGCACGTGTATATGAAATTGGACGCAAGTTCACCGGAGATACGGTACCGTGGGGGAAACATATTGGATATGTTCGATGCGGTTATTCCCCGCATAAAACCATCCATAACCTTTTATGGGTGTGCATTGCTGCGTCAGTTCGACACCCTTGGGGTGTATTGTCTGAATTCCGCCGATGCGATCACGAAATCCCGGGACAAGCTATTCGCATCCCAATTATTCGCCAAGAATGATATCCATATCCCGATAACGGGTTTCGCAAAATCCCCATTGGACACCAAGGACCTGATAAGGATGGTCAATGGTTCTCCATTGATAATCAAATTGCTGGAAAGTACCCAAGGAAAGGGTGTCGTACTTGCGGAGACCAATAAAGCGGCCGAAAGTGTTATCAATGCCTTCAAGAGCGTACAGACCAATATCCTGGTACAGGAATTCATAAAAGAGGCCAACGGTCAGGATATACGATGCTTCGTTGTGAACGGAAAGGTGGTGGCCTCGATACAGAGACAGGCCCAAAAGGGTGAGTTCCGGGCCAATATCCACCAGGGGGGAAAAGCGTCATTGATAAAGATAACCGCGGAAGAACGTAAGCTTGCCGTAAAATCCGCTAAGGCGATGGATCTGGTGGTCGCAGGTGTAGATATCATACGATCCAATCGGGGCCCTCTATTGTTGGAGGTGAACTCTTCACCTGGCCTGGAGGGGATCGAAAATGCAACTGGTAAGGATATCGCGAATGTGATGATTGAGACCATTGAAAAGAAATTGAAGTTCGTTTAGAGGTCAACAACCTTTATGGGCATCCCAAAAATGATACCGGTCTATCCCAGGACATGTATCCCATGGCATAGGAAGGCATGGACATAAACCTTATAGACGTTACGGGAAACCGGTTTCGATGTTTATGATCGGATAGGTACCATCAAAGCGAAGGGTTTACGGATAGGTCCGGTATTCTGAAAAAGCCAGGTGAAAGCCTGGCTTTGTTTATCGTATCGATACTTATGAGGGTATTGTACCCTTTTGGAATCCATGGTTATAAATATGGATATCCCGTTGGGGGAATGGAATGGTAACATTATTTTCCCGGAACAGTCTTTCGATTTCAAAATGAAGATCACTTTTGGGTTGGATGGCCATGAAGCTATCCGTTACCGTAAAAACCAATTTGAAATCCATGGAACTTTCCCCGAACCTTTCAAAGAATACCAAGGGCTCCGGCCTCCTAGCTATACCTTTGGTATTGGCCGCGGCACGCAGCAACAGCATCTTGACCAACGATACGTCGGAACCGTATGCCACTCCCACCGAAATCGATTCCCGTGTGAACTTGTCGTTTTGTGTCCAGTTGTAAAGGGTATTGTTAAGATAGGTATGGTTGGGGATGATCAACACCTTGTTTTCGATATCAAGCCCTTTGGTGGTACGTAGATTGATCTCGGTCACCTTAAAAACCCTACCATCCATCTCGATGACATCGTTTACATGGACCGTCTTGTCCAGCAGTACGAAAATGCCACAGATGATATCTTGGAAAAGTGTTTGTAGGGCCAGACCGACACCAATGAGCAATGCTGCCGAGGCAGCGAACATGGCGGTGATATCCACACCTAAATTGTCCAGTGACAGAAAGAATACCACCACGAAAACGAAATATTTGACAAAAGAGAATATGGTATCGAACTTCCTACCATCCTCTTCCGGGAGTTTTCTTGTGACAAGTCTCTTGATAAAGGTCAAAAGTAATGCGGTAACCAGAAAGATCATCAAAATGAAGATTATGGACTTTACTGTGATTTGGATATCCTTTCCAAGGTGGAAGGCATGATTGAGAATTTCGTTGACTACTTTCATTAAGCTTTGGATCTGGTTATCATTTCATTGTTGTCCGTATATACCTTCAGGACGATAGGGTGCCATAGTTTCGTTTACCTGTCATTTTTAGCAAAACGTCCAATCATTTTGGAACAGCCAAGTATCAAGAAGCGCCGGTATGGTAAATCAGGAAAGTGGTATCGGTTTGGTTCCAAGGGAAAATCTAGTTCGATTCGATGGTGGATCGGGGATTTTCTTCCATTTTGTCCCCCAAGGGGTCAAGAACGACACCCATCTGAATTTTTTGCCGATACGTTTTTCTTGTTAGGTTACCATGTTTAAAGTGGGAACGTCCACACCGAAACTAAAAGTACTAAATTTGAAGAACCGATACCTTCATTTATGGCTAAAAAATCAATAAAACGTGCATTGGGCCAAGTCCCGGGGACAGTGGTCTATATAGGGGACAAGCAAAAGGGACGTCCCAATATCGATGGGTTCGAATACGATAGGGAATCCTTTAAGGAGCATGGATTGGAGTCCGTAGAAGATGTTTTTCCCATGTTGGATACCAAAGGGGTAACCTGGATAAATTTCAATGGACTCGATCATGTGGGGACCATAGAAGGTATCGGTACCCATTGTAAACTACATCCATTGATCTTGGAAGATATCGCAAATACCTTGCAAAGACCGAAGATGGAGGAGTATGAGGGCTATATTTTCCTGGTTGTGAAAATGCCCTATTTCGATAATGATGGCAAGTTGAGGATTGAGCATTTGAGTATCGTCCTTGGTACAGGTTTTTTGTTAACTTTTCAAGAATCGGAAGGGGATGTATTCGAGGATGTTAGGAATAGGATACGCACAGGGAAAGGAAGGATAAGGTCACTGGGTGCGGATTATCTTTTGTTCTCCCTTTTGGATGCAGTGGTGGATAACTACTTCACCCTATTGGAGTCATTGGGTGAGAAAGTGGAGGCTTTGGAGGATGATCTATTAAAGGGAACGACAATGGAAGGATCGGTGGTCAGGGTACAGGAACTCAAACGGGAGATTTTGAAGATAAGGAAGGCCGTGGTACCGATGCGGGAGGTCGTCAACCGGATGGATAAGGATGGCAACCCGGTCTTTTCAAAAAAGACCCTTCTCTATCTTAGGGGGCTATACGATCATGTGACCCACGTGGCCGAGAATGTTGAGGTACTCAGGGAGATGGTCTGGGGCCTAATGGACATGTACCTGACCACTATCAGCAATAGGACCAATGATGTTATGAAAATCCTTACGATAGTAGCCTCTATCTTTATTCCACTGACATTTCTTGCCGGGATTTATGGCATGAACTTCGAGTATATCCCAGAACTTGGATATCGTTATGGATATTTTGTGCTTATTGGCGTCATGTTGTTGATATTCATTGGCTTGGTCGTTTTCTTCAAAAGAAGGAACTGGCTATAGCCGATATTGTACCCCCTATCCGAACCATTTTCGAGAACCTATTTGGCGGCAGTCTTCTTCATCGGGATTCATCCCAAAAGGATAAGGAGGACCCAATGGTCCTCCTTGGTGGTCATCAATCAATCAACTTCAGTCCTACTATGGTCCTTTCTATGGTTTCCATTTCCCCACCGTCTTCATCAAGGTCCGATCCGATGTTCTCTTGATAGTCGACTTTGAACTTGTCACCGAGCAATTCCGTGGAATCTAAATCGAATGACTCCAGAACCTCGGTCGTTGCGGCATCGAATTCGATGGTGTCCTCATCCCCGAACTCATTGGTATAGGTAAAACTATACATGCCATCATCAAGCCCGTCATAGGTACCGATAATGGTGTAGACCTCTTGTTCTACGTTTTTTTTGGTGTTTTGGGGAATACCAATTAGGCCGATCATGGCCAAAACCACGAATACGGATACTTTTGCGAATCTTTTCATAATTTGTTTTTTAATTGTCCATTTTTCAGTTTTACCGTTTGCGGAACGGTCAATAGCGATCCAGGGACCGGCTATTTTATCTAATTAGGTAAACTCCATGGGCCAGGGCCGACCGTTAAGGGATTTGCATCAACTGAGATCAATCATTCTTATGGCCCTGTTCGAACCACCATACTCTATCAAGTCCGGGCGTTCCTTTTAACAACCTAACCAACAATGAACGGTCCGGGTCTTTTGAGCTGGTGCTTACAAAGGGTTCATATCCATGGAGGTTTACCGTTAGTTTTCTTTATGGTTTTTATTATGTTCTTATCTGTTTCCAGTCTTTCACCGGTGCTCCCTTTTTTGGGATACTCCAGTTTGTTTAGGATACAACGCATGGCTTCCCTTCTAGCGGTTTCCCGATGGTTTCCATTGATAACCGTCCAAGGGGAAAGTGGGGTGGAGGTGTTTTGGAACATCCATTCCTTATAAGTGGTGAATTCCTGCCATTTCGCCTGGGCATGCACATCTACCCTACTTAGTTTCCATTGTTTCAGGGGGTTGGAAACCCTTTCCTCCAGCCTTCTCTTTTGTTCATGGGGACCAATGGAAAACCAAAACTTGAAAAGATGTATTCCGTCCTCTACCAACATTTGTTCCAACTGGACCACTTGTTTTTTGAACCTATCATATTGCTCTTGTGTACAAAATCCCATTACCGGTTCCACCACGGCCCTATTGTACCAACTCCTATCGAAAAACACCATTTCCCCAGGCCCGGGAAGATGTTCGATATATCTTTGAAAGTACCATTGTCCCATTTCCTTCTCCGTTGGCTTGGAAAGGGCCACAACGCGGAACAGCCTTGGATTTAGAAATCTGATGAACCTCATAATGGCACCTCCCTTACCGGCCGTATCCCGTCCCTCAAACAGGACGATTACCCTTTGATTTGTTTCCTTGATGTGCTGTTGCAGCCAGACCATTTCCGTTTGGAGGTTTATGTACTCGGGATCTTCCTCAGAATTAAGAAATTTCATGATATTAGCGATTTTTGATCGGGACTGGGATCGTTGAATGTTCAGGCCTCCCTACCCCATGAGTTTTATGATTATCAGATCGATTACTTCAAACAGTATCAATAGTATGATTACCCATTCCAAGCGACTACTGTCCCTATGGAACATAATGTCCTTGAACAGATCCAGGTTTTCCTTAACGATATCCAGTTGTCTATTAATGGTCAGATAGCGATCTTTTAGATCGAACTTGTCCTTCAATAGATCGTTCAACCTATTGAGTGCCTCGTCTTCCCAAGTTATCCCGGGAGAATCGAAAATGTATAGGTTTTCAGAGATTCTATTTTTGACGTTCAGTACTTTTCCGATATACTTTTTAAGCGTCCTGCCCCCAATATCCAATTTACCCTTGCTCTCTAGGATACTGGTGTGGCCCCTTGTGTCCTCCAACAACCTTTCGGTGATTCCGGCAAAGTAGTCCAAGGCAACGGATTGGGCCGTGTTCATCATGATCAATCTGATTTTTCCCTCATCGTGTCGCACAAGGTAGACGCTATTGAAATCGGTACGCATGGTCTCAGATCCCGTCTGAACGTTGATGGTCTCCAGTAGGGGGCCATCTGCAAACTTTGGGGAATCACAGAACCGATAGATACTTCTTTTTATCTCTTCCGTATCACCAATATCGATGTTGTAGGTACAGATGGTTCCATATCTGAATATGTACAAATAGCTTTCAATGCCGCATTTGAGGAAAAGCTCATCCCTGTCCTCGAAGAGGGGGTAATAACTAAAATGTTTCTTACATCCTTGAATATCAATGGCGTCCGCCAATTGATATGCTTCTATCTTTGCTTTCATTTTCCTTTATTGAATATCTCATTTTGATCTGTGAACGTTTTGAATTCCAGCGTGTAACCGTTAGGGTCCTTGATAAAAAAGGAATGGTGCTCCCCGGTTTTGTTCTGCATAAAGTTCACGACCATGGTCACCTCAAGATTCGGGTCTTTCCGCATTTTGTTATAAAGGCCGTCCCAATCCTTTTGATAGATGATAACGCCGAAATGAAAGGCGGGCAGTATGTGTTTATCCAGCTTGTACTCCCGACAATCGAAATTGTACCTACCGTTACATATGAAGGTAATTTGGTTGCCGAAAAGGTTCACGTCCATCCAACTATCGGTCGATCGGCCTATAGGAAGGCCGAGGTCATCCATATAAAAGGATCGTGTAAGGTTAAGGTCTTTGCAGGGCAGTGATAAATGAAATTTTGCTTCCATAATTAAAATCCGTTGACTTTTTTTTGAAACTGATCGAAGTAGAGCGCCACTGCGCTTCGGTCCTCTCGGTCCAAGAAGTCCAGGCATTCATACCAAGTTATCCAGTGGACACCTTTGAATTTATGGGGTTCAAGTACCTTGGGCTCGCCTTTGGGGCTCAATGCAACGTAGTAATGCTTGTATGTTTTGATCTTGTTCTTTTTAGGGTCTATCCTAGTGAGGAAGAAGTCCACCTTTTCCATTAGAAGTGAAATCCCCACTTCTTCTTTGACCTCCCTTACCAATGAGCCTTCTTTACTTTCCTTTTTCTTGGTCACCCCCCCAGGGAGGGAATACCTCTTTCTTGGACCTCGTTTTTCCAGGACAAGGACCTTACCCTTCTTTATGGCGATCAGCCTCGATTTATCGACTATTTTCAAATACTTCATCTTGATGCTTTAGGTGTTCGATCTAATCGTCACCATCATATTGGTTGTCCTCATCTTGATCGAGCGGATCAACATTTCCCGATGTGGGGGAATATTTCCCCATCTTTACCAGGTAAATGGTATCCTCCGTCCTTACTTCAAGACATTCTACCAACTCCCCATTCGCGGTACGGAAGTTGATTATCTCATCATCATCAAAACCATCACCGAACTTTGCCGTGAATAGGGCACGGACGGTGGGGTCGAGTTTCTTATGATCGATGATGATCTTTTTCAGGTTCAGGTTTGCCTTGGTTCCCATACTACATGTTTAAAAGGTATGCGAATACCAGTGGGGCGACTATCGTTGCATCGCTCTCGATAACGAATTTCGGTGTTTCGACACCCAGTTTCCCCCAGGTTATCTTCTCATTGGGTACGGCGCCCGAGTAAGATCCGAAACTGGTGGTAGAGTCACTAATCTGACAGAAATAGCTCCAAAAGGGAACGTCCGTGCGTTCCAGGTCTTGATAGAGCATGGGGACCACGCATATGGGGAAATCCCCGGCTATTCCACCTCCGATCTGAAAAAATCCGATACCATTTTTGGAATTCGCGATGTACCAATCCGCTAGATAGTGCATATACTCTATTCCCGATTTTACGGTCGAGGCCTTTAGTTCCCCCTTCATGACATAACTTGTGAATATGTTGCCCATTGTACTGTCTTCCCAACCGGGGACCACCATGGGTAGGTTGGCCTTGGCCGCTTCCCACATCCAGGAATCCCTGACATCTATCTCATAGTATTTTTCAAGTTCACCGGAAAGTAAAAGCCTATACATGAATTCATGGGGGAAAAGCCTCTCTCCTTTTTGGTCGGCCTCCTTCCAAATCCGGAAAACATGTTTTTGCAACCTCCTAAAGGCTTCTTCCTCAGGTATACAAGTGTCGGTTACCCTGTTTAGTCCCCTTTCTAGTAGTTGCCATTCCTGTTCTGGGGTCAGGTCCCTGTAATTGGGTATCCTTTCATAACTGTTATGTGCCACTAGGTTCATTATATCCTCTTCCAAGTTGGCCCCGGTACAGGAAATGATATGGACTTTGTCCCGTCTGATGGCCTCTGCGAAGATCTTACCTAGCTCGGCGGTGCTCATGGCACCGGCCAGGGTCACCATCATTTTG
Organism: Sediminicola luteus; assembly: GCF_002514735.1. Lineage (GTDB taxonomy): Bacteria > Bacteroidota > Bacteroidia > Flavobacteriales > Flavobacteriaceae > HQA918. Next base: position 365,505 of record NZ_KZ300477.1, on the reverse strand, counting down.
CTCCCTTTTCCCAATTGTAGGGAATAGGCCTTGGCCGCATCCACAATGGTGGCCGCATTGAAATGGAGGAAATACTTTTCCATGAACCTCGATATGGTTCCTTGTGTGTTCATTTTTTTTGGGTTTATCTTGACTGATATCGATTTATGAATCTTGGTTTTGTACCTCCCCCTCCCATGGGGTCTTTTCGTTCTCGAACTTATAGCTCAGCATCTTATAGTAAAGCTTTGCGGCGGTAAATTCGGAGGCCGCACTGGTAGCGTGTGGGCACAGTTCCACGATATCCATACCTACCACGTTCTTCTCTTCGAATAATTTTCTAAGGAATGCCAGAATGGGATACCATGGCAACCCCCCGGGTTCCGGTGTTCCGGTAGCCGGTAGAACTGAGGGGTCGAAAACATCCAGGTCAAAGGTCAAATAGACATTTTCGGTCATAAGTTCAATGGCGTTGTCCATCCAATAGTCTTCATCCAACATTTCATGGGCATAGAATATTTTTTCTTTATCGACCATGGTTAGCTCCGAGACGTCCATGCTCCGGATGCCCAATTGGATAAGATTGTGGTTCTCACTGGCCTCGTACATGGCACAAGCATGGTTGAACGGACTACCCATATAGGTTTTCCTAAGATCGGCATGAGCGTCCAACTGTACCACGGTAAGATCCCTGTACATTTCGCCCATTGCCCTAATGGCCCCAATGGATATGGAATGCTCCCCCCCGAAAAGGCTGACGAACTTTTTTTTCAAGATGTATTTTTTTGTGGCCCGATATACCTCTTCCACCATGGATTCGGGATCTTTATCCTCCAAAATGGGTGGGGCCAGATATATGCCCCTTCTGTACACCTCGGATCCGGTCTCTATATCATACAGCTCCATGTTCCCGGCTGCATCCAGAAATGCCTGGGGCCCTTTATCGGCCCCTTTGCCCCAAGTACTGGTGCCATCATATGGCACGGGTAACAAAACGATATTGGACGTGCCTAGGGCCGCGTACCTGTCCGGAATACCTGCAAAGTTCTTGTTGTTTTCCATTTGGTCTTAGTTTTGTAGATGATTTGAATAAACCGGGTTACCTAAGGTGGCAATCTCTTCGGAAAAAGGCCCAACTTCCTTTTTGTCCCTGTATCCGAGTAGATCCAGGAATACACCTGAGCCTTGTTGCTCGGAAAGGATTTTTGTGGTAACGGCCCCGTCCTTGGTACGATCTATCAGGATATGTCTTGGTTGGGGTATCAGACAATGCTGTAGCCCTCCATATCCACCAATGGATTCCTGATAGGCCCCGGTATTGAAGAACCCGACGTAAAGGGGTTTGTCCTTGTCATATTTTGGAAGGTAGATGGCATTGGTGTGTTGCTCACTATTATAGTAATCATCGCTATCACAGGTAAGCCCACCCAGTAGTACCCTTTCATACCGATCCTCCCACCTATTTATGGCCATCATGATGAATTTTTTGTTTATGGCCCAAGTATCCGGAAGGGTTGTGATAAAGGAGGAATCGATCATATTCCATTTCTCACGATCGTTCTGCTGTTTCTGATATAGGACCTGATAAATGGCGCCCCCACTTTCTCCAACGGTAAAGCTTCCGAACTCGGTAAAGATATGGGGTGGTTCTATCCCAGCCTCATCACATGCCGATTTGATCTGGTTGATGATTTCAGATACCATGTATTGGTAGTCATAGTCAAAAGCAAGGGAGTTCTTTATTGGGAACCCCCCCCCGATATTAAGGCTGTCCAATGAGGGGCACATCGCCTTTAGGTCGATATAAACCTTTAGACATTTGGTCAATTCGTTCCAGTAATAGGCGGTATCACGGATTCCGGTATTAATGAAAAAATGTAGCATTTTGAGTTTAATTCGACCGTTTTCGCTGATCTTCGATTGGTAAAAAGGAACTATATTCTTGTAACCGATCCCTAATCTTGAAGTGTAGAATTCGAATTTAGGTTCCTCCTCGGAGGCGATCCGTATCCCGATTTCAAAATTTTCGGATATCCCGTTTTGTAGAAGGTCCAACTCCTCGTAATTGTCTATTATAGGTATACATTTTTTGTGGCCACTGTTTATCAGTCGTGTAATGTTCTGGATGTATCTATCCCTTTTGAACCCATTACATAGTATGTATGTATCCTTATCGATCTTACCGCTTTTTTTCAATTCTTCCACGATTTCGATATCAAAGGCTGACGAAGTCTCTATATGGATGTCGTTTTCGAGAGCTTTGTCCAAAACATGTTTAAAGTGTGAACTTTTCGTGCAATAACAATAGTTATAGCTAGCCGGATAGTCATGTTCCTGAATTGCCCGGGCGAACCATTTTTTGGCCATTTGGATGTTCTCCCCGATCTTGGGCAGATAGGTGAATTTCAATGGTGTACCGTAAGTCTTAATGAGCTGCATCATCTCCACACCATGGAAGCATAGTTGGTTGGCTCCGTCCAATGTGAACTCATTTTGTGGGAATTCATATGTTTGATCGATCAGATCGATGTACCTGGTTTTCATCTAAGTGGGTTTTGAATTATGGAATAGGTGCGACAGCCCTACTTTCGTAGGATTATTCTGTAAAAAAAGTCTTTGGGTACAATAGCCCCTAAGAACCGATTTTATGAAAATCAGTACCTAAACCCGGTAGATGAAATAAGATTCTTGTGAAAATCCAATGGACTCCCTTAAAAGGAAGGAGTTGAACATCGAAGAAGTCAGCCTTAGAGTTCGGTCTCCCATCCCTGGGCAAGCTTTCGGAGTAGACTTCATTATTCTCCTAAGCCCGAACCTGAAAATAAGTTTCATTTTGTTAGGCAATACACCCAATCTTTTTTGGGTACATTTTATGGGGGTAAATATATAAATAATAATGAGCCGACCAACTTTTTGTTTTTTTTTTTGCGTCACGCGCCTAAAAGGCTGAAAAACATCTCAATATAACAGCGCCAAGTTGGGCGTAATCCGAAAAAATGGCTTGTTATGGGATATTATGTTAACCAAGTCCGGTACTTGAAACGTTGATTTGCCATTACTAAGATCAAAAATGTATCAAGCCTCATGTTTTGGTTGGGTTTTGTGGTTACTTCGCACGTAAATAAAAGTTGGAAGTGTCGATTAAGTTTTGCAACTTTAACAAGGACTTATTCTAATTTTTAAAGGTGTGCAGCTCTTACAATATAGGATTGAGATTTTTTTGACACTGGTATTATTGGTACTATTGGTCATATCCATTTTATTGATAAGGAGGATGATAGGCCGTTTCGCATTATTGAATTCTATTGAAGTCAATAGGAGGAAACTTATTCTTAACCTTTTCTATCTTCTGGTATATGTTATCGCTTTTGCCATTTTAGCATTGATATGGGGAGTGGATTTTAAACAGTTCGCCGTCTTTATCTCATCCGTATTGGCCGTTTTGGGGGTGGGTTTCGTGGCAACATGGTCCATTCTATCCAATTTGTCCGCCAGTGTGATACTTTTCTTTAGTAATCCCGTGCGGATCGGGGATAAGATCCGTTTATTGGACGCGGAGTTGGATATCTGTGGTAAGGTTAAGGACATAACCGGTTTTTATACCATGATCGAAACGGAAAATGGCCATTTGGTTTCCCTTCCTAACTCCATGGTTATCCAAAAGGGTATACAGATATTGTAAATTGGTAGATGTTTCGTTAGCTTATCCTAGCCCGGGAATCTCGACCGTAAAGGAATGGATTTGGTAATCGGGGTTCACTTGTGCCGGTTAAAGGGCAGTATCTAACCTTAGGGATCCGATCAGGTCCGATCATTTATCAATGTAACCTGATTCTCCACGATTTCCTTTATAGGTATGACGACCTTTCCTTTCTCGGTCTTTAGGACCAAGCTGATGTTATCGATACGTTCTATGGTTCCCGACATACCATTGAATTCTATTTTATCACCTATTTCATAATTCTTCCTGGAATAGTGGCTCTGTAGTAGGGACTCTACGATTTTCTTGGAACCCAGGCCAATGGAAATTGCCACGGTTAGCAGGAATGCACCGAGGATCAATGTAACGTTATTGGTCAAAACCGTGGTATCTATCCCCGCTTGGTCCAAGGCCGTCACACTGGTTACTATGGCTATGACATAAAAAAGAATACCACCGATGGCCTTTGCTCCACCCAGATCCAGGGATCCATAGAATCCCGTGACCGTTTTACGTACGAACCTGGCCAGATATAGCCCTAAAAAAAAGACGAGCAACGCACTGAAAAGCTGTGGAAGGTACCTCAATAGGTTCCCGATTTCATTGGATACGAAATCCCAATCCATTATATCCGCGGCAATGATCAAGGCCGTTAGGAACAAAGCCCATTTGACGAATAACAAGATGGTTTTCGATATTCCGAATTTCATGTTGATATTACCAAAGAACCTTTGCTCTGAAAGCTTGCTGGAGAATCGCTCGATCTGGGGTAACTTAAGGATCCTTTTGATTAGAATGATGATGACCTTGCTAATGGCCCAACCGATCAACAGGACCAGGACCGCCCCGATCAGTTTTGGTAGTACCGAGAGTACCCTATTACCAATATCGCTAAGGGTGTTCAGCGTTATATCCTTCCAATTTGAGATTTCATTCATTTTATGTGGTATTAGGTTACATTTAATCGTTTCGTTTCTTTTTTCTTTTCCCTGATGTTATCAGTGCTTGGTGGGATGTAAGGGTAAAAAGTGTGGTCATATCCATCGATAGCTTGATGAATCCGATATTGGCCATAACTTTATCTTTTAGCCCTGCTGGAACCTGCTCAGGGTGCTCCGACAGGAGTTTAAACGGATTTTCCTTTTCCATAACACCAATCCCTAGTAGGGACCTAGGCTTATCCGGTGGTATATGGTACCGGTTCAGACCTAATAGTCCATTTGAAGCTTTGGACAACTAAAAGGATAACTGGTCACCCTGAAAATCAAAAAAATATTCTGAAAACTAGTTCGGCCCCTTTTCGCGATCTTCCTTTTCATCATTCTTCATAACATCAAATATTGCGGAAGGGGATATCCATAGGAAAAGTTCGGTGAATTCAAAGAACAACCTTAGAGAAGAGAAGTCCTTGGTCACGTTCCTACGGATTTCCGTGGGCACATCTTCCTTAGTCTCGATTTCCTTGAAGGGATTCTTTTTTTTTCTCATCTTTTGAAGCGGTTGTGGCCTTAACGACCCTATTTCGCGCTCTTTTGAGCCTCATTTTGACGGCACTTTGGCCAAGCCCCATAACTTCTTGTAGGTCCTTTATCGAGACTTCATCCTGATATTTAAGCAAAAGTAGGGCTTTATCCTCAGGGTCAATCTTTTCTAGGGCGATCTTCAGGCTTTCCGCACGGATCTCAAAAAGTTCGTCCTCATCCACATCCTCTTCGTCTTGTTCAAGGTAAAACTCATGTTTCTCCAGACTATCCCCTAGAAAATCCATTGCACTACTTTTGCCTTTCTTTTTATAGTTGACACACAGATTATAGGTTAGTGCATATAGCCAAGTAGAGAATTTTGACCTTCCTTCAAAGGTATGGAGTTTAGTAAAGACCTTAAGGAAAACATCCTGTGTTAGATCCTTGGCTACATCCTTTTTCTTGGTGAAACTTAGACATTTATTGTACACCTTAACACTGAACCTATCGTAGAGCTGGGTAAACAATAAAGTGTTGTCCGATTTTTTTATCAATTCAACCAGCTCCTCATCGGAAAGGTTTTTAGTACTCCCATGAGAAACGAACTTGCCAAGGCTGGCAAACAAGAGGAGTAAGTACTTGAAGGGCCCCATCCGATTTAAAAATTCATGGATAAAAAATCCATACCTAAAAAAAGTGACCTTCGATAATATTGTTGTCCAAAGCTATACAAACGCAAAAAACGCTGATATGTCATTCGCAAAATTATTTGAATCAGGAAACACCAAGCCTAATATAGCACATTTTGCAGCCATTGCAAATATTGCTGCAGTGGATGGGATTATAAACGAGGAAGAGGAAAAACTCTTAGCCAGATTTGCTATGAAGTTGGATATCGATGAGGACCTCTCAAAAGAGATACTTAAGAACTTGGATAAATATCCGATACCGACAACAAGTTCGAAACAGGAAAGGTTGGAGTACATTTATGAACTGTTTCGGATGATATTCGCTGATCATTCCGTTAACGAAGTGGAAATGAAGATGATATATCGTTATGCCATTGGATTGGGATGTTCGCACGATAGGGCAAAAGATTTGATTTTCAGATCCGTAAAAATCTTTAACGGGGAGATATCTTTTGAGGATTACCAGACTTTGGTCGGGTTTAAATAATCGCTTAATATAGTTAATCGATGTACCAGTCCGATAATACCGAGAAGTTGATGCTGTTCGCCCAAATGTTGAACCTTGCCTATGTGGACGGAAGTAGTAATAAAAGCGAACTGCGTGTTCTTTTTTCTTTTGCCGAAAAACTAGGAATTTCCAACAAGGAATTTGAAAAGATTCTGCGGGACCCCGAAGATTATCCGATTGTTCCTTTGAAGTCGTTGGGGGCACGGATGGAAGCGGTATATTCTTTTTTCTCTTTGATTTATTCCGATGCCAAACTGGACGCCAATGAATACTATTTGGTCAAGGATTATATAAAGGCCATCGGATTTGATCGGAATACATCCCTAATTATAACCAATAGGAGTATCGAGTATTTTGAAAATTTGAAAAAGGGTACCAAAGCCTTAGGGTTCGATCAGTTCAAAACAACTGTTTTTGTCAATAAACAGAATGCTTAGGGGTTTATGACATCTTAGAAATGGGAACAAGGTATATGTGAAACCATTGTAGTTAGTCATCAATTGAATTCCATTTACCTATAAAAAGTAATACTAAAATTGCGACGAATATTATAACAACCCATGGCCATATGGTCGTTTTTGATTGGTAAAAGTCAATAGGGGCCGTATCCCCCATCAAGATTAAACCTGCCCAATATTGGGGATGTAGCTCCCTACCTTGGGCCGTTCTTAAATACTCGAGTTTGGCCATTCTCAAGGCCCTATCCTTAGTTAAGCCTTCCTTTAATCGATTATAGAATGATTCAAGGATCCGGGCACTTGATCTTTCATCGATCTGCCATTGACTGGTAAGTATACTCTCACTTCCGGCATAATGGAAAGCATGGGCCAAAGAGATCATTCCTTCCCCGGGACGGTAGCCTGGTTTTCCGGTTTCACAGGCCGTGAGTATTGCGAGGTTCGAACTAAGGTTTTGGTTGTAGATTTCGTAGGTGTACAGATTGTTATCCTCAAGGTCCAGTGAATCGGTTATATTCTTTGCGAATACCAAACGTGATAGTTCCGGCCTTAAGTTATTGGACTCGGCATGGGTACCGATATGTATGATCTTGTGTTCCTTGGCCCGCTGGGAGAACAATTTTTTCGAGGCCCTCTCGTTGAGGTACATGGTGCCGTCGAATTCCTTGCCCAGCTTTTGGGCCAATCGATAACTGAAAGGCTGGGGCAAGAGGGTTAAATAGGCCTCATCGAAATCCAAGGTATCTTTTAGGGCCATTTTGTACTCCGTCTTCATCCTATTGTTGAATTCAGGGGCATAGGCCACCAATCCGGAAGGGAATAAGGTGGGGCTTTGATCGGGATCCAATAACATTAGGCTGTAGTGATAGGAAAAATCGTGTTTGGCCAACAGTGACCTATGGGCATACCCGCCAAAAGTGGTCACTTTTTCAGGGCATAATAGTTCAAAACTGAGATTGAACAACTCGCCATCTGGATAAATAATGACCCTTTCCGTCGAAACATGGGTCTCGAAAGGTTTCCAAAGCCTGTCATATAGGATTTGGGCCGCCCTTGATGATCGCTCGATTTTCCCTAGACGTTGGATATCACTCAGATAGGGGGCGATCTCCACTTTGCCAAGATCGATCAGTACCTCCCCTTTTTTACTGGCCACATAGACGAAGTAGTTTCCTTCGACCCGTAGATACCTGATAAGGGTGGTCCGTTGTGGGATTCTGGACGGGACATCCTTCAGTGTGTTGGTTAAATTGGCATAGCGTAGGTTGTAATAAGAGGGGAGGGTATTTTTCAGGGAGTCCTTGAATCGCTTCCAGGTCTCCATCAAGGTAAAGTAATCCTCCATGTTACCATTAGGAACACGTAAAATGTTGTTGACCCGCTTTATTAACGCTTGTTCCCGTTTTACGACCCCGATTGGTACATTCTTGAATCTATTTCCGGCCAAATTGAATTTTAAGCGGATCCGATTGTAAACCGTAGATTCATGCACCGCTAAGATCTTGGTTATCATACCTGGATCCTTGGTCCTTTCATATAGATCGATCATCAGACGCAATCGAAGTTGGCCGAGTTCCTTGAAACGTTCATAAAGTTGATCCAAATCCCCATTGTTGGTGGTTATCTCTTTACGCTTTTCCAATATTCCGACCACTTCTTTCAATACTTCAAGCTGTTCGGTCAGAAATGCTACGTTCGGACTTTTTTCCATATAGTACGAACTCCTCACCTTGATAAGGATGAACTGGGAGCGGTATAGGTCTTTTTGGATACGGTCCAAACCCGTTGCGCTGGTCGGCGAAGGGGTCGATAGTGAAATACCCGTATCCGCCCAATGGATGGCCATTTGATGATTGCCCAACTTGGTCTGGACCTCTGCAAGGTTCCCTACTGATTTGAGGAGTTCCTGACCGTTACCCATATTGTGGGATTTTATATAGGAATACGGTTTTTCGGCTACCCCCACCGCTTCTGTTTGGTACCCATGTCGGGCCAAAAACAGGGCCTTGTCCCTCAGTAACCCCAGGTGTTCCTTCCCCATTCCTTCCCCATCGGATCTTATATAAAGTTTCTCTGCCCTATCGAAATGGTCCTTTGCCCCTGGGATATCATGGTTTTCACTGGCGATCTTGGCCAGCACATAATGGGCGTTGCCCTGCCAAAGGGGGTCGGTCAGTCCTATGCTGTCCAAACCGGAAAGCCCCCTTAATGCGAATTCTTTGGCCTGGGACCAATTCCTTAGGGCAAGTTCACTTTGAGCCAGAGCTATCGCATATCGTGGTAACTCGGGGTCATGGGGGGACAAGAGTCCCTCTGCCAGACCATGGGCGAACCGGATGATGTCCCGGGCCTTGTCTACTTGTCCCAGATCATTGTGATAGATCGAAAGGTTGTATATGGCGAAAAGTCGGTTACGTTTGGCATTGGCCCTCAGTTCAGTGTCTTCCGTCGTTCGAATGATTTTGTCATAATCATTGATAACCTGTCGTTGGAGTCGTAGTGCGGACTCCAATCCTCCCATGGATTGCTCCAATAAGGCGATATTGGCCCGGATACTGGCACTTTGTAAAAGGTTTTCGTTCCCTGTCGAGTCTTTGTTGATCAATATCTCCAAGGCTTGCCCATAATGGTTTTTGGCCTTATCCAATTCCGTGGACATCCAAGCGGTGGCGCCAAGGGCGTTATATAGGTCCGAAAGGTTCCGTGCTTGGGTGGCCCCGTCCTTTTTATAGTGCTCCAATGCCCTTACAAAAATGCTGTCGGCCTTGGATACCTGCCCCAGGGATAAATGGCATACCCCTAGATTATAGGTGGTCTTCCCAATTTCTTCTTGGGTGGCACCCTGAATGTTCTTGATTAGTTCCAGTGTGCGTAACGTTAATAGCCTGGAACGTTCCAAAAAACCTTGCCTATCGTAAAACGCAATGGCTCTATCGTATAACTTCAAGGCCTTGCGGTCCTGAAGGCCCAAATCCGGAATCTGCCCGATGAAGGTGTCGATTTCCCTTTTGGCGGTGGCCGGTCCGGAGGAACGGAGGTGTGCCATCGCCAAATAATCGACATATCGCTCCAAGGAATCCATACGTCCTAGTTGTAGATCCCTTTCCCATTGTAGGTCGATCTCATCAATGGCCTGGTGATATCGCTTGGCCCGTAATAAGGAATCGATTCTATCATTACCCCTATGTTGTGCGTAAGTACCGTGGATGGCAAGAAGGGTTGCCAAGAAGGGATACAGGAATCGCCATTTCGGTTTCCTTGCCCCTATTGGCCTTGGGAAGTGTGGATAGGTCGAAATAGGCATGATCGGGGGTTTAGTTTATTCCAGGGCTTTACGTAATTCAGTGGCCATGGGCCGCTCACTTTGGTCCAGCAAAACTTTGGCCTGTTCCCTATCGTCATTGTACAGATGGATCAAGCCAAGGTAGTATATAGCATCCTTGTTAAATACACTTTTGGGGTCGTCCATGACCCTTTGTAACAAGGGTAAGGCTTTTTCAATATTCCCATTCGCCAAATAGGCGGAACCGATAAAATATGTCAATGAGTCATTTTCAATACCCGTTGATCGTAAACGCTGCCACTTTTGGATAGCGGTATCGTACTCCCCCAGTTTGTAATCGACCATTGCCTCGTAAAAAGTATAGTCAGCTGTATTACCCATTACGGTAGGCAATCCAGGGTCAGGGGTATAATAACTATGAAAGAGCCTTTCCGTTTGGCTTTGCCGTGTCAAGATCCAAATCCCGGTAACCAATAAGAGGACGGTTCCCGCCGCTATGGCATAGTGTTTCGCTCCGATTCGGTATTTGGTCCTTGCTTTGGTTTTGGTCGTGGCCACCTTGTGGAACCCTATCATGGCCCGCCTAAGGCCGAATTCTTCAACCCCCCTGAACAAAACCTTGAAATCCGCAAAGTTTTGGGCCATTACGGGATCATGTTTCAAACTTTCCTCGAAAGTCAGGCGCTCGTCAGATGGCATAAGATCCATCAGATAGCGTTCGAAGGTCTCCTGTCGTGCTGGGCTTACATCGTTCCGTCGATCATCCATGGTTAAGGATTTTATGGCTCAGTGATTTAAGTTTTTGCATGCACCGATATTTTTGGTTTCGGGTCGACCCGGGTGTTAGACCGGTTGTTCGCGCGATATCCGCTATGGACCTGCGTTCGAAATAGAACAATGTCAACAGTTGGCGACATTGGGGGCCCAAACGCCCCATTGCCGCTTGTAGGGCCGATCTTTTGTCCCTTTGGGGCCCGATCTGTGGCGGTTCCCCTTCCGTGGGATCGTTGGATACCGAAAAAAGGGACATGTCCAATTTTACGGTCTTCTTGAATTTGGGCGAACGAAGGGTGTCCACCCATTTATTCCTGGCAATGGTAAATAGATAGCCCGCAACATTACCTGTAACGAACTTTTCTTCCTTGATGTTCCTCCAACAACTAATAAATGCCTCTTGGAAAATATCCTTGGCCTGTTGGGTGGTCCCTTTGTTATTTAGTACATATACTTCCACTTTGGGATAAACCGTTCTATAGATCCCCTCCAGGATGTCCTGGTCATTCTGGCGGAACCCGATTAGGATATTATGGTTATTTTCTGGTAGCGTATCGCCCATACCGTGTTGAAAGTATGGGAAATTTAAATAATTTCGTTTTTCTATGAAATTATTGGGGTCTAAATCATCTATTTATGGTTCATTACCTCAATCGTAGCAAATGGTCACGGTAGCAAAACCTTTTACATCGTTGATAAAGGCCCTGGCATTGTCGCTATAGTTGTCACTGCAAGAGGCCCCATTTCCCAAGCCGGAATGTACCACGAAAACACCACCTTCGTCGATGACCTTGGCTCCGTTAAGGTCTTCGTTGGTCCAACTGAAACCGCCCAAGTTGTAAAAGTGGTTATGCATCCTACTTTGTACTTCGTTCCATTGTACCCTATAACCGGTCGCGTTTTCATCCTTGGGGATACGCACGACGATCTCCCCGGAGGTGCCCTGTCCACAGGCCAGGTCGTTCGGGGTATTCCAAAAACGGGGTTCCAAGGCCAAGGTCTTGATATCGCAATCGGGGTCGTTCTTGATATCGATTTGGGCTTCGACCTTATCGATATAGGTGTATCGGCTTTCTTCCTTGTTTTTGGAATAAACGGAAACGGAAACGGTCTCCCTGCCTTCCCTTTCCTGCTCCAGGGCATGGTAGTACACCGTACCTTCGTTAGTTTTGGTCATACCGCTTTGACTTCCGTTGAACAGGCCGAATTGGGCAGTACAATCCCAAACGAACCTATAGTCCTGGGTCATGCTGTTGACGGGATCCTTCCCATCCGTCCAAAGGACCTTTAGGTTGATCCTTCCACCGCCTTCAACCGTGGCCCCGTCCGGACTTATCCGGAACCCCAAGGGGACCACACTTACCTTGGCGGTTTCCTCATTGATTTTGGTCAGGGATTGCCCTTGTTTGAGATAGACCTCCACTTGGATCTGATCTTGGGCCCCTTCGGGCAGTTCCATGGTATTGGAACTGAAATAGCTTATTTGGTCCCTTGAACTGGTAAAGGAGGTCCCTTCCTTTCCGAGGTCGTCCCGGATCACACCATAGGTTCCCGTTGTGGACCAGTGGTATTCGTAGCTCTGTCCGGGGGCCAAGGCCCCATCCTCTACATAGGCCTTGAAGTCCTTTTCCTGTCCTTGGACGGCCAATGCGCTTTCCGGCAATAGGGTTACCTTACCTTTGTTTACCGTTACCTCCCATTGCTCGAGGTATTCCGAATTGCCCATGGCGTAGAGGACCCTGGTATAATCCACGAGCTTTAAGAAGATATCGGTACGTTCCAGCCATTTACCCATGGCACTGGCCATCTCCGTGGCCTTGGTACTGTTCTGTATGAAATAGTCCGGGGATACCTTGACCCCTGCCGCGGTAACGGCATCCAATAAGGAGGTGATCAGGTCCCCGGCCTTTCCCCCGAGGGCGTTATTGTAATAGGAATGGTAAAAGGCCTCCATGGCACCATAGTAGTCCCCATTTTTCAATGGCTGGTCTATGGCGGAAATGGAAGAACCGATAATGCTTAATTGATCTACGAATCCTTCAAAATGCTCTTCTATGAACTTGGGGTCTTCCTTAGAGTCCCCCGGTTTGGTGGCCTTGGTCTGGCCCAATACGTCCAAGAGCAGGGGAAGTACGAGTTCGTAGCCCCAGGTCTCGTAGATCAAGCGGTCCAGTTTTCGCGATTCGGACAAGGTCATACGATCTCTGGGGGCGGAACCTACGGAGGGGCCGATAACCCTACACTTATATGACACTTGATCCTCTTGATCGTCAAGGGGCAGATCAAACGGGCCGGCTTCCGTTCGGGCGAAATCCAGGCCGGCACCTCCACCATAATCCGCTATCACACCCATTACCTCCCTTATAGCTATGGGCGAATCGACCTTGGTATCCTTTGTGGCAGTGTGATCCTGCCCGCCATATTGGGGGATCAATTTGGTGCCCGTACCATCGTCATAGGCGATACTGTCCTTGTAGAGAAAGGCATGGGCGCGACGGCGATAGTTATTGATAAGGGAAAATGAGAAGGAACTGTCCTCGCGAAGTTGGATCCCACTTCTGATATCCGATCCGTCCGTTTTGATCTTGGCGAAGATATCGACATGGTTCTTTTGTCCTTCCCATTCTTGTAGTGTTTCGGCGATCCGATCTGCGAACCCTTGGGAGAATAGATAGTTGGCGTCTTCCTTGAATTTGGCCTCGGCATCGGCCAACAGGGCTTCAAAATAGGGGAGGCCGTCCACTTCCCTTAAGAACCGCTCTTTGACCTCCAAAGGCAGGAAGACGGTCCCCAAACTGTAATATAGGTTGACCACTACCGTGGACCTGACCGATATTTCTGGGTTTTCCCTGTCGATAAAACCTGCTAGGATCGCCTTTCCATCGGGGGCCTGCAAAATGGTCAGGGTGGTAGTCCCATCATTGAGGATGGCTTCCGAATTACCTTCGGTGGACACGGGATAGGACTCGAAATGTGATGTCAAATGATTGCCGTTAAGCTCAAGGTCCGATCCTTGCGGAAGGTGGATGGCAACCTCGGTGGTAGGGATGTTGCCGGCAGGGTCGTTGTCGGGGTCGTTGGGATTGGGTGGGCCGTCACTCTGCCCTGATCCGGGGGGGGCATCTTTAGCGCCATCATCAGAACTACAGCTTAGTATCAAAATCCCTGCACAAAAAAGTGTCAAAAAAAGGCTAATATAGGTTTTCATAATCCGAATTTGGTTCGTTTTATAGTATATCGTATGGATTTAAAAATGTCATCATTTTTTTTGTTCCGTACCGAAAAACCGCTGTTTTGAGGCCCATCCACCTCCTATCAGTAGTAACACGATACCCCCATAGCGTAAATAGTGGAAGCCCGATGTGGGTGGGTCCATGGTGAATGAGAAAAGGGTGTTGCCAAAGGAATCGGTATCAACTTTGATATCCGAGGCCTTATCCGGGAAGTTTATGACAAAGGTCTGTTGCAATTGTCCCCCGAATTCCTCAGGGTTGCTTACCAACATATATTTGGTAGGTGAGAGTTCTGTCAAATGGGCGTCCTTTTCATCGGTATCCAGTGACCATTTCCCCCTTTTATCGATTTTGCAGACCCCATAAGCCTTTAGTTTAAAATTAAAAGAGCGGGCCATATCGTCCTTTTCGAGATTGAAATCACTTAGGAAATACCCGGGCATCCCGCGTTCCACTTCCCGTTTCAAAGCGGCTGGGTTGTTTCCGAAGTTGTTGTTCCAAACCTGCCATTGTTGGGCGTTCATCTTCATGGACATGTTCAAATCGGCATTGCCTAGGCCATCGATGGCCATTTCAATGGTTTGGGAATTCTTTTGGGCCAAGGCCCACTGGGTGATCAAACAAATGATCCAGATGTATCTTGTTCTCATTTCCATTATCTTATAGTATTGTAAACTTGGTTGATCAGGTTACTGTTCTGTTGGTAAAGGAAGTCGGGCGCCCCTATGGACACGATACGCATACCTTGCCCACGGGGTAATGCCTTACCGATCCATTTGAAAGTGCCGATCTCGGAATAGGTCAGGCCTGATATGGCATTACCGTTGGCCTGGTATTGTAAGGACATGTTGAGTTGCGAAAACCCTTGGTTGATGTATCGCATGGCCTGTTGGAGGTCGGTGGTCCGAAGGTCATAGATCGTGACCGTGGTCATTTGGTCGGGTGCGACCACTTGGGCGGTGACCATGGGCAGTTGTGGTTCCGGCCTATGGAGTATCTGCCAACCCGTGGGAATGGTCATGGATAGGGCGTTTTTCGGGGCCGGGATATTCCCACCGGTCCGCTGTACCATATCCTGGACATAGTTGCCGCCAGCCTCATCAGCGCCCCAGCGGGCCGCGATCTCGTCTACCTTTTTTCTAAGGGATGCATCGTCCTTGAGGTCCATGGAGGTGACCCCTTGTTGGTTGATCAAGTGGATATCCACCAGGGTATATCTGGGATCTCCCATTTGGGACCGTTGTATGAATTCCTGTAGTTGTTCCTGCCCTTTTTTAAATGCTTCTTCAGCAGAGGCGATTCCGCCAAGCCCTTCACCACTGATACCTGTGGCCTCAATGGCAAAATATTGGCCGTTCATTCGGAATCCCGGGTAGGCATGGCCGGGAATAAAATAGATGACCGGATCCAATCCAGCGGCGGAGAGTATGCTGGCATATAGGGTGCTGAGTTCTATACAAAGGCCCGTATTACCGGTAATGACCTCCCTGGGTAGGCGTACCTGTTGGACCATACTTTCCACATCATCCGTCCTTTGGGGAATGCCCTTGGTGCCACTATAGACCATATGGGCCTTTCGTGTGGCCTCATAGATCCCAGTCAGGAACCGTACACCGTCCTCAGGTTTTCGCGTTACCGAGGCAGCTTCCCCTTTGAGTATTTTCTCTTGAAGGTTTTGTGTATAATATTTTACCACAGGGTCGTTCGGGGTCACAAAACAGGCTATCAGGGCATTATTATCGTATACATCGGCCCAACCACTGATTTCCTCTCTTTTTATTCCCGTGTAGGCATATTCGTTACGGTTGGTAAGTTTGAATTTAAAATCCTCCTCCACTATGTCGTCCTCATCCGCCCCATCCCAACTGACCTCCAATTCCACTTTTTCAATAGAGGAGGTGGTCTTTTCCGTAATATCATCGTTAAACTTCGGATAGCAGGGTACCACCATGGATTGACCTGGGAACAACTGACCGGAGACCTCAAGTTCTGTCCAATCGATGTAACCGGGAATCCTGTATCTTAAGGTGACGTCCTCCAATGTCCGGGAGCCCCTATTGTCTATTTTGGCCTTGAACAGATAGTATTTGCCATCCAAAGCGTCCGGGTCGGCGTAGACCCGATGGGCTGCTGGCATGATAAAACCGGCCTTTTCGATCTGTAAATCCAGTTCTCTCTGTTTTTCCCAGGGGATGTAACTGGCAAGGGTTAGCATAAGCCCCATTCCGACCAGTAACATCGGATACTTGATTTTTTTCATTAAAGTGGACTTTAAAGGTTGTTTATCTTGTATCGAGCTTTTCGGAGTATGTCATCATTTAATTTTTGTATTCTGATTTTAATAAGTGAGCAATCATTCAGTTTTTAGGATAAAAAGCTATTTCTTACCAACGTCATCTATTAGAGACATTTTTACTCACGGCAGTTTGCTTTTAGGTAATAGTTGATTGGAGGTATGTATCGGAGAAAGGTTAATCGAGCCTGCGTTTTTGAATAAACTGGGATATAATCTTCTTATTTGAGTAATACCTAGCCCCAACAATTAAGAGGGTTTGGTATAATAAATAATGGAGCCTCAAAAACTTGTTACAGTATGACTTGACTTTGTGGAACCCCACTTGGAGAAGAATCAACTAATTTATGCTGTAGGGCAATGATTTCATCTGAGAATTTATGAGAACCTTGTGTTCTGTTGTCTATGTTCTTTTCTCAAGAAAGCTTCAATGTAGATGTCAAAGGTATATAAACATGGGAAATGGGTTGAATAACTATTTGTGCCAATTCGGAATATGCATGGTTAAATGAACCCTTCATTAATTGTTGAACTTGTAAAAGGTAGTAAAGTGTAGAGTGAGATATAAATTAATATGTAAATGAAAGGAGTGGTCGTAATTGTTTGTGAGACCTTTGCCTAAAACAGAACAATTGCGCTTGATTCGGAAAGAATATTAAATAGAATATAGTGGATTGTGTAGTTAAGTTAGTATTTGGGAAAACCACTGTTTCCAATAAAATGAAAGTACACAATTTGGAAACTGCTATAAATTGTGTTAAAAAATGTTAAATTTTTGGTCGAAACTGAAAAGTGAGCAAAAAGTGAGCAGAAGCCAAAAAACAAGAAAGGCCCTCGATTTCTCGAAGGCCCGTCCTCACTGGGTGGAGAATACCGGAGTCGAACCGGTGACCTCTTGCCTGCCAGGCAAGCGCTCTAGCCAGCTGAGCTAATCCCCCTTGTATGGTTATCGGTTTGCAAAACCGTATTGTTTCAGAACGTTTGGGTAGAAGTTCAGTGACCTTCCCGACCTATGTCGGGACACTCTAGCCAGCTGAGCTAATCCCCTTATTTTTTGGTGATGCAAAGAAACTGCTTTTTGCCAAAAATGCAAAAGGTTTTACGAAAAAATAAATAGGTCTTCGTCTATCGATTTGAACTACTTAGGTTAAACACCACGGAATCAAGGTTTTTGGCTTTAACGTCCGTGGTGTTTCTGCCCTGCGGGATTAGTCTTTTTTCACACTCAGTACCAAAACCGGAATGGGTACATAGAATTCCGATTTTAAAATGTTGTTCTTCTCCCATAACTTTCTAAAGAACCCACGTTTTCTACGGAAAACACAAAGTAAATCGGGTTGCTTTTCTTGAAAATGCTCGATTACCCCTAAATAGGTAGTGGCATTTTCGGTTATGGATATCTTGGAGCTAATGTCCATTAAGGCCGGGTCAATTCGGAGATCTTCGTCACTATAGCCCGGTGTTTTTACAAACAAAAGGTTGATGACCGGGTTTAAGCGTTCTTTGATTATTTCTAGCGGGAAAAGAATTTTCTTGCGCTTTAATACCCCAGATTTAAAAGCGGTTAGCACCGAACCAAAAGCTTTATAAGTACTGCCTTTGGGTACGATTAATGTGGGGATATTGGTACGTTTTATAATACGTCCGGAAGTGGCGCCCAAATAAAAAGCCTCGTTCACATCGTTACTTTTAGGTGCCATTATGATCAAATCGATACCCAATTGCTTGTCAATGCCCTTTAAGCCATCTATAAGATCGCCGGAAGCGGTAGCTATTTTAACCGTTACCCCTTCGGTATGTACACTTTCGATAATACCTTTTAGCCTTTCTTTGGTACTTTCTTCCAATTTTTCATGAACATTGGCCAGGTTTCCCGCTTTGTTCCGAATATTCAAAACTTCCATAACATAGATATCGGAAGAGAATTCACGGGCAAAATCAACAGCGTATTGAAGGGTATTCGTAGCAGTTGGGGAAGACCCAATGGGTACCAGTATGTTTTTCATGTGTTTATGATTTAGTCGGTTTTAAACTGTGATAAGTTCCATTACCTATAACGGTATATGACGCTTTTATTATCCCTAAATTTACGATTTATAAAACATCTTTTATGATTCAATTGGCGAACTTATCGGAAATTGATGCCATTCTTGAAATGACCAAGGCTTGCGCCCTTTTTATGCAAAAACAGGGCATTTTTCAATGGAATGCCCATTATCCGTCTCGTAGCGCTTTTGAGAAAGATGTAGCACGTAACGAATTGTATACGCTTTATGAAGGCCAAACTTTGGTGGGCTGTGTGGTGGTATCCGATTTTATGGATGCCGAATACAAAACCATTTCTTGGTTAACCCCAAATGGTAAGAATGGGTATGTACATCGGTTGGCGGTACATCCCGATTATCAGGGAAAAGGTTACGCCCGGCAGCTACTTGATTTTGCTGAGAAAACCGCCAGAAAAAGGGGCTGGATTTCTATGCGACTCGATACTTTTAGCCAAAATCCGCGTAATAATACCATATACGAAAAACGCGGCTATACGCGCTTGGGCGATATCTTTTTTCCAAAACAAAGCGAAGCGCCCTTTCACTGTTACGAATTGGTTTTTTGATCTATGGCGCAATCCATAAACTTTAAAAGTATCAACCGCTTGGCCATTCCGGCTACCTTGGCAGGTATTGCCGAACCCTTACTGTCTATAACAGATACGGCCGTAGTGGGGAATATTCCGGTAAACGGCCTCGAATCTTTGGCCGCAGCCGGTATCGTGGGTTCGTTCATTTCCATGTTGGTTTGGGTGCTTGGTCAAACGCGTTCGGCTATTTCGGCCTTGGTCTCTCAGTATTTAGGTGCGGGTAAACTCAACGAAATAGGTGCTTTGCCGGGGCAGGCCATATTTTTTAATGTGGGCCTAAGTATAGTATTACTGATAATTACCCTCTTTTTTGCCCAGCCTATTTTCGAACTTATGGAAGCCTCGGGTACCATTTTGCAATATTGTGTCTCGTATTATTCCATTCGGGTATGGGGGTTACCTTTAACCTTGTTCACCTTTGCTATTTTTGGCATTTTCAGGGGTTTACAGAATACGTTCTGGCCCATGTTGGTCGCTTTGGTAGGGGCCTTACTTAACATAGGCCTCGATTTTTTATTGGTCTATGGTCTTGAAGGGTTTATACAACCCATGTATTTAGAAGGGGCTGCTTGGGCAAGCTTGATCGCCCAAGCGGTTATGGCTATTATGGCTTTTGTATTGTTGTGGATCAAGTCGCCTATTTCTTTAAAGTTACGTTTTCCGATACATCCAGAAATGCGGAGGTTGATCGGTATGAGCCTTAACCTTTTTGTACGTACGCTCTCCTTAAATATAGCCTTAATGTTGGCCGTACGTGAAGCTACCGCTTTGGGTGATCGCTATATTGGCGCCCATACCATTGCCATTAATTTGTGGTTGCTGGCCGCATTTTTTATTGATGGTTATTCGGCTGCGGGCAATAGTATGGGGGGGCGACTTTATGGGGCAGATGATAAAAAAGGACTTTGGAAATTGGCCAAATATGTAAACGGTTATGCCCAAATAATTAGTTTGGTTTTGTTGATAGGCGGACTAATAGCTTATAAACCCATAGGTACTTTGTTTACCAAAGATGTGGTGGTTTTGCAGACCTTCTATGCTATATTTCCGTGGGTAATTTGGGCCTTGCCCATTAATGCCTTGGCTTTTGTGTTCGACGGACTTTTTAAAGGTATGGGGCAAATGAAATACTTGCGTAATGTATTGCTGGTGGCGACTTTCTTAGGATTTATACCTACGCTGTATCTGGGCAAATACCTGCATTGGGGTTTACAAGGTATCTGGGTGGCTTTTTTGGTCTGGATGGCCTTGCGGAGTTTTTCGCTTTGGTATAGGTTTCGGGTAATGTTTGCGAGAAGTTAACCTAAGGTCGATTGCCTCATACATACAAAGGAATGTCACCTTTGGTTTGCAAGTGCTTCAAAACGGAGTAGTAAAAACAGGATATGATTAATACGGGTCTACAGAACCCCAGTTTTCACCCGATTTTATACGATATAATTGCATTTCCGAAATACCGAATTGCTTCGCGATCATTTTCATCCTAGTCTTGCGGTTGGGGTCGTTGATCTTTCGCTTGATGAGTTTTACCTTGGTTTCGGTGAGCTTGGAATAGGTTACCCTTCGGGGCCTGTTTAAATGAGTGGGGCCTGTAAACTGATGGACTTCCTTTTCCCTTTTGGTGGCCCATTTTAGGTTTTCTACCCGGTTATCGGTCTTATCGTAGTTGAGGTGGATTACAAACCGATCCCCTTCCTTTTGCTCTAAGAAATGTTGGGCTACCACACGGTGAATATAACGAGCCGTAGATTTACCCGTTTTTTGGCGCAGGGGAATATAGGTATAGCCCTGCATCACCATTTTTTTCAGTAAATAGGGGTTGTCGCCACAGCAATTTAAAACACGTCCGTAGCTAGATATCTTGTACTTACATCTTTCGGAAATCTTGTCGTCAAATACTACATCTTTCCAAATCTCATTCCTAAAACTACGTATTACTTCGCTCATTATCAGGGTCTTCAGCATGGGTTCCGAAGCTCAATGTAATAATTTTTATCGATAAACGGTATTTAACAGGTACAACCTTACACATTCTTACAAGCCTGGCTTAGCGCACTAGAACAAGTTTGGGTGTTACCTCCTATAATTCCGAAGGGCGATTTCCATGGCCCAATTGTATTTTTTGGAATTTAAAAATGTCCAGCTTAGGTAATCGAACAAGCCCAAGTAGGTCCACTCCCAAACGAAGTAATTCAGCCACATGGTTTTACGGATTCTTTTTCTGATGCTGGTCACTTCATGGTTATCGAAGCCATTTTGTTCGAGTAGCCTTAGGTCTTGTTGATGTTCTTCCGCACTCAGTTCCGTATCTAAATAAGGTCTACATAATAATTCCCAAATATCCGTACGTTCCACTATGGGTATGCTATGATCTTTAGCGAATTTCTCTAGCTCCCTTTTTGCGTCGGGGAGTACAAATAGTACTTCTTGATGATTGCGAACCAATGAGGGTGGGTAAGTATGTAAGTTTACTTGGGTAATGTGGGCCGAAGCTATTTTGTTGGTTTTATGAAGAAGCGATGGTTTAAAAAAATAGCCATTGGGGTATAGCAGTTCGCCATCTGTGAATTTGCTACTATATTTCAGCTGTTTTTTATGCATGGCAGGGGTTTCCGTAGCAACAAAAGTTACGCAATTTACCGCGGTTTTTCTATTTGCTGTATTTTTGGATAAAACATAAACCATGGCTACAACACGCACCAACGGAAGTTTGTATACCCATATTCAAAATGGTATTGCTACGTTAGAATTCGGACATCCGGCATCCAATTCCTTTACGGCCGAACTCTTGCAACGGCTTACCCGGGCATTGCAAGACTTAGCCAAGAATGATGAGGTAAGCGTAATCGTTTTAAAATCGGAAGGGGAGCGTGCTTTTTGTGCCGGTGCTTCTTTTGATGAGTTGGTGGCGGTTTCGAATTTAGAGGAGGGAACTACCTTTTTTAGTGGTTTTGCCCATGTAATAAACGCCATGCGGTTATGTCCGCAACCCATTGTGGCCCGTGTGCAGGGTAAATCTGTTGGAGGTGGGGTAGGACTTTTAGCTGCTTGCGATTATGTAATGGCCACGGAGGGGGCATCGATACGCTTATCGGAACTAACCATAGGGATTGGCCCTTTGGTAATTGCCCCTGCGGTAGAACGTAAGGTGGGCAAGGCCGGTTTGGCCGAGCTTAGTTTGTCCCCCACCGAATGGAAATCGGCCTATTGGGCACAAGAAAAAGGACTTATGGCCAAAGTGCTACCAGACGTGGAAAGCTTGGATAAGGAAGTTTTGTTCTTTACCGAAAAGTTGTCCAGTTATAATCCGGAAGCCTTGGCCGCCATGAAACAGGTACTTTGGGAAGGTACCGAAAACTGGGACCGCCTTTTGTTGGAAAGGGCCGAAATGTCGGGCCGACTGGTACTGTCGGAGTTTACCAAAAAGGCCTTGGCCAAGTTTTCTAAATAGTTGTTTTTAAGCGGGATTAGATCAATGACCCATTGGTTTTTGAGACTTTTCCGGGTTTTTTATATGCTTTCTGTGAATTAATCGTTAGTTTCATAGGTAGTAGTACCTTCATGACCAACACTATGACCAAAACCGATTTGTTCCGTATCCTTATCAAGACCATGGGCCTGTTCTGTGCCATTGAAGGTCTTTTTACCTTAATCCCTGTTTTTAGGTATACCCATGGTTTCTTTACGATGGGCATGGTGTTGAACACGGTGTTTGTCTTGTTATTGCTGGGTATTACCTATGTGTTATTGTTCCAGACCGACCGTATCATACGCTGGTTGCGACTGGAAAAAGGTTTTGATGAGCAGCATATTGACCTGGGCGGATTGGATAAACGCAAAGGGCTCTACATTGCCTTGCTGATTGTGGGCGGACTTTTGTTGGTGAACAACCTGCCTACTTTTTTATACGAATGCTACGATGCCTTTAAGCAGTCCGTGGCACCAACTTATTTTGAGAACGACACCGTTTTTATAGATGAGGAAGTATTCGAATATAGGACTATGGCCATAAGTGGTTTGGCCAGTTTGTTCGGTTTTCTGATACTGACCAATTATCAGCGTCTGGCCCAATGGGTTGAGCGTAAACCCTAGTCAAGTAAGTCCAATGTGGTATGTACATTTTGCATAAGTGCCGCCTCGTCTTCAGTCACTTTACCCACTACCTGAATTCCGTTTTGAAGGGTAAACAGTAATGCGGCCAAAGCGGTTAGATCTTTACCTGAACCGAATTGCCCCTCAGCTTCCCCTTTTTCCAAATATTCAAGGAATAAGGCCTCAAAGTCCGATTTATTCCGTTGAAAGAAAGATTGCATAGCTTCGTTTCCGGGCAATAGTTCCGTACTACTGTTTACGATAAAACATCCTTTGGCCTCGGAATGTGACAAAGCGGATTTTAGGGTTCGTTCAAAAAACGATTTAAATCCTTTCCGAATATCGCCATGGGAAAACAATATGGTCCTTATTCGGGCCAGGTTCTTTTCCCTATACCGATCCAAGGCTTGGATAAATAGTTGTTCCTTATCGCCAAAAGTATTGTACAAGCTGGCCCTATTGATGCCTAAATGCGTGACCAATTCCTGAACGGAGGTGGCGTGGAATCCTTGTTTCCAAAACAGGGAAATAGCTTTATCGAGTACATCTTCTTTGCGGAATTGTTTAACCCTAGGCATAAAAAAGGGGGCTTTTGCCCCCAAAAGTAACCAAACGGAACTTACGTTCCAAAATCCACTTTCCGATTTAGGACAATACCGTATTAATATGTATTCCGCCATCGATAATATATTCACTTCCGGTAATGAAACTGGCTTTGTCAGAGGCAAGGAAACTGACCAAATGAGCTACATCTTCCGGAGACCCGAAACGTTTTAAGGGAACCTGTGCCCCCATGTTCTGGGCCATACCTTCTATCTGTTCTTCACTCATACCGGTTTTTTCGTAAATGGGAGTAGAAATTGGCCCAGGACTTATGGCGTTAACCCGAATGTTCCGTGGCGCTAATTCTATAGCTGCGGTTCGGGTATACGAATTTAAGGCAGCTTTGGTCGCGGCATAAATACCTAGGTTGGGAATGCCGGTGTAGGCACTGATCGAGGACACGTTAATTATGCTCGCCCCTGTGTTGAGCAACGGCAGAAACTTTTCAATGGTAAAAACCGCGCCTCTAAAATTGATATCCATATGGGTCTGGAACAGCTTTTCCGTCAATCCCCCGATCGGTGTAGGTGTAAAGACACCTGCATTTACAAAGAGTAGGTCAATTCCTGAATAGGTGTTTTCAACCTTACGGACCAAGGCATCGATGTCCGATAGCTTTGATACATCGGCGGTAATACCGACTATACCTAGTTCTTGGGCCGCTTTTTCCACTTTTTCGGCATTTCGGCCGCTTATGATCACTTGGGTCCCTTCTTCTTTTAAAAGCTTGGCCGTGGCATAACCTATTCCACTATTTCCTCCTGTTATTACGGCTACTTTTTTGTCTGATGCTTTCATGATGTTTTGTTTTGGAATGAATGTTCTGAAACAAAAATACAAATAACAGAACGAACATTCCAAATAAAATCTAAGACCTACTTCCACAGTTGTTTTCTTTAGGTTAGGACACATTTAGTACTTTTGAAGGGTAAATAAAGTATATGAAGAATTTTAGGACGGAGTTTAAATGGTCTTTGATTTTTTCCGTGGTTATGTTGGGGTGGATGTACTTGGAGAAAACATGGGGCTGGCACGATGAAAAAATAGCCAAACATGCCCTAAATACCCTGTGGTTCGGAATACCGGCCTTAATCGTTTACTTTTTTGCCCTACGCGATAAACGTGAAACCGATTTGGGCGGTAAAATGGAATGGAAGCAGGGCTTTGTCAGTGGGATCATCTTATCGGTTTTAATCGCTATCCTTAGTCCGCTGGTACAATACATAATACACACCTATATTTCACCCGACTATTTCGACAATGGCATTCAAATGGCACTTGAGAACGGAAAAACCACCAAAGAAAACGCCGAGGCCTATTTTAACCTGAACAGTTATATGATCCAAGCTGGTTTGGGCGGACTGTGCATGGGCATGGTAACCGGGGCCGTGGTGGCCCTGTTTGTTAAGAAACAATAAACCCTTACGACTTAGCGTTAGAAGGAAAATTCTTAAGTAATGGATGTACTTTCTTTTTTAAATGGAGATTTGGTGTTTCCTATCTTGGCGCTATTCGTAGTAGTGATATACTTTATAAACCGTGTACGTACGAGACGTAAGTTTAAAAGATAGTTAGACTGCATTCCTTTAGGGCTTTATGGCATAAAAAGGTTGTGTAGAAGGATTGTAAAATCCCCTCTTTCATAAAGGCTCTAACCTATATAGCATTCATTGTAGTAGAAGAACCTCGACCACATTGAAATTGATGGTATCTTTGTCCCCTAAACCAGTGTCATGGATCGCATTCGAATTACCAAACAATTTAGTTTTGAAACCGGACATGCCTTATATGGCTACGATGGTAAATGCCGTAATGTACATGGGCATTCCTATAAACTTTCGGTAACCGTAATCGGTACACCCATTTCTGATACCCAGCATGTAAAACTGGGTATGGTCATCGATTTTGGCGATCTAAAAAAAATCGTGAAGGAAGAAGTGGTAGATGTGTTCGATCATGCCACGGTCTTTAACAAACATACGCCGCATATTGAACTGGCCCAAGAGCTTCAGCAACGTGGGCATCAGGTTATTTTGGCCGATTACCAACCTACCTCAGAGAATATGGTGATTGATTTTGCCCAAAAAATAGCCAAACGATTACCCGAAAACATCCAATTGTTCAGCCTAAGGCTACAAGAAACCGATAGTTCGTATGCCGAATGGTTTGCCAGTGACAACTTAGGTTAGAAAAACAGAACTTTTTTATCGTTGTTCCATGGATTCCGACCTCTAAAGTCTAAACCCCTTAGAATCGGATATTGCGGAATTTTGTTCAATTGGTAGTACATTTACCCTATGCGAGACCTCGACCTGCCCAAAGGAAAGAAGATTTACTTTATAAGCGACCATCATTTAGGGGCGCCTACCCAAGAAGCCAGTAAAAAACGGGAGTTATATTTCGTGTCTTGGTTGCAGCAGATCCAAAAAGATGCCGCGGCCCTTTTTATCGTGGGGGATCTTTTCGATTTTTGGTTCGATTATAAAACCGTGGTCCCAAAAGGCTTTACACGTACCCTGGGCACCTTGGCCCAAATGGCCGATGCGGGTTTGCCCATTTTCTTTTTCGTAGGCAACCATGATCTTTGGATGGATGGTTATTTTGAGGAGGAACTCGGTATTCCGGTCTTTCACAAACCCCAGCAGTTCCGCGCCCAAGGCAAAACCTTTTTTGTTGGCCATGGCGATGGACTGGGCCCGCACGACGAAGGGTTTAAACGCATGAAAAAAGTGTTCGTACACCCCTTGTCGAAATGGTTGTTCCGTTGGCTGCACCCCGATATTGGGGTACGATTGGCCCAGCACCTTTCGGTAAAGAACAAAATGATCTCAGGCGATGACGATATCCATTTTTTGGGGGAAGACAAAGAATGGTTGGTGCAATACGCCAAACGTAAGTTAGAGCATGCCCATTACGATTACTTTGTGTTCGGCCACCGTCATTTGCCCATGGAAATAGATTTGGGCAAACAGTCTACCTACGTGAATCTAGGCGATTGGATCAACCATTATACCTATGCCGCATTCGATGGAGAAAGATTAGGGCTAGTACACCACCCCAAGCCAGAATAGAATACCTTAGTTAAGGCTCAGCTGATCGAGGTATTGATCCAATTCCAATTGAAAGAGGGTACCTTGTACCAAATCGTTCAGTTGATCGAGCTCATCGAGGCTTATGGCCATGGTCAAATGCTCCATAGGGGTTTCCAACAATAAAGAACGGCAACTGCGGTTTAAATCGCACTGGCCGCATGCACTCTTTTGACTGCCCATGGATTTATGGATCTGGTTGGCGAACTTTTGAATACGTTTTTTGTCGAGTAAAAATCCGGTGTCGCGAAAAACCAGTTGTACCATATGCGATTTCTCCGGAATGTTTTTCCAGCGAAAGGCAATGCCAAAATCGTTATGGTATAGGGTGTTTACGTCTTTCACCGCTGCTCTTATTGCGCTTTAAATATCCCTTTTTGTTCTAGTTCCGCCATGGCAGCTAATACTTGATCCATAGCAACGGTCATACTCTTGGCCGAAATGGTGGCCCCGGAAATGGCATCTATATCCGAACCATAGGTCAGGGAAGTACCCGGGGTGAGTCCGATAAATTGTTTTAACCAGCGTTGACTCCCGATCTGTCGGCCGTGTTCTTCCCTATAGATCAATACTTTCGATTTACGTACACTTAAATCGGGGTTAAACAGCACCAAATAATCGAAAGTACGTTTCATACTATTGGCTTCTCCTAAATAGCCATAGCCCACAAGGTTACCATCCTTTTTTATGGCGAACAAACGGTCGTTGCTAAAATCGAGCGGGCTCTCCATGGGAATGGTCACCGCTATAGTGCTTTGTTCCCATTCGGTTAGGGTATAGGCCCGTTCTATGGCCGATTTGATCTTGGCCTCCAATTTCGGGCTGGTTTTCCAGGCCGTTAAAAAAAGGAAGGCAGCCGCTGTCATTACGGCCGCCCTCCAAGGGAAGCATGTATACTTATTTGCCTTCACTAGGGGCAGTTTTATTGTTTTCGGTCTCAATGAATTTCTCTAAAACCGCCATAATCTCTTTTTTGCCCCCATTGGCCTTTTCTACGGGGTACATATGCATGAACAAGGGTTTTTTATCTATGCTTTTGGCCAATTTCAATGGGGTGTCGCGGTCGTAGATCTTATCCCAAGACTTTCGGACTTTGGCCCAGAATTTTTGGTTTTCCTTCCACCAGTTTTGGGCAGCCTTACATTGGGCATCGTCTACTTTTACATAGGTATTGTAGCCTTTTTCTTGGGCTAAAAGCACATCTTTGGCCCCATCTTCGCGAATTACTTTATCGTTATCCTGTTCGTGTACCCAACCATAATCGGTAATTTCTTGGCGGTTACCGCGCTGCATTACGTTATAATCGCTGCGCTTAGAGTATTCACGGCGCGGTAGGGGCGAATCGGTCTTGTTTTCCCAATAGTGCTTGCCATCGGCATGGATCCAAGTGGCCGATCCCGAATAGCGGGGACTATCGTCTACCTGATACACCTTTTGTGTCCATTGCCCTTTTACGGCATCTTTCGGCAGGGTTTTAAAGCGCCACTGGTTGTCTTTGTCATAGTAAAACACATCTTGGTTTTCGTATAACCAATCTTGACGCCAGTGTTTGATCACCATAGTGTCGTTGATGACCAATAGGTGTTGAATGGATAGTTTACCGGATTTGTCCTCGATAAGTTCGGCCCATTCCAAGGCACCAGAGGTATAATCCATATGTTTTTCATAATCTATTTCGGGGGCAAAGGTCTCGGTGTACTTAAAATTGACCTTGTAACAGCCACACATATCTTTTATAGACTGAATGTCTTGTGCCTTTTTGTCGGTCTGTGCCTGAAGGCTAAAAAATACCAGGCCGAGTAATAAGGTGTTCATGCTTTTTTTCATGGTGTAAATAGTTGAATAGTTTGCGTTATCGTCAGGGCAAAAATATTAAATTAATTTAGACTGGATCCAAATAAAATATATATTTGCCTCAAAATTATTTAGAATGGGTCTAAGTTGTCAGGTTAGAACTTTCTTTTTCTTGTTGATATCCATGGGTTTACGGGCCCAGCAACAGGGTGCTCAAAAAGATAGTCTAGACATGCAGGAATTGGATGAAGTGGTGGTCACCGGACAGATTTCACGTACCAGTGTCGATAAATCGGTATTTGAAGTCGAGGTAATCGGGAGGCCAAAAATTGCCCGAATGGCCGGAAACAACCTGGCCGATGTCTTGAACCAGAACCTTAACATTAGTGTACGACCCAGTGCCACTACCGGTAAAAGTGGGGTGCGTTTGTTCGGATTGGACAGTCAGTATTTTAAAGTATTGGTAGATAATATTCCCTTAATCAACGATGAAGGCCTGGGCAACAATACCGACCTGACCCAAATCAATTTGGATGAGATCGAACGGGTAGAGATCGTAGAAGGTTCCATGGGGGTGCAGTATGGATCCAATGCGGTAACCGGAATTATCAATATAATTACCAAAAAGGATAGTCGTTATACGTGGAAAATCACCCCTTATCTTCAAGAAGAAACCGTAAGTGATGAATATGCTTGGTTCGATGAAGGAAGGCATATTCAAAGCTTAAACATTTCCCATAATATATCTGATGCTTGGTATGCGAGTGCTGGGTATACCCGTAACGATTTTGCGGGTCATTACAACGGAAGAAAGGGCGAGGACTGGCCTGAAAATGACGGGCTACGAGGGCACGAATGGCTGCCAAAATTGCAAAACTCGGCCAAAGGATTGCTACGATATAGAAAGGGCGATTTTCAAGCCTTTTACAAGTTTGAGTATTTCGATGAAAGGGTTTCGCGTTACGACTCGGTGGTACGTACGAATTACAATCCGGCTACGCAGACCACCAATCCTACCGCTAGCGACGAAGTTTTTACCACGAACCGATGGGTACATAACCTAAATGCCAATGGTAAATTGGTAAAGAAATTTGATTACTATCTTTCCTTGTCTTACCAAGAACAGAAAAGAAATATTGAGGCGTATACCTATTACATCAATACGGGCCAAAAAGATGTACAGGCCGACCAAGAATATGAATCTCGAGATGCCCTTTTTTCTCGGGGTACCCTTTCAAAATCTTTTGCCGACTCTGGTTTTGGATTACAATTGGGGTATGAGATAAACCATATCAATGGCTATTCGTCGCCATTTGCCGGCAGTTTCCAAGAAGCGGTAGATCGCAGTCTAACGGGTTATGACTTTTTCAGTTCTGCAGAGTTCAAACTCGGGAATCGATTCGCTTTGCGTCCGGGCATCCGGGCTATGTTCGCATCTCAATTCGATTTTCAAATGGCCTATTCGCTAAGCGCCCTATATCAGCTAGGTCAGGGCTATCAGCTTAGGGCAGTGTTAGGTAATTCACCAAGAAACCCGAATTACGACGAACTGTTTTCCTATTTTGTAGACATAAACCACGATCTTAGGGGTAATCCCGATCTCAGCCCGGAAAAAGGAAGATCGGCCATGCTTCATCTGAAGAAAACTTTTAACGGTACAACCCAAGATTGGTCGTGGCGTACCAAATTCTCTGCCCGATATCTTACAGTTAAAGATCGTATCGAATTGATCGTGGTCAATCCATCGCCCTTGGCCTACAAATACAACAATATAGATGAATACACCAATTGGGGGGTAAACTGGACCAACCGCTATCAACAAAACCGTTTTCAGGCAGAATTGGGCTTGGGCTTGAGTGCCACCTCCAAAGTGCTGAACTCCCAGGTGAGCTATAACGACGATTACCTTTATGCTTTTCAGCTAAATGCCAGCTTGGGGTATCGTATACCAAAGATAGATGTAATGGGCTCGTTGTTTTATAAATACAATGGCCCCGAATATCAGTTTGCCCAAGACCCCAATGATGCCGAGCGTTTTGTACGCAATAAATTGGATGGCTATGGCTGGATGGATGCCTCTTTACAAAAATCCTTTTTAGATAACAGACTGCAGCTTACCCTTGGGGCCCGAAACTTATTGGACGTTACCCGGGTAAACTATGGCTCGGCCTCGGGTGGTGCCATTCACGGTACCAACATAAACAGCCTCTTACTGGGGTATGGCCGCTCTTATTTCGTAAAACTATTATATAACCTAAATATTGATTGATACTGTGAATCCTGAATGGGGCGCATGTATAAAGATGGCCTTTAAGTTATCGTCGGCAGTTTTTGTATGAAGCCTATTTCAGGGACAACTAAATTATTACCTATGAAATTCATGAAATACTATTTTACCTTAATTATTGTTGCGCTATTGACCATGGGTTGTAGTAGCGACGACAATGCCCCGTTGGCCGATTTTGTGGTGGCCTTCGAAAACCCTTCTTTAAGTTTTGGGGCCGAAGAGACCGAAAAACCTGTGAATATTGTATTCTCGGTTGCCGCCCGTGAAAATGGGACCCTTACCATTTCATATACCGATAGCAATACCGAGTATGGTACCGATAAAGATTATACCACCGACCCAGCTGCCTCAAATGGCAGTATAACGGTACCTTTTTCTACTGGTGAGACCCAAACCTCGTTTACCTTTAATAAGTTACGTAATGCTATTGAGGGTGGTGCCGAAAAATCTGTAAACTTTACCATTACCCAAGTGAGTGTGGCCGATGCCAAGATCCAGGGCAATACCAGTACCAAGGTAGATTTTGCCGCATCTGCTGCCACGGCAGGTTCAATTTCACCCGAGGTTGGTGGGCCTAACGAACCCAATCAGGTGTTTGTCGATTTAAGTTCCCTTACCCAAAAAGCCAGTAAACGCGATGCATGGGAACTAGGGTTTTATATGGGTGACGACCATAGGGTAATTATCAACGGTTCTTTGTTTATGGCCGTAGCCCAATTGGAAGAAACCAATTTGGCCGCCGTTACCGAAGCCACCGTGGCCGATTTAAAACCTTTGGTGGCCGTAGGGACTTTTCAGGCCGATAATATAAAGTATGTAGATGGTGTAGATGGCGACCTTTCCAAAACGGCAATAGCCCAAATTGCGGCCAATGACGATGACAATAAAGTGTATCTGGTCAATTTAGGAAGTGCCATAGGTACCGAATCCCCGAACGTGGGCTCTGTTGATATCAGCGACGACCCCAGGGGTTGGAAGAAAATCAAGATTCTTAGATCCGATAATGGGTACCGATTACAATACGCCGATTTGGATGTGACCGATAACTTCGATGAAATTTCCATTGCCAAAAACAGCGATAGCGGCGATTTTAGATTTGTAAGTTTTACGAGCCAGATCGTTGATGATGTTCGCCCCGTAAAATGGGATATGAATTTTACCGTGTTTACCAATGAGATTCCCGGATACGGATCATATGGGTATGCCGATTTCATTGCCACCAACCGATTGGGCGGTGTTAGTGCCTATAAGGTGGAGACCTCTGAAAAAGCCTATGCCGATTTTGTACGTGCCGATGTAGTCGATGCTTCTTTTGATGTGGATCAAAGGGCTATTGGTAGTGCCTGGAGAAATGGTGGTGGCCCTGGTACCTTGCCATCCATTAAAGATGAGGTATTCTTTGTATTGAAAGATACCGACGAAAACCTCTATAAGATTCGCTTTACCGCATTAACCGATGCCGATGGGGTACGTGGTAATCCTGCCTTTGAATTCGAATTATTACAATAACTGGTATGATGCGTATCGTATATATCGTTTTACGTTTGATCCTTGGGGGCATGATGCTCTACGGAGGGGTCCAAAAATTCCAAAAACCCATACCTACCCCGGTTGAGGTGGTAGAAAAGGCGGAACAGTTCAAGGCACCGGAAAAAGAGGAAACCTTACAAAAGATCCTATATATCTCCGGATCTAAACAAACCGGATATTTCTGGCAGGTATTGGGTATCTGTGAGTTGTTGTTCGGACTGTTATTGGTGCTGCAAAAGCCCGGATTCATTGGCGCGGTTTTCCTCTTACCGATAACCTTGCATATCTTTTTGTTCCACCTATTCCTCGAAGCCGATGAAGTGGGCGAACTGATTCAAACCGGAGCCTTGTTCTTGATCAACATCGCTTTGGTACTAAAAGAAAAGGAAAAATGGAAGCAACTCCTATGGTTGCCTATCTAATAGAACCCTAATAAAAGGGTGGACAACATAAGGTTCCTGAAACCTTTCGTTGCGTTAGTTTACGTTGAGATCAAAGGTCTGGTGTGGTGCCAGACCTTTGTGTTTACCGATAATCGGCATTTAATAAAGGATTGTGTAACTTTGAAACCACAACCTTCCTATGCATGCATAATAATTTCGGATTTCCTATCTTTGGGAAAACCCTAAACCGCATATTATGCCCATACCCGCTTCTTTTACCGATCGCTTGAGTTTGCCGGCCGTTGCCGCACCCATGTTTTTGATTTCCGGACCTCAATTGGTCATCGAATGTTGTAAAAATGGTATCGTGGGTACTTTTCCGGCCTTAAACCAACGCACCAGTGAAGGTTTTGAAGAATGGTTGGTCGAAATCAAAACCGCCTTGGCCGATTTTGAAAAGGAAACCGGAAAGAAAGCGGCACCTTTTGGGGTTAACCTGATTGTGCACCCGACCAATCCGCGCTTAGAGGCCGACGTAAAACTTTGCATAAAACATCAAGTACCTTTGGTAATCACTTCTTTGGGGGCCGTATCTATGGTAGTCGATGCCATTCATAGTTATGGAGGCTTGGTTTTTCATGATATTATTAAAAAACGCCATGCCGAAAAAGCAGCCGAAGCTGGGGTAGACGGACTTATTTTGGTGTCCGCCGGGGCTGGCGGACATGCCGGAACACATAATCCAATGGCCTTGATCTCGGAAGTACGCCAGTTTTTCGATAAGACTATTTTGGCGGCCGGCTGTATCAGTACCGGACAAGATATTGCAGCGGTTATGCAAATGGGGGCCGATCTGGCCTATATGGGTACCCGTTTTATCAATACCGAAGAAAGTAAGGCGCCTGAGGCCTATAAAGACATGATCATTGAGGCCGGTGCCAGCGATATAGTATATACGGCGGCTATCTCAGGGGTACATGCCAATTTTTTAGGGCCAAGCCTGAAGGCCATGGGCATTAGTGAAGAAGATTTGAAGAAAGAAACCAAGGTAGATTTCGGCAAGGAACTCGATACCGAGGCCAAAGCCTGGAAAACCTTATGGAGTGCCGGACAAGGGGTGACCAACATTCACGATTCCGTACCAACGACCGAGTTGATCCAACAACTAAAATCCGATTTTAAAGCGGCCATAGGACGCCAAGCCCAATTATTGGAAACCTACGCCTGATTTCGAGCTAATGACCGAGGTGTTTAAACCACCCTTTCCGTTTACCAATGGGCATTTTTCTACGATTTTTGCCTCCAATTTCCGTAAGGTAGCCTTTGGAGGGCAACAAAGGGAACGCCTGGAACTTAACGATGGCGATTTTTTAGACCTCGATTGGAGTTTTGCCCCATCGGTTTCCGATACGCTTGTGGTACTGTTCCACGGACTTGAAGGTAATGCTCAACGCCCCTATATGTTAGGTGCTGCCCGGGTTTTTGTTGATGCTGGTATCGATGTGTGTTCGGTAAACCTGCGTGGTTGTTCCGGGGAAACCAACCGCTTGTTTCGTTCGTACCATTCCGGAGGTACAGAAGATGTGGATGCCGTATTGCGGTTTGTACTTGAAAAAGACCGTTATAAACAGCTGTTTTTTAAAGGGTTTAGCCTTGGCGGAAATCTAGTGTTACGTTACTCTGGGGAAGGACGAAGCCTTCCTAAAGAACTCAAAGGGGTCATCGGGGTTTCGGTACCTTGTGATTTGTACGATTCACTTTGTCAACTACTACACCGGAAGAATAGGTTGTACGAATGGCATTTCCGGAAAAAATTAGTGGCCAAGTTACGGGCCAAACAAGAACGATTTCCCGATAAACTGGCCCTGAGCGATATTCAAGACATAAAATCTTTATGGGACGTAGATGAACTGTATACCAGCAAGGCCCACGGTTTTTTGGATGCCCTGGATTATTACACCCAATGCAGTTGCCTTCCGGTATTGGAACATGTGCACATTCCGACTTTGATCATCAATGCGAAGAACGATTCGTTTTTGGGTGCCGCATGTTACCCGGAAACCCTAAGCAATCCACAACTCAAATTAGAGATTCCGCAATATGGGGGGCATGTGGGTTATTATTTCTTAAAGAAAATGGCCTATAACGAAAGCAGGGCCTTAAAATTCGTGAAAGAATTCCTTTAGACCACCCTTTTTTGTACTTTTCCTTTCTCAATGTAACTCGAAACAATAGCATGAAAAAGGTAGTAGCA
This sequence comes from Sediminicola luteus, assembly GCF_002514735.1. Classification (GTDB taxonomy): domain Bacteria; phylum Bacteroidota; class Bacteroidia; order Flavobacteriales; family Flavobacteriaceae; genus HQA918. The sequence goes on along the minus strand of NZ_KZ300477.1, from coordinate 330,458 downwards.
ATTTTGGCCCTGGCAGCGCTTGTAGTAAGCTGTGGGGAGAAGAAAGAAGAGAAAAAGGAAGGTTTTGCCATCAAGAAGGCCAAGAAAGAGGTTAAAAAAGAAGTGGCTTCCGAAGGGGTTCCCGTAGACATGGCCAACCAAGGTGTGGGTCCGTTTAAAGAAGTAACCTTCGGTGATATTGACCAAGCTTTGGTAGATGCCGGTAAGGCCAAATACAGTACCATTTGCACGGCCTGTCATTTACCCGATAAACGAATGATCGGACCAGCCTTAAAAGGCGTGTACGAGCGTAGGAGTCCGGCCTGGGTAATGAATATGATCAAAAACCCGGATGTAATGATTAAAGAAGACCCTATTGCCAAGGCTCTGCTAAAAGAATATAACAATGCGGTAATGCTCAACCAGAATCTGAGCGATGACGATGTTAGGGCCATTGCCGAATATTTAAGAACTTTCTAGGCCAAGCCATCGACCTTAAAGGTCATATTACATTCTAAAAAATCCGTAGGAATAAATACCTACGGATTTTTTTTATGGCTTTCCTCAAAAATATCCGGAAGTTAAGGCATAATTCCGATAGCTTCCGTACAGCTGTCGGGACGGGATGTTCCTGTTCTGCAAAATGGATGGTAAAAACATGATATTCATTTGTCTACAATGTTTTTGTTTACCCGTGTTCCCAAGAAAGGGAAAAAGATATTTTCCCTCAATTCAGGAAGCTACGGTAAAGAAAAAATTGTAAGAGGTTCGTTGTCAGTGTCTTTTCTCTTTATTCTATACTCTTTTCGTCTTAGCCATCAAGTTTCGGATGGCTTTGGACTTTCCTTTACATTTCTTTTAGGATCCATTCCAATAGAGTTCAATATCTTTACGCCTAATTCCTGAATGGGGCTAAAAATGTTAGGGTTTAGCATATAACCTTAATTCAAGGATTCTATGTTTGGAAATCTTGCATTACCCGAATCTTGGAATTTTAAAATGAGACTAGTAACCAAAAATTAAAAGTGTGAAAAAAGTGTTCGCCCTATTGGCAACAGTGGCCTTTTTGGCTTCTTGTGCCCCAACCATGGAGTATACTTGGGACAAAGAAGGTGCCGAGGCCAAAAAATTCAATAAGATTGCCATCATTACCGTGAGCAAAGAGTATATCGTTCGCCGGGCCGCTGAAATGGAAATTGCCAAAGACTTTAAGAAACACGGCATTGAAACCGTTATGGGTACCGATCTCTTACCAGAGAATGCGACCAAGGCCGATTGGGCCGCCGAAAAAATGGTCAAAAAATTGAAGGAATTGAACGTTGATGGTGCCATAGGGGTCATTGCCGGTAAACCACGTAGTACCGAAATGCATGTGCCCGGAGCCGTTTTCGACTACCCTTCACCAACTTATGGGTATTACGACTATTGGGGATATATCTTTGGGGCCTATAACGAGGTTACTTCGCCCAGTTATACTTTCGACCGTCAAGAAATGACCGTTGAGGCAACCTTGTACGACCTAACCGTAACCGATAAAAAAGAGGCTGCCATTTGGAAAGGTGGTACTACCTTAAGTACCACTACCCCCATGAAGGCCGGAAAAGGGGCCGAACTTTATGCCCGTAACTTGGTAGATTACTTATTGCAGTATAAAGTGATTAAAAAATAAGAGAGATTTCCCCCATAAAAAAACGTCTTTGGTTAATTAGCCAGAGACGTTTTTTTATGAAATGGATTTTAGTACTTAGCTGAATCAATAACTGTATCCTCTCTGGTTCTCAGTGCTACTCCGTGAAACTCTGTGTAACACTATAAGGCTGAAGTAACCCTAAGGCTCACAGAGAATACGTAGCGCTTCGCCGAGAAATATTATCTGATTTTCATCAAATTACATTTACCTTTGATTCCTATGAAATAGGTTTTGGAATTAATCCACAACAACCTTATAGGTCGGATCTTCCAAAACGTTTACCTCGATAAGGTCATCGGCATTTTTGAGCAGGGTAAGGCAATCTTTGCTCAAATGCTTTAAATGTACCTTCTTTCCTATTTTTTGATAGCGCTCGGTAAGTTTGTTAACCGCCTCTATGGCCGACATATCCACAATCCTACTTTCGGCAAAATCGATGATTACCTCTTCGGGGTCATTGGGCACATCGAACTTTTCGTTGAAAACCGTTACCGAACCGAAGAATAAAGGACCATAGATCTCATAATGTTTTATACCGGCATCATCGACATATTTGCGGGCACGAATGCGTTTGGCATTATCCCATGCGAATACCAAGGCCGAAATGATAACCCCAACCAAAACGGCCAAGGCCAAATTGTGCAAGAATACCGTTACTAGGGTAACCAAGACCATGACCAACACATCTGATTTGGGCATACGCTTAAAGGTGCGTAAACTGGCCCACTCAAAGGTGCCGATGGCAACCATGATCATTAATCCGGTTAGGGCAGCCATGGGTACTTGTTCGATCAAACTAGATCCGAACATTACAAATACCAACAGCATAACCGAAGCTACGATCCCTGAAAGACGGGCTCGGGCACCATTGGAAATATTGATCAAACTTTGTCCGATCATGGCACAACCACCCATTCCCGAGAACACCCCAGAAAGTACATTTGCTATACCTTGGGCCACGGCCTCTTTATTTCCCCTACCTCGTGTTTCGGTAATCTCGTCTACAATGTTCAAGGTCAAAAGACTTTCGATAAGCCCAACCCCGGCCACTATGGCCGCATAGGGGAATACGATTTTTAGGGTCTCTAGACTTAGGGGTACATCAGGAATATGGAAAGGCGGGAAACCTCCTTTTATAGAGGCGATATCGCCTATGGTTCGGGTATCTATTCCAAAGGCATACACCAGACCGAATACCAAAAGAATAGCCACTAAAGATGCCGGAATGGTCTTACTGAACTTGGGCAGGCCCCAAATGACCAGCATGGTCAAAAACACCAAACCTAAAATTATCAATAAAGGTACACCGGTCATCCAGTTTCCGGCGGCATCTTTAAACTGATCTAACTGGGCCATAAAAATAACTATGGCCAAACCGTTTACGAATCCGAAAATTACCGGATGGGGTACCAAGCGCATAAGTTTACCCAAGCGTAAAAATCCTGCGGCCATCTGTAAAATACCCGCTAAGACCACGGTGGCAAAAATATACTCTACCCCGTGCGATTTGGCCAAACTTACGATAACGATGGCCACGGCGCCCGTAGCACCGGATATCATGCCGGGTCTACCTCCCAAAATCGAGGTGACCAAGCCCATCATGAAGGCGGCATATAAACCGGTCAAGGGCGAGAGTCCGGCCAAGAAGGCAAAGGCAATGGCCTCGGGTACCAAGGCCAATGCCACGGTTAAGCCCGATAGGATCTCGGTTTTATAGTCGACCTTTTGTTTAAGATCGAAAAGGTTTAAATACTTCTTCATCTGTCGGTTCCAAATATGTGGCCTTGTTACAGCCTGGTTCGTATATAACTGTTTATCAGCAAAAAGGCAAAATGGTGTTTGCCCTAAAAAGCGGCAAAAATACGATAATCTAATTCGATTTGGGGTAATCAAATCTTTAAAAATCGGTAACAGACATTGCGTTAACCGCAAAAAGAAAAGCTCTGATCAAACAGACCAAAGCTTTCCCTAACTAAATAACCAACCAAAAAAGTCTTACGAAATTTCTTTCGTATTCTCTGTAATATAACGTCACATGTACAGCTTCATTGTATAGTAGGCTTCTAAAAATGTATTCAATAGTGTTAAAATTCGATTAAAATGGGTTTGGGGCTAGGTGTAAAATCGGCCTATTTCCAAGACCTGATGGCAAATTTGGTTACTTTTGGGCCGATAAATCAATTCTATGGATCAATCGTTTGCGGTTATCGGTGGTGGTAGTTGGGCCACCGCCATTGTGAAAATGTTGTCGGAAAACCAAAAGACCATCCATTGGTTTATGCGCAATACCGATGCTTTGGAACATATACGCACCCAAGGCCATAACCCAAACTACTTAAGTTCGGTCGAATTCCATACCGAACAACTAGAGCTTACCGCTGACATTAATGTTGCCGTTGCCGCCGCCGATGTTTTGATTTTCGTAATTCCATCGGCTTTTTTAGAATCGTCTATGGCTGCCTTGCATACTTCATTGGAAGGCAAGATCATTTTTTCTGCCATTAAGGGTATTGTCCCTGAATCCGGACTAATCGTTGGGGAACACTTTAACCAGCGCTATGGTATTCCTTTAGATAATATTGGGGTAATTACCGGCCCTTGCCATGCCGAAGAGGTGGCCTTGGAACGCCTTTCTTACCTTACGGTGGCCTGTGCCGATGAGGCCAAAGCGGAAATGCTAGCCAAAAATTTGGAATGTGACTATATCAAAACCAAAATCTCTGACGATATTATTGGTACCGAATATGCCGCCATGTTAAAGAATATTTATGCGATTGCGGCCGGTATAGCTCATGGACTTGGGTATGGCGATAACTTTCAGTCGGTATTGATGAGCAATGCCATTCGCGAAATGAAACGCTTTATCAATCGCGTACATAAAATGAAGCGAAACATTAACAATTCAGCGTATTTGGGAGATTTGTTGGTGACCGGTTACTCCATCTTTTCTCGTAACCGTATGTTCGGGAATATGATCGGCAAAGGTTATACCGTAAAAAGCGCCATGATGGAAATGAATATGGTGGCTGAAGGCTATTATGCCGCGAAAAGTGCTTATTTATTGGGCGAGAAACACCAGAAGAAATCTAAAGCCCCTATCCTCGATGCGGTCTACGAAGTGTTGTACGAACACAAAAACCCCAAAAAGGTATTTAAAAAACTGACCGAGAAGTTGGATTAGGGTGAACAGATGCTACAAGCCCCAATACCCCATCATATCAGATTCTAGGGTATTTATTGTTGCAGCGGGGACATCGGAATGGTACATAATGAACTCCATAAAATGATTGTTGGCATATTGAAAGTTAATACCCGAAGCACCTCCAATTCCAAACAAGGTGGTGGCTGTATAAGCGTAGGAACTGGAATAGGCATTGTTCATTCGATTAACCCCATTTACATTTACGATCCTGCTATTGGTTCGCCTAACAAAAGTGTATAGTTTGTCTTGGGTGTAGCTGGTACCTGAGTTGTTGAAATTCCTTCCGGACTGGCAGCAATCCCCAGGGTCAAAATACAAGTTATTATTAGACCAGTTAATATGGGCTTGCCAGCGATTACTACGATTGGAATCTTGAACGGCACCAAAAGTAAATTGACTTCGATTAGTAGCTTGGGTTATCAAAAATATACTTGCTTCACGGCCGTTATTGGTGAGTTGGGTTCGGGTATCGGCCTGTATTTCTAGAATATCGTTAGAACCATCACCTTGCCAAAAAGGGGTAGTTGGATTGTTATAAAATCGGGGTTGTTTATTTTGTACATTTTGTAAAGCGTGAAATTCATTTCCGCTTTGGTCGTACCAGAGCACCACGAAAAGGTTGGCCCCTCCCGCCCAATTGCTAATAGCTGTCTGGTCGATCCAAATATCATTGTCTTGGGAATAAAAATTCCGTTCGGCATTGTCCGATGCCCTGCGTAACCGAATCAGTGGCCCTGTATAATCGCCTTTTAGCTTCCGTAGGGAATAGGCAGCGGCCAAGTCCGTTGCGATATTGTCCAATATACCGGGCAACTCATCTACAGCCCGCATTGGGGTTAGGGTTGGGTATTGGTTATGTTGCCCGATTTGCCCATAAACCGACACTCCCAGTATTACAAATAGTATGGTGAGATACCGAGACATATCAATTCGAGAGGTCACCTGTTAGATGATAGCTATTTGAGGCCGTAGCCACGATACCGACCCCAGCATCTTGCCCGGCGGTTTTGGTTCTGCTTAGCCTATGCCGTATTGTTACGCCCCCACTACCCACGATTTGTACCTGTCCGATACCAAGTTGATAAACACTTATATTGAATCCTATAGGGAGCCCGGCCGGAATGGTCAAGGTAACGGGCGTGGCCGAGTTAAAGGTCAGTACCGATCGGTTATCGGTAGATTGTAGGGTATAGTTTGTTGTTTTGGTCTGTACCCCAACGCTGGACGCGAAGGGCAATAACGAACCATTTTCTAACCCAATGTAGTATTCATTGGAATCGGTAGTGCGATACAAATCGCCTTCCGTGGCCGAATTATAGCCGCCAACATCGGTAGATAGAATTGGAATTTGGGCCATGGCAATACTAGAGGAAAGTAGTATAACGACCCCTATGATTTTATGTAATGAAAGCTTCACGGATTCCATAATTGTTGTGCATGGCACAAATTAGTTTAGAACGGGGTATTACACTATAATTTGTTGTGAAACACAAAATTATTGAGGTTTTCCTATACTATATTGAGTACTTAAGGATAATCAATCTTTTTCCCACTTTTTGGTACGTTTTATGGCATTTTTCCACTTTTTGTAAAGCTTTTTGCGTCTTTCCTTGTCATAACCGGGAAGAAAACTACGGTCTAAAGGCTGATTGTCTTTTATATCGGAGAATTGCCATAAACCACAGCCGATACCGGCCATATAGGCAGCGCCCATGGCGGTAGATTCCACCACTTTGGGCCGTTCTACCACAATGTTCAGGATATGGGCTTGGAATTGCATCAGATAATCGTTGGCACAGGCACCACCATCTACCCGTAGTTTTTTAGGTTTTATGCCCGAATCTTCACTCATGGCCATAAGAATGTCTTTGGTTTGGTAGGCCAAAGATTCTAGGGTAGCCTTGGCTAAATGGGCCTTTCCGGTATCTCGGGTTAAGCCGAAAATGGCCCCACGCGCATACATATCCCAATAAGGTGCACCCAAGCCGGCAAAAGCGGGAACCACATATACCGGGTTGTCTTCCGGTAAAGATGCTGCCAAGGCATGGGTTTCTTCCGCACTTTGGATCAGTTCCAACCCGTCGCGTAACCATTGTATGGCGGCACCGGCAACAAAAACACTACCCTCTAAGGCATAGGTTACTTTGCCATCTACCCCGTAGGCAATGGTGGTAAGTAGCCCATTCGTTGAAAACTGTGGTTTTTTACCGGTATTCATCAGCATAAAACAGCCGGTACCATAGGTGTTTTTGGCCATACCCTTTTTAAAACAGGCCTGTCCGAACAAGGCGGCCTGTTGGTCCCCCGCTATTCCCGTAATGGGGATGGTATGCCCTTGAAGCTTAAAATGGCCAAAGGGGTGTACCGAAGGGTGAACCTGGGGTAAAATGGCTGCCGGAATATTCAAGGTTTCGAGTAAATATTCGTCCCAGCAGAGTTGGTTAATATCATAGAGTAAGGTACGTGAGGCATTGGTCATGTCGGTGGCATGTACTTGCCTATCGGTAAGATGCCACAACAACCAACTATCAATCGTGCCGAAGAGGAGTTCGCCGGCCTCGGCTTGTTCGCGTGCACCGGGTATATGATCCAACAACCATAGAATCTTGGTACCCGAAAAATAGGCGTCGATAACCAGACCTGTGGTTTTTTTTACATAAGCTTCCAGTCCTTTTTCAATTAAGGCCTCACATATGTCGGTGGTTCGGGTATCTTGCCATACCAAAGCGTTATAGATGGGTTTGCCCGTATGTTTGTTCCAGATTACGGTAGTTTCCCTTTGGTTGGTAATGCCCAATCCGGCAATTTGTTCCGGGGCGATTCCGGCTTGTCGGACTACCTTTTCTAGTACCATTAACTGGCTGTCGAGAATTTCTAAAGGGTCATGTTCTACCCAACCCGTTTGGGGAAATATTTGTTTAAACTCCTTTTGGGCCATGCCGATAATCTCCCCGGAGGCGTTCACCAAAAGGGCCCGCGAACTGGTGGTGCCTTGATCTAAGGCTAGAATGTATTTCTGGTCTTGCATTTCCTTTGGGAATGGTTGCTCTAAAATTACGGAATCGATTTCTATAATAAAGTATTTGTACTTCTTGATGGATTATTGATTCAAAAATGTATTTTAAAAGGGATGAGCTTAGTTTGTTTCCATGGTTTATAGTAGAACATACCGTCCCAAAGCACCCCTTAGTCAATTTGTGGAAGTAATTTGGGTAGGGAGTTCCGTTAACTTAGAAATCAATGCAAGCCATTTCGCCCCCATGTTCACAGAATTGATTTTTAATTATGGGGACACTTTCAAAGTCGAAGGACAACATGTCGAAACCTACGATCATAATAATATACAATATCTGATTTCAGGACTGAAAACAAGACCATTTCGAACCAGGGTTTCAGGAAGATATCAGACTGTAGGCTTTATTCTAAAACCCTTTTGCTATGGGTTTTTAAAACGAAATCTAGACGCCACCTTACTTATGGAATTGGGTGAAATTATCGGAAACTCCCTAACCGTCTCAAGCGCATTGAACCTGGAAGCTTTAGAAGGACCATTGTATACCCTTTTCAAAGAATTCCGATTGGATGAGGATGTACAAAGATTCGATCGCTTTGTTTCAAATCAGGTGTTGGGAAAGGGACTTATGAATGCCTTTGGAAATACCCTCGCCATAACGCAAAAAAGTTTTATCCAAAAATTTAAAAAAGACTATTTGCTTACGCCTAATACCTATGTAAAATTGAAATTGATCAATACATCCATTCAACGGTTGGAAACCTCAAGATTTGGGAGTCTAACCGAATTAGCCTTAGATGCCGGATTTTACGATCAATCGCATTTTATCCGAAATTTTAAAAAGTTTTGTGGCTGTAGCCCCAAACAGTATAGATCGCCGAGCTTGGGGTAAATTCTGTACAATTTTGACTATCGGGATATCAGGTACTTTGCGATTATAAAAATGTAATGGATCATGGAAAAAAAGAACATAGTTTATATTGCCACAAGCTTAGACGGGTACATTGCCGATTCCAAGGGCGGATTGGATTGGTTGCATAGTATACCCAATCCGAATCAGGACGATATGGGTTTTTTAGCGTTTATGAATCGCGTAGATGCCTTGGTTATGGGGCGCAATACCTTTGAGACCGTTATCGGTTTCGATGTCGATTGGCCGTATACCAAACCTGTTTTTGTGCTGAGTAATAGTTTAAATGAGATACCACAGAGCCATGCCGATAAGGCATTCTTGGTAAAAGGTGCTTTGAATACTGTTTTAAAAGAAATTCATGATAAAGGCTTCTTGAATCTATATATTGATGGAGGCACCACCATCCAGAATTTTTTACGGGAAAACTTGATTGACGAACTGATTATTTCACGGATCCCCGTATTACTCGGAGGCGGGGTGCCATTATTTGGCAACCTACCACAGCTAATGGCATTTGATTTTGTTGAATCAACAACCTATTTGAATCAAATTACTCAGTGTCGATATAAACGTAAAAAGTAAGTATCGGTCTCGTATAACTGCAGTTATGGGATTGAAGCTATTGGATTTTTGTTTAGATCGCAAGCCATAGCAATTCCGAGTGGATTCTGCCTGCCTTAAGTATGGCAAAAGGAAGCGGAATCCACCGTTATTGTGTCTAAGTATTGTTAAATGTAGTGTTTCTTTTCATTCTATATGATGGATGATTTAAACCTGTTGGTTCAAAAAATTCTACACCAATGTATTCAAACCCTAGTTTATTTAATAGTTTTTGTGAACCAATATTATTCGGGTTATGACCAGCGAAAAGTTCATTGGCCTTTAGATCAACGAAAGCATATTTAATAATTCTTGTTGCGGATTCTTTGGCAATTCCTTTTTTCCAATGATTTGGAACAATATGGAAACCAATTTCATAAACTCCATTATCTAAATCATAAGGTTTTAATCCACAGCAACCAACAAACTCATTATTTTCGAGTAAGAAAATAGGATAATATTGAATTCCATGCTTTTTATAGTTTTCAATTTCAGCGTTCAGTTTTTCAAATATTTGGTTGTCATTTAATTCGCCTCTTGAATCAATAAGTTTTGTCACATTTATATTTCCCCACAATTCCTTTGCAAATGGGAATTTTTCTTTACCCCAAGTTGAAAAACCTAATCTCTCGCTTTTTATAAAATAATTGTCCAATTTTTCCTTTTTAATTCAATATACATATTACATACAACTATCGATATCGTTACTTCAATCCACCGAAAACTTCACTTGAATTTGGTGGCCTTCGGCGTCCGTGGCGGTTAGTGTATGGGCACCTGTTTTTGGCCAAAGTTCCATTTCGTGATATTGTTTTGTATGGCCAACATAGTCACTGTTTAAATACCAGAAGACTTCACTATCATAATCCGAATGGGCCAAACGGGCTACCATGGGGTTTATTTCCCCATCGAAATCCTTGGTCAAGCTTATCCGGCTTTGGGCTGCGGGGTAGATAAAGGCCATGGGAGAGGCGTCTACAACTTCACAACCTTTTTGAAAAGGGGGTAAGATTTGGTATTGGGCCTGGTTTTTGGCAAAATACCATTCCATAAGTGGAGGTAGGCTGAACCATGCCGTTTTTTGTGCGGCACTAACTTCAAAACAAGAACTGTTTACCCGTTCACCGGTTTGTGGATTGAGGTGCACCCAGTGGTGGTAGGGGCAGGCTGATAGGGCAATGGCCGTATTCGGGATATCTACCGTTTTACTAGTACAGACTTCGGTGGCCAAAAAACCACTTTGGGTACATAGTGCGACTTGCTTAAAGGCATCGAAGGGTTTGGGAAACCAGCTGGTTTGGGGTAGACTGCCGAATATATCGAATAAAACAGGGGCGGCCGCCGTTAGCCCGGTGATGCCCGGCCTCCCTTCGCCATCGGCATTACCCACCCAAACACCCACGGTAAATTCAGGGGTAACACCTATGGCCCAGGCATCTTTGTTCCCGAAACTGGTCCCGGTTTTCCAAGCAATGGGTCGGGCCGAATCGAAAAATTGCCAGGCTTGGTTGCTTTCGGGCCGATTCACTTCCTTTAGGGCTTCTAGGGTCAAATAGACACTGGCGGCATCAAAAGTGGTTTTTTCCTGTGTAGGCAATCCGAAATCGGCTTGTTTTCCTTTTTCCAAAATGGGTGGCTGTATCTCGTTCGGATAGTATTCTGAAGAACTTTGGGTAAAGTGCATAACCGTGCTGCCCATACTGGCATAAACCTTGGTTAGATCCCATAAATTGGCTTCTGCGCCACCCAAGGCCAGGGTGAGTCCGTAATGGTCGGCAGGTTTGTTTATTCCTTTTAATTTAAAGGCGTCCAGTTGGGCGCGGAATTTCTGTAAGCCATAATTCTGTAAAATGCGTACGGCAGGAACGTTCAACGATTTAGCCAAGGCTGTTTTGGCCATTACGGCCCCAGCGTAGGTTTTGGAAAAATTCTCTGGATTATAACCGGCAATATGGGTGGGTACATCGGCCACTAACATGGTAGGGCTTAATTCCCCAGCATCTAGGGCAGCGGCGTACAGTAGGGGTTTTAACAAACTACCCGTAGAACGGTTCGCCCGAACCATATCCACATCTTTTTCATGGGCTTTGTCGGTAGGGCTATTCCCTACATAGGCCAGCACCTCACGGGTTTTGGTGTCCACTACCAATACGGCCGCGTTATGCACTTGATTGCCTACAAGTTGCCTGTGGTGCCTACTTACGATTTGGTTTATCCGTTCTTGTAGGTTATAGTCAAGGGTAGTGGTAATGTTCTGCCCGGTTTGGGTTTGCCCAAGGTGGGCCACGAGATGTGTAGCCGTTTTTGGTAGGGCATAGGGGGCATTGGGTAGTGGTTCCAACAGGGCCAGTTGGTAAGTGGTGCTGTCGAGCACTTTTTGGTCGAAGAGTTTTTTAAGCACAAAATCCCGTTTCTTTTTCAGCCTTTCCTGTCGTTTTCCCGGAAAAATAAGTCCAGGGGCATTAGGTAAAACAGCAAGCGTAGCGGCTTCGGCCCAAGAAAGTTGGTCGGGCGATAGACCGTAATAGCGATAGGCGGCCATGGGCAGGCCTACCACATTGCCACCAAAAGGGGCGTGGGAAGCATAAAGAGCCAAAATCTCTTTTTTGGTATAACGCCATTCGGCCCGGGTGGCCAAAACCAGTTCCCAAAGTTTTTCGGAATATGTGCGGCCTTTTTGCCCGCGATGCAAGCGGATCAATTGTTGGGTTATGGTACTGCCACCACGAACAACCCTGCCTTGGGCCAAATTGGCACCTAAGGCCTTGCCCATGGCAACCGGGTTAAAACCGGGGTGCTGGTAAAAATAGCCATCTTCGAATGCCAACAGACAGTGTTCAAATTTTTTGGGCACCGAATCTAGTGCTGGGAATCGCCATTGGCCATCGGCCGCGATCTTGGCACCGAGCAGTTCCCCATTTCGGGCATGTACCACCGTGGCCGTGGGTTGGTTAAAAAGGGTCTGTGGCAAACAAAAATAGTACCCGATTAGTGTAATAAGGAAAAGGGTAGACTGTAATGGGTGCCGCACTATATACTGCCCCAAACGTTTTGTAATGGTTGTCAGTCCTAACCTGAAAACCATAACTTAGAAAGAAAGTTTCCCAAAGCTGTATTCCCGTTCTACCTTGCAGATCCGTACTCGGTAACCACTATACCAGGTAGAACGGCCCTTTCGTTGGGCATCAACATGATCCAATTGCTTTTTCCATTGGGTTATGGCCTGTATATTTTCCCAATAACTTACGGTAATACCAAGCTGTTCCCGGGCACTTTCCATACCTAAAAAACCCGGTTGTTCCTGGGCGAGTGCTTCCATCTTTTGGGCCATTTCGGCATAGCCTTGATCACCATCGTTACGGGTTGAGGTAAAAATTACGGCATAATAAGGGGCTTGCATGGCTTTCTCTTTTGGAATAAAGATACGAGGATCGCCTTTTTGTAGCCTTATTCGAAAAAACCTTTTTCCACAAAATAGCTTACTATGGCCTCTTTCATTAAAACGGACTGTTCGCCGGCTTTTAAAAAGGGTAGGTTTTCTTTTACCTTGTAGTGGGGCCATCCGTCCGGATCGAAGAAGTCGAATTCATAATAACCATAGGGTTCCAAAAGACGGCAAATAGCGATATGCATCAAGTTTACCTTCTCGTCTTTTTTATACTTTCGCTTGGGTTGCCCCAGTTCCTGAATGCCGATCAGATAGATAATGGCATCGAGATCGAGGGGGTCTCCATTAGAAAATTTTGCCGATAATTGACTTACCAATAACTCCCAGCGCTCTTTTAAAACTTCATCCCTGGCCATACATCTATTTATCGGGCAAAGTTACGAATACCATCTTGGTTTTGTGACTTGTCTTTTGGCTGCTATATTTGTGTAAACCATCGCTATGCCCATTTTAGATATCGTTATCGGAATTCTCCTGTTTTGGGGGTTGTATAAAGGCTTTTCCAACGGCCTGTTTGTAGAATTGGCCTCTTTGGTGGCTTTGATCGCCGGTATTTTCGGTGCCATTCATTTCTCGTATATCGCTGAAGATTATCTACATCAGAACATGGAATGGGACTCGCAATACATTAAAATATTGGCCTTTGTCATCACTTTTGCAGCGATTGTAATTGGGGTTTCCATGGCCGGGAAACTCTTGACAAAAATAGCTGATTTTGCCATGTTGGGCGGACTTAACAAGTTGTTGGGGGCGGTTTTTGGTGCCTTAAAGAACGCAGTGATCATTGGGGCCTTGATCATATTTTTTCACAATACCCTCTTACAATGGGGATGGGTTGACAAAGAGATAATCGAAGAATCGGTATTCTATGAGCCCATAAAGGATATTGGCGATTTTATTTTCGATGCCGTTTTGCGGGATACAGATGAACCTTTACTTGAGGTGTAGCGTAGGGGTTATTCCTGTTTAGACTCCAAGCGATACCCCACTCCATGTACGGTTACGATTTGCAGAAGCCCATCGGGTTTTAGTTTTTTACGGATCATAGAGATAAAAGTATCCAAACTACGCCCCACGAAAATGCCTTTGTCTTCCCAAACTTCCTTTACCAATATCTCACGTTTTACCACCTGCTCGCCATGACGCGAAAAAATGGCCAATAATTCACTTTCCTTGGTACTGAGTTCTATGGGTTGCGCCCCACCCAATAGTTGTAGGTTATCGCAATCCAATCGGTAAGGGCCCAAGATCAAAGTATTTTCCGCTTGATTCTCTTGTTTATCGGCAGCAGATTTTTTTTGGTTGGTATACCAAAGCCCGAAGCCTAAAAATCCGATGAGCATCAGGGAGAGATAGGTTTTCGGTGTGCCAATGGCATGGGTAGGCTGTGGTTTTATAAAGACGATATCCAGGGCATAACAATTTAGGGGGAGGGTACGACCTTGGCAGGTGACCAGATCATCTTTTTGGTCTTGTACCATTTGAAAGCTATACCATACGTTTTGGGTATCGCAATCGACCAATTCCACGATATAATCCTGCGAAAGTCCACTTTGCCCTAAATGGGTATTGATCTCGGAAACGACCTGCTCGGGGGCCAAAACCAAATCGGTTTCAAAGGTGAGGCGGAATTTATTTTCTTCCAGTTTTTGAATGGGTAAGACCAGCGAGGTAGAGTCTTGGGAAGCCAACAAGAGGTTATGCCCGGTTTTCCGTAAGGCCACTTTTACCTTTTCCTCAAAATGGGGTAGGGGTTCTTCGGCCTTGCCTCCTAACAGAAGCAATAAGCCTAAAGCCAACATGGGTAAAACAATGAACAGGTTTTTTAGGGACATATGCGTGTAAAAGTATTTCAAGTAAATGATAATTCTGCACATTTGACACTGGTTTTACATTTTTTTGACATCTTTAAAGGGTGTACCAAATAGCTTTGGATTAAATAATTACTAAAATTCGTGCTATGAAAAAGCTTTGTTTCCTTTTGTTATTGTTGATGGGTGTGGGATCTATGCAGGCGCAGTATTCCTTAGTGCTCGATACCACCCAGAGCACCGTAGGTTGGACAGGATCTAACTTTGCCGAATTGAACAAACAACGGGGGACTTTAAAATTCTCTGGTGGCGGAATTGATATGAAGGAAGGGTTAATCCAATCGGGACGTTTTTCGATTGATATGCGTACCCTGGCCGACACCGAAGGCGCTTCGAAAAATGCTTTGATTACTTTTTTAAAGAGCCCATTGTTTTTTGATGTAGGGATGTACCCGGAAGCTACGCTCGAGATAAGTAGGGTGTATTATAATACGGACGATACTTTGGATGTTGAAGGCTTTTTAACCTTAAAGGGCGTTCGTAACTTTATCACCTTTAAAGCTAGTTTGGCCAGTGAGGCTAGGGCCATGGTCTTGCGTTCCCAACTAAAATTGGACCGTAACCGTTGGAAGGTAGACTATGCCAATGAAAATCTTATGGGGCCCCATAAACATGATGTTATCTCCAATATCATAGAACTGGACGTAAACATCCGTTTTGAGGATGGGTGTTAATCTATTTGGGCGTTTTTGTGCCATATTTTTTTAGGGGAAGTGGCATCTAACCAATCCAATTGAAAATTATGGGCCAGTGTTTGGGTTATTGTTATGGCCTTTTCTTTATCTAAACACTCGAATGCGGTAATCCTTTTACTCTTTTGATACCATAGGTTTATCTGATATTGATGGTTTCCGTCACTTAAGGCTTGCTTAAAAACCGAGATATATTCAATAGATGGTAAGTGGCGCCATTTGGAGAATACCCAAGTACCAAGGCCAAACCCTTGGCGATACCGCTGTTTTTCAATATCAATTATGGTTTCTTTTATCAAGGATAGGCGTAAGGCCACACCTATTATAATGATGATACCACCTAACCTTTTTATGCTTTCGACAGTGTTGGTGTGGTGCAAAACAAGTTTATACAATAACCATAAGGAAAGGGTATAGCCAAGTGTGGCCAAAACTAGATGTACTATGTTCCGGTCGTTTCTTAATAGTATTAGTTGGTTTGGCGTATCGGGCATGCCGTTATATTTAAGACTTTCAGGTTGGGTATAGGTAGGCTAAACATAAAAAACCGCCCCAACATAATTGCAGGGACGGTCTTTTAAAAATTTTATCTAAGCTTGGCTTAGTTCTGTGGGCGGCTTTGTAGCGATTGAACCACTTTGTCGATACCCAAAGATCCTCCCTGAACCGGTGGGAATTCTTTAAAGGTCTCCAAGAACTTACCAACATAGGCCTGGGCCGGTACGAAGGTCCACATATTGTCGGCGAACCAACGGGTATACAGGGCAGACTTGTACGATACTTCGTATGGATCGGCGCGAAGGTTGATCAGAATAGGCCAAGAAGGGGTCTTTCTGTACGCTTCGTTAATGGCACCTTCCATGATGGTAAAATGCAATTTCCAATCTTTATAACGTAGGGCGTTCAAGTTACCACCAGCATCGAAATAGTAGATTTCGTTACGCAATGGATCTTTTACCTTCCCTTCCCAGAAAGGCTTCATATTGTAACCATCTAAATGTACCTTGAAGTTTTTACCATTGGCTTTGTACCCGGTCAATAATTGTTCTTTTACATTATCAACACCGGCAGCAGCCAAAAGGGTAGGCATCATGTCTTCGTGAGAGTAGATGTTGTTATCGATGGTTCCTGGCTTGATCACACCTGGCCAACGAATGGCACAAGGTACACGGAAACCACCTTCCCAAGTGGTACCTTTTTCACCGGCGAATGGGGTAGTACCACCATCGGGCCATGTAAATTTCTCGGCACCGTTATCGGTAGAGTACATGATTACGGTATTGTCTATGATCTTCAACTCTTCCAACTTGGCCAATACGGTACCAATGGCTTTGTCGTGCTCGGCCATACCATCGGGATAAAGACCGATTCCGGTTACACCTTGGCTTTCTTCCTTAAGGTGGGTCCAAACGTGCATACGGGTGGCACTCAACCAAACGAAGAAAGGCTTACCAGCTTTGTGGGCATTTTCGATAAATTTAATGGCAGCTGCGGTAAATTCCTCATCGGCAGTCTCCATACGCTTACGGGTCAAAGGCCCCGTATCTTCGATACGACCATCAGAATACGAATGGATTACCCCACGAGGTCCGAACTTTTTGTGGAACTCGGCATCTTTTGGGTAATAATAGGTTTCCGGCTCTTCTTCGGCGTTCAAGTGGTACAGGTTACCAAAGAACTCATCGAAACCGTGGTTGGTCGGTAAGTGCTCGTCGCGATCACCCAAGTGGTTCTTTCCGAACTGGCCCGAGGTATACCCTTGGTTCTTTAACAATTCGGCAATGGTAGGTTGGTCGGCTTGGATACCTTGTTTGGCACCAGGCATACCAATGGTCAAAAGTCCGGTACGGAAAGGGTGCTGCCCTAAAATAAAGGCGGCCCTACCTGCGGTACAGGATTGTTGTGCATACCAATCGGTGAACATGGCACCTTCGTTGGCGATTCGGTCAATGTTCGGGGTCTGGTACCCCATCATGCCGTGGTTGTACTTACTAATGTTGGCCCAACCGATGTCGTCTCCCCAGATAACGAGGATATTCGGCTTCTTGTTCTTCTGGGCCATCATAATAAATGGCATCGCCAAAAGGGCGATAAGCAAAGCGCTTCTTTTCATAGTTTTGAAAAATCTCAGTTAATATACTTGTTTAGTTATACTCTGAATAAAAGGACGAATCGATAAAGGGCAAATATATCCGACTAAACGTTCGGTATCACGCATCATTTTTCAACTATTCCCGAATGAGCGACACAAAAGCCTTGATTCTACACGTGTTTTACGCCTTATGGCCCCAAATTTAAGGATTTTTACCCTTGGCGGTATGTAAACTCCTAAAATTAAAGGGCTATTTTTATACAGATAGAAATCAGAACTATCCCTATCCCATAAAAATGTAGGTTGTTTCCTTCAAAACATACTTGCTTACGAGCTAATTATTCCGTTACTTGAATCCATTGGCCTTTGTTTCGGGCAGCATATTCGGCATCGTACATGGCCTCTACTTGGGCCCCTGGTAAATAATAGTACCCTAAATAGGAGGCATTGACCAATAATTTAAAGGTTTTGGTTTCGTTTTTCTTTAAATCGAAATAATGGTTTACCCTATCGTCCCTGATGTCAGAATAATCGGCTTGGGCTACTTCCCCATAGTCGGTAAATCGGGTGTTTATCACTTCCCAGCCACTAGGTAAAAAGGTAGTTAAGGCTACATCTTTTATCGGTTCAGCGTTTGTATTGGTAACGATAACCTCCATAACCAAATTGGTGCCTTGGGCCACCTTATCGACTACAATGCTGCCGCCTTTCTTATCTGTGAAACGTTGACTAAGCCTTAGGTTGCGTCCATAGGTTTTTTCTTGGCCAATGGGCAATTGCCCCGAATTCGATAGGGTAACGAAAAGGGTGTTTTCCCCCTGGTTTTTCAATTGTAGGCTATTGTGCCCTGGTTTTACTGAAACATTGCGAATCGCCGTAGCTTTTTCTGTCGATACTTTTCCGTTTGTACCCATATCCAATTGTATACCCTTGCCACCGACCCCTTTTGCGAATTTGCTCAAGGCCAAAAGGGCGTATGCCGTGGTTTGGGTACTCATCCATTTTGTTTCTTGAAGGTTTTTGGCGATGGCTTCGGCTATTTTCTGGGCTTTGGCCATATCTTCCAGTATCACATAGGTTTCCAAGGCCATGGCCTTATTGCGGGTCACCGAGCCATAGGAACGGTAATGGTTCCGGTCGTTAAAATCTGGTGTGGTACCCTGAAGCATTTCTTTCGCCACTTGTTTTTGACCCATAAGGGCATAGGCTGCCGCCAAACGATATTTGGCATTCGTAGAAAGTGTGGTTTTCTGCCGCAGTCGGTTCATGGCCCCCAGCTCTGCATTACCGGACAAAGCCAAGGTAAAGAGGCGGTAGGCTTGGTTAAGGTCGGAATGGTTGGTTCCGGCCCGCCAACGTTTCGCCGTATTTCTTTGGTAGTCTATCCAAGCTTGCTTAAATCCGATTGGGGCCACATAGCCTTGTTTTTCGGCTTCCAAGAAGAAATGGCCTACATAAGAGGTGCCCCAATCATTGGCGCGATTTTGGCTAGGCCAATACCCGAACCCGCCATTGGGTAATTGGTTCGATTTTAATCGGTCTATGGCTTGTTTAATATGTTTTTCAGCCTTTTGTTTACGATTGATATCCAAATCGAACATATCATCTAAATAGAGTTGGGGAAAGGCCGCCGAGGTAATTTGTTCTAAACAGCCATGCGGATAGCGAATCAAATTTTGCATACGGCCGTTAAAATTCATGGGAGGTAAGCTCGAAATATCCAGTTCGGTCCCATTGCTTCCGGCTACCCCAAAGGTATCCCAAGCCAAGCTGGTTTCAGATTTAGGCTGTAATACCAAATGTTGTAGGGTACTACTGATGGGGTTGGGGTTGCCCAAATCCATTTCCAGATCATAACTTGCCCTTTCCCCGGCACCTGAAGCTTTGATGCTAAGTTTGCCGATGGCTACACCTTCGGTGACTTCCAAGTCGAAATAGACCATTTTTTCACCGGGTTGATCAAATATTACTTGTTTCGAGCTGTCCCCCAGGTTTTTAAACCCGCTAAGACCATCGATCTTAACCGTAACCTTTTTTACTTTGGGTTCCATGGCAAAAACGGTTACTGGTACCTTGATTTTTTCACCAGGACTGGCTTTACGGGGCAGGGAGGCCAAGACCATCAGTGGTTTTTTGACCGGGGTCGATTTTTCGGCAAAACCATAACTCCCCACGTCGGAATCGTGTGCTACTACCATGGTACGTACCGCGCCAATGTATTTTGGAATGTTCAGGCTATGGGTATCGGTTTTACCCGCAGCTAGCGTAAATGGTCCTAAATGAAGAACCATAGGTTTGAACCGATTGGCTTTTTTGTTGTTCGCCCCGGCCAAGGCTCCATCGCCACCAATGGCAAAAATATGGTTGATTCGCCCGCCATAAGCGCCTACCACATCATCGAAAACGTCCCAGGTTTTTACGCCCAAGGCTTCTTTGGTATAAAAGGCATTCCAAGGGTCAGGGGTTTTAAAACGGGTTAGGTCCAATAAGCCTTCGTCTACCACAGCCAGTGTATACACCATGGGTTTGCCTTGTTTTTCCTTTACTTTAACAGTTACCTCGGTTTCCGGGCGTAGCGTATTAGGCATTTGGATCTCTGGGGCCAAACGGGTTTCCGGATTTTCTACCGCTATGGGTACTACCCCATACAAGCGCATGGGCGCATCGTTTTTAGTATTGGCATGGGGTTGTAAAAGTGATATATGGATAAATACATTGGGCGTGTAAAGTTCCGTAATCGGAAGTTCTACCTTGGTTTCCCCTTCTTGGGTGTTTACCCATTGGGCCTCCAATACCTCATTTCCATTTTCTACGGTCAATAGGGCACGCGACCCCAAGGAACTAGGAAAGCTGACCTGGGCGGTTTCCCCAGTATTATAGGTTTCCTTGTCGGTACTGAATCGGAGCATGCTGGCCTCGGTAGGGTCACCCTTTCGTGCCTTTCCGGCCCAGCCTGGCCAGTCGATATAAATGGTTTGCCCGGTTGCATGGCCACCCGAAGGGTCTTCTACCCGTACCAAATACCGGCCCCAATCGGGGTACTTGAGCTCAAAATCGAAATGGGCCTTTCCTTGGGTATCGGTATCCAAGGTTTTCGAAAAAACTTCTTCATGGTACCTACTGCTCTGATAATTCGATAGGTTGTCTGGGCCGCTTTCCCACCACCAGCGCCATTTTACCTTATGTATACTAACCTGTAAACCTTGGGTAGCCTTAGGTTTTCCTTCTGCCGTTACGGTTTGCAGTTCAAAACGATGCTGGGTATCGGTCAGAAGCATATTGCGTTTGCTGTCTCCTTTGGGTACCAAAAGCCCAACATAGGTATCGTATGGGGCATATTCGGCCGTGAATACATCGGTACTGAAATCGCCCCCATCTTCATAGACCTTGGTCAAGAAGGCCACGTTCAACTTTCCGGGCGCCTTGTTTTCAAGCTTAGGTCGCATACTGAAATGGGCCTTTCCCTCGCTATCCAATTTCCCCTTAAAGAGCTCTTGTTCTTCCCCGGAAAACGAACGGCTGGGGTCGTCGAATACATGGGCCGGATAAGCCGTGAACTGGGTTCGCTTTTGGTCGAATTTCGCCGAAACATCCAAATCTAGGTTTCGGGCCGTGGCACCGTGCAGCCATTTTACGGCTATTTCGGCCGCTATATTTTCTTGTATGGTCTTGGCGTTGCCTTTCAGTTGGGCCTGAATCTTTAATCGATTGGGTTTTATGGTTTCTATGCGCAACGATTTGGTAAATACGGCACCGCCCACCGACACTTTGGCCAGCCAAGGCCCAGTTTGGTCCGTAGCCTCGGTCTTGAGCCTGAAGTAATAGAGGTTTTCGGCATTTGTTTTTCGCAATTCCCGTTTGATCAACTTTTGGTACGGATCGAAAAGTTCAAGTTTTATGGGGTGACCACTAGGCAACGGATTGGCCTTGTCGTTAAGCATAAACGACAAATGCATCTCGTCCCCAGGGCGCCAAACCCCTCTTTCGGCGTAAATATACCCCTTGATGCCTTTTTGGATCTGGGCCCCTGAAACATTGAACTTACTCATCGAAAGGGCATTGCCATCCTTGAGTTTTAAATATGTTTTTTGGTTTTGGGCCTCTGCTACCACGAAATAAGCACTTTCTTCGGCATCGAAAATGGCCATTCCCTCTGCATCGGTAACCAAGGATCCCAATGGCTGTTGCTGGTAATTATAAAAGGTGAGTTTGGCCCCAGCCATGGGTTCGGTGTCCAATAGGTTGGTCACGGCTGCAAAATAGCTGTTGTTCGCCCCTTTTTTAATCGTAACCCCAATATCGGTGGCCAATACCGTAGCGTACTTCTTTTTGTCTACATAATAGGTGCCATGGCAGGGATTTTCCCTTTCGTTCCAGTCATAACCATTGTAATAACCGCCTTCGTAATAGTAGCTTTCAGAGCCATCCCAATAACTGGTTTCCGTCTCTTGGTCGTATTCGCTTTTGTCTTCTTTGTAGCCGTCAAAATACGTCTGTTCGCATTGGTAAAGGGATAGGGAGGGCCTAATATTGAACTCTACCTTATATAGAGCACCAGGTTCGGGTTCGATCAAAGTGGAGAGATCAAGCGCATGGGCGGTCCATTTCTCGGCACGGAAACCGGCTTGTGACTGTAGGTCTAAGGTTTTTTGGGCAATGGGGCGGGCTACCCGTTGGAGGTTGCCATAGCCTTCCAATTCGCGGGTCTGTAAAAACTGTAGCACGTTGTTTTCGAAAATGCGAAATACGCGCACATCGACCCCTTTAAGGTTTACGGTTTCAAAATTGATTTTTAGGTTATTGGAACTGGGTAAAAGCGTTCCGCTCGAAAGCACCTTGAGTTCGGGTTTAGGTTGTTCAAAGGCCACCCTCTCTTGAAAGGCCGCCTTTAAACTATAATCGTCTTCACTGGCAATACCCGGGAACACCTCTATTGATAGGGTGCCCGTTGTGGTTTTCGACGGATATACTTTTAAGGTATTGCCCGCAACCTTGAACTTTAATTTGGAATCGCCCTGAAGATTCACCAAACCTTTGAAATCTTGGTTTTTCTTTAAGGGATCCGAAAAATGGATTTCCAACATTTTGCTGGGCTGGGTCTGTACCTCTATTCGGGTAACACTAAAGTTGTCCTTACCCGGAATGGTCAATACATCACTGCCTTGGGTGGAAATGCCAAACGGACTCCCATCCCACTTAAGGTGTAATTCAGAATCGCTATCCTTTCTTTGGATACTGTCGAGTATAAAGGAAAACTGTCGGCCCTTTTCGGGGGGGCTTTGCAATGTAAACGAAACGGCTTCCCCTTCTTGGGTCGCCTTTATGAGTTGGGCCACCTCGGTTACGGCCATTAAATCGGCCAAGCGGATTTCTCCTTTTACATATTGTAGGTTTTTATCATAAGATTGAATGCCCTCGGTATAGACCGAAAATTGTTGTTTCAGGGTTTTGAAGGCAAAGGCGAAGGTACTTAACTTCTTATCGATATCCGGATATAAAACATCCATTTTCAGGCTAATACGATATTCGGTATCCTGTAATAAAGGAGAGTCGGGAATCCAAACCAAGGTCTTATCGTCCGCGAGTTGTAAGCTACCCTTGGTCTTTGGCGTAATTTCAACGAGATTGGGCTCAAGTACCGAACCAACTTCATAGGTAGAAAGGGGTTGGGCAAAAACCACTCGTATGGGATCATGGGTAGAGATAATCCCATGGGTAATCTGATTGATATATTCCGAATAACGATCGAGTTGGGATAAAGTAGCTTTGTTGCTTTTGTTTTTACAGGAAGAAAGGCTCAAAAAGCCTATAACGAGTAGGAGGTGGAAGATTTTCCTCATGGTAAAATGCTGGTTTCTATCGGTAAAGATACTGCATAATACTACGCGGTCGGTTTTAATAAAACGAGGATTTTATACCGTTAATCGACACGAACGTAGCTAATCGAAAATAATTGTGGTTCAAGGAATATTTCGGATCAACTCCTTCACCTTGCCTTAATATTGCTGTGTAGCGATCCCAAATCAGCTTATTAACCCCCGGCCCTCGAAACCCTACTTTTTCGAAGGTCAAACAAAATGAAGCGACCATGAAGAAGTTGTTGCCCTTGCTTTCTATTGCCTTATTTTTAGGGTTTGGATCTTGTACCAAAGAAGATATTGCCGAAACCCCTGCCATTTCCGATGCCATAAATGTGACCGGAATAGAGCAGGAGTTGATGATCATTGTTAACGATTATCGTAAATCGATCGGTCGTGTACCTTTGGCCTTGAATACTGAAGCCTATGAGGCCGCCCAAGCCCACAACAACTACATGATTAGCAAAGGGGAATTGAGTCATGATAATTTCAGTGCCCGGGCCACAGCGCTTTCTGCAAAAACATCGGCCGAAATGATTGCTGAAAACGTAGCCAAGGATTATGAAACGGCACAAGCGGCTTTTGACAAATGGATGTCGAGTAAAGGACACCGCCTAAACATTGAAAGCAATTTTACCCATACCGGAATTTCCGTTAAAAGCGATGCTGAAGGTAACTACTACTTTACCCAAATGTTTTACAGATAAACTGTCTCTGAAAAGAACAGCGGTTATTTAGTGACCGTCTTGGTCTTGGTTCATGTTTTTTAGGGAAACTTCGAGTTTTACATTTCTACATACATCTTCAATACTTTAATAGATATAGGTATATACGGGCCACTCATCAAAGTTTTATACTTTAGCAGGGTATAAAACCCGAGTATATGGCTATAGCGCTTCCGTTTAACCTAACCCAGTGGATTGCCGAAAATAGGGAGTTGCTCAAACCCCCGGTTGGCAATAAGAACCTCTATACCGAATCTGGGGATTATATCGTTATGATCGTGGCCGGACCCAATGCCAGGAAAGATTACCATTATAACGAGACCGAAGAACTGTTTTACCAGCTCGAAGGACATATTCAAGTTCATATTCAAGAAGATGGTAAAAAACGAACCATGGCCTTGGGCCCCGGTGATATGTTCTTGTTGCCCGCCAAAATACCCCACTCACCCGTGCGTAGCGAAAATTCGTTGGGCCTGGTCATCGAACGTAAACGCGAGGCTGCCAGTGGTGAAGATGGTTTGTTGTGGTTCTGCGATGGCTGTAACCACAAATTACACGAGGTGTATTTTCCCTTACACGACATCGAAAAAGACTTTTTGGGCCATTTTCAAGATTTCTATACCTCCGAAAGCTTACGTACTTGTGAAAAATGTGGTACGGAAATGCCGGTCGATACCCGTTTTCTACCCTAATATTGCAGCAGTATGTAACATCGGACTTCTTTACCAATTGACTTAAAGAAGTTTCGTACTTTTGTGACGATTACAACATTCAACAATTAAAAAGTTATAAATATGTCAACTCTTGCCACTTTTGGTATGGATGAAGCCCTAAAGGAATTGGGAATACAAGCCGTAAATGCAGGAACCTCTACAGGATCGCAGCAAATGTCTTCCAATGAACTTATCGAATCGTATTCACCTGTAGATGGTCAATTGATCGGTAAGGTGAGCACCACTTCTAAGGAAGATTATGAAAAGGTTATGCAAACGGCCCAGGCTGCCTTTGCCGAGTGGCGCGTAAAGCCTGCACCACTACGTGGCGAGATCGTTCGCCAATTCGGGGAAAAGCTTCGCGAAAAAAAGGAGGCCTTGGGTAAATTGGTTTCCTACGAAATGGGTAAATCGTACCAAGAAGGTTTGGGCGAGGTGCAGGAAATGATCGACATATGCGATTTTGCCGTAGGTCTGTCGCGTCAATTACACGGATTAACCATGCATTCCGAACGTCCCGGGCACCGTATGTACGAGCAGTATCACCCGTTGGGTATCGTGGGTATCATATCCGCTTTTAACTTTCCGGTGGCCGTTTGGTCTTGGAATACCGCCTTGGCCTGGATCTGTGGTGATGTCTGTGTGTGGAAACCTTCAGAAAAAACACCGCTTTGTGGGGTAGCCTGTCAGAATATCATTGCCGAGGTATTGGCCGAGAATAATTTGCCGGAAGGAATTTCCTGTTTGATCAATGGGGATTATAAAGTTGGTGAATTTATGACCAAAGACGCCCGTATTCCTTTGGTTTCCGCTACCGGTTCTACACGAATGGGTAAAATCGTAGCCAGTGAGGTGGCAGGCCGTCTAGGAAAATCGCTTTTGGAATTGGGCGGTAACAATGCCATTATCGTAACCCCGGATGCCGATATTAAAATGACCGTAATCGGGGCCGTATTTGGTGCCGTAGGTACGGCCGGTCAGCGTTGTACCTCTACCCGTCGTTTGATCATACACGAATCGATCTACGATCAGGTAAAAGATGCCGTTGTGGCCGCTTATGGTCAATTGCGTATCGGAAATCCCTTGGATGAAAACAACCATGTGGGACCACTTATCGATACCGATGCCGTAGGTATGTATTCTGCCGCTTTGGAAAAGGTAGTTGCCGAAGGAGGTAACATCTTGGTAGAAGGTGGTGTACTACAAGGCGAAGGCTACGAAAGTGGTTGCTATGTGAAGCCGGCCATTGCCGAAGCCAATAACGAGTTCGAAATCGTACAGCACGAGACTTTTGCCCCGGTATTGTATCTCTTGAAATACAGTGGCGATGTGGCTGATGCCATAGCTATCCAAAACGGGGTGGCCCAAGGGTTGTCTTCGGCCATTATGACCAATAACCTTCGCGAAGCCGAGCGTTTCTTGTCACATGCCGGATCTGACTGTGGTATTGCCAATGTGAATATCGGAACCTCTGGGGCCGAAATCGGTGGTGCCTTCGGTGGTGAAAAAGAAACCGGTGGCGGGCGCGAGTCCGGTTCCGATGCCTGGAAAGTGTATATGCGCAGACAAACCAATACCATCAATTATACGACCGATCTGCCCTTGGCCCAAGGGATTAAGTTCGACTTATAATCCGAATTGGTTTTAAAATATCGAAAACCCGCTGTACATTACAGTGGGTTTTTTTGTGAGTCGAATTGACCAATAATCCCATTTTTCGATTTTTGTCAATCTAACTGTTATAGCACCAATGACCGAAAAACAAAAAATGCTACAAGGCCTAAAGTATGATTCTCGGGATCCTGAATTGTTGGCCCTGTACCATACCGCCCGTGCCTTAATGCAGCAGTACAATACACTGGATTCTACAGCCCTGGATACACGGAGACAAATTTTGCAGGAAATGCTTGGTGAAGTAGGACAAGGGGTATGGATTGTAGCTCCGTTTTTTTGCGACTATGGCGAATTTGTCCAGATAGGCGAAGGTACCTTCGTAAATGCCAATGGTATGTTTATGGACAATAACCATATCCGTATCGGCGCGAACGGTCTCATTGGCCCCGGGGTGCATATCTATACGGCCACCCATCCGTTAAAGGCCAGCGAACGCATTGTAAAAACCGAAGAAGGCTCCCGTTATCTTACGGCCTCCAAACCGGTGTATATTGGAGATAATGTGTGGGTAGGGGGGCAAGTGGTCATTTGTCCGGGGGTTACTATCGGCAATAATGTTACCATTGGGGCCGGCAGCGTGGTTACCAAAGATGTACCTGATAATGTATTGGTTTTGGGCCATCCGGCCAAAGTAGTTAAAGCACTCTAATGGAAAATGTATTATTTGAAACCGATTGGCTGGAGGTGCACCATCTCGTTTTAGAAGATGCGGCCCCATATATACAAATGCATGGCGATGCCGAGGTCATGGACCAAATCCCGGCGCCATTAATGTCGCAGCAGGAGGCCTTGGCCGATCTAAAGTTGCACATCAACAATACAGGGAATGCGAACGTAAAAGTGAAGATTTACGCCATTGCCGAGAAAAAGTCCGGTGAATTCATTGGAACATGCGCCTTGGTCGATATGGACGATAATCAAGTTGAAATTGGGTATAGGTTGCAAAAGGCATATTGGGGCCAAGGCTTTGGTACCGAACTGGCACAGGGTTTGATCGCTTTTGCCTTTGAACAATTCGATTATTCTTCCGTATTAGGTATTGCCGATGCCGAAAACTTGGCCTCAAAACGTATTTTAGAACAGCTAATGACCTTACAAAAGGAAACCGTGGATCCCGATTCGGGCCGACCCGAATTCCATTATACGGTTAGTAGAAAGCAATTTCAGCAACAAAACAAGCAACCCAAAACCTAATGTATGGATAGCGATTTGCATAGGACGCTTAGCCAATTGGGGCGGGAACTCTCGGTAAAGACACTTCAGACCTTAATCGATGTGGGCGATACCGTTAATAGGTTGTACTTGATTAAGGAAGGCGGCCTGGTGCTGAACCATGTTCACCCAAAAACAGGCGAGGAAAGGGCAATTAATTTTTTTATCCCGGGTTTTCATCCCATTGCCACGGCGGCGGAACCCTATTATTTGGGTACACCATCGATCTATACCCTAAAGGCCTTTACCCCGACCCAACTTGTGGAATTGACCAAACCCGATTTTGACGCATTCGTGAACAGCTCTCCATGGGCGGCCCAGATGCAGGATATTGGCGTTCGCGCCTTGCTCGAAAAGAACACCCTGCGAGCCATGTTGATCAGCTTAAGTAGTTTGGAGATGTTGCAGTACCTGCAAGAACATTACCCTGCCATTTTACAGCAGGTACCTTCTAAGTACATAGCCGATTTTTTAGGGATTAGCCCGCAATGGCTCAGTAAACTGAAACATCAGCTATAAAAACCGCATTTCTGAAATTAGTTTCAGCCCATTGATCGGATGGCTTCGGAACTTTGTCTTCGAATCGAAAATGCCTTTGGATTATGGCAAAACATTGGACGGCGCAAGACATTCCAAATCAAAGTGGGAAAAAAGTACTAATAACTGGCGGTAATAGGGGGTTGGGGTTTCAAATGGCTTTGGAATTGGCCCGTAAACAGGCCCAGGTTACCTTGGCCTGTAGAAGCACCCGTAAGGGCAATGCGGCTGCAGAACGGATACGGTCCTTATTGGGGGCGGCAGTTCAGGTTGAGGTGTTGGCCCTGGATCTAAATGACCTAGAATCCATACGCGATTTTACGGGGGCCTATAAAGAACGGCATAACAGCTTGGATATACTCATTAACAATGCCGCGGTGGTCAACCTTAAGGAAAAATCCACCAACCCAATGGGTTGGGAGATGCATATGGCTACCAATCATTTGGGCCATTTTGCCCTTACGGCACAACTGTATCCAATTATCCGAGATACCGAAGGCGCCCGTGTGGTAACCATGGGCAGTGGGGCGCATAAATTCGGTACGCTCGACCTGTCGGATATCCACTGGGAAAAAAGGCCCTATGACCGCAGTATTTCCTATGGTGATAGTAAACTGGCCAATATGTTGTTTATGCGCAAATTGCAGCAAAAGTTCGAAACCGAAGGGGTTAACGCCATTTCGGTAGGGGCGCATCCGGGGCTATCTGCGACTGAAAGGCAACAAAGTATAGGGATTGGCGGTTGGCTAACCAAGATCATGGCCCAACCGGTCAGTAAAGGGGTTTTGCCCGCCTTAAGGGCCGCTACCGACCCCGAGGTAAAAGGCGGTGCGTACTATGGCCCGCGCTACATGATCTGTGGCTACCCCATCTTGGCAGGTTTAGATAAAAAAGCCCTCGACCAAAAAAAGGCCGATACCCTTTGGGAATTGTCCGAACATTTGACCCGAACCACTTTCTAATGCCGTATACCGCCAATATAATCGGAGCCACGGGTTTGGTGGGGAAACTATTGGTATCCCTTTTGCTGAACGATTCGGAATGCCAAGAACTTCACATATTGGTCAGGCGCCCGAGCGGATTTTCGCATCCAAAATTAAAAGAACATCGTATTGATTTTGACCAAGACCTTGACTATATAAAAGCCATATCCGGACATGTATTGTTCTCCTGTTTGGGTACCACTTTGGCCCAGGCCGGTAGTAAGCAGGCCCAACGAAAGGTAGATTATGACTACCAGTTAAAAGCCGCAAGGGCAGCTAAGGTCAACGGATTGCAAAATTATGTACTGGTTTCTTCACCTTATGCCAAATTGCATGCTAGGAATTACTACCGCCATATGAAGGCAGAGCTGGAGGTGGCCATAGAAAAGCTTCAATTTGGCCATACCACGATCTTGCAGCCCGGCGGATTGATAGGCAAGCGGGAAAAGCCTCGAAAAGGTGAAACTATGGGGTTGACGGTCATGAAATGGCTAACGGAAAACCTTCCTTTTTTACGGAAATATAGCCCAATAGATTCCGGCTTGGTGGCCAAGGCCATGTACCATGCGTATAAACGTCCTTCGGAAATGACCCTGCGCCGGGTTTCTTGGACACAGATAAATGAGTTGGCCCAATAGCGAACTTGTACCGTATTTTTTATACTTTGGAAGCCATCATCGATCATCAATTATGAAAACTTCCTTTACCCCTTTATTTTATTGGGTTTTGTTTTTGGGGATATTCTCTGGAATCTCGCAACCTATTACACCGGATACCGCCACCTTTAAAAAAGAACTAAAGTCGTTAGAGCATTTCTTCAATATTCCGGGTTTGGCGGCCGTGGTATCCCAAAACGACAGTCTGATTTTCGAGAACTATTCAGGTTTCGCCGATTATGAAACGAGTACACGGGTCAATGCCGGGACATTGTTTCCCGTGGCTTCAATAACCAAAGTTTTTAGCGGGGTTTTGGCGCATCAATTGGTTAAGGAAGGTGTTTTGGATTTCGAGACAAAGGCGAATACTTATGGGCCTTTCGAAAATTTGGGCGATTCCATTTTGGTGAAACACATACTCTCCCATACCTCTGAAGGGAAGCTCGGATCCCGTTTCCATTACAGTGCTCGCTTTGGGTTGCTGACCCCGATTCTCGAAAAGTCAAGTGGGCGAACTTTTGCCGACTTAATGCAGCAGCGTATTTTGGATCCCTTGGCTATGGACCAAAGTTTTTTATTGAATGATGAAGATCAAGTAAAACAAATGGGGATCCGTTTGGCCACCCCCTATTTTTTGGATCCACAGCCCGAGAAATGTTTTATTGAATATGGGTACTCCGCCTCGGCCGGTTTGGTATCAACGGCAAGGGAATTGCTTCGGTTTTCCCAAGCCTTGCCTACCGATACCCTGCTGAGCCCAAAAGCAAAAACAGCAATGTTTACCCCATTTTATACTGGGTCGCCCTATGGCATGGGTATTTTTACGACTTCGTGGGAAGGCCATGGACTACTTTGGGCCTATGGGCAATACGATTGTTATTCGAGCCTAATGCTGCAAATACCTGAACTGGATCTGCATTTGGTTCTATTGGCCAACAACAATTTAATGAGCGACCCGGCCCGCTTGATCTATGGCGATATTAGCAGTTCTTTGTTCGCCTTATCCTTTTTAAAGAATTTTGTTTCCCCGGCAGATCAAACGCCTTTGTTTTATAAGCTTAACGGAAAGGGGCAAGAACGGAATCGGACAGTTTTGGACAAGCAGTTGTTGATCGCCCAGGCTTTGGCCGAGGGATTTATGGCCCGGTTCGATCCTTCAAAGATCAAGAAGGCGGAACTGGTATTAAAAAGATTGTTTGCTGAGTACCCAGATTACCTCACCTATGCCAATGCCCAACTATTGCATACCCTGGCGGCACTTAAAGATACTTCCTTCCACTACGATCAAGGGCCATTTACGACTTTTGATACCGAATTTGAGGCCATTGGCAAATACCTGATTCAAAAGGAACCTGATAATCCGTACCTACACCTATATATGGGGGGCTACTACACCCATTTGGGTCAAATAGAACGGGCCCGACCCCATTATTTGGCGCTAGTAAATGCTAAAAACCAACGTGAACATTGGTATACCCGTGAGGCAGCGGAATGGTTGGCCGAGCATCCGTAGTGAAAGTCCCTTGGTAATTAAAAATGGCTATCTTGTTGGAAAACAACCATTATGCTTACGAAGAATCGTTATTCCATCAAAGAATTGTTGTATTGGACCAGAAAGGAGACCTTTTATATCGGACTCTATGTAACCTTGATCGCCATATTATATAGTGTGGTGGGCCTAGAGTTTTTGAACCTACCTTGGACCCCCATTGCCCTAATCGGTACGGCCGTGGCCTTTATCATCGGATTTCAGAACAGTGCCGCCTATGGCCGTATATGGGAAGCCAGGAAAATTTGGGGCGGTATCGTGAACAGTTCGCGCAGCTGGGGCATGAAGGTGCGCGATATGGTCTCGGATGAAAAAGAGGTGCATATTTTGGTCTATAGGCATATCGCCTGGATGACGGCCCTACGTTATGCTATGCGCCAGGCCCGTACTTGGGAAGTTAGCCACAAGGAAAAAACCAATAAGGAATGGATGGATATCATTAAGCCACCCGAAAAACAGTTGGCTTTGGAAGAAGCGTTACGACCGTATCTCGATGCCGGGGAATTGGATTATGTTTTGAGTAAAAACAACAAACAAACCGCCCTGCTCTATATACAATCGAAACATTTGAAGCGGTTACAAGAAGATGGGAAACTTTGGGAGTTTTCCTTTTTGGAGCTGGAAAAGCTGTTGGAGGAATTTTTCACCTTGCAAGGGAAATCGGAGCGCATCAAGAACTTTCCGTATCCACGCCAATATGCCACCCTTTCGCATTTTTTCGTACGCCTTTTCGTTTTAATGCTTCCTTTTGGCATTATTCCGGAATTCGTCACTATTGGCGAAAGCCTTATGGAGACCCATCCTTTGATAGCGCCTTATTTTAAGTGGCTTTGCATTCCATTTTGTACCGCCGTGTCTTGGGTGTTCTATACCATGGAACGTATCGGTAGGGTAGGCGAGAACCCGTTTGAAGGTTCGGCCAACGATGTACCTATTTCCTCCATTTCTCGGGGCATTGAAATAGATCTACGACAGATGATGAATGAAGATCATGCCGGTATCCCGGAACAATTCCCGCAATACCATCATGTGCAGTTGTAATATCATTTCAATTTTGAATTGGTATAAAATGTGAAACAGTGGCAAAAAAAGAACCCGAAACCTTGTGGGGAGGCTTCGGGTATCTTTAACCAACTAACTCTAACTAACTCAATTTTTTAAAAAACCCTACTTCAATGCCGTGACCTTGCCGGGAGAAATAGGGTTATATCCTAAGTATTGTACTAATGTGTAAAATATACGGCAAAGAAAGGGTGCTTGGATTACGTAAAACAGAAAAAATGTATAGGTGGTAGAAATTCATGTATTTCTGGTAAAACCACGCTCCGAAAATGTGCACCAAGCCCTTGTTTTTCGTGCGTAAAAACATTTAAACGTGCAGAAAATCACTACGTTATGTATTTTTTTAATAAATTAGGAAACATAATCCAACCATCATGTCAAAGAAAAGCCTCTACTTGCTGGGTATACTGGCAACCATAATTCTGGGTACCCTGCTCTATATAAAGTTGTGTAGTTGCTGTACCAACGAAACCCAAGAAACTGTACCCATAGCGCCCACCGAACAGACAGTTGTTCCTGGTACTTCCTATCCTTTTCAGGTATCTTCCGGAGATTTTTCCGTCGATTATCAAGAGAACTTCAACTTTGCCGAATCCGATTTTAAAATCGTTGACCCTTTGCACCAAAAAGTTACCGCAGGGGTGTTTGCCTTACAAAAATTTTTGGAAGGACAGCCGAACCAGACCTTAAGTATTACCGGGTTCTACGATGAAAATGAAGAGAACAATTCCGCTTTTCCGAATCTGGGAATGGCCCGGGCGAATGCTATTAAGAATTTTATGGTGGGCAAAGGTATTCCTGTAGGACAACTGGTCATTAATGGTATGGCCAAAAGCGGGATGGAACCCACAGAAGGTATTTATTTAGGACCTTGCGCCTTTTCCATAAACACTACAGAATTACCCGAGGAAGGGGCCCTGGAGGCCTTGGCCAAAAAAATCACCGACGACCCCCTTCAGCTGAGGTTTGAAACCGGGGAGAGTAAGATTTATTTAAACGCCCAACAGCGCCAGAAGTTTGCCGATATCGTTTCTTATCTCGATAAAGATCCCAATGCCACATGTATTATTGAAGGGCATACCGATAATACGGGGACCCCGGAAACCAATATGGCCCTAGGGAAAGAGCGTGCCGAATTTGCCAAAAAATATCTTATCCGTCAGGGCTTGGCGCCCAAACGGATCGAGACGGTTTCCTTTGGAAGTGAACGGCCCATTGCCACCAATGATACCGAAGCAGGGCGTGCCCAGAACCGTAGGACCGTAATCAATATTCAACAATAACTTTTTAACCACCTAATATGGATTTTGAAAATATGAACATTTGGTGCTGGCTAATTCCGGCACTTGTTGGCCTTATCTCGGCCATACTCGGCTATTTGTTAGGAAAGGCCAGTGGCACTAGTGACGAGGATGAGCTTACACGTCTTCGCGATGCCAATGCCCAATTACAGGCCGATCTCGATGTTTGCGGCAAAAACCTTGAAGTTGCAAAGCTGGCCGCTGTAATACCATTCGATGCCGATTTAGCCAAGGCGGTCTTTGGTAAAAAAGTAAAAGTGAACGATTTAAAGATCGTTGAAGGTATTGGACCCAAGATAGAACAGCTGTTTCAGGCCGATGGTATCGATACCTGGAAAGCACTTGCCGATACCGATGTAGATCGCTGTAAGGCCATTTTAAAGAGCGGGGGCGAAAAATTCAAGGTACACGACCCTACCTCTTGGCCGTTACAGGCGAAAATGTGCTACCACAACCAATGGCACGAATTGCTTAAATGGCAAGACGAGCATAAGGGCGGGCGTATGTAATTATTACGGCATATTTAAAAAGCAAAAAGCCTTGGAGATATGTTCTACAAGGCTTTTTGTTGTTATAGTCTTTTGGGTATTACATCATGCCGTTGGCTTCTACCCATTTAAAACGCATTTGGTCTTGAGGGAAACTCATACGTTCGGCAATACGTTCTAAACGCTCTGGTAAACGCATGAGGTAGTCACGGGCCTTTTCGGCCTGATCGTTTAGATCGCGTACCGACCCCAAATCCCAATAGAGGTTCAGTTTGCGTAGAATGTCTACATAATCTTGGGCGGTATAGACTCCTAAACGTTGGGCGCAATTGGAAAAGTTCTCAAAAGCAACCCCGATACCTTCACCCGACTCCCGAAGGAAATGGGCCGGCATCACTATTTTTTTCTTCATCATATCGGCAAAGGCCAACATCATTTCAGAAGGATCGTATTCAAATATGACCTTTACGAACTCGCGATAGGCCAAATGGTGGCGCATTTCGTCACCCGCGATCAGGCTACACATTTTGGCCAGCATTTTATTGCCTTGTTTTTTGGCCAAAAGCCCAACACGCTTGTGTGAGATATTGGTGGCCAGTTCTTGAAAACTGGTGTAAACAAAATTGCGATAAGGATCATGGTCGGTACCGATATCGAAACCATCGGCGATCAAATATTGTGTAGTTACTTCTACCTCACGCATATTCACACGGCCCGATAGATAGAGATACTTGTTCAATACATCGCCATGGCGGTTTTCTTCGGCGGTCCAGTGGCGTACCCATTTGGCCCAGGCATTTCCGGCTTCTGGTCGCTGGTCTACCCCATCGAGGTTCATTAACCACGATTCGTAAGTAGGTAGGGCCTCTTCGGTAATGGTATCGGCCACCATGGTTACCCAGAAATCATAGCCCAATTCTTTGGACTCCTCCCGAAGTTGGTGTACATCGGTCAGGAAGTTCTCACTCTCTGAATCTGGAAGAAAATCGGAGGGTTGCCATATCTTTTCGATGGGCATAAGGTATTTTTCCATAAAACCATCGACCTGACACTCAATGGTCTTCATTACTTCACGCCTAATATTTTCTATCTTATCCATCGTAGCTGCATTTGTGGCGGCAAGGTCTCGATTTCTATTGACAATTCCCGAAGAAAACAGGGTTTTTTTAAAAAACGGTCACATCGAGGCCTAATTTCGTCCTTTTTCGTTAGGGTATAATGTATATACGGGATCGCTTTGCCAAAAGATTTTACTGTCTATATCCATTAAGGTCAAAGGCCCGGTAAATGCGGCCCCGGTATCTAAATTCCAAACCGATGCCGCTTGCAAGGGTTCCGTTTTTCCAATCCGTGTCAAAGGGGTATGCCCAATAAAAATCTCAGGATATTGCAACAACCGCTTAGGGTAAAAAGGGTCCTCAGGTTTTAATTCCGGATGTAGTGAAAGGGCCAACTCCCAAAGGGTACGATCCCAATAAAAGGTTTTGGAAAAATACTCGTGTTCGACTCCTTTAAGATTGGTAAATCCGGCATGGAGAAAGAGCCTGTTTTGGGCATCTAAAAAATAATTTTCCAAGTCTTGGGTCAGAAATCGTAAATGTCTTTTACGCGTGGTTTCATCTGTTTTTGCATACGCATCTACGGTGGCCTGACCGCCATGTATCAACCATTGCTTCCTGGCTTCACCACCGGCCAGCCAATCGGCACAGAGTTCGTCGTGATTGCCCCGTAAAAAAGTACAGCGGTATGTTTGGCGCAAGGCCATTAGAAAATCGAGGGTAGCTACGGCATCACTCCAACCGTCTACATAATCTCCCAAAAAAATCAGATGGTCTTCGGGTTTGGGCCTGGCCCGATCCAAAACTTGTTCCAGGCCTTTTATGCCCCCATGGATATCGCCAATAACAAAGGTTTTCATGTACTAATAGGTTGGTTTACGTTATTAGCCAGCAAACTTCGCCAATATTAATATCAGTACACCTATAAAGAGCACCAAAAAGAAAATTTTCCAGAAAGAATAGGGGCGTTTACCAGTTAGGGCGCCGGTTTGGCCATTGATGTAGAAATGATAGCGTTTTCCCTTAAAGGTGTAATTGCTAATGAAAATGGGTAGCAACACATGTTTAAAGGTCTCATTGGCCAAATTGATATCGGCACTTGATATACGTTGGGTATCGCCACCGATATCCCTCCGGATCCAGTTATGGGCGATGGATTTTACTTGGGCAAACGAACGTTTGTGACCTTCCTTTAGGGAAACTGTATATTTTTCGGTGACAAAACCCGAGAGGTATTTGGTGTCGTAACCGACTAAGTCGTCCATACGCCAATGACTTATTTTAGCGGGAATGGCCTCGGCACGTTTTTCGGCGGCATTCACCAAAACATCGTCTACAAAACCACTTACCCTTCCAGAAGCCGAACGCCAACGGGTTTTACGTACCTGTTGGGTCTGTACCCCATTTTTGGTCTTTACCCTTTGGGTCTCGTAATAATAATCGCCGCGTTGGCCGCGGTAATCGGCGGTAAGGTCGGCATCAAAGGTCCAATAGGGTAAATATACCCCATGCATAGCCTCGGGATCCAAGGCGGCCTTTTTTAAACTGTTCGGGGCGAACCAAATGCCTTTGACCCAATTTTTGAACAATTGGCGCCCTTTTTTGGCATCGAGCTGAAATGGTATAAGTCCGCCGGGGCGGATCCATTGCTCCGAGGCCGATTCCTCCTTGATCAAAGGTTCGCTACAATAAATACAGTGCAGACTTTGGTAATTCTCTTCGGAATGTTGCTGGGCCCCACAGTTTTTACAATGGAGCACCTCTAAGGTTTCGGTATGGGCATATTGGCCAACCAGCTCTAGATAATGGGCCAGTTCCAGTTCTTCCAAACTGGTTTTATTGGTTTCGATGAACTCTTCATAGCCGCAATACCCACAGCCCAATTGATGGGTGCCGGGTTTATAGGTAAGCTCGGCCCCACAATTGGGACAGGGTTTTTTCTTTTCCGAAAAAACGTCGGGTGTTTCTTGCATAGGGTTTTCCTAGAATGCGAAAAAATTAATTTCCGGGTAAGGGTGGTGGGGTGTTGCCCCCAAGGAAACTTTGTAGTTCGGCCACATCTTTTAGTGCGGTCCATTGTGCCAAACCGGGTTTCCATACCAAAGAATCCTTATTAATGGTACGGGCCGCGAACAGCTCTCGAAGACGTTCCATGGGTACCGGACCCAGTTGTTGACCGTTTACCGCATAATGGTACAAGGTCTGTGTGGGCATGGGAGGTGGCACCGCCTGCGTTGCCTGGGCGGCCGATTGTCCTTGGTTAAAGTTCATGTTCTGCCCCATTTGTTGGGCCAATACAAAGCCCATGCCCATGCCCATACCGGCCCCAGCGGTGCCGCCTTCGTTCTTGGCAGCGGCCTCCATGGCCTTGGCGGTCTTGAATTGGGTCAGTTTGGCCATATCCAATTTGTCCAATCGGCTGTATTCGAAAATCTCTTTTTTAAGTTCTTCGGGCATGGAAACGTTTTCGATATAAAAGCGCTCCAACAAAATACCCACCCTACCGAACTCGGGCTGCATAACCTCTTGGCAGGTTTCGGAAAGTTCAGAAGTATTTGCGGCATAGAGTTCCAACGGAATATTGGCCTCGCCTACGGTATCGGTAAAACGGGTAACGATCAAACTCTTTAAATGCTCGTTTACTTCATAGTTGGTAAAATTGGCATCGGTACCTACTACATCTACCACGAATTTTCCGGCATCTTCTATCTTAAAGCTATAGGTGCCAAAAGCCCTAATCTCTACCAGACCAAAACGATCGTCGTTAAGCATGATCGGGTTTTTGGTACCCCATTTCTCATCGGTGAACAAGCGGGTGTTTACAAAATAGACCTCAGCCTTGAAGGGGGAGTTAAATCCATATTTCCATCCTTTTAAAGTGGCCAAAATGGGCAAGTTCTGAGTATTCAGGGTATAAGTGCCCGGCCCAAAGACATCGGCTAGCTGACCTTCGTTGATAAATACCGCGGTCTGCCCCTCGCGTACGATCAATTGTGCCCCGTTTTTTATCTCGTTTTGGTAGCGTTCAAAACGATGTACAATGGTATCGTTGGTATTGTCGAGCCACTCGACTATATCTATAAATTCGTGGCTGAGTTTCTTTTTGATTTCGTCGAATAGACCCATGGATAAGTGTTTTATGAAATTGAGTAAAAAGGTACTAAAAATGCTTGAAATTATAGGTATACCCTTCCTTTAGTTCCCTTTTTTTAAAATAAAGGTTTTTACCCTGAAGAGATATGTATGGTCCCCTTCCCAAACAAGTTCTGTTTTTACACAATAATCATCCAGACATACAATATTTTGTGAATTTGATAATAAAAATATGTATTTTAACTCCGCTAATTTAAACAACCTTTTATGAGAACATTTTTACCCAAGGGCATCCTATGCCTAATCCTCACCTTGGGCTTTCTGTTTGTTTCTCCCTTATCACGGGCACAGAAGCTGCAACAGACCCACAACCAAAACCTTCAAAAAGGACATGCGCTATACAAGCAGTCCAAAATCTACGACAGCAAAACCGGACCGGTAGGGGTCAAGCCCGAAAGAGTGGGAGACCGCGCCATGGATCGGTGGTTGCATGAACTTGAACAGACCCGAGATCCGCAGACCCAAGAGATTCCTGTTGGTATTCGCGAACTATCGGCTAATTTTTCGAACAAAATCACCGAGAGGGATGCCAGCGGCGATGCTACGGCTAAAACCGGATCAGAAACCGAAAAAAGAGCTCGATTCTCCTACTGGAAAAACCGCGGCCCCGGAAACGTTGGCGGTCGTACCCGGGCCTTGGCCTTAGATCGTAATAATGAGAATATCATATTTGCCGGGGGAGTTTCCGGTGGTTTATGGCGTTCTACTGATAAGGGTGAAAGCTGGAAAAAAGTGACCAAATCGTATCAATCGCCCAGTATTACGGCTATTGTTCAAGATCCCAGACCGGGAAAACACCGTATATGGTATTATGCCTCCGGGGAACGTTTTGGCAACTCGGCCAGTGCCGGAGGTGCCTTTTATGCGGGCTCAGGAATTTACAAATCGTATAATAATGGGCGTAGTTGGTATCGTTTGCGCAATAGTAATGACAATGATGTTACCTCTTTTTCGGCCCTTGATTTAATCAATAGCATTGCTATTCATCCAGATAACGGAGATTTGTATGCCGCTACTTTTAATGGGGTGCAACGTTCGACCGATGGAGGGCGTAATTTTGAAGAAGTGCTGGCCAGTGGTTTCGATGTTACTACCGAGGTTATGATCACACCCGAAGGGGTTATCTATGCCACCGTAGAGGCCAATACCGATGGTACCCAAGGTTACTATACTTCTACCGATGGTGAAAACTGGACGGAGATCAGTCCGGATATACCTTTTGTATATGGTCGAACTGTAATGGCCTACGATCCTTCGAATTCCAATAGGGTTTATTTCTTTGCCCAAAATTTGGTCGACGCCGATTTTCCTTTTCTCTTAAGATATGATGCCGATGCAGAAGAAGATGCGCAATGGACTAATCTTAGTGCCAACCTTCCGGTGAACATCGGTGGTTTGGCCGGAAACCTGAACCTGCAAGGCGACTATAATATGTTGGTACGTGTAAGTCCGCATAACCCTGATTTGGTTTTTGTAGGAGGTACCAACCTCTACCGTTCTACCGATGGCTTTACCAGTCCGGTAGGTCGTGAAGGTTGGATCGGGGGCTATACCGCCACCGCCAATAGTTATGCCTTGTATGATAACCACCATCCGGATCAGCATAATATGGTGTTTTCGCCAACGGATCCCGAAGTGGCGATTTCTTCCAATGACGGGGGTGTTCAAATTACCGGGAATTTATCCGATACCACAGCGGTGGCTTCGGTGCAGTGGACCTCCTTGAACAATAAATACGTTACCACCCAACCCTATGCCTTCTCTTTTGATCCAAGCGGTAAAAGCGATGATCTTTTGGCCGGTTTTCAAGATAATGGTACTTGGTTTACCGATTCTACAAGTATTAATAAAGACTGGATAGAAGATTTTGGGGGCGATGGGTCTTATAATGCCATTTCTGATGAAGGTCGTACCCGATATGTGTCTTCACAATTCGGGAACCTGTACCGTTTGAATTTCGATGAAAATGGTGAGTTTGCCTCTTTTACCAAGGTAACCCCGGCCGGTGCTTCCGGTTTCCGGTTCGTGGCCCCTTTCCTTTTAGATCCGAACAACGACAATATTATGTATATGCCCGCGGGCAATACCATGTGGCGTAACAATGATCTCGATGCCATTCCTTTGTTCTCTACCGCCAATGCTTCCGAAGGTTGGGTAAATATGTCGCAAAGCGCGGTGCCCGATGGTAGTATTACGGCCATGGATGTTTCTAAATATCCTATTGCAAATACCTTATATTACGGTACTAGTGCGGGCGCCATTTTTAAGATGAAGAACGCCAATATCGATGATCAGGAAGCGGTGGATATTTCCACTGGAAAAGGCCTTCCAGAAGGTGGCTTTATCAATAACATTTATGTAGACCCTACCAACGATCAACGGGTTTTTGCGGTTTTCTCCAATTATAATATCCCCAGTATTTTTATGAGTAAGAATGGAGGGGAAACTTGGGTCGATATATCCGGAAACTTGGAAGAAAATAAAGACGGTACCGGTAACGGGCCTTCTGTACGTTGGATCGCCATGAATGGTAATAATGACGGCTATTGGGCAGGTACCAGTACCGGATTGTATTTCGCTTGGCGCCTAAAGGGCAAAAAGACGCGTTGGTATAGGGAACCTTTCCGTATCGGCAATGCCGTTGTGGCCCAGGTAAAGACCCGTTCCGACGGTTTCGTGGCCGCTGCCATTCACGGTAATGGGCTCTATAGTGCCAATTTCTGGGTGCGCGAACGTCCTGAACCTAGGCTATCTGTAGAACGCTTGCTTGCCAATGCCCTTTTACCCATGAACTCAGATCCTGTTACCGTAGATATCAGTGGGGTTTTTGCCCATAGTAAAGGCAAGCCGATCGACATCAAATTGACCAATAGTAATCCCGATTTGGTAATGCTGACCCAAGATGGCGATGCTCTTACCTTGACCATATCCCCGGAAATGGAGGGCAGTGCCGCTATTGGCCTAATTGCCACTGCCGGCAAAGAACAGGTTTCTGAAGGCTTTACCGTAAATGTAGTGGAACCGGCGATTTATCAGCAATTGGATCCTATTGTTTCCTCGGCACCTTCGCAACTGTTCGGCGATTTTGGAGCCTTGGTTTCTTCGGCAGACGATTTTATCGTGCCTAACGGAAGCAGTTGGACCGTTGATCGGGTTACCGCCTTTGGAGGGGCGAATAACAACCCTGATTTCACTGAAGCCTCAGTCGTAATTTATGCCGATAACGGTGGCGCCCCAGGCGATATCGTTTATTACAGTGGCGCTATTGCACCGACCTCTGATATTAATGATCCCAATTTAGCTTTAGAACTGCCTGAAGCCATAGATTTGGCCAGTGGTACCTATTGGTTGAGTGTTTTTGCCAACCTTAATTTTGGTCCGAATGCGACGCAGTGGTTCTGGAGTACCCAAGAACGTGTGGTGGGTAATGAAAATGCCTTTAACGATCCTGCCGATTTGTTCGGAACTGGGGCAACGAGTTGGACTCCCATTTCCGTGGCTTTCGGGCGGGTACCATCCGATTTCGTATTCCAAATCTTTGGAGATGTCCATGGGGAAGCCGAGGAAGAAGAAGGCGGTAGGACTGAGGTTGCGATGGAAACCCCTCAAAGTGGTGTGGCCCAAGATCCCATTTCGCCCGATGTAGATAATTTGGTGTCCATTAGCCCTAAATTAACGACTTCGGTATGGCCCAACCCTTCTACGGCCGTATTCAACTTTTCGGTGCAGCAGGTAGAGAAGACCCAACTGACGGCCAAGGTCTATAGTTTGGGCGGACAAATGGTATATAGAAACGATAATGTCTCCAGTGCCGAAAGTTTTAGCTGGAATGCCTCAGGGGTCCCCGCAGGGATCTATTTGGTTAAGATCAGCGGACAAGGGGTAGACCGAATTTTTAAGATTGTTAAGAAGTAAAACACATTAAATAGTATTATTAAAGGCGGGAGTTCATCGAATTTCCGCCTTTTTAACATCTGACCAGGAGGGTTTTAGCGTACATAAGCCAATTAAACCCCCGGATCATGAAAAAATTTGTAATTCTATTAGTAACGGTATGCCTTTTTGGGGCCTGTAGTACCGATTCAAGTGATGTCGAATATACTAATGCCGAAAATGAAAACAATCCCACTTTGGAAAACGCCTTATCGAGCCCCGATGGTATTGGTGTTAACCTACGAATAATGGCCATTCCTGAAGGCTCGACCGAAGTATGCGGGCTCAAAAAACAGCAAGTGGCCGAAATCGAGATTCTTCAGGTAAACAAAGTTGGGCGTAACCTTACCCATACCCCAAAGAAGAATACACGTTTTAATTGGGAGTTCCTTTCTGGTACCGATGCCTTGGAAGTCGGACAAGTGCTACAAGTTAGTGCCAAGGAAAAACTTTGCCCCAACGGTACCACCTATTTTTCGGTATTGAGTTATAAGCAAGTAAGTCTCGGAGATTAATCAATTTAGGGTTTACGGTCTGTAATCGTTACCTTGGGTCTTTTGTATTCTTGTTTGTATGAAGACCGTATACGCCATTGGCGAAGTATTGATAGATTTTGTGGCTACCGAACATGCCAACGATTTGGTAATGGCGGGCCATTTTGCCAAAAAACCTGGTGGGGCCCCGGCCAATGTAGCCTGTGCCATTAGTAAGTTGGGCGGGCAAAGTGCATTTTTAGGTGCTGTAGGCCATGATCCCTTTGGTGAATTTCTGTTGGAGGTACTCGGAAAAGAAGGGGTAGATACCCATTTGGCCCAACGCACCCATACCTTTACCACTCTCGCTTTTGTGTCTTTAAGTGCCCAAGGGGAACGCGATTTCGTATTTAGTAGAGGGGCCGATAAAGAACTGAAATACGATAAACGCCTTAAAAAAGTCTTTAAAGAAAATATGGTGCATTTTGGGGCGGCCACCGCTTTTTTGGGCGGCGAGTTGGAAGGTGCCTATGGCCGCTATTTTTTCGATGCCCTTACCCAGGGTAGTTTTATCAGTTTTGACCCCAATTACCGAGAGAACCTATGGAAAGACGGGCCCGAACGCTTCATAAAAAAATGCCTGCCCTATATAGAAAAAGCCCATTTGTGTAAGTTTAGCTTGGAGGAGGCCCAACTGTTGTCCGGGGAGCAAGATGTAGACAAAGCCTTGGATTTTTTCCACCAACATTCTGAGGCGATTATTTGTATTACCTTGGGCGAAGCCGGTACCCGTTTAAGTGTACCAAAATTTCGAGACACCATAGCCAGTATATCCGTTGATCCCATTGATACCACTGGGGCCGGCGATGCCTTTATGGGCTGCCTACTGTATCAGATTTCACAATTGGAAAACTCTTTCGAACTGGCGCAAAGCATCCCTGTATTGACCCAAATGGTTACACGGGCCAATAGGGCAGGTGCCCATACCACTACTGGTTATGGGGCTATACCAGCCTTACCCGACACTCAGGATCTTGAGAAATACTGAATTTTGATTTAATTGGTAGGTTTTGATTGCTTACCCTTAATTATATCGCACCTTACGGAGCACCCGGATCGATTCTTTTAGAGAGGCATATATCTTACGGTCGATGGACTTGATCAAACTTTTGGCCGCTTCCATTTTTTCTTTGGCCTCCTCGAAGCCATTGAGGTAGCAGATCAGGTAGATTTCGGGCAACTGGGCCAAGTCGCGTAGCTCTTTGGGCTTTAAGACTTGTTTGTCGCCTAATTTCCGGAGTAGGGCATTGTTGGTGTTGTAGGCATGGTGCAATACCGCCTTGTCGTATTGCGGGGGTTCGAAAACCAGATCCTTGTCGATATGGTAATGTCCGTTTTCCGAAAAAGTGATGACGGTTCTTTCCAGGGGATAGTATTTTTTCTCAGGGCCAATGCCCAAATACACATACTCTAAAGTGGCGAACGAATCGCCGTCGTAAGTAATAGTGACCTCGTCTAGGGCCGAAT
Source organism: Sediminicola luteus (assembly GCF_002514735.1). Classification (GTDB taxonomy): domain Bacteria; phylum Bacteroidota; class Bacteroidia; order Flavobacteriales; family Flavobacteriaceae; genus HQA918. Next base: position 286,056 of record NZ_KZ300477.1, on the reverse strand, counting down.
AGAACAATTGTACTTGTTCGGTAATCAACTCAATGTCTACCCGCGAATAATAGAGTTGATCCTTTACCCTTTTCTCGTGTCCGGCCCAGCAGAGCACGAATTGGTCTTTAAACACCCGATAAAAGGCCGGAAGGTCTTTATGACGTTCGTTCATAAAATTCATTACCCCATCCAAGGTATGGGTAATATTGTTGCGCGAATGCTGCTCCAGCTCCTGTACCAAATGCGAGTTGATATCCTTCATTTCGATATCGAACACCTTGGGCAGGCTTATACTGCCTTCCCTAAAAAAAACTGAACCGCCGTAATACTTCCAAATGTTCTTACGTAGGGCACAAATGGTACCGCTCGAGGTAATGCTTACCAAACCCACTACCTTACCTTCGGGCAAACCGGGAAAGGGAATATTCTCATAGGAAATTATAGGCGGGTTATCCAAATAGGCGTTTACTAGGTTTTGGATCTTACTATCGTCGTAAAAATCGACCCCGACCACCTCGTTATCGGCATCTTCTACCCCAATGAGGATGTAGGAGTTGTTTTTAGGGTTGCTATTGGCCAAGGCGCAAACATGCTTTAAAAATTTGGCCTTACCTTCTTTTTGTCCAAAGTTGATCTTGCGCTTTTTGTCGTAAAAGCTGTTCTCGCCCACATAGGCCAACAGGTTTTTTACCAAAAGGCGCTTATTGATCATAGCGTTTTCTTGATTTGCGTACTACTGGCTTGGGCCGTGGGCAATACCAATAGATCGGCAATGTTTACATGGTAAGGTCTGCTGATCACAAAATAGATGATATCGGCGATATCTACCGCCTGTAGGGCCTGGTAGCCCTGGTAAACCGTCTTGGCCCGATCGGCATCACCTTTAAAACGTACATCGGAAAATTCAGTTTCCACCAATCCCGGATGAATGGCCCCTACCTTAATGCCTAAGGGGTTAAGGTCCATACGCATGCCTTGGTTCAAAGCATCTACGGCATGTTTGCTGGCACAGTACACGCTACCTTTGGCGTATACTTCTTTACCGGCTAAAGAGCCGATATGGATAATATGACCGTTTTCACGCGCCACCATTTGCGGAATGATCGCTTTGGAAACGTACAAAAGCCCTTTTACATTAATGTCCATCATGGCATCCCAATCGTCTAGGGATCCCTCCTGAACCGTTTCGAGACCATGGGCGTTTCCGGCATTGTTGATCAATAGGTCTATGGTATTGAAATCTTCAGGCAGGCTGGCTATTTCTCGGAATACAGCTTTCTTGTCGCGTACATCGAAACACAAGGTATGTACCCGAACTTTTTTCGATAGGGAAGTTTTGAGTTCTGCCAATCGGGCCTCGCGTCGCCCGCACAGAATCAGGTCGATGCCTTCTTGGGCAAAACGTTCGGCCGTGGCCTTTCCAATACCGCTACTGGCTCCCGTAATCAGGGCCGTTACGCTCTTTTTGGTCATTTTTTTAAGAATTTAGGGAACATCATGTCCGTGGCTAGCTTTTAACAGATGGAACCAATCTATCAGTTCCAATTCGAGGTTTAAGGCGGCTTGGCTATCGGCAATTCTATCGGGATCCGTAGTGCCGATTACAGGGTGTATCTGGGCCGGATGTTTGAGTAACCAGGCCAGGATTAGTTGGTTTTCGCTTATCCCATATTTTTCGGTCAAAATGGCCAATTGTTTTTTAATGCGTTTTTTAGGTTCGGTATCTGCTTGGAACAGTCCGCCTAACGGACTCCAAGCCATGGCCATACGTTGGTGTTGTATACAATCGTCCAAGGTGCCGTCGTATAAAGTAGCCACTTGGGTCAGGGAGCATTCTACTTGGTTGCCTTGAACGGGAACCCTGCTATGTATTAGGGCCGTCTGTGACGGTGTAAAATTTGATACCCCAAAATCGATGATCTTACCGGCCTTTCGCAATCGGGTTACGGCCTCGGCGATCTCATCGGGCTGCATTAATGGGCTCGGTCTGTGCATCAACAGCATATCGAGATAGTCGGTACGTAGGTTTTTTAAAGACTGTTCCACTTGGGCCATAATATAGGCCGTATCGTATTGGTAATGCCCTATATCATGCGGTCGGGCCTCGCATTTGAACTGAATGCCACATTTACTGATCAATTGGATCTGATCCCTGGGAATGTTGGCTCCTGCCCAGGCTTTTCCGAAATCGGCCTCGTTGGTATAACCGCCATAAATATCGGCATGGTCAAAGGTAGAAATACCCTGTGCGATACAGTGGTGCATTAAGGTTTGCATACCCTTTGTAGAGAGCGCTTTACCCCAGCTGCCCCAGGTCATGGTACCGGCAATGATTCGGGAGTAGGATCGAGATGTTAACATGTTTGCCAATTTAGGCAATTCATCCCTTAAATTCGTTATAAAATAAGGGCTTCGGCACGTTTTTTAACCAATAATTAACAGCGGATCTATAAATAAATTTTCATTTTGCGGGTTGAACGTAAACACGTTTTATTTGTAAAAAAATTACCCAATGGAAGAGAATACTACGGTGGATATTGCCGCTGTGAATGAGAAGATCGCTCAAGAGAGTGCCTTTATCGATTTATTGGTAACCGAGATGAACAAAGTAATCGTTGGCCAAAAGCATATGGTAGAACGTTTACTTATCGGTTTGTTGGGCCAAGGCCACATTTTGTTGGAAGGAGTTCCCGGACTGGCGAAAACCTTGGCTATCAATACACTTTCCAAGGCGGTAAAAGGTAGTTTTAGCCGTATACAGTTTACCCCAGATCTTTTGCCTGCCGATGTGGTCGGTACCATGATCTACAATATCAAGGAGAACGATTTTTCGATCAAAAAAGGACCTATTTTCGCCAACTTCGTATTGGCGGATGAGATCAACAGGGCGCCGGCTAAAGTGCAATCGGCATTGTTAGAGGCCATGCAGGAAAAGCAGGTAACCATTGGCGATGAGACTTTTGTGCTCGACAAGCCCTTTTTGGTAATGGCGACCCAAAACCCGGTAGAGCAAGAAGGGACCTATCCGTTACCGGAAGCCCAGGTAGACCGTTTTATGCTGAAGTGTGTTATCGATTACCCCAAGGTGAACGACGAGCAATTAATCATGCGTCAAAACCTAAACGGTGGTTTTGCCCAGGTAAACCCCGTGGTTTCCCTAGAACAGATCCTTTCGGCCCAAAAAGCGGTACGTGAAGTGTATATGGACGAAAAAATCGAGAAATATATTCTCGATATCATCTTCGCCACCCGTTATCCTGAAAAATACAATCTAGAGAAGCTTAAGCCGCTTATCGGGTTCGGGGCCTCTCCTAGGGGAAGTATCAATATGGCCATGGCCGCCAAATGTTATGCCTTTATCAAACGTAGGGGGTATGTGGTTCCTGAAGATGTACGTGCCGTAGTCCACGATGTATTACGTCATCGTATCGGAATCACCTACGAGGCCGAGGCCGAAAACATCACTTCCGAAGAGATTATAAACAAGATCGTAAACGAAATCGAAGTGCCTTAAACCAAGGCGACTTTTTATAGATTCGATCAAACCAGAGAACACCGCCATCCCAAGTCAGGTCTAAACCATGGATACTAAGGAATTACTCAAAAAAGTCCGAAAAATAGAGATCAAGACAAGACGCTTGTCCGATCATATTTTTGGAGGGGAGTACCACTCTACCTTCAAAGGGCGGGGTATGATCTTTAGTGAAGTGCGCCAATACCAATATGGCGACGATGTTAGGGCTATAGACTGGAATGTGACCGCACGTTATAACGAACCTTATATCAAAGTATTCGAAGAAGAGCGGGAACTGACCATGATGCTTATGGTAGACATTAGCGGTTCGGGCTTGTTCGGCACGGTAAACCAGTTTAAGCGGGCTGTGGCTACCGAAATAGCGGCTACCTTGGCTTTTTCGGCCCTACAGAACAACGATAAGGTTGGGGTGGTCTTGTTCAGCGACCAGGTAGAATTGTTCATTCCGCCCAAAAAGGGGAAAAGCCATGTACTGCGCATTATTCGCGAGCTGTTGGAGTTTGAACCCCAAAGCCCTAAAACCGATATTGCCGGGGCCTTACGCTTTATGAGCAATGTAATGAAGAAAAAGGCCATTGTGTTCGTACTGTCTGATTTTGTTGATGATGGTTATGGGCAAACCCTAAAGATCATGGGTAAAAAGCACGATATCACTGGTATTCGCTTGTACGACCCTAAAGAAGAGGCCATTGGTAATATGGGAATGGTGCAGTTTCTCGATGCCGAGACCGGTACTACCCAGTGGGTAAATACCCGATCGCGAAAAGTGCGGACCAACTATGGGAAATTCCATGCCGATCGGGCCAACTATTTCCAAGAAAGCCTTACCAAGGCCGGATGCGGCACTTTGAGTTGTAGGGTAGACGAGAGTTATGTAAAAAAATTATTGGCATATTTTAAGCGCAGGGGTTAATGAGGCAGGTGTTCACTCACATAAATAATAACCGATCGGCGACCAAAAGGACTCCACTCTTTTGGTTGTTGGCTTTTTGTATGCTTCCGTTTATCGGCTTGGCCCAAGAGGCTACCATGGCGGTTTCGGTAGATACCACCCAAATCCGAATTGGGGAACAGATTCAATATAGTTTTACCGTAGAGGCCGATACTACCGATTTGGTACACTTTCCCGAAGGGCAGACTTTTTCTCCCCTGGAAATGGTGGAAGCCTTTACCACCGATACCGTAAAGGCCAACGGACGTATGACCTTAGAAAAGGTCTATGCCCTAACCCAATTCGATTCAGGCGCCTATACCATCCCGCCCCAACGGATCCAAATCAACGAAAAGGCCTTTATGACCGATTCGTTTCGTATTGCCGTGGGTACCGTGGCCGTAGATACCACTACCCAAAAAATGTATGATATCAAGGGCTTACAAGAAGTGTCAAAGGGACCTTGGCGCATTTGGGGATTGCCCTGGTATATTTTCTTTGGTATAGTACTGGCCGTATTGGCAGCCTTGGCTTTTGGGATATACTACTTTTTCTTCCGTAAAAAACAATTGACCGAGGCCGAAAAGGAAGCCTTGTTGCCACCGTATGACAGAGCCTTGTTGGAGTTGAAGCGTTTAGAGAATTCGCGTTACATTATCCAGGATGAATACAAAAAATACTATTCTGAGCTAACGGATATCGTACGTTCTTATCTCGAAGAGGAGGTAAACGTTTCGGCCATGGAAAGCACCACCGATGAGTTGATCACCAAACTCGAAATGATGGCCGATGCCGGAAGCTTGGATTTGGAGAACGATACCATTAAGCAGTTCAAACAGGTATTGCAAACGGCCGATTTGGTAAAGTTCGCCAAGCGGAAACCCGAATCGTCAGTGGCCGAACAAGACCGTAAACATATTGAACATATTGTAGTGAAAACCAAGGAGGCCATTCCGGAGCCTACTGAGGAAGAGCTACAGCAAACCGAGGCCTATTTGGCCGAATTGGCCGCTAAAAGACGCCGCAACTACTGGATTTATGCCGGGGTGGCCGGACTCTTTTTAATTTTGGCCGGATTGGGTATCGCCATGGCCAAATACGGGGCTACCTATGTGAAGGATACTATTTTAGGACACCACACAAAAGAATTGTTGGAGGAAAAAGACTGGGTGAGTAGTAGTTATGGTTTTCCACCCGTACATATCAGTACCCCAAAAGTTCTGGTGCGCCAGAAAGTAGAACTACCGGCCGAAGCCAAGGCCGCCATACTCGATGTCAATGCGTTTATGTACCGTAGCTCTGTCGGACTGTTTACCGTTGGGGTCATCTCTAATACCTATAAGGCCGAGACCGAACCCGATTTTCAAGGAGCCATTGAGGGCCTACTGGCCGAACTCGAATCTAAAGGCGCCAAGAATATAACCACCAAACAAGACGAGTTTACCACCCAAGCTGGTGTTACCGGTGCCAAATGTTATGGCTCGGGTAAATTCGCCGTACCGGAGTCCGATGAATTGATTCGGGGTAAATATGCGGTGTATCTTTTTGGGGGTAAAGGCTTTTTACAACAAGTTATGATTACTTGGCTCGATGGGGATGAATATGCCGAAGAAATCGCAAAGCGAATTGAAGGCAGTATAGACGTAAAAACGGAATAATGGAAGGTATAACTTTTGCACATCCACAGTTTTTTTGGTTGCTCTTAGCGCTACCCGTGGCCTTGGCATGGTATATCTTTAAAAGAGATCAACAGGCCCCAAGCCTTCGCATGTCCAGTACCCAAGGTTTTGGCGATGGGGGTTGGTTGCCCAAACTACGTCACGGACTCATTTTGTTGAGGTTATTGGCGCTGGCCGCTGTCATTACCGCCTTGGCCCGACCCCAGACCCAAGATGTATCTTCCAAGACCAAGACCACCAAAGGTATCGATATCGTTATGGCCATAGATGTTTCTAGTTCTATGTTGGCCCGCGATTTAAAGCCCTACCGATTGGAGGCCTTGAAAGAAGTGGCTTCCGAATTCATTAAAGAACGCCCCAACGATCGTATTGGCTTGGTTGTCTATGCGGGCGAAAGCTATACCAAAACCCCCATTACCAGCGATAAGGCCATTGCGTTGCGTTCGTTGGAAGAGATTACCTATGGTCAATTGAACGATGGTACCGCCATCGGCATGGGATTGGCCACTTCGGTAAATAGACTGAAGGACAGTAAGGCCAAAAGTAAGGTGGTGATCTTACTTACCGATGGGGTAAACAATGCCGGGGCCATAGAACCGGCAACGGCGGCCGAATTGGCGGTGGAATTCGGTATAAAGACCTATACTATAGGTTTGGGAACCAATGGCAATGCGTTATCGCCTATTTCCTATAACCCCGATGGTTCGTTCCGTTTTGGGATGCGGCAGGTAGAAATCGATGAAAAGTTGCTACAGGAAATAGCGGCGACCACCGGAGGGCAATATTTTAGGGCGACCAATAATGCCTCTTTAGAAAGTATATACGACGAGATCAATAAACTCGAAAAAACGGAAGTAGAGGAAATCAAGTTCCGTAGGTTTGAGGAAAAATTCAGGCCGCTGATCTTTTTGGCAGGTATTTTACTGTTGTTGGAATGGGTATTGGCGAATACGCTGTTTAGAAGTATGTTATAAGTATGGTACAGTTCGACGAAAAAGGCTATTTTATCTTACTGGCAATCTTGCCGGTGCTCGTGCTATTCTATGTATTGTTCGGCATCTGGCGAATGAAGACCCGTAAAAAATTCGCCCAACCCGATCTTATGGCACGCCTTATGCCCGATCGTTCCAAATTCAAGGGCAGCTTAAAATTGATACTCTTTTGCGCGGGCTTGGCCTTTTTGACCTTTGGCTTGGTAAACCCGAAAATGGGTACTAAACTAGAGACCGTTAAACGAGAAGGGGTAGATATCGTTTTCGCCGTCGATGTTTCTAAAAGTATGTTGGCCGAAGATATCGCACCCAACCGCTTGGAGAAGGCCAAACGTTTGGTTTCGGAAATAGTGAATTCTTTGGTAAGCGACCGTATCGGAATTATCGCCTATGCCGCCCAAGCCTATCCGCAATTACCCATAACCACCGATTATGGTGCCGCCAAACTCTTTTTACAGAGTATGAATACCGATATGATGTCGTCACAAGGTACCGCCATAGATCAGGCTATTGAACTGGCTACTTCCTATTATAACGACGACGAGCAGACCAACAGGGTGCTGTTCATTATCTCTGATGGGGAAGACCATAGTGGCAATGCTACCTTGGATGTGGTTGAAAAAGCCACCGAAAAGGGGATCAAGATCTTTACCATTGGGGTAGGTAACGAAAAAGGGGCGCCCATTCCCATGAAGATCAATGGTATTGTAGAGAGTTTAAAGAAAGACCAAGATGGCGAGGTAGTGATTACCAAACTGAACCCTGAAGTTTTGGAAGAGATTGCCGATGAAGGCAACGGACGCTATGTAGATGGCTCCGATACCAAAGCTGCCATAGCGGCCATTACCGACGAACTCGAACAAATGGATAAAACCGAATTCGAGGCCCAGCAATTCGCCGATTTCAAAGATCAGTTCCAGTGGTTTTTGGGCATAGGCCTCCTTTTCTTGTTTTTAGACATTTTCGTATTGGATCGTAAGACCAATTGGTTACGTAAGTTAAATCTATTCAATGAACATGGCGATGATAAAAAATAGCATTACCGCGGTACTACTTTTGGTGGTTGCCTGTGTTTTTGGACAGGATCAAGAAGCGGTTGAAAAAAAGAAACGCCTGGCTCTGGAAGTTTCCCAAAACCTGACCTGGGAAGGGAACCAAAAATTGAGTGAAAACCAATTTGCCTCGGCCGAAGCCAACTACCGTAAGGCAATAAGTAAAAGCAATGCCAATGCGGCTGCGCCCTACAATTTGGGTAATGCCCAGTACAACAATGGGTCGTTCAACGAAGCTTTTGGCCACTATAAAAAAGCTGGGGAAACCGCGGCTTCCAAGGGAGAGAAACACAATGCTTATCACAATATGGGCAATGTGTTCATGCAGAACAAACAGTACGAAAAAGCCGTAGAGGCGTATAAAGAATCGTTGCGTAAGGATCCTACCGACGAAGAGACCCGTTACAATCTGGCCCTGGCCCAAGAAATGCTGAAAAAAGAGCAGGAAGAGAACCAGAACAACCAAGACCAAAACGACGAGAACAAAGACCAGGATCAGAATAAGGAAGACGAGAACAAGGATCAGAATAAAGATCAAGATAAGGGCGACAACGACAAAGACGATCAGGGCGACCAAGAAGACGAGAACAAGGAAGGCGATAAGGAGAAAGAAGACAGTAAGGAAGGCGACGGGGACGAAAAGAGCAAAGAGGAAAAACAGGGCGATAAATCCCAAGATCAACAGCAGCAAGAGCAACAACAACAGCCCCGACCCAACCAACTATCGCCCCAACAGGTAAAGAACCTGATGGATGCCATACAGAACGAAGAGAAAAAAGTTAAGGATAAAATGGACGCCAAAAAGGTGAAAGGCGCCAAAGTCAAGAATGAAAAAGACTGGTAAACATAACATAGGTCTAAAGCCGTTTCTCCTGGGGCTGGTATTTCTATTCGTAGGATGGGCCAGCTGGGCCCAAGATGCCAAAACGGTAAATTTTGAACTGAAGCTTTCCAAAGAAACCTTAGGGATCAACGAAAGACTACAGGTCGAATTTGCCATGAACCACGATGGCGATAATTTCCAGCCGCCGAGTTTCGAGGGCTTCCGGGTAGTAATGGGGCCTTCACAATCGATCCAACGTTCCTATATTAACGGTAAAAGACATTATTCCAAGACCTATTCCTATGTTTTGGCCCCTCAGGCACAGGGTACCCAAACCATTGGCCAGGCCAGTATTACCATCAAAGGCCAGGTGTATAAATCGGTACCCAAGACCGTAAAGGTTACCGCTGCGGTAGACAAACCTTCCGATCAGGTTACCGCCGACGATTTTGCCCGTGACAACCTACATTTAGTGGCTGAGGTCTCGGATGCCCGACCCTATTTGAACCAGGCCATTTCAGTAGTGTACAAACTGTATTTTAGCCAGTATGTGAACGTTTCCCATTTTAATCCGCTCGATAATCCGACCTATAATAATTTCTGGAGCCAAGATATTCCCGTAAAACAATATAAGGCGGCCAATGGCACCTACGATGGCAAAGCATATAGGTATGTGATTTTAAAAAGGGTGGTTTTATATCCGCAAAAAACGGGCAAACTCGAACTTGAGCCCTTGTCTTTGGACGTTACCGTAGACGTACCTACCAATAAAAGGGACTTTTTTGGAAGTAGGATCTATACCCAGGCCAATAAAACGGTTTCGGCCGGTAGGCGTACCATTAACGTAAAAGCCTTGCCCGAAGCGGGTAAACCGGCTGGGTTTACAGGTGCCGTGGGTGATTTTGACTTTTTGGTTACCACCAGTAAGACCCATTTGAACGCTTCCGAATCGCTTCAGGCCAAGGTTACCGTAAGCGGAAAAGGGAATCTAAAACTATTCGAACTGCCATCGCCAAGTTTTCCGGCTTCCTTGGAAGTTTACGAACCCGAGTTCGACGAAAAGATACGTACCACCATTTCCGGAATGGACGGTAAAGTGAGCAATAGCTATACCATAGTACCCTCGTATCGGGGCAAATACCCGATTCCGCCCATAAATTTCAGCTACTTTAATCCGAAGACCCAAAAATACCATACCATAGATTCCCAAGAATTATTGGTCAATGTGGTAGAGGGGCCTTTGGCCAGTGGGGCCAATACTACGGCAGCCACCGTGGCTTCCGGCACCAACAAACAGATCGTAAACAGTGGTAAAAACTTCAACTTCTTAAAAACGGCGACCCAATTACAACCCTTGGGTACCACCTATTTCTTTGGTTCCAAATCGTATTGGCTGTGGTTGTTGCTTCCGCTTTTGCTAATACCTTTGGCCATTATCTTTAGGAAGAAACGCGAGGCCATTGCCCAAGATGTGGTAGGGAACAAGGTGAAAAAAGCCAACAAATTGGCCAAACGCTTTTTGTCGGAGGCCAAAAAGAATATGGGCCAAAAAGAACAATTCTATGATGCCCTACACCGCGCCCTACACAATTATCTTAAGGCCAAGTTGAAGATAGAAACCACGGAATTCAGCAAAGACAAGATAACTGATCTGTTGAACGAGAAAGAGGTATCTGAAAATCATATTACCGCCTTTATCTCCCTTTTGCAAAATTGTGAGATGGCGCGTTACAGTCCTTTTTCCGATGTGCAAATGCATCAAGATTACGATAAGGCCAGCGATGTAATATCCCAAATGGACAAACAGTTATGAAGCGTTTAGTTACTTACATATCCGTATTCGTTACCCTAGTGGGATGGGCACAGACCGATACTGCCAATTTGTTCGAGCAGGGGAACAAAGCGTATAATGCCGAAGACTTCGAAGGGGCCATTAGTGCCTATGAAAAGATCTTGGAGACCGGCCAACACTCGGCCGAACTTTACTTTAACCTCGGGAATGCCAATTATAAACTGAACAGGCCAGGACCCAGTATCTACTATTTTGAGAAGGCCCTGTTGTTAAGTCCCGATGACAAAGAAATTCTAGAAAACCTGGCCTATGCCCAGAATATGACCTTGGATGCTTTTGTACCCATGCCCGAGAACGATCTTTCCAATTTTTACAAGAATACCGTAGGCTTGTTAAGTTTTGAGCAGTGGGCCTATGTATCCATTGCCATGATGCTGCTTTTTATCCTAGGGTATTTGATCTACCATTTTTCTGCCCTGGCCAACCGCAAGCGTATCGCCTTTTTAGGGGGTACTACGGCTTTAATCATTTCGGTAGTGGCCGTAGGGCTGGCCTATGTGCGGTATACCGAATTCATGGCCGACGATCCCGCCATTGTCTTCGCTGCGGAGGTTGTAGTAACCGATGCCCCGAATGCCAACGGTGCCGAACGCTTTCGTTTGCACGAGGGAACCAAGGTAATTATCGAAGAAGGTTTCGAGGGCTGGAAAAAGGTACGCATCCCCGATGGGAATACCGGATGGATGCCGGCCGAAGACCTCAAAGCCTTAAAGGATTTTTAACCCTTTTTTATCGGATTACTGGCCGCAAAACCCTATATTCGTTAGTGTACGATATTCTGGGTAAAAGACCAATAATCCATGTTCAAATCCGTTACCGTTCTACTATGCTCCCTAATGTTGGTAAGCACTATTGTTGTGCCAGCAGTGGTGTCTTTGGTTGAGCAGGGCCATGAAACCGTTTTGGCCTGGGATTTTGGGGAAGAGGAAAACCAGAATGAGGGCAAGGAAACTTGGGGTGAAAAAGATTTTTATCCGGTACAATGGCCCGTTTATACCGTAGCGGAACAAGCTAGCGGATTGCCTACATTGATTTCACCGGCCAAAGTAGACGGTGTCCACTTTCAGGAAATTCCCTCACCACCTCCCGAAGTATAATTCTTTTCTTTCGTATTTTTAGTTTCCCCACCGGCAGTGTTCATGGGGAATATTCCTTAATAACATAACCATCGGAATCTACCGATTCAAATAACTAAGTTTATGATTACCCAAACAAAAGAAACCCAGGCGGGCATGACCCCGTCTTCAGCCTTGAATATGTTAAAAGAAGGCAACCAAAGATTTGTAGATAACAAGCAAGGATCCCGTGCCTTGTTAGAGCAGGTAGCCCAGACCAGTACCGGGCAATATCCGTTCGCTACCGTTTTAAGCTGTATCGATTCGCGTGTACCGGCCGAAATGGTGTTCGACCAAGGGATTGGCGATATCTTCTCGGCCCGTGTGGCGGGTAATATCGTAAACGGCGACCTTTTGGGTAGTATGGAGTTTGCCTGTAAATTGGCGGGCACCAAACTTATTGTTGTGCTGGGCCATACCGCATGCGGGGCCGTTAAAGGGGCCTGCGACCATGCTGAACTGGGCAATTTAACCGGCTTGTTGAACAAGATCCAACCGGCGGTAAATGCCGTTAGCTCACCAGAAGATCCTGCCGAACGTACTTCTAAGAACCTCGACTTTGTAAATACCGTGGCCGAGAAGAACGTAGAATTGACCATGGCCGATATCCGTAACCAAAGTCCTGTACTTAAGGAAATGGAAGACAATGGGGAAATTGCCATTATCGGGGCCATGTACGACATTGCTTCGGGTGGGGTTACTTTCTACGAATCCTAAACGGTATAAAGGGAAACTTACAGGGAAGTATGTTTCATCTTTTAAACCACAATAGTTGTATACATGAAAAATATGTTCAGTAACTTAAAGGGAGATCTTTTTGGCGGAATTACCGCTGGTATCGTAGCCCTACCGCTGGCCCTTGCGTTCGGGGTTTCTTCCGGACTTGGCCCTCAGGCGGGATTGTACGGTGCGATCTTTATCGCCTTTTTCGCTGCCCTCTTTGGGGGAACCGATACACAGATCTCCGGTCCAACCGCACCCATGACGGCCGTAAGTATGGTGGTAATCGCCAGTATTATTGCCGTAAACGATGGCGATGTAAACAAAGCCCTGCCCTATATCTTGACCGTTTTCCTTTTATCCGGACTTTTTCAGATCGGATTGGGGGTTTTGGGGCTCGGAAAATACATTCGCTATATTCCCTACCCGGTAGTATCGGGTTTTATGACCGCCATTGGGGTAATTATACTTATTACCCAGATCCTTCCGGCCGTTGGCTATTATGCCAAGGAAGACAACCAGTTTGTTCAAGAGTTTAAACCGGAGGCCGAAGAACTCATCTTAGAGAATATCTTAAAAGAGGAAGCCGGGGAAGACATTTTGGTCCTTGAAGATTTTGAAGAGACCATTGAAAGGGCGAAAAAGGTCTCTGCTGCCGATATTCTACGTGAAAGTAGGACCTTGGCAGGAAAAGAAGCTTCCGGGGTTTTGGGCACCTTTAAGGTACTGCCCCAGGCCCTGGGCAACATTAACTGGCTTGAGCTTCTTTTGGCCTTGGGTACCATAGTGATCATTTATGGCTTTAAACGTATAACCACCGCAGTACCCAGTACGCTGGTAGCCTTGGTGGTTATGACGGGTATCGCTTTGGGCTTTAGTCTCGACTACCGTCCTATCGAACAGATTCCGGAAGGTTTCCCGATTCCGAACCTCGAGATCATTACCGGATTTAGTGTAGGTACCATAACCCCTTACATTTTTACGGCGCTTACTTTGGCACTTTTAGGGGCCATCGATTCGCTGTTGACCTCGGTAGTGGCCGATAATATGACCAAGACCAAGCACAAACCCAATAAAGAATTGGTGGGGCAGGGTATCGGTAACTCTATTGCCGCAATTTTTGGTGGTATTCCTGGTGCCGGGGCTACCATTCGTACGGTGGTAAACATCAACTCTGGGGGTAAAACCAAATTATCAGGTATGATTGCCGGGGTAATGTTATTGATAATCCTACTTGGCCTCGGGCCTATCGCTTCCAAAATCCCTGCTGCGGTATTGGCCGGAATCTTGATTACCGTAGGTATTGGGGTAATGGATTATAAAGGCTTAAGGGCCATACCTAACTTACCGAAAGATGTGAAACTAGGTCCCTTAAAGTTAAGCTCCGAAGTTATCATTATGCTGGTGGTATTGGGCTTGTCTACCTTCTGGAACCTGGTTTATGCCGTGGGTATCGGTTTGGTAATCGCCTCGCTCATGTTCATGAAAAAAATCGGGGATCTTACCGCCAAACAGTCCGATGTACTTAAAATTGGAGATCTCGAAGAAACCCCATGGGCCGATGAGACCAATGTACCTGCCGGATTCAACGATGATGTGTTCGTAAAACACCTACGCGGACCTATTTTCTTTGGTTCTACCTCGGAGATTCAACAACTGGCTGGGCAAGTGCCCCAAAGTGCCAAACATTTGATATTGCGTATGGATCTGGTGCCGTATATAGACCAGTCTGGATTATACACCATTGAAGATATCGTGATGGCGATACGTAACCAAGAAATTGAAGTGCATTTGGTGGGCTTACAAGAGCAACCGCGCTATATGATGGAGCGTATCGATCTTATTCCCGATTTAATACCTGAAGACGATATCCATCCTGACTTTAGGGATTGTGTTACCGATATCGTAAATGGTGAAAATGGAAAAAGCGATGCCTAGGTCTAAGGCTTAGATTTAACATTACATCAAGCAAATTCAAAAACCAACCCCCTTTCGGCCCAAGCTGAAGGGGGTTGGTTTTTTTTGGGTAACGACCCGGGAAACACACTGGGTTTTTGTCGTATTTTGTCCTTGCTCTTTCTTCTTTTGGTCTTTAGAGCTTGATTAAATTTTGTTTTTAGCCCCGAGTAATTCGGGGGTTTTAGACATTATTTTTTGTCAATCGAGGCATAAAAAACGGAGTTTGGCAGGGCCAAATAAGTACTTTTATAACGAAGAGTGGCGGAAACCTGCCCGTCCGGCAGGCGGGAAGGGCACAACAAAACTGAAGGATAAAACTTAAACAAGCTCTTACAAATAATGTACCTTTGCAGCCTAACCATAGGGTTTACCGATGATAGATAAGATTAAAGCACATATTGAGGAAGTAGCGGCATTCACCGCCGACGATTTACAGGCCGTGGAAGCATTCCGTATCCAATATTTGGGTAAAAAAGGATTGTTGAACGATTTTTTCGCTGCCTTCAAGACCGTGCCGAACGAAGAGAAAAAAGCGTATGGCCAAGCGATAAACGAGCTGAAAACGGCAGCGACCGAAAAGGTGAACGGCCTTAAGGAAGCCTTGACCGATAAAGCGGCCGATGCCGGTAAATACGGCGACCTTACCCGTCCGGCAGAATCGGTTAGCCTAGGCGCCCGCCATCCGATATCCATTGTTAAGAATCAGATCATCGATATTTTCTCGCGTATTGGCTTCAATGTAAGTGAAGGCCCGGAGATCGAAGACGATTGGCATAACTTCACCGCCCTGAACCTGCCCGAGTACCACCCGGCCCGCGATATGCAGGACACTTTTTTTATTCAGACCGATCCTGATATTTTATTACGTACGCATACTTCTTCGGTTCAGGTACGATATATGGAGAACAACCAACCCCCCATCCGTACCATTAGTCCGGGTAGGGTGTATCGTAACGAGGCCATTTCGGCCCGTTCGCACTGTTTTTTCCACCAAGTGGAAGGCTTGTACATTGACAAAGACGTGTCTTTTGCCGATCTAAAACAGACCCTACAGTTCTTTACCACCGAAATGTTCGGGAAATCGGAGATTCGATTACGACCCAGCTATTTTCCCTTTACCGAGCCAAGTGCCGAGGTAGATGTATACTGGGGCCTAGAGACCGAGACCGACTATCGTATTACCAAAGGTACCGGTTGGTTAGAGATCATGGGTTGTGGTATGGTAGACCCGAACGTACTTAGCAATTGCGGTATCGATCCTAACGAATACTCTGGTTTTGCCTTTGGTATGGGTATAGACCGTATCGCCATGTTGTTGTACGGTATTCCCGATATCCGGCTGTTAAGTGAAAACGATGTCCGCTTTTTAGAGCAGTTCAAAAGTGCTTTATAAAGAAAAGCCCCCTTTGTCAGTCTGAGCGCCGTCGAAGACTTTTTGATTACGAACATTTAAAGGTTCTTGAAAACTGTCTCTAAGTTGGATTCCTGAACAAAGCACCAATTTCTTCTTTACGGATGCCATGTAACAATTGGTCATAACAGGTCATTGAAAAGAAATATATAATTCTAATTATCAAGTGAGGAAAGATATCGACATACCTGAAGTAACCGATGTGCACATAGCCATAGTACGGGAGTGGAATACCGAATACGAATGGTTCGATTGGTATGCCTATGTGATCAACGAGCGTAAATTACCTATTGAAATGGTTATGGTGGTCTCGAAAGGTAGCGATGGTCAGCGTAAAACGGCGACCATGCGCCACGCTTTTCCGGTAGTGGGGCCTAGGGACAGTCAAAAAGTAGAGTTGATCCAAGCCGAGGTACTCGAATTCGACAACCAATTCGACCTCAGTTTCTTTTGCGAAGGTAAACTTTACGACAAAAGCTTCCGTTTTCCCAAAGGATCGGTTACCGAAAAAACCATTGGCAAACTACCATTGCTTGAGGCCAAAGGGGCCATGGCCCAATGATTATGGTCTAATGACGATTTACTATTGATTAATACTAAATTGAGCTACTTCAAACGCTTCTCTAACTCGGCCTTGAATTCCGCCACCAATTCGGGATGGGCTTCTGCAATATTTTTGGATTCTTTTTCAGGGTTGGTATGATCGTATAACTCTACAAAACCATCGGCATGTAGTATAAAACGGTGGGTAGCGCTGCGTAGGGTCTTTCGTCCGTGCTGGTAGCCTAGGGCCGGGCGGCCTTTTTCTTGAGGGTTTTCCATAATCGGGCGTAGCGATACCCCATCCGAAAATTCGGGTTGGGGCAATCCGCTTAGATCACAAAGGGTAGGGAAAATATCTACGGTTTCTACTATGGCTTGGGTTTGGCCCCTAAGGTGTTGTCGGGGGTCATAAACGATCAAGGGCGCATGCAACGAGCGTTCGAACAGACTGTGTTTGCCCCAAATGCCTTGTTCGCCCAAATGCCAACCATGGTCACCCCAAAGTACTACCACCGTATTTTGATCCAGGTCTTTTTCTTTAAGGGCCTCCAAGATTTTGCCTACCTGGGCATCGGCATAACTCACGCTGGCGGCATAGTGTTTTCGAACCTCGGTAGCAAAGGCAGGGTCGGTATTGGGGTCTTTGCCCCAACGGTTGTATTTCATAAACTCACCCGATTTGTGCCAAGTCGTCCGGCCTTCCGGTTTTTCGGGCTGGGCGATTGGGGGTAGGGCCACATCTTGGTATAGGTCGTAATATTTCTTGGGCGCGCCAAAGGGCAAATGGGGTTTAATAATCCCTACCGCCAAAAAGAAGGGCTGTTCCGCTTGGGCCAGACTGTCCAATTCGGTCAGCGCGGTTTGCATCATTAGCCCATCGGGGTAAATACTATCGTCACCGGCGCTATGTTGTATCACGTCCATTTCACCTTGTTTTATCCTAATCTCGCCATGGGCCAGTCCGTGCATCATACCCCTAGGGTGTTGCCAATCCCCGACCGGCATTAGGTGTTTGTCCCAGGCCCCGGGCAGTTCCACCACCGTGCTATCGTTCCAGTCGGTACCGCCACGACCCCCGGGGTGATGAGATACCTTGCCCACCGAAACCGTGCGATAGCCTTGGTTACGGAACCATTCGGGTAGGGTTGGGGACATCTTTTCGCCTTGGGCTATTTTTTCGGCTCTTTTAAACAGGGCGTAATTGCCCGAAGCCCCATAGGTGCCCGTGAGTAAGGTGGCACGTGAGGGGCCACAACTGGGGGCGTTTACATAGTGGCGGCGAAAGGCCATGCCCTTTTGGGCCAAACGGTCGATATGGGGCGAGTGGATGTAATCGACCCCAAAACTGCGTAGTTCGGGCCGTAGATCATCTACACAGATCAGTAGGATATTGGGCTTTTGGGCCATAGGCGCTTGGGCATGGCCCATACCCAAGGTAGCGAGGTAAACTAGCAGGACAAATAGGGTTCTGTTCATAAGTGTTGGACTGGAACCAACAAGGTAAGGTTTACTAAGAAACTGGAAAAGGGTTTTGGCTGGAGGACTTCTGGGAATCGTTTAGTTGTTTAGTTGTTGAATCGTAAACGTTTTATCATGTCGACCCCGAGCATTCTGGGGAGACATCCCACAAGCTTGGGCGCATTCTTGAGTAAAAGCATAGAATTTCCGTCTTCGCCATAAGAAGGGAAAAAGCTGAAGGTAACCAACCCCAATACATTTTATCGTAATTTTCCCCACTAACTCACTAACTCACTAACTCACTAACCCACTAACCCATGCCAACCCATCCGCACACCATAAAAGCCGTTGAAAAGGCCCTGCGGTATATCGAATCGCGCTTGGAAGGTCCTTTGGAGTTGGCCGAAGTGGCTCGGGCCGTGGGCTATTCGCCCTATCATTTCCATCGAATTTTTTCGGCCGTAACCCACGAAGGACTGGGGGCCTATATTTTGCGGAAACGCCTCGAACGGGTGGCCATTAAACTACTGATGCACCCCCAGTTTTCACTGACCCCCTATATTTACAACTGGGGATTTAATAGTCCGGCTGCCTTTTCCCGGGCCTTTAAACGCTATTATGGCCTTTCGCCCCGTCAGTTTCAAAAAGAGGCCCAAGGAAAATCGAAATTAGAATTTTATAACCGCAAGAATGGTAAAGTCGGCCTGATTCAAGAGGCCTATGTTTGTCGCGTAAACGAATTAATCGAAAGCATTATGGAAAAAACCGACATCACCGTTGTACAACTACCCGAAACGCACCTGGCCTACCGAACCCATATTGGCGATTGCAATAACCTAGGCCAAAGTTTTAATGCCCTGATCGAATGGGCCGTGCCACACGGACTCTTCACCCCCGACAGTAAAATGGCCCTATTGTACCACGACAGCCATAAGGTAACGGCACCCGAAAAGATACGCCATAGTGTGTGCTTGGTATTGCCTCAGGCCCAAGAAGTACCGCCCGGGGCCGAATACCTATGCCATAGGGGGGGGCGGCATATCGTGGCCACGGGTTGGCTACACCCCAGTGAGCTCGAAAAAACCTGGACGGCCCTCTTCCTTTGGATGGGCGAAAACCAATACGCCTTTAAAGACGGCGCCCCGAGTTTTGAAGTCTACGTTAACGATCCCAATACCCATCCCCAAGGCCTATGCCATATGCAATTGTGCATTCCGATCCAATAAACATGGCCCTCGGTGGCGGCCTCTTTCTACTCGGACTAATCGTAGCACTCCTCCTTCGTCCCAGACGTTAGTTTGAATAGTGTTCAGTTGTTGAATCGTGTAATTGTTGAATCGGGGACGAGCTTTATGATTTTTGAATAAAAATATTTATTAACTCCCTCTCCCCGTGGGAGAGGGTTGGGGTGAGGGCTGCCCAGTTACGGATATTGCTGAATCCTGTGGAATGGCGGGAGGTGAGGGCTGCCCAGTAACGGATATTTGTTGAATAATCGCCTAAACGGAAACCACACCCCTGACCCTAGGTTGACCGACTTTCTTTTTAGTTTTGTTCTATAACGATAATAAACTGCTATGAGCCAATCGGATACACCCACCTTTTACCCCAAAAACCGTAAGGCTTGGCGGCAGTGGTTAGCGGCAAACCACCAGACCAAGTCAGCCATTTGGGTGATCTACTATAAGACGGGCGCTCAAAAACCTAGCCTGACATGGAGCGAGGCCGTAGACGAGGCCCTGTGTTTTGGGTGGATCGACAGTACCAAAAAGACCATCGATGTCGAGCGTTATATGCAGTATTTTACCCCCAGAAAACCCAAAAGTAATTGGTCAAAGATTAATAAAGACAAAGTCGCCCAACTGACTACCCAAGGCCTAATGGCCCCGGCCGGACTCGAAAGTGTACGAATCGCCCAAGAAAATGGGGCATGGATTTATTTAGATTCTGTTGAGAATTTGGAGATACCCCCAGATTTGGCCCAGGCCCTACACCAAAACCCAAAGGCCGAAACCCATTTTCAGGCGTTTGGCAAAAGCAAGAAAAAAGCGGTGCTCTACTGGATCTTGAGCGCCAAACGCGCCACCACCCGAAACAAACGGATCGCCGAGGTAGTACAACAGGCCACACAGAACCAACTCCCGTTTTAATGGAGGTTGTTTAGTTGTTGAATCGTGTAATTGTTGAATCGGGAACGGGCTTTATGATTTTGAGTAAGAATCATGGTTTTACCCCCTCTCCCTGCGGGAGAGGGTTGGGGTGAGGGCTACCTGTTACGGATATTTTGTTGAATCCCGCGGAATGGCGGGAGGTGAGGGCAAACCAAGTCTAAATAGGATTGTTTGGCTGTGTAGTTGTGCAACCGTTGAATTGTGTAATCGTAAACGTTTTGTCATGTCGACCGGCAGGGAGACATCCCATAATCTCAGGTGCCTTTTTGGGTCAAAAAAGGGGTACAATGAAAAAACCGCTGATATGCGCAGTAACTTTTTAAATAGTTTGTAACCAAAGTGGTCAACGCTATTTAGGGATGTATATGTACAATTGACTTTTGACATTCGACTTTCGACTCACCCTTACAGATTTCCGTAAGGCTGGCATAGTTTGAATCTCTAGTTTTGGTTACAGCAGTTAGCTGTTTCTGCCTTCCCCCTTGCCGGGGATTGAGGGGGTGTTTCAAGCACATATTAATTTTCTGTGCTTCTTAGCTGAAAGCTCGCACAAAACATCTCATTATCAGTCCGAAACAGCCAAAAAATACCCAATAATGGGTATTGTATGGTATGGGGCTAGGGCTTAGTTTTAGGGGATGAAAACGAAACTAACACCTCTTGCCAAAAGGTAGGTTTAAGCCGAGTATGTTAGGGGGTAACAATGAGTTTTGTGGGGGTATAATTTGTTGTAGCCAATTTAAGAAAACAAACTAACCGAATGAATATAGTAGAAAAAGAAGCAGTCGAATATGCTGACTATGAATTCTTCAATGGAGTACTTCAAAGTACTGTTGACAATTTGTCAAGCGAATTGTCTTCAAGACTTTATAGCTTTAAAAGAAAAAAGGACAAACTTACATTTCTCAATATTTTAAGGAAAGAAGTTTTAAATCAAAAATTGGAACACGAAAAAACTTGTAGTAAAACAAATTGTGGAATTTCTCAAGAAAAAGAAACTGGACTTTTCGTAATCGACCAAGAAATTGAAGACATTTCTCAATCATATAATTATCAGCCTAAATACGGAAATGAGTTTAGTTCAGAGCAAAAATCCGAATTACATGCTGCACTAAACGATATAAAAAACAAACTGACTGAATTAGGGTTTGGCCAACAAATCATCTTTGATGAACTTGACGAGTTAAAAGAACATTTAAATCTTGGAAAGAAAAATTGGTTTCAACTTCTAAAAGGAAAGTTATTTGACTTGACTGTAAGTAAAGCTTTAGAAGAAACAGTAATCAAAGATGTCTACGAAACACTTGCTGACGGATTCGAAGATTTACCAAACTTAATTGAAAATTTATAAAAAATGGGACTAGTAAAACAATGGATGTTCGACAATGAATACAATAATAGTCTAACAGAATTTTTAAGACAATTGCTAGAAAATGACCAGTTAACAGGAGCAATTGAAGGAATTACAAAACAAATCCTGGATAAAGGTATTGCCTCTTTGAAAGGTGCTCAAAGACCAGTTATTGAATCGTTTGTCGAGAATTATACTCGAAACATTGAATGTGAAAGGTGTAGTAATGGGAATTTATCTGAATTGACAGATTATCTATTCATTGAGGAAAATGGACTCTGTCCAATGTGCGAGTACGACCGAGAAAAATTTATGATTGATTAAAAAAACTGGTTACAACAATGGCTATTAGTAATTGCTTGTTCTCGCCTACTTCTGAAAATCCGCGATGATTTTCAGATTGGGGCGTATTTGCAAAGTTAGTAATAAACCACGCAACGGCTGATATACTAGACCATTAAACAAATGTAAGCCAACCGAAATATGAAAAGAATAATACCGATACTTTGCCTTTTAATAAGCTCTTGCAGTAACCCCACAAAAAAGAAAATATTTGACGATTTAACTGTTGAGGAATTAAAATCGGCAATCGAAAAAGATACACTATTTGAAGACACCTATAAACTAATAGAATTTATAAAAGATTCAGTTCTGATCTCGGAATTGGATAAAGTCAAATGGACAGATTTGACTTACAAAAGAACACACGATTTTGTTAAATACGTTTCTGACACGACAAGTTCTAAACCCTTGAGAGAAAAATTTAAAAAACAATGGGCGGAGAAATATGGAATTATAGAGCAACAAGTTGATTCATTATCAAATCACTGGAAAAATTACGCTAAAGAGAATTCACTTGACCAATATGTAAAAGTAGAGTTAGTTACTTTAGACAAGGAATATTACTCATATGCTGGTGGGATTAGAAATGTGAATTTGGGATTTAAACTTACACCTCTCAAGGGTAAAATAGACCTAATGCGATTTGGATATAAAATTGAATCGAAATTAGATGAGGATAATATTAAAAGTGAATATTCTGCAATTCTTTCCTCTTTGGACTATTCTTGGTGTAGAATGTCAAGACCTTTTTCTAAACCAACCACTCGTTATTGGGAAGCTTCATATTCAAATAAAAAAATACTTGAATCAAGGAGTGTAAAGACACTACTTCGAGATTATAACATTAAAATAATAATTGATGAGATTAGGGTAAATGGAGAGAATATTGATAAAGACGATTTAGGAATTCCAAAATCAATAGAAAGGTATTGGGGGTATGAAAATCAAGAACATCTATCGGACTTATATATGGATGATGTTGCAAAAGAATTATTAAATAAAGAATACCTTAAAGACTATGTATTTATTAACCAAAAGTTTGATAGTATTTACAAAGAAAAAGACAAATTGAGTTTTGAGTTTTTAACTTTAACAAAATAGAAAATAAACCCACTCGCAATTACACATGGCCGAGATCATTGCCAGCCATGCCTTGAAAAAACTGACAACCAATGAATCAAACTGAATACTTAGATTTTTTAGAAGAAAAATTCGGGAAATCGATTACCGAAATTATGCTGAATAAGGAAACTACTAATTTATCTTTAACAGACGGTCTCGCCTGTAAAGTTTATTGCCATAACAAAGAACAGGAAATAAAGAATAAAATAAAGGAATTTACCCAAAACAAAAGAAGTATTATTAGCGAAACGTTAATTGATAATGAAGTATGGGCATTTGACTTTCCTAGTTGGACTGGTGAATTAGATTTTAACAAACAGCACATCAAAGAGATTATGGTTATTGGGATGGAACCGCATATTAGAGATAGGTTTTTTCAAGCTACCTATGGGCTAAGGGAAACAAAGAAAAATGAATTTCATGAAATTGATGAAGGAGCAAATAAAAATTTATGGAATAACCTTAACAGCTTATTTGGCAATAAGAAAGATTATAAAGTAAGAGATTTTTTAGACAAGTTTTATGTTACTGATTTATCTCATTTTGCAATTAAAGGAGAAGCAAAAGAAATATTGAAAGTAAAAGACTGAGGAAAAATCAGAAATCAAATCGCAACAGAATTTTTGAAAAGAGAAATTGACTTTATTAAACCTAAGTATATTATTTCTCAAGGAAATGCAGTTGGAAATTTTATAGATAGAAATGTTTTAATTGAACCTTGGAAAAATATCCAAGAAAAAAAGAGAAGTGAATTTCATACTGCATTACCAAAAGGCTGTAAGACCACTCCTCGCTTTATAAAGTATCAAAGTAACATGACAAAAATAATTCATGTTAGATTACCTCATGTAGCCAGTGGAAATAGTAAATATTTTTGGACACCTGCTCAAAAAGAAGTTAGGAAAGTCAGATTAGAAGGGATAAGAAATGAATTAGAAAGTTTCGTAAAATAAAAAACTTATGCTGATCCCGCTCCCGCGCGAATCTTTCGTGTGGATTTATCGTATTAAAGTTCAAACAATTGATAACTAAAAGATAATAAGGAGGCCACCATATTGGGCCGATAAAAGTCAGGGGCCAGCTCCACATGGTCTTTAAAGGCGTGTACATAACGTAGGTCTAGCCGGGCTTTTGTATTTAATTCGAAACCTATACCCAGCGAAAGGTTAAAGGTATATCCGAATTCCTACGCTGGCGCGAGGCTCCTGACTCGTGCCAAACCAATCCCGGCAGACTAAGCCAAAACTTGGACAGGGGTTCTTATGCCCAGCTACCGCGCGAATGATTCGCGTGGTTTTACTTCATATACCAAAAACGGCTTACAGGTTGGAATAGTTAATCTTGTCAAAAATTGAAGGTATAATCGGAATTTTTCCGATTTTATGGCTATGATTTTACATTACCATGCCACACTACCCCAAAACTCCTTCTCCTGCTAGCGCGCGAATGATTCGCGTGGGTATGATCAAAAAGTAAGTGCCGTGAAAAGAGGGGCTATATTTTTCGGTGGATAGATAAGAATATTAAATGTAAATCAATAAAAAACAAGGGGTTATCCTTGGTGTTTGAATTAGAATTAATATTGGGTAAATTCAAGAAAAACCTATGCATGAATTTTACGATTTAATTAATAGGAGTACCAAGCTTACCCTTGAATCTTTAAATGAAAAATATGAGAATTCTATAAAAGAACTTAGTTATTCGGCACGGACCAATACAATAAAAAATCTTCAAATGATCCAGGTTCAAAAAGCTGTTATAGCCATTGGTGTTTTTTCAATGTTTGAATCGATTTTACAGGAAAAGTTCCGTTGTAAGAACGGTTTTTCTGAAGCGAAAAAGAGACTAATGGCAAAAGGAGAATTAGAATTAGTAAAACGCTTTGATTATTTTATAAAAGCGGTCAACGTGTTGAAACATGGATATGGCCGTAGTTACAATAGCTTAGCATCTGAATGGGAATCACTCCCGTTTATCCTAAGAAATACGGGGGATACTTATTTTACCGAAGGTGATGTTTCAGAGATAAGTACGCTCATAGATGTTGACGATGTCTTTGTAATAAATTGTGTTGAGTTGATTGAATTGGTTTCCAAAGAAACTAATTCGTAGAATATTTATTACTCCCACTGTTGGCGCAACCCCGAAATTTCGGGACTGTTCCGTGCCGTACAAGATTAAGTCGCCAACCCTAAATTTTCAGCTATCTTTATCCAAAACCCAACACTTTTGAACCGTATCTTATTGTTACCGATATTCGCTTTGTTTTCCCTTACCCATTGCGGAAAGAAAGATGGGGTCCCAGAAATTGTGGAAAAGACTACCCCAGAGGGGCTAGAGCTGCGTTATACCCCTGCCAAAGCCACCTATTCTGGTAATGCCTTGGTACTTATCGCCAGGGACCCCAATTTTGTGCCAAGCCAGCTCCAGCAGCGTAAGGCCTTGCATATGCTGGCCAAAAGTTACCCCGATTATGAAATTCGTTCGGTATTACGGCCCCAAGTGACTTTTATCGATAGTGGCTCCAATTTTGAATCGGTGCATTGTAATCTATGCGGAAAGGAAATACCCACCGCACATTGGCAGGAGGCCATGGGTAGGGCCTATACCTCGGCTTTTAATGATTTGTCGTTCCAAACCGTATGCTGTAACCAAAAGGGTAGTTTAAACGATTTGGATTATCGCATGCCCTGTGGGTTTGCCAAATATGAGATCCGTTTGGAAGATTTTGATTCTTCTACCAACCGGAATGCTGAGGTTATCCAAGAACTGCAACAGTTGTTAAAACAAGAGATAAAATTAGTTTGGGTGCACAATTAAAATGATCAATTGGCTCCGTTAACGCGTGATTCTTTCGCCTGGTTTTGTCCCTCAGCCATGGTAGAGTTAACTTTCTATTCCAATATGTTCCGGTTAGCTATTTTCGGCTTAAACTAAAGTTAATCAGGACTTTTGTAACAAAATCAGAAACAAGCAGTCTAAAAAACAGCATCAAAAAACGAACAGCATGAAAGTATTGGTAGTGGGTGGCAGTGGGGCCACGGGCACACATTTGGTAGACCGTTTACTGGCCTTGGGGCATCAGGTTAGGGCGGTGGTACGTAGCAAAACAGCTTTAACGGCAACTTGGCAAGATCACCCCCAAGTGGAATTGGTAGAGGCTACCCTTTTAGATATGTCCGATCCCGAATTACAGGCCCTTACCCAAGATTGTGGTGCTATTGCCTCATGTTTGGGCCATAGGCTTTCGTTTAAAGGCATGTATGGGAAACCTAGAAGACTGGTCACCGATGCGGTGCGCCGACTTTGTCAGGCGGCCATGGTACATAACCCCAAAAACCCGATCAAATTCGTGCTGATGAATACCTTGGGCAACCGCAATCGCGATTTAGCCGAAAAACGGACGTTGGGCGAACACTTGGTCATAGGCTTGTTACGACTTTTGTTGCCCCCGCATGTAGATAACGAACAGGCGGCCGATTGGTTACGTACCCAAATCGGACAAGGGCATAACCAGATCCAATGGGTGGCCGTACGGCCCGATAACCTGATCAATGCCGATACCGTAAGTAGCTATGAATTATTTGCCTCCCCAACCCGCTCCCCCTTGTTCAATGCCGGGCAGACCAGCCGAATCAACGTTGGGGATTGTATGGCCCGCCTGATCCATGAAGATGTGCTCTGGCAGCAATGGCAAGGCCAAATGCCGGTGGTGTATAATAGCTAGTGGAAAGACCGCTTCGCTATAAGAGAAAAGAGGCAATATTGTAGGGTAAAGAACCCGGCCTATAAAAATTGTATCACCTCTTAACCCTTATCAAATTGTTATGGCCATTTTACTGTGTTAACCCATTCATTTAAGGATTGTGGAGTCACCCCTAAAACTGTTTGGGTTGTTGTAAAGGGTTTAGATTGTAAATGATTTAGGTTTGCCGCAACATAACGATATAGATTGGCTATTTCTTGAGCCGCCAAAGTGCCAAAACCGTCTTTTAATTGGGCTTCAAAATCGTCGGGTGCCACGGGTATAAAGTCTACCGATTTACCCAAATGTGCCGAAATCGCTTGGGCTATTTCCTCACCGGAATGAAGCTGTCCGCCTATAGGTAAAGTTTGGCCGGCCAATTCGGGTCTTTCCAAGGCGGCCACTGTAAATCGGGCTAAATCGTTATGGCTAATCCATGGGACTAAGGCATCAGCTGGAACCGGATAGGGCATAATGTTTTGCTGAACTATTAAGGGAAGACTCCAGGGCGCCACCAAATTGTCGATATAGATATCGGGCATTAATGTTATAACTTTTAGGCTTGAAGCTTTGAATAATTTGGCTATTGCGATTTTGAGGTCCAAAGCCAAGAGCCCGGTTTCATTTTGTGGTAAGTCAAAGCCTGTATTGAAAACAACTAGTCGCACCCCAGCTAGTTCAGCTGTTGCAATAAAGTTCTGGGTATAGGATATGGCCTGCTCAAGGTCGAATATCAAGGGTAGACCAAAAACTGCTTTTTCGACTCCGTTTAGCGCCTTACCCAAAGCGTCGTGACTGTCTAAACTACCTGGATAGACTCGTAAATCTTCTTGTTTTTTTGGGCTTTTTGTAGAAGGTGAAAGCGTATTAACAGTATACCCCTTTTTCTGTAATAGTTGTGCGGTCGGTCTGCCTTGAAAACCAGTGGCTCCCGATACAAAAATTTGTTGTTCCATCTCTGAATAATTTACAATTTGGAGGCAAACCTATATCTTTACCCAACTTTTGGCAAGTACCTACATTTTGGTAGGGTACAAACAAAAAAGTTTGTTTTGCAGAAAAACAGTGATTTAGGAAATGTTAAAAAATAGCGAAAGTTCAGAAAGGTGTCCGGTTGGGGAAGCTTTAAAGGTTATTGGTGGAAAATGGCGCCTTCAGATAATACATGAAATCGGTACTGAGAAAAGAAGGTTTGGCGCCTTGAAACGAGCCATTCCAGATATCAGTGAAAAAATGTTGATTCAAGAATTAAAGCATTTGGTCGCTTTTGGGATATTACATCGCCAGGCTTATCCGGAAGTCCCGCCTCGGGTAGAATATAGTCTAACTACTTATGGCCAAAAGATACTGCCCATCATTTCCCAAATACGAAGTTTTGGTGAGATTTTATTGGCCAAAGCGGATTGATAGGTATAGTTATATTGGTAATGTTAGTTGAATAACCGTTTTACCAAGTTGAAAAGGGCTTTTTCGCCAATTGCGAATTGTAATACTTCACCTGACCGGTAACCTCTTCGCCCAACCAATCGGGTTTATCAAAGGTTTCGTCTTCGTTTTGCAATTCTATTTCGGCCACGATCAAGCCTTGGTTTTCCCCATGGAATTCGTCGACTTCAAAAAGATGTGTTCCAACCGGAACTTCATAGCGGACTTTGTCCAAGATTCCGGGTTCGCAGAGGTTCAACAGAGTTTCGGCCTCGGCCAAGGGGATTGCGGTTTCCCATTCGAATCGGGAGGTGCCCGCCGCGTTGGAACGGCCTTTTATGGTCAAATAGCCTTGCGCGCCTTTTATACGGACCCGAACGGTACGGTCGGCATGGGTGTTTAAAAATCCCTGTACAATTCGGGTACTGCTTTGGGCTTGGGTCTTGAACTGGGTATTCTTGACTAGAAATTTACGTTCGATTTCGATCATGCCTTTTGGTTTTGTCTCCAGAAAAAGTCGATTGGGCCATGGCCTTTGCCTAAGTTTTTATCGGCCCCAGATCGTATACCTTGGGCCACAAAGGTTATGCCTTTATCTACCGCTTCGACCAGTCCAAGATCATGGGCCAAGTAAGTGGCAATGGCCGAAGAAAGACTGCATCCGGTACCATGGGTGTTGTTACTGGGGCTATAGGGGTTTTCAAAACGATGTGTGCTATCGGTGTTAAGATCGTATAAGACATCCAACATCGTATCGCTTTGGGGTAAATGTCCGCCTTTGAGCAAGACCGCCGTTTGGAAGGTTTGTCCCATTTTTCGGGCCTGTGCCTCCATGGTATCCCTTGCGATGGTTTCGCCCAACAATAGTTCGGCCTCGGGGATATTGGGGGTGATCAGGCTAGCTTGGGGCAAAATACGTTTTAGGGCGTCTATGGCTTCCGGACTGATCAAAGGGTCACCCGAAGTAGCCACCATAACTGGGTCTAATACGATTTTTTGCAGACGATGTGCCGTCAATTTTTCAGCGACCCTATTTATGACCTCGGCGCTGTGCAACATCCCGATTTTTACGGCTTTAATATCAATATCATTACAAACCGCATCCATTTGCTCCCCAAGAAATGCCGGGGGTACTGCAAAAACGCCGTTTACCCCTTGGGTATTTTGGGCAGTGAGTGCCGTCAGGGCCGTGCAGGCAAAACCTCCGCAGGCACTTATACTTTTAATATCGGCCTGTATACCGGCACAACCGCCCGAATCGCTTCCGGCTATACTTAAAACGGGTCTATATTCCATTATACCGGCCATTTTTCTTGTCTGTAAGCGCTGTCCCAAAACAGCCATTCGAGTTGCGATGCTTTGATAAAAGCGGCTTCCATTTGCGCCAGTTCGGCTTCCGGGGCCGTTTGGGCATGTGTATTGGTGATACGAACGGCCTGGGCCACCGATTCCGCAAAGGCTTCGCCTCCATAGGTATTGATCCAATCTTGGAACGGATTGTTTTCCGGGCCATCTTTTTGTGCCAAAATATAGTCGCCCACTTCTTTGTAAATGGTAAAACAGGGCAGTACCGCGGCCATGCCTACCGCCAACGATTGGGTATGTACCATTTTGCTGAGGTAGCTGGTATAGAGCTCGCAAGTGGGTGAGATGGGGGACTCTATCCGGGCTTTTTCCAAATAGGTGGTATGCAGGGCTTTTTCTACTAAAATCACCCCATTGGCCGCCTCAAGGTAAAACTGCGACTCTTCCATGTCGGTGCATTGGGACCCTATAGTGGCCAAGGTGCGCCGGTATTCCGAAAGGTACAGACTGTCTTGGTGTAGGTAAAAATAAAAAACCTCCATGGGGAGTTCCCCCGATAAAAGGCCTTCGATAAAAGGGTGGGCTATGATCTGGTCGAAAATGGGTTGAATTTTCGGTCGTATTTGGGTATACCAATCCATTACAGTTGTTTTAAAAGTTCGTTTGTGGCTTTTTTGGGATCCGTGGCCCCCGAAATGGCCGATACTACGGCTATACCATCGGCTCCATGGGCCATGGCCTGGGCGGCATTTTGGGTGTTGACCCCACCGATGACCACTATGGGCCCGGTATACAGTTTCCGAATTTGGGCCAATCCGTCCAGTCCCAACGGAGGATCTAGATCTTGGATCTTGGTCTGGGTGGCAAATAGGGGCGATACCCCAACATAATCTACCCCCAACTGCTGTGCTTCTTTAGCTTGTTGCAACGTACTGACCGAGAGTCCGATCAGGGCTTGATCACCCAAAAGTTTTCGAGCGACCCCATAGGGTAGGTCTTGCTGGCCAATATGCAATCCTTGTGCCCCCACGGCCAGGGCAATATCGGCCCTATCGTTAATGATCAGGGGTACATTATAGGCATCGCAAGCTTGTTTACAGCTTAGGGCCCTTTGATAAAAATCGTGGGTGTTCAGTGTTTTTTCGCGCAATTGTACCAGCGTGGCACCACCGGCCAAGGCTTGTTCCAAAATCTCGAAAAACGTTTGGTCTTCCGTAATCCGATCATCGGTAACATACATGAGTCGGAGATCAAAGGGCATGGTGTTCCAATTTCAGGCGTTGTTCCAGATCGTCCGGACTTATTTGGTATAAGGCATCAAGAAAATACATTTGAAAACTGCCCGGTCCTTGGGCTTTTTCTGCGGCCATATTGCCACAAACCCCCATAAGGGCCATGGCAGATACCGCTGCCAAATGGGTATCGTCACAAACCCCTAAACAAGCCCCATTGATCGCGGTGGCCGTACAGCCCATGCCGGTGACCTGGGTCATTAAGGCCGAACCATTGTGTATCTGGGTAAAACGGCCCGCACTGGCCACCTGATCTACCGCCCCGCTAATGGAGATGGTGTTGTTCCAGACATTAACCAATAGGCGGGCGGCTTCCAAGGCTTCATGGGAGGCCGCGGTACTATCTACGCCTTTAATGGCACCTGCCTGGGCGGCTATCCCCATAATTTCGGAAGCATTGCCCCGAAGAATGGTGGGCGGACATACTTTATACAAGTCGGCTACCGTTTGGTTGCGTAAGGCCGAAGCCCCATAACCTACGGGATCCAAGACCCAAGGGGTTTTGGTTTTTTTGGCTTGATCTACGGCGATTTCCATGGCCTGTATCCAAGCCGGACTCAAAGTACCGATGTTTATGACCAAGCTCGACGATATTTGCACCATTTCCCTAACCTCTTCCTGGGCATGGGCCATAATTGGGGAGGCCCCAACGGCCAAAAGGGCGTTGGCCGTATTATTCATAACCACATAATTGGTAATGTTGTGCACCAGTGGCGATTTTTCGCGTATGGCCAATAAAACGTCGGCCACGGCTTGGGTATTGATTTCTTGCGTCATAGGATCGATTGGGTTTGAATTAGTACCAATAAGCCATACAAAAATCGGATAATAGCCTGTCAATGCGAAACAATGGCATTAGAATTCACGATTTCTTGGTACGGATCCTATTTTTTGAATCTTATGGGATGGAATGCGAGAATTATTAAATTAACTAACTTAAACCTATGTATAACATTATGTTATTTTTGTATATTTACCTACATCATCCGAAACTTGATGGTTTGGAAAGGAGTGGGGCAAAGAGTTATATCAAAAATCAAGAATACGTACTAGGAATGGCATCAACAAAGAAACAAACGGCCTTTAGGTTTGATCAAGAACTGTTGGATATTTTGGAAATCAAGGCCAAGGCCGAACGCAGGAGTTTGAACAATTATATAGAGAATCTACTTTATAAAATGGTGGGCGATATCCCTAATGAAGAAACCAAAAAGGCTATTGAAGAAGCCCGTGCCGGTATCGGTTTAACCGAAATATCCGACTTAGATGCCTATCGCAAAGCCCTACTAAAAGAGTAATCATGTATACCCTTTTAGAGAGTACTAAATTCAAGAAGGATTTAAAAAAACTGAGTAAGACCAGTAATGAGGATTTGAACCTGACCTTCGACGTTTTAGAAATTTTGCAAAAAGCAGGTTTTAAAGGCATACCGAAGTTTATGAAACCCCATAAATTGAAAGGGAATTACAAAGACAATTGGGAGTGCCATATTAAACCCGATCTACTTATTATTTGGTTACATTACGACGAACCTACCAAAACCATAAAACTGGTACGGCTGGGGACGCATTCCGAGCTGTTTAAATAGTTTCTGTTATCGGCATTTAACTTTTTGAGATTTGGCCGTTGTTTATCCGAGGCTAATATTTTTTGCCAATAGCAGCTATCTTGTCTGATGCCATACGATCGATGGGATACGGATTCAGGGCCAAAAAGTGCATGCATGCGGCTATGGTTTCGGCAGCAATGGGCCTATATTTCTTAAAGGGTCCGATCATTAAAAATTGGCCAGCCTTAGAGAGTACCGCCCCTATTTTTTCGCCCCACCTTTGTTCTTGTCTTGGACCTAAGATCAATGAAGGTTGGAGTATATAGGTATGGGGAATCTGGGCCTGTAAAACCCCGGTTTCCATTTCGCCCTTTAAGCGGTTATAGAAAAACCAGCTGTCCGGGTTGGCTCCTAAGGCGGAAATAACCATAAAAGTTTCAATACGGTTCCTCTGGCAGAGTAGGGCCGCCTGTTGCGGAATTCCGAGGTCGATGGCCCGGTATAGGGTTTTGTCGGGTGTTTTTTTACGGGTGGTTCCGATACAACAAAAAACCATATCGGCATAAAAGAGTTCGGCCTGTTCGTTAAGTTTCAGTACATCTAGGATATGTTCTTGTAGTTTGGGGTGTTTAAAACCTACAGGTCTACGCGAAAAGGATAGGATTTTGCCAAAAGAACCGTCGGCTAACAGGCGTGTTAATAAAAGCCCGCCCGTAAGGCCGGTGGCGCCTAATATGATGGCGGTTTTTGAAGCGGATTCCATAGGGCTAAGATAACTTGATCTACTAAAATTTTGGGGAACTTTTTGGCAGGCTTCAATGAAAGTTTAACATGGCATTCCCGGTCGATCCCCTACATTTGAGTGTGCAAGCCCGTCAAACATATCGGAAGATAATTCATGTAGATATGGATGCCTTTTATGCCTCCGTAGAGCAATTGGACGACCCATCGCTACGGGGCAAACCCTTAGCCGTGGGTGGGGGCTCAAAAGGTGGCGTGGTCTCAGCGGCCAGTTATGAGGCCCGTAAATTCGGGGTGCGCTCGGCCATGAGTGGATTTCTGGCCCGAAAACGTTGTCCCGAACTCATTTTCGTAAAACCCCGTTTTGATCGTTACAAGGAGCTTTCCCAAAAAATCCGGGCCATTTTTTATGAGTATACCGACCTGGTAGAACCCTTGGCCCTCGATGAGGCCTATTTAGATGTGACCAAGAACAAAAAAGGGAATCCGTCGGCCAGTTTGATCGCCACCGAGATTCGGGAACGGATTTATAAGGAACTAGGTTTACGGGCCTCAGCCGGAATCTCCATCAATAAGTTCTTGGCTAAGGTAGCCAGCGATATCAATAAACCCAATGGCCAAAAAACCATAAACCCAGAGGAGGTGATCGCCTTTTTGGAGGGTTTGGACATTCGCAAATTTTATGGGGTGGGCAAGGTAACCGCCGAGAAAATGTATCTGCTGGGTATTTTTACGGGTAAGGAATTAAAGACCAAATCGGTGGAATTCCTCACCGAACATTTCGGAAAATCGGGGGCCTATTATTACGATGTGGTCCGCGGCATTCATCGGTCTGCCGTTAAACCCCATAGAATACCCAAATCGTTAGGGGCCGAACGGACGTTTGTAGATAATTTGAGTTCGGAGGTCTTTATGATGGAAAAACTGGAAAAGATCGCCCAAGAGGTACATCGGCGGTCACAAAAATCGAAATTGTCGGGAAAAACGGTTACTTTAAAGCTTAAATACAGCGATTATAGCCTGCATACCCGCTCCAAGACCCTACCTTATTTTGTGTCGGATCAGAGTGTATTGTTGGAAACCGCTAGGGAATTGCTGTATCAAGAACCTTTGGAAAATTCGGTACGCCTGCTGGGTATTACCTTGAGCAATTTGAATACACCCAAGGAAAAAGAAGAAAAGGAATCGGTATCGGTCCAACTTAAATTTGAATTTTAGGTATGCATCTCAGTAAGCAAGAATTAAAGGAAAAGTTAGTGGCCCGGCATCAAAGTTTTATGGCGCAGATCGATGGGCTTTCCCAAACGGAATTCGAGGCCACCAAAAATGGAAAATGGTCGGCCGGACAACAATTGGCACATATCTGGTTAAGCGTAAAACCCTTGGTCCGCTTGCTGGCTTCGGAAAACAGCTTATTAGAAAGGGGCTTTGGCACCTTAAGCCGCGAACCTATGGATTATACCGAACTCAGCACCTTTTACAATACCACGCTTTTAAAGGGAGGCCGGGCAACCAACCCTTTTTCTCCGGAGGTCATCCCCTTTGAACAAAAGGAGGGGCTGATGGCAAACATAGAAACCGGGGTGGCCCAATTGGCTGAAAATCTAGCTACTTTCGACGACGGTTTTTTAGATAGCCAAACCATTCCGCATCCGTTATTGGGCCCGCTAAGTGTGCGTGAAATGGGTTATTTTACCCTGTATCATGTAAAACATCATCAAAAACAATTACCCTAACCCAACCCTTTTATGGAGGAAAAACCAAGATTGGCCCGCTTAACGGCCATTTTGACCCAATTGCAATCGCAACGGCTGATTACCGCCAAACAATTGGCCGATAAACATGGGGTAAGTATACGTACCATCTATCGCGATATCCGCACCCTCGAGAAATCTGGTATCCCTATTTTTACCGAAGAAGGTCGTGGATATTCCTTAATGGAGGGCTATCGCTTGCCGCCGGTCATGTTCTCCGAAGAAGAAGCCAACGCCTTGATTACGGCCCAACAATTGGTGGCCCAAAACAAGGATGCTTCCCTACTGAACCATTATAACGAGGCGGTAACCAAGATAAAGGCTGTAATGCAATTCAGTCAAAAAGACCGCTCTGAACTCTTGGCCGAACGGGTAGCCATTTATAACTATCCGGGGCAAGAAGCTACCAGCGATAACCTAATGAACATCCAATCGGCCATAACCCATTTTCGGCTGTTGAAGATTCGCTATTTCTCTTTACAGGAGGTAGAAACCGAAAGGCATATCG
This sequence comes from Sediminicola luteus, assembly GCF_002514735.1. Classification (GTDB taxonomy): domain Bacteria; phylum Bacteroidota; class Bacteroidia; order Flavobacteriales; family Flavobacteriaceae; genus HQA918. The sequence continues at coordinate 250,699 of NZ_KZ300477.1, read as the reverse complement.
AACCTTTTGCGTTGTATAGCACCCAAGGCAACTGGATTTTAATCGCCTATTGCCGTTTACGACAGGCTTTTCGGGCCTTTCGCCTTGATCATATAAAACAATTAACCGAATTGACCGAAACCTTTGAACCCCATGGATTTACCCTGAGGGAGTATTTTGAAGAGGCCTCCAAGGAGTGGTAGGTATCTCAAAATTTGCGGCAAATGTAGAATTCCAAACCATTGGAACCGTTGTAAATAAATCAGAATTCCTATACCATCAAAAACGTCTGACACAAGGCTGTCATAATAGGGTAGTAATCTTGTCATAAATCAACATAGTGTTATGATGGGCACTTTAATATCAAACTATAAACAGGACAAGAAAACATGGAAAAAACAACGATTACTTCGGTTACGATTATGGGACTCTCGGTACGAACATCCAATGCTGCCGGAAAAGCCGACCAAGATATCCCGGCGCTTTGGAACCGTTTTATGGCAGCAGGTATTTTGGAAAAAATCCCGGGAAAATTGGATCATTGGCTATATGCTTGCTATTCGGATTATGATGGGGATCATACCCAACCCTATACGATGTATTTGGGGTGTAAGGTGGCTGCTGGAACTCCCGTTCCTGAGGGTATGCATTCTGTAATTATTCAACAGGGCGATTACCAAAAATTCCAAGCGAAAGGCGATCTTACGAAAGGGGCGGTGGTCGAAGCATGGCATCGCATCTGGCAAGCCGACCTGGATCGGGCCTATACCACCGATTTTGAGGCCTACGATCCGCAGTATAGTGACCCAACACAGGGTGTGGTCGATATTTATATTGCCTTGAAATAGCGTAAAACACCTCTATCCACATTTTATGTCAGAGAAACTCTTGGAATTTTATCTGAACAAACCAGAACCGCTTCGGGGAACCCTGTTGGCCCTTCGCGACTTTATCTTAAAACAGGACGAACACCTAAACCATCAGCTTAAGTATGGGATGCCCTTTTTCTGCTACGGTAAGAAAATGTGTTGTTATCTGTGGACGGATAAGAAAACGGGAGAACCTTATGTGGGTTTTGTAGAAGGGAAACGGCTAGACCATCCTGCTTTAGAACAAGGCCAACGGGCACGTATGAAAATATTTCGGATCTCTACGGAGGCCGATTTACCCCTGCCCGAGCTGAAAGCGGTGTTGGACGCTATGTTGGCATGGTATCGAAAAGGGTAATAAAAAAGGACGATTCCGTGTTTTACTATAGCTGGAATCGTCCTTTATGAAAAAAAGCGGCTGCTTCTTTAAGAGCCTATGGCTCGATCTTCTCTATCATTATTTTACCACCAAGGTATTGTCGGTGGCCGTTGGGTTTAACGGACAGAAGTACACATATTCTCCTTTGGCCAAGGTAGTTGGCTTGGATTTCTGGGTGGTACCGGTAGCTACCATTTGGGTAACATAGGCCGTTTTAATATGGTTGGCCTCTTTGGTAATGTCCTTTCCCTTGGGCACCAATACAAAACCTACATCGTGACCAACCCCTTTATTGGCGATTTCAAAAACATAAGTACCTTCCTTTACCTCTAACTGTTTCTGGGTAAACTCCCCTGGGGTTTGGGTTAGGGCGATGGTCCCGGTTTTCATCATTTTGTCCTGGGCCTGGGCGGTCAAGGCGAATCCGAATACCAAGGCTACGATTGCGATTACTTTTTTCATGATTTGTTATTATTGTAACTAATCAGAGTCCCCTATTTTGGCTACGAAATGGTCTTTTACGCTCTGTTTTTATGATTTTTTTCTCACATAGCGGTGCTATGCTTTGAAAAAAATCACTTCAACAGCACCCAAAATCCCTATTTCTCGCTTCAAAACCTGCGACACTGATTAGTTACGTTTTATTTATTAGTGATTGTTTTTCGTTCTTAATTTTTGATAATTTATTAAGCCACAATAGCATCTAAAGGTTGGGCTACCGGAAAATCGATAGGTACTTGGGTCAGATTGTTCACGTAATTTGAGATGGTCTTGTCGCCAACCAATACTATGGTATCGATTAGGTTTTCGTTGGTCCAACCTTGTTCGTGAAAATTGGCCAAAACGCCTTCACTGGCCCTACCTTTGTTTTCGGTAATATTCTTGGCCAAGGCGGCTAAGGCATCCAGTTTAGGGTCGAAAGAGGCTTTACCGGCCCTAAGCTCTAAGATCTGGGCTTCGTTATAGCCGTTCATTTTGGCTATGGCCGTGTGGGCCGACAAACAGTACAGACAACCGTTTACCTCACTTACGGCCAAGTTTACCGCCTCTTTTTCCTTGGCTTTTAAAGAGCTTTTGGCACCATTTAAGGCCAAGTAGTTCTTTAGGGCGTTTTCAGAATGTGCATAGGTAGCGTAAAGATTGGGTACAAAGCCCAATTGGTTTTTCAAATTGTCGAAAATACCTTGGTTATCGGTACTTACTTCTTCTCTTTTAGGTACGTTATAAGTATACATGCTATAATAATTTTAGATTATATAATTGATTAAATTTTTGTTCTTGAATGATTAGTCCAACGGAAACGGACGTTCGGCTTCACAATAAAAATCGTGATGGGCATTATGCTCACAATGGGTAAGCGGTACTTCGGTATTTACCTTGTTTTTAAAAGGACCGGTGAGTAGGTGAATGATCTTATAAAAGCTATTGTTATGTTCCATCTTTTGCGTTGTTTTTTAATTACAATGCAAAGATGCGGCGGGTATTCACCTATTTGTTAGGCCCTATTTCCCGAGCAGTTGTCAAAATTTCCCTTGGCCGTGGTATTTCCATAAAATTTAATCTATAGGTTGGTTTTGAGAGGTGAAACTAGACCACAAAGAGTAGTAAGTTCCCTAAGGGTTATCAATTAATGGATAACATTAATTAATATACCCAAGGTCATTTTAAACTAGGGTTATTCTTTCCTATCGCTTTTTGGCCAATCATAAAGGTGTTATATTTATGATTATAAGCTTTTTAGGCTTTTTCTCTGTTTGTCGATTTAACCAACACCGATGAATAAACTAATATTCCTTTTTGTATTAGGGCCATGGCTTTGGGCCCAAGAACCGGTTACCATCAATGGTTTTGTTTTTGATCAAGGTAGGCCCGTGGAAGGGGTGGCCGTTAAAATCAAAGATCTGGCCCAAGGTACGCTTACCGATGCCGATGGTCGTTACCGAATAGCCACAAAAAGAGGTAATGTGCTCCAGTATTCCATGCTAGGCTATGAAACCGTCTTTAGAACGGTTGATGGCCAAACGACCAACATCAATATAAACCTCACGGAGAAAAGAGTGGCTTTGGAAGATGTGACCGTTTCCGCTAAAGAAAGAATCCGTACGCCCAAGTACAAGGATATCTTGACCGAATACCATAAAAACCCCGATATGATCATATCTTCATTTGGGGTAAAAGACAAAAAAACATCAGGACATGCGCTTTATGTTTTGGACGAATCTGAATTGAATACGAACGCTTTAGATTTTGCTGGAGCAATAGCGGGAAGGTTTCCCATTCGAAATTTTCGTGACTCCTTTTATTCCGATGGTAGTGATCCTAATCCTGGCCCCAAAATACTCTATGATGTCGATGGTATGATACTTAGCCAACCACCAAATATTCCTGCATCTTTTATTAAGCGGGTAGCATTTATACCAGGATTGGCGGGTACCTCAATTTATGGAAGTGAAGGCTCAAGTGGTGTTTTTATCATCAACACGAAAAACGGTTTTTACGAAAAACCGTCTAGCGAGGCAGTCAATAACAAATTAAAGACCAGTGATCTGTTCTACCAGGGAGATGCCCAACCCTTGGTAGCTACACAGGCCTTTTTACCCACGGCGCTTAAACCCCTTATTGATTCGGAGAAGCCCGAAGATGTATTGCCATTTTTTTTACAAGGAAATTTTAAGGCCCTTACGCCCATTCAAAAATTGCAAGCGCTGCAACTTATTATGGAATCTTACGGAACAACGCCGACGACACAAAGCATTATCGACAGGTTTTATAGGTCCGGAGATTTCGATCTAAACCATAAACGGGTGTTGGCCCTTATTTTCAGTGCTTACCATTTGAATAATGAGGCTTTGGAATTATACCAAGAACAGTTTAAGCGCTATCCGAATCGCCAGCGTTCGTATGTAGATCTATACCTAACCTATGAGGCCCTCGGCGATACTATGCGTGCCAAGAATTTCTTGTTTCGGTATTTTCACCTTATTGCCGAAGGGTTTTTCCCAGAACCCGATAACAGCGTTCATGGCCTTATGGTAAAAAACCTCACGCGATACCAATCTAAAATGGGCACATTGGAAAACGGGCGCTTTGTTTATGCCGAATGGGAGGGGCATCCCGCGGATATCGAACTTCAGTTCGTTGGTCCGGATAATCGCTATTTTGTTTGGGAACCCCAATCGACCGCCCCCGGTTTTTTAAGTGATTCGGGCGATGGCTTTTATATCGAAGATGCCGGGCAATCTTGGATAATGAATGGCCGAAAAACCAAGGCTGAGGCATTTCCCGTTTTTCTAAAGATCTCGGTATTCGATTTTAAGGGCAAGCGTATGCAACGTAAACAGCTGCGTTGCTATGTATTGTATGGTTCGAGTATAAATTTCAAATTGTTGGATTTTTAATTTCATACTAAAAGCCAAGGTTCGGGTTAACCATTCATTCCTATAAAACTACAGTTCGGTCAATTTTGGCAACTTTTCAAGCCGTGTTTTAAATTGAGGTCTTAGGTTTGTAGCAAACAATACCATCATGTACCGCCTACCACAACTACCCAGACTAGCTATTGGTATACTTTTGATGTTTTTCCAATCGATGCCTGCCCAATGGGAAGCTATAGATAATCCTCAAGAAAATTTTGACGCCCTTTGGGAAACTTTCCATAAGCGCTATGCCAATTTTGATCTGAAAAGGGTCGATTGGAACCAAATACAGACCAAGTACGGCCAACAAGTTACCCCGGAAACCACCAATAGGCAGTTGTTTGAGATCGGTTGTGCCATGCTGCAAGAATTGAACGATGGCCATGTAACCCTAGAGGCCGATTTTGAAGAAAGGGATTTGGAATGTGGCCCGTCTTATACCTTTGCGATAGAGAAAGCCTTTCCTATCCAAGAAAAATGGGATGCCTTTAAAGGTATTATGGATGCTCGTTTAAAGGCATTTGGTTTTTCCGAGGCCCAATACCAGAAAGTAAGTAAAGATGCTCATTTTCAATATCGAACACATGCGCGTTTTGGCTACATCCGTATAGACGAAATGCCGGGCCCTACATTCGGAAAACTTGACAAAGCCCTAAATAAGGCCTTGCAAAACATGCAAACTTCCGAAGCGGTAATCTTGGACCTACGTTTTAACGGTGGTGGTTGGGATAAAAATAGCTATACCATAGCCAACCGTTTCGTTAACGAAAAGAAATTGGGGCATTACAAAGAAACCCGGATAAAGGACACCCAAAACTTCACTAAAAAGAAAGCATGGTATCTTAAACCCCATGGGAAATTTCGATTTCGTAAGAAATTGATCATTCTAACCAGTGATTTTACCGCCAGTGCTGCCGAGGTGTTTTTGTTGGCCATGCACCGCCAACCCCAAGTGGTTTTGATCGGACAGACTACGGAAGGGATATTTTCAGACATGTACGAGTTCAAGCTCCCCAATGGTTGGGAAGTAAGCTTGTCGCATATGCGCTTTTACGATGCCCAAATGACCAATTACGAGGGCATAGGCATACAACCCGCTATCGAAGTGAAAAACAGCCCTGATGATCTTACCCATAAAACTGATGCCGTTTTGAACCGTGCTTTTGAGTATTTGCAAACCCTAAACAGAAATATGGAACAATAAGCCTGTGGAGGCACACTTGGAATGACTCTAGTCTTTGTTCTATTTTCTAGCAGCGAAGCGGTCTTTAGTCTCTAAAAACTACACATGCTTCCCACGGTTCCAACCGTGTTTGCCCAAATATTGCTCCCCGCTTTCTATGGCACCATCCTCTACAATGGTTCCCATGGAGTCGTTCCAGCGGTTTAGGTAACCGAACAGTGAGATGACCCCGAGCATTTCTACGATTTCGCCTTCGTTCCAATGGGCATACAATCGCTCTTTAATCTCGGCATCTACGGCATTGGGTACCTGAGAAGCGGCCAGTGAAAAATCGAGGGCGGCCCGTTCGGCCTCCGAAAAGGCAGGGTGGGTACGGTATTCCCAAATATTATCTAATTGCTCTTGTTCCGCACCATAGCGTTCTGCGGCCCGTATGGCGTGTGCTTGACAATACCGGCATCCGGTGGCATTGCTGCTTACCCAGGCGATCATACGTTTTAAGGCCGAGGACACCCGGCCTTCATTGGCCATTACCGCTTTGTTCAAATTGATAAAAGCCTTGGAAATGGCAGGTCTGTGCTGCATGGTTAAAATGGAGTTCGGACAAAATCCGAGGGTCTCATTAAAAAACTCGGCCAGTTTTCTGGTTTCGGGATCGTGTTCCGGATTTAAAGGGGCTACTAAAGGCATATGGATATTTTGTAAGGTTTTCTACCTATTTTTGACAATGAACTTACTTCGGCTTTTCAAAAAGGAATATGCCAAAAGGAGTAATTACAATAAACGAAAAAAACCTAAGTATGGCAACAAATCATATCAGTACCAAATGGTTGGGCGGCATGTCCTTTGAAAGTAATAATACCTCTGGAGGCACTTTTAAAATAGACGATGGGTCTTCCGAAGACCCACAAAGCTTTAGGCCCAAAGCCTTAATGCTATCTAGTTTGGCCGGTTGTTCCGGATTGGATGTGGCTTCATTAATCGCCAAGATGAAATTGGAAGTGTCCGATTTCCATATAGAGACCATGGCCAACCTTACCGAAGAGCATCCGAAATATTACGATAAGGTTACTATCGAATACCATTTCCATGGGGCCAACTTAAATGAGGCCAAACTAAAACGTGCGGTGGACCTTTCCATAGAAAAATATTGTGGGGTCATGGAAATGTTCCGCAGGTTCGCCGAGCTCGATATCGAGATTATTTACCATAACGAATAACACGGGCTATGCGGTGGATCCTGAAACCCAAACCCGAATCCGAAAAGGTACAGGCCTTGGCCAAAAGCCTTTCGGTTTCAGAGGGTATCGCCTACCTTTTGGTGCAGCGGGGGATAACCACCTATGCGCAAGCCAAGGATTTTTTTAGACCTTCCTTGGCACAATTGCACGATCCTTTTTTAATGCGCGATATGGATCTGGCAGTCGAACGGATTCAACACGCCCTGTGCACCCAACAGAATATTTTGGTCTATGGCGATTATGATGTAGACGGTACCACGGCCGTTTCGCTGATGTCTTCCTATTTGCTCACCCACACCTTAAATGTGGCTACCTATATTCCGGATCGTTATGCCGAGGGCTATGGGGTATCGTATCAGGGCATCGATTTTGCGGCCGATAATGGCTTCGATCTTATCATTGCGTTGGATTGTGGAATCAAAGCCATAGATAAGGTGGCTTATGCCAAGGAAAAAGGCATCGATTTCATTATCTGTGATCATCATAGACCGGGGGAGCAAATTCCGGATGCCGTTGCGGTTTTGGACCCCAAAAGAGACGATTGCGACTATCCCTATAAGGAACTTTGTGGTTGTGGGGTGGGTTTTAAATTGATCCAGGCCCTAGGTTCCCGCTTAGGGGAGACCTTTGAATATTGGATGCCCTATCTAGACCTGGTAGCCATAGCCATTGGGGCCGATATCGTACCCATTACCGGAGAGAATCGGGTCTTGGCCTATTTTGGGCTACAACAGGTGAACCAAGATCCCCGACCGGGCATTGCCGCCCTGATGAAGCAGGCCGAAAAGCCTAAAATGACCGTTACCGATCTGGTATTTACCGTGGCGCCGCGGATCAATGCGGCCGGACGTATGGAACACGGGCAATATGCGGTGACCCTTTTAACCGCCCAAGATTTGGAAAGCGCCCAGGAAATAGCGCTGGGAATTGAACAGTTTAATAGCGACCGTAGGGAAACCGATAAAATCATTACCCAACAGGCCCTAGATCAAATTACTGAATTGGGTGAAGAAGGGCGGCATACCACGGTGGTATACGACCCGCAATGGCATAAAGGGGTGATCGGAATCGTGGCTTCACGTTTGATCGAGACCTATTACCGACCGACTTTGGTCTTTACCAAAAGTGGCGATAAACTGGCGGCATCGGCCCGTTCGGTAAAGGGTTTCGATGTATATGCCGCCCTGGAGCAATGCCAAGAGCACATTATTCAGTTCGGGGGGCATAAATATGCGGCCGGACTTACACTTACCGAAGCCCAATACCCTTTGTTCAAGGCCAAATTCGAAGAAGTGGTGGCCCAAACCCTACCCAAACAATTGCGAGAGCCCGAGATTCAAATAGACCAAAGCTTGGATCTGGTCGATATCAGCCCGAAATTCTATAGGATTTTAAAACAGTTCGCACCCTTTGGCCCTGGCAATATGGCGCCGGTTTTTTTGAGTGAAGGGGTGTACGATACCGGTTATGGTCGCCCGGTAGGTGAAGACGAAAAGCATTTGAAACTTACCATCGCCCAACAAGGATCCCAACCCATTGGCGCCATAGGGTTCGGCCTGGGCGATAAATGGCCTTTGGCTTCCGGAAAAAAGCCCGTAGATATAGTGTACTGCCTAGATGAAAACCATTGGCAAGGGGTAACCAAACTGCAGTTGCGATTACGGGATTTGAGGTAAACGATTAATTTGAAATAGAGGTCTTTTTGTTACAATTCTAAACACTCGTACTGGAATTCCTCATTTTTAATAGCTTTAAGTGCCAGTTTTTGGGTGAATTTTTCATTAAGAAGTTAAACCTTTTGGCAGTGTTTAAGTCATTCTGAAATAGAATGAAACGATTCCTTCTTATAACCACTAAAACCAATCCATGAAAAACCTGATCTATTTTGTATCCGTTATTCTATTTGCTAGCTGTAAATCGGTTGACCAAAAAGAAACCTCAACCTATGTTCAGGCGCCTTTTAGTGGGGTAGATACCTTGGCCACCAACGATTGGTGGAACCGGGCTGCGAATCCCATTATCGATCTTAAGGTTGACCGGAAAGATGTCATCGCTTTTGGCATGTATACGGCGCATGCAAATACGCTAAAACTAACGGCCCAATTGTTTCCTTTGTATCCCAAGGAGACCCGGGAAGTCCGTTTGACACTCTTAAAAAATGGAAAATGGCAAACAGTACAAAAAAAGAAGGTGAACGAGATAGGGTGGTCTACCACCTTCCGGGTAGAAAATTGGGATATGTCTACCGATACCCGCTATCGTTTTATGCATGGTAAAGAGGCTGTTTACGAAGGCTTGATCCGGAAAGATCCTAAGGATAAAAAGGAAATTACTATAGCTGCTTTGTCCTGTAACAGTAATAAAGACCGGGGTGATAGGGAAAACTATGTCAGGAACATCAACCACCAAGACCCGGATCTGATATTTTTTGCCGGGGATCAATCTTATGACCATACGGAACATACGGCGGCCTGGTTGAAGTTTGGAATGCAGTTTCGGGAAACATTTAGAAATAGGCCCTGTATTACCATACCAGATGACCATGATATTGGCCAGGGCAATCTTTGGGGAGAAGGGGGCAAAGTGGCCCAGATCAGGGCCGGAAACGATGGTGGGTATTTTTACCCGGCCGAATATGTAAAAATGGTAGAACGCTGCCAAACTGCACACTTACCCGACCCCTTTGATAGTACACCCATTCAGCAAGGCATAGGGGTGTATTATACGAATATGTTGTTGGGCGGAATTGATTTGGCCATCATTGAAGATCGTAAGTTTAAATCTGGACCCAATGGCAAAATACCCCAAATGGGCCCCCGGCCCGACCATGTTCGCGATTCGACCTACGACCCAGCGCAAATTGATGTAGATGGCTTGGTCTTATTGGGTGATCGACAATTGGATTTTTTGGAAAATTGGGGAAAGGATAAGGCCGAAAACCGTATCAAGGTGGTGTTATCGCAAACCGGATTTTGTGGTGGGGCACATTTACATGGGAGACAGCACAACCGTTTGCATGCCGATTTGGACTCGAACGGTTGGCCGCAGACCGGCAGAAACAAGGCGTTGAAGGCTATTGAAGAAGCTGGGGCCATCCATATTGCCGGAGACCAACATTTGGCTACCGTAATCAAGCACGGAATAGATGAATTCGATGATGGCCCGTGGGCCTTTGTGGTTCCCGCTATAGTAAACAATTATTACAGCCGTTGGTGGTGGCCCGCCGATGAAAAAGCAGGGCCTAATTCCAATGGAAAGCTTCCTTGGAACGGTCGGTTTTTGGATGGGTTCAACAATAAGATAAGTATGCATGCCTATGTAAACCCCGATAACCATTCGGAAGGAGCGGGTTACGGACTAATCAGACTATATCCAGAAACCAAAAAAGTGGTTTTTGAATGCTGGCCCAGAATGGTAGATGTAACCACCGAAGAGGCGAAACAATTTCCCGGTTTTCCCGTGCGGATAGAATTGTAGCACTTTTAGTGCTCTTAACCTTTTTGCCTAAGAACCGTATTCTTCAAAAAGGTTTTTTGACAAGTGAACAATAATATTATTGGCTGCCTTTTCTTTCTCTTCTTTACTTAAATTTGATTTTGAAAGGAATTCTGCCTTAACGGATCTAATCATTCTACCTTTCTTGTGGGTTTCAAGACCATTAACCTTGTTTTGGAATTTAAAGATGATTAAAAGGGAACCTCCTAATACCCTTTTTCCTATCAATTCCCACCAATACTGATCGGTTAATCCAAGAGAAGACCCCATGATACAAATTAGATTGGAGTCATTTATTTTAGCTTTGAATTCTTCATCTTAAGCATGTTGTAACGCTTGATTGGCAATGGGTTTTATAAAAGACTCTAAAAAATCAATATTCTCATGAAATGATTTATTTGATAATTGTGAAACATCATTTATGCCCATGATTAAATCTTTATCAACAAGACCATGGATATGATTGACACTCCTCAACTGAATAGTATGATTATGATGATTACCAATTTTTAAATTATTCGAATTCTCAAATATTTTTTCTACTATCTGAGTATAGTTAAATGTAACAATGTTTACATTCCACTGGCTAGAGCTCCATTTGTTTTTATACTTTACTAATCTTCTTAATTCTGTTAGAGGTAAAGGAGTTTCAGGTTTCGCAAAGAATTGTGTAATGGATTTAATAATTCCATTATTAAGAACTAGGCTTTCTTCTTGAGCCTTAAGATAGTTTGATAAACTATATCTTATATCATCATTTACAATATCGAAATCTTCAAGGGAAGTCAAATTGGTCGTAAATTTCCCAAGAGCTATTTCTAAATCAGACCAATTCGAATTTACATCCTTAATTTCTTCTTTGAGTTTTACAATAATAGGATGTTTTGATTTTTGACTTAGATAATGTGTATAAAAGTGAGAATAACTTGTTTTTAAACCAAGACTAAGATCAAAACCATTGCCTAAGATATATAGGATGTTCATTTTTGTTGTTGGTTAAGTATTTAATATTCAAAATAATGCACTGTTAAATGTTAACCTGTTGGATTCAACCAACCCGAATCAGCAACAGCGGGTTGGGCTTGTTGCGCCAACCATTGGGTACGGGCTTGGGCTAGACTTTGACCTAGGTCTTTCCATTGTCCGTCAGTTGGGTTTGTGCTTGCCTCAAAAAGTGCTTTATCGAAGGCTTGGTATTTTTCTTGGTCTTCGGCACTGCCATAGGCTTTTATAAAACTACTTAAAGAATCGGCGGCTTGGGTTTTGGCCAACCAATGTTGGCGTGCCGTATAAAAGGCTTTGGACTCTTTTTTGGTTAGGGCCTTTTTTAGCTGCTTAAAGGCATAGACCTCCGAGGCCAATAGTGCTTTTCGTTGTTTTTTATAGCCGTAGTACGCCCACCGATTGATGCGGTAGAGTATATACAAGGCGAACAAACCCAAACTGGCCCAGATGGCAAATTCCTTGGGTGTTAAACCTAAAATGGTCAGGGGTTTGTCTTCTGGGACTTCTGTGACTTGGGTTGCCTCCAGGTTCTTTTTGGCGGTTTCCAACATACCCAAGTCGGGGTTGGGCACTACTTTAATACGTACCGAATCCAGTGTTTTGCGTACGGTCTTTTTGGTATAGGGGCTCCAATAGGTAAAAGAAGTGGCGGGAAGGGTTACGTAGCCCTCTTTTTCAAAAAGATAACTGGCGGTTTGGCTTTGGGAGGCCGATACGGCCGTTTTTCCCCTATGGGTATCTACTTTGGGCCGTTTCGGATAAATGGATACGCCTGCAATGCTATCCCAACGTATCGAAGGGATAAATTCGGCCAAGGTACCACTGGCCCTACGGCTTATGGTACGTTCCAAGACCTCGCCCACTTTCACACTATCCAAGGGGGCACTCCAGTTTTCGGAGACGGTTAGGTTGGTGGTTACCAACCAATCATCGGCGGAAAAGCCAAGGGGTACATCACGTACCTGAATGGTTTTCGCCTGTGTCGTAAGCACATGGGGCTTGCCTTCGTAGCCACCTTCGGGCGGACTACTGACATGTATCTTTATTTCGGGTATGGTAAGGGTTCCGGCTTTGGTAGGGTAGAGATTGTAAAGAAAATCGACCCCGGGCATGGCCTTGCCGCCTATTTGCTTCCGATTGGAAACCGACCGGAAATATACGGTAAGCGCATCGTCTACTTGCAAATTGCCCAAGTCGACCCCTTCGGTAAACCAAGTGGAGGTATGTACCGAAACCGTCATACTAACTGGTTCGCCAATATAGGCATCGGATTTGTTGAGGCTAACATAGGCAACTAATTTCTGTGCCTGTAGGCCAGTGAAGCCGAGTACACCCAAAAACAGGGTAAGGACAAACTTTCTTACCATGAATTTTCGCTTTTTTGGGTGGGTACTTGTTTCTTTTTTACTTGATAGCGGAACTTACGGGTAAGGAACAGGGCCGGGTCGTCGTCAACCTTACGCATCAATACGTTTTTGGGCATTTGGCCTTGGCCGGCCTGAAAATCGTCTGGGAGTTCTTCCATTTCCTTGCCTTTTCGAATGCCGGTGGTCAAGGTTTCCTCCTTGCGCGATTGCTGCATGTCTTTTTCGGTGGCTTTTTGTCCGCCCCCACTTAGATCTTCCAGCGAATCGTTCTTTTCATTCTTGGCCCGTTGTTTTGCCGGATTACGATCTACTTGGTCCAAACGCATGGTATCTAAAGAAGGCATAACGGCCTCCAAGGTTTGTAAAGACTGTTGGGCCTTTGAGAAATCGGGGTTTCGGGCGACCAATTCTTCCAATACTTCGGCCGATTTATGGTATTCACCCAGTTTTAAATAGGTAAGGCTGAGGTTGTATTGCCCCGCCTGCGTACTATCTTGTGAAAATGCGGTTTGGGCGCTCAACAGATCCCCGGCCTTAAAATAGGCCATGCCCTGATAGAGTGGGTCGGTATATAGCTGGGCGGCTAAGGCATAATCGCCACGTTCATAGGCTTTTTGAGCCCTATAATCTTGGGTAAGGAAAAGGTTTTTGAATTTAAAACCTTCAGGGTCGTTCTCCATAGGACTACAACTTCCCAAAAGAAAAAGTAGTACTACCGATTGCAAGCCCCATCCTTTTCTAAAACTGAATAAAAAGAAGATCAAAAGCGGGATGCAGACCCAATAGCCCTCATCTAACCAATGGGTCTCCTTGTCTTTGTCCTGATCCTCGAAAATCAAATGCTCACTAATGGTCTTGGCAAAGCCTTCCATATCGGTAGCATCTAAAGTAGGTTCCATTACCGTTACCTTATCCAAAGCGCTCAAAGCTTGTTTTTGATTTGCGTTGAGAGCGGAATGTACTTGGGTGTGTCCCGGAATTTTACCGCCTTGCAAGGTGGCGAAAGGGTAAAAGAACAACTCCATGTTCAAACGTGAAGTCAGCGCGGCCGTGGCATTCACATCTACTTCCGAAAGGTCGTCGGTAAAGATCAAGACCTTGGCCGGGGCCTCTACTTGGGCCAAAAGGGTATCAAGTTTTTGGTATAAAAGCGCATAGGAAGTACCTTTTTGGGGCATCATTCGTGGTAAGAGGCCGTCGAGATTGTCTTTTAAGATCTTATAGTCTATGGTAAACGGAATTACAGTATGCGTACTACCCGAGAAAGCCAACAGATTGGTGGCCGCCCTGGGGTTGGCCTCTAACAGGTCGTGTATTTTGAACTTGGCCCGTTCCAAACGATTGGGCGACACATCTTCGGTAAGCATACTTTGCGAAAGATCGAGGGCGATCACCAATTTAGAGGCCGTTTTTTTGGTGGGGCCTTCCTCTTTTTTCCAAGTGGGGCCCAATACCGCCACAAAACCGAGCCCGAACATGAATATCAAAGAGATATAGATCAGTTGGGTCTTCCATTCACTTCCCTTTTGGATGACATAGGGCCTGAGGTGTTTGGCGATATGTTTTTTCCATTGGTTTTTATCGCGCAGTAAGAAAATAGATACCAAAAGTACCAATGCCGGCAAAAGCAACCACCAAAGGTATTCGCCCCTTAGAAAATGGAATTGTTCCCAGTCGATATGTAGGTTGGCCTTATCCATCGTTGCGTACCAGGTTTTTAAAAATCAATAGGATCAGGTTGATGCCAACGACCAAAGTGCCCAAGGCCAAAGCGGCGGCCAAAGGATAATAATACAGCAAGGTACGGGGCACGTAACTTTCTTCTTCATACTCAATGGGCTCCAAGGCATCGAGTTCGGCATATACTTTTTCGAGGGCATCGGCATCGGCGGCCCTAAAGTAGGAACCATCGGTCATTTCGGCGATTTCTTCCAAAGTGCGCTCGTCCAGATCGGAACCTGAGCTACCAGGCGTACCGATGCCTATGGTATAGATTACGGTACTGTCTTTTTTGGCCAGATTGGCCGCATCTAACGGAAGTATCTCTTGTCCGCTATCGACCCCATCGGTAAGTAAAAGCATTACTTTGTTCGAAATGGTATCGCGTTCGAATAGATCCATACCTTTTACAATGGCTTTACCGATATTGGTGGCCTGGCCGGCCATACCCACATCGGCCTCATCGAGCATGGTTTGTACGGTTTCCAGATCGTTGGTAAAGGGCGCCTGTACGTAAGCATTGGAAGCAAAGAACACCAAACCGAGGCGGTCACTTTTGCGACGCACCACAAAATCTTTCATGATATCCTTTACGGCTTCCCAGCGACTGACGCGTTTATCGTCGAGTACCCAATCGTTTTGGGCCATACTGAAGGAAAGGTCGGCCACGATTAAAAAGTTTCTCGAGAGTTTTACTTTTTTCTCCGGTTTGCCTACCAATTGGGGCGAGGCCACGGCGCCGAGCAATAAAAGCCAAATAAGAGTTAGGGTAATCCATGGTAAGATACCACGCCCTTTTACTTGGGCCGAACGGCTGGGCTTTTCACCGGATACTTCGGCGGCCCTGTTGAAATACGGATAGGTAAGTGAGCTGCTTTTACTTTTTATAGGAGGCAATAACCAATAGACCAATAAGGGCAATGGTGCCAAAAAGAAAACCCAGCGATATGCAAATTCGAAATTCTCAGCCATGCTTTCGGATCCAGGTTTTACTTAGATTGATCAATCGGTCTATATCGGAAGCCGAAACTTCTGTGGTTTCATCTTTATAGATGGCCGTATGGATAACTTCTTTTAATGGGCTAAAACCTCCTTCGGGAAGGGAACCATCTAAAAAAGCCAACCAGGCATCACCTTCCAAGCCGGCTACTTCTTGCCTGGGGTAACCGATAAGGGCGGTACGTTTTAGTAAAAACATAATCGATTTTACGGCATGCGGCTTCTTCGCTATATCCTCCAAAGCGACCAGGGCCTCACGGCGATAGGCATTCGTCCGGTATTTACGGTAGGCTTTAAAAAGACCATATAGGACTAGCAGGGCTAAAAGGGCCCATACCACTTTCCAGGCCGGGGTGTCGGTACTGAACGGAATGGGATCCGGTTCTATGGGTTCCATGCCGGCCAATTCGGGCGGAATTTCTTGGAATATGTAGATCCAGAGCATCATTTTCTTAGGGCCGGATTAAAATGTTCGAGTAATTGGTCTTCTACCTTGCCCACCGTGCTTATAGGGTAGATGGGTATGTTGTATTTGGCCAATTCGGTTTCGAATTGCTTGAAATTCTGCTCAAAATCGGCCTTTAATTGGGGCGGAAGGTTCTTTTTACGGCCATCGATCTGAATTTGCTTTTGGCCATCGCCCAAGGTTAATTTTTGATGCGGTAACTCTACCTCCATAGGGTCTTGAACTTTAAGCAACAACAAATCGTTATGTTCGGCTATTTCACAAAGTGACTCCAAGACTTTGGGGTCGTAGCGGTAAAAATCGCTGATAAAGACCACCATAAAATCGTGGGTAACCACATTGTGCAATTTGGAGACTATGGTTTTCAGGCTTTCGGAAAAATCGAAATCGTGGGGTTGGTAAATCTGGTTGTTGGCTTCAACTATCTTTTGGAAAAAATGAAGAATATTCCGTCGGTCGCGTTTTGGGGTCACCAGTTCGTAACCGTTACCAGTATAAACCATGCCGCCGACCCGGTCGCCGCTTTTTAAAACTTTATAGGCCGCAATGGCCGCCAATTGGGCCGCCGTAACCGACTTGGTCTTTTGTTGTGAACCAAAACCCATGGTAGGCGATTGATCAACGAAAATAAATGCGGGTTTCTCCTTTTCCTCGGTAAATACCTTGGTATGGGTGGTGCCCGTTTTGGCGGTTACCTTCCAGTCTATATTTCGAATATCGTCGCCAATGGTATAGGGGCGCGATTCTTCAAAGTCGAGTCCGCGACCACGTTGGCGCGAGGCAAACCTGCCCGATAATATGGAGTTGGAGCGTTGCTTGCCCAATTTCGAAGGGAATAGGCTATGCATCCACTCGAAACGCAATAGGTCTTCGAGGGAAATAAAGATATCCGGATTTTTTTCGGGCTGTTTCAACGCAAACGGATTAGGCGATAACGGCAACGACTTCCAAGATCTTATCAATCAATTGATCCATAGAGATACCTTCGGCACGACCTTTATAACTTAGGGCTATTCTGTGGCGTAGTACATCTTTTATTACGTTGTGCACGTTCTCGGGACTCACATAGTCTTTACCCTCCATCCAGGCGTTTACCCGAGAACAACGATCTAGGGCAATGGTACCACGCGGACTCGCACCATACTCGATCCACTGGGCCAGTTCGGCATTGTAGCGGTCGGGGTAGCGGGTGGCCGAGATTAAACTCACCATATATTTTTCGAGTTCTTCCGACACTTTGATGGCGGCAATTTCTTTTCTGGCGGCAAATACCTGCTCTTGGGCTATGGTTACCTTCTCGCTCTCTTTTTTGCCGCTGTTCTCTTTTTTGTTGAGACGTAAGATCTCAAGTTCGGCGGCATCGTCTGGGTAATCGATTATGGTATGGATCAAAAAACGGTCCATTTGCGCTTCAGGCAACGGATAGGTACCTTCTTGCTCTACCGGGTTTTGGGTAGCCATTACCATGAACAAGGGGTCCATTTTATAGGTTTTACCGGCTACGGTTACCTGACGTTCCTCCATGGCTTCCAATAAGGCCGACTGTACTTTGGCCGGCGCCCTGTTGATTTCATCGGCCAAAATCAGGTTGCTGAAAATTGGGCCTTCCTGAAAGTGGAATTTTTCTTTTTCCTCGGGTTGGTATATCTCTGTTCCCGTAATATCGGTAGGCAAAAGATCCGGGGTAAACTGGATTCGGCTAAGGCCACATTCCAAATGTTGGGCCATGGTCTTTATGGCACGTGTCTTGGCCAAACCGGGTAGGCCTTCCAACAGCATATTGCCATCGGCCAATAGGGTGAGGACTATACGATCGATCAGGGTGTCTTGTCCGATGATAGATCGGGACATCTGCGATTTTAACTCAGAAATAGCTTCAAAAGGTGTCATGCGTTGGAATTTATAGTTCGAAAATACAAAAGGTGTACGAAAACACTAACATGGGGAATGAAAATTTTGACCTTTTTGATTTTCTGCAAGAAATCAATGCTAAGGCCATTTTTGTATCTTTAACTAAAGTTAATTGAGGTATATGTCAGTTTCTGAGTTAAGGAAAAGTGTAATTGATTATTTGGTTGATGCAGATGAGGCCTTTCTAAAGCTTGTAAAGGCTTTGGCAGAGGAATATGGCTCTGACACACATCAGTTTGAATTGACGGATGAGGTGAAGGTGTTGTTGGACAAACGATTGGCCAACCATCAATTAGACAAACAGGCTGGCGTGGAATGGGATACTTTTAAAAATACCTTGTTAAAAAAGTATGGCACATAAGGTCATAGTAAAACCTGAAGCCCAAGCTGATATTGAAAATGCCATTTCTTGGTATGAAAATGCTTTGTCTGGTTTGGGACTCGATTTTGTGGATGCCCTAGATGCATGTTTTAACTTTATCTCTGATAATCCCTATTTATTCCAAAAGCGATATCGCGACGTTATGATCGTTTTTACCAAACGTTTTCCGTATGGTGTTCATTATACCGTAGAAGGTCAGATTGTATATATACATGCTGTGCTGCATACCAAAAGACGACCTTTATCTTAATTATTGGTGCCTGTTTACTATGGAGTAAAAGTAAATACCCTACTTTTGCTATGCACGCATAATAAAAATAGCTGTATCATGTATGTAAAGGAGTTTGAAGTTCGATGGAGTGATCTTGATGCCAATAGACATTTGGCCAATTCGGCCTATACCAATTTTATGAGTCATGCCCGATTAAGTTTTCTATTGGAAATGGGTTTTTCTCAAAATGTAATGTCCGAATACAATATAGGCCCTGTTGCCTTTTACGAGCATACTTATTATTTTAAGGAAGTTTTTCCCGGAAAACCGATTCGGGTCTCCGTAGAGGTCAAAGGCCTTAGTGAAGACTGTATGTTCTTTGAATTCCACCACAATTTTTACGATTACAAAGGGCGTAACCTAGCCCATTGCGAGATGATGGGCGCCTGGATCGACCTTAAAGCCCGTGAACTTACAGGCTTACCAGAACCTTTGTTAAAATCTTTTATGGATTTGGAGAAAAGTGAAGACTTTCGCATACTGACCAAGGCCGATACACGTAAGCACTTTAAGAAGCCCCAAAACCTAGAAGGGTAAACTCGGTTTGCCCGCTCTTTTTAGCTGCTCTTTTTTGATCTTAAAATGGGTTACCGGTTAAACCAAAAGGAATGGTGTTCTTTAGGTAAAACCCGCCAATGATTTGCGAAGGGGTTAAATCCAACGGATGGTCAAATGCGATTTCTTCGGTATTCATTCTTAGGCTGGCTTCGCCAAATGTCAAGGTCATGCGGTTCGGGTATTGCTTGGCCGTTTGAATAACGCTGTTGTCGTTTCCGCCCGAATTTCCGACCACTACGATCTTACCGTTTCTAATCTGTAACGATTTTAGTTTTTGAAGGTCGATCAGTGCTTGTTTCGCATCACTATCTATGACATAATTTTCGGTGTCTATGCGCATATCCATGGTACCGCCCAACTGATTCAAAGCTTCTCCTCTATATATTGGATCTTCCCTATAAAAATCAATTTCACCCATGGTTTTAGGCAATCCCAATCCAAGAATACCCGCCCACATAGAGTGTTCGTCGGTTACCGGCATATAAACACAATGAAAAAATTCTTCCCCTTGGTACTCCACCAGTATCGATAGGGCATTTTCTTTGTATGGCGAAGCTCCGTAATCCAATTTGTAGAAATCGTTGAAAAAGGCAAAAACCACCATGCGGCTGGGCATGTTAAAGGCGTCGGGGATCAAACTTCGGTAAACGGCTTCATTTTCGGTCTCATAATACATAAATATGCCGTCGTTCTCAAGATAACGGTAGGGTACATAACTGTTTTCCGTAATGCTATCTATGGTAATTTCTATGGTTTTCGTATCGGTTTGTGTTCCGTTCGAAGCGACCAGGGTAATGGTATAGGCTCCGTTTTCTATATAAGTGGCGGTCGGATTCTCTTCGTTTAGGCCGTCTGAGGTGCCATTTGGGAAAGACCATGAATAGGAGGTAGCGTTGCGAGATAGATTTTTTAGGCTGACTATGGCTTGGTTCTCACCTAAAAGTATTTCTGTTTCAAAATCGGCCACTACCGATAGGGTTTCGGTAGTATCTTCATTACTGCACGAGGTCATAAAAATACTTATAAGTAGGAAGGTTAAGATAGATTTGTTCATGGTTAAAGTCTTTTGTAGAGGTATAGACTTTAAAGTCTAGGAATGGTTTAATCAAACCTTATAGGTGAGCGGCATAAACGGGAATTTTTGAGAATTGGCTTACTGTTTAGGAATGAAGGGATTGGTTTTGGCCTATCGTATTTGCTTACTGCTCAGATATACCCCAAGAAACACCAGGCAGGCGGCGACTATTTTTACCGTGGTCAGCGCATCTTTACCCGAGAACAGGGCGAAAAGGATGCCGATCAAAGGTTGTACATAGATAAAGGCGCTTACCGTAGAGGCTTTAAGCTGGGTGAGGGCATAGACATTGAACAAATAGGTTAAACAGGTGGTGCCTATGATCACATAGGCGATGACCCAGTAGACATGGGTGGGCATAGTGGCCCATTGGATTAACGAAAATTCGGGATAGGTGATGGGTAGGTTAATAATGACCGCTATGGTAAAGAGCCAACGCATTACGGTAAAGGGGTGGTATTTTTCCATCAGTTTTTTAACCAAGATCAAATAGGTGCCATACACCGTAGCGTTTAACACGAAGAGACTATTCCCCAACGGAATGTTTGGGGCATCGCTGCGTATTTCGGCCCCGAAAAGGATTAAGGCCAATGCCCCGATCAAGCCCAAGAAAATACCGATGGCTTTGATCCAGGTCACTTTTTCCTTGATCAAAAAGGCCGAAAGTACCAAAGTGATTATAGGGGTTATGGTTACCAAGACCGAACTGTTGATTGGGGTAGAGAGCTGTAATCCCTTAAAAAAAGCCAGCATATTTACCACCATGCCCAAAAGGGAGCAGATCAAAATACGTCCCCAGTCCTTTCTTTCAATCTTTTCCTTTGGTGAAAAAGGGAACAATAGCCAGAAAAGTAGAGCCGCCCCACATACCCTAAGCAATATAAAAGCGAACGGACCTACATAATCGGGCATTACCCCTTTGGCAATGGTGTGGTTAATGCCATAGATTACCGAAGCTCCGAAAGCTGCCCCTAGGGCCAAGGTTCGTTTGCTAAGCAACATAGGGGTTTCGGTTGAGGTTATTGGGCCAAGGCTTCGGCCACGGCAGCCACTTCTTTTTTGCCATTACCTATAAAAAGCTGGTTTCCCAAAATGGTAACGGGGCGCTTTAAGAAGGTATAATGTTCCAACAGCAAGGCTTTGGCCTGGTCTTCGTCTATGGTTTTGGCGGTAAGTCCTTTTTCCTTGAATAGTCGGGCCCTTCCATTGATCAATGCCTTATAGCTGCCACTCATTTCGAAAAGTTCTTCCAGTTGATCGGGGGTCAAGGGTTCTTTTTTTATGTCTTGGAGGATGTGGTCTTCCGAAAGGGGCCAAGAGTTTAAAATCCTTTTACAGGTATCGCAACTACTAAGGTGATAGGTTTTCTTCATTATCGGGAAATCAGTTGACGCTTTGGTCGTTGGTTTTCAGTTTTCTTATCAGATAGGTTTGGACTTCGTCCCAAGGAATGGTCAAGGAAATACTGCCATCGGCATAGGAGGCGATCTCGTAGGGGTTGTATAAAAGTAAGAGCCCTTTTTTGGTAAGGCCTATATTCTCCGGAAGGTGGAAGTGGTCGTCTTCGAACATAAAACCCGTGGTGTTAATGTTGCCGTTGGGCGGAATGTGCTCCTGTATCCTGAATTTTTTCTCAGCCAAACGTTCAAAGCCTTCCATATCGTCAAAAAACTCCCAATTCTCCAAGGGTTCCCCGGTAAGTTTATCAAAGTTCAAAAATTCTACCGTACCTAGACCATGGGCGCCTCCGGTGTACATATAGGTTTCTAGTCGAATAGATATTAGGTTTTTATTGGTAAAATTCACTTGGGCCTCCATTTCAGCCTCCCATTCGGCCGACAGGCTGGGATGATCGCCCCTAAAGTCATTGTACACTTTTTGAAATGATAGAATGGCATCGGCAATGGAATCGGTTTGGGTCTCTTCCTCAAAATCCAAGGTAGCGATAAGGGTTTCCCTGAGGGCGGTATTTATATTTTGGGCCAAAGGTTCCAATCCTTTTGCTATGGGGATTTTTACGGATACATTCGGGGCTTTTGAATTATGTTCCCAACTCTCGAACGTAAGGCTTGGGTCTTCTTTACAACCAATAAGGCACAACAAGAGTACCCAGGGTAAAATGTTTCGGACAGATAAGGTCATAACTTGGGAATTACCACCCAAAAATAAGGCTAATTGTTTTCTTGGGTAGAGTAGGGTATTTTTGTTTGCAACTATACGCCCGAACTTGGGTATGATTCTATAAAGATATGGACGATAAAAATTTGAAATTCAATAGTAAGGCCATTCATGGTGGTCAATCTCCCGATAAGGCCTACGGGGCCGTAATGCCGCCGATCTACCAAACCTCTACCTATGCGCAAAGCACGCCGGGCGGACACCAAGGGTTTGAGTATTCGCGATCGGGCAACCCAACACGGGCGGCTTTAGAGAGTGCCCTGGCCAGTATTGAAAATGGTAGTTACGGGCTAGGTTTCGCCAGTGGATTGGCCGCCATGGATGCGGTAATGAAGTTGTTGCAACCTGGCGATGAAGTGATTTCTACCAACGATTTATATGGAGGGAGCTATCGTTTATTCAAACAAGTATTTGAAAAATTCGGCATTACCTTTCACTTTACCGCCATGCAAGATACCCAAGCCATTGCCGATCTGGTAAACGAAAACACCAAACTCATTTGGGTAGAGACCCCTACCAATCCCATGATGAATATTATCGACATTAAAGCGGTGAGTGCGGTGGCCCAAAAACATAAGGTGCTATTGGCAGTAGACAATACCTTTGCCACGCCTTATTTACAAAGGCCTTTGGATCTGGGGGCCGATATCGTAATGCATTCGGCCACTAAATATTTGGGCGGACATAGCGATGTGGTCGCTGGGGCTTTGGTGGTAAAAGATAAAGCCTTGGCCGATAAATTGCTCTTTATACAGAATGCCTCAGGTGCCGTGTGCGGTCCCATGGATAGCTTTTTGTTGTTGCGGGGTATTAAGACCTTGCATGTGCGTATGGAGCGACACTGCCAAAACGGAGCTGGCATCGCCAATTATTTGAAAACACACCCTAAAATCGAAAGCGTGTATTGGCCCGGATTTGAAGATCACCCGAACCATAACGTGGCCAAAGCTCAAATGGATGGGTTTGGTGGTATGATTTCCTTTGTGCCTAAAGGGGCCAGTTTTGAAGATGCCATTAGCATTGTAGAAAACTTAAAACTATTCACTTTGGCCGAGTCTTTGGGCGGGGTAGAAAGTTTGGCCGGACACCCTGCGAGTATGACCCATGCCAGTATCCCTAAAACCGAAAGGGAAAAGAGCGGTGTAGTAGATGCTTTGATTCGTTTAAGTGTTGGAATTGAGGACGTAGAAGACCTCAAAGCCGATCTCGATGCTGCCCTTAGCGCAATTTAGAATGTAAAATTTTCAGAAAAAGGGCGTTTGGATTATATAAATACCATAATTTTGGCGTTAAATTTTCAATTTAGCAATATCACTATCTTATAAAAGATGCATATGGAAGCAAAAATCAACGCTTTTATGGAAGAGGTAAAGGCCCGTAATGGTCACGAGCCCGAGTTTCTTCAAGCCGTACAAGAAGTTGCCGAAACGGTAATTCCGTACATTGCCAAACATGAAATATATAACGGAAAGAACATCTTGCTCCGCATGGTAGAGCCAGAACGTTTGATCTCTTTCCGTGTTTCTTGGGTAGATGATCAGGGCGAGATCCATGTAAACCGTGGCTATAGGGTTCAGATGAACTCGGCTATTGGCCCGTATAAAGGTGGTCTACGTTTTCACCCTACCGTAAATGCCAGTATCCTTAAATTCCTAGCCTTTGAGCAGGTGTTTAAAAACAGTTTGACTACCCTGCCTATGGGTGGAGGTAAGGGAGGTTCCGATTTTGACCCTAAAGGAAAATCGGATGACGAAATCATGCGTTTCTGCCACGCTTTTATGGCCGAGTTATGCCGTCATATTGGCCCTAATACCGATGTGCCTGCTGGGGATATAGGTGTTGGTGCCCGTGAGATTGGATTCTTATTCGGTATGTACAAAAAGATCCGTAACGAGTTTACCGGGGTACTTACCGGAAAAGGCTTGTCTTGGGGTGGATCAAAAATCCGTCCAGAAGCGACCGGTTATGGTACCGTATATTTTGCCGATAGTATGCTGAAAAGCAAAGGCGATAGTTTTGAAGGGAAGACCGTGGTGGTATCTGGTTCGGGTAATGTGGCCCAATTCGCCGTAGAAAAAGCGACCCAGTTGGGGGGCAAGGTAGTTACCTTGTCCGATTCCGGTGGTTATATACACGATGCCGACGGTATCGATGCCGATAAGCTGGCCTTCGTGATGGATTTAAAGAATAACCGTCGCGGCCGTATTTCTGAATATGTAGCCAAATATCCTAACGCCACCTTCCATGCCGGTGAACGCCCTTGGTCGGTAGCCTGCGATGTGGCCCTGCCATGTGCCACCCAAAACGAATTGAACGGCGAAGAGGCCAAAATGCTTTTGGACAATGGCTGTATCTGTGTGGCCGAAGGCGCCAATATGCCTTCTACCCCAGAGGCCATGCACGCTTTCCAAGATGCCAAGATCTTGTTTGCGCCAGGTAAGGCGTCCAATGCTGGAGGTGTGGCTACCTCGGGTCTTGAGATGAGCCAAAACTCTTTGCGTATTAGCTGGACACGCCAAGAAGTAGACGAGCGTTTAAAGCAAATCATGAGCGATATACACGATTCTTGCTTGGAATACGGTAAGGAAGAAGATGGTTTCTGTAACTATGTTCGTGGTGCCAATATCGCTGGCTTCGTAAAAGTGGCCGATGCCATGTTGGCCCAAGGGGTTATCTAACCGCTTTAGATTAGGCTATTAGTCGCAAAAACCTGCCAAGGGGTAGGTTTAGCGAGTCAACTTGAATAATTCGAAAAGTCCGTAGGGAAACCAGCGGGCTTTTTTTGTATACGATTCCAGAGCTTTAGATCCACTATCTTTACCCGGTGCAACTCACTACCAAAGCCATAGTACTTACTTCGCTGAAGTATTCCGATACCAGTTTGATCGTTAGGGCTTATACGGCTTCCGACGGACTTAAATCCTATATGCTTAAAGGGGTATTGGCGTCTAAGAAAGGAAAAGTGCGGGCGGCGCATTTTCAGCCCCTGACCCAATTAGAGCTGGTGGCCGTACATCGCAATTCGGGAAATTTGGAGCGTATCAAAGAGGCGAAGGTGCTGTATCCGTACCAAAGTCTGCATACCGATTTTGTAAAGAGCAGTATGGCCCTGTTTTTAGCCGAGGTGCTGGCCAATTCGTTGTTAGAGGAAACGGCGGACTCGGCCATGTTCGATTTTTTGGAAACCGTCCTGCTTTGGCTCGACACCCATGATTCTATTTCCAATTTTCATCTGGGTTTTTTGTTGGAGCTGACCAAGTACCTGGGCTTTTATCCGGATGATTCCGAGGCTCATCTCGATTATTTTGATCTGCTTTCGGGTGGTTTCGTGGCCAAGCCAAGCCTAAACCCAATGTTAGATGGGGAGATTTTAGGGGTGTTCAAAGCGCTATTGGGCACGAATTTTGATGTAGTACACCAAGTCAAACTGCGAAAAGAGCAAAGGCAAGAACTACTTCGCCGCTTACTGCTGTATTTTGAATTACATTTGCACGGTTTTAGAAAACCCAAATCGCTTGAAGTGTTACAGGATGTCTTTGAACATTACATATAAATTTTTCCTTTTGGTGTTTTCCTTGTTTTTGGGAGTTACCCAAGCACAGGAAATTCAGGTGCTGGATCAAGAAAGCGGGCAACCCATTTTCAATGTGGCCGTCTTCAATGCCGATAAGTCAAAGGCCACGGTTACTGACTTTGATGGAAAATGCGACATTTCGGCCTTTGAAAGGCAAGAACGCATCACCTTTAAACATTTGGGTTATATCACCTATAAAGTCACCAAGAACCATTTGCGTAAAATTGGGAGTAAGGCCCTATTGGCTCCCAATGCCCAACAATTGGAAGAGGTGGTGATGTCGGTATCGCGCTGGGAACAGCAAAAAAAGGATGTGCCCCAAAAAATTACGACGGTCAGTGCGGCTGCGGTTTCCTTTACCAACCCCCAGACCTCGGCCGATCTGTTGCAATCTACCGGACAGGTTTTTGTACAAAAAAGCCAATTGGGCGGAGGCAGTCCCATGATTCGGGGTTTTGCCACCAATCGGTTATTGATAGCCGTTGATGGGGTACGTATGAACAATGCCATTTTTAGGGGAGGTAACCTACAGAACGTTATCTCCATAGACCCCTTTAGTATTAAAAATACCGAAGTGGTCTTTGGGCCGGGTTCGGTTATCTATGGTAGTGATGCCATAGGCGGGGTCATGAATTTCTATACCAAAGGACCGGAAGTTTCCAGCCTGGATAGTTTGAAGGTAAAAGGTGCCGCGGGCTATCGTTTTGCTTCGGCCAATATGGAACATACCGGCCATGGCGAGATTAGCTTGTCCAAAGGAAAATGGGGGGCTTTTAGCAGTGTCAGTTTTTCCGATTTCGACGATTTGACCATGGGCACCAGGGGGCCGGATTCCTATTTACGTGAACAATATGCCGCAAGGGTGAATGGGGAAGATGTTTTGCTGGTGAATGATACGCCCGAAAAACAGCTGCCTACGGGTTACGACCAATTGAACCTGATGCAAAAAATCGCTTTCCACCCTTCTAACCGTTGGCAATTTGATCTTGGGGCCTATTATTCCGAAACTTCCGACTATGCGCGTTACGATCGCTTGATCCGACCCAATACCACAGGCGATGGGCTACGTAATGCCGAATGGTATTATGGTCCGCAGCAATGGTTTATGGGAAACCTACAGGCTTATAACAAGGCCAGGGGGCGCTTTTACGATGCTTTTAAGCTAACGGCGGCCTACCAGAATTTTCAAGAAAGTAGGCATAGTCGCAGGTTCGGTAATGATGAACGGCATAACAACTTTGAAAATGTAGATGCTTTGTCCATCAATCTCGATTTTGAGAACAAACGGATGAAGAATTTCCGCTGGTATTATGGTGGGGAGTTTTTGTATAATAAGATCAGCTCAAATGGTTATGCCGAAAATATAGAAACCGGCGCTGCCCAAGGCATTGCCTCCCGTTACCCGGATGGATCACGTTGGGAATCGTCGGCCCTGTATTTTAATTCGGAGTATAAGGCACAGCCCAACCTAAGTCTGTTAGGTGGGGTGCGTTATAGCCATGTTTGGATCAATACCCGTTTCGATACCACCTACTATCCATTTCCGTTTACCGAAGAGAAACTGTCTACCGGGGCACTTACCGGTAGTTTGGGCTTGAGTTGGTTTCCCAAGGCAGATTTGCAGTTTACCCTCAACGGATCAACCGGATTTAGGGCACCCAATATAGATGATATGGGCAAGGTGTTCGATTCGGAACCCGGTGCCGTTGTGGTGCCCAACCCAGCACTGAAACCGGAATATGCCTACAATGTAGAATTTGGGGTACGTAAAAATTTTGGCGATGTGTTGACCCTGCGTGGGGCGGCCTATTACACCTATTTGGTAGATGCCTTGGTACGACGCGATTATACCTTTAATGGCGAAGACGAAATTTGGTACGATGGCGAACTGTCCCAGGTACAGGCCATACAGAATGCGGCCAATGCCTTTGTATATGGTTTTGAATTCGGTTTAGATGCCTACCTGAACGAAAACCTCACTTTAAAAGGCAATCTTACCTTGACCGAAGGAGAGGAAAAGGATAAAGATGGCACCCATGTTCCGGGGCGACATGTGGCCCCAACCTTTGGTGATTTTCATGTGATTTGGCGTAACCAAAGGGTCAAGGCCGATTTATTCGTGAATTATAATGGCGAGATACCCTTTGATGATCTGGCGCCTTCGGAGCGCAGTAAGGCGTATATCTATGCCCAAGATGCCAATGGCAACCCCTACTCACCTTCTTGGACCACCCTAAACCTACGGTCACAGTGGTTGTTCGCTAACCATCTTAAAGTGAGTGCTACCCTAGAAAATATTACCAACGAACGTTACCGAACCTATTCCTCAGGAATCGTGGCCCCTGGCGCCAACCTGATCTTGGGTGTGGACTATGTTTTTTAATGGATCAGTGAATTTATTCGGTATGGAAACTAATCGGATAATCTTTAATGGGAAATCCTTCTTCCGACTTGATGGCGATTCCGGTTAAAATAAAACCATAGGCCTTGTTGGGCTCCAAGGACCAAGTTAAGGTTAATGACTTTTTGTCCGCGGAAAGCGCATGGTCCTTAAAGTTTGGGAAGGCCTCATTGGGCTTTCCTTTGTTTATGGAGACTCCTTTTCTTACCGGTTTGTTAAAATTAATGGTCACTTTTTTTAGTTGGGAAGGCACATTTTGGTCATAATTGGCAAATTCGCTTATAGATAGGATTTTCGGTCGTTGGGCATCTATCTTTTTCGTGTACGCCCCGATTTTTTGGGTGTAGGTTTGAAAGGCCTCTATCAATCGTGGCATATATTCCTCTAATGTGGGGTATGTTGATCTTTGCAGGTCGTATGCTTCAAAGTCCAATAGAAGATCTTCGATCCATAAATAGCCCAAACTCAATTGCTCGTTTATTTCTTTTTGTACCACTTCTTCGGAATAGTGGTGGTCCTTCATATATTTAATGACCGATGCCCTTACCATAGACTCGTACAATAAGGTGGTCCAATGCCCGTAGTTTTGCTGCCGCATGATTTCTTTAACAGGTTGAAAGAGTTTTTCCCCGCTTTCTTGCAGGGCCTTTTTGTTTTTATCGATCAAGTGATTGACGAACGAATGACAAAATTCGTGGATAAGGGTATGTAAATAGATTTCCTTGGGAAAGATCACTATACCTGAATCGTCTGTTTTCCAAGATCCGACAATGGCATAAACCTCTCGCTGCTTGTTGGGTTCCTGAACAGCCGGTCCGTAGTTTTGCCTCCCATTGCCTAAACCTGGGACTATAATGAATTTTTCCTTTGAATCTGAGCCATAAAAAGCTTTGTACCAGTTTAAGTCGATTTGATCATATAGGGCAGAAAACCGAGCCTCTATCGCTGTATACAATGCTTTGTTTTCATTGAAAAAGGTCTCGCAGTCCGCATCAATATAAAAGGCTTTTAATAAGCTTACGAAGGTGTTGGCGTTTTCTTTATCCCAACGTTCATCGGGCAGTTTTTCTGAAAATTCAATCCTAGGATCTAGGTTTTTGTCCAATTGGACCGCCATGGACATTACGGCATCGAACCCTATATGGTTAGTCTTGCGAAGTTCTTTGGCGAAAGTTATAAGTCTATGCCCTTTATGGGGTTCGAAATGTGTTTTGATCTTTTGGGTGTACAGACTGAATTCCTCAGCGTTGTATTCACGTAGTTCGGCAAGGCGGAAAACGATACTTAATAATTCTACCCTATGGTCGACTTTTGGCGCTTGCAAGCTTTGTGCATCGGTGTACCAACTGAAAAGTTGGCATAGAGTTAGCAGTAGGACAGATTTTTTCATTTTTATTGGTTTTTGGTCTTTTTGGATCCAAAAAGGATGGTTTTGGTATTCGGTTTTCGGGTTTGCCATCGGTATACATAAAAAAGACGGTTTTTGTTATTGATTGTTGCAAGGTTTTTGGTCTATACTATTTGCGCTATACTTATAGTTTGAGTTAAGAAGTTGAGGTGAAATATGGGATTATGTATTTCATTTTTTGTTCAGCAATGGATAAAGACACAACCCTAAGTATCCTTTAGTGTTTGCCAACCGCGTTAGGGGGCGCAGCACCCGACCCCGTGCCTTGATCCAGGGAAAACTACTTGTTTTTGACTAAAAAAAGAATTAGATTAGTCTAGTATTTTGAGACAAAAATAAAAGTAATGTTAGACATTGTGTTGGGATATCAAAATCTACTTCATAATATAGATAGTTATATCGATGAAAGTAAATTCAAAAAAGAATACCTGATAGAAAAACTGCAGGTTTCTAGGGCTACGTTTTATAACAAGGCCAAAAACAAAAGCTTTACCGTTGCCGAGATGGTTACCCTGATCAAAATACTCTTCCCGGAGGAGGCCCGGGCTTTTGAAATCAAGCAGGCTTTACTTGAAAGTAGGGAAGACAGCCGGAATGGTAGGCTCAAAACACATGCGGAGGTAATGGCCAACGTACGTAAGAAATTGAACAAATGAAGGTCGTTTGGACCCAAAAGGCGGAAAGTTCGTTTGTTGGTATTGTTGAATATCTAGAGGTTATGTGGGATGTTAATATTGCCGTACGTTTTGTGGATAACGTAGACCAAACCATTGCCTCGATTCGTAAAAACCCGGAAATGTTTAAGATTTCGGACTATGATAGGGTCAGTAGAGCCGCCTTTATTACCAAACATACTACTATGTTCTACAGGGTTCTGGAAGATATAATCGAAATAGAGTTATTCTGGGGCAATTTTGATGATCCGGCCAAAATGGAAAGCTTTTTTAAGTCGTAAATAGGTCTTTTCTTTACTTGCTGGGTTTGTTTCGGCACGAGACGCGAGCCTCGCGTCAGCGGGGGGAGAGCATATTATGGTTCAGGATATTAAAGTGGTTTTATCAAAGAATTTACATTGCGTGCACGTATGGGAGAACGAAGCTTCAAGCTAATCGAGTCTACTATAGAAGATACTTTTTCTAATGCGTTTAAAGAGATTCTTAAAAAGTATGCTGGGTTGAGCATTGAAGAAGACTGGTTTAATGATAATAAAGGAACTACTTGGAAGCTTGCTGCTTTTACTGATTTTACCTCTATGCACAATCTCACAAAAGAATTTAGAGAAAAAGGATGGGGAGTGAAAGTCCCATTTGCAAACGATCCGGGAGGTTGGCACTACTGTTTGAGTTTTGATGAAGATACTTATGGTAAAGTGATTGTCAACCGTTGGACTGACCATGAAGAAAAAGACCAGTTCTTAGTTATAGCAGAAAGCTTTGAAGAATTTATTGATGGTCTGAAAAGAAGACCAGAAGAAAATACTTGATTTTAAAGCTTCCCCCGCTCCCGCACGATTACATCGTGTGGGCTTAGTCCTTTGCTGACGCAACCCCGAAATTTCTGGGCCGTTTCCGGGAATTGTTTTTTTTTTACCCACATGGTTTTATAAAACAATTATCTCGGTAACATGTAGGGGTTACCTACCGCGTTAGGGGGCGCAGCTGGCTACCGTGTAGCGCGTAGCACCCGACCCCGTGCCCTAGGCCGGGGGAACGCCCAAATACAAAACCATAACGGCTTTTATTGCCTCTGTTTCTCAGCGGTTTTTAAAGGAAAAATGATTAAATTCGCAAACTTTAATCGAAGCTTGGAAAGCGGTAGTATATGAAGTTCGCAGCACATAAAGGATTGGATCTGCCCCGAGTGGCCGAGGATGTTTTGGAGTTCTGGAAAAACGAGGGCATCTTCGAAAAGAGTATTTCTAGCAGAGCGGGGAAGGAAAGCTATGTGTTTTACGAAGGTCCGCCTTCTGCCAACGGTATGCCGGGTATACACCACGTAATGGCCCGTACCATCAAAGATATTTTTCCGCGCTATAAGACCATGAAGGGCTTTCAGGTAAAGCGAAAGGCCGGATGGGATACCCACGGACTGCCCATTGAACTTGGGGTAGAAAAAGAATTGGGGATTACCAAAGAAGATATCGGCACCAAAATTTCGGTGGAGGAATACAATGCGGCCTGTAAAAAGGCGGTAATGCGCTATACCGACGTGTGGAACCGCATGACCGAACGTGTAGGTTATTGGGTAGATATGGACGACCCTTATATTACCTACGAAGCCAAATACATGGAAACGGTTTGGTGGTTGCTAAAACAGATCTACGATAAAGATCTGATCTATAAAGGGTATACCATACAGCCCTATTCGCCCAAAGCAGGTACCGGATTAAGTTCGCACGAGCTGAACCAACCGGGCACCTACCAAGATGTGACCGATACCACGGTTGTGGCCCAATTTAAGGCGCTGGCGCCCGAAGGGGGCAAGTCGGTATGGGAGGCTTTTAAGCTGGAGGTGGGTACCGAGGAGGCCTATTTCTTGGCTTGGACGACCACCCCTTGGACCCTGCCCTCGAACACGGCACTTACCGTGGGACCGAAAATAGATTACGTACTGGTAAAGACCTTTAACCAATACACCTTTGAACCCATGTATGTGGTGTTGGCCAAAGGTTTGGTGGGGAAACAGTTTGCCGGTAAATACATACTTGCCGAATCTGACGATGATCTGGCCAGTTACGAAAGTGGGGCCAAGAAAATACCGTATCAGATCGTAGGTGAGGCCAAAGGGGCCGATTTGGTAGATATCCGTTACGAGCAATTGCTCGATTATGCCCTGCCGTACCAAAACCCTGAAAATGCATTCCGTGTTATCGCGGGCGATTTCGTAACTACCGAAGATGGTACCGGTATCGTACATACCGCACCCACTTTTGGGGCAGACGATGCCTTGGTGGCCAAACAGGCCCAGCCCGAAGTACCGCCCATGTTGGTGCTCGATGCGCATGGCAATCCCGTGCCTTTGGTAGATCTGCAAGGTAAATTCAGGCCCGAAATGGGTGAATTGGCCGGAAAGTATGTCAAGAATGAATATTATGACGATGGTACCGCACCCGATAAGTCGGTAGATGTAGAGATCGCCATCAAGCTCAAAATAGAAAACAAGGCCTTTAAGGTCGAAAAATACGTGCACAGTTACCCTAACTGTTGGCGTACCGATAAACCCATACTGTATTATCCGTTGGATTCTTGGTTCATTAAAGTGACCGAGATCAAAGACCGTATGTTCGAACTCAACCAGACCATTAACTGGAAACCTAAAGCCACTGGCGATGGGCGTTTCGGTAACTGGTTGGCCAATGCTAACGATTGGAACCTGTCGCGATCGCGTTATTGGGGTATTCCGTTACCGATCTGGCGTACCGAAGATGGTACCGAGGCCAAGATTATCGGGTCGGTGGCCGAATTAAAGGAAGAAATGGCCAAATCGGTGACCGCCGGTCATTTAAAAGCCGATATTTTCCCTGATTTTGAAGTGGGGAATATGAGCGATGCCAATTACGAAAAGATCGATTTGCACAAAAATTATGTGGATCAGATCGTATTGGTTTCCGATTCGGGCCAACCTATGAGACGCGAAAGCGACCTGATCGATGTATGGTTCGATAGTGGCTCTATGCCCTATGCCCAATGGCATTACCCGTTCGAGAATAAAGAAAAGATTGATGGCGGAGCAACCTTTCCGGCCGATTTTATTGCCGAAGGGGTAGATCAAACCCGAGGCTGGTTCTATACCCTACATGCCATTGCGACCATGGTGTTCGATACCGTGGCCTACAAAAACGTGGTTTCTAACGGATTGGTGTTGGATAAGGACGGCAAAAAAATGTCGAAGCGTTTGGGCAATGCGGTAGATCCGTTCGAGACCATGGATGCCCATGGCCCTGATGCCACCCGTTGGTATATGATCTCGAATGCCAACCCTTGGGACAACCTAAAATTCGATATCGATGGTATCGTAGAGGTAAAGCGTAAGTTCTTCGGAACCCTTTATAATACCTATTCCTTTTTCGGCTTGTATGCCAATATCGATGGCTTCGATTATAAGGAAGCCGATGTGACCTTGGCCGAAAGACCTGAGATCGATCAGTGGATCTTGTCCGAACTGAATACTTTGATCAAAGAAGTAGATGCGGCCTTTGCCGATTACGAACCTACCCGTGCCGCCAGGGCCATATCGCACTATGTTCAAGAGAATTTGAGCAACTGGTATGTACGTTTGTGTAGAAGACGTTTCTGGAAAGGTGATTATGGTACCGATAAAATTTCGGCCTACCAAACTTTGTATACTTGCTTAGAGACCGTGGCCCGACTTTCGGCGCCCATAGCGCCTTTTTATATGGATAGGTTGTATAAAGACCTAACAGTTGGTACGGTTAAAAATGCTGAAGAAAGTGTGCATTTGGTCCAATTCCCGGAGTACGATGCCGGTATGGTAAATACCGACCTTGAACGAAAGATGCAAAAGGCACAAGCGGTTTCTTCTTTGGTGTTGTCTATCCGTCAGAAGGAGAAATTAAAGGTACGCCAGCCCTTACAGCGTATTATGATCCCTATTTTGGATCAGACCGAAAAGAACGATATCGAAGCGGTTTCTGATTTGATCAAGTCGGAGGTAAACGTAAAGGAAATCCAATTGTTGGACGATGCTTCCGGTATTTTGGTAAAGCGTATCAAGCCTAATTTTAAGGTGTTGGGCCCTAAATATGGTAAGGATATGAAGTTGATTGCCCAGCAGGTGGCCGGGTTAAATCAAGATGATATCCAAAAAATTGAGAAAAACGGGGAAATAAGTATTACCTTCCAAGACAAATCCATCGCGTTATTGTTGGAGGAGGTAGAAATCTCTTCCCAGGATATCGAAGGATGGCAAGTGGCCAGTTCAGGAGGCCTCACCGTTGCTCTCGATATTGCGGTAAGTGATGATTTACGTAAAGAAGGTATAGCTAGGGAATTGGTGAACCGCATTCAAAACCTAAGAAAAGATTCAGGTTTGGAGGTTACCGATCGTATCGATATCCGAATTTTGAAAGATGGCTTGGTAGAAGAGGCTGTAAACAGTAATTTGGACTATATTAAAAACGAAACCCTAACCGCCGATTTACATTTTGAAGAAAATATGGAGAATGGCACAGCCATTGCTTTTGATGATATAAATACCAGATTGTTTATCCAAAAACATTAAGACTATGGAAAAGGATATTAAAGTTCGTTATTCCGACGAGGATTTGGAGGAATTCAGAGGCATCATTGATGAGAAGATGGAAAAGGCCCAAAAGCACCTAGAGTTGCTCAAAAGCGCCTATATGAACGATGGAAACAATGGTACCGACGATACCTCGCCTACTTTTAAAGCATTTGAAGAAGGATCGGAAACCATGAGTAAGGAAGCCAATACCCAGTTGGCGATCCGCCAAGAGAAATTTATTAGGGATCTTAAAAACGCTTTGTTGCGTATCGAGAACAAGACCTACGGTATCTGTAGGGTGACCGGTAAGCTGATCAATAAAGAGCGTTTAAAGTTGGTTCCGCATGCCACCTTGAGCATTGAGGCCAAGAACATGCAAAAATAATCGGGCTGCTTCGGCAGCCTTTTTTGTTCGCAAGAGTGCGCTGTTTTGCCTTTTAATTTGGGCAACGATTGGCTATGGACAAAAAGTGGTTCGAAAATCTATTTTAGATGCCGAAATCTCCGAAATCCAAATTGATGCCGAACAGTGTTTTCGGTTGGAGGTGGTTACCCACAAAGGGGATGAATTGGTGCTGACGGCGCAAATGGAGGGCGAATACCAAAACGATTTGGAGCTAACAATGAAGCGTGATGGAAACGTATTGCACTTGGCTACCCGTTTCGATCCTTTCTTTAGGCACCCTAATGACAAACTAAGTGCGCATAAGGTGGTTTCTATCGTATTAAGCGTACTATTGCCCGAACATAAATCGGTAAAAATTAAAGGAAAAGATACCCAGACACAGATTTCAGGTGCCTTCGAAGGGTTGTTTGTTAGATTGGCCGATGGGAATTGTAGTTTGGAAGGGCAGGTGACAACCGGAAAGATCCAAACGGTAACAGGGCATATAGAGCTGGTAGGTCCGCAACCCCTTTCGGCCGTTGAAACGAAATACGGCGAGACCATTGAAGGACCGGTGAAACTTTTGGAACAAGGTTTGGAGCTACGTTCCGTTAGTGGTAATATCGTTTTACAGGACTTCTGAATTCCTATGGACCATTAGCGAAGGCTAATTCAATAATATCATTATTTTTGTGACTCTAATACGACAAGATGGATATTAAAAAGTCCGTATGGCTTATACTTGGTATTTTATTGATTGACCAAGTCTCTAAAATTTACGTAAAGACCCATTTTCAATTGGGCGAATCCATCGAGGTGTTTTCTTGGTTTCAGATTTACTTTGTAGAAAACGAAGGCGCGGCCTGGGGTACCAAATTGAGCGATATTTTCCCGGTTTCTGACAAGAATGGCAAATTGTTCCTTACTATTTTTAGGTTGTTCGCTATAGTGGGAATTGGGTATTGGTTA
This sequence comes from Sediminicola luteus, assembly GCF_002514735.1. GTDB lineage: Bacteria > Bacteroidota > Bacteroidia > Flavobacteriales > Flavobacteriaceae > HQA918. Next base: position 214,225 of record NZ_KZ300477.1, on the reverse strand, counting down.
TGGGATACCGTACGCTCTGGTGCCTCAAAGGTGTTATCTATAGCTGTTAGCCTTATTTTTGCAGGTGCCTTGGGTAATATAATCGACTCTGTATTTTATGGGACTATTTTTGATGGTAGCCGTGGGCAATTAGCCACTTGGTTTGCCGAAGAACCCTATGGCAGCTTGTTTCATGGCAAGGTAGTAGATATGTTGTATTTTCCGTTGGTAGATACCATTTTACCGGAGTGGGTGCCGTTTTGGGGCGGGCAACATTTTAGTTTTTTCGACCCTGTATTCAATATTGCCGATTCTGCCATTAGCGTTGGTGTGGTCTTTTTAATAATCGATTTTATTTGGTTGAAGCCTAAAGCTGAAAAGACCGAGTTTAAAACCGATACACCTGTTCAGGAGTAACGCAGTAATCTAGAGGTATATCTTCCTTACGAACATCCCCTATTTTTTTCTCCGGACCAAAAAGCGAGAGTCCGACTTTTAAGGTGTCTGGTTTGCATTTCGCTAAAAGTCCGTCATAGAATCCTTTCCCATATCCCACCCGATTGCCTTGTTCGTCATAGGCCAATAAAGGAATAAAGACTACATCGATCAGCTTTTCCGGTACGCTTAGGCCATCCATGGGTTCCGGTACGCCCCAGCTACTTGTTTTTAGCTTGGTTTGGTCGGTTAATAGGTAATTCTCTAAAGTATTACCAACGACTTTGGGTATGACAACGTTTTTGTCCTTACCGAACAAAATAGTAAGAATGTGGGAGGTATCTATTTCGTTTTTAGAAGGGATGGGAAGGAAAATATGATAATACGAGCCTTGCCATAACGGAAGTTGCAATAAGCGATTGCTTATGGCGATACTTAAACTATCTATTTGGGTAGGACCTAAGGCAGAGCGCAAGGCGGTATAGTGCTTGCGAAGTTCATTTTTATCCATAGTACAAATTCCTGCTCGATCCGAAGTGGGCGAATCAGTCTTTGGCTACCATAGAGAAGTATATCCTGAAGAAAAGCATCAAGATAATATAGGTTCCTAAAACGATTATATATTTATCCATTGGTGTCTAACCTTATTGGGTTAAATGTAAGTAAAATTATTTAGTATATCCTGTAAACGGTAGCCTTTTATCGATGAAATACCACTTTTTTGTGAAAAACTTAAGGAATAGCTTCGTTTTTGTTTACGTTAGCTTAACATTTAAACCTCTAAACCCTTGTCTTTATTGTGGTTGGCTACAACTTACAAATTTATTTACGCAAAAACACAAGTGGTCGGATGTTGATAACTTCTTTTTTTGTGATATTTCTGAAAACTTTATGATTTCCGAATAGGGCTACCCTATGTTAGTTTTGGTAAAAGGTAGTAATTTAACTTCAAGGTTTAGCCAAGCGTAAACATGACGGATACTCCATTACAAGTACAGGTAGGTAGTTTGCCCCAAAATCCGGGGGTGTATCAATATTATGATGCCGATGGAAAGATATTGTATGTGGGTAAGGCCAAAAACCTAAAAAAGAGGGTGGCTTCCTATTTTACCAAAACCCACGATAGTGGCAAGACCCGGGTGTTGGTAAAAAAAATACAGAGCATCAAACATATTGTAGTGCCCACCGAATCCGATGCGCTTTTACTGGAAAACAACCTGATCAAAAAATACCAGCCACGGTATAATGTGCTGCTAAAAGACGATAAGTCGTACCCTTGGATCTGTATTAAAAAGGAAAGGTTTCCCAGGGTGTTTTCGACTCGAAGATTGATCAAGGATGGCTCGGAATATTTTGGGCCTTATACCAATGTAAAAACCGTAAGGACCCTATTAGAGCTTATCAATGGCCTATATCCCATGCGAACCTGTAATTATGATCTGTCGTATGATAAAGTGAACGAAGGTAAGTATAAGGTATGCCTAGAATACCATATTAAGAATTGTAAAGGCCCTTGTGAAGGCCTGCAGACCGAGGAGTCATATAGAAAACAGGTTGAGGCGATCCGGCAAATAATTAAAGGTGACTTTAAAAAAGCCTTAGGGGGTTTTAAGGAGCAGATGATGGAGTTGGCGGCCGCTTTACAGTTCGAGGAGGCCCAAGCCATGAAGGAGAAAATCGATACCCTTGAAAATTATCAGGCACGATCTACGATCGTAAATCCGAAAATAGACAATGTAGACGTTTTTAGTATCCTAAGCGATAGTACCCATGCCTATATTAATTTTCTGCAATTGTCGCATGGGGCCATTATTCGGTCGCATACCATGGAGATTAAAAAGAAACTGGACGAGTCGGATGCCGAGCTCCTACAAATGGCCGTAATAGAAATTCGCCAGCGGTTCGCGTCGCATTGTAAAGAAGTGTATGTGCCATTTGCCCTCGTTTTGCCAGCCGGTATCAAGGTAACCGTACCCAAATTGGGCGACAAGAAAAAAATATTGGAGCTCTCGCAGCGGAATGCCTCTTTTTTTAGGCTCGATAAATTCAAACAAATGAAAATCACCGATCCCGAAAGGCATACTACCCGTCTTATGGATCAAATGAAAAGCGACCTGCGGTTGTCGCAACAGCCCCGGCATATTGAATGTTTCGATAACTCCAATATACAAGGTACGCATCCGGTGGCTGCCTGTGTGGTTTTTAAAGATGGCAAACCCAAAAAGGCCGAATACCGACATTTTAATATCAAGACCGTTGAAGGTCCCGATGATTTCGCATCTATGGAAGAGGTAGTTCATAGACGCTATAGAAGATTAATGCAAGAAGGGGAACCTTTGCCACAGCTTATTGTAATCGACGGGGGCAAGGGGCAATTGTCTTCTGCCGTTAAAAGTTTGGATCTTTTGGGGTTACGGGGCAAGATCGCTATTATCGGAATTGCCAAACGTTTGGAGGAAATCTATTTTCCGGGTGATTCGGTTCCCTTATATTTGGATAAGCGTTCCGAGACCTTGAAAACCATTCAGCAGTTACGGAACGAAGCCCACAGGTTCGGTATTACCTTCCATAGGAATAAGCGAAGTAAGTCGGCCTTGGGATCCAGCTTGGAAAAGATAGAAGGGGTGGGGCCGAAAACGGTAAACCAATTGCTGCGAAAGTTTAAGTCGGTAAAACGCATAAAAGAAGCCACTAAAGAAGAATTGGCGGCTTGTATCGGGGCCCATAAAGCGGCACTGTTACACAAAGCCCTTCATGAATAAGTTATGGGAAAACAGACCCTATTTTTGCTGGTTTTGTGTGTATTGACCCTTCCGGTCGCGGCACAGGAGCAAGTTACTGAAAGGCCTAAGGTAGGCTTGGTCTTAAGTGGTGGCGGAGCCAAGGGTTTGGCCCATATCGGAGCGCTAAAGATTATTGAAGAAAGTGGGGTTCAAATAGACTATATCGGCGGTACCAGTATGGGGGCCATTGTAGGGGCCTTATATGCTTCGGGTTATAAAGCGGCCGAACTCGATTCTATTTTTAGAAGTATCGATTTTGAGAAACTGATCCAAGATGAAGTGCCCAGGGGCGTAAAGACCTTTTACGAAAAAGAAGATACCGAACGCTATGCCCTAACCTTGCCTTTCGATGGGTTTAAAGTGTCTTTTCCACAAGGTATTTCGGGCGGACAAAACATATACAACCTTTTGGCGCGGCTGTTGTACCATGTGAAAGATGTAGACGATTTTAACGCGCTTCCCATTCCTTTTTTGTGTATCGTAACCGATGTGGAAACCGGTGAGGGCCTGGTGGTTGATAAAGGCTATTTACCCGAAGCTATTTTAGCTAGTGGTACCTTTCCCTCACTTTTCGAACCTATAGAGATCGATGGCCGATTGTTGATCGATGGTGGGGTAATCAATAACTACCCCATAGATGAGATACGGGCCAAAGGGGCCGATGTGATCATTGGGGTAGATGTACAACACGGACTATCGACCCGCGAAGATTTGGGGTCTGCACCTGAAATTTTGTTGCAGATCAACAATTTTCGCACGGTTGAAGACATGAAACTGAAGTCGCAGCAAACCGACATTTATATAAAACCGGAAATCGATGATTATACCGTGGTCGATTTCGCCAAAGGGGCCGAGATCATACTTCGGGGAGATGAAGGCGGACAAAAACAAATACCCGCCCTTCAAGCCTTGGCCCAAGCCCAAGGTAACCCGGTATTGCCGCCAAGAGGGGTGCATAATAAAGATAGTCTTCGAATCGACTTTTTGGAGTTGGAGGGCAATGAGAATTACTCTAGGGGTTATGTAAAGGGAAAGCTTCGCTTTAAACTGGGCGATACCATATCGTTCGGCAAATTACATGAAGGGCTGAACCTATTAACCGCAACCGGAAAATTCAAGTCGGTAAAGCATTACATTAAAAGCGAAGGCGATTATGAGGTAATGCGTCTTAAGTTTGTAGAGGAACCCACCAAATTCTTTTTAAAGGTTGGGGTACACTACGACGATCTTTACAAAACCGCAGGTTTGATAAACCTGACCAAAAACAACCTCTTTTTTGCCGATGATGTGTTTTCCTTCGATTTTATCTTGGGCGATAATATTCGGTTTAACCTAGATTATTATGTAGATAAGGGTTCGTATTGGAGCTACGGCTTTAAATCGAAATACACCAGTTTTAGGTCGGATATAGATTATAACGTATTGGCCAAGGTGGCAGAGACCAGCGATAATCCCAATATCAGGACCATCTCTATAGATGCCGAGGATTGGACAAACCAATTCTATTTCCAAACCGCTTTGAAAGAAGAGTTTGCCTTGCGTTTGGGGGCCGAGCATAAGTATTTAAAATACAGCTCCAATACCTTACGGTCTGAGATAGAAAACGGTAATACCGATGGTGAAGACGAAAAAGCTGTGTTTGAGAACAGCCAGTATTTCAGTGCTTTTGGGTCCGTAACCCTCGATACCTACGATGATCGCTATTTTCCGACCCAAGGGTTTTATTTCCATGGCGATTTCCATGCCTATTTGTTCTCTTCCGATTACCGGGATAATTTTGAGAGTCATTCCATTGCCCAAGGGGTTTTTGGGGCTGCTTTTCCGCTGGCTGGCAATTTATATATGAACCTTTCTACCGGTACGGGGCTACGTTTGGGAGGCGGGGAGTTTAGTGCTTTCGATTTTTTGTTAGGGGGGTATGGCAACGATTTTATCAATAATATGCTGCCCTTTTATGGTTACGATTTTTTAAGCCTCACTGGTAATAGTTATATCGGCGCTAATGGCCGCCTCGATTTTGAATTTGCCCCAAAACACCACGCCCTTTTAGTGGGAAATATAGCCAATGTGGGAGACGATATGTTTAAAAGTGGGGAATGGTTCAGTTTTCCTGAGTATTCGGGTTATGGCTTGGGCTATGGCTTTGAATCTATAATTGGACCGATCCAGGTTTTTTATACCACATCGCCTGAAACCAAAGACAGTCAGGTGTTTTTTAGTATCGGTTACTGGTTTTAAAGGGTTTCGGTTAACCTTAGTATGCTAATATTCGGGGTTACATCCGATAGCAATTCTGAATGTATTCAAGCTCCTTTAACTTGTCGAAGGGTAGTCGATTCACGGTACTCAGAGGAACTGTTGCTGTAGTTCTTTTTATTGTTTTGTCAAGTTGTATTTATCTCCATTTGTCTTTGTTATTATCAACGAATTTCCATGTAAATTATAATGCCATTCGCCACCTAAAATTAGGGTCCAATCAAATTCAGCTGTCCATATACAAGCATTCTCAAAGTTGATAACATTTCCTGAGTTTGTAAACGTGCCATTGCATAAAGCGGGAAATTTTACAGTTTCACTTTCTCCAATCCAATTCCCGTTGTTAAAGGTCAACGTAACATTAGATTTATTTCCATCTCGTTCAAAAATTCCAACATATTGACCATTAATTTTAGTCTGAAGGTTGTCGTCATCGTTTTTACAGGAAGGAACTATAACTAAGAGACTAATTAGAACTTTTAGTTTCATAATTTGTTTTTCATTAGATGTTTCTGTTTTTAAAACGTTGCTTTCAAATGCCAAACCACATGGAATAAAGGCTACCCAAATTTTATGGTTATTTTTGTACTATGGAAGTACGTAGAACTGATATTTCGGCCCATGTGAGGGCTATGTGGTAAGAAGTTTCCTGTCTTTGGAAACTACCCGGGGGTTATGTAAAGCAACTGCGTACTGCTTCAACCTCCGATAGAATAATTCGTATCACATTAAAAATAATATCATGTCAAATACCGATTCCACATCACTTAATCTACCTATAGAAAATCCGGAAGCCCAAGACTTTTTGCCTTTGTTGGGTACCGACCACGTAGAACTCTATGTGGGTAATGCCAAGCAGGCCGCTTATTATTATATGTCCGCTTGGGGTTTTCAACCTTTGGCCTATAAAGGATTGGAGACCGGCAGTAAAGACACGGTGTCTTATGTAGTGCAACAAGATAAGATACGTTTGGTGCTTACATCCCCTTTGGGAGCTGGGGGCGAGATCAACAAACATATTAACGACCATGGCGACGGGGTAAAGACCATTGCCCTTTGGGTAGACGATGCCGCCAAAAGTTTTAAGGAGACCACCCAACGTGGGGCCGAACCCTTTATGGCCCCCGAGACCCAAGAAGATGAAAACGGAAAGGTGGTGCTTTCGGGTATTCATACCTATGGCGAAACCGTACATGTTTTTGTAGAAAGAAGTGCTTATAACGGGGTCTTTATGCCGGGTTATATGCCTTGGAACCCCCATTATAAAGCACCGGATACCGGATTGCGTTATATAGACCATATGGTGGGTAACGTAGGTTGGAACGAGATGAACAAATGGTGCGATTTCTACCGGAACGTTATGGGCTTTGCCCAGCTTATTTCCTTTGATGACAAAGATATTTCCACCGAATACACGGCTTTGATGAGTAAGGTGATGAGTAATGGTAACGGACGCATCAAATTCCCCATTAACGAACCGGCCGAAGGCAGGAAGAAATCGCAGATCGAAGAGTATATTCAATTTTATAATGGGGCCGGGGTACAACATATCGCCGTGGCTACCGATAATATCATTGAAACCGTTACCGCACTTCGCGATAGGGGGGTCGAGTTTTTGACCGTACCTGCAACCTATTACGAAGATGTATTGGACCGGGTAGGGGAAATCGATGAAGATCTGGCACCCCTTCGCGACTTGGGGATCTTGATCGATCGGGACGAAGAAGGCTATTTGCTTCAGATATTTACCAAGCCTATTCTCGACAGGCCTACCATGTTCATAGAGATCATTCAGCGTAAAGGCGCTAAATCTTTTGGTAAAGGCAATTTTAAAGCCTTGTTTGAGTCTATTGAACGGGAGCAAGCCAATAGGGGAACCCTATAATTCAATGCCGATTCTTAACGTTTATTTAAAATTGGCCCGTTTCAGATAAATTAGTGTTAACACCCAAGTTAAAATTTCTTAAAGCCTAGGATTAGGGTAATAACCTATCGTACTTTTGTAGCCGTAAGACTGGTTATCTTACAACTTTAAAAAATGGTTTTTCATAATTTTAAAGTTTGGTTGGTTATTTAGAAAAAGCTCGGCGCTCGCCGGGCTTTTTTTATGGGGTTAGGTCTCAGCTGTTATGGGCTTTGTTTATAGGCCCTACAATAGTTTGGAACAAAACTTGTTTAAATAATTGTAAAACCTACCGAGATACTATCGGTTTTACTAATTTTATAGTGATGATCAAGCTATTGAAAAAGGGATGGCCACTGCTGTTGTGGTGTGTTATGGTAACGGCTCAAAAACCACCAAAAGCCTTTAAGGCGGGCGAGTGGTTGAAGTTTAGGATACATTACGGTTTTTTGAACGCCAGTTATGCCACGCTTCAGGTAACCAACGATACCTTGGACGGGGTACCGGTCTATCATGTGGCCGGGCATGGCAAGACCACCGGCTTCGCCTCTATTTTCTTTAAGGTAGATGATCGGTACGAGTCGTATTTCGATCGCAAGGATTATAAACCCTACCGTTTTGTGCGTAAGATCAATGAAGGGGGGTATACCAAGGATGTAGAGATCAACTTCGATTATGAGGCCGAATCTGCCGAACTCAACGATAAAAAACATCAAAAAAAGATGGATTTCGACATCCATCGCGAGGTTCAGGATCTAGTCTCTGCATTTTATTACCTACGCAATAACTTTAGGGCCGAAGATTTGGTGATCGGTGAGAAAATAGACCTCGACATCCTCTTCGACGACGATGGCATCTTTAAGTTTCAATTAAAATATTTGGGTACCGAAGTACTCCGCACTAAATTTGGCAAAGTAGAGTGTTTAAAGTTTAGGCCGTTGGTGCAATCGGGACGGGTTTTCAAGGAAAAAGAGAGTCTTACCCTGTGGGTTTCCAATGATTTGAACAAAATTCCGTTGCGGATCAAGGCCGATTTGGCCGTAGGCTCCATCAAAGCCGATCTCGATGGCTATAACGCCCTGCGGAACCAGTTTAAAATCATAATGGATTAACCCCAAATATGGAACAACAGGAACGCATTAACGAGCAACTTGAAAAATTAGCGGAGAAATACAAAAATTCTGGCCAAGATCTAAGTTCCTATCTAGACGGCCTCCTGTACCAACGTTACCTTACCTATTGGGACTATATCCATCTCGATACCTTATTGAGCCTTCAGGTACCCCGTACCCATTTTCCCGATGAAGAGATCTTCATCATGTACCATCAAATTACCGAACTGTACTTTAAACTAATACTGCATGAGTTTAAACAGGTGGTAGACCACAATGCCAGGGACGTCGATTTTATGATCGAAAAGGTTAACCGTATCAATAGTTATTACAAGGCCCTGATCTCTTCCTTTACCATTATGATCAATGGTATGCAAAAAGAACAGTTCCTGCAATTCCGGATGGCCTTGTTACCTTCCAGCGGATTTCAATCGGCCCAATATCGTATGATCGAACTCTATGCCACCCCTATGGAACATTTGGTGCATATTTCGGATCGCGATAAACTTCCGGATGAGGCCAGTATAGAAGCTTTGTACGAACATATTTATTGGAAAAAGGGGGCTACCGATCGTAAGACCGGTGAAAAGACCCTGACCCTAAAACAGTTCGAATACCGTTACACCCCCCGTTTGATCCGTATTACCAAACAGGTTGAAGGGAAAACCTTGTTCCACAAATTCCAAAATCTGGCGGAAGCCGATAAAAAGAACCCGGTATTGCTCGATGCCCTGAAAAAATTGGATCAAAATGCCAACGTAAACTGGCCCTTGGTGCATATGGGATCGGCACATAGGTATTTGGGTAGAAAAGGCAAGGCCATTGAGGCCACCGGTGGTACCAATTGGAAAGAATACTTGCCACCCGGATTCCAAAAAGTAAGCTTCTTCCCCGATATTTATTCAGAGAAAGAGTTAAATGATTGGGGAAAGCAATGGGTAGATGATATATTTGGGGCCAAATAAGTAGGTATGAGGTACATTTGGGGCTTGTTTTTAGGGGTAGTTTTACTGGCCTCTTGTAAAACGGAATCAAAAAAACCGGGCAACGAAACCTTGTTAGCGGAACCCGAGGTGGTACGCCAAGAACTCTATGGTTTCGATATCGGACAGTTTAACGTGCATTACGATACCATTAGAAATGGGGACAGCTTTGGCGAGATTATGCTCTCAAACCATGTCGATTATCCGGTAATCCATAAAATTGCCGAGGAATTCAAGGATACCTTCGATGTGCGTAGGATCATTCCCGGGAAACCTTATACCATCCTAAAATCAAAGGATACTTTAGAAAAAGCACAGGTATTCATTTACGAAAACGACCGCATCAATTATACGGTACTCGACCTACGCGATTCGGTGGTGGCCTATAAAAAGAAAAAGGATATTACCTATAAAATACGGGAGGTTTCCGGGGTTATAGAATCCAGCTTATCGCAAACCTTGGACGAGGCCGGAATCGATTACAACCTCACCTTTGAATTGGAGAATATCTACGCCTGGACCGTCGATTTCTTCCACTTACAAAAAGGAGATCGGTTTAAGGCCATTTACAAAGAGCGTTATATAAACGATACGATCTATGCCGGAATGGAGCCCATAGAAGCGGCCTATTTTGAGCATAATGGCGAACCTTTTTACGCTTTTGCCTATAAGGTAGATAGTCTGAACAACCTTACCGATTATTACGACGATAAGGCCAAAAACCTACAACGGGCTTTTTTAAAGGCGCCGGTAAAAAAGAGTAGGATTTCGTCGCGATACAATCTAAGACGTCGGATAAAGTATTATGGGTATAAGGTACGCCCACATCGCGGTACCGATTTTGCCGCGCCAATCGGTACGCCCATTCTGGCCACGGCCAATGGTACGGTGGTAGAAAGTACCCGTAGGGGCGGTAATGGTAAATATGTGAAGATCAAGCATAATAGTATGTACAGTACCCAGTACTTGCATATGTCGGTACGTTTGGTCAAAAAAGGCGATTTCGTAAAACAGGGCGATGTTATCGGTAAGATCGGGATGACCGGTAATACCGGGGGCCCCCATGTGTGTTACCGCTTTTGGAAAAACGGGAAACAAGTAGATCCCCTTCGCGAAAAATTGCCAGAGGCCGAACCCATAGCCGATTCGTTACGTACCGATTATTTGGCCCATATCGTACCCTTTAAAGAACAATTAGACTGTATCCTTTTTCAGGAAGAAGCCGAAGAAATGGACGGACTTCTTACCGAAAATAACCCTTAAACCACCCAAAAAACATGTCGCTACCCCATATAAACCCAACGACAACCAAAGCTTGGCAAGCATTAGGTGCCCATTTTGCCGAAACCCAAGCCGATTCTATAAATGACTATTTTGCCCAAGACCCAAAACGTGCCGAAAAGTTTAGTTTGGCATGGGAAGATTTCTTTTTAGATTATTCCAAGAACAAAATCAACGAAACTACCCTTTCCCTTTTGATCGATCTGGCCAAAGAGGTGGGACTCGAAGAAGGTATGAAGGCTTATTTTAAGGGGGATGCCATCAACCAAACCGAAAACAGGGCGGTATTGCATACGGCCCTTCGTGCGCCAAAAACAGCTTCAATATTTGTTGATGGCGAAAATGTGGTACCTGAAGTACATGCGGTAAAGGCATCGGTACGGCAGTTTGTAGAAGCCGTTATATCAGGAACCCACAAAGGGTATACGGGTAAAACCATAACCGATGTCGTGAATATCGGGATCGGCGGATCAGATTTGGGTCCGGCCATGGTGGTTGAGGCCTTAAAGTATTATGAAAACCATCTTAAGGTACATTTTGTAAGCAATGTAGATGGCGACCATACCCAAGAGGTGTTAAAAGGCATTGACCCCGAAACCACTTTGTTCGTGGTGGTTTCCAAGACCTTTACCACTCAAGAGACTATTAGTAATGCTACCACCATAAAAGAGTGGTTTTTACAGTCGGCCCAGCCCGAAGATGTGGCCAAGCATTTTGCGGCGGTTTCGACCAATATACCGGCAGTGACCGAATTTGGGATCCACCCGGCCAATGTGTTTCCTATGTGGGATTGGGTAGGTGGTCGTTTCTCTTTGTGGAGTGCCGTAGGTATCAGTATAGCCTTGGCTATCGGATACGATGGATTTGAGGATTTATTGGCTGGGGCCCATGCCATGGATACCCATTTTAAAGAAGCCCCTATGGCCGAGAATATGCCGGTTTTAATGGGCTTGGTCAGTGTGTGGTACAATAATTTCCATGGGGCCGAGACCGAAGCCCTGATTCCGTACACCCAATACCTGGCGCGTTTTGCGGCCTATTTACAACAAGGGGTTATGGAAAGTAACGGCAAACATGTCGATCGAACGGGCAAGGGTTTAGACTACCAATCCGGAACTATTGTCTGGGGCGAACCGGGTACCAATTCGCAACATGCCTTTTTTCAATTGATACACCAAGGTACTAAACTGATACCAACCGATTTTATCGGGTTTAAAAAGGCTTTGCATGGTAAAACCGACCATCACGATAAACTGATGGCCAATTTCTTTGCCCAGACCGAGGCACTCCTTCAAGGTAAAACTGAAGAAACCGTAAAAAATGAGTTGGAGTGCAAAGGGATGTCGGCCGAAGAAGTGGCCCGATTACTACCCTTCAAAGTATTTCCGGGCGACAAGCCCACCAACACCCTTTTGATAGAAAAATTGAGTCCGAAAACCTTAGGAAGCTTAATCGCTTTATATGAGCATAAGATATTCGTACAGGGCCTTATCTGGAATATTTTCAGTTATGATCAATGGGGGGTAGAACTGGGCAAGCAATTGGCCGGGAATATTCTAAAAGAAATTCAAAATAACGCGATTGGCAATCATGATGCATCTACCGCAAATCTTTTAAAACTTTATAAACAATAATACTTTTTTGTTGTTTATTCACAGCATTTTATCCTTTTTGTTACATTTGCCTAATTTTGGTCTTTGAGGTTATGTTAATTTTAACATAACGATTTAACATTGCCTTAATGTTCAAGATTGATTTAAGCTGCACTTTTGCAGGACTATTTTAAACAAAACACTCAGAGAAATGAAAAAAATGCTGCTTGCATTGGTTGCGGTTTTAACCACTTCCATTGCTTTTTCACAGGGTGTCACCAATTCCTCTTTAGGAGGTAAAGTGACCGATGCCGCTGGGGAGCCTCTTCCCGGTGCTAGTGTTGTAGCCGTACACGTACCTTCTGGTACAAAATATGGAGCTGCTACCGATTTTGATGGTTATTACCGTATTTCAGGTATGCGTAGTGGTGGGCCATATACAGTGACCATCTCCTATGTTGGTTTTGATGAATTCGTTCAAAACAACGTAATGTTGGCCTTAGGGCAGACCCAAAGAATTAATACCGTGCTGGCCGAGAATGCCACTGCATTGGATGAAGTGGTTATAACCGCTACTGCTAATGGGGTATTCAATTCGAATAAAACGGGCTCCGAAACCAATATTTCCCAAAGGGATATAGCCAACGTACCGGCAGCATCAAGATCAATTGCCGATTTCGTTAGGATTACGCCCCAGGCGCAAGTTACCGAGGGTAACGATGGGTTCTCCATTTCCTTGGCAGGTCAGAACAACCGTTATAATGCCGTTTATATTGATGGTGCCGTTAACAATGATGTTTTCGGTTTGGCAGGATCGGGTACCAATGGGGGTCAGACCGGTGTAAATCCATTCTCTGTAGATGCGATTGAATCTTTCCAGGTAAACATTGCTCCTTTCGACGTAAAACAATCTGGTTTCTCCGGTGGATCCATTAACGCCATTACACGTTCTGGTTCCAACGAATTCGAGGGGTCGGTTTATGGTTTCGTACGTAACGAGAGCCTTGTAGGTAAAACACCTCCGGATTTGGTAGGCGATGGTGAGAGCCGTGAAAAGGTGGCGGACTTTAGTGCCAAGACCTATGGTATTAGGGTTGGAGGACCAATCATAAAAGATAAATTGTTCTTCTTCGTAAACTATGAAAGACAGGACGATGAAACACCACAACCGTTTAACTTCAGTAACTACGGTGGTCGTTCTACCCAAGCTGACTTGGATAATCTTTCTAGCTTCCTTCAGAATACCTACGGGTATAATCCTGGAATTTATGACAACAACACACGTACTCTTTTAAGTGATAAATTGACGGCCAAAATCGACTGGAACATCAATGATAATCACAAATTGTCTTTCCGTCATGGTTATGTTAAGGCAGATAATCTTGAAGCCCGTAACTCAGGTAACAGGAATATTGGATTTATCAATGGATCTGAAGCATTTGTTAGTAAGACGAATTCTTCCGCATTGGAATTAAGCTCAAGGTTTGGCAATAAATTCGCTAACAACTTAATTTTGGCCTATACTTCTGTTCGTGATGATAGAGATCCTTCAGGAGACCCATTTCCAACAATTCGTCTTCAAGATGGTGGTGGTACCATAGATTTTGGAGCCGAGCCATTCTCGACTGCCAACTTGTTGAACTCAGATGTATTTACCATTACGAACAACTTTGAGATCTTTTCTGGTAGGCATGCCATTACCTTGGGTACTAACTTGGAATTCGCCGATGTTAAAAACCTATTCTTTGCCTTTAACTATGGGTATTACACCTTTGAAGATCAATTCGACGATTCAGGTGCTTTAACCTCAAGTGGTATGAACCAGTTTATGACTGGTCAAAATGCAGATGTTTACCAGCATGGATATTCCCTTCTCGGAGATGGTACCGTTGGTGACGAATCTGCAGGTTCTGCAGATTTTAAAACCTTCCAAGCTGGTTTTTATGCCCAGGATGACGTTGATATGTCTGATAACTTGAAAGTTAGCTTTGGTGTTCGTGTAGATATTCCTTATTGGGATGATGGAAAAGTAAATGACGACTTCAATAATAGGACCATTCCTTTATTAGAGGCAAATGGTAAAGACCTTCAAGGTGCACGTGTTGGTCAAACTATTGACCCAAGTATTCATTTAGCCCCAAGACTTGGATTTAACTGGGATGTAAATGGTAACCGTTCTACCCAAGTTCGTGGTGGTTTAGGTGTATTCACCTCTAGATTACCATTAGTATGGCCAGGTGGAACTTATAACAACAACGGGGTAACCGGTGGATTCATGTTCAGGTTCAACCAACCTTTCGAATCTGATATCCAGAATCAGTTCACTGATCCTGCTCCAGGTAGTGGTGGTGTAGGTGGTAATATTGATCTGCTTGCCAAAGACTTTAAATTACCCCAAGTGGTCAAGTATAATATTGCCATAGATCAAAAATTACCTTGGTGGGGTCTTATTGCTACCGCAGATTTCATTTATACTGATGTTATTACCGATGTTTATTACCAAAACCTGAACCTTAAGGGCCCTGTAGGTAGATTGAACGGTACCGATAGTAGGCCTTATTACGACAGAAGGGATGAAATTGACGACACCTATGGTAGGATCATGTTGGCATCTAATACAGGTGGAGGTTATGCACACAACACTTCCTTTACCCTAAGAAAGCCATTCGATAATGGATTCTCTGGTTCGGTATCATATACTTTTGGGGATTCTTACAAGGTATTTGATGGTACCTCTTCCCAAAACAGTTCGCAGTGGAGAAATATTCAAAGTGTGAATGGTAAAAACTCTAATTTGCCTGTAACCCGATCCGATTTCTCTTTGGGTAATAGGGTGAATGCCAATGTTTCCTACGAGCTTAAATGGAATGATAATGTTAAAACAACCTTTGGTTTATTCTATGAAGGGGTTGAAGGTAGTCCATTTAGTTTTACCTATAGGGAAGGACGTGATTTGTTAAATGATGACTCAAGGGATAATGCCTTAATGTATATTCCACGAAATGCCAACGAAATCACCTTCTCAGGTGACGAAGCAAGTCAAGCTGAGCAATGGCAACGTTTGGATACCTTTATTGAAAGCAATGATTACCTAAGGGAAAACAGGGGTAAATATGCTGAAAGAAATGGTGACCGAGGTCGTTGGAGCCATATCGTCGATTTCAAGTTGCTTCAAGATTTCGCCGTGAACATGGGTAACAAAAAGCATACTTTCCAGTTGTCGGCAGATATTTTTAACTTCACCAACTTCTTGAATAAAGATTGGGGTAAAAAGTATTTTGTTAGGAGTAATGTAAGTCCATTGACCACGGTTTCAGGGGCACCGGATCCAGTATTCTCTATCAATGATGGCGTTGTAAACCAAGATGGTACGCCTAATTATGAAGAATTGGATGATTTCGGGATTCAGTCCTCAAGATGGCAAATGCAAATTGGTCTACGTTATATCTTTAACTAATGATATAAAGAATAGAAGAAACCCCTCTGCCCGGCAGAGGGGTTTTTTTATGCCCAAAATTCACTAATTTAGTTCACTAATTTTCCAAGCATGTACGAAGTAATCTTAAACCTCCACTCTTATTTGGCCTATATCGTATTGGCCTTGTTGTTTTTAACCGTAGCCAACGCCATCTTGGGCCTAGTAGGTAACAAACCCTTTACGCTCACCAAAGACTTCCGTATGGGGCTTTTTACCTTGATACTTTCCCATATGCAGTTGTTGATCGGTATCGTATTGTACTTTGTTTCCCCACGTTTTCAACTTTGGGGCGAAATGGGGGGCAAGGTCATGGGCGATAGTATGGCCCGGCTGTATTTGGTAGAACATCCGTTCATCAATATTTTGGCCTTGGTGTTCATTACCATAGGTTGGTCAAAACATAAAAAATTGATGGAAGCCAACCGTAAGTTTAAAACTTTTGCCATTTTCTATGGTATCGGCCTAGTATTGCTACTGAGCCGTATCCCATGGTCGCAATGGCTATAGATTAAAATCAAAACCAAACTAGACATATGACTTTAAAACAAACATGCGCTGTGTTGGCCATTTTAATGGGTTTCATGGCTTGGGGACAATCTTCCTTGTTCAATGGCAAAGACCTTGACGGTTGGACTATCTACGGTACCGAAAAATGGTACGTAGAGGAGGGACTTTTAATCTGTGAAAGCGGACCTGATGGCGAATATGGGTATTTGGCCACCGATAAACACTATAAAGATTTTGAGTTGGAGCTATCCTTTAAACAAGAGGCCGATGGGAATAGTGGCGTGTTTATACGGTCTACCATCGAAGGCACAAAGATTTCGGGTTGGCAAGTAGAAGTAGCCCCACCCAATAAACATACCGGGGGCGTATACGAGTCTTATGGTAGGGGCTGGTTGATCAAACCCGACCCCAAAAAGGACAAAGCCTTAAAATATGGCGATTGGAACCGAATGAAAATCCGGGTCAAAGGAGGTAAACTTACTTCTTGGCTTAATGGTAAGAAAATGGTAAGCCTAGAAGATGAAAAAATCGGTGCCGCCAAAGGTAGTGTCGCCCTGCAAATCCATAGTGGGGGTGGTGTAAAGTTGTATTGGAAAGATATAGTGCTTACCGAACTTTAGCCAATAGATAGAGGTAAATAGGAAAATGGTCGCTGTAGCCTCCTTGGTATTGGTTGCCAGCGTAGGTACGAAAAGGGTAACCCTTATACCGGCCGCTATCGTTTTTCAAGAATTGGGGCCTATACACTTGGGCCTTCCAAAAAAACAAACCTTCTTTAGATAATAGGTTTGTCGTAAAATAAAATTGATCGAATAGGCTCCAACGGTCTCTATAGGCTAAGGAGCCTATTCCTTTTTTATATAAACGTTCCATAGGGTTATACAATCCAAAGGAATCGATGGGTGTCGTACTACTTTGTGTTTTTAAAACCTTTTTGAAACTGTGGTCCAATGGGTCATCGTTAAAGTCGCCCATGGCTACGATTCGGGCTTCCCGATCTTCACGACGCAGCGAATCAATGATTCGCTTATTAAGTTTGGCCGCCGCTAAGCGATAAGGTTCCGATCGGCTTTGTCCGCCCCTTCGTGAGGGCCAATGGTTGACTAGAAAGTGTATGGGATGTGTATCCAGTATGCCGGATACAACCAACTGATCTCGGGTGTAGTCCCGAAACCCCTTTTCATTCTCGAGCAATAACCGATGGCTTTTAAAGGCTGTAGGTATAAATTTTTCCTTTTTGTAGAGCAAGGCTACGTCAATGCCCCGCTCATCCGGTGAATCGAAATGTACATAGCCGTAATCTAGTGCTGCCATGGTAGGTTTCGTTATTAAATCTTCAAGTACATCGGCGTTTTCTACTTCACAAACCCCAATAATCTCGGGGCCATCCAAATCGTATGGTGCTCCAATGCCTCGAATGACGGTGGCCAGCTTTAGCAACTTATCTTGATAACGTTCCTTTGTCCAGTGGTAGGATCCATGCGGAGTGCGTTCATCGTCCCGAACCAAACTGTCGTTGACCGTATCGAATAGATTTTCCAGATTGTAAAAGGCTACCGTATATATGTTGTACTCGGTCTTTTGTGCTTGGATAACGGTCGGAAATAACCAAAGCATTACCAGCAACTCAACTGTTTTTATACGGGGAATGTCTAAAAGCTTTATTGCGAACATACGACTTGTAGTCTTTTTCTGTAGTTTATTTTACGCTTTTTGAAGCATAAATTCAAAATAGACAGACATGAGGATGGTTTTAATCGTTTTCCTTGGGGCTGTTTATCAATGTTTTGCATACGACCAACAACCCACCCCCATTAGCGGTCAGTTATTAGATGTTGATTCGGGGGCTCCTTTGGTTGGTGTTACAATTTCTGTAGTTGGGTCGGGTTTGCAAACCAAGTCCGATGCCGAGGGTAAGTTTACCTTCAGGATTTCATTGGCTACGGATGCCGAAATCCTATTCGAAAAAACGGGCTATGCCCAATACCGCCATATTTGGCAACTGGAAAATAGTTCTGACCTAGGGGTGATTTATCTGCATCCTTCCCTTCGGAACGAATCCACTACTACTTTGTCACTTTCCCAGGAGGATCTTTTGGAAGGCGATGATCAAGATGTAGCAGTCGGTTTTCTCCAGGCTGAAAGAGAGGTGTTTTACCGTAGGGCGGCCTTCGATTTCGGCCAGGCGTTTTTTAGGGTCCGTGGCTATGATGCCGCTTGGGGTAATGTGCATATCAATGGCATCCGGATGAATTCGATGTTCAACGGACGACCGCAGTGGAGCCATTGGGGCGGACTTAACGATGTGGTTCGTAACCAAACCGGGGTGTTGACCTTGGATCGGGATCAACATGGGTTCGGGAATTTGTTGGGTTCAACTTATATAGATACCGCACCATCTGGGTTGCGCCCTGGCTTGCGTTTAACCACTTCGGTGGCAAACCGTAGCTATACCAATAGGCTCATGGCCACCTATACGCATCCGGTTTCTGCCAAAGGGTTTGCCTATACACTTTCGGCATCGCGTCGTTGGGCCAGTCAAGGCTATATGCCAGGCACTTTTTACGATGCCTATGGGGTTTATTTAGGAACGGAGTTTAGCTGGAACCCCAAGCATAAGCTATTGTTTACTGGCTTTTGGGCTTCGCAAAAGCGAGGTCGAAGTAGTGCCTTAACCCAAGAGGTTTATGACCTGTTGGGTAATCGTTATAATCCGTATTGGGGTAATTTAAATGGGGAAACAACCAATTCTAGACAGCGGGAAATACAAGAACCTTTTGCAATATTTCAGTATCGGTTTACAGGAGATGTGTTCAAAGTCTCTGCCAGTGCCATGTACCAAACGGGAATACAAAAGAATGCGAGGGTCGGTTATTTTAATGCGCCCAATCCTGATCCTACCTACTACCGTTACTTGCCTTCGTTTTATATCAATAGCCCGATCGGGGCCAACTTTGAGAATGCCGATTTGGCCCGGCAGGCCTTTCTAAGTGACCCACAATGGCAATGGGCAGCCTTGTTCGAAGCCCATCAAAACCAAACGGAGGCGCATTATGTTTGGTACGACGATGTGGTGGCGACCAATCGTTTCAGTGGGGCCTTGCAATTCAATTATACTCCTAAACCCCAATGGCAAATAGATGGTGGCATACAATTTAATGGGGCCAAAAGTGAAAACTATGCCCAGATCCGCGATTTATTGGGGGCGGAATACCATAACGATATAGACCCCTTTTCGGAAACGGCCAATGATATGGATGGCCCCTTGAAGAAATATAAAGGTGACCGTTTTTCCTATGATTTTGATACTAAATCGACACAATGGGAAGCCTTTTTACAGTCGCATTACCAATGGAAAAAATGGGAAGGGTTTATTAGTGGGAAAGTGTGGGGTAACACCTATAAAAAAATCGGGAATTTTAGAAACGGACGCTACCCCGATACATCTTTAGGTACTGGGGAAACCATTGGTTTTTCCGGATACGGATTAAAATCGGGGCTACGTTACCAGTTTAATGGAAGGCATCGATTAGGAGTTAACGTACTGCACGAAGAAAGGCCCCCATTTCAAAAAAACACCTACATAAATCCACGGGAAAACCAACAATTGATTCCAAATATCTCCCCGATGACCATACAGGCTTGGGAAGCCCAGTATTGGATGCGCTTGCCCCAATGGAATGGCCGCTTTACGGTATACAATACCCATTTCCAAAACCTGACCGAAGTGGGGTATTTCTTTACCGATGCCGGGGTTGGATCTGACTTTGTACAGCAAGTGACAACGGAAATGGATACCCGGCATTTGGGTGGGGAAATTGGTGTGACCTATAAGGCTTCTTCCGCTGTAGATCTTTCCATGGTGGCCTCGGTGGGTAAATTCACCTATGCGAATAACTCCGAACTCACCATTAACTTCGATACCGCTGGTAGTGACGAGGATTTTATCAATCCCGAGGGCGTTTTAAATTTAGGTACGGCCTCCCTTAAAGGATTACGGTTGCCACAAGGGCCCCAAACCGCCCTGTCCGTTGGTTGCCATTACCGTGACCCGAAATATTGGTGGCTAGGGGTAACGGCGAATTATCTAGGAAAGAGTTATATCGCTTTGTCGCGCTTGGCCCATACCCAGAGTTTCACCTTAGATCCAGAAACTGGGCAGCCGTTTACTGGGGTAACGCAAAACGATTATGAGAGGGCACTTCGACAATCGGCTCTACCTGAAATGTATTTTTTGAACCTTACCGGAGGTAAATCGTGGCGGCTAGGGGGTAATTATCTGAGTCTGTTCGTTAGTGTCAATAATCTTTTCGATGGCATTTTTAGAACCGGTGGCTATGAACAGAACCGTAACGGTAACTATGGCCAATGGTATCAAGATAACCTTTCGGGACAACCATCTTTTGGACCAAAATATTGGTTTGGTTATGGCCGAACTTATTTTGTGAACCTGGCCTACAGCCTTTCCCTGAAAAAGAACCCTAAAACGGAATAAGATGAAATATGGTCGCTGTATTTTGATGGTTTATCTTATGTTGGTCGCTTGTGATGGATCACAAGATTTGGCCCTTTCTGAAGTGGCCTGTGATCGATGGGAAGTGAACACCACAATGGCCGACATTAAAGCCCAATTTGTGGGTGAAACCCTTAAACTGACCGATAGTCTGGTGTTTGAAGGCTATGTGTCTTCTTCCGATAGGGCCGGGAATTTTTTTAGTGTGCTCCACCTTCAAGATACACCCCAAAATCCTACCCATGGCATTGCTTTAGAGGTCGATTTGCGTGAATCACATCTGTTTTATCCGGAAGGGACCAAGGTGTTGGTAAATGCGCGTGGCATGTATTTGGGTCAAAGCAAGGGGCTGTATAGTTTGGGAGGTACATTTCAGGCTTTTGGGAACCTGTTCGTAGGGCGATTGCCTTTTCATGCCATAGATGACCATATTCAAAAAGCCTGTGAACCTATAAATCAATTGACTCCAACAGTAGTAAAATTATCGCAATTGGAAGATGCTGTTTCCCATAGTTTGGTACGATTCGAAGGATTGGAAATCGTTGCCGAGGAGCGGGATAGCCTCTATGCATTTCCCAGGGAAGAGACTTTACGGCATTTGTTGGATTGTGAAGGCAAAGAATTGGTGCTGGTCAATAGTGGGTATGCCGAATTCCAAGCCGATTCACTTCCTAGGGGTAATGGTAGTATCACCGGTGTGTTTTTGATGGAAAAGAACCAACCCCAATTAATCATTCGCGATGTAGCAGATGTGGCTATGGATGGCCTTTTATGCAGTCCCAAGGAAATAAGTTCTGTGCAAGTCTTTATTTCCGAACTGGCCGACCCTAATAACGACACCGGGGCACGTTTTGTGGAATTGTACAATGCATCGGATATGCCGATTGCCTTAGATGGCTGGCAATTGCAGCGCTATACCAATGCCAATACCGAGGTCAGCTCCACACTTGATCTAACTGGGTATGTTATCGCTGCCCAGGCAACCTTGGTAATTTCGCCAAACCCTATGGTTTTTGAAGCTATTTATGGCTTTGCTCCCGATATGGCTGCAGGGAAAAACAGTCCGGCCGATTCCAATGGCGACGACAATCTATTTTTGATCGACCCTTTTGGTGTTGTTATCGATGCTTTCGGACGTATTGGTGAAGATGGTACGGGTACCGACCATGAGTTTGAAGATGGCCGAGCCTTTCGCAAGATTGACATAGTAGCTGGTAATGCGGAGTTTGACCCTAGTGAATGGATAATTCATAACGATTCAGGAGGTAATGGTACGGTAAATGAACCTAAAAATGCGCCTGCTGATTTTTCGCCTGGTAGTAGGGAATAGCGTTAGAAAACTGTCATTCCGAACGAGCTACGCGGAGGAATCCCATACCAATGGATTTAGCTTTGCCCAAACTTTCGGTCTCTCGTCTTACACTATTCAAGCTGTCGAAAAAACAAACCTCTGTTATATAAGAAGGTTATCATTTGAACTTAATACACCTTCCCGTTTTGGTCGTAAATCCAAATGGGTAGTTAGGTTTCCCTATCTTTGAACAAAGCCCTATCACATGCAGTTAAAAGTAGCCTTGATGCAAATTTCTTTGGTTTGGGAGTCGCCAGAAGATAATTATGCCAGAATAGAAAATGAACTGGCAAAACTTGAGGCTGTGGATCTAGTAGTATTGCCTGAAACCTTTACCACAGGGTTTTCGATGCATCCTGAACGTTTTCCAGACGATTTAGGAACCAACACCTTAAACTGGATGAAAAATTTGGCCCAACACTATGGGTTTGCCATAGCAGGTAGTACTATTTTTAAAGAAGGCGATCAATATTTCAACAGGTTTTTGTTCGTTCACCCCCATGGGGAATATGAAGTATATGATAAGCGCCATACGTTTACCTTGGCTGGAGAGGACAAGTCATATACCCGTGGAGAAAAGAATGTATTGATCCAATACAAAGGTTTCCGAATCCGACCTCTGGTCTGTTATGACCTTCGTTTTCCCGTTTGGGCCCGGAATATAGATGATTATGATCTTTTGTTGTTCGTGGCCAACTGGCCCAAGGCACGCGTAACGGCCTGGGATGCCTTATTAAAAGCACGCGCCATAGAGAATATGGCCTATGTGATTGGCGTGAACCGTATCGGGGAAGATGGCAATGGCTATGAATTTGTGGGGCATTCGGCCGTGTACGATGCCTTAGGGCAGCAAGTGGCTTTCACGGAAGAAGAATCGGTGTTGTATGCTCAATTAGAAAAAAGTACAGTATTGGAAACCCGCGAAAAGTTAAGGTTTTTGGATGATCGCGATAAGTTCGAGTTACGGCCTTAGGAACGGTTTTGACATGTTTCGAAAAAGCCTCTTAGTACAAGGTATAGGTTTCCTCTAGGTCCCAATTGGCCCTGATTTCAAGGGTTTTTGGGTAATAAAGTACGCTTTCGGGCTGTCTTTTTTCCAAAAAGCTTCCGGTATCCCATTTTTGGTTCCCATTGGCATCTTGTATCAAACGGATTTTATAGTTGCCCGGTTTAATTAGGTTGAACTCAAAGGTATACCCTTCCGAAGCGAACAATTCCCGTTGGGTTTCCCCTTTTTCATTGGTCAATTGCAAAATGAGCGGATAGTTTACATTGCCGGTCAAGTTTAAGCGAAGATTTCCAAAATCGGCTAAACTGGCTGTAGACAATCGATAGTCTATGGTATCGTTCGCCTGCCCAAAGAAATCGGTAAGGGTACCCGGTAGCAAGGTTAGCCCATAGGCCATATTGGGTTCTTTGCCCAAGGCCACATCTAATCTATTGTTTAAGGTGTCGAGCGAGACCTTAACATCCATTTGGGTAGAATCGTTTAGGTTCATCAATTGAATACTGTCCGTCTCTAAGGCAACTATAGGGGTGTTGGCTTGAATAAAAAAGGGGGCCATCATGTCTAACGAACTACTTTGGTTAGGCCGAAGGTTCAATGAATCGGAATCGAGTTTTCGGGTTTTTATAATAAAGGTATCCAATACTTGCTCTACCGTATTGTTCAGGGTAAATACCAAGGAGTCCGCTTCTAGTGCACTAAACCAAAAGTTCAAGGTGTCTTTTTCCACATCCTTGTTAACGGTGGTTTTTACAGAATCGGGTAAGGCGCTTAACAGGTTTAGCTCCAGTTCGGAAGCTTTGGCCCCGGTATATCCAAAAATTATCCGATTGCCAGAGGCCATAGAAGGTACGGCCGCTGAATAATCCGGGACTTCGCGGAACAAATTCAACCCATATACCGAATCCGTGGGTAACACTATAGTATCGGTAACAAAACCGATCTTATCTGTGTTTTGGTCGAACATATTGTTTTTTCCTTCGTCTTTAAGGGCCATAAGGGCATAACGCCCGGCCTTTAGATTGTTTAATTGGAAAAAGGTGGTGCTGTCCAAGGTATTCGTCATATAGCTCGGAGGCTGTAGGTATATAGTAGAATCGGTATAGGTGCTATCCATTTCGTACAGCATAACACTGATAAAGGTGTCTGCCTTTTCGTTAAAGGCATCGGTTACCACCCCCGATAGAGAAAGTGAATCGAGATAATCGCCCGTAGAGAACACATAGGTAAGGAAACGGTTTGGGTTCCCTTCATTGTTATCTTCTATACTTTGCCCGAAATTAAAGGTATAGGTGGTATTGGGGCGTAAGGTATCCTTGATTTTTACTTCTACAAATTTATTGGCGTTCCCCTGTGGGGTAATAATGGGTTGGTATTTTAATGGAGGGGAAACGATCAATTGGTTTTGAATGTCTTTTAGCTTTACGAATTCATCGAATTCCAATCGGAAACTTGTAGCTGTAAAGTTAATGGACCTATTCGGGGGGTCGGCATTTATCAAGACAGGTGGGGTAACATCTTTTGGTCCTCCCGAGGGTGAGCCCATACGGCCACATTGTACCAAGGCCAAAGCCATTAAAATAAAGAAAAGTACCCCTAATGCACGTATAACCATAATAGCCCTGCTTAATGCAACAAATTAACGACTAAAATAAGGAATGTAATAGCAAGAATCCTATTTTATGAAAGCATTGGGATTGCGTGTTTTTTGAATTAACCGAAACTGGGAACTACGGCAATCGTAGCTATCGAAACTTCTTTTGCGCCTCCGGCGAATAGGGTTTGGGCACAGGCTTCGAGTGTGGCCCCAGTGGTTATAACATCGTCGATCAATAATATTCGCTTGTCACGAACGCTATCCGACCCATTTAGTTGGTATAAATCTTGAACCCCCTTCCAGCGCCACCAACGATTTTTTCGTGTCTGTGTCCGCGTGTTCTGGGTTTTTACAAGGACTTTGTTTTCATACCTACAGTGGAAATTTTCGGAAAATGATTTTCCTACTAAATCTAACTGATTGTACCCTCTTTTTCGAATTTTGTTTTTATGCAATGGCACCGAAACGATAAGGTCAGGTTTTTCAAAACCAGGGTCTGCTTCTAAAATGGGTGTATAAAGTGCCGCCAGAAAGCTACCTATCTGTTCCTGTTTATTGTATTTCCAGTGATGGATTATGCGTTGGATCCTGCCATTTTCATGGTAAAAAAAGAGTGAACTTGCTTTTTTAACAGGAATTTTACCATAGAAAATCCGGTCGATTGGATTTTCATCGATAAAATTGTACTCGGTAAACGGTAGCTGATCCCGACAAACGGTGCATAAAGATCGTTCACCTTTACCCAAGTTTGCAGTACATCCAAAACACCCCCTAGGAAGTAGGATGCTATGTATATCATTGGCTATATTTGAAATCGCTGAAAGCAACACTTAACCTATTTAATCGAGCTTTAATTTCCTAACGGTTGTATGGAAGATAAACAAACCAAATTAAACCACCGGATAGTCTATGCCATATTGGCTGCTATTATCGTTATTATACTTATCGTGTTCTATTTCAACGCGGCGAGTTCAGCGAATGAAATCGATTATCTTACCCAGCAAGAAAAAATCTTCCAAAAAGATATTACCCTTCTCAATGCCGAAGTAGATCGTTTATCGGCTTTGAACGAGGTGAATGAAATTGAAATTCAAGACTCTAGGTACAAGGTTCAGCAATTGTACGATTCAGTAGGGAAATTGAACTTTACCATCTCCAAACTCAGACAATTCAAAAAGGAACTAAGAATACTACAGGTAAGGCACGATAGTTTAATGGCCAAAACCCGCTACCTGCAAAACAATAATAGTTTGTTGGCCAAGCAATATGGCGATACCAAACAACAAATAGAAGAATTGCGTGATAGAAGCTCCTCCTTATCCGAGACCGAGGCTCTATTGCGTGAGAAAAACAAAGAATTAAGTGAAGAGCTAAAGGTTAAGAATTATTTGAACCTTTCCTATTCCTTAGGTTCTGCCTACCGTTTGCGCACCAATGGTAAGCCTTTAAAAACCTCTAAGGCCAATATGGTCGAAAAAGTTAGGGGTTGTTTTACCATAAAGGCCAATCCGTCGGTAAAAAAAGTACAGCAAAAGGTGGTATATTTCCAGATATTGAGCCCCAATATGCAAATCATTGAAGACGAATACACTACGGTTAACGTAAATGGGAATACCTATAGTAAAAAGGTAGAAATCGTTTACGATGGCGGTGAGCTTGAGGTTTGTGATTTTATTACTGTAGAAAAAGGCAGCCTAACACCGGGTACCTACACCTTGAACGTTTTTGAGGATGAGCGTTTACTGTCTTCGCATGAGTTTGTCTTAAAATAAACCTTTTTCGAATTCCTACTTCCATTCCTATCTTTTTAAGGGTTTGGTAATTTGGTATATTATTTGGCCAATTACAGCCCAATTTTATTATCTAATTTCTCCCGTTTGGCTATTTTTGCCGCATGGCAAAACAAGAGGATATTTTCAAAAAAGTAGTGGCCCATGCCAAAGAGTATGGGTATGTATTCCAATCTTCGGAAATCTATGACGGACTAAGCGCTGTTTACGATTACGGACAGAACGGGGCCGAGTTAAAAAAGAACATTCGCGACTATTGGTGGAAAGCCATGGTACAGTTGCACGAAAATATCGTGGGTATAGACGCGGCCATTTTTATGCATCCCACCACTTGGAAGGCCTCGGGGCACGTAGATGCCTTTAACGATCCTTTGATCGACAACAAAGACTCTAAAAAACGTTACCGGGCCGATGTCTTGGTAGAAGATCACTGCGCCAAGATCGAAGGTAAAATCGAAAAGGAAGTGAAAAAAGCCGCCAAACGCTTTGGTGATGCTTTTGATAAAGATCAATTTTTGGCCACCAATCCTCGGGTAGTTAAATACCAAGAACAAATAGATGGTATTCTAAAACGTTTGGGGAAATCTTTGGAAAACGAAGATTTGGCCGATGTTAAGGCGTTGATAGAGGAATTGGGTATCGTTTGTCCTATATCCGGTTCTAAGAACTGGACCGATGTAAAGCAATTCAACCTTATGTTCGGTACCAAATTGGGTGCCTCGGCAGATTCGGCCATGGATCTTTACCTACGCCCGGAAACCGCCCAAGGTATTTTCGTGAACTTCTTGAACGTTCAGAAAACGGGTCGTATGAAAATACCGTTCGGGATTGCCCAAACGGGTAAGGCCTTTAGAAACGAGATCGTAGCCCGACAGTTTGTTTTCCGAATGCGTGAATTCGAACAAATGGAAATGCAATTCTTCGTGCGTCCCGGCAGTCAGAAAGAATGGTACGAAAAATGGAAAGAGACCCGTTTAAAGTGGCATTTGTCCCTTGGGTTCGGCGCCGACAACTACCGTTTCCATGATCACGAGAAATTGGCCCATTATGCCGATGCTGCAGCCGATATCGAGTTTAAGTTCCCATTCGGTTTCAAAGAATTGGAAGGCATCCATTCCCGTACCGACTTCGATTTAAGTAGCCATGAAAAATTTTCGGGTAAAAAACTACAGTATTTCGATCCCGAACTTAATGAGAGTTATGTGCCCTATGTGGTAGAGACCTCCATAGGTTTAGACCGTATGTTCTTGGCCATTTTCTCTAAGGCGCTACAGGAAGAGGAATTGGAGAACGGTAGTACACGTACCGTACTTAAACTACCTGCCGTTTTGGCCCCGACCAAGGCAGCGGTACTCCCCTTGGTGAAAAAAGACGGATTGCCCGATTTGGCACATAAGATCATAGAAGATCTTCGTTGGGACTTTAACGTAATCTACGATGAAAAAGACGCTGTAGGCCGTCGTTATCGTAGGCAAGACGCCAATGGTACCCCATTCTGTATTACCGTAGATCACCAAAGTTTGGAAGATAATACCGTTACCATCCGTCATCGCGATACCATGGCACAGGAACGTGTGGCCATAGATGCCGTTCGTGCTATGATCAAAGAAGCGGTCGATATCCGGAATTGGTTACAAAAGATCCAATAAGGACTAAAATCAAATAACTATAAAATGGCCCTATTTTAGGGTTGTTTTTTTTGTTTAAACTTATACCCCAATTGAAGGCCTATATAATAATTTCTGCCGTTGCCGGGATAATAGTAGCGGGGTGCCCTACCGCCAAAACCAACGGCATTGATCAGTACCGATTGGGCATACAAAGTGTCGAAGAGGTTGTTCAATCCGGCATTGAACCCCAGTTGCCAACCGGAACTCCAGGTGTTATGATACCCGGCCCTCAAGTGAAAGAGATGGAAAGCATCGCTGTACAAGGTATTGGCATCGGTAAGCGGAATGGCATCTACGAATTGATGGGTAAGCCCGAAATTGAAACCTGATTCATGCTTTAAATCGAGGGTATTAAAAATACGGTGTTTTGGTACTCCAGTTAACGGATTTCCAGAATAATCGTTGCCATCATCAATAAAACGAACAAAACTATGGTCGCTAAAAGAGTAAGAAGACCTGAAAATCATGTCGATGTCCGTATTTATGGCTTGTTGGTACGATAGATCCAATTCCAAACCCTGATGTTTGGTTTTACCGGCATTTTTTCCAATATACTGATCTTCGCCAACCCTTTGGGCCACCAAGAGATCCTTGATGTCCATTCGGTATAGGGCCCATTGCAGCCTTAGTTTTCGCTGCCACGCATGTTGAGTTCCGCCAAGCTCATAATTTACCCCTTTTTCTTGGGCGATATCCGGATTTATGAGTCCGTCCGGGGTTAGGGTCTCTTCCAAATTGGGGTTGGAAAACCCCCTACCGATATGGGCATACATACTCCCATTGGACATTTGATAAGAAAGGGTGGTGCTTGGTAATAGAATGGGGTCAAAATCGCGTTGGGCCGTAGCATTGTTTTCCTGCGAAAAATCGTCGCGATAATCGTAAAAAGTATGGTTAAGTCCGAGGCCAAGTTGTAGGTCCCATTTCGAGGAAATGGGTAGCGCATATTCCCCAAAAACATGGGACTGTCTTCTGAACTCCCGATTTTTACTTAGCTGCTCACCTTGTAAGCTTCCTTGCCCTTCATTTTCGCGATATAGGTTTTCGTAAGTGCGCCAATGGTATTCGTCTTTATAGATCTCCAAGCCTAAAAGGGCTTTGCCCTTTCCTAAGTTCCCTTTTAAGGTAGAACGTAGACCAAAGCCATTGGTAAACTCATCCAAAATATTGAACGGACGGGCTTCATAATGATCCAGATAATTGTAAAACACATGAGTAGCATGGGTAATCTTTTGACTTAATAGATAGGTGTAGCCAAGCCCGGCCATGGTATGGGCATTATCTTCATAACCTTGTGCGGCCAACCAGTTTGCGGCAGCTTGGGTAGGGTCATCCTCAAAATCGGTTAGGTTTAAACTACTCGGTATTTCCGCACGGTAATCGATATGGTTCAAGAGCACATCGAAATAGGCCGATTTCCCTGATTTTATCGAAGTTGTAAGTAAGAGTCCGTTACGGGTAAAAGAGCTATTCTTCCTATAGCCATCGGTCTTTAAATGGTTGTAATTCAGGTGCAGGTTCATTTTGTCGGTATCGTGGCTTACCGATAGATTGTCTTTTATCATGCTATAAGAACCAAAACTAAAGCGATTGTTTACCGTGGTCATGCCCGCTTGCGCGGGTTGGGTATTTAAGAGAAGCGTACCGCCAAGCGTGGCGCCGTACCCCGTGGCTTTCGGACCTTTAACCACTTCGAGGCTACCCAAATTCTCTAGATCAAAGGCTTCTAGTGTTGAAGTACCGGCCCCATTGGTGACGGGTATTCCATTGAAATACATTCGCAATTTGTCTGTGCCGAACGGGGTACGGGCCCCTACGCCTCGAATGGTAATTCGATTGGTGTTTAAGGCTCCCGAAAGCATATATACCCCCGATACTTGGTTTAAAGCATCGTTTATAGCCAATGGACCCGAAAGAGTAAGTTGATCTTGTTCTAATTGGGTAGAAGGGGTTTCCCCAAATACCCTTTTTTTCAATAGGTTTTCTGAGAGTATTATTTCGTCTAGGTTGGTTACCGAATCTTTTTGGGTTTGCCCATAGCTTATTACCGAAATCAATACCCATGGCAAGAGAAAATGTTTAAAGCCCATACGTTTTGGTTCTTCGGCAAATCTAGGGAAATCCATCAAGTATAATTTTTTCCGGTAGGTTTCGAAACACCTAAAAAATACCCAGTATTGGGTATTGACGGGCGGGTTAAGATTTGCTAGCTTGCTAACTCTAAAATAGCTATGAAAACCAACCCAAATATATCTTCCTTACTCTCCCGTCTTAGTTTTTTAAACGTGGCCATGGTATTACATTTGGCGGTTTGTTTTTGGTTTCTAATCTCGTTTTGGTTGCCCTTGGAGAACGCAAAAGGCTGGGGTTTTATAAAAATCCAACTTTTGATTGCCTTGGGGTTTTTGGGGCTGTGGTTAGATTGTAAACTTCGGGAATCAATTACAGATAGGGCCATTTGTAATGTTTCAGGCGCCCTGATTACCATATTAATCTTGGTTTGGTCTACTCTTTTGTTCCATCTATGATTGACCGGATTTGTCTATTTTTAGACAAAAATTCATCATGAACATCATTTCCTATAATGTTAACGGCATTCGAGCGGCCATCAACAAAGGGTTTATCGACTGGCTTACCGCTGCCAACCCAGATGTAATCTGTCTTCAAGAAATAAAGGCCCTAAAAGAACAGTTGGATCTTTCCGTATTCGAAGCCGCCGGATATGCCCATAACTATTGGTTTTCTGCCCAAAAAAAAGGGTATAGCGGGGTGGCCATCCTCTGTAAACAAAAACCCGATAATGTGGTATATGGGACGGGAATCGAGTATATGGATTTTGAAGGGCGTAACCTAAGGGTAGATTTTCCGGGTGTGTCCATAATGAGTATGTACCTGCCTTCGGGGACCAATATGGATCGGCTCGACTTTAAACTGAAATACATGGCCGATTTTCAGGAATATGCCAATGACCTACGCAAAGAGTGCCCGAATTTGGTGGTGCTTGGCGATTATAATATTTGTCACGAGGCCATTGATATCCATGACCCGGTGCGGAATAAGAATGTATCCGGATTCCTTCCGGTAGAAAGGGAGTGGATCGGGAATTTTATCGAAAGCGGGTTTATAGATAGTTTTAGGCATTTTAATAAAGAACCGCATAACTATTCGTGGTGGAGTTATAGGGCCAATGCCAGAAACAACAACAAGGGTTGGCGTCTCGATTATGCCATGGTGGCCGAACCTTTAGGTGCGAAGATGTCGCGTGCGGCTATTCTGTCGGAGGCCCGACATTCCGATCATTGCCCTATTTTATTGGAACTGGATCTTTAAATGAAGAAACCGGAAATAGTAGACTTAAGTCAAGAGATTTTCGATGGAATGCCCGTATACAAGGGCTTACCGCCTGTAAATATTAAATTGCATGCCACACACGAACAGTGGGATGGTATTGAAGACAGCGATCAGGTGTCGCCAAGTGTCTATGCGATGCAAATGGGAGAACATACCGGCACCCATGTAGATGCACTGAACCATATGTCCCGCGAAAATTTCGGCGAAACCATCGATAGTATGCCCTTGCATATGTTCTATACGCGTGGCCTCTGTTTAGATCTTTCGGAAAAAGGCCTAAAGCAGTTGATAGATGTAAGGGATCTTGAAAAGGCACTACAAAAAACGGGCTTAACCATTGAAAAGGGAGACACCGTGCTACTCTATACCGACCATTATCGCAAAACATTCGGCACTGACGATTGGTGGCATGGCCCCGGTTTAAGTGTGGCGGCCACGGAATGGTTGGGAGAAAAAGGTATAGCCGCTTTTGGTGTAGAGACCATGTCGCCCGGCATACCCAAACTAACGAACAAAGAAGTGCATCGGGTTTGTGGTCGCATGGGTTTTACGCATTACGAAAATATGGCGAACTTGCATAGGGTAATAGGCAGGGGCATTTTCCGCTTTATCGGATTGCCATTAAAAATAAAAGGAGGAACAGGCTCACCGGTACGCGCGGTAGCTGTTTTTGAATAAAAAGATAAATAACGACCATGGAGTACACTAACTTATCAAGAACCGATATTAAAGTCAGTAAAATTTGTTTGGGAACCATGACCTGGGGCCGGCAAAACTCGGAGGCCGAAGGGCACGGGCAAATGGATTATGCCGTAGAACAAGGAGTTAATTTCTTTGATACGGCCGAGCTGTATCCGGTACCCGCACAGGCAGAAACCTATGCTGATACCGAACGTATCATAGGCAATTGGTTCAAGGCCCGTGGCAACCGAGATCAGATCGTTTTGGCCACCAAAATAGCTGGGGTTGGGGAATACACCAAGCATATACGAACCACAGGTTTTAGCCGCGATGCCATAATAGAAGCTGTGGAAGGCAGTCTGCAACGCCTTCAAACCGATTATATAGATTTGTACCAGCTACACTGGCCAGAGCGTAAGACCAATTTTTTCGGACAACGCGTGTTTCCGACCCATAGCCCCGACCATTGGCAGGATAATATCCACGAGGTTTTAGAGACGTTGCAAGATTTGGTAAAACAAGGTAAAGTACGCCACGTAGGCCTTTCGAACGAAACCCCTTGGGGTATTATGCGGTATTTAGAAGAGGCCAAGGTACATGGGTTGCCCCGTATGGTCTCCGTTCAAAACCCCTATAGTTTGTTGAACCGTTCGTACGAGGTAGGTTCGGCCGAGGTTTCCATGCGTGAAGATATCGGTCTATTACCCTATAGCCCTTTGGCCTTTGGGGTGTTGAGCGGTAAATATTTGGGTGGTTTGAAACCTGCCAACGGACGGGTTACCCTTTTCCCGCAAATGGCACGCTATAGTGGTGAGAATTCGACCAAGGCAACGCAACGCTATTTTGATTTGGCCCAAAAACACGGACTTTCACTAACCCAAATGGCATTGGCCTTTGTAAATACGAGACCATTCGTGACCTCGAATATCATTGGGGCTACGACCATGGATCAGTTAAAGGAGAATATTGGTAGTATAGATGTGAATCTTTCTAAGGAATTGCTATTGGAAATTGAGGCCATTCATAACGATATTCCGGATCCGGCACCATAAATACAGATGCATCACGAGTTTGAAGCCATAGCCGCACATTACCATAGGCCCGGTTTGTTGGAGCAGATCCAATCACAACTGTTGGCCCAGGGGAAGGATATGGAGCAGCTAAAACGCAGCGATCTTTCAGCAGTAGATGAGTTTCATGTGCGTGGTGCAAAAGTATCGGAAGAATTGGCCCGTACAGTTGATCTTCAAATGGCCAAAGTGTTGGATGTGGGCTGCGGTTTGGGCGGTCCCGCTCGCTATTTGGCCGATGTTTTCCAATGCGATGTTACCGGAATCGATTTAAGTGCCGAATTCATACGTACCGCCCAAGGACTTTCGAAATGGGTAGGTTTGGATCATAACACCCATTTTCTTCAGGCCAATGCGACCCAATTGCCCTTCGATGCCCAAGTTTTTGATGCCGTTTGGACCCAACATGTACAAATGAACGTGGCGGATAAGGCCCAGTTTTATGGCGAGATTATTCGGGTGCTAAAACCTGGCGGGCATTTTTTGTATTACGATATTTTTGAATCGGACCGGGGACAAATCGAATACCCCATGCCTTGGGCTACCGATGCCAATCTGAGTCATTTGATTAAAAAGGAAGTTTTGCATAAACTTTTGGAATCCAAGGGGTGTATTAAAATACATCAAAATGATGAAACAGAGGCCGGAATCACGTTCTTTACCCAAATGCTGGCCCGTTTAGAAAAACATGGTCCACCCCAATTAGGGTTACACTTGGTTATGGGTGCCGATATTAAAATCAAGGTAACCCATTTATTACAAGCCTTGGAGAATGGGCAATTGGTTTTGGAAAGTGGGGTATACCAAAGTGTGAATGATTAGTTTATTTATCCTGCTGGAGGTTGCTTTTGTTTTACGTAAATCAGAGTGGTCAGAATAAGAAAGGGGAGAAAAACGCAGATAATTACGGAAGCCTGTGTATAGTTTAACCCAATAGAATTAAACCAATTCAAAAAGGCTACGGATTTCTCAAACAAATAGGTTGAAAAGCGTTCAAAATCTGGGATTAACAAGATAGTGGTCAACTGGGTAATACCTGTAATGTAAAGAACTTTTCTCTTTTTTAATACGTTACCAATGAGGGCGGAAAAAAGTAAAGGTATAAGAAAGAAATAGAGAATAATGTTTACCTCGTGATATATGAAGCCTGTAATCGAGGCTATCTATTTTAGTAATTTATAGACCGATTGAAAAATTGTTTCCAAGTTTTATGCTGTTTGAAACTAGGTTATAGTTTTTACCCAAACAAAAACTCGGCCAAATCTTCTACCTTGCCCAAGGTTACTACCTCAATTTGTGGGTTCTTTAAGGTAATCTTGTTGTTTTTGGAGACAAAAATGCGTTTAAAACCTAATTTTTCGGCCTCCGATATACGCTGGTCTATTTTTTGAACCGGTCTGATCTCCCCGGCCAAACCTACTTCGGCCGCAAAACAACAATCGGTTACAACGGCGATGTCGATATTGCTGGAAAGGATGGCCGCCACCACGGCTAAGTCTATGGCGGGATCGTCTACCGATATGCCACCGGTAATATTCAAAAACACATCTTTGGCACCCAATTTAAACCCGGCCCGTTTTTCAAGTACGGCCAAAATCATGTTCAGGCGTTTTAGGTTGTAGCCCGTGGCCGAACGTTGCGGGGTACCATACACGGCCGTACTTACCAAAGCCTGTATTTCAATTAGTAAGGGGCGCATACCCTCTAAGGTTGCTGAAATGGCCGTTCCGCTGAGGTCTTCGTCTTTTTGTGAGATCAATATTTCGGCTGGGTTGCTTACTTCCCGTAGGCCGGCACCCAACATTTCGTATATGCCCAATTCTGCCGTAGAGCCAAATCGGTTTTTTAAGGCCCGTAAGATACGATAGACATGGTTACGGTCACCCTCGAACTGCAATACAGTATCTACCATATGTTCCAAGATCTTGGGCCCGGCAATGGTGCCCTCCTTGGTAATATGACCAATAAGCAGCACTGGGGTATTGCTTTCTTTGGCGAATTTGATCAGTTCGGCTGTACACTCCCGAATTTGGGAAACACTTCCGGCCGCAGATTCTATGTAATCGGAATGTAGGGTTTGAATGGAATCGATAACCACTACATCGGGTTGTATCTCGCCAATTTGCCTAAAGATATTCTGGGTTTTGGTTTCGGTTAGGATAAAACAGTTTTTGTAAGCTTGGCTCAGTCGATCGGCCCGCATCTTGATCTGTTTCTGACTTTCTTCCCCAGAAACATATAAGGTGGTAAAGGGTAAGTGTAAGGCAATCTGAAGCAATAAGGTACTTTTACCAATGCCGGGTTCACCACCCAAAAGGGTTAGGGAACCTGGTACCAGTCCGCCACCCAGAACACGACTGAATTCTTTATCGGGTATGGGTAGACGGTATTCTTGTCCGGTCTCAATTTCGTTTATCCGTAGGGCTGTGGCCGTTCGTTTGGCCGAAGTGGGTTGCTCGGCTTTCCAGTCGGGTTTTTTGGCAGTTTCTACAACTTCTTCAACTATGGTGTTCCACTGTTTGCAAGAACTGCATTGCCCGGCCCATTTGGCGTGTTGTGCCCCGCAATGCTGACAAAAAAAAGTGGTTTTGGTCTTGGCCATGGGTTCGCTTTCTGCGAAGATAGGGGTTTTCAGTTTTGGGGTAAGCCGGATTTGACTGCATCAAAAGGCGGGCAGATAAATGTCCTAACCCACCTCTTAAATACCTTATTTGGGATGGTATACCTATCTCTTGTAGACCGTTTTTCCTTCCTTTAGGGTTTCCATTACTTGTAGGTTTCGAATGGCATCCAATTCTATGGCCAACGGATTTTTATCCAAAATCACCAAATCGGCCAGTTTGCCTACTTCCAAGGTGCCTTTTCGATCTTCTTCGTGGTATTGGTAGGCTACATTTTTGGTAATGGCCTCTAAGGCTTGGTACACGGTAATACGTTGATTTTCGCCAATAATGGTTCCGGATCTGGCCTCTCTAACACAGGCGGTCCAGATTCCGAAAAAGGGGTCTAGCGGGGTTACGGAATAATCGGAATGGTTCGTGGGGGTGAGCCCGGCTTCTATGGCAGCCTTAAATGGATCGATAAAATGGGTCATTTCGGGTCCAAAATTCTCCAAATGTGTATCGGCAAAGAAAAAAGTATGGTTGCTAAAAAAGGAAGGAATTATCTGATGTTTGGCAAAGCGGGGTAAATAGTCGGGATGCATAAACTGGGCATGTATGGCCACCCATCGTAAATCTTTTTGACTATTGTACCCAATGCTGTCCATGCCGTCGAGCATCATTTTAATGGCACAATCGGCATTGACATGCGTATTCAGCTGAATCCCGTTATCGTAACAAACCTTCATAATTTCGGCATATTCCTCGGCCGTAATCGTAGATTCGCCGCGCCAATCGGCTTCCCCGTTAGGTCCCCCGGTTAAATAGGGCGTACATTTTAAGGCGGTTTTGGCCTGGGGAGAACCATCTAATAATACTTTAATGCCACCTATTTTCAGGCGTTTGTCATAAGCGCCAAAGGTTTCCTTACCTACCACCTTGTCCATTTCGGTAAACAGGGGATAGGCGATAACATCCAAGAACAAAAGGTCTTGTTCGTTGGCTTTTTTGATGATTTGTAGGTCTTTATAGGGGGTAGCCCCTTCGTGAACCGTGGTAAAGCCCCATTTGGCATATTCGATCTGTGCGGGTTTAAAGTTGGCCAAATGTTCGGCCTCAGGGGGTTTTGGCATCCCTTTGAACACTGGTATAAATGCCGTTTCCATAATGAGTCCGGCCGGTTCGTTACCACCGGGTTCCCTTAAAATAATTCCGGAGGGTGGTGTTTCTGTCTCAGCGGTAATATCTACATCGATAAAGGCGGCGGAATTTAAAACGGCCCCATGGTTAGAGACATGAATAAGCATGATCGGGTTATCCGGAAAATGGGGGTCGAGGTCTTTTTTGGTCAATTCACGCCCTTCTTTCAGCATATTGCCATCGTAACCGTAACCGATGATCCATTCGCCTTTGGCCGGCTTTTTATCGGTAACATGGGCCTTAATGGCATTTACGATATCGTCAATAGTTTTGATGTTACCGACCGGAGGGGCCGATACGTTTACCCAGTTTACAATCTGTGGGGCATTGTTAAAATGACTATGCGGGTCTAAAAACCCAGGGAGTAGGGTTTTGCCTTCTAAATTGACCAATTTGGTACTATCGCCCTGCATTTTTAGGGCTTCGGATTTACTGCCGGTAAAAACGATTTTGCCATCAGTGACTACGAGTGCCTCAGGTGCCGGTTGTTCTGGGGAAACCATGGTTATGATGTCGCCACCATAAAAAATGGTGTGGGCTTCATTTTTTTCGGTTTTTTGACAACTGAATAGACTTAGGCACAGTAGTATGCCAATAAAGGTGAAGGTTTTCATGTTGGTTGTGGATTACATCATCATAAAGATAACCTAATCGCATAAGAATGCCAATACGGAAAACCCTTACGTTTCCGACACTTAGGATGTCAGTGTGTGCTAGGTTGGTCTTAAATTAATATCCGAAATCGGCTTTAATGGCGTCGATTTTATCCAAGGCCATGTCTTTGGTCAAAAAGTCGATTTCATCTAGGGCGAAGGCTTTTTCAAAGGTACGCATGGCCTTTTTGGGTTCGCCCATCAGTTCTAAGTATTCCCCTTCAAAATAATAGCCCATCATGGTCTCCGGGAACTGCTTTTTACAGAGGTCCGATAATGGTTTTAACGACTCTACATCCTCCTTCTTTTTACAAGCGGCATATACGGCCATGATGTCGTTGAGGTCTACGGGCTTTCTAAATCCGAACAGATCTTCGATCATTTGGTATTTGTTCTCCAAATATTGGTATACGGGCTCTTCGGAAGTAAGCATTTTTTCCTTGTATTCCTTTGGGGTAATAGGTTTGAAAATTTGGAAAATATTGTCAAAGGCCTTGCCGATTCCATATGAGGGTACGGCTATTTTATCTGTATTGGGGAATTCATCGAAAGTGTAATGGATGTTTTCCTTATCGATTTCTTTAATGTTCTTGTCCATTTCCAAAATGCGGTTCCTGTTTTTACTTTTTTCACCCTCCACCATTAAATGGTAGAAAATGGTTTTGTCAAAAGCGGCCAATCGTGAGGCTACGCGGGTTTCCATCTCCGGGGCCAATTCTGGAGAAATACTGATATAAGCATCGAATAAAGAGCGTTCTTTGAAAAGGTAGAAATTGCCGAAATTGGCAGTGATGCCGTAACCCACCATAATCTTAAAAGGAGCAATGCTGTATTTTGTGCCCAAAAAGGGCATTAATTCCATACCTACGAATTCGAAGAACTTTTTCCCTTTTTCCGAAGGGAGACCGTTGTCTTCTTCAAAGGCACAGTCTTCGTAGCGCAAATCGTCTTTTTCTTGATGGATTCCCACAATAATGGCCTCAGGCGCACCGTGAAAACGGCTATAGTACTTTGAAGTTGCCAAAACCTGATCGAACAAGCGGTCGGCATCTAAAACCATAATCAGGGGGTAGCGTTTGTCTTCGTCGTAACCTTCAGGGAAGTAGTAACTGACGTCGCGACGTTCTTGAAGTTTGAACGATTCAAAGATTTCTTGCTGTACCTGGGCCTGTGTTAGGGCACCTATAAAAAGGCAAAATAGGAATAGATGTTTTCGCATACCTGTAGTGTTATGGTTGTGCCGTGCATCTATGTAACGGATTCCCTTGGGCTTTATTTGATGATCGCACTTAATTTTTCCCAAAGATCATCGTGGAAATCGGTAGGCACTAAGGTGTCGTCTGGGGCCATGCCCATGC
Organism: Sediminicola luteus; assembly: GCF_002514735.1. Classification (GTDB taxonomy): domain Bacteria; phylum Bacteroidota; class Bacteroidia; order Flavobacteriales; family Flavobacteriaceae; genus HQA918. The sequence continues at coordinate 175,076 of NZ_KZ300477.1, read as the reverse complement.
GTACCACCACAAGGCCTTTACTAGGCACTACATCTATAAACTGGCCATTTTTTCCCATGGCCGCATAGAGATCGGACGGGGCATTCGGACTTAATGGGCCAGGAAATGCAATAGAAAAACCTGGGATTCTAATGGTGTTTTGGCCATTAAGCCAGGTAAGGTATCCGTATGATGGGTTTAGGGATTGGGAGGGTTGGCTTAAGGCCTCCATGTAATCTGTGTCGGAAAGCACGGTTTTGTCGTCCCATTGGCCTTCGGCCTGCAACAAAAGGCCAAACCTTGCTGCTTCGCGTGCGGTACTCCAATATACATCGTGGTCGCCGGAAGACCTCCAATTACCATAAATACCAATAGTATTTCCAACGGTATTTTGAGTGTATTCGTTTAGACTGCCTTCGCTCACTTCTGCCAAAACATGGCCTAGTAAAGTGTAGGGTGCATTGTGATAGTACCATTGTGTGTCTGGGGCAGCTTTAAATTGTAAACAAGAAGGTTCAATACAATCTGGGTTCGCCACCTCGTAATCCAATCCGGTGGTCATGGTCAGTTGGTGCTTTATGGTTATTTTGACTTCATCGGCCTGTGGTAGGCTTGTCCAACCTGTTCCTAGGTAATCCGAAGTGGGGTTGTCTATGTTTAGTAGATTATCTTCCTGTGCGGTACCCACCATAAAGGCTATTAAAGTTTTGCCGGCCGAAGCCCAATACCACTGGCTTTCTCGGGAAAAGGGTTCAGAACCTATGATTTGGTTGCCCCAATAGTTTTCAAATACTATTCTTCCGTCTTTTAGAACGATAAAGGCCCGGGTGCCATTCGTTTCCAAAAACGAATACAAGGCATCGAGTTGTGTGGTGTCCCAATCTAAATTTTCGGGAGATTCGGTTTCCCACGAATTACCCGTTATGGGCGGAAAATACAGGGAGGTCTCATTTTCAGGGCCTGAAGTTTCTGGGTTATCGTCAGATTTGTTGCAGGCTATGAGGCAGGTAAAGCTTAGGCATAGGTAAATTAGTTGGCGCATGTTGTACAATTTGGGTTGCTGAACCTTAGATGGTTAGCAAGACAAAAGGTTTAATGTAGTTTACCCTTTAGTGTCTTTGTTGTATAACGGTAACAGGAAGAACGATATTGCCCCAAAAAGCACCACCATAAGGGTTTGCGAGATCCACATGATCCAGCCGAAGGCATCGCCCGAGACTTTTGAAATACCAAAGGCAACCAAAATAGCGCTTACCGCTACCGGAAAAATACCCAACCCTCCATTCGAAGCCGTCATGGCAAATGCCCCGGCCACAAAAGCAACGAGTATGGGTCCAAAACCAAGGGAAACGGTCTCGGGTACCGTGAATTTAATCACCCAGAACATGCCTACATAACAGGCCCAGATAAAAAAGGTATGGAAAAGGAACCAGCCTTTTTGTTTCATTTTAAAAACACTGAGTACCCCTTCGAGAAGACCAGTAATGAAGTTTTTGATTTTTAGGGCAAGGGCATGGTTTGAACGTTTTATGACCAAAACAAAAAATAAAAGCCCTGCAAGTCCGGCCAGCGCAAGTAAACCAATTTTCCAAGGGTCTATTTTTTTTTGCATCAAAATATCCATGATGCTCTCGGTCTGCAAGATCAAAGCCAAGCCGATAACTGACAAAAGCATGATAGGGTCAATGATCCGCTCGGTAACTATGGTACCAAAACCTTTTTCAAAAGGTACTTTTTCATAAGTATCCAAGCCGGTAGCCCTAAGGATCTCGCCAGCCCTAGGAATACCCAAATTGGCAAAGTAGGCCACAAATACTAGTAAGGTCCTATTTAGCAAAGATGGCCTATATCCTAAAGGCTCCAAGAGAAAATTCCATCGTATGGCACGCGACAAATGGCTTAAGAAGCCCAATAAAACTGAAATGCCAACCCAGAAAAGATCGGCATTGGTGATATAGGTAACGATTTGTTCCCGTTCTTCGGGGGTGGTTACGGCATAGGAATAGGCAATCAGTCCTAGGCCAAAACCAATAGGTAGAACGGTCTTAAGTATTTTCTTAAGTGATTTTGACACTTATTTGAGCAGATTGTTTTCTTCGTTCGGGAAAACCAATGCGGGCGAAAAGGTCTTAGCTTCCTCAAATTCCATACGGGCATAGGTAATCAAGATCAAAACATCGCCTACGGCTACTTTACGCGCGGCGGCTCCGTTCAGGGTAATTTCGCCACTGTTACGCGGACCCGGAATGGCATAGGTTTCCAGTCGTTCACCATTATTGTTGTTCACGATCTGTACCTTTTCGCCTTGAATAATGTTGGCGGCATCCATCAAGTCTTCATCAATGGTGATACTGCCTATATAATTTAGATCGGCCCCGGTAACTTTTACCCGGTGGATCTTAGATTTTACTACTTCGACTAACATGCTGCAAAATTAATCAATTCAATGCTATATTGTCTATCAAGCGTACGCCTTCAACATATACGGCTATAAAAATCCGATACTTTCTTTCGGGCTTGATATCCTCTACTTCAAGCAAGTTCTCTGTATCAACAATGGTGACATATTCCAAATCGAAACCTGCTTTTGGATCGAACTGGGACTTAACCCATTCCGTAATTGATAAGACATTTTTCGTGCCAAACTCCTTTTTGGCAGTTTGAAGGGTGTTGTAGATATGGGAGGCTTCTTGCCGCATTTCTTTAGAAAGCCTACTGTTTCTAGAGCTCATGGCCAACCCATTGGCTTCCCTGACAATTGGGCAGCCGATAATTTCAATGGGTAGTTCTTGCTGGCTTACCAGCTTTTTTATGATCTGTAATTGTTGAAAATCCTTCTCCCCGAAATAGGCTTTGTCCGGCATTACCAAACGAAGTAAATGCTCGACTATGGTACCCACCCCATCGAAATGCCCGTCGCGATGTGCCCCTTCCATAACTTGATCCAAACCGTCGAAATCATAGACTTTGGCTTCGGTCTTATCGGGGTACATCTCCGTAACGCTTGGCGCGAATATGACAATGTCTTCAGATACACCTCGTAATAGATTCTTGTCCGCTTCGAGTGTATTGGGGTATTTTTTAAGATCTTCTAGGTTATCGAATTGGGTAGGATTCACAAAAATGCTGACCACTACTTGGTCGTTTTCGGTCAAGGCTTTCTTTACAAGGGCCAAATGACCTTGGTGCAGTGCGCCCATGGTAGGTACCAAACCTATACTTTTAGAATCTCGAAGGGGATCCAAGAATATTTTTAGATCCTTTTGGGTTTCGATGGTATGCATTTTGTATCGATAAACGTGCAAACTTACTATAATTAAAGCTAATGTCTTTTATTTTTGTAATTTTGCAAGCTAGTTGGCGCTTTAAACAAAACTCACACTTTATGAACGGGAAAAAGATATTGTTCGTATCTTCTGAACTTGTACCCTATTTACCAGAAAACCCAGTATCCTTAATGTCTTACGAAACTCCGCGTATGGTTAACAGCAATGGTGGCCAAATACGGATTTTCATGCCCCGCTTCGGGAACATTAACGAAAGAAGGCACCAACTACACGAAGTAATTCGTTTATCTGGAATGAATTTGGTGATCAATGATATGGATATGCCCTTGATAATTAAGGTAGCATCTATTCCTAGGGAGCGCATTCAGGTATACTTTATAGATAATGAGGAGTACTTTAAGCGTAAAGCAACTTTTACCGATGAGGAAGGGACGCTTTTCCCGGATAATGACGAAAGGGCGATTTTCTTTGCCAAAGGTGTTGTAGAGACCGTGAAGAAACTGAATTGGTCTCCTGATATTATCCATGTACACGGATGGATGGCTTCTTTGCTACCCTTGTATCTTAGAAAGTATTATGCCGATGAGCCTATCTTTCAAGACAGTAAGATTGTTACCTCGGTTTACGGTCAAGGTTTCGATGGCACCCTAGATACAGGAATGATGGATAAGGTGTTGTTCGATGGTGTTGATAAAGAAGCAGTTGCTCCGCTTTCAGAGCCCAGCTATAATAATTTGTTAAAAGTAGCCGTAGATTTTTCCGATGCGGTTATTTTAGCCTCCGAGAACCTCCCCGAGGAATTGAGCAGCCATATTGCTGGTCTTGAAAAACCTGTTTTAGACTACGTTCCTGTACAGGGTTTTGAAGAAGCATATGGTAAGTTCTACACCGAGGAAGTGTTAAACTGATAGATAGTTAATGGAGTTTATTAAGATCAATGGGCTAAAGTTAGCCTGTGCCCTGGCTGTGGTTACCCTATTTGTTTCCTGTGATGATGAAATCATAACCCCGGGCGATGGTGTAATCGGCGAAAATCCTTTTGTTACCGGGCAGGCAGAGTACGATGTTTTTGCCTTTAACCGCAATATGAAAGCTGTACATGCCAATCAGTTACCTTTGTACCAATTAGGGCAGTTTAAAGATGGTATTTTCGGTAATACTAAGGGTGAGGTAAACTCCCAGCTACGTTTGTCAGTGGCAAATCCGACTTTTGGCGATTATTCTCAGTCGGTAGAAGATAGTGCCGATTCTGACGATAATAATAGTACCATACCGGAGAACGAAACCGTAAAAGAGGTTTATTTTTATATACCTTATGTTATTGCGCCCGTTACCCAAAGGGATTTGGATAATGATGGGGTAGATAACGAATTCGATGCAGACCCCAATGATCCTAACAGTGATTCGGATGCTGGAGCTAATGGTTCTTCCGATGGGTTAACCGATTTAGAGGAAAGAAGTAGGGGTACCGATCCCTTGAACCAAGATACCGACGGGGATGGAATTCTAGATGGAGAAGACACCGATACTCCCAGTGGTTCTTTTGCGAAACAGGTGCAGATAGATAGTATTTATGGTGATAGGTCAAAACCGTTTAACTTAAGAATACGTAGGAGCACTTATTTTTTAAGGGATTTAGATCCTAGTACCGATTTTTTGGAAGCCCAGGAGTATTTTTCCAATCAACAGTTCGATCCTAATTTCGTTGGTGAAACCCTTTTCAATGGCGAAGTGCTTATTGATGATAAGGAAATACTTTTCTTCAAAGAAGACGACCCTGAGACGGAGGATGTTGATGAATCTACCGAAGTCGATACCCGACTAAATCCGGGTATACGGGTTAAACTCGACAGCCAATTCTTCCAAGACAATATTTTAGACAAAGAAGGGGAGTCTGTATTATTGAGTCAATCGAATTTCACCGAATTTATCAGGGGATTACATTTCGAAGTTACCCAAGCCGATGAAAATCTTATGATGTTATTGGATTTTAGTGCGGCCAATATTACCATGACCTATGAATACGACGATTGGGTGGCCAATACAGATACGGAAGACACGGGTGATGGCAGTATTGAAAAGAAAGAGCGTGAGTTTAGTTTTCGCTTAATAACAACGGGCCAAAATGGAGCCTTTTCCGGTAATGCGGTAAACACCTTTATTCAAGGCGATTATCCAGGAGAAATCCAAAGTAGCTTGGACAATAACATGAATGCCGAAAAGATTTATTTAAAAGGTGGATCGGGCATTTTTTCTGAGATTAGCCTTTTCGATGAAATGGGGGGTACGGAGCAAATTAGTCAAATACAAGAAAGGAACTGGATAATCAACGAAGCTAAACTTGAGCTTTATGTTGATCGGGCAGCCTTAGATGCCGATATGGATCACGTTGAGCCACCACGTTTGTTTTTATACAATTTGGAAACGGGTAATGCCTTGTTTAATGGGGCCAATGAGATAAGTGATAGTAATACGCCATTGGGGGCTTTTAAGAATTTCGGGGGGCTGCTCGAAGAAGAAAATGATAAAGGGGTAAAATATACCTTTAAAATAACCGACCACATCAATAATCTGGTGGTTCGTGATTCTGCCAATGCCAAGTTGGCGCTAATGGTTACCGCAGATATGCGGGTGGCACTGCGTTCAAAAGTGGTTTTAACCGATTCGGAGGGTGCCATGGAACAAAAAGACTTGCACCGTATGAATAATGTTACCCCGCTTGGTACGGTACTTTTTGGCAGCAATGTGGCCCAAGAAAATCTAGATAAAAAACTAAAATTGGTAATAACCTATACTGAAGTAGATTGATTTAACGTTAAGGTGCTGCCGTTTATCATAAATAATTCGTTGTTTAGGGTGTAAAACGGTATGTTTACCGAAAATTAACGTCAATAATCATTCTATGTGTGGAATCGTAGGGTATTTAGGTCATAGGGAGGCCTATCCCATTATCATTAAAGGATTGCAACGTTTAGAGTACCGCGGTTATGACAGTGCTGGAGTGGCCTTGTATCACGATGGACAAATTCAGCTGAGTAAGACCAAAGGGAAAGTAGACGACCTTCAAAAAAAATCAAAAGCAGAAATTTCGACCCAGGGTACATTGGGTATTGGGCATACACGATGGGCTACCCATGGGGTACCCAATGATGTGAATTCGCACCCGCATTATTCAAATTCAGGAAATCTTGTCATTATCCATAATGGAATCATAGAGAATTATGAGGCCATTAAACAAGAGCTTAAAAACCGAGGCTATGTTTTCCATTCCGATACCGATACCGAAGTGTTGGTCAATTTGATTGAAGAGGTCAAAAAACAGGAAGATGTAAAATTGGGTAAGGCTGTTCAGATTGCCTTAAATCAAGTCGTAGGTGCCTATGCCATAGCTGTATTCGATAAAGAAAAGCCAGATGAGGTGGTTGTCGCCAAACTGGGTAGCCCGTTGGCCATTGGGATAGGGGAGGATGAGTATTTTATCGCTTCCGATGCTTCCCCCTTTATAGAGTTCACTAAAAATGCCGTGTATCTCGAAGACGAGGAAATGGCTATCATCCGTAGGGGTAAAGAGATTAAATTACGCAAAATCAAAGGGGATCATATTGCTTATCCGAATATCCAAGAGTTGCAGTTAAACCTCGAGGAAATCGAAAAGGGGGGCTATGATCATTTCATGCTCAAAGAGATCTATGAGCAACCCAAAGCGATACAAGATACGTATAGAGGTAGGTTATTGGCCGATGAGGGTCTGATAAAAATGGCGGGAATCGATCAAAACCTCGAACGTTTCCTTAATGCCGATCGAATCATTATTGTGGCCTGTGGTACCTCTTGGCATGCTGGTTTGGTTGCCGAGTACATTTTCGAAGATCTTACCCGTATACCGGTAGAGGTAGAGTATGCCTCAGAATTCCGTTACAGGAACCCGGTAATCACCGAGAAAGATGTGCTCATAGCTATTTCACAATCCGGGGAAACTGCCGATACTTTGGCCGCGATAAAACTGGCCAAAGAAAAAGGGGCCTTCGTGTTTGGGGTGTGTAATGTAGTAGGTTCGTCTATTGCAAGAGAGACCCATGCTGGTGCCTATACCCATGCCGGACCCGAAATCGGAGTGGCTTCAACCAAAGCCTTTACCACTCAAATTACGGTACTGACCTTAATGGCGCTTAAGTTGGCCCAAGAAAAAGGGACGATTAATAAAACCCAACTCCACGAATTTTTAGTTGAGATGGAAGCTATACCTAAGAAGGTTGAGAAATCCTTAGAGTATAATGCCTTGGTTGAGCAAATATCCGACGTGTATAAAGATTCATCTAATTGTCTTTATTTAGGTAGGGGGTATAATTTTCCTGTTGCATTAGAGGGGGCGCTGAAACTTAAAGAGATTAGTTATATCCATGCAGAAGGGTATCCGGCTGCCGAGATGAAACATGGTCCCATTGCCCTTATCGATGAACAAATGCCTGTTATCGTAATCGCAACCAGAAAGGGCCATTATGAAAAGGTGGTGAGTAACATTCAAGAGATTAAATCGCGTAAAGCAAGAATTATCGCCATAGTGACCGAAGGGGACGAGGTGGTGAAGAACTTGGCTGATCATGTGATCGAGGTGCCTGAGGTTATGGAGGCGCTTACACCATTGTTAACGACTATACCATTACAGTTACTATCGTACCATATTGCCGTAATGCGTGGTTGTAATGTAGATCAACCTCGAAATCTGGCTAAATCGGTTACCGTGGAGTAACATAAAAAGCATTCGAATTTTCAAAAACCGCGCTATTACTGGCGCGGTTTTTTGTTTCTCTGTGGAAACATCATTTTTAAAACCTTTTTTTAACGAAAACTTATTATGCGTGCATTGTTTTTTTCATATTAGTAGAAAAGGTGTATCTTGTCTGGTGAAACTAATTTAACTACTAACGATAATGAGAGCATTGTTATGCATGGCATTACTGTTGTTTGGCACGTTTGCATATGCCCAAACAACGGTAAAAGGAACGGTCGTTGACCAGAATAATGAGCCTATCCCCGGGGCTAATGTGGTAATCGTGGGAAAATCGGTTGGTGCTGTAACCGATTTCGATGGTAACTTTACTTTAAGTACCAGTGAAACCCCGCCTTTTACCTTAAGGGGTTCTAGTATTGGTTATTCCGAGGCAACGGTAGAGGTGACTTCGAACAACCAGAACCTAACCATTAGCTTGAATGAAGAACAGACACTTTTAGATGAAATCGTTATCTCGGCCTCTAGGACCCCGGAACGTATTTTCGAATCTCCGGTTTCTGTTGAGCGTTTTGGACTAAAAGAGATAGAAAATACTACTTCGGCCTCTTTCTATGACGGGCTACAGAACCTTAAAGGTGTAGATATAAATACGAATAGTTTAACTTTTCAATCGATTAATACCAGGGGGTTTGCAACTTTCTCCAATAACAGGTTTGTACAGTTGGTAGACGGTATGGACAATACTTCGCCTGCACTTAACTTTGTGCTGGGTAACTTAGTCGGTATGAGTGAGTTGGATGTTCAAAGCGTTGAGATTTTACCGGGTGCCTCTTCGGCATTGTATGGAGCGAATGCCTTTAATGGTATCTTGTTCATGACCAGTAAAAACCCTTTCGATTTCCAAGGAATTAGTGCTTACGTTAAAACAGGACTTACTTCGCAAGAAGCCGCTGGTGATAATGCTTTTTATGATGTTGGCATACGTGCGGCCAAAGCCTTTAACGACTACGTAGCGGTAAAAGCTAGTTTCTCATATTTAGATGGTACCGATTGGTGGGCCGTACGTGAAGATGATTTAAACAACCCGGGGTGGACCCGCGAAAATCCGGCCTATAACGGGCTTAATGTTTATGGTGATGAAGTTGCGGCTACCATTAATTTTGACGACGCTGCCGGATTCCCTTCAGGTACTTTGGGTACCCATACTGTTTCGCGTACCGGGTATCGCGAGCGTGAACTTTCCGATTATAAAGCCCAAAGTGTAAAGTTTGATGGAGCCTTACATGTTAGGCCTTTTGCCGATGATTTTGAGGTGATCTTAAATTCTAGGATTGGTCGTGGTTCAACTATTTACCAAGGGACCAACCGTTACTACCTTCAAGATTTTACCTTGCAACAGCATAAATTAGAGATCAAGAACAATAATTTCTTTGTTAGGGGTTATGTAACGCTTGAGAATTCTGGAAAATCACACGATTTAGTATTTACGGGTATTAACATTAACCGTAAGTGGAAGGCTGATCAGCAATGGTTTGCCGATTATATCGCCGGATTTGCCGGGGCTAAATTGGGTGTAGGTACCGGTATACCGGCCTCAGATGACGATGCTCATGCCGCAGGTAGGGCGAATGCCGATAACGGACGTTTAGTGCCTGGCACAGCGGAATTTGATGCTGCCAAAGCTGCCGTTACCTCCGATGGTAACCTTTCTACGGGTTCTAAATTTATAGACGAGACCAAAATGCGCCATGTAGATGCGAACTATAACTTTAGCCATTTGACCGGTGATTTTGCCGATATTCAAGTAGGTGGGTCTTTCCGTGAGTATGTATTGAATTCCAACGGTACCATCTTTACCGATGAAGACGGACCTATTCCTTATTCCGAATTTGGTTTGTATACCCAGATTCAAAAGAAATTGATGGACGACCGTTTAAAATTAACGGGTTCGGTACGCTACGATAAAAATAAATTGTTCGATGGCTTTTTCTCGCCAAGGGCTTCAATTACCTATACTGCTGGTGAGCGTAGAAACCACAATTTCCGTGGGTCTTTCCAAACCGGTTTCCGTAACCCCACTACCCAAGATCTTTATATTGGTCTAGATGCCGGTCGTGCCCTTTTGGTGGGTTCTGCACCCGATAACCTAGACCGTTTTTCGCAAGAAGTGGCTTGGAACTCCGATCCTTCTATGTCTACGGTCGTAACGGGTCGTGATGCCTATGAAAACTCCTTTAGCTTGGCTTCCGTTCAGGCCGGGGCTCCAGAGGCTTCTAATGTTCAATTGGTTAAACCAGAACAGATTACTGCCTTTGAATTGGGGTATAGGGGTCAGTTAGGAAAATTCATAGTAGATGTTAGTGGTTACTATAACGACTATACCGATTTTATGTCGGGTAGAAATGTTGTGGCCCCACTTTATGGTGAAGTAGGAGATAACTCTTTGTCACTTTTGGCTTTGCAGCGTGGCGATATCCAAGTATTCCAAGCGTATACCAATTCTGAGGCCGATATTTCTTCTTATGGTGCCAACATTGGAGTAGATACCAAGGTTTTCGGAAACTTTGATTTCGGAATCAACTATACCTTCTCTGAATTTGATTTTGATCGTAGTACCGATCCCGATTTCATGCCTAGTTTCAATACCCCAAGACATAAGGTTAAAGTATCTTTCGGAAATACCGAGTTATTCGAAAACTTCGGATTCGGTCTTAATTACCGTTGGTCAGATACCTATTACTGGGAGGCTACCTTTGGTAGTGACTGGGTGCCTTCCTTCAACGTAGTAGATATGCAGATCAACTACAAGGTGCCTAGTATCAAGTCTACCTTTAAAGTGGGTGGTTCCAATATTTTGGCCGATGAATATTACAGTGCCATTGGTACGGGTAACGTAGGTGCCCAATACTATGTTTCTTGGATAATCAACAACTAATTCGAGTTATACAATCCATTCTAAAAAGGCGCCATTCCGGCGCCTTTTTTCGTGGGTAAAAAAACAAGGGGTACAAGTTTCTATTTAAGAAGGAATAACATATCTTTGCAGCCGGAAAAAGAAAGGCTCTGTTACAGGGCTTTATGAAGAACAAGTACAAGAGTATTCAATAAAAATTCAAGTAATGTCTAAGGTTACAGGTAAAATTTCCCAGATTATCGGCCCGGTTATCGATGTGGAGTTCCAATCCGGATCAACCCTTCCAAAAATTTATGATTCTTTGGAAGTTGTACGTCCCGATGGTTCCAAAGTTATTTTGGAGGTACAATCACATATCGGTGAAAATACCGTAAGATCTATCTCTATGGACTCTACCGATGGTCTAAGTAGGGGTGTTGATGTAGTTGCCACTGGTGCCGCTATCCAAATGCCTATCGGAGACGATGTATATGGCCGTCTTTTCAATGTTATTGGAGATGCCATCGACGGAATGGGTGATTTGCCTAAAGAAGGAGACAATGGTTTGCCTATCCACAGAGAGGCACCAAAATTTGAAGATCTTTCAACTTCGACCGAGGTACTTTTTACAGGTATCAAGGTAATCGACCTTATCGAGCCTTATGCCAAAGGTGGTAAGATCGGTCTTTTCGGTGGTGCCGGTGTAGGTAAAACCGTATTGATCCAGGAGTTGATCAACAATATCGCCAAAGGACACGGTGGACTTTCAGTTTTTGCCGGTGTAGGAGAGCGTACCCGTGAAGGAAACGATTTGCTTCGCGAAATGTTGGAATCTGGTATTATCAAATACGGTGACGACTTTATCCACTCTATGGAAGAAGGCGGATGGGACCTTACCAAAGTTGATAAGGAAGCCATGAAAGAGTCTAAAGCTACTTTCGTATTCGGACAGATGAACGAACCTCCTGGGGCCCGTGCCCGTGTGGCCCTTTCTGGGTTGACTATCGCTGAGTATTTCCGTGATGGTGCCGGAGACGGACAAGGAAAAGACGTACTTTTCTTCGTAGATAACATTTTCCGTTTTACCCAAGCAGGTTCAGAGGTGTCGGCACTTTTAGGTCGTATGCCTTCTGCGGTAGGTTACCAGCCCACCTTGGCCACTGAAATGGGTGCTATGCAAGAGCGTATTACCTCTACCAAAAAAGGTTCTATTACCTCGGTACAGGCGGTATACGTACCTGCGGATGACCTTACCGATCCCGCTCCTGCAACTACCTTTGCCCACTTAGATGCTACAACCGTACTTTCTCGTAAGATTGCCGAGCTTGGTATTTACCCAGCGGTAGATCCTTTAGATTCTACCTCAAGGATCCTTACCGCCGATATCTTGGGTAACGATCATTACGATTGTGCCCAGCGTGTAAAAGAGTTGTTGCAACGTTATAAAGAACTTCAAGACATTATCGCCATCTTGGGTATGGAAGAATTGTCCGAGGAAGATAAATTGGCCGTAGGTAGGGCGCGTCGTGTACAGCGTTTCCTTTCGCAGCCTTTCCACGTAGCTGAGCAGTTTACCGGTATCCCAGGGGTATTGGTAGATATCAAGGAAACTATTAAAGGGTTTAACATGATTATGGACGGTGAATTGGATCACTTGCCGGAATCAGCCTTCAACCTTAAAGGTACCATTGAGGAAGCTATCGAAGCCGGTGAGAAAATGTTGGCCGAGGCCTAATTAAGTTAGGAGTTAAGAATGTAGGGTTCAGAGTTCTTCTCTTCACTCATAACTCATCACTCATAACTAAAAAATATGTATTTAGAAATCGTATCTCCAGAGGCTACTTTGTTCAGCGGCAACGTTGAGGCGGTAACCGTACCAGGTGTAAACGGAGAGTTTCAAATGTTGGAAAATCACGCCCCCGTGGTTTCCATTTTGCAGCAGGGAACCGTTAAGATCAAAGGTAACCTTACTATAGATGAGGCCTATGCCGAGCGTTTTACCAAAGCCGGTAATGGCGATACTCTTTTGGCCATCAATAGCGGTACCTTAGAGATGAACGATAATAAAATAATCGTTTTAGCAGATTAAATGTCTGGTATTTCGAAATAATAGAAGCCAATCCGAAAGGGTTGGCTTTTTTTGTGCAATTATTTGGCTTTAAAATGAAGAAAAGAGTGTGGGTGAAAAGAACCCGTAAATGGCACCGCTATCTGGGTTTTGTATTGGGGATCCAATTTTTATTGTGGACTATTGGGGGGCTGTATTTTAGTTGGACGAATATCGAAACTATCCGGGGTTCCGATCTGCGTAATCCGGAGGCTGTGGTCGCCATAAAAGACAGTATGTTATCACCATCGATTGTGGCTGAAAGTATAGGGGTCGATAGTGTTCGTTCTATAGAATTGCGTTCCGTACTTGGAGAACCGTTTTACGAGCTTTCTTTTAGTGAAAAGGGTATTGAGTCCGTAGCATTGGTTCATGCGCTTACAGGCCAAAAGAGGAAGCCCTTGAGTAAATCTGAGGCAGAGCAAATGGCCATGCGTAGCCTGAATGTAAAAGCGCCTATTTTAAAAACCGAATTGATCCAGGAATCGGGCAAACATCATGAATACCGCAATAAACCTTTGCCCGCCTTTGCCGTATCCTTTGGGGCTCCTGCACAGACTACAATTTATATCTCACAGAACGATGCTCGGGTGCGCAACTTCCGGAACGATCAATGGCGTGCTTTCGATTTTCTTTGGATGCTGCATACCATGGACTATGCCGGTCGCGACGATTTTAACAATTTCGTCTTACGCCTGTTTTCCATTTTTGGGCTAATTACCTTGGGTAGTGGGTTTTTGTTATATGGCCTAACCTCTAAACAGTTGCAAAAGAAGCCCAGGGGTAAGAAGAAATAGTTTTCTAATTACTCATTTATAGGTTCGTGTTTTTTTAGTTGTTGATTACCACTCAAAATCACTTTGGATTGGATCAATAAAAACAAGGCCATCATCAGGAGAAAAAAATTGGGAATCACTTGCTCTGGTAGGTTTTTAAGGGCAAGATCACTCCCTACATTCACTGCATAAAGAATGCTGGCTGAAAAATTTAGAAGTGCGAAAACAACAATCGCTTTCCCGGTTGATTTGAATCGAAGACCGTTCTTGAGATTAAAGAACGATTTTTCATCAAATTTGTTCACGGTTCTACTGAATAGAAAAAAATGGTAGATTAAATAAATGGCTAGGCCTATTTTAAACAAATGAAAGGCTATTTCAGTAATATCAAATACCGCGATCCCGGAAAATGTATCGAGTAAAACCTTAATGGTTTTGTAAATCTTGATAAGGCCACTGACAATATAAAGCCAGATGATAATGTAGAGTATGGTGGTTAGGTTTTTCATAGTGTTGGTATTTGTTCCCAACAATATAAAACTAAATAATGGGATAAAAGTTCTAGACCGAATCCGTTCAATTGTCTTTAACTTCTACTCAAAGGCATCCGAAATTTGATGGCTTCAGACAAAAGTGTTAAGTACAAATAAAAAAGACTGCTGAAAATAAGTCGTTTACATTTTCGTCGTAACCCAACTTAACCGATTCCGAAAAATTTATCTTTAAAGGCTTATTCAGATGTTTTACAAAAAACGAAATCATAAATAACTGCGAATCAAAAGTCTATTTTCTATATTCTAGAAGTGAAGCGGTCTTTTATCTAGCTTTTTAACTTCTACTGAAAATATTAAGGCCTAGGCAATAGAATTAACCATGACCTACGTATTTTTGTGATGCTTCAAAATCTTAAGAATATGGGTAAATTTTCAACTGTAATGCTTGCCTTGTTGGCCGTTTTGGTAATGGCTTGTAAAGGGGAAGAAAAAAAAGAAGAGGTATTGGCCAAAGGTCAGGCCGAAATGGAATTGGTAATGGCCATTCACGACGAGGTGATGCCCAAAATGTCTACCATAGGTAAATTGGTAGAAAGCCTAAAGCCATTGGCCGCCGATACCACAGCTACGGGGCAACCCTATCAAAAGGCTATGGTAGATCTTCAAGATGCCCATACGGCCATGATGGATTGGATGAAAAATTTTGGTGCCCGTTTCGATTCCGATGAGATTTTGAACGGTAAGGCCCTCAGTGAGGAAAAAATGGGCTGGATCGCCGAAGAGGAAACCAAGGTAAAGGCCCTTAAGGAACAAATCAATTCAAGTATAGCCAATGCGGAAGCATTGATAAAGTAACCATATGGCATCTATTTTTGATCTAACTATAAAATCGCGCCAGTTCCTTTTGACCTTGGTCGAAGGAGTAGCGCACGAAGACTTGTTTAAAATCCCGTCGGGGTTTAACAATAATATTTGGTGGAATTTAGCCCATTTGGTAGCTACCGAACAGCTGCTGTGTTACAAACTGGGGGGTGAGGCCATGCTATTGGAAGATGATTTTATCAATGCTTTCCGAAAAGATACCAAACCCGATGGTACCCAAGTGAGCCCGGAAGAGGTGGCCCAGGTAAAAAAATGGCTGATCGAGACCATTGCCCAGACCGAGACCGATCACAAAGCTGGAAAGTTTAAGAACTACAACGCCTATACCACTAGTGCCGGGGTAACCCTTTCGAATATAGATGAGGCCTTGGCCTATAGTTTTTACCACGATGGTATACATACCGGAAGTATTTTGGCGCTGAAAAGGGCCTTGGGCTTGGTGGGTTAGCCTTTAGGTTTTGGATTTGCCGATAACCTTCGCCTAATGGAAATCAGGTTGTTTGATTAGGCTTTTTAGAGGTGTGTTGCTTTGTTTTGTTTTTCTATGTCGTTTAAAATGAGTATTTTATATAGAAATTTTAAATGGCTGGCAAATGGAGACAATTAAACATCTGAACAAATGGGCCAATGCCCATACCTATTATTCCCTCGACCTTTTCCGTATAGGTCTAGGTGCTTTTCTCTTTTATAAAGGATTCGATTTCGTGACCCATAGCGAGGTTTTGGTCGAATTGATGCGTCCCTTCCAAGGTTGGGTGGGCGATATGTTCATTATGCATTATGTGGCCCCTGCGCATTTTATAGGAGGGATACTCATTGCCTTTGGACTCTTGACCCGTTGGGCCATTTTGGCGCAATTACCCATATTGATAGGCGCCATCGGCATCAATTTTATGGGGGAGATGAATAGTACCAATCTCATACTGGCCACCATGACCTTATTGATCTGTTTGTTCTTTTTGGTCTATGGCTCAGGTAAACATTCTGCGGATTACTACCTAAAAATGGAAAGCTGATCAAGGCAGTAGTTTCGAAACTTCAATGACTTGACCGGGTTGCATATCCGCTAGGTTTAGTATACCTATACTATGGCGTACCAACCGTAGTGTGGGGTGACCGACGGCAGCCGTCATTTTACGTATTTGCCTGAACTTTCCTTCGGTCAGTGTTATGTTGATCCAGCTACTTGGTCCGTGTCGGTCTGAGCGTACTGGTTTTGATCTTGGGGGTAGTATCGGAGGGGTGTCCAGTTTTTCAACCCTACATTTTTGTGTGGTATAGTATTGCCCATGAATATTGATTTCTATGCCATTTCGAAGTTTCTCGATAGCCGCCGTTTGTATGTTCCCATCTACTTGTACCCAATATTGTTTTGGGAAGCTGCCCTGTCGAATACGTTCGCTTTCCATACCATCGGTGCTGAGCAATAAAAGCCCTTCCGAGGCTTCGTCCAAGCGACCAATGGCCATGGTACCCTCGGCAAAGTCAAATAATTCGCCTAGTAGCTTTTTACGCCGCTTTTGCGGGCCCCGCTTAAACTGACTTAAGTAGCCGAAAGGTTTGTATAGTAAATAGTGGGGCATACGTTCAGTTTATTGATGAGGAAAAAAGACTCATGAAATTTAAAGAAAACTTGATAGAATTTCTCAGTGTAGCTCTGCGTTTTCTCTGCGGGCCTCTGTGTTACTTTAGCATTTTGTATTGTTTCACAAAGATTCACGGAGTAGCACTGAGTTTCACAGAGGATTCACCATGTGTAAAAAGCCAAAGTGGTATTCGCCTGAAGTACCAGAACCCGATGGGAATTTATTGTGGTGTGTTCCAACGCAAAGTCTCCATAATATGTCGGATATCGCGCTGTAGATAATGTGCGGCCGGCAAAATGGAGTCGTAATTCGGTTTTACCTTAAAATAGGCCGAGCCGGTCACAAAATGGTTGATGCTATCGGTGACATAGAACTGGGTCTGCGAAGCGGCATTTCCGGTCACGGTAAAGAACACTCCGTACACCTTGTCTTCCGGGTTTTCGAATACTTGGGGTACAATATTATCGGCCTTGGCCGCATGTTCGTACGACAGCTTGTCGGCATCGATCATTAATTGTTTCAGATTGTCTTCCACGGGCTTGTAGGTCAGGAAAATACTGCCCTTCATGCTAGGGTATTCCAAGGTCAGGTTACAGCCTTTGTCTTTTTTTACTTGGGCCAGGCCATTGTATTCGAAGGTGTACGGACAGGCGTCTTCGTAAGAGGCTACTTTAGGATTTGGATATTCCAATCGCAATACCCCTTTGGGCTTGGGTAAGGTGGCTTCCTCTTTGCAGGAGATGACAAGGGCGGTTAGCAAAATGAATACGAAGAAGCTTCTATGCATTGGGTAAGGTAATTTTGATTTGTTTTAAGCGTTTTCTGTCCAGACTCTCGACTACGAACTGATAATTTTGAAAAAGCACTTTTTCCCCGCGTTTAGGAAAGTTTCCTGCAATTTCGAGTACAAAACCTGCAATGGTTTCCGATTCGCCTTTGTTATCTTCGAAAATAGTGTCGTCTTCGAGGGCAATGACCCGGTAGAAATCCTTTAGATTGGTTTTTCCGTCAAAGACATAATTGTGTTCGTCTATTTTGGAATAAATCAGGTCTTCGTCGTCGAACTCATCCGAAATATCGCCTACGATTTCCTCAATAATATCTTCCAAGGTCACAATACCCGAAGTACCACCATACTCATCGACCACTACGGACAAATGGATTTTTTTCTCTTGGAATTCCGCCAAAAGGTCGTCGAGTTTTTTATTCTCGGGCACAAAATAAGGTTCCCGTATCAAAGAGAGCCAGTCGTAATTTTTCTTGTCCAAAAAGGGGAGTAGATCTTTTACATAAAGCACTCCTGTTATGGTATCTATATTTTCAGAGAACACCGGAATACGGGAGTATCCGTGTTTTTTGATCTCGTTGATAACCTCTGGGAATTGGGCCTCACTATTCAGGGCAAAAATGTCGATTCGTGGCCGCATTACCTGCTTGGTGTCGGTCTGGCCAAAGGAAACGATGCCTTCGAGAATCTTTTGCTCCTCTACCGTGGTGTCGCCTTCGGAGGTGAGCTCCAAGGCTTGGGAAAGGGTACCTACGTTCAAACTGGATCGTTGCTTGCCCAAGCGGTTGTAAAAATAGCCCGAAAACTTGGCCATAGGGGTGTTCAATGGGTAAAATATAGTCTGAAGCACGCGCAGCGGCAGCGCCATAAAACGGGAAAAACTGATCCGATTACGGTTGGCGTATATTTTTGGTAAAATTTCCCCGAACAATAGGATCAGAAAAGTGGCCAGTACGATTTCCAGTAAAAAACGGACCGATACAAAGCCGAACCAAATTTGATCGACTTTAGGGAAAAGACTGTCCCCCAGACTAGATAACAGAAGCACTACCCCAATATTCAGGGCATTATTGGCAATCAGGATCGTGGCTAATAATTTTCTAGGTTTTTCCAAAAGTTTCAAGACCCACTTATCGCGTACAGTCCCGTTTTCCTCCATTTCTTTTTGGTCCGTGCTCGAAATACCAAAAAAAGCCACTTCGGCACCAGATACCATGGCCGAGCATAACAAGAGTAGGGCCAAGACGATAATCTTAGTGGTAAAAAAACCGTCTAAGGCAAATGCTAAGGCCGATAAGGGATAAGGGTCGGGGTCCAAAATTCAACAGGGGTTCAAAACTAGAAGGGTAGGTCGTCTTCTTCCGATTGGGCCGGGGCAGCGGGGGCGCTCGGTGCGGGCTGACTCGGCTGAACATTCGGTTGCGAGGTTTGTTGGGTCGGTTGTGCCATTTGTCCGTCTTTTTTATCGGACAAAAAGGTAAACTCCAGCACGTGCACCTCGGTGGTATAGCGGGTGTTGCCATCCTCGCCTTGCCATTGGCGGTTTTTTAGACGGCCTTCCACATATATTTTATCACCTTTCGAGAGATATTTTTCACAAATCTCGGCGGCTTTATTCCGAACTACGATATTGTGCCATTCGGTATTGGTAACCCGTTCGCCGGTCTGCCGACTGGTATAGGTCTCATTGGTTGCCAAAGGAAAACGGCCAATGCAGCCACCTCCTTCGAAATAGTGCATTTTTACCTCGTCACCCAAGTGACCGATCAACATAACCTTGTTCAGTGTACCGCTCATTTCCTTTTGCTTTTTAATAAGGTAATATCAAAAATACTAAATTTTGAACGCTTTTATAAAATCGGTCAATAGTACGGGCATCGGATATTTATCCAAGTCCTGCCAAGCGATGGGGTCGGTAATTGGCTTTTCAATTTCCAAGATCCAAAAAGTGGCGTATAAATGCTGATGGGATAATTTGTGGATCTTCGGTTTGTCGTTGAACCTGGATAGGTTTACAAATTTATCCGTGACATGTGTATTCAGATAGGTCTCCACTTCATGCGTGTCAATTGCGGCATCACTTTCCCATAAGGGGAATTCATAGAGGTTCTGCCAGATACCTGGGCCTTCACGCTTTTGGATCTGGGTATTATTATCGGGGTCTAGCTTAACCAAATAATTAAAAAATCGCATTCGGGCTGGTTTGGCTTTATGTTTTACCGGAAGCTGGTCTGTTTTGCCGTGTTTTATGGCCAGACAAGAAGTGTTCAACGGACAATTGTTGCAATCGGGCGATTTTGGGGTGCATTGCAAGGCGCCAAATTCCATTATGGCTTGATTGTGTTTGCCCGGCTGGTCTTTGTCGAGTAGATCAAGCGCCAATTGCTTAAAATACTTTTGACCGGGGGTACTGTTTATGGCCAGGTCAATATTGAAATAGCGTGCCAATACCCTAAACACGTTCCCGTCCAACACGGCCTGGGGTTCTTGGGCGCAAAACGAGGAAACGGCAGAGGCGGTATAATCGCCAACGCCTTTTAATTTTTTCAGGTTCTGGTAATCGGTTGGGAAAACCCCATCGAATTCGGACAGAACCATTTTTGCCGCCGCGTGCAGGTTTCTGGCCCGTGAATAATAGCCCAAGCCCTGCCAAAGCACCAAAACCTCTTGTTCTTGTGCATTGGCCAAATCGGATACTGTGGGGAAGCTGTCTATAAATTTTTGGTAATAGGGTAGGCCCTGAACCACCCGGGTCTGTTGCAATATGATTTCCGATAGCCAGATTTTATAGGGGTCGTTGGTATTTCGCCAAGGTAGGTCGCGCTTATTTTTATCGTACCAAGATTGTATTTGGGTAGAAAATGGTGTGGGTCGCATATCCCAAAAATAGGGGTAGTGGTTAAATATTTGGCATAAAACGTCGTTTCTTAAAAAATGGTAACTAATCAGTGACCCCTATTTTCGCTTCAAAACCGATGACATTGATTAGTTACAAAAAAATGCTTTTGGTCGAAACGGAGTACTTTTCACTTGATTCTTCCCTTTTTTCAATCAAAAACGGAAGGTTTTAATTCGAAAATGGTGAAAATGAAAAATTGTAATGGCAATTCCGTCAATCATCAAACCCAACTTGGTTTATATCCTTAAAAATGAACCGTTTTAAATCAAAAGATTCAATTTAATTTTTATATTTGCAACCCGAAAAATTCTAAGTAAAATATAAGTACCAAAATGACGAAAGCTGATATTGTATCGAGAATCTCAGATAAACTGGGAATGGAAAAAGGAGATGTACAAGCCACTGTTGAATCTTTTATGGACGAGGTTAAGGCTTCATTGGAGAGCGGAGACAATGTGTATTTAAGAGGATTTGGTAGTTTTATCATTAAAAAACGTGCCGAAAAAACAGGTAGGAACATTTCTAAGAACACTACCATTAAAATTCCGGCACATAACATACCTGCCTTTAAACCTGCCAAGGTTTTTGTAGAAGGCGTAAAGAGCAACGTAGAAGTAAAGTAATAACCTTAAAATAACGCATATGCCAAGCGGTAAAAAAAGAAAAAGACATAAGGTGGCGACCCACAAGCGTAAAAAGCGCAGAAGGGCGAACCGACACAAGAAAAAGTAGTGGTTTTCACTACTTTTTCTTGTTCTATACGTTCATTGAAATATTGGTTCCAATAGAGAATTTCGACGGGTAGTTATACCTGCACCCTAATTTTATTGTTTAATCTATCTTTTCTTCACAGGAGAGATATAAACCTCAATAAAGGTGAATAGAGAATTAATCGTAAGATCTAGTTCCAAAGCCGTCGATTTTGCCTTACTCAAGGAAGGAAAACTGATCGAACTACACAAGGAAGAGGACAATAACAGTTTTACTGTTGGTGATATCCTTTTGGCCAAAGTGCGTAAACCCGTAACCGGGCTAAACGCCGCCTTTGTAAACGTGGGTTATGAAAAAGATGCATTTCTGCATTACCACGATTTAGGGCCACAGCTGTCTTCCATGCTAAAGTTCATCAAAAAGGTTAGTACGGGAAAAGTCCGTGATTATACCTTAAAAGATTTTCCTTTCGAAAAAGATATTGATAAGAATGGTAGCATTATGGATGTGCTAAAAGCCAACCAATCCATTCTTGTACAAATCGTTAAAGAACCTATCTCTACCAAAGGTCCAAGGATCAGTTCCGAGCTTTCGATAGCTGGGCGCTACTTGGTCATGGTACCCTTTTCAGACCGGGTATCGGTATCCCAAAAAATAGGGAGCCGCGAAGAGAAAGAGCGCTTAAAACGATTGGTAAAAAGTATCAAACCCAAAGGCTTCGGGGTTATCATAAGAACCGTGGCCGAAGGCAAAAAAGTCGCTGAACTGGATAAAGATTTGGAGAACCTGATGGATAAATGGGTCTCCATGTGTAAAAAACTCTATAAAGCACCCACCCCCTCCAAAGTATTGGTAGAGCTCAACAGGGCCTCTTCTATTTTGAGGGATGTTTTTAACGATTCCTTTACCGGTATCGTAGTTGATGATGAAACGCTTTATAGTCAAGTAAAAGATTATGTGCAAGAAATTGCACCCAAGAAAGAATCCATTGTAAGATTGTATAAGTCTTCCGTTCCGATTTTCGAAAAATTCGGTATCGAACGGCAGATCAAGACTTCCTTCGGTAAAACGGCATCCATGAGTAGGGGTGCTTATCTGGTCATAGAACATACAGAAGCCCTACACGTAATCGATGTAAACAGCGGAAACCGCTCCAATAAGGCCAAAAATCAAGAAGATACGGCCTTGGAAGTGAATTTATTGGCCGCTTCAGAAATAGCCAGACAGTTGCGCCTAAGGGATATGGGCGGCATTATCGTGGTAGATTTTATCGATATGGGTAAATCGGAGAACCGGAGAAAACTTTTCGACCATTTAAGGGAAGAAATGAAAGATGATCGTGCCAAGCACAAGATTTTGCCTCCGAGTAAGTTCGGCCTTATACAGATTACAAGACAGCGGGTTAGGCCCGAAATGAAAATCAAAACCTCCGAAGAAGATCCCAATGGAGGTAAGCGCGAAGTTGAAGCCCCGATCGTACTGATCGATAAGATCCAAGCTGATCTTCAAAAGTTGCTCAACGGAAAGAAAAAAGATAGTAAGGTGGTATTGCATATACACCCTTTTATCGCGGCTTACCTTACCAAAGGATTTCCTTCTATTCGGTTTAAATGGTTTCTTGAGTACAAAAAATGGATCAAGATCCAAGAACGCGATGCGTTTACGTATCTGCACTATCGTTTTAAGGATAAAGACGGTAAAAACATATATTAGCCCAAAGCGCTACCTAACGGTGGCGCTTTTTTTTTGCCCGCAATTCAAAAAAACTTCCAATTTTGGTTACTTTGGCCCTTCATTAACCGACCACTATGAACTGTAAAAATTGCCAAGAACCTCTAGCCGAAACCCATTTGTTCTGTGCCCATTGTGGGGCCAAGGTGATACGAAATAGACTCACCTTAAAACAGATACTAAAGGATTTCGGCGAGAATGTGTTGGGTTGGGACAACAAATACTTCCGCACCATTAGGGGGATGATCAAAGAGCCCGATGTTCTTTTAAAGGCATACTTTGGTGGTACTCGAAGGCGGTATATGCACCCTTTGACCTTTATGACCATTGGTATGGCCCTTTCGATTTTCGTGTATTCGATTTACGATGAGCAGTACTTGGAACTAACTGCGGGTTTGAGTGATAGCTATGCCGAAGCAAACCCTGATCAAAATCAGGAGGTTTTCAACCAAAAGGAATTCAATAGGACCATACAGGCCTTTATGTTGAAATACATGAACCTGATGACCTATTTAATGCTTCCGTTGTTTTCTTTTATGACATGGGTGATTTTTCGGAAACCCTATAATTTTTCGGAACATTTGGTCGCCAATGCCTATACCCAAGGGATTACTTTTTTAACGACTACGCTATTCTTTTTGCTAACCGTATGGGTTGATCCTAGGTTTTATTGGGTGGCCTCATTACTTACCATTATTGCCTACACCTATGTTTTTGCCAGGCTATATCGTTTGGGGTTTTGGAAAATGATTTTAAAATTACTGCTGTTCGCTATTGTGCTTGGGGTCATATTTATAATTGCCATGGTAATTGGGGTGGCCTATATGATCATCTCAGGTGCCATACCCATACCGGAACAGTAACTTTTAAGCTTAACTTTTTCTAAGCATCCGGAAACAGACTAAGGCTAAAAGTAACCCCAGAACCACATCGGCCCCCCAAATAAAATGGCCTAATGAGGTGTCACCAACCAGTTTAAAACGGGCTACTATTTTAGCCACACCGAAAAATAGCACGACCAAGGGCAGGGTTAAGCAATAATGTTTGTTGACGAGTAATCGGTTGTAACCGGCTATCCGTTTTTTAAAACGCCCGTAGTCCAATAACTTCGGGAATTGCTCTTGTACCAAGAGCATAAGTTCGTCCAGGTTCTCTTTTTCCTCGCGCATAGCCCCTAAGGTTTTCGATAAAAACCACATCAAAATCACCGAAATGATCAGGATAATACTGGGAAAGTTGTTGAAATCAACGGCAAAATCGGGGTTTTCCAAGCGGGTGCCTATGACTTTGTTGCCTATAAAAATCAGCTTGTTATGGTTCATAAAGTCGAAGAGGAAAACCAATAATACCACGGCCAAAACCACCAGTCCTTTTTGGAAACGTTCCATATCCTCGGTCATTTCCTGAAGCTTTACTTTGAGGAGGTCGTATAGTACAAAGCCTTTTAATTGGGGATCCATGGTAAGGGGTATAGGTGAACCACTAAAATACAAACTCTAGCTAAATGCTTAGGGCTTTCTTATTTTTGCATTATGGCATACCCTAACCAGAAGCAGCAAAAACACCATACGGTACAAGAGGCCCTAAAAAAGGCCATGGCCTATTGTGCCTACCAAGACCGGTGCCATAAAGAAGTGTTGCAAAAACTCCGCAATTTAGGACAAAAACAAACGGCCCAAGATCATATATTAGGTCAATTGATCGCAGATGGTTTTTTAAACGAAGAGCGTTTTGCCCGCAGTTTTACCCGGGGTAAGTTCAATAACAAACAATGGGGGCGCTTACGTATCGTACGTGAACTAAAGGCCCGTGATCTGTCGGCCTACAATATAAAATTCGCCCTAGCGGAGATCGAGGCGGAATATTTGACCCATTTCGAGAAGATCTGTACCAAAAAATGGGAAGAAACCGCCCATTTGCCCCTTTTAAAGCGAAAGAAAAAAGTCTTTGATTATCTTAACTATAGAGGCTGGGAACCGCATTTGATCTATGAAGGTCTCAACTCCCTAGAAGCTTAAATTGGATGGTAAACACGGTTCGCCCAGGCTTGGAGCTGAAACTTAGTGTTCCCTTATGCCCTTGAACAATATTCTTGCTCAGGCTTAACCCAATACCCGAACCATTCTCCCTAGTAGTAAAAAAGGGCACGAATATTTCACGTTTTATATCTTCGGGTATCCCATGCCCATTATCGGTTACTTCAAGTATGGCCATATCGTTCAGCACATGGCCCGTTAGGTGTATCCCGGCATTTTGTACACCTTCTAAGGCATAGACACTATTGGTAATCAAGTTAATGATGACCTGTTCCATTTGTTTTTTGTCCAAGGGTAGCTGAAGTCCTTTTGGGGTAACCGATACCGTAACCGCAATGTTCTTGGTCTCCAAAAGGGTGTCCAGAATGCCTAAACTATCGGAGAATAACTCTAGAATGGATACTTTTTCAGGCTTTGGGGTGGGTAATTCGGCCAAAATGCGATAGGTTTCTACAAAATCGATAAGGTGATGGGTCCGTTTTTTTATGGTATTTACACTTTGATAAATATCGTCGTAATCTTCGCCCAACACTTCCTTTTTATCGGCTACCAAATAGGTGAGGTTGTGGGTAAGCGAATTGATAGGGGCAATGGTGTTCAGAATCTCATGGCTCATAACCTTCATCAGGTTGAACCAAGCTTCTTTTTCCTTTCGGTCTATAATGTTCTGTAGGGTATCTAGATTTACGATCAAATAGCGTTCGCCGTAAATATAGGTCACATAGGTGCGCAACGAAAAAACGGTTTCTTTCCCATTTATCTTTAGGGTGATCACATCTTTGATATGGCCCCAATTGTCCATTGAAAAATAGGGGTCAAAGGCTTTTAGGTGGTCTTTTACCAAATGCCATTTGGTGTAACGCGGCAGTTCCAAGATGTTGAAAAAGGCCTTGTTAGAATAAAAGATGGGTTCTTCGGCCTGTCTGAGGATCAAAATACCCATATCCATGGTATCTATTATATCTTCATAGATGATCTTAACTGATTCGTTTTCCTTTCGCCAGGCCATTTGCTGTTTTAAAATCTCTTGTAGGGGTTTAGATATTTCCTGGGGTAAATGTTTACCCGAGATTTTTACCGAAAGGTCGTTTTTGGCCAAGGCCATTAAGGCTTGGGAAGTACGCAGAAACACGGCATCTATAGCTTCATAGATCAAGTAAAAGACGAACAAAAGTGTAAGCCCGAGCAGCAGGGACAAAAACAGATAGCCTGAATTAAAAAGGGTAATGGCCCCGGCGAATAGACCGAACGATAACAGTAGTAAACCGAATATGCGTAGGTTGTGTTTTTGCATATTAGAGCCCGTGTTTTTCCATTCTTCTGTACAAGGCGGCCCGGGTTAGGCCCAATTCTTTGGCAGCGTTGGAAATATTGTCCAAATGTTTTCGCAAGGCTTTGGCCACCAATTGTTTTTCCATCTGTTCGAGGTTGAGGTTCTCGGCATTGTCTACCTGGGCGACTACCTTGGAAAAGCGCATATCGGATTCTTGGATTTCGCTACCATCACAAAGTATTACGGCCCGTTCTACCAAGTGCTCCAATTCCCTGATATTACCTGGCCAGGCATAGTTTTCCATAGCTTTAAGGGCATCGTTGGCAAATTGCAATCGGCCTTTTCGATATTTTTTTCGGTTGCGTTCCAAATAATATTCCGCCAGTAAGGGAATATCGGTTTTGCGGTGTCGCAGCGCCGGTAATTCAATTTCTACCGTATTGATCCTATAAAGTAGATCTTGCCTAAAGTTTCCAGCACCTACCTCCTTATGTAAATCTAGGTTGGTGGCACAGATGATACGTACATCTACCTTTCGTTCCCTGCCTTCTCCCAAACGTACTACCGATTGAGTCTGTAACACAGATAGAAGCTTGGTTTGCAATTGTAGGGGAAGGTTGCCGATCTCATCCAAGAAGATAGTACCCCCATCGGCAAGTTCGAAACGGCCTAGGCTGTCTTCTTTGGCATCGGTAAAGGCCCCTTTGGCATAACCGAAAAGCTCGCTTTCGAAAAGGTTCTCGTTTAAAGAACCCAAATCGACATGGATAAAGGGTTTTTGCTTACGCGACGAGTTATCGTGCAGCATTTTCGCGATTACATATTTACCGGTACCATTTTCGCCCAAAAGCAATACATGGGCATGGGTGTCGGCTACTTTAGACACCAACTGCAGGGTTTGGGTAAAGGTTTCCGATTGCCCAATGACATCGGTACCGGCTTGAAAATCGCTGCTACTGATCTTCTCTAATTTGTGTCCGGCTTTTTTAGAACGGGCATGGGCCACTGCCGCAGAAAGGGTGGTTTGCAGCTTATCGTTGTCCCAAGGTTTCAGTACATAATCGAAAGCCCCTTGCTTAATACCCTCTACGGCAACGCTGACATCTGAATAGGCCGTCATGAGAATGATGACGGTTTCCGGGGAGACCTCGGCAATGCGTTTTTGCCAATACAGACCCTCGGCCCCGGTCTGTACCCCCCGTTTAAAATTCATGTCCATTAATACCACATCGACTACCGATGCCGATAGGGTCTCTAAAATCTTCTTGGGATCGTTCAGGGTTATGACCTGGGAATAGAACCGTTTTAGAAAGACTTTTAGGGTAAACAGTATATCGGGATCGTCATCGACCAATAAAAGGGTGGCTTCCGTTTTTCTCATAATCAATTCAATACTAGCCAATTGTTCATTATCGAACAAATATGTGTCCGTTTTCGAACACTATGAAATCATCCTTAAAAATTAAAACACAGGCATACAGATAGTTACGGTCTTGTAGTTTTTTGGCACACTTATCGTTTTTATACCGTTGAAATCAAAAAACGAACATGGACAAAATAGTAGAACGCAAAAAATCCCCCTATAAAAAGCCCTTGCTCTTTGGGGGGATCGGAGCGGTGGTCTTGGCGCTTATCGTAATGGCGGCCGGACAAAAAAACAGCCTCAACATTAAAAAGGATCGGGTGACCATAAAATCGGTGAGTTACGATACTTTCGAAGACATGGCCCTTTTCAATGCCTTGGTAGAACCTTTGAATACCATTCAGATCAATACCTTGGAAAGCGGTACAGTGAAGCGCATTCATACCGAAAATGGCAAAAGGGTTGAAAAAGGAGAGGTGTTGTTGGAACTCTATAACCCCAATACCGAATTGAATTACCTCACCCAAGAAACGGCCATAATCGAGCAAATCAATAATTTGCGCAATACGCGGATTGCCATTAAGAACCAACAAATGGTCTTGGATCGCGATCTGATCAAAATGTCGTACGAATACAACAATGCCGAGCGTCAGTTTCGTATGGATACCACCTTGTATCGTAAAGGGGTAATCTCAAAAAACGACTATTTGAAGTCAAAGGAGACCTTCGATTTCCAAACCAAGCAACAAAGCAATACCAAGGCGCATGTAAAAAAGGAACAGCAAGATCGCGACACCCAATTGCGTTTGATCAATACCTCTATTGCCCGTATGGAACAAAGTTTGGAGCAGTTACGGGCCAACAAAGAGAACTTTATCATAAAAGCCCCCGAGGCGGGTTTGTTATCGTCGTATAGTCCGGTACTGGGCGAGAGTTATGGCAAGGGGCAATTGATCGGAAAGATCGATATGCTCAATGGTTATAAACTAGTGGCCCAGGCCGACGAATTTTATTTCAATGCCTTGGCAGAAGGCCAGGAAGCCCTATTGGAACACGAAGGGGCCTTGCACAAACTAAAGGTGAATCGGGTAATCGCCGAGGTCATCAACGGAAAGTTCGAGGTAGAATTGGTATTCGATGGCGAAATCCCCAAAAGTATACGACGGGGTATGAACCTACCCATCAAGATTTATCAATCGAGCAATAACAAAAAAGCCTTGCTGTTACCACAGGGCGGTTTTTATCAGTCTTCGGGCGGGCAGTATGTTTTTGTGCTGACCGACGAGGGCACGGCAGAAAAACGGGCCATCTCCCTAGGTAAAAAGAACCCCTATTATTACGAGGTCTTAGAGGGGCTGCAAGAGGGAGATCGGGTAATAACCTCTACCTATGCCGATTTTAAGGAAAAAGAAACCATCAATTTAAACGAATAGTCATGATAGCAGTTGTAAAAATCATTCTAACCCTAATACTAAACCACTGGATATGATCAGCATAGAGAAACTTTCGAAAATATACCGTACCGAAGATGTAGAAACCACGGCCTTGAACCAAGTAGAACTTCAGGTAAACCAAGGCGAGTTCATTTCGATAATGGGCCCTTCGGGATGCGGAAAATCGACCTTATTGAACATTATCGGCATGCTCGACTCTTTTGATGAAGGGTCTTACCGTTTTGGCGAGCAGCAAATGGCCGGATTAAAAGAAAAAGAACGGGCTTTTGTGCGTAAGGAGAACATCGGTTTCGTGTTCCAGAACTTTAATTTGATAGATGAGCTAACCGTGGCCGAGAATATCGAATTGCCCTTGATCTATAACGATGTACCCCGATCCGAAAGGAAAACCCGTGTAAAGGAGGTAATGGAACGTTTGGATATTGCCCATAGACACAAACACTTTCCGCAGCAGCTTTCGGGCGGACAGCAACAACGTGTGGCCGTCGCTAGGGCCTTGGTAACCAAACCCAAACTGATATTGGCCGATGAGCCTACTGGGAATCTAGACAGTAAAAATGGGAATGAGGTTATGGAACTGCTCACCGAACTACACCAAGAAGGGGCCACGATAATTATGGTTACCCACTCTTCGTACGACGCCGGATTCTCTTCTAAGATCATTACCCTGAAAGATGGGAGTATCGTATCGGAAAAGGAAAACCAACGCGAAATAGCCATTGTGTGATATTTAGGCCCTTATAACATGAAAATGGCCATCACCCCTAACCCCGCTCACTCCGCGATAGCTATCGGGAAGGAGCGGGGGGCTAAAACATAATAACACCCATAAAACTAGCAATCAAAAAATGATACGATCCTGGACCCTCATATTTTTAAGGAACCTGAAAAAAAGGCCCCTTTACCCCATTATAAATACCTTGGGCCTGGCTTTGGGTATTACCTGTTTTGTATTGGTAATGCTCTATGTTAGCCGCGAACTGAGTTATGAAAAATGGAACCCGAAACATACCGAGATCTTTAAGGCGACCTACCTCTACGACAATGGAGAGGTTTGGACCACTTCGCCCCGTGTTCTAGCCGTTGAGAGTAAAGAAGGCTTGCCCGAAGTTGAAGATGTCATGGTTTTTCAAAACTATGGTCCTACCGGAATGTTGTTCCATGGCGAAAAATCGATTCTGAAGACCATTCAAAAGGCAGATCCCAATTTTTTTGAGTTTTTCCCCTACGAATTCAAATTTGGTACGGTCGAAGGTGCATTGGACAAAGACAACGACATCGTAATCTCCGACGAGTTCGCCTTAGAAATGTTCGGCGATATCAATCCGGTAGGCGAATTGTTGAAAATGGACAACAAAGATCCCTATAGGGTAACCGGGGTCTATGTGACCAAGGATATTAGCTCTAGCCAACAGCCCGATGTTCTTGGCCGTATCCATGAATTCAACGAAAACGATAAACATTGGGGCAACTTCAACTATCAGATCTATTACAAATTAATCCCAGGTACCGATGGTGTTGCCTTTAGTGAAAAGTTCGATAGTTTCTTCGATGAAAAGAAGGCCAAAGCCTGGAACACCCCTTTAGAAGATTTCCTGAAAGAAAAAGAGGCCCGTATTATTCTCGAAAACCTGGGCGATTTACATTTGTTCTCCAAAGAACATCAGGGTACCGGGGCGAATACCGTCTTTATTTTGAGCCTTTTGGCTTTTCTTATCCTTATAATTTCTGGGATCAATTTTATTAACCTCAGTATTTCGGGAGCCGCACAGCGTGCCAAGGAAGTAGCCATTCGCAAGACCTTGGGTACCCCTAAGACCAAAGTGGTAAAGCAGTTTGTTTACGAAGTATTTTTACAATGTATCGTGGCCATTTTGATCGCCATTGCCCTGGTTGAGGTACTCTTGCCCCAGTTCAATACCCTAATGGGCACCGAGCTCAGTCTTTTTAGCCCCTATAACAAGTGGTTTTTGGCATTGAGCGTAGTCGCTATTTTGGTGTTGATCGCGGGTATTTTTCCCGGATTATACCTATCCAATTTTAATCCGGTTAAGGTCTTGAAAGGTGACTTTGGGCGAAGTAAGAGTGGCAAGCACCTGAAGAAAACCATGCTGATCGTTCAGTTCGGTATTTCGGCCATCTTTTTGATCGCCACCTTCGTTATCAAAAGTCAGCTGGATTATATGAACAATCGCGACCTAGGTTTTGACAAGGAGCAGACCCTAATGTTCGGGATCTACAAAACCCAGGAGACCTGGAAAAAATTCGATACCTACAAACAAGAGATAGCAGCCATGGAAGGTGTGGTTTCGGTTTCTACCACCAATAGGCCCCCGGGGACCTATTCCGGAAACGGTAGCAATTCGAATTGCGATTATATGGACCAAAGTTTCCAGACCGATATACATTTTGTAGACAAGGACTATTTAGCCAATATGGGGGTGAAGTTGTTGGAAGGTAAATTCCATAGTCGCGATAAATTTTCCAAGGGCGATCATAGCCGTGTAGTCAATGCCGATGGCGATACCTTGTTCGCCAACCAAATTGTGGTGAACAAAAAATTTGTGGAATCTTTTGGAATGGAAGAACCTATTGGTAAAAAAATACAGTTTTGGGAGTTCCAGTCCGAGATAATCGGGGTTGTCGATAATTACTTGGCCAAGGGTTTCGATCAGGCACATATCCCTAACCTGTTCACCGTATACAACGATAGTGAAGACGGTTGGATCAAACCCCAAAGGGTGTTGGTTAAGGTAGACGGTAACGATATAGAGAAGACTATTGCGCAGATCGAAACCTTTTGGACCCAAAAAATTGAGCCTGGCTACCCCTTTGAATACGAATTTCTAGATGCCAACTATGCTAGGTTATATGCCAAACAAGACCGGCTCGAAAAACTGGTGACCACACTTTCTATGATCATGGTCTTTATTTCGTTGTTGGGGCTTTTTGCCATTGCCTCGCATACCGTAAAACAACGCTATAAAGAAGTGGCGATTCGAAAAACCTTAGGAGCTACCGAAAAACAATTGATACAAAGTTTGGTGAAGGATTTCGTGGTCGTGGCCGCTTTGGCCTTATTGATTGCCATTCCGGTGGCCTTTTACCTGTCGTACCAATGGTTACAGGGCTTTGTGTTTAAGATAGATATGCCGATAATACCCTATATCATTACACCCATTATCGTGGTCGGCCTAACCTTGGCCATCGTGTATATACAAGCCAATAAAGCCCTAAAACTCGATTTGGTGGCCAATTTGAAGTATGAGTAAGTATATGGAATAGACCTGTCAGGTTTCCAAAACCTGACAGGTCTCCTATAATTTATTGGTGCGTAGCACCGCCTGCTCGTTTTTCCAATCGATCCATTTTTGGCCTTTGATCCGTCGCATCAAATTGTCGTAATGGCGCATAACGAATACGTTGTAAACCGCCTTGCCCAAACGGGCCGGATGCCTGGCAATGGCGCGTAAACTCATTGAAAAACCAGGGGTAACATATTTCATATAATGCCAATACCCTTCCGGCATATAGAGCACTTCGCCATGGCCCAAATGGGTCTTAAAGCCCTGCGCTTGTTTTAAAGCGGGCCATTTTTCATAATCGGGGTTCGAGAAATCGATGTCTTCCCGGGTTATCAACGAATGCGGAATCTTATATAGGTATTTGGTCTGGTCTTGGTGGAAAAGGATGACTTCCTTCTTCCCTTCGAAATGAAAATGGAAAATATTGGCCAGATCGATGTCATAATGCATAAAGGTGTATGAATCGGTACCTCCGAAAAACAACATAGGCAATCCCTTCATCAGACGTAGTCCGAAATCGGGGAAGGAGAAATCTTTTTGCAGCTGGGGTACTTCTTTTAGTATATTCCAAAGGAAGATGCGGTATTTGGTAGGTTCCTTTTTTAAAAGGTCTACATAGTCGGCCAGTTTCATTTTGGCATGGGGCTCGTTAAACCCTTCTTCATAGGTAACCGGACGGTTATCGTACAAAGGCACTTCCTTATCCCCGGCAATCGATTTCATATAGTCGAGGCTCCATTTTTCATAGGCGGGCCAATCTTCTATAAACTTTTCAATCACCACGGGTTTTTGTGGCTTAAAGTATTCGGCCATAAAGGCCTTTTTCGTAATGGTCTTTACCCTTGGAATTTCTTGTAAGTTCAATGCAAAGGAATTTGACTATCAAAGATACAAAAGAATGATTATAGATAAGATTCCCCAAGGATAGCGATTGCGCATAATCCGTTAGGGAATCTGTTTTTAACTAGGCTATTATGTTGTTGGTTTGCGAACCGCTTTTGCCTTTTGTTTGGCCTTTTCGTTGCGTTCAATGGTATGTCCGGGTCGGGTCCATTTGGGTTTTTCACCCAGATCCATAAAGCGTGAATCGATGGCCTCCGTGGTTTTGGGTTGTTCTTTTTTAGAAAATGGCTCTTGGGTGTTCATACCCAAAAGGGCGAACAGTTCCTTGTCTTCGTTAATATCAGGGTTTGGCGTGGTCAAAAGTTTATCGCCCGCGAAAATAGAGTTGGCCCCGGCAAAGAAGCACAGTGCTTGCCCTTCTTGGCTCATTTGGGTACGCCCAGCCGATAAACGTACCTGGGTCTGGGGCATTACGATGCGTGTAGTAGCCACCATACGTACCATTTCCCAAATAGATATGGGTTCCTCATCTTCCATAGGGGTGCCTTCTACGGCCACCAAAGCGTTTATGGGTACCGATTCGGGCTGGGGGTTCAGGGTGGTTAAGGCCACCAACATTCCGGCCCGGTCTTCCAAACTTTCCCCCATACCGATAATACCTCCGCTACAAACGGTAACATTCGTTTTACGCACATGGTTTATGGTGTTCAATCGGTCGTCGAAGGCGCGGGTAGAAATCACATCTTCGTAATAGTCTTCCGAAGTGTCCAGATTGTGGTTATAGGCATACAAACCGGCTTCGGCCAAGCGTTGGGCCTGGTTTTCGGTGACCATACCCAGGGTACAGCAGACCTCCATGTCCAATTTGTTTATGGTACGTACCATTTCCAGAACTTGGTCAAACTCGGGCCCATCTTTAACATTGCGCCAAGCCGCCCCCATGCATACCCTTGAGCTTCCGGTGGCTTTCGCCCGAAGGGCCTGGGCCTTTACCTGTTGTATGCTCATTAGGTCGTTTTCTTCTATATCGGTATGGTAACGGGCTGCTTGCGGACAATAGCCACAGTCTTCCGAACAACCTCCGGTTTTAATGGAAAGCAAAGTCGAAACTTGTATTTCATTGGGGTCGTTATGCCGGCGATGTACGCTGGCGGCATCATACAACAACTCCATAATGGGTTTGTTGTAAATGGCCAAAACCTCATCTTTCGTCCAATTATGTCTTGGGCTGTTCATGTAGGACCTATTGTTTATGAATGGGTTATTTAAAATGGTATCGGAACCCGAACAGAACATTACTTGGGGGCATGGGCACAAAACCAGACTCAATATAATCGGCATCGAATATATTGTTGGCCGTTAGGCTCAATTCGGCCTGCCCCAAGCTAAGGGCTATTGAGGCATCCCAAACGTTATAGGTCTGTCCGGTACTACGCTCGGCATATTTATAGATAATGCTTTGCCGGAGATTCTTAAAAAACTGCGTGCTTACACGTGTGGTAAAATGGTGTTTTAAGGTGTTTAAACTATAGCGCGACAATTCGGGGTCTTGTTGAATATCATCTTCTAAATAGGCATAGCCCACACTTAAACTTTGGTCGAATTCCTTAAACTTGAAATAGTAGGAAGCATCGGCCTCTAGACCTTTGGTGTTTACCTCAGTAATGTTGGTGGCCGTGAAAAGGTCTTCGGAAACATCGTTACGTATATAGTCGATCAAATTTTTGGCATCCCTATTGAATACGGCAAAACTGGCAAAGAAACGATTAGCTGTATATTTAAAACCTAATTCTTGGGCAAAAGCCTCTTCGGGTTCCAAATCTTCATTGCCGCTGGTCACGGGGTCACTGTAGTACAAATCGGTATAGGTGGGTATACGATAGGTATATCCGATATTACCATACACTTTAAAGCGGTTCGAAAAGGCATAACCCACATCTAAACCGGGGAATGCGTGGAATTTGAAATCGGAAAAATAGGTCAAGGCCACCCCGGGGGTAATGTCCAGTTTCTTGTCCAATAGACTAAATCGATGTTCCAAGAATACATTGGTCATAAAGCGGTTATGGTCGCCCAAGTTGTTGCTGCGGATGGATACGCGCGACATATCGATACCAAATCCGGTGATACCCAATTCAGAGGTGTAAGAGGCGTTGGCTTCGGCCCCAATTTTGTCGGAAATGTGTAGGTTTCTATAGAAAGAGGGCTCATCGCGTCGTAACAGGAACATATCTTGGTTACGTTTCCAATATAGCCTAGGTTGTATTTTTAGATTGTTCTTTCTAAAAGTGGTGGCCAGTGCTACCAAACTGTTTTGGGTTTCCTCGTATTCGTGAAAGGTGGGGTTGGTGGTATAGAAGTTTTCCGCCCCAAAATTCCGCTCCAAAAAGGAAACGGTCATTTCTATGGGTTGGGCCTTCTTGTTGAACGTACTTTTTAAGTAGTAGTTGGCATTGTCGTAATCGGAATTCTCCCGATACCCGTCGGAAGTAACCCGACCTATATGAATGATATGGGAGGCGTTCTCTTGCTCGATCCCGGCCGTAACATTGGCGTTCAATTGCCCGAACGAACCGGCTTCCAAGTTTACCGAAACCACATTGTCCAAACGCTTTTTGGTGACAATATTAATGGCCCCTGTAAAGGCGTTTTGGCCATATACCCTTGCGGCCGGACCTTTAATAATCTCTATACGTTCAATAACCTCCAGCGGTAAGGCGGCATTCATGGTATGGTGACCGGTTTGGGCATCGTCCATTTTAATACCGTCGATCAGTAACAAGGTTTGGTCAAAACCACCCCCACGTATGTATAGATCGGCCTGACTGCCACCGGTACCTCGACGCCTGATGTCTACACCTGCCACTTGTTGCAAAAGGTCGGCCACATTTACCGCGGCGCTTTGTTTGATATCTTCGGAGGTAATGATGTTTATGGTCCTAGAGTCTTCCTGAAAAGGTAGATCGATCCGGTTCGAGGAAACGATGACCTCATTTAAAGCTTCCACCTCTATTTCTGGTTGCTCTTGCTGCGCACTCAAAGGGAGTACACCGGTCAGTAAAATCGAAAAAAGTAGATGTTTGTTTTTCATTTGTTTTTGTAGCTATAAGTAACCCATGCCAGTCTGAGCGCCCTACCGGCTTATAGGAAGGTAGTCGAGATGCTTTTTTAATTGTCTTCGACTGCCTGCCTGTCGGCAGACTAGGCGCTCAGACTGACATTGAAATATTTACCCGGCAAAATTCGTAACTTTCCGGACCATTAAACTAGTCCGGTTTTAAATGAATGGATAGTCCGGTTTATGACATACTAAAACAGCTGGTCACTTTTGATAAAAATGAGGTGCAACCGCTTTATATACAAGTGGCACAACAACTTATAAATGCCATTCAGCGCGGTTATCTAGAAAAAGGAAGTAAGATGCCCGGCACCCGGGCCTTAAGCCAGCTGTTTGGCATCCATAGGAATACGGCCGTGGCCATTTA
Organism: Sediminicola luteus; assembly: GCF_002514735.1. Classification (GTDB taxonomy): domain Bacteria; phylum Bacteroidota; class Bacteroidia; order Flavobacteriales; family Flavobacteriaceae; genus HQA918. The sequence goes on along the minus strand of NZ_KZ300477.1, from coordinate 138,453 downwards.
TGACGAATTGGCCTCGCAAGGCTGGGTAGATATTATTCCGAATAAAGGGACTTTTGTTCTGGTACCCGAAGATGCCCAGATCAAGATCAAAGCGAAAGGCCAGCAATTGCATCAGGCGTATACCTATCCGAATACGGCCGGTTTTGCGTTTCAAGAAGCTTTTCATTTGGCACCTACGGCCCAAGCTTCCATGGCCCAATATGCATTAAACGACGGGACCCCCGATTTACGCTTGCATCCGGTGCACCAATTCTCCCGATGGTATAGTGCGGCCATGAAACGTAAGCCCTTACGATATGCCAGGCATCCAAATAGTGCGGCAACGCCTTCGATTTTTAGTACCCAGCTCTCCAACTATTTGAATGCCACACGGGGCTTTCACATCCGCCCGAACAATGTGGTGAATACCCGTAGTACGGAAATGAGTTTGTATATCGTTTCCCAATTGGTGTTAAAACCAGGGGATGTGGTGCTGGTAGGGGAGCGGAGTTACTATAAGGCCAATATGATCTTTCAGCAGGTTGGGGCCAATATTAAGACCATAGCGGTGGATGATGAGGGGCTTCAGGTATCTGCCATCAAAAAGTATTTTGTAAAAGGAAGCATACGCGCGGTATATGTTTGCGCGAACCGCGATTATCCGACCACGGTTACCCTAAGTGCCCAACGCCGCTTGGAGCTAGTACAATTGGCAAAAACCTATGGCTTTGCAATTATTGAAGACGATTACGATTACGATTTTCAGTTCGATGGTTCGGCCATGCTGCCCATGGCCAGTGCCGATGTTAACGGGAATGTGATTTATTTGGGCAAAATTGGGCAGTCTTTGTTTCCAAGTTTCCATTCCGGCTTCGTCGTGGCCCCGGATAATTTGATTACCGAAGCCAAAAACTATTTACAGTTACTCGATAGGCAGGGTGATCTTATCCAAGAACAAATGCTGTCGGAACTGATTTCTGAAGGTGAAATGTTCCGGTTGACCAAAAAAAACAGGGTCACCTACAAACAGCGGCGCGATGTCTTATGCCAATCTTTGACCGACCATTTTGAGGGTATTTTGAGTTGGGAAATCCCTAGTGGCGGACTGGCCATTTGGTTGCAATTCAAAGCAACCATTTCTTTGGTGAAACTGGCAGAAGAAGCCTCTAAATTCGATGTTTTCTTACCCAAAACCATACTGTATCAAGATAAGAAAACCTGCGCCATCCGTTTCGGATTTGGGCATTTGCAGGAAACCGAAATAGAAATCGTGGTCAAAAAGCTGAAAAGTGCGTATGATAGGGTGGTTTCATCTACGATTTTATAATTTGCGACCTAGAAAAAGGAACACCTAAATTGAAACCTATGGAAGAAAGACGACAAAAAAGTTGGTTTGCACGCAATTGGCCGTGGGTGGTACCTGCAGGAGGTTGTTTGGTGGTAATCTGTGTGTTCTTTTTCTTCGTGGGGAGTATGTTCTTTGGGCTGACCTCTATGCTAAAAGAGTCGGGCCCATACCAAACAGCGGTGGAATTGGCCTCTGAAAATGATGAGGTGATACAGCTATTGGGTGAGCCCTTGGAAATGGGAACCATGATGAAGGGCAACATCAATTATACCAATGGCGATGGAAACGTGCATTTCAGTATTCCCATTAGCGGACCCAAAGGTTCTGGCGATGTGTTGGTTATCGGTACCAAGACCGGCGATGCCGATTGGGTTTATGAGACCTTGGAGTTTAGCTCTGACGATAGCATGGAAACCATTAACCTATTGGAAACTACGAACGATGATCTATAAGTTCACCCTGATTTTTGTACCCTTGGTTTTGTTTGGTCTACCAACAAAGGCTCAGACCCCAAAGCACATCAAAAAAGACTATGCCTTATTTTGGAAAGACCAGTTTAAGGGGAAATCCTTGGATGCCTCTAAATGGGATATACGGGGCGAAGGCACAAAAAGGCATCATGCCACCGTAAGTGCCGATGCTGTTTTTTTAGATGGAAAAGGGCATTTGGTCTTGGCGACCCTAAAAAAGGGTGATCAGTATTTTATTGGTCATGTTGGCACCCAAAAAACCCTGCTGACCACCTATGGGTATTTCGAATGCCGGGCCAAAATGAATACCCAACGCGGACCACATACGGCCTTTTGGCTGCAGTCGCCCGAAGTGGGTAAAACCGATGGTGACACCGCCAATAATGGGACCGAAATCGATATTTTCGAATACCATACCAATAAAGGCACCGATATCGTTTATCACAATTTACATTGGAACGGGTACGGCCCCGAACACAAAAGTGAAGGTATCGAGGTAAAGCAAGAGGGCATAGAAGACGGCTATCATACTTTCGGACTCGAATGGACACCCACCGCCTATATTTTTTATGTAGATGGTAAGGAAACCTGGCGTACCGAAACAGCGGTCTCCCAAAGGCCCCAATACATGATCTTAAGTACCGAGCTTACCGGTTGGGGTGGCGACTTTTCCCAATCCGATTTCCCGGATTATATCTATTTCGATTATGTAAAGGTGTATAAGAAGAAACCCAACTAGGCGGTAATTCGCATATATTGATCGGAATACATCATATTTTGGACGGCCGGTTTCCCTACAATCTTATTTTTGTAAAGGAATATACCCGCCACCCAAACCCACCATTTTATGAAGTATTCCTTTCGTCTTTTCCCTCTTGCGGTTCTTTTTCAAACCTTACTTTGGGCGCAATCCCAATCGCCGGTAGATGATGTAGATCCTTTTATCGGCACCGATTTTTTCGGCCATACCTTTCCGGGGGCTTCCTTGCCCAATGCTATGGTGCATCTGAGCCCAGATACGGGTACCCAGGGTTGGACCTACAGTGCGGGTTATACCTATGCCGACAGTTCCATTATCGGTTTTAGCCATACGCATTGGAGTGGGGTAGGTATGGTAAACGGCGGCGAAATATTGTTGATGCCCACTACGAACCAGCGTTTACAGATCGTAGCGGGTACGGCCCAAGATCCGGATGCCGGGTATCGATCCCGCTTCGATCACGCGCAAGAACAGGCCAGCCCCGGTAGTTACGAGGTGTATCTGAAAGACCATAAGGTTCAGGTGGCTTTGACCACGACCCCAAGGGCCGGGTTCCATAAATACACTTTCCCAAAAACGAAAAATGCCCGTATTATTCTAGATTTGGGCCATCAAATAGGGGAGGGGCCTGGGGAGGCACAGTCCGAACTACGCATTGTGGGTAACAACCAAATAGAAGGCAGTAAAGACGCTGGCTTGGGCAAGGTGTATTTTGTAGCCCAGTTCAGTAAACCGTTTTTGTACTACGGTACCTTCGATGCCGCTTACCGTACGCCTGAATCAGACGGTGGGGCTTTTCCGTACAAATCGGGAGAAAAGGGTAGCGATATTGGGGCATTTGTGCAGTACCATACCCAGGCCGATGAATCGGTCTTGGTTAAAGTGGGTATCTCGTATACCAGTATCGAAGGGGCGCGGAAAAATCTGGAAGCCGAGATTCCCCATTGGGATTTTGATGGTATTAAGACCCAAGCCCGGGATATTTGGCATAAGGCTTTATCGAAAATACGCTTGGAAAAAGCCACCCAAACACAACGGGTTTTGTTTTATACGGCCCTTTATCGTAGTCTTTTGGCCCAGTACATTGCCCAAGACGTAGATGGGAAATATTTTGGGTCCGATGGGCAGGTACATACTGCTAAGGACTATGATTTCTATGGCTCGTTCTCTTGTTGGGATACCTACAGATCCCAGCATCCGCTAATGACTTTGGTGGCGCCGGAACATGTAAACGATTATATAAGATCCATTGATGCGAAGGTGCGTAATTATGGGTGGTTGCCTGCCCAGCATTTTTTAAATGTCTATGGCGAGGCCATGGTAGGGGATCATTTGGTACCGGTAATCGTAGACGCCTATTTAAAAGGTTATCGCGATTACGATATCGGGTTTTTGTACGAGGCCATGCGAAAAAAGGCCTTGGAATTGCCCAAACCCCCCGTTCCTGAACATGCGGCCCGTGCTGGTTTAAAAGATTACCTAGAACTGGGCTTTGTACCTATAGACAGACATACCGAGGCGGTACCGAATACCTTGGAAATGGCCTACGACGATTGGTGTATCGCACAATTGGCAAAGGCTTTGGGTAAACCCGATGACTATACGTTGTTTATGGAACGGGCCCAGAACTATTGCAATTTATGGGATGCCCAAACCCAGTTTATGCGCCCCAAAAAACAAAATGGCCAGTGGTTGGAGGCCTTGGGCGAAAATACCCAGGAAATTGTCTCGAACGGAGACCATAGTTATTATAAATATTTTGATCCGCTTTTGGTGGGCCGCAGGCCCAATAGGCATTATACCGAATCCAATGCATGGCAGTACCAATGGTCTGTACCCCACGATGTGACTGGTTTAATCGAGCTTTTTGGGGGCAATAAAGCCTTTACCGACCGATTGGATACCTTTTTTGAAATGAGTCCGCTGATAAGCCCCCCGAAATATGTCGGGGTGGTGGGTACCATAGGGCAGTATGTACATGGTAACCAACCTTCGCACCATGTGGCCTATTTGTACAATTATGCCGGTGAACCCTGGAAAACCCAGGCTAGGGTACGTCAAGTATGTGACCAATTTTACCGTAAAGGCCCTGGTGGACTCTCCGGTAATGAAGATATGGGATCGCTATCTTCTTGGTATGCCCTATCGGCCATGGGTTTTTATCCGGTGAGTCCCGGTAGTAATGTCTATGCCATTGGTAGTCCGCAATTGGAGCGAGTTAGTATAGATTTGCCCAAAGGAAAAACCTTTACCATTGCCACCCAGAATGGTGGAAAGGGAAATCCGTACATACAATCGGCTACCTTAAATGGGAAAACGTTTGATCGTACCTGGATCTCACATGAAGAAATCGTTGCCGGGGGCACACTGAGCTTCCTTATGGGGCCTGAACCCAATACCCAGTGGGGTGTTTCCGGTATTCCGCCTGCTGTTAGTCCGTCATTGGAGTAGTGGACTAGAATCATTAATTGGCAATGCCCACTAAGATTTGCGCTGGTCTAATTGGTGCAAGGCTTTTTGTACGGCCTCCTTTAGAAAATAGCCATCCGCAATTTTTTTACGGGTTTCATCTACCTTGGCAACCATGGTCGCATACGCAGTGGCATCTATTTTTGCCAGTTTTTCAGGAAGTTCGTGTAAAGAGGAAATGGTAAATCCTATCCCCTCTTTTTCTACCAAGGGGGCTACGGCCGCCTTATCCCAAATTATAATAGGGAGTCCGGCCAATAAATACAGTGAGGTTTTATGGGGGTTGTTGTACTGAATGTATTTTCCGAAAGCCCCATCGCATTCTTTAATATCATTACCGTTCCAAACCAATCCGAAATTTCCTTTTAAATAATCCAATACCTCATCAGGCGCAAATACACCTTGATATTCCAAAATGGAATTTTCGGAAACTTTTTCCTTTTGAAAGCCATTACCATAGAGTTTAAGCCGGTAATCGGATTTTTCCAAATCATCGAGTTGGTACAAGAAAGCACTTTTTTCTATCCCTAGACCTCCGGCAAAAATGATTTCGTTTTCCAATTTTTTCGGTACATCGGAAAACGATTGGTTGGGGCTTAAAAGATAATCGAAAAGGTATAGCGGTACCATGGGGGTGGTACAACCATTTGCCTTAAACCATTCGATCATGGCATGGTTATGCAGTACAAGAACATCGGCCTTATTGAATCGTTTCATCTCTTGGGCCGGGTCGATGTTTTTTCCCATCAACGATTTTACATCGTGAACGATCAAAACAATCTTACATCGCTTTAGTTTGGCTATCGAAATTTTGTAGTTAAAGTACTTGCTTAAAGGATATTGCATGCACAAGGTAGACGAAAACGGGAGGGCCAAAAGTCCTTTGGTGATACTAAAAAAGCTCAGTAGGGCTCCCCAGGCTGAATTGGGGTGGTTACTTTGTTTAAATCCTAAATTTGTAAATCCGTTTTGGGCTAAAACCTGCTCGCAATCCATCTTGGGTTTAGAGGCGGCATTTTTTGAAAATTTATAATTTCTCGAAATAAAATAAAGATGACCTCGATTCATCCGCTGCGAACTACTAGATTTGTTTACGCGCAAATATACCGTTATTAAATACTAATCTATTCTAGAATCACCTAATTTAATTTTAAGGGAAAGTTACTATGCAGAACCAAAAACCGTTTGATTATCTTATTGTTGGCAGTGGGTTATATGGTGCCGTTTTCGCCCATGAGGCACAGAAACATCAAAAGAAATGTTTGGTAATCGATAAGCGTGATCATTTAGGAGGCAATGTTTATTGTGAAGCTGTAGAAGGTATTAATGTACACAAATATGGGGCGCATATTTTCCATACCAATGATAAGGCCATTTGGGACTATGTAAACCGTTTCGTGACCTTTAATAGGTACACCAATTCGCCCTTGGCAAATTATAAAGGGGATTTGTACAACTTGCCCTTTAATATGAATACGTTCTATAAGTTATGGGGCGTAACTAGCCCGCAAGAAGCGCAGGAAATTATAGCCTCGCAAACGAAAAAATACCAGGTAAAAACCCCTAAAAACCTTGAAGAACAGGCACTATCGCTAGTGGGAGAGGATATTTATTACAAATTGATTAAAGGGTATACCGAAAAACAGTGGGGAAGAAAGGCTGTCGATTTACCGGCCTTTATCATTAAAAGGCTTCCGTTACGTTTTACTTTCGATAATAACTACTTTAACGATACCTATCAGGGAATACCCATAGGGGGGTATAACAAGCTAATTGAAGGTTTGTTAAAAGATGTAGTGTGCAAGACCGGGGTAGATTATTTTCTAGATAAGACACATTGGGATCAAATGGCCGATACCATTGTATTTACGGGGAAAATCGATGAGTTTTATGGGTATTGCCATGGTAAGCTCGAGTATAGGAGCCTTCGTTTTGAGCATGAAACCTTAGACCAACCCAATTATCAGGGCAATGCTGTGGTTAACTATACCGATGCCGAAACCCCATACACTAGGGTGTTGGAGCATAAACATTTTGAGTTCGGCAAGCAAAACAAAACGGTCATTACTCGGGAGTACCCGTTAGAGGCGGCCGCGGGTAATGAACCCTATTATCCGATAAACAATGCCAAGAATTCGGACCTGTATAAAAAATACAAAGCTATGGCGGCCAACGATGAAGTAATTTTCGGCGGCCGATTGGCCGAATACAAGTATTATGATATGCATCAGGTTATAGCCGCTGCTTTATCGAAAACCAAAAGCCTGTTCGGAAGCTGAAATCTGTTTAGAAAAACGCATTATGCCTAACGGAACCAAGACGGTTTCTAATAGGGTTGTATTTTTCTTCTTCTAATCTGTAGGTAATCATGTGGTTATAAGTTTTGGTGTTTTATAAGAAAGGGTTGGTTTTTCCAATGTTTATGGGGGTTGGGCATTTTTCTTATCTTGCGAAAACCGGAAATATTACCCACCATTCTTGATGCCGTCTTTACCGTTCCCCCAATTGTTTCAAAAAGATTTTTCTTTAAAAGCCGCTTTGGTATTTGTTCTCTTTCTTTTTGTTACGGTCTTTATCAGGCTCCCTTTTTTCTTTCGGGATTATGTAGATCAAGATGAGAGCACCTTTATTCTAGTGGCCCAATCTTGGGTAGACGGTCACTTACCCTATACCGAATTGTGGGACTTAAAGCCCCCAGTGGTGTTCCTGTTTTTTACCTTAGTGATCAAAGTTTTCGGTAAGAGTTTTGTTGCCATTCGATTTTTTGGTTGCGTATTGGTGGCATTGACCGCCTTTTTTACCTTTAAACTGGGCGAAAGCCTGCATTCTAAACTTTTGGGATTTTGGTCTGGTGTGGCTACCCTTTGTTTTTTAAGCCTGTTTGGCAGTGTACAAGGGGTGATGTCGGAACATATTGCTACCGTATTTTTTATGGGGGCCTTGTGGCTCTTGGCCAGTAAGGACTCGTTAGGGTTGGTTTTCTTGGCAGGTATCGCTATGGGTATGGCCTTTATGGCTAAATTGAATTTGGGTTATGCCATGTTGGTATTTGGGCCTTTACTTTTGTATTGGTATAAAAACCCCTTAACGAAGGGGGTGTTACTTAGTTTTATTTACGGTATGGGTGCTTTGGTTCCTTTGCTGTTTTTTGGCTTACATTATTATAATCAAGATGCCTTTTCGGCCTTTTACGATGTGGTCTTTGGCGCTCCCTTACGCTATGCGGCCTCTAAAGAAGGTTCGGTGTTAGATGTGCTTCCTTTTGGGTTGGTGTTAGGTGTTTTGGCGGGATGGGCCTGGCGGATAAAATTGTTCGAAAAATCCAACTTGTTGCATAGTTTAATTTGGGTTTCCATAGGGGCAATAACCTTTTCCTTTTTTCGGGTGGGTAAGATCAATGGGCATTACCTGATTCAGATCTACCCCTTGTTGATACTGGTCGTGGCGATGTTAATGACGCGATTGCCACAACCCAAAAAGAAATGGGTCCCATATTTGGCCTACCTACTTTTTTTAGTGCCCATGGAAAGTTATTTGGAGTATGTGGCTGTGGCCAAAAATTACGCCGAAAAAGGAAGGTTGCTCAATGGCGAAGGGGTCGATGTGCCTTTTTTGATACAAGAAAAGGGATATGAGAACAAGAACGTATATTTTATGGATTACCATATTGGCTATTGGATGCTTGGTACCCAACCCCCTTCAAAAATCGTTACCCACCCCACCAATATTTTTAGGCAAGAATTAATCGTGGGTTCGGGTAGTCCGCGTACGAGCTCCCAAGCCGAACTGCAGTATATCTTTGAAGAAAAACAACCAGAATTGGTCATCCGCCGCCACCGTTCTGGCAGACCCAAAAACGTACGTTTAATGCCCAAGAATAATTATGTGCAGACCCATTACAAAAACGAAATCGATTATCTCGAAAGTACCATGAGAACCAAGTATCGAATTATAGATTCGGTGGGTAAGGCCCGAATTTACCAGCGCATACAACCTTAGGATTTACTACACAAAACACTTAGTTCGATGTGGCCCTGGTGATGAATTGGCAATGGGTACAACGGTATTTTTTAGGCTCAAAAAACGGAAATAGTCGGTAGATCCATTTCTCTTTTTGGTAGTAGGCCTCTAATCGGGGGCGCTTACAATTGGGGCAAGGCAAGGGTTGTCCGCTATCGTCAACGGCATAGGTGCGCAATTCGTCAAAAATTTCTTGGGCACGATCTTTGTCCTTGGTATATACTTGGATCTGTACCCCGCCAATGGCATGACTGATCAATGGGTCGGAGTTCAGGGTGTTTTCGTTCAACAAGAAAACCGGAATACCTTCCGACTCCAATTTGGCCTTGATTACCTGTACTTCGGCGGCATACTCAAAAGAACCGAGAATATGGAATTCTTGCTGTTTCATTGGCATATCGATTTATGGGCGAAGAATCGTTTTTTGATACCCTTGCCATTTTACCTCAGGGGTATCTACCTGACAAAGCCATCAGTTTACAAAGATAGCCAAGCACTGCCGTTTTCTTAGCAAGCCTTGTACATAAGCTATCCTATTACGAGGTCATTTGGGTATTAATCTTATCTTGCCTTTATCTTAAAACGAACGCATGAAACGATTTTTTACACTTTCCCTGATTGTTTTTTTTGGTGTATTGGGTATGGCCCAAACCAATAGTTATCGAATTTCCTTTGAAAACGCCCAACATCACGAAGGACAGGTAGAAATCAGTTTTCCCGAGGTTAAGGCCCCCATTTTTTCGGTGCGTATGCCCAATAGTTCGCCGGGCCGTTATGCCTTTCATTCCTTTGCCAAAAACGTATATGGTTTTAAGGCCACCGATGGTAAGGGTAATCCGGTGACCGTGTTCAGGCCAAATCCGTATCAATGGGATATCAGTGGTCACGACGGTACCGTTAATATTAGTTATACCCTCTTCGCCAATAGGGCCGATGGCACCTATTCCCAGATCGATGAGACCCATGCCCATTTGAATATGCCGGCCAGTTTTATGTATGCCCCAGATCATAAAGAAAGGCCTATAGAAATCGAGTTCGATTTGCGCGAAGACCTGGGCTGGAAGGTTGCCACCCAATTGAAGCGCCAAAAAGGAAACACCTATTGGGCCCCGAATTTCTACTATTTTATGGATAGCCCAACCGAGATCAGTAACCATAGTGTACGTAGTTTTACCCTACCATCCAATGGTAAGGACCACGAAATACGTTTCGCCCTCCACCATGAGGGTACCGAGACTGAATTCGACCAGTTTTTCGAAAATGTAAAAAAGATCGTGATCGAACAAGAAAAAGTGTTCGGCGAATTGCCCGATTTCGATTTTGGCAGCTATACCTTTTTGGGTTGTTATATGCCCCATGTGAACGGGGATGGTATGGAGCATAGAAACTCGACTATTGTGACCAGCAAACGCAGTTTGGCCGATGGAGGCATTACCCGAAACCTAGGTACGGTGAGCCATGAGTTTTTCCATGCCTGGAATGTAGAGCGCCTAAGACCTTTGTCTTTGGAACCCTTTGATTTTGACCATGTAGACATGAGTGGCGAGCTTTGGTTTGCCGAAGGGTTCACCTCGTATTATACCAATTTGATCATATGCCGGGCCGGAATTATGGAGCCCGAGGAATTCGTGGGTACTTTCGATGGCACTTTCAATTATGTGTGGAATAGCAACGGCCGTAAATTCTCGAACCCAATCGAAATGAGTTATCAGGCGCCTTTCGTAGATGCGGCTACTTCATTGGATCCCCAAAACCGTGGCAATACTTTTATTTCCTACTATTCCTATGGTGCGGCCTTGGGGCTGGCCTTGGATCTTTCGCTACGGGAAAAGAATTTAAACCTCGACGATTTCTTTAAAAAACTCTGGGGCCAATACGGAAAAAAGGAAATACCCTATACCATAGAAAACCTGCACCATGCCCTAAATGCCTATGCCGGAAACGAGTTTGGCACTGCTTTCTTTGAAAAATATATCTACAGAAGCGGTATGCCCGACTACAAACGCCTGTTCGCTTCGGTAGGTATTGCTTTGGAACAGAATTCGGAACGGGCCTATTTCGGGGGCTATATAGAAGGCAACGCCATTACCGATAATACCCTGATCGATCGGCCGGCCTACAATGCAGGCCTGGCCAAAGGCGATCGTATTTTAGCGGTAGACGGACAGCCAATGGACGATGAAAACACCTTTGAAAAGCTGCTGGGATCCAAAAAGCCGGGCGATGTATTGCAACTCAAATTCGAGCGTCATGGCAAAACACGCGAAACCCAGTTGGAATTGGGTAAGAATCCTACCTATTCCATCAGTATGGATCCTGACGCCACAGCAGCACAAATAACACATAGAAAGGCCTGGCTAGGGGTGGAATAATTTGATAATGGGTTAATTTGAAGATTTGAAAATGGCCATAGCTAGGTTTGTTTAATCGGTTAAAGAAAGCCTCTGTGAAACTCTGTGTCTACTCTGTGAAACTCTGCATAACAAGCTCACTATTCATGTGAATATGTGTCAGGCCTATGCAATGTAACGATGTATCAATGAACCAGTGTACCAATGGGTCAATTGGAAAATGTGCTAATTTGAAAATGGTTGTAACAGGGTTGATTTAATCGTGAAATGGGTTAATGAAAGCCTCTGTGAAACTCGGTGTCTACTCCGTGAAACCCTGTGGAATAGCTTTATTGTTCGTGTGATTTCGTGAAATTCGTGTCAGATTGAGGGTTTGAAGAGTTAATGGTTCATGGTTTAAAGGGTTTATGAATATTCTTGAATTTATACTTCGTACCTCCCACTTCGTACTTTGTACTTGGAAAGGTTCATGGTCTGCAATTACACCCCAAAATTGTGAAATTCCTCCTCGTACCTCGTTCGGAATGACAGTTTTTTGACAAGCATGAAGAAATACCTCATGACTTTTGAGTCAATATCTAACAGGTTTAACTTCTCCCTTCAGGGGGATTGAGGGGGCGTCATTCAAATCGAATCGAATTTTCGAAGGGTTTATAAATATTCTTGAATTTATACTTCGTACCTCCCATTTCGTACTTTGTACTTGGAAATGTTCATGGTCTGCAATTACACCCCAAAATTGTGGAATTCCTCCTCGTACCTCGTTCGGAATGACAGTTTTTTGACAAGCATGAAGAAATACCTCATGACTTTTGAGTCAATATCTAACAGGTTTAACTTCTCCCTTCAGGGGGATTGAGGGGGTGTCTTTCAAATCCCATAGAATTTTCGAAGAGTTTATTAAATTTACGAGTTTTCGCCTCGTACCTCCCACTTCGTACTTCGTATTTAGAAAAGTTGATAGCTCATGGTTTGAAGGGTTTATAGTTTACAATGAAGTCGAAAGCCGAACAAACTTAGTACTAATTACTTAATACTTTGTACTTGGAAAGGTTAATGAATATTCACAAATTTTTACTTTGTACCTTCCACTTCGTACCTCGTACTTGGAAAAGTTTATAGTTCATGGTTTGGAAGCTTATCCCTCTTTTCGGGTTGATTATTTAGCCCTATGGCCACCTAGAAAAGCCAATGGTTCGTACTGGGACATCGATTGGCTAATATTTGGTGCCTGCCTTGAAAAGGATACGTATCTTAGGGTTTTTCGAGCCTGTAGAGGCTAACCAAACCAAAACACATGCATACCCCAAACCAAAGACTCTTGGTGGTCGATGCCCTACGCGGGTTCGCCCTAGTTACCATAATGTTATTGCACAACTTAGAGCATTTCGATGTCTACCACCTACCCGAAGGCCTGCCCGAATGGTTGGTCTCGCTCGATAAAATGATTTGGGAGTTTTTATTTTTCTTATTCGCGGGAAAATCTTATGCCATGTTCGCCCTACTTTTCGGGCTTACCTTTTTTATCCAAATGCGCAATCAAGAGGCTAGAGGTTCCGACTTTAGGCCCCGCTTTGCCTGGCGTTTACTGTTGTTATTGCTTTTTGGTATGCTGAACTCGGCCTTTTATCAGGGCGATATCCTTACCATTTATGCCGTATTCGGGTTGGTGTTGATTCCCGTGGCCAAACTCAGCGACCGTACCGTACTGATTTTAGCTACAATCCTATTCCTACAACCCTGGGCCTTTTATCAACTGATAGATGCCATAAGACATCCGGTCGAAAATCTGGGCGATCCTACCTCATGGGGTTATTTCGGAAAGATGTGGACCTATATTACCGAACCCTCGTTTTGGGATACCGTGGTAGGTAATTTGACCAATGGAAAAAAGGCCGTGCTGTGGTGGAGTTACGAGAGTGGGCGCTTTTTCCATATCCCGGCCTTGTTTATGTTGGGCCTTTGGGCCGGTAGAAAAGGTCTATTCGAAAATTCGGCCAAAAACACCGCTTTTTGGAAACGGACCCTCTTGATAACCACGTTAATCTTTTTGCCCCTATGGTACCTTCAAAAGCATATGGCCGATTTTATTACCGACGAAGGTGTAAAACGCTATGCCACGGTCATTGAAACCTCGTGGACCAATGTGGCCTTTATGTGTATTTGGGTGGCAACCTTTTATTTGGCTTTCCAGAACCAAAAGATTCAAAAATGGCTAAAACCTTTTATCCCGATCGGTAGTATGAGCCTTTCCAATTATGTGTTACAATCCATCTTAGGGGCTACTTTGTATTACGGCTTTGGTTTTGGCCTATACAAGATCACAGGGGCCACCCATAGTTTTCTGATTGCCATCGTACTTAGTATAGTAATGTACTTCATTTGTGTGTGGTGGTTAAAACGCCATAAACGAGGCCCTTTGGAAAGTATTTGGCACCAGTTGACGTGGATGGGTAGTAAAAAGGGTTAGCGGGTTTTCCATTTTATCAATAACCTATAGAATAAAAACAAAAGAGGCTTAGAAGAATACTGAAATTGGAGCGAAAAATAGCCCGTTTCGACCAATATTCTGGTCAATTACAACGTTAACATTAATTTCGAAGGAAAGTGACTACATATTGAAACATTTTTACCTTGTTTTTTTGTTCGTTATTGTTTGTTCTGTTTAGCAGGAACAGAGCTTTGACTTGAATAAAATCCCCTCGCTGGCGCGAGGCTCCCGTCTCGTGCCATTCTAATCGTATTAACGACAGCAAGAACTCGTGAGTCCTGTTACTAGCCATTATTTCCGTAACTTATAGAAATGAGTAGAAAGTACAAATTCAATAATCCTTCGGGCTTGTATTTCGTTTCTTTTGCCACGGTATCTTGGGTAGATGTATTTACCCGACAAGTCTATTTTGAAATATTGGCAGAGAGCGTTTCATATTGTAGGGCAAATAAAGGTATGGAGCTATATGCGTATTGTTTTATGACCAATCATGTTCATTTGATGTTTCGTTCGGCCAGTAATGATCCCTCGGGCTTGATCAGGGATTTTAAGAGTTTTACTTCTAGAAATATTGTGGAGGCCATCAAAGAAAACGTACAAGAAAGTAGGAAAGGGTTTTTATTGGAGATATTCAAGACCAAAACCGGTCATCAGTTTTGGCAGCACCATAATAAACCCATCGAATTATGGAGTACGGCCGTAATCAAACAAAAGTTGGATTATATCCATAACAATCCGGTAAAACAGGGTTTTGTAACGGATCCAACACATTGGAAATATAGTAGTGCCCGAAACTATGCAGACGACCATACCATAATGGCCATAGACGATATTGGTTTCAGTTTTGGTCGAATGTCGTAAATTGATACGACGAATGCAACCCAAGTTCAGGAGTATACCCTGGTTTGATATTTGCCTTGCTGGGTTTGTTTCGGCACGAGACGGGAGCCTCGCGCCAGCGGGGGAATACGGCATTTTAAGTGCTTTTGAGTTTGAAGATGGTTTTGCAGTAGCAAGTAGACAATCTAGATCTTTTCATTACATACAGCCGAAGCAGTCAGTAGGTGTGGATCTTGGTTTTTATTTTAAGAAATCAGGGGGTTTAAAAGGAGAATTCTTATTCAAAAGACTTGGTGATGAAGTTACCTTATTTTCATTGTCTATGAAAGAAGAAGTAAGAACCTATAATGTGCCAAAAGATTTTGTAGTTGATGCGAATCTTGAAGATGCAATTTTTAGTAAGGGACACGTTATGTATGCCCCCCTTTCCAATGGCCAACTCCTAGCCTTCGATATCTCCATTGGTACATTAAAATGGAAGCAAGATCGTGTAGGCAAGACAGCTATTTTTGAAGACAAGATTTACTGCATAGCGGATTACACTATCAAGGAGCTAGATGCCAATACCGGAGAGATACTGAGAGAGGAAAGCATGCAGGATTTAATAGATACTTACGGCTTTAGACCAACTGGAGCGCACAAAGTTTATGACGAGTACATTTTTGCAATGGCTTCTGGCAAACCTGGAATGGTCGCTATCTACGACAGACAAGACTTGAATTTCCTAGAAATGCTCAAACTTGATGAGATGATCCCGATGGGTACAGACCACCTACATTGGCATAATGGTAAGTTGTTTGTGTTGGATTTTGGAAAGACATTGCATGTTTACGAACTATAAATATGCCGTTGGCAAGAGGCACCCGTCTCATGCCTTGCTAGATTCCACCAAAATAATTTTGATTCCCTTGTCATAACGCCAACCTTCGACTAAGGCCAACCTCATGGCCATGTCATCCGATCAATTTCCCATCTATTCCCATCAACAAGTTTGAAATATCCAAGCTTGGCCTGCCGTATCTTTAGGCGTTACCTTAAATAAAGATCGTATGGGACGTTTGCATTGGGGGCTTTGCCTACTGGGCCTGCTTTTGGGCTGTAAAACAGAAAAAAAATTGGGTCCGACCGGGTCAGCATCTTTGGCCGATTTGGTGCGTATGCCCTATAATCATCCTGGGCTTACCGTAGATTTGGGAGTGGGGCTTTGGGCCAATCCATTACCGGTAGACTACGACCAAGATGGCGATTATGATCTGCTGGTATCTTGTAAAGACGTACCTTTTAACGGTATCTATTTTTTTGAGAACAAAAACGGCACGGCTTTTCCGGTCTTTGAACCACCGGTTCGAGTGGCCGATCCCATTCGGCATCTTCAAGTATCACAGATCAACGGAAAAGCGCGTTTTCTGCGGCCGGGGGAAGAATTGACAAACTTTACCCAAAAGTTTACCGAAAACCCCAAAACCCTTTTCCCGGGCGATACCTTTGCCGGACTGCACAACAAGATCCGCTTTAACCAATGGAAATACGTAGACTACGAAAACGATGGGGACCTCGATATCTTGGTGGGTATACAAGATGGGGAAGACTATGGTTGGGACAATGCCTTTAACGCCGCTGGCGAGTGGACCAACGGGCCCCTACATGGGTATGTGTATCTTATTGAGAATACCCCCAATGGCTATGCGTTAAAAGGTCAAATACAAGCCGGCGATGCCCCCATAGATGTCTATGGTGCCCCCTCGCCCAATATGGCCGATTTTGACCAAGATGGGGATCTAGATCTGATCTGTGGCGAGTTTCTCGATAGGTTCAGTTGGTTTGAAAATATAGGTACCCGTGAAAATCCTAAATTCGCCCCCCAACGGTTTTTGGAAAATGAGTCGGGTATTTTGAAAATGGATCTGGAAATGATCTTACCCACGGCCATAGACTGGGACCGCGATGGCGATATAGATCTGGTAGTAGGCGATGAAGATGGTCGGGTGGCATGGGTAGAGAATACCGGAAAGGTGACCGACCATATGCCCGTATTCAAGGCGCCCCGTTATTTTAAGCAACGGGCACAAGATGTGAAATTCGGCGCTTTGGCCACCCCTGTCGCTGTTGACTGGGACCAAGATGGCGACCAAGACCTGATCTGTGGCAATTCGGCCGGTTATATCGGGTTTATCGAAAAGCTCGAAGATGGCGCTACTCCTAAATGGGCCGCCCCAGTGTATTTGGAGGCCGCCGGGGAGACCATTCGGCTACAGGCGGGTTACAACGGTTCTATACAAGGGCCCTGTGAGGCCAAATGGGGCTATACCACCCTTTCGGTAGCCGATTGGGATGGTGATGGCCTACACGACATCATCGTCAATTCGATTTGGGGTCGCGTGCTTTGGTATAAAAATATAGGCAGTGCCGGCTCCCCCAAACTGGCCGCAGCGGCCCCGCTTACGGTAGCTTGGCCCAGCAGCCCACCCAAACCGCATTGGAACTGGTGGGATCCGCAACCCCAAAGTCTGGCTACCCAATGGCGCACTACCCCTATGGCCTTTGACTGGAACCGCGACGGACATATGGACCTGATCATGTTGGATCACGAAGGGTATTTGGCCTATTACGAACGTTTTGAAAAAGAGGATGGGCTGTGGCTAAAACCCCCAAAACGTATTTTTTATGGCCAAGACGCCAGTGTTTTTGACCGCAAGAACAAGGTTGTAGATAGTACTACCGGGCCCTTACGCCTCAATAATGGGGAGTTCGGTAAAAGTGGCCGAAGAAAACTGGCCTTGGCCGATTGGGATGCGGACGGCGATATCGATATTATCGTAAACGGTACCAATGCCGTATGGTTCGAAAATGTAAAAACCCAAGGCGAGCGTAGCTATTTTACCTTTAAAGGGGCCCTGGCCACCAACAAACTGGCCGGACATACCACCAGCCCCACCATACTAACCACCGATCAAGGTCAATTGCAATTGTTGTTAGGCGCAGAGGATGGATATTTTTATAAGCCAAGGTAATTTTGGAAGTACGAAGTTGGAGGTACGAGGTTAATTTTAGAATGATATAATCGTTTCTTGTCGAATGGAAATTTGAAAGATTAAAGTGGAACGAAATTATGAACAGCTCCCTCTCCTGCGCCTGTCCCGCGGAATGGCGGGAGGAGCGGGTTGGGGTGAGGGCCGTAAAGTTGGAACTACGAATCAATGTACAATATACCAGTGTACCAATGTACAATTGGCCAATTTGAAAATGTGTTAATTTGAAAATATCTTAACTGGGTTAACTGAATCGTTGAATCGGTTAATGAAAACCTCTTTGAAACTCTGTGTCTACTCTGCGAAACTCTGTGGAACAACTGGACTATTCGTGCCAATTCGTGAAATTCGTGTCAAGCTGAGGTAATGTAACGATGAATTAATATACCAGTGTACCAATGGGTCAATTTGAAAATGTGTTGATTTGAAAATATCATAATTGGGTTAACTGAATCGTGTAATCGGTTAATGAAAGTCTCTGTGTCTACTCTGAGAAACACTGTGGAACAACATAATTCTTCGTGTGAATTCGTGAAATTCGTGTCAGATTGAGGGTTTGAAGAGTTAATGGTTCATGGTTTAAAGGGTTTATGAATATTCTTGAATTTATACTTCGTACCTCCCACTTCGTACTTTGTACTTGGAAAGGTTCATGGTCTGCAATTACACCCCAAAATTTTGGGATTCCTCCTCGTTCCTCGTTCGGAATGACGATTTTTTGGCAAGCAAAAATGATTACCACAAGACTTTTGAGTAAAAAACTAACAGGTTTAACTTCCCCCTTTGAGGGGGATTGAGGGGGTGTCCTTCAAATCCAATCGGATTTTTGTAGACAACAAATTGGGTTGTACGCTGTAAGTTTCCGGTGTAAAAAAAACTACAATCTAATAATACAACTCGTCGGTACGCAGGTTTAAAAAACGTTGAGCAGCGAAAAAAGTACTGATCATGGCTATACCTAAGCCCAAAACGAACACGCCCAAGAACAAGGCGGTCAATTGAATGGGGTCGGCAAAAACACCCAATTCCGGGAAGGCCTCGTTTACGTAATACAACAATACCCCTAAGACCACCAAGGCGACCAAGGCACCAATGAGTCCGAGTTTCAGGTTCGTCAGTATAAATGGGCGGCGGATAAAACTTTTGGTAGCCCCCACCATTTGCATGGTTTTGATAATAAAACGTTTGGAGTAGATAGACAAACGGATCGAACTATTAATCAATAAGACCGCGATTAGGGTAAATACGGCCGAGGCCAATAAGATCCACCAGCTTATTTTTTGGATGTTGCGGTTTAAAAGGGAGATCAAGGGTTCGTCGTAGCTCACCTCGGCCACATAATCCTTGCTTCCGATATTTTGTGCAATCTCTTGGATTTGTTGGGTAGAGACAAAATCGGCCTTTAGGGTAACGTCAATGGAATTTTTTAGGGGGTTGTACCCCAAGAACTCCATAAAATCTTCCCCGATCTCGGCCCGGTGACGCTCAGCGGCTTCTTCCTTAGAAACATATACGGCCGCTTTGGTGTATTCGGCCATGGCCAAACTCTTTTGTAGTTGTTCAACTTCCAAAGGCTTGGCATTATCCTTTAAGAAAATGGTCACGGCGATTTGCTCTTTAAAATGGTCGGCCAGTTTTTTGGTGTTCAAGACCAATAAGCCCAAGGCCCCCAATAAAAAAAGTACCAAGGCAATACTGAGTACCACCGAAAAGTAGGACGAAATCAGTTTGCGTTTTTGGTAACGTTGTTCAAAATTTTGGGCCATTGGTTTTGATTTGTACGTAAATGTAAGCAGACCGTAGGCAATAGCCAAATAGATGGTTCCGCCAGCCATTAAGGAAGATGGGAAGTGCGCGGTTTTTTAGTGTTGAAACCAAACTTGAAAAGGCTAAAAATGTAGACAAATAATGAACGACTCCCTCTCCTGCGGGAGAGGGCTGGGGTGAGGGCTATAAGTTGGAAGTTGTTGAATCAATGTACCAATTTGAAAATGTATTAATTTGAAAATATCATAACTGGGTTAACTTAATCGTGGAATCGGTTAATGAAAGTCTTTGTGAAACTCTGTGTCTACTCTGTGAAACTCTGCGGAACAACATAACTATTCGTGTGAATTTGTGAAATTCGTGTCAGGCCTGCGGCAATGTAACCATGTATCAATGTACCAGTGTACAATGCGTCAATTTGAAAATGTTCTAATTTGAAAATTGCCTAAAGGAGTTTGTTGAATCTTTAAAGAAAACCTCTGTGAAACTCTGTGCCTACTCTGTGAAACTCTGCGGAATAACCTCACTGTTCGTGTGAATTAGTGTCAGGCTGAAGGGGTTGTGGCTTACCACCCCCTTGGTCCCCCTCCGAAGGGGGAAATTTTTGACAGTAACCTGATATGATTAATTAGAAATGGATTATCTGATGTGAGTTGTTTTACTAGCTGAAATGAATACTACAAGACTTTTGAGTCAATAACTAACGGGTTTAGCCTCCCCCTTGAGGGGGATTGAGGGGGTGTCTTTCAAACCCTATCTAATTTTCTAAGGGGTTTATGGTTCACGATGGAGTCGAAAGTCGGATATAAATTTGGTACTACTTACTTCGTACTTTGTACTTGGTAGGGTCTGAAGGGTTTAAAAATAGTCGCAAACTTTCACTTCGTACCTCCCACTTCGAACTTCGTACTTCGAGAGATCTTCCCCTTAATACCCTATTTCCCAAGAAAAGTTTACTTTTGGGGTATGAGCAAGAAAAAACAACAAGAAGGCCCAAAAAAGGAGTTTATCTTCCAGAAAAAGAACTATTTGTTCATGTCGATCGGGCTGGCCTGCATCGTACTTGGTTTTATTCTTATGAGTGGCGGGGGTACCGATGACCCTAATGTCTTTAATCCAGAGATCTATAATTTTAGACGTATCCGCTTGGCCCCTACCTTGGTGTTGATCGGGTTGGGTATAGAGGTATATGCCATTTTGTTGAACCCTTCCAAAAAATAACCCTTTGGATTTATTAGATGCGATAATCCTGGGAATTATCCAAGGATTGACCGAATTCCTTCCGGTTTCCTCCAGCGGACATTTAGAATTGGGCAAAGCCCTTTTGGGCGATGGTTCCCTACCCGAAGAAAGCCTATTGTTTACCGTGGTTCTCCATTTTGCCACGGCCTTGAGTACCTTGGTGGTTTTCCGTAAAGATGTATGGGATATTATCAAAGGGCTTTTGCAATTCAAGAACAATGAAGAAACCGCCTTTTCCCTGAAAATAATCGTCAGTATGGTACCGGCCGTGTTGGTCGGACTCTTTTTTGAAGAACAACTCGAGGCGTTTTTCGGGGGTAATATTCTTTTTGTAGGTGGTATGCTGATCGTTACGGCGGCGCTACTCTACTTTGCCGATAAAGCCAAAGACACCCTAAAAAGTGTTTCCTATGGTAACGCTTTTATTATCGGAATTTCACAGGCTATTGCCATGTTACCGGGCATTTCGCGCTCTGGGGCCACCATTTCCACTTCCGTATTGTTGGGGGTAGATAAATCGCGGGCGGCCCGTTTTTCGTTTCTTATGGTGGTACCCCTTATATTTGGGAAGATCGCCAAAGATATCATGAGCGGTGAATTGAGCGGAGAGGTCTCTAATGCCGGGGCCATGGGCGTTGGCTTTATAGCGGCTTTCCTTTCCGGATTGGTGGCCTGTACCTGGATGATACAGTTGGTTCGTAAAAGTAAATTGTCGTATTTTTCGATATACTGTTTGGTAGTCGGCCTTTTGGCCATTGGTATTTCTTTATTCGCATAGGGCATGGATTCCGTTTTGGAGATAGATGGGGAGGCTTTTAAGGAAGGGCAGCTGTTACTGCTCGATAAACCTTTGCATTGGACCTCTTTCCAGGCCGTTAATGCCTTAAAGTGGTATATCAAGAAAAAATTCGGCTTTAAAAAGATTAAGGTGGGCCATGCCGGAACCTTGGATCCCTTGGCAAGCGGACTCTTGTTGGTCTGTACCGGAAAATTTACCAAACGTATTCCCGAACTTCAAGGCCAGACCAAAGAATATACGGGGAGTTTTACCCTCGGGGCCACAACACCTTCCTATGATTTGGAAACCGAAGTAGACGCTACTTTTCCGAACGAACATATTACCGAAGCGGCCATACACCAAGCTACCCAAGCCTTTTTAGGCGATGTTACCCAGGTGCCGCCCGTGTATTCGGCCCTAAAAAAAGATGGCAAACCTTTGTATGAATACGCCCGGGCCGGTAAGGCCGTTGAGGTAAAGACCCGCCAAGTGCGTATAGATACCTTTGAGATCACCCGAATAGAGATGCCAAAAGTGTATTTTAGGGTGGTTTGCGGTAAGGGGACCTATATACGGTCTTTGGCATATGATTTTGGCAAAGCCTTGGGTAGTGGTGCCCATCTTTCTGCCTTGCGGAGAACCAAAATAGGCAGTTATAACGTAGATAAGGGTGTGTCGCCCGAGATTTTCAAAAATAATGGATAGCTACGGAAATTGACCCAATGGCGGAATTTACACTTCAATGTCAGTGTAATCAAGTCCACGGAGGTATGGATTACTTGCAAGGGTTGTTAGCTAGAATCGTGTTATTGAAATATGGTTTCCCAAGCCATACTTGATAATTAATCTCGATTTTCGAGAAATAATTTTGAAAAAAACGGGTTATAGAAAAACGTATGGAACTTAACCGAAGTCAGCTTTCATTACTCATTACCCTGTTCAGTATGGCCATTGTGGTTCTGAGCCTCTATAATATTAGGCTTGGGGCCGAAGAGGTTGAGGAATATGTGATTGAAATGGCCTTGGATCCCGAACTTTTCGAAGAGCCCGAACCGGAACCGGAAACGCAACAAGAACTACAACCCAGCGAACGGATTAAAAGCCATTTGGCCTATAACCAAACCATGAAACCTTCGGTGGGTAATCCAGAGCCCTTAAAGACCTTGGAAGAGTTGATGGCCGAACAAGAAACGGAGGCTGAAGGGGAAAATGGCGAGGCGACCGACGATGGTTTTGCCAATTCACTGGCTGAAATGCGGAAAAAGCGCCAGCAGGCCCAGGAAAAATACGGTGAAAAAACCGCCGAGACCCTAGAGCGCATGAATACGGTAAACAAGAATACTTCCATTTCCTATTCGTTGGTCGATCGGTACCATACCCGTTTGCCGGTACCCATTTATACCTGTCAAGTTGGGGGCAAGGTGGTAGTGAACATTACCGTAGATGCCACTGGAAGGGTAATCGATGCGAGTATTAACGAAAAAAGTTCCACTTCCTTAAACGGCTGCCTGACCGAGAATGCGGTGGCCTATGCCTTTAAATCGAGCTTTCAGTCCTCTACCAAAGCCTCCCAAATCGGTACTATTACCTACCTGTTTCAAGGTAAGTAGACTGTAATAGATACTGGTAGTAATGGAATTAATTGTGTTTACCGAATTGGCTTTTCCTATATAGCCTAATCGCTGAATACCAGAGGGTAATAAAATTTGCATTTACATCTAATTCTACTATTTTTGTATCCAACTGAATACATATAACATGTATTTTATTGAAAAAACATCTGAATTCGACAAATGGTTACGTAAGCTTAAGGATCTTAAAGCAAAGTCCAAGATTTTGTTTCGTATTCAGAAGTTGGAAAAAATGGGCCATTTCGGCGATTATAAATCCGTTGGATCCGGAATTTTGGAATTGAGAATACACTATGCCAAAGGTTACAGAGTGTACTTTCACGAGAAAAAAGGAACGATTATAATTCTTTTTATCGGAGGGGAAAAATCCACCCAAAAGGCCGATATAAAAAAGGCAAAAACGATTTTAGAAAAATTAAAGCATTAGCTATGAGTACTACTAGTTTTGATATTGCCGATTATTTGGATAGTAAAGAAATGATCGCCGAATATTTGAATACGGTTTTAGAAGAGGGTGACCATGCCGACCTAGTTCAGGCTATCGGCCATATTGCGAAAGCTATAGGTATGACCAAAATCGCTGAAGAAACGGGTATGAGTCGTCCTAGTCTTTACAAAGCCTTATCGGAAGGGTCCAAACCTCAATTTACTACCATAATGAAGGTGTTACACGCCATTGGAGGTCAAATTCAAGTGAACCCCATGACATCTAATTGATTGCATTCCACCTATAAGGAATATGGGTTTTGGGCGGCCTAACACAAACAACCCGATTAACCATTTATTTATTACGGATAGATTTTTCGTTCTATCCTACGATCAGACTTTTAAGATCTGTAACCGTAGTTTGGCCCTTGTCTTTGTTATACCACAGCTGTAATTCTTGTTTAAACTCTGGGCTAAGTCCGCCATGGGCGGCTTTGTAATCTTCGACCATTTTGGTAGCGGTACTGGGGCGCGATCCCCATTCGCCGATTACATTTTGATCTTCGTCCAATACGATCATTTTGGGAATGGCCCGGGCGCCATTGCTCAAAAAGGCATCCATAAGGTCGAGGTTTTCGTCGCGTAAGACCACCTTCATCTCAAAATTTGGGTTTAGGTCGGCTACCTTGTTTATGACCGGCATGGTTTGGGCGGCATCGCCACACCAGCTTTCGGTAAGTACCAAAAAGGTGCGTCTGTTGGCTTGTGCCTTTAACTCGTTTTCGTCCGCTTCCGAAATTTTCAAGGTCTTGTCGAGCCTTTTCATACGGCGGTCGTTTAGTTTGGTGTATTCGGCCAAGGCCTCGGTCTGTTCGGGGCCTGTATTTTTTCCTTGGGTCACCAATTCGGCCACCTGCTCGCGGTAGGTACTATAATCGGTGGCCTTGGTTAAACTATGATTTATGATTTGTTGTATATCGTTGCTCATATCTGCAAAATTTAATTCAAATGTACTGCCCTCACCATTTCCGTTCAGTAACATGGATAACATTGGTTGCTTCTTAATGGAAAACCTTACACGGGCCCATTTTTGGTAGGTAGGGCAAAACTAAAAGTGATGGTTTTTCCTTCCCATGATATTGATCATAAATTTTAGACACTCGATTGCATTTGGTTTGATCTAGGGTTATTTTAGTCGGATGGCATTATTAGATCATATTCGAAATTATGTTCCCCTTTCGGAAGCGGAGGCCCATGGTATTTTGGGATACTTCAGCCCTATGGAAATCCATAAAAATCACGAACTCTTAGTGCCCGGCGCTATTTGCCATACCCATTATTTTGTGGAGGAAGGTTGTCTGCAACTCCATTATCCTTCAGAAAAAGGCCATCAGCAGATTTTACAGTTCGCTTTAAAGGGATGGTGGCTTACCGATTATTTGGCTTTTAGGAACGCAGCACGTTCTGAATATGGTATTAAGGCCGTAGTACCCTCGAAAGTACAACTGATTTCGAAAGCAGATCAAGATCGCTTATTGGAGAACTTTCCGGCCATGGAAACCTATTTTCGGCAATTATTCGAGATTGCCTATGGGGCCGCTTTACATCGCATGCGCTTTCAGCACGATATGTCTAAAGAAGCACGCTATCTTCATTTTATTAATTCATTCCCAGATTTTGCCCAGCAAGTACCCCAAAAGGCCATTGCTTCCTTTTTAGGCCTTACCCCGGAGTATGTTAGTGAAATTCGAAAGAAAATCCGTTCTTAAACCTGTTTAAGTTTTTCCGATTCTGTAGCCCATAGCTTTGTTAATAAATCAAAGAATATGGAAAACAGGATACAGATAGACCAGTTGGCGCCAGAGGTGTATGGACCTTTAATGGCCTTGGAAAAGTATTTAAACGAATGTGGTTTGGACCGGAATTTGAAACACTTGATCAAAATTCGAGCCTCGCAGCTTAACCAATGTGCTTTTTGCTTGGATATGCATATCCAAGAAGCCCTTAAAGATGGCGCTGAACCACAGCGCTTATACCTCCTGAATGCTTGGCGGCATTCCGATCTTTTTACAGAAAAAGAAGAGGCGGTTT
Organism: Sediminicola luteus; assembly: GCF_002514735.1. GTDB lineage: Bacteria > Bacteroidota > Bacteroidia > Flavobacteriales > Flavobacteriaceae > HQA918. Next base: position 112,761 of record NZ_KZ300477.1, on the reverse strand, counting down.
TGGCGGTTGCCGAAGAGGTAACCCTGATACATAAACAAGGTTTAAGCGCTAAAACCTACCACCGGGCATTGGCCTTTTTCGATGAAGCTACTTTGGCACAGATCATACTCATCGTGGTTGCCATAAATGGGTGGAACCGTATTGCTGTGAGTACCCTAAAACCTTTGCCTTGATGTGTCCGGTTTTTAGAAACCAATCCGTCTTTAGATAATAAAAAAGGTTTTGTTATGGAAGAAAATATCAAACATGTGGTACAAGATTTTGTTACGGGGGGAGACCGTTCAGATATCGTCTTATTAAATTCAATATTGCATAGCGCATATAGAAATGTGCAATATGGTTTTTTTGATGAGACAGGCGTTCGCCTTATTGACAAGAACGGCTATTTAAAACTGATCGGAAGGGGTGTATTTGGGGGCTTGCCACGTACCCTAGAGGTTTTGGATATCGTAAGGCATGGGAATTTGGCCCATGCTCAGGTACGTTTGGAAAGTGAGGACCAAGTATTCCAATCTTTAATTGTTTTGATCAAGGACGATCAACATTGGCAGGTTATTGGGAATTATCCTCATTTGGAGGCTAAAAATCAATAAGATGAAACACAATGTTGTAACATTTGGGCTTAGGGTCTCATTGGCCGTAGCATATCTGTCTGCCGTGGCCGACCGCTTAGGTTATTGGCCCCAACCAGTTTCTGTTTGGGGCAATTGGGCGAATTTTAAATCATATACCCAATTGATTAATCCATGGTTCCCTAGTAGCTGGATAGAACCTTTGGCTCTAGGTGTGAGTGGGTTAGAAGTTCTTTTGGCCTTGGGCCTTTTATTCGGGTTCAAAACGCGAGGGTGCGCCATTATCAGTGGGGTACTTTTATTGCTTTTTGCCTTGGCCATGACTTTTTCTACGGGCGTAAAAGGGGCTTTTGATTTTTCGGTTTTTACCGCTGCCTTTGGCTCATGGGCCTTGGCGAAATTAAAAACCGATGCTTGGGGACTGGATTATTATCTGCACAAAAAACTATAGGGAGAAGACCATGCAATATTTGCGTAGCTTTAACCAAACATTATACGTATGATTTCAAAAAACCGGTTTCGCTATAGCTTAATGCTTCTCTTTTTTCTTATGTGTATGGGTGTTTGGGCCCAGAATCAAACTCTAGGTGGCTTGGATTGGCAGGAAAAAGGCAAAGCCCTTTGGAAGGCTACCGATAGTTTGGTAATCGGAACCGCTAAGGAAGGGGCCGCTGGCTTTTTGATAACGGAAAATCCCTATGCCAATTTTGAGATTTCCATTGATTTTAAGCCTGATGCTTCCGTAAATTCTGGGATATTCTTGCGATGTGCCCAGGCGGAAATCAGTGCCAATGATTGTTATGAATTCAATATATGGGACCATCATCCGGAGCAACAATGGCGCACCGGGGCCGTGGTTACCAGAAGCTCACCCTTAAAAAAAGTACATACGGTTGGGACTTGGAATACCTATCGCATCCGTTTAGTGGGGAAGCGACTGCAAGCCTGGATCAATGAGGTATTGGTAATTGATATGAAAGATGAAGGATTATCGGCAGGATATATCGGACTTCAGGCGGCGGCCACGGGAAGCATCATGTTTAAAAACCTGCAATTCAAAATCCTATAAGAGACTGTTTTGACATATGTCAATTGTTTTTTTGTGCTTCTTCCCGCCTGCCGGCTGGCAGGTTTGCGCCCTATTTCGTTAATCCCGTGGCCTCGGGAGAACCGTAGCTCAGCTATGCTTTAAAATTTTGCCTTATAGGGCACCCCTGCCTGCCGGCAGGCAGGAAAAACAACCTGTAACCCCGAATTACTCGGGGCCAATCACACATCTCAAAACAGTCTCTAAAAAAACCGACGCCTGTAAAAGACGCCGGCTTTTTAGATAAACCAACCTAAAACCAATCTATGATTTTTTAGTGCTCATGGTCTAGCACTTTGTCTATAATATGTACCACACCGTTGGTAGCCATAACATCGGCCATGGTTACTTCGGCGTCGGTTGGGGTAGTATCGTCTATAAATACCCCGCCAGTTAGGTTAATGGTAATTTGAGTGCCTTGGGCTGTTGTAACCATTTGTCCGTCTGTAAGATCTGTCGATTTTACGGCAGCTCCACTAACCACATGGTATTTTAAGAACTCTGCCAAGCGGGCCTTTTCAGCTGGGGTATCGAAATCGGCTAGAGAATCGATACCATCTAAACCGGCCAAGAAAGTGGCGAAGGCATCATTGGTGGGGGCGAATACGGTAAAGGGTCCGTCACCGGCCAAAAGTTCTACCAAACCGGCATCGGCTTGTACCAAAGCGGCTACCAAGTTGCTCAAAGCATCGGTGGCCTGGGCCAATTCTACGATATTCTTAGTCGGTATGCCTAGGGCCTCTTTGGCCGAATTTGGCAAGATTACCTTGTCAATGATATGCACCACCCCGTTTCGGGCTTCTACATCGGCCATGCTAACTTGGGCATCGTCAATAAATACGCCACCGTCTAAACTAACGGTAACCGATTCACCTTGTAGGGTCTCAATCATTTGGCCATCGGTAAGATCAGTGGAAAAAGCACCGGCACCGGCTACTACATGATAGGTAAGTATACTGGCCAATAGTTCTTTTTCGGCAGCGGTATCAAAATCGTCCAAACTGTTGTAATCGTCTCCCAATACATCTAAGAGGGCGGCAAAAGCTGTGTTTGTAGGCGCGAAAACCGTAAACGGACCATCACCTTGTAAGGCTTCGACCAAACCGGCATCGGCTTGGATCAAGGCGGCCACCAAAAGACTAAGGTCATCGGTATCTTGGGCCAGGCCTACGATATCTTTCCCCAGAAGGTCATCTTTTAAGGCATCTGGGATAATTACCTTATCAATTACATGTACCACACCATTGGTAGCCATTACATCGGGCATGGTAACCATGGCATTTTCAACCATTACCCCGCCATCTATGGTTATAGTTACGCTTTCACCCTGTACGGTTTCTATCATTTGACCGTCTGTAACATCGGTAGATTTAGCCGCGGTTCCGGCTACTACATGATAGGTCAATATCTGGGTAAGTATGGCTATTTCGGCCTCGGTATCAAAATCATCCAAACTGTCAAAACCATCCAATTCCTCTAACAAGGCAGCAAAGGCATCGTTGGTAGGGGCAAATACGGTAAACGGACCTTCGCCTTGTAGGGTCTCTACCAAACCGGCTTTGGTTACGGCAGCCACTAGGCTACTCAAAGCTTCGGTTTCAATGGCTAACTCAACGATATCTTTCCCGAAAAGGGCATCTTTTAAAGATTCTGGAACAATAACCTTATCTATTAGGTGAACCACGCCGTTAGTGCCCATAACATCGGCGGCGGTAACGTTGGCATCATCTACGGTTACCCCATCACCAACACCTATGGTAACCGATTCGCCTTGAACGGTTTCTATCATTTGTCCGTCTGTTAGATCGGTCGATTTGGCAGCGGTTCCGGCTACGACATGATAGGTCAATATTTGGGTAAGGATGTCCAATTCGGCCTCGGTATCAAAATCATCCAAACTATCAAAGCCATCCAATTCTTCCAATAAGGCAGCAAAGGCATCGTTGGTTGGGGCAAATACGGTAAACGGGCCATCACCTTGTAGGGTCTCTACCAAACCGGCTTTGGTTACGGCGGCTACCAGACTACTTAAAGTTTCGGTTTCAACGGCCAATTCTACAATATCTTTGGTTGGCAAGCCTAGGGCTTCTTTAACCTCTATAGGTAAGATTACCTTGTCAATAACATGAACTACGCCGTTTGCTGCCATAACATCGGCCAGGGCGACGTTGGCGTCATCGATCATTACGCCATCACCAATGGAAACGGTAACACTTTCCCCTTGTACCGTTTCGATCATTTGACCGTCTGTTAAATCGGTAGATTTGGCGGCAGTACCAGCTACAACATGGTAGGTTAGTATTTTGGTCAATAGGGCAATTTCTTCCTCTGTATCGAAATCGTCTAGACTGTCGAAACCATCCAAGCCTTCCAATAAGGCGGTAAAAGCATCATTGGTTGGCGCAAATACGGTAAAGGGTCCGTCGCCTTGCAGGGTCTCTACCAAACCGGCTTTGGCCACGGCGGCTACCAGAGCACTCAGGGACTCGGTACCTTGGGCTATGGCAACAATATCGCCAACAGGTTCGGGTGCCAAGGCATCTAAAACGGATTGTGGTAATAGAATCTTGTCAATTACATGTACTACTCCATTGGAAGCCTCAATGTCGGCTCCGGTAACTTTGGCATCTACATCGGTAGCATCTTGGATAAAGACATCTCCGTCAATATTCACGGTCAAAGTCTCTCCTAAAGCGGTGGTTAATGTTTGTCCGTTCGTTAGGTCTGACGAAAGGGCCTTGGTACCAGAAATAACATGATACTTTAAAATGTTGGCCAATAGGGCTTTTTCTTCGGCAGTATCGAAATCATCGAGACTGTTGTAATCGTCACCTAAAGTATTCAATAGGTTGGTAAAGGCGGCATTGGTCGGTGCGAAAACCGTAAAAGGACCCGATCCCTGAAGGAAATCGACCAAATTGGCCTCGGCCTGACCTAGGGCTGCTACTAATGAGCTGAGGTCATTGGTGTCTTGGGCCAATTGCACGATGTTGCGCGTTTCGGATTTCTCTTCCATACCGTTATCATCGTCATCGCTACAAGAAACGATGAAAACGGATAGGAAAAGAAGGAAGTAAAAAAGGCTTTTCTTTTTCATTTTGTACAACTTTTTGGATTATTAGTTAGACAAATATAAATTTTAAACTAACTTTGTCAAATAAAACATTAAAAAAGTTAGACAAAAAATAAAAATTTAGATCAATTTTAAGATTTTGTCTACTTTTACAGGTAATATTTTGGACATGGCGAGATATACGATTAATCAGGTGGTAATGTTGACCGGTATTAAGGCACCAACATTACGGAAGTGGGAAGAGCGATATGGATTTTTGGAGGCGGAACGTACATCTACGAATATTCGTTACTATTCCGATGACCAATTAAAAAAGCTACTCAATATTGGGTTATTGACCCGTAACGGTTACCGTATCTCTAAAATCGATAAGATGTCGGAAACTGAGATACACGATATTATTACGAACAAGCTGGTTGGCCCTACCCAAGAGAATGATATTACCGCCTTAATGGTTTGTATGTTGGAGTTGGACGAATATGGTTTTGACCGTATTATAAAACAGAACATCGTAAATCGGGGCCTGTTGTTGACCACTCTCGAGATAATTTACCCGCTATTGGGCCAAATAGGCATATTGTGGGGCCTAGACAAGGTGGCCCCAGCACAAGAACACTTTGTTTCAAACTTGATTAAAAAGCGGTTTTATGTGGCCATAGATCTGTTGCCACCGCCGCAACCCAATGCCCCTGCCTTGATTTTGTTCTTACCCGAAGGCGAATACCATGAAATTGGGCTGTTATTGGCCTACTATATTGCCCGTGAAAAAGGGTGTAAGGTATACTACCTGGGGGCTAATGTTCCCCTTATGAACATTCCGACACTTGTAGATAGTCACGATATGTCGGGTATATTGACCATGATCATTACCCCCTTGGGGGAATTGCAACATCAGGTTTTAGATGAGTTGTTGGCCGCCATTGACCTACCCTTATGGATATCTGGGAACTTGAACATCCTTAAAGACGACTTTGAGGGGAAACGCGTGAAGATCATTGAGAATCCGTATCATTTTATCGAATGTATCGAGGGCTTGTTTTAAGCTATCGTGAGTTTATGTATTTTTAGGAAGCTTATCAGATATTCGATAGGCTAAACCTTAAAAATACCATGGAGAAAATACGTTGCGGTTGGTGCGTGGGCGATGCCCTGTATGAAACCTATCACGATACCGAATGGGGCGTTCCGTTAAAAGATGAGGCCCGTATGTTCGAATTTTTGGTCTTGGAGACCTTTCAGGCCGGATTGAGTTGGATAACCATTTTGCGTAAACGTGAAAACTTTAGAAAAGCTTTCGACGGTTTCGATTATAAAAAAATAGCCCGTTACGACGAAGCCAAGATCCAAGCCTTACTCCAAGATGCGGGTATAATCCGTAATAAACTAAAAGTTAGGGCCACGGTTAGCAATGCCCAGGCCTATATGGAAGTACAAAAGGAGTTTGGCAGCTTTGTCGATTACCTATGGGGTTTCGTAGACCATAAATCCATTACCAATGCCTGGACACATTATAAAGATGCCCCGGCTACTACTGAACTCTCTGACCAAATTAGTGCCGATATGAAAAAAAGGGGGTTTAAGTTTGTGGGCTCTACGGTAATTTATGCCCATTTACAAGCCACGGGAATCGTAAACGATCATCAGACCAATTGTTTTAGATATGGCCAAGTTTAGTAGTTTGTTGTTTTTTATGGGGTTGTTTTTGGTAGGCCACGCCCAACAACCCGAACGGGAACATCGAATTTTAAAATCACAGTTCCCGGCCGACCTATACCAAAGTTTTGAGCAAGGTATTTCGGAGGCTAAAAAAGTGCGCTGCTATAAAGAAATCGATTCCGTTGGTACAGCCTATAGTATACGATTCAAACGGGGACGTTTACAGTATCGTATGCATTGGGATGCCCAAAAGAAACCGGCCCGATTGGGTTTCCAGATTTCGGAAATCGATTTTCCCTTAGAAGTGTTTGCCAAAGTAACGGACGAAATCTCGAAACTAGAAAAGGCCAAGATCAAAAGAATGTTCCAGTATTACCCGTTGCGCGCCTCTTCGGTTTCCCAAGACCTTCGGATTGCCTTACAGAATAGTTTTGTAGATTATTTGCAGTACGAACTATGGGTGAGGGCCAAACAGAATGGGGTTAAGAAAGAGTTCGTGTATATTTTTAATGCCCAAGGGGAACTATGGTCTAAACGTGAGGCCCTCCCGGCGAATTATGATCATGTATTATATTAGATATGAGGTTTCTTGTTCTTTTTGTTGTTAGTATAGGTTGTTTTGTTGGATATTGTCAATCGAACGAGTATTACCATTTGAGATACCAGTTTAAGACCGGTGATACAGCCTATTTATTCGGAAATAACGTAAAGTTGCGAACCCAGCCGAATACCGATTCAAATCTTGTCGGACTTCTAGAAATAGGCCAGAAGGTTGAAATCCTTGAGTTGACTAACGAAACCATGGAATTTGAGGGAATTAATAGGCCGTGGTATAAAGTAAAGTCTGGAGAAGAGGTGGGTTATGTATTGGGTGGCTTACTTTCCTTGACCAAAAAGTATGAGGGAAAGTATGAATATGTGATGGTCTTTAGAAAGGATGCAGACCAGCTTCAATTGATGGTTAGACTGGTCAATGTAAAATCGCCAGCGGATTATTCTGAGATTATCTTGCCCTTAACCACTCCAGAGTTTTACGTGAATTTATCGGAGAATAAAGGTTTGGAATCTGTAGATGGTATTTTGCAAATCGATTATATGGCAGAAGCTTGTGGTGTAGATGGAGGGGGCGAGTTTCTTTTTGCTTATGAAAACAGACTGGTTCATGCCATTTCCTATTCGAGTATAGGTGATGGTGGAATTTACTCTTTGGATGAAGCGTATTCCTTTCCAATTGATCATGGGGAGGAAAGTGATTTGATTATGTACACTTACGAAGAGCAAACTACAGAAGACGATGAACTGCTTTGGGAGGAAACAAAATCTATTAAACGGATGTTACGGTGGGAAGGGAAGAAACTGAATCCTCGGGGGATTCAAGAAAAGGAGTAATTCCATTGTAAGCGTGATTCTTGTCATGCGCTTCTTACTTTGCGTCTGAAAACTGATGGACAACTCCCCTAATGAAGACCGCTACACTGATAGAAGAAAGCATATGGAACATAGGCTTTTTTTAAAATAGGTTTTACCGCTGGTGTAAAATCTTTAAAAACGCTGACCTGGGAATTTCCCTACCTCCCATACTTTCGAGATGGGCGGTGTACATTTGGCAATCGATGAGTTGGTAATCATTCTTTTGGCATTGTTGGGCCAAATGGATCAGGGCCACTTTAGAAGCATTGGGTACGATACTGAACATACTCTCGCCACAGAACACATGTCCCAGGTCAATACCATAAAGTCCGCCCACTAAATAGCCATCTTCCCAAACCTCTACCGATTTAGCATGCCCTTTTTTATGCATTTCCAAATAGGCTTGCATCATGTTGGGGGTAATCCAGGTACCGTCTTCCCCAAAGCGGGGAATGTTGGCGCATTGTTCCAACACCTCTGAAAAGGCTTGGTTTTGGGTCACCTTAAAATTCCCTGTCCGCAAAACTTTGCGCATGCTTTTGGAGACCTTGATCTCGGTCGGAAATATGACCATACGCGGATCGGGGCACCACCACATAAGATAAGGGTCTTCATTGAACCAGGGGAATATCCCATTTTTATAGGCCAGCCATAAGCGTTCTGTACTTAGGTCACCACCCAGGGCCAACAAGCCTTCTTCGTTGGCGGTTTCTGGGTCTGGGAAAACCAATTCAGGGGTCAATATGGGAATAGGGATACGTTCCAAATCGAGTAATTAATAAAAGAAGAGTAAACCGATTATATAAACAAGGGTACCTACGGCCATAAAGATAAGGGTATAGGGTAGGATCTCTTTGGCTTTCAGTTTGGTAATGGCCAATAAGGGCAGGGCCCAAAATGGTTGTAGCATATTGGTGGTTTGGTCGCCATAGGCCAAGGCCATGATCGCTTTGGGCAGGGGCACCCCCAACTCTAAGGCCGACTCGATTACCAAGGGCCCTTGTACGGCCCATTGGCCACCACCACTTGGCACGAAAATATTGACCAGGCCCGCACTGAAAAAAGTGAAAATTGGTAAGGTGGTTTCGTTGGCAATGGATACAAAAAAGGCCGAAATATCGGAAACCATACCACTTTGAGACATGATACCCATAATACCGAAATACAAAGGGAATTGGATTAGGATACCGGCCGTATCGCCTATGGCATTTTCCAAGGCTTTGAGAAAATTGTTAAAACTACCATGCAGCACAAAGGCGAGGCCCAGCATAAAAAAGTTCAGCATATTGGGCGTTAGGTTCAGCTGGGCCAAAGACGGATGATAGCGTAAAACGAAAGTGACTAAAATCAAGAGTCCGAACCCTATGGCCAACCAGGGGGTACGATCCAGACGTTCGGCTCCTTGGGCCGGTGGTAAGGGTATTGTCGTTGGCTGATCCGAAACCAAGGGTAGGGCATTCGATTTGGTGTTTTTTCCCAATACATAGGCCAAAGTCGAAATCAAAAGAAGCACCAAGGCAAAAACGAGGAGGTTGCCACCGTTAAATATGGTGCGCGCCGTGGGCACCAACTCCGGTATTTGCCGCAAAAGATCCGTGTTGCCCACGGCACCCATCAAAGCTTGTAAATGTCCTGATTCAGCCACCTTTAACGGGGCTGATCCACTAATACCCCCATGCCATACCATAAGGCCCACATAACCACAGGCCCCCAACAACGGATAGTTTACCGAAATCCCTTGCTTTTGGGCATGCTCGCCCACCTTTCTGGCCAAAATAGCCCCGAAGATAAGCCCGAGGCCCCAATTGAAAAAAGAGACCAACAATGTGGGCAAGGCCACCCAAAGCGCGGCATTGGCACCGTTGGTAACCCATTGGGTAAACCAAGTGATCAGCCGCCCCATAGGTTTCGATAACACTAGAATATGGCCCAACACCAAAATGAGCATCATTTGGTAGGCAAAAACGATCAGGCCCGGATTCCAAATCCCTTTTTCCCAATACACCAAAATCTGTCCCAGGTGGCTTCCGGCTTCCGGACCCTCGGTAAAGGCCCATGCCAAGACTATGGTAAACAGCGTGAGTAAAACGGCAATGGCAAAGGGCGAAGGTAGGAACCTATGGAAAAGCTTTTCTATGGTTTGGGTAAGTGGCATAGGCCTAAATTACAAAACTTTCAAATGCTGATGAGCGTTTCTTTTACAGGGAAAGAAAGGGATTTGTTCGTATAGCGGCCATTTTAGGTAGAAGGAATACAGAACCCCTTTTCCCGTGCCTGTCCCGCGGAATGGCGGGAGGTGAGGGTCATAATCTTTTGGCACAAAAAAATGGGCCGTTCAAATCCTGATTGAACGGCCCATTTAAGATTATAACTTAGGCTTTGTTAAAAAGGCAAATCGTCAAAATCGTCTTTTTTTACATCGTCGGCTGGTTCAAAGGCATCCATGGGGGGTACCGGTGGCATTTCCGGGGCCTGTTGTTGGGCCATTTCCATATTTTCGATACGCCATCCTTGGATAGAGTTGAAATATTTGGTCTCGCCTTGCGGATTTACCCATTCGCGACCCCTAAGGTTAATACTTACCTTAACCTGTTGCCCTACGTTATAACTGTTCAAAAGGTCGCACTTGTCCTGTACGAACTCGATCATAATGTGTTGCGGGTACTGCTCTTCGGTGGTTACCACCAATTCCCTTTTGCGAAACCCGTTGTTACCGAATGTTTTGGTCTCGCCGACTAGTTTTATTCTTCCCTGTACTTCCATAATTTAGGCTTTGGCGAGTAGCATCCACGCAGTGGAAACGTCGCCTTTTATTAATGATTCTTGGGCCAATCGATGGATTTCGATTTCCCCTTTTGTTGCTATGATCGTTTGTAATTCAGGTTGATTTGCCCAAAAGCTTGCCACCGTATCGGTATCCGGCAAGGCTTCTACATTGGCCAACATACCCAGGTCGTTCCCGGTAAGTACCGTACTTTGGCGAATGGCTTTGGGTAGGGCATCTACCCCAATGCCCAAAGTGCTCAACGGTTTGGGAACCTCGAACATGCCTGCATTGGCTCGGCTATACCAATTCCCTCCCATACGGGCCACCAAGTCTATTTTATGCTGATCTATACCGCCTTGATCATTCAATACGTTTTCATGGATATGAATGCGTTTCACCTCTGAAAAGATAAGGTTTCCGGCACCTCCATCTTGCCCCAAGGCTTCAATTTTGGTTACTTGGCATTCGAATTGTACCGGTGCCTCGGCCACCCGAAAGGGGGCTACCGTCTCGGAGGCCAACATGGTCAATCCGGCTTTCTCGAATTCGTTCACCCCTTGGGCGTATTCGGTACTCGACAGCGACATTTGTTGAACGATATCGTAATTCACCACATTGATTACCACTTCAGGCCGGGCCTGTACATTCTCCAAAGTATGTTTGGTGGTATTGTTCCGAACCCTACGGGCCGGGGAAAAGATCAATACGGGCGGATTTGCACCGAAAACATTGAAAAAACTGAAGGGCGATAGGTTGGGCCTACCTTGGGCATCTACCGTACTGGCAAAGGCAATGGGCCTTGGACCAATTGCTCCCAAAAGATAGCCATGCAGCTGGGCCGTAGGCAAGTTTTCGGGTAGTATGGTCTTCATTTTTTCCATAACCGCAAAGGTACGATTTCTGAAAGATGTAAAAAGTCGAATCACAAAAGTTACCCATGATCTGTTACTCTATATAACCTTGGTTTTTTGTAGTAAGTGTATCTAATCTAATTTTAGCACCTTCTACCTTGGTAGAGGGTTAGGGCGAGCTGAAATAGGACAATTATGAAGTTTTGTGGGGTAATGTTTGATTTCGACCTTACGAGTCTAGGCCCTAGAGGTTCATGTACAAGGCATAGGGAGGTAAATCAATCTATCTGTTTGCGTAGAATAAGTTTGTAAGAATTGCGTTATCTTATGGAAGCACTTGTCTTTGGGTAGGTATGGACCAACGATAACACGAATGAATTTCAGTAAAAATAAATCTTCCAAGCTCTTTCTGCTGTTGGGCTCTTTTGCCATTGTGAGCTTGATTTTGTGGAATACCAATAGCTTTTTTAAGGAATTCAAGGAGGAGGAAAGGCGAAAAATGGAGATTTGGGCCACCGCCCAATCCGAATTGATGCAGTCTTCCGAAAACCGAGATTTGGGTAACCTGCATCTGATCATCTTTCAGAACAATACCTCTACCCCCATGATCATGGTGAACAAAGACGGTTCTACCAAACTGAACAATTTTCCGGAAGAGATGTTGCAAGACTCTACATGGATCCAACAAAAGGTACAGTTGTTCAAAAGTGAGAACACGCCAATATCCATTGATTATAAAGGCGAACATTTGGCTACCTTGTATTATGGCAATTCGGCCATGTTGAACAAATTGAAGTATTATCCCGTAGCCTTGTTGTTGATTATTTTCCTTTTCGGGGCTGTTATATTTTTCTTCTTTAAGGTGAACAAGGCTTCGGAACAGAACAAACTTTGGGCGGGTATGGCCAAAGAAACGGCCCACCAGATCGGAACGCCCTTAACCTCTTTGTTGGGGTGGAACGAATTGCTTAAAGGCTCAGGGACGGCCACCGAGATTACCAGTGAGATCGACAAGGATATCGACCGATTACAGACCATTGCCGACCGTTTTTCAAAAATCGGTTCCTTACCAAAACTCGATGAGGTTGATCTGGTCGAAGAAACCAAAGCAGCCTATGAATACTTAAAACTTCGGTCGTCTAAACTGATCCATTTTAGTTTTAAGAGCCAAATAGAGCAAATGCCGGTGTTCTTGAATCCGGCCCTGTTTCAATGGACCATAGAAAATCTAGTGAAAAACGGGGTCGATGCCATGCGGGGCAAAGGCAATATATCCATAGAAATACAAGAAGAGGGCAACCATGTAAATGTGTTGGTTACCGATACGGGGCATGGCATTGCCAAAAGTGATTTCCAGACTATTTTTAATCCAGGGGTGACCTCCAAAAAACGCGGTTGGGGACTCGGTCTCTCACTGGCCAAACGTATTATTGAGGAGTACCATAAAGGGAAGATAAAGGTGTTATCGTCCAGTAAAGAGGGTACCATTATGCAAATATCCTTGAAAAAACTATAGGTGGGAAAGTTGGAAGACATACTGATCCGTGAAGGCAGCATTACCAATAATTGTCCGGAATGCTACAACCAAGAATTGCGGGTTCGGTTTTTTCAAAAACAATCGCAGAACCTATTTTTCCATAGTATTTCAAAGTCGACCCACTATAGCATGGACTGCCTAAAATGTGGTTCGCAGTTGTATCCGGTTTCCTGGACAGACGATATTGAACGCAGCTTTAATTACTATCAAAAAACTGTGGTGGCCCAAAAGGCAAAGGTTAAACCCAGAACTGCTTTTTACGTACTGGTACTTGTCCTTCTGCTACTTTCGGGTGGGTTGGCCTATTATTTTGATGTTTTTGCGTAAATGGAGCTCTTCGCAACCCTAAATAAGCAGTTGGCCGATTACGATGCCGAGATTTGGGAACCCTTGGTGCATTTGTCGCGTTATGCCTATCTAAAACAAGCCCATGAGAAGGATACCCATATCTATTTTATTGAAAAAGGGGGAATGCGCATTTTCATAGAGACCCCCGAAGAAGATATTACCTATCGTTTGGGTTATGCCGGCAATGTTTTTGGAGACCTACAAGGATTTATTAGCGACACCCCTACGGCCTATTGTATCCAAGCGTTACGACAGACCGTATTGAAACCGGTCAGGCGCGAGCGTTTTTTGGCTTTTTTGGAGGCGGATGAAAAACATAAGTCGTTATGGTTCGATTTGTTGAATAGTGTTATTCTACAACAAGGGGAACGGGAGCGTGATCTGTTGACCGGTTCGCCTACCGAACGTTACCGTAGGGTACTGGCCCGTAGTCCGCAGTTGTTCCAAGAAATCCCTTTGAAATATATTGCCTCATACTTGCGCATGTCGCCAGAGACCTTATCACGTATCCGGAATTCTTGATTTTGGTCAAGGCCAGAGCGTAAGTAAACGTTGAACTTTGTAGAAAACGAAGCGATGGACCAATTACAGTTACTTCAAGATTTAGAAAAACGTACCAGATTCGCCTTGGAGCGGGCGAAGTATTATGCCTCTCTTTCCGAAGAACGATTAACCACCCGACCTACCGAAGGCCAATGGAACGTGTTGGAATGCGTAGCCCATTTGAACCAGTATTGTGGGTTTTACCATCCGCAATTAGACAAACAGTTAAGGAATGCTTCGGGGGGTAACGGAACGTTTACCTCGGGTTGGTTAGGGAACTATATGGTTAAGGCCGTTTCGCCCGGAGCGGACAAGAAAAAGATGAAGACTTTTAAAAAGACCGCCCCTATTGGCCAAGATTTGGATGTTAGCGTAATAGAGGTCTTTATCCAGCATCAAAACGATTTTTTAGACCTTTTGGCATTGGCCCACGATCATAATCTACAGCCCAAAAAGATCAAGACCATGATGCCTTTGGTAAAACTGCGTTTGGGCGATGCCTTACGGGTACAGGCCTATCACAACCATAGACATATAGAACAGGCTGATCAAGTGTTGGCCAACTTAGGTACTTGAATAGGGGGCTCTGGTAAGTTACAAAGCCTCTTGGATTTTGGTCACGATGGCCTCAAACTCGGCGGGTTTTAGCTGTACCTTTTTACCAAAAGTGGCATCGGCCATTTCGTTTAGGGGTATAAGGTGTACATGAACATGGGGCACCTCTAGCCCGATTACCGTCATACCCACCCGCTTACAGTCCATACTTTGCTGTATGGCCGTACCGACTTTTTTCGAAAAAGCCATAAGATCTAGATAGGTCTCATCGTCTAGATCCAAAATACGGTCTACCTCCTGTTTCGGGATACAGAGGGTATGCCCCGGGGCATTTGGGTTGATATCTAAAAACGCCAAAAAATCTTCGTTTTCGGCAATCTTGTAACAGGGTATTTCCCCGGAAATGATTTTACTGAAAATACTGGCCATAGGGTCGCAGGTTTTGATGGTAAAGATACAAAAGGGCTTCGAACCTCGATAGATTACCTGATGTGTTAAGGGATAAACCCAAATGTTAAATTTACAATAAATTAACATTAAAGAAACAATTCGTAAACTTCTAGTTATCTTTGGAATTATTCACGAACCTAACATCAAATCCATGTCTAAAAAAGACAAAAAAGCCAAAGAAGAAAAAGAGTTAAAAAAGAAAATCGCTAAAAAGAAAGCCCTAAAAAAAGCGAAGAAAAAGGCGGCGGAAAAGAAAAAAGCGAAGAAAGCCTTGAAAAAGAAATTGGCCAAGCAGAAAAAGGCCAAAAAGGGGAAGAAAAAGGACAGCAAAAAGGCCAAGTTGGTTGTTGTAAAAAAGGTCAAAAAAGGCAAGAAACTCAAAAAAGCGAGTTAATTCACATTAGGAAACGCCCGGTATCGACCGGGCGTTTTTGTTTATAAGCTTTTCCTTAATACTAAATTTCGTTAATCCAACCCACAATATCCGCTAGTACTTTTGGGGCTATGGTTTCCGTGATTTCGCCATATTCGGTGGGGAGTCCGGTGGTTGCGGTTTGAAATAAATGGTTTAAGCCTGGGTAGATCCTTTTTTCCAATGGGGGTTGCTTCCCTTGTTTCAACCCCTGGGCAATGGCCTCCATGTTCGTGGTCGCATCTACCTGAAGATCTAAATCCCCGTTTAGGGCCAAGACCGGACAAGCTATTTGATGCAAATAGGTTTTGGGATCCAGTCTTAGATAGTCAAATATCCAAGGCCCCGATAGTTGGGCTTCTATGGCTTGCTTTTGTTGCGGGGTCATGAATTGAAAAATCGGGGCCTCCTTTTGATAGTTGGCCCTTTTGACGGCAAATTCTTCCATGCTTTTGGCTTCCAATGCCAGGGCGAATAAGGTTTCGTTTAATTCCCGTGCTGGTTTACTTTGGGTCTCCGGAATGTTCTGGGCGGAAAAAAGGGCCTGTTGTTGGTTTAGTATCAATCGGTCGCCACGTATGCCCGGTGATGCCATTAAAATAATAAAATCAGGTCCTGAAGTAGTGGCCGCGATCAGAGCCGCTAGGCCACCTTCGCTATGGCCTAACAGTCCGGTTTTTTGAGGGTCGATATCTTCTTGTTGTTGTAACCAGGCCATGGTAGCTTGGGCATCTTCGGCAAAATTATAGGTAGTGGCCTGTGCATAGTTTCCGGTAGAGCTACCCACACCCCGATCGTCGAATCGCAACACGGCGATACCCTTACGACTTAAATGGTCGGCCAATACCCAAAAGAACTCATGCTCCATAAGGGTGCCGTTGCGGTTTTGTGGTCCGCTTCCACTTAATAGCACTAGGGCAGGGAAAGGACCTTTACCCGTTGGTTTGGTCAGAGTGGCGCCTAATTGGATACCGTTTTTTGACGGAATCAGGTGATTGCTGCTTTCGTAAGGAAATGGAGGTTTTGGGGTTTGCGGTCGCTGGGGGGTGCTATGTTGGGCTTTGACCAAGGACAAAGGGATAGTGGTGCCCGCTTGGGAAAATTGCCCGCTGATACTGTCTGGCCTAATCAAGGTTCCCTTAAAATGCAAACCGTGGGGCGGACTGCTAATAACCAGGATATCGGAATTAACCTGGGTTTGGGCCATGGGTATGCCATTTACCCCTTGCGCCGGGCTATCCATGGTGGTAGTCAGTTTGCCTTGGGTAGTTTTAATATGCCAGACCAAGGGTAGTTCTAGGCTCGGTAATTGTAGTGTCCCCGACCAACTGCCTTCAAAAGTTGGGCTTTGGGCCATAAGGGTGGGAAAAGCAAAAAGTAAAAAGTACAAAGGAAGGAAGCGATTCATTTTTTTAGCTTTTTAAAATGGAGATAGGAATGGACGAGGGGAACAAAAATGAGCACCCCGAGAATGGCGAACAAAACATACTGGAATAAGTCACCCGGAAGTGCCAAGGCCAACACGACCATGAGCAGGCCTCCAACAAACCAAAGCCAGCCGCCTAGTTTATGGGTGCTTTTCCATACTTCGGGGTGCTCTAGGGTCCAAGGGGTACGTATGCCAATAAAATAATTGGGTTTCAAGGCCTGGAAATAGTTGCCTAAGGCAGCCAATAAAAGACCAACGAGAACAAAGATCAGGGTGCTGCCCGCTGGGCCATCGGCCTGGGCGGCATAAACGATGTAGAGCCCAATGGCGGCCATAAAAGCGACCATGATAAATTTAAGCTGGTTAAATTTGGCCCCCATATTCTTGATCTTATCCTTGGGGTCTATATGGGGCACGATAAGAAGTATGGCATACACTAAAACGGTGGTCATACAAATTAATCCGATCAAACTATTCTTGGGGCCCCAGGCATCGGCCTCGCCCCGGGCGTTAAAATGGGTAGGGACCTTTTCGGGTAGGCCGTTCCATGACCAGGCTAAATAGGCAAAGGGCAGCAGTACCAAAAGTAGGTAGGGCCATTCTTTTTTAAGGTTGAATTTCATGGTGTTATTCTTTTAAGGTTATTATCCATTGTAACAGGTCCTCAATAATCGAGGTGTTGATGCTATAATGCACGAATTGGCCTTTTTTGGTACTACTGACCAAATCGGCCCGTTTCAACAGTTCCAAATGATGTGAAATACTGGGTTTTGAGATGTTGAAGTGTGAGGCAATCTCCCCGGCCGTCATATCCTCTTTTTTCAGCAGTAACAGTATTTCCCTACGGGTGGCATCGTTCAGTGCCTTGAAAACCAGATTCACACGCTTCCTGTTTTGTTTCCCCAACAAAGGTAAGGGGATAATTATATAATTAGACAAATATCTAATTATATATCCTAAAAAACAAAAAGCCCAGTCATGACCGGGCTTATATCAGGGGTTCAAAAGGTTCCTATTCGCGGGTAATTTCGAGAATATCGAATTTCATTATCCCGTTGGGTACTTGTATTTCGGCCACATCGCCTACCTCTTTACCGAGTAAACCTTTCCCGATAGGGGAGTTGACGGAGATTTTTCCGGATTTAAGATCGGCCTCACTTTCGGCCACCAAGGTATATTTCATTTCCATACCATTGGTCTGGTTCTTGATTTTCACGGTAGATAGTACCAAAGCTTTGGAGGTATCCAACTGCGATTCATCGATCAATCGGGCATTGGCCAAAGTTTCCTCTAGTTTAGAAATGCGGAGTTCCAACAGTCCTTGGGCTTCTTTGGCGGCATCATATTCGGCATTTTCAGAAAGATCGCCTTTGTCTCGAGCTTCAGCAATGGCCTGGGAGGCTTTGGGGCGCTCAATATCCTTCAACTGGTTGAGTTCGTCCCTCAGTTTTTTGAGTCCTTCAGGCGTGTAATAAGATACATTGCTCATGTGACAGGGTTTTAAATACAAAAAATCCCCTTTTTATAGAGGATTTAACGCAAATATACACATTTTTTGATGAATTTTGCGTTCTACAAAGTAAGAAGAACCCCTTATGACAAAGCTTTTCCGTATACTTTTCATCGCCCTATTCATCATAGGATGTGATAGTGAGGACACCCAACGAAACCCTTATTTGCAGGAGTTGGGTTTTCGCTTCGATATCAATACCAACCTTCCGTTGTATAGTCCCCTTACCAACACCGGAAACGCCTTGTATTTTCCCGAGCATAATGGGGGTATCCGTGGGTTTTTTGTCATGAATCTGGGGTTTGATAATTATATCGCCTTTGAGGCTTCTTGCCCCAACCATGCCCCAAATGATTGTTCTACCATGAAATTGAACGGATCTACCGTAATCTGTTCTTGTGAAGACTACGAATATACCTTGGCGAACGGACTCATGATCAATCGGCCCGATGGTATAAAGGTGTATGACCTTCTCAATTACCGGACCCAGGTAAGCGGTAATGTGATTTCGGTATTCAATTGATCAAACTTCAGGCTTTAGGGAGATTCCGGCTTCAAAGCTAACTAGATTTCGTTGTGGGCGTTGGTGGTAACTTGTGTATATTTTTATGCGCAAAGGTGAAGGTGGGAGCGATTATTTTTTAGCCTCTTAAGGCAATTATCGGTTCGTTTTAAAAAAGCGTAACAATAGGGGTGGTCTGTTATGAAAACCATAAAAAAATCCTACTTAAATTTTTAATTACGCAATAAATTCCTACATTTAGTATAGCGTCCTGCTGCTATTGATTGCGAATATTCTTTAATCCATGTAATCAATACGCTCATAGATATGTTACAATTATTGTACCGATTAGGCCTCTTATGCTTCTTGGCTTTGCCTTTAACGGTAATGTCCCAAACAAGTATAAGCGGAACCGTAACCGACGATTCAGGGCAACCCTTGGCCGGGGCAAACATCGTTCAAAAAGGAACCACCAATGGTACCCTGACCGATTTCGATGGTAACTTTACCCTAGAGGTGGATAACTTACCGGTAACCTTGGAGATTTCTTCCTTGGGGTATGCCCCCAAAACCAGGGAGGTGACTACTGCCGACCCCATTCAAGTCAGCTTGAATACCGGTGTGGCGCTAGACGAAGTGGTAATTACCGGAAACAGGGCCAAACCACGGACCATTCTCGATTCGCCCGTACCCATAGACAATATAGGTGTGGCCGAGCTTAGGGGAAGTGGAAAACCTACCGTAGATCGGATGCTTACCTTTAAAGTACCTTCCTTTAACTCGCAAAACCAGGCCATTTCAGATGCGACGGCCCATTACGATCCGGCCGATCTTCGCGGTCTAGGGCCTAGTAGGACCTTGGTTTTGATCAATGGAAAACGGAAAAATCAAAGTGCCCAAGTATATTTGAACCGCACCCCCGGTAAAGGCGAGGTGGGAACCGATTTAAAGAGTATTCCCACAGCCGCCATCGAACGGATTGAAGTACTGCGCGATGGTGCCTCGGCCCAATATGGTTCCGATGCCATTGCGGGTGTGATCAATATGATCTTGAAAAAAGATGCGGCATTTTCCGAAATTACCACCCAAACCGGACTCACCGCCGAGGGTGATGGATTTACCTTCGCGGCCGATTATAACTCGACCTTTGGTTTTGGGGAAGGCGGTTTTATCAACCTGACCTTGGGGTACTACCACCAAGAACTGACCAATAGGGCCGGTACACCCGGTACGGCCGATCTGCCCGATGATGCCCGACCCAATGAAATCCAATGGGCCCAAGACAACCCGGACCTGGGTATGCATGTGGGCCAACCCGATATGGATAAAGGGGATGTTTTCGTAAACATAACCCATCCTATAGGGGAAAATGCCGAATTCTATAGTATGAATGGTTATACCTATAGAACCGGTCGTAGTTTTGCCTATTACCGGGCACCATATTGGCGACGCGATGTGGCCGATTCGGGGTTTTTGACCCGACCGGAAGATTTTTTAGGGTATCAGCCAACCTTTGAGACCAAGATTAAGGATCATTTTAATTCGGCCGGAATCAAATTCTTGCTAGGGTCTGATTTTGATGTGGATGCCAGTATTACCTATGGATCAAACCGTGTCGATTATACCGTTAACAATTCGGTAAACCGCGATTATTTGGCCGATCACGGTACTTCACCTAGAACCTTCTATCCGGGGGGCTATAGTTTGAGTAACCTGATGGGAAACCTCGATTTTGTAAAACCCTTGAACGAACAACTCATCTTATCTTTTGGTTCGGAACTGAAGCGGGAGTTGTTTCAGGGCTACGAAGGTGATCCACGATCCTACTATAAGGCAGGGTCCGATTCTTTTGCAGGGATAAAACCCGAAGAGGCGGTTACCGAAGATCGAAACAGTTTCGCCTTTTACGGGGCCGTAGATTACGATATTAGTGACGAACTACTTTTAGGTGCGGCCGGTCGCTATGAAGACTATTCCGATTTTGGTGATAATTTCTCTTGGAAGGTCAATGGCCGTTATAAATTGGGTCCGAACGGGGCCGTACGTGCCTCGTATAGTACAGGATTTAGGGCGCCGACCTTACACCAGCGGTACTTGACCAATAGCCAATACATTATCGTGGCCGGTTCTTCCGAACCACTACTACAGGGTACTTTGGCCAATGACAACCCGGCCGTACAGGCGCTTGGGGTGCCTAGTTTGTTTGCAGAAACTTCCAAGAATATTAGCGCCGGTATCACCTATAAATTCAACCAGAATTTCTCGGCCTCCATAGATTTTTATCAGATCAAAGTAGATGATCGGGTGCTGTTTTCTTCACAGATCGGATCCGATGGCGATGATACCACCACCAATCCGGTTGAGGAGATTTTGGAGGCCAATAATGTGGTGGCCGTACAGTTTTTTATCAATGCCGGCGATACTAAGACCACCGGGGCCGATATTGTACTGAACTACAATAATGTGCCTTTGGGCAACGGGACCTTTGGGGCTAGTTTGGCCGCCAATCTAAATGAAACCGAAATCGATGCGATTACCACCCCTCAGGTATTGGCCGATAATGGGTACAATATTTTCGATAGGCAAGAACAAGGGCTTATTATCAACTCACGGCCTAAGTCGAAGTACATTCTCGGACTCACTTACCGTTTAGACAAATGGAATTTTGGGCTGAACAATACCCGTTTTGGTGAGGTTACCGTTACCGCGCCCGAAAGTGGTGGTATCGACCAAGATCTGAGCCCGAAAATCGTGACCGATGCCAATCTATCGTACCAACTGACCGATAAGATCAGTGTAACCGGAATATTGAACAATATTTTCGATGTATACCCCGATCTGACCGATCCGGCCACGAACACGGCACAGGCCGGAAGCAGGTTTCCGTATTCGTCTGAAGTACAGCAACAAGGCTTTATCGGTATGAACTACAGTGTAGGGTTACAAATGAAGTTTTAATAAGGTTTTCAACCATTAAAGGAAAACGGCCCCAAATGTAAGGGCCGTTTTTTTGTAACCGGGCCCCCTGCTGCTAAGGATGGCCCGGTTTGTTTTTAGGTGGTTCCCTAAAAATGAAAGGTGGCGCCCAATAGGAAATTGATTCCGGCCTGGGGATAGTAGCCTTGTACCTCGAATGAATTCCCCGGATTGCTCCAAGTATTCAGATAGGTATATCCATTCGAAATGTATTTTTCATCCAGAAGATTGTTTACCAAACCTGAAAAGGTGATTTCCTTAAAAATCTTAGAAGGCCTTAGGGTATAGGTCAGGTTTAAATCGTTTACCAAATAGGCATCCAATTTTGAAGCGTCGGTATCTGTATTGCTAAGGTATTGTTCCCCAACATATTTGGTCAAAAGACCCAACTGTAGATTCTCAATCGGACTGTATTGGATCAAGTTTCCGGCGATGATCTGTGGGGAAAGGGCGATATTGGTATTACCCAATTCTTGTAGATTATCGTCACGATCAATTACGTAGTCTTGATTTTTGTTACTACTCAAGGCCAGGTTCGGGGCCCAAAGCCATTTGTCCGTCAACTGCCATTGCACATCCAATTCTATACCGGTCCTATAGCTTTTACCCACGTTCTCACGAAGAGGGGCGCCAACATCGTTCAATTCGCCAGTGAGTACCAATTGGTCGGTGTAGCCCATATAGTAGAAGTTGGCATTCATACGTAGGTTTTGGCTGTTGTGCCTATATCCCAATTCAAAATCGTTCAGTTTTTCGGGTTTGGGGTTGCCACTTTCGTAATCGTTACGGTTGGGCTCGCGATTGGCACGGGCATAGGAAAAGTAGAAGGTGTCTTCATCGTTGAGAATATAGCTGACCCCTGCCTTGGGATTGAAGAAATTAAAGGTGTCGTCTACATTTCCGGTCTCGGCGCCATTGGCTTTGTAACCGACGCGTCGGTATTGCAAATCGCCAAAAAGGCTCCATTTTTGGTTCAGCCTATAATTGGCCTTGGTGTACACGTTAAAATCGGTCTTGTCGGAGTCGTTGTCGTAATAGCGGTCCCTGATCTCGGAGCCCGAGGCATAGCGCGCCCAAATGATTTCGCCAAAATGCCCGCCATCGTAGGTGTTAAAAGCACCTCCGGCGACGAAAGACAGGCCGTCTTTTTCATATTGGGCCGAAAAAGTAGTACCATAAAAATGGTTGTCGAGCCATCTTCTACGGATCAAATCGGTTTCATCTATGGTTTCACCACCCAGGGTAATCGGGGCCAAGTTGTAGCCCGCAAAACCTTGATTTTCTTTATACTGCTCAAAATAACCTCGGCCACGCGTATAATGTACGGCCAATTGGGTTTTCCAGTAATCCGATAACTGCTGGTTCCAGTGTAGTTGGAAGTGATTTTGTCTATAGTTGTCTTCTTCTTTATCGTAGAATTGGGCATTTCCGTCAGTATCAGTATAGGCACCGGCATTATTATGGGTACGACCGAATTCATCGATTTCGGCCTGGCTAACTCCATTCCAAGATTGGTAGGTAATTTCGTGTCCGCCAAACAATAGTGCCTTGATCAAGGTGTTCTCATCTTTATAGGCGGTTTGCAGAAAATAAGAAGTAAGATCGGCCGTGGCCCTGTCGATGTATCCGTCGGAATTGATTTTGGATAAACGACCAGATATTTCGATGTGGTCGCTCAATAATCCGGTACTGAACTTAATGTTGTTCCTAAAAGTACCGAAACTACCAATAGAACTCGAAATACTGGCATAGGCTTCGTCGGATACGGCATCGGTCAGTAAGTTCAAACTGGCACCAAAAGCGCCGGCCCCGTTCGTAGAGGTACCTACCCCACGTTGTAATTGAAAACTTTCGGTTGAAGAGGCAAAATCGGGCATGTTTACCCAAAAAGTACCTTGGGATTCCGGGTCGTTGTAGGGTATGCCGTTAACCGTAACATTTACCCGGGTAGCGTCGGACCCACGCACACGGATTCCGGTGTACCCAATACCCGCTCCGGCATCGGAGGTAGTAACCACTGAGGGTAGGTAGTTTAAAAGAATTGGGATATCCTGACCTAAATTGCGCGATTCGAGTTCTTCAGCCTCTACATTGGAAAAAGTAACCGGTGTAATTTTGTTTACCCTAAGGGCCGAAACGGAAACCTCGTCGAGTTCGATTTGTTTTTGTTGGGTAGTGTCCCTTTCCTGGATTTGTGCATTCAGTGAAAACACTAGGCCGCACATAGCCATGGTTGTGAAAATAGATTTCATCCGTAAATAATATTACGAATAAAAGGGGCTATTATTCTGGTTAAACTTGATTTTAGGCTTGAAACGATAGATTTCGTCAGCCCTTGTAAAAATACCTAATGGCGATTTTCGCCTCCCTTGGCGGCATTACCCGCCCAGGTTCAATGGGTATAATCTCAGCCCTTTTGTAACGGAATTACTAAGGAGCACCCCTTTGAGATGGCGCAAAAGTACGATGCACTTTTGTTTTTCTGCAAGAAAAAAGTCCAAAAAAACACACCCCAATCCTTTGAATCGGGGCGGCATAAGGGTTATTTTGTTGTATTACAGTGGGTTTAATCGGCCTGGTGTGCCGGTTTTAATAGGTCGTTAACCGTCTTGACCGGATTAAAGGTCAGTAGGGGTACTTCTACGAAAATGGTGTTCCAAAAGGCCATGGCACCATTCCATAACCCGGGTAATTCCAGGGCTTTTAACGATTTTCCGGCTTTGGTCTTTTCGGTAATAAAACCTTGTTCGTGGTCTACAAACTGCATCAGGTCGTATTTTTCGCCTTTGTGGTTACGAATACCACAGACCAGATCTACCGGGTTAAAATGGGTGGCATTTTGCAAGATGGCATACTGACCGGCATTGGAACTATCGATTTGTGCAGATTCTATGATCTGCAAAGATACTTGTCCGTTTTCCTTTTCGATCCAAAAGGGTCCACCACCGGGCTCCCCTTCATTTTTAACCATGCCGCACACCCGAATAGGGCGGTTGAGCATTTTGCCAATGAATTCGAGTTGGTTGCTTTTTCCCCAAACCTTAAAGCCATCGGGCAGGCAAACGTTGAGTTCATCAGTAATAAACCGGATAAGGGTTTCAAGATCTGCATTTTCGCCCTTTTCCAACAGGGTAGCATAATCGAATGCCTTTTGTTGTAGCAGAAGGAGGTGTGCGGCCAGTATTTTTTTTGAACGTGCCATGGCATCCGACTTCCCGTCTACCATTACGTTGTCAATGTTTTTGATAAAAACGATATCGGCATCTTGTTCGTTCAAGTTCTCGATCAAGGCACCATGCCCTCCCGGGCGGAACAACAAGCTGCCATCAGGATTTTGAAATGGGGTATTGTCCATATTCACCGCTAAGGTATCGGTGGACGGTTTTTGAAAAGAGTACCCGATTTGAAATTTCGTATTCGTTTGTTCCCCAATCTTTTTTGAGGCTGATCGCTCTTCGGCCTCAAATCCACTTTGATGCTGGGGCGAGATCGTAAAATGCACAGACGCCTGTCCTTTTGAGGCACTATAATGCACCGCTTCCTTTAGGTGTTCTTCAAAAGGGGTTACCGATTCGGTCTTATACTGATGAAAGGGTAATAGCCCTTTTGGAAGTTGGCCAAAGTCCAAACCATTTTCTAATAACATTTCAGCAACGAAGGCCTGGGCGTTTTGATCTGGGCTCAAGTTTTTAGCAGCCAATTTATCTTGAATGGTTCCGTAAAACGGAAATCGTTCCCATCCGTCGAAAAAGGCTTTCATGGCCGTATCCCCGCTTCGATCGAGATAGGCCTCCAAGTTTTCTTGTTCTGGGTCGAAGGCCTCCAAGAAATTAAAACAGGCCTTGAACATACGTGATGCGGCCCCAGAGGCGGGTACGAACTTTAACAAGGCTTTGTTTTGGGCCTCCGTGTCGAAAAAATGGACCAAATCCTGCTCTTCGTTTTCCGTGAACCTAAGGATACCTTCGCCGACCGTAGCTGCGGCTTTTAAATTAACAAAGGGTATGCCTTTGGTAAAGGTATCGATCTGTTGTTGTACCTTTTCTTGGGAAATACCTTTCTGTTTCAGCTGCTGAAGTTGGTCGGGGGTCAGGTTCATGGATTTTGGAGTAATTGGTCAATATGTTCTACTGCGGTTTGTAGGCGTGTTTTTTTATCGCCTTTCAAAAAAACGTATTCTTTGCCGTATTTGTCTAAAGTGTCTTTGAAATACGCAAACATTCGTTCACGTTCATTGGGCTTGTCGCGTAGGTCGTCTTTTTCCCAGGGCACATCTATATAGGTCAAAAAATAAAGATCATAGCTGTTGGCCAAGGCATACTTTTCCAACAAGGGATCGCAGTGCCCTAAATAATAAGCTTCCGAGTAGACTTTGGTCTCCAAGAGGTCGGTATCACAGATCAGGACATCGGTGGCTTTTTTGGCCAATTCGTTCTCTAAGCGTATCTGGCCTTCGGCAATGGGTAAAAGATCTTCGGGCTGACAGGTTTGGCGTTCGTTGTTCCATTTGTCTTGTAGGTACTCCCGGGCATATTCCGGTACCCAAACCGAATTGTAATGCCGGGCCAATTGCTCGGAAAGTGTGGTCTTACCCGTCGATTCTGGCCCGAACAGCACTACTTTAATAAGGTCTGAGGGCTCTTGTTTAAATTTTTCTTCCATGCTTTATAGCCGTAAATGGCGATTATGGTGAAAAAAAAGTATTGGAATCCCGTAAAGATCAATCCCTTGTAAAAATACAACGGAACGGAGATAATATCACCAATGATCCAATAGGTCCAGTTTTCAAGTTTCTTTTTGGCCATTAACCACATGCCAACAAAAAAGATGGCCGTGGTAACCACATCGGTATAGGCGGTCCAGCTATCGAATTTGTCAAAGGCGATATACACCCCGCATACCAAGATAATGGTAGCTACGAATAGCAGCACTGACCATTTTTTTTCTTTGGGGGTGGTCTTGGTTATGGGTATAAAGTGAGTGTCGTCTACCTTACGGGTCCAAACGTACCAACCATAAATGCTCATGCTAAAATAATAGGCATTGATCATCATATCGCCCAAAAGGCCGTATACCAATAAGATATATACAAAAATAGAAGTGCTGATAATACCGGTGGGGTACACCAATATGTTTTCCTTTTTAGAGAACCAGACACTTAAAAAACCAAAGAGTACCCCGATCATTTCCAATACGATCAAATGGGTCGGCGTGTCGTTGTACTGCGAAAAAATCCAATCAAAAATGTGGGGCATAGTCGCTGCGATCCGATTTAACGATTTTCATATATAAAAGTCCTTTGTCCATAAGTTCAAAGGCTTCCTTGATTTCGGTCTGTAACAGGGTCATAACCTGATCATAATCGCCATAAACCTGGGTAGCCAAGGGATTTTCGAGTACGGTTAGCCCCGATTCGCGTAGCTTTTTGATAAAATGGATGATTGGCGGTTCAAAGTCGTCTTGCAACGGACTCAAGGTGAGTTCCACGGATATGTTCATAGGGGGATTAAATATAGATCAACCGGCTTCCTTTAGTGCATAGGCACAAGTATAGCCATCGAATTCAAAAAAATGTACCTGAAAATCGTATTCTTCGCCCTGATGCCTCACCACGGCCGTGCTTTCGTTGTCTTTGGACAAAGAAAAATCATGTACGTTCATATGCTTTAAAAAGCTTAACCCTTTAATGCCACATATTTTATACAACGATTCTTTTATACCCCAAACCATGGTAAGTTTCCGGATCAAGGCATCGGAATTGGCCAAGGTTCGGTACTCTTTTATGGGGGTGAACTTATGGGCGATCTTTAAAATCTTTTCGCGCTGGCGCTCGATGTCTATACCTACTTCAACGGTATCGCTTACGATGATCCCGGTATAATTCAAGGCGTGGGTAATACTAATAAAACGACCGTCTTTAAGATGGGGTTTCCCAAAATCGTCATAAAAAACATCGGTATCGGTATAACCTGCTTTGGCAAATAAGTGCCGTATACTTAGAAAGCCTTTGCGATGTACTTCAGATAACATACCCTCGTATCGGGTCTGACAATGGGGGGTGAGCGTAATACCCTGGGCCAAATCGGCCTCGCTTTCCTCGATCTTCCAGATATAGGCCCGAATCCCGTCGGCAATGTCAATCGTTCGATAGAGCCCCATAATACACAATGAATTAGTAACTTTGCAGCCCCAAGGCCGACAAAGGTTTTGGATAACTATACAAAGATACAGAAATGAGCACGAAAGCAGTAGACTACGTTCCGTATAAAGTGAAGGATATCAGTTTGGCCGAATGGGGCCGAAAGGAAATTACCTTGGCCGAGGCCGAAATGCCCGGACTTATGAGCCTACGTGAAGAATACAAAGATAGCCAGCCCCTAAAAGGTGCCCGTATTGCCGGTTGTTTGCATATGACCATACAGACCGCGGTATTGATCGAGACCTTGGTGGCCCTAGGTGCCGAGGTTACCTGGAGTAGCTGTAATATATTTTCGACCCAAGACCAGGCCGCTGCCGCCATTGCCGCTGCCGGAATTCCGGTTTATGCTTGGAAGGGGATGACCGAAGAAGAATTCGATTGGTGTATAGAACAGACCCTTTTCTTTGGCGAGGATCGTAAACCTTTGAACCTGATCTTGGACGATGGGGGCGATCTTACCAATATGGTGTTGGACCAATACCCAGAATTGGCCGCCGGAATCAATGGGTTAAGTGAAGAGACCACCACCGGGGTACACCGTTTGTACGAGCGTATGAAAAACGGTACCCTGCCCATGCCTGCCATTAATGTAAACGATTCGGTGACCAAGTCTAAATTCGACAATAAGTACGGTTGTCGCGAAAGTGCCGTAGACGCCATTCGTAGGGCCACCGATGTCATGTTGGCCGGTAAACGTGTCGTGGTCTGTGGTTATGGCGATGTGGGTAAAGGTACGGCCGCTTCGTTCCGCGGAGCCGGATCTATAGTAACCATTACCGAGATCGATCCCATCTGTGCCCTACAGGCTGCTATGGACGGATTTGAGGTAAAACGTTTGGAGAGCGTGGTAGACAAGGCCGATGTGGTAATCACCACCACCGGAAACAAGGATATCGTTCGTGGCGAACATTTCGAGGCCATGAAGGACAAGACCATTGTTTGTAATATCGGGCATTTTGACAACGAGATCGATATGGCATGGTTAAACGGTAACCATGGCGATAGCAAAGTAGAGATCAAGCCCCAAGTAGATAAGTATACCGTAAATGGTAAAGACATCATTATCTTGGCCGAAGGTCGTTTGGTAAACCTAGGTTGTGCCACGGGCCACCCTAGTTTTGTAATGAGTAATTCATTTACCAACCAAACTTTGGCCCAGATCGAGCTGTGGACCAATAGGGAGGCCTATAACAATGAGGTGTATATGTTACCAAAACATTTAGATGAAAAGGTAGCTAAACTGCATTTGGCCAAAATAGGGGTAGAGCTTACCGAATTGCGCGAAGACCAGGCCGAATATATCGGTGTAACCGTACAAGGGCCATTTAAACCGGAGTATTATCGTTACTAAGACGAAAGAGAAAAGAACATAGGAAATAGATTGGGCCCTCGGATTTTTCCGGGGGCTTTTGTTTTGGGCGCCCACCCGCCCGCCCCGCCCAAAACAATACAACACCGTATTTTCATATTAATGGAGCTATTTGAAAAGGTATTGGGTGGGGTCCATTTTGCCCCCTCCCAGATTTAGCGCATCTTTGAAAAGAACCAAACCTTTTTTAAAATGCGTAAGTACTTTAGCTTAGTTTGTTTGTTGGGCCTGTTAAGCTGCGGAAGCCATAAACCTTCTTCCGATGGCTGGATCGACCTCTTCAACGGAAAAAACCTGGACAACTGGACGGTTAAAATCCACCATTATGAAACCGGTGATAATTTTGGTGATACTTTTAGGGTAGAAGATGGTGTGATCCAAGTACGCTACGATAAATACGAGGGCGATTTTAACCAACGCTATGGGCATTTGTACTACGATACGCCTTATGCCAATTACCATTTGGAACTCGAATATCGCTTTGTGGGTGAATGGGAGTCTACCGCACCTAGCTATACGTTGCTTAACAGCGGACTCATGTTCCATTCCCAAGACCCGCGTACCATGCCCAAGGAGCAAGATTGGCCCATTTCGGTAGAGATGCAGTTTTTGGCGGGAATAGAACCGGGCAAGCCTAGGCCTACGGGCAATATGTGTTCCCCGGGTACCGATGTGGTTTTCGAGGGTAAAAAAGACCCGCGGCATTGTATCAATTCTTCCAGTGAGACCTATTATGGCGAGCAATGGGTAAAAGCCGAATTAATCGTTTACAACGACTCCTTGATTACCCATAAAATAAATGGAGAAACGGTTTTGGAGTATACCAAACCGAGTATTGGCGGTGGTGTGGCCAATCGTTTCGATCCCAAAATGAAAATCGATGGAACCCCCTTGAAAGCTGGCTTTATCGCCTTGCAATCCGAAGGGCAGCCCATCGACTTTAGGAATATTCGATTGAAGGAGTTAAACCCCTAGTTTTTTACCGCCATTTTCTTAGTGTCGATTCGTTTGCCATCTACTACCAAAGTACAAAGGTAGATTCCGGAGGCCAGTCGTTCATTAAAATTGATTTCGCCCATACCTCCGGGTACCAAGGTCTTTTTAGATACTACCGAACCATTGATTTGACTGATAATCAGTTCGGCCCTTCTTGCTTTTTCGGGGACAAAATATTTGATTAAGGTTTCGTGCCCGAAGGGGTTGGGAATGTTTTGATATAAGGTGGCTTCGGTTGGGTTTTTACCATTGTTGGATCCTGAACCTGAACCGTTCGAACATGCACAATCTTCCAAGGCGGCTACCCGGGTCAGTAACTCGTTCAAGCTATTTTGTAATGCCGAAATGGTCTGTTGTTGTTGGTTGTTTTGGGCGATTAAGGCAGCTGTTAGGCTACTTAAATCTACCGAAACCGAATTGCCGTTTTCTATACCGATTGTTAAGGTTTGGTCGGATAAAGAGGCATTGCTCAAATTTTGATCGTCGGTAGCTAAACCATTTTGCAGGCTGCTTAAATCTATACTGTTACCGCCACTAATATTCAATTGGCTACCCGACAGACTTAAGGTTTGGGCATCGGTATTGTCTTTATATACCGAAAGGTCAATGCTACCCCCATTTTCCAAGCTCAGTTGGTCGGCCGTTAATTGTAGTTGTTGGTCGTCTGTACCGGTACCGTCTTGTAAGATTGATAAATCGACCGTATTTCCGTTGGCTATGCTTAGATCGGTACCGGCCAGACTTAATTGTTGGGTATCGGTATTGTCTTTGTAAACCGAAAGATCAATGCTGCCGCCGTTTTCCAAGCTCAGTTGGTCGGCACTCAGTTGTAATTGTTGGTCGTCGGAACCGGTTCCATCTTGTAAAACCGATAGATCGACTGTATTTCCATTGGCGATGCTTAGATTGGTGCCAGCCAAACTTAATTGTTGGGCATCTGTATTATCTAAATAAACGGAAAGGTCTACGGTGCCCGTATGGCCCGAAATACCTAAAGTGTTCCCACTAAAGCTTAAGGCTTGGTTATCGGTATTGTCAAGGTATTGCCCCAAATCTACCGTAGTGCTACTCCCAGAAATAGATAGGGTGTTTGTGGTTAAGGAAAGGTACTGGGAGTCGGTATTATCTAAATACGGACTTAAATCCACTGTTTTTTTAGGCTCATTATCCTTCTTAATGGATATTTCCAGTAGGTCGTTTTCGATACGGAGCGTGTCTATTTGAGTATTCCCGGATACAATGGTTCCCCATTCGGTACCATCCCAAGCTTGTAGGGCCTGGTCATCGGTATCATAAACGAGTAGCCCCGCCTCGGTAGGGGTTAGGTCGGCTTCCAAGGTGGCCCGTTGGGCATTGGTCAAACGGTTGATTAGAAACCCTTTGTCGGTATCGGCCAAATCTACCGAGGCCCTGAGGTTAGGGGTGTTGGTTCCCACACCAACGCTAAGGGGGTGGGCTGCCCCACCCAAAACCATGGTATGGGCCACGCTGGCTTCGGCCTCTTGACCTATGGCAATACTGTTTTTGGCTGAGGTCTTGGCCAAGTGGCCTAGAGCTATGCCCAAGCTGTCGAGAACTTGGGCATTGGCGCCCAGAGCAATTCCTTGTATACCTTGTACCAAGGTATTTGACCCCAGGGCCAGCCCGTTCTCTTTTTCTATTTTGGTTTGGTACCCGATTCCGATACTGTAGGCGCCGTCAATATCGGCGAGGTAACCGATACCTGTTCTATAGTTGTCGTTGGCTTGTGTTTGTGACCCATACCCGATACTGATATCGCCATCTTTTTTGGTACGGCTTAAACTACCAATGGTTATGGCCTGGTTATAATCGGTATGTGCATCGTAACCTATTACCACAGCATCATTTCTACCGCTATAGGTTGATCCAACGCGAGAATTGGCTCCAATAAGTACATTTCGTTCGTTTCCACTATTTCCAGATGAAGAAAAATCGGCACTGGCTCCGATAACTACATTGTCAAAACCAACACGATTGGTGGCTCCGGCCTTAAACCCTAGGTAGGTGTTGTTGTTGGACTTAGTCGTTTGATTGGTCCGGTTGTTGTCGTAACCCGCCCTAAATCCTACAAAGGTATTATTGCTGGTATGTTCGGTGGCCGCACCAGCGGCCTGGCCAATAAAGGTATTATAGCGGCCTGTACCTACATCGGTTCCGGCAGAATCACCTACAAAAGTATTTCGATAGCCCGTGGTTAGATCGTAACCGGCTTCATTTCCTATGGCAGTATTTCGGTAACCCGATGTTAAATTGTACCCAGCTGAACTACCTACGGCAGTATTATCAGATCCCAGTGCTGGATTACTGCTTGTGATGCTATAGCCGGAAGCCCCGGCTTTATGCCCAATATAGGTATTGTCATCTCCGGTTGTTACCCGCATACCTGCCCGTTCACCAATAAAAGTATTGTCGCCACCATCGGAGTTATGGTAACCGGCTTCGGTGCCCACAAATACATTGTCACCATCGTGATTGTGCATTCCGGCCCGGGTTCCTATGATAACATTGTCCCAACCATCTTCGGAAAGGGCGGCGGCGTTGGTGCCTATGATTACAAAATCACTGTCGTCACTGAGTTTGCTGCCTGCCCGGTATCCCAAGAATACATTCTCACTACCCGAAGTGGTCGCGTAACCTGAAGAATCGGCAATAAAGGTGTTCCTGTCTCCAGTTGTATTCGATTCGCCAGCGGCATTTCCGGCATGGTAATTATTACTCTGAGCTTGGATCCCTATGCTAAAACAAAGTAGGGCCAGCGGTAACAATATGTGTTTCATATGATTTGGTTTGAACTTTTTCTTACAGAATAAATGGGTCTGTAATTTTTAATCATGGGAAACTACGTTGAGGGACAAACCATCATGAAAAAATTGTTGTAAAATCCGTTGGAAAAGTTGTGAAGAAACACCCAAAAAGGCTAAAAACAGAGGGTTTGTAAGATAAAACCCTATTGGAGAAGAGCCTAAATCCCAAAGAAGATGTAAAACGACAAAAGGCCGTGTTTCAGAACGAAAAACGGCCTCTTAATTTTTGATGGAACAATTGCGATGCTAGACTTACG
The DNA here is from genome assembly GCF_002514735.1 of Sediminicola luteus. Taxonomy (GTDB): domain Bacteria; phylum Bacteroidota; class Bacteroidia; order Flavobacteriales; family Flavobacteriaceae; genus HQA918. Next base: position 79,437 of record NZ_KZ300477.1, on the reverse strand, counting down.
ACCTTACCATGGCCCTTATCTTTTTACCGCCATTTTTAAGCTGTCTATTCGTTTTCCGTCGACTACCAAGGTACATATGTATATACCTGTAGCCAGTCGTTCATTAAAGTTGATTGCCCCCATGCCTTGAGGTACTATGACCTTTTTGGAAACCACGGAACCGTTTACCTGACTGATAACCAATTCGGCCCTTTTTGAGGTCTCCGGAACGTAGAATTCAATTACCGTTTGCTGTCCGAACGGATTCGGACTGTTTTTGAACAGGGTGGGGCCGTTTGGGGTTTTGCCACTGCCCGAACCGGGGTCGTTTTCGCATGCACAGGCTTCTAAGGCGGTTACGCGGGCCAATAGGGCATCCAAGTGGTTTTGTAATTCGGTTATGGTTTGCTGTTGGGCATCGATCAATGTTTGTTGTTGGGTGTTTTGGTCTACCAAAGCTTCGGTAAGTCCGCTTAAATTTACCGAAACCGAATTCCCGTTTTCGATACCGATGTTCAAGGTCTGACCGGATAGTGTGGCCCCGCTCAAATTTTGGTCGTCGGTGGCCGAACCATTCTGTAAACTGCTTAAATCAATGCTGTTGCCGCCACTGATGCTAAGGTTGGCCCCGGTCAGGGTCAAGGTTTGATCGTCGCTGTCATCCAAATAAACCGATAGGTCTACACTGCCCCCATCTTCCAAGCTCAACTGGTTTCCGACAAGACTTAATACTTGGTCATCGGTACCACTGCCACCACTGCCTTGCAGACTACTTAGATCAACCGAATTACCACCACTAATACTGAGATTAGCTCCGGTTAACGTAAGGTTTTGTGAATCGGTATTGTCGGCATAGGCCGAAAGATCTACCGTTGAGGTAGTGCCCGAAATGGAAAGGGTATGGGCGTTCAAGGCCAAGCTTTGGTCGTCGGTATTGTCCAAAAAGGCAGATAAATCCACATTTCCGCCATCTTCAAGAGTCAATTGGGAGCCGTTGAGACTCAATACTTGGTCATCGGTACCGCTACCCCCGCCGCCTTGCAGGCTACTTAGGTCTACCGTATTACCACCACTTATACTAAGGTTGGCACCGGTTAAGGTTAAGGTCTGCGAATCGGTATTGTCGGCATAGGCCGAAAGGTCTATGGTAGTCGCATTACCAGAAATGGAAAGTGTATGGGCGTTCAAGGCTAAGGCCTGGGCATCGGTATTGTCTAAATATGGGGTTAAATCTACCGTTTTGGCAGTTTGCCCATCACCTTGAAGCGACAATTCCAATATATCATTATTCAGTCGAAAAGTATCTACCACCACGGTGCCACTTTTCATGTTTTCCCAATCCGCACCGTTCCATAGCATTAATAGGCTATCGTCGGTATTGTACAATAACATGCCCGCTTCCGTTACCCCTAGGTCGGTTTCCATGGCGGTACGTTCGGCATTCGTAAGCCTATTGACCAAAAAGCCTTTGTCTACATCGGCCAAGTCTAAAGAGGCTTTGGTATTGGGGGCATCGGTACCAATACCCACGCTCAGGGGTTGATTGGCCCCACCTAATAGCATAGTGTTTTCTGCAGTAGTCTGGGCCGCATACCCAATAGCGATACTATTGTTGAACATAGCCCGGGCGTAAGCGCCTATGGCCATGGTACGATTCCCTTCCACCATGGTTTGATACCCTATGGCCATTTTATGGGTTCCCGTACTATTGGCATGGGCATCATTCCCAATGACCATATCGTAATCGCTTCGGGCTTCTGATAAATTCCCGACAACCATATTGCTGTTACGGCCTATCACAGCATTGTAGCCAATGACCAAACCATTGTTAATCCCCGTAATGGTGGAAGTGCCAATACGTGCCCCTGAACCAATAAGAATGTTTCGTTGGTTGGTTGGGTTTCCTGTGTTGGCCCCATTAGCAGTAAAATTGGCATTGGCGCCAATGACCACGTTATCGGCCCCTTCCCTGTTGTTCTCTCCTGCCATATACCCCAAGTAGGTATTTCTGGAAGCTCTTGTTGCCGAATTGGTATTGGTACTATTATTGTATTCACCCGCCCTTGTCCCCACAAAGGTGTTTTGGGAAGTGTAACGGGTACGGTAACCGGCCCTTAGGCCTAAAAAAGTGTTTTCTTCCCCAGTAGAAACATAGTACCCGGCATTTTCCCCGATCATAGTATTGTTGTTTCCGGTAGTTAAGGAGTAACCCGAATCGTTTCCTACGGCCGTATTTCTAAAGCCCGTAGTGTTTTGGGCTCCGGATGTTCTGCCGACGAAGGTGTTGTTGTAACCTGTTGTATTATTATGACCCGCATCTTCTCCAATAAATACATTTCTACTGCCGGTAAGGTTATTTTCGCCTGCTTCTTCCCCAACAAATACATTATCATTACCTGAGGTATTGTCCTGGCCTGCCTCGGTACCTATAAATACGTTGTCGAGCCCTATGTTGTTTTGCCCGGCTCTGGCACCTATGATAACCGCATCGCCACCTCCTGTCCCAGTTTCACCGGCCTCGGACCCAATAATTACTTGATCTCCACTGGAGTTGGAATAGGAGTAACCGGCCTTATAGCCGAAAAACACATTGAAGCGACCCGTAGTGTTGGAATAGCCAGATGAGTCGCCAACAAAGGTGTTGTATGGACCGGTATTGTTGGCTCCAGCACCATCGCCGGTTTTACTGATGCCCACTTGGGCCGAGGAAATAAAGCTAAGATGCCCGATAAAAACAAATAGTAGAAATCGTTTCATAATGGTAGGGTAGTTTGGTTTGGTGGCGCTTAATGGAGCACTTTTTCTTAAAATTAGGCCATACAAGGCTACCCCAATACGTAAAGTAGTATTGAGCAAGCTGATTGCTGACAAAGGTTTTGGGAGACAGTTCTATAGGTTGTTACACCTTGCGTGTCAATAGGATGAAAAAAGCATTACATAGTTGTGCCGTTAAATTCGAGGCGAATCTACTACACAACGTCTCATATAAGAACGAAACTTGTATAACAGGAAGCTTCTATTGTAAAACTTGCTGTTTTTTAAGTGATAAATGGCAAAATATGGCAGTTTGTGGGTTTATGCCTGAGTACTTTGCCGTTATAAATCGAAAAGGCCGCATTTTGCGGCCTTAACGGAGTATATGTGGGATGATTTGGACCTTATTCGGGTTTGGGGTAAAGCCCCGGTTTGATCTTGGCCAGATCATGAAAGTAGAATTGTTGGGAATCGGACATGGATACGAACAGACCATTGGGAAATTTCGGTCCCATGGGAACCGTAACCACATCGCAACCATCGGTTTCTACCGTGGTCAGATCCAATTCGTCTAAAAAGGCGTTGGTATTTCGGTCAAAGATCACGAACGAATGACGCTGTTGGTTTGAGACATATAGATAGCCGCTTCCGTCGTCGTACCGGGCAATGGCGATTCCTTCGATATCTTTTTTAAAGTATTCGCTTCCGAACAGGGAAATCTCGGCATCGCCCTGGGCCGGATCGGCGTGGTATTTTCGAATGCCATGACCTTCGTCGGAGTAATACACAAAGCCTTTTTCGTTGTCTACCGCAATGGCCTCAATCTCTTTTTTACCACTGAAACCACCGAACTTACGTACTAGTTTGGCCGAGATTCCGGTAGCGTCGGACTGTAATTGGTATTGGTATAGGTAGCCTTCGGTTGGCCCCGTCTTACGACCCACAATGGCATAGATGTCGCCGGTCTGGGGTTTCTTGTATAAAGCTACGCCCATAGGTAATTGTTCTTCTCCCGTGGCATCGGTAAAAACGGGGAAACCGCCGTTATCCAATGGCTGCATATCGGGTACCGAGAACATACGGATGCGTTTTTCTTCCCGTTCGGTAAATACGATAATGTCGGTTTGGGTAGAATCGTTTAGGGCGAAACCATATTCCAAATCTACATTGTTGGGGCGTTTTACGTTTCGAATCGTTTTGTCTTCAATAATCTTACCATCTAGATCAAAGGCGTAGATGGCCCCATTGGTGTCTTTATCGGTGCCGAAAACAATACTTTGTGCCGCGTCCTTAGGGTTTACCCAAATGGCAGGGTCGTCGGTATCGTGTAGGGTCTTTTCAGTGATGACCTCGGGCGCCACTTCGGGTAATTGGGGTCCACAGGCGGCGAAGATCAATAAGGGGATATATCGTAATACTTTCATTTTCGAGTGGTTGTAATAGTTGGGAAGCGGTTGCTGCGACCGCTTCCCGTTAATTAAAATTCCGGGCAATAGTGATGAGATTATTGCTTACCGAAAAGGTTATATTTCAGTCCGAAGGTGAGCCTTCTTCCGTAATATTCCATTTGCATGGTGCGGTTTACATCACCTTGGTAATAGCGTAGGGCCTGATTGGTCATATTGTTCAGGTCCATATAAATGCTTAGGTTTTTGTTTACCGCATATGAGGCGTTGAAATCCATTAAGAACTGCTCGTCGTAATAACGGTCGGTAAAGGCGCTACCACCTATCTCATCCAAATAGGCATCGGAATAGTTTACCGAAAGTCGCAAGTTCAATTTTTTGCCGGCATAGGCCAAAGATCCATTGAACATATTAGGCGAAGTACCCGGCAGATCCAAATCGGTGCGTTCTTCACCGTCTTCATTACGGATACCATCGGCGGATGAGGTTAAATAGGTGTAGTTGAGCATCAAACTAAAGTTTTTGGCAAAACCGGGTAAGAAATCCAATTGGCGCTGGAACGATACTTCGGCCCCGAATACAGAGGCTTTGTCGCCATTTTGGGGTTGGAAAACATCATAACCTGTAGCGGCATCTTCCGATTGATAGGTATAGATGAAATCGTTGATGTCTTTGTAAAACAAGCCTCCGGAGATTATACCTACATTGTTAAAGTAGTGTTCTGCCATCAAATCGAAGTTCATTGAAGTAGTAGCATCCAAATCGGGGTTACCACGGAAAATTTCCTCATCTTCCTCAATAGTGTCCTCACTGGGTACCAAATCGGCATAATTGGGTCGGGCCAAGGTGTTGGTCCAGGCCAAACGCAAGATGGTTTTGTCGGTAAGGTTGTACTTTAAGTGTATACTCGGTAAAATGTTGGTATAGGAATTGGATTCGGTGATGGTGCCGATCACTTCCTCTTCATCTTGAATTTCGTTACCGGTGGCCTCCAGATTGGTGTGCTCTAAACGGATACCGGCCAAAAGGTTCAATCGAGAAGATAAGGGTTGGTCGGCCATTACATACCCGCCGTATACCTTTTCCGATACATCATAGTTCGCGCGTACGTATTCGTCTGGTACGTCTTCTTTTTCAAAGCGGCTGCTGTCATTTAAGTTAAGGCCTCCCAAGAAATTTTGATCGACGAACTCACCGGCTTGGTACTGTGGTCCGGCCAAGAAATCGGGATCGCTGATGTTGCGTAAAGGTTGGTCACTCATGGTATCGAATTCATCCCCGGTTGGCGAGAATTCGTAGAAGTTGTTGTCGCGGTCTTTGTTTTTAGAACGTAAGCGACCGCCGAATTTTACGGTACCATCGCCCTGTCCGAAGAGGTCGGTTGGTAACTCGAAGTTTAAAAAGGCGTTAAAATCCTTTTCTTCGGTAAACTGGTTTTCCTCGGTAATTTCCTTGAGCTCGAAATTGTCTAAAGAGGCGTCGGAGGCATTGGCCGGACTAATAAACGGATAGCGCGGGTTGCTTACATTGTGGTTAAGTCCTATGGCATCGCCCAATTCATACTCGATATAGCGCTCGTTCAACCGCTCTTCGGAGGCAGCGGCATACGAGGCCATCCAATCCATTTTAAGGCTGCCGAACAAATGGTCACCGCTAAGGCTGTAGTTTTGCATGCGCTGGTCTTCTAAACGGGTATTCTTGTTTCGATTGTTATCGATACCCCCTTTGGTCTGTCTGCGTATTTCCCCTTCAAAACCGGTTATGGTACTGTTGTCGTCGGCAAAAAGCGGGGCGATCTTACGGTAGCGCAAACGAAAACGGTTTTCGCGATCGTCGCGCCAGTTGTACATACTTTTTAGGTAAATGGTATTGTTGGCGTCGAAGGCGTAATCTAGATTCACGGAAAAACTGCGACGGATACGTTGTACCAAATAGGTACGTATATCGGATTCCCCTACGTATGGCGCCACTTCGATATCTTCATCTTCACCATCGATCTCTACTTCGGCCTCGTTTTCCCATTCGGCCTCTACATTATGCGAGCCAAAATCGCTATCGTGTATAGAGGCACTTACCATCCAACCGAATTTTTCATTGGCCGATCGATCGCCTACCAAAAAAGAGGCGTTCAAGATCCTTTTGTCGGTAATAAAGTTGATACCGCCCCCGGCCGTAGCGGCCAATCGGAAGTTTTGGGGCGAAGAGCGGGTAACTAGGTTTACAGAACCCCCCAAGGCGTCGGCATCCATATCTGGGGTAACGGCCTTATTTACTTCAATGGTTTGGATCATATCCGAAGGAATCAAATCCATTTGCACATTACGGTTATCGCCTTCGGCGGATGGGATACGGCTACCATTTAAGGTTACCGAGTTTAATTGTGGAGCCAGACCACGTACGATTATGTTCCGGGCCTCACCTTGATCTACCTGCATGGTAATACCGGGTATACGTTTTACGGCATCACCGATGTTGGCATCCGGATACTTACCGATCTGGTCGGTAGAAACGATATTGGTAATGTTCTGTTTGTTGCGTTGTGCGTTCAAGGCTTTGGCCGTGCCGTTCGAGCCTAATACCATAACACCTTCCAATTGTTCGGCCTGTTGCTCTAATCGTACTACGACCGAGGTAGTCTCATCGGCCTGGATGTTTACGGGCAGCTCTTGGTCGGCATATCCTAAAAAAACCACTTTTAGGGTGTGGTCTCCGGCAGGGAGGCCCAATAAAAAGAATTTACCATCGGCATCTGAGATGGCACCGCGTTGCAAACTTTCGATCATAACCGATCCAAAAGGTATTTTTAAACCGTTTTCATCGAGCAAGGTCCCCTGAAGGTTTCCTTCTTGTGCCGACACGGCTTGGGTACACAACGCCATTACGGCCAGTGTAAAGAAGCACTTTAAAAGTCTAGTCAGTTTCATGTGTTTTTGTTTGATTGTGTTTTTTACAACTTCCGAAAAGCGTTACCAAAAGAAATTTGATGCGGATTCCGGTCGTTACATAGTTATAGATTTCGGTTAGGTCAAAACTATGTTTATCAGGGGTTTGAAGGGTTTTCGCAAAGGCAACAAATAGGAAACAAACCGGCTAAACGAGGTGAACAACAAGGCAACAAAAAGGTTTAGTTTACATAGGCATAACCCCTTGGATAAAGACCGGCTTTTTTGGGGTTATAATCCCATTAAAAATTGGGTGAGTTCTTGCTTTTGTCCTATGGGAAGTTTTTTGCGTAAACGGTAACGGGCCACCCGGACACTATCTGGGGTAACCCGAAGTATGCCCGCGATTTCCTTAGATGAAAGGTTTAGGCGTAACAAAATGCCCAGCCTTTTTTCAGCCGGACTCAAAGGTTCTAAGGCAACATCGGTAATACGTTTGGTGTAGGCCGGATGTATCTCTTGAAAAAAATGCATGAATTCGTCCCATTCGTGTTCCTGCGACAGGTTGAAATCGATTTCCTTGATCAAAGATTTTAATTTGGGGCGTAAATCCATCTGATCACGGGTCACCATTTTCTTTAAGGTATCGGATATACTCGAAAGGATTTTGTTTTTTTGTGATAAGTGCAGGCTATAGCGTGAAAGCGCCGAGTTCTTTAACTGTACTTGATCCTGGAGATTGTCTTCTACGGCCATTTTTTTCTCCAGTTCCACTTCTAACATGCGTTTTTCGTAAGCTTGTATCTTTCGATCTTGCTGTCGCCTCTTTTTGGTATAGAAGAACAAGGACACCCCACCAAGCAATAAAACCAGAATACCGCCCAGCATTAGGTTTTGCCTGGCTTGGGCAATCTGGCTTTTTTGAACCAATAAACGTATTTGGCTTTCTTGCTGCTGGGTATTATAGATGCGTTGCAAGGCATTTGCTTGATCGGTATTACGTATATCTTGTAGTTCACTATCACTTTCTTGAAAGGTTTGGAGATAGCTAAAGGCGCTTTGATAGTTACCCAGTAGGGCCTCGATCTTGGAGAGGTCTTTGTAGGCACTGCCTATTTCGTCTTTGTCCTGTATGGCTTGGGCGGTCTGTAAAGAGCGTTGGGTAAAGGCCATAGCTTGGTCATATTGGCCGGTTTTACGGTATACATCACCTAGATTATTAAGAATGTTCGATAATAGCCGATCGGGTTGTTTGGGGTGGTTTTCCAAGGCCTGGTTAAAATGTGAGAGCGATAGGTCGAAACGATTGAGGTCTTCATAAATGCTGCCCAAATGGTCGTGAACTTGCGAAATGCCCATATCATCGCCCAATTGGCCATATAGGGCGAGGCTTTGGTTTTGAAGTTCGATGGCCTGGGTGTAATCGCCCATTTTTTCGAGACAGGCACCCAACAGGCTCTTCGATCGGGCTAAAGCCGTATCGTCGCCTTGATTTTTACTGTTGTTTACCGCTTTTTCGAAATAGTCATGGGCCTGATCTAGGTTTTTGAGTTCGAGGTGAATACTGCCCAAAGCATTATAGATTTCGGCCAATAGACTGTGCTCCTGATCTATGGGTAAAAAATCCAAGGCCTCATTGAACTGGGTAATGGCCTCGGGGAAAATACCGTTCTCCTGACAAAAAGCACCCAAACGGTAATGGGCCAAGGCGGTTTCTGGCACCTGCCCGTTTTCACGGGCCAGTTGCAGGTCTTTATTCAACTGTAAAAAAGTAGAATCGATCGCGGTAATGGGTTCAGTCGACTGGGCTTCAATAAATTGCATTGACCCCAAAAGGCATAAAAGGGAAAGGAATCGTAACATAGGTAAACTTCGAATTGGGCAATATACCCGTTCGGTTTTTCTATACTATTAGCAGGGTATTATGTTAATGTTATGAAGGGAGTTATAAAATGGGCACTCGTGGGTTCGGATTACACATATATTTTGACGGGAAGTCGTATTTTACTTGCTTTGACATCCTTTTTACATATGTTTTACCTTTGTGGTGTTAAGGGCGAATACTTTTGAAATTAAAACTCTTACGATCGATTACAATGAAAAAAACAATAACCGTAGTATTTCTTTTTTGTATGTGTTTTGTTGGCTTAGGTCAAGAACAACCGAAGCAAGCTATTCTTGAAGCCGATGACTCTTGGGGTAAAGAAGTGATTCCCTTTCCGGTCGATTGGGCCCCGGATGTAAAACTAAAAGGGTTTGAAGAACTTCGGTTCCATCCCCAATGGAAAAAGGTCAACGATACTGGGTTTTGGAGCTTGGTCATGGCCTGGCAGATCGATCAAGAAAGGCCTTTGTCACTACAAGAGATCGAAAGTAATTTCGAAGGCTATTTTAAGGGACTGATGAAGCCGAACCATTGGGCGGAAACTTTTCCCGATCCGGTGTTGGTGTTCGTAAAGGAAACCGCGCCAAACACCAATCGGTTTGTAGGTAAAATGCGTTTTTTCGACGGTTTCCATACCGGTAAGGTGATGACCGTACACATACAAGGGGAGCAGTTGTTCTGTGAACATAGCCATAAGGCCACCGTGGTTTTCCGTATATCGCCCCAGTCTTTCGGAAGTGGTGTTTGGAAGGCGTTAGACAAAATCGTTCCCATAGCTACGCCTTGTGTAAAATTAGAATGAGAATACCATGGGGTGTGCCGGGGTACGGAATTATTCGTTAATTTTCAAATGCGGAATTCTTAGATATGTATACACCTAAACCTCCCCAAGAACCTATACCGGCCATGGCATGGCCATGGAATTGCAATTTTTGGCACAGGCCGGACTCACCTATAGTAAAGATCCCTTTGATTTGGAGCGTTTTGAGCGTATTCGAGAGATAGCCGCTGAGATGATGGCCCAGGTTTCGGGATGGGAGTTGGTGCGGGTCAAAGGGGTATTTTGCAACGAAACCGGCTTTCAGACCCCAAAGCTCGATACCCGTGCGGCCCTTTTTGAAAAAGGGAAAATTTTATTGGTCAAAGAAACTAATGGTTTATGGTCCTTACCCGGGGGATGGGTAGATGTAAACGAATCGATAGCCCAAAATACCATAAAAGAGGTAAGGGAAGAATCAGGTTATTTGGCCCTCCCCAAAAAAATAATTGCCGTGCAAGATAGGAATGCCCATAATAGTCCGCCCTATGCCTACGGGATTTGCAAAGTGTTTGTGTTATGCGACAAAGAAGAGGGGGATTTTCGCCCGAATCTTGAAACGGTAGAACGCCGTTTTTTCGGGCTGGACGAACTACCCCCTTTGGCCGAGGAGAAAAATACGGTAGCCCAGATACGATTGTGTTTTAGCGCCCAACAGGCCGATTATTGGGAAACGGTTTTTGATTGATATGTGAAATAAGAATTATCGAGGGGATTGATTTTGGTTGAAAATTTAATTCGGAGTTGCGGACTACTTGGTAAGTTCTAACCTAATAGCTGAGCGTTTTTATTGAAAATAAATGCGTGATGCACCCGTTGAGTATATATGAGTTTTCATGATGTTTTTATTACTGAAAAGAATAAGGTACGGTTTACGTTTGTTTTTTCTCTTTTCTTTACGATAACTGGGAGTATCAATGGAGGTCTGGACTTTTTACGTACCATGCAATTCCTCACAGACAACACCTATACCCTTATTGGTAAAGATACGTTGCAAATGATTCGTAGGAACATGAACTACTTTTCACTGCCGGAGCTTGGTTCAAATCTACATCAATGGTTTTTTCGTCAAATTGGAATTAATGGGGAGCTATGGAATATTGTTTTAAATGTTAATATTGTTAATCTCGTATGTATAGTTTTATTTGGTGTGGGGTTATTCCGATATGTGAAAACCCATGGTGAAAAAGCGGGTTTACTTTTATTCTTCTTTTCAGTTTATTTCGTTGTTTTGATTTTCCACCTCGCTGCTTTTCCTTTCAGGGGTTTGATTTTTGATCAAATTCTATCTGAGATTTCCGCGCCACCGAGGGATTACCCTGTTTTTACTATACGCATGTTTGGTTATTTGTTGACAAGTATGTTTCAGGCTTTTGTGATTTACCGAATACTTAAGACACATAAGCCTCAAAAACACCTGTTTATTAAGGGGTTATTACTCAAATATAATTTGAGAAAATCTGTTAGAATCTTACATTACATTGTGGATGGTTTGGCTTGTTTTGTTTTGGTGTTTTGGCCATTGTGGCCATCGCTTATCAAGCCAATGGCAACAATGTCCATTTTTAAATGGTTACCTTGGAACGAGGTGGAATTGCCCATTGCTATTATACTCTTTAAGATATTGTTTTTTGCTATTTGCGAAGGTGTTTTTAACCGATCTCCTTCCAAGTATTTGACAAATACCTACGTTACTGTGATTGGAAAGGAAAAGAATAATGTAGCCAATCTTTTAAGGAGATCCTTTATTAGAGCTATTCCCTTCGATGCCCTGTCTTTTCTATGGAACGATAACTGGCACGATAAAATATCGAGTACCGTGGTAGTTAAGGAAAGCTATGTGGCCGAAGAGGTTAATGATCGGAATTATGGAGTTTCTAGGGTCTGGAAACCTTAGGATAAGGTTATGTGTTATACTAATTTTCCCTTTCCATTGCGTTAGCGATCGTAGCAAGTTACCGTGTAACGCGAAGAGCGCGGCCCGTAGGGAACGCCCAAAAAATTAAAGGATAAAGACTTAGTGATGCCTTACTTCTAAAAACAAAAAACCCCCGAAAATCGGAGGTTTTTTACTGTATTGAGGTAGTATTTTCTTAAGCTTCAAAGGGCTCGATGGATACAAACGATTTACCACCGGCTTTCTTTTGGAACTTTACGATACCATCGACCTTGGCATGCAACGTATGATCTTTACTGGCGTATACATTGTCACCAGGATTGTGTTGCGTACCCCTTTGCCTAACAATAATGTTACCGGCAATGGCGGGCTGGCCACCGAAAATTTTAACGCCCAAGCGTTTCGATTCCGATTCGCGTCCGTTCTTCGAACTACCTACACCTTTCTTATGTGCCATGATGTTTGGGTTTTACGATTATTATTTGCTTAGGGCCTCGATTAAGTCGGCTTTCTTCATGGCGGAAATTCCGCTAATGCCGGCAGCTTTGGCCATTTCTTTTAATTCAGCTACGGTCTTAGAAGAAAGATCCCCGGCATCGGCAGCTGGTGCAGCTTCAGCTTTTGGGGCTGGTGCGGCCTCGGCTTTTGGCGCGGCTTCTTTCTTAGGGGCAGCTTTCTTGGCCTTTTTGGCGCCAGAAGCTACAATCCCTTCGATCATAATCTCGGTCAACGACTGGCGGTGACCATTTTTCTTGCGGTATCCTTTTCTTCTTTTCTTCTTGAAAACGATAACCTTGTCACCTTTAAGGTGCTTTACCACGGTAGCCTCAACTGCGGCTCCGTCTATAGCCGGGGCGCCAACGGTTACGTTACCATCTTGGTCCAAAAGAAGTACATTGTCAAAGCTAACTTTGCTTCCTTCTTCTTCCTGCAAACGGTGAACGTACACTTTTTGGTCTTTCGCAACCTTAAATTGCTGCCCTGCTATCTCTACAATTGCGTACATAATAGCTTGTGTATTAATATATTACGTTTATTCTGTTTCTGCGCTCCACAAAGCGCGGGTGCAAATATACATCTAAATGCTTAAAAAACAAGTGTTTTTAAGGCTTTCGCGGGCATAGGGGTCAATTTCCTACAAAGCGTAAGGGTAGGGGTGGTCTTTTGTGATCCAAGCAGCCATAAAAACACGTAATTTAGTGTAACACTACGATAGGTTCTACGTCTTATCGTCACTATTAATTTCAACACTATGAAGAAAGCTTCACTTTGGGTGGTCTTGGCCTTACTTTTCGGGCCCTTGACCTATGCCCAAGAGGTCTCTTATGAAGAGTATGACCTCGCCAACGGATTACACGTAATCCTTCACCAAGACAACAATGCCCCGGTGGTAACCACCAGTGTTATGTACCATGTAGGGGGTAAGGACCGTGCCAACGGAAAGACCGGTTTTGCCCACTTTTTCGAGCATTTGCTTTTCGAGGGTACCAAAAACATCAAAAAAGGGGAATGGGATATTCTGGTAGATAGTAATGGGGGCCGTAACAATGCGAATACCTCTAACGACCGTACCTATTATTATGAGGTATTTCCCTCCGATAAGACCGAGTTATCACTTTGGATGGAATCGGAACGTATGTTGCACCCCGTAATCGAACAAGAAGGGGTAGATACCCAGAACGAAGTGGTCAAGGAAGAACGTAGGCTGCGGGTAGATAATTCGCCTTACGGTCGATTTGCCGAGGAACTTTTCAAGAACGTTTTTGAAAAACACCCGTATAAAGACCCGAATATTGGCTATATGAAAGATCTGGACGATTCTACTTTAGAAGAGTTTATGGCCTTTAAAGAATTGTATTATGTGCCTAACAATGCCGTTTTAGTGGTAGCCGGTGATATCGACATCACTGAGACCAAAGGTTGGGTAAATAAGTACTTCGGAGATATTCCAAGAGGTAAGGATATTTTTAGGAACTACCCCGACGAGGCCCCCATTACCCAAGAGAAAAGGGCTAAGGCCTATGATGCCAACATCCAGATTCCGGCCATTTTAACGGCTTATCGTACCCCTAGCTTTACCAGTAGGGAAGCTTATGTGTTGGATATGGTTTCTACTTACCTTTCCGATGGTCGTAGCTCCAAGCTTTATAAAAAGATGGTAGATGATCAAAAGCAAGCCTTGCAGGTAGGCGCCTTTAACTTTAGCCAGGAAGATTATGGTATGTATATCGTATTTGCCCTTCCGGTAGGTGAGACTTCCTTAGATACCTTGACCAACGAAATGGAAGAAGAGGTGACCAAATTGCGCGAGGAATTGATTTCTGAAAAAGACTATCAAAAATTGCAGAACAAATTTGAAAGTAGGTTCGTGAACTCCAATTCAAACGTAGAGGGTATAGCCAATTCTTTGGCCCGTTACTATATGTTGTATGGCGATACTTCGTTGATCAATAAAGAGATCGAAATCTATCGTTCCATTACCCGAGAAGAGATCAAAGACGTAGCCAACACCTTTTTGAATCCGAACCAAAGGGTGATTTTGGAGTATTTACCCCAACCTAAAACTAAATAAGGATGAAAAAGATTCTATTCAGTATACTTTGTTTATGTGGCCTAGTAAGCATTCAGGCCCAGGTAGATCGTACCCAACCGCCTAAATCAGGCCCCGCACCCGTTATTAAATTGGCCGAACCCCAAAAGTTTGAATTGAACAACGGACTACAGGTTTTGGTTATGGAAAACCATAAACTACCCCGTGTTTCGGTACAATTGTCTTTAGATAATGCACCGGTATTAGAAGGCGATAAGGCCGGGGTCTCTTCGTTAATGGCCGCACTTATGGGTAACGGTACTACTAATATCCCAAAAGATGAATTTAATGAGGAGGTCGATTTTATGGGGGCCCGTATCAATTTCGGTTCGGGTAGTGCCTATGCACAATCTTTGACCAAATACTTTCCTAGGGTAATGGAAATGTTGGCCGATGCCACTATTAACCCAAACTTTACCCAGGAAGAATTCGACAAGCAAAAAGACATATTGATCACCGGTATCAAATCACAGGAAAACGATGTGGCCGGTATTGCCGAGCGTGTTAGCGATGCCTTGTCTTATGGTAAGGCCCACCCCTATGGCGAGTTCGTTACCGAAGCTACGGCCAACAACGTAAGCTTGGCCGATGTAACTAAATTCTATCGCGATAATTTTGTGCCTGCCAATGCCTATATGGTAATCGTGGGCGATATAACCTTTGAGAAGGCCAAGGAATTGGTAGAGACCCATTTCGTGGGCTGGACCAAGGCCGTGCCGCTTTCTTTCCAGTATACCCAGCCGGTAAACCCGCAGTACAGCCGAATCAATTTTGTCGATATGCCCAATGCGGTACAATCGGAGATCAATGTACAGAGCTTAACGGACTTTGAAATGAAGGATCCTGACTATATCGCAAGTAAATTGGCCAACTTTATCTTAGGGGGTGGTGGTCAGCGTTTGTACCTAAACCTACGTGAAGATAAGGGATATACCTATGGGTCGTATTCCGGTTTGTCCGATGACAAGTATGCCCCAGGCAGGTTCCAGGCCACCGCCAGTGTACGTAACATGGTTACCGATAGTTCCGTAGTAGAGATTTTGAAGGAACTGGAACGTATTGCCAACGAGCCGGTTACCGAAGACGAGTTGGCCCGTGCCAAGGCCAAATATGCCGGTAATTTTGTAATGGCTTTGGAAAAACCCGAAACCGTAGCCCAATATGCCCTGAACGTGGAAACCGAAGACCTTCCGGCCGATTTCTACCAAAAATACTTGGAGCGTGTTAATGCGGTTACCGTACAAGATGTGCAAAAGGCCATTCAAAAGCACATTAACCTAAACCAGTTGCGGGTCGTTGTGGTCGGTAAAGCCTCCGATGTATTGGCCAATCTAGAAAAAGTACAATACAAAGGAAAGACCATGCCTATTGAATTCTTCGATAAAGAAGCCAATAAAGTAGCAGCGCCTTCCTTTGAGTCGGATATCCCGGAAGGACATACCGGACAGGCCGTTTTACAAAAATATCTAGACGCCATTGGTGGTAAGGATGCCTTGGAAGGGGTAAAATCGATTTTGATGGAAGCCACGGGAGAAGTACAAGGCCAGACCTTGGAAATGGTAATCAAAGGCACCTCGATCAACCAACGTATGGTAGACGTTCGAATGATGGGAATGAGCATGAACAAGCAGGTTTTCAATAAAGATAAAGGCTATGTTGAGGCGCAGGGACAACGCACCGAGCTTACCGAAGATCAAATCAAAGATATGCAGCTGGAGTCTAAACTGTTCCCTGAATTACAGTATGTAATGGCCCAACTCGATATCGCAGGGGTAGCACAGATAAATGGCAAGAAAGCCTATAAAGTGCAGTTGTCTAGTAACAAGGCTGCCTTTTATGATGCCGAAACCGGACTAAAGGTACAGGAAGTTAGTACCCAAGAAATGAACGGACAAACCATTTCTACTACGGTAGGGGTGTCTGATTATAAAGAGGTTTCCGGAATCCGATTCCCGCATAAGATGAGCCAACAAATGGGCCCTATGACCCTTGATTTCACCATTCTCAAAGTTTTGGTAAACGAAGGGGTTACCGAAGCGGATTTTGAATAAGGTAGTATATAGTACCGAGTATATAGTATCTAGTATTCGGTACAAAGTAAAATAGTAAAAACGGCTGCCGATGGGTGGCCGTTTTTTGTGTAAAACCCCATGGGTTAGGCCTTATTTGGTAAAAAGATGTGCTTTTTTCAAAACCACTTTCTCAATCCCGGTTTTTCGTAGCACCGTGAGGGTCAAGGGGGTTTCTTGTCCAAGTTGGGTATTTACGTAGTCGTAAAAATCACAATATTCCATATCTGTTAGCACTTGTCCATTTACCGCTTCAATGGTATCGTATAATAATAGCCCGGCCTTTTGGGCAGGACCATTCCCGAAAATCCGACTAATGTATGCTGTACCACCATTGGTGCCCTTATTGAAATCGAGACCAAAACTCGTTTTGCCCTTATCCGTTTTATGGTCTAGGGGGGTCAGGTATAAGGTGCTGCGCTCAAAATCGAGGGTCAGTATAAAGTGTTCCAAGATATCGGCCCCGATCAAATTATGGTTATTCGAAGCGGCATAACGGGCTATGGGCCGCTCAATTTTACCCGAACCTATTTGTAACGATTCCAATTGGGCCAAATGACTGTTTTCGATTTTGCTGCCATGGGCCCCTACGCTGCCTTCACCTTGTATTTCAAGGGTGTTGGTTATTTTAAGGTTTTGGGCCGTTTTTTGGGTAAGGGAAACCATGCCTCCATATCCTAGGTCGAGCAAGAAACGATGGTTTTGGCCATTTATCTTGGCTTTGAAAAAAGGGTTGAAGGTTTTGTCTAGTTTAACTTTAATGGGGATGGCCGTCCGCATATGGGGCATATCTTTCAGCTCTGTGCTAAACCGAATTTGTTTCGCTTCGGAGTCTATTTGCCAAATCCCATGACGGATTATCCCTTTACCGATCAAACCCCCATTGGTGTAACAAGGTATTTGGGGGGCTTCCTCAAAATCAAAATTAAAGGCACCAACTTGGGTAAATGGTATTCCGCCCACGGCTAGGGTCGGGATGGATACCAAATCGATCTTGGCTTTTTTTTGGTTGGAACTGCCTACTTCGACCTGCATCACTGGATTTAAGTCGTTATGTTGCATAATGGTGGTCGTAATGGTATTGTAACCACCGGTATCAAAAATGTAGTCATAGGTTTCCGAACCTATGTTGACCGGTACGATCAGGTAGCCGAATTTATCTTGGTAGGTGAAGGCAATGGTGCCTGAACTATGGTCCAACTGGGCCGCATTGGCCAAGGCTAGTTGTTCTTTTGCCGATTGGCCGTAAACCATAATACCGAACCAAAGGAATAGGGCGAGCGAAGGAAAGGCTTTCATAACATTTTCGTTTCTAGTGGTATAGAGGGGTGAAGTGTTAAAAAGGTTGCCTGGCCATATTTTTTAAAAGCGATTGATCGCTGTATGGTATTTCATCATTCAAACCAGAATTTTAATACATCTGTTTCGAGACCCCACCTAATTTCGTGTCACTTTTTTTATCAATTTCAATCCCCAATCGTAATGACTAGAAGTAGCCGAGACCAAATAGGCCCCCAAGGAAGTAGTGCCTGTCCAGCCGTAATACTTCTTTTCGAACAATTCCGCCTCGCTATGGGCCTTAATGATTTTTTGCAGCGCCAGAAAGGAGTTGTGTAGGTCTTGCTCGATGTTGGTCAGTGGGGTGGCAGCATATTTTTTTTGGATTTCACTATTGAGAATGGTGGTGGTTTTCCAGGTATGGCCGGCCGCCGGCATTTGTGGTTTTTGGCCAGACATACCCACTTTGTACCAACCCAAAAAAAGGAGGTGCCAATGGTGTAAATGGGCCAAGACATCGCGTATGTTACGATTTAAAGTCCCTGGTGGAAATTCTTGATGCTTACCCTTTTCTGGAATTTGAGCGATAAAGTCGGTCAGCTTTTTAAAATTCTCCTGGCTTCGGTCCAGTAACTCTGGTTTGGTTTTGGGGCGTGGCATATAGGATTTGTTTACTTTTTCTTTTTATTGGCCTTGGCCAAGGGGTTAAAGGCCAAACATTTTTCTACCCAAAAATCGAGGTCGGTATCGGTGTCAAAACCTTCATCCGAAACAAAAACATAACCTTTCATGGGGCGTCCCGTAAAATCCATGGGTTGGCAACCTGGCCGAGCCAGCAAAGATTCGTAGGCGTCTTCCCCGATTCGGGCCATGATAAAATCGCGACCCGTGCCTTTTTGTTGCAATACGCCCATACACATTTTGTCGTCTACCATAAAACAGAGCCCACCCATCATTTTCAATTCCCGAAGGGGTAGTTTGGCTTGACCAAGCCTTTGCCTGATACGTTCGGCCAAAAATTCGTCGTATGCCATTGTTTTGGTTTTGAAAAGTTGGGTTTCAGTTCCGTTATTGCTGTGGTTGGGCGTCAACCTAAAGATAAAAATAAAATGATTGTTAAATGGTCATTTAGTGTTTTAACTACAAGCGTAAAAAATATAAGATGCTCTTGCTCCAATACCACTAATTAGTTGGAAACCCCTATTTTTGCCCCCAAAATAAGATGGTCTGGTGTAACGGCCATTTGCATTGAAAACGAAAGAGTTCTATAGCTCTGATGTCGAGTAAAGCGGTAACAGATGAATTACGATTTTAACGCCATTGAGGCCAAATGGCAAAACGAATGGGCCCAACGCGCTACTTTTAAAGCCGATAACAACAGTGACAAACCTAAGTTTTATGTGCTGGATATGTTCCCATACCCTTCTGGGGCGGGGTTGCACGTAGGGCATCCGTTGGGTTATATCGCTTCCGATATCTATGCCCGTTATAAGCGCCATAAGGGTTTTAACGTACTCCATCCGCAAGGTTACGACTCATTCGGGCTCCCAGCGGAGCAGTATGCCATACAGACGGGGCAGCATCCGGCGATTACGACCGCTGCCAATATCAAAACCTATAGAAGGCAGTTAGACCAGATCGGGTTCTCTTTCGATTGGAGTAGGGAGGTGCGTACCTCTGACCCTGAATATTATAAATGGACGCAGTGGATCTTTATCCAACTTTTTGAGTCTTATTACTGTAAGGATGCCGATAAGGCGCTTCCTATCCACGACTTGATCGCTGTTTTTGAAAAAGAGGGGAATGCCAACATCAATGCCGTTTGTGATGAGGATATCCCAACATTTTCGGCCGCCGACTGGCAGGCCTTTTCCGAAGCGGATAAGCAAGATTTACTTTTAAAATACAGACTGACCTATTTGGCCGAAACCGAGGTAAATTGGTGTCCGGCCCTAGGTACCGTTTTAGCCAACGACGAGATAGTAAACGGGGTGTCGGAACGTGGCGGACACGAAGTGGTGCGTAAAAAAATGACCCAATGGAGTATGCGTATCTCGGCTTATGCCCAACGTTTACTTGACGATTTGAATACTATTGATTGGCCGCAACCTTTAAAAGACTCCCAAACCAATTGGATTGGGCGCTCGGTAGGGGCCATGGTACAATTCGAAATTGATGGTCATAACGAAAGTATAGAGGTTTTTACCACCCGGCCCGATACTATTTTTGGAGTCAGTTTTATGACCTTGGCCCCCGAATTGGACTTGGTACAACAAATTACTACCGAAGCACAACGTGCCGAAGTGGAAGCCTATATAGAAGCCACTGCTAAACGTTCGGAACGCGATCGTATGGCCGATGTAAAAACCATTAGTGGTGCTTTTACAGGGGCTTATGCCTTGCATCCGTTTACCGGTAAAAAAGTGCCGATCTGGATCGGTGATTATGTATTGGCCGGTTATGGTAGTGGTGCGGTAATGGCCGTACCCTGCGGCGACCAACGCGACTATGATTTTGCCCAGCATTTCGGTATCGAAATCCCGAATATTTTTGAAGGGGTAGATATTTCCGAGGAAGCCTTTGCCGACAAAGAAAATACCATTATCGCCAATTCCGATTTCTTAAACGGACTTTCGTATAAAGAGGCCATGCAAAAGGTTATTGCCGAATTGGAGGCCAAAGGTATTGGTTTTGGCAAGGTAAACTACCGTTTGCGCGATGCCGTATTCAGTCGCCAGCGCTATTGGGGCGAACCTTTTCCGGTCTATTATGTAGACGGAAAACCCCAAATGATCGCTACCAAACATTTGCCGATCCGTTTACCAGAAGTGGAAAAATACCTGCCTACCGAAACCGGTGAGCCGCCTTTGGGCAATGCCTCGGTTTGGGCATGGTGTACTGAATCGAATACGGTTGTAGCCAACGATAAGGTCAATCATAAGACCGTATTTCCCCTAGAACTGAATACCATGCCCGGTTGGGCCGGAAGCTCGTGGTATTTTAACCGCTATATGGATGCCGGAAATACCGATGCCTTTGCGTCTAAAGAAGCCTTGGACTATTGGAAAGATGTAGACCTCTACATAGGGGGGTCGGAGCATGCTACTGGACATTTGTTGTATGCCCGTTTTTGGCAAAAATTCCTTTTTGACCGCGGACATGTACCTGTGACCGAGTTTGCCAAAAAATTGATAAACCAAGGTATGATTACCGGTACCTCGGCCTTTGTGTATAGATTGGATGGCGAGAATAAGGTAGTGTCTAAAGGGTTGCTTGGTGACCAAAAAGTGGTGCCTATCCATGCCGATGTATCTTTTGTTAATGCTTCTGACGAATTGGATATTGAGGTCTTTAAACAATGGCGCCCTGAATATGCCGATGCTGAATTTGTGTTGGAAGATGGCAAATACATTGTAGGCCGCGAGGTCGAAAAAATGTCCAAGTCCAAATACAACGTGGTCAACCCCGATAATATCTGTGCCCAATACGGGGCCGATAGTCTGCGCTTGTACGAAATGTTCCTAGGGCCCTTGGAGCAGTCCAAACCTTGGAATACGGCCGGTATCACCGGGGTACACGGATTTTTGAAAAAACTTTGGAAACTCTATATGGGTGCCGAGGGTCTCAAGGTAACCGATACCGATCCAAGTGCCGAGAACCTTAAAACCCTGCACAAGACCATAAAGAAAGTAGAATCGGATATCGAGAATTTCTCTTTCAATACCTCGGTCTCTACTTTTATGATCGCCGTAAACGAACTTACGACCCAAAAGTGTAGCAGTAAACAGATTCTGGAACCCTTGTTGGTTTTGGTTTCACCTTATGCCCCGCATATTGCCGAAGAGCTATGGGAGCAATTGGGCCATACCGAATCTATCGCTACCGCGGCTTTTCCAGTTTTTGAGGAGAAATATTTGGTAGAGAGTACCAAAGAATATCCGATTTCCTTCAATGGTAAAATGCGCTTTAAGCTAGAGCTGCCCTTGGATATGTCTAAAGACGATATTGAAGCGGCCGTTATGGCCCATGAGAAAACCCAGGCCCAATTGGCTGGGCGCGAACCTAAAAAGGTTATCGTGGTACCGGGTAAGATCGTTAATATAGTGGGATAGACTTGAGTTGTAAACTTTTCTAAGTACGAAGTGGGAAGGACGAGGTACGAAGTAAAAATTTGTGGATTATCATGAACCATGAACTATAAACCCTTCAAACAACAAACCCACAAACCATAAACTGGAAAATGGTATAGTTGCTTTATTTTTCCAATTGGGCTTCGAGTTCGGCAATACGGTCTTTTAGGGGTTGGGTAATTTGTTTAACCTGCTCGGCCGTATAGCGTTGTTTAATATGTTGACGACAGTTTACGTCCCAAGCTTTTACCGTAAACACCATGATACGCTCAGGTATGGCATGGTATTCGGGATCCACCAACTTTTGAAGTAAGCTAGGGTCTTTGGTTACCACTTGGGCCGTGCCCCAGATTTTGATACGGGTCTGTCGGGCATAATCCATCAAAAAGATAAAGGCCTGATTGTTTTCGCTTAAGTTGCCCACACTAATGTATTGGCGGTTCCCCGAAAAATCGGCAAAGGCCAATTGGTTGTTTCCGATAGGTTTTAAAAATCCTGGGGGGCCACCGCGGTGCTGTACGTAAGGTTGTCCCTTAGCGTTGGCGGTGGCCAGATAAAACGAATCTTGGTTCGACAGAAAATCCGATAGTTCGGTATCGACCTCCGAGCGCCAGCCTCCAGCGGTTTCCATACGGGCATAGGCAGTTCGAGACCCTTGCGTTTCCTGAACTTTTTTTACCGCGTCACTAAAGGCAATGTCACTAATATATTCCATTTCAATTCATTTTCCCCTATATCAAAATGGGGTTCATAGCGTTTCTTTTCCCATGTATACTGACGTAGTAGGTGAGCAAGACTAACAGCCTTGGTAAAACTTTAACAATTAAGGCTATTCCGATTTGCATCGACTTCTTTCCCCTATATTTGAAAGACAAACCACCAGACCCTATGGAAACTATTGAAATTATCGGTATGATCGCGGCTACCCTAACCACTTCGGCCTTTGTGCCCCAGGTGTATAAAACCTTTAAGGAGCGTAGTGCCAAAGATATTTCATTGACCATGTATTTGGTTTTCCTGACGGGTACGCTTTTGTGGTTAAGCTATGGCTTACATCACGATAGTTTACCTATCGTTTTGGCCAATGCGGTTACTGCCTTGTTGATTATTCTTATGATTTGGATGAAGTTGCGGTTTCGGTGAGAAATGGGCTTTTGACCGTAAAAATTGGCATTTGGTCGTCCATGTAGGCGTTTGAGTCATTTTGGCAGTTAGTAATTCAATTACGGCTTTGGCCGGATTTTTGTATTTTCATTTCCAACACAAAAGACGAAATGTTATGATGGGATATTATATACTTATCGGGGCCATTGCCTTGGTAAGCTTCCTCGTAAGCAATAGATTAAAGAGTAAGTTCAAACATTATTCCCGTGTGCATTTGCGCAACGGCATGAGTGGGGCCGAGATTGCCGAAAAAATGCTGGCCGATCATGGTATTAGCGATGTAAAGGTGGTGTCTACACCAGGTATGCTTACCGATCACTATAACCCTACCAATAAAACCGTAAACCTGAGCGAAGGGGTGTATTCACAACGCAATGCCGCTGCCGCTGCGGTAGCTGCGCACGAGTGCGGGCACGCCGTACAACATGCGCAAGCCTATCAATGGCTGACCATGCGCTCTAAATTGGTGCCCGTGGTAAGTATTACCTCGGGTATGAGTATGTGGGTGGTGTTTGGCGGATTGGCCTTGGGCGCCGGTGCCGGTGTAGGACTCGGATATTATGTAGCCGTAGCCGGATTGATCATGATGGCGCTGGCCACTTTGTTCAGTTTTATCACCTTACCCGTAGAATACGATGCCTCTAATAGGGCATTGGCTTGGTTAAAGAATAAACATATGGTAAGCCAAGAGGAGTATGCCGGGGCCGAAGATTCCTTAAAATGGGCCGCGCGTACCTATTTGGTGGCCGCTTTGGGCTCGTTGGCTACTCTGGTATATTGGGCCTTACAAGTGTTTGGCGGAAGAGATTAATTCGACCTTTTCTTGTAAATAGGTTAAGAAAGGCGTCCTGTGGGGGGATGCCTTTTTTAATACCCTAATTACATTTTGGAATAGTATCTTTCCACTAGAATTTAACTTCCATGACCTTTCACCTCATTATGGAATACGCGGCCTTCTTCGTAGGCTATAGATACTATGTGTATTTGAAAAAAGCGTATCCGGATGCCATTTCCGGTCCGAATCGTCTAAGCATTATACTTGGCGCGGCCCTGGGGGCTTTTTTAGGATCTAGAATCATGGGGTTTTTAGAGCATCCGCAGTGGCCCGATTCTGCTCAAATGTGGCTGGCCCTTCTAAACGCCAAGACCATTATGGGTGGTTTGTTCGGGGGCTTACTTGGAGTAGAATTGCTGAAGAAAATCATTGGTGAAAAGCATTCTTCCGGCGATTTGTTTACCCTCCCTTTGGTACTGGGTATTTTTGTGGGGCGTGTGGGCTGTGCCTTTGCCGGATTGGATGAATTCACCTATGGCAAACCTACGGACCTACCCTGGGGTTTAGATTTTGGAGATGGTCTATTTCGACATCCAATTATGGTATACGAACTCTTGTTTTTAATACTACTGTTCCTCCTGCTCTACAAACAATGGCGTCGTAAAACCTGGGAGAACGGACGGCTTTTCCAAGTGTTTATGCTGGCCTATTTCGGATTTCGGTTCGGTATCGAATTTTTAAAACCCAATAGTTTTTTCGTATTCGGATTAAGCAGCATCCAGTGGTTATGCGTACTTTGTTGGGGCTATTACACCAAAACCATTACCAAAGGAATACGATATGCCTACCAGAGCTTACACCTATTATGATTTTACCCTAAGCCTTTGTCCCGAATGCCTTAAACGGATCGATGCCAAAATCGTTTTTCAGGACGAAAAGGTGTATATGGATAAAAAATGTAAGGAACACGGGCGGTTTAAAGTACTGATCGCCGATGATATCGATTATTATAAAAACATTCGAAATTACAATAAGCCATCAGAGTTTCCGTACACCTTTAATACCAAGACTGATTATGGGTGTCCGTATGATTGTGGTTTGTGCCCCGATCACGAGCAGCATTCTTGTTTAACCGTGGTTGAGATAACCGACCGTTGCAACCTCACTTGTCCCACCTGTTATGCCGGGTCTTCGCCCACCTATGGACGGCACCGCAGTTTGGAAGAGGTCAAGGCCATGCTCGATGCCGTGGTGCGCAACGAAAAAGAACCCGATGTAGTGCAGATCAGTGGGGGAGAACCTACCTTGCATCCCCAGTTTTTTGAAATTCTCGATTACGCCAAAACGCTTCCAATCCGGCATCTTATGGTGAATACCAACGGGATCGCTATTGCCAAGGATTTCGATTTTGCCCAACGTTTGGCACGCTATATGCCCGATTTTGAGATCTATTTGCAGTTTGATTCGTTCAAGGCCACAAGTTTACAACGCATGCGCGGGGCTGATCTTACCAAGATCCGTGCCCAGGCCTTGGAGCATCTGAACCGTTTAAATCTTTCTACCACCTTAGTGGTAACCCTACAACAGGGGGTAAATGACGATGAGATCGGTAAGATCATTGATTATGGTTTGCAGCAAAGGGCCGTTCGTGGCATCACTTTTCAGCCCACTCAGATTGCCGGCCGCCTAGACGATTTCAATGTTACTACCGACCGCATGACCCTTACCGAGGTGAGACGAAAGATTTTGGAACAGGCCCCCATGTTCGAACCTGATGACCTGATACCCGTACCCTGTAACCCCGATGCCTTGGTGATGGGTTACGCCTTAAAGACCGAAGAAGGGGTATTTCCATTAACACGATTTATCAATCCGGCCGAACTTTTGGATAATGGTAAGAACACTATAGTTTACGAACAAGACACTGAATTGCATGGTAAAATGATCGAACTTTTTTCTACCGGGAATTCGGTGGAATGTGCTTCCGAGAACCTTCAGTCTATTATGTGCTGCCTACCTATGATCGATGCTCCGGCCATGGGCTACGATAATCTGTTCCGAATTATAATCATGCAATTTGTGGATGCTTATAATTTTGATGTACGCGCCATTAAAAAATCCTGTGTGCATATCGTAGACAAAGACAATAAGATTATTCCGTTTGAGACCATGAACCTCTTTTATAGAGACGATAAAAAAGAATATTTGAACACCCTTAAAAGTGCCCTATCATGATATTGGAAGTCGGTAATTTAAATGGCCTGGTAGCCCTACTTTTTGCGATTATGCTCGTACCGCCCATTCTCTTGGGAGGCATAAGTATTTTCGTTCGATCCAAACATAAAAAAACGGCCAAGGTACTCGCTATTTTGGCCGCTATCTATCTTATTGTGGGCTTGGGTATTTGTGGTACTTTAATGGCAGGTTAAGGGGCGAAAACCTTGGTAGTGAGTAAAATGACATCTACATGACCTGTAAATGACGGGTAAATAAATCGAGACGCCTTGTAGTTTTGCCCTGTAGTTAAAACAGTTCAAATGGAAACAGCAACACTTGCCGATAGATTAAGATACCAAAGGAAGAAGAAGGGATGGTCCCAAGAAGAATTATCCCTACGAACCCAGGTTACCGTCCGTACCATACAACGCATCGAAAATGCCGAGGTAAATCCGCATTTAAAAACCGTGACCTTATTGGCCACGGCCTTGGAGATAGAGGTTGAGGATTTGTTGGTGTTACATGACCCAAAGCAAGAAACCCTACTCTTAAAATGGTTGTTGTTGCTCCATGCCACCCCGCTATTGGGCCTGGTGTTACCCCTTAGCAATATACTTATCCCACTTTTTTTATGGATCCATAAAAGGGACGATAACCCGAAGTATTGGGAACATGGGGCCAAAGTTGTCAATTTTCAGATCAGTTTCCTGATATATGCAATCATAAGCTTTGGTTTATTTATGTTTATGGGGTATCGCTTATTCCTTTTCCTCATACCGATTTGGGTAGCTATTATCTTGTTGAATATTGGTATGGTTATAAAAAAGGGACGCTGCTTTTATCCGATGGCCATTCCTTTTTTGATGGGACAATCCAAGAAACCCCCAACACAGGTTTTAAGTGCGGTCTTGTTACTGCTTTGTCTGGGTGGTTATGGGCAGTCTGAAAAGCATATGGAACGGCTAGATGAAAGCCGAATAACAAAAAATTCTGTAGAGCCGAGGATTGAGCGTCTAATGCAACAGGCCCAGGTCACCGGCTTGGGTATTACACTTTTTGACCAGAACACCCCGGTTTTACAGGAAGTTTGGGGGTATGCCGATTTAGAAAAAGGGATCCCATTAAAAAAAGACCATGTGTTTTACGCTGCTTCGTTGAGTAAATCGGTTTTTGCCTATATCGTGGCCCAAATGGTGCTGGATGGGAAGTTGGATTTGGATAGACCTGTGTATACCTATTTTGATGTTCCCCTACCGGATTTACCCATATCCCAAGACTTTAGAAAGCTCTCGGACCTACATGGCGATGAGCGTTATAAGAAAATTACCTTGCGTATGTGTCTATCGCATACAACGGGTTTTCCCAATTGGCGCTGGTTGGATAATAAGGCGCGTAAACTGCGTATACTTTTTGAACCGGGTACCCATCATGCCTATTCCGGTGAGGGTTTTATGTTGGCACAATGGGTGGTAGAATATGTGGCCCAAAAACCCTTGGAGGTATTGGCGAGAGAACTCGTTTTCGAACCCTTGCAAATGGAACAAACCGATTATTTGTGGCAAAAAAGGTTTGAAGGAAACTTTTGCTATGGGCACGACAAAGCACAGGAAAAGTTGCCCAAGGATATTGAACTCGACGATGCGGCAGCGGCGGGATCTATGGAGACCACCTTGAAGGATTACAGCAAGTTTTTGGGGCATGTATTGCGCTTGGCCTCGGCTAGATCGGAATTGACCAATTTACTTTTCCATCCCAATATCAAAATACGTACCCAGGCCCAATTTGGGCCATTGGCTGCCAAGCAAACAGATGCATACGATACCCTTTCCCTGAGTTATGGACTAGGTTGGGCCTTGATCGATACCCCTTACGGAATGGCGGCTTTACGGGGTGGACATAGCGAAGGTTTTCAACATTATTCCATTTTGTTCCCTGAACAAGGGAAAGGGATGCTTATCATGTCCAATAGCGATAATGCCGAAGGTATTTTTAAGGAATTATTGGAGTTGCTCCTTGGCGATACCTTTACCCCATGGCAATGGAAAGGATATATACCGTATAACGTAAAATCGTGATAGGTGTGACCAAAGGATTTAGATGCTTTCGTTTAATCAATTTGGTTTACGGCGAATCAAAAGCGGCAACCAATTTTGAAAGGACTAAATCTTAATCTGTCTCCCGATCTGCTGGTTCAGCGAAATAAAGGTCTCAGTTCGCGACACCCCGTCTATCGCCTGTATCTTATGGTTCAACAGGTTCATAAGATGCTCATTGTCCTTACAGATGATCTTGATTAGTATACTCCAGTTGCCTGTGGTATAGTGGCACTCCAATACTTCGGGTATTTTCTCCAATTGGCGCACGGCTTCAGGGTTTCGTATCGCTTTGTCGAGATAGATACCGATAAAGGCCATGGTGGTATATCCCAACACCCTCGGGTTGATAATGAATTTGGAACCGGAGATTAAACCGGAAGCTTCCAATTTGCGTAAACGCTGGTGGATGGCTGCACCGGAGATACCGATACGACGTGCGATTTCAAGGATCGGTTTACGGGCGTCCTCCATTAAAAAACGCAGAATTTCCTTGTCGATTCCGTCTATTTTGACCGTTTCTTGCTGATGGGGTTTCATGCTACAAAGATACGAAAGCTTGGGTTTACAGGCCTACCGTATCCGGATTATAGCCCAAATAGGAAGTTTCGAATTCGTTAAAGTGGACTCCATAGGTCTCAAGCTCAGCCAGAATAGGTTCGTACACCTCTTTTTCCAACGGTATGCGAACCCCGGGTTTGGTTATTTTTCCGTTCAAAATGGCCAAGGTCGCCATAGCTACGGGCAAGCCTACGGTTTTTGCCATGGCTGTATGGGTGTCGTCTTCGCCCAAAACCACCATATTCGAATCGATCTGGCGTTTTTTTCCGTCGAGTTCATAACCGAATTTATGATACATGACGATCATATCTTTATCGGTTTTATCGAGTGTCCAGCTGGCTTCTAGAATGGATTGTAAAATTTGGGCCGGGGTGCCATTTTTTACGGTTACTTTTTTCTGGTCGTTAAAAAGATCCAAATCTAAAAGCTTGCCCCAAAAAATATCGTCTTGGTCAATTTTAAGGTAGTGACGTAGTTTCAGTTCCACAGAATCGGTGGGGGAGTATGGCAGGAACAGGTTTACGAATTCCCTATAACTCATGCCTTCCGAATTCTCTATGGTATAGGTGTCATCGGTCATGCCCATTTGTACGAAAATATTCCAGGCCTTCGAAAAACCTACCCTACGCATGGTACCGCGATAAAGGGTCAGTGCGTCTTGCAGTCCGTAGGCATCCCGATATTTTAATGAATCGCGATTGGCATAGGCCTCAAAAGTACCAAAACCTTCTACCTCTAAAAATTCGGTGCGTCGGAACAATTTGTGATAGGGTATATACTTATAGGTGCCTTCTTGAATAAATTTGGCAGCACCGCCTTGTCCGGCCACGACCACATTCCTCGGATTCCAAGTGAATTTGTAATTCCATAGGTTGTTGTCACTTTCCGGGGCAACCAAACCGCCCGTAAAAGATTCAAAGAGCAACATTTTTCCGCCTTTATCACGAATCTCGTCTATCACCTTCATGGCACTCATATGATCTATGCCCGGATCTACCCCAATCTCGTTCATAAAAACCAAACCTTTGGCCTTAACGTCGGCGTCCAAGGCCATAATCTCCGGACTTACATAAGAGGCCGTAACCAGATGTTTACCTAAATCCAAGCAATCTTTGGCCATATGTATATGGAAACGGGCCGGTAACATAGAAACGACGATATCGGCTTCCGCAACGGCCGCTTTTCGCTGTTCGGCCTCTAAAATATTCAGTTTTTTAATAGCGGCATTCCCATGGATGGCGTAATGCCCCGGTAGGTTTTCGGGATGAAGATCGCCTATGGTGATATGTAAATTCTCAGAAACGGCTTTGTCCAACAGATAATCCAACAAATATGCGGTAGACTTTCCTGCGCCAACAACTAGTATTTTTCTCGACATGCTTTTTCGCTACTTTTGGTTCTCCAACCCTTCTAAACTATTTCCAAGGGAAAAAACGAAGGTATAAAATGTTGTATTTATAAAAAAAATATTCGATAAAGTTATGAACAAAACAATTGTAACGACCGCTTGTTTGCTGGGTGCCTTTACTATTGGCCTAGGGGCTTTTGGTGCCCATGGTCTAAAGGAATTGGTAGATGCCTATGGGGTAGCGACCTTTAAGACCGGGGTACAGTACCAGATGTATCATGTGTTGTTCTTGCTTTTCTTAGGGGTAATCCCTGGTATTTCTGAAAAGAAGAAAAAGCCTATTTTCTACTTGGTACTCCTAGGTATTCTTTTATTCTCTTTTTCCCTGTATTTTTTAGCCACTAATTCCCTAACGGCCTTTGACTTCAAAACCATTGGTTTTATAACCCCTTTGGGAGGTTTGGCTTTTATTGTGGCTTGGATTTTGAGTGGGTATCACCTCCTAAAAAATGGTAGGTTCAACTAAAAATGGGCGTGTAGGCGGTTAATATTTTATAGATTTGCCAAAAATATAAATCTATATTTTATGAATTCTACAACCAAAGCGAAATCGATTTCGCTAAAGGAATACGGAATTACAAGTGAAAAGGTGTCCTATCAGTTATCACCTGACGAGTTACACCGTATCACCATCGAAAAGGGTATGGGTAAAGCCGCTTCTTCAGGGGCATTGGCCGTAAACACGGGAGAGTTTACCGGTAGATCGCCCATGGACAGGTTTATTGTAAAAGATGCCCGAACCGAAGATAAGATTTGGTGGGGCGATATCAATATCCCGTTCGAACCTGAGGCCTTTGATAAATTGTATGATAAGGTAACTGCCTATCTGGGCGATAAGGAGGTATTCGTTCGCGATAGTTACGTTTGCGCCGATCCGGCTTATAAAATGAACATAAGGGTAATTAACGAATACCCTTGGTCGAACCTGTTCGCCTACAATATGTTCCTTAGGCCAACCGAAGAAGAACTACAGGGCTTTGATCCGGAATGGGTGGTGGTGAATGCCCCCGGTTTTATGGCAGACGCCCAAATCGACGGTACGAGACAACATAATTTCGCCATCTTGAATTTTACCAAAAAAATCGCTTTGGTTGGTGGTACCGGATATACTGGTGAGATTAAAAAAGGTATTTTCTCTGCCTTGAACTTTATTCTTCCGGTAGATAAAAACACTTTACCCATGCACTGTTCGGCCAACTATGGTGTAAATGGCGATACGGCTATTTTCTTCGGGCTATCGGGTACTGGGAAAACAACCTTGTCCGCCGATGCCAACCGTAAATTGATCGGTGATGACGAACATGGGTGGACCAGCGAAAACTCCATCTTTAACTTTGAAGGTGGTTGTTATGCCAAGGTTATCGATCTATCGGCCGAAAAAGAACCAGAGATTTATGGGGCCATCAAAAAAGGGGCCATTTTAGAAAATGTTATTATGGACGATAAGGGGGTTGTCGATTTTGCCGATACCTCCATTACCCAAAATACACGGGTAAGTTATCCCATACACCATATCGAAAATATTATGAAGCCATCTTATGGCGACAACCCTAAGAATATTTTCTTTTTAACCGCAGATGCTTTTGGGGTTTTACCTCCCATAAGTCGTTTAACACCTGCCCAGGCCGCTTACCACTTTATTTCTGGCTATACGGCAAAAGTAGCCGGAACCGAGGCCGGGGTGGTTGAGCCGCAACCTTCTTTCTCTGCTTGTTTTGGGGCACCGTTTATGCCGTTGCACCCGACTAAGTATGCCGAGATGTTAAGTGCCAAAATGAAGGAAGCGGGAGTTAATGTTTGGTTGGTAAATACCGGCTGGACCGGAGGGCCCTATGGTGTTGGAAAACGTATGGAGTTGAAATATACCCGTGCCATGATCAATGCGGCCATGAATGGCGACCTAGGTCTGTATACTTACGACGATTACCACATACATTCGGTATTCGGAGTGGCACAGCCCAGAAGCTGTCCGGGAGTACCTGATGAGGTATTGAGCCCGAGGGCCACTTGGAAAGATGATGCGGCCTACTATAAAACCGCTTTTAAACTGACCAATGCCTTTCGAGAAAACTTTAAAAAGTTCGAGGCCTTTGCCAACGAAGAGATTCGTAGGGGAGGTCCGCAACGTTATGGATTTTAGCCTAATCCCGTAGCTTTCCGTTTTTTGGGAAGCTGTTTGCATACGAGCCATCCGTAACCTAGTTATGGGTGGCTTTTTTTTGGGTAATACCATTTCAATTTTGAGATTCAACCAATAAAAAAACAGGAATTTTTTCTTTGGGTGAAAAAGAAAATCTAAGCATAGCCATAGCTACGGTTCTATTTTATTTTGATGACCAAAGGTAAAAAGAACCATTTTTTAGGGGGTATTTCAATGTTGAAATGGTATAATTATGCTTGGGAAGACAAAACAAAAAAAGGCCGTTCTTTTTTGAACGGCCTTTCTTTATATGGGTATCGTAACAAGAACTATTTCTTGTTGGCTTCGTTTATATATTTCTGAAGCGCCATGGTCATCGATGGTGTTTCCGGGGTCGGTGCCTGTATATCGATACGTAGCTCGGCATCATTGGCAGCCTTAACGGTAGAATTTCCGAAAACGGCGATACGGGTATTGTTCTGTTCGAAATCAGGGAAATTCTTTAGCAGGGATTCAATTCCTGACGGACTAAAGAAAACCAAGATGTCATAATACACGTCTCTCAGATCCGATAGGTCACTGATTACCGTTTTATAAAAAATACCACGGTCGTATTTTAATTTCAGTTTTTTCAAT
The DNA here is from genome assembly GCF_002514735.1 of Sediminicola luteus. Classification (GTDB taxonomy): domain Bacteria; phylum Bacteroidota; class Bacteroidia; order Flavobacteriales; family Flavobacteriaceae; genus HQA918. Next base: position 46,756 of record NZ_KZ300477.1, on the reverse strand, counting down.
AAAGCAGGAACAGTGGGCTTCAATACATCTGATGAAGGCAATAAAAAGCTCTCGTTCGGATATTTTTTGAACAAAGGCTCCATGTCGGCAAACATGCGTTTACCAACATAGATCTTTCTTTTCCTGTAAACAACATACTTTTGAAGATAGTAGGCCACGGCTTCCGATTGGCAGAAATACTTCATGGTGTCTGGCACCTTATAACGCATTTCTTCGGCAATCCTGAAAAAATGATCTACAGCATTACGGCTGGTCATAATGATGGCCGTGTAGTTGTTTAGGTCGATCTTTTGCTGTCTCACCCCCTTGGCATCAACACCTTCTACATGAATGAAAGGTCTAAAATCTACCTTTACTTTTTCTTTTTCTATGAGACGGGAATAGGGTGAATTTTCCATTTTCGGTTCTGGCTGGGAAACCAAAATCGTTTTAACTTTCATAGGCATCAATCTTTTAGGTAGCTTCCTACAATTACAACAGGTGCAATTTCGAGAGTGCAAAGGTACAAAATAAAATAGAAAATGTTGGCGCCCAGGAATTTTTGGTGATTTCGAATCGTAGTTACCCAGCCAATAGTGTTGATTGCGACTACTAATAGTAATGATATGTATATCAATACTTTTGCGTTTGGGGCCATATAGGTGAGTATGATATTGGCCATAAACATAATAAGGCCGCTATAATTCAAGTAGGCCATTTTTTTGAAAACGGCCTCATTGACTATAGGATTGATGTTAAACACCAAACCATTCAACAATTGCAGTAAGAATTTTCCGCCAATATATAGAATACTGAACAAGAGTAGCCACCATACACCGCCGGGTGAAACCGTATATTTTCCTAATTCCAAGATGTTTATCGTGTAATAGGCATAAATGGGGAGGTTACAAAGTGAGAACAACATAATGAACATGTGGAACCAGTTCGCCAGTTTGTCTTTTTTGTTATATATGAAAATGTACTTGTTGTTGAAAGGTAGTATTAAAAAGGTTTGGAACCGAATAGGAAAAAAGGCTTTGGCCAACGAAAGAAATACCAGGCTGGCCAAGAGGGCCAAGCTGATCCAATCCAGAGCATTTACATTTCGTAATAGGGGTTCCACTAGTGCAGGGGTACGTTGTTACCGTTCAATCCTAAAAGTAAGCCATTTTCTGAAATGAGTACCTTAAAATAACTGGGTTTCTTCTTTTTATATTTTTCGTTTTTCATTTGGGCCAAGGGTAGTTGTGCCCTGAAACCTATTGTTTCCCCTGGTTTTAATGAATCGATCCCTTCGGGAGCTGAAACCGTTATTCCATGGTTTTCGCAGATTTGTTTGAATTGGTTTTGATAACTGATGCCAAAACGTAACTTGTTGAGGGGAATGCTTTCGCTATAGGGGTTACTGATGGAGAAGGTTATTTCCTCACCCGGATTATAGGGCAAGGTTCCCTCGGTAACCACATAAGTGCGCAATTTTCTATAACTCTCGAAATTGTCTATATAGTGCCCCTTAAGCTCTTTACCAGAAGACTTGGTTATATGTATAGGTTTATCGGCCTTCTTGTTCCAGTTGCCATGCAAATAGGCTACATCTTTATGCTGTAACTTGGCTTCGGAACCATCGATACTATATTGGTTGCGCCTATACATTAAATTATTTAACGAAAAGGTGTTGGCCCCTGAATAGAAGGCATACATGGGGGCATCGCGATACGAGTTTTCGAATACTACCCCTTTGTCACCTACTTGTTCTTTAAGGTCGTTTACCCATTGCTCGTTACCATGGGCTTCGTAATGGAGGGGTAAAAGAACAGGGAAAACCAACCACAAACGGGCATAGCCTAATAAAACCAACTGCACCATACCCAATCGCATGGCCCATTTTCTCCAATTAGACTTAGCTAGTAACCATTGAAAGGTAATGATGAACATAGGGATGGACATTACGATCATCCATTGGGTCTGTACCCTGCGGTTTAGGCTAGATAGAAAAAAGAACAATATGATACCATAGCTCAAAAAGACCATAGCGCGATTAAAGCGATCGCCCTTGGGTAATTTTTGCTTAAATAAAGCGGCATAGAAAAATGGGAACAATAAGCCGAACAGGGCAACCAAGTTAACGAGATAGCCCAAAGTAAAATCGGCAAACTCATAGGCCCGGTTGGGACGTTCGAACAGGTGGTATTCTATAGAAACGAATTCTTGGGAGTATAACCACCACAAGTGGGGGGCATAGGCTAAAAGTGAAATAAAGACCGCGAACCAGGCATACTTATTTCTTAATAGTGATAGGTTACTGGCCAAGGTAAATAAAATAACGAGTACGGCATGGTATTTACTATACATGAGAGCTGCCATAACCAAACCCATGGCCAAGGCTTTTAACCAGGTGGCTTTTTGTAGAAAACTCTTGTATACTAGTAAAAAGACGATGGTAAAAAACAATAAAGGGGTATCGGGTAAGGTGAAAAACCCGTAGGCGTGTACCAAGGTTAGTCCTAAACCCAATAAAAAGTATAGGTTTATATATTTTTCTTTTTCGGGATGCGAGATTAATTTCCAGAGTAAGGCGTAGCCTAAAACCCCCATTAAAACCCCTATAAAACGCACGCCCAATTCACCACCAAAGAAGAAACTACTGATTTTGATCATTAAGGCGACCATAGGCGGATGATCAAAATAGCCCCAGTCTAAGGTTTGGGCATAATGCCAGTAATAGGCCTCATCGTAAATAAGGTCCATAAGACCGGCCTGAATCAAATTGATTCCCAAAAGGAGGCCTAAATAGAGTAAAAAACGCTTGGAGAAAGTAGAGGGCATATCCCGATTTTGGCCCAAAAATAATCAAATTAGACCAAGACTTCGGGGGTTAAAAACTTCACAAATGACCAACAGCGTTTTTTTAGGCCCGCTAAAATGGTATTTTTGTCGGGCTAGACCGATTTTTATGTCCGATACCGTAATTATAATCCCTACCTACAACGAAATAGAGAATGTGGAGGCCATTATCCGCGCGGTATTCGATTTGCAAAAGGCCTACCATATCCTAATTGTAGACGATAACTCACCAGATGGTACATCAGATACCGTGCGTGCCTTACAAAAAGAGTTTTCCGATAGGTTACATTTAGAGGTCCGAAAAGGTAAGTCGGGACTGGGTACGGCCTATATACATGGCTTTAAATGGGCCTTGGAAAAATCTTATGGCTACATCATAGAAATGGATGCCGATTTTTCGCACCGCCCTGTTTATTTAAAAGGACTTTACGAAGCTTGCGCGCTCAAAGGGGCCGATGTTTCCGTGGGCTCGCGCTATAAAAAAGGGGTGAATGTGGTTAATTGGCCTTTGTACCGCATCTTACTTTCGTATGGGGCTTCTTTTTATGTTAAGATAATTACCGGTATGCGGGTGCACGATCCAACGGCGGGTTTCGTATGTTATAAAAGGGAGGTGCTTCAGAGCCTTAACCTAGATGCGGTGCGTTTTGTGGGCTACGCCTTTCAGATCGAAATGAAATTCAGGGCACACCTCAAGAAGTTCAAGATAGTAGAAGTCCCCATCATATTTACCGATAGGGAAAAAGGCAAATCGAAAATGAGTGGATCCATTATCAGTGAAGCTGTTTTTGGGGTCATACGAATGAAATTGGGTAGTATATTCAAAAAAGATAGCTTTTAAGCATGGGAAAGATCTTACTTAAAAATGGCCTATTGGTCAATGAAGGGATTCAAAAGGAAGCCGATATTCTTATCGATGGCGAGCGTATTGCCCGTATAGATTCCGATATTACCGATGCCCAGGCCCAGGTCGTAGATCTCGAAGGCAAATTGGTTACCCCTGGTATTATTGACGATCAAGTGCATTTTAGGGAACCCGGACTAACCCATAAAGGGACCATTGCCACCGAAAGTAAGGCGGCCTTGGCAGGTGGCATTACCACCTTTATGGAGCAGCCCAATACCAATCCGCAGACCACTACTATAGAAAAATTAGAAGAAAAATTCAGGATGGGGGCCCAATCGGCTTATGCGAATTATTCTTTTTTGTTCGGTGGTACCAACGATAATCTCGAAGAATTAAAACGACTCGATAAAAATGCCTGTTCTGGTGTAAAACTATTCCTAGGATCTTCTACCGGGAATATGTTGGTAGATAATGAGGCCGTAATCCAGCGAATTTTTGAGAGTACCGAAATGGTAATCTCCGCCCATTGTGAAGACGAAAGCACCATTAGGGCCAATACGGCGCGGTATATAGAACAGTATGGCGACGATATCCCGGTAGAAATGCATCATTTGATCCGATCGGAGGAGGCCTGTTACCTATCGTCTTCCAAAGCGGTAGATCTGGCTAAAAAAACCGGGGCCCGTTTGCATGTTTTTCATTTATCTACCGCCAAGGAAACCGATTTGTTCCGTAACGATATTCCTTTGAGCGAGAAAAAGATAACCGCCGAAGTCTGTATTCACCACCTGTGGTTTTCCGATGCCGATTATAAAGAAAAGGGTACCCATATCAAATGGAACCCGGCCGTTAAGACGGCTGCCGACAGACAGGGTCTTTGGGACGCCTTGTTAGATGACAGATTGGATATTATCGCTACCGATCACGCACCACATACCCTGGCCGAAAAAGATAATGTATATACCAAGGCGCCCTCTGGCGGACCATTGGTGCAGCATGCCCTATTGGCTATGTTGGACAAGCATAAAGAAGGGGTTATTTCCTTGGAAAAAATCGTGCAGAAAATGTGCCATAACCCAGCTATTTTGTTCGATATCGAAAAACGGGGCTATCTAAGGGAAGGCTATTTTGCCGATATCGCCGTAGTCGATATGAACCGATCCCTTACCGTGGCTAAGGATAATATACACTACCACTGTGGATGGTCGCCTTTTGAGGGGCATAGTTTTGGGGCACAAGTGGCCCATACCTTTGTCAATGGCCATTGGGCTTATAACAATGGGGTGTTCTCACCAGAACGCCATGCCAAAAGACTCACCTTTAACCGTTAATTATGCGTAAACTTTGGGTGTTATTGGGGGTAGTGCTTGTTGCAACGAGTTGTGCCGAAAAAACGGTGGAGCCGCCAGAAGACCTTATCGATGCGGCTACCATGGAGGAGATTTTATACGATTTGGCCCTCTTGACCGCTGGTAAGAATACCAACATACTTACCCTCGATAAATACAAATGGGAACCCACGGCCTTCGTTTTTAAAAAATACGGAATTGATAGTGTGCAGTTCGCACAAAGTGATTTGTATTATGCCGCTAATCCGGATATTTATGAAGAAATCTATACCAAGATCGACGAGCGCTTTGGTAAAATCAAGGATAGCTTAGAAGATAACAGGCAAATACAGGCCGAAAAGAAACGGGAAAAATTAGATACCCCTAAAAAGAATCAGGAGGAAAAACCTGAAGTACAACCCAAATAATGGTAGACAGGGCCTTTTACTTTTCGATTTCCTTGCGGTAATACCCACAACTTTGCCCAAAAACCTGGTCCATGGGTTGGTACGTAAAATCTACAGCCGCTATCAATTTAGAGTTATCATAGGTCTCTTTTTCAGATAAAGATCGGATGCCGTGTTTGTTCAATTGCCTCGTACGGCCACTAACCCAACTGACGAGCCCTTCAAAAAAACCGATTATTTGAAATAACCATTTTGGTATGCCTTTGCTAGGAGGGGTATGTCCAAAATTTTTGGCCAACTGCCCTAAAACTTCTTGAAATGAGAGGTTTTCGGCCACCAGTATATAACGTTGGTTTTTTATGGGCGAGTCCATAAGCTGTATCATAGATTTCACTACATCGTATACACCCACGAAACCTGTGGCCCCTAGCGGATAGAATTGTTGCTTTTTAGAGCCTCTAACGATAATTTCGCCACTGCCGCTATGCCAGAATCCTGGGCCTATGATCACACCCGGATTCACGAGAACCACGGGTACCCCTTCCTGACTGGCACGCCATATTTCCATTTCGCCCAAATATTTCGAAACTGCATACACATTGGGGTCGTTTTCGTTCCATTCGTTTTCTTCGTTGGCGGGTTGTCCCTTCAGGCTACTGCCTATGGCCGCTATAGAGCTTACATAGCAAAGTTTTTTCACCTTATGGTGTATGCAAAGGTTAACCAAATTGGCCGTTCCGATCACATTAGTACGAAGCAGGGGTTTTCGGTCTTTGGTGTCGAAAGAGATCAGGGCTGCACAATGGTACACTTGATCAATACCTTGTAATGCAGCATCCAAGGCCGGTAGGTCTTGAAGCGGGGCCTCTACCCATTCGATGGTGTCGAATAGGGTTTGGGGCTCAGGGGTGTAATAGCCAAAAACCTTGCGGACTTGCGCCAAATTGCTTTGGGCCCTGCGTGTCGCACGTATACGTTGTCCTGTTTTGGCCAATTCGTAGAGTAAATGGGCCCCTACCAAACCTGTTCCGCCGGTGACTAATATCATGGGGCTAAGATACAGAAATTAGCTAGGTGGGAAGCTAGGTTTTTATAGGGTTGTGCGCGTACTATTAGTCCTTTGTATTCTTTCGATTTTTGATGGGATGAAGGGGTATTATCCTATATTTGCAGGGTTTAAATCACAATACGACCTAGATGGCTACAAATTTCGTTGCTGAATTGAAATGGAGGGGTATGTTGCACGACGCCATGCCCGGAACCGAAGAACACTTATTAGAAGGTATGCAGGCCGCTTATGTGGGTATAGATCCTACGGCCGATTCGTTACATATCGGGCATTTGGTAAGTGTAATGATGTTGCGCCATTTTCAGTTGGCCGGACATAAGCCTTTTGCCTTGGTGGGTGGGGCTACCGGAATGATCGGGGATCCCTCGGGTAAATCGGCCGAGCGCAATTTGTTGGACGAGGCCACCCTACGCCATAACCAAGAGGCCATTAAAGAACAGTTGAGCCGTTTTCTCGACTTTACCAGCGATGCCCCTAATGCTGCCGAATTGGTAAACAATTACGATTGGATGAAGGAGTTCTCTTTCTTGGATTTTATTCGCGATGTGGGTAAACATATTACCGTAAACTATATGATGGCCAAAGATTCGGTGAAAAAACGCTTGTCTTCCGAATCTAGCGAGGGTATGTCGTTTACCGAGTTTACCTATCAATTGGTACAGGGCTATGATTTTTTACATTTGTACCGTACCCATAACTGTACCCTTCAAATGGGGGGTAGTGATCAATGGGGTAATATAACCACTGGTACCGAACTGATTCGCAGGATCGGCGGGGGTAAAGGTTATGCGCTAACCTGTCCCTTGATAACTAAGGCCGATGGCACAAAATTCGGAAAGACCGAAGGCGGCAATGTGTGGTTGGATGCTGAACGCACTTCACCCTATAAATTTTACCAGTATTGGCTAAACACCTCCGATGCCGATGCCGAAAAATACATAAAGATTTTTACCCTTCTGGGTCAAGAAGAGATTGAGGCCCTGGTAGCCCAACACCAAGAGGCGCCTCATGCCCGTGCCCTGCAAAAGCGATTGGCCGAAGAGGTAACCGTTATGGTACATTCCCAGGAAGAATTGGAAAACGCACAAAAGGCCAGTCAGATTCTTTTTGGTAAATCCACTACAGAAGATTTAAGAGCCCTAGATGCCAAAACCTTTTTACAAGTGTTCGAAGGGGTACCTATGGCTACGGTTTCTAAGGCTGAAATAGAGCAAGGCTTGGATATGATCGGGGCCTTGGCTGCCAAAACCGGATTTTTAGACTCGAACGGGGCGGCCCGTCGTGAACTGAAACAAAATGCCATTTCGGTAAACCGTCAGAAGGTAAAAGAAGATTATACCCTTACCGAGGCCGATTTGATCAATGATCGTTTCGTATTACTGCAAAAAGGGCGAAGAAATTATTACGTACTTTCGGTAGAATAGAAATTTGCCAGGCCTGTCAGGTTTTTGAAACCTGACAGATCTAGAGCACCATGAGGTTACAACCCCGAACATCGGCATGGTCAAATCGGCCCAAAACCTCAAAGCTGCCGTCGGGGTATACCTTACCTAGATCTTGGGTAGCGATAAATGGGCAAGAGTGGCTATTGGCCAAATCGATAATATTTAACCCACCACTTTTGCCTGTCGCAAGATGACCCAAGGGGTCGTCGGTGCTTCTGGCCGTTACCCGCATCCAAGGCGGGGTGGTAAATAAGGAGTTTCCGGTAGAGTAGGCCTGTGACAATAGCTCGGTCATACCGTATTCCGAATGTATTTGATCAACGCCAAGGCCTTGTTTCAGGACGGCGTGCAATTCTTCTCGGATCATTTCCTTCCGCCTACCTTTCATGCCACCCGTTTCCATGACTATAGTATGGGCTAGTTTTTGGGGAAACTGCTCCGCGAGGTCCAATAATGCAAAGGAAACCCCAAGTAAAAGTGTTTTTTGACCTTGGGTTTCCAATGTTTTTAGGGTTTCGGTGAGTTTTTCAAGATCATTCAGGTAGAAACCACTTTGGGGATGTCCACTTTGTATGATCATATCTTGGGCCATATAGATCAGTGATGAACCTTGGCGTTCTAGATAGGCTGGTAAAAGTGCTAAAACACAGTAATCGGTAATAGGCCCGTAAAATTGTGAAAAACCCTTTCGAAAACTTTGTTCGTAAAGCCCCAAGTCCTTTACCGAATGCTGGGAAGTAACCATTCCCGTGGTACCACTACTACTAAATTGGATCTGGGGGTCAAAATGACCCAAGCCAATCCGTCTGTTCTTAAAAAATTGAATGGGCAGAAAGGGTATGTCATCTACCGATTTTACATGCTGGGGTGTACGCCCGATAAGGTCGCAGAACTGCCGATACACTGGGTTTTCTTTATAATGTAAGCTATAGAGGTCAAGCGCGGCTTGGTCAAAGTTAAACCTAGTTGTAAAAATAGAATAGGGATCCCATGGATGCATGGGGCAAAATTACGGACTGATTTCTCGGTAGGCAAATAGACGAGGACCTGTTTAAAAACGTAATTGGCAGACTTTTTGTTGGGTTACTTTTTTCTTTTGACCACTGCTATGAAAAACAACCTGCCAACACAGTTTTTTAAAAAGAGGACATTTATCCTATTGTTCCTGTTATTTAATAATAGTCCATTACTATATCCGCAGTATACAGAAACTGAGATGGCTTTGTACAATGTTGGTTTGGGTGCTGTGGTGGGTGGTATTGGTGCCATCATCAACAAAACAAAGACGGAAAAAACCGCCCATGTATTCGTAAAAGGATTCGCAAAAGGCGCCCTTGGCGGCTTCTTGGTTTATGAAAGTAAAAGTCTTATCCGAAATATCGAAAAACACCAGAAACTGGAGTATTCATGGCCGGCCAAAATTGTTAATGCGGCCGGTACCTCCATCATTGAAGGTGCGGCTTTAAATAATCGATTTTTAAGTACTTGGCACCTGCATATTGGTTTTAATAGGTTGGAATTGAAAAGTTCGGATACCTGGAAATTAAGGTATAAAGTAATGCCGGTTTCGTTTGTTTATACCTCTTATGCCGCTTTCGGGAATAAATTTGAATGGGAGAATACCTTACGGGCAGGGGAAATCATGTTTTCGAATGCCAGCATGTCTGATGGGGGGTTTAATTATGCGAACGTATTCGTTTATAATAGTAGTCTACCATACTACAAAGCCATTATTGCCCATGAGATTATCCACACGTACCAATACTACGATTTTAATTTTGTGAATGCTTTTATTCATAAACCCATATCAAGATTAGAAGGGAACTCAGATTTTTTAAAACGTTTGGAGCCTATTTTATATTATGATTTACAAAACCCAGTTTTTAGGGTGTTCTATAACCTAGAAGGAACTGATAATGTAAATTTTCATGACAATTTTTTCGAGTATGAAGCAGGTCTATGGTCGAATACCCTACAATGAGGCAAATGGAAAAAATAAACAAGCCTTTTGATTAAGGTGTAAAGGGGAAATTAGTGTGGAATCGTAAAATATATATAGGTTTCCTATTTCACCACCAGCTTACGCGTCATCGATTTTTGGTTTTCGGTTACCTGTAATAAATACACACCGGGTACCAAATCGGAAATATCCAAGGCTTTGCCCATAATCCTATCGCGTAAAACCAACTTACCAAAAACATCATATACCTGAATGGTCTTGGGCTGTTGCTTTTTAGTCTTGACATATACTACATCGTCAAAAACCGGATTGGGATAGAGTTCGAAACTTTCTTTGGTAGAATCTTGTGGGTGCAGTAATACCTGATCTTGGGCAAAGAGTAGTGTGGTAAACAACAAAAGTATAACAGGGTATAAGTGCTTCATAGGTGTTGATTTGGGTCGAATAACAATGTAAATATAACCCAAGCTTGTATCGAAGGCACTAAAATGTTGTGAAAGGGCGTAAAAACGTAGTTTATCCCAAAAAAGTATGTGGAAGTCTAAAAAAGTATGAAAAACACGATGTAAAAAGCAGTATTAATGAAGGAAAGCGCCTACTTTACGATTAATTTACGGGTAGCGATCTTGTCTTTTTCAAAGATGCGGATCATATACACCCCGGCATCCAAACGGCCTAAATTGAGCTCTTTGCCCAATATTTTGGTTTCCATGACCTTGGTTCCAAAAACATCGAAAATAAGTATGGTCTTTGGGGCATTGTACTTAGTAGTGATATGGACCACCCCATTGGTAACCGGATTTGGATACAGTTTTAATCCGTCAATATCCGTACCGTCCGTGGTGCTCGATTGCGCCATGGCTACAGAAGTGAAGAGGCAGAATATGAGGATGTAAAAGTGTTTCATAAGCGGTTTTCAGTCACAAATTAAAAGATCTTTGGCAGGTTTACCCTACAGCCGGCTGCAAAAAGTGTCGTTTTTTCGATGAAATGCACGTTTTCTTATTGGATAGTGTATTTAATCTTGGTCAGCTTACCTAAAAAGGTTTAGTAGCCAACTTTTTACTGTATTGAACCAAAACCATACCAAAATTAAATTGTCATTTCGGTTCCCTGTCGTAAAAAGTAAATAATTCGGAACAAGGGTTAATGTAATCTATTGAAAATCTGATTTAACTTCTCAGTGTAACTCTGCATCTTCTCGGCCTACCTCTGTGTAACTTGAGGCTTTTGTATTGTTGCATAGAGTTTCACGGAGAATCAAGCATAGAGGGTCACAGAGAGTTCAGCTCTTGGTTTGGGTAGATAAGCTATACATAAAAAGGCCACCCGAACCCGGGTGGCCTTTATTATTTTAATTCGGCTTTGGATTAGAATCCAGTGGCCCAGCCATTGGCCCAATCGGGTTGGGCAGCTCCGTTACCCGCTCCGGTATTGTCTCCGGTTGTGATAAACGATTGGTTGGCACCGTCGTAATCGGTAGCCTCGAAACCTGTAGCAGGGCTTGCGAACTGCATAGGGTTGATCGAAAGTTTGTTTCCTTCGATACGAACGGCAGCCTCAGAATCGGTGCTCTTAACCTTAACACCCAAATCGATGTTCTCTGTATAGAAATTGGTGATAGTGAATTCTCCACCACCTTCTTTAAAGTAAAGAGCACCTTCGGTTACAGGGCCTACTACGGTTATGTTACTCAAAGTTGTTTTGGTAACTGGTGTTGCATCGCCATCGTCCCCGTTGTTAGATCCTTCGATTCCGGCCTTGGCGCCATCTTTAATGTACCAGTTAGATCCGTTACCGTTCCAACCATCGGCAAAATCAATGGAATCGTCACCACTTCCAATAGAAACCAAGTAGTTACCATCAACAGTACCACCAAAGAACTCGATACCATCGTCTCCACCATGAAGTGATTCAACATATTCGAAGGTAGTACCAGAACCTACACCGAACAATGAAACTCCGTTGAATTCTTTGTCATTTGAGAAGGTTGCACCGGTATATTCTACCCTTAAGTAGGTTATAGATCCTGAGTTGTCTTCGGCGTTTGTACCTCCGTAAGTAAGATCACCTACCTCGGTTAAGATGTTAGTACCTTTATTGGTAGGGGCATCACCGGCAATTACCAAACCACCCCAGTTACCTGGTACAGGGTTCTCTTCGGCAGAGGTCATTACTACAGGGGCGTTGGCCGTACCGTTGATAAAGATCTGGGCACCACGCTCAACTCCGATAAAGGCGGCGGTACCACCTGAAGCTTTTATAGTGGTTCCGGCAGGTATGGTCAATGAACCACCTTCTTTTACGATAAACCCACTAGTTAATAAATATTTGGTACTGGCATTAAGGGTAACGTCTCCGGTTACCTCACCAGCCAAGTTTTCTTCTTCGGCAACACTGTTGTCCAAACCAGCGGTCCAACCTGCAGCCCAATCGGGTGAACCAGCACCGTTGCCGGCACCACTATTTACACCTTCGGTATAAAAATCGGTATTGTCACCGGTATAATCGGTAGCCATAAAACCAGCTGGGGTATCGGCGAACTGAATGTTGGATATAGCCAAGTTATCGCTGTCGATACGGGTATTGGCCTCTACATCGGTAGACTTAACCTTAACACCAAGATCGGCTCCGCTTACGTAGAAATTCTCTACGGTAAAGTTACCACCACCTTCTTTAAAGTATAGGGCACCTTCGGTTACCGGACCCACAACTGTAATGTTTGATAGGGTTGTTGTGGTTACAGGTGTAGCGTTTCCGTCATCTCCGTTGTTAGATCCTTCGATACCGGCTTTGGCGCCATCGGCGATATACCAGTATGAACCGCTACCTTGCCAACCATCGGCAAAATCGATAGAGTCGTCACCACTTCCGGTTGATACCAAATATTTACCGTCTACAGTACCACCGAAGAACTCGATTCCGTCGTCACCACCGTTATAAGACTGTACATATTCGAAGGTAGTTCCGGCACCAACACCGAATAGGGAAACCCCGTTAAACTCTTTGTCGTTTGAGAAAGTAGCTCCGGTATACTCTACCCTAAGGTAAGAAATAGAACCAGAGTTGTCGTCTACATTGCTTCCGCCATAGGTAAGGTCACCAACTTCGGTAAGTATATCGGTTCCTTTGTTAGTTGGGGCATCACCGGCGATTACCAAACCACCCCAGTTACCTGGTGCGGGGTTGGCCGCGTTTGAGGTCATAACCACAGGCTCTGTAGCTGAACCGTTAATAAAGATTTGGGCACCACGCTCAACACCGATAAAGGAAGCAGTACCACCAGAGGCCTTGATTACGGTTCCGGCAGGAATGGTCAATTTACCACCTTCCTTAACGATGAAGGAGCTGGTCAATAAATATTCGATTCCGGCAGAAAGGGTAACCTCACCGGTTACTTCACCGGCTAAGTTTTGTTGGCTAGAACCACTGTTCGATAGACCGGTAGTCCATCCGGAGGCCCAAGTTGGGGAAGCGGCCCCATTACCGGCACCGGTAGCGATACCTTCGGTATAGAAATCGGTATTGTCGCCTTGGTAATCGGTAGCTTCGAATCCGGCCGGGGTATCGGCGAATTGGATATCGGTAATTGTTAGGTTATCGTTATCGATACGGGCATTGGCCGCATCGTCGGTATCTTTTACCTTAACCCCTAAACTGGCACCGCTTACGAAGAAATTCTCGATGGTAAAATTACCACCACCTTCTTTAAAGAAAAGGGCACCTTCGGTTACTGGGCCCACTACGGTAATGTTTCTTAAGGTGGTAGTGGTTACAGGAGTGGCATCGCCATCGTCGCCATTGTTTGAACCTTCGATACCGGCTTTAGCGCCTTCAGTGATATACCAGTTAGTTCCGTTTCCTCTCCAGCCATCGGCAAAATCGATAGAGTCGTCTCCACTTCCGGTAGATACCAAGTGATTACCGTTTACAGTACCACCAAAGAACTCGATACCATCGTCACCACCACGGTACGATTGTACGTACTCAAAGGTAGTTCCGGAACCCACACCGAATAAAGATACCCCGTTAAATTCCTTATCATTAGAAAAGGTAGCACCAGTGTATTCTACCCTAAGGTAAGTTATGGAACCTGAGTTGTCGTTGTCTACGGTACCACCATAGGTAAGATCACCCACCTCAGAGGTTACATCGGTACCTTTGTTGGTTGGGGCGTTACCTGCGATAACCAAACCTCCCCAATCACCTGGGGCCGGACTAGCGGCATCAGAGGTCATAATTACAGGCTCTGAAGAGGTACCGTTTACGAAAATCTGGGATCCTCTTTCAACTCCGATAAAAGAAGCCGTACCTCCGGCAGCTTTAATGGTAGTTCCGGCAGGTATGGTCAATTTAGCGCCATTACGTACTACATAGGCACCGGTTAGCTTATAATCTACATCGGGGTCCAAGGTGGTGTCACTAGTAACATCACCGATAAGTTCTACTTCGCCGCCGGGGGTTTCTCCGCCTCCGCCGCCGTTGTCATCATTGATACAAGATGAGGTGAGGGCCGCAATGGCTACCAGCATCAATGTGCTTAACGTTTTTAGTTTCATTGTTTTCATTTTTAAGTTTAACTCTGCTAAGAATTATCGCCTCCTTCGGTTAAAAGAAGGCATTGGGATTATGGTTATTAAAATTTATACGATAGTGAAAGGCTGGCATTCATACCTCTTTTGTAAGAAAGGGCGGTAACAGGCCCATCTTCTAAAAAGCCCGGGATGGCTGGGTTGTCCATATCTAAATCGCCCTCAGCGTTTTCGTTTACACGCTCAATGGTTGGGTTCAATAGGTTTTTCAAGTTTAACCCAAGGCTTAGTTTTTCGTTTAGGCTGAAAGAGCTGATAAAGTCTAAGGTCATAAAGCCTTTGTCTACCAAGTGCCCACGACCGGTACTACCTAAGGCGAAAATGCGATCCGAAAAATAGTTTCCGGCCAAGGTGGCGGTCATATTCCTGTTCTCGGTGAATTCTTTGTAGAAACTTACATCGGCGTTCAATATAATATCGGAAGCACCTTGTAGTGGGGCCTCTGTATTGGTAAAGGCAGCCGAAAGTCCGGTTTCCTCAGATACTTTTTGAGAATCTAGTTTTTGGTTGGTGTTCAGGTACGAAACATTTCCACCTACGGCCAAACGCTCGGTAAGCAATGCCTCGCCATTATCCTTTTCGTTTTCCAATACGTTGAAGCGTACTTCTAGCTCCGCTCCGAAAGCTGTGGCACTATCTCCGGTGTTTGCATACGAAAGGTCGTTGGCGGCAGATACTACCAAGAAGGTATTTATCGGATTTTCGATATACTTACCGAATACCCCAAAAGAAACGATCTCAGAAGAAGTTGGGAACATTTCCCAACGCAAGTCTACGTTGTAGTTAGTTGAGTTTTCCAAGGCTGGGTTACCAAAGGAATCTTGGTTGATCTCTTCTTGGAAAAGGAATGGGGCACGTTCTTTAAATTGTGGTAAAGTGTAGGTTTTACTAGCGGCAAAACGTAAGTTCTGCTTTTCGTTCAACTCATATTTTAAAGCAAGGGAAGGTAAGAATTCAAAGGTGTCCAATTTGTTTTCGTCTTCGCCTTGTATTACCGTGTTCCATTCAATGTTCTGGTTGATCTGCTCTCCGCGGAGACCGGCGAACAAAACCATTTTTGGGGCCAAACGATACTGGAAAGTGGCATAGGCCGCATGTATGTATTGGTCGCCTCCGTAAGTCTGTGGCAATAAAGCATCTTCAAAAGACTCCGGACCACGGAAAGTACGTATTTGGTATAGTCCAGAGTTAACATCGTATTGCTCAAAATAGGCATCTACATCCCTATGATCTACCACGGGCTGGTTGTTAATGTCCAAGAACTGGTAGTTGAACTGGGTAGCTTCAAAATCTACATCCTTAAAACGTCCGTTGTACCCCACGGTGATTTTCCCATCGTATTCTTCGTCTTCGTTCTTTTGGAACTTATAGGTGGTAGAGATATTGGCCGCTAATTCGTTTTCTTGAAGTTCTTGGAAGAACCTATGGTTTTCGGAAGCGGCAGATACCAAACGGAACGATTTAGGACCTTCTGGGTCGTTGTTGTTTAAAGGCAACAATGTGTTTTGCCTCCTGTCCGGTACTACATTGTTCACTTGGTTGTGGCCCAAGCCCCAGTTTACAGTCAATCTTTCAGTAAAATCGTGCTGACCCAAAAGCTGGTTGATCAATAACTGGGTTCTGTCAAACGTACTTCTTTGAATAAATCCACCACCTTCCGGGGCGTCGTCTTCACGGTCAATAATACCATCGAACTCTTCTTGGCGCTGCTCAGTATTGTTCAGGTATAGGATGTTGTACTTTA
This sequence comes from Sediminicola luteus, assembly GCF_002514735.1. Classification (GTDB taxonomy): domain Bacteria; phylum Bacteroidota; class Bacteroidia; order Flavobacteriales; family Flavobacteriaceae; genus HQA918. The sequence goes on along the minus strand of NZ_KZ300477.1, from coordinate 30,541 downwards.
AGGAATGCTTTTCACCAAAACGAAGGCCCAAGTTACCCATTAAGGTAGTGGCTGTCTCGTAGCTCCAACGGTTAAAATCGAATTCGGAGTTAGGTAACCCATTACCCACGTTTGGGGCCCCGTTGTTTTCACCCTCACGATATTTGTAGTTGTTGCTGAAAGAACCGACGGCGAATAGGTTTACCCTAGTATTTTCCCCAAGGTTGAAAGATTCACCTCCTTTAAGTGAGAATCCAGTGTTTATAGGAGTATTGGCTTCTTCTCTGTTCCAGCTTGTATCGAATTGGTTGTCGAAAGGACGCGAAGGGATTTCTTGATTGTAGAATCCAGAGGTGTTAGGCCCGTCGTTCAAATAGAATTGATCCACTCCAATGGCTTCAGTGTTTAAACCAGTAGAAAGACCTAATTCCATAAATCCGGAACCGGTATAGTTTTTAGATACGATGTTGATATTCGCACCTCCAAAATCCCCGTAGTTTTGGGCGTTAAAGGTTTTGTCGATTCCAATAGATTGGATAATACTGGTACCGAACAATTCCAACTCAATATTCTTTTTAGAGGTGTTGTTCGAGGGTAATGGCAAACTGTTCAGGGTGGTAATATTGAAACGATCTCCCAATCCGCGAACATATACGTTGCCAGTACCTTCTTGTTTAGATATACCGGTTACTTTAGAAACGGCCGTTGCAGCATCGCTGGCTCCTTTTCTTGCCAATTCCTGGGCACCTATAGAAGTCTCTAGGCTTACTGCCTTCTTCTGCTCCAACAATAAAGCTACTTCAGAGTCTTTACGGGCGGTGGTGGTTACTACAACCTCGTCTAAGGCCATACCTTCACTGGCGCCCATGGGTACGTTTACCGTAGTTACCTTTCCGGCCACTATTTCAATAGGAATTTCAACGGTCTCATAACCCAAAAAGCTAAACTCCAAGGTATAATTACCCGGTTCAACATCGGCAATCTCATAAAGTCCGTCGAAATCGGAGGTGGTACCTTTGGTGGTACCTTTGATCAACACGTTGGCAAAAGCCAAAGGCTCGTTGTTCATCTCTTTGTCGGTAAGTTTACCCACAATACTTCCTGTGTCCTGGGCAAAACCTAAAGTGGTCATAGCCAGCATACACAACAATACAATACATCTCATCAAATAGGAATTTTAATTGGGGCAAATAAAGAGCGCTGTTGTAAAAGTCGTGTTACCCTCAAGTTAAACCTTTATTGCGGCAGCGTTACCGTAATGTTATCACATTAAATGAATGTTAAGAGGTTAAGTTTGTATTGTATTATCTTTACTTTTGATCGTATAACCAATGGGTTAGCCTGTTTAGGCATTTTTATTGTAGTCTGATAATCAGTTGTTTACAGTTATAAGTGTTGGGTTGACCTCCTTTTAACCAAAGGGATTTTTAAATAGCACGCAGATGAAAAAGAAGGATATCAGGATACTTTTAGTAGACGATGAACCGGATATCTTGGAGATTGTTAGCTACAATCTGTCGGCCGAAGGGTACCAAGTTTTTACCGCCAAAAATGGGGTTGAAGGTGTAGCCAAGGCCAAAAAGAAACTACCACATCTTATTATATTGGATGTTATGATGCCCGAAATGGATGGCATCGAAGCCTGCGAGATCATTCGCAATACGCCTGCCCTTGAGAACTCGGTAATTACATTTTTAACGGCCCGTGGTGAAGACTATTCACAGGTAGCCGGATTTGAGGCCGGGGCCGATGACTATATTACCAAACCGATCAAACCCAAAGTATTGGTCAGTAAGGTGAAGGCTTTGCTAAGAAGACTTAAAGATGATACCCCAGAGGCCGAAGAGATCTTTAAGGTGGGTAATATCGTTATCAATCGCGAAGAGTATAAAATCGTTAACGATGGTACCGAGATCGTTTTACCACGTAAAGAATTCGAACTTTTGGCCTTATTGACCTCCAAGCCCAATAAAGTTTTTAAACGCGAAGTGATTCTAGATAAGGTTTGGGGTAACGAAGTCGTGGTTGGGGGTCGTACCATAGATGTGCATATTCGTAAACTACGTGAAAAAATCGGTGACGATCATTTTAAAACCATTAAAGGGGTTGGCTATAAGTTCGTAGTTTAGCGGCATGGCCACAAAAGTTAAAAAATCGTACCGGTTCGCCTTGCGGACCGCCATCTTTATTACCCTAACCTTAACGATACTATTGGTGTTGTTTATGTGGTCTTTGGATCATGTAGACTGGCTGTTGTTGCTCTTGTTTCCGTTCTGTGTCTTTGGGGTGAGTATGGCTATTATCCAAATCCGTATAGAGAAATTCATCTATAAACGGATTAAAAAGATATACGACGACGTTTCCCTGCTCGAGAAATCTTCTTTTGCCAAAGCGCCGGTGACTACCGATATGAAAACCCTTACCCAAGAGATCGAGCGTTTTGCCCAAGGGAAAAAAATAGAGATCGATACCCTGCGTATTCGCGAAGAGTACCGAAAAGATTTTTTAGGTAATGTATCGCACGAACTTAAAACCCCCTTGTTTACGGTGCAGGGTTATATAGAGACCTTGTTAGACGGGGCCATGGACGATGAAAAGATCCGAAAAAAATACTTGAATAGGGCCAGTAAAGGGGTAGAGCGGCTGATTTATATCGTAAAAGACCTGGATCTGATTACCAAATTGGAAACTGGTGATATGAACTTGGAGCGTACTGATTTCGATATCGTTGAATTGGTAGAAAGTGTTTTTGAGCTGTTGGAGATGAAGGCCTCCAAGAAAAATATTACCCTAGCATTTGATTTGGAATATACCGATCCCATTATGGTAAACGGGGATCGCGATAAGATACAACAGGTAATCTCCAACTTATTGGTTAACTCGATCAAATACGGACACGAAAACGGTACCACCGAAGTCAGTGTTGAAAATTTGATCAAGAACAAGGTTATCGTTCGGGTAACCGATAATGGCGAAGGTATTCCCGAGAATCATTTGCCCCGTGTTTTTGAACGTTTCTATAGGGTAGATCAGAGTGGTAACCGCGAAGTGGGCGGCTCAGGTCTGGGCCTATCTATCGTAAAGCACATTATTGAGGCCCACGACGAAAAGATCTATGTAGAAAGTGTAAGCGAAGTAGGTTCCGAGTTCTCCTTTACCTTGGAAAAGGCCGAAAATACCGAGAACAGCGCACTGTAGTCTTCGTGCATCGGAAATCCGTCCAAACCTTTATAATCCGCAATTCGTTTCAATTCCGATAGGGTAAAACCTTCTTGTGTGGCATAGGGCACCAGGCCTTGTTTTTGTAGGCGTTCGGCCAAATACTCTTGCTCGTATTGCCCCGGGGTTGGAATAAAAAAGGCTTTTTTGCCCAGTTTGGCCAGATCCATAACCGTGGTATAGCCAGAACGACTCAATACTTGGTTACTTTGGTTAAAGGCCAATTGCAATTGTTGGGTCTGCATAAAGTTGAAAACGGTAATCTCGGCAGATTCCGTTTGTAAAGTTTCTTGTCGCTGTTCTTCTTCGATTACCCCGCGAACCACCAAGGCCTTGCCCTTGAATTTTTGTAGTTGTACCATAACTTTTTCCTCGAACATAGAGCGTTGGGGCTCCGGGCCCGAAATCAGTACCATAAGGTCGTAAATTTTAGGGAGCTCTTCTTTGTTGAGCCTACTCAAAGGACCGAGGTATTTTATATGTAGGCCCTTCGATTTTTTTAAGTGTCCCAGTTTGCCGGTTAGGTTCGGTTTGCCGGCCACATCGGGCACCCAACAGGCTACGAATTTTTTAATGATTCGTTGGTGCATTTTAGAACTCATCCAGGTGGTATTGCCTGTGAGAACGTTCAATTGGTGGGTTATAAAGACGGATGGGATTTTTTTGCTGTATATGCCCAAGCGATTGTCAGAGATAATGCCATCCAATTCCAGATGGGCAATCATTTTTTTCAATTCCTTCTTCTCGCGTCGTATGGCTTTGATCATTTTTGGGCTGTCCCAAATCATTTTTAGCTTAAAATGTTTCCCTTTTTTGGCATATTTGATCTTGTAGGAGGGTAGTGCTACATACTCCAAATGTGGGAATTCCTTTTTTAAAAGCTCCAAAGCGACTCCATCGGATCCAATTATAGGAATGAATCCATGATTTTCCAAAGCTTGAATCAAGGGTATACACCGGGTGGCATGTCCGAGTCCCCAATTCAGGGGCGCCACTAAAATTCTTTTACCATACTGCATGAACACAAAAAAACGAAACCCAAAACCCAATCGGATTTCCTTAATTTTGCCAAATCATTAAAAAATGGTTTTGTGGGCAGTAAGAACAAGCTAAAGCGATTCAAGGAAAACGAGACTTTCGATAATGTGATCCAACCAACCCGTGAAGAAGCGGTTTCCGGAGATTTCGAATTTAAAGGGAATTGGAAGTCCTTCTTTAAGAACGATAATCCCATCGTTTTAGAGCTGGGGTGTGGTAAAGGGGAGTACACTGTAGGACTGGCCCGTATGAACCCGAACGTAAACTATATCGGAATCGATATCAAAGGGGCACGTTTTTGGCGTGGTGCCAAGACCGCTTTGGAAGAAGGTTTACCCAATGTGGCCTTTTTACGTACCCAAATTGAATTGGTAGAACATTTTTTCGGGCCCGAAGAGGTTTCAGAGATCTGGATCACTTTTCCCGACCCCCAAATCAAATACAAACGTACCAAACACCGCATGACCAATCAGGTGTTTTTAGATCGGTATGCCAAGATCTTAAAGCCCGGGGGCTATATTAACCTAAAGACCGATAGCGAGTTTATGCACGGCTATACCTTGGGGCTGTTGCACGGACTGGGCTATGAGATTGAATATGCCAACCACGATGTTTATAAAAACCATGGAAGTCCTTCTGAAGTGTTGAACATCCAAACTTTTTACGAAAAACAGTATCTTGAGCAAGGAAAACCGATTACCTATGTTCGGTTTCGCCTCCAAACCCAATAGAAACATCTCTGTCGATTTGCTCAAATTATGAGCAAGGCACAAAGATGTGACCTATAGATTTAGAAAATAGACCAAAGGCTTGAAACACCTATTGATTTTGTTCTTCGCAACCTATTCGGCGGCCTTTATGGCGACCGTACCCCCAGGCCTATTGAATATGAATGCGGCCAAAACCTCGGTAGAACGGGGTAAGCGTTTTGGGGTGGTCTTTAGTTTTGGGGTGTCTACCGTTATTATGGTGCAGGCCTATGTGGCGGTATTGATCTCCAAGTTTTTGAACAACAACCCTCAGGTGGTTTCCTATCTGTTATATGCCGCATTGGTCATTTTTGCCTTTTTGGCCGTTTACTTCTATTTGGTGGCCCGTAGGCCCAAACGCCCTGCTGTTGAAAAGGCTAAGGAAATCAGTAAAAAGAATAGTTTTTATAAGGGCGGGCTGTTGGCTTCGCTCAATTTATTGACCATACCCTATTATGCCGGACTCAATGCGATGTGGAACGCTTCCGGTTGGATTGAGTTTCTTTGGCAAGATACCCTAACCTTTGTAATGGCGGCCGGCTTGGGTACCTTTAGTGTACTCTACCTCTATGTATTCTACTTCAACAAACTGGAGTTTAAAAACGGTTCCTTCTCTAAAAAGGCCAACTATATACTTTGCGTGTTAATGGTTATTCTTTTTGTGATTACCCTAATTCGTTTACTGCGCCATGGCGGATGAAACTTCATTTTTCGATAGGGTGTACGAAGTGGCCCGCCAAATTCCGTATGGCCGGGTAACCTCTTATGGGGCCATTGCCAAATACTTAGGGGCGGCCCGTAGTGCCCGAATGGTGGGCTGGGCCATGAACGGCTCGCACAACAAAGACGTACCTGCACATAGGGTCGTAAACCGAAAGGGTCTGCTCAGTGGGAAACATCATTTTGAGGGTACCAACCTAATGCAGCAACTGCTCGAAAACGAGGGGATTGTGGTCATAGACAATCAAATACAAGACTTTAGCACCGTTTTTTGGGATCCTTGCGATATGCTTTAGAGATTGGTCTGAAATGTGTGATTGGGAGTCATTATAGACCATTTTAGATGTCATATGAGATAAAATTTTTATGCATAGCCATAGCTACGGATCAAAATTTTAACGAAATAGGGCGCGAAAAGGGGCATAATAGACCAATTGACATATTTCAGAACATTCTCTTATCCCAAAGAGTAGTATTTTTGTAGCGGTTTCCGATATTGGTTTTCAGGCTAGGACTAAACAGCGTGTATCGGTTCCAAAACACAATTCAGGGGTAAAATGTGAATTCTATACTAAATTAGTAGGGTATTCATTTTCTATCCCATATCTTTGACGCCTTTCTTGCTGAAAGGAGGGTGTTTTTATATTAAATGCACAATGAAGTTACATAAAAGTGACATACTTAAATCCTTGGAATCCATTACCGTACCTGGTGAAGGAAAGAACATGGTAGAGAGTGGGGCTGTTACCAATGTTATGGTATTCGGCGATGAGGTAGTGGTCGATCTTACCATCGCCAATCCGAGTTTACAGGCTAGAAAGAAGACCGAGGTCGAGGTTATGAAGGTAATCCACGATCAAGTATATGCCAAGGCCAAAGTTCAGGTTAATGTAAAGGTTGAAGCCAAGGCTCAGGCCCCTGTGAACGAAATCAAGGGGAAACCCATTCCGGGTATTCAGAATATTGTCGCCATCGCCTCGGGTAAAGGGGGCGTGGGTAAATCTACCGTAACTGCAAATTTGGCGGTTAGTCTTGCCAAAATGGGCTTTAAGGTAGGCTTGTTGGATTCGGATATTTATGGGCCATCGATGCCCATTATGTTCGATGTGGCCGATCAAAAGCCCCTAGCGGTCAATGTAGACGGTAAATCGAAGATGAAACCGGTAGAGAATTATGGCGTAAAAATGCTGTCGATTGGCTTTTTTACTCAGCCTAACCAAGCCGTCATCTGGCGAGGGCCCATGGCCGCCAAAGCCTTGAACCAAATGATATTCGACGCCGATTGGGGCGAGCTCGATTTTTTATTGATCGATCTACCTCCGGGTACCGGCGATATACACCTGAGTATTATGCAGGCCATGCCTATTACCGGGGCCGTGGTGGTAAGTACACCTCAAGAAGTGGCCCTGGCCGATGCCCGAAAAGGGGTGGCCATGTTCCAGCAAGAGACCATTAATGTGCCTGTTCTGGGTATAGCCGAGAATATGGCCTATTTTACCCCAGCCGAATTGCCCGACAATAAATATTATATCTTTGGAAAAGAAGGCGCGCGAAATTTGGCCGAGGATATACAAGTACCCTTTTTAGGGGAGATACCCTTGGTACAGAGTATTCGCGAAGCTGGCGACGTTGGGCGCCCGGCTGCCTTACAGGAAAATTCCCCTGTAGCCGTGGCCTTCGAGGAATTGACCAAAAACGTAGTGGCCGAAACGGTACGTAGAAATACCGATATTCCCCCTACGGAAGCAATAAAGATTACAACTATGGCCGGCTGTTCGGCCGTAAAATCATAACGGATGACTTCGGAAGAAATCAAACAAAACGTAGAAAAGGCCTTGGATGAGATTCGCCCTTTTTTGCAAAGTGACGGAGGCGATATTTCGCTAGTGGCCATCGAAGATGATAGTTTGGTAAAGGTAAAACTGCACGGTGCCTGTGTGGGGTGTAGCGTAAACCAAATGACCTTGAAAAGTGGTGTTGAAATGACGATAAAGAAGTACGCTCCTCAGATTGAGGAGGTTCTGAGCATCGACTAGCACCTGATATTTATCATAAAATCCACTGTATTACTTTAGATAGCTTTGCGGCTATCAAATTTTCCATAGCACATGATCAAAACAGATATACTGATTATCGGTGCGGGGCCCACAGGGCTTTTCACCGTGTTTGAAGCCGGATTGCTACAATTAAAATGCCACCTTATCGATGCCTTACCGCAACCTGGGGGGCAGTGTGCCGAAATCTACCCAAAAAAGCCTATCTACGATATCCCGGCTTTTCCAGAGGTTTTGGCCGGCGATCTTGTAGATAACCTTATGGAACAGATCAAGGCTTTTCAACCTGGTTTTACCTTGGGCGAAAGGGCCGATACCATCGAAAAACAAGACGACGGTAGTTTTATCGTAACCACGAACAAAGGTACCCAGCATCAGGCACCCGTAGTGGCTATTGCGGGCGGATTGGGAAGTTTTGAGCCCCGTAAACCAGCATTGGAAAATTTGGCCCATTTCGAGGACAATGGTATTGCCTATATGATCAAAGATCCCGAAGTTTATCGCGATAAACGTGTGGTTATTGCCGGAGGGGGCGATTCGGCCTTGGACTGGAGTATCTTCCTGACCGATGTGGCGGCTGAGGTTACTTTGATTCACCGTAGGAACGAATTCCGTGGTGCTTTGGATTCGGTTGAAAAAGTACAGCATCTGAAAGATTTAGGAAAGATCAATCTGATTACCCCGGCCGAGGTAACCGGTTTATTGGGCGATGATTCCCTAAGCGGTGTAAGGGTTAAGAAAACAGGTGAAGATGAGGCCTTCGATTTGGAATGCGACAGTTTTATTCCCCTATTCGGACTTTCTCCGAAATTGGGTCCTATTGCCGATTGGGGACTCGAAATAGAGAAAAACGCCATTAAGGTGAACAATGCTTTGGATTATCAGACCAATATTCCCGGTATCTATGCCATTGGCGATGTAAATACCTATCCCGGAAAATTGAAGTTGATCCTATGTGGTTTCCACGAGGCGACCCTAATGTGTCAAAGTGCTTACCAACGCATCCATCCCGACAAACGGTATGTCATGAAATATACCACTGTGGGAGGGGTAACCGGTTTCGATGGTTCTAAAAAAGAAGCGCCGAAAGCCGTTGTTAAGGCAATCGATTAAAATAGTAAACTAGGGATTAGGATTAGTGGATAGTGATTTGCCTTGAGAAATATTGATTACTATCCACTGGTCACTAACACACTAAGAAACATGGCTGACGTAAAAATTACCATTACCGATCGCGACGGGGTTGCCCACGAGGTAGATGCCCCTACCGATATGAACATGAATTTAATGGAGGTGGTTCGGGCCTATGAATTGGCCCCAGAAGGCACCATAGGTATCTGTGGTGGCATGGCCATGTGTGCTTCTTGCCAGTGTTATGTTGAGAGCGATCACGATCTACCGGAAATGTCAGACGATGAAGACGCCATGTTGGCCGAGGCATTCCATGTGCAAGATAATAGCCGTCTAGGTTGCCAGTTACATATTCATGAAGACATGGATGGACTAAAGGTGACTTTGGCCCCGGAAGAATAGATACCTCTATCTTGATTTCAACTTTTAGCATTTTGAATATCGGTTAGTTGTTAATTATTGAGTAGCATTGTCACCCTGAGCGCCGTCGAAGGGCATTGAACAACGAAATTCTTAATTGGGTTTGAAAGCTAACCTTTAGGCAGTTACGGTGCTCCCGACAATTTGTATTAATCGAACACAGGCTTTTAAATGAAATATTTGATAAGGTCGCTTTTGGGCGGCCTTTTTTATTTTATGATATTACCGAATTAAACGCGGTGCCCTCACCCCCAACCCCCTCTCCCATAGGAGAAGGGGAGATACGTTGTAATTGAAAGATGGGATAGTTTCATTTTCCGTAATTTCATAGACTAAAACCAGGCCTATGAAACCGCTTTCATTATCCGTAATTTCATTTGTACTCTGTTTTACAGGCCTTATGGCCCAAGAGCGAGGGCGTATACGCGATTTTGGGGTGGCGCCCGGGATACTGAATCCGGGAAAGTACAATGCCATTACCGACGTGGCGGGGATCAGTGTGGGCCATACCACTTTGGTCAAAGGCGATTCCATTAGGACTGGGGTTACGGTGATCAAACCCCACCAAGGCAATGTTTTTCAAGAAAAGGTGCCAGCCGCGGTCTATGTCGGTAACGGATTCGGTAAGGCCTTGGGTTTTACGCAGATCGAGGAGTTGGGGAATTTGGAAAGCCCGATTGCCCTGACCAATACCCTAAACGCCTTTTTAGTGGCCAATAGCCTGATCGATTATACCTTGGCCCAGCCCCAGAATGCCGGAATCCGTTCGGTTAACCCGGTGGTGGGGGAGACCAATGATGGTTGGTTGAACGATATCAGGGGTAGGCATGTGGATCAAAAAGCTGTTTTCCAAGCTTTGGAAGAAGCCAAAGACGGTCCCGTGGCCGAGGGTAATGTTGGTGCCGGTACAGGAACCCGCTGCTTAGGCTTTAAAGGGGGCATCGGAACCGCCTCTAGAGTGTTGCCCAAAGCCAAAGGTGGTTATACCGTTGGGGTACTCGTACAGACCAATTTTGGCGGGGTGCTGACCATTAACGGGGCTCCGGTAGGTGAGGAGCTGAACAATTTCTATATGGCCGAAGATGTTCCCTATGTGGTCGATGGTTCGTGTATGATGGTCATTGCCACCGATGCTCCGCTGAGTGATCGTAACTTAAAACGTTTGGCCAAGCGCTCTTATCTGGCCTTTGGCAAAGTTGGGGCCTTTTCCTCCAACGGGAGCGGCGATTATAGTATTGCCTTTAGTACCCATACCGACAATCGTATTCCTTATACGGGAATCCCAATGGAAAAAGAAGGTACCGAGCTTCCTAATGATTATATGTCCCCACTGTTCCTAGCCGTGGTCGAAGCTACCGAGGAGGCCATCTACAATTCGCTGTTCATGGCCGAGGATATGACCGGACAAAAAGGGCGGATCATGAAGGCCTTGCCCATTGCTGAGACCTTAAAGATTCTTGAAAAATATGGGGTAAGAAAGTAATGATGATTTTCCGTAATTTGAACCCATAAATAACTTTATCATGAAAGCCTACCTTTCTTTTTTTATCGTATTCCTGTTACTTATTGGTTGTAAAGAGCAAACCGCTTCCGATGAAGTGGCCCAATGGGAGGCCCAGGCGGAGAACGTCACCATTGTACGAGACGATTATGGGGTGCCGCACGTCTATGGTAAAACCGATGCCGATGCTGTTTTCGGGATGCTTTACGCCCAGTGTGAAGACGATTTTAACCGGGTAGAACAAAACTATATCTGGGCCACTGGCCGTTTGGCCGAGGTAGAAGGGGAAGAGGCCATCTATTCCGACCTAAGGGCCAAACTCTTTATGACTGAAGCTGAGGCCAAGGCCAATTACGAAAAAAGTCCACCATGGCTTAAGGATCTTTGCGATGCCTTTGCCGATGGTATCAATTATTACCTGTATACACATCCGGAGGTAAAACCGCGCCTGTTTACCCGTTTTGAACCTTGGATGCCTATGTATTTTTCCGAAGGTTCCATTGGTGGCGATATTGAGCGTATCTCCATCGAAAAAATCAAAGCCTTTTATGAAAATGGGGCCGCATTGCCTGAAGCCCAAAAGGTGGCCTTACAGACCGAATTGGAAAACCAAGAGCCTGCAGGGTCAAACGGAATAGCCATTTCAGGAGATCTTACCGCATCGGGTAATACCTTGCTTTTAATCAACCCGCATACCTCTTTCTACTTTAGGGGCGAGATGCATATGGTTTCTGAAGAAGGCTTAAATGCTTACGGGGCGGTAACCTGGGGGCAGTTTTTCATCTACCAGGGCTTTAATGAAAAAACCGGGTGGATGCACACCTCTACCTATACCGATGTTATGGACGAGTTTATGGAAACGGTGGTTGAAGACGAAGACGGACTCTTTTACCTCTATGGCGATGATACCCGGGAGGTGGCCCAGTCGGAAACCACGATCAAATACAAGACCGAAAACGGTATGGCCGAAAAAACCTTTCCCCTGTACCATACCCATCACGGACCCATTACCCATATGGAGCAAAACCAATGGGTAGCCTCGGCTATGATGTGGGAACCCGTTAAGGCCCTCGAGCAATCTTTTGTCCGGACAAAACAAACCGGTTATAAAGGGTTTAGGGAAATGATGGATATCCGCACCAATTCATCCAACAATACCGTATATGCAGATGCCGAAGGTAACATCGCTTATTTTCATGGTAATTTCGTTCCGGTTCGCGATACTTTATACAATTATCGGAAGCCGGTAGATGGCAGTAACCCGGCAACCGATTGGAAAGGGTTGCATACCGTAGATGAAAATATCTTGGTGCTAAACCCTGAAAACGGTTGGATCCAGAACTGTAATTCCACTCCCTATACTTCCGCCTTGGAAAATAGCCCGAAACGTAGCGATTATCCTAAATATATGTCATTGGATCGCGAGAACTTTAGAGGGGTTCATGCCATTGAATTGCTCACTGGCCGTTCGGGTTATACCCTCGATAATCTCATCGAATTGGCGCACGACCCTTATCTACCCGCCTTTGCCGCTTTGATTCCGGGCCTTTTGGAAGCCTATCGCAATGCTGCGGAAAAGGATGCCGATCTCGATAAGGCCATGGATATCTTGGCCGATTGGGATTTTAAAACCGATACCGAGTCGGTGGCCATGACCTTGGCCCATTTTTATGGTACACGCTATTGGCAAGAAGGCAAACGACCCGAAGCGGCGTCACATATGCAGAGTATAATTTATTTCGGTTCTGAATCCCCAGAAATGGAACGCTTGACCATTTTTAAAAAGGTAATGGCCCAATTGGAAGCCGATTTCGGTACTTGGGAAATGCCATGGGGCGAGGTACACCGCTATCAAAGGCTTAATGGCGACATTCGTCAAGCCTTTAATGACGATAAACCTTCTAAGGCCGTTGGTTATGCCTCCGGTCGTTGGGGGGCATTGGCGGCCTATGGGGCCAGATACCATAACGATACCAAAAAAATATACGGTACCCGTGGTAATAGTTTTGTAGGTGTAGTGGAGTTTGGCGAAAAAGTAAAAGCCAAGACCATTTTGGCTGGCGGACAGAGCGGTAATCCAGATTCGCCTCACTTCGACGACCAGACCGATGCTTATATAAGCCACAAATTCAAGGAGGTACCCTTTTATAAGGAAGATGTGCTTCAACGGGCCAAGCGTACTTATCGTCCGGGAGAAGCCTTTGGCTCTGATTAGCATATGGAATTTAAATTCAGATGATTTTTACTGATAAGTAGTATAAATCTTACTTTTTATCGAATAAATGCTTAAATATTTTTGAGGTCGACTTTTCTTTGGGGTACACTAGCAGTAGTATTAACTAAAAGTCGAAACTGATATTCGGGCAGAATAATTACTAGGTAAATCCATAAATTGACCCTTTCTCTTATGGGGGCGTTTCAGGAATAGACCCCAAATCTTATCCTAGGGTTTTCTGACCGAATGGTTTTGACTTTCAATCCTTTACTTTATGAACGGATGTAACCTACGACTCCTTCTTCAAGATTTATTCTTTTCTGTTAAAAGCGGAATTCAAGGTAATTGTATTTTGAACTGAATCATCACACCGGTTCGTGTAAAAACCGGATATTGAGTGTTTTGCCTTTTTTATTTCCTTATTCAATATTACCATAAAACCTACGTTTTAAAAAGGATAATACGTACATGAATAAGAGAATAAGACAACTATACGAAATAAAAATCCTAATCTATATCTAGCGGTTAAATTGACCCTTTTTCTTAAAGCATACAAATCGATCCCAAATCTTGTTTCGTGAAAAAAATAGTTTTATACCTTTTGTGCTGTATTGGCTTCGGTCTTTCGACCCAAGCACAAACCACGGTAAATCTTCCGGCATATTCCTGTGAAAACTGTCCGCCATTGATTAGCGGATTAAATTGTAATGCCGCAAACCTGAACCCTGCCAACATTTACGATGGGTTAGTCTATAACGGAACGGTTCGTTTACCTTATACCCATGGTAATGGAAAAGTTTATACTGCAGGGGCACCCATAGCTTCAACCGGGGTTAGTGGGTTAAGCCTAAGTTTACGTGCCGGTAATTTGGCCAATGGCCCGGGGGAATTAGTTTTTGATTTATCTGGTACCGCTGCCACAGCTGGGGCGGCCAACTTTCTAATAAATTTCGGAGGGCAGAGTTGTTCGGTTTCAGTGACTATAGTAGATGCACCGCCTTCGGTGGCCTCATTAAATTGTAATGGTGTACAACCTAATCCGGTGGATATAATCGAGGGTGAAGCGTATACTGGTACCTTTCGGGTTCCTTATACTAGGGGTAATGGCAAGGTGTATGCACAAGGAGCCCCCGTTTTATCTACCGGGGTAACCGGACTTACCGCTGTGTTAAGAGCGGGCTCTTTGGCTAATAATGCCTCAGGTGAATTGATTTATGATATTACTGGAACCCCGTCTGGTACCGGAACGGCAAATTTTCAACTTAGTTTTGGAGGTCAAAGCTGTAGCTTAGCGTTAACTAGTAGTGCGGTACCCGTGGTGGTAGATTGTTCCAGCGCAAGTATTGCCGGAAATTTAATGCAACATTATTACTTGGATGGAGGAAATCCTGTGGCCTTTGAAATTACGGTAGCCAATAACTCCTCCTCAAGTAGAAATCTCACATTTAGTACTTCCGACCTTACTTTGTCGGGTAACCCATTAAACGGAATCTCGGTTTCTGGGGTTAGCCCATCTTCAATAAACTTGGGAGCCGGGCAGTCCAGCACCATAAGATATACCCTGAGTGGTATGACAACTACAGCGGGCTCTGGTACCGTCTCATGGATCAATGGCGATATGTCTTGCCCTAACATACCGGTCACCGTACGTACCTTTTCTGCCCCAGGAGATTTGTTTTTATCATTGTATACCGAACGTATTTGTTCCAATAATAATGTGCTTGGCTTACGACAGGGCTCTGCAAGAGGTGTATCACTGAGAAGAAGCGGCGGCCCAAATATTAATCTGAATTTGCAGGTTCATGTTAGATGGTCTACAAGCCCAATAAGTGCTAGTACTTTAGGAACAGCTACTACCATTGGCCGATTACCCTATAGTATTCTAAGGGATTATTCGAATTCCACTACAAGCTATGCGAACAGATTGTATGCCAAAGTAACCTTTCCGGGCGGACAAGTGCTTTATGCCGATATAACCAGTCCTCCGGCATCTTGCGATCCCTTTAACCCAGGGGCCAATTATCAATATAGTAAATATAGATATGCGAGAGATTTGGGTCCAGATGATCCCTCGGCCCCAAAAGATGATCAAGATAGAACAAGTCCATTCCCAAATTAATCGTCTTATGAAAGTTATTGATTTAAAACAGTTATGTAGGGGATCGGTTTGGGCCATTTTATTGCTATTTATAATGGGCCCAATGGAAACAAATGGCCAATATTTTGGAGAAGGCCCTGTAACCTTGAATACGCCAGCTGGCGCCAGTAATATACAATGGTATCAAAATGGAACGGCTATTCCCGGCGCCAATGGTTCAAGCTTTACAACGTCGAATCCGGCTACCTATCATGCCGAATATCTAGACGCTTCAACCACTTGTCAGAATGATAAAACCGTACTGTTTGTATTAAAAAATGGAAACGACCCAGTGGTGCTTTCTGGTAATCCTGGAGCCGATACATACCAATGGAGCAACGAAAATGGTCCCATCGTTGGGGGCCAATCACAAAATTTGACGGTTACCGAAGGGGGTAGTTATTCCTTGGAAACAAATCAATTAGGTTGTTCATCAATTTCCCAAGAATACTATGTATTTAATCTGTGTAGTAGTCCCTTTTTGTTTATTACCCCGCCCAGTTGCAATGTAGGTACCAATACCTACTCGGTAACTTTTGTGAAGTTTCCGGAAACCACGGTAAATATAGTTGGCGGCATAGATAATGGCGACAATACGGCAACGGCCAATTTGGGCGATAGTATGCAGTTTACGGCTACGGCAGCCGGTGGTTGTTTTGTTCAGCAGTCAGTTCAATCGCCAACGACATGTCCGTTAGACCTTGGTATTGTTTTTAAAATAGCCGATGGCATTGTAAATGGGGAAGAAGAGCAAGTGTTTTTAATAAGAGTAAGAGAACTTGTGGGTCATGATTCTGACGGTAGTCCGGTTGAGGTAAGAATAGATAAACTACCTGACCTACAAATCGATTATCAGTCTAACTTGGGTCGTATTGATGTTTCTGGCCAAACCACCCCATTAAATAATTCCGATTGGGTATATGATGGTAGTGAACCAGACTTCCATGTTTTTAGGAATAATCAAATAATTTCTGGAGGTAGCACCACCACCTTTGGTTTTAAAGCCACTTTTGATCCAGGGGCCTCTCGGGGAAAAATACCGGTATCGGCGCGCATTGTTCATGGCTCCGGTGGTGAGGTGGGTTTAGACAATAATATTGACACCGAAACTTTAGCATTTTTTCCGAAATAACTACCTGTAATGTAGGTTAAATGCTACGTTTCATTGAAATTAAATGCATTTTAACGAGAATATATCTATAAATAAAGACGAATTTATTCCTTTGATAGTAACACTAAACTCCATCATTAACTAAAAACCTGTATTCATATGGGAATATAATACGCTTCAAACCAGCAACTTTTCACTTAAGAACAAAGCTCGAGTAACCTGCATACGATCGGGCTGTTGAGTGTCTCCCGTTTTTGTCTTATATAAAAAAACGATTAAACACTAGTTTCAGCCAATGGTTACCCATTATGCTGTTCAGTCTCTCAGGGCCGTTTCCGGCTTTGACCCTATCCCCTAAATCTACCTATACCTAACACAATAATTATACATAAATGAAAAAAGTATTGTTCCTACTAGCCTTGGTTCCGTTCTTGACTATGGCACAAGAGAATGAACCGGCCCTTACCAATCCAAGCATTAACCCAATGCCCATGGAGTATCCTGGTAGTGGCCAATATGGGTTTGTGCTTATCAATAATGGTTTTAACGATATTACCGTTGTGCCCGGCGACGATTTTGAATTGAGTATAACCTTATCAAAGTCAACTTTAGCCAATCCGGGCAACCCTACCTCGGCTATTTCTGGCAATGGTGCCGGTCTCTTTACGTGGTCCTATTTTGCCAATCCTAGTGGCAACGATGTACTTACAGGTGTATTAAACGGTACCATACCCAGTGGAGCCGGTTTTTCCATTAGCCTCGATATTGATGTAGATGGCTTCTCGGATAACCAAGACATTGGTTTTCTGGTCACCTTGCAACCTTCCTTCAGTGTTAATTCTAGCGGAAATAATACGGGTAACGACGAAACCTCCAGATTTACCAGTGCCCCTAAGGATACCGACGACGATGGGGTACCCGATAGTATAGATCTCGACGATGATAACGATGGTATATTGGATACCGTTGAAGATCCCAATACGGATGGCGATTCAGATCCCATGACCAACCCCTTGGATTCTGATGGCGATGGGGTTTTTGATCATTTGGATATCGATGCTGACGACGATAGTATTCCGGATAATGTTGAGGGACAGACTACTTCGGGTTATATCGCGCCATCGGGTAACGATGCAGATAATGACGGATTGGATGATGCCTACGAAGGTAGCGGCGATGCCGGCTTAACTCCGGTAAATACCGATGGAACCGATAATGTCGATTATTTGGACAATGATAGTGATAACGATACGGTTCCCGATAGTAATGAAGGTAACGATTATAATTTTGACGGTATTCCCAATAAGATTTATTCGGGTAACGATGCCGACGGCGATGGTTTAGACGATGCCTACGAAGGAAGCAATACCACCGATGGGTTCGATGTTAACGACGAGATTAATAACCCAGCGACCGACCTGCCGGATACCGATGGTACCCAAGATGTAAACTATAGGGATGAAGACGACGATGGCGATGGCATCCTTACGGAAAACGAAGATGGTAACAACGATGGTAATTTGGCAAACGATGATGCCGATAACGATGGCATACCCGATTATTTAGACCCTGACGATTCTACGGATACCGACAATGATGGCGAACCCGATATTACCGATTTAGACGATGATAATGACGGCATATTGGATACCGTAGAAGATCCGAATACCGACGGGGATAATGACCCTATGACCAATCCGATCGATTCCGATAACGATGGTAGGTTCGATCATCTCGATATCGATTCCGATAACGATGGTATTCCCGATAATATTGAGGCACAGACCACCACGGGTTATATAGCGCCAAGTGGTAACGATACCGATGGCGATGGTCTCGACGATGCCTATGAAGGCGGAGGTAATGCCGGTATAAGCCCGGTTAATACCGATGGTACCGATGTACCCGATTATTTAGATGATGATAGTGATAACGATACGGTTATAGATGCCAATGAAGGTCATGATCATAACTTTGATGGCCAGCCCGACGTGGTCGCTTCCGGAAACGATGCAGATAACGATGGTTTAGACGATGGTTTTGAAGGGGCCAATACCAATGATGGTTACGATGTTAACGATGAAATCAATAATCCGGCCAACGATCTGCCCGATACCGACGGTACCGAAGATGTAAATTACCGCGATACCGACGATGATGGCGATGGTACCCCTACCCAAAACGAAGACCCTAACGGAAACGGCGACCCCACCGACGACGACACCAATGGTAATGGAACTCCAGATTATTTAGATCCGGCAGATACCAATATAGATCTAGGTGTCATACTCCAGATTACCGACGCCATTGTAAATGGTACTGAGAACCAAACCTTTTTCGTACGTGTTAGGGAACTGTTGGGTAACGACACGAACACGGCCCAAGAAATTGAAGTGCGTATCGATAAATCCGACGATTTACAATTCACCTACAACGGAGGTTTAACTACCCTTCTGGTAGGGGGTAGTAACCAAAACGTTGACAACGGCGATTGGCAATACGATGGCAGTGATTCTTTGTTCCATGTATTCAAGAAAACAGGAGGAATAACGGCAAATACCACTACGGCTTTTGGCTTTGTGGCCCAGTTCGATCCGGGCCAATCCGAAGGTAAGATACCTTTTACGGCACGTATCACCTTTGGTTCGGGAGGCGAATCAGTGTTCACCAATAATATTGATACGGAAACCATTGTGTTCTTCCCCGATTAAATCGGGGATAGCACTGAGAACCGACGAGAACTATGAAAATGAAAAAACTAATGTTAGGCCTATTTTTGGCCCCGGTTTTACTATGGGCGCAAGCCTATGAACCGGCCCTCAGTGATCCCACCATAGAAGCCATGTCCGATCCTAATTCGGATATGGTTTCCTATGGTTTTATGTTTTCCAATAAAGGTAGCGAAGCCTTAAGCGTAGAAGCCAACGACTCCCTAAAGGTTACCATAACCCTTAGCAGGTCGCAATTGGCCAATATGGTTCAGCCTGCCCAAGCCATAACCGGTGAAGGAAAAAGTATGTTCGATTGGTCGTATTACGAAAATCCGACGGGTGACGATATGGTTACCGGGGTTTTGGTAGCACCGATTCCCGCTGGTGGGGCCTATGACCTTAAAATGGAGGTAAAGCCAAAATCTACCGAAAGAATCGGTTTTGCGGCCAATATCCAGCCTTCCTTTATGGCCAATATGAAAGGCAATATGTTGGAGAACGATGCGGTCGCGACATTCGGCAAGGCCAATGCCACCGATACCGACGGGGATGGTGTGCCCAATGAAACCGATATAGACGATGATAATGATGGAATTCTCGATACCACCGAAGACCCTAATACCGATGGAGATAACGATCCGGCAACCAATGCCTTGGATTCCGACGCCGATGGTGTACCCGATTATTTAGATCTCGATTCCGATAACGATGGCCTTCCCGATAACATTGAAGGGCAACCAACCGCGGTGTATACCCCGCCTTCTGGCATTGATGCTAATTCAGACGGGCTCGATGATGTCTACGATTTTGTACTGAACACCGGAATTGCCCCGGTGAATACAGACGGGGCCGATGTACCGGATTATTTGGATAGCGACAGCGATAACGATACCGTACCCGATGCCATAGAAGTACACGATGCCGACTTCGACGGTGTGGCCGATATTAGTAGCAGTGGTAGCGATACTGACAACGACGGACTAGACGATGCCTTTGAGGGATCCGATACCAATGATGGTTTTGATGTAAATGAAGCTTATACCGATCCCTCCAATCAATTGCCAAATAGCGATGGTGAAGATGAGGTGAATTATCGCGATATAGATGATGATAATGATGGCATAAATTCACAAGATGAAGATACTAATGGGAACACTGATCCAAGCGACGATGACACCAACGGCAACGGTACCCCGAATTATTTGGATTCCGATACCTGTTCGTTAAACGAGGTGGCACCGAACTTAACCAAAACGAATATCAATGGTTGCCCAGAAGACACCCATGACCTTGCCGACATAACATCAACGAACCTACCTTCGGGGGCAGTTTTAAGTTGGCATACAGCAACGCCGGCAACGAGTGAAAATCGTATTGAAAGCACGGTTATCCCCTATAGGACAGAGAATTATTATGCGATCTTCTACGATTCGGAAAACGACTGTTATAGTGGTGGTGGGACTGCAACGACGATTTTAACGGTAGCCACTGTTGGTGCCTGTTGTCAAGCAGGGGAAGAGGCACCCAACCTTTCCCAAACCCAATTAGTGAATGCTTGCCCAGAAACCACGGCAGACTTAACAACGATTACCGCCGATAACTTACCAAGTAGGGGTTCTATAAGTTGGCATACCGCTACACCGGCTAGTATTGATAACTTTGTAGAAGATCCAAGAACTGTCGGATCCGGCACGTATTATGCCGCATTTTATGACCCCTTTCCAAGTTGTTTTAGTGGCTTTGGTACTGGGACAACAGCGGTAACCGTAACCATAGATAGTTGTGTGGTTTGTAATGCGGGCGAAACTGCCCCACAATTGTCCCAGAACCAATTTAATCTTGATTGTGGCGAAACCTCTGTAGACCTCACCACAGTTAGCGTAAATAATTTGCCTAATGCTACCATCTTAAGCTGGCATACCGCTACACCAGCAACAAATGATAATAAAATAGACAACCCAAAAACAGTAACAGAAGGTGACTACTACGCTGTTGTTTACGACACCGTCAATGACTGTTATGGTAATGATGGTATGGCTACTTCCTTGGTTGAAGTTAAAAATACGGGCAGAGTTGTTATAGGGGACTATGTTTGGGAAGATCGTAACGGAAACGGTCAACAAGATGTAGGTGAAAACGGATTGAACGGAGTGAGGGTCCGATTGTATGAATGCTCCGATGAAGGTAATGGTAATGGTGTTGAGATAGGAAGCACAGTGACTACGGATAATGCAACCGGAGCGCCAGGTTATTATCGCTTTGAGGTTTGTAGTTCGACTAAACTCTATTATTTGGTTTTTGACAATATACCGGAAGGCTATGAGTTTACCGACACGAATTTGGGTAACGATGCCACCGATTCCGACACCAATATCTTAGGAATCACCGATTGTTTCAACCCAATAGAAAGCAACCTTACCCTTGATGCTGGTTTACGCCTTAGCTGTGAACTGCAAGCGCAGATTAAATGCCAAGGCGAATTTATCTGTCCGGGAGACACGGTTACCTTAACGGCAAGTGGGGGTAACACCTTCTTATGGAATACTGGGGAAAACACCGCTTCTATTCAAGTGTCACCCACAGTTACGACCACCTATTCCGTATTAGTTTCGCATACCGATAATCCGATTTGTGAAGAAATGGTAACGATGGAAATCGAAGTAAAGCCAGCTGAAATAAATGCGGGTCCAGATGTTTCCATAAGTTTAGGCGAAACTATCAATCTTACCGCAGGCCCAGTGAACACTGGCGATTCTATATTATGGTCTACAGGTGAGACTACTTCCACCATTTCGGTACAGCCATCACAAACCACGGCGTATACGGTTACCAAGACCACTGAAAATGGCTGTACGGCCCAAGATCAGGTCGTAGTAAACGTCGATGGCGATTGTGGGTTGCAATCAGGTATGGCAGTGTTGCCCAGAGATCAAGAAACCGGGTATCAACCGGCTACTGCCATGGAGGCCTGCTTGGGTGAGGATTTCCATATTTGGATGTTTGCCCAATTACAGCATTTGGGTGATCCGAACGGTGAGGATTATTCAAATTGGACTTTTAGGTTTAGGTTACCAAATGGTACCACAGTGGTTCAAAACGACCCTGAAAATGTGCAGAATAATCTGTATTGTAAAGAAAAAATGACTGAAGAAGATTTCGGAACCTACCAGATAGGTTGGGAATCACCTGAAGGTTGTACTGGTAATACCTCGGTAACCCTTACGCTGTCTGGTGAGTGTACCACCGAAAACAATGGAACGGCTGTTGGTAGCCTTTATCCAAACCCGGCTTCGTCTGGGGGTGTGGTAACCATGGAGTTACTTTTAGGTAGTCAAACCCATGCCAATGGGGTGCCCTTGGTTAATTCTAGTAGTAAAACTAGAGAAACCCTATGGTTAAGCCTGTATTCCGTAGAAGGGAAGTTAATTACACCGGCCCAAAAGTATCTAGTATATCAAGGTCATATAACCATAGATTACCAATTGGCTCCAGTGGCTCCAGGTAAATATGTGATTCGGGTAATTGGTAATGGCTGGGCCGATAGTAAACGATTGATTGTTAAATAGAAATGGTGGTGTGTGTTTTCCGTTTTAGGGAACCACCATCAGGACTTAATTTTACATGCTACAGGTATTTCGCAGTAGTTAATAGTTTTTTGTCGATATATTATGTAGGAAAAATAAGTATTTATTTATTTTGTTTAAGAATACACTAACATGAATTAACTAAAACTATTTTCACTTTTATGATATAAGAATACTTACAAAGCGTTCTGAGGGTCATCTATACTAGCTTTTATTTAAGGCCCATTTGAACCATTGCTTGTTCCCAACATTACTATTTCGGTTTCTTCACTTCAACCTTTCCACCCTGTCATGGAGTGAACTTTAGGCTAATGGCCGTATCCCTTTTTATAGCCTTTATCGGAAAAACGGGATTTTTCGGGAAACTATAATTTTTTATCACATCAACCCTTCGTCTCCGGGTACCATCATGGTATTACGGGTAGGCGGCTAATACCAAATATGATTATGAAAAACACTAAAACCGCACGATGTTGTTCCTGCTTTCAAGACACAGGTCCAACTGCCATTCCGGGTCATGGCAATCAAAAGAATCTACCTAAAAAACAGGCATGGTATACCCATATAATGGTGATACTAATGTTCCTGTTTTTTGCTGTTCCCAACAGTTATGGCCAAACGTATGACATAAACGGATATACGGTTAACGGTGACGATTTAAAGTATGCCTCTGTTAGGGGTAAAGACAGATCGGGGGTCTGGGGTAACCTTCCAACCGATTTTTCCCAGCTACGAAATATTTTCTATTGGGAGTCTGACAAGAATATGAACCCCGATATGATAATTCAGTTTGCAAAACCAGTTGTAAACAGATCGGGCCCAGATATGGTAGCCTTTATGTATTCGCCCAACGAATTGTGGGGTAGAACACATCGGTACCTGATCAATGGTAGATCAAAGGAAATTTCATCTTTGATTCCGGTACCCGGTAAAGACAGATATTTTGCCGGTTTCTTAGAACTCTCTGATTTTGGTGTGGCCGAGGGACAATCCATTACCCAAGTTCAGATTTTTGCATCAAGTCAAAATACATCTGCTAATTATGCAAATTGGAGTAATGGTGGGCGTATTGTTTCACCATTGTACGGAAACTATTCAGATACCTATGCGGCGGGAATAGGCCCTATTTCCAAAACCAATGATTGTGACAACGATGGTATCCCAGATGATCAGGAACCTGATTGCGATAAAGATGGGGTTCCCGATGACTGTGAAACAGATTCAGATAATGATGGTATCCCAGATGATTGTGATAATTGTCCACAAATAGCCAACCCCAACCAAGAAGACAGTAATTATGATGGTGTTGGTGATGCCTGTGATTTTTGTGAAGATCATAGTAAATACCCACTGGCAAAAAGGATTTATAAACTAGCTGATTCTAAACCCAATTGTAGTGAGTACAACCCTGCTGATACTGGGGTATTATACTTACATCATTCCAATGGTCAGTTTTATACGTATAAAGCTGGTGCCGACTTGGTTTTTGTGGTTTTCGAGGATAATTCTGCAAAACTTGAAGGTACGGTTTACCGAACCATTGATAATTTAAGAGGTAAGATTACTGTTGATTTCATTAATTATCAGCCCAATGGTCAAACTACTTGGCTCGGTCAATGTTACCAAAATGGTATAGGTAATATCGCCAATTATGGAATGAAAGGTTTTTTCTATACAGGTAGAACAACATTGGATATTAATAGTCCTCCAGCAACTTTGGCTAATGTAGGTGAAGGTGCTGGAGGTGTTAGTAATGAATATGGCCTTGCCGGAAGATCTAGGAGTACCATTGGTAGCACCTTAATTGATTTGTTTGCAGAACTGGTTCCAGATAAAAACTGTATTGTCGATTGTGATAACGATGGTATTCCAGATGACCAGGAACCCGATTGCGATAATGATGGTATCCCAGATGATTGTGAGCTCGATTTTGACAATGATGGTGTGCCGAATGATTGTGATAATTGTAAACTGAATGCCAACCCAGATCAGGCAGACAGTGATAATGATGGCCTAGGGGATGTTTGTGATAGTTGTGTGGAATACGAAGACTTTCCGCAGGCTAAAAATGTTTACAGGGTAACCGATGCCAAGCCCGAATGTCTGTTGTTCGATCAAATCAATAAGGCTGTGATTTACCAAGCTACCCCGAAAGGGTATAGGTTATGGCGGGCCGGAAGCGATTTGGTATATATCGAATATGATAACGGAACCGCTAAGCTTGAAGGCTCTGTTGTGGCTATAGACAATAATCAAACCGGTCAGGTTTCAATTGATTTCTTCGGCTATAGGCAGGCTGGGTCCAATCCCATGCTTAATAGTTGTTATCAAAACTTGCTAGGGAATTTTAGCAATTACGAATATAACGGAACCCTAACTGCAGGAAACCAAACTTTTACTATCGACAATCCTGGCCCAAAGGCCAATGTTGGTATGGGAGCAGGAGGAGACCAAGGTCGGTTCGGTGTTGGTGCTTGGCTAAATGGTACCATTGGCGAGCAGAGCGAATTGTACGCTAATCTCACTCTTTTAGATGATTGTGAAGACGATTGTGATAATGATGGAATCCCAGATGACCAAGAGCCAGATTGTGATAACGATGGTATTCCCGACGATTGTGAACCTGATTCCGATAATGACGGTATCCCAGATGATTGTGATAATTGTATTTCGACTCCTAACCCAAATCAGGCCGATGCAGATAATGACGGTGTAGGCGATGTCTGTGATAACTGTCCGCAAAACCCAAATCCAAATCAAGCTGATACCGATGGCGATGGTGTGGGAGATGTCTGTGACGATGATAATGGTTGTGTAGATTATTCAAATTATCCGAATGCTAGAAAAATCTATCAAGCCACAAATTCAAAACCGAATTGCGATGGTTTTCCAAATGCACCTTGGTCCATCTTATACTATACATTAAATGGTACGCAATACCGGTGGAAGGCTGGTTCCGATCTTTATTGGGTAGAATACAATAACAATACCGCCAAATTGGTGGGAACGGTTGTTAATGTAGCCAATAACCAGCAAGGTCAATTAGATATTGATTTTTCTAATTACAATGCGAATGGTGTTTCAACATGGAACAACAATTGTTATAAATCTACCTTAGGGGCCATTAGTAATTACCGCCAGTATGCCGGAACGTTCCGAACCAATGGTACTACGCATACCTTAAGTAATAAACCCAATACTGCTGGTGCCGTCGTCGGACCAGGTGCTGGAGGTATTGGTGGCAGAAATGGTCTAGGGGCTTGGGCACAAAGCTCTTTTGGTACAACCGTAGAGATTTTTGTTGAATTTGGTCAAGTAGAAGAATGTATTGATGATTGTGATGGGGACGGTATCCCGGATGATCAAGAGCCAGATTGTGATAATGATGGTATTCCTGACGATTGTGAAGCCGACGACGATAACGACGGTATTCCTAACGATTGTGACAACTGTCCAAACACGGCCAACCCAGGCCAGGAAGATAGTGACAATGATGGCATAGGCGATGTTTGTGACAATTGTCCAGATGTTTCCAATCCGAACCAGGAAGATACAGATAACGATGGTGTAGGTGACGTTTGTGAAACAGCCTCTATCGGAAATCGGGTGTGGGAAGACACCAATAACAATGGTATCCAAGATCCGGGTGAGAACGGTATCGAAGGGGTAACGGTACGTTTGTACGAGTGTGGCGGTACCACACCTATCGCGAGTACGACCACCGATGCCAATGGTAACTATCTGTTCGAAGACCTAGCCACCGATACCAGTTATTTCGTTGAGTTCGTATTGCCTAACGGCTATGTGTTCTCACCGGCCAACCAGGGTGGTAACGATGCTACGGATTCCGATGTGGCTGCCAATGGTAGAACGGGTTGTATCAATCTAAATCCTAACGAGAACGACGACACGGTAGATGCCGGTCTGTATCCGTTCGACGATTGTGACAACGACGGAATCCCGGATGATCAAGAGCCGGATTGTGACAACGATGGTATCCCGGACGATTGTGAGCCTGATACGGATAATGATGGAATCCCAGATGATTGTGATAATTGTCCGACGACTCCGAACCCGAACCAAGAAGATACCGATAACGATGGTGTAGGTGATGCCTGTGAGACGGCCTCAATAGGAGACCGTGTTTGGGAAGACACCAATAACAATGGTATCCAAGATCCGGGCGAGAACGGTGTCGAAGGGGTAACGGTACGTTTGTACGAGTGTGGTGGTACCACCTCTATCGCGACCACGACCACCGATGCCAATGGTAACTATCTGTTCGAAGACCTGGCCACCGATACCAGTTATTTCGTTGAGTTCGTATTGCCCAACGGCTATGTGTTCTCACCGGCCAACCAGGGTGGCAACGATGCTACGGACTCCGATGTGGCTGCCAATGGTAGAACGGGTTGTATCGATCTAGATCCTAACGAGAACGACGACACGGTAGATGCAGGTCTGTATCCGTTCGACGATTGTGATAACGATGGCATCCCTGATGACCAGGAACCCGACTGTGACAACGATGGTATTCCGGACGATTGTGAGCCGGATGATGATAATGATGGTATTCCAGATGATTGTGATAATTGCCCGACGACTCCGAACCCGAACCAAGAAGATACCGATAACGATGGTATAGGTGATGCCTGTGAAACAGGTTCTATCGGAAATCGGGTATGGGAAGACACGAATAACAATGGTATCCAAGATCCGGGTGAGAACGGTATCGAAGGGGTAACGGTACGCTTGTACGAGTGTGGTGGTACCACACCTATCGCGACCACGACCACCGATGCCAACGGCAACTATCTGTTCGAAGACCTGGCCACCGATACCAGTTATTTCGTTGAGTTCGAATTGCCCAACGGCTATGTGTTCTCACCGGCCAACCAGGGCGGTAACGATACTACGGACTCCGATGTGGCGGCCAACGGCCGAACCGGTTGTATCGATCTAGACCCTAACGAGAACGATGACACGGTAGATGCCGGTCTGTATCCGTTCGACGATTGTGATAACGATGGCATCCCTGATGACCAGGAACCCGACTGCGACAACGATGGTATCCCGGACGATTGTGAGCCGGATACGGATAATGATGGAATCCCAGATGATTGTGATAATTGTCCGACTACTTCGAACCCGAACCAAGAAGATACCGATAACGATGGTGTAGGTGATGCCTGTGAAACAGGTTCTATAGGAAATAGGGTATGGGAAGACACCAATAACAATGGTATCCAAGATCCGGGTGAGAACGGTATCGAAGGGGTAACGGTACGTTTGTACGAGTGTGGCGGTACCACACCTATCGCGAGTACGACCACCGATGCCAATGGTAACTATCTGTTCGAAGACCTAGCCACCGATACCAGTTATTTCGTTGAGTTCGTATTGCCTAACGGCTATGTGTTCTCACCGGCCAACCAGGGTGGTAACTATGCTACGGATTCCGATGTGGCTGCCAATGGTAGAACGGGTTGTATCGATTTAGATTCTAACGAGAACGACGACACGGTAGATGCCGGTCTGTATCCGTTCGACGATTGTGACAACGATGGCATCCCTGATGACCAGGAACCCGACTGCGACAACGATGGTATTCCGGACGATTGTGAGCCGGATACGGATAATGATGGAATCCCAGATGATTGTGATAATTGCCCAACGACTCCGAACCCGAACCAAGAAGATACCGATAACGATGGTGTAGGTGATGCCTGTGAAACAGGTTCTATCGGAAATCGGGTGTGGGAAGACACCAATAACAATGGTATCCAAGATCCGGGCGAGAACGGTATCGAAGGGGTAACGGTACGCTTGTACGAGTGTGGTGCTACCACACCTATCGCGACCACGACCACCGATGCGAACGGCAACTATCTGTTCGAAGACCTGGCCACCGATACCAGTTATTTCGTTGAGTTCGTATTGCCCAACGGCTATGTGTTCTCACCGGCCAACCAGGGTGGCAACGATGCTACGGACTCCGATGTGGCTGCCAATGGTAGAACGGGTTGTATCGATCTAGATCCTAACGAGAACGACGACACGGTAGATGCCGGTCTGTATCCGTTCGACGATTGTG
>NZ_KZ300477.1:0-1837 GCF_002514735.1 Sediminicola luteus | reverse complement strand
AACGACGGTATCCCAGACGATTGTGAGCCTGATGATGATAACGACGGCATTCCAAACGATTGCGATAACTGTCCGACTACGGCTAATCCAAATCAGGAAGACGCTGATAACGACGGTGTAGGTGATGCCTGTGATAATTGTCCACAGACGGCCAACCCAGGTCAGGAAGATGCCGACAACGATGGCATCGGCGATGTATGTGAGGCCGATTGTGACAACGACGGTATCCCAGATGATCAAGAACCTGACTGTGACAACGACGGTATCCCAGACGATTGTGAGCCTGATGATGATAACGACGGCATTCCAAACGATTGCGATAACTGTCCGACTACGGCTAATCCAAATCAGGAAGACGCTGATAACGACGGTGTAGGTGATGCCTGTGATAATTGTCCACAGACGGCCAACCCAGGTCAGGAAGATGCCGACAACGACGGTATCGGCGATGTATGTGAGGCCGATTGTGACAACGACGGTATCCCAGATGATCAGGAGCCTGACTGTGACAATGACGGTATTCCGGACGATTGTGAGGCCGACGACGATAACGACGGTATTCCAAACGATTGTGACAACTGTCCAACAACAGCCAATCCTAATCAAGAGGATTCAGATAATGATGGAATAGGCGATGTATGCGATAATTGTCCTACCACAGCAAACCCAGGTCAGGAAGATGCCGACAATGATGGTGTCGGCGATGTATGTGAGGCCGATTGTGATAACGACGGCATTCCAGATGATCAAGAGCCTGACTGTGACAACGATGGTATCCCAGATGATTGTGAGCTGGATGATGATAATGACGGTATCCCGAACGATTGCGATAACTGTCCTACCACGGCAAACCCGAACCAGGAAGACGCTGACAACGATGGTGTAGGTGATGCCTGTGACAACTGTCCACAGACGGCCAACCCAGGTCAGGAAGATGCCGACAACGATGGTATCGGTGATGCTTGTGAGGCCGATGATGATAACGATGGTATCCCTAACGATTGTGATAACTGTCCGACCACGGCCAATCCGAACCAAGAGGATTCAGGTAATGATGGTATCGGTGATACCTGTGACAACTGTCCACAGACGGCCAATCCAGGTCAGGAAGATGCCGACAATGATGGTATAGGTGATGCTTGTGAGGCCGATTGTGATAACGATGGCATTCCAGATGATCAGGAGCCTGACTGTGATAACGACGGTATACCAGACGATTGTGAGCTGGATGATGATAATGACGGTATCCCGAACGATTGCGATAACTGTCCGACCACGGCCAATCTGAACCAAGAGGATGCTGATAACGATGGTATAGGTGACGCCTGTGACAATTGTCCACAGACGGTCAACCCAGGTCAGGAAGATGCCGACAATGATGGTATCGGTGATGTATGTGAGGCCGATTGTGACAACGACGGTATTCCAGATGATCAAGAGCCTGACTGTGATAACGATGGTATTCCGGATGATTGTGAACCTGACGATGATAACGACGGTATCCCGAACGATTGTGATAACTGTCCGACCACGGCCAACCCAGGTCAGGAAGATGCCGACAACGACGGTATCGGAGATGCTTGCGAGGATGACGAATGTAATGTTCGTGCTTCCATAAGCTGTGCGAATACCACTATCTGTCCGGGTGAGGAGACCACGATCCATGCCTTTGGTGGCAACACCTTTAGCTGGAGTAATGGTGCCACTACTGGAACGATCAAGGTCAGTCCGACCGAGACCACGACCTACACGGTTACCGTGAGTCGTTCCGATGATCCAGACTGTACCGATACTGCAAGTATCACGGTCAAGGTATACGAAGCCGAGGTAGATGCCG
>NZ_NBWU01000005.1 GCF_002514735.1 Sediminicola luteus | reverse complement strand
GGTCGTCATCTGTAGCAAGCTACAATGTTACCCCTCGACTTGCATGTGTTAGGCCTGCCGCTAGCGTTCATCCTGAGCCAGGATCAAACTCTTCATCGTTAAATCATAAATATTATTTACCACTCATACAATCAAAAATACCCTAGCCCGATATCGGATGTTCCGTCTATCTAAATCTTCGGTTCGTTTAAAACTTACGTTCTAAACCTTCCAAGTGCGAGTTAAAAAACTCGCTGCTGTCTCTTCAAAATTTCAATGAACCTGTATTGTTCCTCGCCTTGGCAGCGCTTATTTGTGTAACGCCTTATTGCCTTAGCGGCTGCAAATATAGAACCCTTTTTTTGATTACACCAAAACTAAAAACCATTTTTTTTGAAGGTTTTTTTAGACCGTGCCGTCAATAGGCTTAACACAAGCTCTTTAGACATAAAAGTTTTTTTTCGAAAAAGGGATTGCGCCATTTGTTTGAGCTCTTTTGCCTGGCCAAGGCCGGCAAAAAGCGAGTGGCAAAAGCCCGGTGCCCCCAGAAAGGAGGCTTGTAATAAACGCCCTACAGATGTAGATTGACCCCAATATTATCATGTCATTTTCCCTGGGGGCATTTTCCCAAACACTGAACAGCATTATTATAAGAAAGCTAAAGCAACCTACTATTGTACGCCTTAATGGTAGACACTATCTTTGTGCCTTTCTTATTTATATATACGTATAACAAATGATCAAGATCAGTCTACCCGATGGTAGTATTAAGGAGCAGCCTAGTGGCGTTACTCCTATGGATGTAGCCAAAAGCATTAGTGAGGGATTGGCCCGGAACGTAATTTCGGCTTCCTATAATGAGGAAACCGTTGAAAGCACCACCCCATTGACCACCGACGGTAGCTTGGTCTTATATACCTGGCGCGACGATGCCGGTAAAAAGGCCTTTTGGCATTCGTCTTCCCATATTTTGGCCCAGGCCCTAGAAGAATTGTACCCCGGTTGTAAACTGACCATTGGCCCTGCCATTGAAAACGGCTTTTATTACGATGTAGATTTTGGGGAGCATACCCTGACTGAAAAGGATTTTACTACCGTGGAGAAGAAAGCCTTGGAAATCGCCAAGGGCAAACACGATTTTAAAATGCGATCGGTCTCCAAGGCCGACGCCCTATCTTTATATAAGGAACAGGGTAATGAATACAAGGTTGAGCTGATCGAAAACCTGGAAGACGGCACCATTACCTTTTGCGACCACGACACCTTTAGCGATCTATGTAGGGGCGGCCATATTCCCAACACCGGAATCGTAAAGGCTTTTAAGGTACTCAGTGCCGCTGGGGCTTACTGGCGCGGCGACGAGAACAACAAACAGTTGACCCGTGTATACGGTATTTCGTTTCCGAAACAAAAAGAGCTTACCGAATACCTACATATGTTGGAGGAAGCCAAAAAACGTGACCACCGAAAACTGGGCAAAGAGTTGGAACTGTTTACTTTCTCACAGAAAGTAGGACAAGGATTGCCACTTTGGCTACCTAAAGGTGCCGCGTTGCGTGAGCGTTTGGAACAGTTTTTAAAGAAAGCCCAGAAAAAGGCGGGATACGAAATGGTGGTTACCCCACATATTGGTCAAAAGGAACTTTATGTAACCTCGGGCCATTATGCCAAATACGGGGAAGACAGCTTTCAGCCGATAAACACCCCCAAGGAAGACGAGGAGTTTTTATTGAAACCCATGAACTGTCCGCACCACTGTGAAATATACAATACACGACCGTTCAGCTACCGTGAGCTGCCGAAACGCTATGCCGAATTCGGCACCGTATATAGGTACGAGCAAAGTGGGGAATTGCACGGACTTACCCGTGTGCGTGGCTTTACCCAAGACGATGCCCATATTTTCTGTACCCCGGACCAGTTGGATCAGGAGTTCAAGGAAGTAATCGACCTTTCTTTATATGTATTGCAGTCGTTAGGTTTTGAGAATTATACCGCACAGGTATCGGTACGAGATTTGGAGAAACCCGAAAAATATATTGGGAGCCCCGAAAATTGGGATAAGGCCGAAAATGCCATTATCAATGCTGCCAAAGAGAAAGGACTGGATTATGTAATTGAGCCCGGAGAAGCTGCTTTTTATGGCCCCAAGCTCGATTTTATGATCAAAGATGCCTTGGGTAGAAGCTGGCAATTGGGTACCATACAGGTAGATTACAACCTACCCGAGCGATTTGACCTCACCTATAAAGGCAGTGATAACGAGGAGCACCGCCCTATAATGATACACCGTGCCCCCTTTGGAAGTATGGAGCGTTTTATCGCACTTCTATTGGAACATACGGGGGGTAATTTTCCGCTTTGGCTGATTCCGGAACAGGCTATAGTGTTGCCAATCAGCGAAAAACACGAAAATTATGCGGAAAAAGTTTTAAAATCTTTGGAAAATCACGAAATTCGCGCGCTTGTTGACGCCAGAAGTGAGACCATAGGCAAAAAAATACGGGAGGCCGAGATGAACAAAATCCCGTTTATGCTCATTGTTGGGGACAACGAACAAGAGCAAGGAACCATTTCCGTGCGTAGGCACGGCGGAGAAGACCTTGGATCTATTGAAATCGACGCTTTCGCCGGCTTGGTAAGCGAAGAAATAAATAGTACCTTAAAGGCGTTTAAAGAATAAGTTTAACCAGCCCGTTTATGCGGGACAAAATTACAAAGCCATAGCAATTAGAAGAAGGTTTACCCCTAGACCTAGAAGGGAAGAAAGAAATCCGCACCGGATCAATGATAAGATCAATGTACCTAATGTACGTTTGGTCGGAGACAATGTAGAAGTTGGTGTATACACCCTGCAACAGGCCAAGGCCAAGGCAGCGGAGTTGGAACTGGACCTTGTTGAGATATCACCCAAAGCGGCACCTCCCGTATGTAAGATCATGGACTATAAAAAGTTCTTGTTCGAGCAAAAGAAAAGGGACAAGGCCCTTAAGGCCAAGGCGAGTAAGGTGGTAGTAAAGGAAATTCGATTCGGACCACAGACCGATGACCATGATTACGCCTTTAAGAAAAAGCATGCTGAGAAGTTTTTGAAGGACGGGGCCAAATTAAAGGCCTACGTTTTCTTTAAAGGACGCTCGATCGTGTATAAAGACCAAGGTGAAATATTGCTATTGCGTTTGGCCCAAGAGCTGGAAGAGCTTGGTAAGGTTGAACAGATGCCTAAGTTGGAAGGGAAACGTATGACCATGTTCATTGCCCCTAAGGCTAAGGCCAAAAAATAAAGAAGTAAGCAAGAGGAACGATAATAAAAGGAGAAGATGCCTAAGATGAAAACCAAATCCAGTGCCAAGAAGCGTTTTAAGCTTACCGGTTCTGGTAAAATCAAAAGAAAGCACGCTT
The DNA here is from genome assembly GCF_002514735.1 of Sediminicola luteus. Lineage (GTDB taxonomy): Bacteria > Bacteroidota > Bacteroidia > Flavobacteriales > Flavobacteriaceae > HQA918. The sequence goes on along the minus strand of NZ_NBWU01000005.1, from coordinate 570,530 downwards.
TTAAAAGCCACATTCTTACAAAGAAGAGCAAAAAGCGTAAGCTTAAGTTAACGCACTCTACCCTAGTGCACGAGTCTGACGTTAACAGTATCAAAGAGCAATTACGTTTAAAGTAATCCGCTCTCGGTAAAATCAATTATTAACCCTGGAGTTAGGCCTAGATAGCCGTCGAAGTTCGCTTCAAAAGCCATCGAAAGAGCAAGTGCCCATTTTGGGCCGCCTACTACAAAAAGATTTTAATTATGCCAAGATCAGTAAATTCAGTTGCTTCAAGAGCCCGAAGAAAAAAGGTGATGAAGCAGGCCAAAGGTTACTTCGGACGTCGTAAAAACGTTTGGACGGTAGCCAAGAACGCAGTAGAAAAAGCTATGCTTTATGCCTACCGCGATCGTAAAAACAAGAAAAGAACTTTCCGCGCTTTATGGATTACCCGTATCAATGCCGGTGCCCGTATGCACGGAATGTCCTATTCGCAGTTCATGGGTAAAGTAAAAGCCAACAATATCGAGCTTAACCGTAAGGTATTGGCCGACTTGGCCATGAACCATCCAGAGGCGTTCAAAGCTATTGTTGAGAAAGTCAAATAGATAATCCGATCCTTCTTGCTTATAACAAGGCCTCCTATCTGGGGGCCTTTTTTTTTGGCCCCCTAACCCCAAAAGGTATCGTGAAAGTTTTAGCTCCCCTCTCCCTGAGGGAGAGGGGTTGGGGGTGAGGGCAGCGTACCCCAGATTCATTTTGACTGCAATTATTTTGGCTACCCATATAGAAGTGAGGGCCACTCCATAACCTGGACTCCTATTAGTAACTGAAAACAGAATAACCTACCACGCTGTCCAAGAAATCAAAACATTTGTTGCCTAATAAACAGCGCGCTCCCTTAGCTCCAGATTATTGAGCTGGTGCATATTTTCACTATATTGCATCAAATCTATTGTTTATGGATACCGTACGCAAATCGATAACATTTACAGACCAACAAGATAACTGGATCAAGCTTCGGGTGAAAAAAGGTGATTTTACCAACGACAGTGAATACATCCGTGATTTGGTGCGCAAAGACCAAGAAGCTCATCAAAAACTCAAGGAACTAAAAAATGCCATTGATGAAGGTTTACAAAGCGGAAGAAGCCCTCATAATATAAGTGATCTATTAAAAATGGTAGACCATGGAGAGTTATAGACTCTCTGGCCGTGCCCAATTCGATATTGTTGGGATCTATAAATACGGCATCAAAATGTTCGGCCAAGCTCAGGCTACAACCTACCTCCTTGCCCTGGAAAAACATTGCGAGACCCTCGCTAGACGTCCAGAGTTAGCTGCTTCTGCCGACTATTTGGCACATGGACTTAAATCGTTTCGCTATAAATCCCATGTGATTTTTTATATCATTGAAGAAAACCAGGTAGCGTTTATTGTTAGAATCTTAGGTAAACGAATGGGTTTTACTAAACATTTTTAAAAGTATCATTCACCATAAGCCGTCAACACCAACCGCCTAGCCGAGGCATGGTCCCTATGCTCACCCAAATATATTCCTTGCCAAATGCCCAGGTTCAGACTACCATGGGTAATGGGTATTTGTACCGAACTCCCATATAGGGCGGCCTTAATATGGGCCGGCATATCGTCGGCACCTTCATAGGTATGTTTATAATAGGGCGCATTTTCGGGTACCATAACATTGGTATGACGTTCAAAATCGTGGCGTACCGTTGGGTCGGCATTCTCGTTTAAAAAAACCGAGGCCGAGCTATGTTTTATAAAAACCTGGAGTATCCCAGTTTTTATATGAGCAATTTCAGGAATGGCCCGAGTCACTTGTTCGGTAATCAAATGAAAGCCCCTAGGGTATTTGGTTAAGCGCATTTCGCGTTGGATCCATGGCATAGTTATGAACGATAGCGTTTTCGTGGTTAATTTTCGCCCAATTTAGTAGAAATTTAAAGTAAAACGCGAGTTATAATGCCGTTTATGCGTTTACCTTTGACAAAAATTCTGCACAAATGGATCTATCAGGCATTAAAATGGTAGTCACCGATATGGATGGCACTCTGTTGAATTCGAATCATGAAGTAAGTAATCGGTTTTACGAACTCTATGAAGAACTCAAAAAAAGGGATATCCTTTTTGTTGCCGCTAGCGGACGCCAGTACAACAGCATCGCAAAAAAACTGGAGCGTATAGCCGATGAGATTATTATTGTGGCCGAAAACGGGGGATTTGCCCAACACAATGGCACCGAACTTTTTTCGTCTCCCTTGAAGGATGAAACCCGAAAGGCCCTGATTCCCATTTTAGAAGGTATTCCGGATATATTCCCTATTCTTTGCGGACATACCAAGGCTTTTTTGCCCCCCGGACAGCCCGAATTGGTCAAGGTAATCCAAGAATACTACGAAGAATATGAGTTCATTAACAGTATGGACGAATGCCAAGAAGAATTGTTGAAGATCGCCTTATACCACCCTATCAGTACAGAAACCCATGTATACCCTAAACTAAAGCATCTAGAAGGGCAGATCAAGATCAAAATATCAGGCAAGGTCTGGTTAGATCTATCCGACATCCATTCCCACAAGGGTTACGCCATTGAAAAATTGCAGAAATCGCACGGAATAAGTCCGGACCAAACTGTGGTTTTCGGAGATTATAACAACGACTTGGAAATGCTACAACAGGCCACCTATAGTTTTGCTATGGCCAATGCGCACCCCAACGTTAAGGAAACCGCCAATTATGAAACCGCCTCTAACGACGAAAACGGGGTGGAACAAATTTTGGAAAAGGTGGTTGCGGCCCAACCGCTTTAAGTCTTTTGCTTTTTCTTTCGGGCGGCCGGAAATAGCACATTATTCAGTATAAGTCGATAACCGGGAGAGGTAGGATGTAGCTCCAACTCCGTTTTCGGGTCCCCTACCCTATGCTGGTAATCTTCGGGGTCATGGCCGCCATAAAAAGTAAAGAAACCTTTGCCTTTAATGCCGTGAATATACCGGGCTTCACTATTAATACGGTTTTCACCCAACACCAAAACGGTCGATTTTACCAATTTGCGATCAAATGCGGTGGTCTGCCCCATAAAGCCTTTAACCAAAGAGGTGTGGTTTTGACACAACATGGTAGGCACCGGATCCCATTTGGCCGAAAAGTCCATTAAGGTAAAATAATCGGCCTCTTTGGCCACATTGCCCCGTTTGTTGGTCATATCGATACTCGAAAACTCGTAGCGCAAGGGCGAACGTTCCAATATAAAATCCTGAAAAGCGAACGATTTGGTAAAATCCAGTTTTTGTTGATAGCCCGGGCTCGAGGGATCGCCGTCAAACATGGGTTCGCAAATATCAACTTCGCTTGCCGCTAGGGCAATATCGAAACTATCGGTTGCCGAACACATAGCGAACATAAAGCCACCTCCTATCACGTAATTCCTGATTTTTAGGGCCACCGCCCGTTTAGCCTCAGATACTTTGGAGTACCCCAATTTTGCGGCCAAAGCTTCGGCATTCTGCTTGTTCTCAATATACCAAGGTGCCGCCCTAAAGGCTCCATAAAACTTACCATATTGTCCGGTAAAATCTTCGTGGTGCAGGTGCAACCAATTATACAACACCAATTGATCGTTAAGCACCTCTTCGTCATACACCACATCATAGGGTATTTCGGCATAAGTAAGCACCAAGGTCACGGCATCGTCCCAAGGTTGGTTGCCTTTGGGGCTATACACAGCGATTTTAGGGGCTTTTTCCAAAACAACCGCTTCCTGATTTTGGGAAGGACTGGCAATACCCTCTAAGATGCTTTGTTTTTGTCCGTCTGATAGAATCTCGAAAGATACACCGCGAATCTGGCATTCTTTTCTAATGGCCTCCCGATCGGGCAACATAAATGCCCCTCCGCGGTAATTGAGCAACCATTGCACCTTGTATTGTTTTTCCAATACCCAATAGGCAATGCCATAGGCCTTGAGATGGTTTTGCTGGCCTTCGGCATCCATGGGAATCAAAATTTCCGAGGCTCGGCCTAGGAAAACACTACAAAACAAAACAAGGATTAAAAATATCCTTTTAGGAAATTTATGTACATGAAGTTTAAAACGGTACGTCGTCATCTGCGGGTGGGCCTTGGTTCATGGCACTACCAAAAGCCTGATCTGGGCTCGGTAGGTTTTGTGTAAACGGATCAACTTCCCCCTCATTCATTTTGGATTGGAATTCAAAAGGCGAGTCGAACTCTTCCAAGTTATCAAATTTACCCAAATGCCCAATAAACTTTAACCTAATATTCTCTAAACCACCATTACGGTGTTTGGCCACGATAAACTCACCTTGGCCTGTTGTAGGCGAACGTTCTTCATCGTCCCACTCATCTATTTTATAGTATTCTGGACGGTAAATGAACGATACGATATCGGCATCCTGCTCGATCGCACCCGATTCCCTAAGATCGGAAAGCACCGGGCGTTTACTACCTCCACGCGTCTCTACTGCCCTAGAAAGCTGCGATAAGGCTATTACCGGCACGTTGAGTTCCTTGGCCAAGGCCTTCAGGTTACGGGAAATGGTCGAGATTTCCTGCTCACGGTTACCCCCACCTTTTTGCGAGCCCCCAGCGGTCATTAACTGCAAATAATCGATCATGATCATTTTTATGCCATGCTGCGAAGCCAAACGCCGTGCCTTGGCCCGAAGGTCGAAAATGGACAGTGAAGGCGTATCATCTATAAACAAGGGCGCTTTCTCCAAAGACTTTACCTTTACGTTCAGCTGTTCCCATTCGTGTTTTTCGAGCTTACCGGTACGCAGCTTTTCAGAGGAGAGTCCGGTTTCGGAAGAAATCAAACGGGTAATCAATTGAACCGATGACATCTCCAGCGAAAAGAAAGCCACCGGATGCCCGAATTGTACGGCCATATTTCGGGCCATAGTAAGGGTTAAAGCCGTTTTACCCATACCCGGACGTGCCGCTACGATAATAAGGTCTGAAGGCTGCCAACCCGAGGTCAGTTTATCCAATTTATCGAACCCCGTCGGAATACCACTTAGCCCCTCCTTATTGGAAATTTCCTCGATTTTTTTCTTGGCCTGCATCACCAAATGCTGGGCGGTTTCGGCCGATCTCTTTAGGTTACCCTGGGTAACGTCATACAATTTGGCCTCCGCCTCATCGAGCAAGTCAAAAACATCGGCGCTTTCGTCATAGGCCTCCTCTATAATCTCGTTGGAGATTTTAATCAGGCTACGTTGAATATATTTCTGAAGGATGATACGGGCATGGAATTCGATATGGGCCGAAGAAGCTACTTTTTGTGTCAGTTGGATCAGGTAGAAATCGCCCCCAATGGTCTCCAATTTCCCCTCTTTTTTCAACTGGGCCGACACCGTAAGCAAATCTATGGGTTCCGAGGTTTCGAACAGACTAAAAATGGCCGAGTATATATCTTGATGAGCCTCTTTATAAAAGGCATCGGGGTGTAGGATATCGATAACCTCATCTACCCCTTTTTTATCGATCATCATGGCCCCGAGCACGGCCTCCTCCAAATCAACGGCCTGGGGAGGGATTTTCCCTTTTTCCAGACTGATTATGGTGGTTTTATCTATTTTCTTTCCAATTAGTGGGCTCGGTTTTTCCATAGAGCGCTAATGTATGTAATTAACATTAAGTTAACCTTAAGTCTTATCAAACGGTGCCTGTTGATAAGTTACTAAAAATTGTTCATAGTCGAATTTTCACCGCCACAAGGCCCCAAAAAAGGTTCCCATAAATCTGGGACAGTTGAAAATCAGTATTAAGAAAGGGCGGAAACGGTTAACAAAATATTTCCGACAAAAAAATCCTTGAAAAAAGACTTTCCAAGGATTTCGTACTATGTTTTTTTATACTATCCGTTAAAAACCCCCATGGATGTATACTTATCCATGCGTTGGCTCACCAAATCGGTGGCCGATAGAGCTTTTAAATCGTTATAATGCATCAAGATCTTGTGGCTTACCGTACTAAAGGTTTCCTCTCGATTCCGATGGGCTCCCCCTATGGGTTCTTTAACGATCTCGTCGATAAGTTTTAGTTTACGCATATCGGGAGCGGTCAATTTCAGTGATTCAGCCGCCTGTTCTTTATACTCCCAACTACGCCAAAGGATTGAAGAACAAGATTCGGGCGAAATAACCGAATACCACGTATTCTCCAACATCAATACCTTATCACCTACACCGATACCCAAGGCACCCCCTGAGGCACCTTCGCCAATAATCACTACAATGATCGGCACTTTAAGGCGGGTCATTTCTAGAATGTTCCGGGCAATGGCCTCCCCTTGACCGCGTTCCTCTGCCTCAATACCTGGGTAAGCCCCTGGGGTATCTACAAAACAAACTACGGGGATATCGAATTTTTCGGCCGATTTCATTAAGCGGAGGGCTTTACGATACCCTTCCGGATTCGCCATGCCAAAATTTCGATATTGACGGGTTTTGGTATTATACCCTTTCTGTTGACCGATGAACATAAAGCTCTGGTCTCCTATTTTTCCCAACCCCCCGATCATGGCCTTATCGTCTTTTACATTACGATCGCCATGTAATTCTAAGAAGGTATCGCCACAAATGGCATTGATATAATCTAAAGTATAGGGCCTATTGGGGTGACGCGATAGTTGTACACGTTGCCAAGCCGATAGGTTTTTATAAATATCCTTTTTGGTGGCAAGCAGTTTTTTCTCGATCTGTTTACAGGTCTCCGAGACATCTACATCACTTTCTTCCCCGATAATCTTACACTTATCCAGTTGTTCTTCCAAGTCTTTAATGGGAAGTTCAAAATCTAGATACTCCATCGATACTTAGGTTTTAGGTTTTGTCAGCAGACAAATATAGGATTAAAACATAGAATTCGGTACGCGGGTCTTTACATTTTCTTTATGCGGTTTTTTAAAACCCCATTTGCCAGTACCGTGACCAAAATCAAAAGGGCGCCTAAATAAAAGTACCCACCCATATGTTCGCTTTGCCCAAAAATGATAAAGGCCATAAGAATTCCGTACACCGGCTCTAAATTGGTAGTAAGCATAACCGTATATGGGCTTATATAGCGCATAACCTTTACCCCTCCAATAAAGGCATAGGCCGTACAAATAGAGGCCAAAAGGAACAGATAACCCGCATCGGATAGGGTAATTTGGAAAAATTCAGGAACAAAGCCCCCCCTAAACGCAATAAAAACCGTGACTAAAAGGGCACCCACCCCAAGTTCGTAAAAGGCGATGACGGAGGGCGCATGCGATTTTACCAATTGTCCGTTCGAGATGGAAAACACCGCCCCCAAAAACGTAGCTAAAAGTCCGTAGCCAATGCCGGCCGCATGGCTTTCGCCTTCCCCATAAAAGATCATACCCAGCCCCAATACGACCAAAATGCCCAATACCAACTCATACCCAATTAGTTTACGTTTAAACCAAATTGGCTCTAACAAAGCGGTCATAAAGGCCCCGGCCGATAAGGTAGACAAGGCAATAGATACATTAGAAACCTTTATGGCCTGAAAAAAAGTAATCCAATGCAAGGCAATGGCACAACCGGTTAATACGATTTGGAACAACTCCCTTTTGGATACACCGACATCTATTTTCCTAATCTTTAGGTACGCCCAGACCAATAGGGTCGCCATGGCCATACGGTACCATACTAAAGGAATGGCATCGAGTTGGATCAACTTGCCCAAAACCGCCGTAAAGCCCCATATAAAGACTATAAAATGAAGGTGCAGGTAGTTTTTCAGCTTAACGCTTGGCATTTTGCAGTAGATAGATTCCGATAATACCGAAAATCACATTGGGTATCACCACCGCCAATAAGGGCGGAAAACCCGATTGTTCGGCCATGGTACCAAAAACCTTATCAAAAAAGATATAAATAAAGGCCACTCCAATACCAAAGGCAAGATTCACTCCCATTCCACCACGGCGTTTTACCGAAGACACGGCCACCGCGATAATGGTCAGTACAAAAGCGGTAACCGGTAGGGCCCAACGTTTGTACTTTACCAAAACGAAGGTATTAATATTAGCAGCACCCTTTCGCTCTTGTTGTTTTATAAACTTATTGAGTTCGAACAGGTTTTTGGTTTCGGCAATATACGATACCGGTGTAAGCTCACTGGCCTTAAAATCGAAAAGGGTATCTAACCTGGGTTTGGTTTCTACCAACTCCTTACCATTTACCAATGTACGTTTTACGTAATTCGTCAATCCGTACACACTGTCTTTCCAACGGATATTGGAAGCCGAGATACGGTATTCCAACTCTTTGTTTTCATCGAAATGTTCGAGCACAAAATTATAGGCGGTTTCCCGGGCCGGATCGTAACTACTCACATACAAATAATCGGAATCGTTGAGTTGGTTATAGATATTGCTGGTCTTCATGGACGACCTCCCTTTTTTCAGGTATTTGAACCGAAACTCATTATAGCCCTTACTGGCTTCGGGCACAATGAACATACCCATAAAGAACATGATTATCGCAATAATCGAGGCTCCCACGAAATAAGGTCGTAAAAAACGCCCATAAGAGACCCCAGAACTCAAAATGGCCACAATCTCGGTATTACTCGCCAGTTTGGAGGTAAAGAAAATGATGGAAAGGAATAGGAATATCGGAAAAAGCAGACTTCCTATATATATGGTAAAGTTTACGTAAAAAACAACAATCTCACCGGTTGGCGCTTCATTATCGATCATTTTACCAATCTGTTCGGCCAAATTGGCCATAATACCAATGGGCACGAACAGCATAAGCATTACCCCAAAGGTGAGTAAATAGCGTTTAAGTATGTATCTATCTAGAATGGTGAGCATTAAAGACGCTTATCCATTTGTTTTACCATTTTATCTTTCCAGTCCCTAAAATCACCGGCAATTATCCTACGTCGGGCCTCACGGACCAACCAAAGATAAAAACCTAAATTGTGAATTGTAGCAATTTGTTTGCCCAAATATTCATTGGCGGCAAAAAGATGCCTTAAATACGCCTTCGAATACTCCTGATCTACAAAAGTATGCCCCATTTCATCAATGGGCGAAAAATCGTCTTCCCACTTTTTATTCTTGATGTTTATGGTACCATGGGCGGTAAACAGCATACCGTTTCTGGCATTACGGGTGGGCATTACACAGTCGAACATATCTACCCCCAAGGCTATGTTCTCCAAAATATTTATTGGGGTACCCACGCCCATTAGGTAACGGGGTTTGTCTTCTGGTAAAATATCGCAGACCACTTCGGTCATAGCATACATTTCTTCGGCCGGCTCACCAACCGAGAGGCCACCAATGGCATTACCCACCGCACCGGAATTGGCGATATACTCTGCCGATTGCATACGTAGGTCTTTATAAGTAGACCCCTGCACAATCGGAAAAAACGCTTGCGAATACCCATATTTAAAGGGCAGTTTTTCCAAATGTGCGATACAGCGATCCAACCACCTATGGGTCATATGCATAGAGCGTTTGGCATAATTATAATCGCAAGGATAGGGCGTGCACTCATCAAAAGCCATAATTATATCGGCCCCAATGGTACGCTGTATCTCCATCACATTTTCCGGGGTAAACGTATGGTACGACCCATCTATATGCGATTTAAACTTCACCCCCTCTTCCTTGATCTTTCTATTGGCCGAGAGGGAATACACCTGGTACCCCCCACTATCGGTAAGAATGTTACGGTCCCAGCCCATAAACTTATGTAGGCCGCCCGCTTGTTCTAAAATGGGCAGTTTGGGCCTTAAATACAGGTGATAGGTGTTCCCTAAGATAATATCGGGGTTGATTTCTTCTTTCAATTCCCGTTGATGCACTCCTTTTACCGAAGCCACGGTACCCACCGGCATAAAAATAGGGGTTTCTATAACCCCGTGGTCGGTGGTGATTTTTCCTGCCCGTGCCTTTGAGGCCGGGTCGTTATGTAATTTCTCGAATTTCAAGTCTGTCTGCTAAAAGCGACAAAGATACACATACGCGGCATATGCGAATCTTATGGAAGTGGTAAAGTTTGGATGTACTATATACTGCACCACCCCTCCCGTTTGACCACAATCATTTCATGGTGCTTCATTTTTTGGGCGTTCCCCCTGCGCGACAGGGGTCGGGCTTTCGGCCGTCGCTGTTTACAACGAGCTCCACAGGGCCTCCCCCGAAAGCTTTCGGGGCCCTAACGCAACCCATATTCAGGTTTAAGCCTTGGTTAGGTATATGGCTTAACAGATTTGTTTCTGGCGCGAAACGGTACTGAAATTTCGGAATTGCACCAACGGGGTTGCCAGCATGCAACGTAACCAACTTTGCACTCTCCACCAAAGCATTTTATACCACTGAAAACCAACATATTTACAATGATTTTCTTATTTTCATCCTTACTTAAAACTTTTGAAAATGAAATATCCTATTAGTTTCATTATCGCAATCTTTCTTGCTTTTCAAGCTAATGCACAATGCAAGGTGCTTAAAAAGGAAATTGCTGATTTTTATAAAGGAGACTGCCAAAAAAAGAAGGCACATGGTACAGGTATCGCCAAAGGGGTAGATACTTATGAAGGCGAATTCTACAAAGGCCTACCCCATGGACAAGGAACCTACACCCATGCCTCCGGTGCTATTTATATAGGTCAATTCAAAAAAGGGAAAAAGCATGGTAAAGGCACCTTGGCCTTGCCCGATAAACCTGTGATAAAAGGGTATTGGGATAATGATGATTATATCGGAACCGAAATCACACCTTATAAAGTAATCAGAAAAAGCCCTTTTGTTGAGGATTTGATTTTTAACAGAAAAAAAGGGCGCGATCAAATCATTCTCACGGTTACGGTTTATGGTGAAGTACGGGATGGTATTCTGAACATTTCCCCAACAGAGGGTAGCCATAGCCTGGCAACGCACGAAAAGCTACGTACCACTTTACAGTCGGTAGTGTTCCCATATACGGCAAAATTCACCTTTACCTATGAGGGGGCGAACTACGATGCAGAATTTCGAATAACCCATGGGGGTACCTGGGGGATTACCATACCCATAAACCCCTCAAAAACGAAATAAGTAGCCTTCAAGCTAACAGCAAAGGGATATTTGGCTTTCTATGTACACTGCTTAAATTGGGTAATACCACACGATATTCTTGCCGCAGCCTTGACTAGCCCCGAAGTATAAAAAAGCCCTTGACCAAACCTTATCAGTGAATACCCTCACCCCCCGCCCTCTCCCGAAGGAGAGGGAGCTAATTACCTTTTCCTATAAAACATTGAGCATCCTTCAGTAAAAGCAGTTTAACAATAAAACCAAAATACCCGGCAGCCAACCCTTATGGCAAAAACAGCCTATCTAAAATACATTTCCGTTATAATTTTCGTGTCTTTCGTTATACGTTGACAAAAAGTGATAACCCAATTTGTACAGGCCAAAGATTGCGGTTACTTTTGGCGCGGATTTAAATGACTTAACATGCCCAATTTGCAAGAATTACAGGATCTTACGCAACAGGTAAGACGGGATATCGTGAGGATGGTACACAAGGTCAATTCGGGTCACCCCGGAGGATCGTTAGGATGTGCCGAGTTTTTCGTTGCCTTATACAACGAGGTAATGGAATTGAAGGAAGGTTTTGATATGGACGGCCATGGGGAAGACCTGTTTTTCCTTTCCAACGGGCATATCTCCCCGGTTTTTTACAGTGTATTGGCCCGTAGGGGTTATTTTCCGGTAGACGAACTAAACACCTTTCGTTTGTTGAACTCCCGTTTACAAGGTCACCCTACCACCCATGAAAAGCTACCTGGGGTACGCATAGCCTCTGGTTCACTTGGGCAAGGTATGTCGGTTGCCATTGGCGCTGCCCAAGCCAAAAAATTGAACGGCGACGACCATTTGGTCTTTAGCCTACATGGCGACGGGGAATTACAGGAAGGCCAAAACTGGGAGGCCATTATGTATGCCGCCGGTAAAAAGGTCGATAACTTGATCGCCACGGTAGACTACAACAAACAACAAATAGACGGTTCTACCGATCATGTATTGCCGCTAGGTGATCTTAAAGCCAAATTCGAAGCTTTCGGCTGGGAGGTATTGGAAGTTGCCCAAGGTAATGACCTACAGGCCGTAATCGATGGATTGAACCAAGCCAAAGCCCTCACCGGAAAAGGCAAGCCCGTATGTATTTTAATGCATACCGTAATGGGTAATGGGGTCGATTTTATGATGCACACCCATGCTTGGCACGGTAAGGCCCCCAACGACGAACAATTGGCCACCGCCTTGGCACAAAACCCGGAAACCCTGGGCGATTATTAATATTTTGAACTAGACAAGATGAAAAAATATATAGATTCAGGTAAAAAAGACACACGAAGCGGATTTGGTGCCGGTTTGGCCGAATTGGGGAGAACGAACCCGAACGTGGTCGCCCTTTGTGCCGATTTGATCGGTTCCTTGAAAATGGATGAGTTCATCGCCGAAAATCCGGAGCGTTTTTTCCAGATTGGGATTGCCGAGGCCAATATGATGGGCATCGCTGCTGGTTTAACCATTGGTGGTAAAATTCCGTTTACGGGTACTTTCGCGAATTTCTCTACGGCTCGTGTTTACGATCAGATCCGTCAATCTATCGCTTATTCGGGTAAAAATGTAAAAATCTGTGCTTCGCATGCCGGAATTACCCTAGGTGAAGATGGTGCTACCCACCAGATCTTGGAAGACATCGGCTTAATGAAGATGTTGCCCCATATGGTGGTTATAAATCCGTGCGATTATAACCAGACCAAAGCGGCCACCTTGGCCATTGCCGAATACGAAGGCCCAGTATACTTACGTTTTGGTCGTCCCAAAGTAGCCAATTTTACCCCTGCCGATCAAACCTTTGAAATCGGGAAAGCCGTAATGCTCAGCGAAGGTACCGATGTTACCATCGTAGCTACCGGCCATATGGTTTGGGAAGCCCTTATCGCTGCCGAAGCCTTGGAAGCCAAAGGTATTTCTGCCGAGGTAATCAACATTCACACCATAAAACCCTTGGACGATGAAGCCATACTAACTTCTGTTAAGAAAACAGGCTGTATCGTTACCGCCGAAGAGCACAATTATTATGGAGGTTTAGGCGAAAGTGTAGCCCGTGTTTTGGCTACCCAGCACCCCACCCCACAAGAATTCGTGGCTACCCAAGACACCTTTGGAGAGAGTGGTACCCCGGCCCAATTGATGGAAAAATACGGTATTGATCATACTGCTATCGAAAAAGCAGCGTTAAAAGTATTGGATAGAAAGCAGTAAAAGGCTTTCCATACCATAATCCTTAAACGCAAAACACATGAAAAAAGTACTGTTTACCATGGCTTTGGCCTTGGTTTCTACCGTGGCCATGGCCCAGTCTAAATCCGGATTCGGAATCAAGGGCGGCTTAAACTATGCCAAAAACGGGGATTTAGTCTCTCAAGTAGAAGATGCTGCCAACGATATTTTTAAATCTGAGAACGATATAGGGTATCATATTGGTGTATTTTACAAATTAGACCTTCCTATTGTTTTTGTAAAGCCTGAATTGGTGTACACCAACACCAAGAGTAAGTATAGTGATTCTGGAGTTGACGCAGAATACAATGTTTCAAAAATCGATCTACCCGTCTTGGCTGGTATTGGTCTGATTGGCCCCTTGGAAGTATTCGCCGGCCCATCGTTCCAATATATTTTGGATAATGATTTAGATGTTGATGGCCTCGAACTACGTGATGTAGAAAACGAAATCAGTATGGGCTTTCAGGTTGGTTTAGGTGTTAGTCTTGGTAAATTAGGCGCCGATGTACGTTACGAGCGTGGTTTTTCTGAAAACGAAGCCGATATCATCGCTGATACTGTCGGTGAAACGGTAGCAGGTAAAATCGACTCAAGACCTTCTCAGATAATTTTTAGCGTGTCTTACAAATTGTAGACCGCAAAAACATAGTAAAGCAAAGCCATCCGGATTCGGGTGGCTTTTTTTTATTGGTTGTATCCATAAAAATCTTTTTGGGCAGCTATTATTGGCCCTTGTTTCCGGTTTATCGCTTGTGAGCTTGCCACATAACAAGCCGGACATCGTCTTTATAGGAAAAATCACTTCTACCATGGGGCCTAAAAATTTCGCCATTGCACTACTCTTGTTATTGAGTTTTTCCTGTAAACAACAAAAGGGAACAAAACCAACAGAACTACCAAAATCCGAAATAGATGCCTATCTGACCCAAGTCATGGAAATGCATAATATTCCCGGATTGGCCCTAGCGGTAATCGACAACAATGGCCTGGTCTACAAAAATCATTTAGGCAAAGCCACTTTAGATCCGCCTACATCAGTAACCGACAGTACCCTATTCCGAATTTTTTCGGCCACAAAACTGATCACGGCCACTGCGGTATTCCAACTTATACAAAATCAAAAGCTAGATTTAGAAGACCCCATTTCAGCATACTTAGACGAGCTACCTTTGCCTTGGCAGTCTATTAAGATCAAACACTTATTGAGCCATTCCTCTGGCCTTCCGGATATGATACGGTACAAAAGCGACCTATCGGACGCCCAATTGCTAGATAAACTGTCCCAAGATACCCTAGAATTTTCCGCTGGCCATCAATTTGCATACAACCAAACCAATTATTGGTTACTCGGTCGCATTATAGAACGGATTACAGGCATGGCATTTGAAGACTACATACTAAACAACCAATTTAATCAGGCAACATCGGGCGTATTGTTTTCTTCGAACTCAAAAGAGACCCTACCGAATAGGGCCGTAAGGTATTATTATAACGAAAAGACCAAATCATTTGAAAACGACATCAACAATAGCGGAACCAGGGGACACGCCGGAAACGGTCTAAATATAACCCTCGATAAATTCATTGCCTGGGATAGCCAACTTAAGAATAACACCTTATTAGAAGAACGCTACAGATCACTTATGTGGTCCCCTTTTTCTTTTTCGAACCAAAAAGACGATTTCCGCCATGGCTGGGGCAACTCCCCCATTAACCAAATAGACTCCTACGGATTTTCTGGCGGCAATTTGGCCGCATATCGTATATTCCCGGAGCATGACACCAGTATTATACTTTTATCCAACGGATATGAAATACCTGCCTACGATATCATCGTAAATGATATTGCCCGCATGGTAATACCAGCCCTAAAATCGAAAAAACCGACCCTCGAATCGCGTGTAATGCAGCATATTCTAAACGATCGATATGATTTGGCCACCGAAACTTTCCAAAAACTAAAAACGGAAAACCCAACATTCGACTTTGAAAACTTAAAATGGAATGTAAACAGTCTGGGCAACTCCTATACTTATGCCAAGAAGTTAGACCAGGCCCTAAACATATTTAAGATCAACGCAGAAGCGAACCCCGACTGGTGGGTTTCTTGGGCAAGTTTGGCAGAAACCAACCAAGCCCAAAAAGACAGTATACAAGCTATTTCCAATTACCAAAAAGCCATCCAATTCAACAAAGACAACCAATGGGGTTATAACGACCAAATGCAGAAGCAAATACAAGCCTTAGAAAAGAGAAATACTTCCGAGTGAAATCCTTGTCATCAAGTTCTGATGACAACCTAAAAATGGCAGCTTCCTAAACGTAGTCAATTAGGTTTCGTATAAAGGGCGAACAACCTCAAAACTAGGCCCAAATCCAGAATAACACTAGAATGTCGTTATTGAAGTAACAGCTAGGTTTCTGCAGGTTTTAGTTATCCTCGGGATCCCTACGGATATCGTAATCCAAATAATCAGGCGTACCGTCGTTATTGGTATCAGGATAAGGGAACAACACATTATTATCTATATCGGTAACCTCGGTACGTGTTGGTTTTAAATCGCCATCGTCATCGGGGTCGATATAATCAGGTAAGATAGCCGCTCGCCTGTCACGTTCGCGTTGTTCATCCGTATTGTCGTCCAGTACATATTCATTCCCATTCAGGTCTTCACGCCAAGTAGGCACACCATCACGATCATGATCAGCCTCGTTCACACTCATCATATCCAATTTAAAAATCAAAGGTGAATAGGCCGGAATCCCGGGTTGCGATGCTCCAAAATAACCCAATGCAGAAGGCATTATGATCATTCCTACACCATAACCATCTACATTAAAGGTACCATCGGGGTTACCGGTCGGATTTACCCCTGCATTAAAAAATGGTAAGGAGGCCGCCATACCGCGTACTACGGTAATACCATTGAACCAAACAGGCACCTCGGTTGCCCCGTCAAAAATACGACCATCTAACAGACTACCTTCGTAACGTACATAGACACTATCACTAAATTTAGGTGCCAAACCCTCCCCTTTCAAGGCTTCTAGGTAGTAGAGTTTATGGTCTACCTCTTCATCTCCGGAAACGGGTGCACCCATTTGATCGGAACGCAACGCGATTATTTTTGTCTTCACTTGCTCGATCAAAGGTTTTTTATCGGCATTAGCCCCTTCGATCTTCCCGATTTTTATACGGTAATCGAATCCAGCAGGTGGGTTTTCGAATTCTTCATAATTATAAAAATGGGTACTTAAATAATCGACTATACTATCGTTATCCACATTTACCTGCTCACTCAATGTCCTTGGGGGAATACTCTCAATACCATCATCATCTTTTTTACAAGACCCTATAACAATAAGCACCAAGGTGGCTAACAGAAAAAACTTTCTCATCAATCTTTTTAATTTACCACCCTTGGCCAAAACGCACGCATTAGGCGGATTTTAAGCGGGCAAGATACAATTTTCCACTATTTTTGTGAGCTACCTTAACAAACATTTTGGTTCTTATGCGAATTGACAAGTTTTTGTGGTGTTTACGCTATTTTAAGACACGTAATATGGGTACCGAGGCCTGTAAAAAAGGCCATGTAAAAATCAATGGTAAAATCATAAAACCTTCACGCGAGGTATATGTGGGCGATGCCATTATACTTCGCAAAAACCAAATCAATTATGAGCTGGTGGTGTTGGACATCCCTAAAAGTCGTGTGGGGGCCAAACTGGTAGACATATATAGAAAAGACACTACCCCGAAAGAGGCCACAGCCCATACCGACCTACTCAAATTTGCCAAAGAGCATTACCGTAAAAAAGGCATGGGCAGGCCTACCAAAAAAGACCGCCGCGATATAGATGATTATCTCGATACTGACGAATCGGAATAAGAACGCAACTAAAGCGGTTTTATAATGCACGGGCTACCACAATAACAAGTCTCTTCAATTCCTTGGCCTGAAAAATCGGTTCCCGGCTTAACTTTTTAGTTCTTACCCCTATTCGCTTTTTACTATAAACTATATTTGTGTTATGGAAAACACCATTCTTAGCCACCAACAGATTCAGCATAAAATTAGACGAATCGCCTATCAGATACTGGAATCCAATGTTTCGGAAGATGAAATAATCTTGGCCGGGATAACCGGTGGTGGTATGGAATTCGCGAAACGATTGGCCAAGGTCTTAAGTGATATCAGTGATGCCACCATAACCCTAGGGGAAGTAAGTATGGATAAAAAGAATCCGTTACAAAGTGGGGTTACCACCAATTTAAGCCCCGAGACCTATACCAACAAACCCCTTGTCTTGGTTGATGACGTCTTGAATTCGGGTTCAACTTTGATTTATGGGGTCCATCATTTTTTACAGGTGCCTTTGCTACGCCTGAAAACCGCGGTTTTAGTGAATCGTAACCATAAAAAATATCCGGTCAAGGCCGATTTTAAAGGCATTTCGCTTTCCACATCACTTCACGAACATGTAGAAGTGGTATTTTCTGAAGGTAACGATAAAGTCTTATTGGAGTAGGTTTCGAATTTCATTGACGATTGCAGCCACCGATTTGTCGTCGCAGTTTATGATATGGGCGGCTTTTCTGTAAAAAGGCCTTCTTTCAAAAAGATGTTTCCCGATAAACTCCCCTAATTCTTCGTCTGCCAAATGGGCTATGAGTGGGCGTTGGGCTTTTTCATGGGTAAGGCGTTCGACCAAGGCAGGAATGGACATGTCCAAATACACAGAGGTAGTGGCATGTTCCAGAATATCGTCCATATTGGTTCCATAACAAGGGGTACCACCACCCAAAGCGAGCACTAGACTATCATTTTGAGCCAAAACGGCCTTAAGGGCACGGCTTTCTTCGCGCCTAAAAAAGATTTCCCCTTTAGCTTTGAACAACTCGGCAATGGCCATACCCTGCTCGGTTTCGATATAGGCATCCAAATCCATAAAATCACATTGCAGGTATTGGGCCAAGGCTTTTCCAATGGTAGATTTACCAGAACCCATATAGCCAAGTAGTACGATTTTCATTCTCGAATTTTATTAGTTGAACTCATTTTTTCGTCCCAATAAAAAAATTAGGATTCGAAAAACAGATTGCAAATTTAGCGCTTTATAAGTCCGGATATATGGGATTATTAAGCAAAGTAAAGATAACCCAGTACAACACCCTACCTATAACCAATTGAATGGCAAACAAATGCACAAACCTACAAGCCTCGTAGCACTATACATAGGGCATTCCCAAGGGTTATGAGGTAAAATTGGATTAAAATGCCGGCTTCTCAAAAAAAATCGAAATAAATTTAAAAAGGCCTTGTTTAAACAAATAATGGTGCTATATTTGCACCCGCAAACGACAAATATGTCACCGCAAAATTCGACTCGATAGCTCAGTTGGTAGAGCATCTCCCTTTTAAGGAGAGGGTCCTGGGTTCGAGCCCCAGTCGAGTCACGAAAAAGTTAAGTTTAGGCTTAACTTTTTTTGTTTATGGATATTTGTGTGCTTACATTTATCCGCTTTCCAAGCCCACGTGGTGGAATTGGTAGACACGCCATCTTGAGGGGGTGGTGTTCGCAAGGACGTGCTGGTTCGAATCCAGTCGTGGGCACAAGGCCATCTTCGGATGGTCTTTTTATTTCACTCTATTCCCATCTTCTGATCCAATATTATCCTGTACCCATTTTCTAAGGCGAGAACCGTATTAAATCTCGGTAACATTTCGTTATTTTGAAGGATAATCCACTTTTTTTTAGTTGAACTATGTCAAAGAAGGTATTGGTTGTGGGCGGAGGCATTATAGGGCTTTCTACCGCCTATTATTTGCAGCAGGAAGGACATCAGGTAACCGTATTGGATAAATCGGGAATGGATGGCGGCGCATCTTACGTTAACGCCGGATACTTGACCCCTAGTCATATTATACCCTTGGCCGCGCCAGGCATGATGGCCCAAGGCATAAAATACATGTTTAACAGCAGTAGTCCCTTTTATATGAAACCCCGATTTGATTGGGATTTTATAAAGTGGAGTTGGCATTTTAACAAGTCGGCCACTAAGGCCAATGTAGAACGCGCCATTCCTTTGATTCGGGACATTAACTTACTAAGCAAAGAACTCTATACCGCACTTTGGGAGTCGAAAGACTTGGGCGAATTCCAATTGGAGAAAAAAGGACTTTTGATGCTGTACAAATCGGAAGCCGAAGGCCTACACGAGAAAGAAGTAGCCGACCGTGCGGCTGCCGAAGGCTTGGAAGTTGCCCTACTAGATAGAAATCAATTAGACCAACTACAACCCAATTTGGTGACGGACATAAAAGGGGCCGTACACTACGAATGTGACGCCCACACGACCCCAGATCAACTTATGGGCAAATTGAAGGACTTTTTGATCCAAGCCGGGGTAACCATTAAAAAAGAGGAAGAAGTTGTAGATTTTAGTGTAAACGGAAGCCAAATCACAGGGATTAGCACCAACAAAGGTGCCTATGCGGCCGATGAAGTAGTCTTGGCAGCAGGATCTTGGAGTTTTCCACTGGCCAAAAAATTAGGATTGAACATACCCATACAGGCTGGCAAAGGCTATCGCATTAACCTAAACAGGCCTACGGCCGTAAAAATCCCTGCTATTTTAATGGATGCCAAGGTGGCCGTAACCCCCATGGCCGGTTTTACCCGTTTTGCCGGTACTATGGAGCTTTCTGGCATAAACCATAACATTATGCGTAAACGGGTAGAAAGTATCGCGAAAGCGGCTAGTGCCTATTACCAAGACCTAAGTATTACCGAGGCCGAAATAGATGCCGCCCAATGCGGATTACGCCCGGTGTCACCCGACGGACTACCCTATATAGGCCGTACCCAAAAGTTCAAAAACCTGACCATAGCCAGCGGCCATGCCATGATGGGGTGGAGTTTAGGCCCCGCCACCGGAAAATTGGTTAGTGAGCTTATCGCAGAAAAAAAGCCCTCCATGGCTTTGGAAGGCTTTTCTCCGGACAGAAAATTTTAATACTTTACAACCTACGTACCCGTACCTTACGGAACCATACGCCCGAACCGTGGTCCTGCAACCCAAGGTAGCCCGAATTGGCTTTACCGTAATCTGGGAAATCTTCCCATTTTCCGCTATTGCGACGTTCTTTCCAATCGTCTGTATATTTATCGAATTCCACGATTTTGGCCCCGTTTAACCAGTGCTCCACTTTACCGTTATTAAAGATAATACGGGTACTGTTCCACTCCCCCACCGGCTTCAGCACTTTTTTGTCGTTGGCCACATGCATGGCATAGTTGGCCCCGGTTTTCTGCCAATCTTCAATGGGATCGGGAAAACCAACATCGTCCAATACTTGATACTCAGCTCCGGTCTGGTAAGGTGAATGATATTTGGTATCTTCTACTACATGATAAAAAACGCCGCTATTTCCTGCTTTGCTGATCTTCCATTCCAGCTCCAGCTCAAAGCTCTCGTATTGTTCGGTAGAAATAATATCGCCACCAACATCACCGGCTTCCCCAAAACACTCGATTACCCCATTTTCTATTTTCCAGTTCGAGGGTAGTTTCTCCATATTATAACCACGCCAGCTACCCGGCTCGGTAAGTGATACCCACCCATCGGTATTGGCCTGGGAAGTTTCTTGGGTGGTCTCGGCAGTTGCGGCTTCCTCTTTAGCCTCTGCCTTTTTTTCGGTCTTACATTGTACTCCCAAAATGGCCAAAAAAGCCATAAGTACGATACCTTTTTTCTTCATTATTTCTATTGGATTTTGGTTTGCCCCCGGAAGATGCGAATTAATCGCCAAAAACCCAAAGACATAAGGGATAGAAAACTAAAAAACCGGAAAGCCATGCTTACTCTTGCAGCAAGCTATCTAATAGTGTCCGCGTTTTTTGACTATTCCAATCAGCCGCCCCCACTTTTCGAACACGTATACTGCCTTTCTTATCTACAACATAAGTAACGGGTATACTTGTAGATTGCAATACTGTAGGAGTTGGTCCGGCCTCATAATATATGGGAAGTTTATACCCTTTTTTGCCCAAGAAGCGTGCTACCTTTTCCCTTTCATCATGGGCCACGAACAACATGGGTACCCGATTACCATAGGCATTGTACAACTCTTGGAAACTGGGCATCTCGGCCACACAGGGCGGACACCAAGTAGCCCAAACATTGATTAGGACCACTTCGCCTTTAAAATCAGTTAAATTGACCCGTTTCCCTTCAATAGTTTGCAAGGGCCAATGATAATCGGATAATGTCTCCCGATCTGCTTCGGCCACTTCAGTAGCTGAGAAGGAAATCAGCCGGTTAACAAAAACCTTAATATGAAAACCCGCTGGGGTAAATAACACCGTCACCATGAACAGCACCCAGAGTAAATTGATCCATTTTTTACGGGTCATACGTATCATTGGGCCAGTAATCGATTTAGTAAATCACGGGTATCCGGGTTGTCCCAATCGGAAATACCCAGTTCATGAACAACGATATCCCCGTTTTTGGCAATTACATAAGACGAAGGTACTTCCTTGGCTTCCACAGGCATTTTGGCCCCTATAATCAAATAGGTCAGTGGGAAGCTAAAGTCGTTCTCTGCCATAAATTCGATGACCGGCTCCCGCTCTTCATTGGTTATAAAGTAAAAGTGGACCCGGTCGCCATATTCGTTATAAAGCTTTTCCAAACTGCGTAATTCTACCTCGGAAGGCAAGCGCCAAGAGGCCCAAAAATTGATAACGACCACCTGACCTTTAGAACGCTCGAAATTAAAAAAGTTCCATTCCGGATCTTTAAGCTGCCAATCATAATCGGTAATCTGCTGCCGTTGCTCCTTAGCGATTTCAGTAGGGGCAAAAGCAAACAGCTGGGTTAAAAAGAGCTTACCGTAGCGCCCCAAGGGGGTCACAAAAAAGGACAGCACAAAAAGTATCAGGAGTAGATTGAGGAGGGTCTTTTTCTTCACGGCATTCGAATTCTTCGTTTCAAAACTAAAAAACTCCTACCAGACGGCAGGAGTTTTTCTGATTTTTAATACGCTTAAGAGCCTGTTTAATTTGTGTTTTTAGAATTTGTTATAGACCATTTTATTGCCAATTGAGGCGTGAAAAACGGAGTTTGGCAGCGCCAAATGAGTATTTTTACAACAAAAAGTGGCGATAAAAGAGCCATAACAAAACTGAAGGATAAAACTTAAACAGGCTCTAAAACCTATGCGTTTTCTTTTTTGATCACATTCAAGGCCGAACCTTCTTTAAACCACTCAATCTGAGAGGCGTTATAGGTATGGTTGGCCAAGATGGTATCCTTGGCTCCGTTACTATGTGCCACCTCAATGGTCAAAGGTTTCCCTGGTGCAAAAGCATCGATATCGATAAAATTAAAGGTATCGTCTTCTTGGATCAGATCGTAATCGGATTCTTGGGCAAAGGTGAGTCCGAGCATACCCTGCTTTTTCAGATTGGTCTCGTGAATACGGGCAAAAGATTTCACTAAAACGGCTGCCACACCCAAATGCCTGGGCTGCATGGCCGCGTGTTCCCTGGAAGAACCTTCGCCATAATTATGATCACCCACCACCAGTGTTTTGATTCCGGCCGCCTTATAGGCCCGCTGTACATCGGGTACACCCCCATATTCGCCTGTAAGCTGATTTTTAACAAAATTGGTTTTCTTATTAAAAGCGTTCACGGCCCCAATCAGGGTATTATTGGCAATATTATCTAAATGCCCCCTATAGCGTAACCAAGGCCCGGCCATGGAAATATGGTCGGTGGTACATTTGCCAAAGGCTTTGATCAGCAGTTTCATGCCCTGTAAACTGGCCGAAGAAATCGGCACAAAAGGCTCCAACAACTGCAAACGCTGCGAATCGGGCGACACCACCACTTGCACATGGCTTCCATCGGCCTCGGGTGCCATAAAACCTGCATCCTCAACAGCAAAGCCCTCCGGAGGCAGCTCGTAACCCCTGGGCTCTTCTAAACGCACTTCCTGTCCATCGTTATTGATAAGCGTATCGGTTACCGGATTAAAATCCAACCGACCAGCAATGGCAATGGCCGTAACCAATTCGGGCGATCCAACAAAAGCCAGGGTGTTCGGGTTACCATCGGCCCGTTTGGCAAAGTTCCGGTTAAAGGAATGCACAATGGTATTTCGGGGGCCACTGGCGGCTTTATCGCCGTAACGATCCCACATCCCGATACAAGGCCCACAAGCATTGGCAAAAACCGTGGCCCCGATTTCATTAAACGTATCGATCAAGCCATCCCGTTCAATGGTGTAACGTACTTGTTCAGAGCCCGGGGTTATGGTAAACTTCGATTTTGTGGTCAGGTTTTTCTGGGCCACTTGCTTGGCCAACGAAGCCGCTCTGGAGATGTCTTCGTAAGAGGAATTGGTACAGGAGCCGATAAGCCCCACTTCTACGTTCAAGGGCCAGTCGTTGGCTTTGGCCGCCTCGGACATTTTAGAAATGGGCGTGGCCAAATCTGGCGTAAAAGGTCCATTTAAATGGGGCTCCAAGGTGCTTAAATCAATTTCAATCACCTGGTCGAAATAGTTTCCGGGATCTGCGTACACCTCTGGGTCGGCTGTCAAGTGCTGTTTTACGTCAAGGGCCGCATCTGCCACGTCGGCCCTGTCGGTGGCCCTAAGGTATCGGTCCATGGAATCGTCATAACCAAAAGTAGAAGTGGTAGCCCCTACCTCGGCCCCCATATTACAAATAGTACCTTTTCCGGTACAGGACATAGCCAGGGCGCCTTCTCCAAAATATTCGATAATGGCACCGGTACCGCCTTTTACGGTTAAAATATCGGCTACTTTGAGAATCACATCCTTTGGGGCGGTCCAACCCGATAGCTTTCCGGTCAGTTTTACTCCGATCAATTTTGGGAACTTCAACTCCCAGGCCATTCCGGCCATAACATCTACGGCATCGGCCCCGCCGACCCCAATGGCCAACATGCCCAATCCGCCTGCATTCACGGTATGCGAATCGGTACCGATCATCATCCCACCCGGGAAGGCATAATTTTCCAAAACCACCTGATGTATGATCCCGGCCCCGGGCTTCCAAAAGCCGATACCATATTTATTGGACACCGATTCCAAGAAATTGAAAACCTCGCTACTGGTTTCATTGGCTCGTTTTAAATCGGTGGCCGCATCTACCTTGGCCTGTATCAAATGATCGCAATGCACGGTTGTAGGCACGGCAACCTTAGGCTTGCCCGCATGCATAAACTGTAGCAATGCCATTTGTGCCGTGGCATCTTGACAAGCCACGCGGTCTGGGGCAAAGTCTACATAATCCTTGCCACGCGTATACACGGTGTTCGGTGTTTTATCCCACAAATGGGCATACAGAATTTTTTCGGTAAGGGTCAAGGGTCTTCCCAAAAGCTCCCGGGCCTTATCAATCCGAGTTCCCATTTGGGCATACACCTGTTTAATCATTTCAATATCGAATGCCATGGTGCTGTTTTTAAGTTATACGTTGATACCAACAAGTTACAAACAATTGTAATACAGGAGATACCCTTGCTATTAAATATAGTTTATACTTCCATTAGGCTTTCTTATGACCTAAACGCCATACATTAAGATGAAGCCAAAAAAAAGCCCTGATCAATGACCAGGGCTTCCCATATTTTACTCGAATTGGCCAATTACATGACCAATTGTTTTTCAGAAGGTTTGAATTTGGTTAAGACAATACCGTCTACGGCCGCCTCATATTCTTCCATAGTCGGGGTTCTACCCAAAATGGTAGACAACACCACAACTGGAGTTGAAGACAACAAGGACTCACCTTTTTTCTCTCCGGTATCCTTCACCACACGCCCTTGGAACAAACGGGTAGAGGTAGCCATTACCGTGTCGCCAGGCTCGGCTTTCTCTTGGTTACCCATACATAGGTTACAACCGGGGCGCTCTAGGTACAGCATATTCTCATATTTGGTACGTGCCGCACCTTTTGGGGCATCGTCATCAAAAACGAAACCTGAGTATTTTTCCAATACTTCCCAATCGCCTTCAGCCTTTAACTCATCCACGATATTATAAGTTGGTGGCGCAACTACCAAAGGAGCCTTAAACACGACTTCTCCCTGCTGGGCTTCGATATTCTTAAGCATCTGGGCCAATATCTTCATATCGCCTTTGTGCACCATACAAGAACCTACAAAGCCAAGATCTACTTGCTTGGTACCTCCATAATAAGACAACGGACGAATGGTATCGTGGGTATAACGCTTGGAAACATCATCGTTATGTACGTCGGGATCGGCGATCATAGGTTCGGCAATCTCGTCTAGATCGATAACCACTTCGGCATAATATTCAGCATTGGCATCGGGCCTTAGGGCAGGTTTTTCACCTGATTTCACTTCGGCAATCCTCGCATTGGCCTTGTCTACCAAGCCTTGAAGAACTTGTTTATCGTTATCCATACCTTTTTTGATCATAATCTCGATACGATCACGTGCGATCTCCAAAGATTCAATCAAGGTTTCGTCTTCTGAAATACAAATAGAGGCTTTGGCCTTCATTTCGGCGGTCCAATCGGTAAAGGTAAAGGCCTGATCTGAGGTCAAGGTACCGATATGTACTTCGATTACCCTACCTTGGAATACATTTTCGCCCCCAAACTGCTTCAACATTTGCTGCTGGGTGGCATGTACTACATCCCTAAAGTCCATATACGAACGCATAGCCCCTTTAAAGGTCACCTTAACCGACTGTGGTATAGGCATAGTCGCCTCCCCGGTAGCCAAGGCCAAGGCCACGGTTCCTGAATCGGCACCAAAGGCTACCCCTTTTGACATACGGGTATGGGAATCACCACCAATGATTATCGCCCAATCGTCTATGGTGATATCGTTAAGTACCTTATGGATCACATCGGTCATGGCGTGATAGTTGCCTTGTGGGTCACGGGCGGTAATAAGTCCGAAATCGTTCATGAACTTCATCAAACGCGGAATGTTCGCTTTCGATTTATCGTCCCAGACCGATGCAGTATGACAACCCGATTGGTAAGCCCCATCTACGATAGGCGAAATAATGGTAGCGGCCATCATCTCCAATTCCTGGGAGGTCATTAAACCAGTGGTATCCTGAGATCCAACGATGTTTACTTCTACACGTGTATTAGATCCGGCATGTAGGGTTTTACCTGGGGTATTGCCCACGGCGTTTTTATTGAAAATCTTTTCGACCGCGGTAAGTCCTTGCCCTTCTACCGAAATCTCTTTCGATGGAGCATACACCTGAGGCACATCTATACCCAAGGTTTTACAGGCAAAGGTCTGTAGTTTTTTACCAAAGACCACGGCATAGGATCCGCCCGCCTTAATAAACTCAACCTTCTGTGGGGTTAAGGCGGTAGAGATATCCTTTAAGGCAACATCGCCATGGTATAGTTTCTTTTCTTTGGTATTGATGGTAAGCACGGTTCCGGTGGCTACCGAATAGGTCTGTTCCAATACTGGTTCGCCATCGGCATCCATAATGGTATTACCGGCTTCATCTTTTTTCTTTACCCAATTTTGCAAGTCGATACCGATACCCCCGGTTACCCCGACCGTAGTCAAGAAAATTGGGGCGATACCATTAGTACCGGCAATTACTGGGGCAATATTGATAAAAGGCACATAAGGGCTCGATGGGATTCCGGTCCACAAGGCTACGTTGTTAACCCCCGACATACGGGAAGATCCCACCCCCATGGTTCCTTTTTCGGCGATAAGCATAATTCGCTTATCCGGATGCTGTTCTTTAAGGGCCAACACCTCTTTTTGCATTTCCTTATTGTGCTCAAAAATAGATTGGCCATGCAATTCACGATCCGAACGTGAGTGTGCATCGGCACCTGGCGACAACAAATCGGTAGAGATATCACCTACTCCTGCGATATAGGTTACCACTTCTATTTTCTCTTCAACCTCAGGTAATTTGGTGAAAAACTCGGCCTGGGCATAGCTTTCGATAATATCCTTGGCCAAGGCACTTCCATTTTCGTAAGCCGTCTTTAACCTATCGGTATCGGCCTCATACAAGAACACCTGGGTTTTTAACACCTTCGCTGCCTGCTGGGCGATATCGGCATCGTCGCCTAGGGCGAGATCTAAAAGCACTTCAATAGAAGGCCCGCCTTTCATATGGGATAATTGCTCAAAAGCAAATTCCGGTGAAATCTCGGTCAAAACGGCCTCACCCAAAATAATCTCTTTTAAAAACTTGGCTTTTACACCAGCGGCACTGGTTGTTCCCGGCAGGGTATTATAGATAAAAAACCGGAGGGAATCTTCACGATCGGCGTTATCGGCATCTTTGATCTGATCGATGATGACACTCAAAAGTGCGGCATCGTCGATAGGCTTGGCATGAAGCCCCTGTTCTTTACGTGATTCAATCTCCTTGATGTAATCCTGATACAAATTCATACGGAAAAAAGGGTATTAAATTGAAAACCCAGTCTGGCCCTTAGAAAGCTAAACCTCATTCCTTGACAAATTTTAGTGAATCTAGGTACAAAGGTTGAAACTCGCATCGTTTGGGACAGGACCATTGCCAAAGTTTTGGAAAACAATGACCCTAAATTGGGTTTTTAGTTTGCAATGCGGCAAAAATACTAAAACCCCCTTGTGCAGTGAAATTTATAAGGCCTTGCCCTACTCAATTTTTAACAATTATAAATAGAATTCGAAATAAATTGGAAAAACGCAAAATAGGCCCTGAAAAACCATAGCTTTCGCAACTGGTTTTTTCCTAAAAATGGCCCTTACGAAACCGTTATAGTAGTTTCTGGATCAGGTCCGATTCGGAAATACCCTCGGCCTCGGCTTTGTAGTTTTTAATGATCCTGTGACGTAGTATACCCTCTGCAACCGCTTGCACATCTTCAATATCGGGCGAGTACTTACCATGTATCACGGCATGGGCCTTAGCACCCAATACTAAGTTTTGCGAAGCCCTTGGTCCGGCACCCCAATCTACATATTCCTTAACCAAATCGGTAACCTTGGGACCATTAGGTCGCGTTGATGCCACTAAGTTTACAGCGTATTCCACGACGGCATCGGCCACGGGCACCCGGCGGATCAAATGCTGAACGGCCAACAAGCTCTCGGCATTGTACAAAGGGTTAATACTCACTTTGGCATCGGAGGTCGTACTTTTTACCACTTCCACCTCTTCGGCTATGGAAGGGTATTTTAATTCAATGGAGAACATGAAGCGATCCAACTGCGCCTCTGGTAAGGGGTAAGTACCTTCTTGCTCTATAGGATTTTGGGTTGCCAAGACAAAATAAGGTTCGGGCAAGGCATAACGTACGCCCGCCACGGTAACCGAATGTTCTTGCATGGCCTCTAAAAGGGCCGCTTGGGTTTTGGGTGGGGTTCGGTTGATCTCATCGGCCAAAATTATATTGGCAAAGACAGGACCTTTTATAAACTTAAAGTTCCGGTCTTTATCCAATATCTCACTACCCAGAATATCGGAAGGCATAAGATCGGGGGTAAACTGTATACGTTTAAAATCTAGACCTAAGGCCTGCGAAATGGTGTGCACCATTAAAGTTTTGGCCAAACCAGGCACCCCGACCAAAAGAGAGTGCCCCCCTGTATAGACCGACAGTAAGATTTGTTCTACTACCGTTTGCTGACCTACGATTACCTTAGCGATTTCTTCTTTTAAGGCCTTATGTTTCTGTACAAGGTCGTTTACGGCAGCTACGTCGGACATATATTATTGTTTTAACCAGTTATTGGCGAATTCACAATCTTTATTCGCATCACTAACGCTAATATAAGTTTCTTCGACATGTTCGGCAATCCAATCTTCAATAACCTTGAGTTGTTTTTCTCGTAAGGCCAACTCTTGTATCTTCATATAATCTTGGGCAAAATTGGCCTTATGCTCGTCGTAGCGGTTGGTAATCTGCATTATTTTATAGGTAGGCGGGCCACCGCGCTCCCCTTTTTCCAAAATAGGATGCGAGATTTCATTATCCTTTAAATTCCGTACCTGGTTATATAGCACAGGATCCAAATTGGTCATTTCGAACTTAGAGCCCTGGGTTTGCGGATTACGTAATTGTCCCCCATCGAATTTGGTCTCTTTTTGATCGGAAAAGTTACGGGCGGCGTCGGCAAAGGTGTATTTACCCTCCATAATGTGTTTACGAATGGTATCCAATTCTTCTTTGGCCTTGTTCATAGCTTCCTTCGGAACTTCAGGAGAGATTATAATATGCCTTAAATCCCGCTCTTGGCCCCTGATTTTTTCCAAAAGGATAATATGATAACCAAAAATAGTCTCAAATGGGTCTGATATCTCACCTTCTTGAAGGGCAAAGGCCACATCCTTAAACTCTTTTACAAAAGGGGTTTCCCTGCTCATACTGTAAAATCCGCCTTGCGATTTAGACCCAGGATCCTGGGAATACAAGATAGCCTTTACATTAAAACTAGCCCCATTGTCTTCTACATCGGCTTTAATGGTGTTCAACTTATCGATAACCTTTTGCTTCTCTTCATCGGAAACCTTAGGTTTCTTTACGATTTGGGCGATTTCTAGCTCGGCCCCGATTACTGGTCTTTCGTCAGCTGGGATTTTATTAAAGAACTGCCTTACCTCTTCTGGGGTAATTTCTATACCCTCTACGATCTTGGCCTTCATTCTTTCGGAAAGCATCCGTAGCTTATTGATTTTATACAATTCTTGACGGAAGGCTTGCTCACTTTCTTTTTTATAGAATTTAAGCAGCTTGTCCATAGAACCAATCTGAGACACCAAACCTTGTATTTGCCTGTCGCTCTGGGCATGGATCTGATCATCGGGAATCAAGATGGAATCTTGTACGGCCTGATGCGCATATAAACGGTCTTCCATGAGTTTGGACAAGAGCCCGCAATGGGTAACGTCTTCACCCGAAACCCCTTGGTTTTTTAAATCTATCAGGGTTTTTTCTATATCGGAATCCAAAATTAGGTAATCGCCAACTACGGCGGCAAAACCATCGAGTTTGATCCTGTTTTTCGCAGGTTTCGCTTTCTGTTCAACAGAATCGGCCATAACCGTATCCTGGGCGTACGATTCTGCCACTACCAGAAAACATACTGCGGTAAACAACCACTTAACGATCTTGTCCATATATCTCAAATTCTTTGTTTTTAACTGCTTCATCTATGAGTTCCGTTTCTATGCTACGGGACTTATCCATTTTTTTTCTATTTCGTAGTACCTGTTGTATGGTAGGTCTAACAAATTCCAAGGGCGCCATATCGTTAACCTCCAACACCTCGGTAACTTGGCCCAAATATACCCCTAAGGAGTCCTTCAATTCAAAAAATTGTGAATTCTTTAAATACTTTTCGGCCTCATCCGGACCTAAAACCGGTATCTCTTGAAACACCTTAACCGATTGCACCCAAATGGAGTCGTTGAAATTGTATTTCTTAAAATGTACCGACAAGGAATCTAAATACGCCTTATCAGAAGCTTGGAACCGCTTAAGACTTGTAGCCACCGCCTCTTGATCCTGAAAATCTTCAGGCAAGAAAACAAATCGGAGTTTTAGCAATTTCTCTTTTAGCACAAAGTGATTCTGCTCTTTCTGGTAATAACCCGCAATAGCCTCTTCGGACAATAAGGTATCCGGATGCTGATCTACCAAAGCCTCTAAATAGGCCCTAGTGTATAAATCCATTCGATATTCGGCAACCAAAGCTTCGAACTCGGCCAGTTTTTCTTCGGGCAAGTTTATTTTAGCCTTATCTAACAGTAGCTGCTTTGCCGCCCAAGTATTGATCAAATGGGTTGCTACCGCGATACTATCGGCCTTGTTCTGTGGGCTGTTCCCCATCATTTTGGCCAATTCGTTTTTATGTAGATAGGCAGCACCTACCCGGGCCACGGCACCGTCTTCGGGATCTTGTTTTTGAAACAGCCCACAAGAGGCCATAAAAACAGGGAAAATAAGAAAGAAGTATAACTTTTTCCTAGTAGTCATAGGGTATGTTCAAGATGGGTATACTTGCAAGATGCTAAAATTTAATTTTTTCAACCCGATTTTAACGAATCTTTACCATTGACCGTGAGGTAACCCTTGGTTTTAAGGCTAACATAGGCCTAAACGACAAAGCCCCAATAATACGAATACATTATGGGACCACTTCGCCATACAGATCAAAATCGGTAGCTTCCGTTATTTTAACGTTTACGAATTCGCCCACCTTTAGGTATTGCTGGGTAGCATCTAAGAGCACTTCGTTATCTACATCGGGGGAATCGAATTCGGATCGACCAATAAAATGGTTTCCTTCTTTACGATCAATAACACATCGCAATACCTGACCGATTTTTTCTTGGTTTAGTTCCCAAGAAATCGTAGACTGGATATCCATAATCTCGTTGGCCCTTTGTTGTTTTACCTCCTCGGGCACATTATCTTCCAAATCATAGGCCGCGGTATTCTCTTCGTGCGAATAGGTAAAACACCCCAAACGTTCAAAACGCATTTCGGCAACCCAGTTTTTTAAGGTTTCAAAATCGGCTTCGGTCTCTCCGGGATAACCTACAATTAGGGTAGTACGGATAGCCATTTCGGGAACGGCCGCCCTAAAATCTTGGATCAAGGCGGTGGTTTTGGCTTGGGTAGTACCCCGCTTCATACTTTTTAGTATAGGGTCGGAAATATGCTGAAGGGGTATATCGAGGTAATTGCAAATTTTCGGCTCTTCTTTCATTACCTGAAGTACATCTTTCGGGAAACCTGTCGGAAAGGCATAATGCAAACGAATCCATTCCACGCCATCAATTTTGACCAGCGCCCTTAACAGATCGGCCAAGGCCCTCTTTTTATACAGATCAAGACCATAATAGGTAAGATCTTGGGCAATTAGTATCAGTTCTTTAACCCCATCGGCCGCCAATTTAGTGGCCTCGGTAACCAAATCTTCTATAGCGGTACTTTTATGCTTGCCCCGCATTAAGGGAATGGCACAGAAAGAACAGGGTCGATCACAACCCTCGGCTATTTTAAGGTAAGCATAGTTTTTTGGGGTGGTGGTTAAACGCTCACCAATCAATTCATGTTTATAATCGGCCCCTAGGGCCTTAAGTAGGTTGGGAAGCTCGGTAGTACCAAAATAAGAATCTACATCGGGTATCTCTTTTTGTAGATCGGGCTTATAGCGTTCACTCAAGCATCCGGTAACGAAAACTTTATCGACCGCCCCCTCTTCTTTTTGTTTTACGTACTCGAGAATAGTATTTACACTTTCTTCCTTGGCATTATCAATAAAACCACAGGTATTGATTACCACAACATTTCCTTCAGCTTCATGCACTACTTCCTTACCATTGGCCTTCAATTGCCCCATGAGCACCTCAGAATCGTAGAGGTTTTTAGAGCAGCCCAAGGTAACTACGTTTATAGTGTTCTTTTTCAGCGATTTCGTACGCATACCGTTCCTTTTAGGACGGCAAAAATAAGACAACTATACGAGAAGCCCGTACTCCAACGAAAATGGAATTGAAATAATCAAAGAGCCCAGGCCTGAAGTTTTACTTCGGAAAAACGAAGGTAATCGCAGATCTAACGCCCCAATCACCCAAAGTTTGACCGTTGAGTGGTATTCTAGGCCCAATAGCAAAGGAAACCGTCTGTTTACCAAACTTACCCACCATGGTGCCAACCGGGTTAAAATAACCGGTAAATCGATCGTATTTCCAATTTTGGATCATTTCCATATTCAGGGTAATTCCCGCACCGGTAGGCCAGTTGTAGGCAAAAAAGGGCTGCAAAAACATCTGATTCACATCTCCCCTATCCGAATTTCCGGCCACCGACCAAATTTGGTTGACCAAAGCGCCGTAGGTAAACCCATTTTTTTGAACCAAAGCTACAGCGGTGGGCCCAACCCCAAACTTACCTGTACCGAAAATACTTTCGGTTGCGGTTGGCACCAATAGAGCAGGACCTATACCCCAAGTAACCTTACTTTCTTTAGGTGAAAAGAAGCCACTGATTACAGCATCTCCCAAACCAAAATGTTTGCCAGTAAGCATTACATCTTCTTCCGCCATAATTGGCAAGACCACCCGGGTAATAAGGTTTAACTTCTCATTAAAACTAACAGGGACCACCGGTTGAAAATTCGTTGTCATACGATATCCGTTGGCCGAACCAATGCTAACATCCAAATTAAACTGAAAAGGTACACTAATCATGGAACTTACCGGATTTGCCAATTTTTTGGCCACCTCGGCAGCGTTATCGGCAGCAGGCTTGTCTTGGGCATACCCTATTAAACAGAATAACCCTAAAAGGAGTGCATAGGTTTTTTTCATGGTAACACTGGTTTGTTGGTCTCTTTTATTGAAGTGGGCAAATACCCTTTTACTTGTCAAAGATGCAAAAAAAAGCGGGCATTTCCATACAAACCTACCATTTGGTTTTCCATTTTTCAATATTCGCGAGATTCATACGAACGAATTCATCCTTGCCTTGTATATCAGCCAATTGTAAAGAAGTTTTTGCTGACGACACTGCTTCTCGGAAATCGCCTAAATCAGCCAAAATCAAGGATTTTACCCGATGATAGTAGTAAGTATCCCCACCCATTTCCAAGGCCCTATTTACATAGACCAAAGCCCTTTCTAATTGAACTTGTTGTTCCTGAAAATATCTAGCCGCTTCGTAATAACTTTGGGCGGTAGGTTTACCCGACAAATTCGATTCTATAACAGTTAACATTTGCTTAAGGGTCGCTACCTCAATAGGAATCTCGATTTTAGTATGCGCCCAACGCCAAACCATAAAAGCCGAATCATGGGTTAAGTTATCAAAAGAAATTTCGAAGGTTTCTTGATAATCGGAAACAACTTGAGGGGTAACGGTACATCGAAAAACATCTTCATCGGAATTATAGTTATCGCGACCGTCTCCCCAATGGGTAAGATTAGCGTGTACCACAATCTCCCATTCTTTTTCTTCGGGAAAAGCATAGAGCACATAAGTGCCTTTTTTCAAATCGTGCCCAGCAAGCTTTACATCTTGATCAATGGTGAATTTGGTAGATTCGTTGGCACCCACCCGCCAAATACGGCCGTATGGCACAAGGCCACCAAAAATTGGACGTCCATTAGCCGAAGGTCTTGAATACACCACTTTAATCTGGGTAAAACCTACGGTTTGTACCACCGTTGCAGGCGGACTGGCCTTAGGGTGCGGCATTTGACCGCTTACGGCCCAAAAAACCGTAAAACAGACCCAAAAACCAACAACCTTTAGCATTACATTTTAAAGAAAGAGTCTACGAATTCGTATTTGTTGAACACCTGAAGATCATCGATACCTTCACCTACCCCAATATATTTAACCGGAATCTGAAATTGATCCGAGATACCGATAACTACCCCGCCTTTGGCCGTACCATCTAATTTGGTAACCGCCAAGGAAGTGACTTCGGTGGCCTTGGTAAACTGCTTGGCCTGCTCAAAGGCATTTTGGCCCGTAGACCCATCGAGCACCAAGAGCACATCGTGGGGCGCATCGCCTACCACCTTTTGCATTACGCGCTTTACCTTAGACAATTCGTTCATAAGGTTCACCTTATTATGTAATCGCCCTGCCGTATCGATGATTACTACATCGGCATTTTGGTTTACCGCAGCACTTAAGGTATCGAAGGCCACGGAAGCAGGATCACTCCCCATTTTTTGTTTTATGATCGGCACATTGGTACGATCAGCCCACACTTGAAGCTGGTCTATAGCCGCCGCCCTAAAGGTATCGGCAGCACCCAAAACCACTTTTAACCCCTTATTACTGAACTGATGGGCCAATTTACCAATAGTTGTGGTCTTACCTACACCGTTAACCCCTACCACCATAAGCACATACGGTTTCTTATTGGTCGGGATTTCGAAATCGGTAGCCTCCCCTGTATTGGTTTCTGATAACAAGCCAGCAATTTCTTCGCGAAGAATGGTATTCAATTCTTCGGTACCCAGGTATTTGTCGCGTGCTACGCGATCTTCGATACGATCGATGATCTTTAAGGTGGTATCTACCCCCACATCGGAGGTTACCAAGATTTCTTCCAAACTATCCAACACATCGTCATCGACCTTGGCCTTACCCGCCACAGCCTTACCTAATTTGGAAAAGAAGGAAGTTTTGGACTTCTCCAAACCTTTATCGAGGGTCTCCTTTTTTTTGGAGGAGAATATATTTTTGAATAAACTCATGTGCACACTATAATTTAACAGCCATTTTGGCCTTAGTCTGGCAGCGGAAACCAACCTAATTAACTTAATAGACTACATCTACGAAAAGGCCCACACCACTTTTAACAGTCAAAGATAACAAACTCAGACTAGTAAACATGGGCTTTTGGCTTAGGCAATGGCCAGAAACAGCCAAAAAGAAAAGGCCACAAAAAAAGCCCCCTGACACAGGAGGCTTTATTCTATTATGAAGTCGGACACTATTTGCTTGCCAACCAATCTTTTACATGCTCTGGAGCCATTACCGACTCAACAAAGGTGTAAGCTCCGGTCTTAGGTGACTTAACCATTTTAATGGCTTTGGTCAACCTTTTCGAACTACTCTGTAAACTTGCTACCGTTTTCTTTGCCATGGCTTATACTTATTTTATTTCTTTATGTACGGTCATACGTTTTAGGATCGGATTGAATTTTTTAATCTCCAAACGATCTGGCGTATTCTTTTTGTTCTTGGTCGTGATATAACGGGAAGTTCCTGGCATACCAGACTGCTTATGCTCTGTACACTCTAAGATTACCTGTACCCTATTACCTTTCTTTGCCATCTTCTTCTATTTAATCGGATTATTTTACCAACCCTTGTGCTTGAGCTTCCTTAAGCACGGCGGCAATACCTTTTTTATTGATAGTTTTCAATGCGCGGGCAGACAACTTTAAGGTCACCCAGCGATCTTCCTCAGGAATATAGAAACGTTTCTTGGTCAAGTTAACGTTGAACCTTCTCTTGGTTTTATTGATAGAGAAGGACACGTTGTTACCAACCATCGCCTTCTTTCCCGTAATTTCACATACTTTTGACATCCGACTATCTTTTGCGTATTTTCAAACAGGCTGCAAATTTATATCTTTTTTGTTTCACCTACAAACAAACTTTCTTAGAAATTTAAAATTTCTTGGTAAAGCAATTCGAAGGCTTTGTTCAGGCTTTTGGCCACTACGCGGGTACGGTTCTTACCCATTTGAAACTGATGCCCCTTCACCCCTTTTGGCGTGGCTATGGCAATGCAAACCGTACCTACGGCCTCGTCAGAGTCTCCTTTTGAAGGGCCCGCATTGCCCGTAGTAGCTATAGCGAAATCGGCCCCAAGGGCTTGTTGAACACCAAGGGCCATGGCTTCGGCGACAGGGACACTGACCACCGAATGTGTTTTTATCAAAGATGCCGGCACGCCCAACAACTGCTCTTTTAACTCCGTGGCATAGGCCACAACGGTTCCTTTATAATAGGCAGATGCCCCAGGGATAGTGGTTATGGCTTGGGCCAAGCCACCACCTGTAAAACTTTCGGCCGTAGCTAGGGTAAAACCACGCTTTACAAACAGTTTTTGGATACTCAATTCGAGATCAGAATCTTCTTCGGCCAAGGTTATGCCCTCCAATAATCGATACAAGGCATCGATTTGTTGCTCTACCTGTGCCTCCAATTCCGCCTTATGGGACCCGATAGCCGAAAGACGCAAACGCACCTTACCTAAATTAGACAAATAGGCCAACTTGATGTTTTCTGGCAAAGCATCTTCCCAAGCTTCAATTTTTTCGGCCAAAAAGCTCTCACCCACACCATAAGACACCAATGTGCGATGTAAAATATAAGGTCTCTCGAATTGTTCGACCACTTTAGGTAATACAACTGCTTTAATCAAATGCTTCATTTCATAAGGCACCCCAGGCAGGGAAACGAAAACCACTCCGTTTTTTTCTTGCCAAGTACCGGGTGCGGTGCCGTTGGGGTTGTGCAATACTTGGGCACGGGAAGGTACCATAGCCTGCTGGCGGTTAACCTCTAACATGGGCCTACCAAACCTTTCGAACAAGTCGGTTACATGCGCCAAAACCGATTCGTCCATTACCAAATGATCATCAAAATAATCACAAAGGGTCTGTTTGGTGATGTCGTCTTTGGTGGGGCCCAAGCCTCCGGTCAGGATTACCAATTGCGCTCTGGTGGCGGCTAATCGAATGGCGTCTAAAATTTCTTGCCTGCCGTCGGAAATGGCATTGATATGCCCTACGGCCACCCCGACCTGGTTCAATTCACGGGCGATAAAGCCCGAATTGGTATCGGTTACCTGACCAATTAGGATCTCATCGCCAATGGCTATGATCTCGGCTTTCATTTAAAGATCAAAATCGGCCGTGAGTTCTTGAATGGCCTGCTGTACATCATTTTTTAAAATGGGAAACATGGCCATTATACGATCTTTATCACCGTTGTTTTTACCTAAGGTTTCAATCTCTAAAGCCGCTTTTCGAGCTTCTTCCATACCCAAAAGGTCTACATTCGGTTTTATTTTATGGGCCAATTTATAGGCTTCTATGAAATCATTTTGGTCCAAGGCATTTTCCAAGCCTTCCAAATCCGTGGGCACCTCTTCCAGGAACACACTGATAACGGACTCTACAAAATCTTGATCTCCTTCTGCCATTTCATTAATCTTATCTAAACTGTAGATCATTATTTTATATTTATGGTAAACATTTCTTCTTCATCTAAAAACCCGGTCAAAGTATCGCCATTTACTATAGGCCCAACACCGGCCGGGGTACCTGTAAAAATCACATCGCCTTTTTTCAGCATAA
The DNA here is from genome assembly GCF_002514735.1 of Sediminicola luteus. Classification (GTDB taxonomy): domain Bacteria; phylum Bacteroidota; class Bacteroidia; order Flavobacteriales; family Flavobacteriaceae; genus HQA918. The sequence goes on along the minus strand of NZ_NBWU01000005.1, from coordinate 532,286 downwards.
AAAAAGTCGACACATAGGAAACCAGTTCATCTACTCCCCATAACATATGGGAGGTATTGCCATCTTGCACGGTTTCTCCATTCTTTTTTAGTACAAAAGGTATTTGTTGCATATGTGCAAACTTATCTTTGGAAACCCATTTACCGATTACGGCAGCCCCATCAAAACCTTTGGCCTTTTCCCAAGGCAGCCCTTTGGCCTTTAATTTAGCCTGTAGGTCGCGTGCGGTAAAATCAATCCCCAGCCCTACCTCATCGTAATACTTATGGGCGAACCGTTGATCGATGTGTTTTCCTACCTTTTTTATTTTCACCAAAACCTCCACTTCATAATGCACGTCTTGGGAAAACTCCGGAATGTAAAAATCTTGCTCTTTAGGCAATACCGCCGAATCTGGCTTAATGAATATCACGGGATCCGTGGGCCTTTCATTGTTCAACTCGGCAATATGCGCCGCATAATTCCTTCCTACGCAGATAATTTTCATAACAAACGGAATATTAGTACGTAAATTAGGCCAACTTATTGTTAAGCTTCCTCAATTTTATCTGCGTAAGTACCTTTTTCGTATACAAAGGAAAGTCGGCATTTAACACCCAACCGAAGTATCCCGGTTCTTGTTCAAGTACTACGGCCACCTTTTTTCCCTTGTGTTTACCAAAGGTAATGATTTCATCGCCATCTTTATCATAGCCGATAAACCCCGCGAAATCGGCCGATTTACGCCTCATGGTAAATTCAGATAACTTTTTGATATCGTTCTCCAACTCCGGATACCTATCGAGCTGGCTTTTCAGCACCTCATAGGTGGCAATGGTATCGGCCTCGGCACTGTGGGCATCGGTCAGATCTTTATCGCAATAAAACTTATAGGCCGCTTCTAGGGTACGCTTCTCCATTTTATGGAAAATAGTCTGCACATCTACCGACACGGTCTGTTTCATATCAAAATCTACGTCGGCCCTTAGCATTTCTTCCGCCAATAAAGGAATATCGAAACGATCTGAATTATACCCCCCAAGATCACAACCTTTGATCATAGCATGCACCTCTTTGGCCAATTCTTTAAAAGTCGGGGCTTGGGCCACCTTTTCATTCGAAATACCATGCACCTGATAAGCTTCATCGGGTATGGGCATTTCGGGATTTACCAGCCAGGTGGTTTTTTCTTCCTTTCCGCCTGGGGAAACCTTTAATATGGAAATCTCTACGATCCTATCTTTGGCCACATTGGTACCTGTGGTCTCGAGGTCAAAAAAGCAGATAGGTCGGGTTAAGTTTAATTGCATTGAAAAAGTATTTACACAAATATAGAACTATACATACTAAAATCGTTTTGGGATTCTAAGGAATTCGCTGAAGTCCACAATGAACTCATTCGATGACAAAGTCGTATTTAACGTTTAGAAAACAACCAAGGCAACAAGGCTGGCTCTAAAAAGGTAGGGTTCCAGCTATCGTGGCCCACGTTCTCGTACAAGGTAAAACGTACTTGGGCCTTAGCTTCGGTAAGGGCATCAAGCATAGTCTTGGAATAAGAAACATCGACCACCCTATCGGCATCGCCATGGAAAAGCCACCAGTTGGTTTCCGCTATCCCGGCTGCCAAATCGGGATGGGCACCCCCACAGACCGGAAAAGCAGCAGCAAACACACCGGGTCGCCGGGACACCAGTTCAAAAGTACCCATACCACCCATGGATAGTCCGCCCACATATACCGCTTCGGATTTAACGCTATAGGTCGTCAAAACGTTGTCTAACAGCCCCATCAATAGTTTCATGGCATGGGTAGGCGTACCACCATCCTTAAAATGAAAGATGTTTCCAGAAGCAGTTCTATCTACCGCAACATTGCTCCAATACGAATCGGCAGGACATTGGGGAGCCACCACAATCGCCCCAAAAACTGTATTGGCCTCTTCCAAAAACGATTTACCATGTGTTAGTTGTTTTTCATTATCCGCACCACGCTCTCCCGCACCATGCAAGAAGAACAAAACCGGATACGTTTGGTTCTCATTATAATCAGCCGGTAGCAATAGGCGATATGGCAGACTATCTTGATCTTGCACAAACATTTTCCGCTCGAACCCGCTCTGACCAAAGCCAAAAGTTATTGCGCCCAAAAGCAAGCATACCACATGTATTGATTTCATTTCTAAAATATTTTCAGCATCAAAAAACCGGGCCTGGGCCCGGTCTTAAAAATACTATTTATCTACCTTACTTTGATCTACACCTCTCGATTCACATCCCAGGCCTCAAGATAATCGGCTACGGCTTTCACGAACATACCGCCCAAAGCGCCGTTAACCACCCTATGGTCATAGCTATGCGACAAAAACATTTTGCTACGGATACCGATAAAATCGCCTTGAGGGGTTTCTACAACGGCCGGCATTTTACGTATGGCACCCAAAGCCAAAATCCCCACTTGGGGTTGGTTAATGATCGGTGTTCCGAAAACCGAACCAAAAGATCCTACGTTGGTCACGGTATAGGTACCCCCTTGTATTTCGTCTGGTTTTAAGGCATTATTCCTAGCCCTACCGGCAAGGTCGTTTACCGCCTTGGCCATTCCTACCAAATTCAACTGATCGGCATTTTTAATTACCGGTACGATCAAATTACCATCGGGCAAAGCCGCGGCCATACCGATATTAATATTTTTCTTTTTGATGATCGAATCGCCGTCTACCGAGATGTTCATCATCGGGTACTTTTTGAGTGCCATGGCTACGGCCTCCATAAATATCGGCGTAAAAGTCAGTTTTTCGCCCTCACGCTTAAGAAAGGCATCTTTAACCTTATTACGCCATTCGACGATATGGGTTACATCTACCTCAACAAAACTCTGAACATGGGCCGAGGTAGCCAAACTATCGGTCATATGTTGCGAAATGAGTTTACCCATACGCGACATGGCCATTACCTCATCGGCACCACTAACGGGAACTGGAGCTACGACAGGGGTTGGCTTTGGTGCCGGGGCTTTTGGCGCTTCTACCGATTTCACCTCTTTAACGATGGTGGCCTGGCCATTTGTGCCACGATTGGCCACATAGGCCAAAATATCTTTTTTGGTCACCCGATTATCCTTTCCGCTACCGGGTATGGTTTCCAATTCAGCCAAACTAACCCCCTCTTTTTGCGCTATATTCTTTACCAGAGGTGAGTAAAAACGCTTAGAATCGCTAAAATCGGACACAGTTCCAGCTTCTGGAGCGATCAATTGTTGCACTTCTTCTTCCAAGGTTTCCACGGCAGTTTCAACCGCATCGTCTTGGGCTATTTCGGCAATTGACTCTTCTTGGGCCGGCAATACACCCTCTCCAGATAGTTCGATAACAGCCACAACCTGACCTACCGCAATCACATCGTCAACCTCAAAGCGTTTTTCCAGTAGCACCCCTTCTACCTCACTGGGTACTTCGGAATCTACCTTATCTGTTGCGATTTCGAAAACCGCTTCATCCAATTCAATGGTATCCCCTACTTCTTTTAACCAGCTGGTCAGGGTTGCTTCGGCCACACTTTCCCCCATTTGGGGCAACTTTAGTTCAAAGGTTGACATATAGAATCTAGTTTAGACTAATATTTTTGCAAAAATAGCAATTTTTACGGCGTTTTATCAAATATTACCTAATTCGGATAGTCCTCATCAGGATGTTTTTAAAGAATCTTCAAATGGAATACGATTTACGATACTCCTTCCCAAGGTAACCTCATCTGCATATTCCAGCTCATCGCCAACTGAAATTCCCCTAGCAATGGTAGCCAATTTCACCGATTTACCTTGTAATTGCCTATAGATATAAAAGTTGGTGGTATCCCCTTCCATTGAAGCACTCAGGGCAAAAATCAACTCTTGTATCTCTCCTTCATCTACTTTCTGCACCAATGACCGAATGTTCAAATCATTCGGACCAATGCCTTCCATAGGCGAAATCTTTCCCCCCAACACATGATAGGTCCCTTGAAACTGGCCCGTATTTTCAATGGCCATAACATCGCGAAGGTCTTCAACTACGCAAACTACACTACGGTCTCGTTTCGGATTGGCACAAATTTCACAAACCTCCGAATCGGATATATTGTGGCATTTCTTACAGAAAACCACATCGTCGCGTAAGGCCTGTATTGCTGCAGTCAAATAGGTGGTACGCTCTTTGGGCTGTTTTAATAGATGTAAAACCAATCGCAAAGCCGTACGTTTACCTATACCGGGTAATTGTGACACTTCGGCCACCGCATTTTCCAATAATTTCGATGAAAAATCCATGGCTGTAAAAATACGATTTAGTACGGTTGGCGGCTCTTAAAAATAGATAAAATACGATACCCACAACACTGGTTCGTTTCGTAAACCAGTGCGCTAGACTTTCTACAAGAAGATTTCGTACTTTGGTTGCTTCAATTCCAAACCTATGTCCGGAACCTATATCCTTTGGCTTATCGGAGGCTACTTCGCCCTACTATTACTGATTTCGTACCTCACGGGGAAAAACGATTCCAATCTCGATTTTTTTAAGGCTGGTAAACAATCGCCTTGGTATTTGGTAGCCTTCGGCATGGTGGGCGCTTCTTTATCCGGGGTTACCTTTATTTCGGTTCCCGGTTGGGTCCAAGGATCACAATTCAGTTATTTCCAGACCGTACTGGGTTATGTGGTGGGGTATTTTGTAGTGGCCTTTGTACTGTTACCACTCTACTACAAACTTAATGTGACCTCTATTTACGAATACCTTAGACAGCGATTTGGTATGGTAAGCTACCGAACCGGTGCTTTCTTTTTCTTTGTGTCACGCGTTCTGGGGGCCGCATTCCGTTTGTTTTTGGTAGCCATTGTTTTGCAACAATTCGTTTTCGACGATATGGGCATTCCTTTTGAGATAACCGTAATTTTCTCTATAGCCCTAATATGGATCTATACCTTTAAAGGCGGCATTAAAACCATCGTTTGGACAGATACCCTACAAACGCTTTTTATGCTATTGGCCCTAGGTCTTTCGGTATATTTTATCTTGGATAAGTTGGATTGGAGTATGGGGCAATTTTTAGCCTCCCCGGAATTTGGCGAATACAGCCAAATCTGGTTTACCGATAGCCTTTTGGAAAAGAAACATTTCTTGAAGGCATTTGTGGGCGGCATGTTCGTTACCATTTGTATGACCGGGCTTGACCAAGATATGATGCAAAAAAACCTGACTTGTAAAAACCTGAAAGATGCCCAAAAGAATATGGTTTCGTTTAGTTTGGTCCTAGGCATCGTTACTTTCGTTTTTATGCTCCTCGGGGCTTTATTGTTCATATTTGCCGACCGCTATGGTGTAGCCATTCCTTTAATGGATGGCCAACCGAAAACCGATTTATTGTTCCCCGAAATCGCCTTAAACCAAGATTTGGGTATTTGGGTAGGGGTAACCTTTATGCTCGGACTTATTGCGGCAGCCTATAGTAGTGCCGATAGTGCGCTTACCTCATTGACCACTTCGTTCTGTGTAGATTTCCTAGACTTGGAAAACAAACCGGAAGATCGTCAAAAATCGATTCGTAAAAAGACCCATATCGCCATGAGCTTTCTTTTGGTGGTGGTTATTATCATATTCAAATATGTATTGGACCGCAATGTTATCGATGGTTTGTTAACGGCGGCCACCTATACCTATGGCCCCCTATTAGGCCTGTTCGCTTTTGGCATGTTCACCAAACATAATATTAAAGACCGCTACTCGTGGTTAGTGGCATTGCTAGCTGCGGGAGGAGTTTACGCCTTTGCCCAGATTCCCCCTGAATCATTAGGAGGATACCAGTGCGGACTTGAGCTTTTACCCCTTAACGGAGCCCTTACCTTTTTGGGACTTTATTTGATTCGAAGTAAAAAACAGGGGAAACTTTAGGGTAATAAAGTAGCAATCAGATAAAATATTAAGGAATTTCCAAAGAATTTCCGGTTTTTACGACAACCCGGTATGCATCTTATCGAAAACCTAACAAATTATCAGGATCTTGGGTCTGGTTTATTTTGATAATCCTGCTTTTTAACGTTTATTTGCATTTAGTTTTTATACAGGCGGAGTAATGCCAATTCTTATCCCGCTTGTTTTTTCCCAGCAATGGGAAATAGGACTTGATCATTGGTAGCGCTGTATTTTTTTAGTTAATGGTTAGTGTTTAGTATAGCTTATCAATGTAGAAACCCGGTGTCTCACCGGGTTTCATATTTTTACACAGACCCGTATATATTTTCCTACAATATTACCTTTTTAGCCCTTTCTTGTTAAAAAGCGTTAAATTCCATTTCCTCCGTAACATTTCCGAAGTACCCACGTCTTGTAGTTGCAATCATCAATCAAAGAACGAAGCATGAAAAAAGTAATTCTACTTTTTGCATTGGCTATGGGTACCTTATACCCGGCCAAAGCCACTACAGATCCAGACCCGTCAGAAGTTAAAATAGGGACCGTAAGCGGAAAAGTACTCGATAACAACCAGCAACCTATGGCTTTTGCTGCCATTGTTATTAAACAAGCTAGTGATCAAAGTACAGTTACCGGTGGTATTTCAGGCGAAGACGGCGCCTTTGAAATCAAAGGTATTCCTGCCGGAAATTTTATTTTCGAAGTACAGACCATTGGTTTTAAGACCTACTCCAAACCTTTACGTATCTCCCGTCAGCAAAGAAAGGTAAATATGGGCACCATTGTTCTCGAGGAAGACGCCGAACAATTGGCCGAAGTAGAGGTCGTGGGCGAACGCACTACTGTAGAACAGCGGGTAGACCGAAAGGTAATCAATGTTGGTAAAGACCTTACTACGGCAGGAGCTACGGCATCTGACATCATGAATAATTTACCCTCGGTTAACGTAGACCAACAAACCGGACAATTGACCCTAAGGGGTAATTCGAATGTTCGGGTAATGGTAGACGGCAAACTTTCGAATGTTCCCGTAGCCCAACTGTTACGGCAAATTCCGTCTACATCGATTAAATCCATTGAATTGATTACCAACCCTTCGGCCAAATACAACCCGGAAGGCATGAGTGGTATTGTGAATATCGTACTCCATAAAAATGCCAACATTGGGTTTAACGGTAACATTAATATGGGGCTCACCTACCAAGAAGAAGCTAAATTCAATACTTCGGTCGATTTAAATTATAGGACTGGTAAATTCAACCTATACGGAAACTACGGCACCAATATCGGCAAGTATGTCAACGGAGGCTGGGTAAAACGTTTCGATGACAATTCCATAGAGCTTTTCGATTTTAGGAACAACAACAAATCGCATTTATATAAGGTTGGGGTAGATGTCTATCTCAATGACAAGAACACGGTTTCGTTCTTTACCAACCAAAACTATTACGATGGCATTGGCAACGGTAACACCGATGTAGTTTATAACAACGACCCTACTAGGAATACCACTCAGGTGTTCCGTAACGAAAACGAAAACCATAGTCAGCAGTATAACTTTGATTATAAACTCGACTTTGAAAAAGAAGGCCACAATATTGAGCTGGAGGTCGACTACAATCTATTCAACAGTGACGAAGTAGCGGATTTTGACAACTCGGGCAACACCATTATACCGGATTATACCGATTTTGTTGACACTGAAAGAGACCAATTAATCGCTAACCTCGATTATGTAAACCCAATTGATTCGATTTCCAAACTAGAATTGGGCTTGGAAGCCAGGGTATTCGAAACCCAGGTAGACTACGAATCTACCGGTCTCTCTTTAAATGAAGAAGGCGGACTGGTGCCTACCCCGAGCAACGACTTTGTTTACGGGATGGATATTTACTCGGCCTATGCCACTTTCGGACAGAAATATGACAAATGGTCGTATCAGGCTGGTTTGCGGGTCGAAGATGTTACCGTAAAAGCCGACACTAATCAAGTACGTAGTTTTACCGATGAATATTTTGAGTTTTATCCTTCGGCATTCATCACCTACGAGGCTTCAGAAAAAGACCAGTTGCAAATGAGCTATAGCCGCAGGGTAGATCGCCCTGGTCTTACCCAGGTAAACCCGATCCGCGAATGGTCAACCCCAAGGATATCGTCTTTAGGAAACCCCGAATTATTACCCCAATTCACCAATTCGGTAGAATTGAACTATACCCGAAGGCTAAAAAAGGGAAGTATTACCACAGGTGTATTCTACCGTCGTATCTCCGATGAGATCAATAGGGCTATTTATGTAGACCGTTTAGATTTGAACAGACAGATCTTGACCTTCGATAATTTTGACCAAACCGATGCCTATGGGGCCGAAATGTCGTTGAATTACAAACCCTTAAAATGGTGGAGTATAAACAGTAGTTTCGATATTTTCGCACAATCGAACCGGGGTATCACCGAATCGGTAGACCCTAATCTGAGCAACCCTACCGAAGACGATATCGAACGTTTTGAGGTCGAAGTAGACAATGTGGCCTGGAACTTACGAATGAACAACAGTTTTACGGCCACCAAAAAATTGACTTTCCAGTTATTCGCCTTTTATAGGGGCGCCAACAAGAATGTACAATTCGATGCCGACCCCATGTTCTTTATCAATACCGGGGCCCGTTACTCCTTCGCGGAGGGCAAAGGCACCCTAAGCCTGAATTTCAACGATATTTTGAATACCATGCACTTTGGCTTTGAGGGCGACACCCCCTATAGCCAAAAAGGACGTTTCGATTGGGAAAGCCGCACCGTTTACCTAGGTGCCAGTTACCGCTTTGGTAGTGGTAAATACCGCGCCAAATCTAGAAAACGCAGAGACGATAACACCAAACAAGGCAGCGGTGGCATCATATAATTTAGCTTGAAATGCCCATCATGGAGTTGGTTGGTTCTCCGGGCATTAACAAGAGAGCCCCGCACTAGGTGCGGGGCTCTTCATTTCTATACAACAAACCTTATTTTATAAAGTCCATTTTCAATAATCTATTTTCTTGTCAAAAAACTACCATTTGATTACGGCACTACCCCAGGTAAAGCCACTACCAAAGGCAGCTAACACTACCAAATCACCTTTTTTGACCTTGCCTTGCTCCCAAGCTTCGGTCAACGCGATCGGAATGGAGGCTGCAGTGGTATTCCCATATTTCTGGATATTGTTGAACACCTGATCATCGCTTAGCCCGAATTTCTTTTGAATGAATTGCGAGATACGCAAATTGGCCTGATGCGGTACCAATAGATCGATATCTTCCTTTTTAAGGCCACTGGTCATCAAGCCTTCCATAATCACCTCACTAAACCTGACCACGGCATTCTTGAACACCAACTGTCCGTTCATATGCGGGTAATACGACACATCGTCTGGGTCGTTATCGGCCAAAATATCGTCTACCCAACGGCTTCCGATTCCTGGGGCCAACAAGGCCAGTTCTTCTGCGAATTCCCCTTCTGAATGTAAGTGGGTAGACAGAATACCGCCTTCATCATCTTCCGAACGGGTTACGATGGCCGCACCGGCACCGTCGCCAAAAATTACGGAAACCCCGCGTCCGCGGGTGGTAAAATCCAATCCGCCTGAGTGGTATTCCGATCCAATGACCAATACATTCTTATACATACCACTTTTCACATACTGATCGGCAATCGATAGGGCATAGATAAACCCGGAACACTGGTTACGTATATCAAGGGCACCAACGGTCTTCATACCCATTTCCTTTTGTACCAACACCCCATTCCCAGGGAAATAATAATCTGGGCTCAAAGTGGCGAACACTATAAAATCGACATCATCTTTAGTTATTCCGGCACGTTCAATGGCGATTTCGGCAGCCTTCACTCCCATACTGGTAGAATTGTCCTCACCTTTTATTATATGCCTGCGTTCTTTTATTCCGGTACGTTCCTGGATCCATTCATCACTGGTATCCATCAATTTGGACAAATCGTGATTGGTTACCACATTATCTGGAACATAGTGGCCTAAGCCCGAGATTTTTGATCTATACATACTTTCCGTTAGTTTAATTAGCTTGCCTACATGGCTAAGGTTGCAATATAACAGATTATGTATTTCCCGCCCAATTAATTAGTCGATATTAAATAGAAGTGGCAAGTTTCTGCAAAGAATGTGATCAAACGATAATCCACCCGGTCACATTTTATAGTTCTCCTCCCTGACATTTTTTTCAATTAAATGTCAGTTTGTCACCAATGACAGGGCTGGTATCTTTTTTGAACTTGCGGCCATAACAATTAAAAAATTAAACGTATAATGGCTACAGGTAAGATCAATGTTTCGGTGGAGAATATTTTTCCACTCATCAAAAAATTCTTGTACAGCGATCATGAGATATTCTTAAGGGAATTGATATCCAATGCCACGGATGCCACCCTTAAACTAAAACATCTAACCTCAATTGGTGAGGCCAAGGTAGAATATGGCAATCCACAGATTGAGATTAAAATCGATAAGGAAGGTAAAAAGCTTCATATCGTAGATCAAGGTTTGGGTATGACGGCCGACGAGGTAAAAAAATACATTAATGAAGTCGCCTTTTCGGGTGCCGAGGAGTTTTTGGACAAATACAAAGACAGCGCCAAGGATTCAGGGATTATCGGACATTTTGGATTAGGATTCTATTCGGCCTTTATGGTAGCCGATAAGGTAGAGATCATTACCAAGAGTTTTAAAGATGAACCGGCCGCCCATTGGACATGTGATGGTTCTCCTGAATTTACCTTGGAGGAAAGTGACAAAACCGAAAGAGGAACGGAGATCGTACTACATATCGCCGAAGATTCGACCGAGTTCTTGGAAGATGCCCGTATCCGCGAACTACTGGTAAAGTACAACAAGTTTATGCCTGTACCGATCAAGTTCGGTACCAAGACCGAGACTTTGCCCAAACCCGAAGGAGCCAAGGAAGAAGACCCGGCGCCCACCCAAGAGGTAGACGACATTATCAACAACCCGAATCCGGCCTGGACCAAGCAACCCTCGGAGTTGGAAGACGAAGATTACAAGAGTTTTTACAGGGAACTTTACCCTATGCAGTTCGAAGAGCCTTTGTTCAACATCCACTTGAATGTAGATTATCCGTTCAATTTAACCGGTATTCTATATTTTCCGAAGTTGAGCAACGATATGACCTTGCAAAAAGATCGTATCCAACTGTATCAAAACCAAGTTTTCGTTACCGATAACGTTGAGGGCATCGTTCCCGAATTTTTGACCATGCTCAAAGGGGTCATCGACTCGCCCGACATTCCGTTGAACGTATCGCGTTCCTACCTTCAGGCCGATGGCGCCGTTAAGAAAATCTCATCTTACATTACCCGTAAGGTGGCCGATAAATTGAGTTCTTTGTTCAAGAACAATCGCGAAGATTTCGAGGCCAAATGGAACGACATCAAGGTAGTGATAGAATACGGAATGCTATCTGAGGATAAATTCTTCGAAAAAGCCGAAAAGTTCGCCTTGTACCCCACTGTAGATGGCGATTTTATGACTTTCGAGGAATTGGAAGCCAAAATCAAGGAAAAGCAGACCGACAAGGATGAGAAACTGGTGATACTCTACGCATCCGACAAAGAGGCCCAACACAGCTATATAGAAGCAGCCAAAGGCAAGGGCTATGAGGTTTTACTACTCGATTCGCCCATTGTACCCCATTTGATGCAAAAATTGGAGACCAGCAAAGAGAACATTTCCTTTGCCCGTGTAGATGCCGATCATATCGACAATTTAATCAAAAAAGAGGATACAGCCATTTCAAAGCTTTCAGACGAAGAGAAAGAACAGTTGAAAACCAGTATCGAAGGCACCTTAAAAGACCAAGGCTACACCGTACAAATGGAAGCCATGGACAGTGAGGCCGCACCATTTATCATTACCGAACCCGAGTTTATGCGCCGTATGAAAGAAATGCAGCAAACCGGAGGTGGCGGTATGTTCGGTATGGGTAATATGCCGGAAATGTACAATTTGGTCGTGAACACCAATCACCCTTTGTTAAGTACAATCCTTGAGACCAAAACCGACAAGAAGAAAGAACGCTTGATCAAGCAATCCTTAGACCTGGCTCGTCTCTCCAAAGGTTTATTGAAAGGTGAAGCACTTACCGAATTCATAAAACGCAGCTATGATTTGGTAAAATAAATACCGAATACGACATAGAACACGAAACCGCCTTTGCACAAAGCAGGGGCGGTTTTATTTATACCCTATCCGTTTTCTTTGTTTCTGGTCCAACTTTTTTTTCTCTTGTTGGAGCAAATATTTCAAGGCCTCATGGATATCTTTGAATTTTACGTTCATATCCCGCTCTAGAACGTCCAGCCTTTCCTGGATTTCCGAATATTCGGACAATTGCCTTCGCAATAACACAAAAGCCCTCATTATTAATATATTCATCTCAATAGCCTGCGGGCTTCTTAGGACACTAGATAACGTGGCAACCCCCTGCTCTGTAAAAGCGAACGGTTTATAACGTAGCCCACCCCTACCTTTTGAGGTCACAATTTGTGATGTCAAAGATTTATATTCCACTTCGGTCAACTGAAACATAAAGTCTTCTGGAAAACGGCCACTATTCCTCCTTACCCCTTGTTTTAAAACACGGGTCTCTACCCCATACAACTTCGCCAAATCAAAGTCTAACAGTACCTGTTGGCCACGAATCAGTTTTATTTCCCTATGGATATGTGTAAGATTTCCCATTGAACTCATTTTCTAAAATTTAATACTGAAAAGGTATCCGCACTTTATAAAAACCGATAACAGGACCACGAAAACGACAAAAGGGGTTTATTCACATAATTCCTTTACTTTTAAAAAATCAAAAACGAACCCCATGCAAGTCATAGCCACCAATATTGGCCAAACCACCCAATTTATACATGCCGGTAAGACCGTAGAAACCGGAATCTTTAAAAAACCAGTGTCCGGCCCCATTTTTCTTGGACACGAAATGGTTCGCGGCGATACGGTAAAAGACCGCCAGCATCATGGGGGTGCCTATAAGGCCTGTTATATATTCGATGCTGCCGAATACGATTACTGGAAAACCCAATACCCGAACCAAGACTATCATTGGGGTGTCTTTGGTGAAAACCTCACCGTTTCAGGTTTGGATGAGGCAAAAGAACGCATTGGAAACACCTATAAAGTGGGCAATGCCTTGGTGCGTATTTCCATTCCGAGGGAACCCTGTTTTAAATTGGGCTTTGCCTTTGGTGACCAAGGCATACTCAAGAAATTCATTAGCAGGGAACGGCCCGGGGTATACCTCCAGGTTTTAGAAGAAGGGGAAGTATGTTCTGGCGACGTATTCAAACTAACGGAAAAGTCCGAAAATGAATTAACGATTCAGGACTTTTACAAGATTCTTTACGCCAAAGAAAAAGACCAGAACCTTTTAAGGCAATTTATGGCACACCTGCATATCCCTGTCTACAAAAAAGAAAGGTTTTCTAAATTCGTTTTGTAGAAAGCTTACTGTTTAAAAGATATCATTTAAGAGTTTCGCCAAACGTAAACCGCCTTTATGTAGTTGGTCGCGGACAATAGGCAAAAAATCATAGCTATAGCGATATCCGATCTTTTCACCCACATTGACCGAATCGTAAATGGTATCGGCCAAATCACGTGACTCGTACATCCAGTCGTAAATGGTGCCCGCTTGTAATTTTTCACGTTCTTTTTTCTTCAGTTTCGGGTAAGTATCGGTCCATTCGGTATAACTTAAGCCCACGCCATCGATCATATTGGTATCCCACACCTTGTGTAGGTTACTACCGCGACCGTGCCATTGCAATTGAATGGTATTGCCTCCTTTATCGTCTGGGCGGCCTACATGCATGGGTTGGTGAAGATCGCCAATAAAATGCACCAACATCTTAAGATAAAATGCTTTATCCTTTTTTGAAGCATTTTCATCCTTTAGCACCTGTACACAATATTCAATACCTTTCATAAGATCGCCCTGCGGATTTTTATCGGTGTCTTCGTAACGTTCGCCTTTGCGAAGGTTAACATAATGCCAAGCATAAAACTCCTTATAGGCCCTATCCGCTTTAATCTCATCGGCATAATTGGAAACAAATGCCAAGTCTTGGCCATCGAGCAATTCGGCTATGGCCCTTTTGGTTTTACCTTTTAAATACTGTTGGGCTACTTCACCAATAACCCTATGTCCGGTCTTAGACCATTTACCTTCGTTGGCGCAAACCAACTGAACACCCAATACCAAAAGGACACAAAAACGAAACATAGTGTAAATTTTCATCAAATGTAACCATTAACTTCCATTCATAGTCAACCCTTGGTAATCCTAGAAAACCTATAGGGTAATCTGTTAACGTTAGTGTTAAAAGTTTGTGATTTTTTTAACGCTTTTAACCCCTAACTTCGCCCAATAGCTAATTCAATCAACCCAATGTTAAGATTTTCCCTAGCCATAACGATGTGCTTTGCATTTGTTATGGGGTTTGCCCAGGTAGATCATAAATCCTTCACCATAAAATACACCGATGCCCAAATAACCGTTGACGGCGCCTTGAATGAGGGGATATGGGAACAAGCCCAAAGTGCCCATAATTTCCAACAATATTTTCCGGCCGACGACATCCTTGCCATTCGTCCTACCGAGATTAAAATGTTGTATAACAACGACTATCTGTACATAGGAATCAAAGCAGAACACAAGGGCACCGAATATGTGACCCACTCTTTAAAAAGGGATTATCGGGCTGGTGGCAATGACAACATAAGTCTTTTGTTCGACACCTTTAACGATGGCACCAATGCCTTCTTGTTCGGTATCAATCCGTATGGGGTACGCCGTGAGGCCTTGATCAGTAACGGTGGTAAAGATCTAAGGGGTTTCACCACTTCCTGGGATGTAAAATGGCAAGGCGAATCAAAAATATACGACGACCATTATATTGCCGAAATGGCCATTCCCATGACCTCCTTTAAATTCAAGGAAGGCGAGACTAAATGGCGCTTTAACAGTTACCGTTTCGATATTGAGGCAAACGAACGTTCTACTTGGATCGCCATACCACAAAACCAATTGATTTTTAACCTGGCCTTTATGGGCGATATGGTCTTTGAAAAGCCTTTGGGTAAAAGCCGAACGCCTATGGCTTTGATTCCATACACCAATTTTAGGGCCCAGCGCGATTCGGAAAACGATGAAAGCGAGGTTAAAATGAGCGTGGGAGGCGATGCTAAATTCTCCATAGGTAATTCAATGAACCTCGACTTAACGGTAAACCCCGATTTCTCTAATGTTGAGGTCGATAACTTGGTAACCAACCTTACTCGTTTCGAGATTGCGTTACCTGAAAGAAGACAATTCTTTATAGATAACAGCGACCTTTTTGGCAGTTTCGGTGGCGGGCGCGATGCCAACCCCTTTTTCTCGCGTAGGATCGGTATTGCCAAAGACACTTCTGGCACCAATATAGAGAACAGGATCATAGCCGGTGCCCGATTAAGTGGTAAACTGAACGAAGATTGGCGTTTAGGGGTATTGAGCGTACAGACCGAAAAAGATGCCGCCAACGAGATTGCCTCTAACAACAATTCGATGATCGCCCTACAACGTAAAGTATTCGCGCGTTCTAATATCAGTATGTTCTTTATTAACCGACAGGCTTTTGGTGATGACGATTTTTTAGCCGAGGAAGATCGCTACAACCGGGTTTTCGGAATTGATTACAACCTGGCCTCTGCTGACAATTCATGGAACGGTAAATTTTACGCCCACAAATCATTTGAACCGGGCGAAGGCCATGATAAAGATTTGAGTTTAGGAGCCTTTGCCATACACGAAAAACGAAATTACAACCTGTTCTTAGATGCGGTTTATGTGGGGGATGATTTCCGATCCGACCTTGGCTTTATCAGACGTACCGATATCGTAAAATTTGCTAGTGGCGGCGAATACCGTATTTGGCCCAAAAAAGGCATCATAAACCGTCATATTTTTGAGATGTTCGGTACCTCTACCTATCGCCCTACCCTCGACTACCAAAACACCGATTACTCCCTTTTGCCCGCATATATCGTAGAATTTAAGAACCAATCAGAATTTGAGGCCCAGGCGAGGCATAGGTATGTCTACCTCTCCAGCGATTTCGACCCCACGGGAACCGATGGGGTTCCGTTACCGGCCGATAGTGATTACAGCTTTACCACTTTTGCGCTGCGTTACCGTTCGGATAGAAGCCGGAATTTCTCCTTTTTTGTAGAGCCTTCCTACGGGAGTTTTTTCAATGGTGACAAAACCTCATTGGAAGCCGTTGTTACCTACAGGATACAGCCCAAGGCACAATTCTCATTGGCCATGAATTACGACCATATCGAATTGCCGGCCCCCTATGCTTCTGCCGATATTTGGTTGGTAAGCCCGCGTGTAGAGCTCACCTTTAGCAAATCCATATTCTGGACTACCTTGGTACAATATAGTAACCAGCAAGATAACTTTGGCATCAATTCGAGGTTACAGTGGCGTTTTGCCCCGCTCTCGGATATTTATTTGGTGTATACCGACAATTATTTTGTAAATGTATTCGAACCCCGCAACCGTTCGATCAATTTAAAGTTCACGTATTGGCTTAACATTTAAGTACAGAGCCATCAGAAATTTAATGGCTTCAGACGAAAAGAGCAAAGAACAAAGAATAAATACTACAAAACAAGGCGCTTGTTTTTTGCCCTCCGTTAACCCAAACGAATCTGACAACCTTATCATCCCTAGTTTAATTAGGTGTTTTCACTTAAAAGAAAGCACAGAACATGGAGTATCAAATAGTCCAGATCCATCCGAGAAAATGTCAAATATCTAATTTCGGGTTACTTTTGATTTAAGAGTTTTTGGTTGTTGGCAATTCATTAAGTTTGCCGCATGGAAATAGCAGCGGTTTGTACGGATTTAGATGGAACTTTCCTGTCCCTAAAAAACGATATTACCGAATACTCGGTACGACAAATACAAAAGATAAAGGATAGGTTCCCTATTGTATTGGCTTCGGCCCGGAGTCCGAAGTCTATGTTATACCTTCAAAAACGGATGCATATCGTGGGGCACCCCATGATCTGTTATAACGGTACTTTGATCTATAACGAGGGGCATTTTTCAGATTTGGCCACCATACCCCACAACCAAGCCTTGGAAATACATCTTGAGTGTAAAAAACTGGGCATTCATCTCGGATTGTACTATCAAGACAAATGGTTGGTTCCGACAGATAGTGAACGGGTACAAAAAGAGATTTTTAATACTCGAACCGAACCCCAATACCAAGAAACGGGCAAAAGCCTAAAAGAACATAGTCCTCTTGGCTGGCATAAACTAATGCTGATGGGCACTAAAACCACGGCCGATGCCATTCAGCCTCTTTTAGAGAAACGTTTTCACGGCGATCTTCACATATACCGATCTAACGACACCCTAATCGAGATAGCCCCCGCAGGCGTTTCTAAACTAACCGCTTTAGAACAAATCTTAGGACGGGACGGGGTGGGCAACACCCTAGCTTTTGGCGATAATTACAACGATATGGAACTGATGGCCGCAGTAGGTAAAAGTGTGGCGGTGGCCAATGCCAGGCCCGAGGTACTTCAACTCGCCGACGACCATTGTGGCGCCTGTAAAGAAGATGGTGTCGCCTATTATTTGGCCTCTTTTTTCAATTAAAGCACCCAAATTGAAGTATTCATAAAAATCATAGTAGAATTTTGGGAATATTGGCCAACTATTCCTTCCAGGCCATTTTAGGGTGGGCAATTGTTGTTATATTTGAGGGTTCACCAAAAAAGGCTGTATGGCTCCAATGATTACTGACGACCGGGTAGTATTCGGTCTTTTGGCCCTCTGTTTGGGCTTTGTTTTTTATACCTCCTCCAAACAAACCGGATTCTGGAAAAAATTCTACGGCATTATTCCCGGAGTATTGATGTGTTATATGCTACCGGCCGTTTTCACCTCCTTCGGTATCATAGCACCAGATTGGGAAACGGTAGATGCCGCTGGTGAAACCGTAAAGGAGAAATCGCATTTATACGATATGGCCAAATGGTATTTATTACCGGCCGCCTTGGTTTTAATGACCTTGAGCATAGACCTAAAGGGCATCGTAAATCTGGGCCCAAAGGCATTGATCATGTTTTTTACTGGAACCGCCGGAATCGTAATCGGTGGGCCTCTGGCTATATTATTGATTTCCATTTTCTCCCCGGAAACGGTTGGTGGCAATGGTTTCGATGCCGTTTGGCGTGGGCTTGCCACCATTGCCGGTAGTTGGATCGGGGGCGGGGCCAACCAGGCGGCCATGCTGGAGATCTTTAAATACAACCCCGATAAGTTCAGTGGCATGGTACTTATAGACGTGGTGGTAGCCAACATCTGGATGGCCTTCCTACTTTTTGGGGCGGGCCGATCCGAAGCCATAGATCGTTGGCTAAAGGCCGATACCTCTGCCATTACGGCATTGAAGGAAAAGGTCTCGGAATTTGCCGAGCGTATTACCCGCGTACCTACCCTTACCGATTATATGGTTATGTTTGGCATCGCCTTTACCGCAGTGGGGCTCTCCCATTTCTTTGGGGAATCCTTGGGGCCATTTATGAAAAATAGCTTCGAATCGGTACGGGACGATAAGAGTTTCCTTTCCTTTATGGGCTCTAGTTTCTTTTGGATGGTGGTCATTGCCACCACGATCGGTATACTGCTTTCTTTTACTAGAGCAAAGGATTATGAGGGTGCGGGCGCCAGTAAGATAGGCGGAATCTTTATCTACATTTTGGTAGCCACCATTGGTATGAAAATGGACCTCACTCGTATTTTCGAAAACCCAGGACTAATTCTGATCGGTTTGGTTTGGATGGCCATACATGCCGGCTTGTTGATTTTAGTAGCCAAATTGACCAAATCGCCCTTCTTCTTTTTAGCGGTAGGTAGTCAGGCCAATGTGGGTGGTGCGGCTTCTGCACCAGTGGTAGCAGGCGCTTTCCATACCTCTTTGACCTCGGTCGGGGTTTTACTGGCGGTTTTCGGTTATGTAGCCGGTACCGGTGGCGCTTTGCTATGTGCCTACCTTATGGAAATAGCCTCGAATTTTTAGGGAAATCGTATAGTTTAATGCATATTTGCCACCCAAATACCAAATGATGAAAAATACGATATGGGCCTTTTTGGCCATAATTCTGATAGCCGCCTGTTCTTCTGGGCCATCTGCCAACGAAATGATGGTTAGCGGAAATGTAAAAGGATTGAAAAAAGGGGTATTATACCTACAACATATTCAAGATACCGCCTTGGCCACTTTAGACTCATTGGTAATTGAAGGCAATGGGCAGTTCAGTTTTACCGTACCTGTAGAAAGCCCTGAGGTTTTTTATCTATACCTAAAGAAGGAAGATCATAACGAGGTTAACGACCGCATCGTTTTTTTCGGTGAACCCGGTACCGTTACCATTGACACCAAATGGAATACCTTCGATATAAATCCGACCATAAGTGGTTCTACCACCCACGAAAAATTTGCCGAATACCAAGATGTATTGTCTAAATTCAATAAAAAGGATCTAGAACTGTTCCGGGCCAAAATGAATCCGGAAATTTTACGCGATAGTGTATTGGTAGATTCCATGGATGCACTCTTGAACCGTAACGCCCTACGAAGTGTATTGTATTCCTTGAACTTTGCTTTGAACAACAAAGACTCGTACATCGCACCTTATGTAGCCTTGTACGAAGTACCAGATGCCAAGAAAATCTATTTGGACTCCATCTATAACAATCTCAGTGCCGAAGTAGCCGCTTCTAAATATGGGCTAGGCTTAAAGAAGCTGCTGGATACCAAAACAGAATAAACATTACCTAAATGTTTAATGTAAAAAAGGCGCCCAATCGGCGCCTTTTCTATTTTAGAATTGCAACGGAACTAGGCCGCCAAAGCATTGATTTTTTCAACCAATGCGATCGCTTTTTCTTCTAGCTCTCCTCGTAAAGCCTTAAAGTGGGCCTTTTTATCTTCAACATCTTTTTGGTTTACCTTGGCCATAAGCTCATCGAACACGGCGATAGCCCCATCGATAATCTCAGTACCGGCCTCAGAATTGGCGTTACCTGTGCTCATCTCCCAGAAATAAACCGAGTCGATCAAGTCGCCCAACACATAATTGATGTCTTTTTTCAAATTTCTAACACTTGCCATAATATGGAATTTTGCACAAAATTACGTTTTTGGGGGCACATAGGTGTTTTTCGCGCCCATATTTAACGTTGCCTTTAACTCCCCAGCCAGTTCGTTCAGTGGTGGTCTGCAATAAGGTTTTGTCTTTTTATACGGTTACCTCCAACAATTTACATCCCTTGGTTTCGATCTTTACAAAATCGGAACTGGCGGGCATTAAAACGGTCTCTCCTTTAACCAAGGTTGCCACACCTTCTTGGTTCGAGATCGTGGCCGCACCGTCTACACACATATAAATCCTAAAGTTAGCCGCGGGTCCGTAGGTTACCTCAGCATCCAATTCTAGATAATTGGTGTTGAAATACGGGCATTGGACCATGGTATTGGTTTCGTTCTTTGCCGTAGGATAACTTACCTTAAAGTCGTCTTTTTTGGTAAAATCCATGGCGTCTAATGCCAATTCGGTATGTAGCTCCCTTAGGTTGCCTTCTTTGTCCCTACGGTCAAAATCATACACACGGTAGGTAACGTCACTGGTCTGCTGTATTTCGGCCAAAAGCACCCCTGCCCCTATGGCATGTATTTTTCCGGTATTGATAAAAAAGGTACTACCGCTTGCGACATCTTCGTAGTTGAGCAAATCCAGTAAGGTGCCTTTTTCCAAACTTTCTTGATACTCTTCCTTACTAACATCGCGATTAAAGCCAACGATTAATTGGGCCCCGGGGTCAGCATCCATCACATACCACATCTCTGTTTTCCCAAAAGAATTATGGCGTTCCTTGGCCAAGGCATCATTCGGGTGTAATTGTATGGAAAGATCTTGTTTGGCGTCAATGAATTTAATTAGGATCGGGAAATCTTTTCCGAAACGGTCCAAAACGGACTGTCCTAAAAGATCGGCCCCATACATTTCGATTAGATCGTTAAGGTTACGGTTGGCCAACGGGCCTTCGGCCACGACCGATACATCGCCGGGTACGCCCGAAAGTTCCCAACTTTCACCGGTAATATCGGACTCGGACGGTTTATTGAAACGATCCTTTAATTTGGTGCCTCCCCACAGGCGTTCCTTTAAAATGGGGGTAAATTTCAATGGGTATAACATGGGAAAATTTTTGGTTCGTATTTAACCGGAATAAGTCACGAAATTTCGGGGGGTCTCATACAAAACGACCTCCAATTCCTTATCCGTTGCAATAAAAGGCCGAAGCTTATTCCAGATCACGACGGCAATATGTTCGGCCGTGGGGTTTAGGTTTTTAAATTCTGGCACCTCAAGATTAAGGTTTTTATGGTCGAAAGCCTGTTCGATATGGGTATAGATCAGTTCTTTCAACACCTTCATGTCCATTACGAAACCGGTAGTCTCGTCTATTTCGCCCCGTACACTGACCACAAGGTCGTAATTATGGCCATGGTAATTGGGATTACTACACTTACCAAAAACCGCTTTGTTCTTGGCATCGTCCCAGTCGGGCCTATGCAGACGATGGGCGGCATTGAAGTGAGCTTTTCTACTAACTTTTACCTTCATAACGATGGGCTTCTAAATGATGGTACGATTTTTCAAAAATAATCTTGAACCATGCCGTATACCTATCTGGGTTTGCAGCCATATCGGTTTTAACGGCATCGAGGTCCATCCATTTCCAGGCGGCCACTTCTTCAGGGTTGATATTCGGTTCCAATTCGGAATAGCCTACCATAACATGATCCAATTCATGCTCGGTAAGTCCGTTATCGAAAGGAGCTTTATAGATAAAAGAAAACAATTCTTTGAGCTCTACCTCAAACCCCATTTCTTCACGAAGTCGACGTTTACCCGCCCCTATATTGGTCTCCCCTTCCCGTTGATGACTACAACAGGTATTGGTCCATAACAAAGGGGAATGGTATTTATGGGCGGCCCGTTGTTGCAACATTAACTGGCCTTTTTTGTTCAAAACAAAAACCGAAAAGGCCCTATGTAATACCGCTTTTTCGTGGGCTTCCATCTTCTCCATGGTACCTATGACCTCGTCTTGGGCATTTACTAAAAGTACACGCTCTTCGCTCATATATCAAAAATAGGTTTAATCAACTATACGTCTGAAATAAACAAATGAACAGCCAATTAATTCAAATAAAAAAGCCCTCTATCGGGTTTCAGTCGATAAAAATAAAACCTTTAAGGCAGATACGGGGGCAATTAACAAAAAAAGCACCCCGAAGGGTGCTTGGATCCAGTATCAACATTAATCCCACTTCACCAACACACCCTAGAAAAATCTAGGGGATTTTAAGAATCTACTGGATTTATCCATAAAATCGTATCTCAAGATTACCTCAAAAGAGCCATCGTTAAAGGCCGTATTGCCCAATTCGGTCACCTCCCTATCATAAGCGAGTCCCAAAAACAAACCATCTCCGATATGAAATCCGGCCAGGGCACTTAGAGCGGCATCCCACCTATAGGCGGCCCCAAGGACAAAACGGTCACGCAACATAAAATTCAATGACATATCTACTTGTAATGGGGCCCCTTTTACCGCTTTGGTAAGCAAGGCAGGTTTTATTTTTAAATTTGGATTGGCTTCAAAGATATAACCCGTAATCAAGTACCAATGCATACGCTCGGTGGCGGTGGCCAAACTTGAGGAATCGAAATGTTCGGTTTCCAATATTCGGGGTACCGATAGCCCTAAATAGAATCGGTCGGTATGATAATACAGTCCGGCCCCTATATTGGGTGAAAACCGATTATGGATATCGTTTTGCAATACGGCATCATCGGGATCATAACTGTTGAGCTCCGAAAATCGCACATCCAAAAGGTGCCCACTGGCCTTTAGACCGAAGGATAGATCCGCGGCAACATTTAATGGTATCGTATAGGAAAAATCGATATCGAAGGCCGTCTCTTGGGTGGGCCCCACCTTATCGGTTACAATGGAAAGCCCTAAGCCAATACCCGATTCCCCTATGGGTGCTTGCGCATTCAAGGTGGCGGACTCTGGGGCCCCATCTACCCCAACCCACTGGTTACGGTATAAGGCGGCCAAACTTAATTGTCCGCGGGTACCGGCATAGGCCGGATTGATCCCTTGGGTATTGTACATATATTGGGTATACTGGGCATCTTGTTGGGCCCAACTAGTAAGGCTTAACAAGGGAATTACCAGTACCAACAGTTTTTTGAACTGTGGCATTTTTTTTTGCATCATGGTCAACTTCATCTTATCTGTTAATGTATAGGTAGCCTGTTCGCTGCTTATCTTGGTCTTGGTCGTTTACATAGTCGAGCACATAGAAATAAGATCCGACCGGTAATTTATTATCGGTAGCCAAAGTGGCCCGTGCGGTAGAGCTTCCGTCGAATAGACCGTTTCTATTATCGTATCCCCTTTTCTCGAAAACCAAGACCCCCCATCGGTTATAAACTCTCAATGTATTATCGGGGTAGAATTCTATACCCTCTATGCGTAAGACATCATTTTTACCATCGTTATTGGGGGTGATGGCATTGTAAACCGATATTCCATCGTCTGGACCTTCAGGTTTAACATTTTGATCGAGATAATCGGGAATACCATCAAAATCGGCATCGTCATTACTAAAATCACCGTTTCCATCAACATCTTCCCTTCGGGTTGGTATGCCATCATTATCGTCATCGGTATCCCGGTAATCTACCTCATCCGAGGCATCGGAATTAGGCAAGTCGTTCATTGGATCGTCCAAGGCATCGTTGACATCGATATCATTGAGGTTCCCCGACTCGAAAGCATCATCCAATCCGTCACCATCAGTATCTACTCCTAATAGGGTAACATCGGGCAAGCCATTTTTATCGCGATCATGGGCTTCGATATTATCTCTTACCCCATCGTTATCACTATCTTCATCCAAATAATCCGGAAGGTCGGTTCCATCGGTATTGATTGGTGTTAATCCTGTTCCATTTATCTCATAGGCATCATCCAATCCGTTTCCGTTCGTATCGTTGCCAGATGGTGGAATGTACCCTAAAGTGGTTTGAGCCTCCACATTATCCGGGATGCCATCATTATCCGAATCTATATCTAAATAATCGGGAAT
The DNA here is from genome assembly GCF_002514735.1 of Sediminicola luteus. Lineage (GTDB taxonomy): Bacteria > Bacteroidota > Bacteroidia > Flavobacteriales > Flavobacteriaceae > HQA918. The sequence continues at coordinate 508,030 of NZ_NBWU01000005.1, read as the reverse complement.
ACCATCGGCATCAGAATCCGTAGGGTCGGTTGCAGGATTATCGTCTCCATCCAAATTCAGATCTTCCCAAGCATCTAAAATGCCGTCATTATCTTCATCGAGATCCGGTAAGGTTCGTATTATGGTAGCATTGTTGGCCCCTGCCATTGTAGAGTCAGGGTCGGAAAGGTCAGTAATAAGGTTTCCGTTCGGCTCATTTGCCGAAACTTCGGCCTGATTACTGATTGTTCCGGAATCGACATCGGTTTGGGTTAGGATGTATTCGGCACTAAAAATAAGGGGGGCAGAACCAACATTCAAATCAACCACTTCGCCAGCATTCAGGTTCTGGCCCCCGCTTACATAGACAGGATTAGGTACAGTACCCTGTCCGCCAAACACAACTTCCCTTAGGTTTATATCGTATAATCGGGTATTACCCAAATTGTATATTTCAAATTGATAGCGCACTACGTCACCGGCTTGGTTTCCTATACCACTGACATAGGTAGCCGTTTTAATTAATCCAATGCCCGATTGAGACCCCAATTGAAGCAAAGTAGGGTCGTTGGTAGGGTCACCATCGGTATTCCCCGTGCCATCGGGGGTCTCCAGGGTCTCGTCTCCGGCATCGGATACATCGCTGACATCATCGGTACCGTTGGGACTATCGCCTGTGGCCGTGGCCGAGTTCTCTACATATCCCCGATCCAAATCGGACTGGGTTATGGTATGTTGCGCCACCACGTTCATGGTGGCTCCTGGGGCCAAACTAGCGATCGGACTACCGGATATGATCGTCGCATGGGCATCGGTCACCTCGATATCGCTCAGGGTTACGTTACCCGTATTGGTGACCACCAAAGTATATTCAACAACATCGTTCAAGGCCGTACCGGGTGTGGTCACCGTTTTAGTCAGGGTTATTTCCGGGTTGGCCGGTAATACGCTTAGAGTAGGATCGTTGGTAGGGTCACCATCGGTATTGCCTTCCCCATCCGGGGTCTCCAAAGTCTCGTCCCCGGCATCGGAAACATCGCCGACATCATCGTTACCAATGGGACTATCACCCGTGGCCGTGGCCGAATTCTCTATGTACCCCCGATCCAAATCGGACTGGGTTATGGTATGTTGCGCCACCACGTTTATAGAAGCACCCGGGGCCAGACTGGCAATAGGGCTTCCGGATACTATTATGCCATTTACATCAGTTACTTCGATATCCGTCAGGGTCACATTCCCCGTATTGGTTACCACCAAAGTGTATTCGATCAACTCGTTCAAGGCCGTACCAGATGCGGTCACCGTTTTTATCAAGGTCAATTCCGGGTTGGCCGGTAGTAAATTCAAAGTAGGATCGTTGGTAGGGTCACCATCGGTATTGCCTTCCCCATCCGGGGTCTCCAAAGTCTCGTCCCCGGCATCGGAAACATCGCCGACATCATCGTTACCAATGGGACTATCACCCGTGGCCGTGGCCGAGTTCTCTACATAACCTCGATCCAAATCGGATTGGGTTATGGTATGTTGCGCCACTACGTTTATGGAGGCACCCGGAGCCAGACTGGCGATCGGAATACCGGATACTATCGTCGCATTCGCATCGGTCAACTCGATATCCGTCAGGGTCGCATTACCCGTATTCGTTACCACAAGGGTGTATTCGATTACATCGTTCAAAGCGGTACCGGATGTGGTAACCGTTTTGGTCAAGGTCAAGCCAGCATTTTGGATCACTGGGGTTGAGGTTGAACTAGTTACCGTAGCAGTCTCATTACTATCTATATCAATACTATTGATGAGATCTGTACCGGCATTTATATCGGCTTGGGTTACCGTATAGGTTGCCGTATACATCCAAGTCTCACCCACTTCCAAAATTCCATTGGCAGTGCCGCTCTCAGTAGCCATACTCAGGGTTCCCGTTCCTGCTCCCGGATAGTTCTCCGTTGGAACGATTCCGGTAATATCCGTGGTTCCAGTATTGCTAATGGTGATGGTATACGTCAATACCTCTCCCGCAGCGGTAACCGGACTTGGCCCAGCCGACTGAATCTTATTGACCGAAAAACTGCAGGTATTTAGTGTCAGGGTTACAGGGGTTCTGTTTGTACTTGTACAAGAGCTTGCAGTATTTTCAGATTCAGCATAATATGTTGCTGTACCCACTACGCTTAAACTTGGGTCGGCGACTTGGTTTCCACCCGTTAAGGCATCATACCAAATCAAATTCTCACCTACACCCACAGTGGCACTTGCCGTTAAAACCATACCTGCCGAAGAACATTGGGTCTGATCCCCACCACTTGTTGGGGCTGCTGGAAGAGCATGATTGGTCAGCACCACCTCATCAGAACTATCGGCGCAATTACCATTGGAAATCGTCCAACGCACAGTAGCCGTTGCCGAAGTCAAGTTTATGGGAGATGTGGGGGAGGTATCATCAGTAATCGAGGCCGTTCCACTGACCACAGTCCATTGACCCGTACCTACCGTTGGGGCATTGCCAGCCAAGGTAAAATTGGTATTGTTGCAGTTTTCTTGGTCCAGGCCTGCCTGGGCCACGGTGGGTAACCCATGATTGGTCAAAACCACATCGTCGGTACTATCGGTACAGCTGCCGTTGGAGATCGTCCAACGCAAAGTAGCCGTTGCTGAGGTCAAGTTTATGGTGGAAATGGGTGATGAAGTATCGGTAATCGTGGCCGTACCATTGACCACAGTCCATTGACCCGTACCTACTGTTGGCGCATTGCCCGCCAAGGTAAAATCGGCATCGTTGCAGTTTTCTTGGTCTATTCCTGCCTGGGCCACGGTAGGTAAAGTATGGTTAGTCAATACCACATCATCGGTACTATCGGTACAACTGCCATTGGAGATCGTCCAACGCAAAGTGGCCGTCGTGGAAGTCAAGTTTATGGTGGAAATGGGTGATGCAGCATCGGTAATCGTGGCCGTACCATTGACCACAGTCCATTGACCCGTACCTACCACAGGGGCATTGCCAGCCAAGGTAAAATCGGCATCGTTACAGTTTTCTTGGTCTATACCAGCCTGAGCCACGGTGGGCAAGGCATGATTGGTCAAAACCACATCATCGCTACTATCGGTGCAGCTACCGTTGGATATGGTCCAACGTAAAGTAGCCGTGGCCGAAGTCAAGTTTATGGTAGAAATGGGGGATGCAGCATCGGTAATCGTAGCTGTACCGCTAACTACCATCCATTGACCGGTACCTACCACAGGGGTATTCGCTGCCAAGGTAAAATTGGCATCGTTACAGTTTTCTTGGTCCAGGCCTGCTTGGGCCATGGTGGGCAAGGCATGATTGGTCAATACCACCTCATCGGTACTATCGGAACAGCTGCCGTTGGAGATCGTCCATCGTAAAGTAGCCGTTGGCGAAGTCAAGTTTATAGTGGAAATGGGAGAGGTCGCATCGGTAATCGTCGCGGTACCGCTGACTACCGTCCATTGACCGTTGCCAACCGTTGGGGCATTCGCTGCCAAGGTAAAATTGGCAGCGTTACAGTTTTCTTGGTCTAGACCTGCGTTGGCCGTAGTGGGTAGGCCATAAACCGTTAAACGAACAGAATCTGATACTAAACCACAACTGTTATCACTGCTGCTAACATGCACCCTATATTGGTTACCATCTTGCCCTATAATTAGATTATTAAGGCTTAAACTTGGGTTGGTTTCCCCTGGAATGTCGACAAAACCAGAGCCTGAATCTAGCTGCCATTGATAGTTCAGGGCTGAACTGGCATTGGCCTGTATCGTAAATGTTACATTTCCGTTCTCACAATTTTCTTGGTCTGTCGGTTGTGTGGCAATACTCACTGTATCGGCGGTTATAACCGCTGTATTATTCCCTTGTGGGCTTCCTGAATTTGTTGGTACGCCTTGAGCATTGACAGTACCTTCATCGGCATCGGCCAAATTTTGGCTGGAGGTCAAATCGGAAATCACAAAGTTACCTGCTCCTTCCATAGCATCAGGACAACCATCGTTATCAGAGTCCACATCTAAATAATCTGGAAAAGCATCTCCATCAGTATTGGCGCAATTAGTTTCCAACGCAGAAAAACGGAAGCCTTCTATACTCCTTCCGTCTTGAGCATTAATGGTAAATTTTGTAGCTCCTTTTGGGAAAATGATGGACCATTCTAAGGCATTGTTTAGCCATACCCCTGATGGATTCAAACCAGGATGCGAGCCAGGAACTTGAACGGGCTGTGTAAATGTCCCTCCACTCTGAAGAATATTTATTTCTGTAGATCCATCTGCTCCCTTGAGTTGATCCAATGGGTCTAATAAAATAGCCATACCGGGAACCGGATTGCCGCCATCATCTGTCCAACTAATAGTGTATGTTCCAAATCTAGAACCGAAATCAATTGGGGGTGCAATTTGGGTATCGGCGTCTAAATAACCGAACAAACTTAATTGCATCTCACTTGTTGCAGGAACACCATTCAATTCAAAATCAGCGACTACATTGTAATCATCTCCGTTATACTGAAAGAATAGCTCATTGTTACTGGAATTTCCAGAATCCATCACATGACCGTTAACCCCAGAAAATGTATTAGTTATTTCCCAATTCACTGTGGCCCCAGATAAGGGTAACTGCATCGTACCATCAGTAGGGGTATTAAAGGTAATATTAGTAGGTTTATCTTGTGCACATTCATTGACATCAAGTATACCATCATTATCATCGTCTAAATCCGAAATATCATCTATTCCATCTTCATCTGAATCCTCAATCACGGTGATGGTAACTATAGCCGTATCAGTATTCCCATCAACATCGGTTAGGGTATAAATGAATGTATCAATTCCATTAAAATTAACAGCTGGGGTATACTGGATAAAATCATCCAGAGGGTTGTTGGGTGTTCCGTTATCCTGTACTTGGATTGTACCCCCTTGAGAAGAACTAGCACTAGGAATACTTAACGTCGGAATTGCCGGACCATCAGCACCAATTATATCATTGTTCAATACCAGTATATCCAGTTGTTGGTCTTCACCTATTTGGCTTTGGTCGTCCTGGGCTTCTGGCACACTATCACAGGGATCGGCAATTCCATCACCATCCGTATCCGGATCGGCCGTGTTCGGGTTTTGGTCTACATCGTTCAAACACCCATCACAATCTAAGTCGAAAGGCGGACAAGCTGTGGGACAACTGGCCCCATCATTAATGGTAGTGGGTTGGGAATTGGCTACAAAAGTAGCACAGGGTGTAGGGCTATCGTACCCATCAATACGATAGAGTCCCCCGAAATTATCGGCAAAATAAAGATCGTTAGTGTTGCTTACAAAGGTTGCTCCGAAATGAATCCCTCCAAGGTCGGTACCGTTACAATTTAGAATTGGTTTGGTAACCACATTCCCCGTTGCAATTTCCATATCGAGAAATACGTCATCTTTTAAACCATAAATATGACCATTGATAATTCCGATATCCGAAGCATCAAAATTAGTTCCAACCAGGGTCGAGCTTCCGTTGGTCAGGTTTATTCGATAAACACTAATGCCATTTTTCACGTATAGATATCCATTTTGAATATCTCCCGCAATGGTTGGGCCAACTAGATTGGTAGGGAATAATCGAAGAAGTTTGCCCGTAGCATCAATTTGAACCAAATCATTCACAGCTATGGCATTTCCGAAAGAATCGACTCCTGCAGCTGTGGGAATACCATAGATAAGGTTGTCATTAGTATTGAAACCAATAGCATTTATACGGGTTGGTGAAGCGGAACCAATATCGGTATATTGCCCATTGGATGGGTCAAATACTTTTAATTGACCATTTATTATTTGGTAAAAAGCCGGGCTACAATCAAAGGGTGTCATATTTTGGACCGCCAATGAAAAAACTTCCCCATCCGAAAAAGAGATATTATCGAATCGGGCTACATTCCCAACTATTTGAGCGACATTAACAAGGCGAATGTTGCCATCAGTAAAATCGCCATTACCATCTTCGTCAATTATCAACTTCAGGGTCTTATCATTCAAGTTGGTAAGACTAATCCCCGCGATATCCAATTGTAATGAAACGTTACTAATCCCGGCCATTCGAATACCATCTGAGGCCATTTGCACTTTCCATTCCCGAGCTATTCGAGAAGTAACTATTGAAGGTAGTTCGGTCGTTGTTTCGGTAAGATTCCCGTGGTCATTTGCCCAAATCAATGAATTCCGGCTACCCGAAAAGCCCGGTCTGGACCCTCCTAGGTTATCATTGTTAAAATCGGAATTCGAAGCCATGGTTACACGGCTTCCAGAGTGTATACTACTCGAAATCCGCTGATCCAAACCGAAAAATACATCCTTCGCCAGACCGGAAATCCCATATCGATATTGGGAATTCCTATTCCAAATAATTACGCCTTGCGAATCGCGGTAATCGTAATTGGTGTTTCCTACCACAGAACCCAGTTGATTATTCGTATTGGCATTTAGGGTAATGCCATATTTTAATGCCAGGTAAGATTCGACCCTTTGGCGTTGATTGGTCGATAAAACAGAATTATATACCAACAATTCAGCCACTCTTCCGTTAAGGCTGTTGGTTGATGAAGTATTACTGAAATGCTCCCCTATACGCACTAAACTAGCCGTTGGACGTCCATTTCCAAGATTATTCACGGTAGTAGAACCCCTATTCTGGGTTCCGTTAACATGAGACCTGATTGTAGTGTTACTAGTCCCATTACTATTACGGGTAACCGTACCAATGGTAGGCCTACCGTTTAAATTTACATTACCTGTAAAAAAGTAATCTCCTTGCGATCCACCCCCAAAAGCCAGTCGGTTATTGTTGGCAACACCTATCGAAAAATCGGAACGGGAATTACTGGGGCCACCCCCCGAAGGGTTGGAAATGTCTCCCCCATACAACAATCTTTGATTGTATTGTTGTGTACCTGAACCTTGAGCGGCAAAAACTACGAAAACACTTTGATCGTTTAGTCCATTTGGACTTTGAAACTGAATCGCATCTCCAGCACCACTACCGTTAAACCGAATTACCGGGTTATAATTAATATTATTGGCCGCATTTCTTCTAAACAAAGGTAAACCGGGAAGCGAGTTTTCGTTTTGACCGGGATGGGCAGATGCGCCTCCACCATTCTGACTACCATTGGCCGTAGCTTGGTCAAACCAGTTGGTAACCGTAGTTCCATTACCAGGAACACCAGAAGACGCATTTACCGCATTATCCGCTTTTACCCATATTATGGGCTGTTGTTGTGCAACAGTTGTAAAAATGCATAGGCCGGCCAATAGATAAAAACCAATGATTTTCTTTTTGGACCACCGGCTATCGGTCGAATTTGGCTTGTTGGTATGATTTGTTTTCACACAGCATTCCCCCACCTGTGGTGGGGAGAGGGTACAGACTACCCTCTCACTCACAGCATTTAACATAGGACTTGGTTAAGCTTACTATTTATCGGATAGATGTTGTGCCAATTCTCCGATAAAATGTAAGATTATTACGGTCAAATGTAATATTGATTAGACACAAGGGGCTAATAATTGTTGTGAAAAAGTAGGAAATAGAAGAGAAAGTGTATGAAAACGACTATAACTCGAGAGTAAAATAGAGGGAAACACCCTCAAAAAAAAGCATTATCCATTCTTTTATGGAAAATATCCCTTGCCTTTGGAAAATGAAAGGACGATACCTAATAGCTAGACATTCTAGAACCAACCGTATTCTATCTGTCTCGACTCATAAATTACCTATTACAAACTTAAGCATCCAAAATTACTTTAGACGATGCCTATAAAAACGTAAATATTAGAACAAAAATTTGATTAAACATGACAACAATGCCTTATCAAAAGAAACGAGGAGAACGTAGGCCTCTGTAAGCCGGTTTAATAAAGTCGTAGCGTAAGATTACTTCAAATGAACCATCATTAAAGGCGGTGTTACCAAGCTCTGTGGTTTCTTTGTCATAGGCCAACCCAAGAAACATACCTTCTTTGATATAAAAGCCAGCCATGGCACTCCAAGCGGCATCCCAGCGATACGCTCCTCCCAAAACAAAACGATCGCTGAACAAAAAATTCAAAGAGGCATCTACCTGTAAGGGAGCACCACTTACCGCCTTGGTTAGTATGGCAGGTTTCATTCGTACCTGGGGACCTATATCGGCTACATAACCTGCGATAAGGTAGATATGCATACGTTCGGCAGCTACAGAACCACTGGAAGAATCGAAATGTTCGGTTTCGAGAATACGCGGGGTCGAGATACCGGCATAGAATCTGTCGGTATGGTAATACACCCCGGCCCCAATATTCGGCGACAATTTATTATCTATGTTCTGCTGCAAACTTGTATCGGGGAATTCTTGATTGAGGTCGGTAAACCTAACATCTAATAGGTGTACACTGGCCTTTAATCCAAATGATAGATTGGCCGAACCGCTTAAGAATATGGTATATGAGGTATCGAAATCTACAAAAGTCTCATCGCTTGGGCCTATTTTATCATTTACAATAGACAAACCCAATCCCATACCTCCATAACCAATTGGGGTATGTAGGCCAAACGTCCCTGTCTGGGGTGCCCCTTCAAGACCAAACCATTGGCTCCTGTATAAGGCTGCCACACTCAAATGCCCACGAGACCCTGCATAACCAGGGTTTACACTCATGGTATTGTACATATATTGGGTATATTGGGCATCTTGTTGAGCCCAGGTAAAGGTGGTCAGGCCAATACAAAACATTAGGCACAGCCTATGCATGAAAGATTTGGGGGAATAAAACATGGTCAGGTGCTTATCGGTTAAGGTATAGGTAACCCGATTTATTTTTCGATTCGCCATTTCTTACATAATTCAAAATGTAGAAATAGGTACCAACGGGTAATTTGTTGTCTTCTTGAATGGTATTCTTATTCTGTGATGTACCATCAAAGTATATGGTTGAATTATCATAGCCCTGGGCTTCATAAACCATGACACCCCAACGGTTATAAATCTGTACTGTATTCTCTGGGAAACGCTCTAGATTTTTGATCTTGAAATAATCATGCACACCATCGCCATTATTGGTCACCACATTGAAAACTTCTATATCCAAATCTTTCGGGTCTGGATCTAAATAATCGGGGATGCCATCACCGTCAGCATCATCATTAGCGAAATTGCCGTCGTTGTTATCATCTTCCTCACGGGTATCGATACCATCTCCGTCGTCATCGGTATCACGATAGTCAACATCTTCGGTACCATCGGTATCGGGTAAATTACTTGCGGGATTATTGATTTCATCGTTGATGTCGAACCCATCGTTTACATCTGTTCCTTCGTAACCATCATCAAGACCATCGCCGTCGGTATCGATTCCTATAAAATCGGTATCGGCCAAACCATTGGCATCGTAGTCATGCCCTTCAATATGATCGGCCACAAAATCATTATCACTATCCAAGTCTAAATAGTCGGGATAATCGGTACCATCGGTATTCTCGGGGGTAATGCCTTGCGAGCCACTGGTTTCATAGACATCGTCCAAACCATTAGCGTTCGCATCGGTACCCGAAGGTGCCAGATAATCGAATGTGGCTTGGGCTTCAACATTATCAGGGATACCATCATTATCAGCATCTAGATCCAAATGATCTGCGTAACCATCGCCATCCATATCCAAAGGGTTGGTTAGTGGGTCATTGTCTTCATCAAGATTGTCGTCTTCTACCGAATCTAGAATACCATCGTTATCATCATCTATATCAATTTCATCGGGAACTCCGTCGCCATCGGTATCGGTTGTTGGGGTATCGTCTATTGGATCCAAGTAATTCGGAATACCGTCATTATCGTCATCATCGTCAGTTGGATCACCGTTGCCATTTCCGTCTTCGTTTTCAGTATCGGTACCATCGCCATCGTCATCGGTATCGCGGTAGTTTACATCTTCGGTTCCGTCGGTATCGGGTAGATCGGTTGCCGGATTGTCTATTTCGTCATTGACATCGAAACCATCATTAACATCGGCACCTTCGTAACCATCGTCCAAACCGTCGTTATCACTATCGGTTCCGGTATACGACCAATTGGGCTGACCGTTGAAATCGAAATCATTACCTTCGTTATTATCGGTCACGGTATCGTTATCACTATCCAAGTCTATGTAATCGGGCACATCGACTCCATCGGTATTTACAGGGATTAGTCCTTCGTTTCCAGTACCTTCATAAGCATCGTCCAATCCGTCGCCATCGCCATCGGTACCCGACGGGGCAATATAACCCGCAGTGGTCTGGGCCTCTACATTATCGGGGATACCATCGTTATCTGAATCGATATCCAAATGATCGGGTCTACCATCATTATCGCTATCGGTAGAATTGGTCAGTGGATCGTTATCGCCATCGATATTGGCATCTTCTACAGAATCCAATATACCATCATTATCATCGTCTAGGTCGAGGGAATTTGGCACGCCATCGTCATCGTCGTCGGTGGGTTGCAAATAATTTGGGGTACCATTACCATCGTCATCGTCGTCGGTGGGGTCGCCATTACCATCTTCATCTTCATCTTCGGTATCGGTGCCATCACCATCATCATCGGTATCGCGGTAGTTTACATCTTCGGTACCATCGGTATCCGGCAAATCGGTGGCTGGGTTGTTTATTTCGTCATTGACATCGAAGCCATCGTTAACATCGGCACCTTCATAACCATCGTCTAAACCGTCATTATCACTATCGGTTCCGGTATACGACCAATCGGGCTGACCGTTGAAGTCAAAATCGTTGCCTTCGTTGTTATCGGCCACGGTATCGTTATCACTATCAGTATCTAGATAATCGGGTTGATCGACTCCATCGGTATTTACAGGGGTTAGTCCTTCGTTACCACTACCTTCATAAGCATCGTCCAAACCGTCGCCATCGGCATCTGTACCCGATGGGGAAATATAACCTGCAGTGGTCTGGGCCTCTACATTATCGGGGATACCGTCGTTGTCGGAATCGATATCCAAATGATCGGGTCTACCATCATTATCGCTATCGGTAGAATTGGTCAGTGGATCGTTATCACCATCGGTATTGGCATCTTCAACAGCATCCAATATCCCATCGTTATCATCGTCTATATCTAGGGAATTTGGCACACCATCGTCATCGTCGTCAGTGGGTTGTAAATAATTTGGTGTTCCGTTACCATCACCGTCATCGTCGGTGGGGTCGCCATTACCATTATCATCTTCATCTTCAGTATCGGTACCATCGCCATCGTCGTCGGTATCGCGGTAGTTTACATCTTCGGTACCATCGGTATCCGGCAAATCGGTGGCTGGGTTGTTTATTTCGTCATTGACATCGAAGCCATCATTAACATCGGTGCCTTCGTAACCATCGTCCAATCCGTCAAAATCGGAATCAATACCCAAATAAGTAGCATCAGGTTGCCCATTAAAATCAAAGTCATTGCCTTCGTTATTATCTAGAACCGTATCGTTATCACTATCAGTATCTAGATAATCGGGTTGGTCGGTAGTATCGGTATTCACCGGGGTTAGCCCTTCATCGCCGCTACCCTCATAGGCATCGTCCAATCCGTCGCCATCGGCGTCGGCACCCAATGGAGCAATATATCCTGCAGTGGTCTGGGCCTCTATATTATCGGGGATACCGTCGTTGTCGGAATCGGTATCCAAATGATCTAGAACCCCATCATTATCACTATCCACGGACTCAGTTAAAGGATTATTATCCCCATCGGAATCAGGTACCTCAACAATATCAAGAATGCCATCGTTATCGTCGTCAATATCTAGTCCATCTTCTACTCCATCATTATCGGTATCCAACACAGCTCGGGTAAATCGGTTGGTATCGTCATTGCTGGTTAAATTTCCTTTGGAATTTACATCGAAAGAAGGGATAATATTCACTAAAAAACCAACATCATTTGCCGTGGAACTCGTTTTCGGCAAAACGGTTACATTAATGTTATACCCAATGCCCGGTTGTAATGGATTTATCAAAGTCCCCTCGAGTATATCATCTCCCGCAGGGTTGTCGAAATAGGTCCAACTGAACATGGCCACGCCGTTTCCGGACAAGGCATTGATGGGATTCGCCATGTCGGTAATCTCCGACTTCCCAAAAATCATATTAATCCTGAAATCATCGCCAGGGTTTACCAGCACATCATCATAACCATTATTAATCACCCTAAAACCATAATCGCCGCCGGCAGGATAGGTAAAGGGAATTGGATTAATACTTGGCGCTGTAACGGCAGGATCGTTTTGCTGCGCTTTCAAACTTGTAGAAACAAAAAACAATATAGCTACTAGCAAATAGAAACCATTCAGACTTAACGAATAAACGGAACGGAATGTTTGCCATAGCGTATTTGCCTTCGAACTGGAAAGCTTTTCGCGACCGGACAGATGTCCTTTGTAGGTTGTGTGCGTTCTAATCATAGAACTGTGGTTTAGTGTTTTTGGGTAAGAAATGGGAATTTCCTACAACAAAATTCAGTGAATTAAACCGCTAAAGGAAAGATTTGTTGTAAAATGAGCTAAAATGTCGATGAAATACCTGTTTTCACGGAAGCCGTTTTCCTGACGCAATAAACGTATTTACCTACAACGAATAAATTGGATGGTTAATCGACGGCTAATATGAAGTACGAAAACCCTTGAGAAAAAATGAGTTGTTCTGTAAGAAAACAATCCTGAATTTTATCAGAAGGTTTTAATAACCAGCATGAAATACAGGAAAAACAACAAATTTTAAATCTCTAATGGCCGTATAAACACCATTCATCATTTTTCCTGGTAATGACCATAACGGCTACCCCAAGAAAGTAGGAGGTTTAGAAAGCCAGAGGGAAAAACCCATAGCCAGTTTATAGAGGTTAATATAATTAAAGGAAATTTTACTCCTTGATTATGAATTCCGATCTTCGGTTCAATTCATGTTCATCTTCCGGACAATTTGCACCATTACCGCAATCATTGATTAACTGGGTCTCTCCAAAACCTATGCCTTCCAATCGAATACGGGCAATTCCTTTAGAGACCATATAATCTACCGTAGACTCGGCACGCATCTGCGAAAGCCATAAATTATAGGCATCCCTGCCCCTAGAATCGGTATGGGATTTTACGGTAATGTTCAAGCTTGGATATTTCTCCATAGCCGCGATTACTTTTTGGATCTCTATCTCGGCATCTGGTCTAACATCATATTTATTCAAATCAAAGTATATAGTACTCAGTTGGAGCAATTTTGCTAAATCGTCGCCATAACCTGCTGTTACAGTTTCCCTTTCCAGATAAAAATCGACTATACCAGGCTTTTCGTTAGATGCTTCCAAATACTCTTCAGAAGGCACATAACCTTGCATTAGGGCCCGAATAAAATTCACTTTGTTGCAATCAATCTCTACTTTATAATTCCCAGCTGCATCAGTAATCGTACTAGACACTTCTTGGTTATTGCCATCAATGACCTTTACAGTAGCACCAGAAAGTACCTCTCCTGATATTTTATCGCGCACCGTACCAGAAATAGGTCTTTGACAAGGGCGTCCGCGATCGCTAAACATAAAAATATCGTCGGTTTCCGTATTACCATTTCTATTGGAGGCAAAATAGCCGACACCTTTTTCGGAATTTATAATAAAAGTAAAATCGTCTTGGGCGCTATTAATTGGCGCTCCCAGGTTTTGGGGTGCTTTACTTAGGTCGGCAGGAACTTCATAAATATCTAGGCCACCCAAGCCTCCCCTGGCATCAGAGGCAAAATACAAGGTACTATCGGCTGCCATAAAGGGGAAGGTTTCGCGACCCTCGGTATTGATTTTATCGCCTAAATTCTCAAACCTTCCAAAGGAACCATCTTCCCTAATCTCTATTTTATAAATATCCGATTGTCCAAATCCACCGGGCATATCGGAGGCGAAATACATAAATTTCCCATCGGGACTTAGGGTTGGGTGGGCTACGGAATAGCGATCACCATTAAAGCGAAGCTCAGCAATGTTTTGCCAACCTTCTTCGGTATGGCTTGCCTTAAAAATCTTTAACCTAATAAAGCCCTCTTCATCCCTTTTGTATTTACCCTCCTTAAAATTGTTTCGGGTAAAATACAGGGTTTGGCCATCTTTACTGAAAGCCGTTGTAGATTCGTGCAACCTAGTATTGACATCTCCGGCCAATTTTACTACATGCTGAATTTGTGCAGAGTCCGTAGTAACCTCGTATAAGTCCAGAAAATCACGCTGGTTCCAAGTATGACGGTATCTGGAAAAATTTCCAGTATCCCGATCGGAAGCAAAAACCAAATGTCCATTATAAAAAGATGGGGCAAAATCGGAATATTCAGAATTATGCTCGAATTTCCCTAATTTAAAACGTGGTCCACTTGTATCATTGGCCGTATCTTTTTCCATAAGTACGGCCCTTAAGTCGTCGTCGGTTCCCTTGGCAAAAAGCTCGAATTGTTCTCGTGCCATTTCCGACTTTCCTAAGGATTTAAGAGTTTGCCCGTATTTAAAGTGATACTCAGGCCCCACTTTATCAGGATATTTTTGCACGAGTTCGCCATAGGCCTTTGCCGCTTGGGAATAATTGGCGTTAAAATAATAGGCATTACCCAATTTTTTTAACAAATCTGGAGATACATAACCTTTCTCCCAGACTTTTTCATAGATATCAATAGCCGGTTTAAAGGAAAATTCCTTGTAATCTTTGTCGGCTTTTTCCAATAATCTTTCTTGGGAAAAACCTAATTGGCCCAATCCTACCATACATAGGATGGCCAGCACCAATTGCCGCATGTTTACACCATTTAAAAGAAACGAGGTGAAACCAGACCACGGAATGCCTTGACCAGTTCAAACCTCAAAAACACCTCAAAGGAGCCGTCATTGAATTGGGTTGCCCCTAATTCGGTAGTCTCCCTATCGTACGCCAGTCCCAGCATGATTTGATCACTAATCTGGAACCCGAATAATCCACTTACAGCGGCATCCCAACGGTAGGCCGCCCCAAGATAGAATCTATCATTTAGCAAAAAGTTGGCCGAAAGATCCACTTGAATCGGTGCACCTGAAACCGCCTTGGTTAAGAATGAGGGTTTAAATTTAAGATTTGGGTTGAGTTCAAACACATAACCACCAATCACATAAAAATTCAACCGCTCCTTAACGAGGAAGGTTGAACCCGAGGTGTCGGCAGAGGAGTTATCAAAATGTTCGGTTTGTAATAAATTAGGAACCGATACCCCAAAATAGGCCACATTGGTGTGGTAATACACCCCAAGGCCCACATTGGGAGAAAACTTATTATCTATATTTTGTTGGGAAATGGGTTCGTTTTCAAAACCTTGAAGCTTACTAAAGTCAAGACTTAACAAACTTCCCCCCGCTTTAAGCCCAAAGGAAAGCTTTTTCTCAAAACCTACATCCAAGGTGTATGAAATCACACCGTCCAAATAAGTTTCTTGAACAGTTCCATCGCCAATATTATCATTAACTATTGATACCCCATAACCCAACTTACTGTTACGTATAGGAGAATGTAAATTTAGGGTCTGTGTTTTTGGTGCTCCTTCTAGTCCCGCCCATTGGGAACGGTATAAGGCGGCAATACTTAGCTGCCCCCTAGACCCGGCATAAGCCGGATTCACACTCATAGTATTAAACATATACTGAGTGTATTGGGCATCTTGTTGTGCCGCTACGAAATGAGAACCTAAAGCCCAAAGAAACAAAAGGGCAAAACATACTTTCTTGTTGTGCATACGCTGCTACTTACTTGTATAAAAATAACCGTTCAAAGTTATGGACTTGTCTTCTTTTACGTAATCAAAAATGTAATAATACACTCCTGAAGGTAAGTATTCTTTTACTTTTACGGTCGAACGACCTCTAGAACGTCCATCGAACACATTATTAACGTTGTTATACCCCTTTCCATTGTATACCTCGATACCCCATCTATTATAAATTCTGAGATTATTATCTGGGTACTGCTCTACACCACGAATAAATAGGAAGTCATTAATCCCATCACCATTAGGCGTTACAAACTCAAAAACCAACAAATCACCACTTATTGAATCATCGGTGGGATCCAGATAATCTGGCGTACCATCATCGTCGGTATCGTCGTCGGTGGGGTCACCGTTACCATTATCGTCCTCGTTTTCGGTATCGATCCCATCGCCATCGTCGTCCAGGTCGCGGTAGTTTACATCTTCGGTACCATCGGTATCGGGTAGGTCGTTGGCCGGATCGTCGATCTCGTCGTTTACATCGAAGCCATCGTTAACGTCGCTCCCCTCATAGCCATCGTCAAGTCCGTCGCCATCGGTATCGGTGCCCGAATAGGTCTGATCGGGTTGGCCATCGAAGTTAAAGTCGTTCCCCTCATTATTATCGGGTACCGTATCATCGTCACTGTCCTGATCTAAATAATCGGGCGTGGTATCGCCATCGGTATCCTCGGGGGTGATGCCTTCGTCTCCCGCGCCCTCGTAGGCATCGTCGAGGCCATCGTTATCGGCATCGTTGCCCGTTGGCGGAATATACCCTTGGGTAGGTTGACCCTCCACATTATCAGGGATCCCGTCGTTGTCGGAATCGATGTCCCTATGGTTCGGGATACCGTTCCCGTCACTGTCCAAGGGGTCGGTCAACGGGTCGTTATCGCCATCATTGTTCGGGTCTTCAACGGTATCCAGGATACCATCGTTGTCGTCATCTATATCGGTATGGTCAGGAACACCATCATCATCCGTATCCGTATCGTCGGTGGGATCGAGGTAATCTGGCGTACCATCATCATCGGTATCGTCGTCGGTAGGGTCACCGTTACCATTATCGTCCTCGTCTTCGGTATCGATCCCATCGCCATCGTCGTCCAAATCGCGATAGTTTACATCTTCGGTACCATCGGTATCGGGTAGATCATTGGCCGGATCGTCGATCTCGTCGTTTACATCGAAGCCATCGTTAACGTCGCTCCCCTCATAGCCATCGTCAAGTCCGTCGCCATCGGTATCGGTGCCCGTATAGGTCTGATCGGGTTGGCCATCGAAGTTGAAATCGTTCCCCTCATTATTATCGGGTACCGTATCATCGTCACTGTCCTGATCCAAATAATCGGGCGTGGTATCGCCATCGGTATCCTCAGGGGTGATGCCTTCGTCGCCCGCGCCCTCGTAGGCATCGTCGAGGCCATCGTTATCGGCATCGTTGCCCGTTGGCGGAATATACCCTTGGGTAGGTTGACCCTCCACATTATCAGGGATCCCGTCGTTGTCGGAATCGATGTCCCTATGGTTCGGGATACCGTTCCCGTCACTGTCCAAGGGGTCGGTCAACGGGTCGTTATCGCCATCATTGTTCGGGTCTTCAACGGTATCCAGGATACCATCGTTGTCGTCATCTATATCGGTATGGTCAGGAACACCATCATCATCCGTATCCGTATCGTCGGTGGGATCGAGGTAATCTGGCGTACCATCATCATCGGTATCGTCGTCGGTAGGGTCACCGTTACCATTATCGTCCTCGTCTTCGGTATCGATCCCATCGCCATCGTCGTCCAAATCGCGATAGTTTACATCTTCGGTACCATCGGTATCGGGTAGATCATTGGCCGGATCGTCGATCTCGTCGTTCACATCGAAACCATCGTCCACATCACTGCCCTCGTAACCGTCGTCAAGTCCGTCACTATCGGTATCGGTACCTGTATAGGTCTGATCGGGTTGGCCATCGAAGTTGAAGTCGTTCCCCTCGTTGTTATCGGGTACCGTATCGTCGTCACTGTCCTGATCGATATAATCCGGGGTCGTGTCGCCATCGGTGTCCTCAGGGGTAACCCCTTCGTCCCCCGTGCCCTCGTAGGCATCGTCCAAACCGTCGTTGTCGGCATCGTTGCCCGTAGGGGGGATATACCCTTGGGTAGGTTGGCCCTCAACATTATCAGGGATGCCGTCGTTGTCGGAATCGATGTCCCTATGGTTCGGGATACCGTCACCGTCACTGTCCAAGGGGTCGGTCAAGGGGTCGTTATCGCCATCATTGTTCGGGTCTTCAACGGTATCCAGGATACCATCGTTGTCGTCATCTATATCGGTATGGTCAGGAACACCATCATCATCCGTATCCGTATCGTCGGTCGGATCCAGGTAATCTGGCGTACCATCATCATCGGTATCGTCGTCGGTAGGGTCACCGTTTCCATTATCGTCCTCGTTTTCGGTATCGATCCCATCGCCATCGTCGTCCAGATCGCGGTAGTTTACATCTTCGATACCATCGGTATCGGGTAGGTCGTTGGCCGGATCGTCGATCTCGTCGTTTACATCGAAGCCATCATTAACGTCGCTCCCCTCGTAGCCATCGTCAAGTCCGTCACCATCGGTGTCGGTACCGGTATAGGTCTGATCGGGTTGGCCATCGAAGTTGAAGTCGTTGCCCTCGTTGTTGTCGGGTACCGTATCATCGTCACTGTCCTGATCCAAATAATCGGGCGTGGTATCGCCATCGGTATCCTCAGGGGTGATGCCTTCGTCGCCCACGCCCTCGTAGGCATCGTCGAGGCCATCGTTATCGGAATCGTTGCCCGTGGGCGGAATATACCCTTGGGTAGGTTGGCCCTCAACATTATCAGGGATGCCGTCGTTGTCGGAATCGATATCCCTATGGTTCGGGATACCGTCCCCGTCACTGTCCAAGGTATCGGTCAACGGGTCGTTGTCCCCGTCGTTGTTTGGGTCCTCAGTGGTATCTAGGATACCGTCGTTATCGTCGTCTATATCGGTATGATCCGGGACACCGTCATCATCGGTATCCGTATCATCGGTGGGATCCAGGTAATCTGGCGTACCATCATCGTCGGTATCATCGTCGGTAGGGTCACCGTTACCATTATCGTCCTCATCTTCGGTCTCGATCCCATCACCGTCGTCGTCCAGGTCGCGGTAGTTCACATCTTCGGTACCATCGGTATCGGGTAGATCGTTGGCCGGATCGTCGATCTCGTCGTTCACGTCGAAGCCATCGTTTACGTCACTGCCCTCGTAGCCATCGTCAAGTCCGTCACCATCGGTGTCGGTACCGGTATAGGTCTGATCGGGTTGGCCATCGAAGTTGAAGTCGTTGCCCTCGTTGTTATCGGGTACCGTGTCGTCGTCACTGTCCTGATCTAAATAATCGGGCGTGGTATCACCATCAGTATCCTCGGGGGTGATGCCTTCGTCGCCCGCACCCTCGTAGGCATCGTCGAGGCCATCGTTATCGGCATCGTTACCCGTTGGCGGAATATACCCTTGGGTAGGTTGGCCCTCTACATTATCCGGGATGCCGTCGTTGTCGGAATCGATGTCACGGAAATCTGCGATGGTATCGGAATCAGTCCTAATCGGAAAAATCCCGCTACCATAAACATCATCCATTCCATTTCCATTATTATCGATACCTGAAGGGGCTATATACTCAAGATGATATTGCGCCTCACGATTATCTAAGACACCATCATTATCAGAGTCAATATCCCGTGTATCTGGAAGCCCATCCCCATCCGAATCAAAAGGTTGTAAACCGGACTCGTACGCATCATCAATATCATTATCATTTCCATCTTCTAAAGGCGGTTGATAATTAGCTATCAACTGGGCTTCTACTTTATCCTTAATTCCATCATTGTCGGAGTCGAAATCCCTAAAATCGGAATACTCATCATCATCCGAATTCAAAGGGATAATACCAAATCCGTAACTTCCCTCATAAGCATCATCTAATCCATTGGAATTTGTATCCAATCCTGATGGAGTCACAAAATATAAAAAGGACTGGGCCTCAATATTGTCGAAGATGCCATCTATATCCGAATCTAAATCTAAATAATCAGGTATTTTTCGGCTATCAGTATTGACCGGATTTAATCCCAATTTTCCATTTTGTTCATACACATCATCCAAGCCATTGGAATTTAGATCATTCCCGCTGGGAGGTACAAAGTCAATATCGGACTGAGCTTCTCTATTATCCAGTATTCCATCATTATCCGAATCAACATCCAAATAATTTGGTATACCGTCACCATCCACATCAGATGGATTGGTAGTATAATCTATGTCCCCGTCAAGGTTTAGGTCCTCCTCAGTATCTAATATCCCATCGTTGTCATCATCTATATCAATATCATTATTAATACCATCACCATCAGAATCTAAAACAGATAATGAAGTGAAATGAAAATAGGGTTCATTGTTTTCTTTTATTACATACCCACCTATTTCAATATCAATGTGGGACATTAAGAATATGGGGCAAACCAATAAAAAAACGATCCGAAAAGAATATTTAATAACAGGTATAAATGGCATCATAGACGTTGGTTCTTAGTTATCAACGCCATAACAATTAAGTAAGAAGGGACACTAAGATTGGGGAATCGCTTCCGGCTCTTAGACAGTTCAAATATACCTCAAATGAAGTATTACATCCGTCAAAAAACCGATAATCGACAAAATGTAGCGCTTAAGCGTATTCTTATTTCGAATTCCTCAAATCAATTCGTTTCCATTGGAGAATCCTTAAAAAACACCTTTTCTTAAGCGCGAAAATCCCCTTTACATCATTTATTCAGCAAAGGGGTTTCAATATTTAGACACAGTCATAGCATAGCAAGTCACATTTTACCAAAATGCCCTATTTTTGCCGGAAATCGAATCCATGGGTTTTCAAGAAGAAATTGCCAAAAGACGTACATTCGGAATCATCTCCCACCCCGATGCAGGTAAAACCACTTTGACCGAAAAACTATTGCTTTTTGGAGGGGCCATTCAAGAGGCCGGTGCCGTAAAGAACAATAAGATCAAAAAGTCGGCCACGAGTGATTTTATGGAAATTGAACGTCAACGGGGAATATCCGTGGCTACTTCTGTTCTGGCATTTATTTATCGTGATAAGAAGATTAATATTCTTGATACACCCGGACACAAAGATTTTGCCGAGGATACGTTTAGAACCCTAACAGCCGTTGATAGTGTTATTGTAGTTATCGACGTGGCCAAAGGGGTCGAGGAACAGACCGAAAAACTGGTAGAGGTCTGCCGTATGCGCAACATTCCCATGATCGTGTTCATCAATAAATTGGATCGTGAAGGTAAGGATGCCTTTGACCTTTTGGACGAGGTGGAGCAAAAACTGGGATTAAGTGTCGTCCCTATGAGTTTCCCCATTGGGATGGGATACGACTTTAAGGGTATTTACAACCTCTACGAGAAAAACGTGAACCTTTTTAGTGGAGACAGCAAAAAAAACATTGAGGAAACCATTGCCATCGACGATGTAAACGACCCTCAATTAGACGAATTAGTGGGTTCTGAAGCGGCAGACACCTTACGGGAGAACCTCGAATTGGTCGATGGGGTATACCCTGCCTTTGATCTCGAAGCCTATCGTGCCGGGACCCAGCAGCCGGTGTTTTTCGGTTCGGCCTTGAACAATTTTGGGGTAAGGGAATTGTTGGACTGTTTTATTGACATAGCACCAGCCCCCCGTGATAAAATGGCTGAGGAGCGTTTGGTAAAATCCGACGAAACCAAATTCTCTGGTTTCGTTTTTAAGATCCATGCCAATATGGATCCCAAACACCGTGACCGCTTGGCCTTTGTTAAAATCGTATCGGGAACCTTTGAACGTAACAAGCCGTACTTGCATGTACGGAATAACAAAAAACTAAAATTCTCGAGTCCGAATGCCTTTTTTGCGGAAAAGAAGGAAATCGTAGATGTCAGTTATCCTGGGGATATCGTGGGATTACATGATACCGGTAATTTTAAGATTGGAGACACCCTAACGGAAGGCGAAGTACTTCATTATAAAGGAATCCCTAGTTTTTCACCTGAGCATTTCCGCTATATCAATAATGCCGACCCTATGAAATCTAAACAATTGGGTAAAGGCATAGACCAGTTAATGGATGAAGGGGTGGCCCAATTATTCACTCTGGAAATGAACGGCCGAAAAGTAATCGGAACCGTTGGTGCCTTACAATATGAGGTAATCCAGTATCGACTGGAACATGAATACGGTGCCAAATGTTCTTATGAGAACTTTCCGGTACACAAAGCTTGTTGGGTATCCGTAGAAGATGAGAAAAACCCTGAGTTCCTAGAATTTAAAAGAGTAAAACAGAAATTTTTGGCCAAAGACAAACAAAATCAATTGGTATTTTTGGCCGATTCGATGTTCTCATTACAAATGACCCAGCAAAAATACCCCTCGGTACAACTACATTTTACATCTGAATTTGATTAAAAGGCTGTTTTTAAGATTATAGTGCATTAAGAATGGCTACTGCTTTCCCCAAGGTTTCATCCTTTTTGGCAAAACAAAACCGTAAATACCCCAATTGCCTACCGAACAGATCTAAACGTGACATGGGAATACTGGCTACCCCTAACTCTTTGGTAAGCCTAATGGCCAAATCTATATCGTTCTCATCGGTAATGGCGGTATAATCCAATACTTGGAAATAAGTGCCTTGGGTTGGCGTGGCCGTAAAACCTGTACCCTGCAGCCCTTTTAAAAATCGATCTCGTTTCGCCTGGAATAAAGCAGGTAGCCCCAAATAGGTCTCTGGTTCTTCCAAATAAGTCGCCATGGCCTTTTGCATGGGATGGTTGACACAGTAAGCGTTAAACTCATGTACCTTTCTATATTCATCCATCAGCAGTTTAGGTGCCACACAATAGCCCATTTTCCAACCGGTATTATGAAAGGTCTTCCCAAAAGATGCCGCAACAAAACTGCGTTTGGCCAATTCAGGCAAACTCGAAGCACTATAAAAGGGCACTTCATCAAATACCATATGGGCATAGACTTCATCACTCAATAACCACAACTTATGTTCAACCACAATCCGCTCTAAAGCTTGCATATCTTCCAAGCTTAAAACCGTACCACAGGGATTATGTGGGTTGTTGATAATAATCATCTTGGTCTTGGTCGTAAGAAGATTGGTTACCGCTCCCCAATCCGGTCTAAAATGTGGGGGTTTTAAGGGAATGGCCACGACTTTGGCCCCAAATAGTTCTACCACTGGCTTGTAAGAATCATAAGCCGGACTAAAGACAATTACTTCATCCCCTTTTTCTAAAACGGAAGCCATAGCACAGAATAGGGCTTGGGTGGCACCGTTACTAATGGTTATTTCTGCATTAGGGTCGTATTGAGCACCATATAAGCGGTCAACCATAGCTGAAATACGCTCTCTAAAACCCAAATCACCGGCCATGGGCGCGTACTGGTTATACCCATCTTGCATGGCCTTGATAACCAATTCGGTTAAATAGGGATCCCCCTCAAAATCAGGGAAGCCCTGGGAAAGGTTTATGGCTTGATGCTGAGCGGCCAAATTGGACATTTGGCTAAAGATAGATTCGGGTTTTTCAGGCAATTTGAACATCTGATCAGGGTTTATTCAATCGGCAAAATAAGGATACGGGTACCCATTACAAAATCCGCTCCTGACCACACCGGCACAAAGCTAGCCAATGTAAGCTACCGAAATCCGTGTTCGTACATGGTCGTACTATTTACCCCAACAGGAGGATTGACAAATTAATCCTTTAAGATTCTCCCTATGATTATAGATTCTGAAGTTATATCCAGTGTCGATTATCGACAAAAAAATCCCGGACACTTTCGTATCCGGGATTTTACGGTTTTTATCATTCAGGCCTACGCCTCGCCAGTTGGACCAAAATTCATGGGTATTGGCGTTTGTTCGTAATCCTTGATAGTGCCATGGGCTTTTTCGAACCGGTTTACATTATCGTTCAATGCTTTTAGGAACTTTTTGGCATGCTGTGGTGTAAGCACGATACGGCTTTTCACCTTGGCCTTTGGCGCTCCTGGCATCATTGAGATAAAGTCTACCACAAATTCAGATACCGAATGGTTGATAATAGCCAAATTGGAATAGATTCCGTCGGCCATTTTTTCGTCCAGTTCAATATTGATCTGTTGCTGGTTCTTGTTATTATCCATGGTGCTGTTTAGAATTTGAATTCTTCCTTACGTGCCATAATCTCATCGTATTCTTCCTTAGAACCTACGATGATGCTCTCGTAATCCTTCATACCGGTACCGGCTGGAATCCTGTGACCGACGATAACATTCTCCTTCAGACCTTCCAATCCGTCGACCTTACCACTTACAGCAGCTTCGTTCAATACCTTGGTAGTTTCCTGGAAGGATGCAGCAGAGATAAACGACTTGGTCTGTAACGATGCCCTAGTAATACCTTGAAGTATTGGGGTGGCCGTAGCAGCAACCGCATCACGGGCCTCAACCAAGTTTTTATCGTTTCTTCTTAAGATAGAATTCTCGTCACGCAATTCACGTGCGGTAATGATCTGTCCAGCCTTAAGATTCTCGGAATCTCCGGCCTCGACCACTACTTTTTTACCGTACATGGCATCGTTCTCCTCGATAAAGTCGAACTTATGTACCAATTGGTTCTCCAAGAAAATAGAATCACCTGGATCTTGGATACGTACTTTACGCATCATCTGGCGAACAACCACCTCAAAGTGCTTATCGTTGATCTTCACACCCTGTAAACGGTAAACTTCCTGTACTTCGTTCACCAAGTATTGTTGCACCGCAGATGGCCCTTTGATAGATAGAATATCTTCTGGGGTAATGGATCCATCGGATAATGGCATTCCGGCACGTACGTAATCATTCTCTTGAACCAAGATCTGGTTCGAAAGTTTAACCAAGTACTTTTTGATCTCACCCAATTTAGATTCGATGATAATTTCACGGTTACCACGTTTAATCTTCCCAAAGGAAACCACACCGTCAATTTCAGAAACCACGGCAGGGTTAGACGGGTTACGGGCTTCGAAAAGCTCGGTTACCCTTGGAAGACCACCAGTAATATCACCCGCTTTGGCCGATTTACGTGGTATCTTAACCAATACCTTACCTTCTTCGATGGCATCGCCATCGTCTACCATAATATGAGAACCTACCGGAAGGTTATACGAACGCAACACTTCATCCTTATCGTTTTTGATAAGTAAGGTAGGGATCAACTTCTTATTTCGAGATTCAGAGATAACCTTCTCTTGGAAACCGGTCTGTTCATCTATTTCTACCTGATAAGTAACCCCTTGCTCTATATTCTCGTAACCGATCTTACCGGCAAATTCAGAAACGATAACCCCGTTAAATGGATCCCATTGACAAACGACATCACCTTTTTTCAGTTTCTGTCCGTCTTTAATGAACAAGTGCGATCCATAAGGAATGTTGTTAGTACTCAAAACGATTCCGGTTTTCTCGTCGATAACCTTAACCTCAGAAGTACGTGAAATTACGATCTTAACGGCGTTACCTTCGGAATCCGTTCCGTTAACGGTACGTAAGTCCTCGATTTCGGCCTTACCATCGAATTTAACTTCGAGACGGTTCTCTTCGGAAATGTTTCCTGCGATACCACCCACGTGGAACGTACGTAGGGTAAGCTGGGTACCCGGCTCTCCAATAGACTGGGCGGCAACCACACCAACGGCTTCACCACGTTGTACCATTTTATTGGTAGACAGGTTACGACCATAACACTTGGCACAAATACCTTTTCTGGCCTCACAAGTAAGGGCAGAACGTACTTCAACCTTATCGATAGGTGAGTTCTCTACACGGGCGGCATCGGCCTCCATGATCTGTTCACCACCTTTAAGTAATAATTCTTCGGTAATGGGATCGTACACATCGTACAAAGAAACCCTACCGATAATACGTTCGGCCAAGGTCTCGACCACCTCTTCGTTTTTCTTCAAGGCGGAAACCTCGATACCCCTTAGAGTACCACAGTCGTCTATATTTACAATCACATCTTGGGCTACATCTACCAAACGACGGGTCAAGTACCCGGCATCTGCCGTTTTCAAGGCCGTATCCGCCAGACCTTTACGGGCACCGTGGGTAGAGATAAAGTACTCTAGAATCGAAAGTCCTTCCTTAAAGTTCGAAAGAATTGGGTTTTCGATAATCTCCCCACCACCGGCGGTAGATTTTTTAGGCTTGGCCATCAGACCACGCATACCGGTAAGCTGACGAATCTGCTCTTTAGATCCCCTCGCTCCAGAGTCAAGCATCATATATACCGAGTTAAACCCTTGCTGATCCTCACGGATACGTTTCATGGAAAGCTCGGTCAATTGGGCATTGGTAGAGGTCCAAACGTCAATTACCTGATTGTAACGTTCATTATTGGTAATAAGACCCATATTATAGTTGGTCATAATACCACCAACCTGGCCACGGGCCTCTTCGATCATGGTGTGTTTCTCGGCTGGGATAATGATATCACCCAATGAGAACGACAAGCCACCTTTAAAGGCGAATTCGTACCCCATGGTCTTAATCTTATCTAGGAAATCGGCTGTAGTTGGCACATCGGTTACGGCCAAAATATCGCCAATAATATCCCTAAGGGCTTTTTTGTTCAATACCTTGTTCACGAAACCAGCAGCTTCCGGCACAACCCTGTTGAACAGGATACGCCCTACCGTAGTTTCGATAATCTGATACACCAACTCCCCTTCTTCGTTAAAGTCTTTGGCACGCACCTTTACTCCGGCGTTCAAGGCTACTTTACCCTCGCTATGGGCAATAACCACTTCTTCCTCAGAATAGAAGGTAGTACCTTCACCCTTCACTTCGAACTCTGGCGTAGACTTACGTTCTTTGGTCATATAGTAAAGCCCCAATACCATATCCTGGGAAGGTACGGTAATAGGCGAACCATTCGCAGGGTTTAGGATATTGTGCGAAGCCAACATTAACAATTGGGCTTCCAAAATAGCCTCTGGGCCCAACGGTAAGTGAACCGCCATCTGATCCCCATCGAAATCCGCGTTAAATGCGGTACATACCAAGGGGTGTAGACGAATCGCCTTACCTTCGATCAGCTTAGGCTGGAAGGCCTGGATACCCAAACGGTGCAATGTGGGGGCCCGGTTCAATAGTACAGGGTGCCCTTTCAATACATTTTCAAGGATATCCCAAACTACAGGCTCTTTTTTATCTATGATCTTCTTGGCGGATTTTACCGTTTTTACGATACCGCGCTCAATCAGTTTACGGATTACGAAAGGCTTGTACAATTCGGCCGCCATGTCTTTAGGCAGACCACATTCGTACAATTTCATCTCGGGTCCAACAACAATTACCGAACGTGCCGAGTAATCTACCCTTTTACCCAAAAGGTTCTGACGGAAACGCCCTTGTTTACCTTTTAAGGAATCGGAAAGAGATTTCAACGGACGGTTGCTTTCGGTTTTAACCGCAGAAGCTTTACGGGTGTTATCGAACAACGAATCTACCGCCTCTTGAAGCATACGCTTTTCGTTCCTTAAGATCACCTCAGGGGCTTTGATCTCCATCAAACGCTTTAAACGATTGTTACGGATAATTACCCTACGGTATAGATCGTTAAGATCGGAAGTAGCGAAACGACCGCCATCCAAAGGTACCAACGGACGCAATTCTGGCGGAATTACCGGAATGACCTTCATGATCATCCACTCTGGGTTGTTCTCGCGGTTGTCTTGCGACTCGCGAAGGGCCTCAACTACCTGCAAACGCTTCAAAGCCTCGGTCTTACGCTGCTTAGAGGTCTCGGTATTGGCCTTATGCCTCAATTGGTAAGACAACTCCTTAAGGTCGATACGGCTCAAAAGCTCGATCAAACACTCGGCCCCCATCTTGGCGATGAATTTGTTAGGGTCGTTGTCTTCTAAATATTGGTTCTCGGTAGGGATACTCTCTAAAATGTTCAAGTATTCCTCCTCGGTAAGGAAATCCATTTTGTTCAACTCTTCCCCTTCCGGACCTTTGGCGATACCGGGTTGGATAACCACATACCTTTCGTAGTAAATGATCATATCCAATTTCTTGGAAGGAAGACCTAATAGATATCCAATTTTATTAGGAAGGGAACGGAAATACCAAATATGGGCAACCGGCACCACCAAGTTGATGTGCCCTACACGATCCCTACGTACTTTTTTCTCGGTAACTTCTACCCCACAACGGTCACAAACGATACCGCGGTAACGGATACGCTTGTATTTTCCACAGGCACATTCGTAATCCTTAACCGGACCGAAGATACGCTCACAGAAAAGACCATCACGCTCTGGTTTGTGCGTACGGTAGTTAATGGTCTCAGGTTTTAAAACCTCCCCTTTGGAAGCAGCCAAGATAGACTCTGGCGATGCCAAACCAATGGAAATCTTATCGAACCTTTTAGGAGTATTGTTATCTTTTATTCTAGCCATGATAAAATGCTATGCTATTTAAAACGTATTCTTAAAATATACCTAGTGTTGCTTTATTCCTCAAGACGGATATCCAAACCTAATCCCTTAAGTTCGTGCATCAATACATTGAAGGATTCTGGCAAGCCAGGTTCCGGCATGGATTCACCCTTAACGATGCTTTCGTAGGTTTTGGCCCTACCGATAACATCATCGGATTTCACCGTTAAGATCTCCCTTAGGGTGGCAGAAGCACCATAGGCCTCAAGTGCCCAAACTTCCATTTCCCCAAAACGCTGTCCACCGAACTGCGCCTTACCACCCAAAGGTTGCTGGGTAATAAGTGAGTATGGTCCAATTGAACGGGCGTGCATCTTATCGTCTACCATATGGCCCAGTTTCAGCATATAGATCACACCAACGGTAGCGGCCTGATCAAAACGCTGTCCGGTTCCACCATCGTACAAGTGGGTATGTCCGAAACGTGGTACCCCGGCCTTGTCGGTAAGTGCGTTGATCTCGTCTAGCGAGGCCCCATCGAAAATAGGGGTAGCGAACTTCTCACCTAGGTTCAATCCGGCCCAGCCCAATACGGTTTCGTAGATCTGCCCAATGTTCATACGCGATGGTACCCCAAGTGGGTTCAACACGATGTCTACCGGCGTACCGTCTTCCAAGAAAGGCATATCTTCTTGTCTTACGATACGGGCCACGATACCTTTGTTACCGTGACGACCCGCCATTTTATCACCTACCTTAAGCTTACGCTTTTTGGCGATGTATACCTTGGCCAATTTCATGATACCTGCAGGTAGCTCATCCCCCACCGAAATGGTGAATTTGTCCCTACGTAGGTTACCTTGAAGGTCGTTCAGTTTAATCTTATAGTTGTGCAGCAAATCGGCCACCAAGGCATTGGTATCCTTATCCGTAGTCCAGCTTCCGCCAACCAAGTGGGCGAAATCGTCTACGGCGTTCAACATCTTCATGGTGTATTTCTTTCCTTTCGGAAGTACTTCCTCACCCAAATCGTTGTGTACCCCTTGCGATGTTTTTCCGTTTACCAAAGAGAACAATTTCTCTAGTAACACATCTTTTAGCTGCTGGAACTTTACTTCGTATTCCAACTCCAATTTAGAGATGGCCTCTTTATCTTCGGTACGTTTGCGCTTGTCTTTGATAGAACGAGAGAACAATTTCTTATCGATTACCACACCACGCAAAGATGGCGAAGCTTTTAAGGAAGCATCTTTTACATCACCGGCCTTATCACCGAAAATGGCACGAAGTAATTTTTCTTCCGGAGTAGGATCGGATTCCCCTTTCGGAGTAATCTTACCGATCAGGATATCACCAGGCTTAACCTCGGCCCCGATACGGATCATACCGTTTTCATCAAGGTCTTTGGTAGCTTCTTCAGAAACGTTAGGGATATCGTTGGTCAGTTCCTCGGCACCTAATTTGGTGTCACGAACCTCTAATGAATATTCATCGATATGGATGGAGGTAAAGATATCTTCACGTACCACTTTTTCAGAAATCACGATCGCATCCTCAAAGTTATACCCTTTCCAAGGCATAAAGGCCACTTTCATGTTCCTACCCAAGGCCAACTCACCTTTTTCAGTAGCATAACCCTCACAAAGTACCTGTCCCCTACGTACCTTATCGCCTTTTTTAACGATTGGTTTTAGGTTAATGGAAGTACCTTGGTTGGTCTTACGGAACTTAATAAGGTTATAGGTCTTGCTCTCGCTATCGAAGCTGATCAGCTTTTCAGTCTCCGTTTTATTGTAACGGATGGTGATTTTCTGTGAATCTACGTACTCCACCACACCATGATCCTCGGCATTGATCAATACTCTGGAATCGGAAGCTACTTGGCGTTCCAAACCGGTACCCACGATAGGTGACTGCGGACGTAATAAGGGTACGGCCTGACGCATCATGTTCGATCCCATCAAGGCACGGTTCGCATCATCGTGTTCCAAGAACGGGATCAAGGAAGCCGAGATGGAAGCGATCTGGTTTGGCGCCACATCGGTATATTGAATGGCCGAAGGATCTACCACCGGGAAATCGCCATCTTCACGGGCAATTACGGTTTCGCTATCAATGGTTCCGTCTTCTTTAAGCGGAATGTTCGCTTGGGCGATCTTGCGCTCTTCTTCCTCTTCGGCAGATAGGTACATAAAACTGTCCAAATCTACTTTTCCGTCTTCTACCTTGCGGTATGGGGTCTCCAAGAAGCCCATTGGGTTTACCTTGGCAAACACCGAAAGTGAAGAAATAAGACCAATGTTCGGTCCTTCAGGAGTTTCAATCGGACACAAACGACCGTAGTGCGTATAGTGAACGTCACGTACCTCGAAACCGGCCCTTTCACGCGATAGACCACCTGGTCCTAAGGCAGACAGACGACGCTTGTGTGTAATCTCGGCCAAGGGGTTGGTCTGATCCATAAACTGGCTCAACTGGTTGGTACCGAAGAAAGAGTTGATCACCGAAGACAAAGTCTTGGCATTGATCAAATCGATCGGGGTAAATACTTCGTTGTCCCTTACGTTCATACGCTCACGGATGGTTCGGGCCATACGGGCCAGACCCACACCGAACTGAGAAGACAACTGCTCCCCAACGGTACGTACACGACGGTTTGACAAGTGATCGATATCATCAATCTCCGCTTTAGAGTTGATCAACTCGATCAAATATTTGATAATGGTAATAATATCGTCTTTGGTAAGCACCTGCTTATCCATTCCGATATCAAGACCTAATTTTTTGTTCATTCGGTAACGTCCTACCTCACCCAAGTTATAACGCTGGTCAGAGAAGAACAATTTGTCGATGATACCACGTGCCGTTTCCTCATCTGGTGGTTCGGCATTACGCAACTGGCGGTAGATATGTTCTACGGCTTCCTTTTCAGAGTTAGTAGGATCTTTCTGTAAGGTGTTGTGTATAATGGCATAATCACTCTGCGCATTGTTCTCTTTATGCAACAGAATGGTCTTTACATCGGCATCTAAAATTTCTTGGATGTGTTCTTTTTCCAAAACGGTGTCACGATCCAATACGATTTCGTTTCTTTCGATAGATACCACTTCACCCGTATCTTCATCTACGAAATCCTCGTGCCAGGTATTCAATACCCTAGCGGCCAATTTACGACCCAATACTTTTTTAAGTCCGGCATTGGAAACCTTGATTTCTTCCGATAGGTCAAAAATCTCCAAAATATCCTTATCCCTTTCGTACCCAATGGCACGGAACAAAGTGGTTACCGGTAATTTCTTTTTCCTATCGATATAGGCGTACATAACACCATTGATATCGGTAGCGAATTCTATCCAAGACCCTTTAAAAGGAATTACCCTAGCGGAGTACAATTTGGTACCATTGGCGTGGAAAGACTGACCAAAGAACACACCAGGTGAACGGTGTAGCTGTGATACAACCACACGCTCGGCGCCATTGATCACAAAGGTACCACTAGGCGTCATATAAGGGATGGTACCCAAATACACATCTTGTACAATGGTCTCGAAATCTTCGTGTTCGGGATCGGTACAGTATAGTTTAAGCCTAGCTTTTAAAGGAACGCTATAGGTAAGGCCCCTTTCAATACATTCTTGAATACTATATCTAGGTGGATCAATGAAATAATCCAAAAATTCCAATACAAACTGGTTACGGGTATCCGTAATGGGGAAGTTTTCCATGAAGGTATTGTAGAGCCCTTCATTGCCCCTTTCGTCAGATTTGGTCTCCAATTGGAAAAAATCCTGGAAAGACTTGATCTGAATGTCCAAGAAATCCGGGTAATCCGGTATGTTCTTAGCGGATGCGAAGTTGATTCTTTCAGTTTTGGTCGTGAACATCTATGGACAAAATTTAATTAAATAAATTAAGAAAAATGGGGGTTGTGTATGCCTTGATACACAATATGCATAAAAAGGTTTAGGTCTAGCCACCAAAGGGCGGAAAGACCTAAACCATTACATTATTGGTATTCGCTTCTTATTTAAGCTCAACTTCTGCTCCGGCTTCTTCCAATGATTTTTTGATACCTTCAGCTTCGTCTTTAGCAACACCTTCCTTAACGGCTTTAGGGGCGCTATCAACAATCTCTTTGGCGTCTTTCAATCCAAGACCGGTCAATTCCTTAACCAACTTAACTACAGCTAGCTTAGAACCTCCAGCGGCTTTAAGGATTACATCGAATTCAGTTTTCTCTTCAGCAGCTTCACCACCTCCGGCAGCGGCACCACCGGCAACGGCTACAGCAGCAGCAGCAGGCTCAATACCGTACTCTTCTTTAAGGATGTCGGCTAACTCGTTTACCTCTTTTACGGTAAGGTTTACCAACTGTTCTGCGAAATCTTTCAAATCTGCCATTTTTCTATCGTTTAATGTAAATGTAAAATATAATAATTATTAGTGCGAACTTATTTTTCGGATAGGGTTTTAAGAATACCGGCCAACTTACCACCACCAGACTTAAGACCGCTGATAACGTTCTTAGCAGGCGATTGTAGCAAGGTAATCACATCTCCTATCAACTCTTCCTTGGACTTGATGTTCACCAAGGTCTCTAACTGGTCGTCTCCCAAATAAACTGCTTCCTCTACAAAAGCACCTTTCAATAAAGGCTTGTCGCTCTTCTTACGGAAGTTCTTGATCAATTTAGCTGGGGCATTACCAGTTTCGGCAAGCATCATGGAAGTATTCCCTTTCAAAGCCTCTGGCAATTCGCCAAAATCTTTATCGGAAGCTTCCATAGCTTTGGCAAGCAGGGTGTTTTTAACCACCGACAATTTGATGTCGGCCTTAAAACAAGCCCTTCTTAAATCTGAGGTAGTACCGGCGTCCAAACCAGAGATATCAGCCAAATAAATGGTAGAACTCTCGGCCAAGGTTGCAGTAAGATCCTCTATAACGCTTTGTTTTTCTTCTCTTGTCATGATTTAGTCTTTAGACGATCAATGATTAGCTAACGATCCGGGGATCTAACTGTATACTTGGGCTCATGGTACTGGAAAGGTAGATACTCTTCATATATACCCCCTTAGCGGCCGATGGCTTCATTTTCTGCAAGGTATCCAAAAGCTCCTTGGCATTTCCAACGATGTTCTCCGCTGGGAAGGAAACTTTGGCGATACCGGCATGAACGATTCCGGTCTTATCAACCTTAAAATCAATTTTACCAGCTTTAACCTCGCTTACGGCTTTGGCTACATCCATGGTTACGGTACCGGTCTTAGGGTTCGGCATAAGTCCGCGAGGACCCAAAATACGACCCAAAGGACCCAATTTACCCATAACACTTGGCATAGTGATGATGACATCAACATCTGTCCAACCGCCTTTGATCTTATCCAAATACTCTTGCAAACCAACGTAATCAGCACCAGCTTCTTTGGCTTCAGACTCTTTGTCTGGAGTAACCAAGGCCAACACCTTTACATCTTTACCGGTACCATGCGGTAGGGTTACCACCCCACGTACCATTTGATTCGCTTTTCTAGGATCTACACCCAAACGTACGGCGATGTCTACAGAAGCATCGAAGTTTACGTTGGTGATTTCTTTTAATAAAGCAGAAGCTTCTTCCAAAGAATACAATTTGTTCTTATCTACTTTGGCGCGTGCTTCTTTTTGCTTTTTAGTGAGTTTTGCCATTTCTAGAATACTTTAAAGATTAAAATGGACGGGTTCCGGAAACCTTAAGCCCCATTGAACGTGCCGTACCGGCTACCATACTCATAGCAGACTCAACGGTAAACGCGTTGAGATCTTGCATTTTGTCTTCGGCAATCTGTTTTACCTGATCCCAGGTTACAGAGCCTACCTTACTACGGTTGGGTTCTCCGGATCCTTTTTTAATCTTAGCCGCTTCCAAAAGCTGAACTGCCGCCGGCGGTGTCTTAACAACGAATTCGAATGACTTATCGCTGTATACGGTGATAACAACCGGTAAAACCTTACCTTGTTTGTCCTGTGTACGCGCATTAAATTGCTTACAGAACTCCATGATGTTAACACCTGCGGCACCTAAAGCGGGTCCAACCGGTGGCGACGGATTCGCAGCACCTCCCCTAACTTGTAGTTTAACTACTTTACTTACTTCTTTTGCCATTGTGTTTGATTAATTACAGTGCATAAATTGGAAGCTATGCACCTATAAAGATGTAACAGTTCTAAATTTTTTCTACCTGCATATAACTAAGCTCAAGCGGCGTCTTTCTACCAAAGATCTTTACCATAACCTCAAGCTTACGCTTTTCTTCGTTCACCTTCTCTACGCTACCGTTAAAACCATTGAACGGTCCGTCGATCACCTTAACGGTCTCACCGATCACATAAGGTATGGCCACCTGATCTTTACTCACGGCCAACTCATCTACCTTACCTAACATTCGGTTTACCTCAGACTTACGCAAAGGCACGGGATCACCACCTTTGGTTTCACCTAAAAAGCCGATCACATTGGTAATGGAACGGATAACGTGCACCATCTCACCACCTAAATTGGCTTTTACCATGATATACCCAGGAAAATAAACACGCTCTTTGTTTATTTTTTTGCCGTTACGAATCTGGATTACCTTTTCCATAGGCACTAACACCTCTTCTAGGTAATCGGCCAACCCATGACGGGCAACCTCACTCTCGATATATCCTTTGATTTTGTTTTCTTGACCACTTACGGCCCGAACCACATACCATTTTTTCTCTAACACTTCAGACATAACCGATTGGATTTAGTTACCAGATAAAAATCCGAAATAAGCCTTGATCACCTGTGCAAAGGCGCTATCTACACCCCAAGTGGCCAAAGCGAAGAGAATAGAGAATACCGCTACCACCACCATAAGATTGGAAGATTCGGCCCTTGAAGGCAAGGTCACGTTATTCCTAAGTTCCTCTACGGATTCTTTGATATATGTTAGCATGATGCGATTATTATAATGGTTCTTTAAGACTGTGCGTCTACTACGCACGGGAGGAGAGACTCGAACTCCCGACATCTGGTTTTGGAGACCAGCGCTCTACCAACTGAGCTACACCCGTTTTTTGGATGCTCTACCTCCCGATAGCTATCGGGATGAGCTACACCCGTATACCAACCCCACCAAAGCAGGATCTTATTTTACATTGAAAGGTATCCCACCAAAAGGCGGGACACCCTCAAATACTTTTATAATCTATTGGAAATTAATCCAAGATTTCAGTTACCTGACCAGCACCTACGGTACGACCTCCTTCACGAACAGCGAAACGAAGACCTACGTTCAAGGCGATAGGCTGGATAAGATCTACAGTAATAGTAAGGTTATCACCAGGCATTACCATCTCAACTCCATCAGGTAGGTTGATGTTACCGGTAACATCAGTAGTCCTAACGTAGAACTGTGGACGGTAGTTATTATGGAATGGTGTATGACGACCACCTTCTTCCTTCTTAAGGATATACACCTCAGCTTTGAATTTAGCGTGAGGAGTAACAGAACCTGGCTTACAGATCACCATACCACGCTTGATATCACTCTTATCGATACCTCTCAAAAGGATACCTACGTTATCACCGGCCTCACCGCGATCCAAAATCTTACGGAACATCTCAACACCAGTAATGGTAGAAGAAAGTTTTTCAGCACCCATACCGATAATATCAACAGCATCACCTGTGTTGGCAACACCAGTTTCGATACGACCAGTAGCAACAGTACCACGACCAGTAATAGTAAATACATCCTCGATTGGCATCAAGAAATCTTTATCTACATCACGCTTAGGAAGTTCGATCCAAGTATCAACAGCTTCCATCAACTCCATTACGGTATCAACCCACTTTTGCTCACCGTTCAAGGCACCTAAAGCAGAACCAGAGATAACAGGACCATTATCACCATCGTACTCGTAGAAAGAAAGCAACTCACGCACTTCCATCTCAACAAGCTCCAAAAGCTCTTCATCATCCACCATATCAACTTTGTTCAAGAAAACAACGATACGAGGAATACCAACCTGACGACCCAATAGGATGTGCTCACGAGTCTGCGGCATAGGCCCGTCAGTAGCAGCAACAACCAAGATAGCACCGTCCATTTGGGCAGCACCAGTAACCATGTTCTTTACGTAATCCGCGTGACCAGGACAGTCAACGTGGGCGTAGTGACGGTTAGCTGTTTGATACTCAACGTGGGAAGTGTTAATGGTAATACCCCTTTCCTTCTCTTCAGGAGCGTTATCGATAGTATCGAAATCCCTCTTTTCAGACAGACCGGCGTTAGCCAATACTGTAGTAATAGCTGCAGTCAAGGTAGTCTTACCGTGATCCACGTGTCCAATGGTACCGATATTTAAGTGCGGTTTGGAACGATCAAAAGTTTCCTTAGCCATTTTAAATGAATTTAACTTAGTTTATATTAGTGTACAAATTATACCGAAATTGAGCCAATGACGAGAGTTGAACTCGTGACCTCTTCCTTACCAAGGAAGCGCTCTACCCCTGAGCTACACCGGCTTTTAGTCCATACCTACCTCTCTTTTTAACAAAGAAGTAAAGATGGACTAATTTGGAGCGGGAGACCGGGTTCGAACCGGCGACATTCAGCTTGGAAGGCTGACGCTCTACCAACTGAGCTACTCCCGCGTTTATTGCCTTGCCCCATAGGGCCCGACAAAAGGTCTGCAAAGATAAAAACAAGTTTTTATTCTTGCAAAGAAAAATTTAGTGGGGAGAGCAGGATTCGAACCTGCGAAGGTAAAACCAGCAGATTTACAGTCTGCCCTCGTTGGCCGCTTGAGTATCTCCCCAAAACCTATATTTTCAATTTACTTTTTCAATGAACTTGAGCCGATAGAGGGACTCGAACCCACGACCTGCTGATTACAAATCAGCTGCTCTAGCCAGCTGAGCTATATCGGCATTTTTACCTCCAAATCGGCTGTAAAAAAGTCCGCTATTTCTAACGGACTGCAAATGTAGAGCTTTATTTTTTTAATCAAAATTTTTGGCGAAAAAAATTTAAACTGCCTTCGATTTCAATTTCTGTTTTCGTTTGATCAGGCGTCTTTCCAAGGAACTACAGGCCGAGTCAACAGCTTCCTCGAACGACTTACATTGTTTCTTTACCACAAAGCTATCCTTGGGCACGTGCACCTTGATTTCCACCACTTTATTCTCTTTAGCACTCGTGTTTTCCACCTTCATAAACACATCGGAATGGATCACACGATCATAAAAAAGATCGAGCTTGTCCATGCGTTGCTGAACAAAATCGATCAATTTGGCATCTGCGTTAAAATTTACGGATTGCGCATGTACTCTCATAGAACAAAAATTAAAATTAGACAATTGCCCTAACCTTTGTTGCGCGGATGCGCCGACCTATGTACTTTTTTCAGTTCGGCTATGCCCTGATGGGTATAAATCTGTGTAGCAGCCAAACCGGCATGACCTAGAAGCTCTTTTACGGAGTTGATATCGGCACCTTGGGCCAATAAATGGGTCGCAAAGGTGTGTCGGAGCATATGTGGGCTTTTTTTTACCTTGGCCGACACCTCTCCAAGATACTTATTAATGGTACGATAAACAAGATTGGGATAGATTTTCTTGCCCGATTCCAACAAAAAGAAATATTCGTTAGCTTCCAATGTAGCCAATTGGTTACGATACTTCAGGTATTCGGAAAGTGTTTGGGACAAGGTATCCAATATAGGGATCAAGCGTTCTTTATTACGTTTACCCAACACCTTTAATGTACGACCGGAAAAATCTACATCGGATAGGCGCAATTCGATCAACTCGGCCCTACGCATGCCCGTACCATATAACAACTCGACCATTGCTTTATCCCTAGCCCCTGTAAAGCCTTCCCCATAATCTATCTGTAAAAGCACGGCATCCATCTCCTGTTGCGAAAAAGGCACTTCGACTTGTTTGGCCACTTTTAGCGCCCGATGTTTTACCAAAGGATCATCGGTTCGTTGTCCGATCTTGCGCAAAAATCTGTAATACGCCCGTAACGAAGACACCTTTCTATTAATAGACCTATTGGACACCCCTTGCTGCGACAAGGCCACGATCCAAGATCGTATATGAATATATTGGGCCGCGGCTACCAACACCCCATCCCCTTGCTCACAAAAGCCAGTAAAATCACTTAAATCTTTACCATAAGCCTCTAGGGTATGCTTAGAGTAATTACGCTCTACCTTTAAATAATCTAAAAATGCATCTAAGGCCATGCTCTAAAATAGAAACAACAAGGTACGAAAGTCACCTATAAAACAATGGGGAAATGAAAAATTCGAACGAAGCCATCCTAAACTTGATGGCTTCAGACCAAAAGAGCAAAGAACAAAGAAAAAAGACTGCTGAATGTCTGGCAATTACATTTTTGTTACTTCTAAACCAAACCTGTATAGTTTCTCTTAATTTGATTCGATTGAGCACAATTAAAGAAAACCATAACGCAAAACTTTAACACCAAAAAACTTATTTTCTATGCTCTACTCACACCATAGGACAGCAAAGCGCCCCGTCCTGACAGCTGTACGGGTACAATCAGGATAACACCTAACTTCGAACACTAATAAAAATCCAAGTCCAACTCCTCAAATTAACCAAAAAGAAAATCGACGAAATTTTCTTTCTACATTCCGAAGCATCCAGACCCTCTTTACCCTAGAGCAACATTCCAAACGGCAGTCAGGAGTATCGAGCAAAAAAAATCCCCTCCGGGCGAAGCCCAAAGGGGAAATGTATATTGTACAATAGCTATAACCTAGATTTCTTCTTGATCTCTAAGATGCTGGATGTATTGTGCCTTTTGAATCTGGGTTCTACGAACAACAGATGGCTTTACATATTGTTTACGGCTTCTTAGTTGACGCATTCCGCCAGTTCTGTCGAACTTACGCTTGAAACGCTTCAGCGCCCTGTCAATATTCTCTCCTTCTTTTACTGGTATAATAAGCATATCTGACTACCTCCTCTCTTTTAGCATTCGGGCCGCAAATATACGACAATAGATTAAAGGACAAAGGAAAAGATGAAAATTAGACTTGAAACCCAATTCCTCCCTTTGCTTTAGACATCGGTCGCCGGCTTATAACTCTTTTTATCTACGATCATTTTCGATAAGATCTCTTTCAAAATCTCTGAGGTACCCCCACCGATAGGCCCAAGGCGACTATCGCGCAACATACGGGCCATGGGGTATTCTTCCATATACCCATACCCCCCAAGCATCTGCAAGCAATCGTAAATGACCTTATCGGCCATTTTAGTGGACATTAATTTGGATATCGTTGCCTCTTTTACCACGTATTCCCCTTTATCGAGACGGGCGGTAATGGCATAATTGTATTCTTTACAGACCTCCATTTCGGCATAATGCTCTACCATGGTATGCCTTAAGGCCTGAAAACTATTGATGTTCTTGCCAAAAGCCGTGCGCTCCGACATATATTGCAGGGCATAATCGAGGGCAAATTCGGCACGGGCATGGGCATTGATACCCATAACCAAACGTTCCAAAGCAAAATGCTGCATGATGTAGGCAAAGCCCTTGCCCTCTTCCCCCATCAGGTTGGCGACCGGAATCTTTACATTATCAAATGCGATTTCGCCCGTATCGGAAGCACGCCAGCCCAATTTATCGAGTTTGGTCGCGGAAACCCCGGGGGTATCGCGATCCACCACAAAAATACTGATACCCTTATTACCCAGTTCAGGTGAAGTTTTGGCAGCTACCACCAAATAATCGCTATACACCCCATTGGTAATAAAGGTTTTGGATCCGTTCAAAATATAGTGATCACCATCCTTCTTGGCTATGGATCGCATTCCGGCCACATCGGAACCCCCAAAAGGTTCGGTGATACACAAACAACCGATTTTATCGCCTGTAATACTCGGCGCCAAATACTCTTGTTTAATACGCTCATCGCCTTCTTTGGCCAAATGGGTCATGGCCAAATACACATGGGCCCAAATGGCTGCGGCAAATCCACCGGAATTCACGCATTGTAATTCCTCTAAAAGTATCAGGGTATAAAATAGATCCAGATCCAGTCCGCCATAGACTTCGGGATAATGCAGTCCGAAATACCCCATATCGCCAAACTTCTTCCACACTTCACGATCAATAGATCCGGTTTGTTCCCAGCGATCTACATGCGGCACTACTTCTTTTTTCAAAAAGTCCTTTAAACTTTCACGAAAAAGCCGATGCTCTTCGGACAAATACCTATTATCCATAAAATTCTTGCTATACCTGTTAACTCGAAAAACGAGTATTCCTGCTTTAGCCCTTACACGATTCTGAAAAAATCAGCTAACCAAAACCGGAAAAAACTTCCCTTTTTAATCAAGGGACAAATATAACTGAATTCTAGCAATCCGTTCCTTCGGAAAACCGGGAATGGCGGTAATTTCCGACCAATTGGAAATACGTCCCAAACTATCGCGCAGGGCTACTATTTTCCGGGCATCTTGGTAACGTATATACGGATTGGCCGCCAATTGACCGGCCGAAGCTTGGTTAATCAAGACTTTTTTAATCTGAGGCGCATCTACCACCTTGAATACTTGTAGCAACCTATCGGCCACTTCCGGTTCCAAACCAAAAGTTTCGCGTACTTGGGCATCGTCCAGAAAACCGCCCAGACTGGTACGGAATTTTACAATACGTTTAGAAAGCACCTCCCCTATACCACGAACCTTGCTCAACTCGGCTTCCGTGGCGGTGTTTATATCCTTTTTCACCCTAACTCCATTATCGGAAG
This sequence comes from Sediminicola luteus, assembly GCF_002514735.1. Taxonomy (GTDB): domain Bacteria; phylum Bacteroidota; class Bacteroidia; order Flavobacteriales; family Flavobacteriaceae; genus HQA918. Next base: position 466,875 of record NZ_NBWU01000005.1, on the reverse strand, counting down.
AAGCCACTTTTACCTTTTGACCCCGTTTAAAGATTTTTGGAAATTTCAGCAGTGGCTTTACTTGTTGCCAAGTAGAATCGGGTAATTGGGCGACTTCTTGAAACCCGGCAGCATCATTAAAATACTTACCATTATTTCGATAGGCTTGAATCCGAGACAAAGCCTCGGCAGATATACCCAATACATACGCCCTATAATCAGACAGATAATTAGGGTTGACCAAGAACACCCGGGCACTATCTTTCTGCTGCGCGGCTTTAAGACTGTCTACCCAGCGTTGGCCCTCTTCATTTACTACTATTGTTGGTATTGTAGCAGCCGGTCGGTTGGCCAGCCACCAATACCCCAATTGCAATACGACCACCAGGGCCAACAAAAAGAAAATCCCACTCCGTTCCTGTTTTGTGAAACTGAAGTGGGATTTCCAATCTTTCATTTTTTTTTCGCTTATGACTTGTTGCCTTTAATGGCTTCAAGATATCTTCCCAATTGCTTTTTCACAACCGGCATCAAGAAATAGAGACCGACCATGTTCGGGAACACCATGGCAAAGATCATGGCATCGGAGAAATCCCAAATAGATTTCATACTGGCCGCAGCACCGATAACCACAAAGGTCAAGAACAATAGTTTGTATACTAAATCGGCGGTCTTACCCCTTCCGAAAAGGAATTTCCACGATTGTAATCCGTAATATGACCAAGAAATCATAGTAGACACGGCGAACAATACCACCGCAACGGTCAAGAATACATTGGAGAAAGGAATATACTCGGCAAAGGCGGCCGAGGTAATACCGGCACCTTCTAAACGCACCCCTTCGATCAATACCCCTCCGGTACCATCGCCACCGTACTCGAAGAAACCTCCGAAGTTGAACACGATAATAACCAAGGCGGTCATGGTACAGATAACTACGGTATCGATAAAGGGCTCCAACAAGGCTACCAAACCTTCTGAAGCGGAATATTTTGTTTTTACGGCCGAGTGGGCAATAGAAGCCGAACCGGCACCTGCCTCGTTAGAGAAGGCCGCTCTTTTAAAACCGACCAACAAAACCCCGATAAATCCGCCAACGCCGATAGCCTGCGGATTAAAAGCCTCGGATACGATCAAACCAAAGGCATCGTCTACCAAGCTGAAGTTACTACCTAATATATACAGACAGGCCAAGATGTATAGCAAAGCCATAAAAGGCACTACTTTTTCGGTTACGGTAGCGATCCTTTTGATACCACCGATAATGATCACACCTACTATAATGGCCAATACAAGTCCGATAATGGCACCGGCACTGGTACTTTCTAGCCCCATAAGTTCTTTTAAAACCACGGTGGCTTGGTTCGATTGGGCCGCGTTACCGCCCCCAAAAGATCCCCCGATACAGAAAATAGCAAAGATAACCGCCGCTATCTTGCCCAATGTTTTAAAACCTTTGTCCTTTAATCCTTTTGACAAATAGTACATGGGGCCACCATATACGGTACCATCTTCACCCACATCGCGGTATTGCACCCCCAAGGTACATTCCACGAATTTGGTGGACATACCCAAAAGACCACAGATTACCATCCAAAAGGTTGCTCCCGGGCCACCTAAGGCGATCGCTAAGGCCACACCGGCAATATTTCCGTTACCCACGGTACCCGAAACTGCCGTAGCCAAAGCCTGAAAGTGGGAGACCTCACCCTCTTTACTTTCATCGCGAATGGTTTCAATACTATCGCCACCTGGGGTTACATCGCCATAAGCAGGCTCAACCACAGGATGGTCTACATCGTCATATTTACCACGTACCACATTAATGGCCGTTGGAAAATGGAAAATATTCGGGAATTTAAAATACAGGGTAAAAAACAAGGCACTACCCACCAATAGAACCAATACGAACGGAATGTCGGGATCGTGCCATACGTTGAAGAAGATTACACTGCTGAAAAAATCGGAAATAGGCTTAAACGCTTCATCGATCTGTTGATCTAGACCTTTTTCTTGGGCTGTTGAAATTAGGGGTAACATCGCCATCAAAAAAGGCGCAAGAAACTTCTTCATAATACGTTTTTAAAATTTGAATTAGTTGTTAGCGGCGAACAATATCCTAAAAAAATCCTAGCCAATCAAATTATAAGGTATCAAGCTGCCAAAAGAATGGCCGCAGCCAAAAGACCTTAGCTCAGCTAGCCCATGTTAGGCAACCAAGGCTTTATTCCACATAAAACAGAGGCTATGCCTATACTTCGGTAGGATCGATATGGAACATCTTATTCAGCTTCTGAATCTGTTCGGGCCTACCCAAAACGATTACCTTACTACCTGGCAAAAGGGTAAGTTCCGGCTCTGGATTGATAATATATTCACCTTCGGGGGTAACATAACCGATTATGGTACAACCTGTTTTGCGCCTTAAGTCCAAGCCGCGTATAGAGGCATTCTCCAATTTATCTTCCAAGGCTTCAATGGCGACCTCTTCCAAGTTAGTGGTATGGCCATCGGTAGAGAGGTTGTCCATAAAGGTGATCAAATCGGGGTTCACCACGAGCGAGGCCATATGGTCGCCACCAATGCGATCGGGCATAATTACCTTATTGGCCCCAGCCAATTGCAATTTTTTAAAAGACCCCACCTGACTGGCCCTTGAGATAATGAAAAGCTTTTGGTTTAATTGCCGGGCCGAGAGCACCACGAATAAGTTGGCTGCATCATCTGGCATGGCGGTAATCAAATAACTGGCCCGGTCTATCCCCGCCTCATAGAGCACCTCATCTTCATTGGCATCGCCTTCTACAAAAAGAATTTCCTCCTCGTATTTCTCTACGATTTCTTTGTTGCGTTCTATAACCACAAAAGGCCTGTTAAAAGCCGTAAGGCGTTCGGCGGCCTGCATCCCGTTACGTCCGAAACCACAGACGATCACATGTTCCTTTAGGTCTTTGATCTTGCTTTTCACTTTCTTTCGTTTTAGGATTTGCAGGGAATTCCTCCCCATAATGTATTCGGTAATAATGGAAATGGAATACCCCAAGACCAATACACTGTACAAAATTAGGGCAATGGTAAAAATACGACCCGAAGTATCTAAGGGAGACACTTCACTAAAGCCCACCGTGGTCATGGTAATAACGGTCATATACAATGAATCGAGCCAGGTAAAGTCTTCTAACCACTTAAACCCCATGGTCCCGACCAAAAGCACCGATACCAAGAGGGCTACAGCCGTATAAATTTTGGATCTAAAAATATGCTTCACAAATCTATTTTATACCATTTCATTCTTTGGTACAAAGGAAACCCACCCAACATGTTAGGTTATTCCCATTGCAACCGTTTCAAAGATCAAAGACCGAGGTCCTTTTGGTATAGACCAAATCTTTGATTTTTAACCAAAAGGCCAGAAAAAGGTACAGGGCAAATCCGAAACCTAAGGTCACAAAAGTGAGGTAGATAAAAGATGTACGTACGATTTTGGTGCGAATACCCAATCGTTCGGCTATACGCCTACATACTTCGAAACCCCTTTTTTGCAAGGAATACAATAATTGATGCTGGATTTTCATGCGGGCCTTTACGGCTAGTTTGATTTTGAGGATAAATTTAGGCATTTCGAGTTAAACCCCCTATCCCCTTGTCATAATGCAAATTCAACGAATTTGTTCCTTTCGAAAATTTATCTTGGGTATTAGAATTGAGATTACCTTTTTAGTCATGAAGCAATCTTGAACCCACAGCACATTGCAAACAACGATGTTGTTGGCAATATTGGGTATACAAACCGAGTAGGGCTTGGGTGTGCAGGGCATGATCGGCCTGCCAACCCCGCATCGCAAATCGGTTAATAACGGTGTTCTTTTCAGGTTTTAATTGCATTACCAATTCGAGTAGCTTTTCAGTTGCCTGCTGGCCTTTATACTTGGCATAGGCGAATTTTAACGGTATTACGGTATTGACCAACAACAACTCTAGAAATGAATCGGTAGTAGACCGTGTTTTTTCGACCACCGATTTCCCAAAAACGAAATGACTGGCCCAATAGTCATTTAGCCTTACCTGCAATAGCGATTTAAGTTGTTCCACCTGCCAAGTTTGCATCAGTTCAAGAAACAACTGTTTTTCCCTACAGAGCAATCGACTTAATTGTGCCAGGCGAAGGGTTGGGAAATTCGGTGGGCGCAATCCGTAATAATTGGCCCCGGGCCCATAGGATTCCTGTAGCCTAAACTTATGCTTCAGATAAGTAAACCTATTTGATTGCTCATTAAAATAGGTATCTTGAGGCTCTTCTTTGGAAAACATACCCATGGTACCGAAAAGCAATGCTTCCAATTCCAAGGGGTCGTTAAGACAACTTCGCCAAACCTGAATGGGGATTTTAAGCCCTTGTTGTAAAAAGAACTCCCCATTCACTTTAGTACCGAAACCCTTTAACAACATTAGAAATAAAACCTGCTCCCAATTGTTGGCGGTTTGTTCCAATAGGGCATACACCTTTTTCGCTTTGGTCTCCAGTCGCTCGAAAAACACCCTTTCCAACCAATGTTCCCGGTCAAACCCATTAAATTGATGTAGATCCGTTTCGCAATTCACAAAAGACTTGGGCTGCATCAGTTGGCGGTAACTATTTACAAAAGTTTTTGGGATAACCTTGGCCAATTGAAGTGTAGGAATGGTTTCCCCGGTAGGGCGAACAACCGGGAGGTCGTGTTCCCAAACCACGTGCAGAATTACGTTATTATAGTTGGTATCGGACTGATGGTTGTGTTTAAACCAATCGGAGCTTTTTACATGGATCTCTACGCTACCGGCCCACAATTGGCCCCCTATCCAAATTTGCGCTTCCAAAAAATCGGGGCCTGCCAAGTGGTTGTGCCTACCCAGGTTTTTAACCGACAAAGTTTCCCCTGAAACCGTCGAAAGACCGTTCAAGGGAAACTTTGCGTATTTCCAAATAAAATGAAGCAATTCCTCTTTCATATGCCCTCAATTAGACATAAGAGGTTTACATCACCAGTAAACTTTTGGAGCTTATTGGGCTACCTCGCCGTCCCAAGACATAAAACCACCCATTAGGTTATAAGCGGTCTCAAAACCGGCCTGGTTCATTAAGGCACAGGCTTGGCCACTGCGGTTACCCGACCTACAATATACATAATAGTTTTTTGATTTGTCGAGCTCTTCCAAGGCATCCAAAAAGCCCTGTCCCATAAAAATATCGATATTGGTAGCCCCAGGAATATATCCTTCAGACACTTCGTCTGCGGTGCGTACATCCAAAATAAAAGCGTTATCGTCCGCGGCTAAGCGGCTAGTCCATTCTTCTTGGTTTAAATCAGCCATAGTCTATTTTTTATCAATGTCCAAAAATACATAAAACCGACTAACGCAAACTGTCACATTTGTTACGATCGCCATATTTCTTTCTATCGGACTCAAGCCGTTCAAAATTCTGCCCCCAACATAACATCTTTAACACAAGTTTAAGCTTCCTTTTACCTCATCATCCAAAATTGATTTTATATTTGCATAGTAAATAGTTGTACCTACATGGAAGTTGAAAAAATCATACAGACCAAGGTCAATATGCCGCTGCCAAGCCGTACGGCCATCCATTTGAGTCTAGTTTGCCAATCCGTAAAGGAGCGTATGAACTTGGCCATGGAGTCCATGGATACAACCCTGCAACATTTTAACGTCCTCCGTATACTTCGGGGCCAAAAAGGAAGCCCCATTAACCTGTCAGGAATCAACTCCCGTATGGTAACCAAAATGAGCAATACCAGTAGGATCGTAGACAAGTTGATGAAAAAAGGCCAGGTAGAACGTACGCTATGCCCCAACAACCGCAGGGAAGTAGAAATACGTATAACCGATAAAGGCCTTCGCGACTTGGAACAAATGAGTGTCATCGTACACCAAACGGAGCAGGCCATTTTTAAGAATTTCGAAAAGGAAGATCTGGTTCAATTGAACCAACTATTAGATAAATTTTAAACACTTATAAACTAAAAACAACACCCATGAAAAAGAGCATTTTTAGCCTTGTAATCGCCTTGGTATTCGCCAACGCCCAAGCTACGGAACCCATTAAGGGAGACAAGAAGGATATTAAAGTATCTGAAAGTACCGTGGTATGGAAAGGGCATAAGGTAACCGGTTCCCACGAGGGCACCATCAATCTAAAATCGGGTCATTTGGAAATGGCAAACGGTAAGCTAACTGGTGGTTCATTCACGGTAGACATGGCCAGTATTGCCTGTACCGATCTAGAGGGGGAATACAAAGGCAAGTTAGAGGGCCATTTGAAATCGGATGATTTCTTTGGTACGGCCAACCACCCTACGGCTAGTTTTACAATGAAACAAGTTGCGGCTACTGGCGCTGATACTTATGAGATAACCGGTGATCTGACCATTAAAGGAAAGACCCATCCTATTAGTTTTGTAATGACGGTAAACGGGAACAAAGCTATGGCCGAATTAAAGGTAGATCGCACCAAATACGGAATAGAATACAAATCTGCCAGTATTTTTAGCGCTTTAGGAGACAAGGCCATTTACGACGAGTTCGACCTGAACGTGGCTTTACAGTTTTAACAAAATACACATAGAAAAAGAAGATTATCGTTACCAAGGCCCCACAATTTGGGGCCTTTTTGTTTTTCAGCCAACAAAGATTTGCATTTCACGATTTCTTTGCTACATTTGGCTTCGTGTTTAGAGAAAGAACAAATACTTGGTGGTGGAGCAACTTACGTCAGACGTCGTGAGCAGACTCCCCTATAGTGTACAATGATACCAAAGGCCTGTCGATCACGACAGGCCTTTTTCATTACAATAATCCGTGATTTCGAATAGGCGCATTACGCAATAAGAATAATGGCAACCCCATATAGAACCAGATTATAGACAGATGGAACTAAAAGAGAAATACCCATTGGTCTCGCACAGTAAAAAAATACTGGCCGACACCTTTACCCCGGTAAGTGTTTACCTTAAGATTCGCGATCGCTTTCCGAACAGTATTTTGCTGGAAAGTAGCGACTACCACGCCAACGACAACAGCTTTTCATATATCTGTTGCAATCCGTTGGCCCATTTTACGGTAGCCCAAGAAACCATAACCGAAACCTACCCAGACGGACAAGAGGTTAAAACAGCCATAACCGAGCGCCAACAGGTGACAAGAGGTCTTGAGGCATTTGCACAACGATTCAGCAGCAATACCCATCCGGATTACAAATTCATACAAAACGGCATTTTCGGTTATATGGCCTACGACGCCGTTCGTTATTTTGAAGATATAGCCGTAACCAAAAAATCGGACTCCCCCGATATTCCAGACCTTCACTATTCGGTATACCAGAATATCATCGCCATCGACCACTTTAAAAACGAGGCCTATATATTCTCTAATTGTTACGAAAGCAGCGACAATATTGCCGAGATCGAGCAAATATTGAATGTCAAGAATTTTGCGGCCTATCCGTTTGAAAAAACAGGGGAAGCCCGCACCAATATCTCCGATGATGCCTACAAAGAACTGGTGGTACAGGCCAAAAAGCATTGTGGACGTGGCGATGTTTTCCAACTGGTATTGTCACGCCGGTTTTCACAAGCCTTTAAAGGCGATGAATTTAATGTATACCGGGCCCTACGTTCGGTAAACCCCTCACCTTACCTATTCTATTTCGACTACGGAAACTTTAAGATTTTCGGTAGTTCGCCCGAAGCCCAATTGGTAGTGGCCGATGGCTCCGCCGAGATCCACCCCATAGCCGGCACTTTTAAACGTACGGGTAACGACGTACAAGATGCCGATCTGGCCCAAAAACTGAGTAAGGATAATAAGGAAAACAGCGAGCATGTGATGTTGGTAGATCTGGCCCGAAACGACCTGAGCCGCAGCTGTAATACCGTACAGGTGGACACCTACAAAGAAGTACAATTTTTTTCACATGTGATCCATTTGGTTTCTAAAGTTATCGGGCGTAAAAAAGAAGCCATACCTACCACCCAATTGGTGGCCGACACCTTTCCGGCCGGTACGCTAAGCGGGGCGCCCAAGCATATGGCCTTACAGCTCATAGAAAAGTATGAACCCACCAGCAGGGGTTATTATGGGGGTGCCATAGGTTTTATGGATTTTTCAGGGAATTTTAACCACGCTATTATGATCCGTACCTTTTTGAGCAAAGACCACAGCCTACATTTTCAGGCCGGGGCCGGCTTGGTGGCCGATAGTGACCCAGAAAGTGAATTACAGGAAACCTACAACAAACTCGGTGCTTTGAACAAGGCCTTGAACATGGCCGAAAACATTCTTTAAGACAGACGATATGGAACCCATACTCATGATAGATAATTACGATAGCTTCACCTTTAATTTGGTGCATTACCTAGAAGACCTAGGTTGTGAGGTAATCGTAAAACGCAACGATCAACTGACCTTGGAAGAGGTTGACGCCTATACTAAAATCGTATTGTCGCCCGGACCGGGAATACCCGATGAAGCCGGACTCTTAAAACCCATAATAGAGCGTTATGCGGCCAGTAAATCCATTTTGGGGGTATGCTTGGGCCAACAAGCCATCGGGGAAGTATTCGGGGCCCGTTTGGTAAACTTAGACCAAGTGTACCATGGTGTGGCCACCACTATTGAGGTCACCCAGTCCGATATACTGTTTGAGGGATTACCACAAAATTTGGAAGTGGGCCGGTACCACTCTTGGGTAGTAGACCAAAAAGGCCTGCCCGATTGTTTAGAAGTGACCTCGGTAGATGCGAACGGACAGATCATGTCGTTACGCCATACCGAATACGATGTTAGGGCGGTGCAATTCCACCCCGAATCGGTGTTGACCCCCGAAGGGAAACAAATGATCAAAAATTGGGTAGATAAAAAATAGCGGAATGAAAAAAATCCTAAATAAACTCATAAACCACGAAGTACTCAGCAAGGCCGAGGCCCGTGAGGTACTGGTTAATATTGCCCAAGGCCAATACAACCAAAGTCAGATCGCGGCATTTTTAACCGTGTATATGATGCGTAGCATCAGTCTACATGAACTGGAAGGCTTTCGCGACGCCCTACTGGAACTCTGTATTGCCATCGACCTGGCCGATTACAATCCGGTAGACCTTTGTGGTACCGGGGGCGACGGTAAGGATACTTTTAATATATCGACCTTGGCGTCGTTCGTGACGGCCGGTGCAGGCATCAAGGTTACCAAACACGGTAATTATGGGGTATCTTCTAAATGTGGAAGCAGTAACGTTATGGAACATTTGGGCATTGCCTTTAAAAACGATGCCGACTTTTTAGAACGCAGTATAGACCAAGCGGGTATATGTGTGCTACATGCCCCATTGTTTCACCCGGCCATGAAAAATGTAGGCCCCATCCGAAAAGAACTGGCCGTTAAAACCTTTTTCAATATGTTGGGCCCCATGGTAAACCCGGCATTTCCGAAAAACCAAATGGTGGGGGTATTCAACTTAGAGCTGGCCCGAATGTATGGCTATCTCTATCAGAACACTGACAAGAACTTTACCGTACTTCACGCCCTGGATGGTTATGACGAAATTTCCCTTACCGGGGATACCAAAACCATCTCGAACCGAGTAGAAAGCATGATCCGACCTGAGGATTTTGGGGTAAGCGCAGTAAGACAATCTGAAATCGTAGGCGGGGATACCGTGGAAGATTCCGCCAAGATCTTCATCAACATCCTGGAAGGTAAAGGCAGTCAAGCCCAGAACCATGTAGTCTGTGCCAATGCAGGCATGGCCATTGCCACGGTAACCGGCAAGAGTCCGAAGGAAGGCTTTGAAACGGCCCAAGAATCGTTGTTGGGCGGCAAAGGTTTACAAGCGCTTCGGAAATTGCAAGAATTAAGTAAATAAGGTATCCCAAGCAAGAGACCAAAACCCTAGAACAACCCGCAAAAATGAATATTCTAGATAAGATTGTAGCCGACAAACATAAAGAGGTAGCGCTTAAAAAAGCCTTGATTCCGGTTAGTCAATACGAAACTTCGGTACTGTTCGACCGAAAGGGAAAATCGCTTTCGAATGCACTTCGCCAGAGTGCTTCGGGTATTATTGCCGAACACAAAAGGCGTTCACCCTCCAAACAAACCATCAACCAAAACACCAATGTGGGCCAGGTAGCAAAAGGCTACGAAAGTGCCGGGGCCTGCGGAATGAGTGTGCTCACCGACATCAAGTATTTTGGCGGTTCATTGGAAGACTTGCTTTTGGCCCGGGCCAGTGTAGCTATGCCCTTGCTCCGCAAAGAATTCATTGTAGACGAATACCAATTACTGGAAGCCAAGGCCCATGGGGCCGATGTTATTTTATTAATTGCCGCGGTACTCACCCACCAAGAAATAAAAACACTATCCGAAACCGCACAAAGTTTAGGTTTGGAGGTATTATTGGAAGTACACAACCAAGAAGAACTCGAAAAATCCATAATGCCCAGTTTAGATATGCTGGGGGTAAACAACCGCGACCTAAAAACCTTTGCGGTTAGTTTGGACACTAGTAAAACCTTGGCAGCACAAATACCCGACGAATTCGTAAAGGTCTCTGAAAGCGGCATTAGTTCGGTATCGGCCATACAAGAATTGCAGCCCTATGGTTATAAAGGTTTTTTGATCGGTGAGAATTTTATGAAAACAGAGTGCCCAGGCACAGCTGCCAAAACCTTTATTGAAAGTTTGACACATGACAAGTAATCCCAAAATAAAAGTTTGCGGTATGAACCGCAATACGGCTGAAGTTGATGCCTTGGCAGCTGATTATCTCGGCTTCATCTTTTGGGAGCCCTCCAAACGGGCCTTTCAAGGAAAAATGCCCGTATTAGCGCCTAATACTAAAAAAATCGGGGTTTTTGTGGATGCATCCATTAAGGAAGTACTACAAAAAACAACCGAGTTTGATTTGGACGGCGTGCAGTTACACGGTTCCGAAAGCCCAGAATATTGTGCTAGCTTACGTCAAGAGTTAACCCAACCCAAAAAAGTGGAAAGCGATGTTAGGCTGAGCGCCGTGTCTGCCGACAGGCAGGCAGTCGAAGCCCCAGTCATCATCAAAGCCTTTGCCGTAGGCAGTACCTTCGATTTTTCGATTTTGAAGGCCTTTGAAGCCCATACCGATTACTTTCTTTTCGACACCAAAGGTAAATTACCAGGAGGTAATGGTGCCGCCTTTGATTGGACCTTGTTACAAGACTACCCTAGCACCACACCATTTTTTTTAAGTGGGGGCATTGGGCCGGAGAACCTCACCAACATACAGGAGTTTTTAGCGAGTCCGGCCGCAGCCCATTGCCATGCCTTAGACCTCAACAGTAAATTTGAAACAGCTCCCGGCCTCAAGGATACCCAGGCCTTGGAAGCCTTTATAACGATCATAAGAACACCCAATATGCAAACTTATCATGCCGACGAAAACGGCTATTACGGAGAATTCGGGGGTGCCTATATTCCTGAAATGCTCTACCCGAATGTGGCGGAGCTCAAAGCCAAATACCTAGAGATTATGGCCGAGCCTTCGTTCCAGGAAGAGTTCCAACAACTGCTCAAAGATTATGTTGGGCGACCTAGCCCGTTATATTTTGCCAAACGACTGTCGGAACGCTACAACACCAAAATCTATCTCAAACGAGAAGACCTAAACCATACCGGTGCCCATAAGGTCAATAACACCATCGGTCAGATCTTAATGGCCAAACGCTTGGGCAAAAAGCGCATTATCGCCGAAACCGGGGCGGGGCAACACGGAGTGGCTACCGCCACAGTGTGTGCCTTAATGGGTATGGAATGTATCGTGTATATGGGCGAAATAGATATCGCCCGCCAAGCCCCCAATGTGGCCCGAATGAAAATGTTGGGTGCGACTGTGGTACCGGCACTTTCGGGTAGTAGAACCCTAAAAGACGCCACCAACGAAGCCATTCGCGATTGGATCAACAATCCGATAGATACGCACTACATCATAGGATCGGTAGTAGGTCCACACCCCTACCCCGATATGGTAGCCCGGTTCCAAGCCGTTATTTCTGAGGAAATCGAATGGCAGTTACTGGAAAAAGAAGGCCGTAAAAACCCTGATTATGTAATCGCCTGTGTCGGCGGGGGCTCTAATGCCGCAGGGGCCTTTTATCAATATCTCGATAGGCCCGAAGTAGGTATCATTGCCGTAGAAGCTGCAGGTAAAGGGGTAGATTCCGGTGAAAGTGCCGCCACATCGGCCTTGGGCAAGGTGGGTATTATACATGGTAGTAAAACCCTGTTGATGCAGACCCCAGATGGACAAATTACAGAACCCTACTCAATCTCGGCCGGACTCGATTACCCGGGTGTGGGTCCCATGCATGCGCATTTATTCCAGTCAGGGCGGGGCGAGTTCATCAGCATAACCGATGCCGACGCCATGAAGGCGGGACTCGAACTATGCGAACTCGAGGGCATTATCCCGGCCATTGAAAGCTCACATGCCTTTGCCGTATTGGAGAAAAAACAATTCAAACCGGACGATGTGGTGGTCATAAACCTCAGCGGTCGAGGCGATAAGGACTTGAATACATATATCGACTATTTTAAACTTTAATTACATTTCCTCCCTCGCGGAAATGAAAAACAATAATGTTTATGAACCGAATCGTCTCAAAACTAAAAGAGAATAAAAAAATCCTTTCCCTATACTTTACTGCTGGTTATCCGAATTTGGCCGATACCTTGCCAACGCTTAAACAAATGGAAGCCGCCGACGTAGATTTGGTTGAGATCGGACTCCCTTTTAGCGACCCTTTGGCCGATGGGCCTACCATTCAAAACAGCTCAACACAGGCCTTGAACAATGGCATGACCACCCAAAAACTGTTCGAACAGTTGGCCGGGGTACGTGAACATATTAATATGCCTTTAATCATCATGGGCTATTTTAATCCGGTACTGCAATACGGGGTAGATGCCTTTTGTGCCCAATGTGCCCAAATAGGTATAGATGGTCTCATTTTGCCCGACCTACCCTTGGAAGAATACCAAGAACACTACCAACCTATTTTTGAAAAATACGGTTTGGCCAACATTTTTTTGATTACACCACAAACCTCCGATGCCCGTATCCGACAGATCGATGCCGCATCCAATGCTTTTATCTATATGGTAAGTACGGCCAGCGTTACGGGTAGCAAAAGTGGTTTTGGGCCCGAGCAAACCACCTATTTCAAAAGAGTATCTGACATGGGCCTAAAAAACCCATTGATCGTCGGTTTCGGCATCAAAGACCAGGAAACTTTTGACACGGCTACGGAATATACCCAAGGCGCCATTATAGGATCGGCCTGTATTAAACATCTAACTGAAAATGGTCCGCAAGGGATTGATACGTTCGTAAAAAGTGTAAGGCCTTAAAATATTTACCCTCTGGTTTAAGGCCAGAGGGTAAAATACCTCAACCCCATTGAGATCCATAGGAGCGACATCCAAATAGCTCCGTAGGAGCAGCATATCCCTAGCCCCAGCGGGGCGTCACCCAAAAAAACTCCGGAGGAGTGTCATCCCCTTAGCACCAGAGGTGTGACATATCCCTAGCCCCGTAGGGGCGGAATATCAATCCGGTTCGAATAAATAATCGGAATCATAATCTACCCCATAGGTTTTCAAGAATTCCTCATATTCCTTCCGGAATTTTTTTCTTTTATGATGCTCTTCTTGATTCTCGATATAGGCAATAACCTTTTTTAGACCACGTTGTCCAACGGTGAATGCCCCAAATCCGGTTTGCCAACGAAACTCCCCTGAAACCAACCTTCTTTCATTGATCCATTTAGACGAATTCGCTTTAATGTCACGGACCAAATCAGATAAATTACAATTCGGTTTGGTTCCTAGTAAAATATGTACATGATCCGACATACCATTGATAATCATCAATTTTTGGTTCTTATTCCGTACTACCCCTGAAATATATTTATACAATTCCTCCTTCCATTGAGGCGAAATATGGTTGGCGCGACCTTTGACCGCAAAAACAACATGAAAATATAATTGGGTATATGTATTGGCCATAACATTGAAGCCTTTGGGGATACCGCTCCTATGGAGCTCGTTTTAAAATCTAAATGGATGACGCTCCTATGGAGCTGCCTCACCCTATTAAAATAATTTCTAATCAAAAGATGGCATAAAATGTAAGTCCAAAAGTCCTAATAATCGATAAGGAAAGAAATGGCTTGGTATTATTCCTATTCGTAACTGCCAACATTCCTTCCTTTGTAACCCCGTTTACAAAACAATCCATTGTGGCACCTTACTTTTGAGAAAATTCTGCTCCAAATGAAATCCTTTATAAACGACTGGAAAACAATTGCCCTTTTATGCCTTACCTTGGGCTTGGCCCCCTTTCAGCCCGAACCGCATTTATGGGGTAAACTCAAATGGGTAGCCGGCGGGGCGGTTGGCATGCAACCCATGGATTGGTTCGACCTGGTATTTCATGGTTTTCCGTGGCTGCTATTGATCCGACTGTTAATTTTGAAAACAATGGGACGGTTTAAGGCGTAGTTTTGCTACTTTTAGGCATTGCTAACACCCAATTAATGAGATTCCCTACCACCCTACTTGCCCTGCTGATTTTTTGTATGGGGCAAGCCCAAGATTCTGCCCAAGTAAAATCGAAAGTCCGTAAGAGTATCGATATGCTCGGCGGTTTTGTATCCATTCCCAACGATGCTTTGGATATTGCCGATATCAATCGAAACATCACTTGGCTTACCGAGGCCTTCAACCAAAGGGGTTTTAACTCTTCGGTATTACCCACGAGCGGGGCACCCCTATTTTTTGCTGCCTTACCCATGGAAGACAGCAAACCCACCATTCTGTTCTATATGCATTTAGATGGTCAAGGCGTTGATGCCTCCAAATGGGATCAAAACGACCCCTACCAAATGATTATCAAGGCCCAGCAAGGCGATTCTTTGGTTGTCAAAGAAAAATCCGATTTAAATAGTGACCTCAACTACGATTGGCGACTATTCGGGCGTTCTACCGCCGATGACAAAGGCCCAATTGTCATGTTTTTAAATGCCATAGACCTGTTGCAGGAAAATGGGGTGGAATTGGCCTATAACATCAAGGTAATATTAGATTCGGAAGAAGAAAAAGGAAGCAAACCCTTACCCAAAGCGGTGGCGGAGTATAAAGAGCTACTCCAAGCCGATTTTCTGGTAATCAACGATGGCCCTATGCATGCCAGTGGCCAGCCCACGATAGTTTATGGCTGTAGGGGCATAACAGGAATCAGTCTTACCACCTATGGCCCCATAAAGCCACAGCATAGTGGTCATTACGGGAACTACACCCCAAATCCGGCCATGGAACTGAGTCAACTTTTGGCCAGTATGAAAGATGCCGAAGGCAGGATAACCATTAAGGGCTATTATGATGGTATAAAAATAGACGCCGACACTAAAGCACTTCTAGAGGCGGTACCCGACGATGTTGAAGCCATAAAAGCCAGCCAGCAATTAGGTCGGGTAGATCTGGTGGGCCAATCGTATCAAGAGGCACTACAATACCCTTCTTTGAATATTCGAGGAATGCAATCCGCCTGGGTAGGCGACCAAACCCGAACAATCGTTCCTGACAAGGCTACGGCCGAAATCGGAATTCGTTTGGTGCCGGAAACCGACGGGGCCCGATTACAAAACCTGATACAAAAACACATATCAAATCAGGGATATACGGTTTTGGACCACGAGCCTAGTACTGACGAACGTACCCAAAACGAAAGGATAGTCAAACTGACCAATGGTAGCATTTCCAATGCTTTCCGTACCGATATGGAAAACCCCAACGGGCAATTCCTTCGAGACAAACTGGCCCAATTATCGGAAGCGGAAGTTGTGAATATTAGAATGATGGGCGGTACCGTGCCTATGGCCCCATTCATTAAGCAATTGGGCATACCGGCTTTCATAGTACCTTTGGTTAACCACGACAACAACCAACACGCACCAAATGAAAACCTCAGGATCGGTCAGCTCGATTATGGCATTCGGGTGTTTTATGGGATTTTGAGTAAGTAAGTCCATTGGCATTAAGAACATAAGCATACTAGAAAATTGCTTTCGGGTAGATAGCACGATTCACTGGTTTGGCATGGTTCATACCTGAATATCGCTTATCTTTATTGGGTTATCCAACTACCAAACCCAAACCCGTGAAAAAGTTACTAGTAGGCATTTTCCTGTTGTCCTTACCCTTTTTACAGGCGCAACAGCTCCAATCGTGGATCCGTATCAATAATCTGGGCTATTTGCCTGAAAGCACCAAGGTGGCTGTTTTTGTCAGCAAGGAAAACCAACCCCTATCTGAATTTGAGATTGTAGATGTTCGAACTCGTAAAACAGTTTTTAAAGGCAATATAACTTCGGAATACAGGGATTTTGGCCCTTTTGCCTATAGTGCCCGATTGAATTTTAGTCAGTTTAACAGTATAGGTACGTTTAAACTAAAGGCCCATGGGATTGAGTCGCCTGAATTTTCCATTGACTGGGACGTGTACGACCATACGGCCGACTTCTTATTGAAGTATATGCGCCAGCAGCGTTGTGGGTACAATCCTTTCTTTGCGGATTCTTGCCATGTGAACGACGGATTCATCGTATATCACCCTACCAAAACAGGTCAACGTTTAGATGTAACCGGAGGTTGGCACGATGCCACCGATTATTTACAATATACGGCCACATCGGCCAATGCGGTCTATCAACTTTTATTCGCCTTCAAAGAATACCCAAAGGTTTTTATCGATACCCATAAGGCCAATGGTCTCCCCGGCCCCAATGGCATACCCGATGTTATTGACGAAGCCAAATTTGGAATGGACTGGCTAAAAAAAATGAACCCTTCCGATCAGGAGTACTATAACCAAATTGCCGATGATCGGGATCATGCCGGATACCGCTTACCAACCCAAGACAGTGTCGTTTACGATTCCACCCAATTGGGTAGACCGGTGTATTTAGCCTCGGCCGAAAAGCAAGGGTTGTTAAAATACAAAAACCGTTCAACCGGGGCAGCCAATACGGCCGGCAAATTCGCATCTGCCTTTGCTATGGGTGCACTGGTACTCCCGGAATTCTACCCAAACTACACCCAAGATTTAAAACATAGGGCCACTAAGGCCTTTGCCCATGGCACCGCCCATCCGGGGGTAAGCCAGACCGCACCTTGTAAAGGCCCTTATTTTTATGAAGAAGACAATTGGGTAGACGATATGGAATTGGCTGGGGCCACCTTATATCAACTTAACCAAGAACTGAAATACCAAAAAGCCGCTAAAGAGTACGCGTACAAGGAACCCTTAAGTCCATGGATTGGGAAAGATTCGGTTAACCACTACCAATATTACCCCTTTTTAAATGCAGGTCACTATGCCTTGGCCAGCACCCAAAACCAAAAAGATCGGACACAGACCCTGGGGTATTATGAAAAAGGGTTGACCAAGATTCAAGAGCGGGGCATTAAAAACCCCTTTATGATCGGTACCCCATTGGTTTGGTGTTCCAACAACTTTGTGGCCGCTGCTGTTACCCAAGCCCAACTGTACCGAAAATTGAGCGGAGACCAGAAATTTCATGAAATGGAAGCGGCCCTACGCGATTGGCTTTTCGGTTGCAACCCTTGGGGAACCACTATGATCGTTCGTCTTCCCTACCATGGCGACGCCCCTACCAAACCTCATTCTTCCCTATACCATTTGGCAGATTACCAAACCTATGGCGGTTTGGTAGATGGCCCTGTTTACGGTAGTATCTACAACTCGCTTATCGGTATCCAACTTCTGGAGCCCGATAGCTACGCTCCCTTTCAATCCGATTTTGGGGTGTATCACGACGATGTGGGCGATTATTCCACCAACGAACCTACCATGGATGGAACCGCTAGTTTGATCTATTATCTGGCCTCTTTGGAAAACCAAGCCCGTCAAAAAGGGACCCAGAAAGTAATGGGCGAATACGATGCCGATGGTGCCTTGGTACGGGGCAACCCGCACAAAAAACAATTGAGTTTGGTATTTACAGGAGATAGCTATGCCGATGGTGCCCAAACTATTGTAAAGGTATTGCGCAAACACCAAGTAAAAGCCTCGTTTTTCCTGACCGGAAACTTTTACGCCCAGCCTGCTTTTAAAGATCTCATACAAACCCTAAAAGCCGATGGCCATTATTTAGGAGCACATTCCGACCAGCATTTGTTATACAACGATTGGTCGAAAGGCAAAAAGCGCCTGGTAGACCATACCAGCTTTACCAAGGACCTAAAGGCCAATTATCAAAAAATGGAAAGTTTCGGCATCTTAAAATCGGATGCCCCATATTTTTTACCTCCCTACGAATGGCACGACGACCACATTACCCAATGGGCCTACCAAATGGATCTGCGTTTAATAAATTACACCAAAGGAACCCTATCCCATGCCGATTATACTACCCCGAACATGGATAATTATAGAAGTAGTGAGACCATTTACCAATCTATAATCAAAGAAGAAAAAGCCAATGGCCTTAACGGTTATCTTCTGCTCAGCCATATAGGCACACATTCCGACCGAACGGATAAGTTCTATGACCAACTAGACCGTTTGATCCAATATTTAAAACAAAAAGGGTACGACCTGGTATCCTTGAACAAGAATTTAGGAAAGCTACACCGTTGACCATGAAAGGAAATCGTATCATAGCCATTGACATCTTAAGGGCCCTTACCATGTTTTTTATGTTATTCGTAAATGACCTTTGGTCGCTTACCAATATCCCCACATGGTTGTTACACACCAAGGCCAATGAAGACGGCATGGGTTTTTCAGATGTCATTTTTCCTTTGTTCCTTTTTATTGTAGGCCTTTCTATACCTCTGGCCCTGCAAACCCGAAAAGGCAAGGGGGAATCTACCGTTGACATGGTGAAACATATTCTGAGCAGGGCTATCGCCTTGATTTGCATGGGATTCTTTATGGTTAATTTTGAATCCATGCCCAAAACCAACTGGGCTTACCTATGGGAAATCGGCATGGCCCTGGGACTTAGTCTCCTTTGGCTCAACCATAAGAGAATGCCCGGGAACACCGACCAAAGATCGCGCCTTTTCAAAGGGATTGGTATTTTTATATTACTCATGCTCGCCCTTAACTACACCAATGGTCCTGATACCGGCGTAGTCGCCCTAAAACCCCATTGGTGGGGCATATTAGGTCTTATAGGTTGGAGTTATTTAGTGGTAAGCCTGGGCTATCTTTTAATTCAGGGTAGCCTTTGGAAAGCCTGTATGGTATTCTTGATTTTTCACGGGTTGAATATATGGGAACATACCGATTCGGCCCATATGCCTGCGTTTAAAATCGTAATCAGTGCCTCGAACTACAGTTTGGTCATGGCCGGGGCCTGTGCTACCCTTTTTATGCAGCGGCTCCGAAAGAAATGGAAACCCACCCAAATCAGTGGCATCTTAGGAGCGATAGGTTTGGTAGGTATCAGCTATGGCTTCATATTGCGGAAATTCTATATCCTATCAAAAATATGGGCCACCCCATCTTGGACCCTACTTTGTATAGGCATAGGCTTGGTCTGCTTGGCCATCTTAATTTATCTAACGGAAACATGGGGTGCGGTAAACTGGGCCAAACCCATTAAAGCGGCCGGAACGGCGACATTGGCCTGTTACCTTATCCCCTATTTTGTGTATCCCTTGGTAGCACTGACTACCTTGGCCTTGCCAGAAATACTATCTGCCGGATGGCTCGGTCTTTTAAAATCAATGGTCTTTGCTTTTCTGGTAGTAAAATCGGTGGAGTGGTTACACGGCAAAGGCTATAGTTTAAAGGTGTAGGTTGTAGTTCCCATACGATTAAACTACTTTGATCTGGGCTGTACCGGCCTGATTTCCGTATACATTCAAAAATAAGGTCGATACTGATCCACCCTGAAATCTAGGGTATTGAAATTCGAATCTAGTGCTTTGGCCTTTTTGTAGGCCGCCATACTTCCAATAGCCCTATTCGCCGAGCCGGAAGGGGCGGTCAGGGAAACGGTTTCAACGACCCGGTCATCAAGCGTAAAACGATGTATTCTCGGAATATCGTTGGAAACCACTTCTAGGTTATTCCCTGCTAGTTTAAGTTGTTTCCTAAAAAAATATTCGGGTCCGTTTTTACTATTCCCGCCAGTAAACAGAATGCGTTTAATACTTTGATATTCACGAAGCACGCCAAGTACATCGCGCAGTTCGGCTTTTTGCATCCCAAGGTCAGAGGCATCGATTTTAGTTCTATACGCCTTGCTCACGATATCACATACCCCAATTTTACGGCTTTTAAGAAAGTGTTCCCTTTGGGTGATGGCGTATTGCGAATCTTCATAGACCAGCCCCAAATCGAAAATCCGGTCTAAAATAGGCCATAAAAGACCATCTTTACTACCATAACAGAAATGCACATCGCCTGCTTTAAGCGCACCCGTACTGAATCGTGGAGGTGGTAAGGTACCCACGATTAATTTTTCCATCCCGGGAAACAAAAAGGGCGGATAAGGATGCCGATGTTCAAACAAGTGATTCAGAATTTAGATTTGAAAAAAGCGCTTTTAATTAAAAAAAGCACTGGTACACCAATCAACTATTTCACTAGCTTCACTACAACACTCTTCGATGCCGGGGTCTTGGCCGTATGGGCATAACTGTCCAAGGGCACCAAAACGTTAGCTTCCGGAAAATAGGTGGCCACACATTTCGGAGGAATCGTATAGGGCACCACCTTAAAATTCCGGGCTTCACGTCTAACACCATTGAATTCGGAACGAATATGGACCACATCGTGCTTTTTTAGTCCACGGGCCTCCATATCGGCCCCATTCATCATAATAATACGGCGTTCGTTGAAAATACCACGATAGCGGTCATCCAAACCGTAAATAGTCGTATTGAATTGATCGTGTGAACGGATGGTCATCATAATCAACTCATCGTCTTGTAATGACCATTCGGGCAATTTATTCATCGAAAATTGGGCCTTGCCGCTCTTCGTCTTAAAATTACCAATCCTAGCGCCATTGGGTAGGTAAAAGCCAGACGGATTTTGGAGTTTTTTGTTGTAATCGGTAAACCCATCGACCACTTCGGCAATATCGTTTCGCACTAGCGCATAATCGTCTACATACCCCAACCAATCGATTTTTGATCGGTCTTTTAAGGTAGCATGGGCAATACCACAGACCACGGCCACTTCACTGATCAATTTATCGGAGCAAGGCTCCAAAATACCTTGGGTAGACGAAACCACGCCCATGGAGTTTTCTACACTCTGTATCTGTTCCCCCGATTTCTGATAATCTTTTTCACTACGCCCCAAACAAGGCAAGATCAGGGCTTCTTTACCGGTTACCAAATGTGAACGGTTCAATTTGGTACTTACATGTACTGTAAGGTTACAATGGGCCAAGGCCTGGGCCGTATAATCAGTATCGGGTGTGGCCGATATAAAGTTGCCGCCAAGACCAAAGAAAACCTTGGCCTCCTTTTCATACATCCCCTGAATGGCCTCAATAACCGAATACCCATGTTTGGTGGTTGGCTTAAAGCCATATTTGGCCTCTATTTTATCTAAAAAAGCCTGAGGTGCGGCTTCCCAAATACCCACGGTACGATCGCCCTGTACGTTCGAATGCCCGCGTACCGGGCAGGTACCGGCACCTTCTTTACCGATACTTCCTTTCAGTAAAAGCAAATTGACCAATTCCCGAATGTTATCCACGGCATTTTCGTGTTGGGTAAGCCCCATAGCCCAACAAATAATGATCTTATCCTTGGATTTTACCAAGTCTACCAACTCCAAAACAGACGCCTCGGAAACTCCGGAAAGGCGCACACATTCGTCAAAATCGTATTTGCGCAGATCGGCAATGAACTCGCTATAACCCGTAGTACTGTTTTCAATGAAGTCGGTATCGAAAACCTGTTCCCCAGCGTCTTGGGCGGCCAACAGTTTTAGCAACACCGCCTTGATCAAAGCCACATCGCCATTAATGGTAACGGGTAAGAACAAATCGGTTAAAGCCGTACCTCCGGTAAGCATTTTAAGCGGACTTTGGGGGTCGGTAAAACGCATTAATCCTACTTCGGGCAAAGGGTTTATGGTAACTATGGTGCCCCCATTCTTTTTGCATTTTTCCAAGGCCGTAAGCATGCGTGGATGGTTGGTACCCGGGTTCTGCCCCACCACCAATACCAATTCGGACTTATGCAGATCGTTTAAGGTTACCGAGCCTTTACCGATACCCAAGGTCTCCGAGAGGGCCTTACCACTGGCTTCGTGACACATATTAGAGCAATCGGGTAAATTGGCCGTACCGAATTCCCGTACGAAAAGCTGGTACAAAAAGGCCGCTTCGTTCGTAGTTCGCCCCGAGGTATAGAACACCGCTTCATCTGGTGAATCCAAGGCATTCAAATGCTCGCCTACCTTGGCAAAGGCGGCTTCCCAAGAAATAGGGCTGTAATGGACGGCACCTGGAGCCAAGTACATCGGCTCGGCCAACCGCCCTGATTTACCTATCTCAAAATCGGACCAAGTCGACAATTGATCTACGGAGTAACGGGAAAAGAATTCGGCACCAATGGTTTTGTTCTGGGCCTCTTCGGCCATGGCCTTAAGACCATTTTCACAAAACTCCCCCAGAGCCGAACGTTCGTCGTCTGGATCGGGCCAAGCACAACCCGGACAATCAAAACCTTTCTTTTGGTTCATTTTGCCCATAATCTTCAGGGCGGCGCCGGTATCCATATATTGGCTTACTTGCCCGAATACCGATTTTAAAGCCCCCCAACCTACACTATTCGTCGGTGGGGTTTTGCTTTTTATATTTTCGAAGCCCTCTGGAGTGGCTGCTTTTTCTTTAGCGGATAATGCCATTTTTTCTTTTGTTTTAAGTCTACAGTTTGGGTTTCCCCTCTGTTTACTCGGCCCTAAAATACGGAAAAAAGTCAGTGGGCATCCACCAAAACCACTGGCTTACTATAGGGGTAAATGTACAGCTTACTGCTAACACTTGGCCAATAAGCTGTGTTCTAGCACAGAATCATGCCCTATTGTTTCCCCTCTAATGTAATGGCCCGAACGGCTTCTTTATTTTGCTTATAGCTCATTTTCGACATACGTGAAATTTCCACCTTCAATTCGTCCAACAAGTTTTGGGCCTCATCCAATTTTCCATGCCTTTTTAGAAAACGTAATAGGGTCAGGCGTTCTTCGTAATTCGAAAAAGGGGCATCGAAGGTCAACAACATTTCTTCAGCGGTGGTTACTTCCCCTAATCGTTCTTTGGAAAGGGCAACGCACATAAACGCACGCGATTTCCGGTATTTGGCATCTTTCTCTATTCTTTTGGCCGTTTGCACCACCTGTTCGTAATCTGCATTCCCATAATACGCCTCGCATAATTTCGAGATTACATAAAAATCGTTTTTGAACATACCATCGAGACAGGCCTCATAATTTAGAATGGCCTTTTCGAACATTCCCGCCTCCAAATAAGCATCGGCCAATGCAGATTGGTTCGCAAAAGATTTGGAAAACTGAAGTTGTTTTTCCAAATCCGTTATTTTTTTGGTCGGATTGATGATATGGGTCAGATTGTCTTGTACCTTGTCCAGCTGCCGTTTCTTAAACACATTGGCAAAAAGGTATATCAAAGAACCGATCACGGGAAGGAACAAAATCACGAAATACCAATAATACTCATTTCTATGGGTAATGCAATGGTAGATACAATACCCTTGCAGTGCGATAATCAGATAGTAATGCATACAGTGTTCAAGATTTAGGCGCTTTGGTTCATACAATATAAGGTAATTCAACAAAAAGCCCGAAAAGTATAGGGTATACCTTTCGGGCCATTTAACCGGTATGTACCACCGGATTATATCAAAAATCGGGTTTAGGCCGAGTTTCTACTGGCGTTGATATTGCCATAGAGTGATCGGGTAACGATCTTGGAATAGAGTTCGGCATATTCGGAGCCTTTGGCAATCTGGAACAAGGCATTTTGCTGTATAACCAATAAGGGCAATACGATTTGTTCCCGAATCTGCACCGACTCACGGGAAATGGTTTCGTCTTCCATCAGTATTTCATGGCCCGAGATTTCCAGCAAGAGTGCTTTGGATAATTCGTACTCGGTTTTCAAAATACGCCAGAAGTCCCCAAATTCGGTATCGTTGGCCATATAACTGGTCAGTTCAAAATTGGTCTTGGCCAAAGACATCATACTGTTCATCATCAAAGCCCTAAAGAATGGTACATCTCGGAAAAGCTCTTTTACCGTTTCCAGCCTTCCATCATCCTTAAACTGCTGTAGGGCCGTTCCCAGACCAAAATATCCCGGTACGTTCTGTTTTAACTGACTCCAAGATCCCACGAACGAAATAGCACGTAGATCGGAAAGGGTCAATTGTTTTTTATTGCCCCTTTTACCCGGCCTACTACCAATATTGGCCTTGGTATAGTATTTCAAGGTGGAGCGATTTTCGAGGTACGGAATAAAACTAGGATGCTGTTTTAGCGCATCGTATTTGGCAAAACTAGACTCGGACAATTCTTCGATAAGGGCACGTTGTTCTTGGGAAATCACATTTTCTTTCCCAAAGATATTATTGCTCAATCCGGCCGTTAACAATTGCTCGGCATTATGTCTAAACTGCTCTTTGGTACCGAAAGTACTGGTAATGGTCTGGCCTTGCACCGTCATTTGGATCTCGTGGTTGGCCACATCTCTGGTTTGGGCCGCATAGAAACGGTGGGTTTTACCACCACCACGTGCCGGTGGTCCGCCCCTACCATCAAAGAAAAGGGCTTTAATTCCGTTTTCTTTACAGACTTTGCTCAAGGTCTCTTTGGTCTTTAAGATGGACCAGTTGGCCTTGAGGTAGCCCCCATCTTTGGTACCATCGGAAAAACCGAGCATTATGGTATGGGTCTCTTGACGTCGTTTCAGGTGCTCGCGATAGATGGGCAGATCAAAAAGATCTTGCATTACCTGTTCAGAGGCTTCCATGCCCTTCATGGTCTCGAAAAGTGGGGCGATATCGAAACTGATATCTTCTACTTGCCAGCCACACCAGCGGAAAAGGCCAAAAACAAAAAGCACCGAGTAAATATCTTCTGAATTACTGATGATATAGCGATGACAACCCGCTTCCCCGTTCGATTTTTGGATTTCGGCCAATTGCATGATATTGGTAAGGGTATCGGCTACTATGGGCGTTTCAAAATCATCTGGATTCAGGGTAATTTCCTTTTCCAGCAACCAATGTTTTAAGGTAGCATCGTCCAGTTCTTCCAAACTTTCCATTATGGCTCCTTGGCTTTTAAGCACTTCCTGTACGGTTTCGTAATGCTTACTATGATCTTGGCGTATATCCAGTGAGGCAAAGTGGGTCTTAAAAATATGCACCTTATCGATCAGCTGCTGCACCTCTTTTTGGTACAAGCTATGGTAGTGATCGCGCAATTGCACCTTGATCTCCTCCAAATGGGCGATAATAGTAGCATATGAAACTTTATAGCCGGGATCGAACATAGCTTTGTACAGCTTTTGGTTCAAAACCTCCAAGGCCGGCTGCACCCCTTTAAAAGTCAAATTCTTACGCAGCGATTTCAGTTCGTTATAATAACACTTCATTAAATTGATACGAAGTTCGTCGGCCACTTGTTTGGTAACGGCAGCGGTTACAAAAGGGTTACCGTCACGGTCGCCCCCGGGCCAAAATCCCAATTTAATAATGTTGTAGTTATCGAAATGCTCTTTGCGGATGTTGTTTTTTACATATTGGAACAATTCCCCCACCGCGTCGTAATAGGTATGCCTTAGAATATGGATGATATTCTTGGCCTCTTCGAGCGGCGTTGGCTTTTTCGAATTGATCAAAGAGGTCAATCCCAACTGTTGTAGGGTCTGGTCTATTTGGTCTATTTCGTTATGGTCGATCAAATCGCGTAGCTTGGACATTATATCCAAGATGGCCGGACTATAGAATTGGGTCGGGTGGGCCGTTAATACGATACGGGCACTGAAGGTAGCGAGTTTTTCGGCAATTTTATCCCAGTTCTTGTTTTGATCTACCAGTTCAAAATAATCTTTGATTGACAGTGAATTGGTAAACTTTTGTAGTTTCGGAAAAGCGGCATCTTCTACACTATCGTACAACACCACTTGGCGCTCAACATATTGCACGATCTTGAACATAAAATCGAGACGATCCCGTTCATCTTCCAATTCGGCAAACTGGGTAAAAAAGGCTTCAAGAATGGCCTGGGGCTCTTTTCCGGCGACCAATCCTTTTTCACACTGATCGAGCAAAATAGGAATCATGGCCCCTAGGTTCTCATCGTCGGTGTAAGGCAAATTCAAAAACAAACTGTTATAAATATTGAATTTGTTTATAACGGATTTCTTGAATTCGTCCAGTCTTCGTACCTGCTGTAATTTTCGCATCGGTGGTTCTTTTTGTAATGGTTCCTTGGCAAAGGTCTGTATTCATTTTGGCATGCTAGCCTTGATTTTACGGGTGTAACAATTTCTTAAAAGATGTAGGCCCGTTAACACTATAACATACCCCTGCCATTGCCAATCAAAAGTACCGAATATATATTTAGATTACACTTACGATTAGAAACAATAAACGTCATAAACGTTTCATTTAAGATATATTTATTGTTTCTCCATTTCCATTTTGAATCGAAAACGTTGTAATGCTTTTCTATTTAAACAACACATACCTTGTAGAAACAAAAAAGGAAGCCCTAAAGCTTCCTTTGTCTATTTTGTATTTTCAGGATGTTATCTTACAAAAACCGGCTCCATGGCATTTGTGGTATACTGTTCACTAAAGCCATACCCATCGACATCGAAAGATGTAACACCATCCAAATCTTGAACCTGGTTATCGAGAATATATCGTACCATGGCCCCCCGCGCTTTTTTGGCAAAGAAGCTGATCACTTTTAGCTTATCGCCTTTCCAGTCCTTGAAAATAGGCGTTACCACGGGTACCTTCAACTTTTTGGTATTCACAGCCCCAAAATATTCGTTACTGGCCAAGTTAAGGAACAACTCCCCTTCTTCCAATTCATCATTGAGGGCATCGGTAATTTTATCGCCCCAAAACTTGTACAGATTGGGCTTCCGGTTCACGGTCATTTTCGTTCCCATTTCCAAACGATACGGTTGCATAAGATCGAAAGGTTTTAACAAGCCATACTGACCAGACAGGATACGCAAGGTATCTTGCAAGGCATCGTGTTTATCATCAGTCAACGAATAGGCATCCAAACCTTGGTACACATCGCCACTAAAGGCAAATACCGCCTGACGGGCATTTTCGGTAGTGAACGGAAAAGCGAAATCTTGATTACGTTGCCAGTTCAGCTCGGCCAATTTGGGCGATATTCCCATAAGCTTCGACAAGGTCACCGGACGCTTTTTCTTCAACACCTCACTAAGGGTGGTAGCTTCTTTTTCAAATAAAAGCTGGCTATGGCGATCCGTAGGTACGGTAGTTTCGAAATCAAGGGATTTGGCAGGACTTACTACTATTTTCATGGCGTTATGATTATAGTATAAAAGTAAGACCTATTTAGAAAAAACGGGCCCAGCCATCTAATTGTTTTTCAATAAAAGTATAGGGAACACCTATGCTTGGCTGTGCTTGGCATAATTGCGCCATTTTTCGATACAGGCCACCATATCTTCAGGAATCTCGGAATCAAAGGACATTTTCTCCCCGGTCACCGGATGTATAAAGCCTAAGGTCTTGGCATGCAGCGCCTGCCGCGGCAATACCTTAAAAGCATTTTCTACGAACTGCTTGTATTTGGTAAAGGTGGTGCCCTTCAATATTTTCTCGCCTCCGTAGCGTTCATCGTTGAACAATGTATGTCCAATATGCTTCATATGGACACGGATTTGGTGGGTACGACCGGTCTCCAACCAGCATTTCACTAGAGTGACATAGCCTAAACGCTCGAGCACCTCGAAATGGGTAACGGCTTCTTTGCCCTGTTCGCCTTCTGGGAACACCTGCATTTGCAACCTATTTTTGGGGTTACGCCCAATATGCCCTTCCACGGTCCCCTTATCGGCGGCTATATGCCCCCAGACCAAAGCGATATATTCGCGCTGGGTACTCTTTTCAAAAAACTGCTGGGCCAAATGCGTCATGGCATGCTCGGTTTTGGCCACGACCAATAATCCGGTAGTATCTTTATCGATCCTATGCACCAAGCCCGGGCGTTGGTCGGCATTATTAGGCAGGTTTTCTATATGATGGATAAGCGCATTGACCAAAGTACCCGAATAATTCCCATGCCCCGGATGTACCACCATCCCGGCAGGTTTGTTTACCACAAGCACGGCATCGTCTTCATAGACCACATCGAGCGGAATATCTTCTGGGGTCAACAGGTTTTCGTAGGGCGGATGGGCGAATAAAACCTTTATGGCATCATCTGGCTTTACCTTATAATTTTGTTTCACCGGGCTACCGTTCACCCATACATGGCCATCTTTGGCCGCTTGCTTTATTTTAGATCTGGTGGTATTCTCTAAACGATCCAATAAAAACTTATCGATGCGTAAGGGCGACTGCCCCTTGCCGGCCACAAAATGATGATGTTCGTGAAGCCCATCGGTGGCCTCCCAAGTATCGGTATTTTCCATACTTATTCCGAATCGGCTTGTACTTTGGCCTTTTCGGTAATACTGCCATTACCACAGACCAGCTCAATCTTCGAGGTCTTGGGCAACTTATAGCCCGGCGAAATATCCTTACCCTTGTATTTGATGCGGTACACCATGTCTTTCCCCAGCTCGGGTATATAGGTCACCTGCCCCACATCTAAGCCAACGGCCCTTAACTTGGCGGTAGCATTACGACGGGTTACCTGTATAATCTTGGGTACACTTACCTTTTTATAGCCCGATGGGTTTACGTTTACATAAATCGTACGGTTCTTTTTCACCTTATCGCCTGCCCTTGGGTCTTGATCGATAATGGAAAAACGCGGATACTTTGGGTTATAGTTGGCCGAATCGACCACTTCGTAACGCAGATCGGCCTCTTCAATGGCCGCACGCATTTCCATAACCGACAGTCGCGAAAGATCGGGCACGGTTATAAACTCGCCATGATGGGTAGAGCTCTTCAACCATTGTAATCCCCCATAAACGATGGCCACGGTTACGGCAAAAGCCAAACCCAACTGGATCAAAAACGACCGACTTTTTAAGAAATTGAAAAAATTCCGCATGCTAGCTACTTTGATGGCAAATATATAAAACCCATACCAGAGGGTGGCCCACCTTTTCGTCAAATGGATATTTGCCGATAATAATTTGAGACTACCGCTTCATCTTTTGGGGTAAATACTGGATATTTGTGAAGGACCGAACAAACTTTTGAAGATGAAGAAAAACGTTGCCATAATAATGGGTGGGTATTCCACCGAATATGATATCTCTATTAAGAGTGGATCTGTGGTGTACCAGTACCTAGATCGGAACAGCTATAATCCGTATAAGGTTATTATCGCCAAGGAAGCCTGGTACGTGCTTTTGGACAATGGTCAAAAGGTCGAAATCGACAAAGGTGATTTTTCGGCATTCATCCATGGGGAGAAAATCAAATTCGAAGTGGTTTTCAACGCCATACACGGCACCCCTGGGGAAGATGGCTATATGCAGGCCTATTTAGAAATGTTGGGCATACCCCAAACCGCTTGTGATTTTTATCAGGCCGCGCTAACCTTTAACAAAAGGGACCTGTTAAGTGTGTTGAAGGCCTATGGCATACGATCGGCCGAATCGGTTTATTTGAATGAGGGCGACCCCATAGATGCCGATGCTATTCTAGCCAAGGTAGGCCTACCCTGCTTTGTAAAAGCCAATAGGGCTGGCAGCAGTATGGGAACAAGCAAGATTTATAAAAAAGAAGAACTGGATCAGGCACTGGCCAACGCATTTGCCGAAGACGATCAGGTTTTGATTGAGGCTTTTCTGGATGGCACCGAAGTATCGGTCGGGGTTATTACCTATAAAGGCAAGACCAAGGTATTACCTATAACCGAGATCGTACCCCATGGCGATTGGTTCGATTATAAGGCCAAATACGAGGGCGGGTCTACCGAATACACCCCGGCACGCATTCCACAGGAAATGACCGACAAGATTTCGGCCTTGGCCCAGAAGGCCTATGAGGTTTTGGGCATGAAAGGTTTTTCGCGATCAGAATTCATCATAGTCGACGGCAACCCGTTTATGCTTGAAATGAATACCACGCCTGGGCTTACCGAACAGAGTTTATTGCCCCAACAAGCGGCAGAAGCCGGAATACCCTTGGCCGAATTATTCGACAATGCCCTAACCGAAGCCCTTAAAAAGTAGTACCTTAGACCAAAGGCCTGTTCCCAAAAAATGAGTTATGAAACGAAAAGCGATATTTCCCGGATCTTTCGACCCTATTACCTTGGGGCATGTAGACATTATTCAACGTGGGGTAACCCTTTTCGATGAATTGGTTATCGCCATCGGGATAAACGTGCAAAAAAAATACATGTTCGAACAAGAACAACGCAAAGCCTTTGTAGAAGAAACCTTTGCACAAATCCCCAACATTACCGTAATGACCTACGAAGGACTTACCGTAGACTTTTGCAAAGAAATCGATGCCCAATTTATTTTGAGGGGCCTGCGAAACCCGGCCGATTTTGAATTTGAAAAAGCCATTGCCCACACCAATCGCAAATTATCGGAAATCGAGACCGTTTTCTTATTAACCTCCTCGGGTAAATCGTTTATCAGCTCTTCTATCGTTAGGGAAGTAATGCGCTATGGGGGCGACTATAGTGGTTTGGTACCGAAGGCAGTTAAAAGCCATTAAGGTATTGCGGCAAATTCCCTCAAAAACGAACCCTTTGCTTTTATTCTAAAACGTTTAGGTATTTCAACGATCAAATATTTGGTTTTTACACCTACACCACAGCAATTTACATATTTACAACAATTGTAGGTTTTTACCTACATGCATATTTATATTAGTAGGAAATTACTGATTTTAAATTGCGTAAGACACAACAACATACCCAAGCCTACTACATAAGGCAATTGCCCAGGGCGGTAGCTTTTGTAGACACCACCTTACATGTTTCCTTAGCCTCGGACCGTATGGTCGAATGCTTCGGATATGGTAAGCGCGATTTAAAAGGTGAGAGCGTACATGCTCTATTCGATAATATTTCCGACAAATGGCTTAAACAAATGCATGCCGCGCTTCGCGGTAAGGCCAAAAATCGAGGTCGCGAACTTGTACAGACCAAAAATGGGGCGCAATGGATCGAATGGGTACTCGTACCTTGGTACGACGACCATGAAAACATCATAGGTCTCATTCTTGAGGTAGAAGACATTACGACTACCGTGGTTCAGGACAACGCCATTATGGAAGAGGCCGAGACCTTACGTACCTTAATAGACCACCTTCCCCTAAACGTATATATTAAGGACAAAAACTCGAAACGTATTTTGGCCAACCAAGCGGAGGTAGCTTTTTGCGGTTACCACTTTGAAGACGAAGTCATTGGCAAGGACGATTACGACATTTTCGAAAAAGAAGATGCCCAAGAAAGCCGTATGGAAGATATAGAGGTGATGACCTCCATGCGACCGATAATAGACAGGGAAACCACCATCCATAGAAAAGGTAAACCCGCCATGACGGTACTTTCCTCAAAAATTCCGTTACGTTCCGAAAACGGCAATGTAATCGGACTGGTCGGGTTTAGTCACGACATCAGCAATCGAAAGAAAAAAGAGGAAGAGCTGCATAAATTGATCAATCTTTCTGCCGAACAGAACAAAAAACTCATCGATTTTGCCCATATCGTCTCCCATAACATCCGTTCGCAATCGGCAAACTTCTCTATGCTGTTATCATTTTTAAATGAAGAAGGGGACGAAAAAGAGCAAGACAAGATTATTGGCATGTTAACCGACGCCTCCGATCACTTATTGGATACCATTGACAATTTGAACGATGTAGTAACCATTAACAAAAGCCGCGACTATGAATTGGTCGATGTGAACCTTGGTGAAAGTTTGGCCAGAGTTCGCATGGAAATGGAGCAACTGATCGAAAAAAACAATGCCCTGATCCACCAAGAAATCCCTGATGGATTAACCGTTAAAGGATTTCCAAGCTATATAGAAAACCTATTCCGAAACCTGATCAGCAACGCCATAAAATTCAAACATCCCGAACGCAACCCCTTTATTCAAATCTGTGCCACCCAAACCCCAGGATCCATTTTTCTAAGGATCGAAGACAACGGCATTGGTATTGATCTGGAAAAAGATGGGGAAAAATTATTCGGCATGTACAAGACCTTTCACGAAACCCCAGAAAGTAGGGGGCTCGGACTATTCAGAACCAAAAACGAGATCGAAGCCATTGGCGGAAGGATAAAATGCAACAGTGAACCAGGTATTGGTACGGTCTTTAAAGTGTATTTTCATGACATTCGCTAAATCGGTCTACATTATCGACGATGATCCGATTATTGTTTTCGGACTGCGGAAATTACTGAGCCAAATAGGCTTTTCAGGTGGGGTAACCCCTTTCTGTAACGGAAAAACCGCCTTGGACGATATTGAACGTAGCCTTACCCAAAAAAAACGGATGCCCGACGTCATATTTCTTGACATCAATATGCCAGTAATGGATGGTTGGCAATTTTTGGAAGCTTTCATCAATATTCCTATGGACAAGACCATTCGCGTAAACATCGTAACCTCGTCCATAGATCCAGCCGACCGGTACAAAGCCGCCCGTTTCCAAAGCCAGACCGACCACCCCATTTCCTACAACAACAAACCCATTAAGAAAAAAGAAATCCAAGAAATTATGGAGGTAGCCTAGGCCAAAGGTTTTTATTACCTTTAGCCATTGCCTGTACTGATAAGACCAAAAGTACACCAACCTCTATTTCAAGGAACCATGAAAAATCTATACTTCTGTGGCCTCTTTTTGGCCTTGATAGGATGCGAAACGGTAACACAGAACGAAGAACCTGAATTCACCACCGTATTCGAAACTAGCAAGGGTAGTGAAACGGCCACATACCAAGAGACCCTAGATTTCTATATGGCGCTTGCCAAAGAATACCCAGAAATCAACTTTCAAAACATAGGTGAAACCGATAGCGGCTTACCCTTACATTTGGTAACATATAATCCGGAGGGCGAGTTCGATTTTAACAGTATTCGGGAAGAAAAAGCCATAATCTTAGTCAACAACGGCATACACCCCGGGGAAAGCGACGGTATAGATGCCACCATGATGCTCTTTCGGGATTTGGCCAGTGGCAAACTAAAGCAACCTTTAAACACCGTTATTACAGCCATTCCGATTTACAATGTCGGCGGTGCGTTAAACCGTAACAGTTATTCGCGAACCAACCAGAACGGACCAAAATCCTATGGATTTAGGGGCAATGCCCGTAATTTTGACCTAAATCGCGATTTTATAAAATCGGACACCAAGAATGCCCAAACCTTTAGCCAGATCTTTCATTTGGTTAAACCCCATGTGTTTATTGACAACCATGTGAGCAATGGGGCCGATTATCAATACACCCTGACCCATTTATTTACCCAACACAACCGTTTGGGCGGTGCCGCTGGCAACTATTTGGAAAAAGAACTAAGACCTCAACTGGAAAACGCCCTAGAAAAAGATGGTTGGCCCATAACGCCCTATGTAAATGTTTTTGGTCGTACGCCCGATGCAGGCTTTTCGCAATTCATGGATTACTCGAGATATAGTTCGGGCTACACCACCCTCTGGAACACCCTCGGCATGATGGTAGAAACCCATATGCTAAAACCCTATGACCAAAGGGTTAAAGGCACCTATACCCTAATGGAGAAAATGCTAGGTATCGTAGATCCTGAATCTGATAATGTAAAAAACGTGGTAGCGGAAGCCCATAGGCAAATGCTGGAGAAAAAACACTACCCCCTTCAGTGGACCCTTGACAGCACCCAGACCAGAAGCCTTGATTTCAAAGGATTTGAAGGCGAGTGGACCACCAGTGCGGCCACAGGCTTAAACCGACTACGCTACGACCGCTCAAAACCTTTCGAAAAACCTGTCACCTACTACGATCACTATAAACCCGTTGATAGTATTGCTATTCCGGAGGGCTATTTGATTCCAAAACAATGGCGCGAAGTAATAGCCCGACTCGATCAAAACCAAATTGAATATATCGCCTTGGAAAAAGACACGGTTTTAGAGGTAGAATCGTACCGAATCGCCGACTTCGGAACGGCAAAAAGTCCGTTTGAAGGCCATTATATACACTACAATACCCAGGTTAAGGCCACTACAAAAAATATGGCCTTTAAGACTGGAGATCTTTGGGTACCTACCCAACAGGCCGGAATACGCTATCTATTGGAAACCTTGGAACCTCAAGCTCCCGATTCTTTTTTCAACTGGAATTATTTTGACATTATCCTTCAGCAAAAAGAGCATTTCTCTCCCTATGTTTTTGAAGACACGGCCCTCAACATGCTAGAAAACGATAGTTTGTTAAAAAAGGAATTCGATTCCATTCGAACCGCCGACCCTAGGTTAATAGACAACCCCTATAGCCAACTCGATTGGCTGCACAAGCGATCTAAACATTATGAAAAGGCACATTTGCAGTATCCTATTTATCGGGTTCCGAAACAATAGCTTAGGAAATTCAACTCATCACTCCATACTTTGTAAAAAATTAAAAATCATTTGAATAAAAAGATTCGAATAGCATTATTTGCCTTGTCTTTGGCAATTTCATTTAGTTGCGGAGATGTTGTTAAAACAACTTATGGAAATCGCAATCTTTATATCTTTTTCAACGATGCGCCTAAAGAAAGAGAATATTTGATGGTTCTCGAAATACGAAGCGAAAAGCGGAAATTTAGTTATGAATTTTCTGAGAATCCCAAATTGAACATGCTATTTGAGTACAATTCGAATTCGGAAACTTTAAAATTCGGATTTGATGAATATAAGGCCGTCAAAGGATCTGAAATTATGATTGAAGAAATTTCCGGATTACCATTTAAGAAATACGATTTGACTGAACCGATTATAGATGGAACAGGTCCAATTTTATTTAATTCGGAATACGGGGTTTTAGCAATTGGTAATGTTTTGGCACCAGATTTTGTGTATTTACCTCATAATGGTGAATTGAAAACGGCAAATCTTATTCGAGAAAAGCTACACCAATAAAAATCCATTAATCACGTTAGTGCCAGTCTGGGCTATTTAGGTATTTCCTTTTTCAACTAATTCCCCACTTCTGGAAACAACAGTTTAATATTGGCATAGGTATTTCGTAAGGCCTTTCGGGTCTTTTTGGGGCCTTTCCACTTTACCTTGGTAATGCCTTCATCTAACTGAGGCACCAAATCACCGCTAAAGTTGGTTTGCATATGATACCAATGTACCTCCTTGAGTTTCTTAACACCCTTACGTTCCAAAATATGGTAGGTGGTCTGTATAAAATGTAACAATTCAATATCGGCCACCCCGGTCTCTTCCTCTACCTCACGAACTGCGGCCGCTTGCCAACTTTCACCCTTATCGACCTTGCCTTTGGGCAGGTCCCAACGGCCATTGCGTTTTATGAACAGTATTTTTCCTTTTGGGTTTCTTACGACACCCCCAGCGGCAATCTCTAAGGGTAAAATACCCTTGAGTAGCGTAATCACATTATCATGACCTTCCCGGACCAATACCCCATGATCCAAGGAGGCTTCCTCGAGTTTCTGTATCAGTTCGGCCACCCCGTTTTTATCTAAAGGAAAGCTGGGGATATCGGTAAAACCTTCTGCATTGTTCGTCACATACATCGGCCTATCATTCATAAAAACTTTATACATTTGCAGCATGGTTTTAGACAAGGAAACTGCCCAAAAAACGGCAGCCCAATTGCTGCAAATTAATGCAATTAAGTTGAATCCGGAAAGCCCTTTCACTTGGGCCTCCGGTTGGAAATCGCCCATTTACTGCGATAATCGTACGATACTCTCTTATCCTGAGGTACGTAGGTTCGTGGCCCAACGCATGGCCGAACAGATTCGGGAACAATATAAAAATATCGATGCCATTGCCGGTGTGGCCACAGGCGCCATTGGTATTGGTATGCTGGTCGCCGATGCTTTGGAGCTACCTTTCGTATATGTGCGCCCTAAACCCAAGGCACATGGTCGCCAAAACCAGATCGAGGGCTACTTGCCCGAAAACAGTAGTGTTGTGGTCGTTGAGGATTTGATCAGCACCGGGGGCAGTAGCCTAAAGGCCGTAGATGCCCTTAAAAGCAGCGGGGCCAAGGTTTTGGGTATGATCGCGATATTCACATACGGGTTTCCCGTGGCCACCACTAACTTTGAGGAAGCCGGGGTACAATTGAACACCTTAAGCGATTACACCCACTTGTTGGAACTGGCCGCTGCGACCGACTACGTAAAAAAAGAACAATTAGAAACCCTAAGGGATTGGCGTAAAGACCCATCTCAATGGAAAGCTTAAGATATGCATATAGAAAGTCCTAAAAAAACGGTAGCCAAAAGCGATAAAGAGATTTACGAGTTTTTGATCGATTTTAAAAACTTCGAAAAATTGATGCCCGATAACATCAGTAAATTCGAGATGATCAACGACGACCGTTTTGTATTTGCCCTTAAAGGTATGCCAGAAATCGTTCTGCAACGCAAAGAGCAAAACCCAAATGATAAAGTAGTTTTGGGTGCTGCCAGCGACAAACTACCCTTTACCTTATCTGCCGATATTAATGCCGTGGCCGAACAAGAAAGTGAGGTTACTTTAAGTTTCGAAGGAGAATTCAACGCCATGATGGCCATGATGATCAAGGGCCCGATCACCAACTTTATCGGAACACTATCCGAAAATCTGGGAAAACTTTAAACTAATACCGTAGTTTTATTTCCTGAAAGCCAAAGCGCCTTTCGAAGCCATTAGTGGGCAATACCCGAAGTTGGCCCAAATCGGTCACACCCATTATCGTACCTTCAAGGGTTTCTCCCGAAGACAAGTCAAAAACAACCGGCTCTCCTTTTCGGAACAAATGGTGTTCGTAGGTCTGTTTTAAAGCCTTGCCATGAAGCTGAATATCTTTCAGATTATCTTCCAAGGCCATAAGCAAAGCCATTAAAACCGTATCCAGGTCATAGCTATGCCGCATTACCCCTGCCATGGAATTAGCCTTTGGCAGTCCAATAAAAGACCTTTGGTTTACATTAAGTCCGATTCCAATGATACTATGTGCCAGGTAGGGCCCACGCAGCAGGTTTTCGATTAAGATTCCACAAATTTTGGTGTTGCCTGACAAAATGTCGTTAGGCCATTTCACTTTTACATCGGGCAATTCATAATCATTCAACACTTTGAAAAGGGCAAGGGAAACAGCCATATTCACCTGAAACTGATCCTGGGCAGGCAACCCCTCAAAAGGCCACAGCACACTAAATGTCAGGTTTTTACCCGGTTCAGACACCCAGGTATTCCCGCGTTGCCCCCTACCCCCGAACTGGTCTTGGGTCTGCACCACCAAGGGTTTGTCCAAGGATTCTTTCAACAATAAATCCTTCAGGTAAGAATTGGTAGAACCAATGGCATCGATTTTGATTATTTCCATAATGGACAAGGTAGGTTGTTAACACTGACAATCTTATGTTAATTCCAATAGCGAAGAATACAAAAAAAACATAAATTTGTAAAAACTAAAGATATTTAATGCAAGAAACATATGCCAGCGCAGATGGACTGATTACGTCCATTTTATCGGGAATCGAAGAAGTCAAAGGAAACGACATTAGCTTGCTGGATCTTAGAGATATAGAAAACACCGTTTGCGACTATTTCATTATATGCAACGGTACCTCCAATACACATGTAAACGCAATTGTCAACTCAATCCAGAAAACCGTTGGGGAATCTATCGGCGATAAACCTTGGAACGTTGAGGGCATGGAGAATTCTGAATGGGTACTAATAGACTATGTAAACGTAGTGGTACACGTATTTCAGAAACATATCCGTGAATTCTACGACATCGAAAGCCTATGGGGCGATGCCAAGGTAACGGAAGTTGAAAGTAGCTTTAATCAGTAAAAAACAGTAATGGCCAAAGAAAATAAAACAGGTTCTAATAAACCAAGGTTCAGCTCTTGGTGGATATATGGGTTTATCTTAATGCTTATCATCGGCTTCCAGTTCTTTAGGGGCGATTCGATGACCAACAACAAAACCACCCAATCCGAGGTACTTACCTATCTTAGAAATGGGGATATCGACAAGATCCTTATCATAAAGAATACCGGACAGGCAAAAATCTACCTTACCGAAGATGCCCTAAAAAAGCAAGTACATAAAGATGTTTCGGAAAAACCGTTTGGGCTTACACCTGGGTTGACCCCGCAATACATTTTCTCCTATGGCGATCTTCAGAACTTTGAAAACGAGATCAAAACCATTAAGACCACCAATAACCTAGATACGGTTATCGATTACGATATCGAGTCTAATGTGTTGATGGATGTATTGATCTCCTTTCTACCGTTTATCTTGATTATTGGTATCTGGATATACATTATGCGTCGTATGTCTGGCGGTGCCGGAGGAGGTGCCGGAGGACAGATTTTCAATATCGGCAAATCAAAGGCTAAACTTTTCGACGAAAAGACTGATACCCGTACCTCATTTAAAGATGTAGCCGGATTGGAAGGTGCCAAGGAGGAAGTAGAAGAAATCGTATCCTTTCTGAAAAACCCAGACAAATACACCTCTTTAGGAGGTAAAATTCCGAAAGGCGCCTTATTGGTAGGCCCTCCCGGAACCGGTAAAACCCTTTTGGCCAAGGCCGTTGCCGGGGAAGCCAAAGTACCTTTCTTTTCACTATCGGGCTCCGATTTCGTAGAAATGTTCGTTGGGGTCGGTGCTTCTAGGGTGCGTGATCTTTTTAAACAAGCCAAAGACAAATCGCCTTCCATTATTTTTATCGATGAGATCGATGCCATTGGTAGGGCCAGAGGCAAGAACAACTTTACCGGTTCTAACGATGAGCGTGAAAATACCCTGAACCAGTTATTGACCGAGATGGATGGTTTTGGCACCAATACCAATGTAATCGTATTGGCCGCAACCAACCGTGCCGATGTACTGGACAAGGCCCTGATGCGTGCCGGAAGGTTCGATCGCCAGATTTACGTAGACCTACCCGATGTAAGGGAACGAAAAGAGATTTTCGAGGTTCACTTAAAACCGATCAAAACCGCTGAGACCCTAGACGTCGATTTCTTGGCCAAACAAACCCCTGGTTTCTCTGGTGCAGATATTGCCAACGTTTGTAACGAAGCCGCTTTAATAGCCGCCCGTAAAGAACGTAAGGCCGTTACCAAACAAGACTTCTTAGATGCCGTAGACCGTATTGTTGGTGGGTTGGAAAAGAAGAACAAGATCATTACCGCCCGTGAAAAGAAAACCATTGCCTTCCACGAGGCTGGCCATGCTACAGTAAGCTGGATGCTGGAACATGCCGCACCTTTGGTAAAAGTAACCATTGTACCTCGCGGTCAATCTTTAGGTGCCGCCTGGTACCTGCCAGAAGAACGATTGATCGTACGTACCGAACAAATGCTCGACGAAATGTGTGCTACCTTGGGAGGTAGGGCAGCCGAAAAAGTGATTTTCGACGAAATTTCTACCGGCGCCCTAAGCGATTTGGAAAAGGTAACCAAACAAGCCCGAGCCATGGTAACCATTTATGGGCTTAACGATAAATTGGGTAATATTACCTACTACGATTCTTCGGGCCAAAGTGATGCCATGTTCTCCAAACCTTACAGTGAGGAAACCGCCCAGGCCATTGACAAGGAAATTTCGAAGATTATAGAAGCCCAATACCAAAGGGCCATAGAATTGCTCAGCGAAAACAAGGACAAACTTACCGCCTTGGCCGAGCGATTATTGGAAAAAGAAGTTATATTTAAAGACGATTTGGAGAAGATTTTCGGAAAACGCCCCTTTGAAGTTGAGGCCAAAACCGAAGAAGAAACCCAAGCCACTGAAAAAGAAACCAATAGCGAAAAAGAATAGCAATAGTGACCCCTTGGCAGTCGAGGGGTCATAATAATTACGGAATACGGGAACCATATGGGATTGTTCGGAAAATTGTTCGGAGGCGGAAAAAAAACCGATAGTGATACGGTAGAGACCCGTGGTGCCCATATGCCCGATCTCGATATTCCGGTAGATGAGAAGTTCACCATAAATTTCAAACGCAATGGGGGCAAGTTCCTCTATTGCGATTCTTTTTCGGAAATAACCGACGTACTCGACCGTATCATTATAGAAAACCAATGGCAAGACCAGCCCTTCTTTTCTTTGGATACGGAACTGGCCAAACGTTTTATCTCCGAGAATTTTATGTTCACCAACCGTATGGAGGGCACCTCTGTCTTCTTTACCACCTGCGAACACCTTATCGCCCATAATGGCTCTATATTGGTCTCGTCGAACCAACTGCATGGCAAAAAGCTTCAGGAACTACCCGATAATTTTATCGTGTTCGCTACAACCAGCCAATTGGTCGAGAGCATTGGCGACGGCCTTAAAAGCATAAAAAAGAATAGCGGTAACGGTATCCCTGCCAACATTACTACCATAAAGCACTTTAAGGAAAAAAGCGCAAAAGAAGAAGACTTCCTTTCTTATGGCAGTACCTCAAAAAACCTTTACCTATTACTTTTAGAGGATTTTTAGCAGAAGAGCCATGACGACTCTTGTTTTTGCCCAAAATTTTCCGACATTTATCACAGATGGACGCAGGACTCCCTTGAAAATCCTTTCATCTACCCCAGAGACACCCATAAACCTCAACAAATGAAAGAATTACTAAGGCGATTACTTACTGGTGCCGTATACGTGGCCCTGCTGTTATCTACTGTCTTTTTAAGTTCCGACGCCTTCGATTTTCTTTTTATGATTTTCGGCCTCGCCTGTATCTACGAATACAAGCGTATGCTCAAAGTGAGTGGGTACCATATCTTTTTGGCCTATTTGATCCTTTGGTGGGCCTATATCTATTTAATCACACCGGCGCTTTCGGGTTACCCTTGGTGGATTGGAGCTCTATTGTTCACCACCTTGGCTACCGATTTGGCCCTATTGTATTATTTGTTCTCTAAAAAGAAAAAGGTATTCAATCGCCTTACCCAGTTTTTGATTGGGGTATTCTATATTGGTGGGGGCTGTATCTTTTTGACCATGATTCCGTATAGACCTGGTGGCGAATTCGCTTCTTTTCTTATTATGGGCATTTTTATACTCATTTGGGTTAACGACTCCTTTGCCTATTTAGTAGGAAAAAGCATAGGACGCACCAAATTATTCCCTTCCGTATCGCCTAAAAAAACCATAGAAGGTTCTTTGGGCGGACTAGTGTTTTCATTAATTGCCGGATATTTTTTGGCTGGTTATTACACCCCCCTCTCTACCAGCCAATGGCTTATATTAACCGTGGTCGTGGTAATCAGCGGTAGTTTGGGCGATTTGGTAGAATCTAAGTTTAAACGCGATGCCGGTGTTAAGGATAGCGGGGCCATACTTCCGGGCCACGGAGGTATGTTAGACCGGTTGGATAGTCTTATATTTGCGGCACCATTTGCATATTTCACCTTAAATCTGTTCGATTATGTTCCATAAGGAAGGACAAAAGATCATCCTGATTACTTTCTTTATTGTAGTTGCCGCCGTGTTGGCCTCGGAGTACTTTATAAGCATACCTTGGTTACGCATGAGCGTCCAAATTCTTGTCTTGGTCTTTTTGGTATTGATCCTACAGTTTTTTAGGAACCCAAAACGCAAGGTAACCAAAAGCTTCGACGAGATCTTGGCCCCAGTAGACGGTAAGGTAGTTGTTATCGAAGAAGTGGAAGAGCCTGAATATTTCAAAGGTAAACGTCGCATGGTCTCCATCTTTATGTCACCCTTTAATGTGCATGTGACCCGTTATGCGGCCAGCGGGGTCATTAAATATTCAAAATACCACCCCGGTAAATACCTAGTA
Source organism: Sediminicola luteus (assembly GCF_002514735.1). Taxonomy (GTDB): domain Bacteria; phylum Bacteroidota; class Bacteroidia; order Flavobacteriales; family Flavobacteriaceae; genus HQA918. Next base: position 424,624 of record NZ_NBWU01000005.1, on the reverse strand, counting down.
GCCTGGCACCCCAAGGCCAGTGAAGAAAATGAGCGTACCACCGTAGTGATCAACACCCCTAAATTCGGCGACATCCTTTACAGGCAGGTAGCCGGGGCCTTAGCGAAAAGAATCGTAAATTATGCCGAGGAAGGCGATAGCGTGCATCAAGGGGAAGATGCCGGCTTTATAAAATTCGGATCGCGGGTAGACCTTTACTTGCCACTTGACTGTATTGTAACCGTAAAATTGGACCAGAAAGTAACCGGAGCCAAAACTTGTATCGCCGCCATTAAGGAAAAATGAGCAAAGCAGGATCAACATTGCGGGAACGTTTCGAAGAGGCCGTGGCCTTTATGAACAGTTACACCCACCCTTTACCTGCCGATCTGCTTTTGAAAATTTACGCCTACTACAAAATCGCGAACAACAATTTCGATCACCCGGGCAGTCGTAAACCCTTGATCAACGCCTTTAAGATGAATGCCCTGATCCAAGCCCAGGAAATCACGGAAGACCAGGCCATGGAAATGTATATCGAAGTCACCGATACCGTTCGTAACGGCACCTATTAGGTATCCTAAATGCTTCCTTATATCCCACCGGTACCGCAAACTGCCTAAACCCATTATGGATTAAGCCAAGGCCGCCCGATAACCGGCACCTTTTCGATCCTTTAGGGTAAAGTACACACCCCCCACTAACGATATCAGCATAAAAAAGACAATGAGGGCATTGCCCCAAGACAGGTAATTTTCGATGCCGAACCAACTTCCCTGGCTCCAAATTAATGCGATACCCCCCAAGCTTTTGACCGCCTCGATCCACATACCCGAGTATTTACGATCCATTAGTGAGGTATAACCGTACACCCCGACAAAAACAAAGGCGCCATAAAGCAAGAGTTCATTTCTACTAAGATTATCGAAATTATAGAACATGAACATCATCAATGCGGTATTGGCCAGTACTTGGAAAATGGAATACCACTGCAAGGCCGTGGAAGCCGGTGGCATATATTTTTTAAAATTGTAGACATCTTCGATTATGGCAACCGGGTATTTTTGGGCCACATCGGCAGGGCGCCAACCCGTTGGCATAAACCATATACGCAATTTATCCCAAAAGCTATTGGTACGCCAGGCATCTTTGATCAAACGCCATAGATGTTGAAAATTAATTAAAATTGGGTTCCAGGTGGCGGCAGGCTTCAAAACACCATATTGCGGAGGCACATCGTCCAATTCTTCTTGATAGGTACCGAACATAAAGTCCCACCAAGGAAAAATCTGACCTAGGTTTTTATCAATATACTCCGGGTTAATCGCATGATGTACACGGTGCTGCGATGGAGTTATGATCAAGTATTCGAGAAAGCCCAATTTACCGATATGGCGGGTATGGTACCAAAACTGCCCAAATAGATGTAAGGGACCTAATACGGCCACCACTTTTTGGGGTACCCCCAAAATTGCGGCCGGAATCAAAAGAATGGCCCCATACTTAAAAAAGGTCGAAATGGACTGCCGCAGGGCGCAGGCCAAATTGAACTCTTCACTACTATGGTGCACCACATGTTCGTTCCAGAAATAATTGACCTTATGCGCCAACCAGTGGTTTACATAACCGGCAAAATCCAGCGCGATAAACCCGATAACGTAGGTTAGCCAAGTGCTTTTTACCTCAACTATGGCCAAATGTTCTACCAAATAGGTATAGCCTATCAATCCAATACCTAGGCCCAAGGTATCTTTTATGATATTGGTGATACCCGAACTCAAACTAGACACCGTATCCATAACATTGTGCATTTGGTTTTTTACGAAGTAACCATAGGCTATTTCGATCAGCACCATAATCACGAACAACGGAATGGCATATAACAATACGGAGGCATAGGTTTGCATGGCAACGTCTTTTTGGGTGACCCCCGAATATAAGGCATCACCTGCAATTATGCAATCCCCCGGTCACTTGCCTTATTTTAGACCGGCCAAACTCTTTTCTATAGTCTCGATCTTGGCCATGGCATCGGCCTCTTTTTGTTTTTCGATAGCAACCACTTTCTCGGGGGCATTATTGACAAAGCGCTCGTTCGAAAGTTTCTTCTGTACCGATTTCAAAAAGCCTTGGGTATAGCTAAGCTCTTCTTCCAATTTGGCGATTTCGGCCGCTACATCTATGGCGCCACCTACAGGAATAAAGTATTCATTACTCTTAACCCGGAAAGACAACGCGCCATCTAAAGCTTGGTCAACATAAGTCAACTCGGAAACATTACCCATCTTTTTGATAACGGCATCCCAGCTTGGGGCCACCCCTTCGGTATTGAGCACCGAAAGTTCCAAGGTTTCTTTGTTGGGTATATTCTTTTCTTTACGAATGGTACGAATGCCCGAAATTACTTCCGAAGCCATTTGGAATCCGGAAATCAAGGTTTCATCAACGGCTTGTACTTTAGGCCAAGAAGCTACGATCAAGGCCTCTTCAGGCGAACGTGCCTCCATATGCTGCCATATCTCTTCGGAAAGGAAAGGCATAAACGGATGCAGTAATTTTAGGTTTTCTTCGAACAAGGCGATTACCTCTTGCTGGGTTTTGGCATCGATAGGCTGTTGATAGGCCGGTTTTACGATTTCCAACAACCACGAACAGAAATCGTCCCAAACCAACTTATAGATAGCCATCAAGGCATCGGAAATACGATACTTATCGAAATGATCTTCGATTTCGACCAAAGTGGCATTGAACTTGGCTCGGTACCAGTCCAAGCCCAAACGGGCCGCCTCGGGTTGTGGTATATCGGCCGTTTCCCAACCTTTTACCAATCGGAAAGCATTCCAAACCTTATTGGAGAAGTTCTTTCCTTGCTGGCAAAGGGCTTCATCGAACAACAAATCGTTTCCGGCTGCGGAACTCAACAACAAGCCTACACGAACCCCATCGGCACCGAACTCCTCGATCAGTTTCAGGGCATCGGGCGAATTGCCGAGTTGTTTCGACATTTTACGCCTTTGCTTGTCGCGTACCAGACCGGTCAAATACACATTTTTAAAGGGCTTGGCATCTTTGAACTCATAACCCGCAATGATCATACGGGCTACCCAGAAGAATAGGATATCTGGCCCTGTTACCAAATCGGAGGTAGGGTAATAGTAATTGATCTCTTCGTTTTCAGGCTCCAAAATGCCATTAAAAACACTCATGGGCCATAGCCAAGAAGAGAACCAAGTATCCAAAGCATCTTCATCTTGACGAAGATCGGCCAGGGTAAGTTCATTATTGGCCGTTTTTTGTTTGGCCTTTTCCAAGGCGGCTTCCGCCGTTTCGGCCACTACGAAATCTTCCTTGCCTATACCATAATAATAGGCCGGTATACGCTGTCCCCACCACAATTGGCGCGAAATATTCCAATCGCGTATGTTCTCCATCCAGTGGCGGTAGGTATTCTCGAACTTTTTCGGGAACAACTTTACCTCTTCATCTTCAAGCACCGCTTTAATGGCAGGTTTTACCAAGTCTTCCATTTTCAAGAACCATTGATCCGAAAGGCGCGATTCTATAACGGCTTTGGTACGTTCCGATGTCCCCACCTTATTGGTATAGTTCTCGGTCTTTACCAACGACCCGATTTCTTTCAATTCTTTGGCAATGGCCTTACGAACTTCAAAACGATCCATGCCCTCATAATGTAGGCCATGTGCGTTTAGGGTACCATCGGCATTAAAGGTATCTATAACCTCCAGTTTATGTTTATCGCCCAAGGTTTTATCGTTGGGATCGTGGGCCGGGGTTACCTTTAAACATCCGGTTCCGAACTCTACGTCTACATAAGTATCTTCAATAATTGGTATTTCCCGGTTACAGATTGGCACGATAGCTTTTTTACCCTTTAAATGGGTATATCTAGGGTCATCTGGATTGATACAGATAGCCGTATCGCCCAATATGGTTTCCGGGCGCGTGGTCGCTACGGTCAACGTATCTTCAGTGCCGGCGATTTTATAAGATACATGATACAATAGTCCTTGACGTTCTTCATAGATAACTTCCTCATCCGACAAGGTGGTTTGGGCTTCCGGGTCCCAGTTTACCATACGATACCCCCTGTAGATCAATCCTTTTTCGTATAAATCGACAAAAACCTTGATTACCGAGGCATACATAGTATCATCGAGGGTAAAGGCTGTACGGTCCCAATCACAGGAACAGCCCAACTTTTTCAATTGCTCCAAAATCACACCACCGTATTGGTGTGTCCAATCCCAGGCATGTTTTAAAAACTCCTCGCGACTAAGATCCGCCTTGTCGATACCTTCCGCTTTTAGTTTGGCCACTACTTTGGCCTCGGTAGCAATGGAAGCATGATCGGTACCCGGTACCCAACACGCATTATATCCCTTTAACCGAGCACGGCGGATCAAGACATCTTGAATGGTATTGTTAAGCATATGTCCCATATGCAACACCCCGGTTACATTGGGTGGCGGAATCACTATGGTGTAGGGCTCCCTTTCGTCGGGGGTAGATGCAAAATATTTATGATCCATCCAGTACTTATACCACTGCGTCTCTACTCTCTGCGAATCGTACTTTGAGGGAATTTCCATGTTTTGGAACGGTTTTTGTTTCATTTAGGCGAATATAATTCTTACAAGAAAGAAAATGGGATATAATTACCCCATCAAATACGAAACAAAAATAAGTAACGTTATAAGATAACAAAAGAATTTTGGAGCCTGAACGGGTTTCCAGTACATTTACCATTACCAAAAAAAGAATAGAAATGAAAAAAATCGTATTACTGTTGTTCGTAGGACTGCTTAGTTTAGGCGTATCTGCCCAAGAGTCCGCGGCCAAAATAGAATTCAAGACAGAGACCATTGATTATGGTGAAATTGAAAAAGGCAGCGACGGTGTTCGCGTTTTTGAGTTTACCAATACCGGAAAGAGCCCTTTGATCATTAGCAAAGTAAGCTCTAGCTGTGGTTGTACCATACCTAAAAAACCGGAAGCTCCCATTTTACCGGGTAAGACCGGAAAAATAGAAGTGAAGTACGACACCAATCGTCCCGGACCTATCCGCAAGGCGATTACCGTAATTTCCAATGCCGATACACCGACTAAAGTCTTAAAGATCAAAGGCACGGTTAAAACCCAAGGAACCAAATAATAAGGTTCGCCTTTATAGAAAATACAAAACCGCCCAAGTGGCGGTTTTTTTTTGCCTTATTTTATAACCCCAACTAAAAAATCTTTTTCAAAACAAAGCTGACCAAAACATCTTGATTGGCCCTTTCTACCAATACTTTAATATGCTTTCCGTCTTTTTCGTTCAGCATTTTAAAAATCTCCTGGATTTTATATTGATGCACCCGTTTTCCGTTTACGGCCAAAATAAGATCTCCTTCCTGGAGTCCGGCCAAATCGGAAGGGCTACCTGCCCGTATGCCTGACACGATAATCTCGGGCACCAAACTCAATTTTGATTTGTTTTCGAGCAATATCTGCACATTCCCGAAATTAGCCCCATCTTCTTGCACTACGATTCCGTTAGTGTCTGCGATACGCTCCACTATATAGCGCATACCGTTATGCTTCAGATCTATGCCGCTCATATTGTAATGAAAAGCATCACCGAACTTACTGTTCTTTCGCATGGTTACCTTTCGGTTCGGATAGTCGAAAACCATATTGAAACGTTTCAGTATTTCGCTACCGACACTACCATTGCGATCCCCCAGGTTCTTCAAGGCGGAAAAAGTTTCCATATCCGGAAACGCGGCTTTGGCATCACGCAATTCAAAATCACCGATCTTAAAACTGTTTACCTTGGTTCGATGGCCGTATATGGCACCGCTTAAGCCTTGGCCTAAAAAATCGCGATAATTTTTCTCGGGTAACTCCAACCCCTTCTCAGCATCGGTAAATAACCATACGGCATCACTACTTCCGGTATCGACCAATAACTTGACCGGTATCTCTTCTTTATCTTCTAGTACAACAGCCCCCTTGACATAGGCCTTTTTATGATCGAGCTGCAATGGAAAGGTCCGGAACTTTTTACCCTTCTTATGTTTGTATTTATCGGGGTCGTGGAATTTTATAAAATTACCCGTATAACTGATCTCTACGGCAAAATTTTGGAATAGGTCATAACCGATGATACCATGTACCGGAACCCCCAAACTTGGTGAAAAATTCAAGGATTTATCCATGACCACGTACAATTGCTGGTTTTGGTTCTGCACCCCACCAATTTTAAAGTGGTTACCCCTAGAACGTAGGGCTTTGGCATCTTCCCCTTGGCCCAAGCCTTTTATGGTTACCTCCGAAACTTGATTGATCTGAATGGAGTCTTGATCGGAAAGGTTAAAAAGTATAGGGGTCCCCACCCCAGAATCGAGAATGAACGAAAGTTCGGCCCCGTTAACCTCAATAGGAACGATAATCAAATTATTGACTAGCTCGAACTTTACTTTAACAGATGGTTTTCCTGCGGGTAAATAATAACGTTGCCCAATTAAAAAAAGGGGCAAAAACAACATCAATATAAGTACGAATCCTGCTCTTTTCATAACCGTAACGCAACAATCATCCCTTCAAGATACGAAAAACACATGAAATCTCCTCGAATTTTAAGAAACCGATAACGATTCTGTTATTTTAAATTCAAACAAAATGTGCCGGAAATGTTGCTAGGCCCGTACGCAATTCCCATTTTTGTTTAAAATTACCGATATCATATGCCTTCCATCTCAAATAAAGGGGGAAATATGCCCCAAAGTCCTATCCGTAAGCTGGTACCGTTTGCCGAAGCCGCCAAAAAAAGAGGAACCCAGGTTATCCATCTAAACATTGGACAGCCCGATATAAAAACGCCACAAATAGCGCTGGATGCGGTAAAGAACAATACCGTGTCGGTCTTGGCCTATAGTCGTACGGAGGGCTCGGAAACCTATCGTGATAAAATTGCCCAATATTATGCCAAACACCAAATCGAGGTAGACGCCTCGGACATTATCGTTACCACTGGTGGTTCGGAGGCCCTATCGTTTGTTATGGGCAGTATTGCCGATGCGGGAGACGAGGTAATTATACCCGAACCCTTTTACGCCAACTACAATGGCTTCGCCACGGCGAACGGTGTAACCGTAGTACCGGTAGTTTCTAAAATAGAAGAAAATTTCGCCCTACCCCCTATCGCGGATTTCGAGAAACTGATCTCGGAGAAAACCAAAGCGATATTGATCTGTAACCCCGGCAACCCGACCGGATACCTATATAGTGCCGAAGAAATTGCCAAATTGGCCGAGTTGGTGAAAAAGCATGATCTTTTCTTGGTCGCCGATGAAGTCTATCGCGAGTTTACCTATGAAGGCCGTACCCACCAGTCCATTTTAACCCACGATTCCATTGCCGACAACGCCATTGTAGTAGACTCGGTATCGAAGCGTTATAGTATGTGTGGGGCCCGTATTGGTTGCTTGGTCTCTAAAAATAAAGAGCTCATCGCTACTGCCCTGAAATTCGCACAGGCTAGATTATCACCACCCACCTATGCCCAAATCGCCTCTGAAGCGGCCTTAGACACGCCGGAGTCTTATTTTACCGACGTCATTGAAGAGTACGACCAACGCCGAAAACTATTGATTAGCGAGTTAGAAAAAATCGATGGTATAAAAGTAGGCAAGCCCAGCGGTGCCTTTTATTGCATCGCCGAACTACCCATAGCCGATGCCGATCATTTTGCCCAATGGTTGTTGGAAAGCTTCGAAGTAGATGGCGAAACGGTAATGGTAGCCCCAGCGGCCGGATTCTATGCCTCTCCGGGCCTTGGGAAGAACCAAATTAGGATCGCCTATGTTTTAGAGGAAAAACAGTTGTTGAAAGCGGTTCGCATTTTGGCCGAGGGACTCACCGCCTATACGGGAAAATAGGACTATGCAGATACAGGAAAACGTTTCTTTAAAAGACTACAACACCTTCGGAATCGATGTTACCGCCCGTTACTTTATATCGGTAAGCAAGCCGGAAGAAGTGAAAAAGGTATTAGACCTTAAAGGCTATCCGGAACTCTTTTTATTAGGTGGCGGCAGCAATATGCTTTTGACCCAAGATCTTGAGCGATTAGTGGTACATCTGAACCTGAAAGGTATTTCCGTTCAAGAAAAAGGGAACGATAAAGTATGGATTACCGCTATGGCCGGCGAAAATTGGCACGATTTTACCCAATGGGCCTTAGCACAAGATTACGGCGGCATTGAAAACCTATCTTTGATTCCGGGTAATATCGGTACCGCACCCATTCAAAATATTGGTGCCTATGGAGTAGAGCTGAAAGATGTTTTCGTGAGTTGTACGGTAATGGATCGGGCTACGGGCGAAATACGTACGCTAACTAAATCGGATTGCCAATTCGGGTATCGCGATTCCCTATTTAAAAAAGAGGCCAAAGACCAATACATCATATTATCGGTTTGTCTGGAATTGACCCAGAAAAACCATCGAAAACATACGACATATGGGGCCATTTCGGCCGCATTACGAGCCCGTAATATCGATAATCCCTCGATTCAAGATGTAGCAGAAGCCGTAATTGGTATTCGGCGTCAAAAGTTACCCGACCCTAAGGAAATAGGCAACAGCGGCAGTTTTTTTAAAAACCCGATACTATCCAAAACAGAATTCGAACAATTTTCAAAACAGCATACAGCCGCACCTTTTTATGCCCTGGACGATGGTAATTATAAAATACCTGCCGGTTGGCTCATTGAAGCCAGTGGCTTAAAAGGCTTTACGAAAGGCAAGGCCGGTGTACATAAAAACCAAGCCCTGGTTTTGGTAAACTATGGTGGCGCCACAGGAAACGATATTTGGGAGATGGCCCAGTATGTGCAGCATACGGTAATTGAAAAGTTCGGCATCAAACTCGTACCGGAAGTTAACATTATTCCATAAAAAATGACCCCTGTCCTCACAGGGGCCATACCAAACCAAACTAACCAAAAACTAAATGTGCAATAACCAATCACACATTTAAAAGTTCAATATTTTTTCCTTTAAAAAAGGCGTTACTTACAATTTAATAACTTTGTGCTCCATATATTTACGTATAAATATAAGCATTTGGATTCTGTTAGTCCATAAAATTTGGACATCCTTACATAAATGAGTCAACTTTTAGAAAAACATATTGTAGAATTATTGCAGGAGCGCGATGAAAAAGCGATTTCATTACTCTACGAGCACTATAGCGACACCTTATACGGGGTAGCCTTAAAGGTGGTTAAAGATGAAGAGTTGGCCCAAGATGTACTTCAGGAGAGCTTTGTAAAGATCTGGAACAAAAGTGATTCATACGATGCCAGCAAGGCCAAGTTGTTTACCTGGCTATTTCGGATTACGAGGAATACGGCCATCGATAAATTGCGCAGTTTAGGGAATAAACAGGAAAAAGAAATCCAAATCGACGTATCTGACGTATATAATCTTGGCGTCGAATCGATCAGCCCCGATGCCCTGGATCTTAAAAAGCATTTAGGCACCTTGGACCCTAAGTACCAAATCGTGCTAGAAGCTTTGTTTTTCCAAGGTATGACCCAACAAGAAGCCAGTGAAGCCCTCGACATTCCCTTGGGCACGATAAAGTCGCGCTTAAAGATCGGGTTACGGGAGATGAAGAAAATATACGGTGCCGGTTGACGTTTAATACCAAGACCATGAAAGAAAAAGTAAAAGATTTTTTGGATAGCGATGTACTGGAGAAATACCTCTTGGACACGGCCGATACGTTAGAATCGCAAAAAGCCGAACGATACATCGCCCTTTACCCTGAGGTACGTAAAGCCTATAAAGACCTTCAAGAGGGTTTGGAGGCCTTTGCCCAATTGCATTCGGTAAAAACCCCTGAAGGGCTTAAGGCCAAGATCCAACATCGTATTAAAACGGAACGACGCAACAAAAGCAAGTTCTTCCGTTATGCCATTGCCGCGAGCTTTGTAGCCTGCATGTTCGCTGGTGTTTCCTATTTCTTCTGGAACCAAAACCAGAACCTTATCGAGGAAAACACCATGGTTACCAACAAGATCAAGGATTTGGAGACCGATATGAAAGAACAATTGGAAGATGTGCGCAACCAATTTATCGTCTTGAACAATCCGCGTACCAAAAAATATTACGTAAGCGGCAACAAACGCGCCAAAGAATTAAAGGCCGTGGCTTACGTGAACCCTATTAAAAAGCTATCGTACATTAACGTACGAAACCTACCGAACCTACCGGAAGACCAATGTTACCAGATGTGGGCCGAGGTCAATGGCGAATTGGTAAGCCTTGGGGTAATGCGCGAGATCAAGGATAAAGATAAAATGTTCGCCTTACCGTATGGCGATAATGCCGTTGGCTATATTACTATAGAACCCAACGGGGGCAACCAAACCCCTACCCTAGATCAAATCGTCGCCAAAATGAAATACTGATGTAGACCGTTAAAAGATTGAAAAGCCCCGCAGAAGCGGGGTTTTTTATTTCGTATCTTTGGCCGGAATTTCCTAACCATTAGGATAGGTCGAATAATTCTTGTTAACCCGTATGGGTGATTAGGATTCATGAAGTAAAAATCAACAGATGAAATTAGCCTTACTTACGATAGGATTACTCGCATTGGCTTTCGCGGGAATCGCCATAAAAATCTGGGGGAAAAAAGACGGTAAGTTCGCGGGTACCTGTGCCAGTCAGAATCCGTTTTTGAACAAAGAAGGCGAAGCCTGTGGCTACTGTGGTCGCTTGCCCGACGAACAATGTAAAGGAGACCAGGCTACGGCCCAATAAGATCTATTTGTAAATGGCAGACTTGTCCAAAGCCGAAGTACTGGCCATTATAGCCAAAGCAAAACAAGGCAACCAAATCGCTTTTAGCCAGCTGCTCGACAGCTACTGGAACGATGTTTACGGGTATCAATTGTCGCGCATACGCAATGAAAACGATGCCGAGGACATTAGTATTCAGACCTTTTCCAAAGCTTTTGATAAGATAGACACCTATAATAGCGACTACAATTTTGGTACTTGGCTGATCTCTATATCCAAAAACGTACATATCGATTTGGTACGTAAGCGCAAAAGCAATGTATTGGACCAATCGGAAAGCGAAGGCAGTGCCGATATCGTTCGGGTATTGGACGATGCCCCAACAGCCGAAGACCAGCTGATTACCGAACAAAACCTAGCGAAGCTTTTGGGGTATATCAAAAAACTGAAACCCCATTACCAAAAGGTAATCAACCTGCGCTATTTCAACGAGCTAAGTTATGCCGAAATGGCCAAGGAATTGGACGAACCCCTCAACAACATTAAAGTAAAGCTGTTACGGGCCAAAAAGTTATTGGCCGAGATAATCCGGAATAAAAAGTAGGATATCTAGGCACAACCTACTAGGTACGGCCCCTATTTACTTTCGTATATTTGCATAAATTTTTGCCTATGGAAACCGTAAGCGCAAAACCCACCAAGGGAAAACCAAAATGGCTTAGGGTAAAATTACCCACCGGAAAAAAATACACCCAGCTTAGAGGTTTGGTCGACAAGTACGACCTACACACCATCTGTACCTCGGGAAGCTGCCCCAATATGGGTGAATGTTGGGGCGAAGGCACGGCCACATTTATGATCTTGGGGAATATCTGTACGCGCTCCTGCGGTTTTTGTGGGGTTAAGACCGGTAGGCCAGAAAGTGTAGACTGGGCCGAACCAGAAAAGGTAGCCCGATCTATAAAGATCATGAATATTAAGCATGCGGTATTAACCTCGGTTGACCGTGACGACTTAAAGGATATGGGATCTATTATCTGGGCCGAAACGGTAAAGGCCATCCGTAGGATGAACCCCGAGACTACCCTAGAGACCCTTATTCCCGATTTTCAAGGCATTCCTACCCATTTAGACCGTATACTTTCAGTCGCCCCAGAGGTAATCTCGCACAATATGGAAACCGTACGTCGCCTAACCCGTGAAGTACGTATACAAGCGAAATACGACCGCAGCCTAGAAGCATTGGCCTATTTAAAGGAGAACGGTGCCCACCGTACCAAATCGGGTATTATGCTAGGTTTGGGAGAGTTGGAAGAAGAGGTTTTGGAAACCATGGAAGACCTGCGCAAAGCAAATGTAGATGTAGTTACCATTGGACAATACCTACAACCATCGAAAAAACACCTGCCCGTGAAGGAGTTCATAACCCCGCAACAGTTCCGGAAATATGAGGAAACCGGACTTAAAATGGGCTTTAGACATGTAGAAAGCGGTGCCTTGGTCCGCTCTTCGTACAAGGCCCACAAACACATACTTTAGTACTTCTACACATGAACCGCATTCGAATCGGCATCAACGGATTTGGCCGAATAGGCCGTACATTCTTTAAATTGGCCCATGACCACCCCAGAATAGAGGTGGTAGCCATTAACGATTTGGCCGATGCCTCTACCCTAGCCCATTTACTAAAATACGATAGTATCCACGGCCCTTTTAATGCCAATATCAAAGGCGGGGAAAACGGAATAGAAGTAAACGGTAAGCTAACCCCGCTTGGTAACCATCAAGACCCTGCCGATATTCTATGGCACGAATGGAATGTGGACATGGTGGTTGAATGTACCGGAAAATTCAAGACCAAACCTGAACTGGAACCCCATTTAAAACCGGGGGTAAAAAAGGTCATCTTATCGGTACCCCCGGTACAAGACGATATTAAAATGGTGGTTTTAGGGGTTAACGAACATATATTAGGCCCTGAGGACCGCATTGTATCCAATGCCTCATGTACTACAAACAATGCCGCCCCCATGATTCAAGTAATTCAAGATCTTTGTGGTATTGAACAAGCCTATATTACTACCATTCATTCGTATACCTCAGATCAAAATCTTCACGATCAGCCCCATCGGGACCTGCGCAGGGCCCGCGCGGCCTCACAGTCGATTATTCCGACTACCACGGGAGCGGCCAAGGCCTTGACCCGAATTTTCCCCGAATTATCAGATGTAATCGGGGGTTGTGGTATTCGGGTACCCGTGCCTAACGGATCGTTGACGGATATTACTTTTAATGTGGCACGGGAAACCACGATCGCCGAAATCAATGCTGTTTTTAAGGAAAAATCGGAGTCTAGCCTAAAAAATATCCTTTTTTATACCGAAGACCCCATAGTTTCTATCGATATAAACAATAGTTCGTATTCTTGTACGTTTGATTCTCTGATGACCTCCGTCATTGGAAAAATGGTCAAAATAGTCGGCTGGTACGATAACGAAGCCGGTTATAGCCATAGATTATTGGATTTAATCGATTATTTAGGTAGAACATCGACTCAATAAAACAAAAGAAACGACCCAACCAACACCGGACGACTTGGCTTGTCCTGGCTTGTTTTTTGCTTTTCCTTCACGTTAGGCCCCAACCTACGGAACCTTCGGATGGCAACTTGCAGTCTTATTTTGTAAGGGCACTTACCCTACGAAATGAGAACAGAATAGATTTGGCTTTCGACACCTTAAAAAAGGCCACTGAAAAAGCCGAGGAGATGGAAGATGTAAAGGCCTTGGCCGATACCTACCATCAAATTGCCATATTGAACTTAAGGATTAATAAAGACAGAGCGGCCGAATTCTATTGGGACCGCGCCAAAGTCTTGTTAGATAACTTATCATACCCATATGGTAAGGCGATGCACAAGTATATTGAAGCCTTGTTTTTATTCAAAGAAGGTAAGAACTTCCAAGGTATTTACGCATTTAATGAGTCACGTAAACTGAGCAACGATAGAAACCTCTCCAACAATATCGTTCTGGCCGAGGCCGAAATCTATGCCAAAATCGAAAAGTTTGACAGTGCCATAAAAAACTTCAACTTCCTTCTATCTAACAACGACCTCTACGAACAAGATTATTTGAAGACTAGGGGATATTTAGGTTTGGCCCGGGTTAACATTGCCATGGGAGACCTAGAGGAAAGTATAAAGCATGGTGAACAAGCCTTGGCCATTGCACGTAAAAACAAATTTGCAGCAGAGATTTTACAGGCCAATGAATTGTTGAGCTACAGCAATGAGGAAATAGGTGAATTTAAAGCCGCAATTATCCATCAACGGAACATCATGAACATCAAGGATTCGGTGTTTACTACGGCTAAGGTAAAGGCCGAGGCCAAAACCGCAGATAAGATCCAATACGAATTCATGCAGGAAGAAATAAAGAGGCAAGAAGCTGAAATCTCAGATTTACGTGAGTCACAGAACCGCTCGGAGATTACAGCCATCCTAACCTCGGCTTTCTTGACCATTATTTCCATTCTGGCCATTTCGCTATACAGAAACAACCAAATAAAGCTGAAGACCAATGACCTCTTGCACACCAAGAACAAAGAGTTGGAATCGGCCCGTGATGCCGCGGTACAGGCCGTAGAGGCTAAAACCAATTTCCTTTCTACGGTTAGCCACGAATTACGCACCCCTTTGTATGCGGTAACCGGGCTCACGCATTTACTCTTAGAGGAAAACCCAACCAGTAAACAGCTTGAACACCTTAACGCCTTAAAGTTTTCAGGTGATTACCTCTTGAACTTTATCAACGATATCCTACAGATCAATAAAATCGATGCCGATAAGCTAGAGATCCTATCCATAGAGTTCAGTCTTAAAAAAGTATTGACCGAGGTTATCGATTCACTACGCCAAAGTGCGAACCAGAACAACACCCAACTCATACTCGATTTCGACAATAAGATCCCGACCGGACTTATGAGCGATCCGATAAAATTGAGTCAGGTTTTTATGAACCTCGTGGGTAATGCCATCAAATTTACCAAGGAAGGCCAAGTGAATATCATCGCCAAATTGGTAGAGCAAAAAGATGAAGAAGCCACCATTTATTTTGAGGTAAAAGATTCCGGAATCGGTATTTCGGAAGAAAAAATAGATTCCATTTTCGATAGTTTTGAGCAAGGTTCGGTACAGATCAACCGTAAATATGGCGGTACCGGTCTCGGTTTGACCATCGTTAAAAGTTTGCTAGGCCTGTTTGAGAGTAAGATTGAGGTAAAAAGTCAATTGGGCAAAGGCTCTTCTTTCTTCTTCAACCTGAATATGAAGTGCAAGAATGAAGTTGTAGACGACACCCCGTTCGAAGTAGCCAAAAAAGATTACCAACTGGCCGGATTACATGTTTTGGTCGTGGAAGATAACAAAATCAACCAGGTGATTACCAAAAAAATGCTTAAGAAGCGCGAAATTACCTGCGATATCGCCAACAATGGTTATGAGGCCATCGACCATGCCAAGGCCAACCGCTACGATGCCGTTCTAATGGACATACATATGCCGGGCATTAGTGGTGATGAAGCGACCAAAGAGATACGTAAATTCGATAAGGAGACCCCGATAATAGCCTTGACCGCCATTTCGTTAGATGATAGTTTGGAAGCCTTTTATGCTGCTGGCTGTAACGATGTGGTAACCAAACCCTTCGACCCTGAAGTGTTCTACCAGAAAATTGGCGAGAATATTTTTGACCGCAACCTTAAGAACGCGGCTTCCTAGGCACCATCCTTAACATACGATTGCAAGGTATTCGAAAACCACCGGGCATCGTCAGTTGAAAAAGCATGTCGTATACCCAAGGCATATAAGTTTTTGACCCGTCCTTTTAAGCGCACATAATCTTTTTCGGTCGTTAGCACCAGCTCTTTTGCATTGAATTGTTCCACTTCCGCATCGCTAAAGTAATGATGATCAGCATAGACCAGATGTTCAAATTCGTGGCCTTTTTCTTTTAAATATCGCACCAAAGGTTCTGGGTTTGCGATTCCGGTTACCAAACAAAATGGAGTTTTCAAGGTATCGAGTGGAACTTTGCCATTAGGCCCCACTACCCTGTCATCATATTGTAAATGGGAAAAAAGCAGACGCTGGTTCTGCTGCAAAGCCAACTTCTGTCTAATCAATTCCTTTTCTTGTGCCTCCAAATCCTCAGGACACTTGGTAACGATAACCACATGGGCACGCCCAGCTTCCTTTTTATGATCGCGAAGGTTCCCCGAAGGTAAATACCCATCATCTACATACAAATCGCCATACATGGTCAATAGAATCAATAGTCCGGGTTTTACTTTGCGGTGCTGGTATACATCGTCCAAAACCAAAGCCTCAAGTTCGGAATCGTTTCGCAAAGTGGCAATACCATGTCTTCGGTCGCCATCGACCGCCACGGTTACCTCGGGAAACTTTTGATGTATCTGAAACGGCTCATCACCAATATCTAAAATAGAAGTCCCTTCATGGGCACGAACGAAGCCTTTGGTATTTCTACCATAACCACGACTCAGCATAGCTACCCGAAATTGGGCCAATTCGCGCAACACATATTCTACCATAGGTGTTTTACCAGTACCCCCTACACTTAGATTACCTATACCAATCAATGGAAAATCGTAGGTCTGGGAAGAAAACCAGCCCCAGTCGTAAAAGCGGTTGCGCATATAAACGATCATGGCGTAAACCCATGAAAAGGGAAAAAGTATTCTTCGGTACCAAGGCATAGAACGAAATTATAATATTTATCTTTGGTTACCCAAGAAAGATACAAAGCCTGTTTAAATTTTGTTTTTAGAATTAGTTATTCGCTATTTTTTTGCCAATTGAGGCTTGAAAAACGGAGATTGGCAGAGCCAAATGAGTATTTTTATAACGAAAAGTGGCAAGAACCTGCCCGTCCGGCAGGCGGGAAGAGCCATAACAAAACTAAAGGATAAAACTTAAACAGGCTCTTAAATGACGGTACAAGATATTACCAACGTATTGGAAGAATTGGCCCCTTTAACCTATGCCGAAGGTTTTGACAATGTCGGCCTTCTGGTAGGCTCACCCAACCAAACCGTAAGTGGGGTCTTGGTGACCCTGGACACTTTGGAAAATGTGGTGGACGAGGCCATAGAAAAGAACTGCAACCTTATCGTTAGCTTTCATCCTATCGTGTTTTCGGGTTTAAAGAAACTAACCGGGCGCACCTATGTGGAGCGGGTGGTAATCAAGGCTATTCAAAACAATATCGCCATCTACAGCATGCATACCGCCTTGGACAATTGTTTTTCGGGCGTCAATGCTAAAATATGTGAACGATTGGGCTTGGAAAATCTTAAGGTACTCATTCCCCAAAAAGGAACCATAAAAAAACTGACCACCTATGTGCCCCATGCCCATCTGGAACAAGTGCGTACAGCGCTATTCGAAGCCGGGGCCGGAAATATCGGTAACTATAGCCATTGCAGTTTTACCCATTCTGGCACCGGAAGTTTTTTAGCGGAAGCCGGGGCCAATCCAACTTTGGGTGAACCTGGTCAACTACATCTTGAAGGAGAGACCCAGCTACAGATCACTTTTGAAAAAATGGTGCAATCGCAAGTAACCCAAGCCTTGTTTAAAGCCCACCCCTATGAAGAAGTGGCCTATGAGATTACAAGCTTGGAGAACACCAACCAACATATTGGTATGGGTATGTACGGCGAATTACCCGAAACCATTTCAGAAAAAGCATGCATTGACCTTTTAAAAGACCAAATGAACGCAAGTTGTGTACGGCATTCCGACCTATTAGGTAAGCCCGTAAAACGCATTGCGGTATTGGGCGGTAGTGGTTCTTTTGCCATAGGAGCGGCTAAAGCTGTTGGAGCCGATGTTTTCGTTACGGCCGACCTAAAGTATCATCAATTTTATGAAGCTGAAGGAAAAATGGTTTTGATGGACATCGGACATTATGAAACCGAGCAGTTTACAAAAAACCTATTGGTCGATTATCTTACGAAAAAAATTCCTAATTTTGCAGTCTGTTTATCGCAAAGTAAAACGAATCCCATCAATTATTCATAAGTATGGCAAAGAAAAAGGAAGCGACCATAGAGGACAAGCTTAGGGCATTATATGATTTACAACTGATCGATTCGCGTATCGACCAGATTAGGAATGTTCGTGGTGAGTTGCCTTTGGAGGTTCAAGACCTTGAGGATGAAGTACTAGGTCTTAAGACCCGTATGGATAAATTGAAGACCGATGTTGAGACCATCAACTACGAGATCGGTGCCAAAAAGAATTTGATCGAAGAGGCCAAGGCCTTGATCAAGAAATATGCCGAGCAGCAAAAGAACGTTCGAAACAGCCGTGAATTCAACTCTTTATCTAAAGAGGTAGAATACCAAGAACTGGAGATTCAATTGGCCGAAAAGAACATAAAAGAGTTCAAAGCCCAGATCGAGCAGAAAAAACAAGTGATTTCCCAAACTAAAGAACATCTTTCTGAAAGGGAGAGCCACTTAAAGCACAAAAAAGGCGAGTTGAACGATATTTTGGCCGAGACCGAGAAAGAAGAAGAGGTTTTGATCGAAAAATCTGCGGAGTTCAAAGGCAATATCGAAGAGCGTTTGGTAAAGGCTTACGACCGTATCCGTACCAATGTAAAGAACGGTTTGGCCGTAGTACCAATTGAAAGAGGTGCTTCCGGTGGATCTTTCTTTACCATTCCACCGCAGGTACAGGTTGAAATCGCCAGTAGAAAAAAGATCGTTACCGACGAGCACAGTGGTCGTATCTTGGTAGATCCTACCCTTGCTGAGGAAGAAATCGAAAAAATGGAAAAATTATTTGCTAAGTACAGCAAATAGAAAATTCCATTCCCAATAAAAAAGAGAAGCCACGATAAAATCGTGGCTTTTTTTTTATGCGATATGTGTTGACCTTATTTTTCAGAGCCCTAAAAACAAACCTATGGTTAGATTACCCCAAAGCCTCATAAATGGCTTGCATTATTTCGGGACTATCCCAGTTTTCGGTAATATCGGGGCGCTGCATAATACCCTGCATAATCGCCTCTTGGGCATCGCCAATGGCCAAGGCCTCGGCATAGGGCCTATCCGAAAAGGTTACCCGACTGTATACGGGCACCCATTTTTCGGGATAGGTATCGGCAAACTTGCGTTCTATTTTCTTTTGCAACAGAAAAAGGGGATCCGCCGTTTTTTGGCTCATCTCCATAAAATTGCGGTAACTGAGTTCGGCAATGGCATCGGCATTGGGTTTACGACTAGTTTCATAAGCCCTAAAAAGCCCGTCCCAATCGGCACCAAATTCCTCCATTAGATTATCCAAAACCGAAATGTCTTCAAAACCGGCATTCATACCCTGGCCATAAAAAGGTACGATAGCATGGGCCGCATCGCCCACCAAGGCCACCTTATCCCAATAGGTCCAAGGAAAACACTTCATGGTCACCAAGGCCGAGGTCGGATTCGAAAAGAAATCCTGAGTCAGGTTTTCGATATCGTCCATGACATTCGGAAAATAGGCCGTAAAGAAATCCTTGGCATCTTGTTCGGTTTTAATTTTCTCGAATGAAACCTCCCCTTCAAAGGGCAAGAACAAAGTACAGGTAAAACTACCATCTAAATTGGCCATGGCAATGAGCATAAACTTGCCCCTAGGCCAAATATGAAACGAATTCTTATCCAATTTATGGCTGCCATCGGCATTGGCCGGTATGGTCAACTCTTTATAGCCTACATCTACAAAATGTTGGGAATAATTGAAACGGGAGCGTCGTTGCATTTTATGGCGTACCCTTGAAAAGGCTCCATCGCAACCAAAAACATGGTCAAAACCGTAAGCTTTCCACTCCCCCTTTTCCGATTCCCCGGTATAGATGGTAGCCTCGGGCAGATCTACGTCCCACACCTTTTCATTAAAACGGAATTCGGCCCCGGCCGCTTCTGCCAGATCGATCATCTTTTTATTGAGCACCCCACGCGAAATAGACCAAATGGCCTCACCTTCCACACCATATTTTTGATAATATTCGGGTTTACCAACAACATGCAGGGCGCGTTGATGTAAAGGAATACCGATCTCTCTAATAGCATCGGCTATTCCCACCTTTTCCAAAGCACTCCACCCCCTATTACTTAAGGCCAGGTTTATAGAACGACCCGAGAACTTAATCGTGCGAATATCGGGGCGGCGATCAAAGACGGTTACCTTATGGTTTCGTTTTCGAAGGTATATGGCCAAAAGCGAACCCACGAGTCCGGACCCAATAATGGCAATATTTTTTGTAGCTGGCATATCTGTGTTTTTGGGGAACAAAAAAGGGCATTACTCTACGTATGCCCCTAAAGTTGTTTCGTTCATTACCGATGTTTACTCCAAAATACCGTCAACGATACCGTAATCCAAAGATTCTTGGGCGTTCATCCAATAATCGCGATCGAAATCTTTTCGCACCTTATCATAATCCTGACCACAATTATCGGCCAAGATACGGGCACTCAGCTCGCGGGTCTTAAGAATTTCCCGAGCTTGAATCTCTATATTAGAGGCCTGACCCTGCGCACCACCACTAGGCTGGTGTATCATTACTTGGGCATGCGGCTGTATAAAACGACGGCCTTTAGCACCCACCGATAACAAAAGCGACCCCATGGAAGCGGCTAAACCGGAACATACGGTAGATACCGGACTTTTAAGCGCCTTAATGGTATCGTAAATGGCAAAACCAGAGGTAACATAACCTCCCGGACTGTTTATGATAAGTTGAATCTCTTCGTTATTCTGAAGATCGAGATAAAGCAACCTATCGATCACATGCTTGGCCGAATCGTCGTCTACCATACCCCATAGGAATACTTTTCGTTCTTCGAGTAAGCGCTCATCTATTTTATGTTGGATCTTTCCTTTTTCCAAAATTGAAATTTTAGGTTTATGAAATCAAATGTAATGATTTTCGCCCTATTTTTAAGGGCTACGAACCCTTTACGAAAACCGTAATAATGAAACGAATCCTTTTTATTTTAAGTATAACACTTTTTATAGGCTGCCAAGAAAAAAAAGAGGCTAAGTCAACTACATCCTCAGCGGAGCAAGCTGTTCCCAAAAAAACAACGGCCCCACTCGAGTACCCGGAAAAAGTAGCCCAAGCCAATGGAATTGGCCAATGGAACAAGGTTAAAAAATTAGGGTTCACCTTTAATGTAGATCGGGGCGATTCACACTTTGAAAGACGCTGGATCTGGGATACCAAAACCAATACCATAACAGCCAAAAGCTCACAAGACACTTTGGTGTACCAAAGAAATGCCATGGATTCCATAGCCCAAAAGACCAATGGCGGCTTTATTAACGATAAATTCTGGCTAATGATGCCGTTTAACCTAAGTTGGGACCTAGGCAACTACACCTATACCTTTGAAAAAGGTGCCAAGACACCCATAAGTGGAGAAATTATGGACAAACTCACCGTGGTATATGGATCTGAGGGTGGCTATACCCCTGGTGATGCCTACGACTTGTTTATAGATGCCGATTTAAAAATCAAGGAATGGGTTTTCCGAAAGGGCAACCAGCCGGAAGCCTCTTTAACCACCACTTGGGAAGCCTATAAAAATTACGGCCCGTTAGATTTGGCCACCAGCCACAAAAATGAAGACGGAAGTTTTCATCTCTATTTTACGGATATCGTAGTGGAATAATGACCATTGGAATTTTTGGTATATAAATTGATGGCTATTGGAAAACCAATCGTATGCGCTATTTTCTATGCTATCTTGCAGTTAGCTTTGGGATTTCTGTTTCGGCCCAAAACCATGAGGGTGTTATTCTTGATGCAGAGGATGGCTCACCCATTGAATTCGTTTCGGTCTACAACCAAAAACAACATCAGGTAAGTAATGAAGAGGGCAGGTTTAGTATAGAAACCCAGTTAGATTCCCTATTCTTTTTTAGGCAGGGCTACCATAAAGGTAGTTTTCAAATAAGTCAGGTACCCGACACCGTATTCCTGGAACCGATTGCGGTAAAGCTTGACGAGGTAGTCGTAACCAATGGCAAGGATTTGTTGACCCAAGTTAAGAAGGCCATGGCCAAAAACTACGATATGACTCCGCATAAGGAGCGCTTTTTCATTCGCAGTGTATTACGTAGAAACGACACCCTGGTACGCCTACAAGATATGGTAGGCAAGCTAAAACGTAAGACTTTAATTTACGGGCGAGGCATGGAACTCGGCAAAAAGGACTTTACCTTAGAACTAGAACAGATGCGCAAAGCCGGAATTCAAGACGATGGCCAAAACATATATTTCAAGTTCCCGACCCTCTACCAATTGTTGACCAGTTTCGTTCGTATGAACGCCACAGGCCCTAGTTTTACACTGACCGAAAAACCATTGGAAGGCTCAAATTATATTAAACTGGATTTTATCAATGAAAATCCGGAAGTAAAAATTAGCGGACATTATTTGATCGATACCGCAAACCATGCCATACTTGAATTTCATTTGTTACGGGAAGGGCTAGACCAACCCTACCGCCAGAACAAATGGCTTTTCTACAAAGACCTTAACTATCAATTGGACGTCTACTTTGCCCTAGATCGAACCACCCAAAAATACTATCTGAAAAATGCCAAAAGCAAAGGATCAGTGAGCTGCACCGATGCCGATCGTAGTTTTAAAACCATTTACGAAGCCGAATACCTGCTCGACACCACAGACCCCTTTTCAGATTTTCAGGTCAAGAAAAACGTAAACGCTCATAAAGACCTCTTTAAAATCAGGCATGCGTATGAGCCTACCTATTGGCAAAACCAAAACCGCTTGTTGTTGACCCAAGAAATGCAGGCCTTTATAGACCAACTCGTAAGTGGAACAAATGAGTTTAAGGTAAAAACCAATTTACGTTAAGGTGGAAATTCCCATAAAAAACTCCAGAATCAAACTCCTATTGGCTTTTCCATACTTTTAGCCCCCTATTTCCCATAAGTTTCCAAAATACCTGCTTTGAGTATTTGTCCGAATCGGAACATATCTTCATAGGAACAATAAAACGGCGCTGGGGCCAATCGAATTACATTGGGCTCGCGCCAATCTACGATAACACCGGCCTTCATCAAGTAATCGAACAGGGGCCGTCCTTGCCCATGTAACAATACCGAAAGCTGGCACCCACGGTCTTTAGGCGTAATGATTTCGAAATTGCCCGGGGTTTGGGCATCTATTTCGGTGAGAATAAACTCAAGATAGGCCGTAATCACATCCCGCTTTTGTATTAAGGCCTCCATACCCACCTCTTCAAAGAGCTCCAAAGCCGCCAAATAGGGAGCCAAGGCCAATACCGGTGGATTGCTCAATTGCCAGGCATCGGCAGTTGGAGTGGGATCGAATTCGGGCGCCATTAAAAAACGGGTTTCTTTTTTGGTTCCCCACCAACCTTCGAAACGAGGTATGTCGGGTTGGTTTAAATGCCGTTCATGCACAAATATACCCGAGGCATTTCCGGGCCCTGAATTCATATACTTATACGAACACCAAGCTGCAAAATCGACATTCCAGTCATGTAAATTTAAAACCACATTACCGGCGGCATGGGCCAGATCCCAGCCCACTTTGGCACCCACCCTTTGGCCAGCCTCGGTAATGCGTTGCATATCGAGCACTTGACCATTGTAGTAATTTACGCCCCCGATCAAAACCAAGGCCAGTTCGTCGCCCGCCTGTTCAATGGCGTTTATAAAATCTGATGTCTCCCAATGATGTTTTCCTTCCGGCTTTTTTACCTCAATCAAAGCCTCGTCTGGATCTAAACCGTGCACTTTAAGCTGGCTTTTAAGCATATATTGATCTGACGGAAATGCTTTTTCCTCACAAAGGATCTTATAACGTTGCTTGGTAGGCCTATAGAAAGATACCATCAACATATGCAGGTTTACGGTAAGCGTGTTCATCACACTCACCTCTTCGGGCTTACCACCTACCACTTTGGCCAAGCTCGGAATAAGTCTTTCGTGATAGTCCCACCAAGGTTTTTCGGCATAAAAATGGCCTTCAACCGCCAGATTACGCCAATCTTCCATAATGGCATCCACAAAACCTTGACTGTTCTTGGGCTGCAATCCCAAAGAGTTCCCCGTAAAATAAATGGTTTGTTTTCCATTGACCTTCGGAAAATGAAAAGCCTCACGGTATTTACCCAGGGCATCTTGGGCATCCAAATTTTGGGCAAAAGTCAAGCTGTTCTCGAAATGCATATCGGGCGATTTTTTTCAAAAATAAGGATCTTTGGTCTGCAATTCGGAAAATAGTAACTATTCAGCACCCCACACTTTTGGCTACGATGCGGTCTTTAGGATCTTGCCTTTGTATTTTATTTCTCACATAGCGGTGCTACCTGCCCGACCGGCAGGCGGGTGCCCCTTAAAAAAATACTGCGGCATAACCCAAAATACCAGCTTCTCGCTTCAAAATTGGAGATACTGATTAGTTACGGAAAATATAAAGCCCGCTCAATTGTTATTTTTGCAAGACAGAAGACCTAAAGCTGTTTCATATGCATTTTTTATCGCCAATACTGGAAGCCTATATTGCAGAGCATTCAGAAAACGAACCGGAATTACTCAGCGAACTTACCCGGGAAACCCATATGAAGGTGGTACAACCCCGAATGATAACCGGACATTTTCAAGGTAGGGTCTTGGCTTTGCTTTCTAAATTGATACGACCGAAACACATTTTGGAAATAGGCACCTATACCGGCTATTCCGCCCTCTGTTTAGCAGAAGGCCTACAAGAGGAGGGTGAGTTACACACCATTGATATTAATGAAGAACTTTACGATATGCAGCGCCGGTATTTTGACCGAAGTACCTATGGTAAACAAATACACCAACATATTGGCGAAGCCCAGCGTATTGTACCCGAATTAGACCTGACTTTTGACCTCGCCTTTATAGATGCCGAAAAGAAAAGTTATCTAGAATATTTTGAGGCGGTATTCCCAAAAATGAACAAAGGCGGTATTATTATGAGTGACAACGTACTCTGGACCGGCAAGGTAGTAGAGCCCGTGTCCCAAAAAGACAAGGCCACCCAGACCCTTTTGGAGTATAATCGCATGCTAAAGGAGCACCCTGGTCTGGAAACCGTATTACTACCCATACGCGACGGGCTTACTTTGAGTCGAGTACTTTAAAGGCCTTGAACAAATTAGACCGTGAGTATATCAGATAACATAAGCTTGCCGCCAAAACACCAAACAAGGCCCCGACTAAAATATCGGTCGGAAAATGTAGTCCTAGGTATAATCGACTATAACTAAAAATCATTGGCCAGATAAAAAAGGCCCCGATCCACACCATTTTTTTTCGCAACATCAAATACAAAAGGGTGGTGGCAGCAAAACTATTGGCCGCATGCCCAGAGAAAAAACTATAGCTAGACGACCCACGTATTACCCGTAATAAAGGTCGAATATCGGGATCATTCACCGGTCGTAAGCGTGCAAAAGTCAATTTTACCAAATCGGTACAGGTGGCCGTGAACAACATACAAAACGCAAGTACAAGTAAGAGTCCCACCAAAGATTTGGCACCCAGTTTCCTGTAGATTAGTATAAGTAATATTAGAAAAAGTGGGACCCAGTTAACGGCCACGGTGGCCCATTGCCAAAAGGCATCGTAGGTTTCGCCACCAGCCGTATTTAAAAAAACCAGCAGGTCGCGATCCCATTCCAGTACCCCATTGAGCATGGTTATTTTCTTTTGATTACCCCGGTTACCTCGTTCACATTATCTTTCACCTTATCGATCTCTTCTTGGATGTCTTTGGTAAAAGAAGTGTCAATTCCCTGTTTCTCGGCACTTTTATGGATTTCACGTTTGATATCGTCGGTAGCATCGCGAAGTTGGCGCATACCTTTTCCTAAACCCTTGGCTATATCGGGAATTTTATCGGCACCGAAAACCATGACCACGATAAACATGATAAAGAAAATCTCTGGTCCGCTAATAAATAAAGGCATAGTTACAAACATGCTACAAATATAGCGATTGCAGACTTTTATCGGCACCCAAAGAAAAAAAAAGCCCACTCGTTGCGGAGTGGGCTTAAAAAATTATGGGGTATTCGATTATCCTTTCACCTTGTCTTTAAACTGTTGGAAATCGGATTTGGTCTCGGCCTTTGGCCAAGAATTGTTTTCTGTATCGATATCGGCGGTCTCTGCTTTAGGATCCACAACGATATTGGTCAATTCACTCTGCGAAGACAACATTACCTTTACTTCGGCATCGTTTTTACGCCAAACTTCAGGAGGGTAAGTTATGCTTTTTGTAGTGCCGTCGGCATAGGTATACTCCACGATCAACGGCATAGGTATGCCGCCTGGTTTTTCAAAAGTAACCTCATAGAAGAACTTAGGCTCTTTTACTTGGGCGCGCTCTTCGGCACTCATATTGTCCATCATAAACTCATTCAAGTTCTGGGATACTTCTGAAGGCTTCTTACCAATCATATTCGGATCAACATCGGCACTTCCTTCTTCGGCCAAGTAAACCAGTGGTGGTAAATCGGCCTCGGTCATACCTCTGGCATCCATAATTTTCTTTAATTCGGCACCAGGCTTGTTGGAAACATAGAATTTCTTAACACCTTTCACACCTATATCCACATAATCGGTAGTATAGAACCAAGCTCTCCAGAACCAATCGAGATCTACGGCAGAAGCATCTTCCATGGTACGGAAGAAATCTTCGGGAGTAGGATGTTTAAACATCCATCGTTGGGCATAAGTCTTAAAGGCATGGTCGAACAATTCTGGCCCCATAACGGTCTCACGAAGAATGTTCAAGGCCGTAGCAGGCTTACCATAGGCGTTTGGCCCAAGCTGGTAAACGTTCTCTGGGTTTGACATAATCGGGGCCAAATAACTTTGGTCTCCGGCCATATAAGGTACGATCTTGGCTGGCTCACCCCTACGCGAAGGATATTTCTCTAGACCGGTAATAGATTCTGGGTAAGTTTTACCAAAATCCTGCTCGGTCAAATATTGCATAAAAGTATCTAATCCTTCATCCATCCAGCCCCATTGGCGCTCATCTGAATTTACGATCATGGGGAAGAAATTGTGACCTACTTCGTGAATGATAACCGATATCATACCGAATTTGGTACGATCGGAATACTCTCCTTTTTCATTAGGCCT
This sequence comes from Sediminicola luteus, assembly GCF_002514735.1. Lineage (GTDB taxonomy): Bacteria > Bacteroidota > Bacteroidia > Flavobacteriales > Flavobacteriaceae > HQA918. The sequence continues at coordinate 397,579 of NZ_NBWU01000005.1, read as the reverse complement.
ACCATAGTTCCAGCAGATCATAGGATATTCCATACCTTGGTTTTTGGCATGTACCGAAATGGCCTTGTGGTATGGGTAATCGAAGGTATGTCTTGAATAGGTGATAAGACTTTGCACTACAGCTTTGGTAGAATACTCTTCCCACAATGGGTTACCCTCTTTCGGGTACATAGAAACGGCCATTATGGTACGCCCGCCCAATTTAACGGCCTGCATATCCCAAATAAACTTACGTGAAGTGGCGAAACCATAATCACGCACGTTTTGGGCCTTGAATTTCCAGGTTTTGGTCTTGGTGGCTTTGGTTTTCTCATTGGCCTCGGCCTCGGCTTGGTTTACGATAATAACCGGCTTGTCAAAAGACTTACGGGCCTGCTCGTAACGCTTCATCATTTCTTTGGAGAATACCTCTTTGCGGTTTTGAAGCTCACCGGTAGCATCGAGAATATGATCTTCGGGCACGGTAATATTTACCTCATAATCACCAAAAGGAAGGGCAAACTCGCCACTACCCCAGAATTGGTGGTTCTGCCAGCCCTCAACATCGCTATACACAGCCATACGAGGGAAGAACTGGGCAATTACATAAGCCCTGTTGTCGTCTTTGGCAAAGTACTCGTATCCAGAACGGGCACGGTTTACGGTATGATCGGGAATATTGTACCACCATTTGATAGAGAAGGAAATCTTCTCTTTGCTCTTCAATGGTTGCGGAATATTAATCCGCATCATGGTTTGGTTAATGGTATACGATAATGGTTTTCCATTGGCATCCTTTACGAACTCAATATTAAAACCACCGTCAAAAGGCTCTCCCATAAAATCGCCGGAAAAAGAACCAGGCTGATAATACGGACGCGCACCACTACCGTTACGCAAAGGCGATTTAGAATCTTTGGCCCTAACGTTTTGGTCTAACTGCACCCAAAGGAACTCTAGGTCGTCTGGGGAGTTGTTGGTATAGGTAATGGTTTCCTCACCGTGTAAACGTGCTTTTTCATCATCTAGTTTGATGTCCATTTTATAATCGGCACGTTGCTGATAATAAGCCGGGCCGGGAGCTCCGGAGGCCGTTCGATACATATTTGGTGTAGCGAACTCTTCATACAATTGTTTGAACTTACTTTGATTGGTGTGTCCGGGTTCCCTCTCTTTTTTTTCTTCCTGTGCGCTGGCAACCAAGGCGAACAGACAGAGTAATGCGGATAAACCGTTTCTGAACTTATTCATTTTTCAATTAATTTTAACCGTTGAAAAGTACTCCAATTTTAAAGAATGCGTTAAAAAGCGTTAAAAGTTTAACATTCCTTTATCATTACCTTTGATCAGGTTGAAACTTTTTTTCTTGCCTTTAGCCCTGATATGGACGATATTCTGTTGATCTTCGAATAGATCGGTCAGTACGGCATTCTCTACTCTGAAAGATTTCATTGTTTTTACACCAGCCTTTTCTATCTCCAAATAACAAACGGTCTGATCGTCTTGGTATTCGCGACCCAAATAAGTAAAAGACTTCTCTTGTCCGTCTATTTCTATGGCAAATTTGGCCCTGAGGTATTTTTCGAGATATTCTTCCGCAACCTTAGATTCATCTTTGGTATTTAAATAGGCATGTAGGCCATATCGGGTTTCCAAGACAGCATCTAAATCATCGGTAAACAGCCTAAGGGTAACCTGTACGGCATCGGAATCTTCGACGACATTAATACTGGTTACACTCAAGTAAAACTTATGTACTTGGGAAAACGACATAAGAATTACGGCCAGAAACCCTATACTTAGTAATTTTCTCATGGGATATTTTTAAATAGTAAATACAAATGTAATGCCATTATGGTTCTATCTTATTCAGGTTTTTGTAGCCTTTACTCTTGAGCACAACAAAATCCCAAATGCGGAGTGGGTCGGCCTCTTTGGCTATGGTTTTAAAAGACGGGTCGGTTTCACAATAATACACAAAATCGTCTAAGCGGTTTTTGGGTAGGCCCAATTCTTTTACATAAACGGAATCGGGAAAGGCATGGCGAACTTTTTCCCAAAGGGAATTGTTCTGTTCTAACCTGACCAAAGTTTTCAATCGTTTCTTTCGCCCCGAGACCGAGTTAATCCAATTCGTTGGCGATAAAAATCCGCCGCCAGCTTCATGTAACCTCCGTTCGCTTTGGGTAGGTACCCAGGCATTAGTGTTCGGAAGTCCCAGGGTTGAGGCCGAAACGGCCTCTCCTTGAAACACCTGTTCGGCATCGCGCCCTATATCACCACTAAGGTTATAAGGCAACAAAACCACTTCATCGAGCTGGGTTATTCCTGCCTCCATGCTAACCGTAATATGTCCTTGTTGCATAATCTCTGAAGTAACAACCACTTCTTTCCTTTTAAAGTGTACGGCAGAAAACATAAGGGTATCGGTGCGTTTGGCCCCAATGGCAAATTTACCTTCGGCATCGGTAGTGGTGGCCCGAAACGAACTGATGTTCAATACATGTACCGCCATTACCGACCCTTCTTCGGCAATTAGAGTACCTTCGATTTTATGTAGGGTGGCTTCCTCCTGGGCCGATGCAGGAAATACGAGCAATAAAACAAAAAGCCCCAGAATATTATTTATCGGAATCGGCCTGATCTAGATATTCCTTACTTTGGCTAACCAAAAATTCGATCAATTCAAACTCGTTATCCTTTTTTAACAAGGATTGTGGGGGTACTTTAGCATCGCAGTAAAAGAGAAAATCGTTGATCTTGTTTTGGGGAAGGCCCAAATCGACCACAAAAAACTCATCGTCGTACACCTGTCGCAGCACCTGGCTCATCTTTATATCTTTCTTTTCCCCTCCCTCTTTATTATTCGATTTAAAAATGGCCTTGAAGATATTTACGAAGTTGATACCGTCTTGCATACCGCCTTGGTCTACTTGAGAAAGGGCAATATTCTCGCTTTCCGAAATAATATCCGTATCATAGTTCTGCTCCTTAAAGGATTCGTTTTTAAGCTCGAGGAATTTCTTTTGGTTCTCGGGCCCAACGACCACCTCGTCCAATTCGGTCACTTTTTCCTTCACCTCTACTACCAATCGGTTATTGTCTAAGATATCTTGGGTTACCATAACCACTTTCAATTCATAATTTACCGCAGTAAACGCCAACTGATCGCCTAAAGCAACCGCAATGGCAAAACGCCCTTGTGCATTGGTAATGGTAGCCTCACCGGAAGTGGTGTTTATCACGTTCTCGTTTGCCACATTAGAATCGCGATACAAAACCTGTCCACGCAATAATCTACGGCCATCCTGTGAAAAAGCATAACAACTCACCAAAACTACGAACAGGGTTAAAAATTTTTTCATACAATTATTTTAAGGGAAAAACCCTACCTATTAAAGACAGCCCACTTTTTTACCGAACCGATCTATATACACATAAACCGTCCAATTTTAAGGAAAAATGTAAACAAAGCTGCTCCAAAATTATAAAGAAACGGGTTGTCTTTGGCATAAAAAAGAAGCATCCCATTAAACTTTTGTTAATTTGCAATTCTATTCAAAAGCCATCTTTATGACTAATATGCTGTTAGCCAGCACTTCAACTATGTTCGGGAGTGCTTTTTTGGAATACTTGCTACCCGAACTGGAAATTTTCTTCGAAAATGTGGACACCATAACCTTTGTTCCATACGCTCGACCCAGCGGAGCAAGTCATGACAGCTATACCCAAACAGCCCAAGAGGCTTTTAAAAAGATTGGTAAAAAAGTAGTTGGAATACACACTTACGATTCGGCCATTGAGGGCTTAGAAAAAGCTGAGGCCATTTTCGTAGGGGGTGGTAATAGTTTTGTGTTGCTCAATGCCATTTATGAAAACGGACTACTAGAGCCCTTGAGGGAAAGAATTAAGGCCGGAATTCCGTATTTAGGTTCAAGTGCCGGTATTAATTTGGTTGGTAAAAGTATTGCCACAACCAACGATATGCCTATAGTATACCCGCCATCGTTCTTGGCCTTGCATATGGTTCCTTTTAATTTCAATGCCCACTACCTAGACCCCGACCCCAAAAGTACCCATAAGGGGGAAACCCGGGAAACACGTATCCAAGAATTCCACACCTACAACGAAACCCCGGTATTAGGTTTGCGCGAAGGGAATTGGATTCGGGTTCAAGGGAACGATTATACACTTTGCGGACCGGGTACCGTTCGTCTTTTCAGAAAAGGAAAAGCCGCTGAAGAAACCGACCTAATCCCTTCTGAATAAAAACATTATAAGATTACCCTTAATCGATTTTCAGATCAATTTCATCTCCATTTTTTAAAGAGGGGGTTTATTTCCTTTATCTTTTTTAGGCTATCGAAACACTAGCATTAGCCATGAAGATAAAAGGCCTAACCATCTGTATTTTTGTGGGGTTCCTACATTGTACATGGGGCCAGATCAAGATTGGTGAAAACCCACAGCAATTGCATCCGGCCTCCGTTTTGGAGTTGGAAAGCACCGATAGGGCCCTAATTATCCCCCGCGTAGACCAAAGTCAAATGGAAGCCATAACCCCTTTGGCCGGGGCTTTGGTCTACAACACCACGGCAGGCGGAGTCTATTATTTTGAGGGTCGCAGCTGGATAAATTTAGGCTCCGACAATCAGCAATTAAGATTAAACCAAAATCTTTTAACCTTGGAAGATGGAGGCCAACCCATAGATATTTCCACTTTATTAACAAATACTGGAAACAATCAGAATCTGGGCCCGGCCGTGTTAACAAAGGAAACCCTCCAGCTTACGATTGAAAATGGCGAAGGTGTACGTATTGATCTCTCCGATTTTGCCTTAGATACCGACCTAAGTGGGTTCTTGACCGAAGAACTCGACGACGACCCTACCAATGAACTCGAACTCCCAGACGATTCTGCGGCCACCAATGGCGATGTCTTGACTACCGACGGCGACGGAAACTACAGTTGGGCCACACCCACTAGCGGGGGCGGAACCGACACCAATGATTTTGTATCCGCCGGAAATTTGAACGACCAAAATCTTATACTTACTGGAACCGGAACTGCTGGCGCTACCATAGACCTCTCTCCCTTCGCCTTGGATACCGACCTAACTGGATTTTTAATTGAAGAACTCGACGATGATCCTACCAACGAACTCGAACTCCCAGACGATTCTGCGGCCACCAATGGCGATGTGCTAGTAACCGATGGCGACGGAAACTACAGTTGGGCCACACCAACCAGCGGGGGCGAAACCGATACCAACGATTTTATATCTGCCGGAAATTTGAATGACCAAAATCTAATACTCACCGGAACCGGAACCGCAGGAGCTACCATAGACCTTTCCGCTTTCGCCTTGGATACCGACCTAACTGGATTTTTAATCGAAGAACTCGACGACGACCCTACCAATGAACTCGAACTCCCAGACGATTCTGCGGCCACCAATGGCGATGTCTTGATTACCGACGGTAACGGAAACTACAATTGGGCCACACCCACTAGCGGGGGCGGAACCGACACCAACGATTTCGTATCCGCCGGAAATTTGAACGGCCAAAACCTAGTACTCACCGGAACCGGAACTGCTGGTGCTACCATAGACCTCTCCCCTTTCGCCTTGGATACCGACCTAACCGGATTCTTGACCGAAGAACTGGACGATGATCCTACCAATGAGCTCGAACTCCCAGACGATTCCGCGGCCACCAATGGCGATGTCTTGATTACCGACGGTGACGGCAACTACAGTTGGACCACCCCAAACGCTGGTAGTACCGATACCAACGATTTTGTATCCGCCGGAAATTTGAATGGCCAAAATCTGGTTCTCACCGGAAGCGGAACTGCTGGCGCTTCCATAGACCTATCACCTTTTGCCCTAGATTCAGACTTAAGCGGATTCCTTACCATAGAAGTAGATGGGGATACCACGAACGAACTACAAAACGCCAATGAAGTACCCATTACCGATTCCGCCAACCATTTTACGGCCGAAAATGTAGAGACGGCCCTAGCCGAATTAGCAGCGAATACTGGTAATATGGCGTCAACCGATTTAGTATTGAACACCGCTCGGGAACATGACCTAGCAGGCAACAATCTAGTATTTTCTGGAGCAGGTAATGTTGGTATCGGAAATTTACCCGGGGCACCCCAAAACAAACTCGATGTAAGTGGACAAATACGTGCCAGAAACGGATTCGCATCAACGGGCGGTACAGCGAACAATCCTGGATATGGTTTTTACACCAATAACGATTCCAACACAGGAATGTTCAGGGCTGCGGCCGACCAAATTGGGCTCACTACCGGAGGAACCGAAGCCATACGAATCGACAATTCGCAAAACGTAGGAATCGGCACGGACAATCCTGCCGAGAAACTACATGTCGTCGGTAATATATTGGCTTCCGGAACCATTACCCCCGATTATGTTTTTGAAAAATATTTTACAGGCTATAGCGCTCTTAAACCTACCTATAAAATGCTCAATCTTTTCGAATTAGAGCAATACATCAAAAAACACCTTCACCTACCGGGAATGCCATCTGCAAAAAAAGTGGAACAACAAGGTGGCCTAAGAATCAATTTGGCTACAGAAAGAAACTTGGAGAAGATTGAAGAACTATACTTACATACCATAAGCCAACATAAAAAAATCATGGAGCTTCAAAAAAAGAACCAACGAAACGAACTAGAATTGAGAATCCTTAAATCGGAATTACAAGCCCTTAAAAGCTATGTCTTGACTATGGATACAAAAAACGAATAGGCACAAGAATGGAACGCATAAATAGTTACAATAGCACCTTTCCTTTGGTTAGTGACCCACTAGTTGTTTGTAAGGCATTTTATAACTTGTTCCCTTTTATCGGTATTACCATTCCACTTGTCCATCGTATTACATTTGACTATCTGACTTCCATATTTTTACCACCCTGACCTGACCTAAAAATGCTATGATATGAATGTAAAACCCCTTCTTTTTGGGTTATGCTTTGTGCTCTTCAATTTCAGCTGGGGCCAAATCAAGATTGGTGATAATCCACAAAACCTACATCCTGCTTCGGTATTGGAATTGGAAAGTTTGGATCGTGCCTTGGTTATTCCGCGTGTCACGGAAATACAAATGCAAGCCATACAGCCCCTGCATGGCGCCTTGGTTTACAATACCGACTCTCAATGTGTTCATTATTATAATGGCACCGCCTGGACCAGTCTTTGCTCAACCGTAGATGCCAACACGACCAATGTAAGTTTAACCATGGAAAACAATAGACTGATACTGACCGATAGCGACGACAATACCGTCGATATAGGTTTGGTCGATATCAATCCTGGTTTTACCTCTGACAGAAGTCTGGTCATAGAACACGATACGGCCAATAATAGTTACGATCTTAAAGTAGGTATTATCGGAAGCGAACATATCATAGACGGTAGTTTAAGCAGTGTAGACATTGGTAACGGATCTATTACCTCTGAAAAAATCAACGACCTGAACATTACCAACGAAAAGCTGTCGCAAGGCGCAGTTACCAACGAAAAAATAGCTAACACTACCATTACGCCAATAAAAATGGATCCTCAGGGGCTTCCGGAATCGGTTCTAATGACCAATACCAACGGTACTTCGGTAGAATGGGTAGCCCGCGATGTTTTGATCAGTGTAGAAACCGATGGCACTACCATAACGGGGAACGGTTCAGTAACAAATCCAATTCAATTGGCTACCTCCGTTAGTGGGCAGATAGCCAACAACAGTACCAATATTACGAATAATACTTCGGCTATCAACACCCATATTACCGACGATGGCGATATAAGTGCATCAAATGAGACCAACACCCAATTTGCGGTAAACGGTGGTAATCTGGAAATAACCGATAGCCAAGGCACCTTAGGTGTCGCCCTATCCGATATTGGCTCTGACGACCAACAAATTGAGACCTTCGGTTTCGATGCTGCTTCAAACACCCTTTCATTAGCGGTTGAAAATGACAATCAACCCGTACAAACCGTTGATTTAAGTAATTTTACGGGAGATGGATCAATAACTTCTACCGACCTAAATGTGACTGGAGGAGCGAACGCCACCTTGGAAAATGTGACGTTGAGTATTGCTAATGATGTGATAACAGCTACCAAGTTAAATCCCGATGTAGCCGGCACTGGACTTTCGCAAAATATAGGAAATGGCTCATTGGAAATTGCTATCGATGGGGTAGGACTAAATAACTTAGCCAACGGAAACACCAACGGCCAAGTGATGCAATGGGATGGTACCGATTGGGTTTTGGTAGACGATTCGACACTTGATATCACCGAAACTGACGGAACCATAGGAAACGAGGTTACCAATGCCACTGCTGGTGGTGCCCTGACCAGAAACGGAATGGGTACGAATGCCGACCCGTACACTTTAGATATCAGTACTGACGGAGTGGATAGAACTAGGATAAACGCCAATGTGGCCGGAACTGGCTTAACACAAAATGCCAATGGCTCCATAGAAATCGATTTGGACGGTGTCGCCCTAACAAACATTGTCAATGGAACCGCAGTTGGTCAAATCATGCAATGGAATGGTACCGATTGGGTTTTGGTTGACGATTCGACACTTGATATCACCGAAACTGACGGAACCATAGGAAACGAGGTTACCAATGCCACCGCTGGTGGTGCCCTGACCAGAAACGGAATGGGTACAAATGCCGACCCGTACACTTTAGATATCAGCACTGACGGAGTGGATAGAACTAGGATAAACGCCAATGTGGCCGGAACTGGCTTAACACAAAATGCCGACGGCTCCTTAGAAATCGATTTGGACGGTGTCGCCCTAACAAACATTGCCAATGGAACCGCAGTAGGTCAAATCATGCAATGGAATGGTACCGATTGGGTTTTGGTAGACGATTCGACACTTGATATCACCGAGACTGACGGAACCATAGGAAACGAGGTTACCAATGCCACTGCTGGTGGTGCCCTGACCAGAAACGGAATGGGTACGAATGCCGACCCTTACACATTGGATATCAGCACTGACGGAGTGGATAGAACTAGGATAAACGCCAATGTGGCCGGAACTGGCTTAACACAAAATGCCGACGGCTCCATAGAAATCGATTTGGACGGTGTTGCCCTAACAAACATTGCCAATGGAACCGCAGTAGGACAAATCATGCAATGGAATGGTACCGATTGGGTTTTGGTAGACGATTCGACACTTGATATCACCGAAACCGATGGAACCATAGGAAACGAGGTTACCAATGCCACCGCTGGTGGTGCTCTGACCAGAAACGGAATGGGTACAAATGTCGACCCTTACACATTGGATATCAACACTGATGGAGTGGATAGAACTAGGATAAATGCCGATGTAGCCGGAAACGGATTGATCCAAAATGCTACAACTGGAGCTTTAGAGCTAGATGAATCCCTTGGCACTAAGAACATTAACAGCACAGGCACCCTTCAAATAGGGGCAACTACTATAAATAGTTCATTTACCCTACCTATAAGACCTGTAAACTCCGATATTGTTGTCGGCAACAATGATTATACCCTTATCTTAAATCCAGGAGTTTCCCAAGTCACATTACCACCTGCAAATGCAAGTATCGGGCGTGTAATTAACTTAAAAAACTTAACAGGCGGAAATGTAAATGTAATCCATCCAAGTACACTTAATATTTTCATCTCAAGTTCTGGAGCAAATATTACGTTAATTCAAATCAACTCAACCGTTACATTGCAAAGCGACGGTACCAACTGGCAACAAATCAACTAAAGCAAAAACATGAGGATTTTATTCGGTTTACTTTTCGTTTTTCAACTTCAGGCCCAAACCGCCCTATATGTAAACGGTAATATGCGTATTCATGACGAGGGTAAGCTGGGAGTACATACCGATTGGATTAACGATAGCCCTATGGACCAAAACCTAGGTTTGGCCGGGTTTTATGGTAATCGACATCTACAGCTACAAGGTCAGGTAATGCCCGTTGTGTACGATTTGGAAGTGATGAACCCCGCCCATGTATCGCTTTATAACTCTTTAGGCGTTTCGAACAATCTAAATTTAATAGAAGGCAGCATACGAACCGACCGTAGCGATGAGAACGTAAGTCTTCAATTTAATCCGGAGGCCTTTCACACCGGTTCGGGTAACGATACCCACATTAATGGCTACGCTTCTGTTATTGGACAATTGAACTTTGAATTCCCTTTGGGTGCCAACGGTACCTATATGCCCTTAACCGCCATTTCAAATACTAGGGCAATGACCGCACAAGCAATCTACCGCCCCGAAAACCCGAACTCGCCCATAAATGGGGGCTTAAGTTTTCCGACTACCCAAAGACATTTTACTATTGACAACGTAAGTGAAATAGAATTTTGGCAATTAGATGCAACCACTTTAACCGCAGTAACCTTACCCTGGCTAACACATAGCCTTATTGACCAAATCGTTGAAGATTTGGACAAACTTACCGTTGTTGGTTTTAGTAAGGCAACCGGATTATGGGTAGATTTAGGTAAAACCAATGTAGGCGGAGACCTTCGAACAGGAACCATAACATCTGATTATTTTATACCTGACGAATACAGTGCCATTGCCTTAGGCAGTTTAGGTGATATCAGTAGACTTACCAAATTAGATGATTATTTTATGAGTCCGAACGGAGACGGAATCAACGATGCCCTAACTATTCCGGAAACGGAAGACTCACCGAATAATAAACTTACCATCTACAATAGGTATATGGTAAAAGTGTTCGAACAAGAGAACTATACCGATGAGTTTAAGGGAATAGCCAATAATGAATCCCTATTGCCGGAAAAAGGGAAATTACTACCCTCCGACGTATATTTTTACCTGCTTACCCTTCACGATGTCGATCGCGAATATCAAGGGTATCTTTATCTCTCGAACTAGTTCAAAGCAGCTATTTGAAAAACACTATTTTCAGGAAACACCCAACCTAGGGAAAACCCTAATAGTGCTCCCGCTAATCGTTTTTTAACTACGACTAGTCCCCCGGTTTAACAGTTTCTCCGCGGATTACTCCAAATTCCCTATCCCAAACCACAAATCGGGAAGGAATGAAGAAGCGATTGACCTTGGTATTAATGGTTGTTTTAAGTGCACAACTAGCCCTAGGACAGATTAAAATCGGAGACAACCCACAAGACCTACATCCGGCATCGGTATTGGAATTGGAAAGTACCGAACGGGCCTTTGTAATACCACGGTTAAACGAAGTCCAAATGCAAGCGATCCATCCGTTGGCAGGGGCTATGGTGTATAATATCGATAGTAGCTGTGTTTACTACTATAACGGTTCATCTTGGTTAAATCTTTGTAATGCTAGTGCGCGACTTGGCGAAGCAGAGGTTGATGCCATGGTCGCCAACAACGGTTACCTGACAACAGAGGTCGATGGCAGCACCACCAACGAAATCCAGACCCTGAGTTTAAGCGGTAACGAGTTAAGCCTTTCCCGTAGTGGGGGTAGCATTACACTACCCACCGGAAGCGCAGATGGCGTAATCACCAATGTAGCCCTGAGTGGAACCTCTTTGAATTTTACCGGAAGCAATAACGGCTTCAATGCCAGTGTGGAGCTTTCTAGCCTGGACACCCAACTCAACGAAGCCCAAGTAGACAATTTCGTTGCTAATAATGGTTACCTGATAACAGAGGTCGATGGCAGCACCACCAACGAAATACAGACCCTGAGTTTAAGTGGTAACGAATTAAGCCTTTCCCGCAGTGGGGGTAGCATAACCCTGCCCACCGGAAGCGCAGATGGCGTAATCACTAATGTTGCCCTGAGTGGTTCCTCTTTAAATTTTACCGGAAGCAACAACGGCTTCAACGCCAGTGTCGACCTTTCTAGCCTGAACACCCAACTCAACGAAGCCCAAGTAGACAATTTCGTTGCCAATAACGGCTACCTAACCACTGAAGTAGATGGCAGCACCACCAACGAAATCCAGACCCTAAGTTTAAGCGGTAACGAATTAAGCCTTTCCCGTAGTGGTGGTAGCATAACCCTGCCCACCGGAAGCGCAGATGGCGTAATCACTAATGTTGCCCTGAGTGGCTCCTCTTTAAATTTTACCGGAAGCAACAACGGCTTCAACGCCAGTGTCGACCTTTCTAGCCTAGACACCCAGCTCTCCGAAACCCAAGTAGACGCTTTTGTAAACAACAACGGCTTTCTGACCGTGGAACTCGATGACGATCCTACCAACGAATTGGAACTGCCGAGTGATACAACGGCTTCAGCCGGGGATGTTTTGGTTACCGATGGCGCAGGTAACTATACATGGGCCACCCTTACCGGGGGAGGTACCGGGTTAGATACAAATGATTATATCACGGGCGGTAACTTAAACGGTCAAAACTTAGAGCTCACGGGTGGCGGAGCTGCTGGGGCCACTATTGATTTATCTGGTCTCGACACCCAACTCTCAGAAGCCCAAGTAGATTCTTTTGCAAATAACAACGGTTACCTAACTACCGAAGTAGATGGTAGCACCACCAATGAAATCCAGACCCTAAGTTTAAGTGGTAACGAATTAAGCCTTTCCCACAGTGGGGGTAGCATTACACTACCCACCGGAAGCGCAGATGGCGTAATCTCCAATGTAGCCCTGAGCGGAACCTCTTTGAATTTCACCGGAAGCAACAACGGCTTCAACGCCAGTGTCGACCTTTCTAGCCTAAACACCCAGCTCTCCGAAGCCCAAGTAGATAATTTCGTTGCCAATAACGGCTACCTAACCACTGAAGTAGATGGTAGCACCACCAATGAAATCCAGACTCTAAGTTTAAGCGGTAACGAGTTAAGCCTTTCCAGCGGTGGGGGTAGCATAACCCTGCCCACCGGAAGTGCAGATGGCGTAATCACTAATGTTGCCCTGAGTGGCTCCTCTTTAAATTTTACCGGAAGCAACAACGGCTTCAATGCCAGTGTGGAGCTTTCTAGCCTGGACACCCAACTCAATGAAGTCCAAGTAGACAATTTCGTTGCCAATAATGGTTACCTGACAACAGAGGTCGATGGTAGTACCACCAATGAAATCCAGACCCTAAGTTTAAGTGGTAACGAGTTAAGCCTTTCAAGCGGTGGTGGTAGTATTACCCTTCCCTCTGGTGGCGCAGATGGTGTTATCACAAATGTAGCCCTGAGCGGAACCTCATTAAATTTTACCGGAAGCAATAACGGCTTCAACGCCAGTGTCGACCTTTCTAGCCTAGACACCCAACTCAACGAAGCCCAAGTAGACAATTTCGTTGCCAATAATGGTTACCTGATAACAGAGGTCGATGGTAGTACCACCAATGAAATCCAGACCCTAAGTTTAAGTGGTAACGAGTTAAGCCTTTCAAGCGGTGGGGGTAGTATTACCCTTCCCTCTGGTGGCGCAGATGGTGTTATCACAAATGTAGCCCTGAGCGGAACCTCATTAAATTTCACAGGAAGCAACAACGGCTTCAACGCCAGTGTCGACCTTTCTAGCCTAAACACCCAGCTCTCCGAAGCCCAAGTAGATAATTTCGTTGCCAATAATGGTTACCTGATAACAGAGGTCGATGGTAGCACCACCAATGAAATCCAGACTCTAAGTTTAAGCGGTAACGAACTGAGCCTTTCCCGTAGTGGTGGAACCATAACACTACCCACCGGAAGCGCCGATGGCGTAATCACCAACGTAACCCTGAACGGAACCTCATTGAATTTTACCGGAAGCAATAACGGCTTCAACGCCAGTGTCGACCTTTCCGGACTGGATACCCAACTCAACGAATCACAAGTAGACAATTTCGTTGCCAATAACGGCTACCTAACCACTGAAGTAGATGGTAGTACCACCAACGAAATCCAGACCCTAAGTTTAAGCGGTAACGAGTTAAGCCTTTCCAGCGGTGGGGGTAGTATTACCCTTCCCTCTGGTGATGCCGATGGCGTAATCACTAATGTTGCCCTGAGTGGCTCCTCTTTGAATTTTACCGGAAGCAATAACGGTTTCAATGCCAGTGTCGACCTTTCTAGTCTGGACACCCAACTCAACGAAGCCCAAGTAGACAATTTCGTTGCCAATAATGGTTACCTGATAACAGAGGTCGATGGTAGCACCACCAATGAAATCCAGACCCTAAGTTTAAGTGGTAACGAGTTAAGCCTTTCAAGCGGTGGGGGTAGTATTACCCTTCCCTCTGGTGGCGCAGATGGCGTTATCACAAATGTAGCCCTGAGTGGCTCCTCATTAAATTTCACAGGAAGCAACAACGGCTTCAACGCCAGTGTCGACCTTTCTAGCCTGGACACCCAACTCAACGAAGCCCAAGTAGACAATTTCGTTGCCAATAACGGCTACCTAACCACCGAAGTAGATGGCAGCACCACCAACGAAATCCAGACCCTGAGCTTAAGTGGTAACGAATTAAGCCTATCCAAAGGTGGAGGAACCATAAGTCTTCCTTCAGGTAATATGGCCACCACCGATTTAACTTTTACAGATGTCCGACGCCATAATCTAAATGGTTTCGACATGTTTCTTAATGGAGGCAACATAGCGATTGGCACCACCAGTATGGAGCCGGGTAACACCTTGGAAGTAAATGGCCGAACAAGAAGCAATGACTACCAAGCCAGCTCAGGTTCGGCAGTCAACCCAAGTTTTCATTTCGGATCTAATGGCGGTGGTCGCGAAGGACTATATCAGCCCGAGACGGACGGACTGGGAATAGTTACAGCAGGAACGGAGGCTATTCGTATTGACCCTTATCAGAAGGTAGGTATAAACGAACCCAACCCAACATCGGTTATGGATCTTGGAGGCTCGGTAGCATTCCCGGTTCGAATTGTCAGAGGGGCCGTTACCCTTGATCAAAACGACCATACCCTAATTTATAATGGCCCTACGACAATTTCTTTACCAAATCCAGCGACTTGTCCGGGCCGCGAATATAGAATAGTATCCAGACAGTATCCTATCCAATTCGATAAACAGGTACAAAGTTTAAGGAGTCCTATTCATACCTACAATGCCAATACCCCCATTACGAATTTAGGCAGTATGACCTTAATCAGCGATGGCAACAATTGGTATGAAATTGCTCTTACCCCATAATATCTATCAGTTTACAGACCACAATATCTATCAGATCCTGGTACTTCATTCAGAAAATCTGATTGGGAAAAACGATGGGACCTTGTCTTCGGTGCCATAAAACTAGCTGGTAACTCACAACTTGGTCATAAATCATGTTGCCTCTCCTAGTGCGGAAATCGGGCGATAACACCTACTCCCTATTACCGGAAATATTCGAGAGGATCCCGGAATCAACCTTACTTCAAAAATTGGTGCTGTTTTTCGCCAAAAAAGGCCCAAAAAGATAATATAGCCCATGATTTTTATGAAAAAGTGTAATCAACACTAACAAAAATACGCTATTTAACAAGTTTTTTCTTTCATAATCGTGACTTTATCCGATAAAAAGTGTCATATATCGAAAAACAAGCAAATCCCTGATACCTCCAATTTTACGTTACACCACCCTCTACGAACGTTACACAACAAATACTTAATGGAGCAAAGGTCACAAGCTATTTTTACGCTCGAATAATTGTATACGCACTGTACCATGCAAATTTCAAACATGAAAAAGCTATTCTTGGCATTGACATTCTTATGCATCAATGTAACTATAGCCCAGGTTAAGATTGGAGATAATCCAGACACCATTGACCCAAGCTCTCTGATAGAGTTGGAAAGTACGGACAAAGCCCTGGTACTATCCAGGATGTCTGCCGCACAAATGAATGCCTTAACTCCCTTACGCGGAGCTTTGGTATATAACACGGATACTTCCTGTGTCCATTTGTTTGACGGTAGCGCTTGGCAGAACCTCTGTGCCGGTGGTAGCGGAGGTGTAACCGTTTCCGACAATGGGGATGGCACCTATTCCGTAGATGCCGGTTCTGGAGGTAACATAACCTTCAATGGGGCCAATGACACCGTAACCACCTTAACCGATAATGGAGACGGTACATTTACGTATATCAATGAAGCTGGGGATTCCACCACCATCAATACAGGCGGCGGCGGTGACGACGACGTAACCGGATTGGTTTATGCCCCGGGTTCAAATACATTGACCGTTTTAGAAGGTACCACCAGTTTTAGTGCCGACCTATCGACACTTGAGGAATCTGCTGACATCGCTGCCAACCAGGTAGCCATTGCCGCAAATACGGCCGATATAGCTACCAATACTACAAATATTGGAAACAATGCCACGGCTATTGGATTAAAAGAAGATGCCGCCAATAAGACCAATGACGGCACCTTAGCAGGAAACTCAGCAACCAATTTCCCTACCGAACAAGCCGTTAAGACCTATGTAGACACACAGGTGGGAAGCATTACTTCAGATGATGACATTACCAATGCCTCTATAGATGGTGCAAATGTGCTAAGTATTGAAGAAGGCACAACCGTTCAAACGGTAGACCTTTCTCAATTGGATGATTCCTCAGGGATAGCTGCCAATGCCGCTAATATAACTACCAACAGTACCGATATTGGGAACAATACAGCCAGTATAGTCACAAATACCACGGATATTGCTACAAACGCTACGGACATTGCGAATAATACTGCCGCTATCACGGCAAATCAAAACGCAATAAACAACCATGTGGCCGCTGATTTAGATACCGATGCCACCAACGAAATCCAAGACCTTGAAGACGTAATAGGGCAAGATGCCAGTGCAGGAGGAAATGCCATTACCAACCTGGCTGATCCTACCAATGCCCAAGATGCAGCCACCAAAAACTATGTAGATAATCTTTCAGTGGCGGATGCCGATGCCGATCCTACGAACGAACTTTCGGACGTGCAATTGACCGGTACCACTTTGGAATTGACCAATGCCGCCGCCGGGGCTACCGGGGTGGACCTTAATACCACCTTTGCAACAGATGCAGAACTGGCCGCCTTGGATACGGACGATGCAGATGCCGATCCGACCAACGAGCTTTCGGATGTGCAACTTACCGGTACCACTTTGGAACTGACCAACGCCGCTGCGGGGGCTACCGGGGTGGACCTTAATACCACCTTTGCAACAGATGCAGAACTGGCCGCCTTGGATACGGACGATGCAGATGCCGATCCGACCAACGAGCTTTCGGACGTACAATTGACCGGTACCACCTTGGAACTGACCAACGCCGCTGCCGGGGCTACCGGGGTGGACCTTAATACCACCTTTGCAACAGATGCAGAACTGGCCGCCTTGGATACGGACGATGCAGATGCCGATCCAACGAACGAACTTTCGGACGTGCAATTGACCGGTACCACTTTGGAATTGACCAATGCCGCCGCCGGGGCTACCGGGGTGGACTTGAATACCACCTTTGCCACAGATGCAGAACTGGCCGCCTTGGATACGGACGATGCAGATGCCGATCCAACGAACGAACTTTCGGATGTGCAATTGACCGGTACCAATTTGGAATTGACCAACGCCGCTGCCGGGGCCACTGGGGTGGACTTAAATACCACCTTCGCCACAGATGCCGAATTGGCCGCTTTGGATACCGATGATGCCGATGCCGACCCTACGAACGAACTTTCGGATGTGCAATTGACCGGTACCACTTTGGAACTGACCAATGCCGCCGCCGGGGCTACCGGGGTGGATCTTAATACCACCTTTGCCACGGATGCAGAATTGGCCGCTTTGGATACCGATGATGCCGATGCCGATCCGACCAACGAACTTTCGGACGTGCAATTGACCGGTACCACTTTAGAATTGACCAACGCCGCTGCTGGGGCAACCGGGGTAGACCTTAATACCACCTTTGCCACAGATGCAGAACTGGCCGCTTTGGATACGGACGATGCAGATGCCGATCCAACGAACGAACTTTCGGACGTGCAATTGACCGGTACCAATTTGGAATTGACCAACGCCGCTGCCGGGGCAACCGGGGTAGACCTCAATACCACCTTCGCCACAGATGCAGAACTGGCCGCCTTGGATACCGATGATGCCGATGCCGATCCTACGAACGAACTTTCGGATTTAGATTTAACCGGTAATCAGCTTACATTGACCAATGCCGCCACAGGTGCAACTGGAGTAGATCTAACGACTTATCTTGATAATACGGATGATCAAAATGCCACCGAAGTTTTGTTAAGTCCTGGAGTGGACATTGATGGCGATGGTACTGCTGA
Organism: Sediminicola luteus; assembly: GCF_002514735.1. Taxonomy (GTDB): domain Bacteria; phylum Bacteroidota; class Bacteroidia; order Flavobacteriales; family Flavobacteriaceae; genus HQA918. Next base: position 379,305 of record NZ_NBWU01000005.1, on the reverse strand, counting down.
AACCACTGTTCAGGAAGCATTGGAGGAAACAGCAGTAGAAATTGCCACTTTTGCAGCCTCAACAGATGACGATATTACCGGTGTGAATTATGCCAGTGGTACCCAGACCTTAACCGTATTGGAAGGCGCCACTTCATTTAGTGCCAATTTATCAGACTTGGAAGAATCCGCAGATATTGCCATTAATGCCGGTAATATTGCTACCAATACTACAAACATTGGTAATAATACTACTGCTATCAATAATCATATTTTAGCAGATACCGATACCGATTCTACGAACGAGCTTTCGGATGTGCAATTGACCGGTACTACTTTGGAACTGACCAACGCCGCTGCGGGGGCTACCGGGGTGGACCTTAATACCACCTTCGCCACGGATGCAGAACTGGCCACTTTGGATACGGACGATGCAGATGCCGATCCGACGAACGAGCTTTCGGACGTGCAATTGACCGGTACCACTTTAGAATTGACCAACGCCGCTGCTGGGGCTACCGGGGTAGACCTTAACACCACCTTTGCAACAGATGCAGAACTGGCCGCCTTGGATACGGACGATGCCGATGCCGATCCAACGAACGAGCTTTCGGACGTTCAACTTACAGGTACCACTTTGGAATTGACAAACGCCGCTGCCGGGGCAACCGGGGTGGACCTTAATACCACCTTCGCCACGGACGCCGAACTGGCCGCTTTGGATACGGACGATGCAGATGCCGATCCGACCAACGAGCTTTCGGACGTGCAATTGACCGGTACCACTTTGGAACTGACCAATGCCGCCGCCGGGGCTACCGGGGTGGATCTTAATACCACCTTTGCCACGGATGCAGAATTGGCCGCTTTGGATACCGATGATGCCGATGCCGATCCGACCAACGAACTTTCGGACGTGCAATTGACCGGTACCACTTTAGAATTGACCAACGCCGCTGCCGGGGCCACTGGGGTGGACTTAAATACCACCTTCGCCACAGATGCAGAATTGGCCGCTTTGGATACCGATGATGCCGATGCCGACCCTACGAACGAACTTTCGGATGTGCAATTGACCGGTACCACTTTGGAACTGACCAATGCCGCCGCCGGGGCTACCGGGGTGGACCTTAATACCACCTTTGCCACAGATGCAGAACTGGCCGCCTTGGATACGGACGATGCAGATGCCGATCCAACGAACGAACTTTCGGATGTGCAATTGACCGGTACCACTTTGGAACTGACCAATGCCGCTGCCGGGGCTACCGGGGTGGACCTTAATACCACCTTCGCCACGGATGCAGAATTGGCCGCTTTGGATACCGATGATGCCGATGCCGATCCAACGAACGAACTTTCCGATGTCCAATTGACCGGTACCACTTTGGAACTGACAAACGCCGCTGCCGGGGCTACTGGGGTAAATCTTAATACCACCTTTGCCACGGATGCAGAATTGGCCGCTTTGGATACCGATGATGCAGATGCCGATCCGACCAACGAGCTTTCGGACGTGCAATTGACCGGTACCACTTTGGAACTGACAAACGCCGCCGCCGGGGCTACCGGGGTAGACCTTAATACCACCTTCGCAACAGATGCCGAATTGGCCGCCTTGGATACCGATGATGCCGATGCCGATCCGACCAACGAACTTTCGGATGTGCAATTGACCGGTACCACTTTGGAACTGACCAACGCCGCTGCCGGGGCAACCGGGGTAGATCTTAATACCACCTTTGCCACAGATGCCGAATTGGCCGCCTTGGATACGGACGATGCCGATGCCGATCCTACGAATGAACATAACACAGGAAGCGGAATCGCAGCAGGTGCCATTTCCATTACTGATGGAGGCGGAACTGAAACCATAGGATTGATAAGTGCCGATGCCAACAACGACTTGGCAGCTGGATCAGATGGTGCTCTATACCTTAACGTAGCTTCAGTAACTATTGCAGAAACCATAACCAACTTGGTTGACAATAACAATGGTACCATTACATATACCAATGAAAATGGTGTTTCACAAACAGTCAACAAAGCCGACCTTACAGATAATTCGGATGGCACCTATACTTTCGATAATGGAGATGGTAGTACCATAACCTTTACTGGGACCGACAATCAAGACCTAGAGGATGTAATAGGAATAGATGCTAGTGCTGGCGGGAATGCCATAACCAATTTGGCCGACCCTACCAATGCCCAAGATGCCGCAACAAAGGCTTATGTAGATGCACTAAATGTCGATGACGCTGATGCAAACCCAAACAACGAAATCCAAGATTTAACCTTCAATGCAGGAGTAATTGCACTAAGCCTAGATCCTGGTGCGACAACAATTGACCTGAGTTCATACGATACCAATGCCGCAGACGACTTCGACGGTGCCTGGGGTAGCCTTACCGGCATTCCAGCGGATATCGCCGATGGGGACGATGACACTACCTATTCCGCCGGAGCGGGTATGACCCTCACTGGGACTACCTTTGCCGTGGACAACAGTACCATTGCCGCCGATTGGACCAACATTACCAGTATCCCAGCAGGTTTTGCCGATAACGTGGATAACGATACACAATTGACCGATGCCCAGGTAGCAACCGCCGTTAACAATGAATTCCCTAACCTTGATACCGATGCCACAGATGATTTCGATGGCGCTTGGGGTAGCCTTACCGGCATTCCAGCGGATATCGCCGATGGGGACGATGACACTACCTATTCCGCCGGAGCGGGCATGACCCTCACCGGGACTACCTTTGCCGTGGACAACAGTACCATTGCCGCCGATTGGACCAATATTACCAGCATTCCTGCCGGTTTTGCCGATAACGTGGATAACGATACACAATTGACCGATGCCCAAGTGGCAACCGCCGTTAACAACGAGTTCCCTAACCTTGATACAGATGCCACAGATGATTTCGATGGTGCCTGGGGAAGTCTTACCGGAATCCCGGCCAACTTGGACCTTGATGCCACCGACGACTTTGACGGTGCTTGGGGTAGCCTTACCGGCATTCCAGCGGATATCGCCGATGGGGACGATGACACTACCTATTCCGCCGGAGCGGGCATGACCCTCACCGGGACTACCTTCGCCGTGGACAACAGTACCATTGCCGCCGATTGGACCAATATTACCAGCATTCCTGCCGGTTTTGCCGATAACGTGGATAACGATACCCAATTGACCGATGCCCAGGTAGCCACGGCCGTTAACAACGAATTCCCCAACCTTGATACCGATGCCACAGATGATTTCGATGGTGCTTGGGGTAGCCTTACCGGCATTCCAGCGGATATCGCCGATGGGGACGATGACACTACCTATTCCGCCGGAGCGGGTATGACCCTCACCGGGACTACCTTTGCCGTGGACAACAGTACCATTGCCGCCGATTGGACCAACATTACCAGCATCCCAGCAGGTTTTGCCGATAACGTGGATAACGATACGCAACTGACCGATGCACAGGTGGCAACCGCCGTTAACAACGAGTTCCCCAACCTCGATACCGATGCCACAGATGATTTCGATGGTGCCTGGGGTAGCCTTACCGGCATTCCAGCGGATATCGCCGATGGGGACGATGACACTACCTATTCCGCCGGAGCGGGCATGACCCTCACCGGGACTACCTTTGCCGTGGACAACAGTACCATTGCCGCCGATTGGACCAACATTACCAGCATCCCAGCAGGTTTTGCCGATAACGTGGATAACGATACACAATTGACCGATGCCCAAGTGGCAACCGCCGTTAACAATGAATTCCCTAACCTCGATACCGATGCCACCGATGATTTCGATGGCGCTTGGGGAAGTCTTACCGGAATCCCGGCCAACTTGGACCTTGATGCCACTGACGATTTTGACGGTGCTTGGGGTAGCCTTACCGGCATTCCAGCGGATATCGCCGATGGGGACGATGACACTACCTATTCCGCCGGAGCGGGTATGACCCTCACTGGAACTACCTTCGCCGTGGACAACAGTACCATTGCCGCCGATTGGACCAACATTACCAGTATCCCAGCAGGTTTTGCCGATAACGTGGATAACGATACACAATTGACCGATGCCCAGGTAGCAACCGCCGTTAACAATGAATTCCCTAACCTTGATACCGATGCCACAGATGATTTCGATGGCGCTTGGGGAAGTCTTACCGGAATCCCGGCCAACTTGGACCTTGATGCCACTGACGACTTTGACGGTGCCTGGGGTAGTCTAACTGGCATCCCGGCAGATATCGCCGACGGGGATGACGATACCACCTATTCCGCCGGAGCGGGTATGACCCTCACCGGGACTACCTTTGCCGTGGACAACAGTACCATTGCCGCCGATTGGACCAACATTACCAGCATTCCTGCCGGTTTTGCCGATAACGTGGATAACGATACGCAACTGACCGATGCCCAGGTGGCAACCGCCGTTAACAATGAATTCCCTAACCTCGATACCGATGCTACCGATGATTTCGATGGTGCTTGGGGTAGTCTTACCGGAATCCCGGCCAACTTGGACCTTGATGCTACCGACGACTTCGACGGTGCCTGGGGTAGCCTTACCGGCATTCCAGCGGATATCGCCGATGGGGACGATGACACAACCTATTCCGCCGGGGCGGGTATGACCCTCACTGGGACTACCTTTGCCGTGGACAACAGTACCATTGCCGCCGATTGGACCAATATTACCAGCATTCCTGCCGGTTTTGCCGATAACGTGGATAACGATACCCAATTGACCGATGCCCAGGTAGCCACGGCCGTTAACAACGAGTTCCCCAACCTTGATACCGATGCCACCGATGACTTCGATGGCGCCTGGGGAAGTCTTACCGGAATCCCGGCCAACTTGGACCTTGATGCCACCGACGACTTTGACGGTGCTTGGGGTAGCCTTACCGGCATTCCAGCGGATATCGCCGATGGGGACGATGACACTACCTATTCCGCCGGAGCGGGTATGACCCTCACTGGGACTACCTTCGCCGTGGACAACAGTACCATTGCCGCCGATTGGACCAACATTACCAGTATCCCAGCAGGTTTTGCCGATAACGTGGATAACGATACACAATTGACCGATGCCCAGGTAGCAACCGCCGTTAACAATGAATTCCCTAACCTTGATACCGATGCCACAGATGATTTCGATGGCGCTTGGGGTAGCCTTACCGGCATTCCAGCGGATATCGCCGATGGGGACGATGACACTACCTATTCCGCCGGAGCGGGCATGACCCTCACCGGGACTACCTTTGCCGTGGACAACAGTACCATTGCCGCCGATTGGACCAACATTACCAGCATCCCAGCAGGTTTTGCCGATAACGTGGATAACGATACACAATTGACCGATGCCCAGGTAGCCACGGCCGTTAACAACGAGTTCCCCAACCTTGATACCGATGCCACAGATGATTTCGATGGTGCTTGGGGTAGCCTTACCGGCATTCCAGCGGATATCGCCGATGGGGACGATGACACTACCTATTCCGCCGGAGCGGGTATGACCCTCACCGGGACTACCTTCGCCGTGGACAACAGTACCATTGCCGCCGATTGGACCAACATTACCAGTATCCCAGCAGGTTTTGCCGATAACGTGGATAACGATACACAATTGACCGATGCCCAAGTGGCAACCGCCGTTAACAATGAATTCCCTAACCTTGATACCGATGCCACAGATGATTTCGATGGCGCTTGGGGAAGTCTTACCGGAATCCCGGCCAACTTGGACCTTGATGCCACTGACGACTTTGACGGTGCCTGGGGTAGCCTTACCGGCATTCCAGCGGATATCGCCGATGGGGACGATGACACTACCTATTCCGCCGGAGCGGGTATGACCCTCACTGGAACTACCTTCGCCGTGGACAACAGTACCATTGCCGCCGATTGGACCAACATTACCAGTATCCCAGCAGGTTTTGCCGATAACGTGGATAACGATACACAACTGACCGATGCCCAGGTGGCCACGGCCGTTAACAACGAGTTCCCTAACCTTGATACAGATGCCACAGATGATTTCGATGGTGCCTGGGGTAGCCTCACCGGCATTCCAGCGGATATCGCCGACGGGGATGACGACACTACCTATTCCGCCGGAACCAATATTTCATTATCTGGTACCACCTTCAATGTTCCAAACCTAGGGGGTGATGTTACAGGTACCTTAGCCGCCAATACTATCGCCAATGATGCGGTAACATCCGCAAAAATCGATGATGGCACCATTGCTTCTACCGATCTTAGTGCGCTTGGAGCCACCGCTGCCGGACAAGTTTTAAAATGGGATGGATCGGCTTGGAGTGCCGATACCGATGGCGGAGACAACCTGTATTCTGCCAATGGCACCCTAAGTGGCGCAAGAACGGTTGATGGCGGAGGAAACAGCCTAACGATCAATAATGTTAGTGACCTTCAATTGGCTGCTACGAACAATATTCAAATCAGTGCCTCTAACGTCTTACAATTAACTGGTCCGAATGCTGTACAGATCTCAGGTGCAAGCGGAATCGATTTACAAAACAATACAGATGTAACAGGTACATTAGGTATCACTGGACAAACCACCATTAATGTTGGTGCCACCTCTACTACCCTACCAACCGACAGGGGAACCGACGGACAGGTTCTTACTACCGATGGTTCTGGAGCGGCCACCTGGCAAACCGTATTTAGTCCGACCATGGCCGAAGTATATTTGGCCTCTAGTGGCACGGGTGTTACGTTGAACAATAATCCTTTTGCCACGGCACAGACCATTACCTATGGTACCAATGGCATTGTAGATACAGGATACACCACATCTGCTACCGCTATTACGATTCCGGCCGACGGGCGTTATCGTATCACTTTTAGGGCCACGGCCCAAGTAGCCGGTACAGGAACCGCTGGCGGGAATACCAGAACCGGGGCGGAATTCCAATTATACAACGGTACAACGGCCATTGCGGGAACCTTGGCAGCCACCTACCATAGAAATGCCGATGTAGACAAAAGCTCGGCTACCATCGTAAAGATCGTTCAACTTTCGTCTGGTGACGCCATCTCCGTAAGGGGGCGTAGATACTCAAGTAAGGGTACGATCAACATCGTACCAGATGGAACATCTTTATTGGTAGAAAGAATAAAGTAATCTTACAGATGGGAGCGAATGGCCTTTACCTTCCGATTATATCAGGTACAGTGCTATAATACAGGAAACACCATTCAATCCCATCTTTTTTCATATTGGAAATGAAACACCTATTGCTATTTATTTGCTTGGGACTATCTGTAACCCTTCATGCACAAACCGATCGAACTGAAGCCCAGATCAATGATTTGATTACCAATAACACCGCCATATCCGGTGATATGTACCACGATACGGATAATAACCTGTACTATATGGGTCTTGACTCAGGTGGATTACAATTGGTTTCTGATTTTATGGCCTTGGAAATTTCGAACGAACAATTGTTCGAAAACGCCAATTACATTTACATCTCTATGCAAAAAGGCACCAATGCCTATGTGGTTAATCGTTACGATAAAAGCGACATAAACCAAGAAGACCAAGCTACGGGGACCGGTGCACAACCTTCTGATTTAGCCAGTGTTGAAGCCTTAACCTACAATTGATGCGACTACTACTCTCTTTTTTCCTATTCAGTCTCACTTCAATGTATGGGCAGGCCACTTTGGAAGGATATACCGGGGTCTCGCGAAGTGGATCGAGATATCAAGTCAGCCAAGATGTTTACGTCAATAGTACCATTGCCAATATTAGTGACGCCACTATTTTGATTCGAAACAACGGACGTTTACGGTTCGGGCCAAATGCCCAAGCTGTTTTTGGCGAAGTAGATGGCGTAGGTGACGATGGCCTACCCAAGGTAAAAGGACGCGTTCTAATCATTGAGGAATCGAACTCCGTAACCCATGGGGTTGATAATTACAACAACGGAAACGCCCGTTTTCAAAGCGGATGTGATATAACCCTAAATGGGGTAACCTGGATATCCAAAACCAGTAGTCGGAGTGATTTCGACATTCGAACGGGTGCTACGGTGCGTTTTAACAATTCCGAGATAGTCTTGGATGGCGCCAACAATACCTTTGTTCATTTTGCCAGTGCCGATGTTGAGATCAACGGCTTACGAATTGACAATCAAAGAGGCCAAGTAGCCTTGGAATTTGCTCGTGATGGTATTCCAACGGTTCTTAATGGGCTAGATCTTGTAGATAACAATCCTACCTCATCACACCGTCATTTTGTTTTTATAAACAATACCGATACCCGCTACCAACTTGATAACTTTAAATCGCGTAACGTATCCATACATGAAGGCTCCGGTTTTATTGCCCAATTGAACAATCCGTTGGGCAATATCCCAAAAGGATCAAGTACAGGAGGTGTTTTGGAAGTACACCGCGATGTTAACATCAATGCCGTTCGTGAAGATGGTAGCGCTGCCGCGGGAGTTCGCCTTTTAGTGGAACGTATCGGCGGAACCGCCTATACCCAAAACCTAAACCTCGATGGCAATGGGGAACAAACCGTTCGTTTATTACAATATCTCGTGCCCCATGGCACCTTAACGGCCAGCCAACAGAACAATTACAGTATCGGATTATTGGATTACAATCTGCGTCTCTACGCCAACAACCATACCGTAGATTTTGTTCCGGGGGTCAATGGTGAGAACTATATCTCTAACGTGCTATTGTTCAACGATAGCAACATTACGGAACAAAATCCGGCCAATGCGGCGACCATTGCAGGCATTGCCGTTGACCATGTAGCCGAGACCATAACGGTTTCGGCCAATATCGATCTTTGCCAACTGTACGATTACCTGAAATGGGAAAAGGTAAGCACCAGTCCCTACTCCCCTACGCTAAACAGCTTGGCCGCAACGGTATCGGGGGGTACCTTGGATATCGGCAACTATCAACTGGTAATTACCGGGACCAATAAGGTGGCTGCCTGTGATAAATTCAATAAAGTACAAAGTAATGTGGTCGGTACCATTCCGGATCCGACGAACAATTTGGCCATTGCCTTTACCGATCCCAACGGCTCATATAAGTTGGTCCGATTGAGCAACCTACAAAACAACGTACTCACCCTTACCGATAACAACAGTAGTACGGAACTGGCCAATTTTCCCAATATTTCGGGGGTTTATAGCTTGGTTACCCAAAGTAACAGTAATTCCGTAAGTGTAAAGGCTACCCGAGATGGCTATTCGAATTGGGCCGTAGACCTCGATTTAAGCAATGGGGACGACGTTTTCAGTTTTGTGGTGGTACAGAGTAGTTTGGCAGGTAATGCCGCTACCCTGGCCAATCAGGAAAGTATTAAATTTTTATTGCACAAAATGCTTCAGCATTCTTCGGGTATTAAAGCCACCATCGGCGATCAAAGTAGCACCCCTATCAACCTGACGACCAATTCGATCTCAGGCTCAGCACCCGCTGAGGAAAACCAAGAAGAAATCATCCAATTGGCCCAAAGAGTCTTATTGAACACCACTGTAATCAAAAATCAACTTGGCAATAATTAAATGAAACTACGTAGCGTTCATAGCATTTGGTTCATCTTGGCACTACTAGGGGCAAATCTAGGGTTCGGACAAACCTCCGTTACCCAAGCCAGTGTTGCAGGAATTTCCGATGCAGGTGAAGGTGATCTATACCTAACCTCTGACACTGACAGGTTGTATATGGGAATCCAAACGGGTACCTTAAGGGAAATTGGTACGAACGGAAATGGTAGTTCTTGGTTATTGGGTGGTAATACTTCGGTTACTACCGGTCAGTTTTTGGGCATTATCAATGACCAGGTATTTGAAATACGCTCGAACAATCTACCCATGCTCCGGTTTGGTAGAAGACAAACCCTTGGTTTAACACAAGGTTTTCCCGATTATGACGATAACGACCAACCTTTAGTGCTATTAAATGGGAACGGGAGCACCTCCGCCTTACAGTTTACCGCATCGGGGGCCAGTTTTTATCGGCCCATGTTCTTTACCACGACCAATGGTAGTTTCCGTTTAAAGGGAAGTGCTGGTGGTACCGACCTTTTTGAAATGGGCTCGGCCGGAAACGCTAACAATGGCCGTATGGAGTTCATCATAGGTGACGACGGAAACGAACCCTTCATCTTTAAACGATACGATTACCGGAACGGCCGTTTCCATACCGAGTTTTTCAGGGTTCAGGGAAGTGACGGAAGTGCAAACGCCAAAACCCGTTTTGGTATCAACATCAATCCGGCCCAAGTAGCCATACCCGCCAATTACTACGATGTACCCGATGCCGGGTCCATGGCCAATTCCACCCTTCAGATAGGAGGTTCTTTGGCTACCGCAATCGTTACCACTTCGGGAAACCTAACCCTAAACGAAGACCATTACTCGGTTATTCTAGGTGGCAACCATAGCTTAGGGTTACCACCGGCCTCTAGTTGTACGGGACGGGTGTATATGATAAAAAACCCGAACGCTTTTGCCACTACCATTTCGGCTTATACCAATACAGCCGGAACAACGGGAATCGGTACGGTGAACAACAACAGCGTCCTTTGGTTACAAAGTGATGGTACCCAATGGCAACAGATCAACCAAAATGGCGGAAACCTTATAAAACATGCCGAGTACGGGTTCGGATCGGCCCTAGAATTGAATACCGCCTCGCTAACGGCCAAGGATTTTTTCAGCACCGAGATCAGCAACGATGGTATGGTAACCCGGACCAATAACAGTACCTTACGTATTGATGAGGCCGGAATCTACCAAATAACCTTTAACAGTAGTATAAATACCATAAACCCAAGAACCAATGTATGGGTTCAATTGTTTGTGAACAACGCGGCGAGTAGGGTAGTTTCGGCGAATAACTATAAACGGAATTTAGATGGGCACCAAACCGCTTCAGCTAATTTCAGTGTAGTTTTACGCCTCTCCCAGAACGACACCTTACAAATACGAACTCAACGTGAGGCCAATTCGGGTAACTCACAGGCACAACCGGCCACTAGCTTGTTTACGCTTACGAAAATGGGGGATTAATAACCGAAGGTTGGGTAACCGGATTTCCGCCCAACTCATCGAAAAAAGGGAGAAAACGCCCTTAAACGAACAATTTTTAAAGGAATTCTACGATTAAGTATATGAAGATTACGCCATGAATAAAAATTGGTTTTATTTACTTTTACTGATACCACTGACCATATCGGCACAAAACGCCGTGCATCATTTTGGTGGTATGCGTATTCACGAAAATGCCACTGTCGGTTTCCATACCGACTTGGTAAATGATGGCAGTTTCGACCAAAACCGTGGTTTGGTAGGCTTTTACAGCAGTTCCGGCCTGCGGAACCTATCGGGAACCTTTACCCCTAAATTTGAGGATGTAGAATTCGCAACCGATGGCGGTTTTAATTTAGAAATTCCTTTGTTAGTAGATAACAATGCCAATTTTATTTCGGGTAATATTATTACCGACAAGGCATTTCCCACTATCTATCTAGGGTTTACTACCGATGGCTTTTATGTGGGTCAAGGTGCCAATACCAAGGTTTACGGCTACAGTGCCGTTACCGCACAATCCGACTTTACTTTTCCGGTTGGTTTGGAAGGCAGGTTACGTCCGCTAATGCTTAATTCTTCTGACCTTAATGTATTGGCCAAATGTGCCTATTTCTTTGAAAACCCGAATAGCCCATCTACTTCGCCCGTAGCTTTCGACACCGATAGTAAAGAGGGTGATATTGTAAGAATCAGTGATGTAGAATATTGGAAACTCGAAGGTAGTTTGCCTTCAAATATTACAATTGGTTGGGATGCGTTTAGTCAAATTGGTCTATTGGCCAGCGATATTAACGACCTCGTTGTGGTTGGCTGGGACCGCGATGCCCAACAATGGGTAAACCTAGGCAATATTCAAGCCGATGGTGATTTGACCACCGGGGCCATTACCTCACAGAATTTTGTCCCTAACGAATATACTGCCCTATCTTTTGGTAGTCTTTCCAATGTAATCAGTGAATCGGATCTAGCCAATTATATTCTAAGTCCGAATGGCGATGGCATCAACGATTTTCTAGAAATTGCTGCCACCGAAGATTCCCCGAACAATCTTTTATCAATATATAACCGCCATGGAGGCTTGGTTTTCCAACAAGAAGATTATTCCGATGAATTCGTGGGTAAAGCCAATCAGGGTATTGTATACGATAAAGGTTCCGGGTTGCCTTCTGGTGTTTACTTTTATGTGATTGAACTTAAGGACACCGGAATAAAACATCAAGGATATTTACACCTTACCTCTCAATAAACCGTATTCAAGGGGATAGTTCGTCCCCAAACGAACATCATATATCCTTTTGAAAATTAAACACACACAGGGCCATGGAACGCAGAAAATTTATAAGGAACAGTACCGTTTTCGGTTTAGGATTAGGTTTGATACCCCATCATATTTGGGCCAACGGCTTTACCACGGAATACAGTATTCCCGAGCTTATGGGTAAGGCCAGTATACCACTTTCTGGCGATAAGGGTGGGCAATTACGACCTGAGGCCTTTGAGGCTTTCCAAAAAATGAAAAAGAAAGCCTACCAAGATGGCATAACCTTGAAAATCGCCTCAGGATATCGCAGTTTTGAAAGACAAGAAGGGATTTGGGAACGGAAGTTTATATCCTATACCCGCGACGGGTTGGAACCCATGGACGCCATCGAGAAAATCATTGAGTATTCTACCATTCCTGGTACAAGTAGGCATCATTGGGGTACCGATGCCGACATAATTGATTCTAGCAAACCAGTAAAAGGCGATGTTTTAGACCCTCAAAAGTTCGAGGAAGGCGGTCCTTATGCCGATCAAAAAAAATGGATGGACCAACATGCCGAATCTTTCGGATTTCATTTAGTATATACAGACAACCCAAGACGAAGGGGTTTTAAATACGAGCCTTGGCATTACACCTATGCCCCACTCTCAAAACCTATGTTGGAACAATACCGAAGTATAAACATCTTGGCCGAATATAAAGCCGAATACTTCGAGGGGGCCGAGTACTTTACCGGACCTTTCCTTAAAAACTATATTCAAGACCATATACTGGACATTAATCCAGATCTTTTGTAGTTTAGGGCAACCTAAACACAAAGATCATTATGAGACGCGGAAGTTGGAAAATCCGGATAATCATTGGTTTGGCCATCGTTGGCTTTGCCATGGTGAAACGTTGTAATAACAAACAGACCAATCCGTATACCGGAAGGGTTCAGAATATAGATATTACCACCGATCAAGAAATCGCCATTGGTTTACAATCGGCTCCTGAAATGGCCCAACAGCATGGTGGGCTTTATCCTGATAAGCGTCTACAGGCTTTCGTAGACGCCGTGGGTAACCGATTGGTACAAAATAGTGTTGCCCGTGAAACCCCTTATCGTTTCGAATTCCATTTATTGGCCGATGACCGTACCATAAATGCCTTTGCACTACCTGGCGGGCAAATATTTATAACCCATGCCTTATTCTCACAATTGAACGAGGCTCAGTTAGCTGGGGTTTTAGGCCATGAAATAGGTCACGTGATCGGTAAACATTCTGCAGAACGCATTGCGGAAAGCAACTATTGGCAAACCATATCCATGGGAGCCTCGGTTGGGGCCGATGCCGGTAACCTTGTTTCCGGTATTGGTCAGAACGTATTATTAAAAAATGGACGTGGCGATGAGTTGGAAAGTGATGATCTCGGCGTACTTTTTATGATTCAATCGGGCTACGATCCCCAAGAGATGATCCAAGTGATGAAGATCCTTAAAGCTGCAGCCGGGCCAAACCGGGTACCCGAATTCCAAAGTACCCATCCTGATCCCGAAAACAGAATTGAAAAGATACAAGAATCCATTCGAAAGTATAAAGGCGACCGTTCATAGAATAAAACGATCATTAATTTGGTTTTCAGCCCACTTTTTCTATTTTTGGTAATCCACAAATCTTCTATTAGGTCCCAAATTTAACCCCTTGTAGCTGTGATTTAATCATTTAAAGAACACTATATGGGAACACTATTACAATTTAAAAAGATCTATTTCGAAGCCTTTCGGGATTGTCACCCAGACTATTTGGTGAAGTTTTTGAAAGTGTACACTTTTTTCTGTGTGGCCATGTTCGTTTTAGGATTGTACGCCTTGGTGTATAGAGCCTTTACCGGATTCCACTTCTAGAAAAAAGAAACGTTCTAAAAAGGAAAACCACGGCAATGCCGTGGTTTTTTTGATTGGATTGATGATAAACTCCTAATTCTTTTCAGATGGTTCGTTAGTTATACATAACCAACTCCAACAAGTTTTGGGATTTTTTTTACTGGAGTTTGCGATGCAAATACAATATAACAGACTCCTTAAAGTCGAAAATGTTTCACTTTAATGCCCGAATAACAAAAAATTAACATTTTAAGCTACTCGGGCTTTTAGAATTCTGTCGTTTACGGGGTTTTAGCTTTGGGCTTCCAAAACAGCAAGGGCATCACTGGCTTTAGAAAGTTTCGCATATTTTTTTGCGGTAAAACCTTCTTTACTTTTGGTATTGAGCTTAGCACCTTTTTCAATAAGTAATTTTAGTATCTCCGCTTTGTTATACTTGGCGGCGAACATGGCAGGGGTCATTCCTCCAACCGATTTCTGATTGATATCTTCCCCAAGGTCTATCATACGGTTGACCATTTCCAAGTCACCCTTCATAATGGCCTTACAAAAAGAACTTACATCAAGTGTTACCAAGTTGATATTCGCCCCTGTATTTGGGGTATTAACAACAGAAGCGGAAAGGGTGTTCGTGAAAGTTAGGGCACCAAGAGACAGGGCACCCATGATAAACATTTTTTTCATGATTGCGATTTTTGATTAATGATGATTAAATGTACGATTTAGACTTAACCCACACGTATTTGTTACAACATTTATCAATTCTTTTACATTCCTTAACATTTCTTAACTACAACGTTTTCATTTTTTGATAATGCTAAATCCTTGTAAAAAAAGGGGCTAACCGTAGTTTGAAACCGGAATTCATCCTATTTTTGAAGGATAATTCCATGCTACCATGAACAAAAAAACGATCTTGATGATTTTAGACGGTTGGGGTAAATCTCCCGACCCCAAAGTATCTGCCATTGCGCAGGCCAATACCCCTTTTATAGATAGTCTCTACAACCAATACCCCAGTGCCGAACTATTGACCGACGGTATGAATGTTGGTCTTCCGGAAGGCCAAATGGGCAATAGTGAAGTAGGCCATATGAATTTAGGGGCAGGTCGAATCGTATATCAAGATTTAGCCAAGATCAATAAAGCCTTAGAGGAAAACAGCCTTAAAGACGAAACCGTTTTACAACAGGCTTTTGACTATGCCAAGCAAAACAACAAGCCTGTTCATTTTCTAGGCCTTTTAAGTGATGGTGGGGTACACTCCCATATCGACCATCTGAAAGGCTTGATCGGCGCCGGGCAAGAAGCCGGAGTGGCCCAAATGTTCATCCATGCCTTTACCGATGGGCGCGATGTAGACCCAAAAAGCGGGGTGGGTTATCTGACCGACCTATTGGATTATAGCAAAAACACCAATGCCGAATTGGCCAGCATCATCGGTCGGTATTACGCCATGGATCGCGACAAACGTTGGGAACGTGTAAAAGAGGCCTATGACCTATTGGTTTCCGGAGTGGGCAAAAAAACAACCGATGCCATTGCAAGTCTCACCGAACAATATGAAGCCGGCACCACCGATGAGTTTATCAAACCAATCAGTTTGGGCAAAGGGAACATTCAAGAAGGCGATGTCATCATCTTTTTCAACTTCCGTACCGACCGGGGCCGGGAACTTACTCAGGTACTTTCCCAAGAAGATTTTCCGGATTTCGACATGAAAAAGTTGGATCTGTATTATGTTACCCTAACGAATTACGATGAGTCTTTTAATGGCGTTAAGGTCGTTTACAATAAAGAGAACCTAACCGATACCCTGGGTGAGGTCTTGGCCAAAGCAGGAAAAAAGCAGATTCGGATCGCGGAAACGGAAAAGTATCCGCACGTAACTTTTTTCTTTAACGGTGGTCGCGAAGTACCCTTTGAAGGCGAGGCCCGTATATTATGTCCGTCACCAAAGGTGGCTACCTACGACTTACAACCAGAGATGAGCGCTTTTGAGATTCGTGATGCCATTATTCCCGAATTAGAAAAAGAAGAAGCCGCTTTCGTATGTCTGAATTTCGCCAACCCCGATATGGTTGGGCATACCGGCGATATGAATGCCGCCATTAAGGCATGTGAGACGGTAGACCAATGTGCTGAGGCTGTTATTACCAAGGGCTTGGAGCACGGATATTCTACCTTGGTTATAGCAGACCATGGCAATTGCGATACTATGGTAAACCCAGATGGTAGCCCCAATACGGCCCATACGACCAATCCGGTACCTTTGATTTTGGTAGATTCGGATTTGAAAGAGATAAAAGACGGGGTTTTGGGCGACATGGCACCAACGATCCTTAAAATGATCGGGGTAGAGCAACCCGCAGCCATGACCCAAAAATCCTTAGTATAATATCACAGGGGACTAAGAGAGGTACTATGTAAGTTATCTTAGCCCCCCATAAGGACTAATATATGATGCGTACCCTAGCTATTGTTTTCTTTTTGGGGACGATGCTGTCAGCCTATGGGCAGCACACCCTTAATTCGCCCAATGGTAAGTTTAAAATGGTATTTACCATAGAAAAAGGGCGACCAACCTATGCATTGGAACTTAACGACAGCCCTGTTATCGCCAAAAGTTTTTTAGGATTGGACCTATTGGATACGGAATCACTATTGGCCCAATTTCAAATCGTCGATACCCAACGTACTACTTTAGACGAGACATGGGAACCTGTTTTGGGCGAATACAAAGAGATCCGTAACCATTACAACGAGCTGTTGGTCGCTATGGAGCAGCAAGGCAGTAACCGATTGATGCACATCAGGTTCCGTCTGTTTAATGATGGCTTGGGATTTCGATACGAATTTCCCGAGCAGCCCAACCTCACTTATTTTATCGTGGAGGATGAGCGCACCCAATTTGCCATGACCGGAGACCATACCGCATTTTGGATTCCTGGCGACTACGATACTCAAGAATACGATTATACCCACTCGAAGCTATCGGAGATCAGGGGAAAAATGAAAAAGGCCATTACCCCAAATGCCTCCCAGACCTCATTTTCACCCACAGGCGTTCAGACGGCCTTATTGATGAAAACTGACAAGGGAACGTACATCAACATACACGAAGCCGCTTTGGTAGATTATAGCTGCATGCATTTGGAGCTCGACGACGATAATTTGGTTTTCGAATCACACTTAACCCCTGATGCTTTAGGTAATATGGCCTATATGCAAACACCCACCCAAACCCCGTGGCGTACGGTTATCGCTAGTAACAAGGCATCGGACATCCTGCTGTCTACGCTCACCCTAAACCTAAATGAGCCTTGCGCCTACGAAGACACTTCTTGGATCAAACCCGTAAAATACATGGGCGTTTGGTGGGAGATGATCACCGGCAAGGGCAGTTGGGCCTATACCGATGCCCTAAACAGTGTTAAATTAGGTAAAACCAACTATGTGCACACCCTACCCAACCGAACGCATTCGGCCAATACCGATAATGTAAAAGATTATTTAGACTTTGCTAGCCAACATGGCTTTGATGCACTCTTGGTAGAGGGCTGGAACGAAGGTTGGGAAGATTGGTTCGGAAAATCGAAGGATTACGTTTTCGATTTTATGAGCCCCTACCCCGATTTTGACATAGAGGAACTGGAATTGTACGCCCAAGACAAAGGCATAGCACTGATGATGCACCACGAAACCTCGGGGTCGGTACGTAATTACGAAAGGCATCTAGACCAAGCCTATGCTTTTATGCAACAACACGGCTATAATTCGGTCAAAAGTGGCTATGTGGGCGATATTATCCCCAGGGGCGAATATCATTACGGTCAATGGATGGTAGACCATTACCTATACGCCCTAAAAAAAGCTGGCGCATATAAAATTATGGTCAATGCCCATGAAGCCGTACGACCCACCGGACTCTCCCGAACCTATCCGAATCTTATTGGTAACGAATCGGCCCGAGGTACGGAATATGAAGCTTTTGGAGGCAACAAAGTAGACCATACCACCATTTTACCTTTTACCCGTTTAATAGGCGGCCCCATGGATTATACCCCCGGTATATTTGAAATGGACGTCAGCAAATTGAACCCCAAAAACAAATCTTGGGTAAATTCAACCTTGGCACGTCAGCTAGCCTTGTATGTAACCATGTACAGCCCCTTGCAAATGGCCGCTGATCTGCCTGAACATTACCAACAACATCTCGATGCTTTTCAATTCATTAAGGAGGTGGCCCTTGACTGGGACGTAACCATGGTACTTGCTGCCGAGCCCGGCGACTTTATTACCTACGCCCGAAAAGAAAAAGGAAAGGATAATTGGTTTATAGGTAATACCAACGATGAAAACCCAAGAACCTCTAAACTGGCTTTTGATTTTCTAGACCCAGAAAAAACATATCTATTGACCCTTTACCGCGACAGTAAGGATGCGCATTATAAAAATAACCCCAAAGGCTATGCCGTAGAGAAGTTCAAAGTAGGCAGCCGTTCTAAACTACAGGTGTACAGTGCACCCGGCGGTGGTTTTGCCATTAGTATTCTCGATGTTACCGAACAACCTGAAAAACTCAAAGGCTTACGAAGACTTAAGGCCTATTAAGGGTTCTTACAGATACCAAAATCCGTATACACACAAAACATTACCTTTGCCGCATGATCAAACTTAAGACAGCTGAAGAGATAGCTTTAATGCGCGAGAGCGCTTTGGTAGTTTCTAAAACCTTGGGCATGCTAGCCTCGGAGATAAAGCCAGGAGTAAGCGGGTTACAACTCGACAAACTGGCCGAGGATTTTATTCGAGAACAAGGGGCCGAACCCGGTTTTTTGGGTATGTACGATTTCCCTAACACCTTAAACTGGAGTCCGAATGCACAAGTAGTTCATGGAATACCCACCGACGAACCTTTGAAAGAAGGAGACATTATTTCGGTGGATTGCGGTGCCCTTAAAAATGGCTATTATGGAGATCATGCCTATACTTTTCCCGTAGGGGAGATTGCCCCTGAAACCGCCAAATTACTTCAGGTGACCAAAGAATCGTTATATGTAGGTATACGCCAATTTAAAGCCGGAAATCGCGTGGGCGATGTAGGTTTTGCCATCCAAAACTATTGCGAAGCCCAAGGCTATGGCGTGGTTCGCGAATTGGTGGGCCATGGTTTGGGCAAGAAACTACACGAAAGTCCGGAAATGCCTAATTATGGCAGACGTGGCCGTGGAAAGAAATTTCAAGAAGGACTGGTAGTCGCCATAGAACCCATGATCAATATGGGCACCAAACGCATAAAGCAACTTCGTGATGGCTGGACTATTTTAACCCACGATGGTCAACCCAGCGCCCATTTCGAACATAATGTGGCCATAGTTAACGGTAAACCAGAACTACTCTCTACCTTTCAATACATTTACGATGCGCTGGGTATTGAAACCGATGAAGAGGTTGAGTTTAGGGCTTCTTAAGACAGGTATACCCGAAACAAGTTTTCTTATACTTAAAGAACAACAGTTCTTATTGCGGTTAATCGGTTTAGATTGCTTGCAATGTAGGTCAATACTATATTCATGTAGTATGTGGACACGAATTTCACTAATTGCACGGATTATGGGGAATCATTTAATCTACAAAAACGAAGCCTATTACATTATCGGTCTTTGCATGAATGTCTACAATGAACTAGGTAAAAGTTTTAATGAAATTATTTACGCCGAAGCATTGGAAATAGAGTTAAAGGAAAATGGTGTTCCCAACTTAAGAGAGAAAAAATATCCCGTTTACTACAAAGGAATAAAACTAAACAAACACTACTACGCTGACTTTGTTCTAGACAATAAGATTATATTGGAGCTTAAAGCTATTGAAAGACTAACTTCTAGTCACACCAAACAAGTTTTGAACTATCTTGCCGTCTCCAAACTAAAACTGGGGCTTTTGGTCAATTTTGGGGAGGATAGTTTAAATTACAAACGAATAGTACTTTAGTACGGACATTCGTGAAAATTCGTGAAATTCGTGTCAAAACTCTTCAAACTTATCCTAAACACTATTCCTAGGCCCTGGCTTATTAAGCTTAGTTATTTGGCTAGGCCGGTTTTGGCTTTTTGGTTAAGGGGTAACCGCCATACCGACCCCATAGACGGACGATCGTACCGCAAGTTTTTACCCTATGGCTACGAGAACCCTAGGGAAAGCGTATTGGCCCCCGGCACCCTATCCTTGGAAAGGCATAGGCTGTTATGGTTGTTTTTAACCGGACATACCGATTTTTTCGAAGCCCCCCTTAAGGTGTTGCATTTTGCCCCCGAACAAGCTTTTTATAAACGTTTTCGCAATCAGAAAAACCTGGACTACGTTACTACCGACCTAGAATCACCCTTGGCCGATGTAAAAGCCGACATCTGCAACCTACCGTTTCCAGATGCTAGTTTCGATGTTATCTTATGTAACCATGTGCTAGAGCACATACCGGACGACGACAAGGCCATAAGCGAACTGTACCGCATTCTAAAACCAGGCGGTTGGGGCATTTTTCAAATACCGCAAGATTTGAATCGGGCCGAAACCTTTACCGATGATAGCATTACAGACCCCAAGGAAAGGGCCCGTATTTTTGGCCAGTACGACCATGTACGCATTTACGGTCGTGATTATTTTGATAAACTCCGCAGTTTTGGGTTTCAGGTAGATGAAATAAACCTTACCCAAGAGATGCCCAAGGAACTAGTAGAAAAATACCGTTTGGCCCCTGGGGAAATTATTCCGTTGGTTCGAAAATAACATAGACCTGACAGGTTTCGAAAACCTGTCAAATCTAATTAACAATGCAACGCTGAAACCCTTCGGTAATGAACTGTTGGGTATTTCCGGCCTCGTCTACATAAATGATAAAAGCCTCGATATCCGAAAGCGATTGCACCAGGGCTTTGGAGTCAGCAAGATCTAGGGCCATAAAAGTAGTGGCATAAGCATCGGCGGTAGCACAATTGGGCGCGATAACACTTGTACCTAAAATATTCGAATTTTTCGTCCAGCCAGTTTTCGGATCAATGGTATGCACATATTTTTGACCACTAACCGAATCGACCCGGAATTTCCTATAATTCCCAGAAGAGGCCAATGCTTGGCCCTCTTTTAAATGCAACAAAATTTTAGGGTGGTTACGATCGAACCCCTGAGGATCGTCGATTCCTACCGTCCAGGGTTTTTGCTTTTCTATCTGTCGCCCCTTGACCACAATCTCGCCCCCGACCTCGACTAAAAAGTTTTCCACACCTTTTTCTTCCAACATTACCGCCAAGCGGTCTATGGCATAGCCCTTGGCCACCGCGTTAAAATCGAAATAGATATGGGCATCGGCCTTTGTAATTTGATTATCGGTACCTAGGGACACCTTATTAAACCCTACATAATCTAACAGGGAATCTACACGGGCACTATCTAATTGGATCTGCTTACCAGGGCCAAAACCCCAGGCATTGACCAAAGTACCCACAGTAGGGTCGAAATAGCCCCCACTTTTTTTGTGGATGTCACTACTGAGTTCAAAAACCTCTCGGAACATATGATCTACGGCTATATTCGTATTACCCGCATTGATCTTTGAGATATCGGAATCAGGGATATAGGTAGACATCGATTTATTCACCACCTCAAAGACCGAATCGATCTGTTGCTGATAATCTACTTCTGATTCGGTAAAATACACCAGGGAATAACTAGTTCCCAAGGCTGGCCCATAGTTTACGTTTTTTACCTCGGCCTTTTTTGGTTGGCAGGCGATTAAGACCATTATCCAACTATACTTCCACCAAACCTTCATAGCGAACTATATATTCTTCGTTTAACTGTACCGGGGCATTATAATCTACTGGGTTAATCAAACCTACCCCAGCATAATAAGCCCTGGCATTGTGCTTTTGGGCATGTTCTTTTATAGTGCCCATTAAATTGATATCGAAGCGCGTGGGGTCGTTCGGATACGATACAGCCCTAACTACAATAAAATGCAGTTTACCTTCTTTTAAACATACGAATTGCGGGTTCTTTTTCAAGGTACTATTTACGGCCATAAACTCATAACCATCTTCCTCCAATTCCTTTCCGACAGTGTTCATAGCCAAATTGTGCAGTTCTTGTTCGGTAAGTGCCCTCATGAATTTAACCTCTATTTACGTTAAGAACCAATGAAAAAGCCGATACTTTCATATCGGCTTTTAGTTTTATCCTCCAAAGTCATCGAAGCGGATGTTTTCATCGGGTATTCCGAAATCCTCTCCCATTTTTTGAACGGCTTTGTTCATCAAAGGTGGTCCACAGAAATACAGCTCGATGTCTTCCGGTGCATCGTGAAGACTTAGATAGTTATCGATCACACAATTGTGAATGAACCCTACGAATCCGTCACCAGGTGCATCAATAGTTTCTTTTACTTTCCAGTTATCTTCTTCCAAAGGCTCAGAAAGGGCCAAGAAGAACCTAAAGTTCGGGAATTCTTTCTCCAAAGCATAGAAATGATCTAGGTAGAACAATTCACGCTTGGAACGACCACCATACCAATAGGTAACTTTTCTACCGGTCTTTAAGGTCTTGAACAAGTGGTACAAATGCGAACGCATTGGCGCCATACCGGCTCCACCACCCACGTATAACATCTCGGCTTCAGATTCATTGATGAAGAATTCACCATAAGGTCCGGAGATGGTAACTTTGTCGCCTTTCTTCCTTGAGAAGATATAAGATGAGGCCACACCAGGATTTACATCCATCCAACCGTTTTTGGAACGGTCCCATGGTGGCGTTGCGATACGTACGTTAAGCATAATCTCACGTCCTTCGGCAGGGTAAGAAGCCATAGAATAGGCACGTTCTACCAGCTCGCCATTTTTCATTACCAAGGGCCATAGGTTGAATTTATCCCACTCGGCCTGGAATTTATCCGGGGTCTCGTGCTCTTCGGGGTGCGCCGTAATGTCTATATCGCTATATTTAATCTCACATTCCGGAATTTCGATCTGAATGTAACCACCGGCCTTATAATCCATATCTTCTGGAATTTCAACTACGAACTCCTTGATAAAGGAGGCTACGTTATAATTTCGAACTACGGTAGCTTCCCATTTCTTGATTCCGAATACCTCTTCAGGAATGGTAATTTCCATATCCTGCTTTACCTTAACCTGACAGGCCAAGCGGGCGCCGTGCCCTAACTCTTTTCGAGAAAAATGCGGTGTTTCGGTAGGTAGCGCCTCTCCGCCTCCACTTAAAACATGACACTCACATTGGATACAGGTTCCACCTCCACCACAGGCCGAAGGCAAAAATATCTTTTGGTTACCTAATGTTGAAAGTAGCGTTCCACCAGAACCTACTTCCACTTTTTTCTCACCATTAATGGTAATGGTTACCGGTCCCGAAGGGGAAAGTTTTTCTTTGGTAAACAACAACAAGGCCACCAACAAAAGTAGCAAGACCATAAAGGCCACTACGGTAATTAAAATGGTACCAGAAGTACTTGCGGCTAAAAACATACTTAATTGTTTTGTACGTTATTGAACGAAACCTCGTTCTTTTCCAATTCTTTTTTCACGTCTTCCTTCACTTCTTCGGTTTTGGCCGATTGCTGAAGCTCTTCCTTGGCGCCTTCGTCGCCCCCGGTAAGCATACCACCGAAACTATTGAAACCAATAGCCATTAATCCGGTAACGATAAAGGTGATACCCAATCCGCGTAAGGGCGCAGGTACGTTGGAATAACGTATCTTCTCGCGAATGGCTGCAATGGCCAAAATAGCCAAGAACCAACCGATACCAGAGCTTAACCCATAATTGAAAGCCAAGCCTATAGTGGCGATATCCCTAGACTGCATAAACAGAGAACCACCCAAGATGGCACAGTTTACAGCGATTAGGGGCAAGAAAATACCCAAGGAGTTATATAAGGAAGGTGAAAACTTTTCTACTACGATCTCTACCAATTGTACCATAGTAGCGATGGTGGCGATAAACAAAATGAACGAAAGGAAGCTCAAATCGTAATCGGCATATTCCGGGCCTAACCAAGCCAAGGCCCCATCTCGTAATAAATACTGATCCAATAACCAGTTCAAAGGTACGGTTACCGCCAATACGAATATTACGGCAGCCCCTAGACCAACGGCAGTGGACACCTTTTTAGATACGGCCAAATAAGAACACATACCCAAGAAGGTGGCGAATACCATATTACTAACGAAAACGGACTTAAAAAACAGTTCTAAATGCTCTAACATCTTTTCAAATTTTTATGGTATTCGATTAATCTTCTATCAAATCTTTATTACGCGAACGCTGTACCCAAATGATGATACCTACCACGATCAATGCCATGGGAGACAACACCATAAAACCATTGTTCTCGTAGCCCAAGGCATACAATCCGGTTTTGGCGACGGGATCACCCAAAACCTGGAAACCTAACAAAGTTCCGGAACCTAAAAGCTCCCTAAAGAAACCTACGATAATCAAGATAACGGCGTAACCCAATGAGTTTCCTATACCGTCCAAGAACGATTTCCAAGGCCCGTTACCCAAGGCAAACGCCTCGAAACGTCCCATAATGATACAGTTGGTAATAATCAGACCTACGAAAACCGCCAAGGTTTTACTGAGCTCATAGGCAAAGGCCTTAAGCACTTGATCCACGATAATTACCAAGGTAGCCACAACTACCAACTGAACGATAATACGGATCTTGGAAGGAATGATATTACGGATTAGCGAAATAACCACGTTACCTACCCCCAAAACAAAGAGTACCGAAATACCCATTACTATGGAAGCTTTTAATTCGGCAGTAATGGCCAGGGCCGAACAGATACCCAAAACCTGAATGGTAATCGGGTTGTTATCGGCTAACGGATCCAGGATCAATGCCTGATCTTTTTTAGTTAATAATCCCATATCGCTTAATTTTCCGTTCTAATTTGTTCTAGATAAGGTGCATAGCGACGAACAGTAGCCTTTACCATGGCCGCCAGACCATCTCCTGTAATAGTGGCACCGGCCAAGGCATCTACTTGGTTGTCCACTTTATCGTTATTGGTCGGGTCATTGTTGGTCTTGCTAACATCTACCCCATAGTAGGAATTATCTTTACGGATAGACTCCCCAATGAAATCATCCATAAAATAACGCTGTTTGATGTTGGCACCCAACCCAGGTGTTTCAGCCTTATGATCAAAGAACACACCCTGAATCACCATATCTTGGTTTACTGACATATAGCCCCAGATAGCATCCCAAAGACCATTACCCAACATAGGGATAATGTAGAAGGTCTCCCCGTCTTTTTCCCCAACGAATAGAGGCAATTTTGGCGGTCTACCTTCTTTAGCCGCGGTTTTCTGTTTTTTAAGATCTATCAAATAGGCCTCAGTGTCATCTTTGGTAATCTGTCCGCCTTGAATGACCCATTGTTCTTTGATATGCTTGGCAAAAGCCTCTTCCACCTTATCGGTCGGAATAAAGTTTACACTACCTGCATCGCTATTCTCATGTACCCCCATGGCGTACAAAATATTCTGTTGCTTCTCGAAGCGCTGGTTCTCTTTAATGGCAGGTTTAAGGGCGGAAGCCACAAAAGCCAAGAGCGAACCCACTACGATTACCATTACCGCAGCGAATATGACCGTATAGGAATTTTTTTCCGTATTGATTGCCATGTCTTATACCGTTTCTACGTTAACTTCTTTTTTCTCTGGCGCCTTGGCGATGTTCTTCAAACGCTTCATACGCTTTTTCACATTGCCCTGAACCACATAGTGGTCAATGGTCGGTGCGAACACGTTCATAAGCAGAATAGCCAAGAACACCCCTTCTGGGAAGGCCGGGTTGAACACACGAATCATGATAGAGATAAACCCAATCAAGAATCCGTAAATCCATTTCCCTTTGTTGGTTTGGGCAGCGGTTACCGGATCGGTAGCCATATAAACGATACCAAAGGCGATACCCCCAACTAATAGGTGTTGCCACCAAGAGAAACTCATGAGACCATAAAACTTACTGCTCTCGGTAATCCATCCGGCATCTACGACCCCGTTAAAAATCAAGCCCATGGCTATGGTACCTAACACACCACTTAACATAATGCGCCAGCTTCCAATCTTACTAAAAATCAAGAACAATCCGCCCAGCAAGATCAACATGGCCGAAGTTTCCCCAACAGAACCAGGGATATTACCGATAAAGTAATCCATCCAGCTGTAGATACTCCCTACATCTTTATTCTGGGCCAAGTACCCAAGAACGGTCTCTCCAGAAATCGCATCCGGTGTACCGGCACGTTCTACGGCACCGTGCACCCAAACTTTGTCACCGGTCATCCAGGTAGGATAAGCGAAGAACAAAAAGGCACGTATGGTAAGTGCAGGGTTCAAGATATTCATTCCGGTACCCCCGAAAACCTCTTTTCCGATAACCACACCGAATACCACGGCAACGGCCAACATCCAAAGTGGGATATCGATAGGTACGATCAAAGGCACCAACATACCGGTAACCAAGTACCCTTCTTCCACCTCATGACCTTTGATCACGGCAAAAAGGAACTCGACACCAAGACCGACACCATAGGAAACGATAAGTAAAGGAAGTACTTTAATGGCCCCTGTCCAGAAGTTGTCCCAAGTCAGGAACAGATCCCAAGAAAAGGCCTGGGCCGTACCCTGCGCTTCGGCGATCGCATGAAAATGCTGATAGCCCGCATTGAAAATACCGAACAACAATACAGGCACCAAGGCCATGATTACGGTATTCATGGTACGTTTTAGATCATCTGCCGCACGAACATGAGACCCCGAGTGGGTAGTTTCGTTCGGCGTATATAAAAAGGTATGGAAGGCATTGAAGGCCGGGGCCATCTTTTTGCCTTTATACTTTTCTTTTAGATTATGTAACGATTGCTTCATTCCCATGACTATCCTATTTCTTTATACAACAGGTCCAAACCATCGCGGATAATCTGCTGATGGGGCTGTTTCGATACACAAATAAACTCGGTAAGGGCAAAATCTTCAGGAGCTACCTCATAAAGGCCCAACTGCTCCATTTCGTCTAGATCTTTGATCATACAGGATTTTAGCAACTGCATGGGATAGATATCCAGCGGAAACACTTCTTCGTAACCTCCGGTCACCACAAAAGCCCTATGCTCTCCGTTGGTATTGGTATCCAATTTGTATTTTTTCTTCGGGTTCAGCCAAGAGAAGGTAAAAGCCCTAGAAGTAGATACTTTATCGAAGATAGGACGGTTCCAACCAAAAAGATCATAATCATCGCCTTCCGGAATAACCGTTACGGTATTGTTGTAGTAGCCCAAGTAGCCATCTGGCGTACTTTTGGCACCAGTCAACACATCGCCATTGATCACACGAATATTCTCACCATAAACACCAGCGGCATATAAAAAGGTAGAAACCTCGGCCCCGATTTTGGTGGTGTAGTATTTCGGTGCTTTTACCGAAGAACCTGCCAAGGCAATGGTACGCTCGGCATTGAACTTACCGGTTAATAACAACTCACCGATCATTACCAAGTCTTGCGGGGTAACGGTCCAAACGACCTCACCTTTGTTCACGGGATCCACCCTATTGATCAAGGTACCTACCAGTCCACTCGGGTGTGGCCCGGAAACCGTATGCTTTTCAACACCGGACAGACCTGCCAAGGGCGACTGGGCTCCTTTACCCACGGAAACATGTACTTTTCCGAAAGTAAGTTTAGCCAAGGCATTCACGGCGGTTTGCAATTCATTTTCTTTCCCTTGCAGTACATAATCGAGATCAGCCGCCAAAGGGGCAGATGCATAACCGGAAACAAAAATGCCTTTAGGGGCCACTTCCGGATTGGCAATTATATCGTACGGGCGTTGTCTGATGAAAGGCCAGCACCCGCTTTGCAACAAGTGCGCCTTTATGGCATCGGCATCGGCCTTGGCAAGATCAAGGGCAGTGTGCG
Source organism: Sediminicola luteus (assembly GCF_002514735.1). GTDB lineage: Bacteria > Bacteroidota > Bacteroidia > Flavobacteriales > Flavobacteriaceae > HQA918. The sequence goes on along the minus strand of NZ_NBWU01000005.1, from coordinate 351,072 downwards.
ACACATACTCTTGCTCTTTATCGGCCAAAATTTTCAACGTTAATATCCTTCTACGGGCTCCACGAACGATTTCTACCAACTCACCGCTTACCGGCGACACGAAAACCATATCAGCGTTCTCCTTGTTATAGAACAAGGGCTCGCCTGCCTTTACAGATTCTCCTTGTTTCAGGAGCATCTTTGGGGCAATACCATGGAAATCGTCAAGATTTAAGGCGTATACGTTACTAGGAACCGCTTTTGAAGTAGTTTTCTCGGCTTCGCCGAAAAGGTTGATATCCAACCCTTTTTTGATACGAATGTCTTTAGACATAAAGCGCGAACCTTTAGGTTAACAAAATTTCGTGCAAATTTAAAATTTCTAGTGCAGATAACCTTGTGATAGCGCTTGGTAAATATTATTTATACCTGTTCTAAATAATAAATTACCACTCGTCGATGCCAGTAGGTCGGTGGGAGCGGTTTTTCCTATATTTACCCCAAACAAAGGGACACTATGCCAAATAAAATAGCTTACATTTTACTTCTGACCTGCGGTTGGCTTTGGTCGCAGGACAAACTGGTAGAAGTAGAGCCCCCTGCCCATATAAAGACCATTATCTTTAAAGGGCCTACCGAAGATCAATTCCCCCTGGTTAAGATTGGCGAAACCATTACTTTGGAGTTCGACGACCTCAACGCCACCGAAGAAGACTACTATTACCAAATAAAACATGCCGATTACGACTGGAAGCCTTCACGTATACTAAAATCACAATATTTAAGCGGGACCGACAACCAGCGTATATTGGATTACGAGAACAGCTATAGCACCCTGCAATCCTACTCCAACTATAAATTAAGACTGCCGAACGAAAACACCCGCATCCGGCTCACCGGCAACTATCTTTTGGAAATTTATGACAGCCGCGACGATTTGGTCTTTGCTCGACGATTTGTGGTATACACAGACCGAGTAACCGTTGGTGCTCAAGTCAAACGCTCTAGGGACTTCGATTATCTGTACACCAAACAATCGGTTCAATTCAATATTAATACGGCCAACGCCAATTTAGTAAACCCCAAACAGGAAGTTAAAGTAGCCCTGATTCAGAATTACGATTGGGCCACCATTATAGACGACGTTAAACCCCAATTTACGCTTGGGCAACAACTGACCTACAAATACGATAAGGAAACCTCTTTTTTCGGAGGAAACGAATACTTCTATTTCGACACCAAAGACCTTAGGGCCCCCAGCTCTGCCATACACAAAATAAGCCTAGAAGACCTGTACCACCACTACCTATTCACCAATCGTATCAGAAACCAAGACGAATACACCTATAATCCCGACATCAATGGCGATTTTATTGTTCGCACCCTACAAGGTACCGACGTTTCGCGTGAAGCCGAATATACCGTGGTACACTTCAGCTTACCTTACGAAGAATTCATGGGCATGGACAAGGTTTATGTACACGGCAAGTTCAACAACTACGCCATAAACGAAGAGAACCAATTGAGTTTTAACCCCGATACCGGAAATATGGAAGGCCAGATTACCATGAAACAGGGTTTCTACAATTACAAATACGCTATAGAACGAGAAAACGGCACTATAGAAACCAACACCATAGGCGGGGATTTCCATTTTACCGAAAACCAGTATCTTATCTTGGTGTACTACCGCGATTTCGGCCAGCGTTACGACAGCGTAATCGGCATTGGCACGGCTAACTCAAAAGACATTAGCAACTAATGGCCAACAAATTACGCTTACCCAGTAAATTTAAAAGGCAAAAACGATATTTAAGCAAATACCGTGGTGTTAGTTGTCTTAATTGCGGGCAACCCCTAAAGATAAGCCATCGGTATTGCCCCAATTGTTCTCAAGCCAACACGACCAAGCCCTTAAGCCTTCAAGATTTTATCGATGAGTTTTTCTCCAGTCTGGTGTCTTACGACTCCAAATTGCTACGTACGCTAAAAGCCCTCCTTTTAAAACCAGGCAAGATCAGTCTCGATTTTATTGCAGGTAAACGCATCACCTACACCAACCCTTTTCGGTTCTTACTCAGTTTATCCATTATATATTTTCTTTTATTAAACACTCAAGGCGACTTTGATTCGTACGACAAGTTCGGATACGACCACAGCGACCCCAACGCCAATGCCTTCAATTCCTTGGATATATTTGGCCCGGACACTGGGGTAAACGCATCAGTTGAGTTAGATTCTTTGGAAGGCATAGACCGATTAAAGAACACCATATCGAAATCTGAAAAACGCATGCTGAATAATAGCGTCCATTTTTTAGACTCTGTGCAGAACCTTAGTTTTTTCGATCGGATGGCACAAAAGCAATTTTTCTTCAATACCGTGCTACGCAAGGATAAGGTGGACAACTTTTACGAAATCGCGGAACGCTATGAGGTTCCCGAAACCCGTGAGAACAAATTTTCATTAATGACGAGCAAAGGAATTTTAAAGACGAGCCAACGCCCCGGAAGCTTCTTTAGCGACTTCGTTTCGAAGTTGCCATTCCTGGTTTTTTTCTTTCTACCGGTGTTTTCACTCTTCCTAAAAGTGGCGTACATCAGGAAAAAACATTCCTATACCGATCATCTTATCTTTAGTTTCCACAACCAGTCCCTTTTATTTATATTGCTCATCCTTAGTGCTGTTTTAGACTATTTTTTCGCTTGGTCGAGCATAGGATTCTTCCTGATGGTATTCGGAATTTATCTCTTTCTCTCCATGAAGAAATTTTACAAACAGGGCTTCTTTAAAACGTTTGTTAAATACAGTGCGCTGAATACCATATTTTTTACTTTAGCGCTCTTGTCCGTGACTATGCTATTGCTTGGGGCGGCGTTTACATACTAGAATGATTATGGTAACACAAGTAACCAAAGGGATTAAAATTTCGGTATCAACCTCGTTTGAAGGCACCTTCTTCAAGAATTACAAAATGCACTATGCCTTTGGCTATACCATAACTATTGAAAACCAGACCGAAAGCCCGGTACAATTAACTTCCCGACACTGGAACATCTTCGACTCGTTGAACGAAAGGGAAGTTTTGGACGGTGAAGGTGTTATCGGCAAAAAACCGGTTATCAAACCAGGCGACTCCCACACCTACAGCTCGGGCTGTTTATTGGCCTCGCCCATCGGCGCTATGAACGGGCATTATAATATGGTCGATTTTAAAAACTCCGAAAAATTCAGGGTTTATGTACCTACCTTTAAGTTTTGTGCCCCTTTCTCTGTGAATTAAGAGTGTACTTTAAAATTCTTAAATTCTCCCCAGGCAACCGTAGTTGGAAAAAACGGTCATACGCCAATTCTATCACCTTCTAAAACAACCCCTAAGCTTTCGCCTTTACCACACCCCTTACCAAAAAGTATTGTGCCAATCCGTAAGTGGCCATAACCGCCGTACCCGCGCCTTCAAAAGGTTTATAAAAAGCATTGAGCGCCAATAAGGAGTCCGAAATCACGAAGAGCAAAGCCCCTACCAAGCATAGGGTAAACGCCAATTTCGGATAGGCCACTTTAGTCGTAAAGCTACTTATAGCCATAGCCGAAATCACCAACATATAAGCTATCACATAAGGCAGCAACTCACCTAACTGGGGTAACACCAAATACAAAATGACCCCAACCAACAAGGCCAAACAAGCCGAAAGAAGCAATATACCTTGCGACCGCAACCCATTATTATGGAACAACAATAGCGTATAAAAAACATGCCCGACCAAGAATGCCGCCAGTCCGGCTACAAAATAGCCATCGAACATTAAGAACAGATCACCGGCCAAACAGAACAACAGGGCCAACAGCAACAAAAGCTTGCCTTCTCCCCCAAAGGTACGCGTGCTTACAAATACCAATAATGATATTACGATGGCCGGCTTACTGATCATACGTAATTCAGCCAAGGCAGGCACATTGATCACTACAAGTTCAAATGCTAGGATACACGCAAAGATCCATGAAAAATTATCCAGTTTTCCCATAATAGATTTTGGTTTGGTCGGTGTATGAAAATATAAATCTTTCATCAAACAAAGGCCATTTTACCCAAAAAATGCGGAATTCAAAATTATCCCAGCCCCAAACTTATGTTTAATTAAGCAGAAACCCATCCTTACTACTTTTCAAAGCCTTACCTATTTAGTACCTTTGCGCCATTAAAAACAAAAAGAAACACCATGGGTAAAGGATTTTTTCATGTTCCTCCGGCCATAAATGAGCCTGTTAAGGGATACGCTCCCGGAAGCCCCGAAAGGGAAGCCGTTTTGGCCCAATACAAAACCTATTTTAACGGCAACGTAGATGTGCCTATGTACATTGGCAACGAAGAGGTTCGTACGGGAGACACCCGTAATATGACCCCACCTCACGACCATAAACACGTTGTGGGCACCTACCATGTTGCCGAAAAGAAACATGTTGAGGCCGCTATAGCCAATGCGTTGGAATCGCGTACCGCATGGGCCAACTTGGCATGGGAACAACGTGCTGCCATATTTTTAAAGGCCGCCGAATTGGTTGCCGGTCCGTACCGCGCCAAGATCAATGCCGCAACTATGATCGCCCAATCTAAGAACATTCACCAGGCCGAGATTGATGCCGCTTGTGAGTTCATCGACTTTTTAAGGTTCAACGTAGCCTTTATGAGCGATATTTATGATGATCAACCCGAATCGGGAGACGGCATTTGGAACCGAGTAGAATACCGTCCGTTGGAAGGTTTCATATACGCCGTAACCCCTTTTAACTTTACCGCTATCGCAGGTAACCTACCGGCCAGTGCCGCCATGATGGGTAATGTTGTGCTATGGAAACCCAGTGATAGTCAAATATTCTCTGCCAAGGTCTTGATGGATATTTTTAAGGAAGCCGGATTACCCGATGGCGTAATCAACGTGGTTTATGGCGACCCAGTAATGGTAACCGAAACCGTTTTGGAAAGTCCTGATTTCTCTGGATTGCACTTTACCGGTTCTACCCATGTATTCAAAAGCCTTTGGCAACAGATCGGTACCAATATACACCGCTATAAAACTTACCCCCGTATCGTAGGTGAAACCGGTGGTAAAGACTTTATCGTTGCCCACCCATCTTCGAATCCGAAGCAAGTGGCTACCGCCATTACACGTGGTGCCTTTGAGTTCCAAGGTCAAAAATGTAGCGCGGCCTCTAGGGTATACCTACCCAAATCGATAGCTGGGCAAACCTTGGATTTCGTAAAAGCCGATATCGCTTCTTTCAACAAGCCCGGTTCGCCCGAGGATATGTCGAACTTTATCACCGCCGTAATTCATGAAGGCTCTTTCGACAAATTGGCCAAATATATCGATCAGGCCAAGGAAGACGACAACGTGGAAATCATTGCCGGTGGTAGCTACGATAAATCGGTTGGTTATTTTATTGAACCTACTGTTTTATTGACAACCGATCCTAAGTATACTACCATGGAAACCGAATTGTTCGGCCCAGTGGTTACCGTATACGTTTATGAAGATGCCGATTGGGAAGATACTTTGAAGCTTATTGACAGTACTTCTGAATATGCCCTGACCGGAGCCGTATTCTCCCAAGATCGCTATGCTTTGGCGCAAGCTACCCAAGCCCTGCAAAATGCAGCGGGTAACTTCTATTTGAACGATAAACCCACAGGTGCCGTAGTAGGCCAGCAACCTTTTGGTGGCGCTAGAGCTTCTGGTACCAACGACAAGGCGGGTTCTGCCCAAAACTTGTTACGTTGGGTATCTCCCCGTTTGATCAAAGAGACCTTTGTAAGCCCGGTAGACTACCGCTACCCATTCTTAGGTTAAGATTTACAAGTAATAGTTATAGAAAAGGAGATGCAAAAGTGTCTCCTTTTTTTGTGTCTTAATTTTAAAAGCCTCATCGCAACACCCGGAACAGAAAACATCTTATCACAAACTATCTCTAACCGCATTTCGCTAAGCACGATTCAATAACAGGGAACACGTAGGAAAAACCATCGATTTCAACGAATAATTTGCATGTGAAGCAATTTCAATGTAAATTTAACGTTAAGTAATTGTAAATTGAATATGATGGTGCTGTCAGAAAACACAAAACTAGACCTTCGTATCCGCTGGGAACGTTTGCAAAAATCAATGAAATGCTATGCCCGCAAGTATCGCAGGGCCTATATGGGTATGTTTACCCTTTAAACTTCATAGGTAAGTAGACCACTTTTTTGGTCTCAAAGAAATCTTCCTTAAAAATAGGCTCCAATTCGAATACCTGAATACTGGCATACCCCTGTAATTCTTCGGTAAGATCACCTCCTTTTAAATACAAAATACCGTTTTTACGACTGTCGGCCGACTTCTTTTTGATTTTCCCCTTTACCCAATGCGTAAAGGTAGGCATGGCCGCTACCGCCCTACTAACAATAAAATCGAACTGACCGGGCAACTCCTCTACCCTACCATGCACAGTTTTCACATTGGTCAACCCAAGACCTTCGACCACTTCGTTGACCACTTTTATTTTTTTACCGATCGCATCGATTAAAGTAAACTGCACCTTTGGGAAAAGAATGGCCAAAGGCACCCCCGGGAATCCTCCGCCTGTACCCACATCCAATACCTCCAATCCATCGGCAAAAGCGTGAATTTTGGCAATACCTAAGGAATGCAGCACATGCCGTAGATAAAGTTCATCGATATCTTTTCGCGATACCACATTTATCTTTTGGTTCCAACCTTGATACAAGGCTTCCAGCTGCTTAAACTGTTCTTGCTGTGTTTCGCTCAGGTTGGGGAAATAATCAAAAATCAATTGGGCATCCATGGCTGTAATTTTGGGCAAAAATATCCAAATACTTACAATACTGCTTCGTATAACCCAAGATTCGTTTTCTCCACCCAAGAAACCAATTACGGATTCCCGAAAAAGTCGCATTCATTTTTTAAGAACACCACAATTTATCCTGATTTTAAAACAAAACCGTAAAAGCTGTAAGCAGCCCTATTTTTGCAAGCAAAAAGCCATACCTTAGTCCACCGAATCGATGCGTATAAAACCATCGTTTCCGACTAAAAAAACTAGGTTTCTGTCGTTATCAAAACGGCTAAGACCTACGAAATTACGAGTAAAACCACACACGAATGAAAGCATTTCTATCGGATCGTATCAATGGCATGGCCACATCAGCCACCTTGGCCATGGCAGCTAAAGCAAGGGAACTCCGCAATGCCGGAAAAGACATTATCGGACTAAGTTTGGGTGAGCCAGACTTCAACATTCCCGAATTTATCAAGGAAGAAGCCAAGACGGCTATTGATCAAAATTACCGTGCCTATACCCCGGTAGATGGCTATGCCGAACTAAAGGAAGCCATTGCCCGTAAATTTAAACGCGATAATGGCTTGGCATACGGTTTAGATCAAATCGTTGTTTCTACCGGAGCCAAACAATCGTTGGCCAACGTAGCCATGTGTATGATCAATGAAGGCGATGAAGTGGTGTTACCAGCCCCATATTGGGTAAGTTATTCCGACATCGTAAAGCTGGCAGGAGGCGTTCCGGTGGAAGTACCCACCTCAATTGACACCGATTTTAAAATGACACCTGAGCAATTGGAGGCCGCCATTACGCCTAAGACCAAAATGCTTTGGTTCAGTTCACCTTGTAACCCCAGCGGTTCTGTATACAGCCAGGCCGAGTTGGAAGGGTTGGCAGAGGTTTTGAAAAAACACGAACAGATCTTCGTGGTATCTGATGAAATCTATGAGCACATCAACTTTGTGGGAGGCCATGTAAGTATTGCCAATGTAGATGGCATGTACGACCGCACCATTACCGTTAATGGGGTATCGAAGGCCTTTGCCATGACCGGATGGCGTATCGGGTTCATCGGCGCTCCAGCCTGGATCGCCAAGGCCTGTACCAAATTCCAAGGTCAAGTAACCAGCGGGGCCAATGCCATAGCCCAAAGAGCTACCATTGCTGCTTTGGACGCCCCGGTTTCGAAAATACAGTATATGATCGACGAGTTCCAAAAACGTCGCGATTTGATTTTGAGCCTTTTGAAGGAAATTGACGGCTTTTACTTAAACGTTCCGGAAGGCGCCTTTTATGTGTTTCCGGACATCTCGAGTTTCTTTGGAAAAACCTTGAAAGGGACCACAATTAACAACGCTTCCGATTTTGCCCTTTACCTTTTAGAAAACGCCAATGTTGCCACGGTAACCGGTGAAGCTTTTGGCAACCCCAACTGCATCCGTATTTCGTACGCAGCCTCCGAGGAGCAACTACGCGAAGCCATTAGTAGGATAAAAGCCGTGGTATAGCGACTTAAAAACAAGATTACTTCGAATAATAACATTAACCGTTTAGATTGATTTCTAAGCGGTTTTTTATTTGGCCAATCTGTACTAAAACCGTACCTCGACCAAAGTCAATAACACTCCTAAAAAGGTGAGTACACTTACCCAAGTGGTAAAACGCCCCATTTTTTTAGATTTTGTCCAGCCCGAGAGGCCGACTACTACGAACAAGGCGACGATACCGATAAAAAAAGTAACACTCCCTAGAAGTTTAGGCAGTGTAATATCGGTCATTCCCACACCCTCGGGACGACCTTCAGTGGTCATCATCAAAATTTTGGTCATGCTGAATACCGTAAGCAAAAAACAGGCCGAGGCCAAGGCTGCCCCTTTCATTAAGGCATTAAAAACTTTGCCACCATTTTCATATACCAATAAATTGGCGGTTACGGCCAAGGAAAATCCACCTAAAAGAGCACTGACCGTAATCAGGTTGCCAGCAAAATTATTCCAATAGGTTATCGTGGTTTCCAGCATTACAAAGCTACTGTTCAAGCAATTTAAGTAACTATTAAATCTTCTTCCAGAATATCGGGGTCATCAAAATGAGCACGGTAAACAACTCTAAACGGCCCAACAACATTAAAAAGGCACACCACCATTTCCCTAGATCGGGCAAACTATTAAAGTTGGCCAGTGGATTCAATTGCCCCAAGGCCGGTCCCACATTGCCTAAAGAGGAGGCTGCCCCACCGATTGCCGTCTCAAAATCGAGCCCTAAAAAGCCCAATACCAGCGAACCGATAATAAACAATAGCATATAGAGCACAAAGAATGCGATGATATTATACACGATCTTCTCTTTCACCATTTTATCGTTATAGCGTACGGGAACGATCGCATTATTGTGCAGGGTACGCTTAAATTCGAGAAGGCCGTTTTTAATAATCAATAGATGGCGCATTACCTTAATACCCCCGGCGGTAGACCCCGCGGAGCCACCGAGAAAAAACAATCCGAAAAAGAAAACCGTCATAAAGGGTGTCCAGCCCGTAAAATCGGCCGTAACGAAACCTGTAGTCGTAATCACGGCCACCACCTGGAATAAGGCATGTCTAAAAGCGCTTTCCAATGGCCCTAAAACCATGGGATGATAATCCGATACCGGCACATTGGCCTTAAAATAGACCGTAAGGGTAACTAAAATGGTAAAAGCCAGCACAAAAAAGCCATAGACCTTAAATTCTTCATCCTTTAAAATACGCTGTACTTTACCCTTGAAAGCGAAATAGCTTAAAACAAAGTTCATCCCGGCCAAAAACATGAACAGGATAATAATATATTGAATCAAAGGCGAATCGTTCCAAAAGGCCACACTGGCATTTTTTGTAGAAAAACCACCCGTAGAAAGTGTAGCCAAGGCATGGTTAAGCGCATCGAAAAAATCCATGCCAGCCAATTTAAGTAACAAGGTTTCGGCTGCCGTATAGCCCACATAGATATACCACAACCTTTTGGCCGTATCGGTAATTCGCGGATGCAGCTTATCGGCACTAGGGCCAGGTGCTTCGGCAGCGAACAGCTGCATACCCCCAATACCCAAAAGCGGAAGTATCGCAATAGCCAGAACGATAATCCCCATACCCCCGATCCAATGCGTAAGGCTACGCCACACCAAAACCCCTTTGGGCAAAGCTTCAATATCGTCCAAAATAGACGCCCCCGTAGTGGTATAACCCGACATGGTCTCGAAAAAAGCATTCGTAAAATTCGGAATGGCCCCGGTAAGCATATAGGGCAATACCCCCGAAAAAGACATGACCAACCAACCAAAGGTTACGATCATATACCCTTCTTTCTTCTTTACCTCTTTTTCGTGTTTTCGGGTCACGAACATGGCCACCACACCCACCAACATGGTAATAATGGCAGAAAGTGAAATCTCTACGGTTACCCCATCTTGATAAATACCACTAATCAAGGCGGCCAGCAACATAAAACCCCCATTACAGACGAGCAATAAGCCCATGAGATGGAAGATAATCTTCGAGTTCAACCCCATTACAAAAAGAGTTTTTCGATTTTGGAAATAGCCTTAGGCAGGCAACAAACCACCACCCGATCACCGGCAACGATTCTAAAATCGCCCAGGGCGATCATACTTTCGCCATCGCGTACCACGCCACCAATAGTAGCACTACGCGGAAAGTCGAGTTCACGAATGATCTTACCATTAACGGCCGAGCTCGGTTTTACCACAAACTCCAAAATCTCGGCATTCAGGTTGTTCAAACGGGTAAAGGCCACCACCTCTCCTTTGCGCACATAGCGGAAAATATTATTGGCCGCCAACAGTTTTTTATTGATCAGGGTATCGATACCAATGCTATGAGACAGATGGAAATAATCCATGTTCTCTACCAAGGCAATGGTCTTTTTTACGTTTTTAGATTTGGCCACCAAACAAGACATAATATTGGTCTCGGAGTTACCGGTTACCGAAATAAAGGCATCCATAGACTCCAAGCTTTCCTCTTCGAGCAGCTCTACATTTCGACCATCGCAATTAATGACTAAGGCATGTGGCAGATCATCGGCAAGATCCATAGCCTTATCCCTGTCTTTTTCGATCAGTTTTACATTGAAACGATCCCCACAAAGGTCGCGGGCCGTCTTAAAGCCCACCTTACTACCCCCAAGGATCATTACATTTTTAAGGATTCTTTTCTCCTTACCACTGAGTTTGTACAATTCATCTACCCCTTCTTTCAGCGTAATAAAATACACTTGATCCCCTTCACGGAAAACGGTATCACCACGCGGGATAATCGTATACTGGGTACCCAAACGCTGGAGCGCGATGGGCATAAAATGCAATTCAGGAAAAATCTTGGCCGCATCTTTCACCATTTTACCTACGAAAGGGGCTGTTTTTGGCAGGGCTACCCCTACCATGATCAGTTTTCCATCTTCAAATTCGTAGGTATCGTTAAAGGCCGACTGATTCAAAAGTAATTTAATCTCGTTGGCCGCCAGCTCTTCTGGCGATATCAATTCATCTATACCCAATTCCGAAAAACGAATGGTTTCTTTGTTATCTATAAACTCGGTATTGGAGATACGGGCCATGGTTCGTTTACACCCCAATTGCTTGGCCAACATACAAAGGGTAATATTGGTGGTCTCGGAAGAGGTAACCCCGATTACCAGATCGGTATGAGCCACCTCGGCATCTTCCAAAACGGAAATAGAGGTAGCATCGCCCCGTAGCGCACGAATATCCAAATGGCTATCGGCATAAGCCAAACTCTCTTTATCGGTATCTAAAAGGGTAATGTCTTGGGATTCGTATGAAAGTAACTTGGCCAGATGGAATCCCACCTCTCCGGCGCCTGCGATTAAAATCTTCATGCTATCGGAATCTATGTCTTTGGGTAAGAAGCTTGGTCTAATCCACAAAAGACGGCACAAATTTAATGAAAATGCCTGTGCTAAAACTTAGTTTCCCTCAAAATGCGCTCGAAACCCCATCAATGACAGTAGAGCAAGCCGTTTACCGTATATTTGCCGAAAATTTTGGCCATGGGCAAAAAAGTAACCCCTTATCGCGACTCTTCTTTAGGCAAAAAAGAACAGGTAACCCAAATGTTCGATACCATATCGGGCAATTACGATAGTTTAAACCGGGTTATTTCCTTCGGCATTGACCAATCGTGGCGTAGAAAGGTAGTAGCCCTGGTCAAGGAAATTCAGCCAAAGAAAGTATTGGACATTGCCACCGGTACCGGCGACTTGGCCATTTCGCTTAGTAAGACGGGAGCTCCTGAAATCGTGGGATTGGATATTTCGCCGGGAATGCTCGAAATAGGCAAACAGAAAATAGCCGACAAAAACCTTTCGAAAACCATAGACATGATCGTTGGCGACAGTGAAGCCCTTCCGTTTGAGAACGACAGTTTCGATGCCATTACCGTAGCCTTTGGGGTACGTAATTTTGAAAACCTTGAAAAAGGCTTGGCCGAAATTTTACGAGTCTTACGCCCGGGTGGGATATTTGTGGTCTTGGAAACGGCCGTACCCACCAAATTCCCTTTTAAACAGGGCTACCATGTGTACACTAAATACCTGATGCCCGCCATCGGCAGGTTGTTTTCCAAAGACAAAACCGCCTATGCCTACCTTTCGGAATCGGCCCATGCCTTTCCGCACGGAGCCGCTTTCAACAATATTTTGGAAAAAATCGGGTTTATAGGGGTACAGGATCGTCCCCAGACTATGGGGGTGGCCAATATTTATACGGCCTCAAAATAATCGGAAAAGGGGCCAAGATGGGCAACTGACCCTTCATTCACAACCGATTACAAGGCACCTATGAAGAGAACGATCGTTATTCCGCTGCTACTGCTTGGCCATTTGGTTATGGCGCAATTCAATGAAAAACCCGTTATTAATCTCGAAAACGAAGACAAAAAGTTTTTGAACTGGGGGTATTTTCTTGGTTTTAACCAAATGGATTTCAAATTCGATTATAAGGAACACTTAGGTCCAAATACAGATATACTGGTAGACAAATCGATAGGTTTCAATGTAGGACTGATCGGCGAGATGCGAATCAATGAATTCCTAGACCTCCGTTTCGAACCCGGATTACATTACAATTCAAGAATATTGGGGTATAGAGGCTTACCCAATGAGAACGACCGCTTAAGGGAACTTAAATCGACCTATATTAATTTTCCCTTGCTGCTTAAAGTGAGTACCCGCCGCATAGGCAACTGGAAACCATTTATCATTGGCGGAGGTTCCGTATCCATGAATTTAGGCAGCAACGAAGACAGTTTGGACGATAATAGTACCGGTACTTTCCGATTAAAGAAAAACAATTTTGCCTACGAATTAGGTTTTGGCATCGATTTGTATACCGAATATTTTAAGTTTTCACCATCGATTCGCGGTGTTTTCTTTATCAGCGACGAATTGGTACCCGACGAAGACCCCAACAGTCCATGGACAGGCAATATCAACGCTATGTACACCCGTGGTATTTTTGTGAATTTCACTTTTGAATAGCGTCAGCGCTACCCCAATTTTCTTTTCAACTCGGCCAAAATTATACCGGTAGCCATAGCCACGTTCAAACTTTCGGTAGTTTGCGCGCCATATTGTGGTATGCTTAATTTCCCTTGGATCATGGCCTCCACTTCGGCACTTACACCATTGGCCTCATTACCCATAACCAAAATACCGCGTTCGGACAACTTTGCCTTATACAGGTTTTCACCGGTCATAAAAGCACCATAGGCCTGTGTCCCATGTTTGCCCAAGACCATTTCAAGATCTTCATAGACCACATTGACTCGGGTAATTGACCCCATGGTCGCCTGAAGCACTTTAGGATTATAACAATCAACAGTGCCATGTGCACAAACCAAATGCCGTATGTCGAACCAATCGCATAATCGGATTATGGTACCTAAATTCCCGGGGTCACGTACCTGATCCAAAGCCAACACCCAGCCCGAATAATCGACAGGCTTAGCTTTGGGCATCTCAAAAACGGCCAAAAGGGCATTTGGGGTTTTTAATCCGCTCATACGACTTAACTCGGCCGGGGAAACCCCTATGGCAGCAACATTGAACCCTATCAAAGCGGGGTCGGTAGCATAAAGCGAATGCAGTTTTAAAGGGCTATCCAAAAGCTCGTTCACCGATTTAACGCCCTCTACCACAAAAAGTCCGGATTCGGATCGGCATTTTTTTTGTTGTAGGCTTTTTACAAATTTCAATTCACTTTTCGCAACCATCGAAATAACTTATTTTTGGCCTCTATGGGAATACGCAATGTCATGTTCAGACTGCCTACAAAAGTAGGTTTAATTTTATTGGTACTGAGCCTGGCCGCGTGCAGCACTTTAAAGAATGTTGGGGAAGACGAATACCTACTCACCGAATCGGAGTTACGGGTAGAAGGCAAAAAGATTATAGACCCCACGGTAACCGGACTTATATCCCAAAAACCCAATAGCAAACTTTTGGGTGTCCCCTTACGCTTGCACATTTATAATATGGCCAATCCGAACCCGGACTCCACCTTTCAAGATTGGCTGGATCGTAAACCCAACCGCAGGCAACGACTGACCAACCTACTGTCTGAAAAACAACTGAACCGTTTAGGGGAATCTTTTTTGGTAAAAGGGGCCAGCAATTGGTTTAAAGATATTGGGGAGGCGCCCACCATTTTAGACTCCCTTAAAACCGACCAATCTTTAAAACGCCTAAAGGCCTATTATGGTAGCAAAGGATATTTTAACGCCATTGCCCGACAGACCACGGATACAATCTACGAAAAGAACCGAGCTAAAATCGGTTACGATGTCAACCTAGGAAAACCTTTCTACATAGACACCCTTAACTACGCTATTGGCTCTAAAGACATAGACAGTTTGTTTCAATTGGCCAAACCGGAAACCTATGTGCACCAAGGCGACCAGTTCGATTTGGCCCAATTTAACCAAGAACGGGCTCGGCTGACCGAACTTTTCCGTAATTCCGGGGTATGGAATTTCCAAGAAAGCTCTATCAATTTCGATATTCTGATGGATACCCTCGCCATCTCCGACGACCAAAAACTAGACGTTACATTAAATATAGACAACCCGAAAAGTACCATTGGCAACCGTACCCATGTTGGTGAATACAAGGTCAATCACATAAACAATGTGCATATTTATGCCGATTTTGATTTGGCCAACCCAACCAGCGACAGCTTAAAGACAATTCAATACAAAGACCTCAACATACACTATAAAGGCGATTTAAAGTACACCCCAAAAGCCATTTCGGAAACCGTATTTTTCAACAAGGACAGCCTGTATCGTGAAATTGACAGAACCCGGACTTACAGAAAAATTTCGAGTTTAAACAACTTTAAATACCCCAATATCGAACCCATTCCCGATAGTACAGGCACCAAGCTGGACATGCACATTTTCTTGGCCCCACGACCTAAGTACTCCCTAGGTTTCAACGTAGATGTTACCCACTCTAACATAAACACTATAGGTACTACTTTTAATACCTCACTGAACATTCGCAATGTTTTTGGGGGCATGGAGAACCTAAGTGTTAGCGCCCGAGGTACTATCGGATTATTGAGCGATTCGCCACCCGATAAAAAATTCTCATCGGAAATAGGTACCGATGTTAAATTGAGCATACCTCGTTTTGCCTTTCCTTTTATAGATTCCGAGCGCATTACACCGGCCTATATGTTACCCAGCACCAATATCTCTGCCGGTATGGCCTTGCAAAAGAACATTGGATTGGACAAACAGACCTTCAACACCCATTACGGCTACCAATGGTCACCCAATGATAAACGAAGGAACAATCTTGAAATACTCGATATTGAGTACATCAAAAACCTGAACCCAGATGCGTTTTACAATGTGTATCAAGACACCTATAGCCAATTAGACGATCTTGCTAAAGGATTTGAAAGTGATTACCCCCAGTTTTACGAAACTACAGGTAACCCTTCTGACCCGTTCCAACTTAGAATTCCATCCGGTACAACTGGTTTTACGCAGGAAGTGTTACAGAACGAGTTGGGTGGGGAATATCCCGAAGGTTCTGACGAATACAATGAGGTTAACCGAATTGAGAACCGTCGGATTCGCTTAACAGAGAACAACCTGATACTTTCGGCTCATTACACCTACTTTAAGACCAACCGCGAAGGGCTGACAGACCGTAACTTTTATAGTTTCAGGGGGCGTTTGGAAAGTGCCGGAAATTCCCTATCCCTATTAGCAAATATTGTTGAATTCAAGGAAAACCAAGGAGGGCAAGATTTATTATTGAACATCCCCTACTCCCAATACATTAAGGCCGAATTCGATTTTATCAAACATTTTCGTTTGGCTTCCCCGGGTACGGTTTTGGCTTTCCGTAGCTTTTTTGGCTTAGCACTACCTTACGGCAACTCGAACAACATACCTTTTTCGCGTTCTTATTTTGCTGGGGGTTCGAACGACAACCGGGGTTGGCAAGCCTATTCATTAGGCCCAGGTTCTTCAGGTAGTCTCAACGACTTCAACGAGGCCAACATGAAAATCGCCTTCAACACTGAATACCGTTTTCCCATATTCGGCGATTTAAAAGGCGCCCTTTTTGCCGATGTGGGAAACATTTGGAATGTTTTGGACGATGAGACCAATGAAAAGGCGGTCTTTGAAGGCATTAAATCCCTAGAAGAGCTGGCCGTAGGTAGCGGTATCGGTTTCCGTTACGATGTATCTTACTTCATTATCCGTCTCGATTTCGGATTTAAGACCTACGACCCAGCCAAGCCAATGGGAAATCGATGGTTTCAAGACTATAATATTAAGAATATGGTAACCCATATAGGGATAAATTATCCATTTTAAGCAATCTACGCCCGCGGGGTCAAAGTCGGCTTTCGATTCGATTTATTTATTACATTTGCCCCAATTAGTTCAACTAACAATACGTACAAAAGTATGTCCCACAACATTAAACCTGGAGTTGCCACAGGCGACGAAGTACAAGAGATATTCCGATATGCCAAAGAGAAAGGTTTCGCCCTTCCTGCGGTAAACGTGATCGGATCGAACTCCATCAATGGGGTTTTGGAAACCGCTGCGGCCTTGAACGCCCCGGTCATCATTCAATTTTCTAATGGTGGCGCCCAGTTTAATGCCGGTAAAGGCTTGTCCAACGAAAACCAAAAAGCCGCCGTTCTTGGTGCCGTAGCCGGAGCCAAGCACGTTCATGAAATGGCCGAGGCCTATGGTGCCTCCGTAATTTTACATACCGATCACTGTGCCAAAAAACTATTGCCTTGGGTAGACGGTTTGTTAGATGCCAGTGAAAAGCACTTTGCCGAAACCGGAAAACCGCTTTTTAGCTCGCATATGATCGATCTTTCCGAAGAACCTTTAGAGGAGAACATCGAAATCTGTAAAGGTTATTTAGAGCGTATGGCCAAAATGGGCATGACCCTAGAGATCGAATTGGGTATTACCGGTGGAGAGGAAGATGGCGTTGACAATACCGACGTAGACGATTCTAAACTATATACCCAACCCGAGGAAGTAGCCTATTCTTACGAAGAATTAATGAAGGTGAGCCCAAGGTTTACCATTGCCGCTTCTTTCGGAAACGTACACGGTGTATACAAGCCCGGAAACGTAAAATTGACCCCGAAGATCTTAAAGAACTCGCAAGAGTTTATCTCGGAAAAGTACAATGTACCCCACAACACCGTAGATTTCGTTTTCCACGGAGGTTCTGGTTCTACCGTAGAAGAAATCAGGGAATCTATCGGTTATGGTGTTATTAAAATGAACATCGATACCGATATGCAATATGCCTTCCTTTCTGGGGTAAGGGATTATGTTCAGGACAAAAAGGATTATCTTCAGACCCAAATTGGGAATCCGGACGGAGACGACCAACCCAACAAGAAATTTTACGACCCAAGGGTTTGGTTACGTAAAGGTGAAGATGCTTTTGTAGAGCGTTTGAAAAAAGCCTTCGAAGACCTGAACAATGTAAATACCCTCTAACGAATACCGTATACTATGTCTTCATGGTTTAAAAGAAAGGAAAAAGGGATCCAAACCAAGACCGAGGAGAAAAAAGACACTCCTAAAGGCCTGTGGTACAAATCGCCCACTGGAAAGATTGTAGAGACCGAAGAACTGTCCCGAAATTTTTACGTGAGTCCGGAAGACGACTATCACGTACGTATTGGAAGCAAGGAATACTTTGAGATTCTTTTCGACGATAACAACTTCGAAGAACTCGACAAAGGCTTGAGTTCTAAAGACCCTTTAAAGTTCGAGGACACCAAAAAGTACTCCGATCGTTTAAAGGCCGCCCAACAAAAGACCGGTTTAAAAGATGCCGTTCGTACCGGGGTGGGTAAATCTTTAGGTCAAGATTTGGTGGTCTGCTGTATGGATTTTGCTTTTATCGGCGGTTCTATGGGTTCTGTGGTCGGTGAAAAGATCGCACGTGGCATAGACCATTCCTTAAAGAACAAGATTCCGTTTGTAATGATATCGAAATCTGGGGGTGCCCGTATGATGGAAGCCGCCTTGAGCTTGATGCAATTGGCCAAGACCTCTGCTAAACTGGCCCAATTGGCCGACGCCCAGATACCCTATATCTCGCTATGTACCGACCCAACTACCGGGGGCACCACAGCCTCGTACGCTATGTTGGGCGACATCAATATATCAGAACCAGGCGCATTGATCGGATTTGCCGGCCCGCGTGTGGTTAAAGACACCACAGGCCAGGATCTGCCCGAAGGCTTCCAGACCTCGGAGTTCTTGTTGGAGAACGGTTTCTTGGATTTTATCAGTCACCGACGCGATTTGAAAAAGAAAATTAACCAGTACATCGATTTGATCCAAAACGCCCCTATACGTTCCTAGGGAAGTTTTTCTGGAAGCTATCAAAATTATTTGTACATTTGCCGCCTGTTTAAAAACAGAATACATAATAATCATTTAAAACAATATTGGCATGTATTTGACTAAAGAGACAAAAGCCGAAATTTTTAAAAAGCACGGAAAGTCGGAGGCCGACACCGGAAGCACTGAAGGACAGATTGCCCTTTTCACCTTTCGTATCAACCACCTTACCGAGCACTTAAAGCAAAACCGTAAGGATTTCAACACCGAGCGTTCGTTGGTAAAATTGGTAGGTAAGCGTAGAAGCTTATTGGATTACCTTAAGAAGAAAGACATTCTTAGGTATCGTGCCATCATTAAAGAATTAGGCATTAGAAAATAATTTTCGAGGGGAGGCGGCAACGCTTCCCCTTTTTTATATTTCCCTGCTTTGCGGGGCACACAAAAAGCTGACATACCGGTTTTTCATTGGTCGAACAACACACAACACAACAACACTAGTCCGTTTCGGACAAAGACCAAAGTTTAATGAAAGCCTTTTGCTAAAAAGGCTAAATCAGTATGTATGATTCCACAAGTTTTTAGAGAGGTCATCGATTTGGGCGATGGTAGGACCATTTCCATCGAGACCGGAAAATTGGCCAAACAGGCCCACGGATCTGTCGTAGTACAATCGGGTAAATGTATGTTGCTGTGTACCGTAGTTTCCAACTACAAACAAAGCGATGTAGATTTCTTGCCCCTTACCGTAGATTACCGTGAAAAATTCGCCGCCGCAGGTCGTTATCCAGGTGGTTTTTTCAAAAGGGAAGCACGTCCAAGCGATGGCGAGGTTCTTACCATGCGTTTGGTAGACCGTGTTTTGCGTCCGCTTTTCCCAAAAGATTACCATTCCGAGACCCAGGTAATGATCCAATTGATGTCGCATGACGAGGACGTAATGCCAGATGCCATGGCCGGTCTTGCCGCTTCTGCCGCCATTCAATTGTCCGACTTCCCGTTCGAATGTGCCATTTCAGAGGTACGTGTAGGTCGGGTAGACGGTAACTTGATTATTAACCCAAGCCGTGCCCAGTTAGAAACCTCCGATATCGATATGGTTATCGGTGCCTCTATGGATTCGGTTATGATGGTAGAAGGTGAAATGAGCGAGATTTCCGAAGAGGAAATGGTAGAAGCCATCCAATTCGCCCACGAAGCCATTAAAGTACAATGTGAGGCCCAGATTCGTTTGGCCGAAGCCTTCGGAAAGAAAGAAGTACGTGAGTATGAGCCAGAGCGTGCCGACGAAGATTTGGCCAAAAAGATCTACGACATGGCCTATGACAAGGTTTATGCCGTAGCCAAGGCCGGTTCTGCCAAACACGAGCGTAGCGCCAGCTTTATGGCCATCAAAGAAGAGATTACCGAAACCTTCTCAGAAGAAGAGCAAGAAGAATACGGTGGTTTGATATCGAAGTATTACCACAAGGCCGAAAAAGAAGCCGTACGTAACCTAACCTTGGACGAAGGCTTACGTTTAGATGGTCGTAAGACCACCGAGATCCGTCCGATTTGGTGTGAGGTAGATTACCTACCTTCTACCCACGGTTCTTCCATCTTTACCCGAGGTGAGACCCAGGCATTGGCCACGGTAACCTTAGGTACTTCTAGAGAGGCCAACCAAATCGATATGCCATCTTACGAAGGTGAAGAGACCTTCTATCTTCACTACAACTTCCCTCCATTCTGTACCGGTGAGGCCCGTCCGATCCGTGGTACATCACGTAGGGAAGTAGGTCACGGTAACTTGGCCCAACGCGCCTTAAAACGCATGGTACCAGACGATTGTCCTTATACCGTTCGAGTAGTATCGGAAGTTTTGGAATCTAATGGTTCTTCTTCTATGGCTACCGTTTGTTCGGGAACCATGGCCATGATGGATGCCGGGGTACAGCTTAAAAAACCAGTTTCAGGTATCGCTATGGGATTGATTTCCGATGCCGAATCTGGTAAGTACGCCGTATTGTCCGATATTCTTGGTGATGAAGATCACTTAGGTGATATGGACTTTAAAGTTTGTGGTACCGAAGAGGGAATCACAGCCTGTCAGATGGATATTAAAGTAAAAGGTCTTTCTTACGAGATCTTGACCAACGCCTTAATGCAAGCCAAAGAAGGTCGTTTACACATCTTGGACAAACTAACCGATACCATTGCCGCACCTAACGAAGATGTAAAACCACATGCTCCGAAAATGGTTACTACTACCATTGCCAACGAGTTTATCGGTGCTTTGATCGGACCTGGTGGAAAAGTAATCCAAGAACTTCAGAAAGAGACCAAAACCACTATCGTTATCAACGAAGACCCGGTTACCGAAGAAGGTATCGTAGAGATCTTGGGTACCGACCAAGGGGGCATCGATGCCGTATTGGCCAAGATAGACTCTATCACCTTCAAACCTGTGGTAGGTAGCGTATATGAGGTTAAGGTCATTAAGATTTTAGAATTCGGTGCCGTTGTAGAATACGTTGAGGCCCCGGGTAACGAAACCTTGTTACACGTTTCCGAATTGGCTTGGGAACGCACCGAAAACGTAACTGATGTAGTGAACATGGGCGACGTAATGGACGTGAAGTACTTCGGAATAGATCCTAAAACCCGTAAGGAAAAGGTATCGAGAAAAGCCTTGTTGCCAAAACCGGAAGGTTATGTAGAGCGCCCACCACGCGACAGAAATCATCGTGGACGCGATAACCGTGGCCGTGATAATCGCGGAAGGGACAACCGAAACAGAGATCGCAACCGCGACGACAGACCAAAAAGGGATTAATTTTCTTTTTTAGCATACGAAAGCCTGGGAAATCCCGGGCTTTTTTATTTCTTCACAACATAAGACGTCCTCAACAAAATGGGACTAAAAACCAGTACTACGGAAACTTTGGCAAAAAAAATATATTGAAATTGTAACTTTTGTGTAATTCTTACGTATAAACAAATAGCACCCACTTATAAAAGGTCCTAAATACACAAAGGAAAATACAGCATGAGACAGTTAAAGATCACAAAGCAGGTAACCAACCGGGAAACCGCCTCTTTGGACAAATACCTACAGGAGATAGGTAAAGTAGATTTGATTACGGCAGATGAAGAGGTAGAATTGGCACAGCGGATCAAGGCCGGAGATCAAATTGCCTTGGAAAAATTGACCAAGGCCAACCTAAGGTTCGTTGTCTCTGTGGCCAAACAATATCAAAACCAAGGATTGACCCTTCCCGATTTGATCAACGAAGGAAACTTAGGTCTTATCAAAGCTGCACAACGTTTTGACGAGACCCGTGGTTTTAAGTTCATATCGTACGCCGTATGGTGGATCCGTCAATCCATTCTTCAGGCATTGGCCGAGCAATCGCGTATCGTACGTTTGCCCTTGAACAAAATCGGTTCGATCAATAAGATCAACAAAACCTTTGCTTTTTTAGAGCAAGCCCATGAGCGTGTGCCTTCGGCCGAAGAAATCGCCAAGGAATTGGATATGACCGTTGAAGACGTAAAACAGTCGTTGAAGAACAGTGGTCGCCACGTATCTATGGATGCCCCATTGATCGACGGGGAAGATTCGAACCTATACGACGTATTGCGTTCGGGCGAATCCCCGAACCCCGACAAGGAACTGTTGCACGAATCGTTGCGTACCGAGATCGAGCGCGCTTTGGAAACCCTGACCCCAAGAGAGGCCGATGTTATCCGCCTGTACTTTGGTTTGGCCGGGCAACACTCCATGACCTTGGAAGAAATCGGAGAGACCTTTGACCTGACTCGCGAAAGGGTACGCCAGATTAAGGAAAAAGCCATTAGAAGGCTAAAGCATACCTCAAGAAGCAAGATATTAAAGACATACCTAGGTTAAAAAGTGCATTTTACACATTAAACCGAATCAAAAGTTGGTTTTTTTGTGTAAATGTGGTAACTTAGGCCCTAATAAACAGTTATTCATGACTGTTCGTTTTTTGATTGATGAATAAACTCCGGCTGATTACCGGAGTTTTTTTGTGCCTAATTATTAGGTGTATCAATCATTGTAAATTTAGAAAATGAGGTATTTAGGGTTAGTCTACAGCGATACTGACAACAATTCTTGACCTAATTGATGCACCGCTTTTTCTATTTGTTTAGCCCTTGTCTCAGAAGCATTTGCCTTACCCGTGGCATATTGGCGCAGCAATGAAGCATTAATCCCTGCCTTTTCTGCAATAGCACTGATTTTCACCTCAGGTACCAGTCTAAAAAAAGATTGAAGATTTAATTTAAAAAGATAATTACCCAGCCCTTCAACATCTCTTAACCAAGGTTCTCCTAGCTCTCTTGCCACTTCCAGATAATCCAAAAATGCCTGATTGAAATTTGCCTTAAGTTCTTCTAAACTATTACCGAAAGCAGAAACCACCCCAGGTATATTTTGACTGGTACCCCAATAGGTACCGTCATTAGCCTGTTCAACAAACACGATTACCGAATCCTTTGAAAAAACACCCTTTTCCTCTGTTGTCATAATTTATTCGATTACTTTCCTGAAACCAAAATTGATAGAATAAAACGGAATCCAATTACAAACCCGCTTGTCTAAGAATAGATTTTACAGTTCCGATTGGCACATCTTTTTTGGGATGTGGAATCGTAACTAATCCCTTCTTAACCGGATGTTTAAAGTGGTGATGACTCCCTTTCGTTCTAACTAACTTCCACCCATCCGCTTCAATCAGTTTTATCAAGGAACTTGATTTCATAATTCCAATATATAACTATTTTGTTATACAACAAAATAGTTATATGTAAAAACATTACTCTCCATAATCAATCTCATTCAAAAAAGCCCTAAACTGCTGGTTCTCGGGTTGCAAACGGATCAATTTAACCACCCAAGGCCTAGCTTTCTTCGAATCCCCATTTTTATGGTACAAAAAGGCCAGGGTATACATAAGGTCCACATTATTCTCCTGCTTTTCCAAGCCTTTTAAGGCGGTGGTATAGGCCAATTCCTTTTCCCCGATGCGGTCGTAGATCAAACAAAGATTGTAATAGGCCCTTTGGTTATCGGGTGCTCTGGCTATACTACTTTCCAACTGCTGGGCCGCCTCGTTGAATCGTTCTTGTTCGGCCAATAGTAAGGCATAGGTAAAATAGGTAGCCCCAAATTCGGGCTCTTGCTCGATTATAGTGCGGAACGCTTTTTCAGCCTTGTCGTATTGTTTATTTCGATAATATAGATTACCCAAGGTCATACGGACATTATTATCCAAGGCATCCAATCTTTGGGCGCTTTCATAACTAGCAATGGCCTGGGCCAACTTTCCTTTCTTTAAATGATAATTTGCCTGCTTTACCCTACCGCCAACAAAATCGGACGTAGCCTTGAGGTAATGGGCGAATTCCTCCCCGACTTTCTTATAAGCTTCTTCATAACCTTTGGGCACCGATTGCTGTCCGGCCAAGGCAAAATAAGCCTTCACCCGAACCGCTCGCTTGGCATCTTTTAACAGGGGCCAAAAATGATTGGTATAACTCGAGTTTTCCTGTTCCCCAAAGAAATCCAGGGTGGCTCCCCGTACTACGGCCGCATCATCTTTTAAAAATGCCAAAACCCCTTGTATCTCCGCCTCACTTAAGGCATTCTCGTGCATCCCATGAATGGCTGAAGCCCTGGCAATATCGGGCTGCAGGGTATCTTGCGCCAATTTTTTCAATAGCTGCGACCCATTCGGGGCAGTTAAGCCTGCCGCCAACAAATCAGAAAAATGCCCTTCCGGTGCTTCTCCATACCATTTTTTATAGGCCTCCCAAGCCCAGGCATTACCTTTCTCGGCATGGCAATCCATACAAGCATTGGGTGTACCATAGGCTATGCTCTGATCGGGTCGAGGCACCCTAAAGCTATGATCACGCCTAAAATCGTTGCCCATATAGATCCGGCCCGGCATATGACAATTGATACAGGCCGCCCCCTC
Source organism: Sediminicola luteus (assembly GCF_002514735.1). GTDB lineage: Bacteria > Bacteroidota > Bacteroidia > Flavobacteriales > Flavobacteriaceae > HQA918. The sequence goes on along the minus strand of NZ_NBWU01000005.1, from coordinate 326,340 downwards.
TTGCCCCATGCTATGAAAATGATGCCTTTCCGTATCGTACGTACTCGACTCATGGCATTGTAGACAAAGGGCATTGCCTTCGGCTTTTAAGGCTAAGGAATGAGAATTGTGGCAGTCTTTACAACTTACATTATTATGATACATTTTGCTCTGTACAAAAGAACCGTACACATAGTCTTCCCCTAGAATTTGTCCGTCCGGGAAATACGTCAAGGTATCGATTAAGCGGGGAAAATAATGATCCAAAAGACTCCCTTTATAATCAAATCCATCGGTGACCTGCTCCCGTAACACATGGCAACGGGCACATTGATCCACCAATTGCTTGGGCGGTGTGGCCATGGTCATTTGAAAACTACCATTTGGCTCATACGCATCCCCCAAACGTTCCACCTCGGCAACATGGCTTTTTCCTGGCCCATGACAAGCTTCGCAACTTACGTTGATTAAGGCGTATTGGGTATCGTAACTATGTGTATCGGCCTTGTAATTCTTGCGCACATTGGTCGAATGGCAGTCCGAACACATGGTATTCCAATTCAGTCCGCCCTTGGTCCAATGCAGCCATTCGGAATGCACCACCTTAAAATCGGGATAAAGATCGAACCACTCCCCTTTTTCGGTATCCCAAGCCGTTCGTAAACACTGATAATGGCCATCGGGAAATTTTACGATATATTGCTGCAAGGGGGCAATGCCAAAAGTATATTCTATTTTATAATCAGCCGGTTTACCATCGGGACCTTCGGTGGTTACGTAAAAGCCATCCGGTTTCGAACAGAAGGTCGATCTCACCCCTTGACTATCGAAAATCTCACCCTGAAACGGCGCCTTTACCGAAATGCTATCAGCCAGCAACATCGACATTTGATGATGCGACCCTTCCCATTCACTATATTCTTCTTGATGGCACTCCTTACATTTTCCATCGCCCAAAAAATCGGCATCCGCTTTCATGCCATAGATATTCGGGTCTTCCCCTGCGCCCTTTTTGCTATAACTTTCCTTTTTATCGGTACAGGAAAACAACAACAAGAAGAACAATGACAATTGACTTAACAGACGGATTAATCTTAAAACAAGGGAGTGGGGTCGCGTTATAAACATATACCGGATATAGGTTGTGGTGAAAGGTATACTGGATAATTTAAGCTCAAATATACGACCCCCTGCCTTAAAAACATCGCCGATATTCGTTACTTTTGCGGCGCAAAACAACGCCTTCAGACATGCAATACAAAAAGATAGCCCCATCACTGCTCGCAGCCGATTTCGCCAATTTACAACGCGATATTGAAATGGTAAACGCCAGTGAGGCCGATTGGTTCCATATCGATATCATGGACGGGGTTTTCGTTCCCAACATTTCGTTTGGAATGCCCGTTTTACAAGCTATGGCACGCCATACCCAAAAAACCTTGGACGTTCACCTTATGATCGTTGACCCCGACAGATATGTGCAAACTTTCGCCGATCTTGGGGCCGATGTACTCACTGTACATTATGAAGCCTGTACACATTTACACCGCAGCCTTCAAGCCATTAAAAATGCAGGCATGAAAGCCGGTGTCGCCTTAAATCCGCATACGCCCGCACACCTGCTCGAAGACGTGATCCAAGACATTGACCTTGTTTGTTTAATGAGCGTAAACCCAGGTTTTGGCGGACAGGCCTTTATTGAGAACACCTATGACAAGATCAAGAAACTAAAAACCTTGATCAACGATAATGGCGCCCAAACTTTAATCGAAATTGACGGTGGTGTCAATGATAAAAATGCGAAAGCCCTGGTAGATGCCGGTGCCGATGTTTTAGTGGCCGGAAGTTTTGTGTTTAAGAGCGATAACCCAACGGACACCATTAAGAACCTTAAAAAAGTTATTGCCTAGCCCATGTTGGATGTTGTCATAATTGGAGGAGGCCCCATTGGGATAGCCTGTGGTCTGGAAGCCAAAAAAAAAGGACTGAGCTATTTGATTTTGGAAAAAGGTTGCATCGTAAACTCGCTGTACCACTATCCGGCCAATATGCAATTCTTCTCCTCTTCTGAAAGACTCGAAATAGACAACATCCCGTTTATAAGCAAGGAAGCAAAACCAAAGAAAGACGAAGCTCTGGAGTACTACCGCAGAATAGTAACTTCTAACCAGCTGCGTACAAACCTATTCGAAAAGGTAGAAAAGGTAGAAAACCTCGGTCATTTTAATATCCGTACCACCAAAGGAAGCTACGAAAGCAAACAAGTGGTAGTGGCCACGGGTTTTTACGATATTCCGAACTACATTAATGTACCCGGGGAAGATTTGGAAAAAGTAAGTCATTACTATGGTAATCCGCATTACTACGCCGGCCAAAAAGTGGCTGTTGTCGGAGCAAGCAATTCGGCCATAGATGCTGCCTTGGAATGTTGGCGTAAGGGAGCCGAGGTAAGTTTGATCATTCGTGGCCCCGAGGTAGGCCCAAGGGTCAAATACTGGGTACGTCCCGATATAATCAACCGAATTGAAGAAGGAAGTATTGCAGCCTATTACAATAGTACTATTAGGGAAATAACACCAGATAAAATACAAGTCTCAGGGCCAGATGGCACCCATATTCTAGAAAACGACTATGTATTGGCCATGACCGGATACCGACCCAATTTCACTTTCTTGGAAAAACTGGGCATTACCCTTTCTGAAGACGAAAAGCGCTTACCGCAATACGACCCAGAAACCATGGAAACCAATGTAAGCGGACTCTATTTGGCGGGGGTTATCTGTGGCGGTATGGAAACCCACAAATGGTTTATAGAAAACTCCCGAATACACGCCAAACATATAATGGCACACATACATACCAAGTTATAAGCTCGCATGTATAACGAAGGAAAGCAGGCACTTTCGCACCTGCTTTTCCGTTTCCCTTGTCGTATAACCTATGACAAACTACTACTAATACTGTGACAAGAGATATTTGATAAGATCAGTGGTGGTAACGATTCCTTTCAGTTTGCCTTCATCGATTACGGGCAGGGCATGGAATTCGTTATTGGCCAAAATCTCGGCTACTTCCTTAACGGTGGTTGTAGTTTGTACCGCAACCGGATTTTTGGCCATTACCTGTTCAATGGTAAACATATTATATACCGTGGTATCTACGGCCACTTCATCTTCATCTACCGCATCAGCGAAACTGATTCGCAACAAATCGGTATAACTAAGCATACCGGTTACCCCACCCCCATTTACCACGGGAATGTGTCTGATATGATGTTTTTTGAATAAAGATTCGGCGGTTACCAAATCATCGGTATGTGTCAGTGTAACAACGTCTTTGGTCATTATAGAGGAGACCGGAGTTCTTTTTTTCATGGTCCGTGGTTTTTAAATGCACTTTAAAGGTCGGCATATGCCCACTAGATCACCATGATAAAAATCATGCCTTTACAACAAGCTATTTCCTATCTTATACGATACCCAAATTTGGAATAAACCTAAGCCTAGAACACTAGACAACGCTTTTCAAACCAAAAAGTCGTATATAAAGCGTTTGAGGAAACCCTGACGCATAAAAAAACCCTGGCCTAGGCCAGGGTTTGGTTCGTAATGCCATGGAATCGTTAATACAATTCCAACGCTTTAGCCTGCTGCAATAGATCAACTAGGTTGTCTACATTCAGCTTTTTCATTAAGCGAGCCTTATAGGTACTCACCGTTTTTTCGTTCAGGTTGAGGCCTTGGGCCACATCCTTGTTGCGCATTCCACTAGCCAATAGTTTTAGGACCTCGACTTCGCGGGTAGACAATTTCCTGAAAAACCTTCTAGGTTTTTGGGTTCCTTCGTCAAAAGCCAAACGCTGAGCCAGTTCATTGGTAATGAACATGCCGCCTGTACTGACTTTACGCACCGCGTTTACGATATAATCGATATCGGCGGTTTTCGAAAGATAACCAAAAGCACCTGCCCTGATCGTACTCAAAGCATAGACGTCTTCCGATTGTCCACTGTAGATCAACACCTTTACATCCGGATGATCTTGTTTGATCTTTCGAAGTGTAGCGATACCGTTGATTTCTGGAATATCCAATTCCATAATCACGACATCAGGCGTGTTAATTTCCAATGTGGCAAACAATTCTGTAGTGGTAGCGACATCCCCTAGGACCTCAAAGTCTGCCGCGGAACCCAATACACTCTTGATTCCTGTACGGACTACCGGATGGTTGTCCGCAATTAAAACTTTAATCATTAGAAAAATAATTAATTAAATTGGTTGCTGGTCGTGCGTGACCGACTGCAAGATACTTTAAAACAGTGAAATGCTACAAAATATTGTCCTACTTTTTCATAAAAAAAGCAATATTTACGTAAGAATTTGCAAGAAATTACGCATTACTCCGGTTTTTACCGCACTTTATCGGGAATGTTACATACCGGAATCGGCACCATTTTGTGCTGGTTAATACGATTCAGGCGCTGATAAATAGTCAACACCTCGGTATCCCTACCAACAAAATCCGATGGCATTTTACCCAAGGCATCTTGTTCCATGGCCCACTCAAGCTCCGGGTAACTAGCCCCCAGTTGATCGGCATCGGTACGGTCGTCACCAAAGAGACCATCGGTAGGTGCCGCTTCTAAAATCTCTTGATTTACACCCAAATATGCCGCCAATGCATAAACTTCAGATTTTACAAGATCGGCAATCGGGCTAAGATCAACGCCGCCATCACCGTACTTGGTAAAAAAGCCGACCCCAAAGTCTTCAACTTTGTTGCCGGTACCCGCTACCAAATACCCGTGCAATCCGGCAAAATAATACAAGGTAGACATACGTAATCTGGCCCGGGTGTTCGCCAAGGGTAAAAAGCGATCTTCTTCGTTCGCTACCGCCGGAAAAGCCTCCACCATGGTATCGAAGGTTTCCGTAAGATCAACTTTTTGCCTACTTATTTTATCAAAATTCGCTTGTAGCCATTCAATGTGGGCAGCTGCACGTGATACCTGGTTCTCTGCCTGATGGATAGGCATCTCCAAACAAAGTAACTCCAAGCCCGTTTTAGCGCAAAGCGTGGAGGTCAGGGCAGAATCAATTCCTCCGGAAATGCCCACCACAAATCCTTTTAAACCTGCCTTATTTGCATAAGAACCCAACCAATCTACAATATAATCTACCGTTTTTTTCGAATCCATCTAAAAGCTATTTGATATTACTAAAATGGGTACCTTTGCCGCTAAATTAACGAATACGGTTTGAAAAGGGCGCACATATTTTTCGTATCACTTCTTTTATTATGTATCGGTTGTAAAGACGACACAAAAAACAGCGCTTTAAACCTCGACCATATCGCCATTGACCCCATTTTTGAACGTTTTGATAAAGACTTGGCACAGACCTCACCAGATAATCTTGGACAGTTAAAAGCCAAATACCCCTACCTTTATCCAGAAAGCGTGGCCGATAGCGTATGGCAGAGGCGCATGCAAGACACCTTACAACTTTCGATCTCTAAAGAAGTAGCACAACTTTTTCCTGATTTAGAAACCGAAAAAGAAGGCCTTACGCAATTGTACAAACACATAAAATATTACTTCCCCAAAACCCGGATACCCAAAACAGTTACCCTTGCTGCCGAGGTAGATTATGCCTATAGGGTCGTTTTGGCAGATAGTTTGCTTTTAATCGGACTACAAAACTATCTGGGTCCTGACCACAAATTCTATCAGGGACTACCGCGTTATGTGGCCCAAGAACTGGATAAAAAATACCTGCTGCCCGATGTGGCCGGTACCTTTGCCAAACAATGGATTAGTATGGGTGGCCGCCGGTTTTTGGATCAAATTATAGGCTATGGTAAAGAACTCTATTTAAAGCAAAAACTATTGCCCCAAAGCCCGCCTCATGATTTAATGCACTATACCGAGGCACAATGGCAATGGGCACAAGCCAACGAAGAACAGATTTGGCGCTACTTTATTGAACGTGAACTACTTTATAGTACCGATAAAAATCTCGAAAGGCGTTTTTTAGCCCCTGCCCCATTCTCTAAATTCCAATTGGAACTCGACAGTGAATCGCCCGGTAAGACCGGAAGATATATGGGGTGGCAGATCGTTAACGCCTTCATGGAGAAAAACGACCTAAGCCTACAAGACCTATTACAATTACCCGCGGACGAAATATTTAAACGCGCTAATTACAAACCTCGAAGATAATGGCACAGCATAGCTCAAAGATTGAATTGAACGTAGAATTGGACGAAAACAGGGTGCCGGAAGCCTTATCTTGGTCTGCCGTTGATGGTGGGGTCGCCAAAGCAGAAGCCAAGGCCTTCTTATTATCGGTTTGGGACCACAACGCCAAGGAATCTTTAAAAATCGATCTTTGGACCAAAGACATGCCTGTAGACGAAATGAAAATCTTCTTCCACCAGACACTTATGGCCATGTCCGACACCTTCTTTAAGGCTACCCAAGACGAAAAAATGACGGCAACCATGCGTGATTTTTGCGATTATTTTGCCGAAAAGTTGGAACTGAAGAAAAAATAAGGTTTACCCCTTGACCGAAGTATTCACCTGATCGATAAAGTCCAGGAGGTTTTCCCTACCCGTTCTATGACTTGAGCTGGTCACGAAATGCTGGGGCGCCTCTTCCCAAGCACCCGCCTCCAATTTTCCAAGATAATCTGCCACCTGCCTTTCTATGGCCGCTGGTTTTAGTTTGTCGGCCTTGGTGAAAATGATACAAAAGGGAATTTGGTTTTCGCCCAGCCATTCCATAAAATTCACATCAATGGGTTGAGGCTCATGCCGAATATCTACCAACACAAAAGCACACACCAATTGTTTGCGCTCCTTAAAGTAATCGGTTATGTATTTTTGAAAGGTTTTTTTATCTTTTTTAGAAACCCGGGCATAACCATAACCCGGTAAATCGACCAAAAACCAATCTTTATTAATCTTAAAATGGTTGATCAATTGGGTTTTTCCCGGCCTCCCAGAAGTCTTGGCCAAATGCTTCCGTTGTGTCAGCATATTGATCAAAGACGATTTACCCACATTAGACCTACCTATAAAAGCATATTCGGGTAGGGCATCTTTAGGGCAAGAGGCCACATTGGAATTACTGACGACAAATTCGGCAGATGCTATTTTCACAATTCTGTTTTATTGGAATTTTCTGGCCAACAACCAAGCGTATAACAGCTCGTTAAAAGTATCAGGGTGCTCCATCATGGGCGCATGGCCACATTTATCTATCCAGTACAGATCGGAGTCGGGTAATAAGGTATGGAATTCTTCTGCCACCTCGGGCGGGGTAACCGAATCGTTCTTACCCCAAATAATACAGGTAGGGGTTGGCATTTTCGGTAAATCTTTGGCCATATTATGGCGTATAGCACTTTTGGCAATCGCCAAGGTTTTTACGAGTTTTACCCTATCATTAACGGTCGCATACACCTCGTCGACAATCTCTTTGGTTGCCACGGCAGGGTCGTAAAAAACATCTTGCGCCTTCTTTTCAATGAATTCGTAGCTCCCACGTTTGGGATAACTATCGCCCATGGCACTTTCATAAAGCCCTGAGCTTCCGGTAATAATGAGCCCTTTGACTTTTTCAGGATACATTTTGGTGAACAATAAGCCTACATGCCCTCCTAAGGAATTCCCCAAAAGCAACACTTCATCAAGACCTTTATGCTCCAAAAACTCGGCCACGAACTTGGCAAAGTGCTTCACCGTAGTCTTAAGCATGGGCATATCGTAAATAGGAAGTTCGGGCAATATAACCTTATACCCTTTTTCCGGGAAAAAACTACTCACGCCACCGAAGTTGCTCAAGCCACCCATTAAGCCATGTAACACGACTATGGGCGTACCTTCACCAAACTCGATATATCGGAATTTTCCTTCTGTTATTACGCTTGTGTCCATCAGGTCAGCTTCAACTCTAAGATCGCAAATATAGTCATTTCCGCCTAATGGAAAGCCCAGTTTTCTGCCGTGTTTTAACACATCGAAAATCTTTCGATAATCGGTCGAGGAATAAAAACCACACCGCCCAAATACCCCTTAAAAATCAGCGAATTATAAAAATTGGTGGTAGAAAGTGGTAGAACTTATCAACAATATGGCATAATTCGGAAGTCAGTGGTAATAAATTCTATATATTTGGGTTATATAAAGAAAAAAGGATCCTTTTTCAGTGACGAATCTCATTGGTTCATACGAGTGTAAGGCAGACGCCAAAGGCCGCGTTATGCTACCTGTATCCCTACAGGAGCAGCTGGCCGCCATACTCAAGGAAGGCTTTGTAATAAAGCCCTCCGTACACCATGAGTGCTTGGAGTTGTTTCCGCGGGCCGCTTTTGACAAGATGATGCAGCGCGTCTTGAAAAAGAACCGGTTCCATCCCAAGATCGACAACTTTATCAGGGTGCTTTCGGCCGGGGTCAAACCCGTGAGCATTGATTCGACCGGAAGGTTACAGATTCCGAAAACCTTAGTTGCCGATGCCGGGATTTCGAAGGAAGTCACCTTGATCGCCTCGGGAGACCGGATAGAAATATGGGATACGGCCAAATCTGCCGCGGTTATCGAAGATTCGTTGCCAAGCTTTAAAGAACTGGCCGCTGAAATCATGGGAGGGTTCGGCGATGAAGACTGAGTATCATGACCCCGTACTACTGAAAGAGTCGGTAGACGGACTGGCCATAAAGACCAATGGCACTTATGTAGATGTCACTTTTGGTGGCGGTGGCCATTCTAGGGAAATATTATCGAGACTAGGCCCAGACGGTAAATTGTTCGGTTTTGACCAAGATACCGATGCGGCCAACAACATACCGGAAGACGACAGGTTCCAGCTGATCCAAGCCAATTTCAGGCACCTGAATCGCTTCCTAAAGTTCTATAACATTACTGAGGTAGATGGCATTCTAGGAGACTTTGGTGTGTCGTCGCATCAATTCGATAGTGGGGCCCGAGGTTTCTCTACCCGATTCGACGGTGCTTTGGATATGCGAATGGACCAAAGCGGCACCCAATCGGCTCATGAGGTGGTAAACCAGTATAGCATGGAAGACCTTAGAGGGGTTTTACAGCAATACGGAGAACTCCGAAACGGTCACGCCATAGCCAACACCATAGTAGAGGCCCGCACCAATGGTCCGATCGCCACCACTACCGATTTAAAAAAAGTATTGGGAAAGTTCTTGCCCAAGCACAAAGAACAAAAAATATTGGCCCAGATATACCAGGCCATACGCATAGAAGTAAACCAAGAGCTACAGGTAATAAAGGAACTATTACTGCAAGCCCATGACATATTGGCCCCAAACGGACGGTTAAGCCTGATTAGCTACCATTCCTTGGAAGACCGCCTGGTAAAGCGCTTTATACGCACCGGTAAATTCGAAGGGGAAGTAGAAAAAGATTTTTACGGCAATGCCCAGGTTCCTTTTAAGAAGGTAGGCGGATTGATCGTACCGAGCCAAGAAGAAATAAACAGAAACAATAGGGCCCGCAGTGCCAAACTGCGAATCGCCAAAAAAGTATAGACATGCGAAATGGATTAATGGACATATTAAAAGGTAAATTCTTGGTTAGTGGCGACGCCCCCAAGAATTGGCTGTTCATTGTATTCCTATCCTTCTTGGCCGTGGTCATGATATCCAGCTCGCATAACGCAGACAAGAAAGTACACGAAATAGCCCAATTGAACGAACGCATTCGCGAACTCAAGGGGCAGTATGTAGAAGGACGCTATGCCGTACAGCAGCTAAAGCTAGAATCGAAAGTAACCCAAATAATGGCCGAGCAAGGCTTGGCACCATCGGAAACCCCACCAAAACACATAAAAGTAGTACGCAACTAATGGCCACCAACGAAAAGAACATCATGCTCCGCTCTTACCTGTTCGCCGGGGGTCTGTTCCTGTTTGCGGCCGCCATCGTATTCAAGTTGGTTACCCTACAGACCACGGAAGGCACTACCTATAGGGATATGGCCGATGCTACCAACGAAAAAATGTTCACCATCGACCCTGCCCGGGGCAACCTTTATGCGGACGACGGTAGCTTATTAGCCACTTCGGTCGCCAAGTACGAGATACACTTCGATGCCAACATCGTAAAGGAAAGTTTGTTTACCGACCATGTTGAAGCCTTGGCCGATTCTTTGGGGGCCATGTTAGGCAAACCGGCCTCTCACTACCTATTACTTTTGGAAAAAGCCCGGAAGAATAGGAACGGCTACCAGTTGATCGCCAGAAACCTGGGATACTCCGAATACCTACGCATCAAAAGCTTCCCCATTTTTAAGGAAGGTAAGATCAAAGGGGGCTTTATTCCTGAATTCAAAACCGTTCGAGAACATCCTTTGGGCAAAATAGCCGAGCGTACCGTAGGTTCGGAACGCTTGAATGAAAACGGCAAATACGTTCCCGTTGGCCTAGAAGGCGCCTTCGGCGACTATTTGCGGGGTACTGCCGGAAAGCGTTTAAAACAGCGTATTCAAAACGGCAAATGGAAACCCATTGGCCAAGAGAACATAATCGAACCCAAAGATGGGTACGATGTGGTATCTACCATCAATGTCGGTATTCAAGATATTGCCCACCACGCCCTACTGAAACAATTGGAAAAATACAATGCCGACCATGGCTGTGCCGTGGTTATGGAGGTCAGTACCGGCGAGATCAAAGCCATATCCAACCTAGGCCGAAACAAAGAAGGCAAATATTATGAACGCCTGAACTACGCCGTCGGCGAATCCCATGAGCCCGGCTCTACCTTTAAACTTATGTCCATGGTGGCCGCCCTAGAAGACAAGGTGGTAGACACCAATACGGTTCTTGACACCGAAAAAGGCCGCTGGCGTGTATATGACAGAGTCGTAAAAGACTCCAAAATTGGGGGTTATGGTCAAGTTACCGCAAGCAAAGGCTTTGAAGTCTCTTCGAATGTAGCCTTGGCCAAAATTGTTTATAACGGTTACCAAAACCAACCTGAAAAGTTCGTAGAGCGTCTTATGTCCATGGGATTGCACCAAGACCTTGAACTCCCCATTAAAGGTGAAGGTCAACCTATAATACGTTATCCTGGAGACAAAGGCTGGTCCGGTATTTCCTTAGCTTGGATGTCTTTTGGATATGAGGTATCCATGACCCCCATGCAAACCTTGGCCTTTTACAATGCCATAGCCAACGATGGTGAAATGATCCGTCCGCGATTGATCAAGGAGGTACGCGAACTGAATAACACCATACACACCTTCGACAAAGAGATCATAAACCCATCTATTTGCTCTGAAGCTACCTTGGGTAAGGTACAGCATATGCTTAAAAATGTAGTAGAGACCAAACATGGCACCGGAAGGGGTTTATACACCCCCTATTTCTCCATGGCCGGAAAAACAGGTACCTGTCAGAAAAACTATGCCCCAAAAGACGAAGAACATTTTGCCTATATCTCTTCCTTTGCCGGCTACTTTCCGGCAGATAACCCGAAATACTCTTGCATCGTTGTGATTCACGATCCAGATAAGTCGGTAGGTTATTACGGCGCCGATGTTTCTGGCCCCGTTTTCAAATCCATTGCCCATAAGGTTTTTGCCAGTTCACCGGTCAAAGATGCCTTACCACTACAAGGTGAGGATGAAAATCTGGAAAAAGCCTTTGGCAATTTTTACGATCATAGCAATAAAGAATACGCCACCCTTCCCAACGTAAAAGGCATGAGCGGCATGGACGCCATTGCCCTACTCGAAAACCTCGGGCTTAAGGTCGTGGTAAAAGGTAATGGCAAAGTGAAAAAACAATCGGTAGCCAAGGGTACCGCCCTAACCAAAGTAGACCAAGTAGTACTGGAACTCTTATGACCTTGATTAAAGACATATTGTTCGGGGTTAGCATCGGTACTATTTACGGAAGTACCGATAAAAGTATTACTGCCATACAATTCGACTCTAGGGAAGTGGGCGAAAACGACCTCTTCGTAGCCATAAAAGGCACGCTAACTGACGGACACCAATACATTGATAAAGCCCTTGGATTAGGGGCCAATTGTATCGTTTGTGAAAAATTGCCGGAAAATTTAGCCGAAGACACCACTTACGTACAAACCCCGGACCCACAAAGTGCCTTGGCCATTATGGCCGCCAATTATTACGACAACCCCTCGAAGAGCTTGAAGCTAGTCGGCGTAACAGGCACCAACGGAAAAACCACTGTTAGCAGCCTACTTTACCAATTGTTTCGTAAGGCAGGTTACGCTACCGGTTTAATCTCCACCATTAAAATCAAGGTAGACGACCAGGTTTACCCAACCAAACACACCACCCCAGACCCCTTGGTAATCAACAAATATTTGGCTGAAATGCGCGATACAGGTGCCAGCTATTGCTTTATGGAAGTTAGTTCCCATGGTTTGGACCAAAAACGTACCGATGGCCTAGTATTTTCCGGTGCCATCTTTACAAACCTTACCCACGATCATTTAGACTACCATAAAGATTTTGCCGAGTACAGGAACGTTAAGAAAAGACTGTTCGACCAACTCGACAAAAAGGCCTTCGCCCTTACCAACCAAGACGACAAAAATGGAGGCTTTATGTTGCAAAACACCAAGGCCACGAAATACGGATACGCCCTTAAAACCTATACAGACTATAGAGGCCAATTATTGGAACAACAGTTTGATGGTCAACTGATAAAGATCAATGACAATGAGATTTGGAGCCGATTAATAGGCGGTTTCAACACATATAACCTTTTAGCGGTATACGCGACTGCGGAATTATTGGGTCTTGAGGCCATGGAAATACTCAGGATTATCAGTGAATTGGAAAGCGTAGACGGCAGATTTCAATATTACAAATCCCCAACAGGGGTTACAGCCATAGTTGATTATGCCCATACACCGGATGCACTTAAGAACGTACTCCGTACGATCGACGAGTTGAGAACCGGAAATGAAAACGTCATCACCGTAGTGGGGTGTGGTGGTGATCGTGACCACTCAAAGCGTCCGGTTATGGGTCATATCGCTTCAGAAATGAGCGATACCGTCATTTTTACCTCGGACAACCCCCGCTCCGAGGACCCCGCCACCATAATCAACGAGATGGAAGCCGGCGTTGAAATGCAAAACCAACGCAAGCTTCTTTCGGTAGTCGATAGGGCGCAAGCCATAAAGACCGCCTGTAGGTTGGCCCAAGACAAAGACATTGTACTCGTAGCCGGCAAAGGCCACGAAACCTATCAAGAAACCCAAGGGGTACGCAGCGAATTCGACGATTTTAAAAAGATAAAAGAAGCCTTGACGGTTTTGGAAAAATAAGCCCAGGCACCCACGCATATGTTATATTATTTGTTTGAATATTTAGAACAACACTACCAGCTCCCCGGAGCCGGACTTTTCCAGTTCCTGACTTTTAGGGCAGCACTGGCCATTTTGTTGTCGTTGTTCATTTCTACGGTGTACGGTAAACGCATCATCAATTTCATCCGTAAAAAACAAATAGGCGAAACCGTGCGCGATCTTGGCCTGGCCGGTCAAAATGAAAAAGCGGGCACTCCCACTATGGGCGGCATCATTATTATATTGGCCACTTTGGTTCCGGTTTTGCTCTTCACCAAGCTCGATAATGTTTACGTGATTTTATTGATCGTAACCACCGTTTGGATGGGCATTATCGGCTTTATAGATGACTACATCAAGGTTTTCAAAAAAGACAAGGAAGGCCTAAAAGGCAGGTTCAAAATCTTGGGACAAGTAGTACTCGGCATCACCGTTGGCGCTACCCTCTACTTTCATCCCGGGGTAACCATGAAAGCCCATCAGTCCGATGACCAATTACCCAAAATAGAAATCGCTGACATACCCGAGGTAAAATCGACCAAAACGACCTTGCCTTTTATAAAGAACAACGAACTGGATTATTCCGATTTTATCAGTTGGATGGGCGATGGCATGGCCGAGTATGCTTGGCTCATTTTTATTCCATTTGTCATCCTAATCGTTACCGCCGTATCAAATGGTGCCAACCTTACCGATGGCATCGACGGTTTGGCAGCGGGCTCATCGGCGATCATCGTACTCACCCTAGGCATATTCGCCTGGGTATCTGGTAATGTGATATTTAGCGATTACCTAGACATTATGTTCATTCCCAGAGCCGGGGAAATGGTAGTGTTCATTGCCGCATTTACCGGAGCCTTGGTCGGCTTCCTATGGTACAATGCCTATCCTGCCCAAGTATTTATGGGTGATACCGGGAGTTTGACCATTGGTGGTATTATCGCGGTTATCGCCATCATCATCAGAAAAGAACTATTGATACCCATTCTTTGCGGCATTTTTTTCGCAGAGTCGCTGTCTGTTATGCTACAAGTCGGGTATTTCAAATACACCAAAAAGAAAACCGGGGAAGGTCAACGTATTTTTTTGATGGCCCCCCTACACCACCACTACCAAAAGAAAGGCTATCACGAAAGCAAGATCGTTACGCGATTCTGGATTATTGGAATCCTTTTGGCGGTGGTAACCATCGTAACCCTAAAGATTCGCTAAGATGAAATTGGTGGTATTGGGCGGTGGTGAAAGTGGCGTAGGTACGGCACTATTAGGTAAAAAAAAACAACTGGAGGTATTCGTATCGGATTACGGCACCATCCAAGAGAAATACAAAAAGGTTCTTATATATTCTGGAATTCACTGGGAAGAACAACAACATAGCGAGGAGTTGATCCTCGACGCCGATGTGGTTATGAAAAGTCCGGGCATACCCGAAACCGCGCCTATAGTACGCAGGCTCATGACGGCGGGTATCCCGGTCATTTCTGAGATTGAATTCGCGGCCCGTTATACGGCCGCAGAACTTATCGCCATAACCGGAAGTAACGGTAAGACCACCACTACCCTACTAACCCACCACCTTTTAAAAGAAGGCGGTAAACAGGTAGGCATGGCAGGTAATATAGGCGACAGTTTCGCAAAAATGGTCAGTGAAAATGATTATGACCCTTATGTACTTGAAATCAGCAGTTTTCAACTGGACGGTATTATAGATTTCAAGCCACATATCGCGGTCATTACGAACATTACGCCCGACCATTTAGATCGCTACGAATACCGATTCGAGAACTATATCGCTTCTAAATTCCGTATTGCGGAAAACCAGGACGAAAACGACTATTTGATCTACGATGCCGATGACCCGGTATTGGTGGATTGGTTGGCAAAACATCCCGTGAAATCCAGATTACTCCCCTTTTCCCTTGAAAAGGAATTGGAATTCGGAGCCTATTTAAATGAAAATAAAATTGTTATTAAAACAGCAGAAGACACTATGGAAATTATGAGGGATACCGTTGCTTTAGAAGGTAAGCATAACTTAAAAAACACCATGGCCGCCGCCACGGTCGCCAATTTGGTACGCATTAGAAAGGAAACCCTACGTAACTCCATCGCCAATTTCCAAGGAGCCGAACACCGCCTAGAAAAAGTATTGAAAATACACCACGTACAGTACATTAACGATTCTAAGGCCACCAATGTAAACGCCACCTATTACGCCCTTGACAGCATGAAGACCCCTACCGTATGGATCGTAGGCGGGGTAGATAAAGGAAACGACTATAACGAATTGATGCCCTTGGTTCGCGAAAAGGTTAAGGCCATAATCTGTTTAGGTAACGACAACAGCAAAATCGTTGACGCTTTTGGCAATATTGCCGAATTGTTGGTGGAGACCTATTCTATGGAAGAAGCCGTAAAAGTAGCCTACAAAGTGGCCCGCAGGGGAGACACGGTACTATTATCGCCTGCCTGTGCCAGTTTTGACCTTTTTGAGAATTACGAAGATCGCGGAAACCAATTTAAACAAGCCATTAAAAGACTATAAACTAGGGGCACAACATAAAACAACCCGGCTAACAAGAACACTGAAAATGAAAAAATACCTAGCCGACATACAAGGAGACAAAGCCATTTGGGGCGTAGTAACCCTTTTGGCCTTTTTCTCATTTTTACCCGTATACAGCACGGGCAGTTCATTATTGGCAGGTAGTGGCACCATTTTCGGGTATATCATCAAACATATATTCTTACTCATACTCGGCTTCGGGATTATATATGCCGTACATCGCGTGCCTACTCATTATTTTAAAGGGCTCTCCATTATCGCCATGCCCGTTATCATTTTACTTTTGGCCTATACCTTGGCCCAAGGCAAGGTTATGGATGGCGCCAACGCCAGTAGATGGATGCAAGTACCATTCGTAGGTTTAAAATTCCAGACCTCAAATTTGGCCGCGGTGGTTTTAATGGTCTATGTGGCCCGCTACCTATCAAAAATAAAAGACCGAAAAGTTAGTTTTCAAGAAAGTATTCTCCCTCTATGGGCCCCGGTATTCTTAGTGGTCGCCCTTATTTTTCCGGCTAATTTTTCTACCGCTGCCATCATCTTTAGTATGGTACTTACCTTATGTTTTATTGGGGGTTACCCCATCAAATATCTATTGGGCATTGTAGCCACAGGGGTAATCGGGGCAGCTTTGTTTATAATGACTACCAAGGCATTCCCAGACCTTATGCCCACTCGGGTAGACACCTGGACTGCCCGTATCGAACGATTCATTAGCCCCAGTGAAGACGGATTAAATGAAGACTACCAGTCGCAGCGGGCTAAAATGGCCATTGCCTCAGGTGGTGTTTTTGGCAGGGGAGCCGGTAAGAGTGTTATGAAAAACACCCTACCCCAGAGTTCTTCCGATTTCATGTATGCCATTATCATTGAGGAATATGGCATGTTAGGCGGACTCGCCCTACTTTTTTTCTATCTATTATTCCTGTTCCGTGTGGTCGTTGTGGCCAACGGAGCAACAACCATTTTCGCCAAACTATTGGCCATAGGCGTGGGCATACCCATCGTCTTCCAGGCTTTTATCAATATGGCGGTAGCTACGGGACTTTTCCCTGTAACTGGCCAAACCCTACCTCTGATTAGTACGGGGGGCACCTCCATTTGGATGACCTGTTTGGCTGTAGGCATTATCCTTAGTGCCAGTGTTAAAAAAGATACTGAGGAGGAAAAAGCCGTGAAAACCACAAAAAAAGAAGAAGAACCAAATCCCTTGGAAGTACTCAGTGGGCAATTATAAATTCATATTATCTGGAGGCGGAACCGGCGGTCATATTTACCCGGCCATTGCCATTGCCAACGAATTAAAACGTAGGCATCCGCAGGCAGAATTCCTATTCGTAGGCGCCTCTGATCGCATGGAAATGGAAAAAGTACCCCAAGCCGGATACCCCATAAAAGGACTTTGGATCAGCGGACTGCAACGTAAGCTTTCGCTAAAGAACCTTTTGTTCCCCATTAAACTGGTCTGGAGTTTAATTAAAGCCAGCAGTATCGTAGCCCGTTTTAAACCCAATGTCGTTATAGGTACCGGCGGGTTTGCCAGTGGCCCTTTGATTAAGGCCGCCTCCTTTTTAAACGTACCTAGTGTTTTACAGGAGCAAAACTCTTATGCCGGTATCACCAATAAATGGTTGGCCCCTGCCGCCTTTAAAATCTGTGTAGCCTACGATAACATGGAAAGGTATTTCCCAAAAGACAAAATCCGATTGACCGGAAACCCGGTAAGGGATCTTATCATATCGCAGCACACACCTCAAGAAGAGGCCCGAAAACATTTTGGATTAGCCCCCAACAAAAAGACCTTACTGATTTTGGGAGGTAGCTTAGGTGCTAAACGCATTAATCAGTTGATCAGTGAAAATCTAGAGTTTTTCGATTCGTTGGACATTCAACTCATCTGGCAGTGTGGCAAACTGTATAAAACGCAATATGCCACATTGGAAAACGATTCGGTAAAAGTATTGGACTTTATCACAGAAATGGGCCAGGCCTATGCCTCAGCAGACTTTGTTATATCAAGAGCGGGAGCAAGTTCGGTATCGGAACTCTGTATCGTTGGTAAGCCTGTGGTATTTATTCCTTCGCCTAATGTAGCCGAAGACCATCAGACAAAAAACGCCTTGGCCCTAGTCGATAAAAAAGCCGCCATACTGGTCAGGGAAAAAGAACTGGAAACGGGATTCCAACCCCTGTTCAAAAACTTGGTTGCATCTGAAGAACAACAAACCGAACTTTCAAAAAATATTAAACAATTGGCCCTACCAAAGGCCACGGAACATATTGTAGACGAAATAGAGGCTTTATTAAAAAAATGAAACTGGAACAAGTACATAACGTATACTTTTTGGGCATTGGCGGCATTGGGATGTCGGCCCTAGCCAGTTATTTCCTTTTTTCGGGCAAAAAAGTAGGAGGTTACGACCGTACGCCAAACGACCGTACCCAAGCATTGCAAAGCGAAGGGGCCCAAATTCATTTTGAAGACGACATTTCAAAAATCCCAGCGGACTTTACTCAGCCAGAAAACACCCTGGTGGTTTACACCCCCGCCCTACCCGACTCCCATACCGAGTTAACCTATTACCGTCAGAACGACTTCCATTTGGCCAAACGATCAGAGGTCTTGGGCATGATCGCCAATCCCAGTTATTGCATGGCCGTGGCCGGCACCCATGGAAAAACCACTACCAGCTGTATTTTGGCCCATTTACTAAACGAGGCCCAAGCCCCTTATATGGCATTTTTAGGTGGCGTTTCCGAAGATTTAGGCAATAACTTCGCCCTTAACGGTACTGATTACGCCGTTGTTGAAGCAGATGAATTTGACCGCTCCTTTTTACGCCTGACCCCAGATATAGCCTGTATAACGGCCATGGACGCCGATCATCTAGATATCTATGGTGCAGCTGAGGAGTTAACCGCAGCTTTTGAAGAATTTATTGCACTTCAAAAACCGGGTGGAAAGTCCATTATCAGATACGGCCTACCAATACCAGGTATCACCTATGGCGAAGAAGCCGAAGCCACCTATAGGGCCACCAACATTCGTTTACATCAAGGAGCCTACCAATTTGATATTGAAGCTCCGGGCCTACACATAAAAGGATGCCGTTTTACCAAACCAGGGCGACATAACCTTATGAACGCCTTGGCTGCCTTTGCCCTGGGTGTAGAATCTGGTTTTGACCCGAATATTCTAGCTAAGGCCTTAGGGACATTCAAAGGCGTGGCCAGAAGGTTCAGCTATCAAATAAAAACCAGTGATTTTGTCTATATAGACGATTACGCCCATCATCCTACGGAAATCGATGCGGTACATCAGGCCGTAAGCGAGCTATATCCTGACAAACGGAATACAGTAGTCTTTCAACCCCATTTATTCAGTCGCACCCAAGATTTTGCCGATGATTTCGCAAGAAGTCTTGCGCAATTCGACCATGTGCTACTGTTAGAAATCTATCCGGCCCGGGAACTCCCCATCCCGGGGGTGGATGCCAACTGGTTACTCAACAAGATCGAGAACCCGAACAAAAAACTGGTCACTAAAGCAGAATTGGTGCACGAGGTACGTAATATCAACCCCGATATCCTATTAACCTTAGGTGCCGGTGATATAGGAAACGAAGTAACCCAACTTAAAACCGCATTAAGCCATGGGAACTAAATGGAAAAGTATAAAACTCTTGGGGGCCCTAATCGTGGTCATGGCACTATTCGCCTTTAGCAACCATAGATCCCAACTTCGAAAACCCACGGAAATAAGTCTCAAATTTTTGGGCGACGACCGACTTTTTATAACCCAAGACGCGGTTAATAAATTGTTAATACAAAATTATGGGAGCCTTGAAAACCTCCCCAAAGATGAAGTAGTTTTGGATAGTCTCGAACAGACCATCTTGGCCAACGACATGATTAAAAATGCCCATGTGTACTACACTGTAAACGGGCAACTTAAGGCCAATATAGTACAACGAACACCTATTGGCAGGGTGCAAGGGAACGACAAATTTTATTTGGACGATGAGGGCAAACGCATGCCATTGTCGCCCTTTTATGCTGCCCGCGTACCTATAATCACAGGTGAGGTAACCGGCGATGCTTTGTCTCAAATCTATGAGCTGCTCAAGTACGTTAACCAAGATGGCTTTTTAAGAAAAAACCTCATCGGAATCCACGTGGTATCGGATAACGATTTCCAGTTGCGGTTCCGAATGGAAGATTTTGTGGTAGAATTAGGCGCCATTGAAAAATTGCCCCAAAAATTCGCCAATTTCAAGGCATTTTATGCCAAAGCCACCAAAGACAAGATTTTGGGGGCTTATCGTGTAGTAAGTTTAGAATTTGACAACCAGGTCGTGTGCACAAAAATTTAGGGTATGGAACAAGCTAAGTATTCAGTAGGGTTGGACATAGGTACCACCAAGATCGTGGCCATAATCGGTCGTGAAAACGAATATGGTAAGATCGAGGTTTTGGGTGTGGGTAAATCTAAAAGCCTTGGGGTTCACCGCGGGGTGGTGAACAACATTACCCAAACCATTCAATCGATACAACAAGCAGTGGCCCAAGCCGAGGCAGATGCTGGCCTAAAGATAGGATCGGTAGTGGTCGGTATTGCCGGACAACATATCCGTAGCCTACAACACAGCGATTATATTACCCGACAAGATTCCGAAAAGGTCATAAACCATGAAGACCTGGACAACCTTTGCAACCAAGTGTATAAATTGGTGATGCTTCCGGGTGAGGAGATCATACATGTACTACCACAGGAATACAAGGTAGATGGCCAGGCCGAGATCAAAGAACCTATGGGCATGTACGGGGGCCGATTAGAAGCCAACTTCCATGTAGTGGTTGGGCAAGTATCCTCTATCAAAAACGTAGGGCGTTGTATCAAGAGTTCCGGATTGGATCTAGGGGGCATTACCTTGGAGCCTTTGGCCTCTTCAGACGCCGTACTCAGTCAAGAAGAAAAAGAAGCCGGTGTGGCTTTGATCGATATAGGGGGCGGCACCACCGATTTGGCCATTTTCAAAGATGGCATCATTCGCCATACCGCTGTAATCCCTTTCGGGGGCAACGTTATTACGGAAGACATTAAAGAAGGTTGTTCCATCATAGAAAAACAGGCCGAATTATTAAAAGTACGCTTTGGTTCGGCATGGCCCGGTGAAAACAAGGACAACGAGATCGTTTCCATTCCCGGATTACGTGGTCGCGAACCCAAGGAAATCACCTTAAAAAACCTATCGAAAATCATTCACGCCCGAGTAGTGGAGATTATCGAGCAAGCCTATGTAGAAATCAAGAACTACGGGCACGAAGACCAGAAGAAAAAACTCATCGGCGGTATTGTATTGACCGGTGGGGGCAGCCAGTTGAAACATTTAAAACAATTGGTAGAATATATTACCGGGATGGATACCCGTATTGGATACCCCAACGAGCATTTGGCAGGCGACTCTGATGAAGATATTGCGAGTCCGTTATACGCCACTGCCGTAGGATTATTGATGGATGCCATCAGAAATGAGGAAAAGCAGCAATTACAGGAAGAAGAAGCTGCCGCTTCACCGGAAGCACAATTGGAGACCGCAGATGTATTGGAGGGCGGAACCCAAGAGACCCAAGCACATTACGGAGGGCCCCGTAAATCTATTTTTGAACGTTGGACCGATAAGTTGAAAGACTTTTTGGACAACGCCGAATAACAACCAGTATCACCAACACAAAACACAAAACCGGAAATCAGTTACAACATGAGCAAGAACACTGAATTTGAGAACATCTCCTTCGACCTTCCTAAAAACCAAAGCAACGTAATCAAGGTTATAGGTGTAGGCGGAGGCGGTAGTAACGCGATCAACCATATGTTCCAGGCTGGGATCAAGGGAGTAGATTTCGTTATCTGTAATACCGATGCCCAAGCACTTCAAAACAGTTCCGTTCCCAATAAGATCCAATTAGGCGTATCCCTAACCGAAGGATTGGGGGCAGGTGCCAACCCTAATGTTGGTGAACAAGCCGCCATTGAGAGCATGGAGGACATCAAGAATATGTTAGGCACCAATACCAAAATGGTATTTATTACCGCCGGAATGGGTGGTGGTACCGGTACCGGGGCCGCACCTATGATTGCCAAACAAGCCCGCGAACTAGACATACTTACGGTTGGTATCGTTACCATTCCTTTTCAGTTCGAGGGTAAAATGCGTTGCGATCAAGCCCAATTGGGTATCGAAAAATTACGGGACAATGTAGACTCGCTCATAGTCATCAACAACAATAAGCTCCGTGAAGTTTATGGTAACCTAGGCTTTAAGGCAGGCTTCTCTAAGGCAGATGAAGTTTTGGCAACAGCCGCCAAAGGTATAGCCGAGGTTATTACCCACCACTATACCCAGAACATTGACCTTCGAGATGCCAAGACAGTGCTATCCAATTCCGGTACGGCAATAATGGGTTCTGCCCATGCCTCAGGCTCTTCCCGCGCCCAGGAAGCTATTATGAAGGCCTTGGACTCGCCCTTACTTAACGATAATAAAATTACCGGGGCCAAAAACGTACTCTTGCTCATCGTTTCCGGTAGCCAGGAAATTACCATCGATGAGATCGGTGAAATCAATGACTTTATCCAGACCGAAGCCGGTTATGGCGCCAACATCATCATGGGTGTGGGTGAGGAAGATGCCTTGGGCGATGCCATTGCAGTTACCGTAATCGCTACCGGGTTCAATGTAGACCAACAAGACACCATTGTAAACACCGAATCGAAAAAAATCGTGCACTCCTTGGAAGAGTTACAGGCCCAACCACCGGTAACCCCTACTCCAAGCCCACAGGCCTCGGTAGAAAACGTAGCCCCAACCCCTGTGGTTCAAGCGCCTCCAGTAGCCCCAATCGTAGAGGAGAAGGAAACCATTATAAAACACACCTTGGTATTGGAAGATGAAGTGGAACCTGAGGCTCCGGCCCAGCCACAAGCCGACCCCAATTTGATTCCGACTACCAACTACATCCGTAATTTCAATGTATTCTATGAAGAGGTAGTACCTGAGGATATTACCGAGCATTTCGTAATTGTAGATGCCCAAGAAAACATACGAAACATCGAGGTAATCGATGCCGAAGTGGTAAAGCCCAAAAAGGAGGAAGACCAGATTACCCTGAGTTTTGACATGCCG
This sequence comes from Sediminicola luteus, assembly GCF_002514735.1. Classification (GTDB taxonomy): domain Bacteria; phylum Bacteroidota; class Bacteroidia; order Flavobacteriales; family Flavobacteriaceae; genus HQA918. Next base: position 303,242 of record NZ_NBWU01000005.1, on the reverse strand, counting down.
TTAAACCAACAGGGGCCTAAGGATCAAGAAGACGAAAGACTAGAGGTAACCTTCGATTTAGATGCCGAAGAAGAGGTAAACCAAGTGCAGGTAACCGACCATATAGAAGTAGTACCTGTTTTGGAATACAATAAAGAAGGCGAAACCCGATACAGTTTGGACGATTATATGGATTTAGAAGCCAAATTGACCGGTGCCAAATCGAAGGCCGAGAATTTTGACCCAAAAATCGTTGACGACGAATTGGTTTTTGAGAAAAAAGTGCTTCCTGAGACCGATGCCAATTCAGACCATGTAGATGTTGACCCAACCGAAGTACCAATCAAAGAGGTATTACGTCGCAGGGCCGAAGAAAGACGCAGAAGCCTAAAAGATTTCAACTATAAATTCCAAGGCTTGAACAAGCGAATCGATGAGATTGAAAAGGAACCTGCTTACAAGCGTCAGGGTATCAATCTTAGTGAAGGGCCAGAAGAACGCAATGTTTCGCGTACCAGTTTGGGCGAAGACAGTAATGATGACCTACAATTGCGCTCTAATAATTCCTTTCTACACGATAATGTAGATTAGACCATGTTTCAACGACCTTAATTCGAATAAATATAAAACCCGGGAACCTACTTTCTCGGGTTTATTTTTTATATTCGTGGCCTTAAAAAACAGCAAGCATGTCGTTACAATCACGTGTTATGGAAGAAATGAAGGCCGCCATGAAGGCCAAGGACACTGTTGCCTTGGAAGCCCTTCGTGCCATCAAGTCGGCCTTGTTGTTACAAAAGTCGGAAGCAGGTAGTGCTGAACTCACCGAAACCGACGAGATTAAGCTTGTCCAAAAGTTGGTAAAACAGCGTAAGGACAGTGCCGCCATTTTTACCGAGCAAGGCCGCAACGATTTGGCCGAACCGGAATTGGCACAGGTTGCCGTTTTAGAAAAATTCCTCCCAGAGCAATTATCTGAGGAAGAAATCGAAAAGGTAGTGGTTATGACCATCGATGCCTTAGGTGCTACAAACATGAAGGACATGGGCAAGGTTATGGGTGCGGTAAACAAAGAATTGGCTGGCCAAGCAGATGGCAAGACCATTTCTAAAATCGTAAAAGAAAAACTGGGGTAACCCCAAAAGACATACTGGCCGCGTAGTTCAACTGGATACCTGCCTGACCGGCAGGCAGGGAATATCAGATTTCTATGGCAGAAAAACATTATGTTTACGTTCTTAAAAGTAAAGTTGACGGAAGATTGTACAAGGGTATGACCCAGAATCTTGAGTTAAGACTTAGTCAACACAATGGTGGTAAGGTTAAATCTACAAAAGGATATATGCCTTGGGTTTTGGTTTATCATGAAATATTTGAAACTCGGCAAGAGGCCAGATCAAGGGAGAAATACCTGAAATCGGCCGCAGGCCGGGAAGTTTTAAAAGACATACTGGCCGCGTAGTTCAACTGGATACCTGCCTGACCGGCAGGCAGGGAATATCAGATTTCTATGGCAGAAAAACATTATGTTTACGTTCTTAAAAGTGAAGTTGACGGAAGATTGTACAAGGGTATGACCCAGAATCTTGAGTTAAGACTTAGTCAACACAACGGTGGTAAAGTTAAATCTACTAAAGGATATATGCCTTGGGTTTTGGTTTACCATGAAATATTTGAAACTCGGCAAGAGGCCAGATTAAGGGAGAAATACCTGAAATCGGGCGCAGGTCGAGAATTTTTAAAAGACATACTGGCCGCGTAGTTCAACTGGATAGAATATCAGATTTCGGCTCTGAGGGTTGGGGGTTCGAATCCTCCCGCGGTCACGAATAAATAGTTCGATAAGAAAAAACGCCAAGTTCGCTTGAGCGTTTTTTTGTTCGTACTATTTTCAAAGCGGAGCTTTGTGAGGAGGCCTATGGGCAATCCTCCCGCGGTCACATCAAGCAAGGAAGCTAACCGACAGGTTGGCTTTTTGTTTTTCGGAAGATTGAAAACCCGAGTTTCCTTATTTATGGTAATGGTTATTAAAGGATTTTTATGCCACTCAATACCCCAAATAGATATTATCCAAACGTAACTCACTACCTATGGCACCTTTAAAAAAGTCGCCTTCAAAGCTGGAAGTGGCCAAAACAGAAATATGGGTTATAGGCTCCTCGCCGGTTCCCCAACTTTCACCGGATTGGGGTTGGGCATAGGCATACCAAGGGTCACTAGCTGGCAATTCACCATATTTGACCGGAACTAGTTCTTTTTTCCAATCCGAAACACTCTCCCCACTCCTAAACCAAGCCGTGCCTACCCTTAGGGTTTGGCTCCCTTCGCGGTTTTCCAACAAAAGATAAATATCGCATTGATCGCCATAGGGTAAGGGTTGCCCATCGGTATCGGCATTTTCCGCACCCGGTATATACGTATATTCAAACGAAAAGCTAAGCGGTCTACCTTGAAAAGGGGTGCCCAATTCAATATTGGACCGTGGATCGGACACACTGGGAAAATCTTCAGTGAACTTACCCGTAAAAATCGTAGCCGCAGCCAAACGCACCAAGGCCGGAGCCGCAACGGTTACCATTTGAACCCCTAAAGAATCGGCCGTTTTTTCTACAGGTTTGGTATTCGGGTCTGCTCCGCCCAAAACCAAGCCCGCATTGGCCGTATCCCATATGGTAGTTGTTTTAGAGCTACCCGGTTGTTCAAAAGATTTACCTAAGGAGGTAGCCGTATACCAATCTTCGAAAGAAGTATTATCGAGTTGGGCATCGGGGCCACTCCGTTCTACAGTTACGGTATAGGTATTGGTTACCCCGTTTTCGGCTGTAACGGTATAACTTACGGGCATTGAGAAATCTTGTACTTCGTTAACCTTGGGGGCTACCTGTGCAAAATTTGAAACGGCAATAACGGTTGGTGCCAAATTTAAATCGATCTGCTGGTCCGTTACCGAAACGGCAATCGTTAAGGCCTCATTATCTATGACAGTGGTACCCACCTGACCTTCCAATTCAAAAGTTTGAATTAAAGCTTTCCCTGATTTACCGAAATGATCTTCACTAACACATGACCACAAAAAAGCTACACTTAGTACCGAGACAACTATATTTTTCATGATCTTGGGGGCAAATAAAAGGTTACTCCTAAAAACAACTTTAACAGGTCCACCTCAAAACTAACCTGGTTGGTAAATTTGGTCGAGGCATTGTCCCCGTCGCCGTTCAATTCCCCTTTGGAATAGGTTGAACTAATGCCCAAGACCGAGGTGCCCAACTCAAAACCGACATTTTTGGTAATATAAACTGAAATTCCCGGCTGTAGTCCCAATGTTAACCCATAGGAATCCACCACATATCTGTCCAATTCCAAGGCATCTTCTATTTGACGAACACTGCGGCCATAAGTGAACTGTAAACTGGTTTCATTAAAAATACTAAACCGACCATTACCAATAGGCAAGTAGTTTCTTATATAAGGAGCTACCCCATATTCCTTAGACAACAAATCGTCGGTGACCGCGCCATTGTCGCCTTCGTATTGCCGCTCTTTTAGTTGTTGATCATAAAAAATACCCCCACCCAACACAAAATCCTTCTTTATAAATTTTCCGGCTTTCATGTCTACTCCCCAATCCAAAGTATAAGAACCATCGAGGGTTTGGAACAACCTAGGTTCATTTTCCGATTCGGAATGCTTTAAATGAAAAGTAGCAGAGACCATAGTATTCCCTTTTTCAAATTGGGAAGGCAAGTCTTGGGCCCGGATTTGAACTACTACTCCTAGGGCCAACCAAAGAAAAACATATTTACGCATAGGGCAAGGCATTAACACCAAGAAAGAAGGCTAAAGATAAGGCAAACCGACCAACCATTGGCATGCCATAATACCTAGAAAATTTAGTGCCATCACACCCCATTTTAAAGACACACAACCACCTTTATTTTGTCTTTAAAACGTATATTTACTCGTCAACAGATGATAAAATGAAGCAAGCCATACGCAAATTACCGATTAAGGCATCCAAGTCATATACTATGTATGATTTGGTGGCCCCTTATTTCGATCCCTATTGGCATTTTCACGAAGAATATCAATTGGTGGTTGTATTGGAGGGTACCGGTACACGTTTCGTTGGCGATGACATAAAACATTTTGAGGCAGGCGATATGGTACTTACCGGATCTAACCTACCCCATGTTTGGCGTAACGATGATATCTATTTTGATAATCAAGGATTGCGTACCCGTTGTGTGGTGATCTATTTTTCATTTGATTTTCTAGGTGATGCTTTTTTGGCCAAAGAAGAAATGGAGGGCATTCAAAAGTTATTGGATCGCGCCCATAGAGGGCTTGAAGTCTTGGGTAATACCAGAGACCAAGTAGAGGGCCAAATGTTGGAAATGCTTACCCAACATGGGTTCGAAGGGGTACTTAGCCTGTTGAAAATCTTGCACCAACTTTCAGAAACCCCAGATTTGACCTATATAAACAAGGAAGGTTATTTGAATACGGTTACCGATGCCGATTCGAAACGCATGCAGCGCATACATGCCTATATTTTGGACCATTTTAAAGGGGATATACGCTTAGATGAAGTGGCCGCCCTGGCCAACCTCTCCCCCACCTCGTTCAGTCGGTATTTTAAATCGCATACCAATAAGACCTTTTCTGAATTCGTGGCGGAACTGCGTATCGGGCTGGCCTGCAAACTATTACAAACCAACGACCTTTCCATTCTTCAGATTGCCCATGAATGTGGCTACAAGACCCTTTCTAATTTCAATAAAAAATTTAGGGGTATCGTGGGCACCAATCCTTTTAAATACAGACAAGGCTATCGCAGTATGCGTTAAAAAAAGGTCGCCCCAAACGGAACGACCTCACGACTCAAACAAACTACACCTTTAATCTAATACGATTACCTGGGTGTAGGTTATTGTGGCAGCACCCATTGGATACTGTTTTTAAGTATGGTTTGATATGGCTTTATATCATGTGCCCTTTCGTCGTGGCCCAAGGTGTTGGCCACAATTTTGGACTTCGGGTGTTTTACGATCCAAACCACCGGAAACTCATCGCCCGATTCCAGTCCGCGGCCCATGGCCAAAACTTCGATATCGGTACCTTCTGGGTCTTGCTCCCAACGGTATAATTCATCAAAAATCCTGAACTTGGCCGGTACCCCTTTCATAATGGGATGGTTCGGCTTAACCACCTTGACTTCAAAAGTCTGTAATTTTTCGTGGGAACGGGATCCGCCCCCAACCAGTTCTTTGTTGTATTTGGGCCAATCTTGCCAGTTATACCAAGTACTGGGATGATAGATAAGCATGGCCATACCTTCATTTACCCTATTGAAAATAGCTTCTTGGGTAGTAGCGCCAAAGGGTTTGTTGTTCGAAATATGCAATACATCAGTTACAGGGAGAAGGTCTTCCAGCTCCTTACCGTTTTCAGTGTAAATAACGGTATTGGTGCCATCCAAACTCAAGGTCTTACCATCCTGTATTCCAAAAAATCTCAGGAAATCGTGGGAACCGCCCCCGCCCATCATACTTATTTTTGGGGCTCTTTCATCCTTGGAAATATAACTGCCGGGGGCATTTACGATTATTACCCCCTGCATCATACGCCAGTGCCCTGGGAAGGTACATACAAACGGATACCTACCGGGTACATTGGGTAAACGCACCATTACCGAACCCGATTCACCAGGTTCCAGCATGGGGGTGGCACCCAAAACATATCTCGATTTGGGCACATAACCCATTTTGGCCGCTTCTGGTTTTTGCATAAAGTCATCGACCATTTTACCAAAGGCTTCCGTACTTCCTTTATCAATTACCACCAGGTTATGCGACATTTGATCCGGATTGGCCAATTTGATCTCGATCAACTGACCCGCAGTTGCCTCGAGAACTGTTTTATCAAAGGCCATTTTTTGGTTGACTGTCTTTAGGTTAAAGGTTACATCTGGTACAGGTTTGCGCACCGTACCGATACCAACATCTATATAACGCTCCCCCCCGTTGTCATGGCAATGGACGGCGATAAGGTTTTTCCCTTTTTTAAATAATTTTCCTTTTTCCTTATCGAGTTTAATGTACTTATGTTTTCCACTGGCACCTTCTTCGCTCACCAATAATTCCCCATTGATATATATGGAATAACCATCGTCATGGGCAATTTTGATTACGGGCTCCTCTAGGGTTTCTTTTAGGGTAAATTCGCGACGGAGATAAATATCTTGGGTAGACCATAAGGTCTTTTTAAAGGTTTTCTTCCCTCCGAATTTGGCTTCCCCTTTTTTCCAGCTACTAGTGTTAAAATCTACTTGGTTCCAACCTTCTGCAGGGGTTTCTTGGGTATAGCTCCATACCGCCTTGCCTTCTTGGGCACTACCTAAGAGCATATCCACATCTTTTTCCTCTACATATTCAAAATTCTTTTCGCGATGATAGACTTTAACCGCGGCATCGAGCCACTTATCTTCACTATTGACACCCACGCTGGCAAGGGTTTCCATGGCTGCGGACATTTCAACGGTTTCAGGAAGTTCACCCGCCTTAAGAATCGCATTTTTACATAATCTAAGATCAGAAGTTTGCAACAAACCGGATGCCACCAACTTTTCCGAAGCCTCGGTTGTGGCCGGCAATAAGGCTATAGCGGCACGTTGTACGGCATAACTTTTATTACCAAGCGCCCCATATAAAAGGGAGATATGCTCCTCATTGTCAAAAGCACCCAAACCATCTAAGGTCCACAGGGCATGTAAGGCCCCGGCATTGAGTCCGGTTTCATCGATTTGGGCATTGTTTTTGGCCAATTTGACCAATTCCGGAATCAATTCTTTTTTGTTGCCTTCTACGATAAGCCGCTGTGCGGTAGTTCGCCAAAACATATTAGGGTCGGAAAGTGCTTCCAATAATTCGTCGTTATCGGCATCTTCCAAAGATTCGATATCGGAATCGTCACCATCTTCATGGGTTATGATATAAATTCGACCATGGCCCTTATCGCGTAATGGATTAATGTGGGCATTCCCATCGCCCTTTTCATCGTTCCAGATTTGGTTTTCCATCCCCCTTTTGTCGGGGTTATGCTGAATTACGGGATTGTACCAATCGGCCACCCAAAGATTACCATCGGGCCCGGTCTCAGCAAACACAGGAGCCGACCAAGCATCAGTACTGGCAAAAATATTACCCCCATCAACTTCGGTATAACCAGCACCCTCTTTTTCGATGCGGGCCAAGTGCACCAAATGCCCTGTAGGTTCGGTAACGTACATTTGGTTCCAATAGGCCTTGGGGTAATTACGGGCAGTATAGAAATTAGCTCCGGCTGCGGCCGTATAGCCGCCACGTACATCTACCTGTTGTAATGGAATTAGGGTATCGGCAGGGGTAATCTCATAGTGCCCTTGAATAAAATCGGCATTCAAGGCCCATTTTGGCCTTTTGTCCAAATACTCATAGTAACGCAATGGAATACCCACATAACAGGCATGGTTATTATTGGCCGTGGACCCGAAAATCTCAAAATTCTCGTTAAATCCAAGTCCCCAAGTATTGTTATTGAACTGCCCTACGGGCTCAAACGATTTTCCGTCGCGGCCAAAGTTGAACACTCCCATTTTAAAGTTTACGTTCTTACCCTGGAAGCTGTTTTCGAATCCGGAATAGCCCACGGAACCCCAGATTTTATTGTCCAACCCATAACGTAGGCTCGAGGGTCCCGCATGGGTATCCCAGGTGCCAAAACCATCGAAAAGTATGGTGCTTTTGTCCATTTTATCGTCACCGTCGGTATCTTGCAAATACACCATATTCGGGGCTTGGGCCACTATGGCACCACCATCGACTATGGTTATACCGGTAGTAAGGCTTTGTTCTGTGGCAAAATCGGTAAAGGTATCTGCCTTACCATCACCATTGGTGTCTTCACAAATGGTAATACGGTCGCCACCGACATCGTTGGCCAATCCATGCGGATAATCTTGGGATTGCACTACCCACAATCTACCTTTTTCGTCCCAACTAAATGCAATCGGATTTATGATATTGGGCTCAGCCGCAAAAAGTTGTGCTTCAAAACCTTCGGGCAGCTGAATATGCCGTTGCGAGTCTTCTGGCGATAAAGGGTCTTGTACCTTAGGTTCCTCACCGGTATAGGTAAGTGGGGGTAGCGGACCTTTATCCGTTTTGCAAGCGGTAATCATAATGGCTATGGCAGCAAAGGCCATAAGTGCCTTGAAGATGGCTTTCATAGTATTCATTTTTATTTACTAATCCTTCCTATAATTACAATAGGGTTCGTTCTTATATTCGTCAATGGTTCCGGCTTCCCAACCTGCTTTGGGGGCCAGAATGGCCAAAAATTCCAAATCGGTATCCCCGGCATTAAAGGTGGCATGCACCACATCGGGATCCATGTAAACCGAATCGCCCGCCTGTAACAGCTGCATTTCATCTTCGACCCATTGTTCGGCCGTTCCTTTTAGAATGTACAGTATCTCGTTCATCTCGGGATGCCTATGGAAATCGTGAAAGCCTTTGGGGGGCATGGTCACTTTTACCAAAAGCGTATCGGCCATTGTGGTTATTTCCGGATGGAAATGCCATAGATGATCGCGCCCGAGCACTTGTTCTTCCCAACCATCTGAAGATTTTCGGAAAGTATAACCGGTAGCCATAGATTAACGGTTGAGGGTCAAAGCCTTGAAATCTCGGGTAAGTTGGGTCAAAGAAGCCTCTACACCCATACGTTCTAGGGAAGAAGCCCCGACAAAACCATCGGCATCGGTCTTATCCAAGATCACACGTACATCTTCCGGGGTGTTTATGGGCCCTCCATGAGCCAAGAAAAAGGTATCGGGTTTGGCTGTTTTCACTGCTTCGATAATACTTTGGGTACGATCAATAGCCTCGTCCATACCACAGGTAGCCCCTGTAACCCCAATAGAACCACCTACCGTGGTACCTACGTGGGCGATAACCGCATCGGCCCCGGCATCGGCCATTTGTACCGCTTCCTCCGGTTTACCTACATACACAATGGAAAAAAGGTCCATTTTAGTGGCCAATCGCACCATTTCCACTTCTTTTTGAAAGCTCATTCCGGTCTCTTCGAGCACATTTCTAAAGTGGCCGTCTATAATGGAATGGGTCGGAAAGTTGTTTACCCCTGAAAAGCCCATATCCTTTACCTTGCCCAACCAGTGCCACATACGTCTTCTGGGGTCACTACCATGAACACCACAGATTACAGGTATTTCCTCTACCACGGGTAACACTTCGAACTCCCCGATTTCCATGGCTACGGCATTGGCATCGCCATAAGCCATCATTCCGGCGGTAGATCCGTGTCCGGACATACGAAAACGCCCAGAATTATAGATAATCAATAGATCGGCCCCACCTTTTTCGATGAATTTGGCACTGATACCCGTTCCGGCACCAGCGGCGATAATGGCCTTTTTCTGATCCAAGGTAGCCTGCAACCTATCCCTTACTTCTTGTTTTGTATAGGGGTTTCCTATCCCCGTCCATGGATTTGGCATGATATTCCGTTTTAAATATTATAGTTTCTTGATTAAATCTCTAATTGTTTGTAGCCTCCCCTCCGTTTAAAATACAGGATTAAAAAGAGGTAACCCAGCGCCATGACCAAAGGCACCAAGGCCGTGACAACCACCGCTTTTCCGGCCCCATAGAACCCAGCTTGTTGTATAGGATTCTTGTCTTGGTTCGCATCCGTTTTGGCACTTTGCCACCATTGATCCAATTGGGTAAGGTTGGCGTTCTCAGCCAATGATTTTCCGGTTTTCTCCCAATTCTGTTTATCGGTTTCCAATTGGGCACCACCATCGTTTAAAATGGCCACCTTGGCACCGTCTAAACCTTGAATACCTTTAAAAAACAAAAAGCTGTTTTCATGATCGGCCTTATACCGGTCATAAGCATCCGGAGCCGTGGTCTTAATCTGTTCAGAAGCAAAATAATCTTGCTTGTACCCTATTCCGGGGCCACCCAACAATCCGGCAGAAAGCATGCCTACTCCACCGATTATACCCATGGTAACGGCGCCCCCTTTCGGGTAACGCTCGCCCACCACACCCAGCATAGTGGGCCAAAAGAAGGTTTTACCTATACCATAAATGGTTACGGCCACCACCATGATCATTCCCGTAGTGGAATTACCGAGAATGTAAAGGCCTATGGTACCCAGAACCGCACTTAAAAACAATAATCCCAAGGGGGATATTTTATGTACTATGGGCCCTGCAAAAAACCGAAGCACGAACATGAGGGCCGAGGTGTAGATAAAGAGCAACACCCCTTTGGTGCCGCTTTGTAATATGTTTCCGGTAATATTCTGGATCCAACTGTCAGTGCCCAGTTCTACATAACCTACCAAGACCATAAGTACCACAAGTAGTATTAAGATCGGGGAAGCGAATTGCGCCAGCATTTCTTTAAAAGGTACTCCAGCCGCCTTCGCCTCCGATACCGGGAATTTTTCTTTGGCAATCATGAAACCGTAGATCAATACGGGGACTAAGAAGAACGACATCAATACCTCCCAAGAAACCATATCGCCAAAAGCAATGGAAAGAATCCCTCCAAGGATCATTCCCCCGGGCCAACCGGCATGTAAAATATTCAAGTAATGGGTTTTCTGTTTCGGGTACAAACTGGCTACCAACGGATTGATCACCGATTCACAGACCCCGTTACCCACGGCAAACAAAAAGGTACCCGAATACAGGCACCAGTAGGCTGCCTCGCGTCCCATATTCTCAAATACATAGGCCGTGGCAACGGTAATGACCAAGGAAAGAAAATGAAGTACAAAGGCCAGTACGATCAGTTTTTTGTAACCGATTTTGTCCGCAATAAGACTGAATAAAATGATTATTAGTCCAAAACCCACGAATCCACCACCGGTTATGGTGCCCAATTCGGTCATGGTAAAACCGAACTCATTGGCCCAATCTACCAAAATGGCCCCACGAACGGCAAAGCCGACCCCGGCCGCCACAATGGTAAAAAAACTGGCCCACAACAACCTACTTTTATTAATTTGAAGTTCTCCCATGACACTTTACAATTAACTGCTATCATTAGCATTGTGACAAAGGAGCAAATTAATAGGGATGAAATCCAGTTATTTTAATACCGTTTTCGATACTATTATGACATTTGACCTAAATAGATGCTAAAAACTAGTCAAAATACTATCGTAGGCCTAGGGGTTTTACTTTATAGAAAGTGTAATACAACGCATAATCTGGCTCAGTTGTTTTTGAATCAAAGGGCCCGCATTGGCCATGGAATCGGATAAGGTCATTGGACCATTAACTATTGAAAAACTGGCCGTAACGCCAATTTGGGCCAAGTTTTCGCTACCCTCGCCCAGTTTTCCTGCAACAGCTATCACCGGTACATTATGTTTTTGGGCCAATCGTCCCAAACCAGCAATGGTTTTACCATAAAGGGTTTGTCCGTCGATCTTACCTTCGCCGGTAAATACCAGATCGGCATTTTGGAGATGTTTGTCAAGTTCTAGGGTCTGTAATATCAATTCTATGCCCTGTTTCAAATGTCCTTGGAAGAAAGCCAACAGTCCTCCTCCCAAACCTCCAGCCGCACCCGATCCGGGCACTTGGGCAATATCAACTTTCAATTGTTGGGAAATGGTTTCGGCTAAATGCTGCAGATTAGCATCCAAAAGTTCAACCATATCGGGCTTGGCACCTTTTTGTGGACCATATATTTTTGAAGCCCCGGTGGCTCCAATAAAAGGATTGGATACATCGCAAGCCACCGTAAAACTTGCGTTTTTTATTCGAGGGTCTACATGGCTGGAATCTATAGTGACCAAATTACCCAAACTACCGCCTCCAGGGGGTAACTCATTCCCTTCGCCATCCAAAAACCGATAGCCTAAGGCCTGGGCCATACCCACGCCCCCATCGTTGGTGGCGCTACCACCTATTCCCAGAATAAATCGGTCACAACCTTGATCTAAGGCCGCCCGTGCCAATTGACCCGTACCATAGGTAGTGGTAATCAAGGGATTTTTCTCGGCGGGGGTCAGTAATTCGAGTCCGGATGCTTTGGCCATTTCGATTACAGCGGTTTTGCCATCGGGCAGTAGGCCGTATTCGGCTGTGATCAATCGCCCTAAGGGATCTTGTACCTCCGTACTTTTTATAGTACCTCCTAAAGGAAGCACCAAGGCATCTAAAAGGCCTTCTCCCCCATCGGAAATGGGAATCTGTTTTATGTTGGCTTCGGGCACCACTTCTAAAATGCCTTGGGCCATGGCCTGGGCCACTTCGGTAGCCGAGAGACATTCTTTAAAGGAATCGGGAGCAAGTACGATATTCATAATGTGAAGATTGTCGCCCTAATGTACTTTTTATTCCTTATTGAGCCTAAAAAATGGCACTTGAATGAAATAATAGTATCGGAACCGGCCAAATGATGGTGATAATGGGCACCTCTTCAGAAATGGGATAAGTAAAGTAGCCATTGCCCGATACTTTTTGAGAATATGTTAAGCCATAACCCGGTTGAGCTTTTTACTCAAAATCTTATTGAGTTGGATATAACCCAAAACCTCTTCTAATATACCACTATTATCGGCTTCCGGGCCCTGGGCCAAATTGGCCTGAAGTTCAGAAATCTGCTTTTTTACGAGAACACAGCGTAGGGTAAGTATGGTCTCACTAACAATCTGGGCCACGCCCACTTCTTTTGATTTAGGATATATTTCTTTCTTTTCCCATTCGTGGAGTACATATTTTTCGTCTTCCATAAGAATGGATGAAATCTCTTCGACCAAGCCAATATCTTTATCGGAAAGGAACTGCCCCATATTAAATTCGGGGTTTTGGTTCATCTCCTGAACTATAAGTCCGAATATAGCTTGAAAATTGCCATGTGTAAAACCAATCTCGTCTTCTTGAAGATCCAAATAGATTTTCTCATACACTTTTGCCGATACCATTTCGGGTTCCAGAGCCAATTCCCCTTTATCGTCTTCTTTTAGAATCAGATCTTCGAATTCGGCCTCCATATTACCGTAGAGTAACAGCAACTCCAATATTTTGCGTTCGAGCAAGGCCTGTTGGTTTACCTGGGGGCGTTGGGGTTCGTTCTTAACCACCTCAAAGGCCTTTTCTTTGTCCTTTTTTGCCTCTTTTACCGCTGCATTAATTTCCTTTTTACGATTTTGGGCCAAAGTATTGAAAAGCACTTCTTCCGAAACATCGAGCATACGGGCACATTCCTGTATGTAGATTTCTTGTTTGATGCGATCGGGAATTTTGGAAATACTGCTTACGATATCGCGGACCGTCTCTGCCTTTTTAATGGGATCGTGTGCCGTTTCTGCAAACAACAAAGAGGTTTTAAACTGGATAAAATCCTTGGCATTGTTTTCCAAAAAATCCTTTACTTCTTCGTAAGAATGGTTTTTGGCATAACTATCGGGATCTTCGCCTTCCGGAAAAGTACACACCCGAACGTTCAGGCCCTGTTCCAAGATTAAATCGACCCCGCGCAACGAGGCCCGCATTCCGGCAGCATCGCCATCGAAGAGCACGGTAATATTATTGGTAAGCCTACCGATCAAACGGATTTGTTCGGGGGTAAGGGCGGTACCACTGGAAGCCACTACATTATGTATCCCCCTTTGGTACAATTGGATCACATCGGTATAGCCTTCTACCAAATAACAGACATCTTCTTTGGCAATGGCCTGCTTGGCATAATAGATACCATAGAGCACCTTACTCTTATGATAGATCTCGCTTTCGGGCGAATTCAGGTATTTGGCGGCCTTTTTATCGTTGGTAAGAATACGCCCCCCGAACCCGAGTACACGCCCACTCATGGAATGGATTGGGAACATGACCCTTGCCTTAAAACGGTCGAAAGTCCGCTGACGGTCCGTACCGGCCTCCTTTACGATAGTCAGGCCCGTTTTCTCCAAAAACTCCAGTTTGTAGCCTTTTTTTAAAGCAGCGTTGGTAAAACCGTCCCATTCGTCCAAGCAATAGCCCAAACCGAATTTTTCGATGGTTTCGGTGGTAAAACCCCGTTCCTTGAAATAGGTTAAGCCGATGGCCTTGCCTGGTTCGGAACGCCATAGGGTTTCGGAAAAATGTTTTTGGGCAAATTCTGAGACCAAGTACATACTTTCCTTTTCCGAAGCGGCAGCCTTATCTTCTTGGCTCTGTTCGGTTTCCTCTATCTCAATATTGTATTTCTTGGCCAAGTATTTTATGGCTTCCGGATAGGTAAAGTGTTCGTGCTCCATCAAAAAAGCGACCACATTACCTCCTTTACCACTACTAAAATCCTTCCAAATCTGTTTTACGGGCGACACCATAAAACTTGGGGTACGCTCATCGGAAAAAGGGCTAAGGCCTTTAAAGTTGGCACCTGATTTTTTGAGTTGCACAAAATCGCCGATAACCTCCTCTACCCGGGCGGTATCGTAAACGGCATCTATGGTCGATTTTGCAATCAAGGAAAACTGAAATTAGCGATAAGGTAGCAAAAATCGGAAAATCTGCCCGATAACTTCGAGTCCATACCAAAAAAAGGGAGGTGCTTTGTACGTTGCACCTCCCATTAAGCGTTGGATTACATGTTTCCGTTGTTTAGAAATAATACGCCAACCCAAAGAAAAATTGGGTGGTATTAAAATCGAGGCTGAACCGGTCTACCCTACTTTTTCCTCCATTTGGAGCTTCCGTTTTATGATGGCGATATCCCAAAAACCCTATTTGCGATTGAAAGGCAAATCTATCATTCAAAAAAACCGATACCCCCGGTGAGACGCCCACGGCACAGTTATCAAAGTTGTTTTCGCCATTTTTTTGTCCATTATCAAAGTGTTCTTGCTTTCCGGTTTCATAAGAAGCAGACCCTTTTAAGGTAAAATACAAAGGTTTCGCCACGCGGATATATTTTTTAACGAAGGGTGCAAAACGTAAACTGCGATAATTATCTTCTTGTTTCGAAATTCCATTATTATTCTTAGATGTATTGTAGACAAACCCTATCCCTGCTCCCAGGGTAAGTTGATCTGCTATGGCATAACCTAACTCGGGCATTAGTGAAAGACCAAAACTATTTAAGTCATTATCAGATTGCCCGGAATCGGTATACGAATCGGCAAAGGATAGGGCCATATTTCCGCTTAATTCCCAAGTACCTTTGTTAACATAGAATGAATTGGGTTCACTTTGGGCATAGGCCATAAATACGCAAAGAAAATAGCTTAAAAAGCCAGGTAAAATCATTTTTTTCATAGTGATATGGATTTAGATTGTTTGCCAGAACGAACCCAAAATCCATACCACTAAAGTCTTGATAATGTATATTTAACCCCTGCCTATAGAAGTTTACAATTGTTTAACGCCTCTGAGTAAAAATATCATTAGACGATGTTTCTCTTTACATTAAAGGCTCCACCTTAAACCAACGCCAATATTACGTTGTTCCACCGTTTGATTTTTGAAAAGCGGGTTAAGGTCGTACTTTACATATAACTGTACATCGCCCCAGCCCATATAGCCTGACAGGCCATACACAAAACTGTTTACCTGATAACTGTTCTCCCGTTTGTCTTTTACGTTATCGCCATCTTTGTTGTACTTCAACTTTTGCATGGTACTTAGGTTAAACCCGGCATAACCACCAAGGCCCAACCTAAACCTGCGATAGGTGCTGTAGCGAATTCGATTGTCGTATTCCCGATATTTAGACGGACCAATTTCGAAATACACCGGGAATACAAGGTTGTCCATACGCAGTTTGGCCTTATCGAGATCGTATTCGAATTCTTCCAATTCGATCTGTCCATCGTTATCCACAAAATATTTGTTATCGTCGGGTTTCAATCCGTTGAATTGAAAGGAGAAACCATAGTTAAGCCGTAACCAGTTGGAGTGTTTAAAAACCCGGGTACGCCAGGCCAGACCAATATCGAAGAAGCGGCTACCCCCGATCTTGTATGGGGTATCGTTAAAAGACTCCCCATCGATGATAGTATTGTTAAAACCAGCGGCCATAACCACATCTAGATAGGTACGACGGTCATAGACCACCTTATCGCAGCAACCTATATTGGAAATACGGATATAGAGGTTGTCGTCTTCTTCGTACACCCATTCGTTAAAATCTTCTTTTTCCTCTTTTTCTTCTTCATTTCGGGTATGGATGGCGATTTGACTATCAAGGATCAATATGCGATCTTCAATGTTGAGGGCATGTTTTTTTGCGGCCTCCTCTTTGAGTTGGGTTACCTCTTCTTGAGTGATCTCGCCACGGTCGAAACGGGCATTGATGTCTTCGAGCATTTTTTTTAAGGCTTCCTTTTCCTCTTGGATGATAGCTTCCTTCTTTTGCTCGTACACCTCTTTGTTGACGGTCGTTTGGGCAAAAACACCCCCGAAGACCAAAAAGAGTAGGGTTACGGTAAATACTTTTTTGATTGTCATTGATTTTTGATTTTAATAAGCCTATCCCTCCCCGTTTTGGGGAGGTTTGGCCTTAATGATTGATGAATATGGCTGATTATTTAATCTCGGTCGGCTACGGCGGTCTTTACCTTGGTATAGCCGTCTTTTAATGCTTCAAAAACTTTATCGCGGAACGAACGATCCATTTCGTATTCGGCTTCCTGAAGCAGTGCCATGGCATCTACTTTATTGGAAGCATCGAGAATACGATCGGCCAAGATTTCGTTTCGGGCCTTTTTTAAGAGGGAATCGAGTTCGGTATCGGTCACTTCGGTTTTATGCTGTACTTCCCAATCTTGTACCGCCAAAAGTACTTCTTGCACTTTTTGATCCACTTGGGGTCGCAATGCCTCTGGCAACTTTTCATTTTCTGGCCCATTATCGGCCAATTGGGGCTGGGTCTCAGTCGTCGGAAGTTTTTTCGTCTCGGGTGCCTGCTGATCAACGGCCAATTTCAATTCTTTTTTTACCGCAGCTTCTGGGGAAGATCCCACCAAAGCTTCTTCAGTCTTCACCTGTTCCTCATTTAGCGGTTCTGATTTAATTTCATTTTTTGAGTTAATATCCTTTACAGCTTGGTTTACGATTTGCTCGGTGCCCTTGGGCATTTCTTCCGAACCACGACTACCGTACCAAACCAATACCCCGGCCAACATAGCGGCTGCCAAATAAAACAGCCAACGGTTGTTTGATGTTTGGTCCCTATCCGTATTTAATTCGGACGCAATTTTATCCCAAGCTTCATTGCTGGGTTTTATCTCGCGATCCTCTAGGCGCTTGCGTATATTATCTTCAAAATCTATCGGTGCCATAATTTATTTCCGTACTAATTCCTTCATTTCCTTCCCGAGGCATTGACCCGTTGGGCCCTTTGTCCTTGAAAATCCTTCATCCAATCTTGCAAAAGCCTACGTGCCTTAAAAAGCTGGCTTTTGGAGGTGCTCTCCGAAATACCGAGCAACTCGGCAATCTCAATATGTTTGTATCCTTCTACGGCATACAACACAAAAACGGTCCTATAGCCTTCTGGCAAGGCATCTATCATGCGTTGTATATGGGCCACATCTAAATCGGTCTCCATATGTACAGGGGTCGTTTGTTCCAGCGTGTCGGCATCAGGCGAAAAGATCATTTTCTTCTTTTTGTTATGATAGGCGATACACTCGCGTACCATGATCTTTCTTATCCACCCTTCAAAACTGCCTTGGTGCTTAAAACTACCCAAGTGCGTAAACACCTTTAAAAACCCTTGCACCATAACATCTTCGGCAAACTGTAGGTCTTGGATATAGCGCCGGCAAACCCCCAACATTTTAGGGGCATATTGCTGGTACAACCTATGCTGCGCCTCACGGCTCCCTTGGGCCGCTTTGGTTATCAGATGTTTTTCATCCTTGTAAAAAGAAATCAGTTTCACGAGTCTCACGGTGTTCTATAGGTATAGAGCAATCATTTATCAAAAAGGTTGCCTAAGGTTGAAAAAAAATGCGGATTTTTAGAAAAAATCGAATTCGGACTCTTTTTCAGAAGTAATTCCAGCACCCATGAAAACAAAAATAACCTTTCTTCTACTAGTGTTTATGGCCTTGAACGGCATGGCACAAAAGTCAGTAAACTTATTCAACGGAAAAGACTTGTCCGGCTGGCACACCGATATTCCCAATCAGGATAAAAAGGCCGACCTACCTCCTTCTTTTGTGGTCAGGAACGGGAATTTGGTGAGTATGGGCGAACCTAGAGGGCATTTGATTACCGATGCTGAATTTGAAAATTACCGCTTAGAAGTACGGTATCGTTTTGTAGACAAACCCGGAAATTGCGGTGTTTTGGTACACGCCTCTACCCCGAGGGCTTTATACGGTATGTTCCCGAAATCTATAGAAGTGCAAATGAAACATAAAAATGCGGGCGATTTTTGGTGTATCGTAGAAGATATTACCACAGATGATATGGAAGCCCGGCGCGGTCCCAAGGAAAAGTGGGGTATTACCGAAGGGAAGAACCGGCGTATCAAAAACCTAACCGATGGCTCTGAAAAACCTTTGGGGCAATGGAACGAGATGACCATTATCTGTAAAGGCGACGAGATTACCGTTTGGGTAAATGGTGATTTGGTAAACCATGGTTTTAAGGCTACGGCCCAAAAGGGAAATATAGCCATACAGGCCGAAGGGGCCGAGGTAGAATTCAGTAAAATCGAGTTAACGCCCTTGGCAGGAAACTAGTTACTTTTTACGATCGACCACATAGTCTACCATAAGTATCAAGGAAGCTTTATACGGAGAATCGGGGTAATCGCTTAGCAGTTCCAGTGCCTCTTCTTTAAAGGCCAACATTTTGCCCTCGGCATATTCTAAACCACCGTTGTCCTTCACGAATTGGATTACCTCTTTTACCCGTTTTTTATTTTTGTTGTGGTTTTTTACCGAATTGATCAACCATTTTCGGTCTTTTTCAGAACAGTTGTTCAACACATAAATTAAGGGCAATGTCATTTTTTGCTCCTTTATATCGATACCGATAGGTTTACCAATAGTGGCCTCGCCATAATCGAACAAGTCGTCTTTGATCTGAAAGGCCATACCGATCAACTCCCCAAAGCGACGGAATTTTTCCACGGCATCGGAATCGGGTTTTACCGAGGCGGCACCCATACTGCAACAGGCCGCGATAAGGGTGGCTGTTTTTTGACGAATGATCTCGTAATAGACCGCTTCGGTAATATCTAAGCGACGGGCTTTTTCAATCTGTAATAGTTCGCCCTCCGACATTTCCTTTACGGCCGTAGAGATAATTTTCAGCAGATCGTAATCGTCATTATCCAAGGACAGCAACAAACCTTTGGCAAAGAAATAATCGCCTACCAAAACAGCGATCTTGTTTTTCCAGAGGGCGTTTATCGAAAAGAAGCCCCGGCGTTTATGGCTATCGTCCACTACATCGTCATGCACCAAAGAGGCCGTATGGATCAGTTCGATGATTGAGGCACCCCTATAGGTACGCTCGCCCACCTCGCCATTATTGAGCATTTTGGCGGTTAGGAACACGAACATAGGGCGCATTTGCTTCCCTTTTCGGTTAACGATATAAAAGGTAATGCGGTTAAAAAGGGCCACCTTGGAGGACATGGATTCGAAGAACTTCTGTTCAAAAACCTCCATTTCCCCTTCTATGGGCGCTTTTATCTGATCAACGATCTTCACGTAAGGATAGCCATTAGTCTTAGGAGCCGTAAAAGTAGGTAAAAATGTGGTGGTACCAATGGATCAATGTACCGATGTATCAATGTGCCGATGTAACGATGTACCAATTTAACAATGTACTGATGTGACAATGGAGCAATGGAGTAATTTGAAAATGTACCAATTTGAAAATTTGAAAATGAGGTGGGAAATTTGCGGTCCCATTTCTCTTAACTCATTTGGTTGTAAAAGTATTTATGGTTTATTGCTGGATGGTTTATTGTTTAATTTAAGAAAGAATTCTCTGTGAAACTAGGCTCTTCTCTGTGGAACGCTGTGAAATAGTACCGTTTAAAATCAACGCAAGCATTCGTGAAATTGGTGAAATTCGTGTCAGCATGTGATAAAGTACCAATTTGAAAATGTGTCGATTTGAAAATGGGACAGGATGTTCGAGGTACGTGGTTGGAGGGGCGTACATATGCTTAACTCTTAACCCATAACTCATAACTAGTTTGTGGAATCGTGGAATCGATTTTTTTGAGGTAAACCAAAACCCGCTATCCAAAGCCCAGTTTAATTTCAACTTTCGACATTAGACATTAGACTATGGACACCTCTATGTCTTATTGGCCAACTGGCCGCAGGCGGCATCTATATCTTGTCCACGGGAACGACGGATGGTTACGGTAATCCCCGCTTTTTCCAGGGCTTGCGTATATTGTTCCAAAACCTGTACCGGGGCTTGCTGGAACTCCCCGTCGTCAATGGGATTGTATTGGATAATATTGACTTTGGCCGGCGCAAAGCGGCAAAATTTGATCAAAGCATTGATATCGGCCTGGGTATCGTTTACCCCTTTCCAAACCACATATTCGTAGGTAATACGGCTTTTGGTCTTGGCATACCAATACTGCAAGGCCTCGCGTAATTGGGTCAGGTCCATTTTGGCATTGAAAGGCATAATACGCGTACGTACCTCATCGCGCGCCGAATGCAGTGAAACCGCCAATTTGAATTTAACGGCCTCGTCGGCCATACGTTTTATTATCTTCGGAACACCCGAGGTTGATACCGTAATTCGGCGGGGCGACATACCCAAACCAGCGTCTTGAGACGTAATTTTCTCTATGGCCTTGAGTACATTGTTATAGTTCATCAAGGGTTCGCCCATACCCATAAAAACGATATTAGACAAAGGCCGATCATTATATAACCTGCTTTGCTGGTCTATAGTAACCACCTGATCGAAAATCTCATCCGGATTTAGGTTACGCATACGTTTTAAGCGCGCCGTAGCACAGAATTTACAGTCGAGACTACAACCTACCTGGCTAGAAACACAGGCCGTGGTACGGTTTTCTGTAGGAATCATGACCGATTCTACGATTAAACCGTCATGCAGACGAACTGCATTTTTTATAGTACCGTCGGTACTGCGCTGCATTTGGTCTACCTCTATATGATTGATGGTAAAATGCGTATCGAGCTGTTCACGGGTGGTTTTAGAAAGATTGGTCATATCGGCAAAAGAGCGTGCCCCTTTTTTCCAGAGCCACTCATACACTTGGTTGCCCCGGAATGCCTTATCGCCCCGAACTACGAAAAAGTCACGTAAATCGGCTTTGGTCAATGCCCGTATATCTTGCTTCCCTCCCATAATAAATACAAAACCCCTTCAAAGATAGGATTTTGAAGGGGTTCGTTGTTTCTCTTGAGCGATTAGATAATCAACATGGCATCGCCATACGAATAGAATTTATATTGCTCCAATACCGCTTCTTTATAGGCACGTTTCATAAGATCGTGGCCCATAAAGGCAGAAATCATCATCAATAAAGTCGATTTTGGTAAGTGGAAGTTGGTAACCATACAGTTCGCGATACTAAAATCGTAAGGCGGGAAAATAAATTTATTCGTCCAACCTTCGTGGGTATTCAAGGTACGCTCAGATGAAACGGCGCTCTCCAGTCCGCGCATAACCGTGGTGCCAACGGCACACACCCTTCTTTTCTCTTTTTTGGCATTGTTCACCACATCGGTGGCCCTTTCGTCGATCACCAATTCTTCGCTATCCATTTTATGCTTGCTCAGATCTTCTACCTCAACTGGGTTAAAAGTACCCAAACCAACATGTAGGGTAAGTTCGGCAAAGTCGATGCCTTTGATCTCTAAACGCTTTAACAAATGCTTGGAAAAGTGTAGACCGGCAGTTGGGGCCGCTACGGCACCTTCATGCTTGGCATAAATGGTTTGGTAACGCTCTTCGTCTTCGGGCTCTACATCCCTTTTGATATATTTTGGAAGCGGGGTTTGCCCCAGTTCACGTAGTTTTCTTCTAAAATCGGTATACGACCCATCGTATAAGAAGCGTAAGGTACGCCCTCTTGAAGTAGTATTGTCGATAACCTCGGCTACTAAACTTTCGTCTTCCCCAAAGTATAATTTGTTACCGATTCTGATTTTACGGGCTGGATCTACCAAAACGTCCCAAAGGCGTTGTTCTTGGTTAAGCTCACGAAGTAAGAATACCTCAATCTTGGCTCCGGTTTTTTCTTTGTTACCGTATAAACGGGCCGGAAACACCTTGGTATTGTTCAAGACCATAACATCGCCCTCATCAAAATAATCGATAAGATCCTTGAACAATTTATGTTCGATCTTACCGGTTTCGCGATGTATTACCATTAGCTTAGACTCGTCGCGGTTCTCGGCAGGGTACTCGGCCAATAGGTTCTCGGGCAATTCAAAATTAAAATTGGAGAGCTTCATGTTTTCCTTTTAGGTTTTACGGTCTACACCAAAGGGTTCAAGACCTATGTTTTATCGCTATAATCCGAGTTATTATGAGGTTCATAATAAAACCTTCGGATTTCGGCAGCTGCAAATATACATTTCCGATATAGGGGTTGTCAAGTAAAAGGGAAGAAATTTAAATTATCTAGCCATTGTGAAAGTACTTATCGATTTTTTAAATAGTAGTTTCGCCTATTATTTAAAGGGAATTGGCCCTGAAAGGACTCATTTTTTGTAACCAATCTTATTTCTTGGTTTTGAAGGCTTTTCAAGTTTAGTGTTTAGTTCATCTAAATAATTAAAAACCAACTCAATATTACTACTTTGATTAGCCAGCTTCTTTTTGATGGACTCTATTTCCAGTTTGATACTTAGATTATCGGTCAACATTTCACGAAGCCTTGTAAATACCCGCATAATTTGAATGTTAACCGCAATTGCCCTTTTACTTTTCAGAACACTGGATAACATGAGTACCCCATGCTCCGTAAATACGTTAGGAAGTTTTCTTCTACCACCCCAACTAGATGCTGTTTTGTGAGCTTTCAAGGTTTCCCACTCAAATTCGGTTAATTGAAACATAAAATCTTCAGGGAACCTATCCATATTCCGTTTAACTTGTTGGTTCAGCACCCTGGTTTCAACGCCATACAATTCTGCCAGATGGCTATCTAGCATTACCTTACAATCGCGTATGTAATAGATTTTATTGGCAACTACTTCGTCAGGTATTATCTGTTTTTCTGCCATAACACATTAAATACGCTTTAATAAATCTTGATATCACAATTTGTGACATCAAGATAAGACAAAACTATTTTGTAGTATTTATCTTTCATTAAAGAAAGCTAAATAGCAGAAATAAATCGATTTAAGTTGCCCTACAATCACGGAATAAATTAACTAACCAATAAGGTTGTTTTCGAAGAATGAAATATATCTTAGTGGGCATAAAAAATCTAGGGAGAGCCACTCATTCTTCATAGATAGAGTGGTCGCAATTACATTTGACACAACTACACCATTACCACCCCTAGCCCTAATTTTTCCATATCGGTCCAAAAATCGGGATAGGATTTAGAAACCACCATGGCATCTTCTACGTACAAGGGCACTTTAAACGCCAAAGGCGCAAAGGCCATGGCCATACGGTGGTCGTGGTAGGTAGCGATACTAACCCCTTCATTGATTTTTGTCGATGGTTTTAAGTGCAGGCTCTTATCGGTGACTTCGATTTGGGCACCTAACTTACTTAATTCGGTTTGTAAGGCCTCCAGGCGATCGGTTTCTTTGATTTTTAGGGTATGTAGGCCCACCAAATCACAACTAATCCCTAAGGCAAAACAACTCACCGCTATGGTTTGGGCTATATCCGGGGCATTGACCAAGTCGAGTTCGAGATGGGTGTTGGCCTCCGGCCTTTCCTTTTTTGTCAGTGTTAAGGTATCGTCGGCAAAGGTAGTTTCTACTCCGAAAAACCGGTAAATCTCCTGTAGTACACTATCGCCCTGTAGACTATCTTGGGTATACGCCGTTAGGGAAATACGGCTTCCTGCTTCAGCCAGGGCCATAATGCTATAAAAATAAGAAGCCGAACTCCAATCGGACTCTACCGTCATGTTCGTGGTATTTACCCCTTGTTTGGGCCATACCTGAATGGTATTGCCCTCGAAATGTGTTTTTACCCCTATTTTATCCAACAGACGCAAGGTCATTTTTATATAAGGCACTGAGGTGATTTCCCCTATTAATTCCAAGGTCAGTCCATTTTCGAAATGAGGGGCGTTCAGCAATAGGGCCGAAATATATTGGCTACTGATGTTGGCCGGTAAACTTACCCACTCTTTAGTCATCTTGTTCCCTTTGATCTTCAGGGGCGGATAGCCTTCATTAGCCGCATATGAGATATCGGCACCTAGATCTTGAAGCGCCTCTACCAATACTTTTATGGGGCGTTCCTTCATACGGGGTGAACCTGTTAACAGCACTTCCCTACCCGCTTGGGTAGCAAAAAAGGCCGTGAGAAAGCGCATGGCCGTTCCGGCATGGTGTATATCCACTTCACCTTCCGTTTTACCCAATCCGGCCTGCATAACCTGGGCATCGTCTGAATTGGATACATTGTTCAGGGCAACATTGGGAAACAAGGCTTGTAACAACAACAATCGGTTGGTCTCGCTTTTAGATCCAGTAATTACGATATCGCTATTAAAACGCAGATTTTCCGATGGGGTAAGGGTAGCTTTCAAAAAATGGGCTTTTGAAGGGTTCACAAAATAAAGACCCAAAGATATTGAAGTTGTACAAACTAACATCCTTGGGTCTTAAAATGCCTATAAACCGGCACAATTGTCCTTATTTTTGTTAAGGAAATTCAGAGTTTAGGGCATTATTTCAATTTTTCATTATTGTGATGCCTATCATGGTCCCTTTTGGCTTTAAAATCCATCTTTTTATCAAAGGAGGCCTGTAGATCTACCCCAGTTTGGTTGGCTAGGCAAAGTACCACGAAAAGTACATCGGCCAGTTCTTCGCCTAGATCTTTGCCTTTGTCAGACTCTTTTTCACTTTGTTCGCCATACCTACGGGCAATGATCCGGGCCACTTCGCCCACCTCTTCGGTAAGCTGTGCCATATTGGTAAGTTCGTTAAAATAACGCACCCCATGTGCTTTGATCCAATTATCTACCGCTACTTGGGCGTTTTTGATATCCATATCGCTAGATTTTGGACAAAACTACCTTTTCGGTCTGTTTTTCGACTACTTTTTTATAGAATTCTTTGATATGCGGGTACTCCATCGCCGGAATTACCGCCTCGTTGAATCCGAGCTCCGAAAGCACCTGAATAGACTTATTACCTTTAGGAACCACCCGCATCGTAAACTTACCCATATTCTCAGGTAAAGAAATATTTATCGCTTCAGGGATGCTTTCTATTTGATAACCTTCCGGAATCGTTATTGACATTACGTGTTTATCTTGCCATGGGTATCCAAAATCAATAGGATATTCCCTTTGATCGCGTTTAAATACATTTTCCTCATTGGCAAACCAAAGTAAGGGCGAAAAATACATTTTGTCCCCAATAAGTTCTACCGATTCTTCGGCCAAAACTTCGAAAACCTCAGTAACCGGTTTATTCTTATCGGTTTTGTCACGCACCTCATAGTTTTCAATTTCCACGCCTTTATACTTCTCTTCCAAATTCCCTAAATAGGTTTCCTCATCAAGCTCGTTATTGTTCACCCTAAAGCCGTAACCTACATAATCTTTACAAATACGACGTATTTTACCTTCGATGACACCCTCTCCATCCAAAGTACCATTCATCATAATTATCTCTCTTGACACATAAGACGGAATCATGGAAATTGGCTCGGAAACACCCCCTTCCTTTACGATTCTACCGGCCCAGTTAATGGTTCGTACCGGAAGCATATTCGGTTTGGTATACTTGCTGGTGGCATCCAACAACAATTGTTTACCATCTGCCTCTACGGTGGCCACCACATAATCGAATCCTTCTTTTGTAGGAAACAGGGGAATTCCATTGTTTCGGGTACTGACCAATACGGGATCAGAGTTTAAGCCTGCCGCCCGTAGCATAGCCACCATGGTAAGGTTAATATCGGCCACATTTCCAGATTTAGTCTCATAAGCCTTTTTGACCCCTTCATCGGTATAATAGCCGTAGGTCCCATTCCAGGTCATATTCTTTTGAACATGATTAAAAACGGCCAAGGTTTTTTCGGTTTCCGTATTCAATCCGCCCAAAATGGTGGCCAAATCGTCTTTAAAGTATCGTTTTCGATCCAATTGATCCCCGAAAGAAGAGGCGTCATATATATCCTTTACAATATCTTTCCAGGTCGTGGTATAGTTTTCAATGGCACTATTAGGAAATTTTGTGTATTGCAACTCGTAGTTGATCGCAGAACGATAGTTATCCATACTGTTCACAAAAGGTTCTTCCTTAAGGGCCGGAACATCCTGCATCTTTATATCGACCACGTTCATATTCACGGTAATATTGGTAACCACCCGTTCGGTTTTAACCCCACCGGCATCAGCATTTCTTCTATAACTCAGCTGCATCTGTTTAGAATCTCGCGAAGCTTTCGGGTTAATAGGTAAGTACCCTTTCATAAGAGGTTTAAAGACATAATATTCAGGTATGGCCAATTGGACCTCTTCCTTTTGTATTGGTATATTGTATTGTAAATCTATTTCGTCAATAAGCCAAGTAAACGGCGAACCAATAGTATATTGATACTCAATAATGCTTCCCTCCTGCAAATTGGGCATGGTAAACTTCTTTACCTGCCAATTCTTGTTTTTCTTTTCACTGATTAACTCACTATTCTTTAGCTTGGTCTTCTCTACCTTACCATCTACCAAATTATAGGTATACGCCTTAAAACCATAGGCGGTTTCTTCCTCGCCCGATATTTCGAAAAGCCCTTCGGTTATCGTGGCAAAATCAAAGCCGTCTTTGTTATATAATTTGATTTTTTCATGAATAAAAGTCTCTTGTATAAAACCACCTCCAGGGGATGTTTTATAGGACACCCGCACCCTACGATAAAGTACCGCGGCATCTGCGGTTGAATCTTGGGGGTAAAACTTTTGTTCCAGTTCTTCTTTGGAAACCTTTCCGAATTTTACTTCTTGGGCCCTAAGCCCCATGGTTGTTAGACTGCAAAAAAGCAGTAGGGTCAAAAAACGCATAGTTGTTGGTTTTGGAAAATTATTACTTAGGATTTGATCAAGACCAGTTTCGATTTCTCCAGCTTGGCCACGGCGCGCCGGAAACTTCGGTAGTCTTTATATTTTTCTTTGGGGTACGAACCGGCCCTGATCAGTATAGATCTTTGAAACCTAACTTGGCCATTATCTTGTTTTTCAAGGGTTAATTCGTAGGTGCCGAATTCGCTTTCCAAAGTCTTGTTTTCGGGTAGTGATTCAATGGTATAGCCTTCGGGAAGGGAGATCGTATAAGAATCGGTATCTAGATACCCGCGTTGCAGCTCGAATGGCAATTTTCGATTTCTATATCTTTTGGGTACATGGGTATTGCGACTCAGTACACTGACCGGAAATAGTAATCGGTCACCGGAAATGGTACCGAAACCTGCCGCTTCTATATCGATTTTTTCGGTAAAGGCCACCCCACTTTTATTATTCTCAAAGGAATTGGCCACCAATTTTAAGTTGTTGATATACGACCAATAGTCTTGATAATGTTCCAAAACCTCGTCTGCATCGGTTTCTTCTAAATGGAACCTATTGTCGTATTGCACTCCTTGGGTTTCGATCGTACCCTGGGCTTTTAGGCTACCATCGGCCTTAAACTGTACTTTGGCCTCGGTAAATTGTTTATTATCACTTTCAAGGTAAGCAGGGGTTTTTACGATCTCACCGCCTTCAGGGGTAATTACGAACACCTTTCTGTCGTCGGTAAAATCGCCAACAAAACCAAAGGGATGTACTTGGCTGGTGCAGTCGATCCAAGTGTAACCTTCATCTGTAGGTATGGCCAATATGGCATGGTTTCCCTGTTCCAAACTGGGAAAATCGGATTCAAAGTCCACTTTATCCCTGCCGGCCTCTACATGCACATAGTAACTGGTTACCCCAACGGCATCGAGCATGGCATGGGTATAATTCGAAAGGCCCTTACAATCGCCATATTTAACCCGGTCGACCTCATCGGCGGCGATGGGTTGAATTCCCCCAATACCAACTTGGACACTGATATAGCGGGTATTGTTTTGCATATATTCATATACGATCCGCGCTTTTTCTAGATCGGAATCGGCATCTTTTACCAAATGTTGCAATTTATCCTTTAAGGCTTCCGGAATTTCATCTCGCCCATTTAATATATTGGAATGCATCCAAGTACCGAGATCCGACCAAGTATCTACCTGGCCCGTATAGCCTTCATAGTTGAATTTTGGTATGCGAACCAAGATTTTAGGGACTAATTTGCTAAAATCAGGGCTCATTTCCTCATGCCTAAAAGCTTTAAGGTCCTTGGCTTCAAAAGAGACGCCATTCGATAAAGTCGTTTCTGATATATCGTGATCTACCCAATTCAGTTTTTTTATAACCGGCTGCATACTTGGGTCGGAACAGCTTATCTTATAGCTGCTTTTTTGGGTACTTACCCCATAGCCATCCATAAAGTACCAATTGGGAACAAAGACCGTGTTCTTGGTTTGGGTCTCTTTTTCGATGACCACGGTGTAAGGGTATGCCGTTGGTGTATAGTCTAAAAATTTTACTCGAGAATCGGAATACAAGGTGCCGCCTTGGACCGCACTAACATCTTTGAAGTCACGCATTTTTACTTTCTTCACTTCCTTCCCGAAAGCATCATAGATAACGGCTTCAATCTTTTTTAACTTTCTCGAATTATCATACCCTCCATACGCTTGAATAAATCGATTACCATTTCTATTGAGCACGGTAACAATACGTTTAGAGCGTAAGACCAAATCTTGAAGTGATCGTATTTCGACTTCCATCTGATCGAGACGCACTATGGCATCGGCATTCTCCTTAAGATCTTCGGGAATGAGTAAGGCCTGAAAGTTTATTTGATCTTGGGCAACAATAAAATAGGGTAGTATACTGCATATAAGCAGCAATAACATGGTTGGGGAACGCATGGAGTTAGTTGGATTAGGTTTCTATCAAATTTCGATAAAAAAACCAAATCCCGGAAATAAATTAGACCAAATGCACTATTGCTTATCCTTGGAATCCAACCAGATGGTCACAGGGCCATCGTTACAGAGCTCCACCTGCATATATGCACCAAAAACCCCTTTCCCTACTGGTCGGCCCAGCAGTTGTTCGGCATCGTTTAGAAAACGTTTATAAAGTGGGTTCGCCACTTCAGGTTTCGCAGCTTTAATGTAGGATGGGCGGTTCCCTTTTTTAGTGGAGGCCTGAAGGGTAAACTGGCTCACCACCAACAAATCGCCACTTACATCTTGTAAAGAAAGGTTCATGACCCCATTGCCATCATCGAACACCCTGAGGTTTACGATTTTTTTGAGCAACCAATCGATATCTTCTTGACCATCGGCATTTTCTATCCCCAAAAGCACTAAAAATCCGGTTCCGATTTTCGATACCAGCTCCTGCTCTACCGTTACACTCGCATGGGAAACCCTTTGTACCAATGCCCTCATTACTTATTGATTTTGACCATAAATATCGGTTCGGTAGGTATCGGCATCTTCAGTAAGCATTTGTACATACGAACGATACCTACTCCAAGAAAGTTCATCGTTTTCCAATGCTGCCTTTACGGCACATTTGGGTTCTTCGAGATGCAGGCAATTATTGAACTTACATGCCGACTTCAATTCGAAAAACTCCGGAAAGTAATCGCCGATTTCCTCTTTTTCCATATTCACCACCCCAAATCCCTTGATACCCGGGGTATCGATAATTCGTGCCCCAAAATCGAGGTCGAACATTTCGGCAAAGGTAGTGGTATGTTGTCCTTGGGCATGTTGTTGCGAAATTTCGGAAGTACGCAGATCCAGTTCAGGGGCAATGGCATTGACCAAGGTCGATTTGCCCACACCCGAATGACCGGCGAACATACAGAGCTTATCTTGCATCATTTCTTGCAAACGGTCTACATTTTTTCCGGTTTTGGCCGAGACCCCCAGACAGTCGTAGCCGATCTCGCGGTACATATTGGCCAAGAACTTTACATCGAGTAACTCTTCCTCGTCGTACATATCCGATTTATTGAACAACAACACCGCTTTCACATCATAAGCTTCACAAGTGGCCAAAAAACGGTCGATAAAAACGGTATGGGTCAAAGGATCGCGAAGGGTAACCAATAAAAACACCACATCGAGGTTGGCCGCGATCACATGGGTCTGTTTCGATAGGTTGACCGATTTTCGTACGATATAGTTCGTTCGGTCCAAGATCTCGTGGATTACCCCGATTTCTTCATCACCCGTGGTTTCCAAACGTAGTTTAACTCGATCACCAACAGCCACCGGATTGGTACTTTTAATACCCTTGGTACGGAACTTTCCCTTTATACGACAGTCTACAAAGTCGCCACCATCGGTTTTCACGGTGTACCAGCTTCCTGTACTTTTATAAACGGTTCCTGTCATAAACGAATGTATCGTATCTTAACCACAGCCTTGGCCATAGGCGGGTAAATCTGAAAACTGGGGCAAAGTACATACTTTTCAACCGAACATAAAAAGATGTTGAAATTATTCGACACCACACATACTATTTTGGCATTAGATTTGTTAAACCCATAACTCAATTCAATTTAAATCCTATACAATATGAAAAACTACGTTTTGGCCCTAGCCTTATTGGTTGTTGGTCTTGTTGAAGTTAATGCACAGTTGGAGTATAAAGTAATCACTTCGGTAGAATCTATAGTTCCGAACGGTTTGGGCCGTTCTCGATTGATCTCTGCCAATGAAGACAAAGATTACACGCAATACACCAGTAGTCAAACTTCTGAGGACAATTCGCGTAACAAATCGAGCCGTAAGGATATTCGAGTGAAGGACTTTGAGGAAACGAAGCTTTTGAACTTCTTTAATATCGGGGGCATCCGTTTTCAGAACATTGCCGCCAATGATGCTTTGATTACCTCTAAGATCAACACCATGATCGCCGAGGGTTGGGAACTGGCTTTTGTAACCAGTGCCGTAGAAAGTGATAGCGGTAAAGGTGATGGGCAAGGTATTTTCATTACCCGTTACATCTTTAAGCGAAACAACTAATCTGTAGATCTCACACAAAAAAAGCGGCCGAAAAGCCGCTTTTTTTATAGCTACAAAT
This sequence comes from Sediminicola luteus, assembly GCF_002514735.1. Classification (GTDB taxonomy): domain Bacteria; phylum Bacteroidota; class Bacteroidia; order Flavobacteriales; family Flavobacteriaceae; genus HQA918. Next base: position 271,890 of record NZ_NBWU01000005.1, on the reverse strand, counting down.
GCCTAATACCATTTCAATATTGAGATGGTATAACTTGAGTTCCCTCACTCCCATCCCCCCCTCTAGAAACAAGATGGGGAGCTCAGAATTCACAAGCTATACTAGCTTATCCGTTGATGATCTTCTCTTGGTGGTTGATCGATTCTTGGTGGATGGCCTTGAACATTTTCAAAACGAATTCCTCACTTAAACCGTGTCCTTCACCTTCCAAGATCATTTTACCCAAAATGGCGTTCCAACGGTTGGTTTGTAATACGGCAACGTTCTTTTGTTTTTTCAACTCCCCGATACCATCGGATACCTTCATACGTTTCCCCAACATTTCGATCAGATCGTTGTCGATCATATCGATTTGTGCCCTAAGGTTGCCCAATTTTTTGTTGTATTCTGCCTCGGGATCGGTTTCTTTACGAATGGTAAGATCTTTCATGATCTGCACCAAACGCTCTGGGGTAACCTGCTGGGCGGCATCACTCCAGGCATTGTCTGGATCGTGGTGGGTTTCGATCATTAGCCCGTCAAAATTAAGATCTAAGGCCTCTTGCGAAATATCGAAAACGAGGTCTCGTTTTCCGGCAATATGCGATGGATCGTTTATAATCGGTAAATCGGGGAACTTACTTTGAAGCTCGATGGCCAATTGCCAGTTGGGGTTGTTACGGTATTTGGTTTTCTCGTAAGTAGAGAACCCACGGTGGATTACACCCAAGTTCTTGATATCGGCCGTATACAAACGCTCAATACCACCCAACCATAACGAAAGATCTGGGTTTACCGGGTTTTTCACCAATACGATCTTATCGGTACCTTGAAGGGCATCGGCTATTTCTTGAACTATAAAAGGACTAACCGTAGAACGCGCCCCGATCCATAATAAATCTATATCGTGCTCCAAGGCCAACTCTACATGATTGCGGTTAGCCACCTCGGTAGCGGTTTTCATTCCGGTTTCTTCCTTTACTTTTTGCAACCATTTAAGCCCCAAGGCACCAACACCTTCAAAGTTTCCGGGACGGGTACGTGGTTTCCAGATTCCGGAACGGAAGTAGTTTACATCGGTATCTTTAAGGGAATGGGCAATTTTCAACACCTGTTCCTCGGTCTCGGCACTACAGGGTCCGGCGATTACCAATGGGTGGTCCAACCCTAGGTCATCGAGCCATTTGCGCATTTCTTTCTTGTTTTCCATTTTCTAAAGCTATTTGTTAAGTATTGGTATTCCGTTTAATATATCTTTAATTCTATTGGTCGCTTCCATTTCGTTGTACATGCCTTCAAAATCGCCTTGTTCAACCAAGTTTTTAAAGGCTTGTAGGTTTTGGATGTATTCGTTCAAGGTTTCTACCACATTGGTTTTGTTCTGCCTAAAAATAGGCGCCCACATAGCAGGCGAACTTTTGGCCAAGCGTACGGTGCTTTCGAAACCGGAACCGGCCATATCGAAAATATCGCGTTCGTTCTTTTCTTTCTCCATAACCGTTTTCCCCAACATAAAGGAGGAGATATGCGACAGATGCGAAACATAGGCAATGTGCTTGTCATGTGCCACCGGATTCATATAGCGTACCCGCATCCCGATTTCCCGAAAAAGTTCCAAGGCCTTTTCCTGCAACTTAAATGCCGTTTTCTCGACCTCACAAATGATCATGGTCTTTCCGGCATATAAACCTTCAAGGGCAGCCGAAGGGCCCGAAAACTCGGTACCCGCTATAGGGTGGCAGGCCAAAAAGTTACGTCGCTTCGGATGGTCGGCCACCAAGGCACATATCTGTTCTTTGGTAGACCCCATATCGAGTACCAAGGCATCGTCTGGAACCGCATCTAAAATGCCGCCAAGTTCTTGGGTAAGGGCATCTACCGGTATCCCAATAATGACCCAATCGGCCTTTACAAGATCGGCCCTAGTGGCTTTGGCATCGATAAGACCTATTTCCAAAGCTTCATCTAAATGCCCTTCATTTATATCTATACCGTGAATGGTAGCCTCCGGATGTTGTTTTTTAATATCCTTGGCCAACGACCCCCCTATTAATCCGATTCCTATGATAAATACCTCCATCTTAAAAACGTGCTATGGCTTCTTTAATCTTTTCTTCGGACACGCAGAGCGAAAACCTGATATAGCCTTCCCCATTGGAGCCAAAAACGGTACCCGGGGTAATAAAAATGCTTTTATCGTATAGGATATCGTTAATAAAGGCTTCGGCATCGGTAATACCTTCAGGTAATTTGGCCCAAACGAACATTCCGGCCGCACTGGCATCATAGGTACAGCCCAGGGTGTCTGCCAATTGCAGGATCAGTTCCTTTCTTCGGTCATAAATCTCATTGAGTTCCTGAAACCAGCTTTCGGAGCTGTTTAGGGCCGCAATGGCTCCTTTTTGAATACCGTAGAACATACCGGAATCCATATTACTCTTTACCTTAAGTACGTCGGTAATATATTTTTCGGCCCCCATGACCATTCCCACCCGCCAACCGGCCATATTAAAGGTCTTGGACAAGGAGTTCAATTCCAAGGCCACATCTTTGGCCCCTGGAATACTAAGAATACTCATAGGTTCGTGGTTCAGCACAAAACTGTAAGGGTTATCGTTCACCAAAAGTATTTCATGTTTTTTGGCAAAGACGACCAAGCGCTCCAACTGCTCGGTCGTGGCCTTGGCACCCGTTGGCATATGCGGGTAACCCAACCACATTAGCTTAACCCTAGATAAATCACTTTTTTCCAAGGCCTCTAAATCCGGGAACCAATTGCCTTCTTCATTAAGGTCGTAGAAAATAGGTTCGCCCCCCACCAATCGGGTTACCGAAGCATAGGTTGGGTAGCCCGGATTGGGGATCAACACCCCATCGCCCGAGTTTAAAAAGGCCATACTAATGTGCATAATGCCTTCTTTAGACCCCATTAAGGGTAAAACCTCATGGGCACTGTTCAGATCTACCCCAAACTTGGCGTGGTAAAACTCGGCAATGGCCTCGCGCAATGCAGGAAGTCCTTGATAACTCTGATATTGATGGGCCCCATCGAAGGTTACCGCTTCTTTAAGCGCTTTTAAAATAGGCTCGGAAGGTGCCAGATCAGGACTACCGATACCCATATTGATAATGGGCCTACCGGCCTGCATCAATTCCCGTACTTCCCTCAATTTTTTGGAGAAGTAGTATTCTTTTACGGTAGCTAACCGTTTGGCCGCTATATTCATAGACGTGCGTTTTTATATTCACCCAATACCCTGAACTCCTCGGCCATGATCTCTAAAAGCGACTTGGCCTTATGGAAACGTTCGTAGCCATTGAAGGTCACATCGACAAAGAAGGCATATTTCCAAGGATGTTCGATAATAGGTAGGGATTGTATTTTCGTTAAATTCAAATTACAGTCGCTCATCACGTTCAATACGGTAGCCAAACTGCCCCGTTTGTGATCTAGAACAAAGCGTACCGAAGCTTTATTGATTTCCTCTTTCGGCAATTCCTTGTTCTGCGTTTTCACGATAATAAACCGTGTCGCATTGTTTTTAATGGTCTGAATTTCCGGTGCCAAAATCGATAGGTCGTAGAGCTTGGCGGCCATTTTGGGGGCAATGGCCCCTACTTTGGTCAACTGCTCAGCCTGGATCCTACGTGCAGTTTCGGCAGTATCTACATCTTCGACCAACTTAATATGACGGTGCTGCTTTAAAAAAGTCTTACACTGCAACAGCGCCATAGGATGGGTACGTACCTCTTCAAGATCTTCGATAGATTGCCCATTCAGAGCCATTAGGTTATGATGGATACTGAGATAAGACTCCCCGATAATATGAAGGTTATTATGGTACACCAGATTATAATTTGGTATAATAGAGCCGGCGATCGAATTCTCAATGGCCATAATACCTTTATCGGCCCTTTTCTCTAAAAGTGAATCTACCAAGGCATCGAAAGAGAGACATTCTACCAAAGAAATGTCCTTGCCATAGAAATCGTTGGCCACCTGATGGTGGTTAGATCCCCTTACCCCTTGTATCGCAATGCGTAAACTCATTTACAAACTCTTTTAAACAAAAAAAGTCCCGGTTTTCTCCGGGACTCTTCTTTATATTTCCAATCAACTATTGGCTATAACGGTCCCGTACCTCTCTTAAAAAAGAAGTAAAAGTAAAATCCGTTCCAAAAATAGTTGCGTTGCATTTCTTTCGATTAACGAGGGCTAAGGTAACCATTAAATCCAAAAATCAAATCCGACGACCCTTTTTTTATGATTTTATCACGAATTCAGGATTTTGAATGAATATTCGCACTTTCATTACGCCTTCATTGGTTATCCATTAAAATCGGCTAAAACCCCATTGGCATTAAATTGGGATGCCCAAACCCCAAACCGGTTGGGTTTTAATACAATATTAGATGCTTTTTACAACAATCACATCGAATACAAACCATAAAGGCCTACTTTTGGAATACGTTTAAAAAATCTTAGGATTATGTCGATTACGGTTTCGGAAATTGTAAAAGATTATGGTAGTCAGCGCGCTTTGGACCAAGTTTCCTTTGCTTTGGAAAAAGGGGAAATCGTCGGTTTCCTGGGCCCGAACGGGGCAGGTAAATCTACCCTGATGAAAATTTTGACCACCTATTTGACCGCCACTGCCGGAAAAGCCTCCGTTAACGGATACGATGTGGTCGCGGACAAAGCTCAGGTAAAGGCCTCTATAGGCTACCTGCCGGAACACAATCCGTTGTATTTGGATATGTATGTAAAGGAATATCTTGGATTTTGTGCCGATGCCTACCAAACGGAAAAGTCGAAAATTGATACGGTTATCGAATTAACCGGATTACAGCCGGAAGCCCATAAGAAAATCGGAAGCCTGTCTAAAGGTTATCGCCAACGGGTAGGCCTAGCCGCGGCACTTTTGCATGATCCGGAAGTATTGATCCTAGATGAGCCTACCACCGGACTGGATCCCAACCAACTCTTGGAAATCAGAAAATTGATCAAAGAGATCGGTAAGGACAAAACCATTTTACTCTCTACCCATATTATGAAGGAAGTAGAGGCGGTTTGCGATCGGGTGATCATTATCAATAAAGGCAAGTTGGTGGCCGATAAAAGTCTAAAGGCCCTGCAACAAGACCAAGAACAGTTGATACAGGTTGAATTCGATTATCGGGTGGAAGAAGGCTTGCTAAAGCGATTACCCCATGCGGTAGAAGCCATAAACCAAGGTGGGTTCCTATACGAGATCAAGTTCAATACCCAAGAAGATATGCGCTCGGCCGTATACGATTTCGCCCAGGAAAACGGACTCAAAACCCTGCAACTGAACCGCAAGAACCAAAACCTGGAAGCACTGTTCAATCAGTTGACCCAATAGGACTCGATTCTAAAAAATATCTGAACTTGTCGATATACCCATTGAATTCTTGGGTCTCTTTTTCTACCAAGGATTCGTCTCGGTTCTCGATCAAAATATCGAGGTTGCGGCGGTAGCCTTCCATATTGGCAATAATGTCCTCGATCTTTTCATATTGCTCGTCTAGGGTAAGGCTGGCAAAATAATCGAGGTATTCTTGATAGACTTGTTTCAATTGTGTAAACAAGGTCTGGGCTTTTTCAGTTTCACCCACTTTATAATACCCCTCTAGAAACGGCTCAACAAAGGAATAGTAACCAAACCGGTCCACGGGCATATGTTCCATGGCTAAATCTATGGTGTCCGTCGCCTTATCCAACTGCCCATCGGTAATCAAGGCCTCCGTAAGCTTACTTAAAGACATCCGGAAAGAAATGGCCTGGCGCCGGCTTTTGGGATCGAGATACACATCCGGATCGCCGCTATTGCCCCATTCCCATTTTTTTACAATATCGTAGCCCGTTTGGGCATCTACCCTTCCAAACTCGAATTTATTGATTCTTGGGGTTTTAATGGGCACGAATTTATAGCACAACCCATCTAATTGTAAATAATCTTTGAGCCAGATATATTCGGCATCGTCATATACCCCTCCGGAAAAATAAATGGGACGTTCCCATTCGTTATTGGCCAACAGATCCAACATCAACAGTTTACTTTTGGAAATGGCGTTTTCCGAAACTTCGATATCCACATAATCTTCAATCAAATGGGCGTCGGTTTTGGGAACCAATCCTTTTTCCAAGACCTTCTTCTTATCTACCGGAATTCGGATTTTGTTCGTGGGGTAGTACACCAAGTCCAAAGTATTTTCGGAATAAGCCCTAAGATCGGCGCCCTGTTTTTCCAACACATATTTGAATTTGGTCTGGGGGGCATCACTTGCGATCCAATTCATAAAGTCTTTGATATGCCAGCGCTTTTCCGTCATTTTACGATAGACCACATAATCGCGGGTGCCATACCGATACTGTTCATGGGTCAGCTGCGAAGGTATGGCCTCATTATTATAGGCCTTACTTTTAACCTGGTCTATATACCAATCAAAATTGAGATAGCCACTGATCAAGGCCCGCACATCGGTCCGATACCCCTCGGCCTCTTGAACGCTCCAGATAGGAAAGATCTCATTATCGGCGGTGGTAAACAAAATGGCCCCCACGTCTTTTGCGCAGCTATCGAGATAGGCCTTTGCGGTAGAGTTGGCGGTATAACGCCCCGATCTATCGTGGTCGTCCCAGTTCTGGTAGGCCATAAGCCCAGGCACGGCCAACAGACAGGCCAAGGTGATAACCGGTGCGGCCAGCTTGGGCGAAAGGAATTTTTTGAACCCATCGTACAGGCCATAGGCCCCGATCCCGATCCATAGCGCGAAAACATAAAACGAACCCACCAACGAATAGTCCCTTTCCCTAGGCTGGAAGATATAGGGGTTGGTGTAAAACTGTATGGCCAGACCGGTGAACAAAAAGAACACCAAGAGCACCCAAAACTGCTTGGGGTCTTTTTTGATCTGGAAGAGTATGCCTATGATACCCAATAGCAGGGGCAGAAAGAAATAGGTATTCCGGCCTTTGTTGTTGGCAATGTCCGAGGGTAGGTTGTCCTGACTGCCCAAACGTATCTCGTCCAAGGCGTTGATACCGCTGAGCCAGTTGCCATGCTCGTCGTAACGGCCCTGTACATCGTCTTGTTTGCCGGTGAAGTTCCACATAAAATAGCGCCAGTACATAAAGCCGAACTGAAAACGGATCAGGTAATCGATATTGTCCATTAGGCTCGGGGGCTTCACCTCCACGAAATCTTGGAACTCCCGAAGGAAACGGATGTACTCCGAGACCTCCACATCGCCATTGGCCAGCCCTGCCTTGAGCTGGGCCACGGCTTGCCGCAATTCCTCATTGCTCAGGTACTCGGTCTTGATCTTAAAGTCGATCGGCCCGAAATAACGCATATAGTTCTCGGCATGCTGTTCGCTCCACATACGGGGCATAAGGCCCACATGTTTTTCGTTGGGCCCGGGTATGGCACCCTCGTAGCGGTTCACGATATCGTATTTACCGGTCTTGTGGTTCTTTTCGTATTTAGGCTTGTCGTCACGGTCATCCCCCGAAGGGGCGAACATATCGGAATAATAGGCGCCATAGACGGGCGAATCTACCCCGGGGTATTGTTCCCGGTTATAATAGGCCAAGAGCGAACGGGCGTCGGAAGGGTCGTTTTCGTTGATCACCACCTTGGCGTTGGCCCTGATGGGCAGCATAAGCCAAGACGAAAAGCCCAAGAACAGGAACAGGGCCGAGAGTACCAGGGTGTTTGCGGTCCTATAGCCGTTCTGGCGGGTATAGCGCAGCCCAAAATAAAAGGCCGCCGCAAAGCCCAGCCCCACGATAAGGGTGCCCGAATTAAAGGGTAGCCCCACACTGTTCACGAAGAACACCTCGCCCCAACCAAAGATCTTGAGCACATAGGTGAGCGAGAACTTATAGACCAGCATCAATACGGCCACCACGGCCACATTGGCCAAAATGAAGTTGAGCGGGGTCACCTTTTTATAGTTCTTAAAATAGTAGAGCAGCCCGATCGAGGGTATGGCCAAAAAGCCCATGAACTGTATCCCGAAGGTAAGCCCGATCACGAAACAGATCAATACCAACCAGCGGTTGCCCCTAGGGCTGTGCATATCGTCAACCCAACGTAGGCCCAGGTACAATTGCAAGGCCATGATCAAACTGGCCATGGCATACACCTCGGTCTCCACGGCATTGAACCAAAAGCTATCGGAATAGGTAAAGGCCAAGGCCCCTACCATGGCGGCGCCCAATACGGCCCAAGATTTCGATGGCCCCATTTCCTTACCCTTGCCCACCAAATGGCGCAATAGGTTGGTCAGGGTCCAGAACATGAACAGAATGGTAAAGGCCGATGATACGCCCGAGACATAGTTGATCATACGGGCCACCTGGTCGGCCTCGAGGGCGAACATGGCGAAAAAGGCCCCGATCATTTGCAAGAGCGGTGCCCCCGGGGGGTGGCCCACCTGCAATTTGGCCGAAGTGGCTATGTATTCACCGGCGTCCCAAAAGCTGCCCGTGGGCTCCACGGTGATAAAGTAGGTGATCAGGGAAATCAAAAAAGCGGACCAGCCTAAATAAACGTTCCACTTTTCGAAGGTTTTCGAGAACATAAGGTTACCATACTAGAATGGAACCAAAGGAAGCTTAATGAAACCCAACTTCCGTACGAGACCGGGGTGATTTTGGTACTAGTCCCCCTATTTTTTTGAAAAACGCCCTATCAATTCCTTTCGGTTGGCCACCTCCAACTTTCTGTAAATGTTTTGGATATGCGTTTTTACCGTATTGACACTGATAAATAATTCTTGGGCGATCTCTTTATTGGTACAACCCTGTAAGATAAGCGCCTCCACCTTGGTTTCTTGGCTACTTAACAGATGGGCCGTTCCGTTTGGCTTCCGTTTACGATAGAACAGATACGCCCCGCTTACAACAAACCCTAGAAGCAAAAAGAGGTTCAAGGCCATACTCCAGCTATATTTTTTCTGATAATCCTTGGCATAGTCCAAGGCTATTCTATCTGCCAAAAAAGCATACTCCAAAGCCGGAATATCACTGGCTTGTAATTCCTTTAGTAAAACAGTATATGCCGACGGGTTGGCCGAGATATCGGACTGCAACAGATTCCGTTGATCTAGTTGGTTCAGGGCCAATAATTTTACATACAATACCTTAACGGAGTCTTTGGTATAACCGGCCAATCGTTTATCCAAATCCACTTGGGCTGTTGGGGCGACCAAAGAATCGAGCAATTTTAGTTTTAATTGCTGAAAACCTTGCCATTCTTTATCGGCCATATTGGTCGACTCATAATGGGCAAAAACACCATCTACCAGTGAAAATCGCAGAACATCGGACTGGGAGTGGATAAAAGATTTTTCGGCAATTTTCCCTCCTTTTTCCATGTATTGAATCTTATACAGGCTGTTTTTCTTTGAAAACAAATGGCTATCGAATTCAAAAAATCCTTTTGCATCAGGCTGTGTCGTGGCCACTAATCGTAAGCTGTCTTTTAGTTTGGCCTGCGAGCCATATGTAAAGACTTTAATCTGCACTCCATCTATTGTGTCATCCAAATCTACTTGACCCGAAACCCCTGTTTGGGCCTGGATCCCATTAAAATATGTACAAAACAAAATGAATATCAGGTAGCGCATAACCAATACTTTTACTTGAAAAATAAGGAATCGGCTTGATATATTCCATGGAAATCAAGCTATCCCTAACTCAATCAATCTTATAAACATTTGGCAAGATCGGAATTTTGTTTACATTTGTGTCATACTTTACTAGTACACTAATTCACTAGGCATGATAAAAACCAACAACCTTCACTTTCACTACAAAAAAAACCAAGACGTATTTACCGGCTTATCCTTTGAAATCGAACACAAAGGAATTATCGGGCTTTTGGGCAAGAACGGCATTGGCAAAACCACCTTGCTACATCTTTTGGCCGGACTCATTTTTCCGAAAGCGGGCGAATTAAAAGTAGGTGACCAATTTCCGATGCAAAGAAGACCCGAGTATCTATCTAAACTCTTCTTCTTGCCCGACGTTCCGTTCGTACCTCAATTAAGCATTGCTGCCTATACCAAGGCCTACGCGCCACTCTATCCGGATTTCGATGCGGAAAAAATGCAAGGTATCTTGAAAGATTTTGAATTGGAGCCCAAACTCCGTTTGGACAAACTTTCTTTGGGCCAACAAAAAAAGGCCATGATGGCTTTTGCCCTGGCCACGGGTTGTTCTTTGTTGTTACTCGACGAGCCCACCAACGGCTTGGACATTCCGTCGAAAAGTATCTTCCGGAAGATTTTAGTGGAATCGATAACCGATGCACAGACCGTTATTCTCTCTACCCATTTGGTAAAAGATGTAGAAAACATTTTAGATGGGATTTTGATTTTGGAAAGAGGGGAGATCGTACTCAACCAAAGTGTTGACCAGATCTCGCAGCGTCTTCAGTTTGTTAAAACCCCGGTACTACCCGAAGACGGTTCGGTATTATACTATGAAAAATGTCTGGAAGGATACCATATTTTACAATATGCCGAAACCGACGACTATACCGAAATGGATATCGAATTGCTCTTTAATGCCTTGTGCCACCAACCTACCCTAACCATCTAACTATCGATTATGTTCCAATTTAAACGATTTACCAATTACATAAAGTACGACCTTAGAATTAACGGAAAAACCTATTTGCTATCATTGCTCGCCCTATTCGCGGCCTTGGTTATAATCGATTATATTTTATTACTGGATAGAAGGGTACGCTTTGGCCGAAACCAATTTGAGCCCATTATGGCCGTGGGTCTGATTATGGCCGGAATCTTTGCGGTCGGCGGTGCTTTCCCTGCTTTTAGAAATAAACAAAAAACGATTAATTTTCTTTGTCTACCTGTTTCCCGTTTGGAAAAATATCTTTGGGAACTCTTCTTGAGAATCCCATTTTTCTTTTTCTTGTTCATGGGCGTTTTTTGGCTGGCTTTTCATTCGGCCAAAGCCATCTATTTTATCACTAGGCCACAAGACCGCCTGGTAATTGAAGAATTCAAATTCCTGGAAATATATGTCAACCTTAATCCAGAGGCAGAGCTATTTGCCTATTTGGGCACCCTTTCCCTTGGGGCCTTATTGTTCTCCGGGGCCGCCTTCTTTAAAAAATACGCCCATTTAAAAACCTTATTGTCCTTTAGTCTGTTACTTTTTGGACTTTTCGTTTTTATGGTCACCCTTTCCCACATTTTTTTCCCTTATATGTTGAACAATGTACTCGAAATAGATTTTTTCATGTACAACAGCCTGTTCGACATATCCAGTGGAGTATTGACCTTCCTAACTATAACCATCCTTTCGAGTTTGTTCTTTTTACCCTTGGCCTATTATTTATTAAAAGAAAAAGAAATTTAGCCATGGAGTTCAAAGCCAAAAAAGGAATTTACCTCCAAATTGCCGACAACCTCTGCCAACAGATACTGGCCGGGGAGCTAGGTGCCATGGATCGGGTACCCTCGGTTAGGGATATGGCCGTATCCTTACAGGTAAATCGGAATACGGTAATGCGCACCTACACCTATTTACAGGAAATTGGGGTATTCCTAAACAAAAGAGGGGTAGGTTTTTTTATTGCCGAAGATGCCGTGAACCAGATTCAAAAACGGGAAAAGGAAAGCTTTATACAAGATGAATTACCCGGACTCATTAAAAAAGTAAAACTCTTACAATTAAACAGTAACCAACTGGCCGACTTAATTCAACAAATCCAACAAAACGATTAAAATGAAAACCTCTAAATATATCTTTATTGCCTATCTCATATTCTTTTTCGGTTCGGTCCTAACCATGTACATTCTGGCAAAAACCCATGAAAAAAGTGCGAATAAAACGGTAGAAATGACCGTGTCGGAAGTTGAATTACCTCCGTTCTCAGTAATCGTTATGGAAGGCGGTGCGGTAGGCTATATAGATTTTGCCTCTAAAAACACCCTTACGGCCTCGGCACCCAAATCTGAGAAACCGAACCTAACCCTTTCTCAATTCCGGATTGAAAACGATACCCTTTTTTATCGGGAACGCATGGAAGGCATGACCATAACCCTAAGCACCGATCAAAGCCCTAAGATCATCGTACGCGACAATGCCGCGCTTACCTTAAACCGCAACGAAAGTCTGGACACCTTAAGGATTGTTTTGGAGGAAGGCCAACTATGGTCGAGTAGAACGCCCCAGGCCTATGCACATATTGAGGTGGAATCTAAAGGAAGTAAATTCAATTTTGCCAATTTTACCGTAGCCACCGGTACGTTTGATCTAAACACCACGGCCGGTTTTTTGCCCGGAACCAGTTTTAAGCATATGGATATCAACATGAACCAGTTCAGTTATCTTGGCATTCCAGATATGACCAGTATGACTATGCAAATCGATTCGACCAGTAGTATTTACCGGGTAATTACACGATCCGACAAAAAATCCCCAGAAGCTTTAAACCAAAGTTCGAGTAGTCAAAACAAGTAAAACATTACAAAGGTGAATCAAGTTTTGAACACGCTGTGATCTTCTGTGCTACTCCGTGAAACTCCGTGCAACATTACATTAGGCTCAAGTTACACAGAGGTACGCAGAATTACACTGAGAAATTGCGATAGCTTTTCAATAGATAACATTAACCCTTGATTCACATTACTCATCAACCAATAGAATTTACCATGACAATCTGGGCCAGATTAGACTGACGGAAATAGCTCTCGAATAGTAGTATCGACGAAATCATTCAACGCCACCTCTACCCTCGGATTGGTACAATTGATCAAAATGGAAAATACCATTTGCTGTTCCGGGTATACATAAAAAACCGAATAACCGCCTACCCCATTGCCTACATGCCCCACAAAGGGTCTACCCTGGGTGTCGCTACTCACCTGCCAACCCATTCCGTAATAGACCGAACGACCTTGTACCGTTTGGGACCTTAACATTTCCTCTGTGATGGAATCTTGCGGGATATGTCCATCCAAAAGGGCCTGCCCCAATTGGGCCACCTCCCACGAAGTGGACAAATACCCACCGCCAGCCAGTTTATAGCCATTATCTACGGGAATAGCCGACTTAAATCCGTTTTTAAAGCGGGTATAAAAATGTGCCGTACTTTCCGGCAGCTCGTTTTTTATTTCTGCTTGGGTCTTTTCCAAACCCAATGGCAACAACACCTTTTGGCTTACATATTCGGGAAAGGGCATACCAGATGCATTTTGCATGGCCAACGACAACAAACAGAAATCGAAACTATTATACAAATAATCGGTACCGGGCTCGAAAAGCAAGGGGTCGTCTTGGAACAAGTTTATTCCTTCGGCTAGGGTCATGGGTCTGTTCAGACCATACTCTATGCCTTTGTACCCTCTAATTCCTGCGGTATGCGAAGCCAATTGCCGTAAGGAAATATCGTGAGCTTTACGAGGGAAATCAGGTACATATTCATAAACGGAATCGTCCCAATCCAATAGTCCTTCGCGGACCATTTGCGCCAAAGCCAATCCGGTTATGGGCTTGGATACACTTGCGATTCGAAATAAGGTGTTTTGGGTATCAATCAGTATTTTATCACCCAAATGGGCATACCCCAAACCTTGGTTAAGTACGACCTCTCCTCTATGGAGCACGGTGACGGCCAAACCGGGTACTTTGGCTTCCCGGACCAATGTAGTCAGGCCTTCTAGACCATTTTCAGGAAATTCGGAATCGTTGTTTCCGAATAAAAACCGCCAAAAGCCATTTGCCCAACCCATATCAATCCATATAAACCAATTTCCCTTTATACAATTGGGTTACGTTTTCTTGGGTGGGTCTATTAAACACCTGTACATCACCTGTACCCCGTAAACGCCCTTCGAGCAACAACAACGGAAAAACCAAAAGATCATTGGTACCCCTATGATCGAAATTAACGATATCGGCCTCCAACTGTTGGGCATCTATCCGGGCATCGCCCGCAGCAATGCTTACGCCCAAACGACCCGTTTTTCCCCTCAATTTAAAAGAAGCCACCCCATTGGAGGTAATGGACACCCGGTCATTATCCAACTCCAGATCAAAGGAACCCGAGGTATTGTCGGCCTTGGGTACCGTAAACGATTCGGAAAACAAGGCCAGGAAAGGGTAATTCAACGGCCCATCGGAAATTATGGGCCAACCCGTACTACTACGAATTTCGGCCAGGTTCGGATGGGTAATATAAATTTTAGTGGTACCATAGGAGCGCAACAGATTGCAACCATTAGTATCGGTCACCTCTAAACGACCATCGGTAACTACGGCAGCAATATCGTCGATTAGATTTTCGCCCGCTTCCAAAACTACCGAGACGCGATCGCCTTGTTTGATCACCGCACTTACCCCATCGAAAATGGTCACCCTATTAAAAACAGGAAGTTCTAAAGAACGTTGTACTATATCGCCAGTGGTCTGCAAGCAATTCGGGGCATTTTCGGAATCACAGGCACCCAGCCCTAAAAGCAGTGATAATCCCAATAAAAATATAATCCTTTTCATAGCAAGAAATCAAAGTCGTACCCCTATACCCAAGGCTACCGATTCGGCATTGGCCGAATGTGATTTAAGGGTCAAAGCATTAAAAAACCGATCGTTCCAATAGTATTTTAGACCAATACGATTATACACCCTTCCTTCAAAATCGAAAGGATAATATACATAGTACCCAATTTGGGCCAAAACCGATAGGCGGTTGATAAACAATTCGTGACCAACGTACAAGCCTACCCTTTTATAATCCTCGTCACCAGTGACATCCTTTTCAGGAAATGAAACACTTTGGTAATAAATCAGTTCTTTTAGGAAATGGGAGAAAAACACATCGGCCCCGAACTGCAAGGCGCTTACCCGGCTAACCCGTTTGTCGGCATTGGCCGATATTTCCCAAAAGCCATATTGGCCAGAGCCTACCACATCCGATTCGTTCACCCCAAAACGTAAGCTTAGGTTAAAAGCTATCGGTTCGCTATAAGGAAGCCGTTCGCCTCGCGGAATGTATTCCAATTCATCACCTTGAAGGTCATACTCCAAGCCAATACTCCACCCCAAGGTATTGGTAGAGGTGTTCGGCGCTTTGAAACTGGCATTGGAAAAGTGCAGTACAGACATCCCCGCCTTGACACCTAAGCGCCCCCAAAGTCTCGGTTTATGGTATTGTAACTGTAACAAGGTAGAAGCGGTGATATCGGAACCATAGGCCACATTCCTAAAATTTTCCACCTTATCGAAAGGGTTGGTGGCATACCCTATACCTTGCGCTACCTTAAACTGTAGGTTTCTATTGAAAAAGTAAAAGTTATAATGGCCATAGAGCCCATATACATCACCCAAGGTGGCGTTATGCGACCTGTGATAGGCAACAGTGAGTCCGTAATCGGGATAATTATACACCCGTTGCCATTCTTTTTGACCTTCGGTCTTCCAATTAAAACTACCGATAAACCCGCTAGGGTGCTTGGTAATCAAATGGGATATATCGGTATTATGTAATAGTATGGAACCTTGGAAGTAAGCGGCATCCACACTGTATTTATTTTGGTAAGGCTTTTGCCCCCAGCCCAAAAAGGCACAGGACAAGAGTAAGACGGTTAGGGGTAATCTCATGGAGTTCAAAAGTACTCTTTTTCAGTATAACGTCGAAAGCCTAACATTCCGTGCCCTATTCGGCAAACGATATAACATTTCCAATCAAAACAACGCCTGAGCCACCTGATAGATATTATCCGATTTCCCCATGGAATAGTAATGTAATACAGGTACCCCGGCCGCTTTGAGTTCTTTTGATTGCTCAATGCACCATTCTACCCCAACCTGGCGTACGGCCTTGTTATCGGCACAGGCCTCAACGGCCTCGATCAAAGGTTCGGGCAGGTCTACTTTAAATACCTGGGGCAACAACTGTAAATGGCGTTTTACGGCTATGGGTTTAATTCCCGGAATAATCGGGATATCGATACCGATCTCACGGGCGGCAGCTACGAATTCAAAATATTTTTGATTATCGAAGAACATTTGGGTCACCACATAGTCGGCCCCTTGATCTACCTTTTCCTTTAGTCGCTTCAAATCCGATTTTAGAGAGGGAGCCTCTAAATGTTTCTCCGGATAGCCTGCAACACCCACACAAAAATTTGAGCAATTACTGGTTTCCACCACATCGTGCAAGTAGGCCCCTTGGTTCATTTCCTTGATTTGTTTTACCAAATCTACGGCATAAAGGTGCCCACCCTGGGTCGCTTCAAAATAACGCTGCTCTTTCATAGCATCACCGCGTAGCGCCATCACGTTTTCGATACCCAAATAATGGCAGTCTACCAAAAGATATTCGGTCTCTTCCTTGGTAAAACCACCACAGAGTACATGGGGTACGGTATCTACATCATACTTATGTTTCAAAGACGCACAAATACCCACGGTTCCCGGTCGCATACGGGTAATGCGCTTATCGAGCAGGCCGTTTTTTTCTACATAGATAAACTCTTCCCGTGAAGTAGTAACATCTATAAACGGAGGCTTGAACTCCATTAATGGGTCTACATTATCGTATAACTCTTGTATGTTCTTGCCTTTTACAGGCGGGATTAATTCAAATGAGAATAAGGTTTCCCCTTTAGCCTTTTGTATATGTTCGGTTACTTTCATAGGCCCGCTAGCCCCAAATGGGCTTTATTTTATGGTTCTTTATTGTATTACTCTTTTGTCAAAATTCCTTTGTACAGCGTTCAACTTATATCAGATTCATCGAACATATTCATAGGTTCAATGAAATAATTTTGGGCATTCCCCTACGGGTCAGGCTTTCGGCCGTCGCTTCCGCTAAGGCGGCGAGCTCCACAAGGCCTCAATCCTTAATGCGGAATTTTTACTTCTCCTGTAGCATTTTACATATGGTTTCATAATCTTCGGCATACTCCCAATAAATCCATCGACCATGACCATAATCGGTCAATAGGTATTGCTCGCTCAACGATTTTATACGATCTATGGCTATGGTTTTTTTAGCAAAACCTGATACGGTAACCGATTCTTCAATTTCTTCGTTTTTTTCATTATAACCGTGCGAAATAATAAAACTACCCAAATGCAATTCTATAAATCCCATTCCCATTTTCTACCTTTCAAGATTAATCATCATTCTTATTTTAAAACTCCATTTAAGAGGAGCCTACGATATTTGGCGCCAACCATTTTTCTGCTTTTTCCAAGGGGATGCCTTTACGCTCGGCAAAATCGGCCACTTGATCAGGTTTTATTTTACCGACACCAAAATAGCGTGACTCCGGATGCCCAAAATAATACCCACTGACCGAGGCGGCCGGCCACATGGCCAAACTATCGGTCAGTTCTACCCCAATAGTTTCTTTTACCCGCAATAACTCCCATAGGGTCTCTTTTTCCAAATGATCGGGACAAGCCGGATAGCCCGGTGCCGGACGAATACCTTTGTATTGCTCAGCGATAAGGGCAGTATTATCCAAGTGTTCGTCAGCGGCATAGCCCCAATATCGTGTGCGCACTTCTTTATGCAAAAATTCGGCATAGGCCTCTGCCAAACGATCAGCCAAGGCTTTTACCATAATACTGTTATAATCGTCGTGTTGAGCCTCGTAAGCTTCGGCCAGTTCTCGGGTCCCGAAACCTGCGGTAACACAAAATGCCCCCATATAGTCTTGTATGCCACTCTCTCTTGGGGCCACGAAATCGGCCAGCGCAAAATTGGGTTTACCCCCATGCTTTTTCAGTTGCTGCCTCAAAGTCCGGAAATGGTATTTTTGGTTTTCAGGTCCTTGAATTTCAATATCATCGTCATCAACCGTTTGGGCCGGGAACAGGCCAAAAACCGCTTTGGCCTTTAGTTTTTTTCCCGAAACGATTTCCTGAAGCATTTTTTGGGCATCTTCATAAAGTTCCGTGGCCTGCGTACCCACCACCTTATCCGTCAAAATTTCCGGGAATTTACCATGCAAATCCCAACTTCTGAAAAAAGGTGTCCAATCGATATAAGGTAACAGTTCCGACAAATCTTGATCTTCGATAACGCCTACCCCAGTGTTCTTAGGCTTTTTGGGCACATAATCCGACCAATCCAGTTGGAACTTATTAGCACGCGCCTGTGCTATCGTTACATATTCTTTATGCTTGCTCCTGCTTAAGAAACGCTCCCGGAACGATTCATAATCGAGCTTGATCTCTTTTTTATAACCGTCCCTCTTATCGTGGTTCAACAGGTCTCCTACCACCGTTACGGCCCTAGAAGCATCGTTAACATGCACCACGGCATGGGAATACATAGGATCTATTTTAACCGCGGTATGCGCTTTTGAAGTTGTTGCTCCACCAATTAACAGAGGTACCGAAAACCCTTGGCGCTCCATTTCTTTGGCCAAGAAAACCATCTCGTCGAGCGATGGAGTAATCAGTCCGCTAAGTCCGATAATATCTACCTGCTCCTCTTTAGCGGCCGCAATTATTTTTTCGGGGGGCACCATAACACCAAGATCCACGATCTCGTAATTATTACAGGCCAATACCACACTGACTATGTTTTTACCGATATCGTGTACATCGCCTTTAACCGTGGCCATGAGAACTTTTCCCGCATGCGCTGGGGCCCCTCCCGTTCCCAAAGGGGAAGCCTTTTTATGTTCTTCAATAAAGGGCAATAGATAGGCCACCGCTTTTTTCATGACACGGGCCGACTTTACCACTTGGGGCAAGAACATTTTACCACTGCCAAACAAATCGCCGACCACGTTCATACCGGTCATTAAATGACCTTCGATCACTTCTATGGGGCTTGCCACAGCACTTCGGGCCTCCTCTACATCGGTTTCAATGTATTCGTCCAATCCTTTGACCAAGGCTCTGGTAATGCGGTCTTGCAACGGGGCTTCGCGCCAGCTTAAGTCTACCTTGCTTTCCTTGGCCGTCCCCACAACGGTTTCGGCAAAAGCCAGCAAACGTTCGGTGGCATCGTCGCGACGATCCAAAATCACATCTTCTACATGCTCCAAAAGATCTTTCGGAATATCGTCGTAAACTTCTAAGAGTGCCGGGTTAACGATTCCCATATTCATGCCGGCCTCAATGGCATGGTACAAAAACACCGAATGCATAGCCTCCCGTACCGGATTGTTCCCCCGGAACGAAAAAGACACATTACTTACCCCACCGCTGACACTACAATGCGGCAGGTTTTGGCGTACCCATCGCGTGCCCTCAATAAAATCGATGGCATTTTTGCGATGCTCTTCCATCCCCGTAGCCACCGGGAAAATATTGAGGTCGAAAATGATATCCTCTGCCGGAAAACCAACTTCATCGACCAGAATGCGATAAGACCTTTCGGCGATTTCGATACGTCTTTCATAGGTATCGGCCTGGCCCACCTCATCAAAAGCCATTACAATGACCGCAGCACCATACCTGTGGATCAATTTAGCCTGACGTTTAAACTCGGCCTCGCCTTCTTTAAGGCTGATCGAATTTACGACACACTTACCCTGAACCACTTGCAGGCCCGCTTCTATGATATCCCATTTAGAGCTATCGATCATTATGGGTACCCGGGCAATATCGGGTTCGGAAACGATTAGGTTCAAAAACTTTACCATGGCCTCCTTACCATCGATCAGGCCATCGTCCATATTAATATCGATGATCTGGGCCCCGCCTTCTACCTGATGTCGGGCAATGGAAAGGGCTTCTTCGAAATTTTCCTCCTTGATCAACCGAAGGAACTTTCGGGAGCCCGCCACATTGGTACGTTCGCCCACATTGATAAAGTTACTCTCTGCGGTAACAACCAAGGGCTCCAAACCACTAAGCCGTAAAGGTTTGCTGTCCCCTTCCTGTACTGTGTTCTCGCTATGGGTCTCTATTCGATTCGTATCAGGCATTTTCCATTGTATTCTTGAAGTGGTTTAGCAAACCACTATGCATGTTTTAAATATTCTCTCTCGCTTCCATTTCCAAGCGTATCTGCGTTCTAGGTTACTACCCTTATCCGACAGTTACTGATCTGGGTTTACACCCGGCAACCACTTCAGCAATGGCCTGAATATGTTCGGGGGTTGTTCCGCAGCAACCTCCAACGATATTGACCAGGTTCTTTTCTACATACTCCTTAATCTGGGCGGCCATTTCGGTCGGACTCTCGTCATATTCCCCAAAAGCATTAGGCAGTCCGGCATTTGGGTGTGCCGATACCCCAAAACTCGATTTGGCAGCCAGCACCTCTAGATGGGGCACCAACTGACTGGCACCTAGGGCACAATTAAAACCAACTGTTAGCAACGGAATATGGGCTATGGAAATCAAAAAAGCCTCTGCGGTTTGTCCCGACAGGGTACGCCCCGAGGCATCGGTAATTGTACCGCTGACCATTACGGGAACTTGCACTCCCTTTTTATCCTTTACTTCTTCTATGGCGAACAATGCTGCTTTGGCATTCAGGGTATCGAAAACGGTCTCTACCAACAAAATATCGGCTCCGCCATCCAGTAAGCCTTCTACTTGTTGGGCATAAGCGGTTTTCAATTCCTCGAAAGTAACTGCCCTAAAACCAGGGTCGTTCACATCGGGTGACATTGATGCCGTACGATTGGTAGGTCCTATACTTCCGGCTACAAAGCGGGGTTTATCAGGGGTTGCTGCCGTGACCTCGTCACAAACAACTTTGGCGATCCGGGCCGATTCGTAGTTTAGCTCATACACCAACTCCTCCATCTGATAATCGGCCATGGCAATGGTGGTACCCGAAAAGGTATTGGTCTCCACAATATCGGCACCGGCCAGCAGATACTTTCTATGCACCTCAGCAATCGCATCGGGTTGGGTCAAGGACAGCAAATCGTTATTGCCCTGTAAGGGACAAGGCCAATCGGCAAAACGTGTGCCCCTAAAATCGGCTTCGGAAAACTTATAGCGTTGTAACATGGTACCCATGGCTCCATCGAGCACCAAGATCCGCTCTTTTAATATTTCTTCAATTTTCGACATAACAAAGTCATACGCCCAAATATGGGATGTTAGTATAGCTATCAAGAAAAATGGAAAAATATTCTTCTGTTATCCTTCCCGTTTACATAAATCTTTTCAGATTTTGAAAAGGCTCTGAAACAAGTTCAGAGCAGGGGTAGAATGTAGCACCTTCTTTGCTGGGCAAAGGGTTGCTAAGGTTTCATCGGGTCTATTCCCTCCACCTTTCTTGATAACAAACAAATTGTAAATGAACAGTGCCGCAAAGAAACAGCGGCCATTGGTTAAATCCAAGTTTTACCCCTCTTTTTATGCCCCTTCTCCCATTTTTGTTGTGATATGGTTCAAAAAATGATGAAATTGTAAGAAGAATATCGAAAACATGCCGCAAAACAAATTCGAAATATACCAAGACAGCGACGGAACTAACGAAATCAAGGTGCAATTCGCTGGGGATACGGTTTGGTTGAACCAAAGACAAATGGCCCAACTATTCGAAAAAGACTCGGACACTATAGGGTTACATTTAAAGAATATCTTTAAGACCAAGGAATTAGATAAAAACTTAACTACCGAGAAATTCTCGGTAGTTCAAAAGGAAGGAACAAGACATGTAAGGCGAAAAATTTTGTTTTATAATCTTGATGCCATAATTTCTGTTGACTACAGGGTGAATTCAAAAAGGGGTACCCAATTCAGAATCTGGGCAAACCGTATTCTAAAAGAACACTTAATAAACGGCTACACCCTAAACCAAAGACGTTTGGCCCAAAAAGAACAAGAGGTACAAATTTTAAAGGATGGCATCAAAATTTTAGGGCGGGCCGCAGGGCAGCTTGAAATAGGGTTTACTCAGAATGTCTTTTATCCTTTTTTAAAACCTGAATGTTACCACACCAAAGTCTGACATTCAAACCAACACAAATCATTAGGTTTTGTACAGTGTTGACCAACATACGGGTCATCTAAAATTATCGATAAAAAGTTCCTTTAAGCATATCGTTGCTTATTGCCCTTCGACTGCCTGCCTGTCGGCAGACATGGCGCTCAGGATGACGTGGTTACTCAGTTTTATTCTTTTTCCGCTTTTTGGGAGGTTTACAGCTTTTACAGAAATCGGCCAAAGCTTCGATTTGCTGGGTTACCAAGTCGTGTTCTTGTTGCAGTACATCGGGCTTCCGGCCAATATCACTGGCCTTGGCTACCCGCGCACTTTCGGTGTGCATTTGGGCCATGAATTGGTTAAAGTGGGCCTGAAACAATTGGGTATCCGAAAAGGTCTTCTTTTCCTCAAAAACCTTTTTACGCAATTTTCGGGCATATAGTTCGACCAAATCGAACTCGTAATTGGCATAGGCTACAAACTGCTGGGCCATGGTCGTATCCGGCGCCACGATTACGGCAGCTTTGGGATTGAATTTGGCGCTGATCTTATCATTGAAATGCTTGGTGAACATAAATACCACCGAATTCATCTGAAAATTCAGTTCTATGGTACCCCCATGGTACACCGAATAATTGGTTAATGTACTATCGATTTGGGTTTGGGGTGAAGCAAAATCGGTCAAAGTCAACCCTTGGCCTGATTGCCATTCCCGTATCTCTTGGGCATTTACATGCAACAAAAGCCCTAAAAAGAGGCCGAACAGATGATATTTCATGTTAAGTTGGGTTTCGTCGAACAAAATAACCCAATTCCTCCGGCAATACCAAAGCCCCTTATTTTTCAGTTACCAAACCTCGTGTTACTCGGTTCAATTCGGCCACCTTATCTTCAAAATCCCCCTTTAAAGTAACCCTATAGGCATTTAGGTTATCTAAAAGTTCGTCCAATTCTTCCGGAAGTATCTCTTCGAACAATTGCCGTAAACGTTTGGCCACCGTGGGTGATTTACCGTTGGTACTAATAGCCACTTTTAAATTGCCTTTGGTAACGATTCCGCCCATATAAAAATCACATAACGGCGGGTTATCGGCCACATTTACCAAAATACCTTTGATCCTACAGAGTCTATAGATCCGTTCGTTTAATTCTGGGTTATCGGTCGCTACGATTACCATTTGTATACCATCGAGATCGATGGGTAAAAAGGGACGACGGATTGAGTGGACTCCAAAAGTATCGACCAAGGCCAAGGTCTCTTCCCGAAAAAACGGGGCTACCATGTCTATTTGGGCATTGGGGCTCGATTTGGTCAAAAAGCCTAATTTTTCTGCCGCCACGTACCCACCCCCGACTATAAGGATCTTGATCTGCTCCGTTTTTACAAAAATGGGGTATAAGGTATTACGCTCCATGGTCGCGGTGCAAATGCTGGTATTCGTATTGTAAATGCCGTAGTTCTTGGCGATGGTTCACCACTTCCCCAATAATAATTATGGCCGGGTTTTCCAATCCTTTTTCAAAAACGACTTCTTCAATTGAGTCTATGGTTCCTAAACCGATTTTCTCATTACCCCGTGTACCATTCTGGATTACGGCCACCGGGGTCTGTTCCTTACCTTCCAAAGCAAAACAATCTACGATTTCCGATAATTTTGACATACCCATTAAAATAACCACGGTAGAATTGGACTGAGCCGCCAACGCCACATCAGATGACAGTTGTCCGTTCTTCGTAGTTCCGGTCACCACCCAAAACCCTTCGGAAACCCCTCTTTTGGTCACGGGAATATCTTGTTGGGCCGGCACCCCAATCGCCGAACTGATCCCGGGTACATTGGCCACTTGTATACCAAACTGCGCGGCATAGATCATTTCTTCGCCCCCACGTCCAAAAACATGGGAATCGCCCCCCTTTAAACGAACGACACTGCCCTTTTCAAAGGCCGATTTAACGATCAATTGGTTAATGGCATCTTGCGACATAATTTTAGCGCCTTTTCGTTTGCCTACAAAAATGTGTTCGGCCTGCGGGGCATAATCCAAGAGTGCCGGGTGCACCAAGGCATCGTACAACACCACTTGGGCTTCTTGCAGTGCTTTGACCCCTTTTACGGTTATTAGATCTACATCTCCCGGGCCGGCACCGACCAAGGTTAATTTTGGGGTTCTATACAGTGGCGAGTTCTTCATTTCTAACATTTTTAAGTTGGGTAATTACCGATTGGGCGGTCTGTACATATTCTTGGGCAAAAACCTCTGTGGGTTCATTTTGGTGTATTTCCAATACCAAATCGGAAAAATTGCCCAGCAAATCTACTTTGCCGGTAGCCACAAAAAGCTCCTGAAATTCGCGAATGATTCCGGCATGGGTATTGGTTTTTTTGTTTTCGGCAATCAATAAAGCTTTGGCTCCGTTCACCATGGCAGAATACCCATGATATATGGCAGCTGCCCATTTGCCATCGACCAAGGCATTTTGGGCCGTTTCCAGTTTTTCGTCACTTTCAAAGAAGAGGGTAGCTACCAAATCGATTACCACCCCGGCACATTCTCCTATACCAATGGCCTTCTCGTACTTTTTCTCCGAACCCCAATCGATAAAGTCGGCATCGGTTAGGTTCTCCACATTGGAGAGTTCTTTTAATAAATCGTAAAAATAGGGTTCCCCCTTTTCTTGGTAATACTCGGGAAAAGTGTGTCCGGCACCGTGGGTATTAAAATCGTCCAACACCAATCGCAACGCCTGAGGCCCACGTTTTGATGGGATTTTTACCACTTTGTCGGCAAATCGGCCTTGGCCATTACCCTGATTGGCACCTCCTAGCAACACCTGCAAGGCAGGGGCCACGCGTTTATCCTTGGTTCGAATGGACATCCCTTGAAAACCAATGGCGGCCATGGTATGCTGGCCACAGGCGTTCATACATCCACTAATCTTAATTACCAAATCGGGATTGGCCACATAGTCCGGATACTCCTGTTGTAGCACTTGCTCCAATTCGACAGCGATGCCGGTACTACTCGAAATACCCAAATTGCAGGTATCGGTTCCCGGACAAGCCGTAATATCATTGGCTTTATTATAACCGGGATCTACGAATCCGAGTTGTGCCAATTCGTTATAGAAATACGGGAGATCATCTTCCTTAACAAAAGGAATTAGGATGTTCTGTCGTAAGGTCAATCGAATTTCGCCAGCGGCATAGGTGTCGACCAAATCGGCCAACTTACGGGCTACCGGGGTATGGAAATCCCCCAAATGTACTTTGACCCCAATGGCCACAAAATCTGGCTGTTTTTGGGGCACGATATTCGTCTTTTTCCAAAGCTCAAAAGCCGCTTTATCGGTAATTGCGGCAAAAGGTGCCTTTTGGGTCGTAGGAATGGTACTCGGATAAAGATCTACTTCAAAAGGATAGGTTTTGTGGGGCACGGCTACCCTTTCTTGGGCCACCAATTCTTTAAAACGCTCAAGACCGATATCCTTCAATAAAAACTTAAGGCGAGCCTTGGCCCTACTCTTGCGTTCGCCATAACGATCAAATACACGGATAATGGCCTCCATCAACGGAACAATCTCATCGGCCGGTAAAAATTCGTACAGTAGATCGGCGTGTCGGGGTTGCGAGCCCAAACCTCCGGCCAGCATTACCCGAAAACCTTCAATACCATTTTCTAATTTGGCGATAAAACCTAAATCGTGCATATAGGAGAGTCCGGTATCGGCATCGGTACCCGAAAACGAGACTTTGAATTTTCTTCCCAATTCCTGTCCGACGGGGTTACGCAAAAAATACTCGAAAACCCCTTGGGCATAGGGTGACACATTAAAAGGTTCTTCTGGATCAATACCGGCTGTTTCACTAGCGGTAACGTTACGCACCGTATTCCCACAAGCTTCGCGCAGGGTCACCTCGTCGCGTTCCAATTGCGCCCATAGCTCTGGCGTACGCTCGAGATCTACATAATGGATCTGAATATCTTGTCGAGTGGTGATATGCAGCCTCCCGGTGGAATACTCTTCGGAAACATCGCAGATACGCCGCAACTGATGGGCCCTGACCTTACCATAGGGCAATTTGATCCGAATCATCTGAACCCCCGGCTGACGCTGACCGTAAACCCCTCGTGCCAAACGTAGGGAACGGAATTTTTCTTCATCGACATTTCCCTCTTTGAACTGACGGATCTTGGCTTCGAGTTCCAGTATGTCTTTTTCCACTACTGGATTTTCTATTTCCGATCTAAAACTCTTCATTTCCTATATTTCCTATGGTTTTACTAGACTTTTAAAACAGAAGAAAAGACCTGATAACCATCCCTTCTTCATAAAATTTATTGGACGAAACCTACACCTGCAGTGGTATGGGTTTGTGGATCGATCAAAATGAAGGACCCATTGTGTTTGTTTTGGGCGTAACTATCGGCAAAGACAGGCTTGGCCAATTGTAAGGACACCTCCCCGATTTGGTTTAGATTCAAGCCGTCGGCCGAGCTGTTTTCAGAAAAATCGGTTGCCAAAACGGTATCTACCGACCCAATTTTTGCCAAAATCTTACTGGTATTATGTTGCACCAAGTATTTAGACCCACTACGTAAAGGGTTACGGTCCATCCAACAAACGGTTGCTTTCAATCGCTTTTCTTGAGCTGGGGCCTCACCCAGTTTTACCAACATATCTCCACGGGCAATATTGATATCGTCTTCCAGTTCCAAGGTTACCGAACTGCCTACGGCCGCTTCATTATATTGGGAATCGTAATAATGGATCGCCTTGACTTTTGATGTGGTCCCCCAAGGTAAAACACTAATGGCATCGCCTACGGCAATAGCACTACCATATACTTTACCGGCATAGCCCCTAAAATCGTGATAACCATCGGTTTTGGGCCGTATAACGGTTTGTACCGGAAAACGGAATTGGGCCGCATCGTCGTTCTGTACTACCGGAATGTCTTCCAACAAATCCAATATACTTGGCCCTTGGTACCACGGCATTTCAGTACTTCTTTCCACCACATTATCGCCACGAAGGGCACTTATGGGAATAAAAGTGATTCGTTGTCCTTCGAAACCATGTTTGTTTACGAGTTCTTGAAAAGTGCTTTTGATGTTTTCAAAGGCCTGTTGGTCAAAATCGACCAAATCCATTTTGTTCACAGCCACAACCACATCTTTTACACGCAATAAGGCATTGATAAAGAAATGACGGTAGGTCTGTTCTACCACCCCTTTTCGCGCATCTATAAGCACAATGGCCGCTTTGGCATTCGAGGCCCCGGTTACCATGTTACGGGTATACTCTACATGACCAGGGGTATCGGCAATAATATACGATCTACTTGGGGTAGAAAAATAGATATGGGCCACATCTATGGTTATGCCCTGCTCCCGTTCGGCCACCAATCCATCGGTTGCCAAAGAAAAATCGAGATAATCGTAACCGCGTTGCTCACTGGTTTTACGAATGGCCTCCAACTTATCGTCGGTCAGGGATTGTGTATCGTACAATAAACGCCCGATCAGGGTGCTTTTTCCATCATCTACACTTCCGGCCGTTGCTAATTTTAATACTTCCATATGCTACTACACTATTCGTCGCTATCTGTTTTATTTTAGGAACAATTCTATTCCCCACACTCGACTTTTGACTTTCGACTTAAAAATACCCTTGTTGTTTCCGTTTTTCCATGGCGGCCTCCGAGCGTTTATCATCGATTCGGGCCCCGCGTTCCGAGATGCGCGATTGCCTGATTTCGGCCACTACCCTTTCCAAGGTATCGGCATCGGATTCTACTGCTGCGGTACAGCTCATATCGCCAACGGTCCTAAATCGTACCATACGCTCTTGCACTTCTTCATCCTCGGCACGAAAAACCACCTCATCTTCGGCAGACCAAATGAGTCCATCGCGTAAAAAGGTTTTTCTTTTATGGGCAAAATAAATCGATGGGATCTCGATTTGTTCTTCATGGATATAGGACCAGACATCCAACTCGGTCCAATTACTAATCGGAAACACCCTAACGTTCTGACCAATCTCGATATCACCGTTTAGGAGATCGAAAAGCTCTGGACGTTGGTTACGCTCGTCCCATTGGCCAAAATCGTCCCGTACCGAGAAGATACGTTCTTTGGCCCGGGCTTTTTCTTCATCGCGCCTAGCCCCACCGATACAGGCATCGAATTTAAACTCCTCTATGGCATCGAGCAAAGTAGTGGTCTGTAGACTGTTTCTACTGGCATATTTGCCACTTTCTTCCTGTACTTTACCTTGATCTATGGAATCTTGTACATAGCGCACAATCAACTTCACTCCTAACTCGGCTACCAATTTATCGCGAAAGGCAATGGTCTCCGGAAAATTATGACCGGTATCTATATGCATTAGCGGAAAAGGGATCTTGGCCGGATAAAAGGCCTTTTGGGCCAAGCGAACCAAGGTTATGGAATCTTTTCCGCCAGAAAAGAGCAATACCGGATTTTCGAACTGGGCAGCTACCTCACGAATAATATAGATGGCCTCACTTTCGAGGGCATTGGTAGGTACTCGGTCCAAAATTCCGTGCAATGGGTTAGGTTGGGTATCGCTCACTATGGGTGTTTCAACTAAATTCATAAACCAGGTCTTTGATTAAGTATGTAAACCACATTCCCTATTCGCCAAGGCTTTTGTTGGGTCGTAATATTTGTGTTCGTTAGGCAATTGATGTTGCTCCAAATACAGATCGAGATCGGTATCGCTCCAATGATAAAACGGACTCACTTTGAGCACCCCATCTTTTCCCAAACTAAAAATATCCAAACTATCGCGCAGGGCGGTTTGTCCTTTTCTCAGATTGGTAAACCA
Organism: Sediminicola luteus; assembly: GCF_002514735.1. Taxonomy (GTDB): domain Bacteria; phylum Bacteroidota; class Bacteroidia; order Flavobacteriales; family Flavobacteriaceae; genus HQA918. Next base: position 243,135 of record NZ_NBWU01000005.1, on the reverse strand, counting down.
TACATCGGGGGTATGCTCAGCCATGGCCCTTCGAAAAGGCTCCAGCTTTACTTGATCGGTAAACAACACATGCGCTGGGCTATCTATTTCGGGTATACCCAAAACCACGTTTCGGTATGCTACGGTCTGTTGGGGTACATAGGTGTGCACCTGTAATCGCAGCTGTTCGATTAGATATTGTGCATGTTTATACGTTTGGGGCGTATTATAGCCGGTATCGCACCAAATTACTTTTATACTGGGATCCATACGATTTACGGCATGCAATATGGCCACTTCATACGGTCTAAAGTTGGTAGTGACCAAAGGCGCCTGGGCCACACCTAAGGCCTTGGCAATAATCTGTTCGGGAGTGGCCCCGGCCAACTCTTGGTTCCATTGGTTTATCTGGGTAGGTTCCATACGTTATACATTGCGTTTTCCCCACGAAATTCGATTCCATAAGCGTTCGTGCACAAAAAAGAGACCCATTTTGGTAAACAATTCTATCAAGCCGATAGAAAAGGCGACCGCCAAGGTTCCGGTAATGATCCACGAGATAACCACGGTATCCAAAGTACCCAAAACACGCCAACTTAAGGCTTTCACCAAACTACGCCTTTTGGTCTCGGAAGCACCCGGACTTAGTTCGGTTTTTTCGGATAGTTTCCGAGCTGGGAAAAACTGGTCAATTATCATAATTTCTATTATCCTATAGATTTAATAGAGTATGCAAATATAAACGAAGATTTGTAACCCACACTATTAAGGCAACGTTAAAAAAAGATTTGTAACGATTTTAAATATGGAATCAAAGCCATCCGATGCTTGATGGCTTTAAACGAAAGAGCAAAAATGTCCCGATAGCTATCAGGATCACCCCTTTATTTTCGGGCACTTCTAATATGTAATATCTAAATATCCGCTAGATAAATCTACCTATACTGGCGTAGAAATATTTCGGAAATTGATTGTTGGGAGAAGAAAAAGCTAAATTAAATCGGCCAGGGTATTGTTCCTGTAGATTTCCAAGGCACTGTCGCGCACCTGCAGCATCAATTTATTAACCCCACAGGTATTTTCATCGGGGCAATCGTCGCATTTCTCATAAAAATTAAGGCTAACACAAGGCACCATGGCAATGGGTCCTTCCAGAACCCGCATTACTTGGGTCATCGAAATCTCTTGCGGCTCTTTGATCAAATAATAGCCACCGCCTTTACCCTTTTTAGAGCCTAGGAAACCATTTTTTCTTAGGGTAAGTAAAATGCTCTCCAAGAACTTCTGTGAAATATTTTCTTGCTCGGCTATTTCAGAAATCTGTACAGGAGATTTATCATCCCTCTTGGCCAAAAAGGTCAAGGCCTTAAGTCCGTATTTGGTTTTTTTGGAAAGCATGGGCCTAATATAATCTGAAATTGAGGTTAAAAACAAGCGAAGTGCACTAATTGTAATGGTTTTACGTTATTTTTTGGCGGTACTATGTTTATGAAATCTGCATTAAGAAACTGTTAGACGCTTAACTATTTATTGAAAATTGATGATTTTGGCACGACTTTGGTTTTCAAGGGCCGAAAACAACAAACAACAACATTATGAAACGATTTTTTTTGCTTCCCACTTTGATTATCACCCTTTTCATTACCTCTTGTTCAAGTGACGATAATGACGATGGCACTATAGATGGGAGCGCCACTCTGGCAGGCTCTTGGAACCTTACCGAATTCTATTCGGAAGACGGAAGCTTTAGCACTACCATTTTAAACATACCGGTTAACTTTCCAATGAGTATTACCGGAAAAGACTATGATCTTAGAATCGACATAGGGGAAAACCCAAACATGGTAACAGGGGAAGGCAGCTACGTAACGGTAGCATCTGTTGATGGTTTACCTGACGCCGAACCGGTTGAAACTACTATTAATGCCAGTGAATTGGAAGGTAAATGGAGCAAAAACGGAAATATGCTGACCGTTTCGCAAGAATCGGAAGAAACGGTTTTTGAAATCGTTACTTTAAATGATACGGAGCTACGACTTAAACAATCATTTTCGGAAGAAGCCGATATTTTAGAATATAGTGCCACCTTAGAGGCCGATCAATACTTCGTGTTTACACGGGTACAATAGCCCATGGCGATTTACCATATTTAAAACGCTCCGTTTTTCGGGGCGTTTTTTTTATGTTATAGCCTCCAAGGCTTGGGCAATGTCGGTTATAATATCGTCTATATGTTCCAAGCCAACCGAAATACGCACGCTACCATCGGTTATACCTACCGAAGCGCGATCTTCGGCACTTACCTTGCTATGGGTGGTACTGGCCGGATGGGTAACAATAGAGCGCGAGTCGCCCAAATTGGCCGAAAGCGACAAGAGTTTTATGGCATCGAAAAAGCGTTGGCCTGCCTCCAAACCACCTTTTACCTCAAAAGCCACAACACAGCCGCCTGCCTTCATTTGTTTTTTGGCCAATTCGTAACGTGGATGTGATTTTAAAAACGGATATTTTACCCAGTTTACTTTCGGATGTCCTTCTAGATATTTGGCCACTTGCAAGGCATTTTCACAATGGCGATCTACTCGAAGCGCCAAGGTTTCCAAGCTTTTGCTCAATACCCAAGCGTTAAAAGGCGATAGTGCGGGCCCAGTAATCCGGGAGAATCGGTATACCTTATCTATCAGTTTGGCACTACCCACGGTAATTCCGCCTAAAACACGGCCCTGCCCATCCATAAGTTTGGTGCCGGAATGGATAACCAAATGCGCCCCAAATTTTATGGGTTGTTGCAAGTAAGGTGTGGCAAAGCAATTGTCTACGATAAAAATGAGTCCGTGTTTTTTCGCCAAGTCACCCAAAAACGCCATATCTACAATATCAACCCCCGGATTGGTAGGTGATTCTACATACAAGATCTTGGTCTTTTCGGTAATCATTGCCTCAACCTGGGCCTCCTCGCCCACCTCGAACAAACTGGTAGCTATATTCCATTTCGGGAAAAAGTTCTGGAACAGGCTATAGGTAGATCCAAAAACCGAGCGCGAGGCTACGATATGGTCGCCACTATCCAACAAGGCGGCAAAGGTAGAGAACACGGCTGCCATGCCCGAAGCAAAGGCGAAACCGGCCTCGGCCCCTTCCATTTGGCAAACCTTATCGATAAATTCAGAGCTATTCGGATTGGCATAGCGCGAATAAATATTGCGTTCTTTTTCCTCGGCAAAAGAGGCGCGCATATCCTCGGCATCCTCAAAAACAAAACTAGAGGTCATGTACATAGGTGTCGAGTGTTCCAAAAACTGGCTTCGCTCGGTCTGTGTACGTATGGCGCGGGTTTCAAACCCAAAATCTTTATCCTTTTCCATGTCAATTCCGTTACCGGGGTAGTTGACGACTACCCACAGTTATTCTTAATTATCCTTTTTCGGCAATTCTGAGAATATCGCCGAAAACCCCTCTGGCTGTAACAGCTGCACCGGCACCAGCACCTTGAATCACCAAGGGTTGATCACCATAAGATTCCGTATAAATTTCAATTATAGAGTCGGGCCCTTTTACCTGACCCAAAGCGCTTTCTTTGGGCACCGACACTAGTTTCACTTCCAAAATACCCTTGTCTTGTTGCAAATCGCCATGTAAATCACCCACATATCGCAGTACATGGCCGCTTTCCTGCTTCGATTTCACCGATTCAAAATGACTGTCCAATTGCCCTAAAGCGTTCAAAAATTCGATTTTATCCAAATCCCGCAATCCCTCTGGCACCAAATTTTCTATGGCCACATCACTAAACTCGTTCTCTAAATCCAATTCGCGGGCCAAGATCAGCAACTTTCTACCTACATCATTGCCACATAAATCTTCTCGGGGATCGGGTTCGGTAAAACCGGAATCCATAGCAGTTTTAAGTACTTCGGAAAACGGGGTATTGCGCTCTGAATAGGTGTTGAAAATATAGCTCAAAGATCCGGAGAACACCCCTCGTATACGGGTAATGTTCTCACCCGATAAATGCAATAATTTTATGGTATCGATCAAGGGGAGGCCGGCCCCCACATTGGTCTCGTATAAGTAGTTTTTTTGATTTTTGGCCAACACATCGCGCAATGCACGATAATCTGAAATCGGTAAGGTATTGGCTATTTTATTGGACGATACCAGGTCAAAACCGTGGGCCACCAATCTAGGATAATGGGCCACAAAATCCCCGCTGGCGGTATTATCTACAGCAATTAGGTTCTCTAAATGATGGGTATCGGCAAAAGCGATGATATCATCCAAAGTATAGACCACCCCATCGGATTCGAGTTGGGCACGCCATTGGGCATTTACCCCATGGGCATCTAGAACCACCTTTCGCGAATTGGCTACGGCAAACACTTGAAGCTGTATTCCCTTGCGCTCCAAAATACTGGCCGAAGAATCCAATATTTGATCAATTAGGGTTCCGCCCACATTACCATGTCCAAATACCGCGATATTAATTTTGGTACTGATTCCGAAAATTTGCCCGTGCATAACGTTCAAGGCTTTATGCAGCTGGCCTTTTCGAATAACCAAACTAATATTACGCCCACTAACGGTATTATTGAACAATAAAGGCACGATTTGGTTCTTTACCAAAGCATTATACGGCTGATGGAAAGTGCTCAAATCTTGTCCCACCACAGAGATAACCGATACATCGCGTAACACCGTTATGGCATTCATATCTTGGGTTTGGAAATCGAAACGAAACTCTTCGTTCAGCGCTTTTTTGGCATCATCGGCCCGTTGGGCATCAACGACCAATCCAATACCACGTTCCGACGAACCTTGGGAAATAATACTCACCGAAATACCGGCTTGCCCCAAGGCCTTAAAAATCCGGGCATCTACCCCAACCTTACCCAAAAGTCCGCGGCCCTCTAGGTTTACCAAGGCCACATGCTCTAAAACGGATAGCGATCGAATACCCCCTTTGGGCGACTCGGCACTGATCAAGGTACCCTCATTATCTGAATTAAAGGTATTGAGGATTCGCAGCGGAATGTTCTTTTCTATGAGCGGTAAAATGGTTTTGGCATGAAGGATATTCGCTCCAAAATTGGCCAATTCGTTCGCCTCGGCAAAAGAGAGTTTTTCTATTTTACGGGCTTCGGGCACCAAGGAAGGGTCGGCCGTAAAAATCCCATCGACGTGCGTATAATTGCGCAATTCGGAAGCATCAAGAAAGTTGGCGAACAAGGCTGCCGAATAGTTCGATCCGTTCCGCCCTAATGTTGTAGTCTGCCCGGCCGAATTGGCCGAAATAAATCCGGTCACTACGGCCACACCAACCGGAGCGCTAGCAAAAAATGCCTGTACTTTTTCCCGTGACTCTTCTTCCAATAATTGGGCATTTCCGAAAGAGGAATCGGTAAGTAAGAGTTCCCTAGAATCTACGGCAAAGGCCGGTACTCCCCTATTTTCCAGTTCGGCCACCACGGTTTTTACGGAGATCAACTCCCCAAAGGCCAATACCTGATCTTTATTCTTTTCGGAATAATCGCGTAATATGGCGATTCCCTTCAACAATTCTCCCAAGGCTTGTTTTTCTTCCTGCAACTGTATACGGGTGCCTTCTTGTTGATAGGTTATAAAACCCTCCAGCTCCGATTGAAAATCCCGACCTGAAGCAGCGGTCTCCAACAGACTTTCCAATTGGTCGGTAGCTTTTCCGCGCGCCGAACAAACGACCACCAATTCGGGATGCGCGCCATACTGTTCTTGAATAATATCAAGTACTCTGGGTAGACCGTTTCCGTTGCCCAGGGATTTCCCTCCGAATTTCAACACCTTGGGCGCCAACACGCCAGATTGGAAAACTTTACGCAACAACTGCTCCATTTGGTCGTATTCGATCAAAAAGGCATCGTGTCCATGCGGGGAATGCACCTCGCCATAGGTAACATTACCCTTAGCTTGGGCCAATTGTTTAAATGTAGCCCTGTTTTCGGCCGCGGTAAAGAACAGGTCGGAATCTACCCCGATGATATGAATATTGGTATCACTATTTTCCAAAGCCTTAAACCCATCGAGACCATCCCTACTCACATCGATGGTCTTTAAAATCTGGTTCATGAGTTTATAGGCCGATAGCTGAAAACGCTCCTGTAATTTTTTACCATGGTGCAGCAACCAGCTCTCTACGTTAAAAACCTGCTGCTCTTCGTTGGTGGTTCGTTGAAAACGGGCCGAAAAAGACTCTGGGGTACGATAGCACAACATGGCATGCATACGGGCATCGTGCACCGGTTGTTTGGAATTCACCAAAAACTGCTCTTGGATCTGACAGTTGGCTATCAACCAATCGGTAGATTTCCAATCAGAGGCCACAGGAATCAAATGCTCGGTAAGTTTGGGGTCCAAAACGGCCATTTCCCAAGCAATTCCACCTCCCATAGAACCCCCGATCATGGCGAACAAACGATTTACCTTTAGTTCCTGAAGGCCCCATAAAAAAATACGTGCGACATCTTGTGCGATAAAATCTTTGTAATTATCGATAACGAATCCGTCGTACCCATTACCGGGCACATTGAAAGACAGCACGGTATACCGTTCCGTATCTATGCATTTTCCATCCCCTATAAGGGAATTCCACCAGCCATTTTTACCGGCCACATTCGAATTTCCTGTAAGGGCATGGTTCACCAAAACAATCGGTGCCTCGTGTAAGGGCTGCCCAAAAAGTTCATACGACAATTGAATGTCTTGGGTATGCCCAGTTGAAGTCTTAAAATTCGGTAAATTGATTTTATGTAACACTATGGATTCGTTTTACTCGAGCAACGAGATTCTGTATTCTATAAATTCTAAAGTTCCCGCTAGTAGGAATTGATCCTGTCTAGCGGGAATGATAACAATTTAGGCTCTTATTGACCCACTGAGGCAAACGCCTGCTCCAGGTCGGCAATAAGATCGTTTACATCTTCGAGACCTACCGATAAACGGATAAGGTCTTGGGTAACCCCAGCACCGGCCTGTTCGTCTTCGGTCAATTGTTGGTGGGTAGTACTGGCCGGATGGATTATCAAAGATTTGGTATCGCCGATATTGGCCAGTAGTGAGAATACTTTGGTAGCATCGGTCAATTGTTTGGCCGCTTCAAAACCACCTTTGGCACCAAAGGTTACGATACCACTTTGCCCTTTTGGCAAATATTCTTGGGCCAGTTCATGGTATTTACTGCTGGTAAGCCCCGGATAGTTTACCCAAGCTACCTCATCCCTACTTTCTAGCCATTGGGCCAGGGCTAAGGCATTTTCACTATGCTGTTTAATACGAACCGGTAAAGTTTCCAATCCTTGTAAAATCTGAAAAGCATTGAACGGGCTTAAGGCGCCCCCGAAATCGCGTAGGCCTTCCAAAATCAATTTAAAGGTAAAGGCAGCGGCACCTAAGGCTTCATGATACACTAGACCATGATATCCGGCAGAAGGTTCGGTAAATTCAGGGAAATTTCCATTGGCCCAATCAAAGGTTCCGGCATCGATAATGGCCCCTCCCAAAGAATTCCCCTGACCTCCGATATACTTGGTCAAAGAATGGATGACCAAATTGGCCCCATGCTCAATTGGGTTCAACAGTCCTGGGGTTGCCACGGTATTATCTACGATAAAAGGCACTTTGGCCGTTTGGGCTTCCTTAGAAATTCCTTTTAGATCCAAGACATCCAATTTTGGATTACCCAAAGATTCTACGAAAAAGGCTCGGGTATTGTCTTGTACCGCTTTACCGAAGTTAGCGGGATCCGAGGCATCTACGAAAGTGGTTGTAATACCCAAACGAGGCAAGGTAACATTTAAAAGGTTATAAGTACCCCCATACAAACTACTAGAGGCCACGATATGGTCACCTGCCTTTAACAAGGTCAATAAACCAGTGGAAATGGCCGAGGTCCCTGAAGCAAATACCACGGCACCAACACCGCCTTCAATGGCAGCCAAACGTTCTTGAAGAATTTGATTGGTGGGGTTGTTTAAACGGGTATAGATAAAACCAAGTTCTGCCAAGGAAAACAGATTCGCGGCATGATCGGTATCATTAAAAACGTAGGAGGTAGATTGGTAAATAGGTACAGCTCGGGTACCACTGGTCTGTGTGGTATCGTGTCCGGCATGTAAGGCGTTGGTGGCGAATTTTTGAGTACTCATGATTTTGCTTTTTAAAAATGATTAATAGATAAAAAGTCAAACCCTGCCTAGACAGGTAAAATCAAAAAGTTATAAAGAAAGTGAACCCAACGACCGAGGTCGTTTTCGTTGCGTTATCTATTCCCAACTAAAACAGGATAGAATGTAGCACCTTCTTGGTTCCCTGATAAACAGGGGTGCCCAAGGGTTGCTAAGGTTTCATAGGGTCTATTCCCTCCACCTTTCTTGATAACAATTCAATACGTGTTTGAACTTCGTGGGACAAATATAATGGCAGAAAAATGGAAAAACCTAATGATTTTGAAAAATTTCACGATTTCCTAGTGTTTTGGTCGGGTAATTCAAAAATCCGTATAATTTGGGCCAATATTGAGGCGGTGCGATGGATCGGGGCAAAAGGAAAGTTTAAAGACTGCCGATGTATGTGTTACTAAACAAGTTCTCGCCTACAACCGTTTATACCAGAAAAAGTTTTCCACCTCGGTCAATTCCACCACCTCAGGAAACAATGGGTGAGCCGTATTCAAAACATAATTGTACTCCTGAGGAATGATTATGGAGGGAACCCTCAAAATGGGTGTCTTTTGATCGCGGTACCAGACACTACCCAATTCCCTTAACTGTTCTTCCGCCAAAAAAGAACGCCAATTATGAGGCAACTGTTTCCTTTCTAAGGTCGTAAATAGTATAGGGTCTTGAGCCAAGGAAATGACCATGGTTTTATAAGTATCCTTTCTTTTGTTGGCCCTATGCACAATCAGCTCCAAGGCCGATAGGGAACGATGCGCCCCACAATACAACACGAATTGGTCTTGCCGGTTCCACCGATTTGGGGCCCCCGAAGCCGTTAATTTGTAGGCATATTTTTCCTCGGCTATTCTGTAAACGTGCATAAATTACACATTATCGCCGTACTCCATGGCAGTTAAACGGTTATCTATATAATGCACCCCCGAATTGGTATTGAGAAAACCGAGAGGTGTTCTAAAATCGAAAAATGGGTTTTCGGTATCTAACCAATCGTTAAAGGCTTGAATGGTATCGAAAACAGCAATGCCATGCTTAAATAAGGAGACCAACATAATAATTTGTTCTTTGGTATCGGTTTTGGCCTTGCTTAGATCTTTAAGGTAACCCCTGTAGGTATTTTCGGTTATATTGAGCATTTGGGCCAATTCGCTTTGAGTACGTTGCGATAGTGTATTTAAAGAAGATACATAGTTATGATCTAACCTTTGATCTTCTAAAAGGCCCAAAACGGTTATGGGCCTAATACGGGTAGGCGTACTAAGCACCAATTCTTGTTCTTGTATTTGATCGTCTACTACCATATGCAATGGACCTTGGGGATGTTCGTATTGTACCGCCGATTCACTTACCTGGGCCTCGGCTTCTTTTTTAGGGGAATACCTTGCTACACTCTTCTTTTTAAGGCCGCCCGAATTTGCAGGCCCATTTTGTTTCTTTTTTCTCATAACCTCAATTTTGCGGTTACCATTAATCAAAATTACGTATTTTTTGTTAAACCACAAAATACCAACTCTTTACCAGACACTTAACACCACTACCCTAGTGATTTGAACCAAGATTTATAAATTAGCTTTCTTACTCACATGTAACAAAATGGCAAAACGTAAACGCAACTTATTCAATGACCTCGGTTTAGGCACCAAGGAAGACATAGGTGGGTATAGGGCAATAAACAAAGATGGTTCGTTCAATGTAAAGAAGGTCGGGGTTCCCTTTTTTGAGCGATTGAATTTTTTCCATGCCCTAATTACCATGCCCTGGACGCACTTTTTAGGGTTTATTCTAATGGGATACTTTATTATCAATATCCTATTTGCCACCGCATATACCCTGATCGGGGTCGAAAATTTGACCGGAATAACCCCCAACACGCCTACGGAAGGCTTTATTGAAGCCTTTTTCTTTAGCGCCCAGACCATCACTACCTTAGGCTATGGCCGTGTAGCTCCCTTAGGGAACCTCGCCAACACCATTGCCGCCATCGAATCTATGTTAGGGCTATTAGGCTTTGCCTTGGCCACCGGTTTATTATACGGACGTTTTTCTAGACCCAATACCATGATCCGGTATAGTGAAAATGCGGTAATCTGTCCGTACCAAGACATTAACGGATTTATGTTCCGGGTGGTAAACCCAAAACAAAACCAACTCTTGGAACTTGAGGTGCAACTGACCTTGGCTATGAAACGTGATAATTCCGATTTACGCGATTTCCACGCCCTAGAACTCGAACGCAATAAGGTAGCCTATATGCCCTATATGTGGACGATTGTACATCCCATAGCCGAAAACAGTCCGTTGTACGGGTTAACGGCAGCCCAACTAGAGCAGAAAGAAGCGGAATTCTTGGTGAGCATGAAGGCCTTTGAGGAATCGTCTTCACAGACTGTGTATTCCCGTTCGTCTTACAAGGCACCCGAAATTAAATGGGGCGAAAAATTCGTATATGCCGTTACCCAAAAGAATAACGGTTTAATCATTGACGTATCTAAACTAAATAGTTCGGAGGCCGCTGACTTGAATTAAAGTCCGAAAGCCGATTTAACGGCATCTACCTGGTCCAATTTTTCCCAAGTAAACAACTCTACTTCTTTTTCTACCTTTCCATTATAAGGCGATTCGAACACTTTGGTCACGGTTCTGGGCGAACGACCCATATGGCCGTAAGCGGCGGTTTCTTTATAAATTGGGTTCCTTAGTTTTAGGCGCGATTCAATGGCATAAGGTTTCATATCGAACAGTCTGGCCACTTTTTCGGCGATTTCACCATCACTTAACCCTACCTTGGCCGTACCATAGGTATCTACGAAAATAGAGGTCGGTTCCACTACGCCAATGGCATAGCTCACCTGCACCAAAATCTCATCGGCTACACCCGCAGCAACCAGGTTTTTGGCCGCATGGCGGGCCGCATAAGCCGCCGAACGATCTACCTTACTTGGATCTTTACCACTAAAGGCCCCACCTCCATGGGCACCTTTACCCCCATAGGTGTCCACGATAATCTTTCTTCCGGTAAGTCCGGTATCGCCATGTGGGCCGCCGATTACGAATTTTCCAGTCGGGTTGATATGATAGGTAATCGCATCATTGAAAAGTTTCTGGATATCGGCAGGTAACTGGGCGATTACCCTAGGCATTAGAATGGCAATGATATCTTGTTTGATCTGGGCCAACATGGCATCGTCATCGTCCAAAAATTCATCGTGCTGGGTAGAAACCACAATGGTATCTATACGTTGGGGCACATTTTCATCGGAATATTCGATGGTTACCTGGGCCTTGGCATCGGGTCTTAGATAAGCTATTTCTTTGCCTTCGCGACGCAACTCAGCCAAAGTCTGCAAGATTTTATGCGATATATCGAGGGCCAAAGGCATATAATTGGCGGTCTCCTTAGAGGCATAACCGAACATCATCCCTTGATCACCAGCACCTTGCTCTTCCTTTGAAGCCCGATCTACCCCTTGATTGATATCTTGCGACTGTTCGTGTATCAAAGAAATAACCCCACAAGAATCGCCACTGAACTGGTAAGCCCCTTTGGTATACCCAATATCATTGATTACCTGACGTGCGATCTGCTGCAAATCTACATAGGTGTGGCTCTTAACCTCTCCTGCCAATACTACCTGTCCGGTGGTTACCAAAGTTTCACAAGCTACCTTGCTATCTGGGTCAAAGGCCAAGAAATTATCCAAAAGAGCGTCGGAAATTTGATCAGCGATCTTATCCGGATGTCCTTCACTTACCGATTCCGAGGTAAACAAATATGCCATAATACTACTAAAAATCGAAGCTAGAAGAGACTGAAAGGTAAAAGCTAGGAGCACTACTGCTTTAGCATTTTTTACCGAGGTTGCAATCAGTCAAATTTTTCCTCCGAGGTTAACGGTCGCAAAAGTACGCAATTCCCCATTCTTGAAAAACCCCTTCCGGTTTTTAGTTCAGGTTTAACATTTTCCATAGCCTTGTCACCTTACAGATCGTACTTCACGGTAAACAGAACATACCGCGGTTGTACAAAATACCGTTGATTGGTAAAATAGAGCTCGTTGGTACTGTTTTGGTTCAATGAACCCGTATTGAGTAAGTTGGTACCTTTTACGCCAAACTCCCAACGGCTATCTTTCTTTTGATAGGTAAGATCGGCCTTAAGAAAACTCCAAGAGTTATCTACGGTCTCGGCCTTGTCGGTGTATTTGTAGTAGTCGTAATCGGCGGTGAAAATGAAACTTTTCAAGAAGGCAGCATCAAAGCGAACAAAGGGCCTCTGGGTATAAAAAGTAGATTGGGTACGACCATTTTCAAAATCGTTGGCCGTATACCTATACCCCATTTCCAAGTTAGGTTTATCCCTGAAATTGGTAGCCAAGGAAACCGTATAGTTTTGGGTCAGGGATTCGGAGGTATTCCATTCACCGTTAATATTATTGTAGGTTGAAGACCAACTCATATTGGCCCGGGCCGATCCTTTGATCTTTCCGAAAATACGCTCATACCTACCGCTAGCTGATAGCGACTCATCGTCAAAATTCGAGTTCAAGGTCGTACCCACCCTATTGATACCTTCTTGAATGGTTCCGTTTTTAAGCGCATCTATACGTTTAGTATAGGTAATATTACCAAAGATATTGGTGAAGTTGAACATATTGAAACTAAAAAAGTTCAACGAGAGGTTATGGTTAAGGGCACTTTCGAGTTCCCGATTCCCTCGATAGGTCGAATTATAGCTATTCAGCACATAACCTTCGGCAAATTTATTGATGTCGGTAAAGGTGCGGGTCACCCGATAATTAAACCTAAGGTTCTCCGATTTTTCCAGTTGGGCGTTTATATATAGGTCGGGCAGTAATGCCGTTTTCTTATCGTGAACGGTGGTACCCAACTGGGTATTCTTAGCATCGAATTGATGCAAGATAAGCCCCGGATTAAAAGTAAAGATACCGCTAACCCATTTATAATGTACCCCGGAAAATATATCGGAAACATGGTAATTGACCCTATTGCCGAATTCGTCACCTACCATAGAAAATTCATTGCCATTATCTAGCATTTGGTAAATATTGGAATCGAAGTTTTGGTTGCTTTGTACCGTTCCCAAACTCAAATTCAGGCTACTTTTTGGGGTGAGCAAATAGTAATAATCGACTTTGGCATCTACCTTATTGGTAACGATACGTTTGTTCTGGCTCATATCGTAAACCGACTGATCTTCGTCCACCGGAAAGAGTTCGGTAAAGGCGAATTCTTCACGAATGGCATTATAAAAAGGATCTTCATCTTGGTGTAGATACCTACTTTCTACCGCAAACACATTTTTTTCGTTCAAGGTATAGTACAGATTCATATTCTGGTTTACCGAAATCGGTTTTTGGGCTTGGGTTTCTTCCACCTGATCCGTAATATCCGAAACTGTCAGTACCTCAATATCCTCATGATCGTCCGATGCCTTTAAAAAGATATCGTAATCGAGCTGTAGATTATCATTGGGTTTATAGATCGAACTGAACTTGGCCAGACCCAAATGTACGGTCTGATCGGTACGGGTAGCCGCGTTTTCGGTAACCCCATCATTAATAAAAGTGGTTTCTCGGGCCGATTCCATTAAAGTACCTGTATAGGAGTAGATCCCATACCCACTAATATCCCAACCTTTTTGGATCTCGTAACTAAAATTAAGCGCCCCGAATTTAGTATCGATATCCTTGGCCCTATTGTTCTGCATGGTTGCCAAGCCCAAGGCGTCGCCACCGGTATTGATCGAACTTCCGGTTCGTGACCCTACGGACCGCATACCGCCAGTAAAATTGCGGTAATCGCGTCGGGTAAAGGGCACCTCGCCCACATTATTAAGATCGGTAAGTAGGTTCAGGCTGAATTTAGGACTATAATAGAATACCTTAGGATGTGCCAGATAGCGCCCATCGGGGCCGGCGCCCAGGGTAAGTTCCCCGAACCAAAATTTCTTTTTCCCTTCTTTTAAGCGTATGTTCAGGGCAACATTGTCATCGTCGTTGGTAAGCCCCTTCATTTGGGCCACCTCATTGTGGTTACGCAACACTTCTACCTTGCTCAGCGCATTGGCCGGTATGTTCTCTACCGCCAGCTTAGAGTCGCCATCAAAGAATTCTTTACCCTCTACCATGACCTTGGTCACGGCCTTGCCTTCTACCTCGATCTGCCCATCGTCGTTTACCTCTACTCCGGGCAGGTTTTCCAACACATCCTTCAGTTTTTTTTCGGTACCCGATACGAACGAATCGGTATTATACACCAAAGTATCGCCCTTAACCTGCACAGGCATTTCATACACCAACTCTACCTCATCTAGGTCTTCTACCTGGGCCTCTAGGGTAACATCCCTTTTTGCATCTTGGACACCTGCGGTAAACGGGAACGATGCTGGCGAAAACCCGAGATAACTAACCTTAACGGTATAGGTCTGCCCCGATTTTAAGTTGAGCTTATATACCCCTTTATGATTGGTAATACCAAAGGACTCCAAACCATCGGTGGCTTGGTTAATGGCGATAACATTGGCCATATCTATACCAAGCCCGGTACTGTCGGAAACTTGGCCGGTTAAGGTGATTTCTTGGGCTTGAAGGCTAAGTACTGCAAAAAAAGCCCAAAATATGGGTAGAAAAGTTCGCATCTGCTTGTTCTGATTGATGGTTCGGAAATACAGTTCTATGTAAATAACTTATTGGCGGCCTCCCCTTGGACCCCGATTCCTGAAATTCTCCCGCATCTCTTGGGTCTTTTTACGGGCAATCGCGTCGAATTCTTCTTGACTGACCACTTTGCCTTTCTTAGGGACCTTTATCGCCACTTTATCTTGCGGATTGATAGTAATTTTAGAACAGACCATAGTAGTAACATCATCGGCCACCTCTAAAATAAGTCCGGGTAGGCCCCAATAATCCGAGGGGCCCTGATTAATGGGGATTTCAGGTGTGTACCATGCCGTTACGGTGACCTCTTTCTCGATCATAGTAGCTGCGCTGTCCCTGGCAGCACCCCTACGGAACATAGCTGCCGTATTAGGCCTTCTTACCTGCTTTATAGCGGTAGCTTTATAAGCCGTATACTGACCGATTTTTTTCGATTCGCTTCCCAATTTCCATTCCCAAGTGGGCAAACTATCGTTGATCAAGAAGATTTTTCCGAAGAGCTCTACTTTATTTTTATACTGGGCATCGGTCACATTTTTATAGTAATCACCACCAGCGCCACCACTCATCATAGACATAAACATACGTCCCCTACCCCCATTACCTCCCTGGGGACTATCGAGCTTTTCTTCTTCCTTAAAGATAGATTCGGTACGGTTAAAATCGAGAACATACGAACGTTCGCCCATTTGCTTCATTCGTTCTTGAATGCGTTTTTTACGATCCTCTGGAATATTACGACCACTTAAATCAATATTGATTTGGGTCTTGGATTCATAAACAGCCTGACCCTGAAAATCTTGGGCCTTGCCCTGGGCCATTACAAAAAGGATACTGAAGATTAAAAGCGAACGTGTCATACTTAGTCAAGTTTTGGATACCATAGCTGAAGAAAGCTCGAAGTATTTCCAGTAAGACTAAGTGAAATCAAAAAGGATTAATCCATTTTAAAAAAATCTACAACTCGTAGGTAATACTCAATGCCCAATATCTAGGTTGCACTAAATAGGCCGTAGTTCCAATGATACTCTGTGAAAAGGCATCGGTACGTATCTCACGGTTATCGGTGAGGTTCAGACCTTCCAATTTAAACTCCCAAGGACTCTCATCGGCCCTAAAATAAAGTGATGCATTCAAAAACCCGTAATCGGTACGGGTAGTGCCCGAACGGTTTTTATAATTGTAATGCGAATAATCGGCCGTAAGGGTAAACGATTTCAGGAAATACAGCTCGGCATTGGCAAATGGAACGCGGGTGGTAAACCTATCAGAGGTATTAGCACTGGAATAATCATTGAACAATTGCCGGTACCCGATTTCAACATTGGGAGCTTCTTTGAACAAGGTTTCTACCGAAAGTTCATAGGTTTGGTTGAAGCTTCGGTTATAATCTGGCTGCCCATTCACCTGGTTATGTAGTTTGGAATACCCGAGTTCTGCCGAAAGCTCGGTTTTTAACCATTCGAAACGTTTTTCAAAAGCCCCATTGAAGCGCAGGCTTTCATTTGCCTGTGTAAGATTGAACACCCGGTTTATTCGATTTAACCCTAAAAACTGGAGCTCATTACCCAGCGCATGCCTATTCTTTCTATAGTTCAGCATTAGCGTCGTATTAGTAAAATTGAACATATTGAAATCAAAATAGTGCAACTCCAAATCGTGGTAAGGCGAATCGCGCAAGCCCGGATTACCTTGAAACAAGGTGTTGTAATTAGATACCACAAGCCCTTGGGCCCATTGTTGGGCATCTTCGAACTGGGTGCCGGCCCTATAGGTTAATGATAAGGACCTACTGGCCGCGAAATCGAATTTAGCCTGTAATTGTGGCAATAAAAGGGTAGGGCTTTGTTCCTGTTTTTGTTGCACTTGTTCGTTTAGGGCCCTAAACCGATGTAGGTTCAGAGCAGGATGGATGGTAAGTTTACCCCACTTTTTCCTAAATCCCAGACCCAAATAGCTATCTGAATATTCATAGCGCAAGGCATTTCCAAACCCTGGAGGGTTATCATCAGCAGCCCAAGTTTCCGTTCGATAATCTTGCCAAAGCTTATTGTGACCAAATTTAAAATTGAGATGTGTCGTACGATCCAGCACCCAATAGTGGTTCAATAGCAAATCGAAGCTTTGGGTAAAAGCTCGGTTTTGTTGCCCCAATCGGTAGGCTTCATCATCTGGCCATGTAATTAGTTCAGCAAACAAAGGTTCATCGGAATCCAAATCCAATCGGGTAAGACCTTCCCTATAGTTATGGTTCATTTCCAAAGAAAAGATATGCGACTCATTCTTCGCGAAAAAAGCCGATAACCGCTGTTCGAACGAAAAAGGGTCACGGGCATCTGAAGATTCAAGGCGATTGCTTTGTTCCCCGATTTTAGAGTCCTGCCCAATCTCATCGGTAATGGCACTTCCCTTTAAAAAGCCATTGTATTCCCAATGCCAACGCCCCGATGGTTTGTACACCGTACTGAATTTTCCCAATACCGCCCGGTTGCTTAAGGTACCCACACGGTTTAAGTTCTCGGTCTGCCCTTCTTGACCAATATAGGTACGTTTACTACTGCTCAACATATCGGTTTTGGTATCGGAAACAATACCAAAGCCCGACAGGGTCCATTTTTTATTCGGATTATAATTCAGGTTCAAGGCACCCAATTTCGAATCGATAGATCGTGCCCGGTTGTTTTGCATAAAGGAAAGTCCGATATCGTCTTGCGACAGGCGTAGACCGCCACCCGAGCTACCCGATAAGCTCGAGAACCCACCATTAAACCTAAAATAATCGTTTAGGGTAAAGGCCTGTTTTCCCAAGTTATTCGCATCACCGATAAAATTGAGACTCAGTTTTGGGCTGTTGTAAAACAAATTGGCATGCGAAGTATAACGCTCTTCATCACCTGCCCCGGCCATAAGATCGCCGAACCAAATATTTTTCATCCCCTCTTTCAGCTTAATGTTCAATGCCAAGGCCTCGCTAGAATTCACACCCCCCAATGGGCCTACGTCGTTAAAGTTTTGAAGTAGTTGTACTTTATCGACGGCATCGGCCGGAATGTTCTGGGTGGCCATTTTGGTGTCGCCATCAAAGAACTCTTTTCCCTCTACCAAAACCGAACTCACCTCTTTACCCTGTACCTTTACCTGGCCTTCATCGTCTACCTCAAAACCGGGCAACTGCTCTAAAACCTGGGCCAATTTTCGTTCTTTCCCCGTTGTAAAGGCATCGGCCTTATACACTATCGTATCCCCGGAAACCGAAATTGGCAATTCATGTACCACCTCTACCCCCTCGAGCTGATTGGGTACCGCGCTTAGGGTAATCTCCAAATGTCGTTCTTCTTCGACGCTCAAGGATTCCTCATAGGTTTCGAATCCTAAAAAACTGGCTTTTAACATATAGCTGCCCTTATTTTTTAACGGAAATCGAAAACGCCCTTCGGTATCGGTTACCCCATAGGCCGCTATTTTTTTATCGGGCATTTCAAATACCATTAGATTGGCCAATTCGAGTCCCTGACCGGTACTATCGACCACCTTTCCGCTTAATACAACCTCTTGGGCATTTAGAAATAGGCAAAAAAAGGTCAGTAAAAGACCACAGCTATATTGTCTGGACATATTCGTTTTTTGATTGATGATTAAAAAAAGTCAACATGGGGTCATGCCTTGACGAAAAAGGCCAACTAAACGGGCACTAAAAAAAGGGAAACAAAAATTGATTTTTATCCGCCGATACGGATTTCAATATTGCCACGTCCGTCTCCTTTTTTACGACCACCGTGCATACGATGCATTTTCTGCATTTGCTTTTCCATGATGTCTTCATATTCGGCTTCGGTAACCTTTTTACCTTTGGTGGCCGGTACTACTGCCTTGGCATCTGAAGGGTTCAAGATAACCTGACTACAGATCAAAGTGCGTTCCCCATTACTTATCTCCAGAATAAGTCCGGGCAAGCCCCAAAACACATCCGGCCCATGGTTAACCGCAATTTCTGGGCTATACCATGCCGTTAGGGTCTGTTCGCGCTCTTGTTCACTGGAATCTACCCCATCGTCCGAACTGCTAAAACTACTGGCCATAAACTTTCGAACCGCCGTGGCCTTATAACAGGTATATTGACCGATCTGTTTGGTCTCCGACCCTAGCTCCCATTCATATTCCTCTAAATCGCCCTCGATCAAAAACAATTTACCGAACATACCCTGGGTCTCCGAGAAACCTTTGGTCTTGGTATTCTTATACAAAAGACCATCGGCCCCACCACCGGAGGCAATTCCGATGACTTGGATGCCCCCACCACCCATACTTTTATCCAATTTGGGCAGTTCTTTCCAGTTACTCTCCGTACTGTTAAAGTTGAGTTCATAATCCTTTTTCATGGCCTCCATGAGTTGTTCTTGCAAATCGGCCTGCATGGCGGCACTGGCCTCGGTACTATCTAAGCGGATTTCCATTTTACTCATGGATTTATAAACAGCCCGGCCGGTCATTTGTTGGGCATTTAAAAACCCAATCATTAGTGTCATTACCAAAGTAAGTACGATACGTATCAGTGTCATGTCTTTCAGTTTTTGATTCGACCACAAATTTGGCACAGCCTGTACTCAAAAATGGTTAAGCAGTGTTAACGAGTGTTAAGCGATGGTCACCCAGGCGGCAATCTGCTTATTTTTGGCCTATGGGACTTAAACAAAACCATTTACGAACCCTCTTGATCGGCCTGACCATAGTGTTGACCTTGGGTATTCAATTGTTTTGGAACTACCAGCAATACAAGCAACAAAAACAGCAACTGGTACTTGAAGTGCAAGAAGGGCTAGACAATGCCCTTGAGGCCTATTCGGCCGAAATTGCCAAAACCGATCTTATGGCCTTTATCGGCGACGATGCCATAGAATTGCCGGACATTGCCAACCATGATGTCCATATCAAAAGGCTTAAAAAAATGAATATGGACTCTATTTTTTTGAACATTGAACAAGAATACGATTCCATGGGCATTCAAATAAAAGGGTTTACCAAGATTTTGGACAGTACGGACCATGGCGTAACCTGGATGCAGCCCGACCGCATCAATTCCGTAAGGGTTTTTAGGGGCAGAGCGGCGGACAGTGTCAGTAAATTACAAGGTTTTGCCAATCAAATCATAGTCTCGCTTCAGCGCGACAGCATTGATTTAAAAAACCTCGATAGCCTGTTACAGTGCGAATTCCGGAGAAAGGATTTAGAAATCCAATTTATGGCCGTGGAATACGATAACGACAGTCTGCTTCAGAGTTGGCGTAGTGATTCTACCAAAACCCTGGCCTTGAGCACCTTTTCAAAAAGCACCTTTTTACCACCCCACCATGATTTGGAACTACGCTTCAGTAACCCTACCCTAGAAATCTTAAAACGAAGCCTTAGTGGTATTTTACTTTCCCTGATACTAAGCATTTGTGTTATCGCTTCCTTGATCTATCTGCATCGCACCATAAACAAACAGAAGCAATTGGCCGAGATTAAAAACGACCTGATAAGCAATATTACCCACGAATTCAAAACTCCGATTACCACCACGGCCGCTGCCATCGAAGCCATTCGACATTTTAAAGCTGACCCCAAGTCTACCGATAAGTACCTCGGTATTTCCGAAGAACAATTGAGCAAGCTTCACCAAATGGTAGAAAAACTATTGGAAACCGCCACCTTGGACAGCGACAAACTACTGCTACAAAAAGAGCCTTCCGACCTGAATGTTTTGGTCGAAAAATCAGCTCAGCGATTTCGAAGTTTGGCTTCCCAAAAAACGATAGAATACACCCTTCCCGAATCCCCAATAATGGCAGAAATAGACCCTTTCCATTTCGAAAACGCACTCGGCAACCTCATCGATAATGCCTTGAAATATGGTGGATACAACATACAAATCCGTCTAAAAAAAGACCAAGGAAAGGTAACCCTAGAAGTTTCGGACAATGGGGCAGGAATCGACAAGGAACAACGAAGTAAGATTTTTGATAAATTTTACCGCATTCCGACCGGAAACCGACATGATGTAAAAGGATTCGGTATTGGGCTGTACTATACCAAAAGTATTATTGAAAAGCACGGTGGCCAAATCACGCTGGAATCGCGTAAGGGAATGACCCGATTTCTAATTACCCTATGAAAGACCAGCCATTACATATCATTTTAGCGGAAGACGAACCCGCCTTGGCCATGATCGTTCAAGAAAGTCTGGAAAGTCGGGGGTTTCAGGTAAGCTTGGCCCAAAATGGGGAAGAAGCTTGGGAGCAATACCAAAAAACCAAGCCCGACGTCTTGGTTTTAGATGTGATGATGCCCAAATTGGATGGATTTACCCTGGCCCAACGTATTCGAGATATAGACCAAACGACCCCCATTATTTTTTTAACGGCCAAATCGCAGACCACCGATGTGGTAGCAGGTTTTGGCCAAGGCGGTAACGATTACCTGAAAAAACCGTTTAGCATGGAAGAGTTAATCGTACGCATCAAGTCTTTAGCAGACCGTAAATCAAGGCAGCAACAAAAAGCCCATATAACGATTGGCGATTATGTGTTCCACAGGGCACAACAAGAACTATGGCATGGAAAAACGGTCGTTCACCTTACCCATCGCGAGTCTGAACTACTCTATCATTTGA
Source organism: Sediminicola luteus (assembly GCF_002514735.1). Lineage (GTDB taxonomy): Bacteria > Bacteroidota > Bacteroidia > Flavobacteriales > Flavobacteriaceae > HQA918. The sequence goes on along the minus strand of NZ_NBWU01000005.1, from coordinate 221,623 downwards.
ACGAAAAACGGAATCAGGTGTTAGATCGCGATGTTATTCTGAACACCCTTTGGGGGGAGTCCGATTTTTTTAATGCCCGCAGTATGGATGTGTTTATTACCAAATTGAGGAAAAAGCTCAAAAAAGACCCCGCATTGAAAATCATCAATATACGGGGCGTTGGTTATAAATTGGTTTGCTGATTTCCCTTTTTCGGATTCGGCTTAGTTGGAAACACCAAAAACATAAGCAAATCCAATGCCCAAATTCAAGGCAACTTGGCTGCCGTCAATTTCCCACCAACCGTAGCCAATACCCAGTTCTAGATCAAAAACAATATTCTTGGCCAATTTCCGTCGCATACCCCAGGTGGGTATGGCCGTTACTGATTTTTCAAAAACTACATCTCGGCCATTGGTAGACCAACTTGCCCAATTGGGCACTCCCATAAATTGAAGCGCCAAGTAATTGCCCACGTTTTGTTGCACATTTTTACCCTTGCTTAGTCTACGATTGCGATTGTAATAATACCTAGGTTCCACTTCAAATGCCGTGGTAAAATAAAAATCAGCATTGCGGTTTCTGTTGATACTAGGCCCAAACCCACCTAATTGGCCCACACCAAGATTCAACAGAAAATCGCCCCCGAGGGGTTTCTCGTAGCCCACCATAAGCCCCAGTAACTTCGCTTCAACCTTCAATTGTTCATCTAAAGCGGTTTGGGCATTGGTAGAGGTAAACACAGTAAGGCAAATTAAAACGGGGATAAAAAGAAATTTCATAGCGTTGGTTTTCATTGGTTTGGTCGTTATGTCGCATAGGGTATCAACAAACATGCCAATCCTGTGAAAACGGTCTTCCCTTGTACCACCTTTCCCAAAGCCGATTTACTTCGTATATTGCAGGCACTTTTATTTAAATCGGACTACCGAAAAACCTAGAGAACCGTTATGCATATTGCCGTTGCAGGGAACATTGGCGCAGGAAAGACCACCTTGACCAAACTATTGGCCAAACACTACCGTTGGGAGGCCCATTTTGAAGACGTTGTAGACAACCCTTATTTGGACGATTTTTACACCCAAATGGAACGCTGGAGTTTTAACCTTCAGATCTACTTTTTAAACTCCCGATTTCGGCAAGTGAACGATTTTCGTGAAAGTGGTAAAGACATTATTCAAGACCGCACCATATACGAAGACGCCCACATCTTTGCCCCCAACCTGCACGCCATGGGGCTAATGACCAATCGCGATTTTGAGAATTATTCCAGTTTATTTCAATTAATGGAAAAGTTCGTTCAGGCGCCCGATTTACTTATTTACTTAAGAAGTAGCATCCCTAATCTGGTAAAACAGATACACAAACGCGGTCGTGATTACGAAAACTCCATTTCCATAGATTACCTCAGTCGCCTAAACGAGCGTTACGAAGCCTGGATCGAGAGTTATGATAAAGGTAAATTGTTGGTTATAGACGTAGACGACCTGGATTTTGTAGATGACCCTGAACATTTGGGCGAAGTAATCAATAAAATAGACGCCCAAATACACGGGTTGTTTTAAACCTGGACTAGGGCCATGGCATTTGACGCACACAAATTCCTGAGAGCGCCCTATGTATTCTACTATACCCCCAAGAACAGTCTAAAACTAGGTCTGCTCATTTTTGTTATGAGCACGCTATTCAATTATGCCTTCGAGCCTTTTGAGGTTAATCCGTTGGAGCATAAAATGCCCTTTTTCTGGATTTGTGCCGTACATGGCGGGGTATCTTTCATAATACTGTATACAGGGTTTCTCTGGGTAAACACCAAAAAGAAAGCGACCCAACACTGGACCGTAGGCAAAGAAATCGCCTTGTTATGCGGGCAGCTTTTTGTGTTGGGACTTGCCCAATTCTTAATTCGCGATTTAATCTACGATAACCCGAACAATTGGTCTTGGCGCTATGCCTTGGAAGAGGTTCGCAATACCTTCTTAGTGGGATCGTTATTCGTTTTTATATTGGTGCCTTCGGTATATCTCATTTTAAACCACAGAAACCAAAGATTGGCCGAAAATCTGGGTGCCCCGCTTTCTCCGATACCAAACACACCCAAAGCCAATACAATTGAGATCAAAGCCCAAACCCAAGCCGATGGTTTTACCCTAGACCCTAAAACCTTTATCATGGCCCGTGCCGAGGGGAACTATGTTGCGGTTTTCTGGATAGAAGCGGAGCAAATCAAACAACAGCTCCGGAGGATCTCCATGAAAAAATTGGAAGAACAGCTTTGCGAAATCGAACATATCAAAAGAACCCACCGGTCTTATTTGGTAAACCTACATCAAGTCAAAAAAGTTTCCGGAAATGCCCAAGGCCTGTATCTTTTACTCCCCGAAAACCACCAAGCCCTGGTGGCCCGCAACAAAATCGAGGCCTTTAAAGGCTGGTTTAACGGTATGGCAGTAGACTAATAATCGTCTGCTAAGCTTCGATACTTTGTCCCCCATCACAAAAGTTTGTCGTTAATCACATTGCCCATAAAACAAAGGCTTTGCGGCTTATGTTTGCCAAAAAAACAGCAATGAGACGACACGATCTGGATTGGCTTCGAGTATTGGTTTTCGCCCTTTTGATTTTCTACCATGTGGGCATGTTCTTCGTACCCTGGTCCTGGCATATCAATAACCCGGAATCTTACGACAGTCTTCAAATACCCATGTATTTTTTAAACCGTTGGCGCTTGCCCATCCTTTTCGTAATCTCGGGAATGGGTACCTATTTTGCCTTGGGCAAACGGTCTTCTATAGCTTTTGCCAAAGAACGTTGGCTACGATTGGGTATTCCGCTGGCTGTAGGTATCCTATTTATCGTGCCCCCGCAAGTGTATATAGAACGTTTGGCCACTGGGGCTTTTAACGGCAATTATTTCGATTTTTGGCCCACCCATGCTTTTGAAGGAGTATATCCCGAAGGTAATTTCAGTTGGCACCATTTGTGGTTTTTACCCTATTTACTGACCTACTCCCTACTCTGGCTGCCTATTTTCCGCTATTTCAAAAAGCATCCGGAGCATTGGTTCATCAAAGGCTTGCAAAAAATGGTTGGGTCGCCGATCGGGTTATTCCTATTCTGCCTTCCGTTAATGGTAACGGAATGGGTATTGGAACCCCTATTCGAGGTCACCCATGCCCTGGTAGATGATTGGTATACCTTTACCAAATTCTTTTTCTTGTTCGGTTATGGCTTTATGTTGATGACCGTTAAGGACACTTTCTTTAATACCGTGGTACGCTATCGTAAAAGCTTGCTGATGATTGGAATTGCAGCCTTCGCCCTGCTTTATTATTCGGTTTGGGAAATGGCGGATACCGATTTTAGTTATGCCTTGGAACTGGGCATGATCCCCATAAATTATTGGGCTTGGATACTGACCCTTTTCGGTTTTGCAGGCAAATATCTGAACCAACCTTCAGGAGTACTCACCCAGGCCAATGAGGCGGTCTATCCGTTTTATATTTTACACCAGACCATCACGCTGATCATAGCCTACTTTTTATTGGATGTAAACTGGGGGTTCGTACCCAAATTCACCATACTTGTCCTTGGCACCTTCGCCGGAAGCTGGGTTATTTACCTTTACGGTATAAAACCTTGGAAATGGGTAAGACCTTTGTTTGGGATGAAGAATCGATAAAAATCAAACCAGAATCGGTTTGGGCACACTACCTAAACAACAACGGATCATCATGGATAAACCCTTGAATCCCTTTTTTCTGATACTGTAACACCGATTCACGGGAAGCTTTACCCATGGTCATCCAAATGGGTTTGCCTAAGTTTAATGTCGTTTGTAGCAGGGCGCTATCTTTCTTTACCCATTTAGGCCAAAGACGGATGGCATCGGCCCCGTGGGCCGCAAAATCAGGAGCTGCGTCCGGGTTCGGGATAAAGCCCAACACCTTAACCTTAGCATCCAACTGCTTACAGACTTTTAAATCCTCTAGCCTACGCACTCCTATATACGTCCGGTATTTCATACGGTACTTATCCAATACCGCGAAAAGGTTCGAATAATCCAAGTCCGGGCCGGCTTTGATATCCAACAATAATTGAATATCTGAATCCATAACAGTAACCAAGGCCTCTTCCAACATGGGTATTTTTTGACCTTGACCCAATTCCATTTTTTTCAATTCAGCTAGGGTAAAATCTTCCGGCGCCCCTTTTACTCCGGTCATTCGCCGCAAATCGGAATCGTGAAAAAGAATCAGCTGTCCGTCTTTCGTCAGTCTAAGATCGGTTTCGACCATGGCCACACCTTTTTCCATACAATACCGGAAAGCCATTTCGCTATTTTCAGGATAGGCTTCGGACAAGCCGCCCCTATGCGCGATCAGCAATGGGTATTCCGTTTGGGCGTGTCCACATAAGCCAAGTGCAAGTAATAACAGAAGTAATTGGGATTTCATATTGGGCTAGGAATTAGAGAGCCAGCATCGACCAAAAAAAAGCCCCACGTTTCCGCAGGGCTTTTCAACTATTCGTATGCGATTAGCGTACTTCGTTATACGCAATCACATCTTCTTCTTTTTCTTCGGTTTCCTCAACGGTAACCGTTTTGGCTTCATCGGTTTTATCTTCGGTATGCTTGGCCATGGCATCGCCTGAAACAGCGATACTCGGCGCGATTACCAAAGCAACCACAGACATCAACTTCAACAAAATGTTCAAAGAAGGTCCTGAGGTATCTTTAAATGGATCCCCTACGGTATCACCTACAACGGCAGATTTATGGGCATCGGTACCTTTTCTACCTTGTTCCTCGATCATTTTCTTGGCATTGTCCCAAGCTCCACCGGCATTAGACTGGAAAATAGCCATCAATACCCCAGCAGTGGTTACACCGGCCAAAAGACCACCCAACATCTCGGCTCCGCCTAAGAAACCGATAGCCACAGGAACGATAATGGCCAAAAGTCCTGGCATTACCATTTCCTTAATGGAAGCCGTGGTAGAAATAGCCACACATTTATCGTATTCGGCAACACCATCGGCCTTATCGAAAGTAGCTCTTTGTTCTGGTGTAGCCTTAGACATATCGGAATCAACGGCACGCATCACCTCCAAAGCATCTTTAAGGGCAGGAATATCGCGAAACTGACGACGTACCTCCTCGATCATAGCCATTGCGGCCCTACCCACGGCATTCATAGAAAGGGCAGAGAATACGAAAGGAAGCATTCCACCTACCAACAATCCGGCCATAATATCGGGGCGGGAAACATCGATAGCGGTTACACCGGCAGTCTTCATAAAGGCAGCGAACAAAGCCAAAGCCGTTAAAGCGGCAGAAGCGATGGCAAAACCTTTACCAATAGCAGCTGTAGTATTACCTACGGCATCCAATTTATCGGTACGCTCACGAACTTCAGATGGCAATTCGGCCATTTCGGCAATACCACCCGCGTTATCGGAGATAGGTCCGTAGGCATCTACGGCCAATTGTATACCCGTATTGGCCAACATACCCACGGCAGCAATGGCAATACCGTAAAGTCCGGCAAAATGGTGGGAAACCAAAATAGCGGCAGCGATTAAGATAATCGGAATGGCGGTAGACATCATACCTACACCCAAACCGGCGATAATATTGGTAGCAGCCCCGGTTTCGGACTGGCGTACGATTGAGTTTACAGGCTTGGTTCCGGTTCCGGTATAATACTCGGTTACCTTACCGACCAACAATCCGGCTACCAAACCAGCGATCGTGGCCCAGAAAACCCCCATAGACGTATATTCGATACCCCCATCGGTCCAAGAGGCAGGCAACATTTCCTGGATCAAGAAATAAGAAGCTACCAACATTAATCCGGCAGAACCAAATTCACCGATGTTCAAAGCCTTATGGGGCGATCCGCCGTCTTTCACCTTAACAAAGAAAGTTCCGATAATGGACATGATAATACCTACAGCAGCCAGAGTTAATGGTAAATACACCGCACCAAGTCCGTTAAACGATGCTTGGAACTCAGGTAAAGTAGCATATACCGCACCCAAAACCATGGTTCCGATTATAGAACCTACGTAAGACTCGAAAAGGTCGGCTCCCATTCCGGCTACATCACCTACGTTATCTCCTACGTTATCGGCAATAGTAGCTGGGTTTAAGGGGTGATCCTCAGGAATACCTGCCTCAACCTTACCAACCAAGTCGGCACCCACATCGGCGGCCTTGGTATAGATACCCCCACCAACACGGGCAAAAAGGGCGATGGAAGAAGCTCCCAAAGAGAATCCGGAAAGCACGTTAAGCACTTCGGTAATACCCCAGCCTTGGGCACTATAGATCATGAAAAGTCCGCTAAGACCCAACACACCCAGACCAACAACACCAAGCCCCATAACGGCACCACCGCTAAAGGCAACCTCTAGGGCCTTACCCAAAGAGGTACGGGCGGCATTGGTAGTACGTACGTTAGCTTTGGTTGCCACCTTCATACCGATAAAACCAGCCAAGGCAGAACAAATGGCCCCGATAATAAAGGAAACGGCCACCATACCATTAGAACCTTCCTCACTGTTCCCTTTAAAATACAGGAGTACGGCAACGGCGGCAACGAAAATGGCCAATATTTTGTACTCGGCTTTTAAGAAAGACATAGCCCCATCGGCAATGTTTTTGGCTATGCGCGACATTTTCTCGTCACCCTCTTCTTGTTTTGCGACCCATGCATTTTTCACGGCCACGAAAACCAATGCCAGCACACCAAAAGCCGGTAAATAATTTACGATTAAATCCATATTGATTAGTTATTTTTAGAATTAGAAGGTTGCTAATGTAGTAAAATAGAGCTTAATATAAAAAAGCCATATATCGTGCGATATATGGCTTTTTTCTGTATGTTTATAGGCTAGTACTTAATCCAAACTTGTCTGCTTGGCATAAGTCTGCGTATCTTTATAACGTTGGATACATTTGGCCACGATTTCCTTGGCTTCGTTAACGTCTCCCCAACCACCGACATCTACTTTTTTCTCTTCGAGATCTTTATACACTTTAAAGAAGTGCTCTATCTCTTTGATCAAGTGGGGGTTCAACTCCTTAAGCTTATGGATTTTGTTCCAGATCGGGTCTGAAACAGGCACGCAGATCACTTTTTCATCCGGACCTTTTTCATCGGTCATATGGAACACCCCGATCGGGCGGACTTCCATGACACAACCTGGGAAAGTAGGCTCGGTAACCAAAACCAGAACATCCAAGGGGTCACCATCTAAGGCCAAAGACTCTGGCATAAAGCCATAATCGGCCGGATACATCATAGAAGAGAAGATCATACGGTCGTAACGGATCTTCTTTAATTTGAAATCGTACTCATATTTATTCCTACTCCCTTTTGGGATTTCGATCAATACGTCGAATGAAGCGATTTCTTCTGCGCTCATAGCTTGTGTTTTTTAAGGCTGCAAAAATACGTAAGTCATGTTACCCTACCATTAAATGGGCAACAAAAAAGGTTAAAATGACCATAAAAACGGCCTGTTTTGTCAAAAATTGTCTCGATTAGAATTTAAAGCCTATCGCACCGCGAATGGCAAAGGGTCGGGCGTTAGGGTTATCGAGGTAATTGCCCCTAAAGTTAAAATCGACCCGAAGTACTTTGAATATATTCGATACCCCCACCGAATATTCGTAATAGGGTTTATCGGTAGGCGCCTCTAACGGAATATTGGTAGGCGAACTCAAGGCAATATTCTCATCGGAAAGACTGCCCCAAACCGCTCTTACCCCAACGATCTCGCGCCAGTTTAGTTTACGCATCCAAGGAATACGGGAAAACAAACGACCATTGAAATTATGTTCCAAATGCACCGAGGCATAGGTATCGGTTACGAACTCATAAAAATCGAGGTTCGGAAAGGTATTAAAGATGGTAAAGAAGGTTTGGTTACCGGGTACCACACTCAACAAACTTAAAGGCACCTCGCCAAAGGTCTTCCCTACTTCTACCGAGGTCTTCAATCTACCGAAACCACCAATGGTAAAAGGCTGGGCATAGGCCAATTGTAATTTTTCGTAATCGAAGTCGCTGCCCCATGTACCTTTGATCCCTTTGGTATAATTCAAAAAGAAAAGACTGTAGTTATTGTCTACGGTTTTGGGTTCTACGCCATAGCCCACCACACGACGCCCAGGAGTATACAACAAATGGGTCTGTATATCGAATTGCTTGGTGGTAGATGATATTCCCGTTGGGGATTCTGGATCTATATAATCGAGGCTAAACACATCGGGCAAGGCCGATTTCATATCGCGATGGGCGGCGCCCACCTGTACTCGAACGTTTTTAAAGGGTTCCATTTGCACATTCAGGGCAGACATTTTAATATTGGTCAAACGGTTATTGGCCCCAACTGTCAATATGCCGGATGAGGCCACACTACGCCCCAATACATCGTTGGAAGCCGTAAGACTGCCCCCCAACTGGTCTATGGCCCTTCGGGTACCCCCAGAGAGAATGATACGGTTTTTCTTATCGACCATTACCTTACCGGCAATACCGAACTTCACCTTTTTATCTTTAAAACCATAGGCCATAAAACCTTGTAAGCGCCAAGGATCGTTCTGCCCAAAATAGGTACGCGCCCCAAGGCGCAACCGCCAACCCTCGGCCTCATTATTCCCGATTACCGAATAAACACTACCCAAATCTAGGTTCCATTTATCGATCTCTACATAGCCCGAGGCCAAAATACTCACCAAATTATAATAGCTCTTGAACTTGGGCACCGTACGAAGGGTATCGAGCATTTGATACACCCCTTTCTCGTTCTCATTTAACGACTCTAAACGGTTCTTTTCCCAAAAAGCATCATCTCTTTGGGCCAATCCCGGACTAAAAGGGTCGGGTTCGGTCTTGTAGAATTTATCGGGTTTAGGCTTATCGAATGAGTAATTGTCATAGACCGTGGTACGCTTGCCATAGACCCCTTTTGCCTTTTCCTTTTTCTTGAAGGCAAAATCGTTTAGCATATAATCGCGCTTCAGCAAAAAAACCGAATCGTTCACCAATTCGAATTCCTGTTCCAGGTACATATCCTTTACCCAGTTGATATTGGCCGAACGGGTCACTTGCATATTGATCCGCTTCAGGGCAAAAGTGGTATCGTTTACCCAAAAATCGCCTTTAAAGGTCAGCTCGTTCTTCCGCCTAGGATAATAGATAATGTTATAACACCATTTATCTTCTATATAGGCACTATCGGCCAGCACATAGTTGTACACATCGACCCCGGTCTTTGAAATAGGACTAGTAAAACTCTTATCGAAAAGCTTGAGGTAATTGTCGTATACATTATAATCCGAGTACAGATCCTCTATAAAACGGTAAATGGACTGGTTACCCTCAAAGCCCGAGTTTCGGGTACCCAGCACTTCTTCTTTTTCCAATTTACGACCATTGTCGCCATAGACTTTGGAAAAGGTCTCGTTAATGAATATAGGCAGATAGGTTTTACCCGTGATACGGGAAGTATCCATATTATCGAAAACGAATTCCATACCCTTGAACACCCTGCTTTTCATCATGGCGCTATCAATGGTATTGAGGTCGAATTCGATTTTCTCGTATTTATCGTGCTCGTAATATTTGTATTTGTACAGGCCGTTTTTTTGCTTGTTGGCCCAAATTTTTTTCAGGATATCGATGGCCGGGTTATTCTTTTTGGACTGCTTGCCCACATAGATAACGACCTCATCGAGTTTTTCACTACCCTCCATCAATACCACTTCCATATTGTAATTTACTTTGGAAGCTAGGGGCACCTCGGTGGTTTCGAAACCAATGAACGACACCAACAAAGTATCGTAACGTTTTTCACTTTCCATATAAAAGCGACCGTTATCATTGGTAATGGTACCTTGGGTAGAGTTTTTGAACAAAACATTGGCGAACGCCACGGGATCACCGAATTCATCTTTTACGATTCCGGACACCTTGGTCTGGCCAAAGCCGAGGACCGAACAAAGAAACAGTAATCCGATTAGCAAGTATGGTGTTGGTCTCTCCATAAAACAAATAAGAACCACCTTTTGAACCTTTCAAAAAGCGGCCTTCATCATTCCTCTTTAAGTTATAATCGTAAAGATGCTATCAAATAGTATTCCTTTTTAAAAAAAACTTCGCCGATCTTGTGATCGGCGAAGCAAATTATGCTGTTATATAAGGATAGCCCTTATTTGTACATTACTTTTTTAACGGCTTTTACCACGTCGTTTTCGTTAGGCAACCATTCGGCCAATAGCACAGGCGAATACGGAGCCGGGGTATCGGCGGTATTCAAACGTACGATAGGGGCATCTAAATAATCGAAAGCTTCGTCTTGCACCCTATAGGTAATCTCGGTAGCCACGTTTCCAAAAGGCCAAGCCTCTTCCAAAATCACCAAACGATTGGTCTTTTTAACCGATTCCAAAATGGTTTTGAAATCCAAGGGACGTACCGTACGCAAATCGATGATTTCACATTCAATGCCCTCTTTGGCCAAGGTGTCAGCAGCTTTATAAGCTTCCTTGATAATCTTACCAAAAGAAACGATGGTTACATCGCTACCAGAACGTTTGATATCGGCAACCCCTAACGGAATGGTGTATTCCCCTTCGGGCACCTCACCTTTATCGCCATACATTTGTTCCGACTCCATAAAGATAACCGGATCGTCGTCGCGGATGGCCGCTTTTAACAAACCTTTGGCGTCTTTTGGGTTCGATGGTACTACTACTTTAAGTCCCGGACAGTTGGCATACCAACTTTCAAACGCCTGGGAGTGGGTAGCCGCCAACTGACCTGCAGAAGCGGTCGGGCCACGAAACACGATAGGACAATTGAACTGCCCGCCCGACATTTGCCTGATCTTGGCCGCGTTGTTAATGATCTGATCGATACCCACCAAGGAGAAGTTAAAGGTCATAAACTCGATAATCGGTCGGTTACCGTTCATGGCCGAGCCCACACCGATACCGGCAAAGCCCAACTCTGATATCGGGGTGTCCAATACCCTATCGGCACCAAACTCGTCCAACATACCTTTAGATGCCTTATAGGCACCATTATATTCGGCTACTTCCTCACCCATTAGGTAAATGGATTCGTCCCTGCGCATTTCTTCCGACATGGCCTCAGCAATGGCCTCCCTGAATTGTATAGTCTTCATGTATTCTTTATCTATTGTAGAATCTATCTGATTTTCCGTGAAAAGCAGGAACAAAAATAGAAAAATAATATGGCAACCTTTGGAAGGAAATGTCAAAAAAATAGATAAATTTATTATGCATGCATAGTATTTTTGAATTTAATTGGTTATCTTAGCCGCTGTTTTATCCCACATTCAAAATCTACGAAAACGATGAAGATATTAGTATGTATCAGTAATGTGCCGGACACTACCTCTAAGATCAATTTTACCGCCGACAACTCGGCTTTTGATACGACGGGTGTCCAGTTCGTGATCAACCCCAACGATGAATTCGGGCTTACCCGTGCCATGTGGTTCAAAGAAAAACAAGGTGCAACCGTGCACGTGGCCAATGTTGGCCCAGCCACTACCGAACCCGCGATCCGTAAGGCATTGGCCATTGGCGCCGATGAAGCCTTTCGGGTAGACGCCGAACCTACCGACGGTTTTTTCGTGGCCCAACAACTGGCCGAAGTCGTTAAGAACGGCGGATACGATTTGGTTATCGCCGGGCGTGAATCCATCGATTACAATGGCGGTATGGTACCCGGCATGCTGGCCACCTTATTGGATATGAATTTCGTAAATAACTGTATCGGTCTCGAGGTAGATGGCACTTCGGCCACGGCTTCACGTGAAATAGACGGTGGTAAGGAAACCTTATCGACTAGTTTACCCTTGGTTATCGGCGGACAAAAAGGTTTGGTTGAGGAAAGTGACCTTCGCATTCCGAATATGCGTGGTATAATGATGGCCCGTAAGAAGAAATTGGAAGTCTTGGCTCCAGCTGCTGCCACCAATGCTACCAAAGACACTTCCTTTGAAAAACCAGCTCCGAAAGGCGCTGTTAAAATGGTAGATGCCGACAATATGGCCGAATTGGTAAACCTATTGCATAACGAAGCCAAAGTTATCTAACCCAAACCCAGAACAAATGTCAGTTTTAGTATATACAGAATCAGAAAACGGGGCCCTACGCAAAAATGCGTTTGAAGTAGCCTCATACGGGTACGCCGTGGCCCAGCAAATGGGCAGCTCGGTTACCGCTATAAGCATCAATGCCAGTGATGCCGATACTTTGGGAACCTATGGGGTGGCCAAAGTATTGAATGCCTCAGGTGCCGGTCTAGAAAGTTTCAACGCGAAAAACTATGCCGATGTTATTGCCCAAGCCGTACAAAAAGAAGGCGCAAGCGTAATCGTCGTAAGTTCGAGCACTGATGCCAAATACCTAGCCCCAATATTGGCCGCAAAACTACAGGCAGGTTATGCCCCAAATGTAGTTGCCGCCCCAAGCAGTACGGCTCCTTTTACAGTAAAGCGCACCGCTTTCAGTAACAAAGGCTTTGCCAACACCGAAATTACCACCGACAATAAGGTAGTTGGGGTTTCGGGCAACGCTTTTGGCGCAATCGAAAACCCGACTACGGCGCAAGTAGAGGCGTTTAGCCCAGATATGTCCAGCGCAGATACCGCTACAAAAAGTGTCGAAGTAGATAAAGTTAGCGGTAAGGTTACCATTGCCGATGCCGACACCGTAGTCTCTGGAGGCCGTGGTCTTAAAGGACCAGAGAACTGGGGTATGGTAGAAGAATTGGCCGAGGTATTGGGTGCAGCGACCGCTTGCTCCAAGCCGGTATCCGATTTAGGCTGGAGACCCCATAGCGAACACGTTGGACAAACCGGGAAGCCCGTTGCCAGTAACTTGTATATCGCCATAGGTATCTCGGGCGCCATACAGCATTTGGCCGGGGTAAGCGCCTCAAAGGTCAAAGTAGTGATCAATACCGACCCGGAAGCCCCTTTCTTTAAGGCGGCAGATTACGGGGTGGTAGGTGATGCCTTCGAGGTTGTACCTAAGCTTATCGAAAAATTGAAGGAATTTAAGGCCCAAAACGGGTAATTTTCATAAATTGTGACCCGCTAAGGGTTGTTTGGTCTCATAGGACACCCGCCTACGTACCAAACAACCCTTTTTGTATTTTTACAGTATATGAGTCTAGTAAGGTTGAAAATTAAGGGCATCTCCTATAGCCAAACACAAAACGGAGCTTATGCCTTGATACTGAATGAAGTGGATGGTGACCGAAAGCTGCCGATCGTAATCGGTGCCTTTGAAGCACAATCCATTGCCATAGCATTGGAAAAAGAAATCAAGCCGCCAAGGCCCCTTACCCACGACTTATTTAAAACCTTTGCCGATCGTTTCGATATCGTGATCAAGCAAGTCATTATCCATAAACTGGTCGATGGGGTGTTCTACTCTAGTATCATTTGTGAACGCGATCAGGTCGAAGAGATTATCGACGCACGTACGTCGGATGCCATTAGTCTGGCCCTGCGGTTCCAAGCCCCGATTTTCACTTATAAGAACATTTTGGACAAGGCCGGAATCTATCTTAAATTCTCTGCCAAGGATGAAGAAGACGAAGATTCGGACGATGAGACCATTGAAGTAGACGAAATCTTACAGGAAGAAGAAACCGTACCACTGGCCAAGGGTGACGCCAATCCGTATCAAAGCATGAGCCTTACCGAACTCCAAAAAGAATTGGAAAAGGCCGTACAAAAGGAAGACTACGAAAAAGCTGCCCGTCTCCGCGACGAAATATCGAAACATACCAAATAATTTACCATGAATAGCAAGGTTACCCGTTTGCTAACTATCATAGTTTGCCTTTTCATTCCTTTAGCGGCTTCTGCCATAATAAATGTTCAAGAAACGGATGGCTTTGTTCCCAGTTCCTTTTCCATAAGTAGCCTTTATCGTGGGGTAATCGGTATGCTTACCTTAATAGCAATCGCCTATGCTTTTAGCGCCAACAGAAAAGGGATCAACTGGAAAACAGTAGGTATTGGTTTGGGTATTCAACTCTTACTAGCGGTTGGCATTCTAAAAGTACCCGCAGTACAATGGATCTTTGAATCGTTGGGCCGTGTTTTTGTTAGCATCTTAGACTACACCATGGCTGGCAGTCAATTTTTATTGGGCAATCTATTGAATGTGGAAAACCCAAACATTGGTTACGTATTCGCCTTTCAGATCCTTCCTACCATAATATTCTTTTCAGCCCTTACTTCCGTGCTATTTTATTTAGGTGTTATTCAAAAAGTGGTTAAGGCCATGGCTTGGCTACTTACTAAATCCCTAGGTATTTCGGGTCCGGAAAGCCTTTCGGTAGCCGGAAATATATTTTTAGGCCAAACTGAAGCACCCTTACTAATAAAGGCCTATCTAGAAAAAATGAACCGTTCGGAGATCATGTTGGTTATGATCGGAGGGATGGCAACCGTTGCAGGCGGTGTATTGGCAGCATATATCGGATTCCTTGGCGGAACGGACGAAGCCCTTCGCCTAGAATTTGCGCGTCATTTGTTGGCCGCTTCTGTGATGGCGGCGCCAGGTGCCATTGTAATTTCCAAGATATTGTACCCGCAGACTGAAGCCATTGATACGGAAGTTACCGTTTCAAATGAAAAAATCGGCACAAACATATTGGACGCCATAAGTAATGGGACCACCGAAGGTTTAAAGCTTGCCGTAAATGTAGGCGCCATGTTATTGGTTTTCGTGGCTTTTATTGCCATGATCAATGGTTTTTTTGGGTTACTTGGCGGTATTGGCGGCTTCAACGAATGGATGGCCGCAAACACACCTTATGATTCCTTCTCACTAGAAGCTGTCCTAGGTACGGTTTTTGCCCCTCTAATGTGGTTAATAGGCGTAAACACGGAAGACGTTATGCTTATGGGCCAATTACTTGGAATTAAATTGGCCTCTAGCGAATTTGTTGGCTATACGCAACTCGCCACTTTAAAAGATGTAAGTAACGCTACACATTTCACCTACAATAAGTCTATTATCATGGCCACCTATATGTTATGCGGTTTTGCCAATTTTGCCTCGATCGGTATTCAGATCGGTGGTATTGGCTCTTTGGCCCCAGGACAACGAAAGACCTTATCGGAATTTGGCCTTAAAGCCGTATTAGGAGGTTCTTTAGCCTCTTTACTTTCGGCTACCATTGCCGGTATGATTTTGGGATAACCTCTTTTCCCCTAATTATCGCGATTCCCTAGGCCATATCGCCCATCGTTGATAAGTTTGGTAAAACTGTAGGTCGCTTCCGACGAAACAACAAAGGCCAGCAGCTTATATTTACATGCTATTAGTTTTGTTTAACTTAAAGACGGTTTCCCCTACCGAAAATTATCGGTAAGGCGGAAAATGGAAGAAGGCTTATGCAACAATACCACGACTTACTACAACATGTATTGACCGAAGGGGCTGCCAAAGGCGATCGTACCGGTACTGGCACCCTAAGTGTTTTTGGCTACCAAATGCGTTTCGACCTATCGGAAGGATTTCCTATGGTCACCACCAAAAAACTACATTTAAAGAGTATCATCCACGAGCTCTTATGGTTTTTAAAAGGTGATACCAATATTGCCTATCTACAGGAGAACGGGGTACGTATCTGGAACGAATGGGCCGATGAAAAAGGCGACTTGGGTCCGGTTTACGGCCACCAATGGCGTAACTGGAACTCCGAAGAGATCGACCAGATCAAAGAAGTGATCCACACCCTGAAGACCAACCCGAACAGCAGACGCATGCTGGTCTCTGCCTGGAACCCCAGTGTACTGCCCGACACCTCGGTTTCCTTTGGCGAAAACGTTGCCAACGGTAAGGCCGCCCTACCCCCTTGCCATGCCTTTTTTCAGTTTTATGTAAGCCCCCCAACCCCCGACGGGGGAGCAAATGCAAAACCAAAGCTATCCCTACAACTTTATCAGCGCAGTGCCGATATTTTCCTTGGCGTACCCTTTAATATTGCAAGCTACGCCCTTTTCACTATGATGATGGCCCAAGCCTGCGGTTATGAGCCCGGTGAATTCATTCACACTTTTGGCGATGCCCATATCTACAACAACCATATGGAGCAGATCAAATTACAATTGAGCCGGGAGCCACGCCCCCTACCTAAAATGAAATTGAACCCGGAAATAACCGATATTTTCGATTTTACCTTTGACGATTTCATCCTGGAAGGCTACGACCCACATCCACACATCAAAGGCGTGGTGGCCGTATAACTAACAGAGTCAATAAAAACAAGTCGTCCCTTTTTGTTTTATTCAGGACTAGACAGTAATTTTAGGTCAGCCAAAACCAAACCAACATGCGACCTGTAATACTTTTAGCCCTTTTAATCTGCTGTTTAAAAACGCTTGCCCAAACCCAGACCAACACCTCCCTACAACTACAAGGGTATCCCTGCGCGAAAGAGCGTGGCGATAAAACCTGTTTGGAAAATAGCCTGCAACAATATTTGGCTAAAAACATAGTCTACCCGGCAGATGCCAGTACCGAAAAACTAACGGGTAATGTTTATGTATACTTCGAAATAGACTCACTTGGAGAGGTGTCTAACACAAAATTGAGAAGTACCCACCCTGTATTTGAGCCGGAGGCCAAAAGATTGTTGGCCGAGCTTCCTTCTTTTAAAAGTTTATCGGACACAGTATTTGAAAAACCCATCAAGGTTACCTATCCCATAAAATTTCTACAAAAACATTATATGCGCCATCAATTGGCACTAAAATTCCCGGATAAAAACATCTTGGAAACCCCATTTATCAGTGAAGTGAAAAACCCTCCCGTTTTTATTGGTTGCGAAGGTTCTACCAACATTGCCAAGTGTCTTAAAACGAGCCTGAGCCGTGAAATGAGTCGTAGTTTACCGGTAACGAAGCAAGTTCATAGCAAGACCAAACTCGAAACTAGTTATGACGCCATTTTTTATTACGACGTCGAATCAGGTTCCCTACATGCCTATGCCGAAACCGGTAAAAAATCTGCAGATAAAGCCATAATCAGCTATATTGAAAAACGGTTCGCAAAACTTATTTCAAAAGACCCTAGTAAAGCGAGTGTCATCGTTTTTCAGCATACCACACGCAACAGCATTAACATCCGTACTATTCAACACAATACCATAATTTCCGATAAATATTAAGACCCGAATAGCACCCAACGTCTAATTGTTTTAGTTAATGCGTAACCGTAGAAACCCACCCCCCTTTAATGATGACTAAAAAACCATGGCTTCTCCTATTTATTTCATTTAGTCTGAGTACAACGTTAGCTCAAGATATCCATTCAATTTACTATCCCCAAGAACAAATTGTTCATCCGGATTGTAAAAACACTAAAGACAACGCACGTTGTCTAAACAAGTTGATCGGTGAACGGGTCATTGCCTTTGTGGCTTCAAATAAAGAATTTGTCATTTCGAAAAACGACACCTTATCCCTTAGCATCAACCTAAAAGCAGACAAGAAAGGTAAGAGTATGTTTTATGAATCAATGGAATCTTACCTAAATGAAGAATTAACCCCTTCAGGCATCATAGCCTTAAAAAAAGAACTTAGGGATTTCATTGGCTTGGATATCAAGAACCTGAAAGACCCTAAATGGGATTCTAAACATTATTTCACCTATGCCTTCAATATAAGTGAAAATATGGCCCCAATTGAATTGGAACCTACTGAATATAGACCTTATTCTGGTGGCATTATTGAAGAAATCCCACTTTTTCCAGGCTGCAAACCCAAACTTAATTCCCAGAAACGCATAATGTGTTTCAATAAGAAAATGAAAGAACATATTTCTGAGCATTTCAATTACCCGCAACAAGCCATGGAAATGGGGATTAGTGGTAAAGTAAGCATTATGTTCACCATTGGAGAAGACGGTATAATCCGGAACAAACGATACAAAGGCCCCCACCGATTATTAACCCAGGAAGCCGACCGTATCGTTGGCAAATTACCTAAAATGATTCCTGGAAAGATAAACGGGAAGCCCGTAAAAATCCCATTTGCGATACCCATAACCTTCCGACTATAAACCCCTTCTATAGGATATTCCGTTTCAACTGTAAGGTCTATCTCATTTTCCCTACCTTTTAAGAAACCCTTTTTAGGTGGATACACTTGCACTAGCCTCGTTTTACCAACAGACCCGACAACAGACTGCCAAAATCTGCTTTCCACTAGAGACTGAAGATTATGTAGTACAACCTGAGACTTTCGTATCGCCACCCAAATGGCATTTGGGGCATACGACCTGGTTTTTCGAGACCTTTGTTTTGCTTCCTTTTCTTGACAAATACACTCCCTTCGACCCTGATTTCGCTTTTGTTTTCAACAGTTATTACGAAACCGCCGGAAAACGGGTAATGCGTGCCGACCGAGGTAATCTGAGTCGGCCTACTGTAGACCGAATCTATAGCTATCGTCATAATGTTGACAAGCATATGGACCGCCTTTTTGCCACAGACTTACCCCAACAGGTGTTGGACACCATAGAAATCGGCACTCATCACGAAAAACAACACCAAGAATTGTTGTGTACCGACATCAAATATATTTTAGGACATAACCCACTTCTGCCGTCCTTGGTCATGGATTATGAGGAGTTTCCGGTAGCCAAACCCACCACATGGGTGCAAATCCATGAAGGTCTGTACACTATAGGTCATCAAACACAGGGGTTTTGTTACGATAACGAATTGGGGGTCCACCAGGTATTTTTACCCGCGTTTGAAATCCGTTCGGAACTGGTTACCCAAGGCGAGTATTTGGAATTTATCGAAGCCGGAGGGTATAAACATTTTGGCTATTGGCATGCCGAGGCCTGGGACTGGGTGCAAAACCAAGGTATAGAAGCTCCCTTATATTGGCATAAAATCGATGGGCAATGGCAACACTATACTTATTCCGGTTTACAGCCAATCGACCCAAAAGCCTTGCTTACTCATATTTCGTATTACGAAGCCTATGCCTTTGCCCAATGGGCCGGTTATCGATTACCTACGGAATTCGAATGGGAGGCCGCAAATGAACATGTAGCGTGGGGCCAACGCTGGGAATGGACCGAAAGCGCCTACCTCCCCTACCCGGGTTACCAAAAGGCCGATGGCGCCCTTGGGGAATACAATGGCAAATTTATGGTAAACCAAAAGGTATTGCGTGGGGCTTCGGTTGCAACACCTGCGCAGCATAGTCGTCATACATATCGTAATTTTTTCCAGCCGGATCTGCGTTGGCAATATACCGGTATACGTTTGGCCCGACACCTATAAAACCATATCATCAATCATGACTTTTACCAACGATTTTGAACGGGATACCCATAAAGGGTTGACCGATTACCCCAAGCATTTATCGTCCAAGTACTTTTACGACAGTACGGGCGATGCGCTCTTTCAACAGATTATGGGCCTGCCGGAATACTACCTGACCCGAACGGAAACCGCTATTTTAAACAGCCACAAAGCACAGCTATGCGATCAATTTACGGCCCTTGGCACTCCTTTTCAACTCTGCGAACTAGGCGCAGGCGACGGTAGTAAAACCAAGATTTTGCTACAGGAACTTCTCGAATCTGGAGCCCAATTCTCTTATACCCCTATTGACATCAGTAGTTCGGCCCTTACAGGTTTGGGACAGTCGTTACAAAGGCAGTTCCCGCAACTGCATTACACCCCATTGAACGACACTTACTTTACTAGTTTGGCCAAGCTAAAAACAATGGGAAGCCGTAAGGTCATTCTCTTTATGGGCTCCAATATTGGCAACTTGTTGCACCCACAAGCCTTGGATTTCCTTAAAAAACTACGGGAATCCATGAATACCGAAGATTTGCTGTGCATTGGGTTCGACCTAAAAAAACATCCACAACGGATCTTGGATGCCTACAATGACCCCCAAGGGGTTACGGAAGCTTTCAATAAAAATATACTGAGCCGCATCAACTCAGAAATGGGCGGTAATTTTGATTTGGATGCCTTTTTGCATTGGGAGGTGTATGACCCGGAGACTGGCACAGCCAAGAGTTTTCTTGTCTCCAAAAGACAACAACAAGTAAGCATACCTAAAATCGGTCTTGATGTAAGCTTTGAACCCTGGGAGACCATACATACCGAAATTTCGCAGAAATACGACCATAACACCATCTCTTGGCTTTGTTCTGAATCTGGTTTGGAAATCGTGGAAGTATTTACCGATGGCAACGACCAATATGGCAACTACATTTTAAAACCTAACGTCTAAAAAGTATTATGAAAGCCATTTGGAACGGACAGCTAATTGCGGAAAGTGAGGACACCTTGCTCATTGAAAACAACCATTATTTCCCCTTGGAAAGCGTGAACTCGGAATTCTTGACAGATAGTGCCACTCACACCCATTGCCCCTGGAAAGGGCAGGCTTCCTATTATTCCTTGGTGGTTGATGGCAAGACCAATACCGATGCCGTTTGGTATTATGCAGAACCCAGTGCCTTGGCCAAAGGCATTAAGGGCCGGGTAGCTTTTTGGAAAGGGGTTCAGGTAATTGAATAAACCTTATAGGATGATGCCTTGGGAAATCGTTTAACGAATAGCCTTAACCAGACCTAAAAAGCGATCGACATCATCCAAAGTATTATAGATATGGAAACCGACGCGCACCCCAGGGCCCCGGGGAGCGCAAACTACGCCATTGGCCACTAAATATTCGTCCAGCCCCGGTACCCCAGCTACGTTATAAATCGTAGTATGTTTAGCCTCTAGACCGATCCGTTGGTCCAAAAGACCCAAGGCTGCCAAACCATCTTTCGATTTTTCGGACAATTCGTTTAAGTGGGCCGCTACCTTTTGCATCCCGATTTGCCCTAAAAACCGTAATGAAAAAGCCATACTACCAAAGCTCAAGGTATCGAGATGGCCGGGTTCTAACCTCGCCGCCAACGCGGGCCGGGTGTTTTCCATATCGTATCGGGCGGCATGGTAGCCGATCTGTGAAATTTGAAGTCGATCTTCGACACCTTCTTTATGCATAAAAAACCCACAACCGAATCCGCCTAGCATCCATTTATAGGCACTGGCCCCTAAAATATCAATACCGCTATCGGCAAATGAAAAAGCCTGGGTACCACAAAACTGGGTGCCATCGGCAATAAGCAATACCTCAGGGTACCGGGATTTAATCTCCTTCACCAAATCCAAATCCATGGGAATACCACTTAAATACTGCACCAAACTAAAGGCGAAAACCGTAATTCCTTCTTTTTTGATACGGTCCAAAAGTTCGTTAGGCGGGGTATCGATCGGAATCTGAACCAACTCACAACCCTGCTCTTTAAACGGCCACCACAGCGAAGGATAGTCGCAATCGAAAACCAGCACCTTTTCGGTACTGGCCAAACCCCTAACCAAAGCATTAAGCGCTAAGGTAAAATTCTGCACTAAGGACACGCGGGCCACCTCCCCATCAAAAAAATCGGATACGGTCTGGCGCACCCCTTGCATATCTTGGAAATAACGGGACTTAAACCCACTACCTTTCAACAAAAACTCTTGATCATGATCCCGCCGCCACTCCAAAAGGAGTCGTGACAATAGGCCCGTAGCGGGCGTATTCAAATACGTGCTAGTTTCTGTGGCCGGAAAATGGGCCGATAGGGCAGCTATATCCAATTGGTTATCTTTGTGCTAAAGATAGCCAATCCATGTTTTTTAAAAAGACCAACACTGAACCTGATATGGATGACCCGGAATTGGGCATCCATGCCAAAAGACGGATCCGTCAAAAAAAATGGTTCTACACCCATGCCGTTTGGTATTTAATCGGGCTGGTATTCAGCTTTATGGCCAATAAGGTTTTGGGCTATGGGCAAACCCACGACTGGTTTATCTGGGTGGCCTTTGCCTGGGGGTTCTTGCTCTGTGTTCATATGGTATCGGTTTTTATCTTAAGCCCATTTATAGGTAAGGAGTGGGAAGAAAAACAATATGCCCGCCTTATGGAAGTACAAAAAAAGAGATTGGTAAAAATTCAACAAAAGGTAGACGAGGTTTTACCACTGGAGAAAAAAAAAGAATCGGAATGACCGAATTGATCATGATCGCGGCCGCATCGGGAAATCATGTTTTGGGCAAGGACAACGATTTGGTATGGCGATTACCCGACGATTTCAAACGATTTAAACAGCTGACCTCGGGTCATCCCATAATCATGGGCAGAAAGACCTTTGAAAGTTTACCCGGCACCTTACCCAATCGGCATCACATTATTATAACACGGGATCAATCCTATAAGGTGGACTCAAAAGACTGTACGGTGGTGCATTCTATTGAAGAAGCTGTAGCACTTACCCAAAATAAAGCTATCGCATATATAGTAGGCGGAGGCGAAATCTATAAAAAAATGCTACCCATGGCCCATAAAATTGAATTGACCCGTGTACATACGAAGGTGGAAGGTGACACCTATTTTCCAGAAATAGATCTTGCGGATTGGATTTTGGAAAAAGAGGAACTGCATCCTGCTGATGAACGTCATGCTTTTGCCTTTACGTATTTGACCTACATTAGAAGGTAAAACCCTGTTCTTAGAGCCTGTTTAAGTTTTACCCTTCAGCTTTGTTATGGCTCTTTTATCACCACTTTTTGTTATAAAATACTCATTTGGCGCTGCCAAACTCCGTTTTTTACGTCTCAATTGGCACTAACCTGCCCGTCCGGCAGGCGGGAATGGCCTATAACAAATTCTAAAAACAAAATTTAAACAGGCTCTAAAAATCAAGAAAACTTGTTTTTCCGCTACAACCCGATATTTGCATGAATTTACGGAGCAAATCCAAATCGGTATTGGTATAGAACTCAGAATCCAAGACTTTTTGATCAGCCAATAACCCGGCCTCATCAAGAACCCTAAAAGTTTGTTTGGCCACGGCCATACCGGAGTCGATTATCTGAATATGTTCAGGTAATAACTGGTTTAACAAGGGCTTTAAATACGGATAATGGGTACAACCCAGCACCAAAGCATCAATTTGTGCTTCGACCATGGGCGCTATATAAGCCGACAATAATCGTTTTAATTCAAGGGAATCAAAAGCTGCAGCCTCAATTAAGGGCACCAAACCATTACCCTCTTGTTCTACCACGGTAATACCACTGGCATGTAGGGCCGAGGTGTTTTGGAACAAGCTACTGGCCAGCGTACCCCGTGTAGCCAACACCCCCACCACACCGGAATGGGATTGCAGGGCCGCCGGTTTTATGGCCGGCTCAATACCTATAAATGGAACTTTATAAGTACTACGCAATTCAGAAATAGCCACTGTGGTCGCCGTATTACAGGCCACCACAATCATCTTACATCCTTTTGACAACAATATTTCGGTATTCTTATTGGCCAAGGCCCTAATAGCCGCATCGCCTTTGGGGCCGTAAGGCGCATTTTTACTATCGGCCAAGTACAGCAGTTGTTCCTTCGGTAAAAGGCTTTGTATTTCACGGGTGATACTCATACCCCCTACCCCCGAATCAAAAATACCTATTGATGCTTGGCTCATAGAATTAACGTATATGGCATTAAATTTATGGAATTCGAAAACATCAGATACAAAAAAAGGCCTCGAATCGAGGCCTTTTTACTATTGTCGTACTTCTTTTATTAGAAGCCCAATTCTTTTTTAACATCAGCCATTAGGTCGGTACCCTTGGCAACTATCAAACCTCCACCTTGAGAGGCATCGATAACATAGTCAACACCTTTAGCGGCGGCTACTTTTTCAATAGCGGCCTTAGCCTCTTCGGTTATTGGACCTAGCAGATCACCACGTTTTTTATTGATATCCTGTGCTGCAGCTTGCTCGGCTTCTTGGATGCCTTTTTGGTACCCCTGTAGTTCTTGGGCACGTTTTTGGTTCTCTTCATCGGATTTAGAAGCGGCCTCGTTTTCGTATTGGGTGTATTTGTTCTTCAATTCGGTCATAGAAGCCTCTAAGGTTGCCCTATGGGTAGCTTCCAATTTCTTAAGCTCCTCCATGGCATTCTTCATTTTCGGCATTTGGGACAGTAGCTCCTGTACATTGATATGGGCCACTTTACTTTGGGCCTGTACTGCACTTGTAGCAGCTACAAAAAGTACCAATACAACAGCTAATTTTTTCAAGTGTTTCATGATATAGGTATTCAAATTTATTTCTCGTTCTTATTAATTCCCCGTCGATTCTTTGGAATCATCGGAATCTTCTTTTTCGTTATCTTTCTTGGCCTTCTCTCGTTCTTCTAATTTGGCCTTTCGTTTCGCTTCACGCTCTTCGAGCAACTTCTTCCTTCGTTCTTCATAGGCCTTTTTACGTTCCTCGCGCAACTTTAATTGTTGTGCCCTACGTTCTTCGGCCGTCTTTGCCTTGGCATCTTGTGCTTGTTTGGCACGATCAGACCTTTCTTTCATGGCATCGGTCATCTCATCTTCAGCAGCTTCGGCGTTTAAACGATCGATCCTATTCTGATCGGTCTTTTTCCCTTTGGGCTTGGCTAGTTTTCGGGTCCGGGATATAGCCCGTAGTACCTGATCACTAATGTCATGCCTTTTTTGGGAATACAACATTACGACATCTGCCGATTTATCAAAAATAAAATCGTACTTTTTATTAGTGCCTAGCTTCTGAACCTCAGCAAAAACCTGATCTTGTATGGGCCTAATCAACATTTGTTTCTGTAAAACCAAATCGCCATTTGGCCCAAATCGATCCTGCTGATAGTCGATCAATTCTTTTTCTTTGATCTGTATCTCTTCTTGCCTTTCAGCTACCAGCTCATCGGTCAATAATACTTTTTCGGCCTGTAGATCTTTTTTCATCTGGTCTATTACAGCCTGCTTTTGTTCAATCTGCAACTTCCACTTTTGGGCCTTGGCCTCTAGTTGATCGCTTGCCTGTTGGTACTCTTCTACATTTTCGAGAATATATTCCATATCTACATAAGCGATACGGACACCTCGCTGGGCCCAAGCGCATACCGAAACGGAAAGCGCTACAATAACCAAAAGAACCTTTGTTTTCATCTTATTGCTGTTTTACACTCAGAAAATATCGTGCCAAAATTGTTAAACTCCTAAAAATCAATATAAAGATCTTGGCTCAAAGGTAAACAGCTATTTCATTTAGAAACGTTGTCCGATTATAAAATGGGTCTGCCAACCACTAGGTCCGTTTGAAGACGGACGATAGTCTTGATCGAAACCATATCCGAAATCTATACCCAATAAACCAAATGCAGGCATGAAGATTCGAAGTCCTACGCCCGCAGATCTTTTAACTTCAAACGGATTAAAGTCACGAAAATTGTTGAAGTTATTACCTGCTTCCATAAAAGCGAGGGTATAAATGGAAGCGGTTGGTTTTAAGGTCAATGGATATCGCAGTTCCATAGAGTACTTATTGTACACTACACCACCGGTTTGCTGGTTGGTAATATCGCTATACGGGGTTATGGAGTTGTTCTCATAACCACGTAATTGAATAGACTCCCTACCGTCTAAGGTAAAGTTTCCAAGACCATCGCCCCCTACGTAGAAACGATCAAAAGGTACGTCGCCCAAATCGCTATTATAACTACCCAGGAAACCAAGTTCTACATTGGTACGTAACACCAATTTATCTACTAAACGGGTAAACCACTCCCCTTTAAACTTAACTTTCCAGAATTCGGCCCATTTTAAACGTTCTTCCTCGATTTCCTCAAAACGGGCATTATCTTCAGGCGTACCGCTTCCGTCGGCGAACTTTTCTATAAGATCATCGCGTTCTTCTTTAAGCGGCCCCCAGTCTTTACCACTGATCCAAGAATAAGGCGGTGTAAACTTACCCGAAAGCGAGAAGGTAGATCCATACAAAGGAAAAATTCTACCCGGGCCAGCCGAATTCCTTGAGATACCTAAGGTGTAACTTAAAGAATTTGAAGATCCATTACCAATATTCCAAGGTTGGATCCTATAGTTGTTAAACTCATACAACTGGTAAGACAACCCATGGGATATGGAGAAAAAATCGTCGGGCCAACGTACCCTCTTACCTAGTCCGAAAGAAATTCCGGTTACGGTAAACGACTGACCATCTATGCGTTCCCTACGCTGAAAATCATAACCAAATTGTTCGGTGCGTGATAGGGTGGTGGTAAAGCTCACTGGTTTTTTACCTCCTAACCATGGCTCCGAGAAATTAAGACTATATACCCTGTAACTTCTACTGGCCTGGGCCCGTATCGCCAAAGTTTGGCCATCTCCCATAGGAACAGGCTTATACTCTTTACCTTTAAATATATTACGTAACGAGAAATTGTTAAATGAAAGTCCTAAGGTTCCGATAAAACCACCGCCACCATAACCACCTTGCAGTTCTATTTGGCTAGATCCGGCTTCAACAAGACTATACTTGATATCTACGGTTCCGGTATTGGGGTCGGGGTTTAATATATCGGGCTTGATATTCTCGGCATCGAAAAAGCCCAGCTGTCCTAGTTCACGAATACTTCGAATAATATCGGCTTTCGAATATTTTTGTCCAGGTCGTGTACGCAGTTCCCTAAAGATAACATGGTCGTTGGTACGATCGTTACCCACCACATCGATGTGGTTCAAAAAGGTTTCTTTACCTTCAATGATACGAATCTCAAAATCGATCGTATCGTTTACCGCAGAAACCTCTACCGGGTTGATCTGTGAAAAAAGATACCCATGGTTTTGATATTGTGCCGTAAGATCATCTGAATCGGGGTCGGAGTCGTCTGCAATACGCTCTTTTAACAACACCCCATTATAGGTAGAACCTTTTTTGATACCCAATACCCGGGCCAATTGTTGATCGGTATACACACTATTTCCAACAAAATCGATGTCACCGAAATAGTACTTATTACCTTCTTCTACCTTAATTTTTATGCCTATCAATTTTTCGTCTATGGTATATACGGTGTCCGATAATACACGGGCATCCCTATAGCCATTTTCAGCATAGGCATCTATAAGCGAACCCAAATCTTCTTCAAAATCGGCTTCTATATACTTTGATTTTTTCCAAAACCTACCAAAGCGTTTCTCTTTCGTATTCTTTAAGGCCTTACGCAGTTTTTTGGCCTTGAGTTGATCATTACCTTCAAATACGATTTCCTTAACCTTGACCTTCTCCCCTTTTTTGATATTGATCACCATGCTTTGTGCATTGGTCTCTGAAGAGTCTGGGGCGGTGGCGATATGTACCTTAGCGTTTAAATATCCCTCTTTGCGGTATTTATTACGCAAATAATTTTTGGAATTGGCGATTAGACTTTCAGTAATTTTCTTTCCTTTTTTTAGATCGGTATCATCTAAAATATCTTGTACCTTACGTTCTTTGATACCATAAACGGTTACTTTGCTAAGCGTAGGCCGTTCTTTTACCTCTAATTCCAAGAATATTTTATCGCCCTGTACATCGGTAATATACCAGGCCACATCGCTGAATAATTCGAGACCCCAAAGTTTATTGATGATAGAACTTAACTTTTCGCCCGGTACGGTAATGGGTTGCCCTACCCTAAGCCCCGTATAGGTTTTTACGGTTTGCTCGTTATAACTTTCCAGGCCACTTACCGTAAGGCCACCAAGAATATATCTTTTCCCATTCTCAAAGGACAGTTCTTGGGCATTAAGTGATAAGGCTGTAAATAAGGTAAGTATACTCAGTAATCTGCTCAATGACATGAATGTTTTCATATCAGGTATTGAGTTGTTCGCTTGTCTTTCCAAATCTTCGTTCTCTGTTTTGGTAATTTTCTATGGCGGCTACCAAATGCTGCTCATTAAAATCGGGCCAAAATATATCCAAAAAATATAACTCGGCATAGGCAATTTGCCATAAAAGAAAATTACTTATACGTTGTTCCCCACTGGTACGTATAAGCATGTCTACATCAGGCAAATCATGCGTGTAAAGATGGGTATTAATAATGGTTTCGTCAATATCTTCGGGGGAAATTATATTATTTTTAACTTTGGAAGCTATTGATTTTACTGCCTGTTTCAGCTCTTCGCGGGCGCCATAACTCAAAGCAAGGGTAAGCGTCATGCGGGTGTTTTGGGCTGTTTTTTCAATGACTTCGTTCAGTTCTTTCTTGGCCAACTTGGGCAACATATCCATATTACCAATGGCATTAAGGCGTATGTTATTATCGGCCAAGGTCTTTAGCTCTTTACGAAGCGAGCTTACCAATAAGCGCATTAAGGTCTCGATCTCTAGTTTGGGTCGGTTCCAGTTTTCTGTAGAAAATGCGTAAAGTGTAAGATTTTCAATGCCTATCCGGGCACACTCTTCAACAGTGCGCCTTACGGCCCTGGCACCGTGTTCGTGTCCGAACACTCGAAGTTTACCGCGTTCTTTTGCCCAACGCCCATTACCATCCATAATAATGGCGATATGCTTTGGCAAAGCTTTTTCACGCAGATGTTGATATGTATCCATAATAAATTACTCAAAGCAATCCTGACATCGCTTTTCACCAAAGGCAAAGGTGAGAGTAATTCCTGAAAAAACATACCAATCGTCGCTTAAAATGTTTCCAAATCTAAATTGTTCGACATTTGAACCTTCCGGATTACTGCCATCGAGGTTATCGGTAAAGGTATATCGGGCCCCAATTTCGGCCCCCAGAACGAAGCGCTGGCCCAACCGGTATTTAGCTCCGACCACCATAGGTATGGCAAAGGCGCCATCGCGTTGGCCAAAATCTTGAAGCTGGCCGGCAAAGTATTTAAAATCGTATCGGAAATAGGTAGCCCCTGTATACAGATAAGGGGTAAAGGCCGGACCTAGTTTATGCAGGTTATACTCTACAAAATTTACTTCTAAACCAGCAGACACCTCTAAAAGCGAATTGGAAATCTCAAAACCACGTTGTTGTCTATTCGCCAAATCGGATTTAGAATCATCAGCGGTATATTCGCCATAGATTACCGAGGCACGCCAAGCATAGCGTTTACTTTTGTTCCACTTGAAGATCCCGCCAACGGCTGGCCCCGAAGGTGAAATAAAATTCATACTGCCTACGTCACCGATCATATTGGTTCCGCCCAAAAACGCCCCTACCTCAAAAGTTTGGGCATGTAACCCAAAAGATACGAGCATAAAAAGACCCCAAGTTATTTTCTTCATAGTATCGAAAGTTCGAAACAACATACCTAAAGGCTTACCTAAACCTATAGGAATGGTATTTCCCTTCCTTGATTAACAACTTTTAAAGCTATTTATTGTATAAGAGGGGTCAATTGCGAACGTCTTCACCCCAAAGCAGTTTATGCCTCAAGGTCTTATAAAAACTCTCGCGTTTGTACTGGATAAACGGAACCGTAAACGGCGCTTTTTGAATACGTATCTCGGTGCCATTGGCCACGGTAGCCAAACGCGAATCGAGAGACACCAAATGATGATCTTCGCGACCCGACACCTTTAAGCGAATCACCGTATCGTCTGACACCACCAAGGGGCGGGCATTTAAATTATGGGGTGCTATTGGGGTAATGACCAAAGAACCTGCCATGGGCGACATTACCGGCCCACCGCAACTTAGCGAATAACCCGTTGAGCCCGTTGGTGTAGATATAATCAGGCCATCGGCCCAATACGAGGTAAGATACTCATCATTCAAATGGGTCTCCACCGTAATCATAGAGGTAGTATCTTTTCTACTTACCGTAATTTCATTGAGGGCAAAATTGGTAGGCAAGAACAATTCGGCCTCAGGCCCTACCACCTGTATCAAAGCCCTAGGCTCTAAACGATAGTCTCCCGCACGGAATTCTTTTATCACCTCCCTTACCTCTTCTTTTTTAAAGGTCGACAAAAACCCTAACCTACCAGTATTCACGCCAACAACAGGTATCCCCAAATCACGCACAAAGGTTACCGCACGTAAAATTGTACCATCGCCACCAAAACTCACGAACATATCAAAGGAAGCATCCAAACCTTCGGTCAAAGTAAAACAGGGCAGCTCGCCCAAACAGTCGGCACCGCCAAGGAAATCGTAAAAATCAGACTCAATGGCTAGGGAATCCCCTTGATCCAACTCTTCCATCAAGGCCAAGACATAAGCTAAACTCTGTTCTTGGCAGGCTTGACCGTAAACCGCTATTTTCAATGTGCTATACGTTTAAGTATTTACTCAAATAATTGGACCGCTCCTTTAGGCTTTCAATAAACTTATCATCATCATTCCCAAATTCGATACTATACCCATATCGCCTAAAGGTTTGGAGTACCTCGTTATAATTATCAGCCCCTAGCTTTAAGGTAATATGGACCACATCATTCCGAAATTCAGACACAAAGCCACCTAACAATCGGGTATTATTACCTTCAACGATCTGCGATATCTCACTAAAGGAATAATCTTTAACCCCTTTAGCCAATACCACTATACTGCCCGGCTCCGTAAAAAAAGGCGTATCGATGAACATGGAGACCACATCCGACAGGTCATAATAGCCCAACACTTTTCGTTGTCCATCCAATACCGGTAACAGATTGGCTTCGTTTCGGGAAAACTCCTCCATAACATCGAACCAAGAAGTTTCGCGCTTTACAAAAAAGGCCTCCATACTATATTGGTAATCGGCCACCACCTTACATTCTTTATAAGCTTCCAAATCGTCTTCGGCCAAAAGCCCCAACAAACCTTCTTCATTGGCCACGGCCACGTGTGAATAGGTTGTAGTACTGAAAAATTCGATAATATCGGCTATTGAATCTTCCAGCCCAAAAACAGGCAAAGTAGTAATAAGATGCGCTTGTAATTGCATACACTTCCAATTATGTTGCAAATTACTCATTTTTGCGGCAAATACCCCGGAATTCGTAATTTTGCGGCAACAATCCATCGAATGACAAAACTTAGCGTAAACATCAATAAAATAGCCACCCTACGAAACTCTAGGGGAGGCAATGTACCCAACTTACTTCAGGTAGCCGAAGACGTAGAGCGCTTTGGCGGGCAAGGTATAACCATACACCCTAGGCCCGACGAAAGACATATTCGTTACCAAGACGCCCGGGACTTAAAAAGTATCGTCAATACCGAATTCAACATTGAAGGCAACCCAATCCCTTCTTTTATCGACTTAGTACTAGAAGTAAAACCCACCCAAGTAACCCTAGTGCCCGATGCTATCGATGCGATCACCTCTAACGCTGGCTGGGACACCCTAAACCATCGCGATTTTCTGACCGATGTTGTATCTACTTTTAAGGAAAACGGCATACGCACCTCTATATTTGTAGATCCTGTAGAGAAAATGATAGAAGGCGCGGCCGTAACAGGGGTAGACCGTGTAGAGCTGTATACCGAGGCCTTTGCCGAACAGTACGCCCTAGGAAACAACGATGGCATTACCCCCTATATAAAAGCCGCCGAAAAAGCCCATGAAGTAGGACTAGGCCTAAATGCCGGGCACGACCTGAACCTGGAAAACCTGCGTTTCTTTAAGCAACAAATACCCCATTTACTGGAAGTATCGATTGGTCATGCCTTAATTTGCGAGTCGCTTTACCTAGGGCTCGAGAATGTAGTAAACATGTATCTGGACCGCCTTCGATAAACGGTTACAATAGATTACAATCCCTCAAAAACAAAAGCAAACCTTCAATCTGGAGTTTATGCAGCAAAGTAGTTCTAGTTTATATGCCAATGTCTTAGGCACCGGCCAACCCCTAATTATACTCCATGGGTTTTTAGGCATGTCCGATAACTGGAAAACCCTAGGCATGAAGTATGCAGAAGCTGGGTTTGAAGTACATTTATTAGACCAACGTAATCACGGCAGAAGTTTTCATTCTTCGGATTTTGATTATCAAATCATGGCCGAGGATCTTCACAACTACATCCATACCAACCATATCGATTCGGCCTGTATCTTAGGCCACTCCATGGGCGGTAAAACAGCCATGCAGTTTGCTTGCGACTACTTTAACCATACCACAAAATTAATCGTGGCCGATATCGCCCCTAGGTTTTATCCGCCCCACCACCATGAGATATTGAATGGCCTTCAGGCAATAGATCTAACCCAAGTTAAAAGCAGAAAAGGTGCCGACGAGGCACTTTCTGATTACATTAAAGAACCGGGCATTAGACAGTTTCTACTGAAAAACCTGTATAGGACCGAAGACAAAACCTTCGGTTTTCGTTGCAATTTACCCGTACTGGCCAACCGTATGGAGGAAATTGGCGAAAACATTGGCAGCACCGATGTTTATTATGGCCCTACCTTATTTTTAAGAGGGGATCGATCGGAGTACATTCAAGAAACTGACCGGGCGAATATAAAAAGGCATTTTCCAGAAGCGATGATCGAGACCGTACCCAATGCCGGACATTGGCTACATGCCGAAAACCCAATGGTGTTTTTCGAAAAATCGTTAGCGTTTTTAAAATCGTAAGTTTTTCTGCATTTTTATTATGCGTGCATAATTTTTTGCCGCATTAATTGCAAGTGTCGCAATTTTGGTTAATTTTGGTAATGTTGTATTTACGTTACGCTAAGATTATTTTAACTAATTACCTATCGATGAAGAAGTATGCTATGCTACTAGCCGCTGTCGGACTAGTGGCAGTTTCCTGTAATGACCATGATTTTGACCGAACACCTCCCCCACCGGCCCCGCCCGAACCTGTGGATTATACCAGTGGCACAGCCGATGTCTCCAACTATGTAAGTATCGGGAACTCTTTGACCGCCGGCTTCTCAGACGGTGCTTTGTTCGTAAACGGCCAGGATGCTTCCTTTCCGAATATGCTGGCCACCCAATTTAAATTGGCCGGGGGCGGAAATTTTAACCTACCCTATATGGCCGATAACCTTGGTGGTGCCACCTTGGGCGGACAACCCGTTCTAGGTAACCGATTAATATTGTCATTTGCAACCGGAAGCCCTGCTCCTACGCCTGTAGACGGTCAAGGTGCCACGGAGATTTCGAATGTTATCTCGGGGCCTTTTAACAATATGGGCGTACCTGGCGCCAAAAGTTTCCATTTGGCCGCTCCCGGTTATGGTAACGTACAAGGGGTACCGCTTGGTTTGGCAAACCCGTATTACGCTCGTATGGCCAGTGCCCCAGATGCTACGATTATCGGAGATGCCTTGGCCCAACAGCCTACTTTTTTCACCCTTTGGATTGGTAATAACGACGTATTGAGTTATGCTACCGCCGGTGGAGATGGCGAAGACCATAACGAAACCAATAACATTGACCCTAGCACATATGGCGGAAACGACCTGACCAATATCAATGTATTCAATAATGTATACAACCAGTACATTCAAGGCCTAATGGCCGGTGGCGCCAAAGGGGTTTTGGCCAATGTACCCGATGTAACCACCATTCCGTTCTTTACCACCGTACCCCACAATCCGGTACCTTTAGACGAAGCGACCGCTACACTATTGAACGGTGCTTACGCCGCTTATAATGGCGGATTGGCCCAATTGGCCGGTTTGGGTATGATCAGTCAGGAGGAATTGGCCAAAAGAACCATTTCTTTTGCCGCAGGGGCAAATAATGCCGTGGTAATCCTAGATGAAGATTTAACAGATCTTACCGGCGTTAACCCGGCTTTGGTAAATATGCGCCAAGCTACTGCCGATGATCTTTTGGTATTTACTGCCCAAACCATTATCGGCACCTTGGCCGATCCGAACAACCCTACCTCAATTAATGGTGTTGCCATTCCATTGGCCGACAAATGGGTGTTAACCCCAGAAGAACAGGACGCCATTGCCAATGCCACCGATTTATTAAACGAATCGATTGACAATTTTGGAGCCCAATACGATTTGCCCGTTGTTGATGCCAATGCCTATCTAAAAGTTGTGGCCACCACCGGTATACCTATGAGAGACGGAACCACAGTTACCGCAACCTACGCCACAGGAGGTGCTTTTTCTTTAGACGGGGTACACCCTTCACCTAGAGGGTACGCCTTATTGGCCAACTTGTTTTTAGATGCCATAAACGCCAAACACGGGTCAAATTTCCCACATGTAGACCCCTTGGCCTATACCGGACTTTACTTACAGTAATCACTCTGCCACAATCCCGATAGCTATCGGAACGAGGCATACGAGGGAAATGAGATTTTTATTTCGACGCCTCGAGCTCTTAAAACCTTTTGGCAGTGCCAACAAAAATGTATATTAAGGGTGCCCAAACGGGCACCTTTTTTTTTGGCACCAAAATCACACACTATGAAACTTATTTTACGTCTTTTATTAACCGCATTGGCCGTTGTTATTTTAGCTAAAGTGCTACCCGGGGTTGGGGTAGATTCCTATGGTACCGCCATTATAGTTGCCATAGTCCTCGGCTTTCTCAATTTTTTGGTTAAACCCATCTTGGTTTTACTTACCCTTCCGGTAACCATCATTACCCTAGGCCTATTCTTGTTGATCGTAAACGCGTTAATCATTCTTTTGGCCGACAATTTGGTAAGTGGGTTTAGCGTAGACAGTATTTGGTGGGCCGTATTGTTCAGTTTACTCTTGTCCATTTTACAAAGCATACTGCATTCCCTCTTAAAAGAAGAATAGGGAGCGATTTTAATCCTTGGGTTACAGAAGGTTAAAAACTTGTCCAGCTCTATTTATTGTACTACTTTTGCAGACCGTTTGTAAAAGCTGCCATTTAGTGTTTAAACACATGGTCGCACAGCGGAAAACAATTAAGGTATGGACACTTGGCATTATTGGTTAATATAATCCCAAGTTTCTAAAGCAATGAATCTCGAATATCGAGGGAAGTAAAACAATCGGACGAAGATGAACATTACCAAAGAGCAGATTGACAATTTGAATGCCGTAGTAAAGATCGCCATTACCAAAGACGATTACCAAGACAAGGTAGATGGTATTTTGAAGGATTATAAAAAATCGGCCAACATTCCAGGATTCCGTAAGGGCCATGTACCTATGGGATTGATCAAAAAGCAATACGGCAAAGCCGTTTTGGTAGACGAAGTGAACAAATTGTTGCAAGACAACCTTAACAAATACCTTACTGAGGAAAAATTGGATGTCTTGGGCAACCCGCTTCCTAAGCAGCAAGACGATTTCGATTGGGATGCCGAAACCTTGGACTTTGAATTCGAATTGGGTTTGGCCCCAGAGTTCGATGTAAACTTGAAAGGCAAAAAAGCCATTACCCAATATAAAATTGTTGCCGACGACAAAATGATCGACGAGCAAATTGAGCGTATTAGCAAGCAATATGGTAAGTTGGTATCCCAGGATGTAGTTGGCGTTGACAACGAAATTTCCGGAACTTTCAGCAATGAAGCCGAAGAAATAGAGAACAGCACCACAATCGAGCTTGACAAGATTAAGACCAAAAAGAACAAAGGCCTGTTCACTGGTAAAAAAGTCGGTGATGTGGTAACGGTAAAAACCAAAGGACTTTTCGAAGAAGACTATCTATTGTCTAGCGCACTGGGTATTGATCGTGAAAAGGCCGAAGGCTTGGATATAGAGGTAAACTTTACCATTAGCGCAATCAACCAAAGGGAGGCCGCGGAATTGAACCAAGAGCTTTTCGATAAGTTGTTCGGGGAAGGCAAGGTTACTTCTGAGGAAGAAATGCGTACCAAGATCAAAGAAGATGCCGAAGGCCAGTTTGCCCAGCAAGCCGAACAAAAATTACTTAACGATGTTACCGAGCATTTGATTGACAACACCAAGTTCGACCTGCCTGCCGAGTTTTTGACCAAGTGGATTCAAATGACCGGTGAAACGGAATTGACCGAAGAAGAGGCTACTGAAGAGTACTCCAAATCGGAAAAAGGCCTACGCTATCAATTGATCGAAGGTAAAATCATTAAAGACAATGACCTTCAGGTACAGTTCGACGAGTTAAAGGAATTCGCCAAAGGTTTCATCAAGACTCAAATGGCCCAATTTGGTCAACTAGATCCGGCCGAAGAAGAATTGGACAGTATTGCCGCCCGTATTCTTTCGAACCAAGACGAGGTTAAACGTCTTTCTGAGCAATTGATGAGTAAGAAAATGTTGGATTTCTTCAAGGAAAATGCCAATCTGAAGACCAAAGAGCTCAGTTATGAAGATTTCGTAAAAGAAGTTTACGGTTAATCGAGCAAAAGAAAAATAAGTATCTTTAGGGTGCCAAAATTTACGTTTTGGCACCTTTTTTATGGTAGGCCACCTAATCGAAAAGCTTCGGTTCACGGCACGAAAACACGGATTTAATCGTTTCGGATAATACAATTCGAACAAAACACCCTTTGATAGGGATAAAAAATTTCGTTTCTACATGGATTACGGAAAAGAATTTAAAAAATTCGCCATTAAAGATCAGGGCATTAGCAGCACCTATTACGACGACATCATCAGTGCGATGTATCCGGTAGGCATGACCCCGAACATTATTGAAGAGAGACAATTGAATATTGCGGTATTCGATGTTTTCTCGCGGTTGATGATGGATCGCATCATCTTTTTGGGAACGGCCATCAACGACCATATTGCCAATATCGTCCAGGCGCAGTTATTATTCCTAGAAAGTGCCGATGCCTCCAAAGACATTCAGATATACATCAATTCCCCTGGTGGAAGTGTGTATGCCGGTTTGGGCATCTACGACACCATGCAGTTCATTAAACCCGATGTGGCCACCATTTGTACAGGAATGGCCGCCTCTATGGGCGCGGTACTCTTATGTGCCGGTGAAAAAGGTAAACGCAGCGGATTGAGGCATTCACGTGTAATGATCCACCAACCCTTAGGCGGTGCACAAGGTCAGGCCAGTGATATTGAGATTACGGCCCGTGAGATCTTAAAACTAAAAGACGAGTTATACCATATTATTGCCGACCATTCCGGTCAGACTTTCGATAAAGTAGCGGCCGACAGTGATCGTGATTACTGGATGAAGGCCGAAGAGGCCAAAACCTATGGTATGATCGACGAAATTTTGGTAAGGGAAAGAAGCTAATATCGACTTAAAACAAACTGTTGCAAGGCTTTTGCTTATAACGCAACACAAATTCGAAACCCTACTGGCTATTACGAATTAATCAAGGATTATGGCGAAAGAAAATTTGGAATGCTCATTTTGCGGACGCAAAAAACCGGAAACCAACCTGTTAATTGCAGGTTTGGATGCCCACATTTGTGATCGTTGTATAGAACAGGCCCATGGTATTGTTGCCGAAGAAACGCAACAATCGAAGAACCAAGACCTATCTGCCGAGCTTATCCTTCGGAAACCTCTGGAAATAAAAGAATTCCTCGATACCTTCATTATTGGTCAAGAACGTACCAAAAGGGTTATGTCGGTAGCGGTATACAACCACTACAAACGCCTCTTGCAGCCCGTTAAGGCCGAAGACGACGTAGAAATCCAAAAAAGTAATATTGTAATGGTTGGGCAAACGGGTACCGGTAAAACCCTTATGGCCAAGACCATTGCCCGCATGTTAAATGTACCATTGGCCATTGTAGACGCCACGGTATTGACCGAGGCCGGTTATGTAGGGGAAGATGTAGAAAGTATATTGACCCGCTTATTACAGGCTGCCGATTATAATTTGGAAAAGGCGGAGCGCGGGATCGTTTTTATAGACGAGATTGATAAAATCGCCCGTAAGAGCGATAACCCATCGATTACCCGTGATGTTTCGGGCGAAGGGGTTCAACAAGGCTTGTTGAAACTTTTGGAAGGCACGGTCGTGAACGTACCACCAAAGGGAGGACGTAAACACCCCGACCAAAAGTTTATAGAAGTCAACACCGAAAACATATTGTTCATTGCCGGTGGTGCCTTCGATGGTATCGAACGCATTATTACCAAGCGCTTGAATATGCAGGCCGTAGGTTATAGTGCCTCTAAGGCCGAAGACCGATTAGATGGTTCAAACATTCTACAGTACATTATACCCAAAGACCTTAAGGAATTTGGATTGATTCCTGAGATTATTGGGCGTTTACCGGTACTTACCCATATGAACCCGCTAGACGCTAAAACCCTTCGTGCCATTCTTACCGAGCCCAAGAATGCGATTATAAAACAATATGAGAAATTGTTCGAAATGGACGGTATTGAATTAAAGATAACCGACCAAGCTTTGGACTATATTGTTGAAAAAGCGGTAGAATACAAACTAGGTGCTCGTGGACTTCGATCGCTTTGTGAGGCTATATTTACCGATGCTATGTTCGAAATGCCAAGCAGCGAAGAAAAAGAATTCAAGGTAAGTAAACCCTATGCTGAAAAGAAATTATCACTAGAAACCATGAACAAACTAAAAGCGGTGAGTTAAGGCTTCAATGTGATTTCAAAACATAAAAAAAGGGCAGTGATCAAAATCACTGCCCTTTTTTCTATTCAGTATCCGGGTCTTAACCAGCTTTCTTAATAATCTGGGCCAAGAGATCTTGACTGATTTTTTGGATAATCTTTTCATCGGTATACAGCTTACGGCCAAAATTGGGGAAAATCTCCAATTCGGCACACATACGATCGGCCCATTCATAGGTTGGTTTGGACAGGTCGTATTCACCAAAAAGAATATTGTGTCCGCATTGCGGCTTTTGGGCTTCTAACTGAATACGTGTTGGTGAAATGGCATAAAGCGATTCCATAGGCATACCCGACAAACCAGCCTTCCAAGCAATGGTAGCCCCTACCCCAAAACCTAATATATGGGCAGGTTCTTGTTCTTTGGCCATTAAATGTGTAACGGCCCTATCGATTCCGCCATTGAAAAAGGCGTCCATAATGTTGTCTTCGGAACCCACGGTAAGGTCTAGATTGGCCAATTGCTGGCTATCATAGAACGAAATATCATAGTACTGTTGCAGGTAACCTAAATAGGATGTAATCCAATGCCCTCCTTTGGCACCCCACATATCCGAAATGATAAGTAGTTTTGTTCCCATAATCCATTAATTTTTCAGGGTTGTTCTGTGTTGTGGATTCAATATGGGAAATTAACGTAGAAAGACCCGTTTTATTGGTTCATTTGGATCAATTCCTCGATATAGTCCCGAGAATTAGACAATCTAGGCACCTTATGCTGGCCTCCTAATTTACCTTTTTCCTTTAACCAATCATGAAAGAGATGGTTACGACCGCAATGTATTTTAGGCATGGTCAGGGTTATATTATTATAACGTTTTGCCTCATAATCAGAATTCAAGCTTTTAAGGGCATTATCTAGCAATTCGGTAAAATACCCCATGCTTTCGGGAGGCTTTCTAAATTCAATCATCCATTCGTGCGCCCCTTTTTCCTTGCCCGACATAAAAATGGGAGCCACCGAATAGTCGGCAATTTCGGCCTGGGTCTTTTCGCAAACATTTTTCAGGGCATCTTCGGCATTCTCAATAATCAGTTCCTCACCGAATACATTGATATGGTGTTTGGTTCGGCCTGTGACACGCACCCTATACGGACTTAAGGAAGTAAACCTTACCGTATCCCCAATCAAATAACGCCAAAGTCCGGCATTGGTTGTAATGACCACGGCATAATTGGTATGCATTTCCACCTCCCACAGCGGCACTACCTTTTCAGTTGGGGTACCATAAGTACTCATGGGAATGAACTCATAAAAAATACCGTAATCGAGCATCAACAATAGTTCGTGCGAGTTATTTCGGTCTTGAATGGCAAAAAAGCCTTCCGAAGCATTATATATTTCATAATACTTAAAGCTCTTGCGTGGTAATAATTTTCGGTACTGCTCTCGATATGGGGCAAAACTAACCCCACCATGGAAATATACTTCAAGATTCTCCCATACCTGGAATAAATGGTCTTTACCCGTTTCTTCCAATACCTGATTCAATAAGACCAACATCCAAGACGGAACCCCGGCCATACTGGTCACATTCTCCTGAATGCTCTCGGCAATAATGGCACCCAATTTGGTCTCCCACTCGCCCATAAGCGATACTTTATTACTTGGAGTGCTGCTAAACTCGGCCCATAAAGGCATATTATCGATCAGAATGGCCGAGAGATCACCGAAATAGGTGCCGTTATTTTCGTACAACTCTTTACTACCACCCAAGCGAAGCCCCTTGCCCTTGAACAATTGCGATTCTTCGTTATTGTTCAGATAAAGCGATAAAAGATCTTTACCCGCATTGTAATGACAGTCTTCCAAAGCCTCAGAACTTACCGGAATAAATTTGCTCTTGGCATTGGTGGTACCGCTACTTTTGGCAAACCATTTAATAGGGGTTGGCCAAAACAAATCTTGCTCCCCTTTGCGGGTGCGTTCTATCATGGGCTCAATATCTTCATAGGCCGAAACGGGAACCCTTTCAGCGAACTGGGCATAGGAATTGATTTCTGAAAAACCGTACTGCTTCCCTAGCTCGGTATTACGTGCCATTTGCAACAGGCGTTGCAACACTTCTTGCTGTACCTCCTCCGGATACTTTAGGAATAATTCGATTTGGTGAAAACGCTTTTTCAGCAACCAAGAGGCTATGGAATTGAATAAGGGTATAGGCATTTTTGGGTATCTTTACTCGATAATCGAGATTAGCTGTAGCTGTAACCATCAAAAAAATGGTGCATTCGGATACATCTAACCAAGCTGATCAACAGCCCAAACGATAAAAATAAAAATAAGTCCTAAAATCGATTTTATCAAACCGAATAGGACCCAAAATAGTTTTCCATGCTTTTTGAAGGTGTTTTACGCAAAATGAGGACCGAATTTGAGGATCCCATTCAATATTTTCTAGAATTCGAGTCCGATTTTTTACATATGAACCCGCTTTTGGGTAAAACCTTACACCTAAACTTTGTCAAAACCCAATGCCTGAACTGCGGCAACGACCGGCCCATATACCGCCAAGGCTTTTGTAGAAGCTGCTTTTTCGATAGCCCCGCTACGGGCGATTGGATCATGCGGCCCGAACTCAGCACGGCGCATTTAGACCAAGCAGACCGGGATTTGGATTATGAAAAACGAGCGCAATTGCAACCCCATATCGTCTACCTGGCCAATTCAAGCAATGTAAAGGTAGGGGTGACTCGGAAAAGCCAGATTCCGACACGTTGGATAGACCAAGGGGCCCATGAAGCCATTGAAATCGTAGAAGTACCCAACCGCTATTTGGCCGGAATAACCGAGGTAGCCTTAAAAGCCCATGTGGCCGATAAGACTAACTGGCGTAAAATGGTTACCAATACCATTGAAGATGCCGACCTTAAAGCTTGGCGTGAAAAACTTCGGGAGTTTATTCCCGAAGAGACCCAATCTTACTTTTTGGCGGATAGGGACGAAACCCAGCTCCATTTTCCGGCCAAAACCTATGCGCCCAAAATTAAAAGTCTGAACCTCGAGAAGACAGGAAACTACCAAGGCGTTTTACAAGGTATAAAAGGACAATACCTACTATTTGAAGACGGTCATGTTTTTAATGTACGTGCGAATGAGGGCTTGTATGTTGGATTGGATATAGGTTAATAATTTATTTTACTTGCGAATAACCAGAG
Organism: Sediminicola luteus; assembly: GCF_002514735.1. GTDB lineage: Bacteria > Bacteroidota > Bacteroidia > Flavobacteriales > Flavobacteriaceae > HQA918. Next base: position 180,024 of record NZ_NBWU01000005.1, on the reverse strand, counting down.
TTTTTCTAAACCGGGACTGTTATACACTATTGATTCGTACTATCCTTTTTTTTCTTTTTACCGAATAGTCCGCCTAAAACATCGGTGGCTTTTTTAACGGCATCGTCTTTGGGTACACTATCCTTGGCTTTTGTAGAATCGTTTTTGGTACCACCCAAACTTGAAAGCACATCGGAAACCACATCGGAGCTATTCGTTTCGGTGGAATCGGCTTGGTTACCACCACCCAACAGATCGGTTAGGCTTTGGGTTCCTTTATCCAAGAGTTTTTTCTTTTGCACATCTACCAATTGCTTGGTCAGGTCTTTGGTCCCCGACGCCAAATCGGTTTTGATCTCCGGAGCCCCCAAACTGCCTCCGATTACGGCATTAACGGGTACTTTTAGATTTTGGGTGCTTTCATCGCCAAGTTGGCCCAGTAATTTATTTACCTCTTCCCCCAAATATTTGGCTGGTACCTCGAGTTGCATGGTATACCCCATTTGGGCATCTAAACTGTGTTTTCCGCTTATGGTTATCGGTATGTCTTTATAGGCCAATTGAATAGGTTGCATGGCCACGGCACCATCTTGAAAACTAAAAGCCGCTTGCAGGTCTTTAACATTAAGCTGCGAGAGGTCTAAAAATTTCAGTTCGTTATCTAGTGATGCAATCATGGGCGATTTAGAAGCTTTAAGCTCGCCCCCAACCAATTGTCCCCACAAATCCCCGGAAGTTTTGGCCAAATTCGGGGTGAAATCAGATTTTAAATCCCCACTTAGTTTAATTTTCGAATCTAGTGAGCCTTCCAACACTTTCGCTATTGGAGCCACCATTTTGAACAATTCCAGGTTTTGCAAGACCCCTCCGATTTCGAAACCGTCCATTTGCAATTCCATATCAAAATTCGGGGTCTCGTTTTGGGTGGCCACCAATCCATTAAAACTCAGTTTACCCCCTAAAAGATCGGACCGTACATTACTTAAACGCACTGTTTGGTCTTTAATCCGCATTTCGGCGCTTACTTGTGTCAGGCTTAGGTTATCGTAAATTACCTTGGCCGCATTGGCTTTTACGGTACAATCCAAAAAAGCCGGTATTTTTAAGGGTTCTTCTTCGGCATTCACGGTTTCAGAGACCATTGTCTCTTGCTCCCCGGAATCGGCCATCATAAAATCGAGTACGGATAGGGTATTGGAGTTCAAGGTAAAATCGCCTTTCAGGGCCTCATCTCGGAACATAAACCCTAAAAAATTCTCCAAACTACCACTGGCATTAAAATCGGATTGCCCAGTTTTTCCTTGAAAACGTTGCAAGTCTACCTTTTGAGGGGTAAAGGCTAGGGCCGCTTCTTGAATCTGAACCGGATTTTTCATGGCCGCATCGGCATATTCGAAATCGCGTAAGGCGAACTGGCCGTTAAGTTCCGTTTTTTCGTATTGCTCATTTTCTATGGAAGCCATATCGAATGCCATATGCATATCGGCATCCAAGCGGCCTTTTAAATCCAAATCGGCAGGCATGGGATAGGCTTGCGACAAACCACCCAGATCTAAATGGGCCACCAAATCTGATTTCACCCTTGGGTTCTGCATTAATTGGCGCACGGCGGCATTGGCTTTAAAGCGATCTTGCCCGATACTGAAATCGAGGGTATTGACATCTACATAGGTATCATCTAAACGTCCGGTTTTATTACCGATATGGGTATCGATGCGGATATTTTCCACCGATTTGGGTAAATCGGGATATTTAAAAGAGGCATTTTCCGAAACAATATCCACACTAAAAGCAGGTATGGTTTCTTCGCCCATAACCCCTTTGGCAAAACCGGATACTTCAAAGTTACCACTGGTCTTTACGCCAGAGATATCGGCCGTGTAATTTTCGGGAATCAGGGCCAAAAAGTTGGCGAAATCGGTAGAAGGGGTATTAAAACTAATATCGAGCTGTTGCCCGTTTTCCAAAAGTTGAACAAACCCATCGAAAACCAAGGGCAATCTATTGATCAAGGCCTTGTTCTCTTTAAAGGTATAGGTATTGGTTTCTAGGTCCATGCCCAAAACGGCATCCCAACTTAGGCTATTCTTATTTAGATACTTGGTGTTATCCATGGTCAAAGAGACCCAGGTTTTGGTTTCCGTTACCAGTTCGCTTTGCAAAGCCGAAAGGTCGCCCGAACCTTTATGGTTGAAATCCTCGAGTACCAAATGAAAATCGAGGGTAGCATCGTTATATGAGATACGGCTATCGGTAATTTCGTAATACTGTAAGTTTAGTTCGGTGTTACCGCTTGATTCACCCCCAGCATCGTCTGTTGTAGTTTCCGCATCCGATTTGGCAATATCATAATTGGCATTTCCCTGGGCATCTACCAACACATTAACCCTACCCCCATCCAATGCCAGTTTAGAAATGGATAGTCCGTCGGAACCGAACAATTGGGTAAGCCCCATGGCCAAATCAATTTTTTTGGCTGCGAACAAAGTATCACCGGCGAAAGGCTCCTTATTAATAATGTGTACGCCTTGTAATTCTAGTTCGGCCTTAGGAAAACTGGAAAGCAACGACAGGTCTACGGCATCAAAATCAAATTCGGCGTGTATTTGGGCGTTAACTTGATCTTTGACCATTTGCGCCAAACGATCTTCGAACAAATAGGGAATGGCAACCAAGGCTATGATTACCAACACTAAAACAGACAGTAAGATTTTGAGCCATTTCTTCATCGTGAGCAATTTTTGAAACGGCTACAAGGTCTTAGTTATCCAAGGGGATTTCTTCCTGCACCTGTAGTCCGAATCTTTTTCTAAAGAGGTAAACGAAAAAATATAGCAATGGCGTATCTAAAAAGGCAACAAAAATTTTGAATAAAAATCCACTAATCAAAAGTCCTTTAAAACGTTCCCACGGAATCTCTCCAAAAGCACATAAAAGAAAGACTACGGTAAAGGTATCTATAAATTGGGAAGCAAAGGTAGACCCATTGTTCCGTAGCCAAAGCATACGGCCTTTGGTGAGCTTTTTCCAGAAATGATAAATCTGGATATCAATGAATTGCGCGAACAGATACGCCAACATCGAGGCCAGTACCGCAATTTTGGTATTGCCGAACACATCGGAGAACATGCCGTTCTTTACCGGCGACCAACTGGTGGCATCGGTCTCATTGGCTACGTAAATAATACCTAAAGAGAAAAAAGAAGCAAAAATACCTGTGATTACGATACGGTTGGCATTCTTTTTTCCATAGATCTCAGAAATAAGATCGGTTATTAAAAAAGTAATTGGGTAAGGCAATATACCAACGGAAATCTCAAATAAAGGCGCCCCGAAAACAGTTATATCGCCGAATGGGTACCAATGGAAAAATTTCTGGAAGATAAGGTTGGAGACCACCAATGAAGTGATGAACAGCGCTCCAAGGTACAGGTACAGGTTAAAAGCCAATCGGCGGTCTTTAACACTAAGTGTCGCTTTTTCCATAGAGGGAAACTACCGAAAATTAAGCGGACGCGCAAACCCGCGCCCAGGCCAACTACACCTTTACAGAATTGGTTTACACAACAAAAATGGGGCTATATCCAGCAATTTTAGCTCCAGTATTTTGGAAATATGTTACTTAGTCCACGATTTAACAACCTAAAAAACGCCTACCAACAACATATAACCCATGAAAAAGTTTTTGACCCCCGTACTTTTTTTCTGTATGCTACACGGATTACTGGCCCAATCTTACACCGGTTTCTTAACGGATAACTACAGTGGTGTACATGGACTAATTGCCAACCCGGCCAATATTGCCGACTCCCGCTTCAAAACCGACATTAACCTGATCGGTGTCAGTGCCCTTGGCGGCAACGATTTGTATTCGGTTCGCTTCAAGGATCTTTTTGAAGACGATTTCAATTTTGAGGAAGATGCCGAAAAATCGACCAAAAGCTCGAATAATGGCATTGCCCATGTCGATGTATTGGGTCCATCTTTTATGTTCAACTTAAACCCTAAAAGTTCGATAGCCATTTTTACCCGGGCCCGGGCCATGGTGAACATTAACGATGTAAATGGCGAAAACCTAGACACCCTGATCGACGGTTTCGACGAGGAACAAGATTTTATGATCGATGAAGAAGATCTCTACGGAAATGCCCATGGTTGGGCAGAAATAGGTGTTACTTACGCCCGTATCCTATATCAAAAAGACGCCCATTTTGTAAAGGGTGGTATCAGTTTAAAATACTTACAAGGTTTTGGACAGGCCTATGGTTCTGGTGAAAACCTGTCGGTAGATTATGATGCGGACGGTATAACCATACCCGGCCAAGGCACGGTGGGCAGCATTACCTCAACCGGAAACCTGCGTTATGGTTTCTCCGAAAATTTGCAAGAGGACGACTTTGAGGTCCTTAAAGGAGTAAATGGTTTTGGGGCCGATATCGGATTCGTGTACGAATGGCGGCCCGACAAGGACAAATACTTATTAAACGACCCCGACAACGGACCCTATTTGGCCAAATACGCCAACAAATACAAGCTAAAGGCCGGACTTTCGTTAACCGATTTCGGTTCTATCAAATACCCCAACGGTACCGAAAAGCTCTACGATATCAATGCCACTATAGATGAAGACGCCTTTGACGATTACGACACCTTGGAAGAAGCTTTGGACGATTTGTATACCGAAGTCTCTTCCCAAAATGCGGTAACCGCAAAATTGCCGACCATGCTTCATGCTAATGTCGATTACAGCTTTACGAATCACTTTTATTTGAATCTGAATACCGACCTTTCCTTGGTTTCCAAATCTCGGGTAGATGCCAACCGTCAATTGAACGAAGTGGCCCTTACCCCAAGATATGAGAGCAAATGGTTCAGCTTCTATTCACCCATTCGAATGGTAGAACAGTTCGGTTTTCAATGGGGAGCCGGATTACGTGCCGGACCTTTATATATAGGTTCTGGCTCGGTACTTACCGTATTGTTAAGCGATAAATTCAATTCGGCCGATGTATATGCCGGTCTTAAGATTCCGGTATACCAACCCAAAGTGCGGGATCGCGATGGCGACGGTATTAAAGACAAACTGGACGAGTGCCCTGATAAACATGGGCCTGTAGAAAACAATGGTTGTCCTTGGCCAGATACCGATGGAGACGATGTTTTGGATAAAGACGACGCCTGCCCAGAACAGGCCGGTCCAGAAGAAAACAAAGGCTGCCCATGGCCCGATACCGACGGTGATGGTTTATTGGATCAAGACGATAGTTGTCCACAGGAAGCCGGTCCCGTTGCCAATAACGGTTGCCCTTGGCCAGACACCGATAGTGATGGGGTTTTAGACAAAGACGACCAATGTCCGGAAACCGTGGGCACCGTGGCCAACAACGGCTGCCCCGAGCTTACCGAAACCGTACAAAAAGCCCTGAACGATTACGCCAAAACGATATTATTCGACACGGGTACAGCTAACATACAAGACGCCTCGCATACCGTTCTGAACGACATCGTAGCCATACTGGCCGAATATCCCAATGCCCGATTCAGTATTGAGGGTCATACCGACAGTATCGGCTCGTATGAGACCAACCAAAAACTCTCGGAAAACCGGGCCAAATCCGTTTTGGATTTCTTAGTAAGTGCCGGGGTCGATGCCTCACGATTGGAATCGAAAGGATTTGGTGAGATGAAGCCTATAGCTACCAATATGTACAAACACGGTCGTAAGCAAAATAGAAGGGTAGAGATCAATCTAATCAAGTAGAAATTAGATTGTAGACCGCTTCGCTGACCCCGCCCTGCCCCATGGCATGGGTAGACTATAGATAAACAAAAAGGCCCCAATGCGTTGGGGCCTTTTTATTTTGGTAATCTAACATTCTTCCTTTATGTAATTCCTTGCAATTACTTTATCTCCAACGCAAAAGGCATACGTGCCTGAATGGTCTGTGCGTTTTGCGACATGGCCTTGAGCTGTTGTAAAACCTCATAGCTTTCGCTGCCTAACTCTTGTTTTACCATATCGGACATGAATTCGGCCTTGGCTCCAGAGAGGTCTGCCATAAAACGTTCTAAACCGGTTTTAAAATGTGGAAGGTTTTTAATTCTATAGGTATCGACTTCCGCCAGTTCGGCAGCGGCCGCAATAGCATCTTCCAATCCGCCCAATTCATCGACCAAGCCGTTTTCAAGGGCATCTACCCCACTCCACACACGGCCTTGGGCCACGGCATTTACTTGATCTACCGTCATGCCCCTTCCCTCGGAAACACGGGATAAAAAGGTGTTATAGGTTTCTTCTATACCCTCTTGTACCCGATTTCGGAAGCCTTCGCCCATGGGTTCAAAAAAGGAATAATCAATAGAGTTGGCATGGGTACCCACTTGCTCGGCATTGATACCAATTTCGCCCATAAGTTCAGCCCCATTCGGGATGGTTCCAAAAACTCCAATAGAACCGGTTATGGTCGTAGGCTCGGCAAAAATCTTGTGCGCCCCGGTAGCAATATAATAACCACCCGAAGCCGCTACATTCCCCATGGAAACCACTACAGGTTTCTCGGCCTTGGTCAGTTCTACCTCTCGCCAAATAATATCAGACACCAAAGCGGAACCTCCCGGGGAGTTTACCCGAAGCACTATAGCTTTTATATCTTCGTCTTCACGCGCTTTTCTTAGCGCCTTGGTCATGAGTCCCTGACCTATATACTTTTCATTGCCCTCACCGAACAAAATATCGCCCTGGGCATAGATAACCGCAATGCGATTCTTAGTGCTTGGTTTTTTGGTATTGGCTGCCTGCATGTATTTTGCCAATGAAATATAATCTAGATCCTCCTCGGAATCCTTACCCATACCTTCTTTGATCATGGTCTCGAACTCATCGTAAAATGGGATTCCGTCTATTAAACCACTTTGCACGGCCATTTTGGTAGAACGTGCACCCAAGGTATCGGCTATTTTATTCAGTGCGGTCAAATCTAAATTCCGAGAATCAGCAATTTCTGCGGCCATAGCCCCCCAAACGGAATGCAATAATTCGGAAATCTGCTCTCTATTGGCGGCACTCATCTCATTGGCCAAGAAGGGTTCAACGGCACTTTTATACTTACCATGACGGATTACCTCCATTTTGAGTCCGCTTTTCTCCTGTACATCTTTAAAATATAGGACTTCAGAAGCCAAGCCCATAAAATCCATACCACCGACCGGGTTCAGATAAACCGAATCGGCAACTGAGGCCAAATAATAATCTTTTTGCGGATAGTAATCACTATAGGCATAGACGAATTTTCCGGAGGTCTTAAAATCCTCCAGGGCCTTTCGCATGGCCTGTACTTGGGCCAAACCAGCCTGGGCAAAGACGTTTTTAATGACAATGCCTTTAATTTTATCATCGGATTTTGCGGCTTCGACTGCATGCAATATCTCATCGAGCCCCATGGCCTCATCGAAGAGCCCGGCAAAGGGGTCTTCTTTGTCGCCACCTACATAATCCTTTACCGGATCTTTAAGTTCGAACAATAAAACAGAGTCGTTTTTAACCGTAACCGGCTCCGCCTGACCCAATAGTGCCATCAACATAAAAAACATAAAGAATGCGATACCCATCGCTATTAGTCCTCCTAAAATAGAGGCCAGAAGATTTCGTAAGAATTTCATATACAATACAATATTGTGGTTATACCACTTTCTTTTAAAGGTTAGTCTCGGTTTTCAGCAATTTGTTACGCTAAAGACACAACCCATTAAAAATCAGCAAATATAAGTATTGCCCTACTTCTACTGTTGTCATACTAGATAAAACCTACGCAAAGGCTTGCCCAATCTTAGTAGTCAGTGTGTGGCAACATATAAAAATGGTTTCGTTTCTTTGTAGGTTATGAAGGAGATGCACACGGCCTATATTTCGTTAGGAAGCAACCAAGGGGAGCGCTTTTATAACCTACAGGAAGCGGTTTTTCTTATGGGTAAACGTTTGGGTTCGGTCACCCAAATTTCCCGTGTTTATGAAAATGCCGCTATTGGTTTTGAGGGAGACGATTTTTACAATGCCTGTATTGAACTGGAAACGGCTATGGAGCCCACCGAACTCATGTCGGAATTACTGAAAATCGAAACAGAAATGGGACGTACCCGAACCCCGGACGAAGGGTATGCTTCCCGCAGTCTAGATTTAGACATCTTATACTATGATGATATTGTAATTGCGAACGATACCGTGACCATTCCGCATCCCAAATTGCAGGAACGTAGGTTCGTATTGAAGCCCCTTTGTGACATAGCCCCGAATTATTACCATCCCCAGCTAAAGAAAGACAGCAGAAACCTTTTACAGCAATGTAGTGACCAAAGTCCTTTGCGGAAACTCGACCAAAACTTAACAAAAACGGAGCTGGCCTTTTTGACTCAATTGCAGTTTTTGACCATTGAAGGCAATATCGGTGCAGGTAAAACCACACTGACCCATATGCTCGCCGAGGATTTCAATGCCAAATTGGTATTGGAACGTTTTGCCGACAACCCATTCCTGCCCAAATTCTATAAAGACCCGAATAGGTATGCCTTTCCCTTAGAGATGTCTTTTTTGGCCGACCGCTACCAACAGTTTACGGACGATACCTCACAATTTGACCTATTTAAGAACTTTATGGTCAGTGACTACGACATCCGTAAATCACTGATTTTTGCAAAAGTCACCTTGCCAGAGGAAGAGTTTCGACTATATCGAAAGCTATTCGATTTTATGTATAAGGAGGTTAAAAAACCCGACATTTACGTGTATTTATACCAGAATACCGAAAGACTATTGGCCAACATTAGAAAAAGGGGACGCGGCTACGAACAAGAAATATCACCCGATTATTTGGAGAAAATAAACAAAGGGTATTTTGAATTTATCAAGGGTTCTCCGGACCGTAACGCCTTGGTAATCGATGTTAGTGAACTCGATTTTGTAGAACGCCCTACAGATTATGGAATTATCTTACAAGCCCTTAAAAAATTCATGATACGCCAGCTTTTTTAAGGAATATTTCACATTTTATTTGCAAGGAAGGCAAGGATTTGTTTTATTGCGTACCCAAAATAACGAACAACTAACTCAAACTATATATTGAAAGACCCGTGCCTAGCACGGGTTTTTTCTTTTTAAGAGACTGGGAATTAAACTTTACCGCCTTTTCAATTTGGTGAACAAATCCTAAAACCCGGTAATTACCGAAGCTTAGTGGACCCTCACCCCCTCCCCCCTCCCTTCCCGCCATTCTGCGGGACAGGCGCAGGAGAAGGAGTGAAAATCACCGACGTTTTATCTTAGAAAACAAATCCCAAAGCACCACTCCAACGCTCACCGAAATGTTTAAGGAATGTTTAGTGCCGAATTGCGGGATTTCCAATACCCCATCGCAGGCCGATACCACTTCTTGTTGCACCCCTTTTACCTCATTACCGAAAACTACGGCCATTTTTTGTTGGTTCGCTGTAGAATATGTATCCAACATTTGGGCCCCTTCGGCCTGTTCTACGGCCCAAACCGAATAGCCATGCTGCTGTAGCCCAGCAACAGCCGTTAAGGTGTCTTCTTCATAAGACCAGTCTACACTTTCGGTGGCCCCCAATGCGGTTTTATGGATATCTTTATGGGGTGGTTGGGCCGTAATACCGCACAAAATGATTTTTTCTATCAAAAAGGCATCGGCAGTACGGAAAACCGAACCAATATTGTTTAAACTCCGGATATTATCCAACACTACCACCAAGGGAGTCTTATCGCTATCTTTATAGTCTTGAACCGACAAACGTTCCAATTCGTTATTCCGTAGTTTTCGCATCTTTTACCTTAGCTTTTAGTTATCCCCAAATATCAAAGCCATCTGAAACTTGATGGCTTTAGACGAAAAGAGCAAAGAACAAAGAAAAAAGACTAATAAAACCAGCCGCTTACACTTTTGTAATTCCCAAACCGAATCAAAAGAATCCTTCTTGCTTATTTTAGCAGATTTTTTTACAAAAATCGAAAACATAAAACGGTGATTATCACAAAGTCAATTTTCTAATTTCTTCCCATGCCATGGGGCAGGGCGAGGATAGCGAAGCCTTCTTCGAACTAACTTTCGGACACTTATGCCAAAATATCAACAAAAGTTATATTTCCTGAGGGAAAACGCTATTTTCGTCCATTAGATTGGCAGCAAAATTAACTTAAAATACCAAGGCTTGGCTAAAAAATCGGCATCAAAGAAAGTTACCCCCTTAATGCAGCAATACAATAGCATCAAACAAAAATACCCCGATGCCATGTTGCTTTTCCGTGTGGGCGATTTTTACGAGACCTTTGGTGAAGATGCCGTAAAAGCTGCCCAAATTTTGGGTATCGTGCAAACCTATAGGAACAATGGGGGCGACAAAACCGAATTGGCCGGTTTTCCGCATCATTCGTTGCACACCTATTTACCCAAACTGGTAAAAGCAGGTCAGCGGGTGGCCATTTGCGACCAATTGGAAGACCCCAAACAAACCAAAACCATTGTTAAACGTGGGGTTACCGAACTGGTTACCCCCGGGGTAGCCCTGAACGACGACATACTCAATGCCAAAACCAATAACTTTCTTTGTGCGGTACATTTTGCCAAAAGGTTTATGGGCATTGCCTTTTTGGATATTTCTACGGGCGAATTTTTAACCGCCCAAGGTAGTACTGAGCAAATCGATAAATTACTGCAGAACTTTTCTCCTTCCGAGGTTTTGGTGTCCAAGGCCCATAAAACGGAATTTTTGGAACGTTTTGGTGACCAATGGCACAGTTTTTTTCTTGAAGATTGGATCTTTCAAGAAGATTATGCCCATGAGACCCTCACCAAACATTTTAAGACCAAGAACCTAAAAGGGTATGGGATAGATCACCTGCCCCATGGTATTATTGCCTCGGGCACGGTATTACATTACCTATCGGAAACCCAACATAGGCAGTTACAACACATCAATCGCCTGCAACCCATTGTAGAGGATGAATACGTATGGATGGATCGTTTTACCATCCGTAACCTAGAACTGTATCAAAGTCCCCACCAAAATGCGGTTACTTTACTCGATGTCATCGATAAGACCATAAGCCCGATGGGCGGGCGTATGCTTAAACGCTGGTTGGCCTTGCCCCTAAAGAACATGACCCGTATACAGCAACGGCACCAAATGGTGGCCCATTTGGTAAAAACCCCTGAACTCTTGGGTTCGTTAACGAATTACGTAAAACATTTAGGCGATCTGGAGCGCTTGATCTCTAAAGTGGCTACGGGTAAGATTTGTCCGAAAGAGACCGTGCTACTCAAAAATTCATTGGAGGTGGTTGGCCCCATAAAGAACCTTTTGGTACAAAGTGGCGATGCCGCCTTACAGGCCTATGCCCAGCAATTAGATTCTTGCGATGCCCTTCGCACACGTATCAAAGAGATGTTGCACGAAGAGGCCCCAGCGAACATTTTAAAGGGCAATGCCATTGCCACCGGCTATTCCGAAGAACTCGACAGTTTACGAGAACTCGCTTTTTCGAGCAAGGATGTATTGCAAAAAATGCTGGAACGGGAAACCGAACGCACGGGCATCACCTCTTTAAAGATCGCCTCCAACAATGTGTTTGGTTATTATATAGAAGTCCGTAACACCCATAAAGACAAAGTACCGCCAGAGTGGATCCGCAAACAGACCTTGGTGAATGCAGAGCGCTATATTACCGAAGAACTTAAAGAACTAGAGGCTAAAATACTTGGGGCAGAAGAGCGCATCTTAAGTTTAGAGCAGCAACTATTCACCCAATTGGTGCTCTGGATGCATGAATATATCGAACCTGTGCAGGCCAATGCCCATGGTTTGGCCCAAATCGATTGTTTATGCGGTTTTGCCCAATTGGCCTTGGACAACAACTATCACCAGCCATTGGTTGACGATTCTACCGCCTTGGATATTACCGAAGGCCGCCATCCGGTTATAGAAAAACAACTGCCCCTTGGCGAACAATACATAACCAACGACATTCGGTTAGATCGGGAACAGCAACAGCTCATTATGATCACGGGGCCCAATATGAGTGGTAAATCGGCTATTTTACGACAAACCGCCCTTATCGTGCTTTTGGCACAAATGGGGGGTTTCGTGCCTGCCAAAAAAGCCCATATCGGTTGTGTAGACAAAATTTTTACCCGTGTAGGTGCCAGTGATAATATCTCTATGGGCGAATCGACCTTTATGGTAGAGATGAACGAGACTGCCTCTATTTTGAACAACCTATCGGAGCGCAGCTTGGTCTTGTTAGATGAAATCGGTAGGGGTACCAGTACCTACGACGGTATCTCCATTGCCTGGGCCATTTCGGAATATTTGCATGAGCATCCTGCCAAGGCCAAAACCCTCTTTGCGACCCACTACCACGAACTGAATGAAATGGCCAGTAGTTTCGAACGGATCAAAAACTATAACGTTTCTATACGCGAAACCAAGGACAATGTACTCTTTTTGCGCAAGTTGGTGCCCGGTGGAAGCGAGCACAGTTTCGGTATACATGTAGCCAAAATGGCCGGAATGCCCCAACAAGTGATCCAAAAGGCGAATAAAATACTGACCAAACTCGAAAAATCGCATTCCAATGAAGAATTGACCGATGGTTTGGTGGCCGCCCAAAACGAAATGCAATTGAGTTTCTTCCAGCTCGACGACCCTTTGTTGGAAGAAATCAAGGAAGAAATCATACATCTCGACATCAATACGCTTACCCCGGTCGAGGCCTTGATGAAATTGAATGAGATCAAACGATTACTCACCAAGAAGAAGGCGAATTAAGAGCCCCCTCCCCGATATTAATCGGGACCCCAAAGGGGGTAACTCAGTTCGCCTGTTTGAAGGGTTTATGGTTGTTTAATGGATTTATACTGTTAAAGCTTTGTGAGAGTAATATCAATGACGAATTGAGTATCTCTGTGCTACTCGGGGCTACTCCGTGAAACTCTGTGTTACAGCCCATACGGTTATCTTGAAGCACTTAATAGAGAGATAGAAGTCTACTTCCAAATAACGTTTTTAATTAACCTTGATTTCCATTAGCACATTTAATCCGTGACGCGCTGCCTTCACCCCCTAGCCTTAAAGTGAACACTTGGTGTACCCGTAAGAATCCATCCTAGTATTTGTTTGACTGCGCAGTTTACCCTTTTTCATATTCCTTTATCATGTTTCCGTTATTCCTAACATTTAATCCGTGACGCGCTGCCCTCACCCCCTAGCCTTAAAGTGGACATTTTATGTACCTGTAGTAAGCGTTTCTGGGATTTGGTTACCTGCGTAGTTTACCTCCATTCAAATTTCATAAATAAGGTTTCCGTTATTGCTACATGTAATCCGGGGACATGATGCCCTCACCCCCTAGCCCCCTCTCCCAGAGGTAGAGGGGGGGAATAAAACCAAATTCTTAATTCATCTGAACACCTCAGAACCCGAGGTTTAGGTTTCAAACAAAAATCTAGCTAAAGAAAAAGTACATTTTTCCGCAGGGTTTGCTTTGCTTTTTCAAGAAATGTATTAAATTTGCCTCCGCATCACACCACAAGGTTGGGTGCATGTTCTTAAACAGACGATCACGATGGGAAACCGCGTGATATACGCGAAAATAGCTCAGTTGGTAGAGCGCAACCTTGCCAAGGTTGAGGTCGCGGGTTCGAATCCCGTTTTTCGCTCCAACGAAAGCGGTTCCATTACTACCAATGGAATCGTTTTTTGTTAACACACTACCGAAATGCCATATGTCGTATGGCCAAGGGCCCGAGTGGTGGTCCCGATATCCCGATAGCTAACGGGAGGGAGGGAGACACTGAGCCAAGGATGCTCGAGTGGTGGAATTGGTAGACACGTTGGACTTAAAATCCAATGGCCATTATGGCCGTGCGGGTTCAAGTCCCGCCTCGAGTACGAAAACCCTTCTTAATCAATTGATTTTGAAGGGTTTTTTCATGCCGGCAATAACATACTTAATTCCTACCCCACCTCCCCTTTTTCAGTATACAGATACCCATATTTGTAATAGTCGGTTTTGGTATAATCTACATCGTTCATAATCAATGCAAAATGACGAAAACGATTTTCTTGAAATAGTTTCTTTGGAAAATGAAGAAGTTTCTTGTCTACATAATTCGCACGGACCACATACAAACATATATCCGCGTAGTCTTTTAAACGTAACGTATCGGAAAGGGTAGCCACAGGCGGGGTGTCAATGATCAAGTAATCATAATCTAACTGGAGTTGCTCTATTAATTCTCGAAGTTTTCTGTTCGTCATAAAATCAGATACCGATTTTAACAATTGACCCGCACCGATAACATCGAGCTTAGGTATACCTTCTGCTTTGAAAACAATGTCGGAAACAGAAATATGCGGGTATCTTAAATAATCCGAGAGCCCGAATTCATGGTCTACCCCTAAATACCCCATCAGTTTCGAAGCGCGGACATCGGTATCCAATAACAACACTTTTTTTCCGGCCAACGCCAAACTACGGGCGTAATTCAAAGCCACAAAAGACTTACCTTCCCCACTAATGGAACTGGTCACCAAAACGGTACGGCAAGTGTCATCCGGATGGGTATCCAACATAAAATCGAGGTTGGCATCCAAAAGACGGAACGATTCGGCCGTACTACTAAAATCATCATCCCCAAAAAGGTACTTCACTTTGGATTTATGCTTCGCTATATCGGCCAATACCGGTATGCCGACCATAGCTTCTAATTCTTGACCATTGCTGATTTTTCCATTTAAAAAAAACAGTAAAAAACTAATTACCAAAGGAATAACCGACCCCAAACCGGTACCAGCGGCCAAAATCAAATGATACTTCGGAAAAACGGGAGACTCATGAACATGGGGGTTATTTATTAATTTGGCGTTTGGGGCCACCGAAGCTAATGAAATGGCTATTTCCTCCCTTTTCTTTAATAAATACAAATACAGACTTTCTTTTACATGCTGCTGACGCTGTATACTACGATATTCCCTTTCTTTTTTGGGCATAGCCCTCAAGGCCGTTGAAGTTTGCCCTTGAAAAGAACCCGCCCCTTTAATTTGCTGACCGATTTGCCCTATATAACCTTCGAGACTAATCGCTATTCCTTTTTGCAACTCGGTCAAACGTTCATTCATAGTTAAAATGGTAGGATGGTTCTCCGAGGCACTTTCCAGCAATTGGTTTTTTTCTAAAATCAATTGATTGAAATTATCTATGGTTTCCTTAACCCCACTATGATCCAAACCAATATTGGTCGGCAACAGCTGAATACCACCCTCGAGAACGGATTTTTTCATCAAAAGGGCCAACTCCAATTGGGTGCTCAAGGTGTTAATTTCTTGCCTCGATTGCGCATTATCCCGCAGATAAAGCCCCGATTCCATATCTAAATCGGTCAACACCCGTTGGGTCTTAAATGATTCCAGATGACCTTCAACCATTACTAATTCTTTGGTAATTCCCTTTAGTCGGCTATCAATGAATGCCGCCGTATTTTCAGATATTAAATTTTTATCATCTTGCTCCAGTTTATTGTAGGTAGCAACCAATTCCTCCAATATCAATTGTCCCCTCTCTGCTTGCTCCACTTCCATAGTCAGTGTAAGTCCGTGGGTTTTATCACTAAGTGGATTTATCTGTAAGTTGTTAATAATCTGATTGACCGTTTTGGAGATAGGAGTACAATAAATCTGATAAGATTGCCCCTTTAAGGCGTTTATATCCAATAATGGAATAATTCGAAAACGAACATTCTCATAGCCAATTTCCTTATTAAAGTGCAGAGGCATTTCCTCGGAACCATTAATCGATAAACTAAAGTTTTCCGAATCTAGTAAGGCAAAATCAAAGGTATAAGAATCATTAATGGGACTTAACCATTCCAATTTAAATGGTTTATCTAAAAAGAGCTCTGTGTTTTTAAAGCTATTTTTTGAATAATAACGGATATGCAGGTTATGTTTTTCAACCATCTGCTTTATTAAGGGGCGGGATCGAAATAACTGTATCTCATCTTCCAAGGTACTAGCCGACCCTGAAACCATACCTAAATCATCAAAAACCGAAAGTTCATCTGGAATACTATTCGTTACACTCTTTAACAGTACCGATGTTTCAACCCTAAATTTTGGATTAACCGTTTTTAAGTACCCAAAGGCCAACAAGGCCCCAATAAGACCACCAAGTACCATTTTTTTCCATTGGGACAGTACAAAACCCAATAATTCCTGAAGGTCGATCTCCATTTCATCGTCATGCTTCAGGGGGGAACCGGAAGAGATCATACAATAATTGGCCAGGGCACCAAAGCACCTGAAGTTTTGGTTGATTATATGTTAGGAAAACTAGTCTGGGCTAGTTGGAGGTCTATGCCATGGGCTGGCCTCAGATCGTGCGTTTGTTTTTATACATAACTGTTAATACTGTCAAAGTATTGCATCCGCTGATGGAAAATCCTTCATGCTTTTGCCGTGACACGGCCAAGTCATAAAACCGACCACAATATAACGGTCACACTTTATGATACTTACACCCAAAAGACCAAGGACCTACGCATTTATAAAAAATCATGGCAGCATTGCAAAATCCCAAGAACCCCCTATACGTATTGAACCTACCTGGCATTTTTCGAATACCGACCTAACTAGGATATTTCCAAACATGGCGCCGGTTATACACGGTTCAGAATACGACCCGACTCAAATTTCCCATAGTTTTTCCCTATTTTACACCCAGCAATACTTTAACCATGCCAAACCTAAAATACCTATTACGCTACCTAGGCCCTGGGCTATTGTTTGCCTCTATGGCCATTGGCACCTCGCATTTGGTACTTTCTACCAAGGCCGGTGCCCAATACGGTTGGCTTATGGCCATTCCGATCGTTTTGGCCAATGTACTCAAATATCCTTTTTTTGAATTCGGGGTGCGCTATACCAATCTTACCGATAAAACCCTTATTGAAGGCTATGCCGAAAAGGGCCGTTGGTACCTTTGGTTCTATGCCCTGATCAATTTGGTTTCTTCCCTGACCATGTTGGCCGCCTTATACACCGTTACGGCCGGCTTATTGATCAATCTTCTTGGGGTTAGCTATTCTATGGCCACCGTGGCTTTGGTACTTTTCGTCTTAATCTCGGCCCTTTTGATCATCGGGCGTTATAAATTTCTCGAAAACGCTTTAAAATGGGTGGTTAGCCTACTTTTTTTAGCCTTATTGGTAACCACCGTAGCCGTGGTCGTAAAAGGGAGTATCTCCCCAAGTCCCGATTTTAACCCACAACCATTTTTCGATGGGGCCGGTATTTTGTTCATCATCGGTTTGGTCGGGTGGATGCCAACGGCCGTAGAGGCCAGTACCTGGATGAGTTTCTGGGGACTGGAAAAACAAAAACTACTCCCCCGCAAACCCTCACTGTCCGAAGCCCTTACCGAATTTGGCTTTGGCTACGCCCTAACCGCCCTTTTGGCCCTGTTCTTTCTACTTATCGGCTGGCTAACCTTATACGGTAGTGGCACCGAAATTAGCGGGAACGGAATCGCATTTGCCGATCAATTGGTATCGTTGTTCACGACCCATATCGGAGCATGGAGCTACCCCATAATCGCCATAGCCGCCTTCGCTACCATGTTCAGTACCTGTATGACCGCCCACGATGCCCTTGCCCGGGTAAATACCGATGTTGTAAGTCTGTTGGCCCCAAAATTAAAATGGCGCAGCTCCAAAGGTTTTACGGTAATGGTATTGCTATTAGCCTTGGTGAACTTCTTGGTCATTCTTGGTTTTGGTGCCAATATGGGAATACTGGTGGGCATAGCCACCTTTGTATCTTTTGTTATGGCCCCCTTGCTTGGCTACATGAACTTAAAAGTGGTGAACCAAGACCATATTCCCGCAACGGCCCGGCCCGGTACTTGGCTCCATATTTTAAGCTATATCGGTATTGTGGTCCTAACCCTTTTCGCCGCCTATTACGGCTATATTATTTTGTTTTGAGTTTTGGGCGTTACCCCGCCCAATACCATTTCAATTTTGAAATGGTATAAGGTCGCGGTCGGGTGCTCCCATACAAGTCCGCGCCCTACATGCTTCCGGGCTGTGGGCTTTTCTATACGCCCCCTAACGCAGGGGTTGCCACAAATTAAACTTCGTTCCAATAAAAAACGCAGTCGAAGCATCTTAAACCCATCGTTTAAAACCACTTCGACTGCGCTCAGTGTGACAATACCATGCCATAGTTAATTAGACGACTACAAAGCCTCGTCCATAATCTTTTCGACCACCTCCGGATTCAGTAGCGTACTTACATCGCCAAGGTTCGAAGTGTCTTTAGAAGCTATCTTTCTCAAAATACGACGCATAATCTTACCCGAACGGGTTTTGGGCAAACCGGGCACGAATTGGATCTTGTCCAATTTAGCGATTGGGCCGATCTGTTCGGTTATCTGCTGGTTGATCTCTTTTCTCAAATTATCGCGATCCCTACTTTCGCCGGTTTCCTTTAAGATCACATAGCCATACAAGGCATTCCCCTTAACATCGTGTGGGAAACCAACAATGGCCGATTCGGCAACGGCTGGGTGTTCATTGATCGAATCTTCAATTGGGGCCGTACCCAGATTATGTCCAGATACAATAATCACATCGTCTACCCTACCTGTTATTCGATAGTAACCCACGGCATCGCGCATGGCTCCGTCGCCGGTAAAGTATTTATTGTCATAGGCCGAGAAATAGGTGTCCCTATAACGTTCATGGTTGCCCCAAATGGTACGTGCCATAGAAGGCCATGGGAATTTCACACACAACCTACCTTCGACTTGGTTGCCTTCAATTTCTTGTCCGTTTTCGTCCATTAAGGCAGGTTGTATACCAATAAAAGGCAAAGTGGCATAGGTTGGGGTAGTCGGAGTTACATAGGGTATAGGTGTAATCATAATGCCCCCGGTCTCGGTCTGCCACCAAGTATCTACGATCGGACTATGTTTTTTACCAATATTGTTATTATACCAGTGCCAAGCTTCCTCATTAATAGGCTCTCCCACAGACCCTAGCACCTTTAAAGACGATAGGTCATATTTTTCTACATAATCCAAATTCTCTTTGGCCAAAGCTCGAATGGCGGTCGGGGCCGTATAGAATTGGTTTATCTTATGTTTTTCAACGATTTCCCAGAAACGACCATAATCCGGATACGAAGGCACACCCTCGAACATTACCGTAGTAGCGCCATTGGCCAACGGACCGTAAACGATATACGAATGTCCGGTTATCCAACCGATATCGGCAGTACACCAATACACATCTTCTTCGCGATACTGAAATACGTTTTTAAAGGTATAGGCCGTATACACCATATAGCCCCCACAAGTATGTACCATACCCTTGGGTTTACCCGTAGAACCCGAGGTATACAAGATAAACAAAGGGTCTTCGGCATCCATAATCTCGGCATTTCGGTCGCCATAGGCATTCTCCAAAAGTGGGGCCAACCAAAAATCACGACCCTCTTGCATGGATATATCCGAGTGGATTCTTTTGGCTACCAATACGGTATTCGCTCCTGGGCAATCTTCCAATGCCGCATCTACAATACCTTTAAGGTCGATAGTTTTATTGCCCCGATACGAACCGTCGGAGGTAATGACCATTTTACAATCAGAGTCATTAATACGGGTAGACAGTGCTGTAGATGAAAAACCGGCAAACACCACCGAGTGAATGGCCCCAATGCGGGCACAAGCCAAAACAGAAATGGCCAACTCGGGTATCATGGGCAGGTATATACAGACCCGATCGCCTTTTCTCACCCCTTTTTCTATCAAAACATTGGCCATTTTACAAACCCTTTCGTGTAATTGACCATAGGTAATATGCTGCGCTCCCTCTTTAGGGTCGTTCGGTTCGAATAATATAGCGGTCTTATCGCGACGGGTGGGCAAATGGCGATCTAGGCAGTTCTCGGTAATGTTCAATTTGGCATTTTTAAACCAACTTACCTCAGGCTTGGAAAAATCCCATTCCAATACTTTGTCCCATTTCTTTCGCCAAACAAAATGTTCTTCGGCTATTTCTTCCCAAAAGGCTTCCGGATTCCGTACCGATTTCCGATACACTTGATAATATTCCTCCAGATGCTTAATGTGATAATTACTCATAGTTTTTGATCGTTTAGTTTTGGAGGGGCAGGCCTAGCCACCAAATCCGGCCTAACAGTATTTGCTAATTCCCCGAAGGATTAAATATAAGGGAAAGCCAAGAATCCGGCAATGGATTCGACCAATATCAACAGAACCCTTACCAACCGGAAGTCCGATTCGATAAACTAACTAATAAATGCCCGGAGAAATTACGATTTTATCAATACAGCAAATCGTAGTTCAAGATTACCACTAGGGAGCGGTCGTTCTTCTGGTGCATCATTTCTATACAATACACCCCGTTAGAACAATTATTCAATAATTTGTCCTCACCATACCCAATGGCGTACAATATATTAGAAGCCGGCACCCCATTTTTGATCATATAGGCCTTTATGGCATTGGCCCTACTTTGCGAAACACGGTGATTACTACTGCTGCCTCCCCTACTATCGGTATGGGTTTCGATACGCAATTGTACCTCCGGAAACAACTTGGCTACTTTTACGGCCTTGTCCAATTGGGTCGTAATCTCGGGGGTTAGACTAGAAGAACCTCGATTAAAGAAAAAGGGATCCATCTTAACCACGGTCTGTTTTTCCTTCTTATGTACCATATCTTCTATGGCTGTCAAAGTAGGCTGGAACAAAAGGTTGTTCTGTTTCCCGAAATCTTTCTTTTCAAAATAGCCTTTTTGGTTCGAAAAACCCTGCTTACCTACACTGATCTCAACGACATCTTGCCAAGGCATTTCCATATGAAAAGTTCCATTGGCCTGGGTATAGGTTTCGCGTAGCAGGTTGCCTTTCACATCAAAAATTTTGATATGGGCCTTCTCAATACCACTCTGATCTTTTTCACGATTGACATTACCTTGCACCAAAAGGGTTTTTATACCTGGCTTTTCATCTACCTTAAAACCATAGATATCATCTTTTCCCTTTCCCCCTTTACGGTTAGAGGCCAAATACCCCAAAAGACTCTGTTCCCCGAAATTTTTGATAATGAAACCAAAATCGTCTTCTTCCGAATTGATACCCTTTCCTAAATTAATCGGGGTACTATAGGTTTCATTTTCCTGTATATTGGATTTGTAAATATCCATACCCCCATAACCATAGAATATATCGGAAGCGAAGTACAAACTACCTTCAAACAAATAAGGTGCGATCTCATTACCAGGTGAATTAATACGTGGCCCCAAATTACGTGGTGCCGTCATAATACGTCCTTCATTTACCCGTACATAATAGATATCGGTTCCACCATAGCCCATGCCCTCAAAATTGGCGGCAAAATATAGGTTACCTTTTTCCGCATCGAAATACGGATAATAAAAAGATGTACTTAAATCGCGTAAAAGGAATTGAAAATCGCCATCGGCACCGGTTTTACCTATGGCCAAGGCATTTTTACCGTTATCGTCAAAGAGCAACTCCCCTTCTTCTTCATTAGATAGTATGTAGAAAAATTCTTGGGTCTCATTACAATAGAATGGGGTAGACCTATGGTGGGCGGTTTGCGCCAATCCTGTAAACGGTTGGGCACCCAGCATATTTCCGTTAGCACCCACCTTGGCCACAAAGACATCTAAATACGCCTCTTGTGCCGGCCCATATTGCTCGCGTTTCTCTTGAGGCCTACCGCTGGAGAATAGCAATTTATCTTCGTAAAAGGTTGGGGAAAAATCGGTATTAGGCGAATTATTATCCAGATTGAACAATTTATAATCCAGTTCGGTCTGTCCCTCGGCCGTCATTAGCTCGCGGTTAAAATCGTAATTCTCGATCCACTCGCTTTTAGAGAAACTAGGTCGCGTAGCGATAAAGGCAGCAATACGCTCGGTATTACCTGTTTTCTGCATGGCCCTGAACATTCTATTGAAGTGCAGGTCGGTCATGATACTATCCACCTTGTTAACCTCAATATAACCTTCTAGGGCTTTCGGATAGTTTTTTGTCTTAAAATAGGCATCGGCCAAATTTAACTGTTGCCCGTGTGTCAAGGCATTCTTCTGGGCTTCTTTTTTATACTCGGCAATGGCCTCTGCATAATTATAGCCAAAAAACAGTTTATCGGCTTTCGATTCTTGGGCGAAGGCCATGGTCCCCACTAAACAGATAAGTAACGATATTTTTGGTAGTCGCATATGGCTTAAATTAATCAAAAGAATCGGGGTGTATCGATTTGTTTTATCTTATTCTTATCCTTGCCTCCTTTTTTCTTGGTGCTCGATCCTTTTTTACCGAGATAGAATTTCAGGATGATTTCGTGAGAGCCGTTATTGTAATCGGCCAGGTTATTGGTATTATAATCATAGGCATAACCCACAAAGGTGGAAGGCGCCAATTGAAAACCAGCTAAACCACTTATGGCATTATCTACATGATAGCCAACCCCAAGGGTAAATTGCCGGGCATACCTAAAATTGGCCGAAAGGTTCAAGTTTAAAGGCGCACCGGATAGTGTGTTGAGCAAAGCCGCCGGTTTAAATTCCAAGTTTTCCGAGAGGTCGAATACGTATCCTGCTATAAAATTCAGTTGAATCTTCTCTTCGATTACCTTGGCCACCTCCTCGTCATAAAGCCCGTTGGTCAAGAAATTCGGTGCCGAAATCCCGACATACCATTTATCGCTATATAAAAAAGTACCGGCTCCTACGGTAGGGTAGAATTTATTGACGTTCTCCACCTCACCAGAGACTTCGAACAGTCCTTTGGAATAATCGACATTGAGCATAGAGCCCCCGGCATCTATTCCGAAAGAGAGTTTTACGGCTTCGTCCAGTTTGATTTGAAAGGAATAGGAGGCATCGATAAAGGTTTGTGTCGACGGTCCCAATTGATCGTTAACGATATTGATACCCAAGCCATGTTTTTCATTTTTCATGGGTAAATTGGCCCCGACACGTATGGTACGGGGAGCACCTTCTATGTCTATCCATTGTGCCCTATAGAGCCCAATGATCTCAGGGGTTTCAACCGTGCCTACATAAGCTGGGTTAAAACTCCCGATATTGTACATATACTGGGTATACTGTGGCTCTTTTTGGGCTTGTACCTGCCATACAAGTCCCATGGCCAGAAGCAGAAAGAAACAGCTTTTCAATGTATATTGGTTTATTCTATTATCCATAGCGTGCATTATCTGATAATTTGGATCCAACCTTTAGACAACCCTCCGACGATGGTCGTGCCATTGGGGCCATCGGTATTTAACGGCTCGCCTAAATCCAAAATATAAAAGTAAGTTCCCTTGGGTAATTCACCGTTATCACCGGTACCGTCCCAGCTATTGTCATAGCCTTGGGCCGCAAATACCTCGTTTCCGTAACGATCAAAAATGGTCAGGGAGTTATTGGGGAAATTCTCTATACAATTCACGACCAAAAAGTCGTTAACACCGTTTCCATCCGGGCTAAACTGATTAAATAGGGCGCCGCATACGGCTTCGGTCCGTCTTCTCACATCCAAGATAACTTCTGCTACATTATTAGCTGTAGTCTCATCCAAGGGGAAACTATCTATCCATTCGACCCGGTTTATATAGGTGCCCGATTCCAAAATCCGAACCCTTACGGTCAAGGTGGCATTTTCGCCAGCGGCCAGGGCATCTATTAACCAATCGCCCGATACGGGATCATAAACCCCCGTAGATTCGGTGGCTTCAATAAATTCGAAACCTTGGGCCGTTGAAATAGGGTCACGTAGCGTTATGGTTTCTACTGTGGTTTCCGTTTCTAAATTGGTAACCGTAACGGTAAATACCACTTCGGCCCCAACAAGCGGTCTTACTTCATCCACTTCTTTTAATACCTCTAAATCGATTGGTTCTTGTGGACAATTCGGATGACGCGGATTGGGCAAACAAGGGTTATCGTTGGCGGGGTCTTCTTGATCTACTACATCATCATTATCACTATCGGCAATATTGCTGTCCAAGGCATCGATAATACCATCTTCATCGCTATCTAAGGGATTATTGGTATCATCCCCTACTTCAATACCATCGAGAATACCATCGGCATCGGAATCGTTATTGTTAGGGTCGGTTCCTAAATTGGCCTCTATATGATCAAAGAGTCCATCGCTATCGGAATCTACCAAACAGTCGGTAACGGTAACCGTTACAGATTCTGAGCTATCGGTACAAGGGGCTACTGCGGTATTGGTGGTGAATGTGAATACATAGTCTCCCGAAGGTAAATCGGTAAAATCTTGAATATTATCGGCACCAATGACCATACTGCCGGAAGGGTCGGTGGTAACTGCCCAAGTGCCCGTATCGGCACCTGCCAACAAATCGTCTAAATCTACCGTATTGTTCCCTAGTTCAGCCGTACTACAAGCTTGCCCATTAGATGGCGTACCTGCAGTGGGTGCAATTAAAACGGTAGCGGTTACAGGAACACGCTCCGAGGTACAATTATCTACATTAGCCTCTACATAGAAAACCGTGGTTTCCGTGATATTAAAAGCGGTAAACTCAGGCCCTGTAAACAAGGAGGTTCCACCGGTCTCACTACTATACCAATTGATACTCCCCCTATTGGAGCTGGCCGTTAACACCACATCGCCAGTACCACAACGGGTATCTCCGGTGGTAGTTACTATTTCGGGTGAGGTAATCTGAACGATTTCCAGTTCTAAAACAGGCCCGGCACATCCTTCGGTTTCATTATAATAAAAAGCGTAATAATTCCGTGGAATAGTGACTACGGTATTCTCAAGATGGGCATCGGTAACTAATGGATCATCATTAACACTCCACACCAATTCGGTATTGGCTGGGGCGGTACTCGTAATATAATCATTCAAATCCTTGGTAAAGGTATCACAGAAAAGAGTCGGTTCTGTTGCATCTAAAGTAGGGGGCTGCAATAAATCACAAGGCCCGATACAATCGGTAACGGTTACGGTTACCTCAACAAAATCATCCGGACAAGGCCCTGAACCACTAACGGTATATCTAAAAATATAATCTCCGGAGGTCGCGCCATTAAAATCAACCTCATTTTGGGCGTTGATGGTTACGGCCCCAGGCCCTGAACCAACAGTCCATGTTCCTGCATCGGCCCCAGTAAGCTGCCCGTCTAAATCTATTACGGAAGTTCCGTTGGCCGGAATACTACAAGCCACCGTATTATTGGCAGCCCCGGCATTAGGTGGATCGGTAATAACCGCATCTACGGCAACTCTAGAAGACACACATCCATTCTCTTCCACCTCAACCCAATACGTAGTCGTGGCATTTAATTGTGGGGTATCGAAAGTAGAGCCCGTAGCAATGGCCGTACCCCCTACTGCTTGGGCATACCACATAAAATTGCCAGACCCACTGGAACTTGTAGCCTGAAGCTGAACGGTACCCGGGCCACATTGGTCGGAGGCGTTGGTATCATCGATTTCAGGCAAAGGCACAACTGTAGCCAACACAGGAATTCGCACAGATTCGCAACTATTTCTTAAAGCTTCTACATAAAAAGTAGTGGTAGTGGTCAAGTTCGGCGTGTCAAAAGAGGTTCCTGAACCTAAACTTACCCCACCAACAGCTTGGTCATACCAATTTAGTGTGGCGCCAAAAGAAGCGGTTGCTTGTAAGGTGGCAACTCCTGAACCACAAACGGAATCAGGGGTAGTGCTATCTACGGTTGGCACCTCATTAACTATGACATTTACGGCCGTTCTATTTGAAGTGGTACAACCATTTTCCGTGGCTTGGACAAAATAGGTCGTAGTCGTATTAATAACCGGGGTGGTATAGTTGGCTCCAACACCCAATTGGGTGCCACCCGTTAGGGCATCAAACCATTGAATCGTTGCCCCACCACTGGAGGTGGTGGCCGAAATTGTTATAGAACCAGAGCCACAAATTGAATTCGTTGTAAATCCGGTTATGGTCGGTATGGCATAAACGGTAGCAACAACAGCTGTACGCCCAGATGTACATCCGTTTTCGGATACTTCGACATAATAGGTAGTAGTCGCATTTAAAGATGGCGTCGTTAAGGTATTTCCCGTGCCAACGGAAGAACCTCCTACGGCCTGGTCGAACCAGGTCAAGCTTGCCGTACCACTAGAGGCTGTGGCCTCCAATTGAACCGTACCCGATCCACAAACCGATCCAGGTGTCGTTGTATTTACCGTGGGAACAGTATTTACCGTGGCCACAACAGCAGTACGCGCAGAGGTACAACCTCCTTCGGAGGCCTCAACGTAATAGGTTGTCGTAGTATTAATTGATGGCGTCGTAAATGGACTCCCCGTGCCAACGGAAGAACCTCCCACGGCCTGGTCGAACCAGGTCAAACTTGCCGTACCACTAGAGGCGGTGGCCTCCAATTGTACCGTGCCCGATCCACAAACCGAACCGGGTGTTGTTGTATCTACTGTGGGCGTTGTATTTTGAGTAAGAATAACGGTTACGGTCGGACTCGCACATGTGTTTACGGCATCATAATAGAAACCATAATAAGTTCCGGCCAAAGTGACCGTATTGGCCGTATGATCTAAAGTAATTAAAGGATCCGGATTAGTACTCCAGGTAAGAGAACTACCACCAGGAGTTGGACTAGTTACATAGTCATCTAAGTTTTTATTGATGGCATCACAAAATACCGTTGAATCTCCATTAACCACTGGCGCAGTATTACCCGCGTTACATGGAGGAGTACAATCAGAAACCGTTACTGTAACTTGAGAAGTGGCACTAGTACAGGGTGCTAACGCTCCGGATGTAGTATAGGTAAACACATAATCACCGGCGGCCAATCCCGAAAAATCTTGAAGGTTCCCAACTCCAATGGTCATGGTTCCGGAAGGATCTGTCGTAACACTCCAAACACCGGCATCTTGGCTTCCATCCAATTGATTATCCAAATCTATACTTGTGGGTGTTCCTCCAGCATTACAAGCCGTAGTATTGGTTGCCACTCCAGCGCTTGGCGTATTGTTTTGAATTAATGTTATGGTAACGGTAGGGCTAGCACAAGTATTTACGGCATCATAATAAAAACCATAATATGTACCAGGTAGGGATACTGTATTCGATGTATGGTCCAAGGTAACCAATGGATCTGGATTCGTACTCCAGGCCAGAAAACTCCCTCCAGGGGTCGCGCTGGTAACATAATCATCTAGATTTTTATTGAATGCATCACAAAATACCGTTGGATCCCCATTTATGGTTGGTGCCGAACTACCCGCATTACAAGGGGGCGAACAATCAGAAACAGTTATGGTTACTTGCGATGTTGCATTGGTACAAGGAGCTACAGCTCCGGTGGTTGTATAGGTAAAAACATAATCGCCAGCGGCCAAACCAGAAAAATCCTGAACGTTTCCAACCCCAATGGTCATTGACCCAGACGGATCTGTCGTTACACTCCAAACCCCGACATCTTGACTACCATCCAATCGATCATCCAAATCTATGCTTGTAGGCGTTCCTCCCGCATTACATGCCGTTGTGTTAGAAGCCACCCCAGCACTTGGCGTATTGTTTTGCGTCAAGGTCACGTCCACCGTCGGACTCGCACAACTATTGGTTGCATCCCAATAAAAGCCATAATAGGTTCCCGTGGCGGTAACCGTACTGTTCCCCAAGTGGGCCCCGGTAACCAGTGGGTCATTGTTAGTACTCCAAGTAAGGATGCTACCTACAGGATCAGTACCCGTAACATAATCGTCAAGGTCTTTACTAATCACATCACAAAAAACTGTTGGATCGCCATTAATGGTTGGTGCAGAAGTACCACCTTGACAACTATCATCGTTCTGAATAGTAATTACTCCTGTATCAGTAGTATCTATCCCAACAACGGAAATATCTCCAACACTTACCGTAAAAGTTTCATCCGGCTCAATTACCACATCACTAATAGGCTCAACCTGAAAAGACTGAACCTCATTCAAATTCCCAACAAAATTCAGTGTCACTGAACTAGGACCGTTTAATGCAATACTGTTGTAATCATTATTAGCAGTTGTCGCTGTGCCATCAGTAGTAATTATCTCTACTTCAAATCCTCCGGGTACAATTTGATCCAAGGTAACATTAACCGTTACAGGCCCATCATCTTCATTTGCCGAAGGATCTGAAATTGTCAGGGTTTGCCCAAAAACACCGGTCAATCCCAAAAAGAAGAGTAAAAAACAACCTAGGTATTTAAGGTTGGCTATATAATCGAATCTGACGACTGTAGTATTGATTACCATAATTTTCATTTCATAGTCCTGAAATGCCAAGCAATCCAAAAGGTAGGTCGGGGGCATTTGGGAGCCCAATAATAGGAAAAAAAAAGATGCATCAAACTATTAACAGCCTAACGCATCTTTTTTAGGATGAACTACATACCCATCCTTAGTCCACTGTACCAGAAGCCGCTACAACACTACGGTCTATCTTTCGCATAAGACCTTGCAATACCTTGCCCGGTCCTACTTCAATGAACTCGGTAGCACCATCGACGATCATTTGCTGCATGCTTTGGGTCCACCGTACTGGAGCCGTTAATTGAGTTATCAAATTCTGTTTGATAGAAGCCGCATCGGTAACCGCACTAGCCGTTACATTTTGATATATAGGGCAATTTGGTGTATGGAATTGGGTAGTTTCTATGGCCGCGGCCAATTGTTCCCGCGCCGGCTCCATTAATGGGGAATGGAACGCACCTCCCACAGGTAAGACCAGGGCCCTTTTGGCACCGGCTTCCTTCATCTTTTCACAGGCGGCCTCTACGGCAGGCACCTCACCAGATATCACTAATTGTCCCGGGCAATTATAGTTGGCAGCCACCACCACACCATCGGTTTGGGCGCAAAGATCTTCCACTACTTTATCCTCCAGACCCAATACAGCAGCCATGGTACTAGGTTGCAATTCACAGGCTTTTTGCATGGCCTGTGCCCGCTGCGAAACCAAAGACAAGCCATCTTTAAAATCTAGCGTACCATTAGCCACTAATGCCGAAAATTCCCCTAGGGAATGCCCTGCCACCATATCCGGTTTAAAAGCATCGCCCATGGCCTTGCCCAAAATAACCGAATGTAAGAAAATGGCCGGCTGTGTAACTTTGGTCTGCTTTAACTCCTCGGCCGATCCTTCGAACATGATATCGGTAATGGAAAAACCAAGGATTTCATTGGCTTCTTCGAAAAGTTCTTGGGCCAATGGGAATTTTTCATACAAATCAAGACCCATACCTTCAAACTGGGCCCCTTGACCTGGAAATATATATGCTTTCATGTGTTGCTATTTAATACTCCTTCCATTTTCAAACCCGAAAACGCCACTTGCTCTTTTTGCCCCTGTCGTTGTTAAATTTTATCGCCGTAGCTTAGGCTATGCCGAGAAAATTTGCCTAAACAGGAACAAAAATAGCTGCCTTGATTTTTCTCGGATTTCAAAACAGAAAGAGTATACTATGGGTCAAATGTACGGAATCCCATTCTTTGTTCAACAGTATTCGGGATCAATTCCTTATTCGTACCAAGAGGCATACTTTACATAATTATTGGCTATGCGTTCTACCTCACCTTGGGTAAGATCTGGGCTAATATCCTTGATTTTTTTGGCTGGCATTCCGGCAAAAACAGTTCCTGCCGGAACATGGGTACCTTTGGTCAGTACGGCCCCGGCGGCAATTATACTGTTACTTTCCACTACACAATCGTCCATGACGATACTGCCCATACCCACCAATACATTATCGTGTATGGTACAACCATGCACTATGGCATTATGGGCTATCGATACATTATTACCAATAGTCGTTGGCGATTTTTTATAGGTACAATGCACCACGGCCCCATCTTGCACATTTACCTTATCCCCCATTTTAATATAGTGCACGTCGCCACGAACTACCGCATTGAACCATACACTGCATTGGTCTCCCATTTCGACTTCCCCAACGATGGTGGCGTTTTCGGCAATAAAACAGTCTTTACCCATTTTGGGCTTTTTACCCTGAACTTCTTTAATTATCATCAATCTCTTGTATATTTTATTGAAAATAGGAAAGTAACTCTCCTTTGCGCCCGGCAGACACCTGTAATTGTTTGCCACTGGAAAGAATAATATGCCCTCCTTTTCCTTTTACGTATTCCGTTATTTCATTGATATTGACCAAATACGATTTGTGCACACGCACGAAAGCCCCTCCTTTCAACGCCTCCTCAAAGTATTTTAAGGTTTTACTGGCCAACACTTTCCCTTCTTTTAAGTGTAAATGGGTATAGTTATCATCGGCTTCTGCATATAGAATCGTACTTGTTTCCAAGAGTTTGAACCCCTGTTGCTGGGGCACCCTTAACTTTCCGGTCGCCTTGATCGTGGTTGGCACCCCAGTACCTTCCAACAGTTTTTTCTCTTTTTCCTTTACATCGATAACATAGGCCACACCCTTGATAAGTTCGTCTATGGAGATCGGTTTCATCAAATAATAGGCGGCATGTTGGTTTAAGGCCTCCTTGGCATATTGATCATAGGCCGTAACAAAAATGGTTTCAAAATCGCGATTAGGGAAAAGTTCTAAAAAATCGAAGGCATTGCCATAAGGCATCTCCACATCTAAAAACACCAATTCAGGCTGATGCTTTCTCACCAATTCAGCCCCTTCGGTAATATTGGCCGCCTCACCCAACAGCGTTATCTCCGGACAGTATTTTGCGATATAGTTTCGTAATATCTCCCTACCGGAGACCTCATCTTCAATCAATATGGCCTTTAATCCCATTTTCCTTTTTTGATTTTTAACTCGACACGGGTGCCACTTCCGTCTGGGTTCAGGTCTTCAATACGCACCGAGACTCTATTTCCATACATTTTATTGAGAATTACCACACGGTCTGCGATATTTCCCATGCCTTTAGAGGCTTGTTTCTTTTGATGTTTGGTTTTTAAAGCCTTGGATCTCTCACGACCTATGCCATCGTCAGTTATCGACACCATTAAGTGATCCGACACTTCCGAAAAATCGATATTTAAGTGTCCGAAATCCTCTTTATAGCGTAACCCATGCCAAACCGCATTTTCAATATAGGGCTGTATAAGCATGGTTGGTACGGCATAGGCCCCGACAGCCAAACCTTCGGCAATCTCAAATTGATAATCAAATTTATCCTTAAAGCGTTGATGCTCCAGTAATACGTAGGTTTTTAAAGTTTCCAATTCCTTCGCCAAGGGAACAAAATCTTTATCGGAATTCTCTAAAACCGAACGCATTAAAGTGGAGAAACCGGTTAGATAGCGATTTGCTGCCCTTTCATCGTTTTGAGCGATAAAGGTATTTACCGAATTCAAGGCATTAAAAATAAAATGCGGATTCATTTGTGAACGCAGCGACTTTAAGGCCAATACCCTATTAGCTTGCTTCTGTTTAAGGTTCGCGCGATAGACCAAAAGTAATGCGACTGCCATAATAAGGGTGCCCAACAAAAGTGCATAGATCAACCAAAGCTGTCTTTTATTGGTCTCCATAGCCAATTGTTCGCGGGTGGTCGAGAGATCGTATTGGCTTTTAACCAAGGCCTGTTCTTGTTCTAATCCCGTAATTCTTCCTTGTTTGGTGGCAATCTCACGATTGAATCGTGCTGCTTGTTCAATCTCGGCTTCCTTACGGGCATACAAGGTATCCATTACCGAAACATATTGCTGATAAGCCACCAAGGCCTTATCGTAATCCCCAGTTTCGCGATATACTTCGGATAAGGCTTTAACCGCATCTTTCTGGGTTTCGAGATCATCGGCAGCATCGGCGGTTTTTATACTTTCTTCTAAAAACCCTACAGCCTCTTCTGGTTTATCTTGGGCAATATATGCATTGGCGATCTTGAAGTTTATACGCTGACCGGTCAGGGTATCTGGCGAAGGGGTATTAGCCGCCTCAACCTCATCCGGTTCTAAATCCATAAGATCTTCTAAACTTTCTTGGCGCAATTTTATCTCTTGGTCGTACAATTGGTTACGGCTATAAAAATCGGCTGCCTTTTCTTTTTCGAGCACCCCACGTTTACTAGGTTGGGCCCGTGACACCTCCAACACATTGTTAAAACTGGCCTGGGCCTTACCAAAATTATTTTGGGCCTCGAACAATTCGGCCAATTGTGAGTCTATATCGAGAACCAAGCTTGGGAAACCACTTTCCACCGCTTGTGACCTAGCACTTTCATAGGCCTTTTTGGCACGGTCAAAATCGCCCAGTCCAAAGGCTATTTGTGCCAATCCTTGCTCTTTTTTTATTTGGTGATACGGGTTCAGACCTTTATCACCCATCGCCAAAAGCGTTTTACGTGCCTCTCCCAAGCGATTTAATTCCAACTGTATTTGGGCTAATTTTATAATAGAGTAGTTATCTCTACCCAAGGATAAGGCTTCCTTATAATTGGTTTGAGCCAATTCAAATTGATTATGAAACGCATAAACATCACCCAGAAGCACATAGGCCCGGGCTCGCTCATTTTTCGATCCGCGACTACCCATAAGTGAAAGGGCCTGGGTAATCTGGTCAATGGCATCCCCGGCCTGCTGTCGATAGATATATTGGGCTTCATCAAAATACCCGGAATAATCAGGCCGGGCAACCTTGCTTTTCTTGGCTTCGTTTAGTCTCGCTCTAGATGGACTTATAACCATATCCCCAACGGTCTGGCCTTTTGCTTTTACCGTTAAATTACGGCTTTGCCTTCCCGATTTAATGAAACGTATTTCCTCCCCAGGAAAACCAAGGATATCGTATGCTCCATTGGCATTGGTAAACACCGTTTCAAACGGCCCCACCACCAAAACCTGCTCCAAGGTTTTCCCAGAGGCATCTGTTACCCTACCGGAAATGTGTTGAACTTCTTGGGCCACCCCAAAGAAGAAGTTCAGAAAGAGAACCAATGAAATACAGGTTTTAAGCATCATTATTAGCTAAAATACTTGATAAACTTAGTGGTTTTATATGGTTCGAAAAAATGACGATTCCGTGTTTCCACTCCATTTTACGCCTAAAATACGGTAACTACATATTGAAACGACCCGTTTACGCATTCAAAAGACCAGTTTACGCATTGGAGGTTTTTCTTCAAGCATAGGCCAGCTAGTTTAGCATCATAATTCAAAAACACATTCTTATGAAAAAGTCACTCTTAATACTCGCTTTTAGCTGTTTCGGAATCCTAGGCATTCAGGCCAACGATAAAAAATCGGACAAATGTTCAACTCCTGAAAGCCATGAAAATCTGGACAAAAAACAAACCGTTAAAATTGCCCTACTGCTAGACACTAGTAATAGTATGGATGGATTGATCAATCAGGCCAAGACCCAACTTTGGGATATCGTGAATTCTTTTTCCTATGCGAAATGCGGTAATGGGAATAGGCCCGATCTAGAGATTGCCTTGTACCAATACGGAAACGACAGATTATCGGCCCGTGAAGGGTATATACAACAAGTAATGCCCTTTAGCAATGATTTGGATGAGATCTCTGAAAAGCTATTTGCCCTGCGCACCGATGGCGGCGAAGAGTACTGTGGTACGGTAATAGATCGTTCATTAAAGCAGCTGGATTGGGGTAAAAACCGCAATGACCTTAAAATGATATTTATCGCCGGAAACGAACCTTTCTCACAAGGTAAATTAGATTATAAAGATGCCGTGCTTCAAGCCAAGGAAAAAGATGTGGTGGTTAATACCATTTTCTGTGGTGATTTTCAACAAGGTGTTTTTACCCACTGGAAAGACGGTGCCACCCTTTCAGGCGGTGAGTACATGGCCATAGATCACAATAAGGAAGTGGTTCATATACCCACTCCTTACGACGACCAGATCATTATTTTGAACAAAAAGTTGAACAAAACCTATATTTCCTACGGAAGCCTTGGGGCGGCCAAAGCCAAACAGCAGGCCTTGCAAGACACTAACGCCATGGAGATGGAAGCAGCGGTTGCCGTAAAACGAAGTGTAAGCAAAAGTTCTAGATTATATAAAAACAGTACTTGGGATCTGGTAGATGCCTCTGACGATGCCAATTTTAATATTGCCGAAGTCAAAAAGTCTGATTTACCCAAAAATCTTCAGGATAAAAGTACGGCAGAATTGAATCGTTACATTGCCCAACAAAAGGCCGAAAGACAAAAAATACAGAAAGAGATCCAGGCACTTAACGCCAAACGCGATACCTATTTAATCAGGAACCAAAAAGAGGGAGCTAAAGGTGAATTGGAAAATGCCTTACTTAAGGCTATTAAGACCAAAGCGGCCGAAAAAGATTATCATTGGGAATAACCTATCTAAGACAGTTTAAGACAACTAAAGGATGATTTCTTAGGAGGTCATCCTTTTAATAATTCGTGGCTGGGCAATAACAATCATAGCGACTTCCCCTGCCTTCCTGACCAAAGTCGTACCCAATGGTAATCTGATGAAAACCACCATCGTCTAGACGAATATCTCCGGTTTGGTACGAATAGTTATAGGAGACCATAAAGTTATTGAAGTTCACCCCCACAATAGGTGTAAACAGCTGTAAACGCTGCTCGCCGAACGACCCATTGGTTTGGTATTGGGCCCCATCGAAACTACGTCTATAGGAAACCCCACCCCATAGGGTTCCGAAATCGAGATCACGATACACCTTGGCATTGATATCTATACTTTTCTCCTGGGTAAAATCCGTAACTTGGTATAAAAGCGACGGTTCTATTTTCCATTCACTCCTACCAAAAACATAACCAATAGAAACCAAATATCTACGGGCGTTATCGATAAATTGATCTTCCAACTCATAAATTTCACTACGCCTACCCAAAACGTTCAAAACGGCAGCATGGGCATAGAATTCCATGATATTATACGACATACCAAAATCGACATTATAATAAGCGGCCGAAACGCTTCCGCCGGTCAATAAAGGATCGGGGGTTACCGATCTAAACTGGCTTTCGTCCAATTTATTCTGTAAAAACACCCCGCTTAGTCCAAAAGACAATTGGTTCAACGATCTAATGTCGCCACCCAATTTTAAATGATAGGCATAGGTCAATTTCACCCCACCTTGAGAGTGGTAGCCATTGGCATCATTAAAGAGGATAAGACCAAGTCCGTTTTTTTCGCCAACCCGCATATGGGCGCTTAGTGTTTGTAGGTTAGGCGCATCTTCTACATCGAACCATTGTTTTCTATACGTACCGCGAATTTTTCCACCCGGACTAATGCCCGCCATGGAAGGATACACTAAATAATAGTTGTCCGATAAATAGTCGAAATATACAGGTATGCCCTCTTGGGCCTTAACTGAAAAGCAAAAGCTAGTCAGAAAAAAAGTCAATAGCAGTGTTTTTTTCATTTTCCTTCTTTAGGCTAAGTGTTCAGTTCTGGGCATTAGAACTAGTATGCTAACGTACAAATTAACGCTTTAGTATTAGATATTTTCGGACGTATTGTTCGTATTTTTGCCAAAATACCCAATTATTGTCCATTACCTAAGAATGAGACAATGCAGAAATTAGTATACTATGGAAGAGCATATCATTACCGTTTCGGAAACCAGTAATCCGTCTATATTAAAGTTCGAAAGCAATCAATTCTTGGTTAAGGGTAACTATGAATTCAAGAACATTGACGACGCCAAGGATGCCCCTTTGCCCCAACAATTGTTCTATCTACCTTTTATAAAAACCGTTTATGTATCGGGGAATTTTATAGCCTTGGAGAAATTCAATATCGTAGAATGGCCCGATGTTAAAGACGAGGTGGCCCAACAGTTGGTAGACTACTTAAACTCTGGAGCCCCAGTGGTATTGGAAAAAGAGCAAAAACCAAAAGCCGTAACGGTCTATGCCGAAAGCACCCCCAACCCGGCCGTAATGAAATTCGTGGCCAATACATTATTGGTATCCCAGCCCTACGAATTCAAGAATATAGACGAGGCCAAAAATGCCCCCCTTGCAGCCAAATTGTTCAACTTTCCTTTCGTAAAAGAGGTGTTTTTAGATGAAAACTATGTCTCTATCTCTAAATATGAAGTAGCCGATTGGAACGAGGTAACCCTAGAACTTCGCGAAATGATCCGGGAGTATTTGGTACAGGGCCTACCGGTAGTGGATCAAGCAGCCCAAGAGGCTCATGAAGTAGTAGGTATTCCGGTCAAGGAACAAGCCAAAGACCTAGACCCCATATCGCAAAGAATCGTGTCTATTTTAGATGAGTATGTTAAGCCTGCGGTGGCGAGTGATGGTGGTAACATCCGTTTTGAATCCTACGACAAACAGACCAAGCAGGTACAAGTGGTACTGCAAGGTGCTTGTAGCGGTTGTCCAAGTTCTACCTTCACTTTAAAAAACGGTATCGAAAGTATGCTCAAAGAAATGATGGGCGATACCATTGGTGAGGTAGTGGCCATCAATGGCTAAAAACAGTATAGTCTTTTTCTTACTTTTTGCACAATAATCGGCTATAATTTCGTTTACATTAAACGGCCCGGCACCTAATTCCGGGTTTATGAAAAACTATAACCATTATGGCAATTTTAAAAGTTATTGAAGTAATGGCCAACTCCAACAAAAGTTGGGAAGATGCCACCAAGAAAGCAGTAAAACAAGCTGCCAAATCCGTTAAGAACATCCGTTCGGTTTATGTACAAGATCAAAGTTGTGCCGTAACCGATGGTACGGTTTCCGATTTTCGGGTGAACGTAAAAATCACTTTCGAGGTAAAATAATGCATTGGTAGGGGCAATAAGGGCAACACAAATTTCAGTAAGCCCCTACCAAAACTATCAAGAAACCTTGATCAAAGGCGTCTCTGTAGGCGCCTTTTTTGTTTCGTATTTTTGTAACATGTCCGAATTCACAAACGAACTCTTTTACGAAAGTAGCCCTTATTTAAAACAGCATGCCCATAACCCGGTAGATTGGAAACCCTGGTCCGAAAAAACCTTGGCCATGGCGCGCAGATCCGACAAACCTTTGTTGATCAGCATTGGTTACTCTAGCTGCCATTGGTGCCATGTTATGGAGCACGAGTGCTTTGCCGATATGGAAGTGGCCGAACTCATGAACCACTACTTCGTGAATATAAAAGTGGATCGTGAAGAACGACCCGATGTTGACCGACAATATATGGAGGCCCTACAACTTATGAGCGGACAAGGGGGTTGGCCTTTGAACATTATCGCCTTACCCGATGGCCGTGCTTTTTGGGGAGCCACTTACGTAAACAAAACCCAATGGCTACAAGTACTTGAACAACTGGGCAAACTCTATAAAAATGACAGGCCCAAAGTTGAGGCCTATGCCCAAAAGTTAGCTGCTGGCCTAAAACAATTACATCTGATTCCCTTGCCGGAAAAAGAAACCCATCTTCCCAGTGCATCGGATGTAGAAGCATTGCTAACCCAATGGCGCGCTTCTTGGGACACCTATTTGGGCGGATTCAAAAGGGCCCCTAAATTTATGATGCCCGTAAATCTCGATTTCCTACTTCACCTAGGTACGGTTAAGAAAAACAAAACCGTACTGGAATATGTGCATACCACCTTAGAGCGTATGGCCCTCGGTGGAATCTACGATCATGTAGGTGGTGGATTCTCACGCTATTCCGTGGACATAAAGTGGCATATTCCCCATTTTGAAAAAATGTTATACGATAACGCCCAATTGGTAAGTCTCTATGCCAAGGCTTTTGCGGCAAGTAAAAATCCGTTGTACAAAAAAGTAGTTGAAGAAACATTGGATTTTCTCGACTCTGAGTTTAAGGGGGATACCCCCTTGTATTATTCGGCTTTAGATGCCGATAGTATGAATAAGGAAGGAAAACAAGAGGAAGGGGCCTATTATGTTTGGACAAAAGAAGAATTACAAACCATTCTGAAAGAATACTTTTCCTTATTCGCCGACTATTATAACATCAATGCATACGGGCATTGGGAAGCCGGAAACTATGTGTTGATTCTGGACACCAATACTTTAGAGATTGCAGAAAAATACGGTTTGAACTCCGAAGCCCTTGAATCCAAAATACGCAGCTGTCTTGCTAAACTAAAGGAAATTCGTGATAAAAGACCAAAACCATTCCTAGACCAGAAGGCCCTGACCTCTTGGAATGCCATGATGGTAATCGGACTATGCGATGCCTCCCGTTATTTAGAAATGCCCCAGTATCAATTCCAAGCCCAAAACACACTTGCTTTTATAGAAGACCATTTACTTGACCCCGAAGGGCAATTGTTACGAACCTATATGGAAGGTAACGCAAAAATCCCGGCATATTTAGAAGATTACGCCTGGTTGATTCAGGCCTATCTGGCCCTGTATGAAGTTTGCTTTGATACCAGGTTTTTAGAAAAAGCTAAAAAAATGGCAGACCAAACCATCGACCGCTTCCTCGATACTAATACCGGACTATTTTACTACAACCAAGTGGAAAACGACATCATTCCAGGGCAATTCGAACTGGAAGACAATGTGATCCCTTCATCGAATGCGGTTATGGCTCATGGATTAAAAATCCTACATCATCATTACCCCAATGCTGGGTATGGTGAGATTTACCAAAAACAATTACAAACGGCCCAACAACGGTTTTCCAGTCAGATTTCAGGCTATCCATATTGGTGGAAATTAGTGCTACTAGAATCTCACCCTTACCATGAAATCGTCATCAGTGGGGAACAGGCGCTAACCATGGCTTCCGAATTTTCCAGTGCTTACTTACCCCAAATAGTATTGGCCGCTTCAACTATGCAAAACAATTTTAGCTTATTCGAAAATCGTTTCAAGCCAGGTGAAACCTACATATACCACTGTACACATGGCAGTTGCGCCAAACCCGAAAAAGACCCCAAAGAGGTTCTGGAATATATACGGTAACCTAATCTTAGTGTCAAAACATTGGTAATACGTCTCTTTTTTCTTTCTTTTGCCGCATAAAAACCTAACATATGGAAAGCATAGCCAATATTGAAACTTTTATGGACACGGCCATGGAATGGCTTATGGCATTTTTACCCGATTTAATCACCGCAATAATCATTTTGGTGGTGGGCCTTTGGCTGACTAAAATGGTAACCCGCATGATAAGACGATTGTTCGTCAAAAAAGATTACGACCCTACCTTAGAGAGCTTTTTGTTGAGTTTTATCAGTATGGGTTGTAAACTATTGGTATTCGTGCTTGTAGTTACCCAATTGGGGGTTAAATCGTCGTCACTGGTAGCCGTCGTGGGCGCGGCCGGTTTGGCGGTCGGACTGGCCCTTCAGGGATCGTTGTCAAACTTTGCAGGCGGAGTGCTAATCCTGCTTTTTAAACCTTTCCGAGTGGGCGATTATATTTCTGCCCAGGGTATTGAAGGTACGGTTAAGGATATAAGTGTATTATCTACCAAAATCAACACTTTTGGTAACCAATTGGCCATTTTGCCCAACGGACAATTGGCCAACAACAATATCGTGAATTACAACGTTGAAAGCACGCGTCGCGATAAAATCACAGTCGGTATCTCCTATGGTTCCGATATAAAGAAAGCTAAAGAAATCTTGCTTCAAATCTGTAATGAGTTCCCCCAAATTTTAGAAGATCCGGCGCCTGAGGTATATGTCGATGCCTTGGCAGATAGTTCGGTAAACCTTAGTCTACGTTTTTGGGCGAAAAATGAAGATTTCTGGGCTGCTCATTTCCATGTTTTGGAAACCCTAAAATACAAATACGACGAGGCCGGAATCGAGATCCCTTTCCCTCATATGGTATTACAACAGCCAGCTGAAGCCTAGTTCAAGATAATCCAAGATTTAACTATAACCCGCAAACCCTTCTAATCGTCCTTAGGAGGGTTTCTTTTTGTAGTCACCATAAAATCTTTGAGATAGTAGGGTTCAAAGTAGGCCACATCCTCAAAATCGTTTTGCTGGAATTTTGCAAAAGCCAATGATGCCATTTCCCGGGCAGAAGGGAAAATATAAGGTGCAAACGACAAATTCGGATGCGACAATACTTCTTTACATTTAACAGCCCCATTGCCTAACAGCATGGTCTTTCCCTTCGATGTCCAAGCCCCAAAGATACCTTTTTCGATAATTTCAGCCTTGGTTTCCCGCAATTCGACTCCCTGGGCATCATACACGGCCGAATATACCTCCATACGCCGGGCATCTAACAAGGGAATAATAAAATCTATGGTATCGCTTGGGCTTTGTAAGGCCATAGATTGCAAGGTGGGCACGGAAATCAGTGGTAAATCGAGTGCAAAACACAATCCTTTGGCCGCAGAGACACCTATACGCAGGCCCGTATAGGAACCAGGCCCCTTTGATACCGCAATGGCGTCCAATTCAGAAAAAGAAAGGGAAGCCTCTTGCAAGGCTTCCCTGATAAA
Organism: Sediminicola luteus; assembly: GCF_002514735.1. Taxonomy (GTDB): domain Bacteria; phylum Bacteroidota; class Bacteroidia; order Flavobacteriales; family Flavobacteriaceae; genus HQA918. Next base: position 139,500 of record NZ_NBWU01000005.1, on the reverse strand, counting down.
AATATGTAATTGTTCGGCATGGGAATAGTTGATTCCATTATCCTCTTTCAGCACCAAGAGCTTTCCGTTCTTGGCCACACTGACCGAACAATTGGTCGTTGCCGACTCTATATGTAATATCGTAGCCATAATGGCCACAAATATACGTCTACTCTAAAGTAATCGGAAGTCCGAAATAGAATTCTAATACTTTTAATTTAAAGATATAATCGAACTTGGATCGGATAACCGAAGCGGCTGCATCATCTACACGGGCCTGGGCTTGGCTATACTCAAAAGCGTTCATGAGCCCCACATTAAACCGCTCTTGGGCATATTGATGAGACAAACGACGTGCCTCCAAGGTCTTTTCGGCAGCTTCATAGGTTTTAAAACTACCTTTGGTATCAGTGTACGCTCGATTTACGGTGGCTTCCAAATCCAATTTATCTTGTTCTAATTGTAAACGGGCCTTATCCAAGCTGATCCTAGAACGTTTTACGCCGTTCTTTGCCGACCAACCATTAAAAATCGGGATGTTCAAACTGGCACCATAAGCGATACCATCATTCATCCACAATTGCTCTTTAAACGGTATTTTATCCCCAAGGGAGCCATCCGGATTAAAGTATCTGTTGTTGTTAAAGTAGTTCGTATTGTAATTTACAAAGCCCCTTAATGTAGGATAATAGGCCCCTTTGGCAATTTCTACATCTTTTACGGCCAAATCAACGCTTGCCGCCGATAATTTAATATCGTTACGCACCTCCATGGCCTTGTTAAAAATATCTTTGGCCGAATTATTAAGGATATCGGATGGTGGTACTTCGAATTGCTCGTCGACAACCGCAAACTCATTATAATCTTCCAGTTGTAATAACTGGGCCAGGGAAAGTTTGGCAATTACCACCTCATTCTCTGAACTGACCACTTGCTGTAACTGATTGGCGGCAGTGGCTTCCAATTCCAATTGATCTCCGCGTGGCACTACACCGGATTCAACCAATTCTTTGGTGCGCTCTATATCTTTTTCGGTAACGGCCAATTGGGCTTTAGCAACCTTTAAGGCCTCCTTATTCATCAAAATACGCAAATAGGCATTGGCCACGGCCAAACGGATATCGTCCTTCATATCCTCGAGACGGTATTCGGCGGCCAATGCGTTTAACTTGGCACGATCCAATCGCTTATAATTACGCAAACCGTCAAAAAGATTTACGCCAGAGCTTAATCCTCCATTGGCCGAAAAATTGGTTACCCGTGTATTGATACCGGTTACCGGGTTCTGGGAAAGACCGGAGCTAAAGGTACCTCCCATAGAGCCATTTAGTGATGGTAATAGCCCACCTAGTGCGTCTGATTTATCAATTTTAGCATTTTCAAGATCTAACTCGCTTTGTGCCAAAGATATATTATGTTCTTCGGCATAGGCGATACATTCTTCCAAGGTCCATCTTTTGGTCTGGGCCTGCAGGCTAAGTCCAACTAGAATGAACACACCTGCTACAATAGTTTTTAGGTTCATCTTAGTCGTCTGAATTTTCGTTATCACTCTTTTCTAATTCGTTCCAAATTTTGATTTTATCATCTTCTGTAATCCCAGATAAAACCTCGACATTGATGCCATCACTTACCCCAAGTTCCAATTCGCGTTTTTCGAATTCGTTTTCCCCAGTCTCTACTTCTACGTAGGGTTTTTCGGTTTCCTTATCGAATTGTAACAAAGCTTCTTTAATGGCCAATACGTCTTTCTTTTCATCTAATACAATAGAGGCGTTGGCACTATAACCGGCACGTACATAGGTACTATCGTTTAACACAAGGTCACCTTCGATCTTAAACTGAACGGCTCCTTCTTCTTCAATACCTTTAGGGGCAATGAATTTTAATTTGGCTCCGAACTCAGACTTTTCAAGAGCCCCCATACTAATCTGTAAAGGCATGCCCAATTTTAGCTTACCTACCTCGGCTTCATCTACCTCGCCCTCAAAAATCAGTTTTTGCATATCGGCAATGGTAGCGATAGTGGTACCTTCGTTAAAGCTGTTACTTTCAATAACCTGATCTCCTTCTTTTACCGGGATTTCCAAAATGGTCCCGGCAACGGTAGAACGGATATTGGTATTGGCAGCAGCCGAACCTCCGGTAGAACCTACACGAATAATCTGATAGTCGTTACGGGCATTCTCCAACTCTAACACGGCACGATCATAGGTCAATTTGATCTGGTTGAAATCTTGGCTAGAGATTACCCCTTTATCAAAAATGGCCTTGTTACGGTCGTATTCGATCTTGGCATTGGATAGGTTTACCTCAGCGGTTTTTACCCTACCTCGGGCACTGGCCAAAGACTGTTCGTTAGGGACAACCTTAATCGTGGCAATTAGATCACCTTCTTTAACCTCTTCACCTTCTTCCAAGAAAATCTCATCGATAATACCCGGAATCTGCGGTTTTATATTGATCTCGTCCTCGGGAATGACCTTACCGGTCACGATTACCTTGTTTACGATATCCTGTTTCTCCAATTCGGCCGTCTCGTACAACTTTAACGGCTCGCTGTTCTTTTTCAGGAAAATGACCGTGGCCCCCAAGATGCCTATACATACAAGTCCGATCAATCCGTATTTAACATACTTGTTCATTATTCGTAATTTGACTGTTATTTAATTCTTTTTTGGTTTTTCTATTCTTCTCGAAGCGCTTCAATGGGTCTTACCTTAACCGCCCTATTGGCAGGTATTAACCCAATAAGAACACTAAGCCCCACCATTAGTAAAAAGGCGATGGTAAACTGTGGGATATCTACCATAGGATTTTTAAATGGGAAATCGTTGCCCTGGCCAAACATCTTATCGAGTAGGGTTAGCATCCCCACAGAAATCGCAAATCCTATAAGGCCGGCAAATCCGGTTAAAACGATAGCTTCCATTACGATTTGCCTACGCACGATCTTTGGGGTGGCCCCCAAGGCCCTTCGTACCCCAATTTCTTTGGTACGTTCTTTTACCGTAATCAATAGAATGTTACTAATGGCGATTACCCCGGCTAACAAGGTAAAAATGCCTACAAAGAAGGAGAAACCTTGTAACACAGTGGTAAAGGAACTGATATTGTTAAAGATTTCCGACATATCGAAACTTCCAATAGCCCTTTCGTCATTAGGAGCGATATCGTATTTGTTCTTCAATAATTTTTTGATCTTGTCCTCTACGATGGCCACCTTGGTATCTTCATTGACCGATATTGCCATCCAACCCATACGATCACCCGAACCAAAGGCTTTTTGAAAGGTAGTGAAGGGAACGAAAATGGCATTCTCACCATCAATATTGATATTGTTATTGGGTTTATAAATACCTACTACGGTAAAGAATACCCCGTTAACCCTAATCTCTTGCCCAATGGCGTCCTCACTTTTATCGAATAATAGTTTAAAGGTCTCCTCACCGATAACACATACCTTTTTAGAGCCTTCGATATCATTGTTATTCAAGAACCGGCCTTTAACCAATTTCTTTTTGGTAATATTATCTATTTCGGGAAAATCACCATATACAGAAGAACCACTGGTTCTACCATTTCGGTACACGGTTACCACACCCCTATGGCTACCCAATTCTATTCGTGGCGCCAACACATCGATTTCCGGGATGTTTTTCTTTAATATATTGGCATCATCTATTCTAAAACGGATGCGCCTTCCCCTTTCAAATCCTTTATACGGTTCAGAAGTTCGTTGGCTCCATACAAAAAGACTATTGGAGGCCGTACCGGCAAAAATCCTATTGAACCCATTGCTCATACCATTGGCCGAACCCAAGAGCAACATAAGAATGATCATAGCGAAGATTACTCCTAGCATGGTCAAGAAGGTTCGGAACATATTCTTGCCCAGGGTATTGAAAATCTCAAGCCATAAATCGCGATCAAATATCCACATAACTATTTATCCCTTAGTGCAACAATAGGTTTAACATTCGCAGCCTTCATGGCAGGTATCAATCCGGCCAAGACCCCGGCCACAACCAGAATTATGGTGGCGGTAATTACGGTAGACATGCGTACCGATGGGTTGGCAAAAGCATCAGATTGTATATTGGGCCCTACCAAGGCCAAAATGGCCGTGGCAAACAAAAGACCGATAAATCCGGACAAAGCCGTGATGAATACCGACTCAAAAAGCACCAATTTTACGATTTGGCCAGGAGCAGCACCCAAAGCTTTTCGCACACCAATTTCCTTGGTACGTTCTTTAATGATGAACACCATAATATTTCCGATACCTACGATACCGGCTATTAAAATAAGTAGCCCCACACCTATACTAATGGCTGAAAGTACTGAGGTAAAATTGCTGATATCGTCAAAGGCTTCGGCATAGTTCCAGACACGGATACCAGCCTGATCTTCTGGCGAGATTCGATGTTTACGTTTCAACAAAGTCTCTATACGGTCCGAAAAAGCGATAGCTTCCTGAAGCTTATAATCCGGGTTATAGGTCAGGGTAATCACATCTACCTGATCCGTATTTCCATAAATTCTTTGATAGGTGGTTATGGGTGCATAAATACCACGTTCGGCATTATCGTCGCCCTCATCGGTAAACACCCCGATTACCCTAAAGGGCAAACCATTGAACTCGGCAAACTGCCCAATCGGGTCTTCCTTATCGAAAAGATCCTCGGCCACTTTTCTACCGATTACGGCCACTTTGGCCTTAGCCCTGATATCGTTTTCATTGATATAGCGGCCTTTGGTAACGATGGTTTTTTCTATAACCTGATGATCCGGGTGGACTGCCGTTACCGTGTAAGTACCGGTCTCTGCCTTATAACGGGCCGAAATCGAACGATAGAATCGCCCACTGATCTCTACGTAATCGTCCGGAAAACTCTTTTGGATATATTCTATATCGTCGTTTTTAAACCGGATACGTCTACCGGCCTCAAACCCACCATAGGCTTTAACAGTACTCCCCGTACGGATAAAAATAGAGTTGGTGGCATCGTCATTGAATTGCCCGGTAAAACCGTTCTGCATTCCATTAACGGAGGCCAACAACATCACCAAAATAAAGATACCCCAACCTACCGAAAAACCAGTTAGGAAGGTACGCAGCTTGTTATTTTTGATGCTGTGGAAAATCTCTTGCCAAACGTCGCGATCAAACATACTGTTGGGCCCTTACCTGTTCTACCTTTTTATCTTCAACGATTACCCCATCGCGCAAATGCACAATACGCTTACACATATCGGCAATGTCGGGTTCGTGGGTCACCACCAAAATAGTATTACCGGCATCGTTGATTTTTTGGATCAGATCCATTACTTCATAGGATGTTTTACTATCCAAGGCCCCGGTAGGCTCATCGGCCAAAAGTACTTTAGGCTCGGCCGCCATGGCACGGGCAATGGCCACCCTTTGTTTTTGTCCACCAGAAAGCTCACTGGGCAAATGCGTAGCCCACTCTTTCAAGCCAACTTGCTCTAAATACTTCAAGGCTTTTTCCTGGCGTTCTTTACGACCCACCTTTTGGTAATACAAAGGCAAGGCTACGTTCTCGGCCGCTGTTTTATAATTGATCAGGTTAAAAGACTGGAATATAAACCCAAGGAATTTATTACGGTATTGGGCCGCTTTGGTCTCGTTCAGGTTTTTGATCGGCACCCCATCTAAAATATAGTCACCGGTATCGGCATTATCGAGCATGCCCAAAATATTCAAAAGGGTAGATTTACCGGAACCCGAAGATCCCATAATGGCCACCAGTTCGCCATCTTCTACATTAAAATCGATTCCTTTAAGTACATGAAGGGAGTTACTCCCCATTTTATAGGATTTGTGAAGATCTTTAATCTGTATCATGGTTGGCTCGTTTTTTGTTGAGTTGCGAGTTGACACGTATAGGACTATACAGGACCTAAAACGTTACGATCCCCGCACAATTTTTTGATTATTTTAAGATTTCTATTCGGTTGGGGCCTTGATTTGGTTCCAGACTTTTATCTCGTCTTCTGCGGCCAAGCCCGAATCGATGGCCACATAAATACCATCGCTAACACCCAATTCAATATCGCGACGTTCGAACTGTTGTTCCCCGGTTTTCACCTCTACATACGGATCTTGGGTCTCATCGTCGTACTGCACCAAAGCTTCTTTTATACTAAGGGCATCTTCGGCCTTTTCGAGAATAATCGAGGCATTCGCACTTAAGCCAGCTCTAATGAACACCGTATCTTGCTTGGTGAGCGTACCTTTAATCTCGAACTGAATGGCGCCATTTTCCTCAACACCTTTAGGGGCGATATAATCTAAAGTGGCATCGAACACATTGTTCTCCAAGGCACCCACGGCAATCTCTAAGTTCAATCCTTCGCGGATCTTACCCACTTCCGACTCGTCTACCTTGCCTTCAAAGATCATTTTATTTACATCGGCAATGGCAGCAATGGTGGTACCTTCGTTAAAGTTATTACTCTCAATAACCTGGTTACCCTTTTCTACAGGCACATCGAGCACCATACCGCTCACGGTGGCCCGAATCATGGTATTCGCAGCATTTCCGTAACCCTTTGTGGTACCTGTCTTAACAATATCAAAGCGTTTGTTGGCTGCATTTAAGGCTTGCTTGGCCTGATCAAAGGCCACTTGGGCCCTTTCCAGATCTACTTTGGAGACTACTCCCTTGTCGAACAAAGTTTTTTGACGGTCTAAATCCCTCTTTTTATCCATCATATTGATCTTGGCATCGTCAATGGACATTTTAGCATCGTTCAGGGCATTCAGGTTCGGCACTACTTTGATTCGGGCCAAAAGATCTCCCGATTTTACAAAATCGCCACCTTCTACGAATACCTCTTCGATAACCCCGGAAATGTTCGGTTTTATCAACACCTCTTCCAAAGGTAAAATACTACCGGTAGCCACAGTTTTTCGGGTTACCGTACGGGTTTCGGGTTTTTCGGTTTCATAAACCACGGGATCCTCGGCATTTTTCTGATATAGATAGTACAACGCAAAGGAAAAACTGGCGACCAAGAGTACGATTATACTTAATACGACTGTCTTTTTCATGTGTTAGGATTTATGGAAATTCCAAGATCAATTTCAATGACCTATATATTTGATTGATTTATTATTTACATATTTATTCGGCACGTAGCGCATCTACGGGCTTTACTTTTATGGCGCCGTTGGCCGGGATAAAACCTGCCAAGATTCCTGCACCGATCAAAATGCCCAAGGCTCCAAGTACCACACCCAGGCTTACCGAGGGATTCATGAACATGTCTACGGGTCCGTTCATATCGAGCACATAGTTTACCGCATAGATGAACAAGGTACCCATAACAATGCCGGCAATACCCGAAATCAGGGTCAGGGTAATCGATTCTAACAATACCTGTAGTTTAATGGACCAAGGACTCTCGCCCAAAGCCCTACGGATACCGATTTCCTTGGTACGCTCTTTTACCACGATGAGCATAATGTTACTCACCCCGATAATACCACTAAGCAACACTAAGATACCCACAAAATAGGCGATAAAACTCATGGCCCCGAATAAAGATTCTACCCTGCGGTACTGTTCATAGAGATCGAAATGACCTATGGCCCGCATATCATCTGGATGGATCTTTCGATTCTCCTTTACCAAGGCAATGATATCTTCCTTCAACTGTGAAATCGAGGCCCCATCTACTGCGGTCAAGGCCATCCATCCCACATTATCGGCTCGGTTAAAGGCCTGTGAAAAGGAAGTAAAGGGTACGTATATATCTTTTTGTTCGTTATCGCTTCCGCCGTTTTCTTTTTTGTTATACACCCCGATCACCAAAAAATTGACCCCTTGTACCTTTATATAGGTGCCAATGGGCGATTCCTTGGCATTGTATAGGCTCTTTTGGAGACCCTCACCAATTACCGCTACTTTACGTTTATCGTTAATATCGCTATGGTTGATAAATCTACCCTCCAATATGGAAATGGGGTCTTGTTGTATAATTTCAGGATAATCGCCGAATACTTGGGCCGATTCGGTATTTAACCCTCGGATTACGGTAGCCCCTAACCCATTCCGAGGCGATACGAAGCGCATATTGGGAATATTCTGCTTTATGGCACCTATATCTGAAATCTTAAAATTGAAGCGTCTTCCTTGGGGCAACCCTTTATAAGGTTTGGTGGTGGTCTGGGTCCACATGAACATGGTATTGGTGGCAATATCGCCAAAATCGGACCGGATACCATTTTCCAGACCCTTGCCGGCTGCCAATAGGATCATCAATATCAAAATACCCCAAAACACCCCGAAGGCCGTTAATATGGTTCGGAACATATTTGAGGTGAGCACCTCCAGAATCTCTATCCAACGATCTCTATTAAACATCTATTCGTCTCTTAATGCATCAATGGTACTCATGCGTGCAGCACGCCAAGCCGGGAAAAAACCGGCCAAAACCCCTGCCCCAATCAATAAGAATACCGTGGTTATCGCCACTTGGAAATTCACGGATGGGTTCAGGATATAATCCACCTCAATATTAGGCCCTACCAATTCCAAAAGACCCATACTGAAAATAAGTCCGCCAAAACCGGATACGGCCGTTACAAAGACCGCTTCCTGTACGATCATGGCCACAATAGACCAAGGTTTGGCCCCCAAAGCTTTTCGGACCCCAATTTCCTTAGTACGTTCTTTGACAACGATCAGCATAATATTGCTTACACCAACTACCCCGGCCACAATGGTACAGATGCCAACGAACCAAAAGAACAGTTTTATACCACCGGTCAGGTTATGGAAGCGTTTGGCCTGCTCCAAGGTATTGAATACCCTTATGGCACCTTCATCTTCCGGAGCCACCATATGTACTTGTTTCAAATAGGTCTTTAGGTTCTCGGAGAACTCCATACTCGCCTTTACGGTCTCGTCGAAAGTAGCTTGGGGTTTTAGGTTATAGGCCAAATTATTCACGGTATCGGAACCATTGAACACGATTTGGGCCGTAGTGAACGGAATATAGATCCGTTGTTCTTCTTGATCCCCACCCGGATCACCATAGAAACCGATGATCTTGAAAGGCACGCCTGAAATCTTGATAAACTTGCCCAAGGGCTCATCGTCTTTTTTAAAGACTTCCCGTTTCATTTTATTACTGAGCACGGCCACTTTGGCGCGTTCGGCCATATCTTTTTCACTCAAAAAACGGCCTTCGCTCATAAATTCATTTTCAATAGGCTGATAATCCGGGCCCACGCCTTGTACCCGATAACCCAAAGTCTCTTTTCCGTAGGTTATACTGGTGGTCTGTACCCGAAGAAGCGGACTTTTGGCATCTAAATACTCTCCAAAGGCCTTTTCGATATAGGCGGCGTTTTCATTGTTCATCACAATACGCCTGCCCGGGTTAAGCCCTTTGTGCTCTTTGGTGGTACGCCAGGTCCAGACGAAGATACGGTTGGCCGAATCGTTAGAGAATTCTTTGGCGATACCATTGTGCATACCTTGCCCGAACCCTAATAGGATGACTAGGATAAAAATACCGGAGGCTACGGAAAGCCCGGTTAGGAAAGTCCGTAATTTGTTCTTAAGGATGGCGTCGAAGATTTCCTTCCACCTATCGAGATCGAACATAATTGGGTTGGCTTTGTTTTTTGATTGATTGCTTGAATTCAATTAATAGACAACAAAGCGACGAAAATGTTACGTTAAAAATGAAAAAATTAAGTTAAAAAGAAAGTATTGGGCAGAATGGCATTGCTATTTGGTAAAATATCAGCAAATAACCTAGGATTTCAATTTTTTATAAACGAAGTAAAACACCCCAGCTACCAAAACATAGGGTAAGGCCATTAGATATACGATACCGTTATTAATGCCTTCGGCCACGGCATTGTTTTCCTCACTTTGCAAAACGGCCCTACACATGGCACATTGGGCCTGCATTATTGTAGGCAGGAACAACAATACGGCAACTGTAACAGATTTTAGAATTCGCTTAGACATAATAAGGGGAAATCATTAGATAAACCACCACACCGGTAACAGCCACATACAGCCAAACAGGAAAAGTCCATTTCGACATTTTCCGATGTTTTTTCCAATCGCCCAAATAAGCAGCAGCATAAGTGCGCAACACCATGGGGATTACTAGAATGGACAACACGATATGGCTGATCAAAATAAAGTAATATACGGGCTTGATCCAACCTTCACCACCAAACACGGTAGAATCGGAGGTCATGTGATAGGCGATATACATAAGCAAAAAGCCCAAGGAAAGCCCTATACACACATTGATTAAACGATTATGTAGTTTTCTATTTTTATTCTTTATCGCCCATACCGCAAAAACGAGCAATACCGCAGTCAATCCGTTGATGGTAGCGTAAATGGGGGGCAGAAAACGTAAAGGCTCTACATCGGGTATTTTAATACCGAACAAGGCCGCTACAGCTACTGGTATTACTATTGAAACGATGGTAATCAATCGTTTTATCCTCTTCTCATCTGCCTGTACACTCATTCTTCCAATAACTTTTTAATATCTTCCCGTAAAATGCCTATCTGTTCGGTTTCACCTTCACGGTTCTTCCCTTTACCCTCCAAAATGGCCCCACGGTAATACACAATGGGGTTTCCAAACTGGTCTTTACGACTTCTGATAAAACCTTCCTTATCTACCAAGGCGAATAATCCGGAATGTTCAAAACCGCCCGGAGCCTCATCCATTTGGGTAGCAAAAATAGAATAGCCCTCATTGGCCAATTTATGGATCGCGTCTTGTTCCCCAGTGAGCAAATGCCACTCCAATTTATCGATGCCATATTTTTCGGCATAGGCCTTGAGCACCCCAGGGGTATCGTAACGTGGGTTGATACTAAAGGAGGCAATCCCAAAATCGGGCGAATCTTTAAAGGTATTTTGTAGGCTGACCAGATTTTTGGTCATCACCGGACAAATGGTAGGACAAGTAGTGAAGAAAAACTCGGCTACATACACTTTTCCGCCAAAATCGGCCTCGGTTACCAAAAGGCTGTCTTGGTTCATTAAAGCAAAACCAGGCGCTTTGGCCCTTTCTCCGTTCAGTACCACATAGGCCAACCGATTGGGATCGTTTTCGGCACTCATACGATCGTTCTCTATTATATCGCCACCGGTAAAACGTTCTACCAGCCGGGGTACGGTCAGAATACCGAAAACCAGAATGATCAAGGAGACCCACACATAGGTATAGTTCTTTTTTGCTGCCATACTAACGCGCTACATTATTCTTTTTTAAGGCCATACGGTACTCGGCCAACAAAATCTTTACGTCGTCTTCCATTTTGTTATTGATCTCGGCCACTGAGCGGGCATCAAAACCATACTTTACGCCTTCATCTTCATCGTCGGTACGTCCACGTAGGTTTCTGTCCTTATCTACCAAAAATACATAGGGGCTTCCCCAATGGGCATCCAAGCTAATATTGGATCCCAGGCTCTGAAACGTTTCCCCAATTTCTTCCTCGGATAAAAACACGAAATACCATTTATCGATATCCCCTAATTGACCCATTTCTTTTTTAAGGCTTTCCACGGCCGCTTCCTGACCTTGGGGCACCACCATTACAAATTGAAAATCGGAAAACTCGTGAAAAGGTTTATAAATCTTTTGGTTTAAGTTGAATACGATGCCTTTGGTTTGATCAACCTGAGCCCCCAAAAAACCCAAAACCGTAATCTTATCTTGCAAGCGCACCTCCCCTTGTCCCAATTCTTGCACCTGCTCGGTCAAGACGGGAAGCTTTCCAAAATTATGGATCCCAGAAGCAAAGAAAAGATAGGCCACCAATGGCAGCACAAAGAGTACGAAAAGAACAAAGGCTTTTTTGAAATTCATAAACGAACAAAATGGGTACAAAAATAAGGCATCCTTAGATATCTAAAAACTTGAATAGGTACTAAACCAAAAATTAAGGCTTTTTGGCTGTAGCCCCCTCTACCTCTGGGAGAGGGAATTGGGGGTGAGGGCATTATGTGTTTGCCCCTTAAACAAAAAAAAGACGGTATCACTACCGCCTTTATTATTTTATAACCGTGAATCGGTTAGAAGTTCCATTTTACGAATCCGTCTTTGTAGACTTCGTAGATATAATCCCCTTCGATCAATAAGATGAATACCAAATACGCAATCAAAAATACGGGTACCCAAACTACCGATTTTCTAAGACCGGGCTTTTCGTCACGTACGTGCATAAAGTCCCATGCGATATAGTAGGCCTTAACGATAGTAAGAATGATAAAGATCCAGTTCAATAATTTCATTCCAAGGATACGGGTATGCACCAAGAAATCGGGTTTAATGATACCCAAGGCTACCTCAACAGCGGTAACGATGGTTAGGAAAATCAATACACCCCAAATCTTTTGGATGTTGGACTTAAACTTTACCAGTCCTCTAAATATCTCTAATTTATGTTCGTGTGCCATGTTCAGCTCTTAAAATCTATTATTGAATTAAACCAAGTAGAAGAAGGTAAATACGAATACCCAAACCAAATCTACAAAGTGCCAGTAAAGTCCCACTTTCTCCACCATTTCATACTGCTTTCTGCGCTCATAAGTGCCCAAAATCACATTAAAAAAGATGATGATATTGATTACCACCCCAGAGAATACGTGGAAACCGTGGAAACCGGTAATAAAGAAGAAGAAGTCGGCGAACAAACGGGTTCCGTATTCGTTACGAATCAAGTTGGCCCCTTTGATTACATATTTGGCGTTCTCCAATTCTTTTAGGGATTGCTGACGGGTCAATAAGGTCTTTTCCCCTTCTTCGGTCAACATTTCGGTACGCACCAAAATATTAGGATTGGCTTTAAAACCTTCAACCACCTCATTTACGGAAAAAGCCTCACCAGCTCCTTCACTGGTAAACCAAAGTCCGTTTTTACGTTCGTGCTGCACCCTATCTTCATGAAGGTCTTTGGCAAAATCGGACAAAGCGGCACGCTCGCCGGTATCGGCTTTTACGAATTGTAGGATCTGGCCGCCCTTGGTCTCAACAGCACCAAAATCACCTTTGATAAAGGTAGCCCATTCCCAAGCTTGCGACCCAACGAATATAAGTCCGCCGATAATGGTAGCGAACATATACCAAGTTACCTTGGTTTTTTGAAGTTTATGACCGGCATCTACCGCCAATACCATAGTAACCGAAGACATGATCAAAACAAAGGTCATAAAGGCCACATAGTACATGGGGTAATTGCCATGAAAGAAAGGTACGTGGGTGAACACCTCATCGGCGATCGGCCAGGTTTCAATAAACTTAAATCTAGAGAAGCCATAAGCTGCAATAAACCCGGAGAAGGTAAGCGCATCGGAAACGATGAAGAACCACATCATCATTTTGCCATAGCTTGCGTTCAAAGGCTTATTACCGCCGCCCCAAACACTTCCTTCAGCACCCGTAGTAACCGTAGTATCCATACAATTTAATTATCCTATTATTAAAATTTTCACAAATTTACACTTTTTCCAACGTTAGAAAACCCCTTAGATGATTTATATCATTTTTAATTAAGGAGCCTATTTAAACGACAACAAAAACGTTTTCCGATTTACTTTAGTGTCCGCTAGGGCCTATAGAAATGGAAAAACAGAATCAGGTACAACCACAACACCCCTAAAAAGTGCCAAAAAGTGGCCCCTAATTCAAAGCCCAACATATTGTCGGGACTGTATTTGCCACGTAGTTGCTGCACCAAAACCACCAAAAGACTGATGAGTCCGGCCACCACGTGCAATATATGTACGGCAGCTATCAAATAGATATACGACATGGTAATATTACTGGTCTCGCCCGTAAAATAAAACCCTTGGCCGATCAATTGTCCGAAACCTTGAAACTGCATAATTATAAACGCCAACCCTAATAATAAGGTAATGGCCAAGGCCAGGCTTACTTGTTGCGACATTCCTTTTTTTAGGGCATTTTTGGCCCACACATAGGTAAGACTACTGATAATGATCAGTACCGTACTTATAAAAAAGGCGGAAGGCAGCTCAAAATCCTTCAACCAATCTTCACGGCTACTACTTACGATATAGGCCGATGTCCAACCCGCAAAACCCATGGAAAGGCTTATGATGGCAAACCAAAGCATCATTTTTTTCGCTCGGGCATTCTTTTCTTTATAACTCGCTTGGGTAAGATCCATATTATTCGGAATCAAATAAATTTATCGATGACATACACGATCTGCATAAGACTGATGTAACTCACACTGGCCAACATTAATTTTCGGGCGGTGGCATTATCCCGTTTTTCATACAACTTAAAGGCAAAATATAGCATTACCAGCCCCATAAGACCGATAATAATGGCCCCTACCACCGACAATTGAAGTTTGCCAGTAATACCAAAAGCCGGAATAATGGAAATAACCAGCATCCAAATGGTATACATTATTATCTGAAATGCGGTCTTACCATCTTTTTTCCCAGTGGGCAACATTTTAAAACCACCCCGGCGGTAATCTTCGTCTAGCATCCAGCCCAAGGCCCAAAAATGGGGGAATTGCCAAAAGAACTGGATCATAAACAAGGTGCCCGGCTCTATACCGAACTCGTTAGTGGCCCCTACCCAGCCCAACATAAAAGGAATGGCCCCAGGAAATGCCCCAACGAATACACACAAAGGGGTTATGGTTTTTAAAGGGGTATAGACCGAGGTATACAAAAACAAGGAAATAGCCCCGAACATGGCCGTTTTCGGGTTCAGGTAATAGAGGGAAACGATCCCCATAATGGTCAAGGCAATGGCTACCGCCATGGCATTCTTAACCGAGACCCGCCCTGCCGGTACCGGTCTGTTTTGGGTGCGCTTCATCAATTTATCCAAATCCCGCTCAATAACCTGATTGAACGCATTCGAAGCCCCAACGAGTCCGTAACCCCCAATGGCCAACAAAAGCAATGATCGGATTTCGATAACATCGGCACCCAAAAAATAACCCGCCACAGCAGAAAAAACCACACTAACCGCCAATTTGACTTTGGTGAGTTCTTTAAAATCCGCCAGAACGGAAGCCCATGAAGTGCTCGTTACGGTGCCTACGGCCATAAAAAATACTGTTTCCCTTAAAGGCCGCAAAGATAGGTGGCCAAACATAGTTTTGCAAAAGGCTGGCCTTGTTTGTGTTATTTTAGTAATCAAAATACGTCTCACTACACAACACATCTCAAGTATTCGCCATGAAAAAGCCCTTATTTTCCTTTTTAGCCCTCTTATTGGCACTGATTTCCTTTGCCCAGGATATGAAAGACACCCAAATTGAGACAATACAGGTTAGTGATCATGTGTATATGCTAACGGGCCGTGGTGGTAACATCGGTATTTACAAAGGTGCCGAATACACCTTAATGATAGATGACCAATTCGCCCCACTGAGCAGCAAAATCAAAGCGGCCATAAGCAAAATTACCGATACACCTATCCGATTTTTGGTCAACACCCATATGCATGGCGACCATACCGGAGGCAATGCCAACTTCAACATCACCGAAACCACCTTGGTGGCCCATGCCAATGTGCGAAAGAGTTTAAAATCCCAGGGCAAGGAAGCTGAAAAATTCCCCGAACTGACCTTTTCAGACGACATTACCTTATATGAAGGCGACGAAACCATAATGATATTTCATGTACACAAGGCCCATACCGATGGCGACGCCATGATTTATTTCGTCAATGATAATGTGTTACATATGGGCGACACTTATTTTTCGCAGGGCTACCCCTATATTGACCTAAAAAGTGGTGGTAGTGTAAACGGCTATATAGCGGCCCATGAAAAAGCATTGATGCTGATCAATGACGATACCAAGATTATTCCGGGCCATGGCCAACTTTCCAGCAAAGCCGATTTACAACAATATACGGCCATGCTCAAAGACCTTAGAACACGAGTACAAACAAGTATCGACCAAAGCAAAACTCTGGAACAGGTTCAGGCCGACACCAAAATAGACGAAAAATACAACGCTCGTTTTGGACAAGGCTGGATTACCGGTGAGAAAATACGGGCCACTTTTTATAACAGCCTGAAGCTAGAAAAAAGAGAATAGACCCCTCAGATTAAAGACAAAAGACTTGTGCCATAATCCAATTACAACACTTTTGGTATCTTTAAAAAGACATTGAAGAAACGAGCGAAATGACCATAGATGCAAAAACCGTAGCGGAATACCTTGAAAAAGTACCAAAGGACAAGCGGGAAGCGGTAACCCGACTCCGGAATACCGTTTTGCAGAACCTACCCAAAGGATTTGAAGAATGCATCAGTTATAAGATGATCGGTTATGTGGTACCCCATACCACCTACCCGGCCGGATACCATTGCGACCCTAAGCTACCCCTGCCCTTTATCAATATCGCGGCCCAAAAGAATTTTGTGGCCCTCTACCATTCCGGCCTGTACACCGACCCGGAGCTTCACGATTGGTTTGTGGCCGAATACCCAAAACACAGCACTACTAAACTCGATATGGGCAAAAGCTGTATCCGTTTTAAAAAATGGAACAACATCCCCTATGAACTGATTGCACAACTCTGCCAAAAAATGACGGCAAGCGATTGGGTAAAGCTTTATGAGCACAGAATTAAAAGGTGAATCACCTACTCAATCCATAAACGATTTAGCCCACCCTTTGCTCTACTTGACAGCGCTCTTTCAATGACTTTGGTCATATTCCAAAATCCCTTCTCGGGCTACCTTTGAAGAAGGAACCACCCTTTTTATCGCCAATTACGCAGCACTGCAACTTTTGCCGTGGTTCGTTTATTGGGCTTACGGAGTACCAACTTAAATACAAGTAAATGAAGCATTTTATAAGTACGGCCGTATTGGGGTTGTTCACCCTTGCGGTCTTTGCACAAGCCGGACACATTATGCAAGGGGTGGGTGCGGTAAACATGTCTATGGGAGGTGCCGCCACCGCCCAACCGCTCGATATCTCGGGAGCCTTACAATGGAACCCGGCCGCCATTTCGGTCTTTGACGACCGAATTGCCAAGCTCGATATCGGTCTATTTTTCTCATCGCCCGAACTTAGTTCTACCGTACCTGTTTTAGACGGTACCGGTGCCCCAACCGGAAACTTTGTTTCCGGGGTTACGGAAGACGACCGGGGCGTTTCGCCTATGCCGGCCCTGGCCTTTGTTTGGGGTAACAAGGAAAGCAAACATACCTTCGGCGTCTCGGCCTTTGGTATCAGCGGATTTGGGGTAACTTTTCCCGAAAGCACCACCAACCCCATTAATTTTCCACAAAATATGGGTGGGTTCGGTCATATCGAATCCGATTATATGTTGTTGCAAATCAGTGGGGCCTGGGCCTATCAGCTAAGCGATAAACTCTCGATAGGTGTAAGTCCGAATATAAATTGGGCCAGTTTAGAGCTTATGCCCAATCCTACGGCCAACCCGTCGCCAACTGCGGGTTATCCCAGTACAGATACCGCCACCGCCTTAGGTTTTGGTGCACAGTTCGGTGTGTTTTACGACACCCAGACCGGCTTTAAATTCGGCCTATCCTATAAAACCACACAAGCATTTGGCGATTTTGAGTTCGACAACACCTATCTAGATGGAACCTCTGCCGAAAACAAATTCAATATGGACTACCCCGCCATTGCCTCATTAGGAATTGGGTATTCCAAAGGTCTATTCGACCTGGCCTTGGATTATCGTTTTGTAGATTACGAAAACACAGACGGATTTTCAAAAACCGGGTGGACACCCACGGCTTCGGTAGCCGGATTTGGCTGGGAGAACATATCTATTGTTTCTGCCGGACTTCAATTTAAAGGAATTGACAAACTCCCCCTACGGGTTGGCTATACCTATAGTGGAAACCCCATTCCGGAAGAAGTGACCTTTTTCAATATTCCGGCTACGGCTATAATCAAACATGCTTTTCAAGTAGGTTTTAGTTATCAACCCAACGACACTCTTTCTTTGGATGCGGTCTTTCATTACGGCACCAGCGACGGGGCCACCGAAGGCCCATTGCTCAATCCGGCCTTACAACCCCTATTTCCACCACACGGTGCCTTTCCAGGAAGTTCGGTCTCATACGATATGACCACCAGCATGATTCAGTTTGGGGTAAGCTACACCTTTAAGCGAAACACCAATACGCCATAAATTCCCCGATTTTAAATGCAATAAGACCCAGACATAGCGTAAAAAATCTATCGTCTGGGTCTCTTTTTTGGAAATACTAGAGTACCCGATGTCTCGGTTTAAGCAAGATCATGTAACTAAACTTATGTATACAAGATCAATACAACTTAAACGTAATCGGAATACTGTAATTTACTTTTACGGGCTTGCCTCCATGCTTGGCCGGCACCACTTGGGGCACCGAACCCATGATACGGGCGGCCTCTTTTTCTAGGATCTGATGCGGCCCCTTTAACCGAAGATCCTCTATGGTGCCATCTACACCGATTTTGAATACTACATTTACCCGCCCTTGTTGTTTTAAGGACTGGGCCAATTCCGGATAGCGGAATTTTCGTTTGATGTGTTTTTGCAGCTGCTTTTGAAAACAAGCGACCCGCTCGTCTTTAGCTACATTTTCACAGCCCGGAAAAATAGGTGCCTCTTCCACCAAATTGATTATCATGGTAGGCACTTCTACGGGTGGTCCCTCATCGGTATAGTCAATATCACTGACTTTTAAATCAGGACTTGGCTCTACATCGTCAATCACATTTGCCGCCAAGACTTTTTCACGGTCATCCACGATTTTGATTTTTGTTGGGTTTTTCACCTGCTTCACCTTCGGCACCTTTTCCGGTACTTTATCCGGCTCAATAATGATCTTTCGTTCCGGATACACCTCATAGGTTACATCTTCTTCAATGCTACCGGGGTCGGCGACATCGGGTGGTGGCATTACCGCCACGGTAAACTGAAAGGCCGAATAGACCATGACCAAGGCAAAAATCAGGGCCAATTGAAAACGGAAGAAGCCGTTTTTTTCTAAATTTGGCAAGAATCCCCACTTGCCCCGATGCTTATCGGGATTTTTGGGTTTCTGGCGCGCTTCGTGCTCCCCGCCACTGCAATGGCTTGGATGCTTAAAATCTGCGTTTTCCATAATACTGAATTTGAGTGTTAGTATTTTGTTAAAACACAAGAAGCGTACCAAAACAAAAAAAACCCGTGCCAAGGCACGGGTTTTTAACTATGTAGTAGTTGTAATTACTGCAATTTAAAGGTAATCGGAATAGCGAATGGTACCTTTACTGCCCTACCCCTTTGCTTACCTGGGGTCATCTTTGGCAATTTAGAGATGATACGGGCCGCTTCCTTTTCTAGGTTCTTGTCCGGACCACGCATTCTTACGTTACCGATACTACCATCTTTTTGAATGGTAAACATAACGCTTACCCTTCCTTGAATACCCATCTCTTGGGCAATCTCAGGATAGCGGAAGTGCTTACGGATATGTTTTTGCATCATACTATTGAAACACTTCTTTTTATCGCTTTCTTTTTCACATCCAGGAAAAACAGGTACGTCTTCAATAACCGAGAAAGGTACCTCAACATCTTCGAACTCCTCTTCTACGGCTACATCCTCTACCTCGATAACTTCCTCTTCCTGCGAAGTTTCAGTAGACTCGATTACGGTTTCTTCTACTTCCTCTTCATCTTCAACAATCTCAATAACTTCCGGAGCTGCCGGAGGTGGTGGAGGCGGAGGGGTCTTAATCTGTTCCGTCATCGGTACTTCCTCATCCAAAAGATCATCGACGTCCATGGAGGTATCGTACTGCTTTACTTTATCATATTTTTTGTATTCCAAAGCTTGCCATACGACTAACATCACTACGGCCAGACCGATAACGAAAAAGAGGCCGCTTCTTTTCGATAAGTCCGCTTTGGGATTTTTCTTGAGTTCCATAGGGTCTAGTTTTAATGTGGGCTAATTTAATTAAATATTTTTAACAAAAACAACTAATCTTTCCATTTTAACCCGGGTAATCTGTTAAAAAGAAAGCTAAGGCTCAACGCCCCCAAAAGGGCGCCAACAGTATTGGCCAAGGCATCGAATACATCGCCATCGCGCATAAATACCTGATTTTGTAACACTTCAATAATCATGCCATAACCCATAGCGGCGATTACCCAAAACCATAGCTTCGATTTTATGCTGGGACTTGGTTTATATTGGAAGCTCATACACACCCCAAAAACCACCATACCCCCATAAAATGCGGCATGTACCAATTTATCGGCATGGGGTATACGTATCCCCTCGGTATCCAAACCGTCTAAACGAATTAGGCTGGACACCGTTATAAACAGCATCCAGCCTATAAACAATAAGGTATATACAGTTTTGTTACCCACCGATCAACGCCTTATAATCGGCATCGCTCATAAGATCTTCGAGTTCCGAAGTATCGGAAAATCTAATTTTAATCATCCAACCCTCACCATAAGGATCAGAATTCACTTTTTCAGGCTCATCTTCCAAACCTTCATTGAATTCGATGATCTCGCCACTCAAAGGCAAGAAAAGATCAGAAACGGTTTTTACGGCCTCAACGGTACCGAACACCTCTTCGCGATCCAAGGTTTCGTCTACGGTTTCCACCTCAACATAAACGATATCACCCAATTCGCCTTGTGCAAAGTCGGTAATACCCACGGTGGCCACATCGCCCTCGATCTTTACCCATTCGTGATCTTTGGTATACTTAAGTTCTGCAGGAATGTTCATTGCGATTGTATTTGTTTTAGCAAATGTAACGGATTGTTGTCAATGTCAAAAGCCCGTAATCAAATGTACGGCTTCAAAAACGGCAATTCACCTAATTTTGGTCCCGGTCTGGTTATATAGGCAAAGTTTTGGCTAATTTTCCCTAGTGTGCTTTGGGCGTTCCCCCCTCGCCAGCCTCGGGGGTCGGGCTTTACACTGCAAATCCGCGGCCATTCATACTTCAAGGCCTGTGGGTTTTTCGTTCCAATCCCTAACGCAACCGCCATACTATTTCACGAACTAAGCTTCCCGATTCAACGAAACCAACATGAAACCATAAAAAATTACACAACCAAGTTATGAGTTAAGAATTATGGGTTATGACAACCTTGTACTTCCAACTTCGTACCTTCATAGATAAAGGATAACCATGAGAATCAAGAGCTATTGTAATCTACTGAAAACCAAATGCAATTTCTCAGTGTAACTCTGCGTATTCTCGGTGTGCCTCTGCGTAACTTGAGCCTTATGTGTTGTTACACAGAGTTTCACGGAGTAGCACAGAGAACCACAGAGCGTTCAACTCTTGATTCACGTTAACCACTTAATAGTATGCACCAGTTAAACCACCGCTCCATTTCATTACTATGGCCAAACCCCTTATCTTTTCCCTTCAAACCACAACTATGCACCAACCCAGCTTACGAAATTGCACCCCAAATGACGCCCATTGGGCCGTTCCCCTTATTTATGCCTCAGGTCCCGATGCTTTTGATTATGTTTTCCAAACCAAAAACCAAAAGGCTCAAGAATTTTTATCTTTTGCATTTAAAAGAAAAGGAGGCGAGTTCAGTTTTGACAACCATTATGCGCTCACCCTTGAAGGCAGGCCCATAGGTATCGGCGCTATTTTCGATGGTAAAAAAGCTTTGGGTTTCCCTTTGACAGATGCGCAAAATATTATGAGGTACTATAAACTTCAAAGTCCTCAGGTGTTAGTTAAAGGCTTACGGACCGAAAAAATAATACAGCCTCCCAAAACCTTTGAACATAGCCTGGTACATTTGGCCATTGATCCCCAACTACGGGGACAAGGTTTGGGTACTACCCTAGTAGCCTTGTTAATGCAACAGCTACCCCTTGGCGCAATGGGTGAAAAATTCGTTCTCGATGTGTCCCTTGAGAATCCCAGGGCCAAAAAACTTTATAAAACCCTCGGTTTTAAAGTTTCTAAAACTATACAATCTACTCTCAAAAACCAGTACGGACACGTACCCAGCCATCATCGTATGGAGTTGGCGGGTTAAACTTTTCTGAGCTACTATCAATATCTCTGAACGCATCTTTAACCAACACATTCAAGGGAAAAATTTATACCATGCACTGTTAAAGCGTAACACACAGTTAATCAAATTAGGCGAAAACGGAATTTCCGAGTAGCCCATAAAACAATTCTTCTGTAATACCCTCACCCCATCCCTCTCCCGCTTGGAGAGGGGGCAAATTTCAAGTCGGATTGAATTTACCGTAACTATTTCGGATTACTCAGATATCGAATACATCACTAAACCATTCGTTTATCGACATAAACTTCGACAAAATTGCTATCGCGTATTTAAAAACTTAGTTTCCGAAATTGTAGCGAATGGTAAAGCCGGCGTTGATCGTAGTTTGCGGAAAGGCCGTAGACACCTTAAACTTGGAGAACGAATGATCATAAAAGAACAAGGCGTTCAGGTTTTTGGTTAGCGCATAATCAGCGGTAAACTTAAAAGAGAACAAATTCTGCCCCGAGGTAATCTGGTTATTATCCAGTTCCAGGTTACGGATTATGGTAATATTATCGCGCAAGGTAAGATCGCCCTTCAAGTTCAGATCACCTTTTAGACGTTGTTTTTGTCCGCCGATATTGGTTACCATTTTTACATCTTTAAAACGGTAACCCAACCCTAAGGTATACTCCTTACCATTGATCTCGGTCAGCAAGTTGTTATCGAAACTCAGGGCCATGGAACGATCGCGCCTTACCTCAGCCAATACGCTCAAGGAATTTTTCATCTCAAAATCGACCCGCATCAAGGGGTTGAACTGATCGGTCATTACCACATTACTAATAATGTCTTGTGGTAAATAATCGTCGTTTTCCGGATTTATAGGTTCGTTGCCTTCATTGATCAATTGGGTACGCTCTAAATTGGTCTGGAACGAGTTAATGCTATAAGAAGCACGGTAACCATGGGCCAATGAAAAACGTCTAAAGCGTTTTTTAAACCATTTGTAGCGCATAAATCCGGTATACTTAAGATCCCAATTCGGTAAAGGGAAAGACCTAAAGTAGCCCAATTTTACCTTTCCGGCATCTTGACCGGCATAGGCCGCATAAAAAGCAGGCAACAATACATCTTGTTGGGTTTTACCGTAACGGGTAGGAAAGCCTTCTTCGTCTACATCGGTCGGATCCAAACCATCGCGGGCCGCCAAACGTTGGGCCACAGCCAAGCGATTGGCTTTAAACTCATCGAAATTCTTGGAGGTAATCTCATCACTTTTACCAAAAGCGGTACCGATCATAATGGTAGAAATACTAAAATTACCCGATTGATTCCCCAAAAGATTAACATACTCTTGGTTTTCTACCCTAAAGTTTTCTTGGTAGCGATCGGCATATTGGCGATCGGCTGCCAAGTTTATCGTAAGATCACGTACCGGTCGGGCTTCGGCCGAGATATTCAGCAGCTGTCGGGTCTCTTGAATGTATTGTTCGTTAAAATCCTCAAATTCGGTAAGCCAACCATTTTTAGCGGCCTCAAAACGCACATCGGCCTGGCTACCGAATACAAAACCAAGGGAAGGTTTGGTCGTACCAATAAAACCAATAGACTGTGTATAACCCGGAAGCACCTTACCATTGGTCTCGCTATAGTTTACGTTAATACGTTTTACCATGGTAAGTACATCTTTAAGCGCATCGGTAAAACCTGTTTTCTTGACTTTAGCATCGGGATCGTTAGGATCGGCCGACCTAGATTTGGCCTTGTTCTTTTTACCTAAACCAATATAATCGTACAAACGTTGCATGGTCATACTACCCGTAATCTCGTGGGTATTGGCATTCTGAACGGTATTAATGGTCTCCCCGGCTACTGCGGCCAAGGCATCGCCCCCACGCTGCCAATCGAAATTAGACGTATAGCGGTATTGCCCCGAGATAAAGTCTAGGGCAGGTATTTTATCGAAAGGAATATCGTAGTTCAATTCGAACTGTTGGGCATGGCGGTTAGGTTCGCCAATATCCCAAAAACCATCGTAGAGGGCCAAATTCGGATTGATCCCAGAATCGGGGTCCCCAGCTTCCAAGAAATAATTGCGAACGATATTGTTATTGGCGGCCGTTAAATTTACCGACAAGGAATTACTGATACTATAATTTAAGGTATACTGCCAATTGAACATAAAGTTACGCTGTTGCAATTCAGGCAGCTCTAATTTATCTACTCCTGGCTCTAGAACATCCCTAAAGGTTTGCTGGTTAAAGGCCCTATCGTAATTGGCATTAATGGCAATTTGGGTAGGCAACCAATTAAAGTTCATATCCTTCAGCCATTTCCAATAATCGCCGGTTAGTACCGAATCTTTTTTGGCCAAGGGTGCAATATTCGATTCCGGGAAATTGTAAGCATAAATGGCCCCGGTACGTACCCTTTGATCGCGTAATTTGGCTATCTCGAAATTACGTTGTTGGGTTTCATTATACGAGTAATTGAAAGTGAAATTTTCAATATCGTAGGGCATGGGCTTCTTTTCGGTAGTACGCTGTTTTTTGACCCCGATTAGGTTAATACTGGTACGCTTGGTATAATCTTCGGCCTGTTCGCGAATATCGTCGGCCTCCTCTTGGCTATTGGCCGCATTGATCCTATCGTCTAATTTTAAATCGTCATATACCGGATCGAACTCGGGTGTAATCTTCTTTTCGGCTATCCCATAATTGAAAGGGATCTGAACCCCCCAACTTTTCGGTAACAATTGTCCGGCATTTATATTGGTTACTACATCGTAAGAAACCACATCTTCCCTAGCCCTTTCATTTGGCATTTGATCAATGGAACCAAAACCAGAGGTACTCATGGCCCCAGTGGCGGTTACATTGGCAAAATCGGCCATATTGGCGTCAATGGCGGCTATTGCTGCCCAACCCCCGTTATTATCGAGGCCTACCAAACGTAATTCATTAAACCAAACCTCGGTACTGAGCGAACGGTCATCGGCATTTTTAACACCTACCATCATAGATCGGATACTACCCATAGACGGGTTACCCTTAACGGCAATACGTAATTGCCCTTCGGTTCTTGGTGCAAATTCGGATACTTGTACAGGCTCACCATTCACAATATCGTAATAGACCACATCATTTAGGGTACCATCGGCAATACCAATGGATTTGATAGCCGAAAGCAGGTTCAGATCTAAATCGATCTCGTTTAAGGCAGGCCAAATGGCATCGGTGCTAGTGCTACCCCATTCGGTAAGCTGTAAGGGTAATTCTACCTGATAATAGTTTTCCGAAAAATCGGTACCGATCCGTAAAAACCCGATGACCACATTATCGCGAACAATGGTATTTTCGATTACCTCTTCGGCATGCATGAACATTTTGATACGCTGATATTGGCGCATATCTATATTCAGGTTTTTAAAAACCCCGCGTGAATCTTCGGCCTGAAGGTTCTCTACCTTCATGGAAAGCGATTGCTCGTTTTGTCGTATTATAGTATTGTTATTGTTCAATTGCTCACGAACCACCCCAGGAGGCAATACATAAGGAATTGGGGTGCGTTGACTATTCTCTTCAATATTTACCGTATTCACATCGAGAATGGTACCATCGTCTTGGGGGTCATCGCCGTCTTCGGTCAACGAACGGGTGTAGGTACGCCAATCGCCACGCACCAAATCCAAGGTAGCGAAACGCAAGACTACATCACTACTAAAACCGGTAAGGTACATACGCATAAAACTGATGGACCTAAAGTCGTTGATACCACCAACGGCATCGGTAAAATCGCTTAACGGAATCTTGTATTGGATCCACCTGCGGTTCAATCGGGTACCATTGGGTAGTTCAGGGGTCTCCCCTTCTTGTATATCGGTAACATACTTATCGGCCACCGTGGTATTGGGACGGATAGGGATGCGGTATTCGTAATAACTGTTTACCGTGTTCATGGTAAGGTCACGGTCAATATCCTCTACGTCGGGTAGGGTCGTATTACCACGATCGGTATTGTTTACCGCCACTGGCGAGTTACCATCGGGGTTATTGAAGTTTTTGTAACGTGTTAAAATATCGCCATCGGCAGCAATATAATATTCGTAGTTATCCAAGGCCGGATCTTCACCTGGGTTATTGGTATAGATCGCCCCTTCGTCGGCATCGCTCAAACCATCGTACCCAATATCTTGCAAATTCCGGTTGGCCTCTTCGGCATCAAAGGCGTATACCAACGACTGGGTAGCCGGCACCCTACCCCAAGAGGTAGGACTGGTAAGTTCGTTACTACCAACCCCTGGCAGTCCGTTTTCATATTGTTTACGGCCATCCTTTAAGATATCCTCAGAGATATTACCAAAATTGATGACCAATTCCCCTGTACTGGTAGCCTCTCCATCTACATAAGGATCCAACACCCAAAACTGCACAAACTCTACATTGGCCTGTTCAAAGTTGGTAGAGGTCATCGGTCGCATGATACCGGCCCATTTTTCATCGGCATTTTCGGTATCGAAATCGTCGCTATTGTTATAAGGCCCTTTTTGAGTTGGGTAATAGGCCAAATCGAGTGTGCTTTGTACCGTAGTCTGCCCTTGGGCGATATCCGTTTGCGGGAAAACCTCGTCTATAAATACACGGCGGGTGGCATTGGTAGACACATCGTTATCGGTTATACCCGAAGGTCTTTGATTGGTATAGAAAATAGGGTCGATGGTATACCAGGCCATTTTAGCCCTACCATGGCCGTTGTTCAAATTCAAGGGGTCCTCCGGACTGCTACCCTCCAACTGTCCGCTTGGGGTAAATTCTAAAGGCGTTGAAGCCAAGAACCAACCCAAGGAAGAGCGGATATCTATCAAGGCCTGGGCGCCTTCGAAATCGTCAAGATAAGTGGTGGTCTCCCCATTAAAATCGGCCGCTTTGGGCGAGTTGGGTTTTAACCAGGCAACTTCGCCACGAACGGAAACGTTCGAGGGTTCATCGGTATCTATATTGGGTAACTTATTGGCCAAACGGGTCAAGAAAGGCACTTCGGTAGAATAGTTTCCGTTTAAACCGAAAATGGTATTGTTTACCGGCTCTACGCCATAGTTCGATTTTTGGGTTAGCGGTCGTTCGTTAAGGTTAAGAAAGGTACCGCCCAACACAAAATTCTTATTGAACTGATGCTCGACATTTACCCCCGAAAAACGACGGGTTTGTTGTCCGAATACCGCATTGTTCTCTACCGAGATATTGATTGGGGTATTGGAATTCTGCAAACTAGGGTCGATAATTTGTACCGTACCGGCCTGATAGTTTACGGTATAGTCGATACCTTCTTGTAACTGTCGCCCACCAGCGGTAACACGAACCGAACCCCGAGGCACGTTAAATGCCCCGATCGGAATACCATTGTTTCCGGAAGACTTATAGCGCCCCTTAATCTGGAATTTATTCTTTTCGGCTTCCTCCAAAGCGGCTGCCTTGGTCTGTTTATACAGGTTACGCCAAACATATTTTTGCTGGTTTACGTTATAACCGGCATCATCTTCCACATCGTAATTACCCCCACCGAGCAATTCAAAAAGGAATTCCCCAAAAGGCTCCGCCTTGGTAAATATGATGCGCCCGTTACGTTGGTCTACAGTAATACCTGGAATGAAATCGAAGAAACCATCACCCCCAGGCTGTAAATCGTTATAGGCATTTAAGCGGTCGAAATTAAAAACCTCCAACAAAATGCGTTCTTCCAAAGGTTTGGGGTTGGTAGGCCAGCCGGTATTTGGGTCTACGGGTGTAATATAGTTTCGCGGCGTGGGATCGGTGTACAAAAGATTCATCTTAAAATCTTCTTGATCCAATTGAAAAGCCCCGGTGCCATAGATGTTTTTCATCATCAAATCCCAAATGGGATCGGCCACACTGGTAATGTTACTTTTCAAGAGCTTTAACACCAAAGTATTGTTTTCAATAATAGGATCTACCCCAGGCGCAATGGTAGTGGCATCGAGTCCGCCATTGGCAAATTCCCCTACCTGGAACACCTCGCCGTTATAGGTATATTGAAAAGCCACACCCAATACCTCATCGTTACTCAAACGCTGGTTTAACGAGATATAACCCAACTGTTGGTTAAAACTATAGTCACGATTGATCTCAAGTTTTCGAGCATTCTCCAAAATGGCATAATCAAAGCCCTGGTTGGCCACGTAACCATTAGTAAAATTAAAGGCCGACTCTACGGTGGCAATATCGCGAATCTCGTCGCCCAGCACACTACCCGGCTCCCCTATCTCGGCCGGATCATACCCATTGGCATTGTTTCGAGGCAAACGCGGATCGGGACCACCCGGATTAAAGAACCCAGGAGGAGTTCCCCCTTGTTGCCCAATTCGGGTGCGGTCTTCTATAGGCTCACCCAAATCTTGAAGGGCCACTACATTACGAACGTTCAAGGTCTGCTGGTTTCTATTGGTCACCCAAACCTCCAAACGGGTAATCTGCACTCCAGAGCGTATATAAGGGTATTGTTCTAAGGCAACATCATAATTATCACGGAAGTATTGCGATAAGAAAAAGTGCTTGTCTTCTTCGTAATCGAGGGCCGAAAGGTCAAACTCTTCAACCGTGCCACCGCCTTGGGCCACTACGGTATTGTTTTGGGAGCGTTGTTCTGAGAAAACGGCAGATACCGTAGTTTTACCGAACTGCAACTGGGTCTTAACCCCAAAAAGACTTTGGGCCCCGGTGATCAACGATGAGTTGAGCGGCATATTTACATTACCAATCTCAATACTTCTGATAATATCGTCTTCGGTGGGGGTATATTCCAATTTCACCAAGTTCTGGAAATCGAAGGTAGCCTCGGTATCGTAATTGGCCGTTACTTGTAAACGCTCACCCACCTTACCCAAAAGCGATAGGCTAATACGCTGGTCGAAATCAAAGGAAAGGTTGGAACGGTTTCGTGGCGATAAGGCCGGGTTATCGTTTTTCTGCCAAATAACGCCCAAGTCCATGGCTACCGAACCTTGCGGGATTACCTCTATGGTATTTCCCCCAAAAACCGATTCGAAGAACGAATTGTTTACATAAAAGTTGGGCAATAGGTTTTTACGGGCTTCTTCACTACCCTCTTTCTTTCCGTCGAAGGCAGAGACCCGCTCTTTGAAATAGTCTTTCATAGTTTCCTTACGCACCAATTCGTAGTACTGTTGGGGCGTAAGGATTATGGGGTAGTTGATATCGAAATCCCCAATTTTTTCAGTGTATACATACCGATCCAATTTGGGGTCGTAACTATATTTGGAAACGATACTATTGGGGTTCTTTAAAGACAATTGGCCCAGGTCGTACCCGGTTTTTACGGAGTCCTGCGCCTGCCCTTCTGCATCCTGACCATAACCTACCGCCATGGCCAAGAGGAAAAATACGCATAGGGTTAATCTCCTAAATGCATATTTAGATGTCTTTACTGCCCCTGTTTTCAAACTTATCACAAATTTTTAAGCGCCAGCTTTATCAGCTCCTCCACCTTTAGGGAAGGATCTTCGCCAGCGATCTTGTCCACGACCTTTTGCGCCTGTTTTCGGGCAAAGCCAAGGACTTCTAAAGCAGATAACGCTTCATCTTTATTTGTATTGTTTGTAACAGTGGAAACTTCGCCCATTTCGGGCAATTTGAGTACTTTGTCTTTTAACTCTATAATTACCCTTTGGGCCGTTTTGGCACCAATGCCTTTTACAGATTGAATCTGGCCTACATTATCGCTTAAGATAGCATCGCGAACTTGCTCAGGACTTAAAGATGACAACATAGTTCGGGCCGTACTAGCACCTATACCCGAAATGGAAATTAGCAAACGGAACATGGCGCGTTCGCCCTCATCCATAAACCCAAAAAGCGTGTGGGCATCTTCCTTTATCTGTAAATGGGTAAGTAAACGCAGGTTTTCTCGATCCGGAATCTTGGAAAAGGTATTCAGGGAAATATTCACATAATAGCCCACCCCACTACATTCTAAAACTACAAAAGTTGGGTTCTTTTCTACGAGTTTTCCGTTGAGATGGGTGATCATGGGGATACTTGTTTTGGGTTAGCTAATCGAAATTGACAAAGAATCGTCTGAACTACAAATCTAAGGAACCCAATGGTATTATTGGTTTATATGTTTAGCGTTTATGGTTTATCTTCTCAATTTACATGAGAAGCCCCATGCCTTGAAGGTTAGATCAACCAAATTCACTGGTGTTTTGGAACACTGGCGCATTGCAGAATATTCATTAATCGATTTACCCGTACAACCAACTTCGTAATCCAACTTCATTTTCAAATTTTCAAATCACCACGCGGTTACATTGTACATTGCTTCATCGGTACATTGATAAATCGATACATTGAAGAAGCTGACACGAATATCCCCCTTAATCCCCCAAGGGGATGTTTTAGCCCCCGAAGTGACCCCAAAAACAGATTGTTACACAGAGTTTCACTGAGAAGGCGCAGAGTGGCACAGAGAGTTCTTTAAACGATTCTACAGTTTTACAGTACCACATTAATCAATCAGCTATAATCAATTTTCAATCAAAAAAGTCCCTTGAACTTCGTACTACCAAACTCGTACTTTTCGCACCCATTTTCAAATTGATACATCATCAAATTGACCAATTGCTTAATCGATACATGGTTACATTGGTACATTGAAAAAATCTCCCTATTCCAATTTCCAAGTCCGAACCTCGTACTTAAAAATCCTATTGTTTATTCAAATGGGCTTTTTTACGTTTCTCACGTTCCTGGGCATCGATTACGGCTACAGCTGCCATATTAACGATTTCATCGACACTGGCACCTAATTGTAACACGTGCACCGATTTGCGTAACCCCATCATAATAGGTCCGATCGAATCGGCTTTATTCACCTCCTTTAGAAGTTTATAAGTAATGTTGGCCGACTCCAAATTCGGAAAAATAAGGGTATTGGCCTTTTTACCAGCCAATCGTGAAAAGGGAAACTGACTTTGACTTAGCTCCCTATTCAAGGCAAAATCGATTTGGATTTCACCATCTACCGCCAAATCGGGACATTCTTCATGTAACTGCTTAACCGCCCTTCTCATTTTTATGGCATTCGGATGGTTGGAAGAGCCAAAGTTGGCGTAAGATAACAAGGCCATGGCCGGATCAAAACCAAAGGCTTTACCTACATTGGCCGTCATTTTGGCGATTTCGGCAATATCTTCCGAACTTGGGTCTATGTTTATAGAGGTATCGGCCAATAACAAAGGCCCTTTATCGGTAACCATAATGTTTACGGTGGCCACTTTCTCAACCCCTTTGGCACGACCGATGACTTCAAAAATAGGTTTGATTACGGTAGAATAGGCCCGGGTATATCCGGAAACCATTCCATCGGCCTCCCCTTCGAGCACCATCATGGAACCAAAATAGTTGCGTTCGCGCATCTTAATCTGGGCCTGGTATAAGGTGACACCCCTGCGGTTACGCTGCTCAAAGAATTTTTGGGCATAACGTTCTCGGGTCGCCTTGGATTCATCCATATGGGGATCGATGATCATACACTCGCCATCGAACCCTATTTCTTGTTGTAGCTCTTCAATAATCTCACGATTCCCCAAAAGGATCGGTGTGGCGATACCTTCGTCGTAAACCGTTTGGGCGGCTTTTAGTACGTCGAGGTTATCGGCCTCGGCAAAGATGATTTTCTTCGGGTTCAGTTTAGCACGGTTGTGCATAAGACGAACCACTTTATTGTCACTACCCGAGCGTTTTAGCAATTCTTCTTCGTAACGATCCCAGTCTTCAATTGGTGCCTGGGCCACGCCACTTTCTATAGCCGCTTTGGCCACCGCTAGTGGAATGGTCGATATTAAGCGAGGATCAAACGGTTTCGGGATAATATACTCGGTACCAAAACCTAGGCTTTTTTCACCATAGGCAATATTCACTTGCTCCGGTACTGGTTCTTTGGCCAATTCGGCCAAGGCCCGTACCGCGGCCATTTTCATTTCTTCATTGATCTTGGTGGCCCTCACATCCAAGGCACCCCTGAAAATAAAAGGGAAGCCCAATACATTGTTCACCTGGTTCGGGTGATCGGAACGCCCCGTTGCCATGATAATATCTTTACGGGTCTTACAGGCCAAATCGTAGGCAATCTCAGGGTTCGGATTGGCCATGGCGAAAACAATAGGGTCTTTGGCCATAGATTCGAGCATGGCCGGACTCACGATATCGGCAATGGAAAGTCCGATAAATACATCGGCATTTACCATCGCTTCTTCTAGGGTATCTATTTTTCTATGGGTAGCGAACTCTTCCTTTTCCTTGGTAAGGTTCTCACGATCTTGTCGGATAACCCCTTTACTATCCAACATTACCATATTCTCGGCACGGGTACCGAATGCCTTATAAAGCCTAGAGCAGGAAATAGCCGCAGCCCCTGCCCCACTGATCACGATCTTTAGGTCTGCCATTTTTTTACCGGCCAATTCCGCTGCATTCAATAATGCGGCCGCCGAGATAATGGCCGTACCGTGCTGATCGTCGTGCATGACCGGAATATCAAGCTCTTCTTTAAGGCGCCGTTCGATCTCAAAGGCTTCCGGCGCTTTAATGTCTTCCAAGTTGATACCCCCAAAAGTAGGAGCTATGGTTTTTACGGTCTCTACGAACTTATCTACATCTTTGGTATCGAGCTCGATATCGATTCCATCTATATCGGCAAAAATCTTGAACAGCAGGCCTTTGCCTTCCATAACCGGCTTGGAAGCTTCCGGGCCAATATCGCCCAAGCCCAAAACCGCAGTTCCATTCGAGATAATGGCCACCATATTTCCTTTGGCGGTATAACGATATACGTTTTCTACGTCTTTGGCGATTTCCAAACAAGGCTCGGCCACCCCGGGGGAATAGGCCAAGGCAAGATCCATTTGGGTCGCGTAAGGTTTGGTGGGTACTATCTTTATTTTTCCAGGTTGGGGTTTGGCATGGTATACCAAAGCCTGTCTCCTTTTCTGCTGCTCATTCATATCCGACGGATTAAGCTGCAAAGGTACGGTTCTCTATAGAATGGAGGAATCGAAAACTACCCCTTTGCACCTAGATCTATAACCTATTTATTATCAACGATTCAAAAACCTCTACTTCCCATTTTGGTGGTTATGCAGAAATCGGATGTTTCGGGTGAGCCCGGAGAATTTGGTGCGTTTTACAGCGGATTTTTTAAAAACGGTCCGGAATACTTCTTCGGTAATTTCGTCCCAATCGGACTTGCCCATGTTCAGTAAATCCGGATGCGGTTCAAATTCGGATTGGTTATGGGGGGTAGCAAAACGGTTCCACGGACAAACATCCTGGCAAACATCGCAGCCGAACATCCAGTCGTCTAGTTGGTTTTTGAATTCGGCAGGGATAGCTTCTTTTAACTCTATGGTGAAATAAGAAATACATCGCGATCCATCGACCACATAGGGCGCCACGATCGCTTGGGTAGGGCAAGCATCGATACAGGCGGTACACTGGCCGCAATGATCGGTAGTAGGCCCATCGGGTTCCAAGTCTAGATCTAAAATAAGTTCGGCAATAAAATAAAAAGAGCCGGTTTGTTTACTCAAAAGGTTGGAGTGTTTACCAATCCAGCCCAAACCACTTTTGGCCGCCCAGGCCTTATCGAGTACCGGGGCCGAATCTACAAAAGCCCTTCCGCCGACCTCCCCGATTTCGGTAGTTATAAAATGATGCAATTCACGTAGTTTCCCTTTGATCACATGGTGGTAATCTTGGCCATAAGCATATTTCGAGATTTTGTAGGCATCTTGGCGCTGCTGGTTCTCTGGAAAGTAATTTAACAACAAGGAAACCACCGATTTGGCCCCCGGCACCAATTTTCGGGGATCGAGGCGTTTATCAAAATGGTTTTCCATATACCCCATTTGGCCGTGCATGCCTTTTTGGAGCCATTGTTCCAATCGCGGGGCCTCTTCTTCCAAAAAATCTGCTTTGGAGACGCCACATGCCAAAAACCCGAGGCGTTTGGCTTCGGTTTTGATCAGGTCGCTATAGGTTTGTTTTAGGTTGATGGTGCTCCCTTTTTATGTGATTTCTCCCCAAGGTCGAAATGACAGTGCATTGACAAGATTACCCAAACAACCCACCTTGAATGTCGCCGCGGGATCGGCCTAGGTGTTTATAGGCCAGTTCCGTTACCTCGCGACCGCGCGGGGTACGTACGATAAAGCCTTGTTGTATCAAAAAGGGTTCGTATACCTCTTCCAAAGTTTCCCCACTCTCCGAAACGGCCGTGGCCAAAGTACTCATCCCTACAGGTCCGCCTTTGAATTTATCGATAATGGTGGCCAATATCTTATTGTCCATTTCATCGAGGCCGTGGGCATCTACGTTCAGCGCCTTTAAACCATACTTGGCAATGGCCATATCGATATGTCCGTTCCCTTTGATTTGGGCAAAATCACGTACCCGGCGCAAGAGTGCGTTACAGATACGTGGGGTTCCCCTAGATCGGCCCGCGATTTCGATGGCGGCTTCATAATCAATAGGAACTTTTAATATTTCGGCAGAACGATCCACAATAGTCGCCAATAATTCGGTACTGTAGTATTGTAATCGGCTCTGGATTCCAAAACGGGCACGCATAGGTGCGGTAAGCAATCCGGATCTTGTTGTGGCGCCGATTAAGGTAAATGGCGCTAAATGAATCTGCACCGTTCTCGCATTGGGACCCGATTCGATCATGATATCAATCTTATAGTCTTCCATGGCCGAATAGAGGTATTCTTCAACCACTGGGCTCAACCTATGGATTTCGTCTATAAAAAGCACATCGCGCTCCTGGAGATTGGTCAAAAGACCCGCCAAATCACCGGGTTTGTCCAAAACCGGGCCTGAGGTAATTTTGATCCCCACCCCCAATTCATTGGCCAAAATATGGGCCAAGGTTGTCTTTCCCAAACCGGGAGGGCCATGGAACAAGGTATGGTCCAAGGCCTCGCCACGCATATTGGCGGCCTCTACGAATACCTTAAGGTTTTCGAGCACCTGTTCCTGTCCCGTAAAATCGTCAAAACTTAAAGGACGTAAGGCCCTTTCAATATCCATTTCCTCATGGGAAAAATGGGCCGATGTGGGATCTAAGTGCTCGTTCATACCCACAAATATAAAGGAAAAGGCTGGTTTAGATAGCCACCTCTAATTCTTCTTCAGTAACTGTGCGGTATCGAAGAATCCGTTCAGGGTAATGGCAGGTTCGCCATAAACTTCGGTCCTGCTGCTCCCCGATAATTCTAAATTCAATTGCTGGTTGGCCTGCACGCGAACATCGGACTTACCCCCAAGGGTAAGTTTGGCCATCTCGGCAATACACTTTTCCATACGCGCCGAGGCATTTCCCTGTAGCTGCATTGTCGTACTATGTACCGTACCCGTAAGGTCGCATTTGGCATTGCCTTGTAGGTTACCTGCAATTTCTTGGGCATCTACCACGCCATCCAATACAATCTTATCGGTTAATGCCAACGATAAGCTATCGGCTTTTATCTGGGCTTTGGCCCGGGCATTGTCCATCATTTCCCAAGTAACCAAATCGCCATGCACCTCGCCTTCAAAACGACCATTATCTGAAATAAGGACTGCTACCTTATCTGAATCGATCGGGGATACGGTTTTTAGGGTACCTTGAATGATATGCAGCTTCTTCAAGGATTTATAGGATACATTGATCTCGAGTTTCTTCTTACCTTTTATTTTGTAAAAACAACTTATGGTAAGTATGCTATCGGTAACATCGAAATTCAATAACTCATGAAGGTTATCGTCGGCATTTACGAAAACACCTTCTCCCCCTTTTTTTAGGGTGATTTCCAGCTCGTCTTCCAA
The DNA here is from genome assembly GCF_002514735.1 of Sediminicola luteus. Taxonomy (GTDB): domain Bacteria; phylum Bacteroidota; class Bacteroidia; order Flavobacteriales; family Flavobacteriaceae; genus HQA918. Next base: position 103,580 of record NZ_NBWU01000005.1, on the reverse strand, counting down.
ACGTACCGTATGGAAGGCGTTTAGATCGGTTTCCTGTTGTACCACAACCCTGCTTCCTTTAATACTGGGTTTCTTTTGACCGAAGGTGAGCAAACCCACACCAAGGGCCAGTAGTATCGTTATTTTGGCTTTCATATCTCGTGATTTATACTTCTGTTACCATTAAGACACCAAACTAATCAAAAAGTTACGTAAAACGAAAAGGGCCTCCGAAACGGAAGCCCTTCTTTATTTTGGATACATCGATCTTAGTGATGCATTTCCTCTTCATTATCTTGCAATGGCACGGTCTGCGGCACAAAATCCTGACCGGGGATTACATACTCCCCATCTTTATTGGTCTTACTATAATCATAAGCCCAACGGTGAACTTCAGGAATTTCACCTGGCCAGTTTCCGTGGATACGCTCAACCGGCGTCGTCCATTCCATAGTATTCGATTTCCACGGATTCTGTGTAGCAGGCTTTCCGTAGAAAATAGAATGGATAAAGTTGTAAACGAACACCAACTGGGCAAATCCGGCGATAATGGCGAAAGTAGTTATCAAAATCTGCACATCGGTCAAATCGTCGAACATAGGGAAAGCGGTGTTCTCATAGTAACGACGTGGTACACCCGCCATACCCACAAAGTGCATTGGGAAGAATACCCCATAGGCACAGACTGCGGTAATCCAGAAGTGGATAAACCCAAGATTTTTGTTCAACATACGCCCGTACATCTTAGGGAACCAGTGGTACACTCCAGCGAATAAACCGTATAATGCGGAAATACCCATTACCAAGTGGAAGTGAGCTACCACGAAATACGTATCATGCACGTTAATATCCAAGGTACTATCCCCAAGGATGATACCGGTAAGACCACCTGTTATAAAGGTAGAAACCAAACCGATAGAGAATAACATGGCAGGGTTCATCTGCAGGTTACCCTTCCATAAGGTAGTAATATAGTTAAAGGCTTTAACCGCAGAAGGAATAGCGATCAAAAGAGTTGTAAAGGTAAATACAGACCCTAGGAACGGATTCATTCCGGATACGAACATATGGTGACCCCATACAATCGTAGATAAGAAAGCAATGGCCAAAATAGAGGCAACCATGGCACGGTAACCGAAAATAGGTTTACGCGCATTGGTAGACATTACTTCGGAAGTAATACCCAAGGCCGGTAACAATACGATATATACCTCAGGGTGACCTAGGAACCAGAATAAATGCTCGAACAATACGGGTGAACCACCTTGGTAGTGCAATACCTCACCTTGGATAAAGATATCCGAAAGGAAGAAAGAAGTACCAAAGCTTCTATCCATGATCAACAGCAAGGCAGCTGATAATAGTACCGGGAAAGAAACCACACCGATTACCGCGGTTACGAAAAAGGCCCAAATGGTCAAAGGCAAACGCGTCATGCTCATACCTTTGGTACGCAAATTCAATACCGTTACGATATAGTTCAAGGAACCTAAGAGTGATGAAGCGATGAAGATGGCCATGGATACCAACCAAAGGGTCATACCCATTCCGGAACCACCTTGTGCCTGTGGCAAGGCCGATAGCGGCGGATAAATCGTCCAACCGGCTGCAGCAGGTCCTGCTTCAACGAACAAGGAGATGATCATGATAACACTGGACAGGAAAAACAACCAGTACGAAATCATGTTCAATAGTCCGGAAGCCATATCACGGGCCCCAATCTGCAACGGAATCAACAAGTTACTAAAGGTACCACTTAATCCGGCGGTCAATACAAAGAATACCATTATGGTACCGTGAATGGTTACCAAGGCCAGATACACGTCGGCATCCATAACACCACCCGGTGCCCATTTACCCAAAAGGGTCTCGAAAATCGGAAAAGATTCACCTGGCCAAGCCAACTGCATCCTGAACAATAAAGACATCGCAATTCCGATAAAGCCCATAATAAGGCCTGTAATCAGGTATTGCTTGGAAATCATTTTATGATCCAGGCTAAAGATGTACTTTGTTATAAAAGTCTCTTTATGGTGATGATCATGTGCTCCTGACATATCTATTAGTTATATTCTGTTAGCTAATACTCTTTCTTAGTTGGCGGCGATACTCTTACCGAAAGTAGATTGTTCGGCCATCCATTTGTTATATTCTTCTTCGGTCTCTACTACGATACGCATTTGCATATTGTAGTGCGATTTACCACAGATCTTGTTACATAGCAATACGTAATCAAATTCCCATGGATCTGAATTAGGCTCACCTTTGGCCGCTTTTTCGGCACGGATGGCATTAATTCGTTTTACCTTATCCTGAATTTCTTTCTTTTGACGCATATCGGCCGTAGTGATGGTAGGGGTAAAAGCGAATTCGGTCACCATTCCGGGCACACAGTTCATTTGTGCACGGAAGTGTGGGAAATAAGCGGAGTGCAACACGTCTTGCGAACGCATTTTAAAGTGTACTTTTCTCCCGACCGGAATATGTATTTCCTTAACGATAACATCGTCATTGGCATTCGGATCGGCGGTATCGATACCCAAGATATTGGCGTTATCGATATCGATCAAGCGAACATTGGCATCACCCAAAACATTATCCTCACCGGCATAACGGGCCGTCCAGTTAAACTGTTGGGCATACAATTCGATGGTAATGGGATCGTCTTCGGCATTATCGAACATAATCTCGGTCCAAGTATACAATCCGTAAAGGATAAGACCAGCCAAGGTAATTACCGGAATAATGGTCCAAATAAGCTCTAATTTATCGTTGTCGGCGAAGAACAAGGCCTTACGACCTTCTTTACCGTGATATTTATAAGCAAAGTAATGTAAAAGCGCTTGGGTAAGGGTCTGTACAAAGAAGATGATGGCCATCGAAATCCACATCAAAGTGTCATAATCACTTCCGTGGGCAGAGGCTGCTTCAGGCAAAAGGACCTTGGTGTACTTTACCAAGCTGAAAATGGTAATACCATAGATGAAGATAAGGAAAGCGAACATCAAATATCCGTTCATTTTGTTGTCCTTATCATTGGCTACTTGCGAGTTCTCTGTTTGGAACTGGGACAATTCGAAGATTTTGGTCATCTGCCAGATGGCGATGCCCACCAAAACCAAAACAGATAATGTCAATAAGGTTGAAACCATTGGTACGTCTGTATTATTCTTAACTACTGATTAATAATGAAAATGCTTACTTTCTTCAATAAACGGGTTCCCTTTAGGCACTAATGGTGCTTTGGTAAGGGTGGTGAACACGGTAAAGATAAAGGCTCCGGCAAAGAAAAGCACGGCCCCGATCTCAGGTACACCGATACCCCATTGATCTCCTACGGTAGCAGGCATAATCATATTGAAAATATCTATATAGTGACCGAAAAGGATGATCAGACCGGTCATGATAACGAACCAGTTGATACGCTTGTAGTCACTGTTCATCAACACCAACAATGGGAAGATGAAATTCAAGGCTACCATTCCAAAGAAGGGTAGTTTATAATCTTCGATCCTTGTAATGAAATAAGTTACCTCTTCCGGAATGTTGGAATACCAAATCAACATAAACTGTGAGAACCATAGGTAAGTCCAGAAGATAGAGATACCGAACATGAACTTGGCCAAATCGTGGATATGGCTATTGTTCACTTGCTCTAAATATCCTTTAGATTTTAAGTAGATGGTTACCATGGCGATTACGGTAATACCGGAAACGAACATAGAGGCAAATACATACCATCCGAAAAGCGTAGAGAACCAGTGCGGATCTACACTCATAATCCAGTCCCAAGACATCATGGACTCAGAAACCAAGAAGAATACCAAGAATCCGGCAGAAACCTTAAAGTTCATTCGGTAGCTTTTGGTATCCTCGGCATTATCCTGCTTTAGGGATAATTTCCTAGAAATGGTACGGTAAGCGATCCAACCCGCTAAATATACAGCGGCGCGGATTAAGAAGAAAGGTACGTTCAAATACCCTTGTTTTCCTTGTAACAAGTGATCGTTAGCCACTACATCGGCATCCATCCACACGAAAAGGTGGTTCATATGCATACCTGAAAGTACCAAAATCACGAATACGATAATCCCGCCAGGTACGATATAGGAGGTTATACTTTCCATAACCCGGAAAAGTAAGGGTGACCATCCCGCCTGGGCGGCCCTTTGAATGGCATAAAAGGCCAAAACGCCCAAAGCGATCATCATAAAGAAGAAGGCGCCTACATACAAGGCGGCCCAAGGCCTGTTTTTAAATTGGCTCAAAAGGTGGGCATCGTGCTCAGCGCTATGTCCGTCGTCGTGGGCCTCGGCAGAAGCATGTTCTCCATGAGCGGCCGGTGCGGCATGGGCATCGCCATGACCATCGTCGTGGGCAGCAACCAAGGCCTTGGCTTCCTCAACAGTAGAAGGAGACGACAAAAAGCCATAACCTATGGCCAAGGCACCTACGATCATTAAAACAAATGAGGCTATTTTAAGCTTACTCGAAAAGGTATACATACGATCAGTATATAGATATTATTTTAAATCATTTTTCAATTTCACCACGTATTCCGACACTTGCCAGCGCTCGGTTGGATTCAATTGGTTGGCATAGGATCCCATGGAGTTCAATCCGTAATAGATAGTATGGTAGGTACCACCCACGGTAATTTCCCTACCGGCATCTCCATAAGAAGGTACACCCAATATTTTTTCGCGCTCTACCAAAATACCGTTACCGTCACCTTTGGCACCGTGACAAACGGCGCAATAGATATCGTAAAGCTCTTTACCTACCTTTAGGTTTTTCTCCATATTCAAGGAATCTAAAGGACTTGGATCCAATTTGGCCAAGGCACGGTCTTCTGGGCTATTGCTGAATTTGTATGGCATATACCCACGGGCAATCGTTCCTTCTACCGGCTCCATAGCTTCCATGGTACCTGGCAGGAATTCTACTTGCTGGTAGGGCTCGTAGCTTACAGACTCATACATATTCGGGAAGAACTGGTAGTTAGGACGGTTCGAATCGGCACAAGAAGCCAACACGGCTACCAATCCTAAAAGAAACCCATATTTCATTACTGTATTCATCAGTTCAATTTTGTTTTTATACTAGTTCCGGTCTTTTGACCTTGGCTTACTACTTTTCAGTGATGTTGATCTCAACGGCACCGTGGGCCAACAACATATCGGTTAACCCCTGATGGTCTCCGTGTACGGGAATTTCCATCAAGAAATGATCATCGGTAGTCCTTACATCAGGGTTTTCAGCTTCTTTAAAAGGCCACAGCTTAGATCGCATATAAAAGGTGATCACCATTAAGTGGGCCGCAAAGAAAACCGTTAACTCGAACATTACCGGTACAAAGGCCGGCATATTCTCCAAATAGCTAAAACTAGGCTTACCTCCAATATCCTGAGGCCAATCGGCAATCATGATATAATTGATCATGGTAATCGCGACAGTCAATCCGATACATCCATAAATGAAGGACATAATAGCGATTCGGGTACCTTCCAAGCCCATAGCCTTGTCTAGGCCGTGAACTGGGAACGGACAATAAATCTCTTCGATATGATGGTTTTCCGACTTGACCTTTTTTACGGCCTTCATCAAAACCTCGTCGTCGTTAAAAAATGCCTGTACTACTTTAGATGCTGCCATTTTTTACTGCTTTTCGTTATTAGACCCTTGGGTTAGATCGTTCACTACCCCATTGGTGGTCATGGTATAGGTGGGCTCACCGGCCTCCCTTAGTTTCTTATATTTTTCTCCTGAAGACTTCAAGATAGACTTCACCTCTGCCTGTGCGATTACCGGGAAGGTACGTGCATACAATAGGAAGAGTACGAAGAAGAATCCGATTGTTCCAATAAAGATCCCGATATCTACAAAGGTTGGCGAGAACATGGTCCAAGAAGATGGTAGGTAATCGCGGTGCAAAGAGGTTACGATAATTACGAAACGCTCGAACCACATACCTATGTTCACTACAATAGAGATAATGAAAGAGAACATGATACTTCTTCTCAACTTCGGAATCCACATAAACTGTGGCGAGAACACGTTACAGGTCATCATGGCCCAGTACGCCCAAGCGTAAGGTCCGGTAGCCCTGTTCAAGAAAGCATACTGCTCATATTCCACACCGGAGTACCAAGCAATAAAAAGCTCGGTGATATAGGCACAACCAACGATAGAACCGGTAATCATGATTACGATGTTCATCAATTCGATGTGCTGTAGGGTAATGTAATTCTCAAGACTTACCACTTTACGCATAATGATCAACAAGGTGTTTACCATGGCGAAACCAGAGAAGATCGCACCCGCAACGAAGTAAGGTGGGAAAATGGTGGTGTGCCATCCTGGAATTACAGAGGTAGCAAAGTCAAACGATACAATGGTGTGTACAGAAAGTACCAATGGCGTTGCCAAACCGGCCAATACCAAGGACACCTCTTCAAATCGTTGCCAGTCTTTGGCCCTACCGGACCAACCGAAACTTAGCAAGCTGTATATTTTCTTTTGGAAAGGCTTTACGGCCCTATCACGGATCATGGCGAAATCTGGTAGAAGACCTGTCCACCAGAACACTAAAGAAACCGATAGGTAGGTAGAAATCGCGAATACGTCCCAAAGAAGCGGCGAGTTAAAGTTCACCCAAAGGCTCCCGAATTGGTTTGGCACTGGCAATACCCAGTATCCTAACCACGGGCGACCCATGTGGATAATTGGGAAAAGACCCGCCTGGATTACAGAGAAAATTGTCATAGCCTCCGCAGAACGGTTAATCGCCATTCTCCATTTCTGACGGAACAAAAGCAATACCGCCGAAATCAGCGTACCAGCGTGACCGATACCTACCCACCAAACGAAGTTGGTAATATCCCAGGCCCAGCCTACTGTTTTGTTCAATCCCCAAGTTCCGATACCGGTAGATACGGTGTAGATAATACACCCTAGACCCCATAAAAAGGCAACCAAGGCAATGGAAAAGACCAACCACCATTGTTTATTGGCCTTACCCTCTACCGGAGCAACGATATCCACGGTTACATCGTGGTAGCCTTTATCTCCGGTTACAAGCGGTTTACGTATAGGTGCTTCGTAATGCGACGCCATAATTTATTTTATAATTACGTTTCCTTTATTCTTTTTCGATTATGCTTCAGTAGTGTTCCTTACTTTAACTTGGTACACTACGTTAGGCTTGGTTCCGACATGCTCCAACAAGTGGTAGGCCCTGTCATCGGCAACAAGATCAGCGATTACGCTTCCTTCCTCATTTACATCACCGAAACGCATAGCACCCGTATCACAGGCTGCAGAACAAGCCACGGCATTGTTAAACTCACCTTTGGCAACCGGCCTACCTTCACGCTTCGCTTGAAGAATGATGGCCTGGGTAGCCTGGATACAGAAAGAACATTTTTCCATAACCCCACGGGAACGCACGGTTACATCGGGGTTCAAGACCATTTTACCAAGGTCGTTGTTCATATGGAAATCGAACTCGTCATTGTCGTTATACAAGAACCAGTTGAAGCGACGTACTTTATACGGACAGTTGTTAGCACAGTAACGAGTACCCACACAACGGTTATAGGCCATATGGTTCTGACCTTGACGACCGTGCGAAGTTGCAGCAACCGGACAAACCGTCTCACAAGGCGCATGGTTACAGTGCTGACACATTACCGGCTGGAAAGCTACCTGTGGATTGGCAGATGGATCTTCCAACTCACCGAATCCTCCCAAACTTCCTTTATCACCGGACAAGCCTTCAAAACTTTCTTTCTTATGATCATCGGCAGCGAAGGTATCTTCGGACGAATAATACCTATCGATACGCAACCAGTGCATATCACGGGATACCCTAACCTCTTGTTTACCTACGACAGGAACATTGTTCTCAGCATGACAGGCGATAACACAAGCACCACAACCAGTACAAGCATTTAAATCGATAGAAAGGTTAAAGTGATGCCCAATACTACGATCGAAGCTATCCCACATATCGGCTTCCGGAGAAGAAGCAGGAATCATGGCGTGGTCACGGGAAACCTCTGGTTTCACATTCCACTCCGCAGCTTTCTTAGTATTGAAAATTTCAAGGGTGGTTTCTTTTACGATATCGCCACGACCCATTAAGGTCTTGTGCAACTGCACACAGGCAAACTCGTGCATGCCACCTACTTTTTCAAGGCTAACCGACTGCTCGGCCACACCTCCAGCATACAAGGCGTAGGCATTCACCCCTTGTTGCATCTCAACCTTAAGCCCGGCTTTTCTTCCATATCCGAAGGAAAGACCAACAGAACCTGGAGCCTGACCTGGCTGTATAATTACCGGCACATTTTCTAAAGTTGCGCCATTTACGGTCATATTTACATAGCTACCATCCAAACCGCCATTGGCTACATGCTCATTAACAAGCCCCATAGCTTCGGCATCGGCTTTGGAAACGGTAACATAGTTATCCCAAGACACCCTTGAAATAGGATCTGGAAACTCTTGCAACCATGGGTTTCCGGCCTGTTGGCCATCGCCCATTCCCACTTTGGAATACAGTACCAACTCCATACCATCTGCATTGGCCTTGGCCAAACTTCTGGCTTGGGCAGCAGCAGAAGGCGCCGCCACTTCTTCAGTAGCCTCTTCTACAACAGGAGCCTCAACTACTTCCTCAGGAGCAAGTATAGGCGCGGTAAACACCCCATCATGCAAGGCCTGGTTCCAATCTAAACCACCCAAAATGGAAGTATTCCAATTATCTTTTATATACTGATAGTAAGACGTATCGTTACCCATCCACTTTAAAAGTGAAGTCTGCAACTGTCTTGTATCGAACAACTCTTTAATTACAGGTTGCTGAAGGCTATAGAAACCTTTCTTCATCTGCACATCGCCCCAAGCCTCTAAATAATTGGAAGCGGCACCCACATACTGTACCGCCTGGGCAGTATCATTGGCATTTTGAGAGAAAGCCACACTTAAGCCTACCTTTTCCAAACCAGCGGCAAATTCCGTAGCATTATCCAAGGTATACAAAGGATCGACCCCATCCATAACCAATACCCCAACCTTACCAGCATTCATATCGCTGATCAATTGGGCTACATTTTTACGACTACCTTGTCTTACATATTTTGGCGCTTCGGCATCAAAAGCCGCACTGGACAAGTGCTCGTTAATAGCCAAAACAACCGCCTGGGCATTAACATCATTAAGTCCGGTAACTACAACCGCTTTCTCACCAGCTTTTTTAATGTGTTTCGCGGCAGCATCTACGGCAGCAGCGACATTTTCAGGAAGATCGACACTAATGGCACTTCCGGTCAACTTACCATACAAAGCAGCCAAAGCCCTCTTTTGTACTGCCGGTGTTGCCAAAATCCGGTTGTCGGCATTGGCACCACTCAAGCTCATATTGGCCTCGAACTGGATATGCTTGGACATTTTTCCTTTTGCTGGAATACGTCCTTTGGCATAACCACCTTCGTAACCACCACCATTCCAATCCGACAAGAAATCGGCTCCGAATGACACGATAACATCCGCTTTGGCGAAATCGTAATCCGCTAAGGCACGCTCGCCATATTTGGCAGCAAAAGCATCTAAGGCAGCATCTTCAGAAACCGCATCGTATGCTATATGACGTACGGTACCGAACTGGGCACCGAACTCTGAAATCAATTTAGAAGCCGACGGACTGGCATAGGTCTGGGTCAACAATACGATTTGCTTACCAGAAGCTTGGGCCGCCTTTAACTGGGAAACAACCCCCGCATCGAAATCGGACCAATCGGCATCCTCACCATTTATTTTAGGACCCTGTAGCCGGGTACTATCGTATAGCGAAAGCACGGAAGCGTGCACCCTAGCATTAGCACTACCCATTACTTTGGCCTCGCGATTCGCACCAACAGCTATCGGACGCCCCTCACGGGTACGTACCAACACACTGGCAAAATCGAAACCATTAGCTATAGTGGTAGCATAGTAGTTAGACACCCCAGGCACGATCTCCTCTGGCTGTACTACATAAGGAATGGATTTCTTAACCGGACCTTCACAGGCAGCCAAAGAAGCCGCTGCGGTACTGAATCCGACATACTTTAAAAAGTCACGCCTATTGGTTGAGCTAGAAGCTAAAGTTTCTTTATCCCCAAGAAACTCGTCTACCGGGATTTGCTCAACGAACTCGTTCTGCTTTAACGTCTCAACAATGGAATCGTTAGGATTTAACTCCGCCTCACTTTTCCAATATTTCTTGTTTGAAGCCATACGATATATATGAAATTATCTTCTTGTTCTATTAATTAATAGTGGCACTTACCACATTCCAACCCACCCATTTGGGCCGCGGTCAGTTTCTCTACGCCATACTTTTTGGAAAGTTCCTCGTGGATCTTGGCGTAATACTCGTTACCCTCAACCTTAACATTGGTCTCGCGGTGACAATCAACACACCAACCCATCGTCAATGGCGCATATTGATACATAATCTCCATCTCCTCGACAGGACCGTGACAAGTTTGACACTCTACACCAGCCACACTAACGTGCTGAGAGTGGTTGAAGTAGGCAAAATCCGGTAGGTTATGCACTCGAACCCACTCTACAGGTTTGGTTTCACCCGTATAACGCTGGTTTTCCTCATCCCATCCAACAGCTTCGTATAATTTCTTGATCTCTCCAGTATAGAACTCATTGGTATACCCGTTAGCAATATCTTCAGCAGATGGCCCTTCTGGATTTCCTTTGTATTCGTAAATAGACTTGTGACAGTTCATACACACATTAAGCGAAGGAATACCGGAAGTCTTGGAAACCCTAGCAGAAGAGTGACAGTACTTACACTCAATCTCATTGTCTCCCGCGTGAATCTTATGCGAATAATGGATTGGCTGAACCGGGGCATACCCTTGATCAACACCAATCTGCATCATATAACCATAAGCGAAATAGGCACCCATCAACAACAAGAAAACCACAGAAACCAACACCAAGAACTGATTCTTAACGAACGCCTTCCAAAGTGGCATACGCGCCTCACCTACTTGCGATAAATCTACTCCATTAGCCTCGGCGATACGACGCAAGGTCTTGTTTACCAACACCAACATCATCACCAACAGACCGAACACCAAGGCCAAAACAGCCAAAATCAATTCATTGGTCACACCACCTTCTTGAGCAGCAGCCTCACCTGCCGGGGCAGCAGCCACAGCCTTTGGTGTTTCTGGCGGCGCATCGGCATAAGCCAAAATATCGTCAATATCCTGATTGGAAAGTGTCGGGAACGGCGTCATAGCCGCTTGGTTGTACTCATTATATATAGCAACCGCATCCGGATCACCCGCCTTAATCATAGCCGGGCTATTTTTAATCCACTGATACAACCACTCGCGCTCTCTTTTTTCAGAGATACCGGCAAGGGCAGGACCAGTCATTTTACGATCTAAAGCGTGACACGCGGCACAGTTTTGCTTAAAGAGCTTCTTTCCATTAGCTACATCACCACCAGTTGCGGCCACTTCGGCGGCAGCCCCCTCGGCCGCAGCCTCATCTTGGGCAAAAACCATGGAGGAAAAGAGTAGAAATACTACTAAACTGACACCTAAAACGTTAGAGAATTGATTACGGTACAGAACCTTTTTCATGTTAAAGTTATTTCAATCGAAATCCTGGCACGGTTATTACTTATACCTAAAAAAACAGGCAGTAACCGCCATTAAAATTGATCACAAAAATAAGTGATACGCTTCACATGGGAAATGTTAATACTTTTATAATGCACAATTTATAATTCGTCTAAATAAGTTATATTCACTGGGCTTAAACCCCAAAAAATTATCTTTGTAATACAAATTTTACATCCATGAAAAAGCCTTTATTATCAATCGTTTATTGCGCAATTTGTTTAGGCGGACTTCAATTGGCCCACGGTCAGGAAGCCACCACCGAAATTGAGCAAGACCCAAAAATCGATAGGCTTTTGGAATTATACACCGAATCGAACAAAGAAAAGGGCTACTACCGCATTCAAATCTTCTCGGGCACACATGCAGCTTCACAAAAAGCAAAGGAAGAAGCCCGGGTAGAATTTCCGGACTGGAGCGTGAAAATCACATTTGACCAACCTAACTATAAGGTTAAAATCGGGCGCTTCAACACCAAATTGGAAGCCGAACGCCAATTGATCGAGGTACGTAAAAAATTTCCCGGGGCCTTATTACCCGCCACCAAAACCAAGGACTAAAAACAGGCCAACCCCTACCCCAAAAGCCAGAACAACTTCGTGGCCATTATCGGCCTACCCAACTACTGAAAAACCAACAATGACTTTTATCATTGACAAGGTTTTGGCAAACTCATTACACAATTTATTGAAACACTCCCTATCCAAGCCGGAAACTCCATTCTCTCCGAAAGCCCAAACGTCGAAATACTTGAATTGATCTCAGAATAAACACCTACCCTAACAACTATTAATTTTTAATATGCAGGGAACTTAAGACACAAAAAAAAAGCCCCAGTACAAGACCAGGACTTTACATCTATTAGTTGTTATAGCCTTACAGCTTTTTCTTAACAGCTACTTCTTGGAAGGCTTCGATAACATCGAGCTCCTTAATGTCGTTGTAGTTCTTCACCTGCATACCGCAATCGTATCCTTTAGACACTTCTTTAACATCGTCTTTAAAGCGCTTCAAGGACGCCAACTCTCCGGTATAGATTACAACACCATCGCGGATTAGGCGGATTTGCGAGTTCCTAAAGATCTTACCATTGGTAACCATACAACCTGCAATGGTTCCGATTTTAGAAATCTTAAAGGTCTCACGGATTTCGGCCGTACCGGTAATCTCTTCTTTCATCTCTGGCGACAACATACCTTCCATGGCATCTTTCAAATCGTTGATCGCATCGTAGATGATAGAGTACATACGGATATCGATTTCCTCTTTATCGGCCACCATTCTGGCGTTACCCATCGGTCTTACGTTAAACCCGATAATAATCGCATCAGAGGCAGAAGCCAACAATACATCGGATTCCGTAATTGGCCCAACACCCTTATGGATGATATTCACCTGTATTTCGTCGGTAGACAATTTCTGGAAGGAATCGGTCAAAGCCTCTACGGAACCATCCACATCACCCTTAAGGATAATATTCAGTTCTTTAAAGTCGCCCAAGGCAATTCGACGTCCGATTTCGTCTAGGGTAATATGTCGCTGGGTACGTACATTCTGCTCACGTTGCAATTGCGCACGTTTGGAAGCGATCTGCTTGGCTTCACGCTCATCTTCCAACACATTGAACTTATCACCGGCCTGAGGCGCACCATCGAGACCTAATATGGAAATTGGTCTTGAAGGACCTGCTTCTTTTACATTATTACCACGCTCATCGTGCATAGCCTTGACCTTACCTGAGGTAGTACCGGCCAATACATAATCACCGATTTTCAAAGTACCTGCCTGAACCAAGATAGTAGACACATAACCCCTACCTTTATCCAAGAAGGCTTCTACCACGGTACCCGTTGCCAGCTTGTCAGGATTGGCTTTCAATTCTAAGAGTTCGGCCTCCAACAATACTTTTTCCAACAATTCCTTTACCCCGGTACCGGTTTTGGCAGAAATATCATGGGATTGAATCTTACCACCCCAATCTTCTACCAATAAATTCATTTGGGCAAGCCCTTCTTTAATCTTATCGGGATTCGCGGTTGGCTTATCGACCTTGTTAATCGCAAACACGATTGGCACCCCTGCCGCTTGCGCGTGACTGATGGCTTCCTTTGTTTGCGGCATTATATCGTCGTCGGCCGCGATTACGATAATGGCGATATCGGTTACCTGGGCACCCCTAGCACGCATTGCAGTAAACGCCTCGTGACCCGGTGTATCTAAGAAAGTAATTTTTTGTCCGCTTTCCAAGGTAACACCATAAGCTCCGATGTGCTGGGTAATTCCCCCACTTTCACCGGCAATAACATTTTCTTCACGTATATAATCGAGTAAAGAGGTTTTACCGTGATCTACGTGACCCATTACCGTAACGATCGGGGCACGTTCTTGCAAATCTTCTGGAGCATCGACCTCTTCAACGATAGACTCTTCGATTTCAGCAGTAACAAACTCTACTTCATACCCGAACTCATCGGCCACGATAGTTAAAGTCTCGGCATCTAAACGCTGGTTCATGGTAACCATGATACCTAAGGACATACAGGTACCAATAATTTGGGTACTCGGAATATCCATCATGGTAGCAACCTCCCCAACGGTAACAAACTCGGTTACCTTTAGGATTTTGCTTTCCAATTCTTGCTGCTCTAGATCCCTTTCGGTCTGCTGCCTATGCTGATCACGCTTATCTCTACGGTACTTGGCCCCTTTACCCTTCTTGGATTTACCTTGAAGTTTTTCAAGGGTTTCCCGTACCTGCTTTTGGATTTCTTCTTCGGTAGGTTCAACCTTAGGTGCATTATTGGCACGTTGACCTCCTTTTTTACCTTTATTGAATCGACCACCGCCTTGGCCCTGACCTCCAGGTCTTGGCTTGTTGCCGGCAATACGTTTCCGCTTTTTCTTTTTATCGGCCCCACCATCTTTATTGTCCTCTTTTTTCTTCTTAGGACGCTCGAATTTCGATAGGTCGATTTTAGCACCCGTAATCTTAGGACCGGTCAGCTTTTGATACTGGGTCTTAATGGTACCGTTTTCTTCTTGAGGCTTATCAGCTTCCGGTTTGGCCGCCTCTTCTTTAGCAGGAGATTCCTCTTTTTTAACCGCGGCCGCTTCTTTTACAGGCTCCGGCTTTTTCACCTCCGCCTTAGGCGTTTCAACCACAGGCTTTTTCTCTTCCTTGGTGGCTTCAGGTTGCTTAGGCGTTTCCTTTACCTCAGGCGTTTTAACCTCAGCTACTTTCTCCTCTTTAGGCGCCTCCTCCTTAACTGGGGTTTCGGCTTTAGGCTCGGGCTGTGCAGGCTGTTCTTCAACCTTTTTATCCCCATCTAAGTCGATTTTACCAACGGTAGTCGGACCCGAAAGCGAGGCTTTGGCCTTAATGACCTTGGAAGCATCACGCTTTTCGCGTGCTATACGCTTTTCTTCTTGCTCTTTTTCGAGCTGCAGACGAATCGCCTCTTTCTCTTTGCGTTTTTCCTCACCCACCTCCAAGGACGCAACTTTTTTACTCATATCCGTCTGGAACTCGTCCAAAAGGATCTGATGTATCTCACGGGATATCTTAGTGGTAGGCCTGGCCTCAATGGCGTGTCCTTTAGACGCCAGGAAATCCACTGCCCTATCCAATGAAATGTTAAGTTCCCTTAAGACTTTGTTGAGCCTTATCGTTGCGTTATTCGTCATAAAAACTATTATTCCTGTATTCCTCTGCTAAAATTCTGCGCTAATATATAGCTTAATCTTCAAATTCTTCTTTAAGAATGCGAACTACTTCAAGTACGGTCTCTTCCTCTAGATCCGTACGTTTTACCAAATCGTTAACGTCATGTTCCAAGACGCTACGGGCGGTATCTAGACCGATTTTCTTGAACTCTTCGATTATCCAAGCATCGATCTCATCGGAGAACTCAGAAAGCTCTACATCTTCCTCTACACCTTCTCGATATACATCTATCTCATAACCAGTTAATTGACCGGCTAATTTAATGTTATGCCCACCTCTACCGATAGCCTTGGAAACCTCTTCTGGTCTCAAGAATACTTCGGCGGTCATTTTCTCGTCGTCCAATTTTACCGAGGTAACACGGGCCGGACTTAACGCACGGGTAACCAACAACTGCGGATTGTTTGTCCAGTTGATAACATCGATATTTTCGTTACCCAACTCACGTACAATACCATGGATACGCGATCCTTTCATACCCACACAGGCACCTACGGGGTCAATTCGATCATCGTAAGAGTCTACGGCTACCTTGGCTTTTTCACCAGGAATACGAACCGCTTTCTTAATCGTAATAAGACCATCGAATACCTCAGGTATTTCTTGGAAGAACAATTGTTCCAAGAATTTAGGCGAGGTACGCGACATAATAATGGCCGGCTTGTTACCCTTAAGTTCTACACTATCAATAATCCCCCTAACATTATCTCCTTTACGGAAGAAGTCCGATGGAATCTGACGATCTTTGGGCAAAATGATCTCATTGCCCTCATCGTCTAACAAAATAATAGCCCTATGACGTATATGATGCACCTCTGCAGTGTAAATCTCACCTTCAAGGTCTTTAAATTGCTTGTATAGATTGGTATTGTCGTGCTCATGGATCCTAGAAATCAGGTTTTGACGTAAGGCCAAAATCGCCCTACGGCCCAAATCCATAAGTTTAACTTCTTCAGACACATCTTCACCCACTTCAAAATCGGGTTCGATCTTACGGGCCTCAGTCAAAGAAATCTCTTCATTGGGCTCTTCTACTTCCCCATCTTCAACAACAACACGGTTCCTCCAAATTTCCAAATCCCCTTTATCAGGGTTAATAATGATATCGAAGTTATCGTCAGAACCGAACTTTTTCTTAAGCGCATTACGGAACACCTCTTCCAAAATGGCCATGAGGGTAACCCTGTCTATGAATTTATCGTCTTTAAATTCCGAGAATGACTCGATCAGCGCAATGTTTTCCATGTTCCTGCTATTAAAATGCTTTTAAAATTTTATTACCACCTTGGCCTCTTCGATATCGGCCATTTCGATTTCTTTTTGTTTTAGCACGGTATGCTTGCCCTTACCTACGGGTTTCGGCTCCCTTGCTTTCCACTCCAATCGTATCAACGTTCCATCTACATGGGCCAACTGCCCTTCAAACTTCCCATCGGCCGTTTTTACTTCTAGTACACGGCCAAGGTTTTTTACATATTGTCTTGGGTTAACCAATGGTGAGGTAGCCCCGGCAGAGGTCACCTCTAAAGCAAAGTCTTGCTCTTCGCGATCCAGGTTATGTTCAATGGCACGGCTAACATCCATGCAATCTTTAAGATTTACGCCGTTATCGCCGTCTAGCACTACACGAATGGCATTACTGTCCGACACATAGAACTCAATAAGGAACAATGACGGTTTTTTCGCCAATGCTTCTTCCAACAATTCCTCGACTACATCCTTGAACATAAGTTCTTGTCTAAATTACAATAAAAGAGGGGACCCGTAGTCCCCTCAATTAACTTTAACCCTTTCTGCACTGCAAATATACATTAATTAAGTAAATAGCTGCAATACAATATTTTTTGGTCAACGGTAAAACCGTTTTGAAGGACCAAGAAAACGAAATCTTCAAAACAGTATTTTTTCGTTTTCTAAAAAAAAACACCCAAGAATTTCTTCGAGAGTGTTTTTAAGTTGGCCTACTAGGACTCGAACCTAGAACGACTGAACCAAAATCAGCTGTGTTGCCAATTACACCATAGGCCAATTCCTGTTTTGAGCGTGCAAATTTAAAAGAAACTTTTGAGCATGCAAACATTTTTTACACGAAAACGGAAATTCAGTTCAAAATAGCTGTTAAAGCTTTGGGAAATAATATCCCACGAATCCGGTATAATTACTAAATTCGCCCCAACTGCTAAATTTATACTGCATGTTCTCGAAAACCTTCGAAAAGTGGAACGTTTATTTAGGCTGGTCCGCTTTTTTGATTTCCCTGATCACTTACTTTATCACCGTAGAGCCCACGGGCAGCTTTTGGGATGCCGGTGAATACATAGCCACTTCGGCCAAATTACAGGTGGGCCACCCCCCGGGGGCACCGCTCTTGCAAATGATCGGGGCCTTTTTCGCCATGTTCGCCCTCGAGGCCGACCAGGTGGCCCGTATGATCAACTACGTATCGGGCGTATCCTCTGCCTTTACTATACTGTTCATGTTCTGGACCCTGACCAACCTGTTGCGCCATTTGGTGGGCAAGGGCAAGGAAATGGGCCCATCGAAGTCCTGGGCCGTATTGGGTGCCGCCATGGTAGGGGCCCTGGCCTTTACCTATTCCGATAGTTTTTGGTTCAATGCCGTGGAGACCGAGGTCTATGCCATGGCCAGTTTGATCATGGCCCTGCAATTGTACCTGGGCCTACGTTGGGTTGACGATATGCACAGCCCTAGGGGCAACCGTTGGTTGGTGTTGATCTGTTTCGTGATCGGGCTTACCTTCGGGATACAGTTCATGGGCTTTTTGGCCATACCCTCCATTGGACTGCTCTACTACTTTAAGAACTACAAAAAGGTGACCCCGGTCAACTTCATTTTAGCCAATGTGGCCGTGGTGGCCGTATTGATGTTGGTCTATAAGTTCTCGCTCACCTATGTACTCAAGATCTTTGGTTGGGGCGAGGTGTTCTTCGTAAACAGTGTGGGGCTACCCTTTAACTCGGGCACCCTCATCGTGGGGCTGGGCTTTGCGGCGGCCTTTTATTTTGGGCTGCGCTATACCCGCCAGAATGGCTATCGTACGGCCAATACCCTAGTGCTCTCGGCCCTGTTCCTGTTCTTGGGCTTTTCGTCTTGGCTTATGCTGCCCATCAGGGCCAATGCCAAGGTGGTGATCAACGAGAACGACCCATCGGACGCCCGTTCGCTCTTGGCCTATTATAACCGGGAACAGTACCCCGGGGTAGATTCGCCCGTCTATGGGGCCTATTATTCCGATATGTTCGCCCCTTCGGGGGATGACAGGGACGACAAGCCCAAATACGAAAAGAACCACAAGACCGGCAAATACGAGATCGTGAACCGCTACGAGGGTGCCATACCCGGGCCCAACGAAAAACATGTGGGCCTTATGCCCCGTATGTGGAGCGAACAGCATGCCGAGAACTATATGCGTTATTTCGGTCCAATCGACTTTAAGATTAAGACCGAGTACCTGAGCAATGAGGAATTGCGGCAGGCCGTGGCCCAGCTCAAGGCCGGGCTGTCCAATGGCGATGTGGAGGTTTCGGAGTACATCCGTTTCCTTCGGGAGTTCCAAGATTTCGTGGAGGTGAAGCCCCCGAGCCTAATGGACAATATCGATTACCTGATCCGTTTTCAGTTCGGCTTTATGTACTGGCGCTATTTTATGTGGAACTTTACCGGGAAACAAGACGATGTACAGGGCCGTTACGACGAGCATGGTAACTGGCTCAGCGGTATCAACGCTTTTGACGAGATCCGTTTGGGCAGTCAGGATAACCTACCCTCGGACATTGCCAACAACAAAGGCCGGAATACCTATTTCTTTCTGCCTTTACTATTGGGTATCATAGGCATACTCTTCCAGATCAAAAAAGACCCCAAACAATTCTGGGTGCTCTTGGTGTTCTTTTTGTTCACCGGTCTAGCGATACAGTTCTATACCAACCCCTATATCTTCCAACCTAGGGAAAGGGACTATTCGTTGGTGGGTTCGTTCTATGTGTTCGCGCTATGGATCGGTATCGGGGCCTATGGACTGTACGATGGGTTCAAAAAGTTCCTTTCGCCCAAGCTGGCCGCACCGGTTATTACCATGGCCTGTCTGTTGGCCGTACCCGGACTTATGGCCTACCAGAACTGGGACGACCACGACAGATCGGGGCGTTATACCGCCAACTCTACCGCTAAGGCCTATCTCGACAGCTGTGAAAAAGATGTGGGGGCCATTTTGTTTACCATTGGGGACAACGACACCTTTCCGCTTTGGTACCTACAGGAAATAGAAGGCTTCCGTGCCGATGTACGCGTGGTAAACACCAGCCTTTTCGCCACCGATTGGTATATAGACCAAATGAAGAAAAAGGCCTACAGCAGCGAACCTATTCCTTCGCAACTGACCCACGATAAATACCGTTACGGCACCCGTGATGCCATATACTACCAACAAGTAACCGAGAACCGCTGGGACATTAACGATTTTATGGATTGGGTAGGCAGCGACAAACCCCAAACCAAGTTCAAGTACATTCTAGAAAAACAGGGTGCCGATCTTAGGGCCTATCCCGAAAGTACTTTGGAACTGGTATACTACCCCACCAACAAAATCCGTGTACCGGTAGACAAGGATAAGGTTTTGGCCAGTGGTCTGGTAAAAGCCAAAGACTCGGCATTGATCGTAGACTATATTGATATTGACCTACCCCAAAGCGCACTACCTAAAAACCGGATCTTGATGTTGGATTTATTAGCCAACAACAATTGGGACAGACCTATTTATTTCTCCGGAGGAAGTTTTGATAGCGGCGAATATATATGGTTAAAAGACTACTTACAGTTGGATGGACTTTGCTACAAACTGGTACCGATCAAGACCCCTCGTAAAAATGCCTACGAAATGGGCCGTATCGATGGAGACCTGATGTACGATATCGTGAAAAACTGGGAATGGGGCAACTCTAGCGACCCTAATGTATATCTTGACACCCAGACCCGTACCCAAAGCCTGTCGTTCCGTGGCAATATGGCCCGACTTACTGAGACTTTGATTGCAGAAGGTAAGATAGACAAGGCCAAGGATGTGATTGAAACCGCCATGCAGAACATGCCGGTAGATCGTTTCGGATACTATTCTTTCGTAGAACCATTTGTAGACGGCTATTACAAAGTTGGTGAAACGGAGAAGGCCCAGGCTTTGTTCGGTCAGCTTAAAGGTGTATATCAAGAATACCTCGATTATTTTGCCAGCCTTACCCTAGACGAGCAATATGAAAAGATCGAGGACATTATCGCCAATATGGAGGGTTACCGTCGCAACCTCGATATTTTGATCGAGAACCGAGACGAAACGCTCATTGAAAAAGAGACCTTACAGTTCAACGAATATATAGACAAGTTCCGTCATTTTTATGAAGGCAATGCCTTAGAACGCAGTTTAAACCGTGAACTGGACCCAGACATGGTAGATACCGTACAAATGGATTCCGGGAACCCGGAGCAAAACAGGGCACAAGACAGTCTTAGAACGGATAGCGCGCAATAAACAAAGCGCAACAAAAACACTTAGAGGCTGTTTTGAAATATGTCACTTGTTTTTTTATGACTCTTTTTGCGCCCTATTTCGCCAAAATATTAAACCGTAACTACTGCTATGCTTGAATATTTTGCCTCATTTGGCATCAAAAATTGTTTATAAAAATTCCAACCACACATTTCAAAACAGCCTCTTAAAACGGGATTCCTTCACGGGGTCCCGTTTTTTGTTTTCAAGTAAACCCTTTGATATTTTATTACATTTGATAGTATCACTCATGAAACCCCCGTATCGGATTACCACTGAAATCCTAAAACTAATTTACTTCAATCCTCGAACATAGACTATTTGATATTCAACGTTTTTCGTAGAACATCTGATTAAAGCATAGATATGATTATCGAATTCAGATTGGTTTACGAACGGTAAAAAAGTAAATGACCTATTTTTCGAAATTCCTTTTTTGCTCTTTTCGTCTGAATCCATCAGGTCCCAGATGGCACTATTGAGGCATCAAAAAAAAACGGAGCACTAAGGCTCCGATATTTTTATACGAGATAGTCCCGCAAGAGACTAATGAGGGTATTGGCATCTTGTTCGCCGCTTTGGCGCCAGACCATTTCCCCTTTTTTGTAGATCATCAGCGTTGGTAGGCCTTTGATTCGCAATGCTTGGGACAATTCTTTGTTTTTGTCCACATCTATTTTAATAACCTTGCCTTTATCGCCCAAGGCGGCGGCCACATCCCTTAAGACAGGGTGCATGGCAATGGATTGCTCATTCCAATCTGCATAAAAATCCAATAGCACCGGAACATTCGCATCAATTAGTTCTCCAAACTTTGACATAAGCACCAATTCGAATATTACTCAAATGTAAGAAAAAAAGCAAAAAAACAAGGAAGTCCCTTATTTAATGCAGTTTCCATCGATATCTTGTTAAACATTTGCTTTCTTTTTCAAGGTAATCACGGAAACCTCGGGCCACATACCTACCCTACCTGGGTAACCTAAATAACCAAAACCACGATTTACATTAATGAATTGCCCGGCTTCCTTATAGATTCCGGCCCAATACTTATAGCGCCACTTGATCGGACTCCATTTTACCCATCCCGGAATCTCGATACCAAACTGCATGCCATGGGTATGTCCGCTTAATGTTAAATGATAATGGTATGGGTCGGAAATCACCACATCTTCCCAATGCGATGGATCATGACTTAACAATATCTTAAAGTCTTCTTCACCTACCTGCTCGGCTGCTTTGGTAAGATCGCCGGCTTTTTTAAAACCGCCACGGCCCCAATTCTCTACCCCGACCAAGGCCAAACGTTGTCCGTTCTTTTCAAGATAGGTGCTTTCGTTAAGCAATAGGTTAAAGCCCATTTCTTGTTGCAACTGCTTTAAACGATCTAAATTGGCCGCTTTTTCCTCCTTGCTTTCCCATCGTACATAATCGCCATAATCGTGGTTACCCAAAACGGAGAACTTACCATCCGGGGCATCGAGTTTGGCGAAAAGGTCTTTCCAGGGTTCCATTTCGTCGGCCTTGTTGTTTACCATATCGCCAGTAAAGAAAAGCACATCCGATTTTTGTTGGTTGATCAGATCAATGGCATAGGCTATCTTTTCCCTATTGTCGAAACTGCCACTGTGTATATCTGAAATCTGGGTAATCTGGTAGCCATCGAAGGCATCGGGCAAATCATCAAAGGCCAAATCGTATTTAAGTACCTTGAAATTATACTTGCCCCGTACCATGCCGTACAACATGGCCCCAAAGGGAATCGCCGCCAAACCAAGGGCCAATTGGCTTATGAACTTCCGTCTTCCGGGCAATTGGAAACTTTTGGATTCGCTCCAAAATTTTTGATACAGCCCCACACCGACACGGCCTATATCCTCTAAAAACAAAAAGGGCAAGGCGACTAATCCGAAGACCAAAAGGGTCAGGGTAAGCCCTAAGGAGTATGACTTGGCCAAATCGCTGGTCCCATCAACATTAAAAAGGTAGATGACCCAAGCGAAAACCAGGACCGAGAGGGCCACATAAATATAACCCAACCATAAGCCTTTACCCAGGTTTTTAAACCCTTGAAAAACGTAAAAGGTCAAAAATGCCAAAAGGGCGAACAAAATCAGTAAGCGTATCCACATAAATCTATAATTACTTCACCTAAGTCTATGATGTTTACCAAAGGTTACACCTAGAAATACAAAAAAGGGGGATAGCAGGCTTATTTTGTGATTTATTTAACCAAATCGAGCACTTGGCGCAACAGCTTTTCATTGGAATACAGTATGCTATCGTCTTTTGGGTTAGACGAGGCACTCATGGGAATGTTACCCACCTGGCCCTGAAAAGGCACCAGACTACTGCCCGAAAGATGCATGGCGGCAAAACCTGCCTCTTTAAACAGTTTCGCATTGGCCGCCTTTACCCCTGCACCCGGCATGATCTTTATATGTTGTACTTGGGCCTGCAATCGTTTTAACAGACCAAGACCTTCTTCGGCCGAATGAGCCTGCCCCGAGGTCAGCACCCAGTCGACCCCAATAGTTTCTAATTTCTTCAAGGTAGCCTCCGGATCGGGCACCCAATCAAAGGCCCTATGAAAGGTAAAAGCCATACCCTTGGCACGATCGATCAGTTGTTGTGTTCGGGCCAAATCCAACCGGGCATCGGGTAAAAGCACCCCGCTTACGACACCATGCACCCCCAGCTCCCTGCAAAGGTCAATATCGTTAAGCATGCTTTCGAATTCAGCATCGGTATAGGTAAAATGACCACTACGCGGCCTAACCAACACATGAGTAGTGATCGGCACGGTATCCATCACTTTTTTCAACAAACCGTACGATGGGGTAACCCCACCGACCGACAACTCGGCACATAATTCTATCCGATCCGCCCCGGCGTTCAGCGCCGCTTGGGCAGATTCCATCGAATTGGCACAAACTTCTACTAGCATTACCCTATATTTAGGCACTAAAGTACTATAAATGTACCTGTGATCCGAATCCCATTTCCAAATCCCCGGACAACAGGCCCAACAAATCACAACGAAAACATGAAACGAAGAAAATTCATTGAAAGTACCGCCACTGGGGCCGCGGCCCTAGTCGCCACCCCATTAATGGGTTCTTGCAAAGAAAAACCGACAGCAACTACCCCATTGGCCGCCGAGGTCATAAAACCCGTGGTTATCTGTACTTGGAATTTTCTAAACGCCACCCAAAAAGCCTGGGAAGTACTTGAAAAAGGAGGCAGTGCCATAGATGCGGTGGAACAAGGGGTCATGGTAGAAGAAGCCGATGTAACCAACCAAACCGTAGGTAAAGGTGGTAGGCCCGATCGCGATGGTAACGTAACCTTGGATGCCGTGATCATGGACAAGGACGGCAACTGCGGGGCCGTGGTTTACCTGCAAGACATTACCCATGCCATTTCGGTGGCCCGTAAGGTCATGGAAGACACCCCCCATGTCATGTTGGCTGGGGTCGGCGCCAAGCAATTCGCCCTCGAAAAAGGCTTTAAAGCCGAGAACCTCCTTACCGAAAAATCGAAAAAAGAATGGGAAAAATGGCTAGAGACCGCCCAATACAAACCCATTATCAATATAGAGAACCACGACACCATCGGTATGTTGGCACTAGACCAAAACGGTGATATCTCCGGTGCCTGTACCACTAGTGGCATGGCCTACAAACTAGGCGGCCGTGTGGGCGATTCGCCCATTGTCGGGGCAGGACTTTTTATTGACAACGAAGTTGGCGGTGCCACGGCCACCGGTGTTGGCGAAGAAGTCGTAAAAACGGTCGGCAGCTTTTTGATCGTAGAACTTATGCGCCAGGGTCGCAGCCCACAGGAAGCCTGTGAAGAAGCCATTGCCCGTATCGTAAAAAAGAACCCCAGCAAAGATTTTCAGGTAGGCTTTATCGCCATGGACAAACAGGGCCGTACCGGTTCTTATTGCATCCACAGTGGGTTTAGCTATCGAAAATACTCCCCAGACGGACATGAAAATGTACCCTCAGGCTCGCATTTGAAGGGGTAGTTACACGCTCATCCGTAAATTAGTCGGCCGACTTGGCCCTCACCCCCGACCCCTCTCCCTGAGGGAGTGGGGAGCTTAAAGCGCCCATCTGTTACACCTTTCAAGGATTATATTTGATTTTTGGGGCTCCCTGCCTACGGCAGGCCGGGTGCTACGCTCATAGTCCTCGGCCCATAAGCGGTTCGTTACAAGGACAGGGCCCAACAAAACGAGCAAAACCAAGAAACCGGAACGATTTCCCCTAAAGGCCTGTGGGCTAACCGCTACGCCCCCTGATCCAGAATCCGGGATACCGGGGCCACTTGCCATATCTATTTCGAATCGTATCTTAGCCTAAACGGCTCCCGTATTTTATCTATCAAAGTAGCGGCAGTTACCGTAACCATCATTTCAATACTCAAAAACAAACACCCATGGCCGAGACCAAAAGGCTTTTTCTACTAGATGCCTACGCCCTAATTTTTAGAGGCTATTACGCATTCATAAAAAACCCACGTATCAACTCCAAAGGCATGGACACTTCGGCCGTATTGGGTTTTACCAACTCCCTTTTGGATGTGATCAAACGTGAACGCCCCGATTATTTGGCCGTTTGCTTCGACAAGGGCGGTAGTGTAGATCGGCTCGAGGTATTTCCAGAGTATAAGGCCAATCGTGACGAGACCCCAGAGGCCATAAAAATAGCCGTACCCTATATCGAAAAGATTTTGGAAGCCATGAACATTCCGGCCATAGTCAAAGAAGGATACGAAGCCGACGATATTATCGGCACCTTGGCCAAAAAGGCCGAAAAGGAAGGCTTTACCACCTATATGGTTACCCCCGATAAAGACTATGCCCAATTGGTCTCGGAACATATCTTTATGTATCGCCCGCCACGTATGGGCAATACCTACGAGGTTTGGGGCATACCCGAGGTACAGGCCAAATTTGAGGTAGAGCGCCCCGAGCAGGTAATCGATTACTTGGGCATGATGGGCGATTCGGTAGACAACATTCCTGGCCTACCGGGCGTAGGCGATAAGACCGCCAAAAAGTTCTTGGCCGCCTATGGTTCCATCGAAGGCTTGTTCGAAAATTCCCATGAGCTCAAGGGCAAGATGAAGGAAAAGGTGGAAGCCAACAAAGAACTGGGGCTACTCTCGAAACAACTGGCCACCATTATGCTCGATGTCCCCGTGGCCTTCGAACCCGACACCTTGATTATGGAAGAACCCGATTTCGCCGCCGTAGAGGCCGTTTTTGGCGAGTTGGAATTCCGCAGGCTGATCGACAACCTCCGAAAGACCTTTGGCAAGACGCCGGAAGGACAAGCTCCAAAGGTGGCCAGTTCACCAAAATCCACCACAGCCGATACGGGTCAGTTCGACCTTTTTGCTACCCCAGGTGGAGGTAGTACCACCGCTTCGGAAACCGATTCCGGGTTTAAGACCCACGAAAACAACCACCACCACTATCAGGCCATAACCCACGAGACCGGCGTAGCGCTGTTGATCGAAAAACTGATGCAGCAAAAAAGCGTTTGTTTCGATACGGAAACCACCAGTCTGAACCCGCTTCAGGCCGAGTTGGTAGGCATCGCCTTTGCCTGGGAAACCCAAAAAGGCTATTACCTGCCCTTTCCAGAAGACAAACAAGCGGCTATTACCCTATTGAATCGCTTTGCCCTTTTCTTCAGCAACGAAAAAATCGAAAAAATAGGTCAAAACCTTAAATACGATATCAAGGTACTGGCCAACTATGGCATGCCGGTAAAAGGGCCCTTGTTCGACACCATGATCGCCCATTATCTGATCAACCCCGATATGCGGCACAATATGGATGTCTTGGCAGAAACCTATTTGAACTACAAACCCATACCCATTAGCGACCTGATCGGTAAAAAAGGCAAACACCAATTGAGTATGCGCCAGGTAGATTTGGCCAAACAGACCGAATATGCCGTTGAAGATGCCGATATAACCCTACAACTAAAAGAACATTTCGAAAAAGAGCTGGAAGAAGGTAAGCTTACTGAATTGTACCAAAGCTTGGAAGAACCTTTGGTTTCGGTATTATCGGCAATGGAAATGGCCGGTATCAATGTAGATGTGGCCTATTTAAAAGAGCTCTCTAACGAACTCAGTAAAGACATAGACCGATTGGAGGCCGGCATATACGAACAAGCCGGGGAAACCTTTAACCTGGCCTCGCCCAAACAACTGGGCCCCATTTTGTTCGATAAACTCAAATTGGTGGACAAACCCAAAAAGACCAAGACCGGACAATATTCCACCGCCGAAGATGTACTGTCTTATTTGGCCAAAGACCACCAGATCGTGGCCGATATACTCGAATGGCGCTCGTATAAAAAACTACAGAGTACCTATGTAGACGCTTTACCGAACGAGGTAAACCCGAATACCCAACGTATACACACCATATACAGTCAGGCCGTAGCGGCAACGGGTCGTTTAAGTAGTAACAACCCCAATTTACAGAACATACCCATCCGTACCAAAAGGGGGCGCGAAGTGCGCAAGGCCTTTATACCCAAAGATAGCGAGCATATTCTGCTGGCCGCGGATTACTCCCAGATAGAATTGCGGATCATTGCCGCCCTTAGTGGAGAAGAAGCCATGATGGACGCTTTTAAAAACGGGGCCGACATTCATGCCTCCACCGCTGCCAAGGTTTTTAATGTAGCCCTGGATGAGGTTACCAGAGAACAACGTAGCAATGCCAAGACTGTGAATTTTGGGATTATCTATGGGGTATCGGCCTTTGGCTTGAGCAACCAAACCGACCTCAGCCGATCAGAGGCCAAGGAACTCATCGACACCTATTACGAGACCTATCCGAAACTTAAGAGCTATATGGCCGACCAAGTCGCCTTTGCCCGCGAAAATGGTTATGTACAAACGGTAATGGGCCGTAAGCGCTATTTAAAAGATATCAACTCGAGAAATGCCGTGGTACGGGGGGCGGCCGAACGCAATGCCGTAAACGCCCCTATTCAAGGTAGTGCGGCCGACATCATAAAATTGGCGATGATCAACATCCATAAAAAAATGGAAGCCAAGAAGTATACCTCAAAAATGCTATTACAGGTACACGATGAATTGGTGTTCGATATCTACAAACCCGAATTGGACGAACTAAGCGCCCTGATCAAGTCCGAAATGGAAAACGCCTACACCTTGGCCGTGCCTTTAGACGTAGAGGTAGGTTTGGGTGCGAATTGGTTAGAGGCGCATTAATTTAATTTGAAGATTTGAAAATGCCTTTTCGATTACTCGATCCAATAATGTAATGGAGTTTACACGAAACTCATTTAATTTACCAGTATAGTGTTTTCGATTATCATGCCCCAAGAAGTTATAGCAAATCAAATTTTTCTTGGATAACGCTGGGAACCACAACATACACGACTTCTATCATTAATTCACAACACCCTTTATATTCCATCTTTCTGCCATTTCAGCTAGGTCTATGCAGTAATAGCCTATAAAGGCACATAAAAACTAAAACCAGCATCGCGATATACCCCGGCGGTGCCACCATTATCCTGTTCGGTAATCTCTACATCGAAACCCATAGCCGTAACATTAGTATAGGCCGGAACATAATCGTCTTGACCTATATTCTGCTGCATGGAAAAGAGTACCGGATAATCGGCCCCGTTGGCATGGGCCGTATCGAAGGTTACGGTATACCTGCCCTCGGCAGTTCGCAATACGGTAGCCCCCAAAATATAGTTCGCATCACCATCGTCGGCCACATTGCCTGTAGCGTGGTATACATCGGTCGGGGAACTGATCGGCGGACCGGGTGGCCCTACCGGACCCTGCGGTCCTGTTGGACCTGTCGGACCTTGGGCAATACTTAAGTCGGTTGGGGCCGATACCGAGGTGACCACATCCAAATCGCTGTATTGCTCAATAAAAATATAACTGCGCCGTAAGCCCGCACTTACTAACTGTACCCCACCGATATTCGCCTCACGTATCAATTCAAATTCAAACTGGTCCGAAGCTATGGCACCTTCGTATTCAAAAACAAAACTGCCCCCGGTCTCGTTATGGTTGGTATCTACACGGGCGTATAACCCTCCAGCCACCTCACTGACCCGGGTGCCATTGACCCGCAAGGCGGCATCAAAATTGGTACGGGCACTCGTACTTAACAAGTTTGGTTGAAAAACAAACCTCAGGTTCCCCTCCAAACCCGTAATGGCAGTGCCACTGACACTCGCGGTGGTTTGGTTAAGATCAAACGAAGCCGGGGTTACGGTAAAACTGGCACCCGTATTAATATTTGCTGCCGAGGCTACCACTACCCGGGCCCTATCGGCGGTACGCACAGTTCCCATACTCACGGTAAGCGCGCCAATATCGGGCGTTTGTGCCTCCCAGCTTTGGTTGGTCTGATTCCATTTTAGGACTTCGCCATCGGCCGTACCTAATTGGGTAACCACCCCAACCGGCTTTAAGTTTCCGTTGGTCAATCCGAGGTAATACACGTTGTTCTCATCAATGTACATTTCCCCTTCGGAAGCCGTTGCGTAAGTAGACACATCGGCAGCATTAATAAGTACCTGAGCAAAAAGGGCCCCTGGAATAACCAAGAGCCCCACTAATATGATGAGCTTTCTCATTACAGTAGGGTTATTCCTACTTAAAAACGCAACTTCTCTGGTAAATATTTTGCAGCCATGGCCTCATATAGGGGTTTTAAGGCGTCAACATCTGGTTTTACAGGCGATTTGGTGTATAAATCGTACGGATTAAAGAGTTTTACCCATTTGAACATTTCGTGATCATGTTCATCCATTAAATGCGCATAAGCTTCCTCTCTATGTTGTGCATAAAAAGAGTGATAACGAATAATATACAAAGCCGGTTCGGGCAAATAATCCTTCATAATATGATAGAGATACTCATCGTGTCCCCAAGACATATGCACATTGCGTAACCCACAATTGGGTTCGTATACCCCATACTTGGTATTGTATTTCGGGTTATCGTAATCGGGATTGTTCTTAAAATACTGAGGATACACGATTTTATCGGAAAAGGCACAACCCACGGGGTAGGTATCGCCCACTACGGCCCATTGTTCCTCACCGAAAAGACAGAGAACTTTACCTAAATCGTGTAAAAATCCGGTCAGCACCATCCAATCGGGGTGACCATCGGCACGAATAGCCTCACCGGTTTGCAACAAATGCTGGGTTTGATCCAGGTCAATATCCGGATCGGAATCATCGACCAGGGTATTCAAATACTCCACCGCCTCCCAGAGCGTCATTTCACGTTTATCGAATGTCAGGAACTCTTTCTCTTTCGATAATACGAACTCATAGGTCTGCTTTTTATGGTTCTCTTTATAAAAAGCCTCAACGGTATCCCTTCCCGGATTATCATAATCGCGAAAAGCCTCTTTTTCTTTTTCTCCAATCTCCGGATAACGGGCCCTTAAATCGGCTTCCCAAAAGTCTTCAATCTCTAAATTGTTCTTTTTTGCTTCCATAGCTTTACTATTGACCTAGCCAAATATATATGGCTACTATAATGATACATAAGATAAGTCCGAAGGGTTTGGTATGCTTCCATTCCTTCAACTCCAATCCCACCGGATTAGGTGGCATTTCAAAAGATTGTCTCGGGTAAAAGCGTGATACCACGAACATAACCACCAAGTTGAGCACGAATTCAATACCCCAGATATGTACGAAATGGATATCTACCGGAAAAATGAAGGTGGTTAACAGATAAAACGCCAAGCCCACGAATAGGGCCGCTTTAGCAGCCGTAGCCGATATTTTCGGCAAAAAGAAGCCGGCCAACATAATCGAAGCAATGGGTATAAAGAAAATACCGTTCAGCTGTTGCAATAACTGGTACAAGCCGTCGGGAGCATTAGCTACGAAAGGTGCGGCGATTATGGCCGCCAAAGCCAAGATTACAGAAACCCCTTTACCTACACGCACCAAACGTTTGTCGGAAGCCTCGGTATTTACTAAACGCTTATAGATACCAACACTGAATATGGTAGCAGTACTGTTCAGAACACTATTAAAGGTACTGAGTACGGCCCCAAGTACTACGGCGGCGAAAAAGCCAACGAAGCTGAGTGGTAACACTTTTTTGATCAATTCCGGATAAATGAGATCTTGTTGCCCGGGCCCATAATACTGCTCGCCGAAATAGTAGAAAGCGATTACCCCTGGCAATACAATGATAATGGGCACCAATATTTTCAATACACCGGTATACAGCAAGCCTTTTTGGGCCTCGGCCAACGACTTGGCCCCAAGGGCCCGTTGTATTATGGTCTGGTTCATGCCCCAGAAATAAATCTGATTGATCATGAGACCGGTAAAAAGTACCCCAAAAGGCATTACGGAATCGGCCGCCCCCACTACATTGAATTTTTCCGGGCTATTTTGATACACCTTATCGAGACCCGATAGCACGTTACCATCGCCAATCTCCCAAAGGGCCAAAATCGGTACGGCCAACCCTCCGATAAACAAACCTATGCCGTTAATGGTGTCGCTATAGGCTACGGCTTTTAGTCCACCAAAAATAGCATATAAAGACCCAATGACGCCGATTACAATTACGGTAATCCATAGCCCTTGGGTCTTAGAGACATTCAAAACTTCCGAAACATTAAAGATACTTTCTAGGTTAATCCCCCCCGTGTACAATACAATAGGTAACAGGGTAACCACAAAAGAAATCAATAGAAAAAAAGCAACAAGGGTACGGGTAGTACCATCGAAACGATTTTCTAGGTATTGGGGTATGGTGGTTAGCCCCATTTTTAAATAAGTAGGCACAAAATACAGGGCGGCAATCACCAGTGCCAGGGCTGAAGTAACCTCCCAAGCAATGATGATAAAGCCATTTTTATAGGAAGAGCCATTCATACCAATCAAATGTTCGGTAGAGATATTGGTCAACAGCATAGATCCAGCAATCACGATACCCGTAAGGCTCCTTCCCCCTAAAAAATACCCGTCCTTGGTATCGAGTTTTTCTTTTCTAAGTTTATACCAAGCGTAAAAGCCAACGAAAAGAGTGAAACCGATAAAGGAGAGTAAAACCTGCATAAACATCAATTGATTCGGAACAAGAAAAACGCCTTGTTCCCTACAATACTATCTATTTTAGTTCAGGAATTCCCTAGAAGGGTAAAGTAAATTACGCAAGCGTTTGCATAACTAGAAGCGGTATTCACCTACCTTTTACAAAGAGTGTCCCATAAAAATCGACCTATCATACAGCGAAGCCCAACACCGGTTATTGCTGTTGATTCTCAACCCACTAACCTTTGTATTGCAAACAAGAACCTATGGAAGACAAGCTTTAAAGTAGTCCATATATACCTAAGCGGGGATTTTCCATCGATACGATCCATAACGGCTTGGCCGGATTAAAACAAGGGTTATCAATTTTTCTTTCGCAGCGAAGATTTCCGGATGATCAGTTCGGGCTGAAGCACCATACGCTCTACCACCACGGCATCGAAATCTTGGATCAACCTCAGGCATTTCTTTACGGCCATTTGGGCCATTTGATCGATTGGGCTGTGCACTGTGGTCAGACCTGGGTTAAAGTACTGACTATAGATCTCATCGTCGAAGCCTACCACAAGTACATCGTCGGGCACCTTTAGTTTTCGTTTCCGGGCTTCGGCCATACATCCTAGGGC
Source organism: Sediminicola luteus (assembly GCF_002514735.1). Lineage (GTDB taxonomy): Bacteria > Bacteroidota > Bacteroidia > Flavobacteriales > Flavobacteriaceae > HQA918. The sequence continues at coordinate 70,884 of NZ_NBWU01000005.1, read as the reverse complement.
GGTTTCGTCATTTACGCAAAAAATGGCTTCCGGTTTCTGGTCGAACAAACGGCTTATGGCCGGGGCACTACTGGGCATTCTAAAATCGGAAAACGCCACCAGTGCCGAATCAAATGGAATATGGTGTTCTTGGAGCACGTCTTTATAGGCTTGTAAACGTTGGGCAGCATTGGTGACTTCTTTAGGTCCGGCCAAATGGGCTATACGCCTTGCCCCGCGTTGAATGAGATGCTCAACGGCCAGTCGGGCGCCATAGCCATCATCCAACAATACCTTGCAACAATGAAACCCCTGTACTTCGCGATCGATGTTCACAAATGGTATCTTATTCTTCTGTACCAAATCTAAATGAGAAAAATCGGTAGTAGCCACACTGGGAGCATACAAAATGCCATCGACCCGCATAGAACAGAGATACCGTAGGTTACGCACTTCCTGTTCATAGGATTCGTTCGATTCCAAGATAATCAAATCGTATCCACTACCGGCCAATCCGTTACGGGTACCACTGATAAGCGTAGCAAAAAAATGACTGGTGGCCTCGGGTACCAAGACCCCGATCACCTTCGATTTACCATGCAGTAAATTGGCCGCATTCAGATTTTTTTGAAATCCGGTTTCCTTGGCATAGTTCCAAACTCTTTCCTTGGTCTTTCCACTTATGGAATAATGGTCGTTCAAGGCACGGGAGACCGTTGAGGGCGACAGGCCCAAGGCTTTGGCGATATCGGTAATGCTACTGTATTTGGCCATGCCCCTAAACTATGAAAAGCAGGGCCAACCTTCCAAATCAGGAACCAAACTTTTATTGGATCGCGATGGGTGTATCTTGAAAAGCTACCCGTTTCCACTGCCCATCTTTAAAAGACCAGGCTTGGGTTACCCGAAAAGCCTTATGCACCCTAAGTCCGTTGTCCAATTCAGTAACCTCGACCTTACTGGTTACGATAGCCATGGTATTATGGCAATGCACTTTGGTATCGAGGACTTGATAAGAAAGTAAATGTAATTCCTTTTTGTCCAATCGGTTTTTACGCTGTTGTATATACCCTAGCCATTCCTTTTTGCCAATGGGGGCCCAACTTCCATTGGTATGTACATAGCCATCGGAAACCAAAGCATCTAAACGTTTTACATCGGCTTTTTCAAAAGCAAGGTTAAAGGTGTCTAAGGTAGCCAACAAACCAACCCTAGAAGGCTTATCCGTAAAGACACCATTACCCTGCCCACAACCTATGACCAATAAAGCTACAAACACTATCAGGCCAATCGGCTGTATCCTCCTTTTCATCATCAAAGGATAAATCTATAGGTTAATTTCACCAGAAACGTATTGTTCAAGGTCTGCCCCAAAATCTGGGTGTCGAGGTTATTTCCAAGGCTCGCCATGGGATCCCCGGAACCGGTTACCCCTTGCGACCATACAAAATATGCTTCAGAGCCCGGAATGTATTCCCAACGCAGTACCAGGTTCGACCGGAACTGTACAAAGGAGAAATTGGGGTCGCCAAAACTATAGTCAACTTCCCCATCGTTATTTTCATCGATCTCGTATTGCTCCGAATCGGTATCAAAAGCAATTTGCTGGTCGGTATATTGATGGAAACGGTCGTAGAAATCGGCCGCAGTAGCGTCGGTTACATATTTAAAATCGGTGTAGCGGCCTCTTGAGACAAAGGGCTGCCCCCAATACTGTAGGGTCAGGTCCGGATTAATATTATAACTCAAACGCAACGAAACACTCAGGGTCTCCTGCGAAATATCGCCGTTCACATAGCGGGTTTGATCGCCATGGGAAACATTCTCTACATATTGGAGCTTGTCGGTAAACTTACCATATTCCGGAAAGACCGATAGTTTTAAGGCATTAATCGGTTGGTAGGTAACCCCGGCTTCAACCCCTAAATATCCAAAGGCACTCTGTTTGGCCACTTCGTAGTTCATAAACCCATTGAAATACACCTTTTTCCGCCGGTCGGTATTGAACCATAACCATTGGCTAAAGGCCGGGTTCAGTTTTAAACGGGGCCCACCCCTTAGGGCCGTATTATTATATAAGGTAGGTTTGTAATTGAACCCGGTACCTGCATTCCAGTTGTTTTTAAAGGTCATATTGGTATTGGTATTCCATTGTACCCTTTTGATGTTGCCGCCATAGTCCCAAGCAAACCAATGATTGTAATTGAATTGGATACGCCTAAAAATGGAAAAGGGCTTGGTGATACGGTAACCCGCCCACGTATAATGCCTTAAATCGTCGGCCAAACGCTGGAACCCAATATCGTTCAGCTCCAGTTTAGGCGAACGCCAGGTAAATCCGCTTTCGAAGATTATACCTTTACCAATACGGCCCAATTGTAGGTTACCCCCTGTACCCACCAAATCGGTAGCATTGGGATCTACATCTAAATACGAGGCATCTACCCGGTCAAAATTATGCTCGTTCGCTTGCTGGGTTCGGGTTATGGCCTCCGTGGTCCCACGAACTTGACTAAAGACCACATCGCCCCCAACGTACCAGCTACGATCGTTCCAACGGTGTTTAAAATCTAGCCCCCCGGTATAGGCCGACTTGTGTAGATACTCCAGATTCTCGGGCAAATTTCTATTGGTTGCCGTAATTATACCTCCTATATACGAGTTGCGGTCGTTAAAATCTTTTTGCAATCGGGCTACCAAATAGTTGGTCAAGGGTTCTACCTCTACCTCGCGCCGGTTACCGTTCTCATCTTCGATTTCCGATTTTTCAGAGGCCGTAACCGACTCCAATACCCCTATAGACCAACCGTCTTTGGTCTTACCACTAAATTTAGCCGCGCCCAAAATCGTAGTATTGTCGGGGGTATCGGCAAATTCGCCATCGTTAAGGTCAGGAGAACCATGCGGACTGCGACCGATACGGCGCGAATAGAACAAGTTGTCGAACCCAAAGGTGTTCCCAGCCTCGGAAGACGACAATCTATAATCAAAAATATTCTTGTTCTCTACAAAGAATGGGCGGCGTTCTTCGAAAAAAATCTGAAAGCCGTCCAACGCAATACGAGAGGGGTCAGCCTCTACCTGGCCAAAATCAGGGTTTATGGTAAAATCCAAGGTAAGATCATTGGTCACCCCGACCTTACCATCTATTCCTCCGCTGAGCGTATAATCAGAACCATCACGAAACGGATTCCCTTCCTCCTTTTCATAGGTATCGAGGGAAGCAACCATGTACGGCTGTATTTCCAATTGTTTTTGGGGCACCAAGTCTTTTAGGCCATGAAGTTCTCCAAATTTACTGACCCAACCATTTTCTTCCCGTGGTATCAATTGCCAAGTAGACCGCTCTTCATTCCTGAAAAAGCGACGCATAACCTGTAGCCCCCAAACCTGTTCCTCGGCATTACCAAAACGCAATTGACTTAAGGGAATCCGAATTTCGGCCACCCATCCTTCCGGGGTAACCTGGGCTTTGGCATACCAAATAGGGTTCCAACTTTCGTCCCAATTCTGGCCATCGTTCGAGATAAATTCATCGCCCTTTACACCCGCAGCCGAAAGGTTAAATGAAAAAGCCGTCCGCAGATCGTGATAACTATCTATATTGATCTCAATCCAATCGCCTTCGAACCCATCGCGGCGCGACAGTCGTTTTACGATCTTATCGGGCTCATCGTCCAAACTCAATACCCCAAAGTAGATATTCTTATCGTCATAAAGGATCTTGAATTTGGTCTGATAGCTCGGGGCTTCCCCTTCATCGGGGGTCCATTGTATAAAATCGTTGCCCCAATCCACGGTTTTCCATGCCGCGTCGTTTAAAAGACCATCGATCTTCGGGGCCTCCCCTGTAATTTTTTGAGTAGTATATATACGTCTTGGAATCAGGGTAACCCCATTCTCCCCTTGCTTTTTGTTTTCCTCTGCATCTTGAGCAAAGGCCCCCAAGCCAAAAAGCAATAGTATGGCGCAGCAAATTCTGGATTTCATAATTGATTGATGGTTTATAGGAAAGACCAAGCATTTTCGGTACTGTTACAATCTTCGTGTTTTTTTAGATAATCTTAACATCTTTACTCCCTCGAGAAGCTAACAAGAGCCTAGGTTTTCTTACCTTTGGATTACTTCATTTATACTTGCACACACCCTAGTTCTAGGAAGCGGGCCAGCGCCCTAAAAATTTCTAGGAACAAGCATTTGGATTTCAACTTAATAATTGTACATTTGCAGCCCGTTTATCGGGATTGGACTGTTTAATAATCAAATATTAGTTAGTGTGGATACATTAAGCTACAAAACCATATCGGCCAACAAGTCGACCGTTGACAAGCAGTGGTTGCTAGTAGATGCTGAAGGGGAAACGTTGGGCCGATTGGCTTCTAAAGTAGCGGTTTTGCTACGTGGAAAGCACAAGCCTAGTTTTACACCGCACGTGGATTGCGGCGATAACGTAGTCGTTATCAATGCCGAAAAAATCCAACTTTCTGGAAAAAAGTGGGAGCAAAAAACCTATATACGTCACACCGGTTACCCAGGTGGTCAACGTTCAAGGACTGCTGCCGAGGTTTTGGAAAGAACCCCAGAGCGTATCGTTGAAAAGAGCATCAAAGGTATGCTTCCTAAAAACAGGTTGGGAGCCGATTTGTTCCGTAACCTAAAAGTTTATGCCGGTGCCGAGCATAAGCAAGAAGCCCAGAAGCCGCAAGCAATAAACTTAAACGATATTAAGTAATGGAGGTAATACACAAAATTGGAAGGCGTAAAACTGCCGTTGCCCGTGTATATGTATCACAAGGAAGTGGTAACATTACCGTAAACAAAAAAGAGTTGGCCGAGTACTTTACTACGGCTCCTCTACAATATAAGGTAAAGCAGCCTTTCGCTTTGACCGGTACCGAAGACACCTACGACGTTAAAGTTAACGTATACGGTGGAGGTATTACCGGACAGGCCGAGGCCATCCGTTTGGCCCTATCCCGCGCCCTTTGCGAGGTAGACGCTGAAAACAGGACTGCCTTAAAGCCTGAAGGTCTATTGACTAGAGACCCACGTATGGTAGAACGTAAGAAATTCGGTCAGAAAAAGGCCCGTAAGAAATTCCAGTTCTCTAAACGTTAATACAACTACGGTTGTTCGGGTCGGTGGGTCACCGACCCTTTTATGTTCATTGAAACCCGCGGTATTATCCGCACTATTTAAATTGTTGTCGTTGTTCTGGGCCCAACGGGTCTGGAAATTAGTTTAGCATCTAAATGGTAGAGGCTCGCCAAGCGTACCACTTTACCATTGCTAATTCAACGGAACGTAAACTATTATACAAAAATGGCAAACAAAACAGAAGTTAAAGACCTCTTAGAGGCAGGTGTACACTTTGGTCACCTTACCCGTAAGTGGAACCCGAACATGGCCCCATACATCTATATGGAGCGTAACGGTATTCACGTTATCAACCTTTACAAAACAGCCGCTAAGATCGAAGAGGCTCAAGAAGCCTTGAAAAAATTGGCCGCTAGTGGACGAAAAATCCTTTTCGTAGCCACCAAGAAACAAGCTAAAGACATTGTAGCCGAAAAGGCCGGAGCCGTAAACATGCCGTACATCACTGAAAGATGGCCAGGTGGTATGTTGACCAACTTCGTAACCATTCGTAAAGCCGTTAAGAAAATGGCTTCTATCGATCGTATGAAGAAAGACGGTACCTTCAACACCCTTTCTAAAAAAGAGCGTTTACAAGTAGATCGTTTACGTGCCAAGCTGGAAAAGAACTTAGGTTCTATCTCTGACATGACCCGTTTACCAGGTGCGTTGTTCATCGTTGATACTATGCGTGAGCACATCGCCGTTAAGGAAGCCCAGAAGTTGAACATCCCTATTTTCGCTATGGTCGATACCAATTGCGACCCAAGGCCTATCGATTTCGTTATTCCTTCCAATGATGATGCTTCTCGTTCTATCGAGGCTATTATGACCGCCGCTACTGCTGCCGTTGCCGAAGGTTTGGCCGAGCGTAAGTCTGAAAAGCAAGCTGAAAAAGAAGGTGCTGCCAAAAAAGAGGAAGCTCCTAAAGCCGAAGCCGCCGCTCCAGTTGCAGAGGCTGCTCCAGCCGCTGAGGCCACAGCTGCCACTGAAGATTTGACCAAAGTTGAAGGTATTGGCCCAAAAATCGCCGAGATCTTCCAAGGTAAAGGCATCAACACCTATGCCGATTTGGCCGCTAAAAGCGAAGAAGACCTTAAAGCCATCTTGGCCGAAGCCGGTGGTGCTTATGCTTCTAAGAACCCAGCCTCTTGGCCAAAGCAAGCCCAAATGGCTGCCGATGGCAAGTGGGATGAGTTGAAAACTTGGCAAGACGAAGTAAAAGGAGGAATCGAATAAGCCCCTTTTCAATAGAATTGATATAACTAAATATTAATTTAACATTGCCCTAAACCCAAGTAGTAATACAGGAATTATTTTAGGGGAATTTTAAAAAGCGATAAAAATGGTAAAGATTACCGCCGCAGAAGTAAACAAACTAAGAAAGGCCACTGGGGCCGGAATGATGGATTGTAAAAAAGCCTTGGTAGAAGCCGAAGGCGATTTTGACAAGGCCATTGAGGTACTTCGTAAAAAAGGACAAAAGGTTGCCGCTAAAAGGGCCGACCGTGAGTCTACCGAAGGAGCCGCTGCAGCTGCTGTTAACGCCGACAATACTGTAGGTGTTACCATCGTATTGGGTTGTGAGACCGATTTCGTAGGTAAGAACGAAAGTTTCGTAAGCTTGGCCAAAGAATTGGCCCAGCACGCTTTAAACTACGCTTCTTTAGAAGAAATGTTGGCCTCTGACTTCAATGGTATGACCGTTGCCGACAAATTGATCGAGCAAACTGGTGTTATCGGTGAAAAACTAGAGATTAAAGCTTTTGAAAAAGTAGAAGCTCCTTATGTTGGTTCTTATGTACACATCAACAAGATCGGTGCTGTTGTAGGTCTTACCGCTAAAATCGACAAAGCCGAAGAGTTGGCTAAAGATTTGGCCATGCAGGTTGCTTCTATGGGAGCCACTACTTTGTCTTACAAAGATTTCGACCCGGCTTATGTTGCCTCTGAAACCGAAGCACGTATCGCTGTAATCGAAAAAGACAACGAAGAGTTGGCCCGTTTAGGAAAAACATTGAAAAATGTACCTAAGTACATCTCTATGTCCCAATTGACCCCTGAGGTTATGGCCCAGGCCGAGGAAGACGCCAAAGCCCAATTGAAGGCCGAAGGTAAGCCAGAGCAGATTTGGGACAAGATCCTTCCAGGTAAAATGGACAGATTCGTTTCTGACAACACCACCCTGGACAAAGAGCAGTGTTTGTTAGACCAGGTATTCATCAAAGACGAAAAAGCCAACGTTGCCAAGCACGTAGCTTCTTACGGCGAGGTTGAAGTTGCCGGATTCAAACGTGTTTCTTTGGGATAACCATAGTATAATCGCATACAAAAGGGCTGCCATTCGGCGGCCCTTTTTCGTTTCTATAAATTCGACGGCCTACCCACCTAAAAATTGATTATTTTTGCCAAAATCTAATCTTAAATCCATGCAATACAACCGCATTTTATTAAAATTAAGTGGCGAAGCCCTAATGGGTAACCAACAATACGGCATAGACCCTATAAGGCTGGCCGAATATGCGGAGGAAATCAAAACCGTTGTTGACAAAGGCACCCAGGTAGCCATTGTTATTGGCGGCGGAAACATTTTCAGGGGCGTTTCAGGTGTAAGTGCGGGCATGGATCGGGTACAAGGCGACCATATGGGCATGCTGGCCACGGTAATCAATGCCTTGGCCCTACAGAGCGCTTTGGAAAACGTAGGTCTGGAAACCCGGGTACAATCGGCGGTAAAGATCAACGAAGTGGCCGAACCCTTTATCAGAAGAAGAGCCATTCGACACCTGGAAAAAGGCAGAGTGGTCATTTTTGGAGGAGGAACCGGAAACCCATACTTTACTACCGATTCCGCAGCCGTACTACGCGCCATAGAAATTGAAGCCGATGTAATTCTAAAGGGCACCCGAGTTGATGGTATCTACACTTCCGACCCTGAAAAAGATGCCACGGCTACCAAATTCGATAAGATTTCGTTTAACGAAGTATTGAACAAAGGCTTAAAGGTCATGGATACCACAGCCTTTACCCTAAGCAAAGAAAACGAACTACCTATTGTGGTTTTCGATATGAACACCCAAGGCAACCTTCAAAAGTTGCTATCTGGGGAACAGATCGGAACTACCGTTAAATAAGCAAGCTACCAATTTTTAGATATTATGGAAGAAGACATAAAATTTATTCTAGACAGCACTAAAGAAAATATGGACGCCGCCCTGGGCCATTTAGAAAAAGCTTTGGCCAAGATTCGCGCAGGTAAGGCCAGTCCCGTAATGCTCTCTACGGTTATGGTAGACTACTATGGCTCACAGACCCCTTTATCGCAGGTTGCCAACGTAAATACCCCTGACGCCCGTACCATTTCGGTTCAACCTTGGGAAAAGAGCATGCTTCAAGAAATCGAAAAGGCCATTACCTATGCCAACTTGGGCTTTAACCCCATGAACAATGGCGAGACTATAATTATCAGTGTACCCCCATTAACCGAAGAGCGACGTAGGGAATTGACCAAACAAGCCAAGGCAGAGGCCGAGCATGCCAAGGTCAGTATCCGTAACGCCCGCCAAGATGCCAATAAAGAGCTCAAGGACTTAGAAGCTTCTGAAGACTTGACCAAGAATACCGAAATGGATATCCAAGACCTGACCAATAGTTACACCAAAAAGGTCGACGACATCTACGAGGTAAAGGAAAAAGAGATTATGACGGTTTAACCGATCAATATACTATTGCAAAAGACGGCCCAAGTGCCGTCTTTTTTGGTTTATACAACAGTTTTTTACCAATCTACAACTAATATTTCCCTATACGGAACAAGCCGCTTTACTTTGTTTTTGGTCCAGAATATACACCCTATGTTATTACATTCCATAAAAGCCCGTTTAGGCTGTTTTGCCATTGCTTTTATATGTTGTTTTCAAATACAGGCGCAAACCGATATCACCGATGCCGCTGCTACCACCTATAACACCGCTTCGGAAGGCGATATGTACCGTGCTTTGCCCAGCGGGCAACTCTATGTTGGCCTATCCGATGGCAGCCTCAGGAACATCAACAAAGACCTTGAAGAACTTTTGAACTTTGGCAATGATGCCAATGGTGCCCTCATTAAAAACCTCGGCACCCCGGTAGATAACAATGATGCCGCTACCAAAACCTATGTAGATCAAGCCATAACCTACCAACATGTTAGTATCAATGAATATTTGGCCGAAGAATTGGTACTCGCTAGAGATGGACAGATTATATATGTGATTCCAGATGAACTGGACGGCATGGAAATTCAAAGAATAAGGGCTTCCGTGTATACCGCAGGTTCTGGCGGCGGAAACACCCAAGTAGCCCTTAGACATAGACAAGGAGGCTCGGAAAGCACAGTGGTTACTGTATCGGTTGCATCGGGAAATTACACAGGACAAGCCACTGTTGGCGGTAGCGTTACGGTGAGCGCAGGTGACATTTTACGCCTGAATACTACCCAAGTAACCAACAACGAACCCGAAGGGCTTACTTGTACCATTACTTTTAGCAACTAGCCAATGCGAAGAATTTTAGGAATACTTTGTGTTTTACTACCTATTTTGGTGCAAGCCCAAGACAAGGAGGTATTCTCCTCAGTTCTGCGTACCAACCGCTACACTACCGCGCCTTACTATGTAGAGATCGATTACCCCAAAAACCTACCGGGTATGATCGCACGTTATAGGGCCGATAGTACCCAGACCATAATCGACTACAATTACACCAATTTCAACGCAAATGGCATTGCCAATGGCTATAATGCCTCTCAACCGTTTTTTAGTGGCGATGTTTTTCAATGGGTAGACATTTCGTACCGCGACACGAATAACGATGGAATAAATGATACTCCGAACAATAACCATCTCACAGCACACAACAGATACCGAACCAGTATTGACCCCTGGGCCTCGGCTACCTATGTGCCAAATACCGCAACCTCGCCCAGTTACCGTACCAACGCCAAGGTACAGGGAGATGGAGTAGACGACCATTTGTTCAAAGACATCTCACCCAATCTTACGGACGATTTCACCTTTATTTTCGTAATGAGAGCGACCAATCCCAATCCAGGGAATTATAATTCGTTTATTGCCAGCTCTTCATCTACCTCGCAACAAAATCCGAACGGACCACGTATTGGTGGGGCCTGGCAAGTAAGCACCACCAACGACCGAAGCACCTTCTATTTCGGCTATTGTCGAAAAACCAACAGCGGTACAAGTTGGCTACCCCTAATTCCATTTGACACCCAGGTTCATGTATTTTATATCGAATACGACAAATCGGCCAATAGACTTTTGGTTTCGGTAGATGGTGTAACCCGCGTAAACCATACCGTTAATACTTCAAACGGCCAAATGGGGCCCATAATAGACGAACTCAGATTGTACCGTAATCGAAATATGGACACCTACATCGCCGCCGAATTCAACGAATTCTTCTTAGCCGAAGTATTGTTCGACGAATCCCAAAAACGAAAGATCACCAACTATCTTTTGGCCAAATGGGGCGTTTCTTCTTAGCTCAACATAACCAAAACCGGTATACATCTTAATTTGCCGTTAGATCCTTCGTTTGCGGTAGGAAGCCTATAGCATAATCCTTACCTTTGCCGCCAATTAATGGCCATCTATGGTATCTAAAATAACACAAGGCTTTTGGGCCACTGTGGCACGCACCATTTTACGGAACCGTATTCTCATACTTACCCTAATTGCAGGGGTAACCGTTTTTATGGGGTTTCAGTGGAAACACATGAAGTTCGCTACTACTGAGGCAAACCTTCTTCCGGACGACCATCCTACTAACATAGAGTACCAGACCTTCTTGGAACAATTCGGGGAAGAAGGAAATGTAATGGTCTTGGGTATCAAAGATTCCAGCCTGTTCACTCCAAACCATTTCAACCGATGGAATAAATTAAGCAAACAACTTCAGGCTTTCCCTGAGGTTGACTTTGTACTGTCATTGGACAACCTACAAGAATTGGTCAAGGATACCATAAACGAGCAATTTACTCTAAAGCCCTGGCTAAAAGACACACCTCAGGATAAAAGCGAAATAAACGCCCTTACCGAGCATCTTTTCAACAACCTACCCTTCTACGAAAACTTGATTTTCAACAAAGAGAGTGGCACGGTACGCACCCTGGTATATTTAGATAAAGACATCGTGAATACCAATGTACGTAAAGACTTCATCCTGGAAGACTTCAGTACCTTGGTCGCCAATTTTGAGGAAGAGACCCAAATGGATGTACGTATTTCCGGCATGCCGTATGTACGCACCAAAAATGCCCAGAACATTATTGACGAGATGGGCAAGTTTGTTTTGGCCGCCCTGTTGGTCACCTCTTTGATTTTCTTCTTTTTCTTTAGAAGCGTACGCGCCACACTGATTTCGATGTGTATCGTACTGATCGGAGTAATGTGGTCTTTTGGCACCTTGGGTATTTTCCAATACGAGATTACGGTGCTTACCGCCCTGATCCCACCCTTGATCATTGTTATCGGGATCCCGAACTGTATTTTCTTGATCAACAAATACCAACAAGAAGTCAAGAAGCACGGAAACCAAGCTCTGTCTTTAACGCGTGTAATCGCCAAAATTGGTAATGCCACCTTAATGACCAATGCCACTACGGCTTCGGGTTTCGCCACCTTTATTCTTACCAACAGTAAATTGCTGAAGGAATTCGGTATCGTGGCCTCGATCAATATTCTAGGCATTTTCATACTGTCGCTCTTGATCATTCCTATCGTTTACAGTTTTATGTCGATGCCTAAGACCAAGCACTTGAAGCATTTGAACAAAAAATGGATTGACAGTTTTGTAAAATGGATGGAAAACATTGTTCGTCACCAACGTATCAATGTATATATCACGTCTGTCATCCTACTGGTCATCAGTATTATCGGTATTTATAAAATCGACATCTCTGGAAGCCCTATTGAAGACATGCCAAAGGGGGAAGCCTTTTTTGAGGACATCCGCTTTTTTGAAGAGGAATTCAAAGGGATAATGCCGGTAGAAATCGTGGTAGACAGTAAGCGAAAAAAGGGAATCATGAAGCCAGCCACCCTAAAACGTATGGACCGCCTGGGCCAGGCCATTGAAGAGGTCCCTGAACTATCAACGCCCGTTTCTGTGGTTAATTTGGTAAAATACTCCAAACAGGCCTTTTATAACGGCATTCCCAAATACTATCAATTACCCACCTCCCAAGAGAACAGCTTTATACTCGATTACGCCCGAAAATCGTCGGACAACAGTGACCTTCTAAGTGGGTTTGTAGACAGTACCGGACAAGTGGCCCGCATGACCACCTATATGCGCGACATGGATACCGAACGTATGGAAGAAGTTGAAAAAGACCTTCTGGAAGAGGTCGCCAAAATTTTTCCAAGCGAGCGCTACGAGGTGTATTTGACCGGGAAAGCATTATTGTTCTTAAAAGGCACCAAATACCTGGTAAACAACCTCATACTCTCACTAGCTTTGGCCATTGGCTTAATCGCTTTGTTCATGGCCTATTTGTTCCGGTCGGTTAAAATGATCTTGATATCGTTGATCCCCAACCTACTCCCCTTGGTAGTAACCGCCGGTGTTATGGGCTTTGCCGGCGTACCCATAAAACCGAGTACCATTTTGGTTTTCAGTATCGCCTTTGGTATTTCGGTAGACGACACCATACATTTTCTGGCCAAATACAGACAAGAACTGAACAGTAGCGGCTGGAAGATCCGTAAATCGGTATATGCCTCTTTACGTGAGACCGGGGTAAGTATGTTCTATACTTCCATTGTTCTGTTCTTTGGTTTTTCGGTATTCGTCATTTCCAATTTTGGGGGTACGGTTGCCCTTGGGGCCTTGGTCTCGGCCACCCTATTGTTCGCCATGTTGGCCAATTTGGTATTACTACCCTCTTTACTGCTTTCTTTAGAGCGTAGTATCGCCAACCGAAAGACTTTAAAAAAACCACAGATCAATATCTTGCCGTCAGAGGTAGACCAAGAGGGCAATTAAGCCTTCTTTCTGATTTTCATTGCTGGCCTTTTTTAGCAAAAAAACTATCTTTGGGGCTTGTCAATACTAGCCTAAGGCCGGTATGGGCTTTCATAAATTAATAGTATTCCGGTGAACCTAAAAATGGGTACACCAATCTCGATTAGAGAACAATTGTAAATTAAATCATGCAACACAGCAGTATCAAAGCGGTTTTGACCAACACCCCTCCCCTAACGGAGGTCACAGTAAACGGATGGGTAAGAAGTTTTAGGAGCAATAGGTTTATTGCCCTAAACGATGGCTCTACCCTGAATAACATACAATGTGTTGTTGATTTCGAGAATTTTGAAGAGGCCTTGCTTAAGCAAGTAACCGTGGGCTCGGCCCTCCGAATAACCGGTACTTTGATCGAAAGCCAAGGTCGTGGACAAAAATTCGAGGTTCAAGTCACCGATATTTTCGTGCATGGTAGTGCCGATCCCGACACCTACCCTATACAGCCTAAAAAGCACTCTATGGAGTTCTTGCGCGAAAACGCCCATTTACGAATCCGCACCAACACCTTTAGTGCGATCATGCGGGTACGTTCAGCCCTTTCCTTTGCCGTACACCAGTACTTTAGGGAAAACGGTTTCAACTACGTACATACGCCTATCATTACAGGTTCCGATGCCGAAGGTGCCGGGGAAATGTTCCGTGTAAGCACCTTGGACGCCATAGCCCCACCAAAAACGGAGACAGGTGACATAGACTATAAACAAGATTTCTTTGGCAAGGAGACCAACCTTACCGTATCGGGCCAGTTAGAGGCGGAGACCTACGCCATGGCTTTGGGTAAGGTATATACCTTTGGCCCCACTTTTAGGGCCGAGAATTCGAACACCTCGCGCCACTTGGCCGAGTTTTGGATGATTGAACCCGAAATGGCTTTTTACAACCTCGATGACAACATGGATTTGGCCGAGGATTTCATAAAAAGTGTCATCGGCTATATTTTGGAGCACTGCCAAGAAGATCTGGAGTTTTTGGACAAAAGGCTTTTGGATGAGGAAAAGAACAAACCTCAGGCCGAACGCAGTCCAATGGCATTAATTGAAAAGTTAAAGTTCGTTTCGGAAAACAACTTTAAAAGGGTATCCTATACCGAAGCCATCGACATACTACGTAACTCTAAACCCAATAAGAAGAAAAAGTTCCAATTCCCCATAGACGAATGGGGTGCCGACCTACAGAGCGAGCACGAACGCTATTTGGTAGAAAAGCACTTTAAATGCCCTGTGATCTTGTTTGATTACCCAGCCAATATTAAAGCGTTTTATATGCGTTTGAACGAAGACGGAAAAACGGTAAGGGCCATGGACATCCTATTCCCGGGTATCGGTGAAATCGTTGGGGGATCGCAACGTGAGGAACGTTTGGATGTACTTAAGGAAAAAATCAAGGCCCTCGATATTGACGAAAAGGAACTTTGGTGGTATTTAGACTTACGAAAGTTCGGTACGGCGGTACATAGTGGTTTCGGACTCGGTTTCGAAAGGCTGGTTTTGTTTGCTACCGGCATGGGGAACATACGCGATGTAATCCCTTTTCCGAGAACGCCCCAAAATGCGGAATTTTAAGAGAGAATCCGTAATTTTATAGTTCTGACCAAAGCCCAGTCTTCGCATGTTAAAGCAACATCTTCAGTTCAAATTATCGCAGAAGCTTTCGCCCCAGCAGATCCAACTTATGAAGTTGATCCAGCTGCCTACACAAGCTTTTGAACAGCGATTAAAACAGGAACTAGAAGAGAACCCGGCCTTGGAGAGCGGTAAGTCGGAAACCGAGGTCGACGAGTTGTATGGCGAAGGTCCCGAGGAACGGGAAGGTGAAGTGATCGAAGCCGAGGACATCAATATAGATGAATACCTTAGCGACGACGAAATTCCAGATTATCGTACCCATACCAGCAATTATTCGGCCGATGAAGATGAAAAGAGCATGCCTTATGCTTCCGGCACTTCGTTCACCCAATATTTAATGGGTCAGTTGAATACAATCGCTTTGGGTGATGACGAATGGGTAATCGCCGAATTTTTGGTGGGTAGTATAGACGATAGCGGCTACATAAGAAGACCGCTTACCGATATCTTGGACGACTTGGCCTTTACCCAGAACATTTATACCGAAATGGAGACCTTGGAGGCTGTTTTGGAAGTAGTACAAAGCTTAGATCCGGCCGGGGTGGGTGCACGATCGCTGGAAGAATGTTTGGCCATTCAACTTAAACGAAAGGAACAAACCCCTTCGGTACAATTGGCTTTGGACATTATAGAACGTTCTTTTGAAGCCTTTTCCAAAAAGCATTATGCCAAATTATTGCAACGCCACCATGTAAATGAAGAGGCCCTAAAAGATGCCATTGGTGAGATTGAACGCTTGAATCCGAAGCCTGGGGGTTCCTATGCCGGAAACAGCCGAAACATAGAGCATGTGGTCCCTGACTTTTCCATTAGGATCGTAGAAGGGGAACTGGAACTGACCCTAAACGGGAGAAACGCCCCCGAACTTCACGTATCTAGGGAGTACAACAATATGCTGGCCGGTTATAAGGACACCAAGCAAAAAACCAAGGCACAAAAAGACACCGTGCTTTTTATTAAGCAAAAATTAGATGCCGCCAAATGGTTTATCGATGCCATACGGCAACGGCAGCAGACCTTATACATTACCATGAAGGCCATCATGGAACATCAGCGGGAATATTTTTTAACGGGTGATGAGCAAAAACTCAAACCTATGATCCTAAAGGACATTGCCGATGAGATACAAATGGATGTTTCCACAGTATCGCGGGTAGCGAACAGTAAATATGTAGATACCCCTTACGGCACCAAATTGATCAAGGAATATTTCTCCGAATCGATGAAAAACGAACAAGGGGAAGATGTTTCTACGCGCGAGATCAAGAACATTCTGAAAACCGTAATCAGCGCAGAGGAAAAGAAAAAACCCCTTACAGATGACAAGCTGGCCGCCCTTCTAAAAGAAAAAGGCTATCCTATAGCCCGTAGGACCGTTGCTAAATACAGGGAACAGTTAGGTATACCCGTCGCCAGACTTAGAAAACAGATCTAATGAACCAACTGGCCCGACTTATCTCGTACCTCTATCACCCGCTTTTTATGCCTTTGATAGGCTGTATCACCTATTTTATGGTAAGTCCAAGGTACAACAGCGCTGAAGAGGTAAAGGCTATTTTGTTCCCCATTTTTATACTTACGATTCTGGTACCTATTTTATGCTTTTATATCCTGAAGAAATTCGGGGTGGTCAAATCGGTTTTCCTTTTTGGCCTTAAAGAGCGGAAGTACCCCTATATGATTCAATTGTGCATACTTCTCTTTATCGTATATAAACTTTTACCTAACCGTGGGCTTCCCGAACTATATTACTTTTTTCTAGCGGTTATAGCGGCATTTTTCTCCGCATTGGTATTATTACTGATGCGCTTTAAGGTAAGTATGCACGTAATGGCCATAAGTAGTATTCTGGTCTTTACCTTGGCTTTAAGCCTTCATTTTCACATTAATCTTACCGTACTACTGGCATTTTTGGTAGCCTCTACCGGAATTTTAATCACCGTACGCTATTACTTGAAAGCACATAGCCCCATTGAACTTCTACTTGGCTTTTTACTAGGTGTCACGGCCCAGATGCTAACGTTTAAGTTTTGGTTATAATATATGGAATAGAAGTCCGATACGCACGTCTTTTAAGCCTATTTCCTGACCATCATCCAATTGGACACCATCTTTATAAAGCTGGGTCAGGGGATAATAGAAATACAGGTTAAAACTATCGTATCCCATACTCAGACTAAGGCCGTATTGCCATTTTCGTAAATCCTCGTTTTTGAAGTTCAATTGTACGTCATTATTCTCAAAGGTACTTTTGGCATCTACGATATAACCGAACTTAAATCCCGCATAAATACGCCAAAAACTATAATCGGTTGCTGTGGATGTCCGCCAACGGAATTCTAATGGGAATTCAATTCTATGTAAGCGTAGTTTATTTCTGTTAAAATCTTCATTAGACGGTATAACATCGTAACTGACACCGCTTTTGGTCTCTTGGGCCCTAATATTACTAAATTGCTGATCTATAGCATATCCAAAGCCCAACCCAAAGGATACGTTTCTTCGTTTATTAATAGGCATATCCCGAACAAAGCCACCCATAAGCCCATAAGAAAAATTAGATTGATTTGTACCGGTGGGTCCTTCGATCAAATAATTATATACCACCCCTAGGTAAAACTGATCGTCCCTATATCTATCATCTACCACAATACTATCCGTAGCAGTTTGGGCGTAACTTTCACTAAAAACCAAAACGGCCAAACAGCCAAAAAAATAGTTGCGAAACATAGGTAAATATAAAACAAAAAAAAGCCCCAAACCTAGGCTTGGGGCTTCTATTACTATAGAACTAACTATTGCAGGTTCTTAAAGGCATCTCCTTCGTAAGTGGTATAATTCACTTTAAGGGCATTTACCTTTCTCAATGCTTGTTTCACATCCATTACGATACCCATATTGGCCTTTTTATCGACTTTTAGGGCAGTGGTCAATACATTCTGAAGTTCTTGGGCTTTCTTAGCTCTTTCTTCCAAAATGTAATCCCCTACAGCAGAAACATCGGCAAACTTATCGTTCAACTGTACTTTAGCTTCGGTACCGTATACTTTCTGGTAATCTTTACTTGGTTTACCAATAAATACATAGATAACACGATCCTTCTTTTCCAATTTCTTGATTTCGGTTGCGTTTGGCAACTCGTTCTCAACCAAAAGGGAACTATCTTTCATAACGGTAACCGTCATAAAGAAGAACAAGAGCATGAATACAATATCCGGAAGTGAGGCGGTAGATACCGGTGGTAATTCCCCGTCCTTTTTCTTTTTAAACTTAGACATAATCCCTTGTTTTAATTAGTTGATGTTTCAGCCTCTGACAATTTCAACGGAAACAAACCTTGAATCTTTAAAACCCGTTCTTTCAGAGCGTCACGTGTACGCTGTGGCGTTTCCGGGTTTAGGTATTCCGCTTCCATATCGGTAAAATTCCTTTTGTAAAGACGTTGACACTCTCGGTTACGTAAGTCGTTGTATGCCCCTACCAATTCATTTTGAACGGTAATATAAACGGCATAATTCGTTTTACGGTCGTTTTTGAGTGAAATAATCGCCTTATCAGGGTTATCCGATGAAGCCTCATCACGTTCACCTTTACAATAATCACAATACAGATCCGAACCGGCAGCAGCACCCCCATTGTCAAGGAATGCAATTGCTTTTGCTCTTAAATCTTTAAGATCGGTAAGTTCGTCTTCAACCAAAAGCTGTCCGTTTTGGTTAATATTTACCGTAAAGATGTTCTTTTGTTTAAGAATTACGGGTTCATCTGTTGGTGGCTCATCTGGCGGCAACATACGATCCAGACCTGCATCAGTTTCAATGGTAGTGGTTACCAAGAAAAAGATTAACAGTAGGAACGCGATATCGGCCATGGATCCAGCGTTTACTTCTGGAGCTCCTCCTCTTCTAGCCATAATCGTTTCGTTTTATTTGTTGAATACTCTCTTGATACCCGGAATGACCATTAAGATCACGGCGATGGCAACCAATGCGAAAAACAGGTTAAGTCCGCCACCGATCATTTTAACGGTTCCTTCCGTTGTAGGGTTCCCTAGTCTTTCCATTTCAGCTAAATCAACATCCGTGCCAGAAGCAACGAAATAGGAAGCAAGGGCCACAACAGCAAATCCTCCGATAGAGAACAAAGCTTTTTTCAACTTTGCCGGTGAAGAGAATAGATTTTTCAAGGCGAACAAAAGACTCGCCAAAACGGCAATACCTAACAAAAGGTAGGTAATAACGAACATAAAGTTCATTGCCGAGTTATTAACGGCCTCGGAGGCCGGTGCATCGCCATCAGGCAACTGGGTCCACAGAATAGCCCCAATTACACCCAATACGATCAATGCTATCTTTACAATTTTATGCATGATACTTTATTATTAAGGGTGCGACTTATTTCTTGTGGTCTACCAACATATCAATCAAAGAGATCGAAGAATCTTCCATATCGTTAACGATACTGTCGATTTTAGCGATAATGTAGTTATAGAAAATCTGAAGGATAATAGCGGTAATAAGACCAAATACAGTAGTCAAAAGTGCTACCTGGATATCACCAGCGATCAAAGAGGCACTCAAGTTACCTACTGCAGCAATCTTTTGGAAGGCCTGGATCATACCGATTACCGTACCCATGAACCCAAGCATAGGGGCAATGGCGATAAACAGGGATAACCAAGAAACGTTTTTCTCCAACTGTCCCATTTGAACACCTCCGTAAGAAACAACAGCTTTTTCGGCAGACTCGATGCTCTCATCGGCCCTATCCAATCCTTGGTAGAAAATAGAGGCAACAGGCCCTTTGGTATTTCTACATACTTCTTTAGCGGCCTCAACACCACCAGAAGCCAAAGCGTCTTCTACTTTTTGCTTCAATTTACCGGAGTTGGTAGTTGCCATGTTCAAATAGATAATCCTTTCGATGGCTACGGCCAATCCTAGAATCAAACATAGAAGTACGATTCCCATGAAAGCGGCACCCCCTTGGATGAACTGCTCTTTAAGGACTTGCGTAAATCCACGTTTTACCTCAGCAGCAGCTCCATCTTGGAACACGGCCGCACTTATCTGATTGGTACCTAGAATGAATAATCCAGCCATGGCTAGGATAGAGGATGATTTTTTCATTTTCTTCAAACTTAAAATTAGTTAGTTAATAGGGTTAAAGATAAAAAAAAATTGCAATTGCAATATTACTCTAATTAGCAGAGAGGAAGGGATTCGAACCCTCGATACACTTTTGGTGTATACACACTTTCCAGGCGTGCGCCTTCGACCACTCGGCCACCTCTCTAGTTCTTGTTTAGGGCGCCCAAATAACGAAAAAAATATTATTTGGCGAAATTATAATGGTTAATTTATTGCATTTCGCCCCTTAGTGGAGTTTCGAACACCGACTTCATCATTTCGGGTGAAACCCCCTGCCCTAACAGATACATTAATTTAGCCAAAGCAGCCTCAGCTGTAATATCCTTTCCATTAAGCAGTTGAAGCTTTTTGAGATGCGAACTGGTCTCATATTGCCCCATTATTACACTACCCCCCACGCATTGGGTAACATTAGCAATAAATATACCCTGGGCTTGGGCTTTTTTTAGGGCACCTACCATCCATTCGGCGGTTGGGGCATTTCCGGCCCCGTAGGTTTCCATGACCACGGCTTTTAAACCAGGGATACCTAAAACACCATTAACAATGCTTTCGCCAATTCCCGGAAAGAGTTTTAATACGGCCACATGGGCATCCATTTTAACATGGGCCTTAAATTTACGCCTACGATTAACCGTCAGTAAGGCTTCGCTATGCACACGTAAATGAACGCCAGAGGTAATGAGGGCCGGATGGTTCATAGAGGAAAAAGCCTCAAAATGCTCGGCATTCAATTTAGAGGTACGATTGGCCCGCAATAGCTTATATTCAAAATAAAGACCCACCTCCTGCACAACGGGACGACCCCTATTTTTTAATGCTGCAATCTGTACTGAAGTAATAAGGTTTTCTTTAGCGTCGGTACGCAGATCTCCAATAGGTAATTGGGAGCCTGTAAAAATGACAGGCTTCCCGAGGTTCTCCAACATAAAGGAAACAGCAGATGCTGTATAACTCATGGTATCGCTACCGTGCAAAACCACAAAACCATCATAATCATTATAATGGGCATCGATCAAGCTGACAATTTTCACCCAATGGGCCACATCCATATTCGAACTATCGATTGGATCATCGAACGAAATACTATCGATTTCACAACCCAACTGATGCAGCTCGGGAATATGTTTGGCCAGATCATCAAAATCAAAAGCCTTTAAGGCACCACTTTCATAGTCTTTGACCATACCAATGGTACCCCCAGTATAAATCAGCAGTATTTTAGTTTCGTTGGCCATAACCTATTTATAAATATCTCGAATTCAAAGATACCATCAATGATGGAAAGCCCATGACGGCAGACCTATATATTAAAAACCTGTTTTGAGTTCGCGGTGGTCACACGGGCCACTTCATCTAAAGTGATTCCGTATATTTTGGAGATTTTTTCCGCCACCTCAACCAAATAAGCACTTTCGTTACGCTTACCCCGATAAGGTACCGGGGCTAAGTAAGGTGCATCGGTCTCCAAAACGATTTCTGACAACGGAATCTGATCCAAAAAAGTGTCTATCTTTCCGTTCTTAAAAGTAACTACGCCGCCAATCCCTAGTTTCATTCCGTAAGATAAAGCCAATTGGGCCTGTTCTAAATTTCCGGTAAAGCAATGGAATATACCTCTAAGTTGTTCATCGGCCTCACTTTCGAGTACTTCAAATACTTCATCAAAGGCATCTCGACAATGTATGGCAATGGGTAAATCGTATTGTTTTGCCCATTGGATTTGGGTCTTAAAGGCCATTTTCTGGGCTTCCAGAAAGGTTTTGTCCCAATAGAGGTCTACCCCAATCTCTCCCACGGCATAATATTTCCTTTGCTCCAATTGTTGGGCCACATGGGCCAGCTCTTCATCTACATTTTCCTTTAAATGGGTAGGATGCAACCCGGTCATAAGAAACACCTTATCCGGATAAGTCTTTTCCAAATCGAACATAGATTCGGTATAGGTCGAATCTATGGCAGGAATAAAAAAGCGTTCTACGCCATTGTCAAAAGCACGTTGCATCATGGTCTCACGATCGTCGTCGAAAGCCTCACTATACAAATGGGCATGGGTATCGGTTAAAATCATGGGTCAAAGATACAATTACAACAAAAAACAAGACTATACGGAATTGGAAGAATTCATACCTTGCCCAAAAAAATAAGGAATGGCCAGCTTAAAACGTTTCCTAAAAGATAAAGCCTATATACGAATCCCACTAAACCTTAGCCCTACCAATCATTTTGAGGTAGAAGCCGAAGTTAATGGCATAGCAGGTCGTTTTATAGTTGACACAGGGGCTTCGAACACCTGTATAGACCTTAACCGATCCATACACTTTCAATTAGAATCGGAAGTTTCGGAAACCAAGGCCGCGGGGGCTGGTGGCGTTGGCCTTGAAACCGAGGTTTCGAAAAACAACCAATTAACCATTGGGCAATGGAAAAAGAAGAAAACGGCAATTGTCTTATTCAGTATGGTACATGTTAACCAAGCCCTCGAGGCCCATAGTGTAGCCCCCGTAGACGGAATCATAGGCGCCGATATCTTAAAAAAAGGCAAGGGCATTATAGACTATAACAAGCAAGTACTCTACCTAAAAAAATAGCCGTTCCTCTATAAAAACCGCATTTGAAAGTCAAAACTATTAGATTAGGCGAGCGATACTTAGTTTTAGCCCAAACCAACTAGCATGCGCAGCACCTACCTAATGGGAATTCTGACCCTTGCACTCTTTACAAGTTGTTCAGAAGACACCGAAACTATTGGATTTGACCCTAAGGGATTGGACCTACAGCTTACCCACACCATAGAAACTTCAGGAATTGAACTCGAAAGTCTCCATCTGGGCACTATAGATCTTTTAGCCAGTATTCCACAAGACCCAAAAAACCCATTGACTCCAGCGAAAATCCGCTTAGGCAGTTTCTTATTCCACGAAACCGGCTTGGGGCTTAACCCTAACAAAGAGAAAGGCATGAACACCTATTCATGTGCCAGCTGCCACCATGCCGGTGCTGGCTTTCAAAGCGGTCTAAGACAAGGCATAGGCGATGGCGGTTCGGGTTTTGGCTTGGCAGGCGAATTACGCGCCATGGCTTTGGACTATACCCCTGAAGACATAGACAAGCAACCTATTAAAAGTCCTGCGGCATTAAACGCAGCCTACCAGAAGCTAATGTTATGGAATGGCCAGTTCGGGGCCACTGGTCCAAACGCCGTTACAGAAGCCCAATGGACGCCAGGCACCCCTAAGGAAACCAACAATCTAGGTTTCGAAGGTGTAGAGACACAAGCTATTGCAGGGCTCGATGTTCACCGATTGGTAGTTGATAAGAATTTCCTGGATACCCAGGGGTATACCCAACTATTCGATCAAGCTTTTCCGGATACGCCTAGCGAAGCTCGTTATACCCCTGAAAAAGCAGGTTTGGCCATAGCTGCCTACGAGCGCACCCTTTTGGCCAATGAAGCCCCTTTTCAACAATGGTTGCGGGGCTACACCAATGCCATGACCAACGAACAAAAGTTAGGTGCTCTCTTATTTTTTGGCAAAGGCGAATGCTACACCTGCCACCAAGGCCCAGCATTAAACGACATGGAATTTCATGCCTTAGGAGTAAAGGATCTTATCGGGACAGACATTCACGGCGAAGTAGACGATGCCACAAAAAAAGGTCGCGGCGGATTTACCGGAAACAGAAATGACGATTACAAGTTCAAGACACCTCAACTATATAATTTAAAGGAAGCCCGATTCTATGGTCACGGAGCCAGTTTTTCTTCTATTCGGGAAATTATTGCTTATAAGAACAATGGGATATCCGAGAATTCAAATGTTCCTGAATCGGCACTTTCACCCCATTTCAAACCTTTACTTTTAACGGATACGGAACTAGATTTGTTGACCACTTTTGTTTCTGAAGCCCTAAACGACACCAATCTAAAACGCTACACTCCAATTAGTCTACCCTCTGGCAATTGTTTTCCAAACGCCGACCCCGCCTCCAAGGCCGACATGGGCTGCGACTAATAAACAAAGCGTGTTGCTTTTACTACCCTTCCTCTAAAATATTGGCATTTTAAAGTTTTTTCTTACGTACATGGTTGTTGTTGCGTACGTTTACTCCGAACACTTAACCATTTACTATGAAAGTACGCCAACCGTTGCCCAAAGCGGTCTTGTCCGTATTAGCTATTATTTGCTTGGCAGGATGCGCAGACGACCCGGACACCATACCGTATTCAGAAACAGGCCTAGATGCTGAACTGAACGATGCCTTTACCGCATTGAACATTGATAAAAACAGCCTTATACTGCCAGATTCAGACGATTACTCCAACATTCCCCAAGACCCCTTAAACCCGATTTCTTCTGAAAAAGTGAAGTTGGGACAATTGTTATTCCATGAAACCGGATTAGCCAAAAACCCGATCAACCCTTTGGGCATGGACACCTATTCCTGTGCCAGTTGCCATCATTTTGGTGCTGGTTTCCAAAGCGGATTAAGACAAGGCATGGCAGACGGAGGTATCGGATTTGGCATTAATGGCGAAGCTCGTGTACTACACCCGGAATACGCTGCCGACATGGCCGACCGCCAACCCCTTAAACAACCCCCAACCGTAAACCTGGGCTATCAAAAAGTAGTATTATGGAACGGCAAACTGGGCGCTACCGGACCCAATGTGGGAACAGAAGACCTTTGGGATGCCGACAACGGAGCCAAAAACAATCATTTAGGTTACGAAGGGGTAGAGATTCAAGGCATAGCCGGCATGGACATGCACCGTATGCTGGTAAACGAACAGATCGTTAACGAATTGGGATATCGTACCTTGTTCAACCAGGCCTTTCCAAATATTCCGAAAACCGAACGCTATACCGTAGAATATGCCGCCTTGGCCATTGCTTCTTACGAGCGTACCATAATAGCGAACCAAGCCCCTTTCCAACTTTGGCTTAAAGGCAATACCGATGCCATGACAGATGACCAAAAGAATGGAGCTATCTTATTTTTTGGCAAGGGCAAATGTTATGAGTGTCATAACGGCCCTGCCTTAAACACCATGGATTTTCATGCCTTAGGCTTTAAAGATATGGAAGGAGCCGGTGTACATGCAAAAATGGACGATGCCACTAGAAAAGGAAGAGGTGGTTTTACCCAAAACCCAAAAGACGACTACACCTTTAAAACGCCACAACTCTACAACTTAACCGAGGCGAAATTCTATGGCCACGGTTCCAGTTTTAACAGCATCAGGGATGTAATCCAATATAAAAACAACGCCATACCTCAAAACGAATCCGTTCCTGAATCGGCATTATCGCCTCAATTCCGACCCCTATTGTTAACCAAATTGGAAATAGACCTACTGGACGACTTCGTCAGCAAAGCCTTAAACGACCCAAATCTGAAGCGTTACGTTCCTGTTTCGCTTCCCTCGGGAAATTGTTTCCCGAATGCCGATAGTCAATCCCGAGAGGACATGGGATGTGACTAATACCAATTTAACCTACTGAATTGGTGCTTAAAACTGGAAAATCATGGGTTCCCAGCCCAACTTGAACCAGTGTTCTTTAAATGAGAAAGGGGCGTTGTAGTGGACGCCCCTTTCATTTTATTTGGCACCGCCAAAAGGGTTTATTACCTCGTGGTTTGTCTCGAAATAAAAACCCTATTTCCTTCGGATGCCTAGTGTACTTGTACCAAAGATAGTTTACAACAACAAGCTTTTGCCTTACAGCTCCAAAGCTTTTTTGATATCGTTATCCATCAAGAATTCGGCCGGGTTTTCCAAGGCTTCCTTAACGGCTACCAAGAAACCAACAGATTCTTTTCCATCGATAATTCGGTGGTCATAAGACAGCGCTACGTACATCATTGGGGCAATTACGATCTGACCGTCACGGGCAATTGGGCGCTCGATAATATTATGCATACCTAAGATTCCACTCTGGGGCGGATTGATAATAGGCGTTGACAACATAGAACCGAATACCCCACCATTGGAAATGGTAAAGGTACCCCCGGTCATTTCGTCTACCGTAATCTGTCCGTCACGGGCACGGATGGCCAAACGTTTGATTTCGGCCTCAATCCCCCTAAAGGTAAGGTTCTCGGCATTGCGCACCACAGGAACCATAAGTCCTTTTGGCCCGGAAACTGCTATACTGATATCGCAGAAATCATAAGAAATCATCTCTTTTCCGTCGATCATAGAATTTACGGCCGGGTACATCTGAAGCGCTCGAATTACCGCTTTGGTAAAGAAAGACATAAAGCCTAAGCCCACGCCATGCTTTTCTTTAAACTCCTCTTTGTATTGTTTGCGCAAATCGAAAATCGGACTCATATCCACCTCGTTGAAAGTGGTAAGCATAGCCGTTTCGTTTTTGGCGGCCACCAATCTTTCGGCCACCTTTCTACGCAACATAGAAAGTTTGGAACGGGTCTCTCCTCGGCTCCCTCCGGTTGGTGTTCCCATAGAAGGCACGGCCTTAACGGCATCTTCTTTGGTTACCCTACCGTCTTTACCTGTTCCTTGGACAGCTGAAGCTTCGATACCTTTTTCCGCTAAAATCTTTTTAGCTGCTGGAGAGGCCGTACCGGTAGCATAAGTGGCTTCCGCCTTTGGCGCATCTACTTTTGGGGCCGGTGCCTCCTCTTTTACAGGAGCTGCTTCAGTCTCCGTATTACTGGCACCACCTTCGGGTTTGGCCGCACTGGTATCTATAAGACAAACCACCTGGCCCACGGCAACGGCATCACCTTCTTCGGCTTTCAAAGTGATTATTCCACTCTGTTCGGCAGGAAGTTCCAAGGTCGCTTTATCTGAATCGACCTCAGCTATGGCTTGGTCTTTTTCGACATAATCGCCATCCTGAACCAACCATTCCGCAATCTCAACTTCGGTAATGGATTCTCCCGGAGAGGGAACTTTCATTTCTAGTATCATTATACGATCTATTTACTTTGCTATTCTTATTTTTTAATCGGACGTACCATATTGTCCTTGGTTTTATCGAATACATAATCGATAATCTCTTGGTGCCTACGTTTGGATCGCACCGCAGATCCAGCCGCTGGCGAGGCATAAAACCTTCTCGAGGCCACACGCATGATATGGGCCTGGTCGAAATGCATGAGCATATGACTCCATGCCCCCATATTCCTGGGTTCTTCTTGTGCCCAAACGATATCATCGGCGTTCGGGTATTGGGCGATTACCGCCTTCATCTGATCTGCCGGCAAGGGGAACAATTGTTCTACACGAACCAAGGCCACATCGTCACGGCCCAAAGTATCACGCTCGGCCAAGAGGTCATAATAGAATTTACCGGTACAGAATACCACGGTCTTCACGGTCTCGGCCTTCATTTGACCATCTCCGATAACCTCTTGAAAACTTCCTTCGGCAAACTCGGCCACACTAGACACAGCTTGCGGATGTCGCAACAAGCTCTTGGGCGTAAATACGATCAAGGGCTTTCTATATTCGGCTTTCATTTGTCTTCGCAACAAATGGAACATACTGGCCGGAGTACTACAATCGGCCACGAACATATTGTCTTTGGCACATAGCTGTAGGTAGCGCTCCATGCGGGCCGAAGAGTGCTCGGCACCTTGACCTTCATACCCATGGGGTAATAGAATGACCAAACCGTTCTGCAACTTCCATTTATCTTCGGCCGCAGAAATATACTGGTCGATCATAATCTGGGCCCCGTTACTGAAATCACCAAACTGGGCTTCCCAAATAGTTAATGTATTGGGGCTGGCCATGGCATAACCATAATCAAAACCAACCACCCCATATTCTGAAAGTAGGGAGTTATAGATTTGGAACTGGCCATCTTTATGGGCCATACGATCCAACAAAACCACTTCTTCCTCACTGTCTTCAACCTTCATTACGGCATGACGGTGCGAGAAGGTTCCCCGCTCTACATCCTGACCTGAGATACGTACACTATAACCCTCTTGCATCAAGGTACCATAGGCCAAAAGTTCGCCCATGGCCCAATCGAGTTTATCGGCCTCGAAGAACATCTTTTTACGATCCCGAACCAACTTATCTACCTTACGTAAGAACTTTTTATCGTCTGGTAATTCGGTAAGGGCTTTGGCTACATCGGTCAATTTATCGGTAGCTACGGTGGTATCTATCTTTTCCATCATCCCAGCTTCCTGTACGACCTTGAAATCTTTCCAAGTCTCGGCCATAAAGGGCGTAATGACAGTTTTTTCTTCTTTTCTAGAATCCTCTAAATCTTCTTCGAGATCCGCCTTATAGGCAGCCTCCAACGCTTTTACTTCATCTTGGGTAACCGTGCCTTCGGCCATTAATTTGGCCGCATAGATATCCCTTGGGTTCTGGTGTTTGGCGATCGCCTTGTACAATTTAGGTTGGGTAAAACGAGGTTCGTCACCTTCGTTATGTCCGTATTTACGATAGCCCAACAAATCGATGAAGACATCCTTTTTGAATCGCATACGATACTCCAAGGCAAAAAGTGACGCGTGAACTACCGCTTCTACATCATCGGCATTTACGTGTAGTACCGGGCTCAAGGTTACTTTACCTACATCGGTACAATAGGTAGAAGAACGCGCATCTAGGTAATTGGTGGTAAACCCAATCTGATTGTTTACCACAATATGAATGGTACCATGGGTCTTATAACCATCTAGGGTGGCCATTTGAACGACTTCGTATACCAGACCCTGTCCGGCTATGGCCGCATCGCCATGAACCACGATGGGCAACACTTTTGAAAAATCGTCTTGATAGGAAGCATCTTGCTTGGCCCTCGAGATTCCCTCAACAACGGCCCCTACCGTTTCTAGGTGCGACGGGTTGGGCGCGATACTCATCGAAATCTGGTTGCCATTATCCGACATCCGGTCGGAGGTCCAGCCAAGGTGATATTTTACATCGCCATCAAAAACTACTTGTTCGTAATCCTTACCGTCGAACTCACTAAAGATATCTTTGGGCGATTTTCCGAAAATATTGGTCAATACGTTCAAACGTCCCCTATGGGCCATACCCATTACGAACTCTTTCACCCCAAGGGCAGCTGCCCTTTCTACCAAAGCATCTACAGCCGGAATCAAAGATTCGTTACCTTCTAAAGAAAAACGCTTTTGACCTACATATTTGGTATGCAAAAAGGTCTCGAAAGATACGGCTTGGGTAAGCTTATTTAGGATATGTTTTTTCTGGGAAGCGGAAAAAGTCGGATGGTTCTCATTGACATTGAGCCAATTTTGGATCCATTCTATACGCTCTGGGTTTCGAATATACATATACTCTACCCCTATAGATTCGCAATAAATCTTTTCTAGATGGCGTAAAATCTCACTTAGCGGACTAGGCCCCATGCCCAATATCTCCCCGGCGGTAAAAACAGTGGCCAAATCGGACTGGTTTAAACCGAAATTTTCCAAGGCCAGGGAAGGCTCATATTTTCTTCGTTCACGAACCGGATTGGTACGTGTAAACAAATGCCCCCTACTACGGTAGGCATCTATAAGTTTTACGACCTTAAATTCCTTTTGCAATGCCTCGGGAACTTGGGCCGTGGCGGCATCTGCAGCATCAAAATCAAAACCACCATCCAATTGGCTCTCCACACCAAAATCAAAACCTTGAAAGAAGGCACGCCAACTGGGTTCTACACTATCCGGACTCCTTAGATATTTGTCATACATCTCTGCAAAAAAGGAGGTATGGGCAGCGTTTAAGAAGGAATATTTATCCATAAAAAAAAGGTTCTGTATAAGAACAAAATTTGGGTCAAAAATACAACATTACGTAGAGAAAGCTTAACTTGCCCGAGAATAATGTAAAAAATTAACGAATAAGAATCCTATGCATTATACCAACACAAAAAAATATCTGTTTACCCTCGCTTTTTTTGCACTTTCTTGGGGCGTATTTGCTCAAGGGCCTGCCGTTTACAATCGAAATACCCCATCGCATTCCACCTCCGATTTTTGGGATAATGTACGTTTTGGAGGCGGTATAGGTCTTAGTTTTGGAAGCGGCTATTTTAATGGTTTCATTTCCCCTGCCGCCATTTATGATCTCAATGAATATGTTAGCTTAGGTACTGGACTTAATCTGGGCTATTCTGACTTTAACCGTCAAACGGCTTGGATTTACGGAGGAAGTTTATTGTCCTATTTTAATCCGGTAGAGTTTTTACAGGCTTCCGTAGAATTTGAACAACTCTGGGTGAATCGGGAGCTGGAACGCTTTAACCTACCTGATATTTCGGATAATTACGATACCCAGGCACTCTTCTTAGGGCTAGGCTTTAGAACCCGTAACGTAACCGTTGGGGTCAAATACGATTTGTTGCACGATAGCGATAGTATCTATTACGATGCTTGGCTGCCTTTTGTTCGGGTGTATTTTTAAAAAACATTGCCACTAAAAATGAAAAAGCCGGAGCATTGACTCCGGCATTTTTGTTTAAATAATAAATATCTTACTGCTTATACACCTTACCATCCTTCATTACAAAGGCCATGTTCTCGAGTAGTTTGATATTTTGAAGTGGATTGCCCTCTACGGCAACTATATCGGCCAAAAAGCCTTCTTTTAATTGCCCCAGATTGTTATCGACCCCCAACAATTTGGCATTGGTAATCGTGGCCGATTGAATAGCCTCCATCTCCGGCATACCGGCTTCTACCATATAACCGAACTCCTTGGCATTCAATCCGTGCGGAAACACCCCAGCATCGGTACCAAAAGCAATCGGCACACCCTTTTTATAGGCTTTAGCGAACATATCTTGGATCAGCGGACCTATGGCCGCCGCTTTTTTTGCCACTACTTCCGGAAAGAACCCTTTTACTTTGGCCTTCTCTTCCACCTGTTTCCCCGCGGTAATGGTAGGCACCAAATAAGTACCATATTCTTTCATCAATCCCATCGTCTGCTCACTCATTAAGGTACCATGTTCAATGGTGTTTATACCCCCCTTAATGGCTCGTTGCATCCCTTCATCGCCATGGGCATGGGCCGCTGTTAACATACCATAGTCTTTGGCGGTTTCGGTAATAGCCTTGATCTCTTCAATGGTAAACTGAGGGTTCTGACCGTTTTTAGCCACACTCAATACCCCACCAGTGGCCGTAATCTTAATGACATCGGCACCATCTTTATAACGTTGGCGAACCGCTTTTCGGGCTTCTTCCGGTGAGTTTATCACACCATCCCTTGGGCCCGGATCTCCCATGAGCGATTTACGCATACCATTGGTAGGATCGGCATGGCCGCCAGTGGTTCCGATAGCTTTACCGGCCGTATAAATCCTAGGACCATCTACTATACCACGGGCAATGGCTTTTTTTAAGGCAATATTCACACCCGTACCCCCAAGATCACGGGCCCCGGTAAAGCCCGCCATTAAAGTGCGCTTGGCAAATACGGTAGATTTAAAAGCCACATCGGCCTCGTTATCTTGAAAACGGCTTAAATAGGCACGGGCATCGAACTCACTTTCTATATGTACGTGCATATCGATAAAGCCGGGCATAACCGTCATATTTTTAAGATCGATTACCGTATCCCCATCATTGCCGGATACATAACCGTTCTTAATCGATTTTATGGCGTTACCCGAAACTACAATGGTTTTTTCCTTCATGGTTTTTCCGCTGGCCACATCGACCAGGGTACCGCACTGTAAATAAGTGTCTTGGGCCGAAAGGGAAAAGAAACACAATCCCATAACGAGCGACATTAGCATTCTCATAATCTTGAATTATTTGGTTGACTGGTGAATGTAGGGAATTTTATGCAAATGTGTTGCCCAATCGTCTTATGCGGAATCAATCTCAAAAAAGAAAGTAAGTGAACTGCCAAAATGAAAAAAGCGGCCAAAGCCGCTCTTAATACTATTTATTTTATCTAACGTGAATCAAGAGTTGAACTCTCTGTGACCCTCTGTGCTACTCCGTGAAGCTCTGCGCAACAATACAAAAAGCTCAAGTAACACAGAGGCACGCCGAGAAGACACAGGGTTACACGGAGAAATTGAATCAGATTTTCAACAGATTACATTAACCCTTGTTTCGCATATCTATACATTTCTAATTTTCCGTTCCCAATCCCAAGCCGACTGCATGGCCTGATCCAAGGTTGATTCGGCCTTCCAACCCAACACCTCGTTGGCTTTTTGGGTGTTGGCAAAAGCCTCGATAACATCACCTACCCTACGCCCCACCATTTTATAAGGCAATTTTTTACCTGAGACACGCTCAAAACTATGGATAACCTCTAAGACCGAACTACCCGTACCGGTACCCACATTGAACACCTCATAATTAGATTCGTTCTTACCTTCTAACAAGCGTTCCATAGCCACCACATGGGCTTTGGCCAAATCCACCACATGGATGTAATCACGAATACACGTACCATCGTCGGTAGGGTAATCGTCTCCGAAAACAGACAATTCTTCACGAAGGCCCGCACCAGTCTGGGTTACAAAGGGCACTAGGTTTTGGGGTACCCCAATGGGCAACTCCCCTATTTCGGCACTCGGATGCGCTCCCATAGGATTAAAATAGCGTAAGGCGATTGCATTCAGGTTTTCGGTAACCGCACAAGTATCGGAAATAATCTCTTCCCCAATCTGTTTGGTGTTTCCATAGGGTGACTCTGCCTTTTTCACAGGTGCGTCTTCCGTAATTGGCATAACATCGGCCTGACCGTAAACGGTACACGAAGAACTGAATATAAAATGTGCCTTTTCTTTGGCCGACATTTCCTGCAGCAGATACACTAAAGTACCCAAGTTGTTCTCGTAATACAGCAAAGGCTTTTCTACACTCTCGCCCACGGCCTTGGAGGCTGCGAAATGGATAATTCCACTAATATCGGTATGGCGCTTGAATAAATCTTGTACCGCAGGTTTATCGCGAAGGTCCATTTTCTCGAATTCCGGTTTTATTCCCGAAATGGCCACAATGCCATCCAAGACCTTTTCAGAGGAATTAGAAAGGTTATCGACGATCAATACCTCATGGCCTTTGGCCTGAAGTTCGACTACGGTATGCGAACCGATAAAACCGAGTCCGCCAGTTACAAGTATTTTCATGTATGCAATGGGTTAAGGTTCGTCAAAAATGACTATTTACCAACAAAGTCAAGAATGGTTTGGGTTATAAAACCAATTTGTTCGTCGTCCAGTTCGGTATGCATAGGTAATGATATCACCTCCTTGACCAATTGATTGGTTACCGTAAAATCAGCCTCATTATAACGCTCATCTACATAGGCCTTTTGGGCATGTAAAGGAATAGGATAATACACCCCACAAGGAATATCGTTTTCTTGTAAATGTTTTACCAAAGCATCACGATCGGTACCTAACACCCTTAGCGTATACTGATGGAATACATGATGGTTGCCCGAATACACATCCAATCCATTATGGGCCGACGGGGTAACGATCTTCGCATTACCCGACAAAGCAGCCGTATATTTAGCCGCGGCCTCACGACGTTTTTGATTATAGGTATCTAAATGCGGTAACTTGGCCCGGAGCACGGCGGCCTGAAGCGAATCCAGCCTCGAGTTGACCCCGATCACATCGTGATGGTAGCGCACATACATACCATGGTTTACCATGCCCCGAAGCGTATGGGCCAAATCGTCGTCGTTAGTAAAAATGGCTCCGCCATCCCCATAACAACCTAAATTTTTGGAGGGGAAGAAGGAAGTAGCCCCAACATGGCCAATGGCACCCGTTTTGGTTACCGTTCCATCTGCGCTCGTATAATCGGCACCTATACCCTGGGCATTATCTTCGACTACGAAAAGATCGTGTTTTTTGGCCAAGGCCATTACCGCATCCATATTGGCGGCCATACCGAATAAATGTACAGGTACAATCGCCTTGGTTCTTGGTGTTATGGCCTTTTCAACGGCCTCTATATCGATATTAAAGGTCACTGAATCTACATCTACCAGTACCGGTGTCAACTGCAACAAACCGATTACCTCAACCGTAGCAGCAAAGGTAAAATCGGCCGTAATCACCTCATCACCTGGTTTCAATCCTAAACCCATCATGGCAATTTGAAGGGCATCGGTACCATTGGCACAGGGTATTACGTGCTTCACCCCTAAATAATCTTCCAACTCTTTCTGAAAAGCATGGACTTCGGGCCCGTTGATAAAGGCCGCGGAATCTAGGATGTTCGAGAATGATTTTTCGATTTGCTCCCTAATAGGACTCATTTGACTTACCAAGTCAACCATCTGGATTTTTCGCATGGGCAATTGATTTGAACTACAAATTTACGCATACCGACCCAATCGCAGACCAAACTACCTTATTTTAGCGCAAAGTTTAGCATTTTGCATTTTCTATATAACATTGTTATCCGAGTAAGCTGGGCGGCACTCCATGTGGTAGCTTGGTTCAGCCCAAAGATCAAGCTGTTCGTACACGGCCGAAAAAACAGCTGGGACATTCTTTGCGAACAGCTACCAAAAGGCGCCCGCCCTATTTGGGTACATGCCGCCTCTTTAGGGGAATATGAACAGGGTGTGCCGATTATAGAGGGACTTAAAAAAAACTACCCGGACATACCGATATTGCTCACCTTTTTTTCCCCTTCGGGATATGAAGTCAAGAAAAAGAATTCGGTAGCCGATACGGTTTGTTACCTACCCATGGATACCGCTTCATTTAGCCAGCGATTTATACGAGAAGTAAACCCAAAGATGGCCCTGTTTATCAAATACGAAATCTGGCCAAATTATTTGAAAATCCTAAAGGAAAAACAAATACCCACCTTCTTGATATCGGCTATTTTCAAGCCCGAACAGATTTATTTTAAAGGCTATGGGGGTTTGATGCGAAAGGCTTTGGATAGTTTCCAATATTTCTATGTACAAGATGAGCAGTCGAAGAAACTATTGGAAAGTATCGGAAAAACCAATGTCAACATTTCGGGTGATACGCGATTAGACCGTGTTTCCCAAATTTTGGAACAAGACAACCAACTCGATTTTATGGATCGTTTTTGCCAAGACAAAAGCATATTTATAGCCGGAAGCACTTGGCCCGAAGACGAAAATGTTTTGCTCCCTTGGATAAACGAACATCAACAAGGCTGGAAATTTGTTATCGCTCCCCACAACATAAAACCCGAGGCCATAGATAAAATAAAAGGGCAGCTACAAAAACCGGTTATGTTGTATTCTGAGCGGCAACAGCTAGATCCTGCTTTATATGAAGTGCTCATTTTAGACACCATTGGCATATTGACCAAGGTGTACAGTTATGCGCATTTGGCTTATGTTGGGGGTGGTTTTGCCACCGGTTTGCACAATGTTCTCGAACCTGCGGTCTTTGGCATTCCCGTACTCATTGGCCCGGTATACGTTAAATTCAAGGAAGCCGAAGACTTAGTAGGCCTAGGTGGTGTTATTAGCGTGGCGAACGGGGCTGAATTCAACGAAAATGCCAATCTACTAATATCCAATACCGAAAAACGTAAGCAAGCGGGCCAAATCGCCCAAGAATATATACTATCCAATAAAGGTGCCGCACAACAAATATTAGAGTCTATAGACCAACAATTGGGACCAAACTTTTTCCGTTAAACCGCTGCCAAAATGCGTTAATAGATCCCCGAAGGTCGAACGGATAATTTTTACCCCATAGCCAATATTTTCAACTACTTTGTAAGGCCGGTATATACCGCCTAATAACCTATTCTGAATTATGAGTAAAACAGCCGTTGTTTCCAAAAAAGTTTTGGTGCCCTTTCTATTAGTGACCTCTTTGTTTGCCCTTTGGGGATTTGCCAATGCTGTAACTGACCCTATGGTAAACGCCTTTAAGAAGGTTTTGGAGCTTAGCAACACACAGGCCTCTTGGGTACAGATGGCCTTTTACGGCGGCTACTTTTGCATGGCTTTACCCGCTGCCCTGTTCATGCGTAAATACTCCTATAAAGTGGGCGTTCTCATAGGTTTGGCCCTATATGCCGGAGGGGCCCTTTTGTTTTATCCCGCAGCCATAACCGAACAATTTTGGTTTTTCTGTTTGGGCCTGTATATACTCACTTTCGGACTCGCATTTTTAGAAACCGCCGCCAACCCTTATATCTTGGCCATGGGTGCCAAGGAAACCGCCACCCAACGCTTGAATTTGGCACAGGCGGTTAACCCGGTCGGATTGATCGCAGGCCTATTGGTTGCCAAATATTATGTATACGACAAACTACAATCGGATGATATTTCTGATTTCAGTGCTTTGGATGAAGCTGAGCGTACCGCCATCAGAATTGCCGATTTGGCCGTAATCAGAGATCCTTATGTAATTCTAGGCCTAGTAATTCTCGGTGTCTTTATCGTTTTCTTGGTACGAAAGATGCCCCAATCGAAAGAAGAAGGCGGTTTACCAAGTTTGGGTCAAACCTTTGGCACCTTGTTCCAAAACAAAAAATACACTTTCGGGGTATTGGCCCAAATATTAAATGTAGGCGGTATGATCATGACCTGGACCTATATTTATCAATATTCTGAAGCCATAGACCTAGCCAACGTTAACACTCCAGGGTACGAAAAAATCGATGTCTTCTCCTATCAATTGGCCGCATTTATCCTTTTCACAATCGGTAGGGCCATTGGAACGGCATTATTGCGAATCTTAAGCGCTGGCAAGCTGCTGATGATCGCCTCCTTAATGGCGGTTGCCTTCGTTGCCGGGGCCATTTTTATAGAAGGTATGTACGGCCTATATAGTTTGGTTGGCATTTCGCTATGCATCTCCTTAATGTTTCCTACGATATACGGAATTGCTTTGGGCGACTTGACTGAAGAGCAAGCCAAAGTGGGTTCTGCCGGATTGATTATGGGTATCGTTGGTGGGGCATTGATGCCCATGGTTCAAGGAGCCATAATAGACATAGGAGGTACCGGGGTTTCCGACACCTTGATCGCAGGGGTACCCGAGGTGAATTTCTCCTTCATACTTCCCTTACTCTGTTTTGCTTATATTGCAGGCTATGGGTATTGGGTAGCCAAGAAAAGCAGGACTTAGTTTTTCTAGGCATTTTACATGAGGAAATATCCAAAAATGAAAATGCCGACAAATGAAAAACAAAATTTTCCAAACCTCGTTAATCGTAGCTTTAGCGGGTTTCTTATTTGGATTTGACACCGTAGTAATCAGTGGCGCTAATTTACCTATCAAGGAATTATGGAACACATCTCCTGTATTCCATGGCTTTTTTATCATGTCCATGGCCCTTTGGGGTACGGTTTTGGGTTCGTTGTTCGGAGGAATACCCTGTGAACGCCTCGGGCGTAAAAAAACCTTGTTTTGGATCGGGGCACTCTATTTTGTCTCTGCCGTAGGTTCCGGCCTAGCACCGGATCCCTATACTTTTTCTTTTTTCCGTTTCATCGGCGGGGTTGGTGTTGGGGCGTCTTCGGTGGCCGCTCCTATCTACATTTCAGAAATAGCTTCAGCCAAAGACCGTGGCAAATTGGGCTCACTCTACCAATTCAATTTGGTACTGGGTATATTCATCGCCTTTATCTCGAATTATCTGTTACAAGGATTTGATGGTGCCAACGATTGGCGCTGGATGTTGGCCGTGGAGGCCATACCGGCACTCTTGTACAGTATTTTGGTAATCCGGGTACCGAGTAGCCCACGTTGGCTGGCCCTGAAAAAACACGACCACGATGGGGCCTTGGCCGTATTGCGAAGTATTACGGACGAAGAAGATGCCCAAGCAAGGCTAAAGGCCATTACCGCAAGTGACACCCATGTTTCCAAAGATGCCCAACTCTTTTCCGGAAAATTCAAAAAACACTTATTGCTTGCCTTTTTGATCGCTTTTTTCAACCAGCTTTCC
The DNA here is from genome assembly GCF_002514735.1 of Sediminicola luteus. Taxonomy (GTDB): domain Bacteria; phylum Bacteroidota; class Bacteroidia; order Flavobacteriales; family Flavobacteriaceae; genus HQA918. The sequence goes on along the minus strand of NZ_NBWU01000005.1, from coordinate 33,017 downwards.
GGAATCAATTTCGTATTGTACTATGCACCGGAGATTTTGGAGCGCTCAGGCTTAGCGGCCAAAGAGTCCTTGTTCAGTTCCATTTCCATAGGAATCATCAATTTAGTGTTTACACTTGTCGGGGTCCGATTGATTGACAAGCTCGGCAGGCGTACCCTCATGAAAATCGGATCTATAGGCTATATCGTAAGCCTCGGCATGGTTGCCTTCTGTTTTTACACAGGTGCTAGCTCTGCGCTCTTATTAACCTTTATCTTATTATTCGTAGCCTCACATGCCATTGGGCAAGGAGCCGTGATCTGGGTGTTCATCTCCGAAATTTTCCCCACCAAGGTACGGGCCTTTGGACAATCGTGGGGTACGGGCACCCATTGGGTATTCGCGGCCATCATAACCCTGGTGACCCCCATTTTCTTGGATGCCGACAATGGTATTTTTAAAGACAACCCATGGCCTATTTTCGTATTCTTTATGGTCATGATGATACTGCAGTTACTTTTCACCCTATTTATGATGCCCGAAACCAAAGGGGTTAGTTTAGAAGACTTGGAAAAGAAACTTGCTGGTTCATAGCATGTTTTCATCCGTTTTTCATGACCTTATATCGAATGGATGGTTTCCGCCATGCAACCCATCCCTTTCCCTTTATCGATGATTTTTACCGGCTAACGTTGGCAAAGGCCTATTAGTAGACCATTGGTCGAATTTCACTGATTTCAAAGTGTCCGAAACCAACAATCCTTTATCTTTCATTTGAGAACAACCGTTATTTTTAACACCATAAATGAAATAATCCACAACCTTATTGATTGATTATGAATCAATTGGTTTTGGTACATTTCATAGAAATACACTATCTTATGATCATGAAAGAACAACTAAGTCCTGGCACCAAGCTGCTCAATTTCTTTTTAGGTATAACCGTAATCTCCCTCGTTGTTATCCTGGTTTCCGTAGTGGTTGCCTTGATTTTGTCTTTGTTGGGAGTTATTTAAAAACAGCATACATAAACGAAAAAACCGCTTGGCAATCCAAGCGGTTTTTTTGTGTCTATATAGGAAACTAATTGCGATACTCAAAGGTTTAACTACGCCTCAGCTCACCTTATTCAACCAATTCAAAGTCGGGCATAACGAAACTTTTGTTCAAAAAGGCCTCCGTTGGCCCGTATAGTCTTAACCAGATATAGGGGCGTGTATTAAAGGTCGGAATCCAATTGTTTGAAAGACCTTCAGGGGCTTTGGGGCCGATATAAATAGTAACGCTACCATCGTCGTTCTTGACCATTTTATCCAACTGGAAAGTCCCTAACCCATTTACATTCTCCGGATTGTCGTTAAATGCCCAAGTGGCTTCATCATATACAGTAATAGACCAAAATTGCTTTGCCGGCATATTTGTCGGAACGTTTACTTTGTAGGTCTTACCGGCTTCAAGGGCATTTCCATCCTTATCCGCCACAGGGGCCAAATAGACCGTACCCGGGTTTTCCGTCAATTTATTAGGGTAGATGGTAAAGAAGTTCCAAGCTGCCGCACGCTTTTCAATGTCCACCTTACCATCGGTCACAAAATCGAAACCGCCTTCACGGTCCGGAATCATGACCATGCACCAATTGCGATCAGGCCAGTATAAATTGTCATTGTGTAGTTTCCAAACTAGGTCATGCATATGGGCATTGGCATCCTGTACCCCTTGGATCAATGCCTTCTTTAGATGTTCAGGTGCTTTAAACGCTTGACCTTTCTTTAAACCGATGGTTTCCAACTTGGCCATCATTTCTTGGTCCCTTTCCTTTACAGGTTCATTGTTTACGATATCGCTAATATCTTCCAACAAGGTAAGATCATATACGGGTAGGGATCGTAATGGAACCGGGAAGGGATCAAAACGATTGGTCACCGGGTTGTCACCTTCTTCGGTATACGGATACATTTCCAACAGTTGCGAATAGTTATAGGCATCTTCTTCGGTGGCCCCATTTTTCCTGACCGACCTAAACACCAATGAAATTCGGTTTGACGTCGAAGGAATGATGAAATAACCCGAATCCGGAGCTTGGGATCGATCATAACCCGGAGGCAAGATTAGGTACTTACCCCCTTTACCACCGTCCATCCCTGCCGGGCCTACATCGGCAATGGTATGTTGCCAGGCATCCATCACTTGACCATAAAGGGTTCCCTTATCGGTTTCGGCCGGTAACACCAAGACTACCGGTCCATCTTGAATGTCTGAAAACGCGGTAATATAGGGCGTAGCATTGTTGGAAGTTATCGCCTTATGCCGCGAAATCAATGTTTTTGAATAAGAATTGATGGTATTGTCGCCACTTCCATCCATTTCCAAAAATCCTCTTCGTAGCGAATTGATCCCAATAGCCGGCATGGCCCAAAGGGTGGCTTCAAAGGCAACCTTATAGGCCTGTTCCTCTTCTGCGGTATTAAACTTAGTTTGCTCATTGGAAGATGCCTTACCTTCGGAGGATTGCTGATTCGATTTTTTGTCTCGACATCCAGATACCACAAGCATCGTGACTAGAAAAGAGCGGAGTAACAGTTTCATAAAAGTGATGTGATTAATTGGTTCGGTCAATGTTTTTCAGTGTAATTTATTCTTATTCCAGACACAAGGTACCGTGGCACAAGAAATCCCTCATTCTAGGGTAAATCCCTAAAACATAAATTTTTACAACACTAAATTATAACAAGAATCGGGAGGTATCAAAAGAATTGGAAAGCTTTGAAAAATTCAGCAAACATATCTTACAAAAAAGGTCGGTAATTATATCGACTAAGCACAAAAGAACACAAAACAGCCCCCGATTTTACTATGTAAAGCTTTAAATTAGTTGCCAAACAACCTGTAACCAACCATTATGACAAAAAAGATCGCTTTACTTTTTTTGGTTTTTATAACCCAAAATCTTTTTGCTCAAATTCAAGATTGCGCTGAATGTAGTTCAAAAATCTACACTGATAAAGACATAAAGGGTTTGACTTTATTAGAACTTAAGCTACTACGAAATGAAATATTCGCTAGACATCAGTATGTTTTTGAAAATGACAGGTTAAGTGCCTATTTCCTTGAAAAATATGAATGGTACAAACCCAATATCCAGAATAGTACACGTATCCAACTCAACTCTAACGAAAAAGAAAATATAGCCTTATTCAAGAAACATGAAGCACAAAAAGAAACGCTTAAAAAGACCATTATGGTTGAGTTAATGGGCTTAAAAAAAACGATAAATGAGTTAAACGATCCCAAAATAGATGACATATTCGAGCCCTTACATATTCAAAGTAGTGCGTATAGGGATGCAATTATATTTGAACTGAAAATGATCTTAAATAAAATCGATTTAAAAAGCATCCATTGGTACAACGAGACTGGACTTTACAAGGTGACGACCGATAATGGGTATATCATAAATGAAACTTCAGTTTCAATTGTAGGCGATAAAGTAACGTTATATTATAATGACTCCACACATTCAGAATTAATGAGTGACGAAACTGTATTCAGCTTTGGCAGTAGTTATGAATCAATAGAAGAACACGCTACTTGGTATACTTTTACGATTGTCGATGGACATTTAAAACTAATCGACCAGAAATCTGCCGGATAAATTACGGTTGCTTACAACATTACCTTTGCGCAAACCCCAGAATTTTTAAAAATTGAATCCGTTGTATTCCTTTTATTGGGACTGACCATAAAAAAACCCCCGATTTCTCGAGGGCTTAAGTGCGGATGAAGGGAATCGAACCCCCACGCCTTGCGGCACTAGATCCTAAGTTCTGTTGGGGTATATACTGAATATTTAACATGCTGAATTTCAAATGATAATAGAATGCCAAAAATAGCAAAATTGGGCAAAACATACTCATTTGCGTACTCGTTTTCAACAGGCTAGTAATTGTTAGATATCTTAATTATCATTTCTTAATTTTAGAAATTTAAATTAAAAACCTAACTAACACCAAAACAAATGACACCCAGAGTTTGGATTAATAACATAAATTTTAATGATGGCTCCAAAATCGAAATTGAGAAAGATGAAATTTTAGTCTTTGTTGGACCTAACAATGTTGGTAAAAGTGTGACACTTGCTGACCTTTCAAATAAGATTTTAAGAAAAAGTCATAATGCTAAAACCATATTAAGCATTGAACTTTCTAAAAATGTAAATGTTGATGAACTTATTGATTACTTGTATAAATCATCTACGATATCCGACGCAGACAAGAATAAACAGCTTATCAGAAGTTATAAGTTGAATCAGCATGAAATGACGTTGAGACATCAATGGAATAATTCTGAAGAAGGTTTAGAGAGTTTTGCTGGTTATTTTTCAAACTATTTAACAACAATCGATAGACTTAAATCAGTTAACCCTCCTCAATCTATTTCATTAGCAAATCAACCTCCTTCTCATCCTATACATATTTTGGAAAGAGATGATAAGATTGAGTTAAAGTTCAGCAATTTTTTTAATAGAGCATTCGGAACAGACTTGGTGGTTCATAGAAATGCCGGTAATTTGGTTCCCATGCATATTGGAAAGAGACCAGAACCTGATGAAGGAGAGGATAGAATCTCATTAAATTATGTGAAGAAGGTTGAAAATCTTCCTAAACTACACGAACAAGGAGACGGAATGAAAAGTTTTGTTGGAGTTCTTCTAAACTCATTCATATCCCAATACACGATTGTTTTAATTGATGAACCAGAGGCATTCCTACATCCACCACAGGCAAGGTTATTAGGAAAAATGATCGGTAAAGATTTACCAACTGACCGTCAATTATTCTTAGCAACGCATAGCGGTGATTTCTTGCGAGGGCTTTTAGATTCAGAATCAAAAAAAATACGAGTAGTTAGAATCGACCGAAACGGCAACAACAATAAATTCTGTGAATTATCCCCAGATAAAATTAATCAAATCTGGTCTGACCCAATTTTACGACATTCAAATATTTTAGATGGCATTTTCCATAAAAGAGTAGTCATCTGTGAAAGCGATTCGGATTGTCGCTTTTACTCTGCAATTATCGAATCTTTGGTGGAAAAACAAGAATTGAGTTCTCCTGATATAATGTTTGTAAACTGTGGAGGAAAACATAGAATTCCTCAAATTGTTATGGCCCTTAAAAGATTAAATGTTGATGTCTCAGTGATTAGTGATTTTGATGTTATCAATAATATTCATCCACTACGTAAAATTGTCGAAAATTTAGGTGGAAATTGGGATTCATTTAATTCAAAATGGTTGAGTGTAAAGAAAGCAATTGATGAAAAGGGTCCCGAATTAAAAACTACAGAAGTTAAGAGCCAGATAAGTTTTATATTAGATAATACGACGGACAGGGTTTTCCCAAAAAGAAATGCTACAGCAATTAAGGACGTTCTAAAGAAATCATCTTCATGGTCTCATGCCAAGCATATCGGTAGTTCCTTTATCCCTCCTGGGGAGGCCACCACTTTTTTCAATCAAATTCAACAAAATTTTAAATCAATTGGTTTATACATAGTAGAAGTTGGTGAATTGGAAGGTTTTTGTAGGAGTGAAGGTGGACATGGCCCAAAATGGGTAAATGAAGTCTTAAAGAAAGATTTAGCAACCGATCCTGAGTTAGAAAAAGCTAGGGAATTTGTTCTTCAGATTATTTCGTAAATGAAAAAACAATATTTGTTAAATTTTAAGTTGATTATTCCTAAAAGGAAAATAACAATTTCCAAGCATCATGGAGAGCTTCGCATTACAATACCTGAAACCTATATGCAAAGCTGTAATTATTAAGTATGGACTACTTTGAGCTTGAACCAGAACGTTTTTTCAGAAATAGAGATTGATAAGATTGATAAAATTAGCAGTTCAGATTTGGCCGATTTTAGAAAAAATTTTGGCGTAGTAACTCTTGACGTTTTAAAGGGTATGATTTATGTTAGTATTCCACTAAAGCTTGGTAATATCAATTTCGAATCTGCTATGGAATTAATTTCATGTTCAAGATGGAGCAAGCATTAGTTTCAAAAACGCTTGCAACATTCTTAATACAATCTTATAATTTATCCACTTATCGACAAATAGCGTATTTCATCTATTTCTTAGGACTTTTCGACCAACGGTAACTTTTTGATGTGGACACTAATTTCATAACTTTTATAATGGATTGATTTTTAACCTTTCAATTTAACACTATGAAAAAACTAGTTTTAGGCGCATTCTGATCAATTCTACGATAAGATTAGTCCAACGTTACCAAGATATTTTGAAGACACTTTTATAATGTCAATCACTAAAATGTCCTTGTTTTTAAAAAAGACAACATCCCATTATTAATTTTTAAAAACAAAAGTCATTTCAGTATTTTCAAAGCCCACAACATACTCAAAAACATACTCATTTTAAAGGTGGCACTAGACTCGTAAAACCACATGTAAACCTAAGGATATAAAAGCAAAAAACCCTCTGATTTTCAGAGGGTTTTGTTTGTGCGGATGAAGGGAATCGAACCCCCACGCCTTGCGGCACTAGATCCTAAGTTCTGTTGGGGTATATACTGTATATTTAACATACTGAAAATCAGATTATATCAGAATTTCAAAAGTAGCAAAATTGGGCAAAACATACTCATTTATGTACTCATCTTTTACTAAGCCAAACAATTTTATTCCAGTGGGTTAATCCGAAGTTCACCGCTTTTATTGACCCTATATCAGAATATTAATGATGTGCTTTTAAATTTCAGTATCTTATAACGAACATAAAACCTTAATTATGATGAAAAAGTTCTATGCAGTTATTTCAGGGTTTGTTATGATTTTATGGTTTGTATCCTGCGAATCAACCCCCATTGAAAGTTTACTGGACCAAGACTCTGCCGATGGTATTGAATTGAGGCAAAATACCTCAAAGACTACTAAGGGTAGTGTTTTAAGGAATTGTATGGTTATTGATGCGGATAGAGGTTGTGAAAGTGGGAAACCTGTTTCAAACTTTTGGTGGCCTGGCAGTCCTAACCTACCAGCTGATGGCCTATTTGGATCAATAGATGGACATAAACTCTCTTTTATCGAGTATGAAGATGGTAGCGCTAATATTGTAGGATCTACTAAAAAGGGAGATTGTGTGGTCGAAATTGATGTTTGGTTACATCAAAGAAAAGATTGGGATCAATGGACGGCAGATGGTGGGAAACTAAAGAAAGAAGGTTGTTATGAAATAGATCCAACCTTATTACATTTTTATGTTGTCGATAATTCAAGAAGTACAATTACGGCAAGTGGTAGTGACTGCCTCGCCGAGGGAACCTTTGGCGTGGAACAAAGACCAGACCCAGATGACCCGAACTCACCCAACTTTGGGTTCTTAGTTGGCCCGGGAGCAGCACTATGGGATACCCGCGAAGGCTCAGACGGTGTTGCCGGCTGGGGTTGGGTATTTGACCTCGAAACCAAAGAGCGTATTTCTGTCCTAGATTTCAACTTTCTCCTAGATTGTGGCAATACTACATTAAGTGGCTGTGAAACGGCTTTCGCCAGAGGTGCAAATGGAAACACCTGTTTTATTGGAAATGGATTTAATCGATGGGGCTGGACAATAGGTCCTATTTCGGAAGGAAGTTATTCCTATCAGGTTTTTGCCGGTGCAGGACAATGTGATACTTCCAAAGGCACTTATGTTGGAACCGCTCATGTCACTTACGCCGATGGTACGGTGGAAGTAGATTATGAATTAGTTGAGGGTGTGAAAATTAATGAAACCCATATTTATGCCGGTTATGACATGTTCCCTACCGCTAAAAATGGCAGACCTACCGTTGCCCCAGGGCAATACACCATCCAAGAAGAACTAGAAGGGGATATATATGTTATTCTTCATAACGTTGTATGCTCTGAATAAAATAGTATTACCTGTTATTTGGACAAATGAAGTGTATTATTTTTTAGGATGAAACGCAAATAGGTTGCGAAACAAAAAACCCTCTGATTCTCAGAGGGTTTTGTTTGTGCGGATGAAGGGAATCGAACCCCCACGCCTTGCGGCACTAGATCCTAAGTCTAGCGTGTCTACCAGTTCCACCACATCCGCGTCTGGCAGTACAATTACAGAATGTAATTCCGTGATTGCGGATGCAAATATAAACGAAAAAATGGAATGACCAGCTTTTTATTCCCAGTCTGTTCAATTTTTCTTGCCTTGTCCTCATAGCCATCCGAAACTTGATGGCTTCAGACATAAAGAGCAAAGAACAAAGAAAAAAGACGGCTGCATGCCAAACGATTACATTTTAGTGGCTCCCCAAAAAAACGAATCCATGGATTTTATCTTTTTTGATTTGGTTGATTGTTCCTATAGAAATCCAATACGTAAAACTCTGAATATCAGCAAGTCTATTTTCTAAATTCTACCCATGCCAAGGGGCATGGCGGGGACAGCGAAGCGGTCTAATATCTAACTTTCAGATATTCATACCTTGTCCTATGATCTTTATGGTCCAATAGTAGTTCCAACCCTATAAAGGCCGCCCCTTGTTGGTTTGGGCCTACCATCGCCATCACCCCAACCCGCTAGCTATGGGAGCGGGAGCTAAACATTTAAAAAAATAATAGACCCCCTCTAGGGGTTTTTGTATTTTTATAGTCTATTCTTTATCAAATATGCAAGACATACAAGGCTATCTGGCCCAACACAAAGACCGCTTTCTCAACGAACTTATAGAGCTTCTTAAAATACCTTCGGTTAGTGCCGACCCCGCTTTTTCACAAGATGTGATCGATACGGCCGAAGTCATCAAAACCCGCCTTTTAGAGGCAGGTTGTGACACCGCCACTGTATATGAAACCGATGGTTACCCTATTGTTTATGCCGAAAAAAAGGTAGACCCCAATGCGCCAACCGTATTGGTCTATGGCCATTACGATGTACAACCCGCCGATCCTTTGGAGTTATGGGACAGTCCGCCTTACGAACCCGTAATCAAAAAAACGGAAAAACATCCCGACGGGGCCATTTTTGCCCGTGGGGCCTGTGACGACAAAGGTCAAATGTACATGCATGTAAAGGCCTTGGAGTTTATGACCCAGACCGGACAAGTACCTTGCAACATCAAGTTTATGATCGAAGGGGAAGAAGAGGTAGGTAGTGCCAACCTGGCCACTTTTGTCAAAGGCCATCGTGAGTTGTTGCAAAACGACATTATCTTGATCTCCGATACCGGTATGATCGCCAACGATATTCCCTCCATAACCACTGGCCTACGCGGACTCAGTTATGTAGAGGTCGAAGTTACCGGGCCCAACCGTGATCTGCACTCCGGTCTTTATGGGGGTGCCGTGGCCAACCCCATCAACATCTTGGCCCAAATGATTGCATCGCTTCACGACGAAAACAACCATATCACCATCCCGGGTTTTTACGATAAGGTAGAAGAACTCAGCACCGAAGAACGGGCCGAAATGGCCAAGGCGCCTTTTGACAAGGAAGCCTATAAAGCCGCTCTGGACATTGCCGATGTACATGGCGAAGCCGGCTACACTACCAACGAACGCAACTCCATCCGCCCAACCCTCGATGTGAACGGCATTTGGGGCGGTTATATTGGTGAAGGGGCCAAAACGGTAATCGCCTCCAAGGCCTACGCCAAGATCTCCATGCGTTTGGTGCCCCATCAAGATTGGGAAGAGATCACCACGCTTTTCAAAAACCATTTCGAAAGTATCGCCCCGGCCGGTGTCACCGTACAGGTTACCCCTCACCATGGCGGCCAAGGCTATGTGACCCCTATAGATACGGTGGGTTACCAGGCCGCTTCCAAGGCCTACGAGACTACTTTTGGCAAAACCCCCATTCCGCAGCGCAGCGGGGGCAGTATTCCGATCGTGGCCCTTTTCGAAGAAGAGTTGCAAAGCAAAACCATTCTAATGGGCTTTGGGCTAGACAGCGACGCCATTCACTCGCCCAACGAACATTTCGGGGTCTGGAACTATTTTAAAGGCATTGAGACCATTCCGTATTTCCACAAGTATTTTGCCGAGTTAAGTCAGGCATAACAATGAACTCATTTAGACTTTTTGGATTTAAGCGAAAATTAGAAGTTTTTAGCTCTGATGAAGGCTTTTTTGAGTTGCATAGCAGCGCTACACGAGGAAAAAAAGACAAAAACAGAGCTAAAAACAGCAATTTTTTAGCAAATTGAAAAAATCTGAATGAGTTCAATTATTTAGGTGTTACCCCCAGCATGGCTGGGGGTCGCGCTTTCACTACTCGCTTTGTGCATAGGCCACCATACCAGCCTAAAAATCCACCAAAATCGAACCATGGGGTTCACTAGTTGGTGATAGGGCACAAGAGCTCAAACATGCCGTTCAATCGCTAACACGGTAATATACAGCTTGCTTGTGTTTCTACATTTTTAACCTCTACACTTGTAGAGCTTGTTTTTATTTCTATATTTGTAGAGCATACTCTAATCTTGTAGAAATGAAAAAAGGATTATCGGCCTCGGAAGAAGAACTAATGAACCATTTATGGCAATTGGAAAAAGCTTTTATGAAAGATCTTTTAGAAGCTTATCCCGAACCCAAGCCTGCCACCACCACTTTGGCCACCATGTTAAAGCGAATGGCGAAAAAGCAGTTCGTGGGGTATACCCTTTTCGGGAACTCACGCCAATATTATCCCTTGGTGACCAAGGAAGCCTATTTTTCAAAGCAACTGAACGGACTAGTTCAAAATTTCTTCAACAATAGCCCGAGCCAGTTCGTATCTTTTTTCACCAACACTTCCAACCTCAGCAAAAAAGAGTTGGAATCGTTACGCAGCCTAATCAACAACAAACTAGACCAACAATGATCATTTTTCTAATCTACCTGCTAAAAGTATCGGCCTGTGCCCTAGGTTTTTGGTTATTGTTCAAAACCCTGTTGGAAAATACCCCCAACCACCAAATCAAACGCTGGTATTTACTGTTAATGTGGCCTATAGCATTCTCCATTCCGCTGATCACTTTTACCCAATTTGTTAACCTTCCGCCCATTAACACCCACCCCATAGAAAGCTTCCCAGCCCAAGAAACCACCTACTTGCCAGAAACGGTAGCGGTTTCGTTCTGGGATCGATTGATTGACCTCCTTCCGGTAATCTATATATTGGGTGTACTCTTTATGTCGGTCAGGTTTGCTCTCAACTGTGGCCGACTTATACATTTAAAAACTACCAATCCGGTTCAAAAAACAGAAAAAAGTCTTCATATTCTTCCCATAGACCTAAAAGTCCCATTCTCATTTTTTAATTGGCTATTCTTTGATAGGTTCTCTTATTTAAAAAATGAAATACCCCAAGAGGTTATTGCCCATGAAGAAGCACATGCCCGGCAAAAACACAGCTACGATGTTTTCTTGTTAGAGCTGTTGGCCCTAGTGCTATGGTTCAACCCTTTCATTTATCTGGCCTTAAGAACGGTAAAGCTTAATCACGAATTTTTGGCCGACAATGAAGTGCTGAATCGGTACCGAAATATCGACAACTATCAAAACATTTTGCTCTCCTATGCCCAACACAGACCTGTTTTGGGTAGTACCATCAACTATCCCTCATTAAAGAAAAGGTTCGTTCAAATGAATAAATCGAAAAACACCCGCCTAAACATCGTATCCTATGGGTTAATCATCCCCTTACTGGTCTTGTTGGTCTATGGTTTCTCTACCACCCAAACCGTAATAGAATATAGTTCAACAATGCCCATAGCGCAGCAAACCGAAAGCAAGGTGCCACAAGATGGGGTATCAAAAGAGCTGCTAGATATCTTCGAAAACCTGCTTAAAGGTTTTAGTACGCCCCAGGGTAAACTCAATATAAACTTAGGTGATTACAAAAAGGCCATGGCTATTTATGGTCAAATGTCCTCAGAACAAAAATCCAAGGCCACAAGCTTACCGGAGCTCCCATTCCAAATAAATGAGGAATCCATGCTAGAACCGACCGCACCAACTGCCGAATTATTTGAATCTTGGAAGAATCATAACGAATACGCACTATGGTTAAATGGTAAGGTAATACCCAATTCATCCTTAGACCAATATAGCTTAGAAGATATAACACACTATATCCAAAGCAAGGTTTACAAAAACGCCAGATCCAAACGTTTTCCCCAACCCCATCAGGTAAGTCTGTATACCCAAGATGGCTTTGAACAAACGTTTACAAACGCCCCAATAAACCAATACCGATCTACCGTACAACAGTACGAAGGTCTTTTAAGTAGGTATAGGGCCAACCCCGACCCAAGCTTGTACGACGAACTACAGATCGCCTATTTTATGGCGCGTTCAGATTACGACGCCATTCCTCCACATCTTAGGGAAAAACATGGGATAACCCCGCCAAACAAGCCGCCGACACCAACAAAAAACGGTACCGAAAAAGAAACAACCACCTTTCGCATTCTCATGCAAAAAACCGAAAAAGGTATCGCTATGACCTGCCTTGAAGGCTGTGCTTGGAAAACCTTATCATTCAACCTAGACAATCGTTCTAATCAGTTGATCGATGCCTATGGTATGGCAGACCCCCAAGAGCCCAAGTCGGCCAACGACCCCGATTTGGCCTATTTCGAGTTTAGCCTGGCTGAAACCGATAAAGGCATTGCCCTTAGTGGTCGAAAGGGTGTCGCTTGGATCGATCTTTCATTTGGGCTAAAACCAAACCAAGAAGCTTATGTAAACCAAGAAGGTGTAGAAATTCCAAAAAACAAAATATCCGGTAGCCCTAATACACAAGCCAGCCAAAACAATGACGAGAAGACTTTAAAAAGTACTCCAAGCCAACAACCGGCACTTAGCATCCGGGTCGATGTAAGCCAACTTGGGAAAGTGGAGATAAACGGTACAGCCGTTGAAAAAAATGCGATCACCACAACCCTGAACGCACTCTTATCCCAAATTCCGGAAGATAAAAAAAAACAAACTACCCTAGATATCCATTTCCACCAACAGCGTATGGTAGATATTACTGACATTGATTATGACCATAGTGCGCATCACCTAAAAGGCTATAACATTACCCACTATGCCCATAAAGAACCAATGGCCATGCCACCGGCTAATGAAGTAGTTCTCATCAGCCCAAAAAACAGAAAACTGAATGCCTACTTTAAAGCACGTCATTCCTTAATCGAGTTATTGGGTACTTTTTACGACACCTATCCTATTTCATATACAGAGCTATCCCAAGTACAACAACGTGCCTTTTCAAAACAATACGAAAAAACCTTAAAACGTTACAAGGCCTTATCGGATCAAGACAAACTCTCATTTGATGTTGGTGGGGAATTTGAGACCTATACATTGTTACCCCCACCACCTAGCCACAACCAGGAGCAAATCGATTGGGCATCTAAAAAAAAGTTATGGCTGAATGGATCGAATGAAAAGACATTAGTACTGAATAAAAAAGAAATCAAGAACCTAAAACTGGAAATGGAATCCGGTCGAACTACGTCCTTCAAATTAAAGATACCGGGACTATCCACCTTTACTATTTCAGGGAACCAGTTGACGAATGCAGCTCAAAAAGCCATTGACGGGACGCCAACTGGGGCAAAAATTTTGCTCTTTGACTTCAAATCGGATCAAACGGAATTTGATTACAGACCCATTCAAATTACCCTAGGAGAATAGTTTATTCTGTTTCCAACACCAATAAACCCAAACGGATATCATCATAGCTTATCTGCTGCTCAAAATAATCGTAGTAGGCTTTTAAGGTCATTGGGTTACCCAATTCAGAATTGGCCTCGCGTAACCGGTCCAGGGTTTCTTTAGCTACCAACCGATCTCGATCCAAAGGCAGACCTTCGGCTTGGGCTTTTATGATATGCTGCACGATGGTCCCCTTCACAAAACCCCGGTTCTCTGCTACTTCATCAACGGATTTCCCTGCTTGGAAAAGATCATAACTCATCAAATGCGTGGGGCGTTTGTTCGACTTTCTAGCCTTTTTGGTTTTGGTCGTTTTGGGTACACCCAGATGTAAGGACACCCCCTCGGCTTCGGCAAAATCTCGAATCAATTGTAAAAAATCGGCCCCAAAACGCGTCAATTTATGTTGACCAACCCCCGATACTTCTAAAAAAGCAGCATCGTTACCGGGTTTGCGTAAGGCCATATCCTTTAGGCTGGCATCACTAAATACCACATAGGCCGGTACCCCTTCGGCTGTGGCCAGTTGCCCCCTCAATTCCTTTAAGCGTTCAAAAAGCCCAGCCCCTACGGCATCCAATTCCGGTACGCTATTCTTGGCCAAGGCCAATCGTTTTCTTTCCACGCCTTCTTGTGGGCGGGTTATTTGAATGGGGTCGCCCTTAAAAAGAATCCTTTTGGAGAATTCAGTACATTTTAGGGCCCCATGTTCGTTATAGGCGACTTCCATGGCACCTTGGTTGATCATCATGATCAAATAATGCTGCCAATCACGCCATGATACGTCCTTGCCTACCCCATACGAACGCACCTTATCATAGCCTTTGTCCAATACATTCGCATTACGCGCACCCCGCAACACATCAATTACCGTACCCATGGCCTCCTTTTCGCCAGTGCGCACCACTACCGAAAGGGCCTTTTGTGCCAAAACGGTAGCATCGAAAAAATTGGGTGGATCTAAACAAACATCGCAATGGCCACAATCTTCTTCCCGAGCCTCGCCAAAATAGGTGAGCAATATTTTCCTCCGGCAACTGGTAGCTTCCGAAAATTGCTTCATTCGGTCCAATTTGGCCTCTTGCACTTCTTCGTTGGTAGCCCCTTCCATAAACTTGCGTAGTTGGATCACATCGGCATAGGAATGGAATAATAAGGCCTCCGAAGGTAGTCCGTCGCGCCCGGCCCTACCGATTTCTTGGTAATACCCCTCTATATTCTTGGGCATATTGTAGTGGATGACCCAACGTACATTACTCTTGTCTATACCCATGCCAAAAGCGATGGTGGCACAAACAATCTTGGTACGGTCATGCACAAAATCCTCCTGTACTTGGGCCCTTTCGGCAAATTCCAAGCCGGCATGGTAGGCGGCCGCATCAAAACCTTGCCCCACCAACTTATCGGCCAAGGTCTCGGTGGTTTTTCTACTTAGGCAATAGATAATACCACTACTATCGGGTTGTTTTCGAATAAAAGTCGTTATCTGTTGAAGGCGTTTGTCGGCGGGCCGGACCTCCAGAAACAGATTGGGCCGATCGAAGGAAGAAACGAATTGTTTTGCCTGGCCTATACCCAATTGGTCCAGAATATCTTGACGGGTAGCCTTATCGGCCGTAGCGGTCAAGGCCAAAATGGGTACTTGGGGCAAGCGTTGCTTTAAATACCCCAATTGCTGGTAAGAAGGCCTAAAATCGTGACCCCAGGCCGAAATACAATGGGCCTCGTCTATGGCAATGGCCGAAATATAATCGGGTTGCATAACGCTTTCCAGCCAAGCCAAACTTTCCGGTGCCACATAAAGCAATTTTAACTCGTGGGCCTTTACAGCTTCCAAAATTTGTGCTTGCTCCATCTCGGTCTGGCTACTATTAAAAAAAGCAGCCGCAATACCATGGGTCTTTAGGGCATCTACCTGATCTTTCATCAAGGCGATCAGTGGCGATACCACCAGTGTCGTTCCCTTTTGTAATAAAGCCGGCAACTGATAGCACATCGATTTACCACCCCCTGTGGGCATAATCACCAAACCATCTTTCCCGGCAAGGAAATGGGTAATGATAGCTTCTTGTCCCTCCCGGAACCTATCATAGCCAAAATGATGGGTTAGGGTATTGTAAATCGTCTCTGTGCTAACCATATTCGAATGTACTAAATCGGTCCAAACGGAGCCCTCTAAAATCCGATGAATTGAAGAACAACACCATAAATAACCGTGTAGGTTTTAAATTCCTTGTATATGTTTAAAAAGAAATAGGACATCATTTGTTCCTTCAACCGCTCTCATAGATGGCCCAGTTACTAACCCTCGGCATAAAAATGTTAAAATGCCCCTAAAAACCCTACTTTTCCGTCGACCCAGGCACGATTCCGCAAAAATTTGCCGTTCTTGATAAGGAACCCCATGCATTTGGGGTCGCATTCATCATCATCAATCAAGAACATTATGATCCAAAAATTTTTTCTGATCTGCTCTGGTGCAGACCTCGAGCTATTACAAGACTGTCCGGCCGGCGAACGCAACAAATATGCCGGTATAGGTGCCACGGTATTCTTTACCGCCGTTATGGCCTTTATTGCCAGTGCCTATGCCCTCTATACGGTTTTTGACAATGTCTATACGGCCATTTTCTTCGGTTTGGTATGGGGCCTATTGATCTTTAACCTCGACCGCTTCATTGTATCGACTATCAAAAAAAGAGATTCTTTTAAGAGTGAGATGCTCCAGGCCACCCCACGAATAATCTTGGCCATCATTATAGCCGTAGTCATTTCGAAACCTTTGGAGTTGAAAATTTTCGAAAAGGAAATAGACCAGGTGCTTTTGGAAGAAAAGAACCAAATGACCTTGGATAACCAAGCCCAACTGGCCCAGCAATTTAGCCCTACCATTACCCAGTTAGAACAACAGATCACAGGTTTAAAAAATGAAACGGCCACCAAAGCCGCGGAAGTCAATGCCCTATACGAGACTTATATTGCCGAGGCCGAAGGAAGAAAGGGTACCGAAATCGTAGGTAAAGGCCCGGTGTATAAGGAAAAACGGGAAAAACACGATGCCGAATTGGCCGCTTTGGCCGAACTACGGGAAACCAATACAGCCAAGATTGCCGATCTGGAGGCCAAAATCGCGGATCTTAACCAAAACTACGATCAAAAAGTTACCGAAACCCAACCCGTCATTGACGGGGTAGACGGTTTAATGGCCCGTATCAATGCCTTGAACAAATTACCCCTACTTCCCTCTCTATTCATCTTTTTATTGTTTTTGGCTATTGAAACCGCTCCCATAATCGCCAAGCTCTTATCGTCCAAGGGGCCCTATGATTACAAGTTGGAAGAACAGGAAAGTGCCATTAAGGTCTGGGCCGAACAACGTGTGGGGGAGCGCCAAGCCGTATTGGCCACCGATCAGGCCTTAAGCCAAAAAATACACGCTGAAATACGGGAAGAGGAAGCTGTATACCGCCACAAAAAACAACAAACAGAAGCCCTACTCAAGGCCCAAGCAGATAAATTCCACGAAGTGCAATTAAAAAGCCTGTGACTATTTAATTGATTATTGACGATTGAATATTGGATATTTTAATAGGGTATCGCTCTAATAACGGGCTTACTTTTTATTAATCAACTCCGTTTTTACTCCCCTCTACCTCTGGGAGAGGGGCTGGGGGTGAGGGGCTCTAGTCCGTATATTCCAGATTTACTAGAGCTATCAACGGCATACTTTTAAACACGTACTGAAATACTCAAACAGTTAATAATCCAGGGGTAACATGCTAGTATGTCTTATTCGTAATATTCGAATGTGATCTTTCTCTACCTGATAAGCCACTCGATAACGATGTTTTTCAAAAGCCCTGACCTTACCGGAGTTGTTCTTTCGAAACTTATCCAAAGGATATCTTTCGGGGAAATCTAAAAGACCGGCAATTTTTTCTTGTAAATCATCCTTTACTTTAGCGGCCGCTTGTATGGAATCCAAGGCTATGTCTTGATAAGCTTTTTCTAGTTGAAGAACGGCTTGTTTAGACCAAACAATCCGCATACCCTACCATTCTTTGGTCAAGTTCTTTACTTGTTCATGGGTTAGATATTCGCCTTTATCAATTTCGGCATTGGCCCGGTCAATTTCCTTATTATAGGTTTCCAATGTTTCCCGAAGTACATCATTTCCAGGAACCTTATGACGCTGCATCAAAATAGCCTTTATAGCCCTAACTAAGGTAGGGTCATTTACTTTGTCTATTTCTTCATGTATCCATTTCAACTCAGCCTGCAAGTCCATAACAGTAAAATTTCTTACTTAAAGGTACAAATTTTACAGCAAGCTTAATAAAATCTAGAGTATGGGCCTACTTCGCAAAAGCCACATAAATAGCGATCACCACCAAGCAAATGGCAATACCAACGGCCTTAACATGTTTGTAAGGTTGAATATCTACTTGCTCGGTATAGGCCTGTACATAATCGGTCTCTCGGGGTTTTAGGGCTCCGATTAACAGCATGATTCCTGCATTAAGCAAAAACAACAAGGCCATTACATGTAAAAAGTGCGGATAGGCATCGGCCTCTACCAATTTTAGGGCGGCCTCGTCCGTGATTCCTGCAGCTTTGGCTTCCTCCAAGGCACTATTCACTAAATTGGGTTTAATGATAAACTGACTCAAAATATAAAGGCCCGAACCCAAGAAAATGGCCACCTTAGCGGCAATGGCAGGCACCCTTTTGGTAAGATATCCCACAACGATAATGGTTAAAATGGGTATATTATAAATCCCATTAATCTCTTGAAGGTAATTGAACAAACTTCCGGCATTGGCTATCATTGGAGCAATAAACATGGCGCCCAAGGCTAGACAAACCCCAAACACCTTTCCGTACTTAACCACAGTTGGTTCCGAGGCTTCCGGATTTATATGTTGTTTATAGATATCGATACCGAAAAGGGTAACCGAACTGTTTAAAACACTATTAAAAGAACTCAATATCGCCCCGAACAATACGGCCGCGAAGAAGCCAACCAAAGCCGGCGGAAGTACCTCCTTTACCAATTCCGGGTAGGCCAAATCGCTACTGGCCAAGCCGCCTTCAAAATAGTAATAGGCGATCATGCCCGGCAATACCAAAATCACAGGGCCTAAAATCTTTAAGAATGAAGCCAATAACAGACCCTTTTGCCCTTCCGCCAAATTCTTGGCCCCCAAGGCCCGTTGTATAATCTGTTGGTTGGTACCCCAATAGAACAGCTGCACCAACATCATCCCTGTAAAAATGGTAGTAAACGGTACTTCTTGTCCGTGATTACCGGTTGAATCGAAACGTTCTGGCTGGGCGTTCATCAATGTCTCCAATCCGCCGAACACACTTCCATCGCCAATGGCCATAAGTCCGAATACGGGAATCAATACCCCGCCTATCATTAGGCCTATAGCATTTATACTATCGGAAACGGCAACTGCTTTCAGTCCGCCAAAAACAGCATAAATCGACCCAATGATCCCGATACCCCAAATACAGATTACCAAGGCGGTCTTATCAGAAACCCCAAGCAAACTAGGCACATCGAACATGCCGCTAATGGCCACTGATCCCGAATATAAAATTACCGGAAGTAATACCACCACATAGCCCGTTAAAAACAGACCCGAGGTAATAGTCTTGGTACTCACATCAAAGCGATCGGCCAAAAATTGGGGCACGGTGGTCAATCCGCCTTTAAGGTAACGGGGCAATAAGAAAATAGCCGTGACCACCATGGCGATGGCCGCTAGGGTTTCCCAGGCCATAACCGACAACCCATCTTTGTAGGCACTACCGTTAAGACCTACGATCTGCTCCGTTGAGAGGTTGGTCAATAAAAGCGAGCCAGCGATAACACCGGCGGTAAGGCTTCGCCCGCCCAAAAAGTAACCATCCGAAGTTTTTTCATTCGTTTTACGCGTGGCCAAATAGGCGATTACGGCCACTAAAAGGGTAAATCCAACAAATGAGAATACGGAGAACATAAGGTTTACGAATTGGTTAACTAGGTAAATATAGGGGAATTTATGTCATATAAAAGCCCTGGTTGGGTGTTGGTCTACACGAAAACGTTTTCGCATTCTCGGGTATGTAACCCGTGGTATTTGACGTATTTTTGTCAAAACTCAAGTGTATGTCGGTCTGGTTAAAAAGTATCCTGTTATTCTTTCCCCTTGTATTGCTTAATTGCAGTCCGTATGCCCAAAAACCCCTAGCGGAACACAAGCTGCCCAAGACCTTAAAAGAGAGCTCAGGATTAGCCTTATCCCCCGATGGAAAACGGGTATGGATAATCCAAGATCAAGGAAATCCCGATAAATTGTACGAATTGGATCGAGAAGGGAAATTGATTAGCGATTATAAACTTAGTCATGCTCAAAACCACGATTGGGAAGACTTGGCCCAGGACGAAGCGGGTAATCTATACATTGGTGACTTTGGCAACAACGATAACGAAAGGAAAGACCTCACCATTTACAAATTGACGGCCCCAAACGGGAAGAAGGATAAACTGAAAGCTCAAAAAATCACTTTTGAGTACCCACAACAACGAAAATTCCCACCGAAAAAAGAAGACCTCCTCTTCGATGCCGAAGCCTTCTTTTACCGCGACGGACATTTTTTTATCATCACTAAAAACCGGGCCGATCCGTTTACGGGTAAGGCATTAATATACAAAGTACCGGCCCAAGCTGGGCATCATAAGGCCCAATTGGTCGGTTCCTTTATCACCTGTATGGACCAACATAGCTGTCGTATTACCGGAGCCGACATTTCACCTTCGGGCAAGCAAGTGGCCTTGTTAGGTTCGGGTACCCTTTGGCTCTTTTCAGATTTTAATGGGGACGATTTCACCCAAGGCCAACTAAAGATCCAATACTTACAGGCCCCTACCCAGACCGAAGCTGTGGTCTTTATAGATGAAAATACCGTATTGATTGCCGATGAGGAAAATCACAAAACCGGACGTAAGTTGTATACCTATAGTCTTGAATAGCCTGTTTCGATGAAATTTTCTTTAGAAAGGTAGAGAGGGAAAGTCAGAATTGACAAAGCACTAGTTATAAGTTGAATACCATTATTGTAACTTCCTTTTTTTTACTCTAAATTTAGTACTCTACTTAAATCATATGGGCAAGGGTATTATTATTTCAGAAGAAGTCATCACGGGTAAAATATATGTTATCAGAGGCCAAAAGGTAATGATGGACAGAGATTTAGCCGAGCTTTATCAAGTAGAAACGAAACAACTTAAAAGACAAGTCCGAAGAAATATCGAAAGGTTTCCTGCAGATTTTATGTTTGAACTAAATAAAATGGAACTCGAAAATTGGAGGAGCCAATTTGGCACCTCCAATGCATCGGACAAAATGGGGCTTCGCTACGCTCCAATGGTCTTTACCGAACAAGGAGTTGCTATGCTATCGAGTGTCCTTAATAGTCCGACAGCGATACGTGTAAATATCCAAATCATTAGGGTATTCACTAAAATCAGGAAAGTCCTAACAGATAACCTCAACCTAAAGCTTGAGATCGAACAGATTAAAAAGAAGCTAAGTAATCAGAGTAAAAACATAGAACTCGTTTTCGAATATCTCGACGAATTAAACTCTAAACTGGAAAGACCAAAAAAGCCACGCACCAAAATTGGGTACAAGAAATAACCTCCATTAATCAATAAATCCAAGACTATTCATCAAGCCCCACTATCTCACTAACCTACTATCCCTAAAAATTAAACCCAAGGCCAAAGGCTACCCTAGTGCCTTCTTCCCCGCCGAATACCGAAAATCGAGCACCGATCAGTTCAGAACCATTGATAAAGAACCCGCCGCCATAACTTTGATGCCAACTATTGGAGTCTTCCCCAGGTTGCCATACCCTTCCATAGTCGAATCCGCCGAAAAAGCCCACGGAAATCGGTATCAGGGTGGTCTGCACCTTTTTTAGGTTCCAGCGCAAATCGGTTTTTTGATAGAAAGAAGACCTCCCGGTAAACCGTTGGTTTCTAAAGCCACGAGGCCCATCGTTGGCCCCAATGGAAGCAGCTTGGTAAAACTCATAGCCATCACCGATATTAAAATGGCCCTTGAACTTGGTGGCCAGTACCCATTGACCACTGGGAACGATCCTATAATCGAAGGCCAAAGACGGCACTATATAACCAAAACTTCCAGCGATATCGTCTACACTGGTTTTGTACCCTGCCTTTAACTCGGCCTCCATGCCCATGGTCGGGAATACCCGATTGTCTTTATTTTTATAATTGTATTCGGTTTCCAAACCCAAAAAAGACCGACGCATATCGTCGGCAGGATTTATAAAGAGCGGGATAATACGATCCTCGTTAAACTCAACCTCTATGGTTTCATAAGCCAGACCCAAAGCGAATTTAGAACCCAATTGCCCACGGTATATCAAGGAAGGACTCATTCGGAAAGACTCCAATCGGGTACGGTAATAATCAACCCCAAGATCGTCTTCACGGTTCTCTGTCTCATTTCCGAAGCCGAAAAAATTCTGGGTATAAAACGGACTGGTAAACTTGGCCTCGAAGCCCAGGTTCCAACGCTCCATTATATGGGCAAACTCACCCTCATAGCCCAAGTTAAAACCATTGGTGGCAAAGGCATAGGCCGCCGAAAATTTATGGCGTTCGGTAAAAGGGTTCCTTCGAAACCCATTAAAGGTATTGGTCCAAGAGGCGCCTAATAGAAAACCATCATCGGGATTAAAACCCATTACCGGAACCACTAAATTAGTACTGTTCTTAAACTTTTGGGGCTGGTAGGTATTGGTATTGTAATCGTTGGTGAGCCGCATACGGCCGCCATCCATATTCTTAAAGGTATTCACCTTACTGATATGGTCATAAACGATTACCCGGTTTTGGCCATTGATATCATAAACATCATTATTGAGCCCACCGATAAGTCGAATTCGGGTACGCCCCGTTTTTTCTCCTTTGGTCTCAAAATAATCATCATCGTCAAGACCGTATACCCAAAGCTCCTTGGTCAGTTTCGGGTTATAGGTCTTACTAAAGAAGGTTTCTCCTTTTTTCCCATTTTTAATACGGTGCACTTGTACCTTGGTATGTCCGTCTACCAAACGTTCAATCTCGAACCAATCGTCTTTATCGGTTCCTGCCACTACCGAATACTTGTTTAAAATATGGTAATAGGCTGCAGCCGTTTGAGGCAGGTATTCGGTTCGGGCCCTTAACTTTCGCTTGATTTGATGAATAGTTTCACCCCGCACTTCTTCCGGGAAACTTTCGAAGGCCTCATTTATGGCGGCTACGGTCAAATGCGATTTAATATATTCGGCCTCGGCCTGCCATTGGGCTTCGGTGGTTTCGGAAAGCAAGACCATATCCATGGCATAGGCAGCGGTATTGAAGCCTTTTACGTTGCGTATCTCTTCCTGAAAACCCTCCATCGATTTTAAGGCCGGGGTAATTCGGGTAGCGACCTGCATCAACAAACCATCGCCCATGACCGAAAAGGCTTGGTCCCGATCACGGGGTACCGGCCTATAAATTACCTTTCCAGCTTTTTTATCCTTTATCCGGGCCCAACGCCATTGGTCTTTATGCCGGTCCCAATCGCCCAACACCATATCGAACAAACGGGCGCGGATATACGCTTTGTTATCGAGCAATATATCGTCGTCTTTACGAAGCTCTTCGATAAGATCGTCGGTACTGATCAATTTTTTGGAATGCCCAAAACTGGCTTGGTCATCGTGGTCATCTCCGGCATGTTCTTCGATCATATACAATTCATCGCCAAAATCGTGATTGAAACGCCCCAAAACGGCCTGTTTTGGAATAAAATATAAGACCGGATTGGTGTGGTATACCCCAATCGCATCGGCCAAAGGACCAATTACAAACGGCGCGTAAGGATGGGATCCTGTATAAAAATCTTCCAATAGATCTTCGGTAGTCGTACCCTGAAAATCGCCCACCACATACTGGTCTTTAAAGGCCACCGCCTGTATATATTGCTCGGCCCCCTTTCGAAGCGCACGCATTACGTACTGTTTCCCTTCTGGGTTTTCGAGGCGCAGCGATTTAGATTGGTTTCCGCCCCCTTTACGCACCGGGGTCAACCCGCCGAATAAGGTATCCAAACGAACAGTAGGTGCATTTACTTTTATACCATAAACATCGCGGTATCTATCACCCCATAAAAAGGAATGCGTGCCCGATTTTTCGATTTCATCTTGCCTATAGATCGAGGCCATATAATAATCTGGAAAGTTCTCATGTACCGCGGCATCGTTCTTTTTATTGGGTGGGTATACTTCGGTGCTATATACCAGTTGATCTTTATCGGCACTATCCAACGCATGGAAATCGACGCGGCTAGATCCATCGGAAAAAACCTGTAATACGGCATACCCATGGTTGCCATAGGTAAACTGGGCCCCGTTCAATTTTTTGGTAGCGCTTTTTTTGGCACCGGCCCCACTAATGATCTGAGGAATGTTCGCCTCAACGATATATTGTAGACTGTGCTCGTGGCCCGAAACCAAAATCACCTTTTCCGACTGTTGGGCCAAAGTATAAATACGTTTGCGCAACTCCCGATAACGCGGATGGTTTACATCTACGCTGGCGGCACCGGTGGTACGGCGCAGCACATTGATCAAAGAACCGATAATGGGTAAGGGTACGCTGCCCCCTGTAGGGTACAAATGCTGTCGGGCCGAAAATTGTCCGCCATGCGGCCCATAGGAACTCATGGGGTGGTGCATGGCCAAAATAGTGGTTTTGGCAGCATTTTTCTTCAACAAACTTTTAATCTCATCAAAAAAAGCGGCCCTACTACGTATCTCGCAATCGTCGTTAATGGTGGGGTGTTGGTTCCAATCGGTAACGAACCATTCCGTATCTATGGCAATTACCACCACATCGTCGGAAATATTGATTTTTTCAATGGGACAACCTTTACGGGGTTGAAAAACATCTTTACTATCGTAATGGTCTTCTATATATTTCTGTTGCCGTTCCAAGCCTTTTAACCCTTTGGCATACCAATCGTGGTTACCGGGAATAAAAACCACTTGGCCCTTATACCCATCGGTGGCCCGTAATTGGGCATCGAGATTATGTTTGGCCTGGGCATAACCTTCCTTGCTTTTTCCGGGTAAACCGGCCGGATAGATGTTATCGCCCAAAAAAAGGGCCGTACTTTTTTTAGGATCGGCTTCGCTTAACTGCTGCTTAAAGGCTTTCAAAACCGGATTCATTTGCCCCATGGGCGATTTACCGGCATCACCTATAAGATAAAAGGTATGGGAAACGGTTTTTTCCGCTTCGGGCACGGGCAACCCATTATCACCTGCGAATTGCGGGGCATAGGTAGCACAGGCCGTAAGTAAAAGGCAGGAAAACAGACCAAAAACATTCCTAACCGATTTTATATATTTATAAACCATAATTTTGTCAATAACAAGGCTAAACCTATCCTTATGTCGGAACTTATAGAAAAAGCTAAACAACATGTTACGGAATTATTGACCCAAGAACTCGATCCCGATTTTCTGTATCACAACCTCCGCCATACCCAAAGGGTTGTTAAAAATACTAAAGATTTGATTGACCACTATGGTCTACAGGATAAGGAAACCCCATTTTTATTGGCAGCTTGGTTCCATGACACCGGCTATTTAAAAAGCAAGGAGAACCATGAAGCCTTAGGTTGCGAAATAGCCGAAGCCTATTTAACCGCTGAAGGTTTGGATGTTGACGCTATAGCTAGGGTTAAAAAATTGATTTTGGCCACCCGTATGGACCATAGCCCAGTTGATTTTGATGAGGAATTGATCAAAGATGCCGATACCTCGCATTTTGGCAAGGATAATTTCTTTGAAACCTCTGAAATACTGCGGAAGGAATTGGCCGTTTTGGGTCAGGCCGATTACAGTAAAAAGAAATGGCGCAACCTCAATATTAAAACCCTAAAGGAGCACACCTTCTATACAGATTACGCCCAGCAAGTATGGCAACCCCAAAAGGAGGCCAATATAAGAATCATGGAGCACGAAAAAACCGAAAAGGCCCAAAGGGCCGAAAAGGAAATCGCCAAAAAGGAAGCCCTAAAAGCCAAATATAAGAGCGATAGCCCAGATCGTGGGGTACAGACCATGTACCGGGTTACCATGCGCAACCATTTGAAATTAAGTGATATTGCCGACTCAAAAGCCAATATTCTACTCTCGGTAAACGCCTTGATCATTTCTTTGGTATTGGCCAATATGTTGCCGAAACTGGACAACCCCAGCAACGCTTATTTGATTACCCCGACCATAATCTATATTTCGTTCGCCTTGGTCTCCATGGTACTCTCCATAATTGCCACCCGGCCCAATGTAACCCAAGGTAAGTTCACCAAAAAAGATGTAGCCGATAAAAAAGTGAACCTTTTGTTTTTCGGTAATTTTCATAAAATGCCTTTAGACGATTACCAGTGGGCCATGAACGAATTGGCCCAAGACAAGGAATATGTGTATTCGTCCCTTACCATGGATCTATATTTTCTGGGCAAGGTCTTGGATCGGAAATACAAGATCCTACGCGTTACCTATACCATTTTTATGATCGGCATTATTCTGTCCTTGGTCAGTTTTGTCGTGGCTTTTCAGCTGGCAGGGCCCGAGGCCAATCCCATTGTACAGCCGTAAACCTGCATTTACCATCATATCAAAGAACTTTCTATGAACCTCAATCAGATTACGGTACCCTCCAAAGACCTAAAGGTTTCGGTGCCTTTTTATAAGCAGCTGGGACTGAAATTAATCGTAGATGCCCCACCCCATTACGCCCGCTTTGAACTGCCCGAGGGCGATGCTACTTTTTCCATTCATTTGGTAGATGAATTACCCCAAGGGGAGGGCATTTCGGTCTATTTTGAAAGTGATCGTCTAGATGAA
Source organism: Sediminicola luteus (assembly GCF_002514735.1). Taxonomy (GTDB): domain Bacteria; phylum Bacteroidota; class Bacteroidia; order Flavobacteriales; family Flavobacteriaceae; genus HQA918. The sequence continues at coordinate 6,341 of NZ_NBWU01000005.1, read as the reverse complement.
ATGGTGGCCGAATTAAAGGCAAAAGGTATCGTTTTTGACGAAGCACCCGAAGATAGGCGTTGGCTTTGGCGCGAAGCACGATTACGTGATCCCGACGGCAATAAACTCATTCTCTTCTATGGGGGCGTAAACAGGAAAAACCCACCTTGGCGGGTAGGGTAATGGATTGGTTTACACAATATTTCAAGATTAGGATATTGACAGAGACAAAAAAGGATATTTCCAATTGAAACTTCGCTATTCTTCCAAGGCCTTCATAAGGTCTTCGTATGTATAGGTTTTTTCAGAATCCTTGTCGGTCTTGTACAAAATCTCTACCCGAATGGCCTTAAGACCCGATACCCCTTGTAAGCCGTCTAATTCCAATATCTCTACCTGGTTGGTAAAATAGCCTTTGGCCATTAAAAATCGGATGTAGCGCAAGTATTCGGTTTCGTCTTTCTTTTGGGAATATACTATGGAAAGCTTACCTTTTTGGGTCAGGCGTTCGTTCGTACCCTTTATATACGATTTATCGATGCGCTTTTTTATTACCTCGTAGCGTGCATTATAGGTGCCATCTACATCGAATTGTTTTTCATCCATACGGAATCGAATGGAAAGCGGGGTACTATAGACCAATATCAACGAAGCTACATCTAGTGGTACGGCCAACTGGTTCTTCAGGTTGTAGTGGGCATTTTCCATTTCGCACATTACCTGTAGTTGCCATAATCGTAGGTTGTTCAAAAACAACGGATTAAAGGCTTTTGATTGCGAAATTGAAGCCCCAATGAACATATTGTGTTCTACCCCATCGGTTTTATAGCGTTCAAAATAATGTGGGAACATTTCTTGGGCAGCCACCTGGCGTTTGTCCATGATGCCGGCCATTTTCATGTTGATCATAGTTACACTTTCGTCGTAATTACGTCTATGATCATAGTACATACCTGTAGTGGTATCAATATGCGACTCATAGTCAACAATTAGATCCCTGAAATTAGAATTATCTTTCTTTAGATAGTCAAGTACCGGATTCACCTCATCGGTAATAAAGTCGAAAATGGTCTGTTCACTACTGGTATACAGCACTTCCTTAATTTCTTCGATATGGTTAAAGACCCGATACAACAATTCTTCGTACACAGGCAATTGGGTTTCGTCCCACACCTTTCTGAGTACCGAACCTATTTCGGTAAGTTGAATGATCAAATCTTTTTGGATCCCTGCATTTCGTAATTTGGATGAATCCTTAATGTCTATCTGACCGTAAAGCGGATAAACATTTTCAAAAACCATTTCGGAAAACTGGGGTTCATCGCCATCGAGTTGGCTCATGATAAACCTTTTGGCCTCCTTTTTAAACTTCCAATGCACTGAGGGGTGTACCGAGGTACATTCGTGTTGGATTACGGCATCGATTAAATTTTCTTCTTCGATTATAGAACGTTGTACCGTTGAGATGATAAACGGCATAATATCGTTCAATTTCTGGGCATTTACCGAATTTAAGGCATTGGGTTCTTTGGACACCAATTCCATAAGACCTAACAGTTGCCCGTCTTCACCGCTTATGGGGGCCATTATGGCACTTTTTACCCCTTTAGACCGTAAATTATCATAAATCGGAAACGGATTGGGGTCCGGCACCAAATCTAAGTTACTGATAACGAAATACTCTCCATTCTCAAGAAGTTTCTTGCGGGAATGTTGGCAAAAGGAATCTTGGCAATCCATGCGTTCATCGGTAGCCATTAAAAAGCTCTGCATGCTTTTCTTTTTTCCCATGCCCACTTTTTCGAACGCCTGTTCTTCGTAGTTATACAGAATATAACCCACTTGTAGGTCGGGCAACTCGAAAAAAGAGCGGAACACACGGTTCATATCCTCTACATGATCATCGCTGCTGTTCTTTTCTGAATTCGAAATCAATTTTGATTTGATCTCGGAAATGGCATGATCTGCAGTAACATCGAACATATTACAGATTACGAAACCTTTTGCTATAAAACTATTGGGCGGAATTTTTTCTTGCCATAAGGCCAGATCGTCGTAATTCTCCAACAGTTCCTGAATATCGATTTCGGAAAGATCTTTGGCCTTATCGGTGGGGATCATCTCCATAAAATCGGCATTGTACATGATCCGATAGTGCCGCATAACCCCATTGGCATCGGGTATATCGAAAAACAAGGGTCGTTTAAAATCGGCCTTGGCCCCATAATGCGCCTTCAAGATAACGGTGGCCGCTATCAGATAGTGCATATGGTCGGGCATGTTTCTGATCTTCAATTCAAAATCTGAACCTGCATGCTCCAATATTTTTTCAAACCGTTTTGAACGGTTAAAAACAAAATCGTTGAACGGAATTGACGCCGCTTTAATTTCGTTATGTGTCAAGACTTCGGAAAAACAATCCTGCAACATCAATTTTACAACATCTTCATGTTTTTCCAAAAGGGAAACATCGGTAAACCCATCCCTAAAAAAGGGATATGGTTCTTGGGACTTTAAAATCCGTTTCGCTCTTTCGGCCAAACCAGGGGTCTCGCTTTGGGCCATAACATCGTATTGCTCCAAAAGTTTGTGAAAACTTATGGAACATATCATGGGACTCTCGTGTGCCGATAGTTTATGCATATATCAATAGTCTTAACCGAAAGGACAAAATTACAAAAAAAGCCAAGGGTTTAGGTGACTTAGGCTACAGTAGGCGAAAAGATCCGACCATTTGCCCCTCCATTAGCATGGGTTTTGTAGCTTTAAGGCAAAAACAATATGTCGTCTCGGAAGCGCCTGACAAATGCCTATACCCATGCCCAACGTATTGCATTCAACGATTCGAGTAAAATCGTTCTCTTTAGCGATTGCCACAGGGGGGACAACAGTTTCGCCGACGATTTTGCGAATAACAGAAATATTTATTTCCATGCCCTTAGCCATTATTACGACCAAGGATTTACCTATTTCGAATTAGGCGATGGCAACGAACTCTGGGAGAACCTAAATTTCAAGGCCATTTTCGAGGCCCACAAGAATGTGTTCATGCTCTTGCGTAAGTTTCACCAAAACGGGCGTTTACACATGATTTGGGGCAATCACGACATGGTATATAAAAACCCCAAGATTGTAGAAAAACACTTGTCTTCCTTTTTTGAACCCATTGATGGGAAAGACAAACCCCTTATGGAACGTTTGACCTACCATGAAGCCTTAGTGCTGAAACATGAAGATCATGGACAAGAAGTTTTTCTTTTGCATGGGCACCAAGCCGATTGGTGGAACTATGAGTTTTGGCGCTGGGGACGTTTTTTGGTACGCATACTTTGGAAACCCCTGCAAATCGTAGGAATTGCAGACCCCACTTCTCCGGCTAAAAACTACCGGGAATTGATTAAAGTAGAGAAAAGATTGAAAAAATGGATCTTGGCCAATAATATGTTGTTAACGGTTGTTGGCCACACCCACAGGCCACGTTTTCCGGAACCGGGCGAGATTCCGTTTTTTAATGACGGAAGTTGTGTACACCCCAGAAGTATTACGGGTATTGAAATCGAATCGGGAGAAATAACTTTGATCAAATGGCATGTAACCACAAAAAAAGACGGAACCCTGCAAGTGTCTCGAACCATTTTAGAAGGTCCGCAACCTTTGCAGGATTACCGTCTGGGCTAGTTTAGTTGGCTTAAATTCTGCCCTTTTTCAGTTTAAAGGTAATTGGAATGGAATAAGGTACTTTTACCGGTCTTCCACGTTGTTTACCAGGCTTCATTTTAGGTAACAATCCAATAATTCGTTCAGCTTCTTTGGTCAGTAATTTATCTGGCCCTCTACTTTTAACACCACTAACATGGCCTTGTGAGTTTATGGTGAAGAGTACGAATACCCTACCCTGTATCCCTAATTCCTTAGCCATGCCAGGATATTCAAAGTTCTTGGCAATATGTTCTTGAATTTTCTTTTTGAAACAAGCTCTTTTGGCTTCGTTATCCCCTTTTTCACACCCTGGAAAAATGGGAACATCTTCAATTATGGAAAAAGGCACGCTTATTTCTTCAAAAGACTCACCCACCTCTACATCATCTACATCTACCACTACATCGCTTACTACAGCGTCTTGATCAGCTTCGGTACTTTCAATGACCGTCTCCTCTATATCCTCTAAATCTTCAACGATTTCAATGACTTGAGGGGCAGCGACCGGCGGCGGTGGCGGCGGGGTCTTAATGGTCTGTGTAATAGGCACTTCTTCAATCGTGACATCTTCGGCATCGAGTACATTTTCTACTACGATTTCTTTGTCATAAGTCTTAAGTTCTAGGGCCCTCCAAGTCAAAAACAAAACGAGGGTTAAACCGATTACGAAATAGAGGCCACTATTTCTGTTCAAATCTACATTGGGATTCTTTTTAGGTTTCATGACTCTTAATTTATAGTTTGTTATAGGTCTCCGCGAGGCGGAAGGCTTTGCCGGTAAACCGACAATAAATAGTTTGCTTTTTATCTTTATTTCCGACCATTAAAGTACAGATCACACTCCATGAAAACCATGACAAAAGTCATGCTTTCGACCAGCAAACGGCACTCCTAACCCTTTGAAAAATTGCCACTTACCGCAAACACCCATCTATATTTACCATCAATTTAACAGCCTAGGGACAATACTCGGCATCATTTTTGGTTAATTTTATCGCGTAAACCATTCGAATTATGAAGGCATTTTGGTTCGGTCTTACAACTTTGGCCACGGTAATGGGAGTCCATGCCCAAACCGATGGTGGCTTGGTACCCTTAAAAATCGAAGCCAATAAAAGTTTGCCGGATAATAATCCGAATACCTCATTAGGTTCAACTAATCTTTCCCTTTCTACAGAAGATAGTAACGTAGATTCTCCCTTTAATTTAGAAGACATGCTTAAGAATCCCATTAAGATGTTACCTGAAAGAGAATTGGTAAACCCAGGGAAAGATATGAAGATAAACCCGCGATTGGGTGTAGAAGAAAAGTTTAAGGGGCAAGCCCGATATTTTGGCGACTCTTATTTAGGAGAAGTAAAAAGTAGCGGCAAATTCGTGGGTGTAGTTTGTAGGGATCACGAGTATGTAGATGGCGATCGGGTGAAAATTTCGGCCAACGGCCACGTAGTTGACCATAACATGATGTTGACCGCTGCTTTTAAAGGGGTCAATATTGAATTAAACCCTGGCTTTAACCATATTACCTTTGAGGCCCTTAACGAAGGAAGCTCTTCGCCCAACACGGCACAAATAGATGTGTACGACGATAAAGGGCAACTTATCTATTCCAATAAGTGGAACCTTTCAGAAGGAGCCATTGCCAATATGGTAGTAGTAAAGGAATAATTCATTACTGCAACAACTTTAGGGGTCAATACTTAACTAAGTCTTTATAAAAACCTATTAGTAGCTTACTTGTTTTTAGGAAACATCCTATTCGGGAGTTCGTCCATCCTTTTATTTATTCTTTTTTATATACAGGATGGCTTTTATATGAAGCTTCCATTGCCCATAATATTTACCTTATCTATAGTCTTTTCAAAAAGCCTAAAACTTTTACAACAAATCATCAAGAAGGAATGAATTATAAAAAAAGCCGCCCGGAATGGCTTTCCGAGCGGCTAAATATTATTTAGGTGTTAACCTAATAGTCCCTTATCGGACGATCAAATGCTTACTGTCAATCCAGCCGTTGCCTATGACCCTGACAATATATTTGCCCGGAGCTAGGTTTCGGGTGTTGAACTGTACATCGCTCTCGCCTTGGTACACTTGATAGGATCGGGCCGGACTTACCATACGGCCTTCGATACTATAGATACTCAACCATACCTTTTCACCTCCAGATGTCAACCCTTTTCCGGTTTGGCTACCCTTCGATGGGGTATTCAAACTCAAGGTCACCACACTGTTAGATCTGGCTGGGTTCGGATACAGACTCGTAGCTCCGGTGGCACTGGCGTTCTTGCCCGATTCGCAGTCGCCAGAAAGGGTTAAGGTAACCGAACTCTCCCCGGTACAACCCTCAGGGGTCTTCCAACTGATCTTATAGGTTCCAAAATCGGTCTGGTCTATATTCTCCTTACAGTAGAGGTTGTTCTGTACATTCTCGGGATCAGCCTGTACCACCTCTTGTCCGTTCGGTAAGGTGAAGGTAAACATCCATTGTGAGTAGTCCTCCGCACTTGGATCGCCCAAGGCCTCCAACTGCATATACATCCAAATATGGAAGTCGTCGCCAATACAGGCCTCTATTTCCGTACCTGGTTGGTAACCTACCTCTTGATCTCGCGGTAATACCGCTAGACCGGAGTTCATCGGACAGGCTTCCTGCTCTACAT
>NZ_NBWU01000004.1 GCF_002514735.1 Sediminicola luteus | reverse complement strand
GTCTACTGCGGGTAAGCATTGCGGCATTGGAACAGGAAGGCAATTCAATGTCACCTCGATTGCCCTATTTATCCAATGAAACGGCCGTGGTGGCCATACTTGAACTTATAAACGACATACTCCCCGACGACCAATTGACCAGTTACGATGCGATTGAAAAACTGTTGCTCTCGGACGATAGTAATACATAAGGGTCTTAAGGGGCCATAATAAAAGAAGCCCTGATCGTTTTTCGGGACAACGAAAAACGGGGCAAGGGATAAGAAACCCTAATCCGAAGAGGTGGGCTGCATTCGTTAAACGCCCTGTACACTCGTTCCGCCCACCCCTTAGGAAAGGGTTTCTAACCCCTCTGTGGAACCCGTCAAGGCCATGCAGGGTTTTAGCGATGTTAAAATCGGACACAAGGTTAATTTAAATGGCAATAATATGAGGGTTGCCCATAACCGAAATCGATAGGTCGCTAAAAGCCTTGACCGAACCCACTTCTTTTATTGTGGGGTCAATGTGGGAGAAACAAGGGATAGCCCCCTTAAGTCCCAACGAAACTTAAGAATATAAATGTGGCAATCTGGAATATGGTACGATTGATCGGCAATATGGGTAAAGCCCCAAAGCTGATAGTTATGGAAAGCGGGACAAAAATGGTGAGGTTTCCATTTGCGACCCATGAACAACATTTCTCGGCAAAAATGAAAGGCGGTGGAAAACCTCTTGGCATGCCGTAATAGCAATTGGTAAAACGGCGGATTTTATGCATAGGCGTTTGACGAAAGGAACAGAGGTCCTTGAATAAGGAAAACCGACCTACCGTATAATCCATGATGACCAAGTCGGAGAACGTTTTATAACCGAAATAGTGGTCTCCGAAATATTATCCTTTGGAAGGCCATAAAAAGATAGAGGGCAATACCAGTTCTCCGTTGATATGTACCCTCTTACCAGTTGTTGTACTGAACATTAAAGTTAAGATAATATCCAATTACTTTTTTAACCTTTTGTACGACAGCAAGTTTTGATCTAGATGCACCATCCATTTCAGGAAACTATAATTTTTCTTAGTTGTGTTGGATTATGTAATTATCCAATAGTGGTCATTATCCCCAAAGGACATCGGGTAGATTTGACTTTCCTTTTGATCACGAACCTTATGATTTGACTGAAGGCGACCGAATTTTATAAGGTCGTATGGAATTTTTGACCCTGTGGGAAGAAAAAGGAATAGCAAGAGGGTAACGTGCTGGCGCACCGTTACGTTTCCATTTTTCTCCCCAAGCCCCTAAATATGGGGGATTCGGGACATTTGAGGTTTTGATTGGAAACTCAGAAATTGTAACAAAACCTCTGAGACACCCGATAAACACTCAAAAAGATTGTCACAATTTGAAAGAAAACAAGATTAAACCTTGGATGATTTTAAAACGGTACGGAAAAAAAAAGAACCTTGACCAAATTCAAAAAGTTCTCGAAAAGGGTGGGCAAAGTTACTTCCAAACATTGGAAACGGTTATGTTTTTTTTTGACTGGCACAGCTTTTTCCCTTCGGACAAGTACGGTAAAGGCCTATTAAAGGAAATTTTGAAGAACCTTAAACGAACAGAGGTCATAATGGCGATTATCATGGATATCGAAAAGATCCAGACCCTACCAACGAATGCCATGATTTTTAGATTGTTTCAAAAAGGAGAGAAAGAGGAAGAAGAAAGTTTCTTTGAACAGGTGGAGCGCCAATATTTGGGTAGTAATTCTTTTCCCGATATGGATGACACAGCGGTTCTCAAAATACGCTATGAGCGATTGAGGGAGAGCTTTGATGACTTAAAAAGAGATTCCAGCTATGTACTTGAAAATGTCAAGGGGTAAAAAGTAGCTTTAGGAAAAAAAATTATAGATTGGAGCTAACTGAGGATGAGCTAATAAAAGTGAAAAGAGAGCTTAGAAAGGAGCATTTCTTATAGATAATTTAGCTGAAATGAACTAATTTAGAATCTATATAGCATGAAACACTTAAGTTTAAAGTAACCATGGTGTAGTGTTTTTTTTGCGTTTATTTATGTATTTGAATCGAGGTTTTGGTTACGGATATCTGTTAGGAATAGTAAGGTGGAGTTTAAAGTTTTGTGGATTCCATTAAACGAAAGCTGAATTTTCCACCTTTTAGGGAAATTTCTCGGGGTTATTAACATTATAGACTGAGTCAAAATAGGCTTATTAAGAATAAAATGTATGATTCGAGTTTACTTAGATTGGAATGTAATTAGCAGTCTTAAAAGACCGGATTATAAGGATATTAAAGATTTTATTTCTAAACACAAGAAGTATTTTCTAATCCCTTATACTCCTGCCCATTTTACTGACCTGATGAAGAGTTATAATCCGGATAATGAACTTTTCAAAGAAGACTTGAGGACTTTAGAATTTCTTTCGGACAAACATTTGTTGAGATGGGGTAAAGATGGGATAGAACCATTGTTTGGAACACCGACGGAGTACTTCGAAGGTGAAAAAAATAAAGAAGACATATCCGAATTAATGGATATGGAAAAAGTGTTTAAAGATCTTGATGAATCACTTGATGAAATCGGATTTGGTGAAATGAGCGGTTTAATGAAGTCTCTATATCAAAGCCAGCCTTCTGGAATTGAGATAACGGATGAAAATAGGGACATTATGAAAAAGATGTTTCCCAACTTGAAGCCTAATTCTAATATGTGGGATTTGATGAAAGAAATAGGCCCCTTCTCCCAAAAACTACTGAAAGATGGTAAATATTACAAGGACTTTAGAAATTCTTTGGGTGAGTATGGATTTAAGCTTGAGTCAAATTCTGGTAACTGGAATTATGACGAAGTAATAAAGAACATTGATTACTTTTTGTTAAAACAGGGAACCAAAATGACATTTCTTGAATATGTTGAGACCACTTTTAAACACAAAAAAGAGCCGGTAAATCAATATGAATATTACACAACTGCATATTTAATGCTGGACATTATTGGATATAAAATTGATAAATTACCCAAACCAACAGACAATATGCAAAATATTCAAGCTGATGGTGAACATTCTTTTTATGGGGCACATTGTGATTTCTTTGTTGCAATGGACAAAAAATTAAGGATTAAGTCAGAGGTGCTCTACAATGAATTCAATGTCCCAACCAAGATTATTGAGCCGAACGATTTGATATCTGAATTATCAAAAGTAATTGACGATATAGATGAGAAAAATGATATTCTCGGAGAAGCAATTAGTTTTTGCCAGGAAGATTCCTTTGTTGAATCATACTCTTCACAGGAAGGATCGAACACTGAAACGTTTGCATTTAAATTACCTAAGTTTTATTTCAACTATTTCAATTACGTGATTTGTACTATTTACCCAGAAATAGAAGGATTGGTTTTGACCTTTAGAAAAGCATTTAAAAATTATTCAAGGTTTATTTATTATACTGAAGCAGAAACATTGATAGATACAATAACTAGATGTTTTGGGTATGATGATTTACAGGAGTTAAAGATAAAGAAAAAGGAATTTGTCTATGAAGATAAAGACATAACTTTTGAATGGATTTTTGAAGGGGGTTTTATAAGATTAGAAAAAGAAGAAAACACTAGGAGACCAATTTTGAATTATGTCTTGTCAATTAAAAAAGAAAAGAAATGAACCACTATCAAAATAACATCATTACACAACTGATATACAAACTATTAAAACTTTTTTTATTTAAAGCATTGAAGCTATAATTTAAATACTATATGTTTCTCAAAGTAACCAACAAAAGTAACATGACCAACATCAACTCTCAAAGAGGATCCGAATGGCGTAGATGGGACTTACACATTCACACACCAAAAACAAAACTAGCTAATGCGTTTAAGGATGAAGACGAAGAAGCAATATGGAATAAATACATCGATGCACTGGAGACTTCACCCGTTCAAGCATTCGGGATAACCGATTATTATAGCTTTGACAATTATACCATTCTCATTGAAAAGTACTTTAATCGATATCCAAAATCAAAGAAGATTTTTTTTCCAAATATTGAGCTCAGGTTTTCTGAAGCTATAAGTAGAAGTAATGATAATCCCAATGTACATGTCATATTTGATAATGACGAAACCAATTGTCCACATTCAAAAATAAGCAAGTTTCTTTCCGAACTAAAGATTATTGGGGAATCCCCTACTGGCGGGAAAATTTCATGTTCCGACTTGGAAAAAGAGGATGAATATAAAGCGGCTAGCATTAATATGGAAGCGCTTAAGGATGCATTAAAGGTTACTTTCGGCGATGAAAAACCATACCTAATTGTGTTTCCGGCAAACAACGATGGAATTAGAAGTACGGACTCGGAATCGCCAAGAAAAGTAAGGGCATCTGACACGATGGATGAGATAGCTGATGTGTTTTTTGGTAGTTCTAAAAACAAAGACTGGTTTTTAAGGAATGACAGATATGTGGAAGGTGAATCAAAACCTAAACCTGTGGTATCTGGGAGTGATGCTCATTCCTTTGATGATTTAGAAAGACTTGAAGGTAATGTTCCTAATTTTGAACCCACTTGGATAAAGGCTGACCTAACCTTTAGGGGATTGCAACAAATTTGCTATGAACCTGACGTAAGAGTTTTTATAGGGTCAGAACCGCCAGTTGAGGCAAGAAAAAAACAAGAAGCGACCAAGTTTATATCAAACTTAAAGATTGACCAAATTGAAGACTATAACGAAAGTAACGGTAGCTGGTTTAAAGGGGTAGACATCCCCTTAAATCCAGAGCTGATTGCTATTATTGGGAACAAAGGAAGCGGGAAAAGTGCACTAGTTGATATTTTGGGTTTACTTGGAGAAAGCAATCAGGAACAGTATTTTTCTTTTTTGTCAAATCGTACTAAGAATAAGAAATTCAAACAGCCCGGATTTGCAGAAAACTTCAATGCTGAATTCCAATTGGAAAGTGGTACAGCTATATCAAAAAATCTTAATGATTTTGTAGATAAGGCCAAACCGGAAATGGTACGTTACTTGCCTCAGAATTATTTTGAACAACTTACCAATGATATAGAGATTGAAGAGTTCCGGCGCGAAATAGAGGATGTGGTTTTCTCTCATGTCGAACAAACTGAAAAAATGGGTAAAACCTCATTCTCTGAACTTCAGAAATTTAAAACACAACAAAGTAGTCAAGAAACAAGTGTTTTTGAAGCTAACCTAAGAGAAATAAACATTGAGATTGTACGCCTAGAAAAAGAGGGCAATCCTGATTTTAAGCTTAGTCTCGAAGAAAAGCTTAAAGCTAAAAAGGCTGAGTTGGATGCTCTTGAAAAGCTAAAGCCAAAAGAGGTTGACAAACCTGAAGGTCAAACTCCTGAGCAAAAAGAACTGACTCATAAAATTGCTGAACTCAATAAAAAAATTGAGGCTATCAACGAAAAGGAAAAACAAACGGTTGAGATTGTGACCAAGGAAAAAAACAAACTGCAAAAGGCTACTTCCTTGCAACAAAACCTTTCCTCTATGAATGCCGAGTTCATAAAACAGAAAGGAGCGTTAACAACCGTTTGTGAAGAACTTGGCTTAGATATTAATCAAATTATTAGCTTAAAGGCCAATATTGAGCCGGTTACAACCATGATTTCTACGATTAAAGCTGAAATCGTAAAATATGAAACGGATAACAAACAATCTTTTGGCAGTATAACAAACTTTGAAGAAGTAATCAGTATACCTGATTTGCGTTCTGCCTTTGAATACGTACAAAATGAGATTAGCAAGCTTAAAGAGCAATTAGGGACTCCACAAAGAAAGTACCAAAACTACCTTGATAGGCTTTCAAAATGGAAATCGAATAAATTGGCGATCATAGGAGAGGAAGAAAATCCCAGTCCAGGAACAATTAGGAAATTAGAAGCTCGATTATCATATATTAATAAAGAACTTGCGAGTAAACTTGATGCCGCATACACTAAACGGAGAGAACTTTCCGGAAAGATTTTTGAGAGCATGCAACATGTTCTTAGTTTTTATTCGGAGCTCAAACAAAGCGTTGAGTCGAAACTTGCTTCGGTAAGAACTGATGATTTTTCCGTGAACATTGAGGCGGCTTTTGTATTGGAACATTTTTTTTCTAAAACTCTTCTTGACCACATAAACAAGAATAAAACGGGTTCTTTTTATGGTAAGCAGGGTGCCCAAGACCTTTTAAGAAGTTTGCTTTCAGAAGTGAATTGGAATGACTTTAATTCGGTTTACTCATTTATCGAAGCGTTAATAGATAAACTTAAAAATCATAAAGGAAAACCGAACGATATTAATGAACAGGTTCACAATGTTAAGGATTTCTATGATTATCTTTTTTCCTTAAGCTATTTTTCTACACGTTATGAATTACGCTTAGGAGACAAATCCTTAAATGAACTATCTCCGGGTGAAAAAGGATTGTTATTGTTAGTATTTTATCTTCAACTTGATAAAAACAACACCCCTTTGATTATTGACCAACCGGAAGACAATCTGGATAATGAAAGTATTTTTACAGTATTGGCGTCATGTATTCGTGAAGCAAAAAAGAATCGTCAAGTGATATTGGTCACACACAATCCAAATTTAGCAGTTGGTGCCGATGCAGAACAAATTATTTATGTTAGGTTAGAAAAATCTCAAAATTATAAATTTTCTCATGAAACAGGTGCTATTGAAAATCCTAGAATAAACCAAAAAATTATAGATGTTTTAGAAGGAACACAACCTGCTTTTGTAAGACGTAGACTAAAATATCGGATAAAGTAATTCCTGATTGAAGATAACTTTGACTTCTTTCGATTAGAACAAAATTACAGATTATGTGGATAAAAGAACCTCCTGCTAAACTAGGCGTTTCATTAAATGAAAATGTAAATTTTCTCTATAATGTTGGCAATATATATATTATGGATAATCATTTGGCTGCTGGTTGGTCGTGGTTACAGGAGGTTGATGGAGAAATCCCTCATAACTATTTGCATATTGACAGACATTATGATTTACTCGGATTTAAAAAAACTATCCAAACACAGGTTATTGATAAAGGAATTAATTTACATGAATTGTCTTTTCAGGAATATTTAGAATTAAGGCAACTAGGAAACAATGGAGACCAATTTCAAATGTTCAGATGGGATAATTACATTTTGAATCTTAGCTATGCATATCCAAATTTATTTCAAAACACTTTCTTTGCTACGCATGATGAAGGTAACCGAGAAGATTATTTCATTAATGAGGATTTGGATTTTTTAAGGCTTTTATCTGATGTTGACTCTCTGATAGACCAGTATGGTGACCAAGGCTGGATATTAAACTTGGATATAGACTATTTTTACAGTAATATCGGTGAAGTTAATATTCAGGTGATAGATGACGAGTATATTATACAGCTAGTACTTAAAATTAGAAAAGTTATTGATAAACTGACAGTTTTCACTATTTGTTTAAGCCCTGAATGTTGTGGGGGATGGCAAAATTCAATAAAAAAAACTGAAATTATATGTGATGTTTTAGACTTGGATTTTATTACTCTATTGAGTAACAAGTCTAGTCATTAAGTTAGTAACAAGGAATTATTTGAAATTCAATTAGAATATAAGCCATGGTTATTTAGCTAATTGCTGTATGAAGGATAAAAGAAAGCAAAGAAATATTAATCTAGATACGGACAAGTATGAATTGGAAACTTTAGAGTTAATATATAGCGAAGCAAATGAAAGACTTTCTCAAACCTTTATCTCTTTTAGAGCTAATAGGAACACAAGTTTTATTGCAATCGGCATCTATTTTTCAATTTTATCTTTTTCGGCAAATGAGCTTGTGGATATGGAATATGCCAAAAGTGATATTTTGTATTTATTGTTGGCATTATCCATGATAATTTCCTTTGCTGTTTTATATAAAAATATCTTACCAGCAGGAATGACTGTTCCAGGGTGTGAACCAAAAAAATTAATTCACCGCCACTACGAACAGTTTAGTGAGAAAAATCAATTAAAACAGTACTATAAGATAAGGTTAATTGATCTTAATGAAGGCATCCTAAAGAACACTAATGAAGTTCATAAAGGTAGCAAAAGGCTAAGGCTTTCTATTTCTCTAGCCGTAGTTCTCGTCACGTTAGCCCTTTTTATTTACCTATTGCTTTTTATTTAATATCTGGAAGAGGTTCATTGCTTGTCACCCATTCATCCGTAGTACGAGGTGGTTGATTGTCTACCTGGGAGGTATCCTCCTCTTCATCATCAAAATAAATCATAATGTTAATTTTCTTCAATAAAATTAAGTCATTTATAAAAAATGCCGGATCCTATTGTTGTCGCTATGTATAAAAGTTATTAACAGTGAGTGAATTAGAGGTTATGGAGCACTAAGGGAGATGTCCTCTAAAATGTTTTATGCCCTAAAACTTTTCGGAGTTAAGTGTGCTTGTTGTACCTATGTTGTACCCAAGAAAGTTTGGGGCAAAGAAAAAGGGTTCCAATCTCTTGAAACCCTTGTCTTACTTAGTAGCGAGAGAGGGACTTGAACCCTCGGCCTCCGGGTTATGAATCCGACGCTCTAACCAGCTGAGCTACCTCGCCATGCTTAAAACGGCTGCAAATATAACGGATTATTTTGGCTCAATCAAAAAATAAATCACCAAAAAATAAATTGACATTTGTTTTTTTTAGTGGGGGAAATATCTATATTGTTCGGTAAAACAATTCGAGAATGAGTGAAAAAACAAAATACGAATTGGAGTTCGTAATTCAATCTTCGCCACAACTACTTTATCAATATATATCTACCCCTTCCGGACTTTCTGAATGGTTTGCCGATAACGTAAACTCTAGGGGAGAGGATTTTACCTTTATTTGGGACGAAAGTGAAGAGATCGCCAAAATGCTCAAAAAGAAAACCGATGAGTTCGTTCGTTTTGCATGGGAAGATGCCGAAGCTGGTGACTTTTTCGAAATGCGGATCATTGTAGATGAGATTACCAAAGATGTCTCCCTGTTTATCACCGATTTTTCGGAAGACGATGAAATGGAGGAGGCCAAAATGCTTTGGGACAACCAGATTTCCGATTTAAAACATGTTTTAGGCTCTGTATAACAACCCATATCTGTAGCGGTTTATGCAAGTAAATTTCAATGGCCAACTTATGGCCGAGGAAGTGCCTTATCTACCTCATGGTAATAGGGGACTATATGTAGGTGATGCCGTTTTCGAAAGTTTACGGGTAATGGGGGGTAAAGCGGTCTTTTGGGAAGATCATTATCTGAGGCTTATGTCGTCTATGCGTATGCTGCGTATGGAGATACCCATGGCGTTTACTATGGAGTTTTTGGCCGAAGAGATCAAAATCCTGCTGGAGGCCAATGGTTTGTTGGCGCAAACCTGTAGGGTACGCTTAACCGTATTCCGTAAGGCGGGTGGGCGTTATATGCCCAACACCAATGAAATAGACTATTTGTTGGAGGCCAGTGCCTTGGAAAATGCGTTTTTTACGCTCGAAGATTCTTCGTATGAAGTTGAATTGTTTAAGGATTATTACGTAAACAACGATCTGCTCTCCACCTTAAAGACCAATAATAAGGCCCTGCATGTAGTGGCCGGGGTTTTCGCCCAAGAAAATGGCTATGCCAATTGTTTGTTGATCAATGGGAACAAGCATGTGGTCGAGGCCATTAATGCCAATTTATTTTTAGTGAAAGGGGATACCGTGGTTACCCCACCGCTTTCGGATGGTGCGCTGAACGGAATTATCCGTCAAAAGCTAATGGAGGTGATAGGAAAAATGGAGGGCAAAACCTTGGAAGAACGCTCTATTTCCCCATTTGAACTCCAAAAGTCCGATGAGCTGTTCCTTACCAATGCCATTCAAGGTATACTACCGGTAACCAAATACCGTAAAAAGCAATATCAGTCTAGCTTGGCTTCCGAATTGATCGGTAAATTGAATACCATGGCCCGTTTATCGGTTATGGAAGGCTGATTTTCATGTTTTTTTTTAAATGACGCGTCCTGGTGCATTTCGGGACTCTTTGTATGGTAGCCCTTAGTTTAGGCTCGGGTTTTCAGGCGCATTGGCCCAAATGAGGTAGCGACCACCCAATTCGTGTATTTTCTTGTTCCAAAAAGCTTTGGCCGGTTCTAGGAAAATATCGTTTTCCATGCTGTTTTCTACCAAGACCCAAGATTGTGACTCCAGTTCTTGGTCTAACTGAAAGGCATCCCAGCCCGAATACCCTAAAAAGAAACGGATATCGTTTTCAGAAATATCCCCATTATTTATCAGATTGATAATGGTCTCGAAGTTCCCGCCCCAATATATACCATCGGCGATTTCTACGCTACAATTTACTAAATGCGGCACCTTATGTATAAAATAGAGGTTGTCTTGTTCTACGGGTCCACCATTATAGACCGGAAAAGGAATCTCGATTTCCTTTACCAGATCGCTGATCATATAGTGCAGGGGTTTGTTCAAGATAAAACCAAGGGAACCTTCTTCTGAATGCTCGGCCAATAGCACTACCGAACGGGTAAAAGAAATGTCTCCTGTCAATGACGGCTCTGCAATCAACAAAGTGCCTTTATCGGGTTTAGACCTGGTCATACGTGTTTAGTTGTACTTAAATATAGCATTTTTTAGTTAAATACTATGTGAGAAAACAGAAAGGGCGCTCCCCAGCGGGGAACGCCCTATATATTTTCTATACGAAAAAGACTTAGTTTACAGAGTTGGTCAACTCAGCACCAGCCTTGAATTTTACTACGTTTTTAGCAGCAATCTGGATGGTTTTTCCAGTCTGTGGGTTTCTTCCTTCCCTAGCGTTCCTTTTAGAAACAGACCAAGATCCGAAACCTACCAAAGATACTCGACCACCTTTTTTAAGGGAACCTTCAACGTTTCCTAGGAAAGATTCCAAGGCTTTTTTAGCGGCAGCTTTAGTGATACCGGCATCAGCAGCCATAGCATCTATTAACTCTGTTTTGTTCATAATTAAGTGAAATTAATTGTTGTTAAAATATCTACATAACAAATTTATACGGATTCTTGATCGACGCAAGTAAAACCGCGGGAAAAGCGCATGATTGTTGATAACTTCGGAAGCTCTGTTGATAAACTAACAGCTTTTGTGCGATTTTTCAGGGAAAATCCCTCTAAACCCTTTGTTTTAAAGGAACTCGGCATTATCCTGCCATTTTAATCCGTTTAAGGCTGCTGCGATTTCCATTTTTCGCTTCCCGGCCAATTGTAAACTTAGAACATTAATGTAGCCGTTGGATACGGCAATACCTAAACTATGCTTATCTACGATCGGGGATCCCACTTTTAATTCATGCGAGGCTTTTTCGAAGCGGGTTTCGAACAATTTAACGGTGCTTGCTTCTTCACCATTGGTAAAGGCGGTCCATGCGGCCGGATAGGGGCTCAACCCTCGAATATGGTCTTGGATCTTTTCCCCGGGTAAGGACCAATCTATCTTACAAGTGTCCTTATGTATTTTATAAGCTGTTTTTTGGGCCGATTCGGGTTGGGGTTGGGTCGTAACGGGCCCTTCAGTGATCAGCCCTAGGGTCTTTATCACCAATCGTGCCCCTTGTGCCATGAGTTTATCGTGTAGGCTTCCGGCATTATCTTCTGGTAAAATTGGGGTGCTTTCTTGTAGAATGATTTCCCCGGTGTCAATTTTATCGTCAATAAAGAAGGTAGTTACCCCGGTTTCGGTTTCCCCGTTTATTATGGCCCAGTTAATGGGTGCCGCACCACGATAATTGGGTAGTAAAGAGGCGTGTAGGTTAAAGGTGCCATATTCGGGCATGTCCCAAACGACTTTGGGCAACATGCGAAAGGCCACGATAACCTGTAGGTTGGCCTTCCAGGCCTTTAGGGCCTCTAAAAATTCCGGGTCGCGCAATTTTTCGGGTTGCAATAGGGGCAAGCCCTGGGCAACGGCATATTCCTTAACAGCACTCTGTCGTAGCTTTCTACCCCTGCCGGCCGGCCTATCCGGCGCAGTGATTACACCGACTACCTCATATCCGTTTTCTATAATCTGTTTTAAGGTACCCACGGCAAAATCTGGGGTTCCCATAAAAACGATTCGTAAGGCTCTTTTCATATTGTTTTTGTTTTGTCAAACATAATAATGAATTCAATCAAAATTTAATTACTTGTGTCCGGTAGACACGGTGTTCTTAAGGCTCCTCGACTGCGCTCGGAGTGACAAAATACATTGCTTCAGGTTTTTGCCTGAGCGCCTTTATTTTGCTTAAACTCTCAATCTATAGCTGTATCGCCCGAATTCGGGCATTCATATGTGTTATCGGGACCAATGGTTATTTTTCCTTCGGCCAGTAGTTCTTTTAAAGCTTCCAATATTTCCATTGGGTCATGAGGTAGGCCATTGATCAGTTCCCTAGAACTACATTTTCGTTTTGATAATACCGCTATAATTTGGTCGGTAATCGCTAGCGAATCTGTTGGAACGGGAGCTTCTTTTAGACAATGATCGCAATGCCCACATTTTTGGGGTTCGGTTTCCCCAAAGTATTGTAATATATATTGTTGTCTACAATCTTTCTTTAGGTTAATGTACTTCAGCATGGCCTGAAGTTTTCCCATTTTAAGTTGTTGCTGGGTCTTAATGATCTTGGCAAAGGGGTTTATGGTGCGTTCGTCTTCCCTAGGGCAGAGAAAGGTAATTTCGGCATCGCGGTGTTTGGCGGTGTATTCGATTAATCCGTCTTGGGCCAATTGTGTTAATTGAGCGGCTACTTTTTCTTCAGAGTACCCTAGTTTTTTACTTAATCTATAGGTGTCTACCTTGGTCTCGTATTCCCAAATACCCCCATAAGTGCGTAACACCGTTTGAATTAATCCACTTTGGGCACGATGGGTATCTAAATACGGGGCCAATTCGTTTTTGGGGCAGATAAAGCGCACCAAACTGTGGGTGCTGAACTGCTCATCGAGCCGCAGTACACCGTATTGATCCAAGATGCGCAGGGCATTGTACGTAATGCCGGCCCCGGTTTGGTACTGATGGCAAAAGGCCAAAAAACGAAAGCGTTGGACTTCCAAGGGGAGTTCGCCATACCCGATTTGAAAATAGTTGTTCAGGTTCCGATAAACCTGTTTTATAAAGGCGATACTCGGTAATTGATGTTTAAAACGTTCTAAGGTATGTTGTGTATCGTCTGGCCCCAACAATAAAATCGCTTGTGCTGGTAAACCGTCCCTTCCGGCCCTACCGGCTTCTTGGTAGTAGGCCTCAATACTTTCGGGAGGTTGGTAATGTATTACCAATCGCACATCGGCCTTGTCTATACCCATACCGAAGGCATTCGTAGCCACCATAACAGAGGCCTGTTCGTGTACCCAAGCCTGTAAGCGTTTTTCCTTTTCACCTGCCGATAGTCCGCCATGGAAAAACAGGGCCTTAATACCTTTGTTGTTCAGGAGTTGGGCCAACTCTTCCGAACGTTTTCGAGACCTTACATAAACGATGCAACTACCTTGTGCCTTTTGACAGAGGTCTACCAACCGTTGGGGTTTGTCCTCTTGTTCATAGACTCCAAAACGGATGTTATCGCGTTTAAAGGAATCTTTGGAGATAAAGGGGTTGATCAGCTCTAAATTAGCGACGATATCGTCTTGGGTCTTTTGGGTAGCCGTGGCGGTTAGGGCCATAACCGGGGCATTCGGGGCCAGTTGGCGTAACAGGGCACAGTCTAGATAGGCCGGTCTAAAATCGTGGCCCCATTCCGAGATACAGTGGGCCTCATCGATGGCAATGAGGTTCACATCCATTTCGCGGATGCGTTCTTGAACCACTTCTTGCTGTAACCGTTCTGGGGAAAGGTACAGGAATTTGAATCCGCCAAATTGGGCATTATCGAGCAGATCGAGTAGTTCTTCGAATGGGATGCCTCCGGTCAGAGCCATGGCCTTAATGCCTTTTCGTTTTAATTCGTTTACTTGGTCTTTGATCAAGGCCACCAAAGGCGAGACTACGATACACAACCCATTTTGGGCCAAAGCCGGTATTTGATAACAGACCGATTTTCCTCCTCCGGTAGGCATAAGTACCAGAGCATCGCGGCCTTCCATGGCTTTTTCAATAATAGCTTCTTGAGACCCCCTAAAAGTGGTGTGCCCCCAATACTTTTCGAGAAGTTGGATAGGGGACAACTGCACTATTTTAGGTTTAAATGATCAATGACAAAGGCGGCCCTTTCGGCTATGCTTCCAAAGGGTACCACAATGGGTTGGTACTCGTATTGGGCATAGGTGTTCTCTAAATAGGTGTGGATTCTTAAAGCCTCCTCGAAATTTTCGTAACGCTCATTGTCAGAGGTGTAGATCTCTTTCCAGGGCAATAGCATAAAAACGATATCGTAGCGATAATCGGTACAGGGTTGGGTAAAACTTTGATTGTAGTTTTCGTTCGCAAAATCCATATAAGCGACCACGTCCGGTATACCCCGATCGTAAAAGACCAAGGCCTCGTTCATGTCTTTGGCTGCTTCGAACTGTTTGATCCTGCCTTGTAACAAACGCTCACTAAAAAGGGTAGGGTGGCTAACGAACAATTGTTGTATACCTTCTTCCCGAGCGGCCAGGGTTACTTCGCGAGAAACTTCATGGAAACAGGGGTAACCTTGTTCTTCCAAGGCCTTTATCAAGGAGGTTTTACCCGTACTTGGCCCTCCAATCAATAATATTCTTTTGGTATCCAAAAACAGTGTCTTAAAATGCAAAGAAATAAAACATAAGTGAGAAAATAGACCCTATCGCTATAATGATGTTAACCGAACTACTACGAGACCTTACTTAAGAACCTTGCTCGACATGTATTATAGACCTATAAGACCTATCTTTGCCAAAAAGAATTTGACATATGGATCCAAAGAAAGCGGAGGAATTTTACAGTAGGTTAAAAGAGCAATTGGAGCAAGATACCAATTGGCCAGCACCCTATCTATACAAATTCATCGTGCCTACTGATACCGCCAAGATCCAACAGATCGAGGATATCTTTAATAATATGGGCGCGGTAATCAACTCTAAGCAAAGTAAAAAGGGTACCTATACCTCGGTTTCCATAAATGTACGTATGCCCAATCCGGCCAAAGTAATCGAAAAATATATAGAGGTAAGTGCCGTAGAAGGGGTTATCTCCCTCTAAGAGACTATTTTGTAATGTGTGATTGGAATTTTTATAGGCGGTTTTTGATGCTTTATAAGGCAAAATTTTTTAGCATAGCTGGGCTACGGTTTAAAATTTTAACGAAATAAGGCTCAAACCTGCCGGCCGGCAGGCAGGAAGAGGCATAAAAAAACAATTGACATATTTCAAAACAGTCTCTAAAATGGTCAGAAGCCATAATTTTATTACCTTGCAATCGTTCATAGAACAACTTCCATTTCGTTTTTTAGTTACCTAAACCCTTTATATTGGATCAAATAGAAAAATTGGAATACAATACAGAGCGTTCCAAACTCATTATACCTGAATATGGCCGACACGTTCAAAAGTTGGTCGACCATGCCCTGCAGATTGAAGATGATGCCGAGCGTAACAAAATAGCCCGTGCCATTATCAGCGTTATGGGTAATTTACAACCGCATCTGCGCGATGTACCCGATTTCCAGCATAAGCTTTGGGATCAGTTGTTCATTATGTCGGAATTTAAACTGAATGTAGAATCACCGTATGAGGTGCCTACCGAGGAAATGTTCAGTAAGCGTCCCGACCCTTTAGATTACCCACAAAGCTTTCCCAAGTATCGTTTTTACGGTAACAACATCAAACGTATGATCGATGTGGCGGTAAGTTGGGATAAAGGCGATATGCGCGACGGTTTGGAGTATGCCATTGCCAACCACATGAAAAAATGCTACCTGAACTGGAATAAGGATTCCGTAGAAGATAGTGTGATATTTAATCATTTGTTAGAGTTGAGTGACGGTCGTATCGATATGGCCGTAAAGGGCGAAGATCTTACCGAAAGTGGCCAGTTCTTGAAAAATAGGGTGTCGAAATCGAACAACCCGCGAAGCAATGGCCGTAAAGGACAACACCGCAATAACCGAAACAAAAAGAGGTACTAACCATACTTTTTACAACCTGAATGGGAACATTTAAAATTGAAGGTGGTCATCAACTCCATGGAGCGATAACCCCACAGGGGGCCAAAAACGAGGCCCTCCAGATTCTTTGTGCCGTTTTGTTGACCGACGAAGCCGTAACGATACACAATATCCCGGATATTGTAGATGTAAATAAACTGATACTGCTTTTGGAAGACCTAGGGGTCAAGATCCAAAAGAAAGGAAAAGGTTCTTATACGTTTAAGGCTGATGATGTAAATACAGGGTATTTGCAATCGGAACAGTTCAAAAAAGACGGTGGGGGCCTTAGAGGATCCATTATGCTGGTAGGACCTTTATTGGCACGTTTTGGTATGGGATATATTCCTAAACCCGGAGGCGATAAGATCGGAAGACGCCGATTGGATACCCATTTTGAAGGTTTCGTGAAATTGGGCGCTACCTTCCGTTATAACCGTGAAGAACATTTTTACGGGGTAGAGGCCAAAGAGCTCAAAGGTACCTATATGCTTCTCGATGAAGCCTCGGTAACCGGCACGGCCAATATTCTAATGGCCGCCGTCTTGGCCAAGGGCACCACCACCATTTACAATGCCGCTTGTGAACCCTATCTGCAACAACTTTGCAAAATGCTGAACCGCATGGGGGCCAAAATACAAGGGGTAGGCTCTAACTTATTGACCATTGAAGGGGTCGAAAAATTAGGCGGAACCGAACATACCATGTTGCCCGATATGATCGAGATCGGTAGTTGGATCGGTCTAGCTGCCATGACCCGAAGTGAGCTTACCATTAAAAACGTGAGTTGGGAAAATCTGGGGGTGATCCCTTCCGTATTCCGGAAATTGGGCATTACCTTGGAACAAAAAGGCGATGATATCTTTATTCCCAAGCATGAAGATGGCTATGAGATCCAGAATTATATCGATGGTTCCATTTTAACCATAGCCGATGCGCCTTGGCCAGGTTTAACCCCCGATTTATTAAGTATTATCTTGGTTATGGCCACACAGGCTAGGGGAGAGGTGCTTATACACCAAAAAATGTTCGAAAGCCGCTTGTTCTTTGTAGATAAGCTGATCGATATGGGGGCCAAGATCATTTTGTGCGATCCGCATAGGGCCACGGTAATCGGTCACGATTTTAAATCGCAGCTAAAGGCTACCACTATGGTATCGCCCGATATTCGCGCGGGAATCTCGTTGTTGATTGCCGCACTTTCTGCCAAAGGTACTTCTACCATCCACAATATCGAACAGATCGATCGTGGGTATGAAAATATCGAAGAACGACTAAAGGCCATCGGAGCCAAGATCGTTAGACTTTAAGCTTTTAAACCTGACAGGTTTGGTTTTTGAAACCTGTCAGGTTAATTTCCTTTCCGTTTAGGGCCATTATCGTATAGGCCTGATCTTTTTTGATAAAGGTTTCTCCGGTTGATTTGAATCCGAACTTTTCGTAAAACCGCTGTTTATGGGTTCTAGCATTGCACCAGATCTGCCGGGCCATCATGTGTCTAGCGTGTTGAAGCATATGTTTCAGCAATAGACTACCATAGCCGTTGCCTTGATGCTCCGGTAAGGTGGCAAATTTCCGGAATTGAAAAACACCCGAACCTCTGTCAAATAAGGAAACCACACTGATTAATTCTCCGTCGATCAAGAGCCCAAAATGCATTCCTTTGGGGTCTTCCGGTAATTTGATATAGGAAAAATCAGCTTCCGGCCACATGGCGATATGGCGTATGGGCCATACTTGTTCGGCACTTACCAGTTTTACTTCAATGCTATTATTCACCATCAATAGGTGGCGGGCCATCGGGTACTATGGCTTTATAGACCTCGTCTCCCTTACGCTCTAAATACTCGGCCTTTATTTCTTGGACCGTTTTCGGGTTCTCGAACAAATCTACCATGGTCATGCCCATGGCTTTGGCGGCGTAGACCATGCCTTTATGGCCTATACTCATACCACCACAGGCTACTACGGCCCAAGAATGCCAAGGGGTGTCGGCAGGGGCTGTGGTTACGCCTAGATTGATGTTGGCCACGTTCCAGCTCACATCGCCCACATCGGTAGAACCACCACCGGGGTGCTCTCGTGTTTCTTCCAAAGGACTAATGGTGCTATTCATACCTATTTGGGGTTTGCCGGTAACTTCCTGTATTTTTTTTCCAAAGGCGATTTCTTCCGGGGTATAGGTGATACCACCCAACAATTCTAGGTTTTTCTGCATAACGGCACCCCCTGACCGGTTGGGCAATACTTCATAGATACCAGAAATCAACGATATCTTATAATCTACATTGGCCATAATGGCGGCACCTTCGGCCATCGCCTTGATACGTTCGTAAACCGGCATCATGCCACTTCGTTTGGTATCGCGAACCCGTACCCATAAACGGCTGTAATCGGGAACCACGTTTACCACTTGTCCGCCATCTTGTATATGGTAATGGATACGTACGGTGGGTTTTACATGCTCTCTATAATAGTTGATTCCGGTGGTGTACAATTCCAACGCATCGGAGGCCGATCGACCGTTCCAAGGGTCTGCCGAGGCATGCGCGGCCTGTCCGAAAAACTCGACCTTAAAATCTACCAGGGCCAATGAACTCTGTACATCGGCTTTTATAGAGGCACTGGGGTGCCAACTGATGTTCACATCTACATCGTCCCAGAGTCCGTCGCGAACCATCCAGATCTTACCGAAGAATTTCTCCTCGCTAGGGGTACCCAAAAACTTTACGGTGCCTTTGACCTTTCCGGCTTCAATCAATTCTTTGATGGCTACGGCAGAACCTAAAGCGGCCGCTCCGAACATATTGTGTCCGCAACCATGCCCCGCCGCACCTTCGTGTAAAGGCTCTTTGGTAGGCAAGGCCTTTTGCGAAATTCCGGGTAGGGCATCGAATTCGCCCAAAACACTGATTACGGGTTTGCCCGATCCGTAGGTGGCCGTAAAGGCCGTGGGCATACCGGCTACCCCTCTTTCTACGGTCATACCTTGGGCTTCGGCATAATCGGCCAGGATCTTTGATGAGGCATGTTCTTCGAATGCGGTCTCGGCCAAGGCCCAAATGGAGTCACTTATTTTGATCAATTCCGCCTTGTGTTTTTCCACAGAAGCCATTACGGCTTTTTTGTTTTTCGTTAGTTTCTGACTATAACCTAGGCCAGCTACCAAGAAAAAAACGAATACTAATTTTTTCATTGCGTTGGATTATTTGAGAGTTAGCTAGTGGAGCAAACACGTACCCCTCCCGTAGTTGGTCACTACGGATTTGTAAAGATTCCTATTTACTCAGACGGCACTAAATATACAAATTAGAACCCTAGTATTAAAGTGAGGTCGTTTAGGTGGGATTAGTCACAACATTTGGGGCCTTTGGCCCATTTACAGGTAAACACGGCAAAGATGGCACCTAAAGTAGGGGCCAATAGGTAAATCCAAAGGTCGTGATAATGGCCCGATACGAGATTCGGACCTAATGAGCGGGCCGGATTCATAGAGGCATTGGTCATGGGGCCGGCGAAAAGGGCTTCCAACATTACCACCCCACCAATGGCCAAACCGGCCATGGCCCCGACTTCCTTGGATCCTGTAGACACGTTGATAATAGTAACCATTAAAAAGAAAGTGAGTAAGAATTCCAAGATAAAAGTGCTTCCCGGTGAAAAATAAGGGTCTACCGACGGGTGGGTGCCCCCTAACCACTCACTGGCCGGAAATAGTAACCAAAGGGTGGTACTCGCCAATAGGGCCCCAACGGATTGGGACAATACATAGGGTGGCACATTTTTCCAATCAAATTTTTTGGCTACAGCAAAGGCTACCGTTACGGCCGGGTTCATATGGGCACCACTGATTTCGCCAAAGGCATAGATCATGGCCAAAACCACAAATCCCCACACCAAACAAACCCCCACATGGGTAACAGATCCCCCGGTTACTTCATTGACTACCATAGCACCGGTGCCACAAAAAACGAGAATATAGGTGCTTAAAAACTCGGAAAATAGTTGATTCGGACGTACGGTCATAAGTTTGGTCGTGGGTCTGGTCCCATTTAGTTAGTTGCTGGACAAATCTAATCTTTTATCGGTACATTGCGATGATTTGTTGAAGTAATTTAAATTATCTTACCCATCTATTTTTCATCCTCAAGATGTTCTTAAAACTGGTTTACATAGGGTTGTTTTTTTCCATGGTATCCCTCAGTGCCCAAATTCAAGTAAAACGTTTGGGTATACTACCCGAGGCATTGAAAGAGACCTCAGGACTGGCAATTTATAACGATTCATTGATTAGTCATAACGATTCTGGAGGCGCTCCAAGCCTTTATGTTATGGATAGTTTGGGAATGCAAATTGGGCGCAGTATAGTTATAGAAAATGCCGAAAATGTTGATTGGGAAGATTTAGCCCAAGACCAAGATTTTCTGTATATCGGGGATATAGGTAATAATACCGGTAGCAGAAAGCAATTGACCATTTATAGGGTGCCATTGGTTGCTTTGGAAAGTAATAAAGTTACCGCCGAAAGCATACGGTTTACCTATCCGGATCAACCCGAAAACGAAACGGGACAAAGCGATTGGGACGCCGAAGCCCTAGTAGTTAAGGGCGATTCGCTAGTAGTTTTTACAAAGCGCTGGAAGTCCATGGATACGCGTGCCTATACCATTCCCAAAATTCCCGGTGAATTTACGGCCCGGCAGGTGGCCACTTTCCCTGTTAACGGATTGGTGACCAGTGCAGATTATTCTACGGAAAACGGACTGGTTCTCTTGGGGTATTCCGATACCCTAGCGCCTTTTTTGCTGTGGCAAAAAAGTAATACCGAATCCTTGTTTGGGACCGAAAGTGTAAAATCGACCCTTTCGGTTTCCTATGGACAAATGGAAGCTTTGGTAGGTGGTATAGCCGCACATTACTATCTCTCTTCGGAATATTTCGAAAGGCAGACCCCGAGTGTATTACTCTGGAATGATTTGTTTCGTGCAACCATACCCTTCGAAAAAACACCTGAAGAATCGACCGGGGCAGCAGTTGCCGATGAAATAATATTATTTGGCGCCGAGAATGGGCTTTTAGGCTATCGATTTACAGGGAAATCAAAGATGCTAACGGCTTCTATTTTTGATGGTACGGGTAAATTGGTTGTGCCTTTTACCCGTTTAGATACCAAGGAGGGTGCGTGGGACTTATCAGTTTTGCCAAGCGGAATTTATTATATGGTCGTACAAACCCCCGATGGTTATAGTGTTAAAGCCTTTCCTTGGGCTGGTTGATTTCCATACGTTATTTTTTGATTTTCTTAACATTACTTCTCCGTATTTTTGTGGAAAACCCTAAAACAAACACAATGAAGAAGTTTTTAATGGCATGTATGGCCGTATTGGTTGCCCAGTTCGGTTTTGCCCAGTTAATCGATGCCCCGCAGCCTAGTCCGGCTGCTAAAATAGAGCAGAAAGTAGGCCTTACCGATGTAACCGTAGAGTATTCGCGTCCGTCAATGAAAGGTCGTGCCATCTATGGCGATTTGGTGCCTTATGGTCGCAGATGGCGAACCGGTGCAAACAAAAATACCATAGTAACCTTTAGTGACGATGTTAAAGTGGGAGGTAAAGATTTAAAAGCGGGTAGCTATGCGATTTTTACCGAGCCAGGCGAGGCCGTTTGGAAGGTGTATTTCTATAGCGATACCAATAATTGGGGTACGCCAAGGAATTGGGACCCAAGTAAGGTGGGTGCTATCGTAAATGGTAAGGTGGAGACTATGCCCATGGATATCGAAACCTTTACTATGACCATCGACGATTTGCACAACAACGGGGCTACCTTGGGTATCCTTTGGGAAAAAACCTATGTGGCTATTCCTTTCGAGGTGCCAACCGATGCCAAGACTACTAAAAGTATCGATGCCGTAATGAACGGACCATCTGGGGGCGATTATTATTCTGCCGCCTCTTACTATTTCGAATCGGGTAAAGACTTGAACAAAGCTAAAGAGTGGATTGCCAAAGCAGTCGAAATGAACCCGGATGCTTTTTGGGTACAACGCAGACAATCGTTGATTTTGGCCAAGATGGGCGATAAAAAAGGTGCTATCGAAGCCGCCAAAGGTTCTTTGGCCAAGGCCAAGGCTGCCGGAAACGCCGACTATGTTAAAATGAACGAAGACTCCATTAAAGAATGGGGTGGCATGTAAGCCCAAGTTTCAACATAAATTTGAAGAGCCCCCTCCGTAACGGAAGGGGCTTTTTTGATTGATATACTTTGGAACGCAAAAATCTACCAATGACCTATTTTAACTACCTTTGCCGAAAGTAGACCATTTATGATCTTATCCATGACGGGTTTTGGGAAGCATGTACTACAATTGCCCTCCAAAAAGATTACCATAGAAATCAAATCCCTCAACAGTAAAAACCTCGACCTTAACGCACGTATTCCTTCTGCATATAGGGAAAAAGAGCTGGAAATGCGAAAAATGATCGCCAATGCCATGGTACGGGGTAAAGTCGACTTTTCACTCTATCTCGAGTTCACGGGAGACGATGCACCTACTTCGGTCAATAGCGGGGTAGTGCGTAGGTATATGGCCCAATTGGCCGATATTTCGGCAGGTGAGGAGCTTAAGTTGATGGAAATGGCCCTGCGTTTACCCGATGCGACCAAAACCGATCGCGAAGAATTGGATCCGAAAGAATATGTAGCCATCAAAGAAAGTCTGCAGGCAGCCTTGGCCGAGATTATCGATTTCAGAACTTCGGAGGGGGCCGTATTGGAAGCCGATTTCAAAAAACGGATCCATAATTTAAAAGATTTGCTGGCCCAAGTGGTGACCATGGATCCCGAGCGTAGTACTTCTTTACGTGAGCGCTTGGAAAAAGCCGTTGCCGACCTTAAGACCGAGGTAGATGCGAATCGTTTTGAACAGGAAATGATCTATTACTTGGAGAAATATGACATTACCGAAGAAAAGGTGCGTTTGGCCAACCATTTAGACTATTTTTCGACCACTTTGGCTACGGCGGACTCCAACGGAAAAAAGTTGGGTTTTATCTGTCAGGAAATAGGTCGCGAGATCAATACTATCGGTTCCAAGGCGAATTATGCCCCTATGCAGCAATTGGTGGTCCAAATGAAGGATGAGTTGGAAAAGATCAAGGAACAGATGTTAAACGTATTGTAATGGCAGGAGGCAAGCTGATTATATTTTCCGCCCCATCCGGAAGCGGTAAAACCACTATAGTAAGACATTTATTAAAACAACCTGAGCTGAACCTAGCCTTTTCCGTGTCGGCTACTACCCGGGCGAGTAGAGGAGAAGAGGTCGATGGGCAACATTATTACTTCTTGTCGCTCGATACCTTTAAAAACCACATTAAAAGCGACGATTTTTTAGAGTGGGAAGAAGTATATCGCGATTGTTTCTATGGTACCTTAAAATCGGAGGTAGAGCGCCTTTGGGCCGAAGGTAAAAACGTGATTTTCGATATCGATGTGGTGGGTGGATTACGGATCAAAAAGAAATTCCCCAAAGAGACCTTGGCGGTTTTTGTAAAACCCCCTTCGGTAGACGAATTGAAGATTAGGTTAAAAAAACGGAGTACCGAAAGTGAGGACAAGATCAATATGCGGGTGGCTAAGGCTTCGGTAGAATTGGCTACGGCACCCCAGTTCGATACCATAATCAAAAACTACGACTTGGACGTAGCCTTAAAGGAGGCCGAACAATTGGTCGCCGATTTTATTGCTAAAGAATAGGGTGTAATGAAAAGAATCGGACTCTATTTCGGCACCTTCAACCCCATTCATATTGGGCATTTGGCCATAGCCAACCATATGGTAGAGTTTACCGATCTCGATGAAGTATGGTTCGTGGTTACCCCGCGTAGTCCGTTTAAACAAAAAAAGAGTTTACTGGCCGATAACCACCGCTACCAATTGGTATATGAGGCGATTAAAGACTACCCGAAACTGTTGGTGTCCGATATCGAGTTTAAACTGAAACAACCGAATTATACCGTAGATACCTTAATCCATTTGCTTGAAAAATACCCAGGCCACAGTTTTTCTTTGCTGATGGGCGAAGACAACCTAAAAGGGTTTCACAAGTGGAAAAACTATGAGGTAATCTTAGAGCATCATGAGGTGTATATGTATCCGCGCATTTCGGAGGGCGCAATAGCCCACCGATTTGAAGGCCATCCAAAAATACATCAGGTGAATGCCCCTATTATGGAAATTTCGGCCACTTTTATCCGGAAGCATCACGCATTGGGCAAGAATATCCGCCCACTGATCCCCACTGGTGCTTGGGAATATATGGATGAGATGAATTTTTACCGGAATTGACCGTTACTCATTCACATTAAAAAGGGTCACCGTATAGCTGTATTCTTTCGTTTCCCCGTTTACTTGTACATTGCTAATGGTTACGGTATAAGGGATGTCACCTGTGATATCGGTTTCCAAATCCTGGGGAATGAATACGATGGTTGGGTCTCCGAAACCATCTACCAGTTCCTCTACGGTCAGTGCGAATTCTTGATTGCGGGCATTGGTCACCTTTACCTGGGCTTCCGAAAAATCGGCCTGGGCCACAGAGAATGACCAACGTTCAAAAACCAAGTGACTGGGAACATACCCTTTTGGCGGCCAGGCAATGAATTCTGGGGCGTTATCGGGTACAGGGCCGTAATTGCCCAATACCCAAAGGGCGTTGCTCTGACTGGTATTCCCGATCCCGATTTCGGTAAGCCTGGGGAATAACAACCATCTTCTATGGCCCACGGGTCCATTATTGGCACCCCGATCACGAATATAGGCGTCTACGGCCTCGGCATTATGGGCGGTGGTCAATAAAGAGTTTCCGGCTCCGGTCTTACCATCTTCCGAATAACATTTCCAATCGGAACCCGGGTTATGGTCCAAACGATTGTTGGCTGCCATTAAATAGGCGGTTTGCTGGGCAATGCTACTTTTTTGGGTGTTTTCGGTAATGGTATTTTCCAAACCGACCATATTTCGGTAGTAAGATACGCGTTGTAATATTTTATGACGTGTAAGATCTGCGGTTTGTCCGGCATTACAATCGTCGAAATTGCCCGACCAGCTCGGGTCGGCATTTTGTGTAGTGGAAGTAACGTATAAACTTTGGTACAGCTGCTTGGCAGCGATCCTTTCCGGGTTGTCTTCGTCTACAACTCCTTCAGTGTCGGACAAAGGACCTTCTGGCCCATCGTCTTTACTACAACCGAGAGGTAGTAAAATAACTCCAATGAATAGGACTAACCAAAAACGGTAACTGGTGTTAAGTAGGCGCATGGTGGCGTTTTAAGATTGGGTACATCTGTATAACGCCAAGGGGGTGAAAACCGTGTAAAATAAAGGTAGTTTACTGTTATTTTAACATTTTGGTTGCGTTAGACGGTAAAAACACACGTTTCACCGATGTTTTTATACAAAAGGTTATTGAGTATCCATGCTTGAATCCAGGTCGATTACTTACTCAAAACATCGGTACCCAAAAATTTATCGTCCTTGTTGTAATACCATTTTCGGGTTTTGGGCATATGTATCCCGTTTATGGTTTCCATACCTTCCAATAGAATGTATTCCCCATCGTTTTTAGACTCATCGTGATAGAATTGATAGGTCTCCATTGCAAAGGTCTTGGGGTCGAAATAAAAATACCAGGTATCTTTGCCCACCTCGGCATCATAGGTGGCCTTAAGTACCCAGTATTCCTTTCCTTTAAAGGTCTTTTTGGTCACTTTTGGATCAATATGGGTGCCCTTGTCTTTTAATTTCATAGGTAAGCCGTATAAATAGGTGTAGTAGTCTTTCATCATACGCCCACGGTCGCAGGTTAAACGCAATGAATCCTTGGTGGCTTGGGCAACATCCGCGGAACCGTTTAGCCTGGTTTTGCAAGCATCACCATTGATTTCGTAATCTAGTTCATTGCCGTTTTGTTTCACCTTAAGCGCGAACAACTGCTTTTGGAAATCCATGGAAATGGCACTGACCCGTTTCGGACGGCTCGGGGTCTCCATGGTTACCGTAAAATCGGCTTTAAAATGTTCCCATTTTCCATCCGGGTCGTGAAAGGCAATGGATTTATCCAAGAGTTGGGTGCCGCTAAGGTTTTGGGCCAAGCTGGATTGGATGATAGCAACACAGCTGATAAGCAATACTATTTTTTTCATATCATTTGGGGTTTAGGCGTTTACCGGTGGTTTTTTCAGGGTCTTGTCGAATACTTCAAAAACGGAAGCCAAAATGATGACCAAGGCACAACCGAAAGCGTTGAGCCATAGGTACGACATCCAATCGTTATACCAGCCGATGATTACGATGATCTGGGTGAAAATGGCCGCTACAAAAACGGCATTGCCTTTAATGAACTTAAAGAAAAAGGCCAATAGGAAAATACCCAATACGTTACCGTAGAAAATAGAGCCAATAATATTCACCAGTTGGATCAAATTATCGAAAAGATTGGCCACACAGGCGATGCCAATAGCTACCAGACCCCAAAGTAGGGTAAAGGCCTTAGACACCTGAACTTCTTTTTCTGGTGTAAGGTTGGCCGTATTCCGTTTATAAAGATCCAAGGCACTGATGGTTCCCAGGGCATTTAGTTCGGAAGCCGTAGACGACATGGCCGCCGAAAGTATGACCGCCAAAAGCAAGCCTATAAGACCGGTAGGCAGATAATGTAGTATAAAATGGATAAAGACATAATCTTTGTCATTGGTCTCGGCCGAACTATCGGCCTTTTTGATCAAGGCCTTGGCGGCATCCCTATTCTGTTGCTCTTTTTCATGAACCTTGGCGATATTGCGCTTGGCCTGTTCTATGGAAGTATACTCCTTGGTCTCCAAAGCGGACACAAAACGGTTTTGAGCTGTTTTCTTCTCGACTTCTATGGCCTGATGCGCCTGTTCCAACAAGGCATAATCTTGGGCGTATTCCGAGCTTTTTACAGCGGCGGTGGCCGAGGGGTTAAAGTTTAGTGGTGACGAATTGTACTGAAAGAAAACGAATACGGCTATACCCACGAACAATATAAAGAACTGCATGGGTACTTTGAGGATACCGTTGAAGATCAAGCCCAATTGGCTTTCTCGTACCGATTTGCCGGAGAGATAACGCTGTACCTGACTTTGATCGGTACCAAAATAAGAGAGCATTAAAAAAAAGCCTCCGGTAATACCGCTCCAAAAGGTATATCGACTATCGGTATCGAAGGTAAAATCGAGAATGTTCAACTTATCGGTGGCCGCGGCGATCTTTAACACTTTGTCCAAACCGATATCCTGAGGTAAAAATCCAAGGATAAAAAAGAAGGCCACGAACATACCGCCCATAATAATGAACATCTGCTGCTTTTGGGTTACGTTTACCGCCTTGGTCCCGCCAGAAACCGTATAGATAATAACCAGTACCCCGATAATAATGTTCAATACGGTCAAATCCCAGCCCAAGATGGCCGATAGTATGATCGACGGGGCATAAATGGTGATACCGGCTGCCAATCCTCTTTGGATCAAGAACAAAATAGCGGCCAGGGTACGGGTCTTGAGGTCGAAGCGTTTTTCGAGGAATTCATAGGCCGTATACACCTTAAGTTTATGATAAATGGGAATAAAGACCATACAAATGACCACCATGGCCATAGGTAGGCCAAAGTAGAATTGTACAAAGCCCATTCCGTCGTGGTAGGCTTGGCCCGGGGTCGATAAAAAGGTTATGGCACTGGCTTGGGTCGCCATGACCGACAAGCCGATCGTCCACCATTTGGCCTCTTTGCCGCCCAACACATAGTCCGATACATTTTTACTGCCTCGGGTTTTATATAAACCATAGGCTACGATAAACAATAGGGTGCCGCCCAGAATAATCCAATCTGCAATCTCCATGATTATTTATTAGCGGTCATTAGTATATAAAAAGCCAGTATATACAGGGCATTCAGTACCAATACCCAGGTATACGTTTTTTTCCAGATGAGTTTATCGTTCATGGTTTTATTGGTTTTGTGTGGGTCTGGTGGCGATCAGGTTGGCGAATAGTTTATAGGCACCGGCCACACCGGCAGGTAGTTCCCTAAAGAAACTTAATCCGGTATAGATGTATTGGCCTTTACCGTATTCGGCTACCAAAAGACTTCCTGTTTTTTCGGTTTCCCCGGCATCTTTCATACCTAATAAAGGGGTGTATTCGGCACTCCACTCGTTCGGAAAATAGAGTCCGCGTTCTTGTACCCAGCCTTCAAAGTCGGCAGCACTAATTTTATTCGGATAGTTTAGCAGGGGGTGTTTGGCATCCAGAATACGTACTTGTGCCGTTTCGTCGGTAACCCGATCCCGCGAAAGTTGTAAGGGGTAAGGGGCAAAATCTTTTAGTGCGGCCGCCCTACGGCTAACCGTATTGTACTGCACTACCAAATTACCTCCTTGGGCCACATAGTCCATAAGCAGCTCTTTTTTAAAGGCAAGGTCTTTATGCACGTTATAGGCACGTATTCCCAAGACTACGGCATCATAGGCCTGTAACTGTTCGCTGTTTAAACTAGCGATATCCAAAAGGTCAACCGTATAGCCAATCTGTTCCAAACTTGTAAGAACATCGTCTCCGGCCCCCATGATATAGCCAATACGTTCGCCACTTTTCTTAATGTTCAAACGAACGGCCTTGGCCTTAGAGGGTAGCAATACCGATTGTTTGGGAATGTGGGCGTAATCTATGGGAATCAATTCTTGATCGTAGGTTTTGCCATTGACCTCTAACTGGGGCGAGATCCATAATTCGCTCTGGTTGGAAGGTGGGGTCAGGGTAAAGGAATAGGTCTTTTGGTCGCCTTTTCTTTCAATGTTTATGGGTAAGGAGGCCGGTGTACTTTGCCAGCCGGCTCCTAGTTTGAGGCGAAGACTGCCGCTAAGATTATTTTTTCCGGCATTAACGGTTACCGGAATCTCATGTGGTTTGCCATCGGCGAACAACATGACTTTGTTAGCAATGCTGGCCGTGGCCGGAGGTAAAATCTGGAAGGGCTCATAGATTTCCCCTTTTTCCGGAAGGGCATAGCGATATACCATGGGTTTGGCAATACTTATAGGGATTCCTGCAATCTCCAAATCGAAACGTACGAAGAATTTTCTCGGGGTTTCCGGCAAGCCGATCAATTCGGTATTGGATACGGTGTACATACCTAAACCAATGTCTTCCAAAAGCCAATAGGGTGCAGTATAGGTAGCATCGGTTGGTACTTTGAATTCCATATCCCGAGTTTCTTTTTTATTGTTTTTTAAGGTGATATTCGGGTATTCTTGATATCCATCGGGTATAATTTCAATTTCCTTAATGGTTAGTGGTACCCCACTACGGTTAAGCATTTCTAAACTCACCTTGCCCGTTTCACCCGGGGCAATAGCGGCTTGGTCGGTACGTGCTTCTAAAAACAATCCGGCACAAGCTTCTATGATTTTTTCAATTTCAGCGGTCTTTCGGGCCTTCCAATGGGCGTCTTCCAAACCTTGGATCAGGCTGTAGGCTTCCATCAGTTGTGGTAAATGGGTCGATGGGTCGGCATAATTGAAATCGGTTTCCACGGCTTTAAGGATCTTACCGATGGCAGCCCCGCCTTTTACCCGCTTCCAAGAGGTGTCTATACCGTCGAACAGGTCGGTTTTGTCTTGCGGGAGGTCGCCTTTGATCAATTCCACCCACTCGTCTTGGCTACCACGGGTGGTAACTCTACCAAAACCTTGACAGAGGTGTTGGCTACTGGCCACGGAGGCGATTTCGTTGTTCGAAAGCCCCAGTTCGGGGT
Source organism: Sediminicola luteus (assembly GCF_002514735.1). GTDB lineage: Bacteria > Bacteroidota > Bacteroidia > Flavobacteriales > Flavobacteriaceae > HQA918. The sequence continues at coordinate 647,344 of NZ_NBWU01000004.1, read as the reverse complement.
AGTAGGTGCCGATATCCACTTGCATCAAATTCGTTTTATCGGCCTTGGCAAAATTCTCTTGGGAACCATAAAACCACCAAGAGGTATTGAAAAACATACGTTTAGGCTGCCAGGTGTCCAATGCCGTCAATTGCTCTGGATAGCTTATTGGGTCGTTGGCCAAGTCAAAGGCTTCCACACTGAGCATGGCCGATGAGGTATGGTGGCCATGGGTAGTACCCGGGGTCCTATGATCGAAGCGGTTGATGATGATATCGGGTTTTAACAAACGAATGGTGCGTACCACATCGGACAACACCAAATCTTTGTCCCAGATTTTTAGGGTTTCGTCCGGATGCTTGGAATAACCAAAATCGTTGGCCCTGCTAAAGCGTTGTTCGCCCCCGTCTACCGACCGTGCGGCCAAGAGCTCTTGGGTACGCAGTACGCCCAAAAGTTCGCGCAGTTCGGTGCCGATTAGGTTTTGTCCGCCGTCGCCCCGGGTCAGGGATAGGTAGACCGTATTGGCTTTTACCGCATTATCGAGGTAAGAGATCAGGCGGGTATTTTCGTCATCGGGGTGTGCGGCCACATAAAGGGCGGTCCCCAAAAAGTTCAATTTCTGTAATTCGTGATGTATTTCGGTGGCCGATAAAGGCTTAGGGGCTTGGGCCCAACTCGGGGCCATACCTGCGATGGCCAAGAACAGCCAAAGGGCAATATTACGCATGTAATAATGGTTTTAGGGTATTTCCAAATATAGAAAGATTGCGTACCCTTTTACATTTTTTTAGAACTTCTTTAACAAGGAACCCATGTAAACCTTTTCGATTCGCTATAAAAACGCCGTTTTGCACCCACTCCTTGACTTTTTATCCCTTCATAACACCACTATGAAGCTCAAAAAAGCCGTCAATTGGTTACAAAACCATCATTTCCTGCCTGCCGGCGAGGCAGGTTCGCTTGAACCCAAAAGGTCTAAATGAGTTCCGGGAATTATTCTTCCACCACCGGTTTTTGCGGATTGTTTTCGATTTGAAAAACCCCTTTTTGCAGCATTAAACTATTCGGATAGGTGATTAAATGCCCTTTTTTAGTGCGTAAATGTATGTGGAAGGCCTTGATATCCTCAATCAAAAATTCCTTGTCCATATCGAGGTCTTTGTCCAGAATCCGGATGCGATCCCCAATTTTAAAAGGGAAGTTCAAAAATAGGATGATTCCCGCGGTAACATTGCTCAGAATGGACCAGGAAGCAAACAGGGCAATGCCCATTACAGCAAATACCGAGGAAAAGATAAAGCCCAATTCCATTACATTAACCCCCCAGATCAGGGTTAGGGCCACCAGGGCGATGGTAATAAGTCCCGTGGTCATATAGCGCAGTACCAATTCGGTACGTTTAGGGTTCAGGTTTTTGGATCGCCCCACCCGTCTTACGATCATGGCAATGGTAAGTCGTAAGATCAGCAAAACAAAGATTACGATTAAGGTACCAATTATGGCCGTGGCGTATTGGGTTATAATTTGATCCATTGACTCTATTTTTTGTGGGCTTGCTTAGCGAAAATAGTGAATAAGCGTTTACGACAAGCTGCTGTATTTAGACAATAACTAAGCTTTCATTAACTAATCGAGAAGTAGTTCTTGGCGTAGCTGTCCGTCGGCATTTTTGTTTTTGGTCCAATAGGGGGTAAGTAGGGTTTTCTTTAGGGTGGCCTTAGTGGTCAATACCTTGGCCTTGTTTCCAAAGCCACTACGGAACTGTTCTTGCCATCCCAAAATTTTATGTGGCGCGGCTTTTTCGAACTGTATACTGAGATTACGGTTTAATTCCGGGCATTGGATCGTATAGGTATAGGTGCCTCTGGTACTTTCGGTTAACGATAGTTGGGCCGTATAAGCTTTGAGTTCAAAGTGTTTTAAGCGTGCGGCCTCCATGGCGGGTACGATTTGTATTTCCCCAACGGGTAATTCCTCGGGGGCTATACGGATCAAGGTCCAGAGTTCGTCTTCCAACCAGGTTTTTTCCAAGTCGTACGATTTGTCGGCCTCTCCCTCAAAATACGAATGGGATCGTATTTCAAATTGGTCCCGGTTGTTCATTTGAGTATACACATGACCGCACCATTCTTGCATAGAGCTGCTTACCTTAAGGGCGTGCCCTTGTTGTTTGGTGGGCATAAAGGTGCTGGTCATAATGGAATAGGGGTAGAGTCCGGTATGGAACTTTTTGGTGTAGTTCAGTTTTAAGACGTTAACGTCCCCGGGTTTGGCCCTGTCGGCCTTTACTTGCTCCTTTTTTAAAAAGGGTTCGGTAACAAAGATTAAAACGGCATGGCCTTGGCGGAGTTCGCCATACCGGGCTTGTTCGAGGGTGTAGGAACTCACTTCTGCTTCGCCATTGTACCAATAGGCCTTAAAGGCTGGCGATAACTCACGATTACCGATTTTCACCTCCTTTTCAGGGTTCGGGTTCTCATGTAAGGCCAAAGTTGGTTTCGGTTTTTCTTGACAACCGAATAACAGCATTGCGGCCAAAACACCAAAATAGTTACGGAAATGGGCAACAGTTTCCATGGGCTTTTTTCCTAAAGATACGAAAAGCCTTTTCAGTCCCAGTTGCTTAAGATGTTATAGACCAAATGGGTAGGCAGGCCCATGACATTGTTATACGAACCTTCGATATGGGTAATGGCGGTGGCCCCGATCCATTCCTGTATACCATAGGCCCCGGCCTTGTCGTAGGGTTTGTAATGGTCTACATAATACGCGATCTCGGTATCGGATAGGTCTTTAAAAGAAACCTTGGTCGTACAGTTTTCGGTGATTTGTTTCTCGATAGAGCTAAAGCAGACCGAAGTCACTACCCTATGCGAACGGCCCGAGAGACTGCGGATCATGGCCAAGGCCTCGTCTCGGTCTTTGGGTTTGCCTAGGCATTCGTCATCCAATAATACTACCGTATCGGAAGTAATGAGTATTTCGTTCGGCTCCAAGGTATCTTTTTGGGCATTGGCTTTGAGTTGGGCCAAATAATCGGAAATTTCGGCGCCTTGAAGCTGGTCGGGATATACTTCGTCTACATCCTTGGTACGTACCGTAAAGGCCAAACCAAGGTCCTTAAAAAACTGATGGCGTCTAGGGGAACCCGAAGCGAGTATGAGCTTATGGTTTTTTAGAATTTCATTCAGCATTTTAATCGTTTTTGGCACTGTAGTTTCCGTTCCAATCACCTCGAACTTTAAGTACTTGTTCGATAACATCGCGTACGCAGCCTTTTCCGCCATCTTTATGGGAAATATAACGGGAGGCTTCCTTTACCTCGGGTACCGCATTTTGCGGACAACAGGGTAGGGCCACTTGACCCATGGGGGGAATATCGGGCAGATCGTCGCCCATGTATAATATCTCATCGGTAGAGAGACTATATTTTTTCAAAAACCCTGCGAAGACCTCCAATTTTTGGTGCGCCCCTAAATGTATGTCATTTACACCAAGGCCTTCAAAGCGTTTACGTACCCCTTCGCTACTGCCTCCGGTTATAATGCACACCCGATACCCGCGTAATAAAGCCGTTTTTAAGGCATACCCATCTTTTACGTTCATACTGCGCAACATATCACCCGATTCGGTGATCATAACACTGCCATCGGTAAATACCCCGTCCACATCAAAAACAAAGGTGGTAATGTCGTTCAGGTATTCTTTATAATTCTTTTCCATAGGTGTTTTGTATACTATTACTTAGGTATTGGTATAATTGTTTAAGCTCGGGTGTGGGCATGGCCTCCAATTGGTGTTGTAGGGTATTTAAATCGCCTCTACGTGCCGGGCCGGTTTGGGCATCAAAAGGACCGACTGCCTTCATTTTAGCCACGGTTTCCTCGATCAAGGGGTGAAGCAGGGTAAAATCGAGTTGGTTTTCGATACAAAAGCGCTCTGCCCAGTAAAAAATATGATTGGTAAAATTATTGGCCATAACCGCGGCCAAATGCAGTTGCCTGCGTTGGTTCGAGGGCAATTCGGTAACCTTTTCAGACAGTTTTTGGGCCAGTTGGTTTAAAGTGTCCATACCCGTGCGAGAGGAAGCTTCAATACAGATGGGGATTTTCGAAAAATCGACTACCTTGCCTTTGGTAAAAGTCTGTAAGGGATAAAAAACCCCACGGTTTTCATGCATTAAGGCATTCATGGGAACACTGCCCGAAGTATGGGCCAGCATACCGGGTAAATCCCCTAATTGTTCCGATACGGGGCTTATTGCGGCATCGCTTACGGCCAAGATGTAAATATCGGCCGGTCGAAGCTTTGAAAAATCGCTATTTAAGGGAATATCGTTATCAAGAAGGTCTATGGCTTCGGTATTCCTGGCGGTGACCTCAACCAAGTCAACCCCGGTCAAATCCCTGAGCGCCACCAAAAGTTGGTGGGCCAAATTGCCGCTTCCGATCAACGATACCTGTAGCATGCGGCAAAAGTACAGCTTTGGATCCAATACCGGTATTAACATCGGTTAATAGCAGACGGTAAACCGCTTCCAGAAGTTTAGTTGAAGTTAAAATTCGTGATATTAGGCCCTTGCTTTTTTATAACGGGGCTTTATGCCTTATTTTTGCCGGCAAAACCATTTTTTCATGGGTTCGCTCTCCGATTTTCTAAAGAAGTTCTTCTTTTCTACCCGATTAATGTCCATTCTCTTTATCGTATTTGCCGTGGCCATGGCCTTTGGTACCTTTATCGAGAGCTGGTACAGTACGGAAACCGCGCGTATTTGGATTTATAATGCCACTTGGTTCGAGGCCATTATGGTCATATTCGTTATCAATTTTATAGGTAATATTTCGCGTTATCGGTTATTCCGGAAGGAAAAATGGGCGGTGTTGTTACTACACCTTTCCTGGATTTTGATCATCGTTGGTGCTTTTGTTACCCGTTATATCAGTTTCGAAGGCCTGATGCCCATTCGGGAAGGGGCTACCGAAAGGGTATTCTATTCCGACAAGACCTTTTTGACCGTTTTGGTAGACGGAAAGACGGAGAATGGCGAGTTGCAACGTAAAACCTTGCAAAACCATCTTATAGTTACGCCGGAAGCCATTAAAAGTGACCTACCTTGGAACAGTGATTTCAAGGGACAGGATTTTTCCATTGCCTACGATGGGTTTATCGCCCACGCCAAAAAGGGTTTGGTGGCCGATCCGAACGGAAAAAACTACCTAAAAATCGTGGAAGCAGGCGATGGTAGCCGTCATGAACATTTTTTAGAGGAGGGCCAGGTGGCCAATATCCATAATATGTTGTTTGCCCTGAACAAGGAGACCCAGGGGGCCATCAATATATTTTTGCGTGATACCGTAGCCATGATCAAGTCGCCTTTCGAAGGGAATTTTATGCGAATGGCTGATCAATTGAAGGGGGAGCTTAAAAAAGATTCGATCCAACCCTTAATGATGCGTTCGTTGTATACTGTTGGTAATATGCGCTTTGTTTTGCCCGAACCTTTGATGCAGGGCAAGTACGATATTATTCCCATTCCAAAGGCCGAGCAGACCAAAAACGATATGGATGGCTTTAGCTTTTCGGTGACCTCAAACGGAGAAACCGTAAAAAAGACCATTTTGGGCAGTGCCGGTACCGCCGAGTTTTCAGAACCATTTACCGTAGGCGGACTCGATTTTAGGGTGTCCTTTGGGTCTAAGGTGTACCAATTGCCTTTTGGCATCAAACTCAACGATTTTATTGCCGAAAGGTATCCCGGTACCGAAAGGGGTTATTCGTCCTATATGAGTAAAATTACCGTGAACGACGAACGTCCGTTCGATTACGATATTTATATGAACCACGTATTGGACCATCACGGATATCGTTTTTTCCAGTCCAGTTTCCATCCCGATGAAAAAGGTACCGTATTATCGGTGAGCCACGATTTTTGGGGTACTTGGATTACCTACATCGGTTATTTTCTACTCTATTTAGGGCTTATGGGCATTATGTTCCCCGGAAAGACCCGTTTTAGGGAATTGGGCGAAAAACTGAAAAAAGTAAAGGAAAAGAAAAAGGCCCTGCTACTCTTGGCCATGACCTTGGGAACCCTTTCCGTTTGGGGGCAACATACTGGACCCAATCATATGAGGCAACCCAGTCCGGCCCAACTCGATTCTATGTTCCAAGCTTCCATAGTGCCCAAGGAGCATGCCGATAAATTCGCCCGATTGGTCATTCAAGATGGTAATGGGCGTATGAAACCCATAAATACTTTCGCTTCAGAAGTATTGCGAAAACTCAGGTACGAGAATAAATACGAAGACCTAAATCCCGATCAGGTAATGTTGTCTATGATGATCGTACCTAGTGTTTGGATCGATCGTGAGTTTATCGTGATCGATAGAAAAGGCTATAACGATAGTCTGCGTAATGTACTGGGCCTTCCGAAAGGAAAGGAGTTTTTAAAGTTGACCGATGTATACGATGATAAAGTAGGATATAAGCTAAGTCCATTTCTGGAAGATGCCTATTCTACCACTAATCCGAATAAATTCCAAAAAGATTATCAGGAACTCGATCTTAGACTTGGTTTGTTCGATCAGGCCCTTAGTGGTAGTATACTTAAAATTTTCCCTTTGTTGGATGATGAAAACAACAAATGGATTTCGGCCAATGAATTCCGTATGGGAACTTACCAAGTAAAAGACAGCTTGTACGCCAATTTTATCAATAATGCTTTGCCCTATTATGTACAGACCTTAAAGGCGGCTAAAATCTCTGGGGATTATGCCGAAGCCGATAAATTGTTGGCCGCATTTGCCCAAAACCAAAAGAACCATGGGGGTGCCGTATTGCCGTCAGACAAAAAAATAGATGTTGAGATACGCTATAACCGTATCGATATCTTTAATAAGTTATACCGTTATTATGGGCTGTTCGGTTTACTGATGTTCTTGTTCGTGATCTTACAGATTTTTAAGGACCGTAAATTCTATAGAGGTACCATTTTAGGGTTCAAGGGCATTATTTGGTTGTTGTTTCTGTTGCATACGGCTGGGCTTATCGCACGCTGGTATATCTCGGGCCATGCCCCTTGGTCCGATGCTTATGAAAGTATTCTATATGTTTCTTGGGCTTCAATGGGTATGGGCTTGATGTTCGCCCGTAAAAGTGATATGACGGTGGCAGCGACCGCTTTTGCTACCACCTTGCTACTTTGGGTGGCCCACCAAAGTTGGGTAGATCCCGAAGTGGCCAATCTGCAACCCGTACTGAACAGTTATTGGTTAATGATTCACGTGGCTATTATCGTAGGTAGTTATGGACCACTTACCGTAGGCATGATCTTAGGCGTGGTGGCCATGTTACTCATGATCATGACCAATAAAAAGAATAAAAAACGTATGGAGCTCAACCTGCAAGAGCTTACCATAATTAATGAGCTTACCCTTACCCTGGGCTTGGTCTTACTTACCATCGGCAACTTTTTGGGCGGACAATGGGCCAACGAGAGTTGGGGGCGTTATTGGGGTTGGGATCCCAAGGAAACCTGGGCCCTGATTTCCATTATGGTCTATGCCTTTGTGATCCATGCCCGTCTGGTCCCCGGTCTACGTAGCCGTTGGTTGTACAGTTTTATGTCGGTTGTGGCCTATGCCAGTATTATGATGACCTATTTTGGGGTGAATTTCTACTTGGTAGGCTTGCATAGTTACGCCAGTGGGGCGCAGGTGATCACACCGACACTGGTCTATTATATCGTGGCCTTCGTATTCGCTTTGGGCGGACTAAGCTATTGGCGCTATCGGGTTCATTATAAGAAGTAGGGGCTAGATGCTAGATGCTAGATGTGAGATTCTAGATGTGAGAAGCTAGATGTGAGATTTTTGTTTGCTTGTTCAGTGAATAAAGAATTATTTCTAACATGAATCAAGAATTGAACTCTCTGTGATTCTTTGTGCTACTCTGTGCTATAATTCTTAAGGCTCAAGCTACACAGAGGTACGCCGAGAAGACGCAGAGTTACACTGAGAAATTTTATAACCTGAGTTCGATTAATTGGAGATAGATAATACAACTGAATTACAATAGAATTCACTCATGTCAGCTTGAGCGCCGTCGAAAGCCTTTAAAAGTACTATTGCTAAAATAGTCCTTCGACTGCCTGCCTGTCGGCTGACACGGCGCTCAGGAAGACATAGAAAGCCAACTAAGCACAAAACATGCTGACCATATGTTAGTAAATAATCGAACTTAGGTTTATAAGACTTTTTATAGTTTACATTAACCCTTGATTCGAATTACTAATGTTCTGATTGTTAGTATCCAATTTCAACCATCTGGGCATCTATTTTCTAGATTCTTTTTTCTATGTTCTAAAAAACAACCATCTTTGCACCATTATGAAGTTATAGAGTTTTATGCAGTTTATAGATGTCATCGGGGGTTAGTCCCCAGATTTTGAAGCCTTTGAAAGTAATGGCTCTGACATTATTCTACCATCCCAGTACGCTGGGGCATTAAATTCAATACCATGACACATCATAATATTCCATCTCCAAAAAAAATGTTACAATACTTCTGGGCCGCCGTAAAGGGCGAGCAGGAAGATTTTACCCAAGGCAGTATCCGTAAGGCCGTGTTTATGCTGGCCATTCCCATGATCCTCGAAATGCTCATGGAGTCCATTTTCGCCTTGGTCGATATTGCTTATGTTTCCCAAGTAAGCGTAAATGCGGTAGCGACGATTGGACTCACCGAATCGGTGGTTACCCTAATCTATGCCCTAGCCATTGGGCTTAGTATGGCCGCAACGGCCGTGGTGGCGCGTAGGGTCGGTGAAAAAGACCTTGAAGGGGCCAAGCAAACCGCTGTACAGGCCATTGCCCTAGGGGTATTAATTTCTATAGCTATCTCTTTTGTGGGCATTTTTTATGCCAAGGAAATTCTGGCCTTAATGGGGGGCGAACCCGAACTTATTGCTGAAGGCTATGGCTATACCCAATGGCTATTAGGGGGCAATATCACTATTATGTTGCTCTTTTTGATCAATGCCATTTTCCGGGGGGCGGGCAATGCTTCCGTGGCCATGTGGACTTTGGTGCTCTCGAACGGACTCAACATTATCTTAGATCCCTTTTTGATCTTTGGCTGGGGGCCTTTTCCTGAATTTGGGGTACAAGGGGCGGCCATTGCCACGAATATTGGTCGGGGTACGGCCGTAGTGGCCCAATTGGCTATTTTGTTCTTTGGCTGGAGCCGTATTAAATTGGGGCTGCGCGATCTTAAGATCAAAACCCAAGTGATGTTCAACCTGATCAAGGTTTCCTTGGGAGGTATCGCCCAATATTTGATCGGTACCTCGAGTTGGCTTTTACTTATGCGTATTATGAGTGAGTTTGGTAGTGAGGCCGTCGCGGGTTATACCATTGCCATACGGGTAATGCTCTTTACGCTAATGCCCTGTTGGGGTATGAGCAATGCCGCCGCTACCTTGGTAGGCCAGAACCTAGGGGCCAAACAGCCCGATCGGGCCGCGACTTCGGTTTGGAAAACCGGTAAATACAACGCCATTTTTATGGCCCTGGTCTCTATAGTGTATCTCGTGTTCGCCAAGCAGATCATCGGTTGGTTCAATACCGAGACCGAGGTGGTACGAATCGGTAGTCTGTGCTTGCAGATCATGGCCTCGGGTTATGTTTTCTATGCCTATGGTATGGTGGTTTCCCAAGCTTTTAACGGGGCTGGCGATACCCGAACCCCGACTAAGATCAATCTGATAAGCTTCTGGTTTTTCCAGATTCCCTTTGCCTATCTCACGGCCTTGGTACTCGATTTGGGGCCTTTGGGCGTCTTTTTGGGGATTACCTTTTCTGAGGTCTTGTTGGCCATTTTGGCCATCGTCTGGTTCCGTAAGGGAAAATGGAAGGAAACGGTGGTGTAGCGTTTGGAGTGAAATTATGAAAACGGAGCCTAGGACTATAGGAAATGTCGGGCTCCGTTAGTATTTGAGAGTTTGTGTTTTTTCCACTTACGTAGTTCATTCCGGGTTTTTATACTCCGACGGGCTCATTCCGGTTTTTTGCTTGAAGAGTTTGCTAAAACTTTGACGTTGTCCAAACCCAAGGTCATAGGCGATTTCGGTAATACTGCTACTGCTATTCAGCAAAAGGTTCTTAGCCTTTTCAATAAGGAAAAAATGAATATGGTCTTTAGCGCTTTTACCGCTTTCCTGCTTTAGTAAGTCACCCAAATAATTTGGGGATAGGTGTAACTGATCGGCACAATACTTTACCGATGGAAGCCCCTGTAGCCGTAATTTTCCAGATTCGAAGTAATCGGTTAAAAGGGCTTCAAATCGGCTGGCTATACCTTTGTTGTGTATTTGTCTTGTAATGAATTGACGGCCGTAAAAGCGTTTGCAATGGTTTAATATGACTTCAATATTGGAAACGATAATATCGGTACTGTAGTTATCCAATTTATCACTGGACTCAGCTTTAAGGGACTGGGTAAGTAGGTGTAGGATGCTTTTTTCCTTTTCGGATAAATGTAGTGCCTCATCAGTATTATAGGAAAAGAAAGTGTATGAATTTATCGATTTATTAAGTGCGCTAGATCGGATTAAATCCGGATGGAAATACAAGCCCCATCCTTCTGTAAATGCCTCTTTTTCAATAGCCGTAACCACACTGAGTTGTTCCGGTGCCATACATAAAAGCGCTGCCTCTGAAAAATCATACACCTTCCTGCCGTAAATTACACCTGCCCCGGTAATTTTCTTTAATACCACCGAATAGAACCCGAATACCTTACGTGTGCCACTTTTAATACCATTTAGGTTAATTTCCGAAAAATCTATTAAAGTTATCAAGGGATGTGTCGGTTTATACGGATATCCCAAAAATTCATGAAGCTCGCTTACCGTATTAATTTTGACCGTTTCATGCATATCGCCCTACCTTGAATACGTAAATCTAACGTTTTTTGTCATTGTGGTCGGTTAGGATTGTTACCCTTGAACCGACCACAATGATTTTACTTTTTTAAAGATTAAAAGATTCTATAAGCATAGTTTTAAAAGCCTCGTCATCCATTTGTGTACGCCCTTCCATGATCTGTTTGGCATCGTCGCCTACCAAATATCTGAGTCTGTCCGTATCATCAATGGCCGCCAAATAGGTGATGTCGGCAACTTCTTGTGGATCTTGGCCTTCACCTAACATAGCGTTTATTTGGGCAATGGTGGCATCCCAACCCTTTTTATAAATGCTGTTATCTGGCACTTCGGGTCTGTCCATAGAAGATACGAAACCAGTCTTAAAAGCACCAGGTTCGATAAGTTTTAATCGAATGCCCAAGGGGTTCAATTCATATTGCAAACCATCCGTAAATCCTTCTATGGCATATTTGGTGGCATTGTATACGGCGGTATGGGGAAACCCGACCAAACCGGCAATTGAAGAAAAATTGATGATAAGCCCGTTGTTTTCTTGCTGCATATAGGGCAATACCGATCTAGTGACATTAAACACACCAAATACGTTAACGTCCATTTGTTTTTTGACCATTTCCTCGGAACTATGCAAGAACGGTCCTTGAAGTCCAAATCCTGCATTGTTTACCAAGACATCTATTTTGCCGAAATGCGCTATGCCCTCGGCTATGGCGCTGTTTATGGTTTTCGTGTTGGTAACATCGAGTCGTTTTACCAGTACATTGCTTAATTGGGTTAACTCGAATTCCCTTTCTGGAGTACGCATGGTGGCGATAACATTCCACCCTTCATTTTGAAATTTTTTAGCTATTAACTTTCCAAAGCCTTGGCTGGCTCCGGTGACCAATACAGTTTTGTTCATTTTGTTCTTTTTAAATAAGTTATGGCAAAATTAGAGGGTTGCTTTGGCTTTAAGGAAGTCAGATTACCGGAAAGGGAAGCCATTTTACTCGATACGTTTCATTGCGATAAAGTATGGTGCTTTGAGATATGCCACGAAACGATTGGATGCTTTTTCGTAACGAGTGTTGTTTACTATTTGGAGGTAGGAAACTTAGTGGGATTCAGTCTAATGTTTAAGCGGAATTTTAAGCTTTTTTGTTTTGTGGATGTAATGACAAAGGGTAGACCGCGTCCAAAACTTTATTCGTAACTTCGGTAGCCTTAAGTTGAAACCGAAATCACCATGGAAAAAGACCTTTCAAAATCGGGCTTGAACACCATCTGTACCCATTCGGGCGAATTAGCGGATCCCCAATTCAAAGGGGCCGTATCGCCTTTGTATATGGCCAGTTCCTATGCCTATGAAGATGTGGCTATAAAACGATATCCGCGCTATTTCAATACGCCCAACCAAGAGGCCCTTTCCAAGAAAATAGCCGATCTGGAGCATGCCGAGGCCGGAATGATATTCGGTAGTGGTATGGCGGCGATCAGTACTACACTGATGGCCTTTTTAAGGGCCGGGGACCATATTGTATTGCAAAGTGCCCTTTATGGGGGTACCTATAATTTGGTGATAGAGGAGTTCGAAAAATATGGCATCGATTATACTTTTGTAGACGGCACTGAGGTCGCGGCTTTTGAAGCGGCCCTAACCCCCAAAACGAAAGTATTGTATATAGAGACACCATCGAACCCCTTGCTCAGTATTTTTGATGTAGCGGCCTTTGCCCAATTGGCCAAATCGAAAGGTTTGGTAAGTATGATCGATAATACCTTTGCGAGTCCGGTAAACCAAAACCCGATCGATCTTGGGTTTGATATCGTATTGCACTCGGCTACCAAATACATGGGCGGCCATTCCGATATCTGTGCCGGGGCCGTGGCTACATCGAAAAAACATATAGATCATATTTTTCAATTGGCCAAGAATTTCGGAGGTAGTTTAAGCGATTATACGGTTTGGTTGCTCGAGCGTAGTATAAAGACCATGGGCCTGCGAGTAGCGGCCCAAAACCAAGGGGCTTTGGCCATGGCCAGGTACCTAAAGCAGCTAGAGGGTATAGGCCAAGTGTATTATCCGGGCTTGGAATCGCACCCGGGCCATGACATTGCGAAAAAACAAATGAAAGGTTTCGGGGGCATGTTGTCCTTTGAACTGGAGCCCCATTTAAATGCTTCGGCCTTTGTAGGGCATTTAAACCTGATCAAGGCGTCTATGAGTTTGGCCGGGGTAGAGAGTACCGTATTGATGCCGGCCCAAACCTCACATTTTTTATTGGGTGAGGCCGAACGGAAAAGACAGGGTATTGCCGAGAACCTGATCCGTTTTTCGGTGGGTATTGAAGAAGTCGAAGATTTACAGCAAGATATACAACAAGCCATGAAAAAAACCATGGCCGATAATATTGTGACCATTTAACCCACCTAGTGGGCTTTGTTAATATAGGTAGGGCATAGGCAATTATGTTGTGCTTTACCCAAAAACTAAGTTTGTGAAATTAGATATATTGGTATTTGGGGCCCACCCCGACGACGCGGAACTGGGTGCGGCCGGAACCATAGCCAAAGAGGTGGCCTTGGGTAAAAAAGTGGGTATTATCGATTTGACCCGGGGTGAATTGGGAACCCGGGGTACGGCCGAAATCCGTGATCAAGAAGCCGCCAACGCGGCAACCATTCTTGGGGTAAGCGTACGGGAGAATCTAGGTTTTGCCGATGGCTTTTTTACCAACGACAAGGCACATCAGATCGAGATCATTAAAAAAATACGCCAATACCAACCCGACATCGTTTTGTGTAATGCCATAGACGATCGTCATATAGATCACGGGAAGGGTAGTAAGTTGGTCAGTGATGCCTGTTTTTTAAGCGGCTTGGTAAAAATACCTACCCAAGATGGGGCAGGGGAGGCCCAAGCCCCTTGGCGGCCTAAGGTAGTGTACCATTATATTCAATGGAAAAACCTGACCCCCGACTTCGTAGTGGATATCACGGGTTACGAACAAAAGAAAAATGAGGCCATCTTGGCGTATTCGTCCCAGTTTTTCGATCCTAACAGCGATGAGCCCGAAACGCCCATAAGTAGTAAGAATTTTACCGACAGCGTACTATACCGTGCCCGTGATTTGGGGCGTATGGTCGGGGTAGAATTTGCCGAGGGCTTTACCACCGAACGTTTTGTAGCCGTAAATGCTTTGGATGACCTAATTTAGGCTGAGGTCGTTTTCTTGGTTTTGCTTTTTTTCTTTGGAATGGTAAAGTAAAAGGTGCTTCCCAGGTCTTGAGCACTGGTCGCCCAAACGGTGCCTCCATTTTTTTCGACCATTTCGCGGCAGAGACCTAAACCAATTCCGGTTCCTTTTTCATTGTTGGTTCCGTAAGTAGATTGGTTTCGGTTTTTATCGAACAAATGCTCCAAGGTTTCCGGGGCTATTCCGATTCCGGTGTCTTGTACTTGTAGCTCCCAAAGGGAATCGCGGTCTTCGATATCGACTACCACTAAACCGTTCTTTTTGGTGAATTTTAAGGCATTACTCAACAGGTTACGGAATACTACGTTAATCTGGTCGGCATCGGCCCAAGCCGTGGTCTTGCCCGGAAGGTTGTTTTGGATCAATATATTTTTATTAGCTGCCAATTCCGAAAGAAAATTGATGTTTTCTTCCAATAATGCTTCCAAGACGATTTTTTTAGGTTTCGAATTCTCACCCCGCATCTGACTCCGGCTCCAAGACAACAGATTGTTCAGCGTAAACCAGATATGGTCTACATCTTTACGTAGCTTAGGAATATAATCGCCTAACTGTTCCTTTTCTAGATCACCTTCGCCAAAAAGACGTAAAAGATCTTGTAGGGCGGCTATAGGGCTTCGAAGATCATGTCCGATTATAGAAAACAACTTGTCTTTGGTGTTGTTTATCTCCTGTAACTCACCTTCCTTTTTTTGCAGCGCAAGGGTATTGTGCCGCAACTCTTCAATGAGTTTACGTTGCTTTAAGGCGCCTTTTCGATAAAACACCAATGATGCTACCAAAACAAGCCCTAAAAGTATAATCCCATAGTTTATATAGCGCTGCCGTTTTAGGTCTTGCTCTTTGGTAATGAGGGCCTCTTCTTTTTGTTTTTCAAAATCGAGACGCGATTTTTGAACCAACAAGCTATTCCGGTTTTCGTCTCGGTAAAGCGAATCGGAAATCTGCCTCATGATCTCCAAATAATGCAAGGCACGGCTATCATTGCCTTGTTCCTTCTTGATTTGGTACATGGCTTCCGCTGCGGTACGAATGCCATCTGGGAAATTGATTTTTTGAGCTAAAACATAGGCCTTATCGGCAAAGGTTTCGGCCGTGGCCATATCGCCTAATCCTATATGTGCCTTTACCATGTTCGAATAGAGGTTCAACATGGATCTATCGTCGTCTAATTCTTCATGTAGGGCGTTGGCTTGGTTAAGCCAATGCGCAGCCCATTTGTATTTGCCCAAGCCGATATAGATACCACCTTTAATACTATAGGCATAGGCCAACCAGTCTTTTATTCGATTTTTCTCTAAATGGGAAATGGCCTTATTGATTTCCAAGAGGGCTTCGGTATAGTCTTTAAGTTCAGATAGGGCCCAGGCCAGACTACAACGGTAAATGGCAGAACCATCGTGGTCGTTGGTAAGTAAGCTGATCTTTAAAGATTCCCTTAGGTATTCTACTCCCTCATCGAAATCCTTGAGGTCACAATACAAGATTCCGATATTGCTGTTGTTTATCGATATCCACAGGGAATCTTGGCTTATTTTGGCCAGCTCAATGTTCTGTAGGTGTTGGTCTAAGGCCAGGGCAAAATTACCTCGCTTACTATATTCATCTGCCAGTTCAACCCCGGTCTCATTCAAGAATAAATGCTCGTCTATGTTTTGGAATATTTCTAGGGCTTCCTTGAAATGGGCAATGGCCCGGTAGTCGCCTTTATCGGAATAATAGGTGCCTAGGTTATGCGTGGCCCGGCCTTCACCATAATGGTAGTTGCTAACCTGGCTATAATTCAGCGCTTTTTGAGACAAAAGGTGTAAGCTGTCGAGATCGTAATAGCGTAGTTCGTAGGCCAGGTTGTTCAGCAGGTTTATATACGTGGTATCGGTTGGGTTAAAATCTTGTTTACGCTCCCACGCATGTAAACGCTTACGTAATCTTTCTTGGCCCGGTAGATCTTGTCCCTGTACGGCCCATACCATAAACACAAAAACCAGCCCTACCCAAATCTTGGGATAGTTGTCGGTTTTGAAGGTATGTAAAAGGAATTGGGTTCGGATCATGCAAGGTTCCTTAATAATGGCGCATTAGCCTAACTGGTATTTGGCCTTGCGCTATGGCGTAAATCGTTTACAAAGCCATTTTCGGCTTTTGGTACGGAGGAACGGCTGCAAGATAAAAAAAACTGTGCACCCTAGAAACTTTGGGTGGGAATATCCGGTAGCTAATTGTAAGTAGGGGTTAAAACAGCCCTTAGATGGCTTTTTGAAGTTGCATCCTACTTTTTGGGACCATAAAATAGAAGGTACTACCCACACCAATTTCACTTTCTACCCAAATAGAACCCTTGTTTTTCTGGATCATGTCTTTACACAATGAGAGCCCTAAACCGGTACCTTTTTCATTGTTGGTACCATAGGTCGTATAGGTATGTTCTTTCTGGAAGATTTTTTCTTGGGTAGCTTCATCCATGCCCACACCGGTATCGGCAACCGAAATCTTCCAATAGTTTTCAAAAGACTCGATACCTGCCGTTATCGTACCTCCAGCCTTGGTAAACTTAAGGGCATTGCTAAAAAGGTTTCTGAATACGACATTAATATGATCGGCATCGGCCCAGGCCATGGTATCTTTGGGGAGCTGATTCACAAAACCAATCTCCTTGTTTTCGGCTATTTCCGATAAGAAATTGATATTTTCAGAGGCTAATTCACCCAAATCAATTTCTTTTGGACTGGTAGTGGCCCCGTTCATTTGGCTACGGCTCCAAGATAATAGGTTGTTTAAGGTAAACCAGATGTGGTCTACATCTTTATGTAGTTTGGGGATATAGTCCAATAGATCTTTTTCAGGGATATCACCTTCTTTAAACAATTTCAGTAAATCTTGTAGTGCCGCGATCGGACTTCTTAAATCGTGACCGATTATGGAGAATAATTTATCCTTAGTGCTGTTAATGGTCATTAACTCTTCTTCATTCCGTTTAAGTTCCCGGGTTTTTTTATTGAGTTTTTTTATCAACTTACCTTGGTCACTTACCCCTTTGCGATACATCCAAAGAATAACCAAAAGCACCAGACCTAGGGCTAAAATGGCATAGTTGATGTATTTTTGTCGGGCCAAGGCATGCTCTTTTTCCAAAAGGGCCTCTTCCTTTTCCCGATCCCGGTTCATTTTGGTTTTCTCGACCAATAACATATTACGGTTCTCAAAATTGGAAAGTGAATCAGAAATCTTGGTCATCAATAAATGATAGTCTAAAGCTGATTCAAAATCGCCAGTTTCCCTTTTAATTTTGGCCATGGTCTTTGAGGCCTGGAGAATACCTGAGGCATAGTCAAGATTAAGGGCCATTTGATACGATCGGTCGCCATAGGTATTGGCCATATCCAATTCGCCCAATCCCAAATAGGCTTGGGCCATGGTATTATACGCCCCAAGTTCGGCGCGTTTATCGTTAATTTTGGCGTATTGGGCCTCTGACTGTTTAAGCCAATGCAAGGCCCAACTGTGTTTTTCCATGCCCACATAAATCTGGCCTTTTACGGCATAGGCATAAGCCACCCAATCCATGAGTTTCCGTTGTTCGAAATATTCCAGCGCCAGGTTAATGTCTAAAAGGGCTTTTTTAAAGGTATCGATTTCGGCATAGGCCCAAGCACGGTTGGCCAAGTAAACCGCTTCTCCGTAGGGGTCTTTGTTACCACTGCTCAATGCAATGGCCTTAGTGAGCAGATCAATACCCCTTTTGTAATCTTTAAGGTCGCAGTAAACCAAGGCCATATTACCTTGGTTGATCGATTGTCTGCCTATGTCATCGGAATTAATGCAGAGTTCTTGGTTTTTTAAGTAGTAATCCATGGCCTTGTCGTATTGGCCTTTGTTGCTATACTCAGTGGCCATAAGGTTTTGGATGTCAATAAGGTGTTCCGTATCACGTTCATTTTGGCAAAGCTCTGCGGCGCGCATATAATTGCCCATGGCCCGAGGATCGCCCTCATCGGCATAGTAATCGGCCAAATGAGTAAAAGCGTACATTAGGCCCTTGGTATAGTTGTGCTTTTCGTTTAGCTGTATACTTTTATCAATTACCAGTCGAAACTCTTCATGGTCAAAATAACGTAGGCTTCCGGCCAATCGGTTCAGGGTCAGTAGATAGGTGGTGTCATTTGCGGAAAAACCTGTATGTTTCTCCATATGGGCCAACTGTTGCCTAAGACTATCTATTTTAGAAAGATCTTGGGCCAAAAGTTGGTTTCCGAACCCTAAGCTTAACAAGCAAAGGATGCTATAGAAAATGACCTTTGGAATGTAGGTTTCAATTTTGGGACTCAAGGGTTGTAGGCATAGGTTACCCTTATATAACTTATTTTTGACTCAATTATTATAACCCCTAGCATGAAAACCATTAGCTTGTAGGGGCTTAACTAGTAAATTCAGTTTCTAAATCAGCTTGCTTTCTTAAGAATATGCTCGTCTTTTGGCAGTGTAAAATAGAAGGTGCTTCCCTGTCCGGGGCTACTGTTTACCCATATAGCGCCATGGTTTTTCGTTACCATTTCTTGACATAGGGAAAGCCCAAGCCCTGTACCTTTTTCATTGTTGGTACCGTAGGTGGTTATGGTACTATCTTTATTGAATATTTTCTCTTGGGTATCTTCATCCATACCAATTCCGGTATCTTTTACACGAATTTGCCAGGCATCGCTAACATCTTCAATTCCAATAATTATACTGCCCTTCTCGTTGGTGAATTTTAGGGCATTGCTCAAAAGGTTCCTAAAAACGACACTGATTTGGTTTTCATCAGCCCAGGCATGAGTAGACTCAGGAATTTGATTGATTAAGTGTATTTTTTTGTTTTCGGCTACTTCAGATAGGAAATTGATATTTTCGGTAGCTATCTCGTTCAAATTGATTTCTTTGGGGTTTGCCCTGTAGCCTTTCATTTGGGATCGGCTCCAACTGAGCAGGTTGTTTAAGGTAAACCAGATATGGTCTACATCTTTTCTGAGTTTTGGGATAAAGTTCATGAGTTCCCCTTGTTCTATATCCCCTTCTTTAAAAAGCTTTAAAAGATCTTGTAATGCGGCAATAGGGCTTCGTAGATCATGCCCTATTATTGAAAATAGTTTATCCTTAGTTTGGTTGGTATGGCGCAATTCGGCTTCGTTTTCTTGTAGCCTTACCGTTTTGGCACTTAATTCTTCTATTAATTTTTCTTGAATGTTGGTACCTCGGCGATATACCAATAAGACAATTAGTAAGACTAAACCTAAACCGATCGTAGCGTAATTGATGTAACGCTGCTTGGCCAAATCTTTTTCTTTTTGGGCCAATGCCAATTCTTTTTGTTTTTCGTAGTCTAATTTGGTCTGCTGCATTAAAAGGCTATTCCTGTTTTCATCTGAGCTTATCGAATCTTGAAGATTGGCCATAAGTTCATGTGAAGCTAGGGCTTGTTCATAGTTTTCATTACGTTTATGTATGGTATGCATTATTTTCGCCAATGAAATTTTCATTTGCGTTAAATTGGATTTGGAAACCAATTCATGTGCTTTTAAAGCAGATTCATTGGCCTTTTCAAATGAATTAAGTTGTATATAAGCCTTGGCTAGCCCTAAATGGATTAATGAAAGGCCTTGTACATCCCCTGGCTTATCATCATATAAGGCCGCGGCTTGATGAAACCAGTGAATCGCCCATTTATATTTTTCTTTTTCGAGGTAAATGGTTGCCTTGGCTCCGTAACTCTCAGAAAGCCATTCGGTAAAACGTTCTTTCTCAAAAACGGCAATGGACAGATTTATTAATTTAAGGGCTTCGTTGTATTGCTTTAAGCCCGTTAAATACCTTACCTTATTTGTTGAAACGATGGCCTCGCTAATGGGATCATTAAGTTTTTCACTAGCTTTTAAAGAGCGATTAATGTATTCTAGTGCCGTTGCATGCTCTTCAATACCTCCATATAAAAGGGAAATATTGGATAAGGCGATAGACTGGCCTAGGTAGTCTTCGGTTTTATTGGCATAATCTAAATATGAGAGATATATGTCCAATGCCTTGGATGGTTCTCCAATATTTGAATAATGTAAGGCGGATAGGTTGGCCACTGCCCAATACGAAAATTCATCGCCTAGTTCCTTATAAAGTGCCATAGAACGTCTAAAGTCGCTTGCCGCTTCTTGCATTCCCCTTCTGGCCTTATATTCCGCTATTGATCCAATAGCGAAAGCCTCGCCCTTTTTGAATCGAGCCCTTTGGCTATACCCTAAGGCCCTTTTGGCAAAATATAGCATACTATCGGGTTGTGTAAATCTGTATTGATATGCTATTTCGTTTATTAGATTGATATATGTGGTGTCAACCGGAATAAAATCGGGTTGCGATTGAAACTTATGAATAGCGGTCCGCAGACTGTCCATTACATGTTCGAAATGGGGTGGCTGGGTAAATCCCACATTTACGAATAGGATTACCCAGGCTATGGAAACAATACTTCTTTTTTTAAATTGATGCATGCTATGATATTATACGCCGTATAGAATGGCGCTATATTTTTCATAACACAATAACAGACTAATTAGTATAAAAACAATAAGAAAAAACTTACTTTTCGTCGAAAAACTGAAAATACATATTTTTATGATGTGTATTTAGAGGTAATAGCACAGGCTTTTGTACCCTATAATTATTTGATTATTAAGACCTAGATTTTTTTTGTGGATAAGGGGCTTTAAATATTTGAAGGATTCAAGAAAAACGATTACATTTGCATCCGCTTACAAATGGTGATTGTAGCTCAGCTGGTTAGAGCGCTGGATTGTGGTTCCAGAGGTCGCCGGTTCGAACCCGGTCTTTCACCCATAAAAAAAGCCTCCGAAATTTCGGAGGCTTTTTTAGTTAGGATCCATTCGTTCTTATTTAGAGGCCTTATCTACTACCAATCGGTTCTCACGCTCCGCAATTTCCCAAGCCGTATGAAAAATTAGGCGTGTTCTATTTTCCAAAAGATCATAATTGATCTTATCAGCAGTGTCAGATGGGGCATGGTAATCGGCATGGGTACCGTTAAAATAAAAGATGATCGGAATATTGTTCTTGGCAAAGTTGTAATGATCCGATCGGTAATAAAAACGATTGGGGTCGTTCTCGTCGTTATAGGTATAATCGAATTCAATCTGGCAAAACTCTTTGTTCACCGCCTCAGACAGCTCATGTAGCTCGGTACTCAACTTGTCGGATCCGATCAAATACAGGTAGTTTCGATCGCCTTTATATTTAGGGTCGATCCTACCGATCATGTCAATATTTAAATTGGCAACAGTTTCAGATAACGGTACCAAAGGTTCTACGTCTGTATAATACCTAGACCCTAATAATCCCTTTTCCTCTCCGGTAACATGCAGAAAGATAATAGAACGTTTTGGGCCTTGGCCTTGATCTTTTGCTTTTTTAAAGGCCTCGGCTATCTCTAATAAGGCTACGGTACCCGAGCCATCGTCGTCGGCACCATTGTTGATCTGTCCGTCGGCTGTTTTACCAATATGGTCTAAATGCGAAGAGATTATAATATACTCATTAGGTTTTTCGCTGCCTTTGATTAGCGCAGCCACATTCTCAGAGTCAATATCCTTATTGCTGCTTTTTACATCGAATTCTATGTTTTGATTTAGAATTTTAGAGGCATCTGATTGCTCATAATCGACATACAACGCTTTGGCCATTTCGGCACTGATGTAAAAGGTTGCCGGTCCGTCATTTCCGGCCGATTTCAAATCCATTTGACCGCCGCCTTTTCTTTTGTAATAATCGAAGCGGTTTTTAAACCTGGGGTAATTTTTACCATCTACCAAAAATACGGCCTTAGCCCCATGTTTAGCGGCATTTTCAACTCGCATGCCAATAGATTCGGAAGGGTTACTCCATTTGGTTTTTTCCTTGGTCCCACTAAGAATGTAATTACCCTGTTCGTCTTGAGGTTCCCCAGCTTTTATTAAAACGATCTTTCCGGCCACGTCCAATTCTTCGTAGTTGGTGTATTGGTCGTCATCGATTCCATAGCCTACATAAACCAATTGGTCAAAGCTAGCTTGCAAGGCATCAAAACCAACAAATCCATTGCCTATGTCGAAGGTTTTTCCCGAAAAGGTAATTTTTCCTTGGGGTAGATAGGCTTCCTCAAGAGGTACTTTTTGAATGTAGTTATTGGGCTGTAGGGGTTGAATTCCTATTTTTTTATAGGCTTCTACAATATAATCGACCGCCTTCTTTTGTCCAGGTTGCCCGGTTTCCCTACCTTCGAATTCATCAGAGGCGTATACATATAAATGGGTCTTTAGTTCGGCCTCGGTAATCGTTTGGGCCCATACTTTGGGGTCGGCATGTTGTGTTACCGGTTTGGTAGCCTCACTAATGGTTTTTTGGGAAGGATTACAGGCCCATAGTAGGCCCATACAAAGCCATGACAACTGCTTCATAGGTCGTGTTTTAAAAGTTGTGTGCCAAATGTAACGAAATCTAGATAAAGATATTAGAAGGTGCCCACCTCCATACTACGGTAGTATTTACTAGGGGCCATTCCTTTGAGCTCCTTAAACTTCCGATTAAAGTTCGAAATAGATCTAAAGCCCGATTTATAGGCTATTTCCCCAATGGGTACATCGTGTCCTTGAGCCAATAACTGGCAGGCATGCTCTATACGCAGTTCTATCAAGAATTGGAAAAAGGTTTTGTTGGTACGCTGTTTAAAGAACCGACAAAAGGCATTGGGGGTCATATAGGCCAAGTCGGCGATATCGTTTAAGCTGATCTCTTTTTGGAAATTGTTGGTTACATATTCAAAAATAGCCCGCATACGTTGCCCTTCATTATGGGAGATTTCCTTCGGGTATACGAATCCGGTGAGGGGTACTTTTGAAACCCGGGTCAAACGATCAAGCAAAGAAAGAAAACGTGTAAACTTGCGAAAGGGCACCAGACTGGGAAATTCTTGCATTTGTTCGGCCAAGTTTTCGGGACAAGGACTCAATTTCATACCGGCCCCCAATTCGTGAAGAAAACTTCGGATATTACCCAATTCGGGAAAATGGGCAAAAGCCTTAACCACGGTGTTTCCTGAGAAAAATAAGGAAATCATATGGGCTTCTATACCTTCTTCTATATTGTTTTGAAACAGATGGGGCGAGTTACTGGGTATTACAAATAAATCACCCGGACCAAAATTGTGGATACTATCCGCCACAAAAAGTTTACCATTGCCAGAAACCACATAGGTAATCTGGACCTCTTCATGTTGGTGTAGCTTATCGTATAGAACGGTGGCCCGATCGATTTGTACGATCAAACTCTCATGTAACGATTTGGGTATTTTAAATGGATAGACTTTTTTCATGCCCGGCATCAACTTAATAGTGATTATTTATCCCTTTATTCGTTGGTTAAGGTAATTTTATTGCTAATATATGCGAATGTTTGCATAAATAGTGTAATCGATAATGTATTAATGATAAAATACGCACAACCTTAGCTAAGATCTATTCATTTCTAACCGTATTGGGGCTGTACTTTTGCCCAAAACCACAATAATTCACTACTATGCAAGTATGTTGGAAGGGTGTAATGCCCGCTGTTACCACGAAATTCACAGAAAATGACGCCTTAGATCTTGAGATGTTCGAGATAAATATAAGGGCTCAGGTAGAAGCCGGTGTACATGGTATTATCCTTGGAGGTACCTTGGGTGAGGCCAGTACCCTTACCGATGCTGAGAAAAAAACATTGGTAGAGAAGACCGTGGAAATCGTAGATGGAAAGATTCCCGTAATCTTAAACATAGCCGAACAAACTACGAAAGGGGCCATTGATTTGGCCCAAAAAGCTGCCGAATACGGTGCCAGTGGCCTTATGATGTTGCCTCCTATGCGCTATAAGGCCAACGATTATGAAACCGTAACTTATTTTAAAGAAGTGGCCAATAGTACCGAACTACCCATTATGATCTATAATAATCCGGTGGATTATGGTATTGAGGTTACCTTGGATATGTTTGCCGAATTGGCCGAATGCAAGAACATTCAAGCGATTAAGGAATCTACGCGCGATACCACCAACATTACCCGTTTAAAGGCCCGTTTTGGGGATCGTTACGCCGTTTTTTGCGGGGTAGATACCTTGGCTTTAGAAACCATGGCTATTGGAGCTGATGGTTGGGTAGCCGGTTTGGTTTGTGCTTTCCCTGCCGAAACCGTAGCTATTTATGAATTGTGTAAGGCGGGCCGTATGGATGAGGCTATAGCCATCTATCGCTGGTTTATGCCTTTGTTGGAGTTGGATATCAATCCGCAATTGGTACAAAACATTAAAATGGCCGAAGTCGCTACCGGAATCGGCACCGAACACGTGCGTGCACCTAGATTACCATTGATTGGAGACGAGCGCAAGCGAGTTCAAAAGATCATTGACGAAGGTGTGGCTGCAAGACCTACTTTGCCCGCCTATAAAGGCATTAACGACTAATGGTTTTTAGTTGTGTTCAAATAGTACCCAAAATGAGGGGGATCACCCTTTTATAATATACTTATATGCCCGTATCTTGTACGGGCTTTTTCGTTTTAAAACCACTAAAAGATGAACTTAACAGGACAAAACTATATTGGCAATTCGCCTTCGGGAAAAGGGAGCAAAACTTTTCAGACCTATAATCCGGTAAGCCTAGAACTGAATGCGACTTCTTTTTACGAAGCCACTTCCCAAGAAATTGACGCTGCCGTTCAATTGGCCCAAACCGCCTTTAATGAATATGCGGCAACGACCCCAGAACAAAAAGCTGCTTTCTTGGTGGCCATTGCCGAAGAGATCGAAGCGCTTGGCGATGCGCTTCTCGAAACCTATGTGACCGAATCTGGTCTGCCCATGGGTCGTGCCCAGGGTGAGCGTGGTCGTACCATGGGACAGTTACGTGCCTTTGCCAATTTGCTACAAGAAGGTTCTTGGGTAGAAGCGGTGATCGATACGGCACAACCTGATCGCCAACCCTTACCCAAAGTAGATATTCGTAAAATGCAGGAGCCCATAGGGCCTGTTGTGGTCTTTGGAGCCAGTAATTTCCCTTTGGCTTTTTCTACGGCCGGTGGGGATACGGCCTCGGCTTTGGCCGCTGGCTGCCCGGTTATCGTTAAAGGGCACCCTATGCATGCGGGCACCAGTGAATGGGTTACCAAGGCTATCTTAAAGGCCGCCGAACGTACGGGTATGCCCAATGGTGTATTTTCACATATGAACAGTAGCGGCATTGAAGTGGGCACCCAATTGGTACAGCATCCTTTGGTGAAAGGGGTAGGTTTTACCGGAAGTATTGCCGGTGGTACCGCCTTATACCGTTTGGCTGCTGAAAGACCTGAGCCCATTCCCGTTTATGCCGAAATGGGCAGTATTAACCCCGTAGTGGTTTTACCATCGGCCTTGGTAGAAAAAGGAAACGATTGGGCTAAGACTTATGCGGGTTCCATTACCTTGGGTAGCGGACAGTTCTGTACCAACCCCGGATTGATAATTGGACTGGCCAGTGCCGAGATGGAAGACTTTAAGCAAATCTTGGCCGGGGCCATTTCCGAAATCGCACCCTCGTCTATGTTGCACCCCAATATCCTAAAGGGGTACGAAGCCAATAAGAATGAAGTTAGTGGGCAAAATGGAGTTGCGGTTTTGGCCCAGGTAAATAGTGCTACGGGTACACAGGCCAACCCCATGGTAGCCTCCGTTACCGGAGCTGAATTTATTGCCAACCCAAAATTACATACCGAAGTATTCGGACCCTTTTCTTTGGTGGTGGAATGTGCCCATATGGCCGAGCTGAATACCGTAATACAACATTTAGAAGGGCAGCTTACCGGAACTATTTTAGCTTCGGAGACAGAATTGAGCTCAAGGACCGATGTGGTTTCCAACTTAGGTAAAAAAGTGGGCCGTTTGATTTTTAATGGTGTGCCTACCGGGGTAGAAGTTTGTCCGGCCATGCAGCATGGTGGGCCGTTCCCGGCTTCTTCTGATAGTAGGACCACTTCGGTGGGTACCGATGCCATAAAACGTTGGGCCCGACCAGTTGCCTATCAAAATTGGCCGCAAAATCTATTGCCCAATGCCTTAAAGGATGAAAATCCATTGGGAATCAGTAGGGTAGTGAACGGGGAACATACCAAAGCAGCAATCTAATGGCCAGAAAGACCTTTTTTTGTGTAGATGCCCATACCTGCGGAAATCCGGTTCGGGTGGTGGCCGGTGGCGGGCCCAATTTAGAGGGGGCCACTATGAGTGATAAACGCCAGCATTTTCTTAAAGAGTACGATTGGATCCGTAAAGGGCTTATGTTCGAGCCCCGCGGACACGATATGATGAGTGGGAGTATCTTGTTCCCACCCCATGATCCCGCCAATGATTTTGCGATTTTGTTTATCGAAACCTCGGGTTGTTTGCCTATGTGCGGGCATGGAACCATAGGAACCATAACCATTGCCATCGAAGAAGGTTTGGTAACCCCAAAGGTACCGGGTAAGATACGTATGGAGGCCCCGGCCGGCTTGGTCGAGATCGAATACCAACAGACCGGTAAGAAGGTAGATTGGGTGCGCTTGACCAATGTTAAAAGTTATTTGGCTGCCGAAGGCCTCACCATCGATTGCCCGGAACTGGGTACCCTAAACTTCGATGTGGCTTATGGTGGTAACTATTATGCCATTGTAGATCCACAACAGAATTTTTCCGGGGTACATAATTTTACGGCTTCCAAGATTATCCAATATTCACAAGAAGTTCGGAAACGTATCAATGAAAAGTACCCGGATATGTTCATTCACCCGGAGAACGATACCATTCGCGATGTAAGCCATATGTTATGGACGGGCGACCCTATAGACCCAACATCTTCGGGCCGTAATGCCGTATTCTATGGCGATAAGGCCATCGACCGTTCGCCTTGTGGTACGGGTACATCGGCACGTATGGCGCAGTTGTATGCCAAAGGAAAACTGGCCGTGGGCGAAAATTTCGTGCACGAAAGCTTTATTGGCAGTAAGTTTGTAGGTAGGGTAGAAGAAGCTACCACCTTAGACGGGAAAAAAGCCATAATTCCCAGTATACAAGGCTGGGCCAAGGTATATGGCTATAACAATATCGTCATTGATCCCGAAGATGATCCGTACGCCCACGGATTCCAGGTGATCTGACAGAAAGCTAACCGCGCTGGTTTAAGGTGTGGTTAATTTGAGTTATACAACGAAGGCCACCCGGAGGGGTGGCCTTTTTTATGTTTAAAAATCCTTCCGTTTCGATACATAGATCAAACGCCATACGGGTAATATAACCCAGAGGACCAAACAACCCAAGGAAAGGAAGAGACCCAGATTGGTACCGAAAAAGCTTTTGAAAACGGCACCGGTATACCCTAAAAGGGCCGAAATATCCAGTTTAAGCAAGATTAGAATCCTAGAGAGGTCAATAGGGTTGAGCATGCTACCGATCAATGAGGCCTTGTCCAAAGGGTAATCTTCAAAGAAAACCAAGCTCATCAAAAACAGTCCGTCGTAGATAACGGCCAAAAACAACCACATAAGAATGGCATAGCCAAAGCCTTTGATCTTATTTTCGTTCGACAAGGCGATATTAAAGGCCAGGGCCACAAAAATCAAGGTCAAAAAAGCCCCGGTGACCAAAAGCAGGGAAAAGTCCCAAATGGCATCGGAATAAAAAAGGCCGTAAAAGGCAAAAGGGATGCCCAAGCCTATGACCAAACTCAGCGATAAGGACAAAGCCACACCTAAATATTGCCCTAAGAAAATGGTACTGCGTTTTAAGGGTTGGGCCAATAACAATTGGGTAAATTCGGTGGAATTGTAGTGGTACATGATTCCGAAAACGGTGCCAATTAAGGGTATCAAAACGATAATAACGTTCATTAAGGTGATAATGGCCTTGGAGAGGTCGTTGTTCAAAAACAAGAGCACAATACCCAGAAGTAAGTAGAACAAAAGGTATACGTAACTCCAACGGCTGCGCATAAGGTCGAAAAAACTGTATTTGAGTATCTTAAGCATGGTGTTTAGATAAAATGGAGGCAATGGCGTGTTCGAAATTGGGCTGTTCCGTTTTTTCCTTTAAGGCGGCAATGGTCCCTTTAAAATAGATAGTGCCCTCAAGCAAAAAGACGATTTCATCGGATATTTCCTCTACAAAAGACATAATGTGGGAGGTAATCAAAATGGTCTTTCCTTTGTCTTTTTCGATCCGGATCAGTTCTTTCAACTGAATCAGAGCTATGGGATCCAACCCAGTGGTGGGTTCGTCCAGTATGATTAAGGGTCGGTCGAACATAAAGGTGAGCACGATGTTTACCTTTTGCTTGGTACCTCCCGAAAGGTTGCCCAGTTTTTTATTTAAAAAGGGCTCCAATTGAAAGCGTCTAATAAGATTCTCTTCATTGGTGTTTTTGGCCCCGCGGAGGTCTTTGATCATTCGGATCAGTTCTTTGACCTTAATGTTGTTCGGAAAATTGGCGATCTGTGGCAAATAATCGATATGGTTGCGGTAGGCGGAATCAATTTTAATATTCTCGCCTAACACCTCTATTGTCCCTTTTTTGGGTAAGACCATGCCCAAAATACTCTTTATCAAGGTGGTTTTGCCTGATCCATTCGGACCTAAAATGGCGTAAATACCGCCTTGGTCGGTATTGAGGTCTACACCACTCAACACCACGTTCTTACCAAAGGATTTATGTAAATCTATAATGTTTACCATAGTATTCGTTTTGTCATGGGGTTTTCGTCTACCAAATTATCGGGGGTAAATACCGGAGATACTTTTTCGGAAAAATCGAGAATATCTATAAACAGACTACGCAATAAGATTATGGTTTCCGGTGTACGGTTTACCACATAGGAAAATAATTTTACCGGGCGATAGGGCACATCGCCCACACCGTCTTTATTGAGGTCGTAGCCCGTATAGTTGCTCCAATAATTGCGGTCGAAAACATTGTCGTTTACCTTGCTGTTGTACGAAATATCGAAGGAGTTGTGCATAAAGTTGTTTTCGGTAAAGCTGTTGGTATAACAGGCCCCACGTACTTTTATGGCCCAACCATTGTTCAAAAAATCGTTGTTGTGGTATACCACGCGGTTCGATCCTTCTATATTGATGCCAATGGTATTTTCGGCAAAGGTATTGCCCTTGATCTCGGCATCGTTTATTTCTTTGAGCAACATGCCATAAGAGGCCGAACCCCAGTTCTCCCTAAAATGGTTGTTGTACATTTTGATTTCTTTGGAGAACATTACGGCCACCCCGGCCCCGTTCTTTTCAAAAGTATTGTTTTCATAAATGTCACGGTTCGAGAACATAAAATGAAGACCGTAACGTACATTTTCGGTACTTACATTTTCGGTGATACTACAGTCGTCCGAGAATTCGAGGTATATGCCGTCGCGAACGTGCTGAACTATGTTTTTTTCGATTCGAACATTATGGCTGTACCATAATTGAATGCCATTGCCCGAATTGTATTCCTCTACCGCATCGCCAATAATCTTATTATGGTATACCAAACCGTCTCGGGCCTTTTCGAGATAAATACCGAAAAAAAGCTTTTCCAATACCAAGTTTTTGATTACGAAATGATTGCTTCGTTTCACCCGAACTGCAGCATAATCAGTGGTATAACTAGTGCCAACATTTATAATGAAAAGCCCATCGACCGTTACATGATCCGAGGTTATGGTAATGATCTCCCCTTTTAATTCCCCATCGATAACGGGGTAGTTTTCGCCAACCAAGGTCAAGGGTTTGTCAATTACGATATCGTGCTCTTTATAGGTGCCTTTGCGTACCAATACCGTGTCACCGGCCTGGGCCGCTGCAATGCCCTGTTTCAGGGTTTTGTGGGTGCAATCTGGACAAACGGTAATGGTTTTGGCCCACAAACCACTCCAAACCGACAGAAAAATTATAGTATGTAAAATCGTTTTTATCACAGGATCTAATTTAAAGATTCCAATACTTTGCATTCACATATATGAGAGCCTCCCGACATCGATCTCTACAAGATACCCCCCGCACGTACACTGAACCCCACTAGGGTAAATAATACCGATAGGCTGGTTACCCCAATGATATGATAGGCCAAGGGCACCAACCTTTTATTTGGGATCAGAAAAAAACGTGCATGTATGGCCAAGGCCAGGGTACAGAACAATAATACGAATTTGATCAGGATATGACGGGTATAATGGTCCTGTATATCGAAATCGAAAAATGCGGGTGCATATTGGGTCGCCATTACAATGCCGGTAGTAACCAAACCTAACAAGGCCGGAATGCCGACCCGCTCGTAATGGGTTTCGAAATTATGGATAATATCGAAATCCTTCTTTTTTAGAGCCTTGGGCAATACAGCTAAACATAAGACCAAATGGCCCCCGGTCCAGATGCAGGCGCATAGGATATGGATGAAAATTACCGTCTTTAACATGGTTTCTAACGGATAACTATGAATTTGGCGTTACTTTGGGCCGTTACCCAATGTACTTCTTCTTTTGGAAAATCGAAAAGTTGGTGTTTTTCCAAAACGTATTCGTTGTTGTTGATGTGAAAGGTAATCTGACCTTCCAGAACCAATAACCACGCATCGGTGGGTGAGCTATGTTTTTTTAAAACACCGCCCGCTTCCAGGCTAATAAATAGACATTCTTTGGCATTCAGTTTAAGCAGTTTCTGCGCTTTAACATCCTGAAAGGGAACGGTGTTTATTGTATTAACTATTTGGTACATATTAAGGGTTCATATGGGTTAACAAGCCTTCCCAGTCATAGATATCCCCGCTTTTTTCGGCCTGTACCTTTTCGGCTTCGGCCTTGCTCTTAAAAGCGGTTAGGTAAGCTCCCATAGGGCTGGGCAGCTCTTTGGATATGAGGTAATAGGCTTGGGTGGCATCAATCAATTCCTCGGGCGTGCCATAATGGTTAATGAGATAGAGGGCGATTTCTTGATCGTTGTTTCTCAGGAAGTTTACCATACACTCTACCGCATCGAAGGTAAATACCTTGCCTTTGGCCGTAACCAATTCTGCCCCATGAATTTTGTCCACCACGGTCATTTTACAGAAATGGCAGGCATCGTTGCCATAGTCTATGGCCTTGGGCGATGGTGTACATGCGCTGAGTACCAAAACTAGGGCAATGCACAGTATTCGGGAAAAAATCTTTGGTTCCATGACTTAATTGTTTAACTCGAAAAATCGAGATTAGGTTAACTTCCGGTGCAAAGGGTCCGTTACTTCCGGAAGTAGGCTTACTTCGATTCTTTTTTACCTACGAAAAAAGCAATGAAGGTACAGGCCATACCGGCTGCCAAAAAGTAGGCACCCAATTGAGGGTAGGAGTGGGCCGTAAAGTTCAAAATATCCTTGGTACCGAACAATGGGGGTTGAAAGCCCATAATCGAACCATCGGGGTTTGTAAATTTCATTATGGCCTTAGGGTCTAGGTTATGGCCGTAATCGTACTCCCATAGGTAAAAATCGTAAATACCGGCGAGGGCCAATAACGACATTAATATGAACCAAGCCAAGTATAATTTATGCCTTCCCAGGAAACCGAACAATAAGCCTAAGATGGACATACCGATAATAACCGCCGGGAAAATCTTGAATTCTGGGATACTTTCCGGAATATATTTCATGCCCACATAGTGGTTCATGAGGTTAATGTTCTTAATATCGTGCGGATTGGCATCGGCAAAATCGTTGATATAGATGTCCATGCCCAGTGGAGTAGGGTATTGGGGGGCCTCTAAAGTAATATTCCACAAAGGAAAAATAAAGAGACCGAGAATCAGTACCGATCCCAACAGCATTAATAGTTTGGATTTTTTCATCATTTTCGGTTTTAAAAAGCGGGCGATACCAAGGCATCACCCGCTATATGACTTAAACAGGTACTGGGTTGGAGTGGAACGTCAAGTTCCGAATGGTTTATATTACTCCCCTAGAGACCAAGACAATTCTATGTTCGAATTCGCTGGCGAAACCCTAACATAACCTTGCATTTCTTGGTGCAGTGCCGAACAGAAATCGGTACAATAGAATGGCCAAACACCTGGCTGTTTGGGTTCCCAAACAAAAGACTCGGTCTGTCCGGGCATAATCAATAGCTCTGAAGTATTGGCACCGATCATACTAACCCCGTGTGGCACATCGTAATCTTGTTCTAGGTTGGTAATATGGAAATATACCTTATCGCCGACTTTGATTCCCTCGATATTATCTGGGGAGAAGTGCGAACGGATCATGGTCATATACACATGAACTTCCTTACCATTGCGAACCACCTTGGTATCTGCTTCCGAAAGCGCAGCATACTTATGCTTGTTCTCTTCGAGTTTGAATATTTTCTTGGAATTTGGCTTGATGATATCCGCAGGAATACCGGCTGCATAGTGAGGTTCACCTACGGTTGGGAAATCGAGTAACAATTCCATTTTTTCTCCGGTAATATCGTATAACTGGGCCGATTGGGTTACCTCAGGACCTGTTGGTAAATACCGGTCTTTGGTAATCTTGTTCATGGCTAGTACATACTTGCCGAAGGGTTTTTGGGAGTTACCCCCCGGAATCATCAAGTGACCTACGGAATAATAAGTCGATTTTCTATCGACTACATCCCAAGTGCCTAACTTCCATTTTACTACCTCAGAAGAAATAAAGAAGGTGGTATAGGCATTTCCTTTACCATCGAACTCGGTATGAAGGGGGCCTAAACCAGGCTGCTCAACAGTACCGGCCAAAACCGAATCGAAATTTAAGATTGGAATGCCATAGGCGTCCCCGTCGAATTTCTTGTTCTCAATGGCATCCAACATTTTAGTAAAGGAGTGAACGGTTAGGTTGGCAGATAGCTTACCATTACCTACAATGTACTCACCAGAAGGATCTACGTCACAACCGTGAGGCGATTTTGGGGTAGGTAATAAGTAAACGGCACCAGGTACCTCGGAGGGATCTACGACCAATACCTCTTTTTTCATGGTTGAGGTAGCGGTATGGGTGTGCTCGTCGTATACATTATGGGCATAATTGGCCGGCATCATTTTACCACCACCATTATTTACATACTCTTCAATTTTTTTCCAGTTAACCGCAGCGATAAAATCCTTGTCGTTTTGCGAGGCGTTTACCTCGAGTAGGGTAGAGGCCTCTTCGGTGTTATAGGTAGTAAAGAAGAACCATCCGTGTGATTTACCACGGCCAGGGTGTGACAAATCGTAGTTGAAACCAGGCATTAGCAACTGGAATTTCACATCCATTCCGCCATCTTCCGGATTAAC
Organism: Sediminicola luteus; assembly: GCF_002514735.1. Taxonomy (GTDB): domain Bacteria; phylum Bacteroidota; class Bacteroidia; order Flavobacteriales; family Flavobacteriaceae; genus HQA918. The sequence continues at coordinate 613,819 of NZ_NBWU01000004.1, read as the reverse complement.
GCTAATGAATGAAAGGGCACCTTTAAAGTTTCCTTTGTATTCGCTAATAGGCATATCACGTTGGGGAACCGGAACCGAGAAACGGGTACCGGCTACAACATATTCGGTGTTTTCGGTAACAAAAGAAGAACTGTGGTTACCCGCACTGTTGGGTACTTCGATGATCTCTGTGGTTTCGAAGGTAGTCAGGTCGATCTTGGCAATCCTGGGGGTGTTGTTCGCATTGATGAACACATAACGCCCATCTAATTCCCCAGCCGTTTGGGAAATGTCGGGGTGGTGCGAATCGTCCCAGGGTACAAAACCATAAGAGGTGTTCAACATGGGCTTGGTCTCTTCGTTATACCCCCATGCTTTCTCGGCATCTTGAGAGAAAACGGGAATAACCTTGAACAAACGGCCCGATGGCAGTCCGTATACGGCCAACTGGCCACTGAAACCACCGGAAACGAAGGCGTAGAACTCATCGTGCTCTCCCGGGGCCACATATACTTTTTCGGCCGCAGATGAGCTAAGGGCACCACCTTTATCCGATTTTTTACCGGCAGGGTTACAACCGATTAAGGTCAGGGCACCCAAGGCCGATAACAATACTAATTTTGATAATCTTTTCATGTATTTCGATTTTATGAACCGGGAACATTGAAAACCCAGCTCTGATACTACTAGTTTCTATCCAATGCCATAGGGCATTGGTTGTATTGGAATTGAGATTTAGAGACTTTTTTGAAATGTGTGATTGGAATTTTTACAGGTTGTTTTTGATGCTTTATAAGGCAAAATTTTTAAGCATAGCTGGGCTACGGTTCAAAATTCTAACGAAATAGGGCGCAAAAAGAAGCATAAAAAAACAATTGACATATTTCAAAACAGTCTCTTAATTTGCAGGTAAAATAACCTTGTCTACCACGTGTACGATACCATTACCGGCCTTGACACTGCCAATGATCTTGGCACCACCTACGTAAACATCGTCACCTTTTACCTCTACCGGGATATTCTCGTTACTGGCCTGCCCTAATTTTTTGAACTTTTTTATAAAGTCTTTTGAGTAGTTGCCAGGGGTAACGTGATGTTTGAGTATGTAGGCCAGTTTGGCTTTGTTCTCAGGCTTTAACAAGGTTTCCACGGTTCCTTCCGGTAGGGCATCGAAAGCGGCATTGGTAGGGGCGAATACCATTAAGGGACCGGCGTTAACCAAAGCATTTTCAAGTTGAGCGGCCTGTACGGCTGCTACCAGGGTGGTGTGGTCTTTAGAGCCAATGGCTATATCGAGTACATTGGGTTGGGCCTCATCATCCTTTAAAAAAGCTTGGCCTTGGGGTTTGGTAACTTCGGTAGACTCAGAACTGCTTTCCGCAGGGGCAGTTTTGGTTTCCTGTTTACAGCTAACCGCCACTAAGATGGCGAAAGCACTTAATAGAAAAAGGGAGGTTGATTTCATGTATGTAATATTTACTGGTTTTAGGGCGAAGCACATGCGCTATTACTATTAAGGAGTACCGTGAACAGCAATAGGATGTTCCGTATAAACTATATTATAGGGTTCTGAAATACTCGACAACGGCCCTGGCTTCTTCTTCTGAAAGGTTCTGGTTAGACATTGGCGAACCATTGAATTCCATCAAAAGTTCTTTGGCCAAGGCGTCTTTTTGTACCATTTCGGTGGGGTTGAGGATCATGTTCATAACCCATTCCGGGGTACGACGCTCCATTATACCATCTGGGGCGGGACCGATGAATTTTTTGCCAATACGGTGACAGGCCGTACACATTTTTTTAAAGGTTTCTTCCCCTTTTGCCGCCATAGCTTTATCGATTTTGGCATTAAGTGTAATAGACGTAATGGGACCGACGCCTTTTGATTCCAAATCCACTTTTTTGGAGGCAGGAACACTGGAATTTTCCTTCTTTTCTACCTTAGTGGTTTCGGTTTTAGCTTTCTTTATGGCAAAAGATTCCTTCTCTTTTTTTTCACCCCCACCACAGGCAACAAGGCTAAAAACAAAGAGCAAAGCACAAATTTTAGTGATTGTTCTCATAGAATATCTAATTTTATGCAGCAAAACTAAAGCGAAGGCCTAAAAAAAAACATGACAAAAATCAGTTAAAAGATTAAATGGTCTTTTATAAATTTGTAACAAACTAACCACATGTTCTCAAACTCCTTAAAATACTCGCTTAAAGCCATTTCTTATTTGGCAGGTCATTCTAGTGTGAACCGGAAATATGGAATTAAAGAACTAGCGGAAAAGACCCAGGTACCTGCACCATATTTAGGTAAGTTACTACAGAAGCTGAGCAGGGAAGGGGTAATTAGCTCGTTAAAAGGGCCTCATGGTGGGTTTTACCTGAGCCCGGAGAATAAAAGCAAGCATATAGATAGCGTAGTCTACTTGATAGATGGCGAAGATCGTTTTAAAAATTGCATACTTGATCTTGACCATTGTAATGCCACGAACCCTTGTGCGTTGCACAAGTATTATGCCCAGGTTAAAGGGGGGTTTTTAAGTCAGATCGAAACCATTACTTTGGGCGATTTGGCCCAAGGGACCCAAGTTTTGGGCCCCCTCGCATAATTTAGAGCAATTCGAACTCCAAAATCGGTTCGAATTCCACACCATTGATTATGGGGCTCAGTTTATGATGCCCTTTATGGAATACCCGTGTAGTTATGGGTTTAAACGATTGTCTTCTTTGGATATTGACAGTCGTCTGGCCTGCGTACTCTTTTTCACTGATCTTAAATACCTTTCGCGAATGTGTGCCATTGGCCTTTAGATAATATAAACCGTATTCCAAACGTAGTTTGCGGGTCTTATGGGTTGTGTTGCTAAGATGTAGGCTAAACTCCAGATAATCGCCGATTTCAATTTTGGGGGTATGGATTGTAAACCCACTAATTTCTATACCTTCCGGATGTCCTAACCCGAACAGGGCCATAGCTTTGGGGTTCCCTTGTTTTAGTAGGGTCCGGCTCCCATGCTTGGCGACCCAATCGGTTTCATTGTCCAAGCCCTTCCATTGGGTAGCGATTTCCAAGGCCAGTTCCGGATGGTCTTTCGAAATGTCGTTGAGGTTGTTGGCGACCGATCGGCGTACATATTCCGAGGCATCGGATTTTAACCGTTCCAAGATGGGCAAAATAGGGCTAGGGTCCTTTTTTAAAAAGGGTAAAGCCATGGCCCAAGGTAAACGGGGCCTACAGCCTTCAGAAGCCAGGCGGCGCACATGCAAATTTGGGTGAGTACTCCATTTTCGCATGCGTTTCATGCCCACTTCGGGCCGATCGATGAGATACAGTCTCACGGCAAACTCGCAACTGGTAAATTGTGTAAGTTCTTCCATGATGTCAAAGGCCAATTCGGGCTGGTTACGACCGTATTGTTCCACAAAATCAGGCAGGAACATATATTCAATGGAGCCTTCTTTATCCCCCTGGGAATTGATGTGATCTACCAAAACCAAAAGTAAGGGGCCACTTTCAGCAAAATCTTTCGGGAATTGTTCGTGTAAGGCTTCCGATAACCGGCGCATTCGTTGTTTAAGTTCTAAAGCTTCCCAATCGGAAGTAAAAATAGAAGCTGTGAATGCCCGAGGGTCGAAAGCAGGATAAACCGCCTGCCCGTATTGGGCCAAGCGGTTTACGAATGTTGGGTTGTACAGATTTTTAAAGGGTTCCATTAGTGGTATTCCTTTACTAGGTCGAGATGTGAGATTTGGCTAGCATCTACTTGCATTAATGAAAAATAAGAACCACAACTTTCGCTTTGTTGGGCCGCTTGCATGGCTTTTTGGGCATGTTCGGCCGTTTCCCAGAGAACTAGATCCGTAAATTCGGTATCGGACTTACGTAGCAACTGGCGACCTACGAATCCGACTTGCTGGCTCAAAAATTCTTTTTGCATACGGTCCGAAGCTTTGAGCATGGAATCGAAATCTTCCTTTTTTATGGTGAATGGGGCCCATTCTACCTGTAATGATTTGTTTGACATGATGAATAAACTTTTTTAATACTTCAAAAGTAATCGTGCCAAGTGACAGGTTTGTGTCAGGGGTAAAAAATAAACCCCGAAGCTGTGTTCGGGCTTATATTCCATTTCAAACGAAGGGAAAGTTATGTAATACCATTTCAACATTGAAATACCATCTAAAAAATGGTTCTTTTTACCTTTGGTCATCAAAATAAAATAGAACCGTAGCTTTGGCTATGCTTAGATTTTAGCTCACAATCTTGTCTGTTTCCTAGGAGTTCGTGAATCTTCGATTTCTTTTTCGCCCAAAGAAAAAATTCCTGTTTTTTTATTGGTTGAATCTCAAAATTGAAATGGTATAAGTTACGATTAATCCCTTGAAAGGAATATGCGTAATATGTACCAAAACAACAACATTAGGGCCGAGAACAGGCCTAACGCGGCAACCACATATTGGTCACTTTGGTATTTGTGTACCAGGTTTGAGGTTTGATATAGAATAGCCCCGGCCGCTAGGGCCACCATGCCCACTGAAAACCAAAGCCCGAGTTCAAAACCGAAAAGAATTCCGGCTACAATTAGTCCCAAGGCAATAAATGAGGCTATGGTAATAATAGATCGTAAAAATGAAAAGTCTTTTTTGGTCAACAATACCACGGCCGAGAGACCCGTAAAAAGACTTAGGGTTAGTATGGCCGCTTGTTGTAGTACCGGACCATTAGCATAAGCAATGGCAATATAAATTAGGGGTACAAATATGAAAGCCTCGGCAATGATATACAATAGATAGCCCAAATACTGTACGTTTCGGTCATGACTTTTGGCAACGACCGATTCGGCATAATGTGTTACCAACATAAAGCCCCCCAAGGTAATCAGCCAGAGATACCCATCTAAAAGACTTAGGGCAAAGTTTACAATGGTTTGTGATTGAAGAAAAAGGTATTCAACCAAAATGAATACCAAAACACCTCCGGCTACATGACCATAGGTTTTTCTGTAAAAGAGCGCCTTTTCTTCGGTGGTTGCGCCTTCAAGGTTCATTAAATCTTGCATAGTAATAAGGTTTGGCTTATGGTTTTTGTTCTAACGTATCCAGACTGGATTTCGTACTTAAAAGTAGGATATTTCCGTTGAAATACAGGGTTATTTTGAGCTTCAATTTTGGTTTATAACCATAATTATTCTGGTTTTAGCCGAATAAGACCGATTAATAAGGTTAGCTTTGCCCCAGCAAATGTGACCTATATAAAGGGAAAATGCAGCTATTTCAGGCGAATTGCGATTAGATTTTGGTTTGATACGCTTGAGGTAATATTTGACAATGGATATGTGTCTTACTGTATTTCCCCGACTTTCCTAGTATTGAGGAAAGGGGTTAGAACCATCCTTTATGAAATTTACTTCCTTCGATTTAAAATCACAAATACTTAAGGCCTTAGAAGAAAAAGGCTATGTAGAACCAACACCGATCCAGGCCCAAGCGATCCCCTTGGTATTAAAAGGCCACGATATTTTAGGTGTGGCCCAGACCGGCACGGGCAAAACCGCTGCTTTTTCCTTACCCATCCTACAGCGTATGTATGATATGCGGTTGGGTATTGGCCCGGCAAAGATTTCTACCTTGATCGTTACCCCAACCCGGGAGTTGGCCATACAGATCGATGAGAACATAGCAGCTTATAGTAAGCATTTACCCTTTAAACATGCTGTTATTTTTGGTGGGGTTAAGCAAGGGAGGCAAGTGGAACAACTAAAACGAGGGGTTCATATATTGGTGGCGACCCCAGGTCGTTTGTTAGATCTTATGGATCAGGGTTATATTAGTTTAGACGATATCAAGATTTTTGTTTTGGATGAGGCCGATCGTATGTTGGATATGGGCTTTATCCACGATATCAAAAGACTGTTGAAGGTAATCCCCAAAAAACGGCAATCGCTCTTCTTTTCAGCGACCATGCCCGATAATATCAAGGCCCTTTCGAACCAGATATTACATCACCCGAAAAAGGTTGAAGTAACCCCGGTATCGAGTACAGCCGAGACGATCCAACAATATGTATACTTCACCAATAAATCGCTAAAAAAGCAGTTGTTACTGCATATTTTAGAGTCCCGCAATATTCAGCAGGTATTATTGTTCAGCCGTACCAAACATGGGGCCGACCGTATCGCAAGGGATTTAAAGAAGAAACGCATAGATGCGGCCGCTATACATGGCGATAAGGCCCAAAATCAGCGCCAACGTGCCTTAAAGGCCTTTAAGGAAGGCCAGCTCAGGGTGTTGGTGGCTACCGATATTGCCGCTAGGGGAATCGATATCGACAAGCTGCAATATGTTATCAATTTTGATGTGCCCGATGTGCCCGAAACTTATATTCACCGTATCGGAAGGTCGGGTAGGGCCGGGGAAGCCGGGGTAGCCATCTCTATGTCAGAACCCGAAGAGAATGCACACATCAAAAAAATCGAGCGTTTGAGCAAGAAGCGAATCGATGTGGTGAACGACCATCCTTTTCCGCAGACCGATAAACCCATGACCGAAGCCGAGAAAAAGGAATGGAACAAAGAAAAACAAAGAAGAAAGCAAGAGTTTTTCGCCAACAGGAAGAAAAAACGGGAAGGCGGAGCCCCGAACACCAATAAAAACAGAAATCAAGGCCGATCCAGAGGTAGACGTTGATGTATTGATTGAGGTAGCTTTCCCCCTTTTACCAAGCCTTTTTTACCAAAACCTTTTGTTAATGGTTGTTTCCCGACCGAATACTGACGTATCCGGTTTTAATTGGTAAACTTTTAAGCGAATTCGTACTTTCACTTTGGTATTAAGGCGAATATATGCTAGAGCGGATTATTGACGGTAAATACAGATTAGGGTATCACCTAATTTTTTGGGTGGTATATGTAGCCCTATATACCGTTATGTGGGGTGGTTACGATGATAATTATTGGGAAGAGTGCCAGCAAATACTATTCTTATTACCCACCCAGATCGTTCCCACCTATATAACCTTGTATTACCTAATGCCTCGTTTTCTTTATCGGAAAAAAACGGGATTGTTTATCCTATGGTCACTGGTGTTGACGGTTGTCATGGCATTGATATACCGTTATTTGAACTGGGCTTTTTTATACCATTGGTTCAATCCGGAAAACGAATATTGGAAAACCCCGGTATGGTACCTGCCCAAGGTAATGCACTCCCTGATACAGGTGTACTATCCCATTTTCGTGGCCATGGCTATAAAACTTCAACTGTTTTATTATGCCAAGGATAAACGTAACAAAGAATTGGAAAAGGAAAAGGTGGCCACCGAACTCAAATTTTTAAAATCGCAGATACATCCCCATTTTTTATTCAATACCCTGAATAGCATTTATTCGTTATCGCTTTCCAAATCAGATAAAACGCCCAAGGCTGTTTTGGGCCTCTCCAAGTTTATGGACTATATGCTGTACGAATGCAATGATCGTTTTATAAGTATTGGTCGCGAGTGGGAACAATTGATGAATTTGGTAGAGTTGGAAAGGCTGCGGTATAGCGATTCGTTGACTATAAACACCAACAAAACGATCGACCGTCCCGATGCCCTCATTCCGGCCCTGCTATTGTTACCCTTTGTAGAAAACGCCTTTAAACATGGGGTTGATTCGGAGTTGGACGATTCTTGGATACATATTAATCTCTCACTACAACAATATCAGCTCAATTTTTTGGTCGAAAATAGCCGTACCCCCAAGTTAGAAGGAAAGAAAGATTTGGATACGGACAAGAATATTGGACTTAAAAATGTGAAACGCAGATTACAGCTGTTTTATCCCGATAGGCACAATCTCCGTATATTGGAAGAAGCGGAGAGTTTTTTGGTAAAACTGGAAATTGACCTGGGAAAACTTCCGGAAACTTGGATCGATGGGAAAACAAACTAAGATAAAATGCATTATCGTAGACGATGAGCCTTTGGCCCGCGATGTCTTGGAGCAATATGCCCAAGAAATGGATCAATTGGAGGTAGTGGCTAGTTGTGGTAATGCTTTAGAGGCCTTTAAACATATTCAAGAAGGCGGTATCGATTTGGTTTTTCTCGATATCAAAATGCCGAAGTTAAATGGTTTGGAGCTATTGCAATCCCTTAAAAATCCGCCCTTGGTGGTTTTTACCACGGCTTATAGGGAATATGCCATTCAGGCCTTTGAGCTCGATGCGATCGATTATCTTTTAAAGCCCATATCCCTCACCCGATTTTTGAAGACCGTAGCCAAGGCCCATCGGTTTTTATGTGGACAAACCCACCCAGCTTTTGAACCGCTGGCAGACCCACCTACAGAAGAAGAACCACAAGATAAGGCCACGATCTACATTAAATCGGATCGTAAGGTGGTTAAACTGGATCTGACCCAGATATATTATCTAGAAAGCCTAAACGATAAAGTACTTGTTCATGTACAGGGCCGTGAAGTCAGTACCAATCAGCGGATCAGTTATTTGGAGGAAAAATTACCCAAACCCCGCTTTGTACGTATCCACCGCTCTTTTATCGTGGCCTTGGATAAGGTAAATGCCTACAACAACATTATGGTTGAGGTAGATGGTAGGGAGTTGCCCATTGGCCGCAATTACCGTAGCCATGCCTTGGAATTGCTTCGGGCGCATTGAAATCATTGATTTTTTTTAGGGATTACCTTCTGTGGAATTGGAATACTTCTTTTTTAAAGTTTTGTTTGTAGCTTAGACAGTGGCTTATATAATACGGGGTTTACCGGCCAAGTTTCTTAAGCTTTTCCAAATACCGGTCAAAGCCTTGTTAAGCAATCCTTAAAATAGAGGTTAACGACCTATTCTTCCCGGTTTCGACATTAAAGCGCCCTTAAATGCTTTTTACCCAGTAAAGTATGTCGAAATAGAAAATCACTTGTTTAGGCAGGTTTGGCGGTATTACTTTGGGGTATCATCAAAAAACGGACAGTCTTATGAAGTACCTCCCATGGCTTTTTTTGGGCCTGCCCATCGTACTGTTTTCCCAGAACTTTACGAATGACACCAAAAGCCGATTTCGGTACCCTATCAAAAAAACGACGCAGACCATGACACTGGATGGTGAGGTAGGGCCCAAAGAATGGGAGAGTCATAAGGCCGTTAGCAATTTCTTCAACCATTGGCCCACAGATTTAGGGCAAGCTAAAAACCAGACCGAGGTAAAAATGACCTACGACGATACCCATGTGTATCTCTTGGCCAAATGTTACGATACCGAATCGCGTATTGTACAGTCGTTGGTACGTGACAACAACGATAATTATTGGGGCAGTGATAACTTTAGTTTGGTGTTCGACCCCATAGGTTCTAAGCAAAACGGCTTCTTTTTCGGGGTTACCGCCGGGGGTGCCGAGATGGAAGCGACCTTGGCCATTGAAGAGGGCAATACGTCGCTTTCCGAGAATTGGGATAATAGATGGGCGTCGAAGGTAAAGGAATATGAGGGGTATTGGTTAGTAGAAATGGCCATACCCTTTAAAACCCTGCGCTACGATGCCAATGCGACCGAATGGGGCGTTAACTTTATCCGGGGCGATAAACAGAACAATGCCTATACCACCTGGACCCAATTTCCCATAAATTTCAATGGGATCAGCATGAATTATATGGGTACATTGGTATGGGATGCCCCGCCTAAAAAAGCGGCAGGCATGTTTATCTTTAACCCATACAGTACCCTATCTTCACAACGCGATTATGAAGATGACAATCAAAATTCACCTGATACCCAGATCAATATCGGGGGCGATATAAAAGTGGCCCTATCGAGTAGTTTAAACCTTGATCTGACCTTTTTACCCGATTTTTCGAATGCCGATGTAGACCAGGAGATAACCAATATTACCCGTTTCAATATCTTTCTTCCGGAACAGCGTAATTTTTTTCTGGAGAATAGCGATATCTTTTCGAATTTCGGTAGTTACGACCTAAAACCGTTTTTTTCGCGTAGAATCGGAATTATGGATGGGGAGGCCATACCCATTGATTTTGGGGCCAGATTAACCGGAAACCTTACTAAAAACCTCCGTATTGGGGTAATGGACGTGCAAACCCAACGGGAAGGCGATTTCATACCCCAAAACTATGCCGTAGCTGCTTTTCAGCAAACCTTGCTAAAGCGTTCGGTTTTTAAGGGGATTTTTATCAATAGGCAGGCTACGGCCACCAGCCCAGATGATGAAAAGTACTCAAGAAATGCCGGGTTGGAGTTTACCTATATGTCCGAAGACGGCCGCTTTAATAATAACGTAAAATATCACTTGTCGTTTATGCCCCAAGGTTTTACGAATAACCATTATTACGGCTTTGCCGGCAATTATACGACCAAACGTTTCCGTTCCGGCTGGCAAATAGATGTAGTTGGCGAAAACTATATTACCGAAGTAGGAGTAAATCCCCGCCTTGAAAATTATAATGCCGAAACCGAAGAAACGGTCCGATTGGGTTATACCTTGATCAATCCTTGGTTTCGCTATTTGACCTTTTCAAAAGACGATAACAGCAAGATTAATTACCACGGGTGGCGTACTTGGCATATGTTATACCTGAATTCCGATGGCACATTTAACGAAACCATGAACAATTTGGCCTATGATTTCGAGTTTAGGAATACCGCTAGTTTAAGCTTAATATCGCGCTATAGGAAGGTAAATCTAATGTTTCCCACCGCTTTGATCGGTGACGATTTCGAACCCTTGCCCCTGGGCGATTATGAGTTTGCCCGATTTGATCTTATGTATAGTGCCGATACTCGGAAACAATTCGTATGGAGCACTAATATGGGGTATGGTAGTTTTTACAATGGAACCAGGTTAAATGCCATGTTAGAAGGAAATATCCGATTTCAGCCTTGGGGTAGGTTTGGTATCACCTATAACTACAATGATATAAAACTGGCCGAGGGTTATGGTGCCAATAAATTGCATTTGGTACGCTTTAATGCCGATATCGGTTTTTCCAATAAACTATCCTGGAAGAATGTGGTACAATACAATTCGCAATCCGAGAATTTTAGTGCATTCTCTCGCTTGCAATGGCGTTATAGGCCCATGTCGGATATTTTTCTGATCTATAACGAAAACCACGATACCAACGGCTTCGGTATAAAAAACCGTTCGTTAGTCTTAAAAATGACCTATTGGTTATAGGTGCCTTACCTTATCGGTCGCCACCGTATTCCTGTTTACAATATTCAGTAAATTCTTTTTAAGTTCACTTGGGTCAAAAGGTTTCCGAATTAAACCATTAAGCCCATATTCATTAAGCTTGTGGTTTATATCCATACCACAAGAAGCCGATAAGGCGTAAATGGGAATACTATTGTTCTTAGAGTTCAGACTCTGTCGTATGGCCCTGGTTGCGTCGTAGCCGTTCATTACTGGCATTTGAAGGTCCATTAAAATTAGGTCGTAGTTCTGGGTCATGGCCTTTTCTAAGGCGAGTAGGCCATTCTCAACAATATCGAAGGATACCCCCCAGTTTTTCATCAACTTTTTTATGATCAATGTATTTACCCTATTATCTTCCGCGATAAGAATACGGCAGTTTTCCATTGTGGTCTTGATCATTGGGTAATCTTCATGTACCTCAATATTTCGTAGATGATCTTGTGATTCCGGTAGGTTCAGAATAATATCGAAAGAAAAAACCGAACCTTTACCCAAATTACTTTCTACACCTAATTGGCTGCCCATGAGTTCTAAGAGTTCTTTACAAATGGCTAAACCGAGTCCGGTGCCCCCATATTTTCGGGTGGTATCTAAATTGGCCTGGACAAAGGAGTGGAATATCTTTTCGATCTTTTGGTTTGAGATGCCTATTCCGGTATCCGAGACCTTAAAGCGCAAAGGTTGCCCTTGCCCTTGATGTTTAATAGTTTCTACCTCTACCAGAACCGAGCCATGTTCCGTGAATTTTATGGCATTGCCTATTAAGTTAGTCAGGATTTGGGAGATTCGAGTGGCATCGCCTAAAAATAAGTCAGGTAGATCGTGGTCTGTACGTATATTAAAAGCAATATTCTTTTGTTGTGCCCTATGCTGAAAGATGCTTTTCATACCTGTTAGAATGCAGTCTAGACTAAATTCAGCTTCTTCTAAATTCAGGTTGCCCGAGGTAATTTTATTATAATCGAGTATGTCGGTAACCAAGCTCAATAAGTGCTCAGATGAATACTTTAAGGCGGTAAGGTTTTCCATCTGTTCCGGTTTAGGGTTTTCTGCCAACAAGAGGTGGCTTAACCCAATGACTCCGTGTAATGGGGTACGGATTTCGTGCGACATGGTACTTAAAAACTGGTCTTTGGCCCTGTTGGCCAGGGTTTCTTTCTCTTTGGCACGGATTAGAGCGAATTCGGTTTCCTTTAAATTGGTTATGTCTACGATAGTGCCGATATAACCTTCGATTCTACCGGTTTCGTCATAAATGGCCTTTACTGAAAAATCGCACCATTTTTCCGGACCACAAGAAGGCTTGCAGGCTGTTTTTAAATTGTAGGTTTTTGGCCCGGCCAATTGAATGGCCATTAGGTCAATAATGGGATTTCCTGAACCATCGGTTAGGTGTTGGGTACAAGGTTGTCCCAAACAATCGGCAACACTACATCCTGTGAGTTGTTCCCATGCCGGGTTTAGGTACGACCAATAGCCATTGAGGTCGATTTCAAAAATTACCTCTTTGATATTGCCGGCAACACGTTCCAGTTGACTACTGATGGCCTGCATATTATGCTTTAATAGTTTATTGGTCTGGAACAATTCTTTAGAACTTTTCTCTAGAATGGTCTCAATATGGTATATATCGCTTTCAAAGGATCGGTATGCCGAATCGATATGATCTAAAAATGGCCCGATCTCTTTCAAGGTAGATTCGGAAAGCTTGGCCTTAAGTATTTGTCGCTTCAATAATCTGTGCATAGTCCTCAATCTTCTGAAATAGTTGTAATACTCATGGTTTGGTTGTGTAGGTCACAAGGCGATTCTTTGTCAAAGGGGGCGATTTCACCATACGAATAAAACCCTGTGGTTTTCGCTACATTTCCAAATACTTCCTTTACGGCTTCCACCTCTTCTTCAACCAATTGATCCATGACCATTTTACGGCCAACACAACTGAACAAAAAAGCCAGCTGTGGCTCTGAATGACCGTTTTCTTTGGCCACTTCGGCCGATTTTGCCGCACCCTGGATCAATCTATCGGTATTGGCTTTCATAAGACGTACATAGGATCTTTGAGGAATGTTACCAGCAAAGGTCAAACTCTGTTCTTCTTCATTAATTCCCAATATAGTACGTATAACCGGGCGTTTACCCGCCTCGTCCCGCATGCTTAACGGAAATAGGAGTGCCGACCCAGGTAGATTTTTGGCCTGCTCCCCTAAAAATGATTTATAGAGTGCCAAAGCAGGTTTGCCATCTAACTCGTATAATTTGTTGGTTTCGGATCGGGTAACCAAACGTTCGATGCCAAAACTGTCCCAGCCCGAGTGGGAACCAAAACCTACATTTAAATGATTACTATAAAGTCCAAGGGCCACCAAGGTCTTAAATTGGGCCCCAGCCTTGGTAATTACGAAGGTATTGTTAAAGCGGGTACCATCTGCAGCTAGGGCACCGGTAACCGTTGTCAAAGGTGGTGCTTGGGCCCGTAGGCCGCGTACCAGTTCACCCCCATTGATGTTAAGGCCGTCACTGAACAAAAGAATATGCTTTAAGTCGGGGCGTTTTAACCTGTCGGTAACTTGTTGCCCTATTTTAAAGGAATCACCCTCGTAAGCCTCTAAAGATTCGGTAATGATTTTTAAACGGGTACGGTTAAAACGAACGGCAGTTAAGGCAATACTGGTATCATGTACTTGGTTGTCCAATATTTCGCCGGCGGTAGAGCAGCCGATGAATTCGGCCCCGGGAAACTTATCCGTTAATTTTTCATGAAGTTTATTGTACCCCTGAAAATCGGGGGAAACAAATAAAAAGCAAACATCTGGTCGAAATCCGATCTTAATATCGTCGATGTCTTGTTGTTGGGTCAGGTTGTGCTGATAGATTTCCATATACTGCATTTAATCCATCTGAATCGATACTAGAACATAGCATAGGAATATCTTGTCCAAAGAATACGATTCTCCATAAAATTAACGAAAAATAGTACGTATTCGTATGGATTTTATACCCAGTAGTCGGTAATTTGGCCTTTATGAGCTAGTCTTGCCAGCTATTATTCTTGCTGGTATTAGGCGTAACATTATCCATGAAAACTATCTAATTTTGGGAATGAAAACCAAATCGATTTTTTTGGCTTTTTCCAATTGGTTTTGGCTCTTGTTTTTAGCGAAAAAAAAAGAAAAACGATGAAATTTTGATGCAAATGACAAGAAATTTAGCGTCTTTTAGTTTTCAGGAAAGCTTTTTTTGTGGAGATTATCATCAAATTAGAAGCTCCAATCTGCAACTGGAGATGGGACACGCTTGGTCATAAATTTTCTGATTTTCTTTTCTACCTTCGGGTTTTGTGATGCAATATCGTTTTGTTCAGCGGGGTCGGTTTTAAGATTGAAAAGTTCAAATCTTTGTTCTTTTCCATCCTTGTCGCATATGCGTATACCTTTCCAATCGCCCCAACGAACGGCCTGCCATTTGCGTTTGCGGTCGTGAAATTCCCAATATTTGTATGTTTTCTTGCTACTTTTAGACGGGTTTTTAAGAATGGATAAAAAAGAGGAACCGTTCAGTCTGCTTTTTGGTTTTTCACCTACCAATTCGGCAAGGGTGGGCATTACATCATAAAAGGTGCTAATATGATCCGTTTCTTGACCTGCTGCTATTGTGCCCGGCCATTTTGCTATCATGGGAACCCGAATACCGCCTTCATAGGGATCACGTTTTATACCGCGTAACCCCCCGGAACTGTTAAAGAATTTAGGGTCGCCCCCACCAACATTGTGCGGACCGTTGTCGCTGCTGAAAATTACCAGGGTATTCTCAGTCAAACCTAACTGTTGCAAAAGATCGTTTATGGATTGAATATCGCGATCCATGCGCTGGATCATGCCGGCAAAAGCGGCTTTTGGGGTGGGTTGTTTGTAGTAATGCCCACCTTTATAAGGCGTTTCCGGAAATTGCCCTAAGTAAGTCTGTCTATCGTTTTCCGGTACATCTATATCGGCATGGGGGATGGTATAAGGGAGGTACAAAAAAAAAGGTCTAGATTGGTTCTCTTTGATAAAGGCCTTGGCTTCTTGGGTAAAAAGATCGTGTGAGAACAGGCCTCTTTTCCCTCCTTGATTCTCCGGGATTAATTCTTTTTTTGTATTGCGCCACAAAAAATGGGGATAATAATGATGGGCATTACCTTGATCATTGTAGCCATAAAAGAAATCAAAACCTTTGGCATAGGGGGTACTTGAGGTCCCGGGCCCGCCCAAGCCCCATTTGCCAATGATCCCGGTTACATAACCGGCCCTTTGTAATAATTCGGCTAGGGTTTCTGTTTCGTCCTTTAGGGGGTATTGGCCTTTTCCCCTTCCTATAGATTTGTTTCCCCGAACATCGGCATGGCCCTGATCCATTCCGGTCAATAGGCTGCATCGTGAGGGGGCACAAACCGCTGAACCGGCATAGTGCTGGGTAAAACGAAGACCATTGGCCGCGAGTTGATCAAGCCCCGGGGTGCTGAACTTCTTTTGGCCATAGGAACCTAGGTCGCCATAACCTAGGTCATCGGCCAAAATATAGATGATATTGGGTTTACTGTTTTTTAGCTGCTGCTGATAACCTAGGGCCATTAGTGGAAGCAGTAGGGCCAACCAATATAATTTAAACATGTTCAGTGGAGTTTATATTCTGGGTTTAATTGACTCGGAATCGGGGCATTCACCTGCTTTTGCCATTGGCGTAGGGCCTTTTTTAGCTCCTTTACTATTTCCGGATGCCGTTGGGCCAAGTCTTGACTTTCGCCCAAATCTTTATCCAAATCGTACAATTGGGCACTGGCGGTTTCGTAATCATAAATGAGTTTCCATTGCCCTTTACGAATGGCTGCCGAGGGTACCGCACGCCAGCCCCGTACTAAATCTTCGGGGCGAACCGATCCCCTATAGGCTTCTAAATAGGCCGGAAAATGCCAAAACACCGCTTCCCGATCCAAACGGGTATTGGGGTTTTTAAATAGATCGCTCAGGTCGTGACCATCGAGTTGGTATGTATTGGGATTGCCTCCCGCCATTTTTATGAACGTAGGGAAGAAATCGAGCCCCATGACCACTTCGTCTGAAGCACTTTGGGGCGGAATGGTTCCGGGCATCCATGCGACCATGGGCTCCCTAAAGCCGCCTTCGAACATCGATCCTTTATAACCGCGTAAAGGTTTGTGTTTGGTATAGGCGCCATGCCCGCCATTGTCCGAAAAGAATAGAACCAAGGTATTCCGATCTTGTTCGGTATCCCTCAAGTATTGTAGCAGACGGCCTAAACTGGTGTCCATACTTTCTACCATGGCGGCATATTCGCTATGCCATTCCGAATGGCCTTTCTTTTGTCCGTATTTCGAGACCAAGTCCGGTTTACCTTGAATAGGGGTATGAACCGCGTAATGCGAAAAATATAGGAAAAAAGGTTGTGCATCATTGCTTTCCATAATCCGTAGGGCTTCATCGGTTAACCTATCGGTAAGGTATTCCCCTTCGGGCCCATCAGTGAGTTCCGGATTTTGATACGGACTAAAATAGGTATTGGGGTGTCCTTTATGGGTGCCGGCAATATTATTGTCAAAGCCTTGTCCTTGGGGTAGTGTGGTTGGTGTACCCCCCAAATGCCATTTTCCGATATGATGGGTGGCATAACCTTGCGCTTTTAAGGCCTCGGCCATAGTGGTAAAGGTAGGGGCCAAGCTGGTGGTGTTTTCTATGGGGATCAGTTTTCTGTTTTCTGATTTTCCCCTTGCCGATGAATTTACGGTATACATACCATGTCGTGGGGTGTACAAGCCGGTCATGATGCTGGCCCGGGTTGGGGCACAATTGGGCGCATTGGCATAGGCATTGGTAAAACGCATGCCTTCTTGGGCCATCCGGTCAAGATTTGGGGTCTCGTAAAACGGATTTCCCATATAACCGGGATCCATAGAGCCCATATCGTCTACCAAGAAAAGGATGATGTTGGGTTTTTCCGTTTGGGCATGTAGGGTAAAGGTGTATCCGAATGCCAAGAAACATAGCAGCACGGATATATTCCGAAACCTTTCCGGTGGTATGGTCCGTATCTTTTTCAATGTATCAGTTTGTTGTTCATTAATCGGTTTTTGTCGGCGATTTCCTTGTCCTTGAGCATATAGGCTGCCAAGTATTCTGGGGAATCACGGTGTTCGAATGCCGCTAGGGCAGGGTCGTTGTATTTTTTCATCCATTTTTCGAGCTTTTTGGAGAAGCGGTGCACCTCTTTTTTATACTCCGGTCGGTCTATTAGGTTGTTCAGGGCATTGGGATCTTTTTCCAAATCGTAAAACTCCTCGGTAACCCGGTGTACGAACAAATCTACCCGTGCATTAATATAGGGGTCCGTCTTCGCTGCCTCTTGCATGGCCTTAAAGCTGCGCCCGTGCTGCGATTCGTTTTTGAATACTTTTTTACCATCGGCCCATGGACTGAAAATATACAGGTATTTCCCGTTTTGAACGGCACGCATGGGATACCTTTTTCGAGCGGAGGTCTCATGGAATTGGGTGAAAACATATTCCCGCCCGCTTTGTTTTTTACCCAAAAGAAGCTTTTTAAAACTTTTCCCATCCATTTCCGTCGGACCATCGATATTTAGGATATCCAAAAGGGTGGGCATAAAATCGATTCCGGATATAAAATGTTCCCTATCTACCATGTTGGGGGAAATAACCCCTGGCCACCGCACCATCCATGGGGTTTTGGTACTATTCAAATAACAATTGGTCTTGGCAAAGGGTAGGGCCATACCATGATCCGATAGGAACATGACCAAAGTATTGTCGGCCTCCCCACTTTCTTCTAGGGCTTTTAAGATGGCCCCCACGACATCATCGGCACGACGGACCGAAGAATAATACTCAGCAATTTCTTGCCTTACTTTGGGTATGTCGGGTAAAAAGGCGGGCACCTCGATCTCACTAGGTAAAAAGGTACGGGAGGGTGGGTGGATTTCAATACCGGGCCAGGCTTTTTTTTCTTGATCGCTACCCGAAAAAGGTCGGTGTGGGTCTATGGCATTGGCCATAAGGTAAAAAGGTTTGTCCGATTGCTTAGATCGCTGGATAAAATCACTGACCTCAGAATAATACTTGGAGGGGTCCCGTCCGTAACCCAAATGCTCAACACGTGTTTTAACCACATCCCAAGGGGTATGGGGTTCGGGGGATGAATGGTTTTCCTTACCGAAGACACCGGTGATATAACCAGCTTCTTTTAAAATTTCAATAATAGAGGTTACCTCTTTTTTGGTCTTGTAGAATCCTTCAACACCTGAATGGTGCGGATACATACCCGTGGCCAAGGTGGCCCGCGATGGGGCACATACGGCTATGGTTACGTGGGCATTTTCGAAACGTAACCCTTGGGAGGCCAAGCGGTCTATATTTGGTGTTAAACCGCCTATGGGCGCCCCGTAAACGCCCACGGAATTAAAATTCATATCGTCCGCCGTGATCAATAGAATATTGGGCTGTTTCGGAGGGGCCTTTTGGGCCCAGAGTGTAATCGGTAGCCATAGGCCAAGAAGCAAGACGAATCGGGTCAAGTTTTTTGTTTTTTGGCGGTTACTTGGTTTTTTCGGAAACATAGCGGTCCTCTTTTTGGGATATCTTTCTGTTGTTATGGTAAACGGCACCACGGATTTTTACGAATTCAGAAATCAATTCCTGAAGCTTTTCGGGATGTTCTTTGGCCAAGTTAGTTTGTTGCCCTAGGTCGGTTTTTAAATTATAGAGCTGAAATTCCGTTGAGACCCCGGTTTCTATGTTTACGTTTTTGTTCAGGGCCCAACCGTCGTAGGGCGGAATCATTACCCAATCTCCTTGGCGTAAGGCCGTACGTTTTTGGGCTTCCACGACCAAAGAGGCCCTGCCTTGGCCATTCGCATTCAAAAAAGCATGGCTCATATTGGCACTGTCGGTGTCGCTAGTTTCGCCTCCCACCAAATGGGCCAGGGAATTCAAAAGATCTAGCTGACAGACCAATTCCTCCGATACACCGGGTTGGATTTTACCTTTCCAGTAGGTAATGAATGGTACGCGCGCCCCGGCCTCAAAAAGACTGTACTTACCGCCACGTAAAGGCCCGGCCGGGGCATGGGCACCCAACATTTCTACGGCCTGATCGTAATAGCCATCGTTCAATACCGGGCCATTGTCACTCGAAAAAATGATTAGGGTGTTCTCTAACAGTCCTACTTCCTTTAAGGTATCCATAAATTGGCCCACACACCAATCGGCCTCAACGATAACATCACCACGCGGACCCATACCCGAACTGCCCACAAAACGCGGATGGGGCGTACGGGGTACATGGGGTTGCTGTAATGCATAGTATAAAAAGAAAGGCCGGTCTTTATGGGTGCGGACGTAGGTTTGGGCCTTTTCCAGAAAATGGTCGGCCATATCGACATCTTTCCAATGGGCAGATTTACCGCCTTTGGAGTAGCCGATGCGACCAATACCGTTTATAATGCTTTGATTATGGCCATGATGCCATTTCATGGTCAAAAGTTCCGGATTGTCCTTGCCGGTGGGTTGCCCTTCAAAGTTTTTAAAGTTATCGACATACAAAGGGTCGCCGGGGTCAAGACCCTGCACGTACCCATTTTCTAAATAAACCGTAGGTACCCGATCTTGGGTGGCGGCCATAATATAGGCATAGTCGAAGCCGACTTCGTTTGGCCCCGGACCTACCTTTTGATTCCAGTCGACCGGGCCTTGGCCAAGACCCAAATGCCATTTGCCCACGATGCCGGTATGGTACCCCTTTGTTTTTAGCATTTTAGGAAGTGTCGCCTGTGTCGTATCGATAATCAATGGGGCACTGCCCTTTAAGATTCGGGCATTTTGGTTACGCCACGGATATTCTCCGGTCAGCAGGGCGTATCTGCTCGGGGTACAGGTGGCTGACGAGGCATATCCATTGGTAAAGCGGATGCCGCCCTGGGCCAAGGCATCGAAATTCGGGGTCTTGATCTCGGTGGCCCCATAGGCACCCACATCGCCATAACCCAAGTCATCGAGGTAAATGACAATGATATTCGGTTTTTCGCTTGGAACTGTCTGAGCTTCCGCAAAGAGGGAACCAAGGACTAGGTATAGTAAACTTAGGTGGAATCTTACAGGCATCTACTAATGGTTTTTGGTTATTCGGTTAGGGCACGGAAATACGCATTGAAATTGTACTTCGAAAAAGGGGATAGATCGGCCCAATGTTCTGGTAGGGCTTCCTCCAATACGTTAATGGTTTCCAAATAGTTGCTGTCTTGGGCCAAGTTGCGCCATTCATTCGGATCGGTCTTCATATCGTATAATTCCCTGGATCCATCGGCATAACGGATCAAGCGGAACCTGTGATCTCTAATGGCCAAATTTCCATGGCCATAGAAAGAAAGGGCCGGAAAGGGCCAGATGGTATTGGGCCGCTTTATCAATGGAGCCAGCGAACGCCCGTCTAAATCCGTTTTCTTGGGCAGGCCCGTCAATTCCAAAAGGGTGGGGTAAAGGTCTACCAATTGTACGGGGGCGGTAACGGTTTTATGGGTATGTGTACCGTCTTTTACGATTAATACCGTACGGGTATCGCGTTCCCAAAGGGCCTGTTTGGCAAAACGGTTCTTTTCGCCCAAATGATAGCCATGATCTGACCATAAGGCTACAATGGTATTTTCGGCATGTTCCGATGCCTCCAAACCATTTAATAATTTACCGATTTCATGGTCAACGAAAGCGACACAGGCACTATAGGCCTGTATGATCTTCTTCCATTGGTTTTGGGCTTGCATCTCTTCGGTAGTAGGCATCTGTGGGGCCTCGGTCACCCTTTTGGCGAATGCCGGAATATCGTCATAATCATTCGCGAGGTAAGGCGGTAAAACGATACTGTCCAACGGAAAGCGATCGAACCATTTTTGGGGTACGTACCAGGGCACATGCGGTCGTATATAGCCCACGGCCATAAAAAAAGGTTGGTCTTTGATTTCTTGGAGTTTGGCCAGGGCCCATTGGGTACTTTTATAATCGGGCATAAGGCTATCGTGTTCCGGATAGGCGCCCCAATCGGTCATGGTGTTTCCCTTTTTATGGGCCAATAGGGCCGGGTCGTAATGGAACCGTGGTGAAACCCGGGGACCATAAAACCCATTTTTACCCCCATAGGTGTCAAAGACCTGGGCATTGTCGCCTTGGTGGAAAATTTTCCCTACCCCAAAACTTTGATAACCGTGTTTTTCGAAATAATCGGGTATAAATTCGGCCGTTCGGGCAGCGGGGTTCGATTTTTTGATATCACGATCTTGCAATTGCAGGTAATTGCCTGTGGTAGACGGATACAATCCGGTCATGATACTGGCACGTGAGGGACCGCAAATGGGGGCTTGGCAATGCGCATTGGTAAAGAGTACACCCTGTGCCGCCAAACGGTCGATGTTCGGCGTCGGTATTTGGATACTGCCGTCCATACACGAAACGAAATCGTTCAGATCGTCTATGGCAATCATCAGAACATTTTTGGGCGATTGGCTATAAGCACCCCATCCGAAAAGGCAAATAAGGAGGAGTGTAAACGGAAGTTTAATGTTCATTTTGGGTCGGTTCTCTTTGGCAATGTATTGACTCGAATACACGCCCAAGGTTTAACAGCACCCAAAAAATAGGCAGTTAAACAACCAAACGGTAATAATTTCTACCAAAATGACCCGCTAAAGGCCCAATACCATACCATGACCTCCAAGGGCAATAAATTGGTTGATTGCCAAAGCAGTAGACAAGGACAAGGATTGGTTTTAAAAAAGGCTGGTCTGGCTTTCGTCGACCACTTTCTTTTTTGCTGTTTTCTTTTTCTCGGGTTCAATCAGGCCATCTTCCTTTAACAACTTTTGACCGAATTGCTCGATTTGTTTGATTAGGGGAATGAATTTTTTTCCTTTTTCGGTTATGGCATATTCTACCCGAGGGGGTACTTCGCCAAAAGCTTCGCGGGAAATATATCCATCGGCCAATAAAGACTTGAGTTGGGCACTCAACATTTTATCGGCTATAGGGGGTATCCCTTTTTTCAATTCGCCAAAACGTTTGGGGTTCTGGCGCAAGAACCAAAGGATGCGCATTTTCCAATTGCCACCGATTTTTTCGATGGTGTACTGTATGGGTTCGGGTAGGCTAGTGTTTTTTTCTTCCACAATTCAACGTGTTGGTACCTTGCAAAAATAGAAGGTTCCGATCTACTGTGAAAAAGAAAGTGTTTAGAAATTTGGTGGTCGGTGGTTTTTATAGGCACCTAATCCGTACCCACTTTACAGTTTTTCATAATACCGACCAAGGTGATAAAGAGTTCATCAGGGTCGAAGGGTTTTCCGATGAGTCCATCTAGACCATATTCTAATAGTTTTTCTTGGATATCAGACCCATTGGAAGCGGATAGGGCATAAATGGGGATGTCCTTGTTTTTTCCTTGAACGTTCTCGCGTATGGCCTTACTGGCATCGTAACCGTTCATGACGGGCATTTGAAGATCCATTAGAATAAGATCGTAGGTCTTGGTCATGGCACTCTCCAAGGCTAGCAGTCCATTTTCCACGATTTCGAAATCTACCTGCCACTTTTGCATCAATTTTTTGATGATGAGGATGTTGACCTTATTGTCTTCGGCCAAAAGTATTTTACAATGGGCCAAACTGGCCAAGTCTTCCTCATTTTCGTTCCCAGCGGAAATTCGGGTGTTGGTTGTTGGTTGGTACTCGGGCAATCCTAAGATAAGATCGAAAGAGAAGGTAGAACCTTGCCCCATTTCACTATCAACACGAAGTTGGCTACCCATAAGCTCTAAAAGTCGCGTACAAATGGCCAATCCCAGACCGGTACCGCCATATTTTCGGGTAGTATCTAAACTGGCTTGTTCGAACGATTGGAAAATGGTATGCCTTTTTTCTTTGGGGATACCGATTCCGGTATCGCTTACCTTAAAACGTAAAGGAATGCCTTTACCTTGATGGGCTACCGTCTCAACCTCAATCATTACATGTCCCTTTTGGGTAAATTTAATGGCATTCCCTACTAAATTGGTCAATATTTGAGAGAGCCGTGTGGGATCGCCCATAATACGTGGGGGTAATCGCGGATCGGTTTTGATCACAAAATCGAGGTCTTTTTCCCTGGCCCTATTCTTAAAAATACCTTGTAATCCTTTGAGCACGCCCCTAAGATTGAATTCGGCATGTTCCAGTTTAAGGTTACCCGAGCTTATTTTATTGAAATCGAGTATGTCGGTGACCAAACTCAACAAATGTTCTGAAGAGTATTTTAGTGCCTCTAAATTCTCCATTTGTTCGGGTTTGGGGTCTTCGGCCAATAAAATATGGCTGAGACCTATGACTCCGTGCAATGGCGTACGTATTTCATGCGACATGGTAGAGAGGAACTCGTCTTTGGCCTTGTTGGCCTGGGTCTCCTGCTCCTTGGCCTCGATCAAGGCCAGTTCGGTCTGCTTTAGATTGGTAATATCGACAATGGTACCGATAAAGCCTTCTACCTCACCACCGTCGCCATACATGGCCTTTACCGAAAAGTCGCACCATTTTTTGGCTTCATGCGAGCCGATGCAGGCCGTTTTATTGTTCAGACTGGTAAAAGCCTTGGCCTGGGGTCCCGAAAGGTCAATTATGGGCTGGCCATCCGGACATATCAAATGTTCGGTATAACGTTGGCCAATGCAATCGGATACTTTAAGACCCGTTAAAGACTCCCAAGCCGGATTCAAATATGACCAGCATCCGTTGAGGTCGATTTCAAAAATAACTTCTTTGATATTTCCGGCAACCCGCTCTAACTGACTACTAATGGCTTCCATATGCTGTTGTAGTTGCTTATTTGTATGGAAGAGTTCGGTAGAACTTTGCTCCAAGATGGTCTCAATATGCGAAAGATCATCTTCAAAAGCCGTATAGGCGGCATTGATCTGATCCAAAAACGGAGCGATTTCCGTCAATAAGGATTCAGATAGTGCAGCCTTTTTCAATTGTCTTTTGAGTAATCTGTGCATATTTTGTGGAAACAGCTAAGGACTTTTATTGTAATTCGTGTTGGGTAGAAGAATAATATTTTAGAGAACTATAAACTCGCAGGGCGCCTAAAGATGCAAAAAAAGGCACCCTGAAGTTTATCTATCGTACCAAATCCTTGGGTTAGGTTTTTTTTCGGATTGGTAGTTCTACTGAAAATGAATGTTGTGGTTATTCGGCAAATGAGGTAATGCTCATGGTCTGGTTGTGCAGATCGCAGGGCGAGTCTTTATCAAAGGGCCCTATTTCGCCATAAGAGTAAAACCCGGTCGTATAAATTCCGTCGTCGAAAACCTCCCTTACGGCCTCTACTTCTTCTTCCACCAATTGTTTCATGATTACCTTACGGCCCACGCAACTGAACAAAAAGGCCAGTTGAGGTTCTTCATCGCTGGTTTCCTGGGTAATACGGGCCGATTCGGCGGCACCTTCAATCAGGCGGTCTATATTGGCCTTCATTAAGCGTACATACGAACCTTGGGGAATATTGCCTGCGAAAGTGAGGCTTTGGTCGTCTTCATCGATACCTAAAATGGTTCGTATAACCGGACGTTTGTTTTCTTCGTCGCGCATACTTAATGGGAAGAGTAGGGCGGAACCCGGAAGGTCTTTGGCCTGTTTTCCCAAAAACGATTTATACAACGATAGGGCAGGCTGGCCATCGAGTTCGTACAGCACGTTGTCTTCCGATTTGGTAACATGGCGTTCAATGCCAAAACTGTCCCAACCGGAATGTGAGCCGTAGCCTACCTTAAGATCGGCACCATAGAAACCTATGGCCACCAGCATTTTACTCTGGCATCCATCAGAAGTGATTACGAAGGTATTCCCAAAATCGGTGCCGTCGGCGGCCAGGGCCCCGGTTACCGCAGTATTGGGTTGGTTCAATTCACGCAGTCCACGCACCAGCTCTCCGCCGTTTACATGAAGTCCGTCGCTCAAAAATAGAATATGGCGCAGATCATTGTTTTGTAATTGTTTAGAGACGTCTAACCCAATATCATAAGAGTTTTTACCCTTATCGGTCAAAGAGGCGGTAATGACCTTTATTTTGGTCTTGTCGAATTTTACCGCGGTCAGTGAAAGGCTTTCGTCGTTTACATGATAGCCCGAAATTTCGCCGGCCGTGGAGCAGCCTACCAATTCTGATTGCGGATAACGTTCACGCAAGGCGCTAATGGTATTTTCGCAGGCTTGGAACTTGGGCGAAACGAATAAAAAGAAAATGTCGGGATCAAAGGGGATGTCCATATCCCCTAAGCCGACCTTGTCGGTGAGGTTGTGCTGAAAGATTTCCATAAAATCCAATTTGTTTGGTGCAGGCACATAATAAGGCATAGGATTCCGATATTGGTGCCGGACACAACTATAAAACGGGCTATTTATTCATTTTCGTATCTGTTGCGTATAAAAACCATTGTGATTTGTGCCTTATTTTCATTTCGTTTCTACGGAAAACTGCGGTACGCATTGATTTAACGTCACTGCATAAAAACAATAAGTAAGATTGAAAATATTTTCCTTTTTTAAGGAATAGGGGTTCCATTTTGGTTGGTAATGGACTTCAATCCCTATTTTTACAAACCTATGTTCCGTACCCGATTTCAATATTTGGTTAACATACAGTATTTGGGATTTCGCTATGCCGGTTGGCAAAAACAACCCAAGCAAAAAACCATCGCTGGCATGTTGGATAAAACCCTTCGATTTATTTGGCCAGAGACGACATTTAAGGTGGTAGGGGCCAACCGTACCGATGCCCGGGTATCGTCTTTGGCAGGAGCCTTTTTGCTGATTACCGAGAATTTTGAGATACCTGATTTTCCCACCTTCATTGGAGATATGAATCGAAACCTTCCGGCTGATATACGTATAACCGCTATCGAAAATGCTCCGGAAGACTTTAATATCATTCAGGATGTGGCCGTAAAAGAGTACCGCTATTTGTTTTCGTTCCAAGAGAAACAACATCCCTTTTGTGCCCCGATTATGGCCAACTTTCCCTATCCTTTGAATGTAAAGGCCATGCAAGACGCGGCTTGTGTATTTGTAGGTACCCACGATTTTTCGGCTTTTACCGTACGCGATGCGGTACATAAAGATTGTACCCGAACGGTCTTGGATGCGCATATTGTCCCCAATACTGAATATAGCGCAAACTACTTTCCGAAAGAGAGTTTTTTGTTTCTAGTGAGGGGAAAAGGATTTTTACGGTATCAAATACGAATGATGATGGGGGCTCTGGTACTTCTGGGTAAGGGAGAGCTATCGCAAGAAGAATTGGAAACCATGCTTCGCAACGAAAAGGCTGGGGAACAACATTTTATTGCACCCGGATCCGGACTTTTTTTGGCTGAAATGGAATTCGATCTGTAAAAGGTGAGCATTACAACGATGGTACATCCGGGTTAAAAAGGTGAATAATATTTGCCTAGGAAAAAAGCTTGGTTAAGAAATCTTGATAACTTAGAATCATTTTAAATCGAATAAAACCCTAAATTTGTCAAGTACAATGGCTGTCAAGCTTTTGTGATACGGAAATGCACATTTAGGTCGCCTAGAAAACTAGGTTTTAGCGACCGCTTTCCAAAAGAGAAAATGGAAGATTAACCAAATCGCAGATTATCAAAAGAATAACTTTCCCTCGGCCCGTGCCACCCGATTTTTCCAAAATTTTGAAACGTCGTGTGTCCGAATATTTTAAAACAACTGGTAAAAGTAGGTATGGCAATGGCTCCATGATTTTTAAGAGTGTCGCCATGCTGTTGCTTTATTTGGCTCCGTTATTGATCATTCTGTTCGTGCCTTTCGACAGTGTGTGGCTGTTGTTTTTACTGTTTATAATCAGTGGCTTGGGCATGGCTGGTATCGGTATGGGCATTATGCACGATGCCAACCACGGATCCTACTCCAAAAAACAATGGGTGAATAAGCTTATGGGCTATACCATTAACCTGTTGGGGGCCAACGATAAGGTATGGCGCCTACAGCATAACGTACTCCACCATACCTATACCAATATCGAAGAGCATGACGACGATATCAATGCCCCATTTTTTCTGAGGTTCTCGCCCCATGCCAAAAAGAATTTCCTGCATAGGTTCCAACATTATTACGCTTGGTTCTTTTACGGGCTCTCTACCTTGTCTTGGATTACCGTGAAGGATTTTGTGCGTTACAAGCGCTATTTTAATATGGGCCTGATTCAAGATCGAAAGACCTATACCGATGGGGTGTTGAAAATGATACTTTGGAAAGTGGTCTACTTTTCTTTTGCCTTGGTGTTGCCCATGGTGTTGAGCGATTTTTCACCTTGGCTGATCCTATTGGCCTTTGTGGCCATGCATTTCGTGACCGGACTCACCATTACCCTGATTTTTCAAACGGCCCACGTAGTGCCCAATGCCGATTTTCCGTTACCGAATGAAGAAGGCCAAATGGAATCGGAGCGTTTTGCCCACCAATTGCAGACTACCTGTAACTTTGCCCCGAAAAGTGCCGTTTTGTCTTGGTTGGTCGGCGGGCTTACCCATCAGGTAGAACACCATTTGTTCCCGAATATCTCACATGTACATTATCGGAAGATCGCGCCAATCGTTAAACGAACCGCCGAAGAATTTGGGTTGCCCTATCATAGCAACGGATCTTTGGTGTCGGCCGTTATCCAGCATTTTAAAATGTTACGTGATTTGGGGCGTATGGAGCTTCAACCGGTAGCGGCGGATAAAAAATAGGGTATAGGCCCTGCGGCAATCCGCCTTATTTTTTCCCGAATAGGCGTTCCGTCTCTTTTTTGGTAATCCAGGCCGAATAATCGTGGCCCAGGGCTTTCTCTTTGGTCGATTGTTTAAAGCGGTATACGGTTTTCCCTAGAAATCGGGTGAATTCTAGCCAAACGAAATCACTGTTGGTTTCAATACGGACATCCTTTTTCGGATTTTCGGTCAAGCCTTTCTGTATGGTTTTATACAATTGTTCTAAACTATTTTCAGTATTTGGTATGCTGAAAGAAGCATAGTCATTAACCGCTATCTCATTGTCATTTTCGTAAGTAAAGGTGTAACCTTCGGGCGTTTTATGACATTCAACCATGCCCATTTCGTAGCCACCGACCCTGCCTACTAAGCTTTTCTTTTTTTGGGCCTGGGTAAATGAGGTAATCAACAGGGTACAGATTAAAAGCGGCTTTAGGTACATAGGTTTGGTTTTGGAATGTTGCAAAAATATTCTGGTAAACAGTTTATTAAGTATGGATGACAAGATATCGATTAAAAGGGGAATCCGCATAATGGGATTCCCCTCAAAATTTAAGAAGCGGTTTTCGATTGGGTATGCCAAAAACCGGAAGCTGCCATGGTTTGGGCATAACTTTCAAACGGAATGGGTGTCCTACCCAGTACTTTTTCAATGTCCGAAGTAATTTCTGCGTTGTTCGGATTGCCTAATACCTCGGTGAATAGGTATTCGATCAACCAAACAAAATCGGCTGGAATTCCGGCCTTTTTCATGCCTTCAACATATTCTGGGATACTGATAGGGACAAAGGTGATTGGCCGGTTACTACTTTTGGCGATGATAGCAATGGCTTCTTTAAAGGTCAAGCCGCGCTCCCCGGTTAACTGATAGGTTTTTCCATTATGGTTATTGTTTAAAAGTGCTTCTACCACCACAGCGGCAATATCGTTGGCATCTACAAAGGGGATCTTTACCTCGGCCTGGGGCAGGGCAACAAAGCCATCTAAAATAGGGTCCATCAGAAAGCTTTCGCTAAAATTTTGGTTGAACCAACTGGCCCTTACAATGGTGTAATTTATACCAGAGCTGGCCACTAAGTTTTCGCAGCGTTCGGCTTCGCTTTCCCCTTTACCGGACAATAACACTACTTTTTCAATTTGGGCGGATTTACATGCCGTCAATAATTTTGCGATGGATTCATAGGCTCCGGGTACGGCGAGATCGGGGTGGTAATTAATGTAGACCCGATCTATGCCGTTCAGCACGGTTCCCCATCTATCGGGTTCGTTCCAATCGAAGGCTGGGCTGTGGTTTCGCGATCCTATTCGGGTTTTTATTCCCTTTAGTTGCAATTGGGCCACAATACGTTTTCCTGTTTTTCCGGTACCACCAAGTACCAATACTTTCGGTGTTTTCATTTTAATGTGATTTTAAATGAAACAGTCCGTTTCAAGATGGGGTCATACCAGTTAAGACCTCAAGAGCGAGGAAATCATGCTGAATATGATAAGGATCAACACTTTAATCAGGACTGTCATAATCGTTTGTTATTGATTGTTTTCGGCAAAATTGCGCCCATTGTCCTAAAAAGGTTTATCCCAAAAGCAATTTGATTTGTTCGAAAAGGAGGGGGTTAGGTAGGTTTACCTTACCGCGGATTGTTGAAGTTCGGTTTAAGAGTTTATCAACTTGCTGGGTCGATACCCAAATTTTTTTGAAAAGGCATTGGAAAATGATCCCAAACTATCGTACCCCACTTGCCAAGCGGCTTCTTGTATGCTCATACCATGGTTTTGAATGAGGGTATGGGCCGTATCCAGACGTTCGTTTTGCAGAAATTTAAAAACGGGTACCCCGAAAACGTCTTTGAACTCCTTTTTCAGTTTGGTGGTATTCAGCCCTATCTCTTGGGCCAATTGGTTTAAGGAGGGTGGATTTTCCAGATTGGCCACCAAAATCTCCTTGGCCCGCTGCAATTGGGTGCTATACTTTGAGATGGCCTTCGATTCTTGGGCCAGTGCCAGCTGTCCAAAAAAATGGGAGAGCAAGGCGGTAACCTGACTCCGGAAGAACATCATTTTCGTTTTACCCGTATAATGGTTCCCAAAAATGGATTCTACGATGCGTTCCATCTCCGGTGTCATATAAAAACGGGGGCCTTCTACATAGGGGGCCTTGGGTTTTACCAATTCGGAAAGCAACTCGTAAAACAGTTCCCCCTCATTGTGGGGCAGCTGTTCCAGATTGCGTAAAGCGGTGGCGATTACGATACATTGCAAAGGGCTATCGGGCCTAACGGTATGTTCAAAACTGACCTTTTCATCGGCAAAGAAAGAAAGGGTAAGCCCTTTGGTATAGGAATAGGGGATTTGTTCTTGCCCATAGGCGACATTAAGATCTACATTTCCAGAGCCGTAAAAAGCCACGGCGACCAAGGGTTCTTCAAAACGACAGCTATCTAGAATCGGTTTTTCAGAATTTGCGGCCTCTACCAAAATCACGAAATCATTGATATGGATAAAATCCCGGGTCATGCCAAAGGGTATAGGACTGGTTCCGTTAAATATACATACTTATCCAATACAATTAGGGCAGTAGCCTTATACTTCCGTCGTCTAGGCGATCGATAAAGCGGTACAAAACCTCATAATGTCCGTCGGAGGTAGGGTATACCCGGGCGCCATGGGATTCTAAAAATGCTATTTCGGCTTCAGTCAAACGGCCCACATGGGTATCGTTGGTGGCGTAGAAATAGGTCCATTTAGAAAGATCTTTGTCCGATAAGGTTTGGGTATAATCGACTTGGCCAATGGCGGCTTTTAGCAGTTGTTTTGCCCTATAGGCTTGTATTTCGGAGGCACTGTATTCCGATAGATCCGCATGTTCATCTTCGGGCACATAGGTAAGCCCGTCCTCGAGGTACTCGCCATTATAACCTTTTACATGCTGCTTTACGATGGGGTCCGGGTCGGTCAATCTACCAGCCAAGACCACATAACGATCGGCCAAAGCCGGAAAATCGGTCAAGGTTTTGGGTATGATATAGGCCCCGAACGAATTACCTATGACGACCACGGTCTTGTCCCGATTTTTAAAATATACGGTAGCCCTATGGAGCTTTTCGGCGGTATGTTCAATCGCTTTTTCCGCTTCCCGAAGGGTGAAATCTTTGCTGAAAATTGCCGGATCATAGGTCTGGGCCTGATGTAGGTAGGCAATGTTATAGCTGTTATAATTCGGAATATAGCGGTAAGGTGTCTTGCCTTTAGCGATAATACCCAAGCTATCGGATGGCCCCCCTTGACAGATGATAAGTACGGTATCACTCTCTTTTTGCCCGTCGGTTACCCAAAGGGCCGTGGTATCGTTAGGGAAGTAATTAGTGGCCTGCGGGGTATTTGCCTTGGAGCTATCGTAAGGTTTCGGTTTAGGATCTTGGCAACTAACACAGATAATACAGAACAGGAAAAAAATGGCTTTTGGTGGCATAAGGTTGTTTTTTGTTTTATCTTGACGTAAAGATATGTGGCAAATATACCATTTATCTTTATGTTGAGATAAATAAGTATCTTTAATTTATGGAAGATTTTGGGAAAGATGATATTATAGACCGTTTGGTGGCAGAATGGAAAACCCAACGTCCTGAGTTGGATGTAGATGCCATGCAGTTGGTAGGGCGAGCTTTAAGTTTGGGAAAAAGATTGGAAAAGCGGGCGAGTGTGGCCCTTAACAACTTTGAAATCCATTATACCGACCTCGATGTGTTGGCCACTTTAAGAAGGTCCGGAGCCCCATATTCCTTATCACCAAAAGCACTAATGGCCTCGGTTTTGATCACTTCGGGGGCTATGACCGCCTTGTTGGATCGTTTGACCAAATTAGGCCTGATCATTCGGGAGCCCGATCCATCTGACGGTAGGATTAAACGTGCCACCCTAAGCACCAAAGGTATTGCCTTGATCGACAAAGCCATTGAGGTTCGCTTTGAAGAAGCGAACGCCTCCGTTACGGGTTTAAGCGAGGAAGAGCAGCTACAACTTTCAGGTTTATTAAAAAAATGGATGGCCTCGCTAGATGCCTAGAAGGTGCTACCCATTATTTGGTTTCGTTCAAAGGGGTAATCATGATATGGGCCCTATGGGTACCTGGGTTCATGATCCAGGGGTGGTTCGATTCCAAAGGCACTTCGGGTAATCCGGTCGATTCAGCCGTGGCCCATGGCATATAGACTACATAACGGTACTTGGCCCCGGCCACTTCATGGGTTTCTGGGTCGTATTGGCTCTCTTTCCCATGATAGATATGCAAGGTTAGGCCGGCTTGCCCCATCGATAATTGGCCCGATTTTACCTCGGCTTCCCGAATATCGAAAATTTCCTTACTGCTTTTACCCTCTTTTTTGAGCTCCCTGCCCCGGGCCATAAACGGATCAAGATCTTTATGGTAACAAGCGGCATTAAAGCCAGGTTTCTTTGGGTCGTCCGTAAGACAGATGAATTCATTATTCCCTTCCTTAAAGGTTACGAATTCCCCGGCCATATTGTAGCCTATAACGGTACAGCCGGCCCTACTTTCGGCAGGTGCTGCCATAAGTGCGGTGGCGACCAAGGCCTCGTCGGTGTCAATGGGTAGTAGCTTTGGGTTTTTCTTGGGTGTTTCCACAACCGTTTGATCCTGTGACCCTTGCTCTGTTTGGTTTTTTTTCGATTTTTCCGCGTTTTGACAGGACAAAAAGATAAAGCCGATCGTGGCCAAATACACCCAGTTTTTCATAATTGAATTTATTTAAAGTCTACTTACTTTCTTGATAGATAGGTGCTACAAGGTAGTGATTTTCGAACGGAATCAAGCTTTTACCCATCCCATTGGGGAATGCTAGCAAAACACTTTATGGTAATTTCCGGACCACTGGCCATACATTCGATCAATGAGTGGCATGCAGCCCTATACGGTTCCCTTCCGAATCGAGGAACAAGGCAAAGAAACCGCTGCCATCGGCATGGGCCGTTTTAGGCGTTAAGATTTGACCTCCTAGCTTGCTTGCCCTATCCAAAATGGGCTGCAGGTCCTTACCCGTATTCAGATAGATCGTGGTACCCTCTGCCGTGGGGCGGTAACCTTCACTTTTTAGCAATACGATGGCGACTTGCTGATTTTCATAAGGGAAAAGTGCCATTTCCATTCCGGGCATCTTATGTTGTTCCAGGGTAAGGCCCATAACCTTTTCGTAAAATTCGCGGGCCCTATCTGTATCGGTAACAGGGATTTCAACTATGGCGATATAATTGTTCATGGGTTCTTGGTTTAAGGTGTTTATAGTTTGATTTTTAGCGTTGTAACTATACAAGGCCATTATTCCAAAAACAAGGATTAGGACTCTGAGGGTGGCTGTCTTCCGCATGGATTTCTAGTTTTTTGATGCGGAATCAAAATTCTGGCTTATAAACCGGAAAAAATTGTAAGAATGCGACAATGGCGCCACGAAAATTGAGAAGATGGATGCTAGGTAATCTATTTATAAAAAACCGAGGATAATTCCATACTGGCATGTCCCAAAAAAGCTTTGGGGTTCAGTCCGGTAAATTCTTTAAAATCCTTTATAAAATGGGCTTGGTCATAATAGGCACTGTCGTAGGCAATCTGTGTCAGTTTTGTATCGTCTTCGTTCAAGACCAGTTTAAGGGCGGCTTGTAACCGGATCAATTTGGCCATTTGCTTAGGGCTTAATCCGATATTCGCGGCAAATTTTCTTTCCAGCTGTCTTCTGCTAATACCATTTTCTTTTAGAATTTCTGCAATGGCGGTAGCACCTTGTGTTTGTAGTAAACTGGTCACAGTTGAGCTTACGATTTGATCGACTGTGTCGGCACTTTGGAGTTTATCCATTAGAAAACGCTCAATAATGGCAATCCTTTCTTGAGTATCTGCCGCGGCAATAATCTGTGTTTCCAGGGCCTCGGCCGTTTCTTTCCCGATTAAGTAGGCCAAAGGGGTTTCCTTGTTGGCCAATTCACCTAGGGTAGCGGGGATTAGGTTGATAAAACCATAGGGGTAAAACCGCACTGCAAAACTTTGCACCCTGCCCGTAGGTTCTACATAAAAGGGTTCTAAGGTATGGCCCAGGACCATGGCCCTAGGTTGTAATATGAATTCTTCTTCAGATGTATAACGTTTGATATCATCACCAAGAATGAATACCATTTCCAAAGTACCATCGGCCAAGATACGCTGTCTTTCAGGCTGTGGTCTGGCCGGTATCTCGAGGCTCCAATAGCAATTGACCAAGGCTTCTATATCCGGATGGGGTGGGAAGGTATGGTATTCCATGTTTACATCTTCAAAGGATAATTGATGCTGTAAAAGGTACTTAAGATTTAGCGTAACTCCGAATGCTTATCTTCTGATTGGTTTTCCTGGGGCGGCGTCCAATTGTAGCTCACCATTAGATACAACGGTTTGGCCCATTACCAATAGATGCTTTACCCCAATGGCCGGATGATAGGGTTCGGCATAAGTGCCCACGGCCGCAATAGTTTTGGGGTCGAAAATGACGATATCGGCATCCATTCCGGCTTGTATCCTGCCCTTGTTTTTCATTTGGGGAACAAAATCCTCCAAAGTTTGGGCCGGCATCAAGCTCATTTTACGAATGGCGTCCGACATGGTAAGTAGTTTTCTATCCCGGACATATGAACCGAGGATCTTCGCAAAAGTACCTGAAGATCTTGGGTGTGCTACTAAATTATTTGGAATCGGCCAGGCGTTACCTTCATAAGCTTGCCCTTCTTGGGTATACCAAGGCATAGCGTCCGATTCGACCAAAATATCGGGGTGGGTAATCGACTTGTCAAGCATGGCGAGTTCTTCCGCTTTGGTTTCATCTAACTGGTGGTAGGAAACAAAGGTACCTGGCGCCTCGGTTCGAATCTTTTTAAACGAATCGGCATCTAAACGTTTTTCACCGACCTGAAAGGCGGTTTCGTCATAGCCCATGCGTTCTTTCCAATCGGCCCCATCGAACATGGCCGCACCTATAACGGTACTGGCCGCACCCCAAGGGTAGGCCCCACAAGTTACGGGTAAGCCATTCTTTTTAGCCATTTCGTACAATTCGAGACAGGCATCTATATCCTTTAAGGAGTTACTGTTAATATGGCAGATATGCATTCTGGCCTGGGTTAAAGCGGCCAGAGCCAAAAGCTCTTCAAAAGCCTCGAAAGTTGACTGCGGCTCCGGGATCGAAGAGTACCTTACGTGGGTATAGGTGCTTACCTCGTGCTTTTTAGCCAATTTGGCCAATTCGAAATACTCCTTTCTTCCATAGCCTGGGGCATAACCACCGTTTATTCCAATGCCCAAACCGCCTTGTTCCAAGCCTTCTTCTACCAATTTCATGATTTTAGAGAGCTGTTCGGGGCTGGCAATTTCGTCTTTCCAACTATTGTCGGATTGGGCCTTTTGAAAATAGGCCGCTGTAGCCTCCGGGCTATTGTTTTGAAAAGTTGCAATCCGGGCATAGGTCCAACCTACGGCGGCTCCGTAATGGATAGGAAGCTTTTTGGTAGCTTGGGTTTCGTACCAATCGCTTATGGGCAATAGCCCCGACTCCAGCTCTAAGGCTGTGGTAACCCCTTGTACGGCCTGCATGCGATAAGCCGAAATATTCTGGCCATGTGCATGAAGGTCTATAAAGCCAGGACTAACTACCAGACCGGTAGCATCGATACTCTGTTTTCCTTGGATTTTTTCTTCAGTTATCAAAGCGACCTTACCATTTACCAAACCTAGGTTTCTAATGGCATCCAATTCCGTTTCCGGGTCAATAACCCTTCCGCCTAAGATAACGGTGTCAAAGGTATGGTCAGCGGTATAGTTCGTTTCCTTAGAATCCTCAATAGATCCGACAGAGTTCGATTTTTTAGATTGGCAGCTAAGTACAACAAAGTACAGGAGCAGAAAAAGCCCACTTTTTCGAATGGTTTTCATCGGGTTGGTTTTTGGTTATGCGAATTTGTGGTTTTGTAAGGTCTAATGTAATGGATAAAAACGTTTTAAACCAGTCTGCCGATGAAAATGATTTTACAAACTATTTGCGATCTGATAATCTTTTTCCAAAAAAGAATAGAAGTAAACCGATTACAACAAAAGGGAGACTGAGCCACTGCCCCATGTTCAAGACCATTTCTGCTTCAAACCCAACTTGGTTCTCTTTAAAGAACTCCAAGAAAAAGCGGGCCGTAAATACGAGGGCCAGCGCCAAACCGAGGGTGGCTCCTAAATTTTTTCCTAAACCTTTATGGGTATACAAATAACGTAGTACCATAAAAATCAAAAGATAGGCCAAGGCCTCATACAGCTGGGTAGGGTGGCGGGGAATAAGATCGTCCCTTTCGAATACCACGCCCCAGTTTCCGTTCGTTGGCTTACCATAAATCTCGGAATTCATAAAATTGCCCAAACGGATGCCTGCCCCTACAATGGGGGCGACCAAGGCGATGCGATCCAATACCCACAGGTAGTGCATTTTATAATTTTTGCAAAATAGGCCTAGGGCAATCAAAACCCCCAAGGTACCGCCATGACTGGCCAAACCTTGGTAACCGATAAAGACATAGCCATCGCCCATTTTTTTAATGGGAAGCAGCATCTCCAAAGGGTGGGCCAAATAATATTCGGCTTCATAAAATAAGCAATGCCCCAAGCGGGCACCTATAACGATGCCAAATACCACATAGATAAACAATTGATCGAGCCGTTCTACAGGGACGTGCTCCATTTTGTAAATGCGGCGCTCCAGACCTAGGGCCCAGAATAATCCGGAGATAAAGAATAGACCATAATATTTAAGAGGAACCCCATCGGTTATCCAGACGATTACTGGATCGAGATCCCAATGGATGATAAAGTCGTTCATAGGTTTTTTTCCTAATTTACAGGAAGTACGATTAATGGGGTTAAGGTAGTATTAATATACGGGAATACCTGATGGGACACCTTATTTTGAACCGTACTACGGTTGGCTTGCCCAAGCTTGTTTTCATGTATTTTTTTCTTCATATGGGTCGGTTAGGCATTAGAATCTATGAAAACCGGAAAATCACGATTTTATTTAAAACAGTTCGTACGTAGCTGTTATATAATTGATTGGCGCGTGTGTTTTTTTTGACTAACCTTGGGGTTTATTCCGCTTTGAAAAGAGTTTTTCGAAGAGCTTTTTGATCCATTGTAGATCTTGGGCCAGCCAGCGTTTTTCGCGGGAACTTAACCGTTCCTTGTCGCTATGAATGGCCTCCTTTATTTGGGCCAGATCTGATTTTACCCATTTTTTTTCCCAAGGACTTACCTTGCTTTTCAGTTCTTGGATCAATTCATCGATTTGGAGCTCTAGGGTAACGTCGTTGGCCGACTCGTTCCAAACATGTTGTATCGTATTCCATAGTTGATCATTTTTTTCCATCTTACTTTGATTTAGGGGTTAAACAAGCCAGTAGTTTTTTACGTATGCGTTTCATTTTAACTGCTACATGGTTTTCGGTTATTCCGCTTACGGAGGCCATATCACGATAGGCCAAACCTTCGAGATGCAGAATGATCAATTGCCTTTCTTTTTCGGCAAGGTGGCCTATACACTGATATAGGGCTTTGGTTCTTTCTTGTACTTCATCTTCTTGGGGTAGCGAAACCGGGATTACGGTGAGGGCATTTAGGCGCAGATTGTCCTTTTTGTCGTACTGTGCTTTTTTTCGACTACAAACACGTAACGCGATCGTATAGGCCCAGGTGTGTAGTTTCGCGTCTTCCTTATAACGGGGTAGGGCGCGCCAAATTTCTATGATTACCTCTTGAAAAAGATCCTTGGGTTCCATGGGGTTTACCGCATATACCTTACAAATGCGGTATAGGCTTTGTTTGTGATCGTTTAACAGGCGTTTTAATTGTGATTCGATTTGTTCTTGCATCTGTTCGCACTAGGGGTTCCAATATATTAGTGACAAGAATTATAAAAATATGACAAGACGCAAAAAATTTTTACACGGGTAGTTCAAATCATTTCAGCGCGGTTATAAAAAAAGGCCGAAACCAATAGAAAAATCATCCGGTTTCGGCCTAACATTTGACAGCGGAATATCTTAAATGCGCTTAGTCCGTTTTAGGGTTTTTATCCGTACGGCCATTGGCATACATGCCCACAATGGCGTTTACTTGTCCACCTTTTTGATCGAAACGTACCCGAAAATCGTCCATGTCGCCCACCAAGAACTCGGTTTCATTCAAAGGGGTTAAGGCATGTTTGGGTCTACCTTCGCGTTGATAGAAAAGGGTTCCGTTTTCCATACTGATTTTTCGAACATCGTATTGGCCAACGTATTGTTTAAGGGTCGATTTTGACAGCTGAACGGGATCTGTTTTGGCCTTTTTGCCACTGAGTACCCAGTTGTATCGGAACTGTAAGTGCGGATCGGTAGTTTTGTTTGCCAAATATTCCAAGGCTTGGGTCTGGGCCACCTCCAAGGCTTGGTCGGCCGGTACTTCGATATGGGGACTAACCCCGGTACCCTCCCAGTTGGTTTCGGTAATAGGATTTATGGCCCGGCCAGCTGGGGTCCACAATAAAAAGCCTTCCGAGGCATTAACCGTTCCACCGGGGTGTGCACCACCGCCTGTGGTTTCCCCGATCAAGGTCGCACGTTCCAGATTTTTCAGATTATAAGAGAATTCCTCTGCGGCCGAAAAGGTGCTGCTGCTGGTAAGTACATATACCTTGGCATCCGGGTTGCGTTTACCCGGTACGTGGGGTAGTGTCCAGGTTTGGGTATGGCTATCGGTGGGCCTCCAATAAAAATTGTTCAGATGTACCCGCTCGGGTGAGTAGAGGTAACTGCTAATCAGTTGGATCATACTGGGCGATCCCCCGCCATTTTGTCTAAGGTCGATAATAATGACATCGGTATTGGCCAAGAGGTTCATGGCGGCAACGGCCGTTTCACTGGCAAATTCGGTGTCCATAAAGGCCCTGAGGTCTAAATAGCCTATGTTACCTTCCAGTATTTTTACCTCTTTGAAACCGAAATTTTCGAATTTCATTCGAGCCATTCGGCTTTCGGTATGGCGAATACTGTCTTCTGGCGTAACCTGGCG
Source organism: Sediminicola luteus (assembly GCF_002514735.1). Taxonomy (GTDB): domain Bacteria; phylum Bacteroidota; class Bacteroidia; order Flavobacteriales; family Flavobacteriaceae; genus HQA918. Next base: position 574,664 of record NZ_NBWU01000004.1, on the reverse strand, counting down.
CCCTTGTGCGGCCGCCCTACGTGGGTTGTACATTACCCGTAAGTGCTTGTCTTTGCTAATACTTTGGAGGTCTTCGGTGAGCTGGGCCGCCAATAACTGTGGATCGGTTAACCCCTCATAAGTACCTTTTTTCTTGTTGGATTGAATGAGGTCGCCCATTTTTTGGGCCATTTCTGGGAAAACGTAGCGTGCCTTTAGGATCGATTCGACCGAATCGATGACTTTTTGGGTCTGTTTAGGGGTTATTGAGGGTGCTTGCTCTTGTGCCTTACTGGATAATGTGCCTAAGAGCAAACAGCCCAAAACTAAAATTGATGAATAAACTCGGTTCATGTGATCGATATTTGAATTTGATGAATAAACTCCTTTGGTATACGGAATCTAGGCTTGATGAGGGCCCTGATATTAAACTTCTACAGTGGGCTTAGAAATACAATTGGTATTGATTTTGGCCAATAAATACTGAAGTTGGGTTAACTCTTCGGTAGACAGGCCCTGTAAAGCATGGCCGCGATTTTCTAAAATAATGGGTTTCATGAGTTCTAAGGTTTCATATCCCTTAGGCGTAATCTTTATTATAAATCGTCTTCGGTTTGCTTTGTTAATGCTGCGTGTTAAATACCCCTTTCTTTCCATAAGATCCAACATACGGGTCATAGAGGCATTGTCTTTAAGCGCCATGGCCGCGATTTCTTGTTGGGTCTTCTCTGGATACTTGGCCAAAAAACCCAAGATATTACCTTGGTCTATAGTCATGTCGGTCACTACCGCCGATAGTCGTTTTTGGGAAAACTTCCGGTAGCCCTTAATGGCAGATTCCATAGTATAAAACAAGGTCGAGTCCGGCGATGGAGCAATCATAGATGATAAAATTTGATACAAATATATTTGATATATCAAATAAAACAAAAACTAAACTCGAATTTGTAAAAACTTTAGGGAGTGCTTTAGTTGTTTTCGTTCAGTGCGTGGGGTGGGCCGCTATGGGACAGAAACAAAATTCCGTCAAAGCGATCTTGGGCTATAAAATAGGCCTTGCTGCCATTGTTTTCCATTCCCAAGTGTAGTTTAGCCGTAAAATCTGTTTTTGGATAGTCTCGTAAATCGAGTATAAAATTGCTATTACCTACTTTGTTGAGGTGGTAGGCCAAATATTCGGGGTCTTTATGTTCAAAACTGAAGGAACCATTATAATTTTGGTTGGTACCACTATAGACAACCGTTCCTATCGAATAATAGGAAGCCCCATATTTTTTCTTTAAGCCATGTCCCATCCAAATCACGGGGTTATGGGGTTTGCCATGGTTCTCTATATGACTGTTCTGCGCCCAAATAATAATTTTGGCACCCGGATGTGTCTCTTTATACTTCTCTACGATTTTTAACATAGCGGCATCCCTATGGTTGGCTGCCTGGGGCCATAACATTAATTTTCCGAAAGGCATGCTTCCATAGGTGTCGAGGAATATTCGATTGGATTGTTGTATAATCTCGATTTCCTTTTGGGAAGGCTGATTACCTTTTCCTGTACCGGAAATCCCATCCAGAAGTTGATCGTATTTTTTCAAAAAGGAAGCAAAACTATCGCGTTGGGCGTAAAAGGTCAGGCTGTCACCATTTTTCTCATGTTGATAGAGCCTATTGAAATCTACCATGGCTTGGGGCACTGTCGTAGCGAAATCGGGGTCAATTGGCGCGATCACCTCTTGCATACGTTTTATCAAATACTGCTGCTGGGGCTGACAATCGAAACCCTGTAATTTTAGTTTCCCATTTCGGCTTTTGGCATAGTTGACCAAATCCATGATTTCTTTGGAACGATAATAGAAATTTGAGCTGAAATTTTGGGTGAATTCCTCGGTAGACATGTTCTCCCAGTTTGCCCAAGCCAAAGCGGCATCGCCATAACCCGATTCGAACAGAACCAAATCAAAACCCAGTTCGGCATGCAGGAATTTTACGAGTTCTACCTTGGTTTGGAACACCTTGCCCAAACCGTGGGTGTTTTCGCCAAGGGCAACAATATCTACGTCTTTTAGGACTTCTTTTAAAGGGGTTAGGGATTCAAACCGTTCCAAATCGGAACTAAATTGAAGGGGTTGGGCTATGTTCTTTTGGGCATGCATTAAACCTCCTAGAACAACGAAAAAAAAGAAAATACTACGGCGCATTTGATTGAATGGGTTCGGGTGTATCTACCGGCCGAAATTACCTATTTTGTTTGGACTGCTCAAGGAAAAATGGTTGTCACCTTTTCAGGGGTGGTTTATAATGGTATACCTGTATCCATTGTATCTTTAGATGCAAAATGAAATTGTAACTTTTTTATGGATAAGCAATCCGTTTTACGTTGGGGTATGATTGGCTGTGGCAGTGTGACCGAGTTAAAAAGTGCACCAGCCTATCAGATAACACCCGGATTCGAGCTAAGGGCCGTAATGGGTCGGAATCTTGAAAAGGTAAATGATTATGCCCAAAGACATCAGGTACCCAAGGTGTATACCAATGTCCAGGATCTAATTCAAGACCCAGAGGTCGATGCGGTCTATATCGCCACACCCCCCGATAGCCATAAAGAATATGCTTTACAGATAGCCCAAGCCGGAAAACCTTGTTGTATTGAAAAGCCCCTGGCACCGAATTACCAAGATAGTCTAGCCATCGTTAACGCCTTTGCAAAGGCAGAAGTTCCGGTTTTTGTGGCCTATTACCGTAGGTCGTTGCCCCGTTTTTTGAAAATAAAAACTTGGTTGGATAGTGGGTCAATTGGGGAAATACGACATATCCATTGGCGATTGGTACGCCCGCCTAAGGACATTGATATTTCTGGAGGAATTAACTGGCGGACGGATGTCGAAGTGGCCCCAGGCGGGTATTTTGATGACTTGGCCAGTCATGGTCTGGATCTTTTCGCTTTTTTGTTGGGCGATTTTGTCGAGGTATCGGGTGTTGCCCTCAATCAACAAGGCTTATACACTGCAAAAGACGCCATGACCGCTGCTTGGTTACATGCCAATGGAACAACAGGGGCCGGAAGCTGGCATTTTGGTTGCGATCGATACGAAGATGTGGTTACGATCTATGGGAGCCGTGGCAAAATTACCTTTTCCGTTTTTGGAGAGGAGGCCCTGCTCATGGAATCGGATAGAGGTAGGGAAGAGGTGTTTATCGACAACCCGCAACATGTGCAGCAATTTCATGTCGAAAACATGAAAAAACACTTGGTGGACGGGACAATAGATCATCCCTCGACCGGAAAATCGGCCCTACATACCAGTTGGGTAATGGATAAGATCTTAGGGGCGATTTAGATTTTTATTTAGGATGCCATAGCGGCTTTAAATAGCCGCGGGAAACCTTAAATATGTTCACCCGTTTATATGGTTCCAAGCTTGTTTGGCCAAATCAGGGGTACTCTTGTTGTTATAGTCTTTGAGACTATTACCTAGGTATATGACAGGGGATTTACTTACCTCTATCAAATAATCGAAATTCCTACGGGTACTGATTACTAATACTTGTAAGCCGGTGATACGGGAGCTTCGTTGCACGGCCTTGTCTACGATATTAAAATATGCTTTGGCCGTATCATCCATTCGTTTGGCATTACTAGCTTCAGTAGGGTCGGTAATCGTAAAAGGGTTTTCCCCGATTGGGAAATCATCATTCTCGATCTCTGACAAAATCTCATTGTTCAGGGCATCGAACAACCTAGCCCCCCTTTGGGAGAGTAGGAGGATGAAAAATTCCTTTTTGTTTTCATAGACATCTTCTATGTAATGGGTGTCGAATGCATTGTTGATGATCACTTCATTGTTTTGGATGGTTAGGGGGAGTTTTACCAATTCGGCCGTAGTGGCCGAGGCAAAAAGATGCACACTGTCCAACTGGGTTCTTTCGTCATAGGCCTCTGTTAAGGTGTTTAGGGATTTTAAGACATCCGACACCTCTCTTTTCCCGTACCGATCGATCAATTTTTCCTGGGCTTCCTTGATCAGGTTCTTGAAATTGATCTTGTCCGTATCGGTATCCGGAAAAACCCTATGGGTAGGCATACTTATGGTAATACATATGGGATCTTGTACCGATTGTAGCTGTTTCCATGTGTTTTTTAATGACTCCATATTTTTTCGACTTTAGTGGTGCTATTGTTGGTTTTTGAAAAATGATAAAGAAGAATTGAAGAAAAGCCGAGCGTTAACTCGGCTTACTCTTATAATTTTATTGAAGATTGGTAAACCTAACTTTACTTTCCATTTTGAGGAACTATAGCATGCAACTTTTGGCTTACTGCCCCTCTTGTAGGCCTTCCATGATTTGATCTAAATTGAACGATCCCGGTTTTTGCCTAGGAGGGTAGGCTTTTAGTGTTTCCAGTACTTCTCCAACCTTTTCCTGCAGGGGAATCGCGATAAAACCGGCTCGCTTGCCCCACCAATGGTTGTATTGGTTAGAATCGGTATCGGCCCTTTCAAAAGGATCCCGTCGCAGGTGGAATAATTTTGGGGCCCGAAGATCTACAAAAGGATCTCGCCAAACATCGAATCGCTTTGCCCGTTGTTCTGCGAATACCGCTTTCCATGGTCCGGTACGTATGGCCAATAGCTTGCCATCGTCACTGACATAGAAAAAATGGTCCCTCGGACTCTTATCCGATTTTCCGGTTATAAGATCAAGAATATTATGGCCGTCGAGGTGTACATTGTAAGTGGTATTACCGATTTTGTGTCCGTTAAGTAATTTCTGCTTGATATTGGGTTCCCCAATGGCGGCCATTAAGGTAGGAACCCAATCTTGATGCGATACGATTTCATTGGTAACCGAATTGGGCTTAATCTTACCGGGCCATCGAATGGCGGTGGGTACACGGAACCCGCCTTCCCAATTGGTGTTTTTCTCACCACGGAACGGAGTTATACCGCCATCGGGCCATTCATTGAAATGGGGCCCATTATCGGTAGAGTAAATAACGATGGTGTTATCGTCGATCTTTAGGTCTTCCAAGGCATCCAAAACCTTGCCCACATGGTTGTCGTGCTCTACCATACCATCGGAATAAAAGTTTCCTCCTTCTCCCGATATACCCTTGTTCTTGTCACTTATATGGGTGAAATAATGCATTCTAGAGGTGTTTAGCCAAACAAAAAATGGTTGCTTGCCTCTATGTGATTTCTTTATAAAATCGATAGCGGCATCGGTAAATTCACCATCAATGGTCTCCATTCTTTTTTTGGTCAAGGGGCCGGTGTCTTTTACGGGTCCATCGGCGGTGGATTTTATTACCCCTCTGGGGCCCCATTTTTTGGCGAATTGTGGGTCTTTGGGGTAATCGACATTTTCAGGTTCTTCTTCGGCATTTAAATGATACAGGTTGCCGAAGAACTCGTCAAAACCATGGGCGGTTGGCAGATGTTCGTCCCGATCCCCCAAATGATTTTTACCGAATTGGCCGGTCACATAACCATGTGGTTTTAATAATTCGGCCAAAGTGGGGTCTTCTTTTTGAATGCCCTGTGGTGCGCCTGGCATACCCACTTTGGTCAGGCCGGTGCGAAACGGATGTTGACCGGTAATAAAGGCAGCCCTTCCGGCCGTACAGGATTGTTCGGCATAATAATCGGTAAAGATCATACCCTCATGGGCGATCCGGTCTATATTAGGGGTCATATAGCCCATCATGCCCCTGTTGTTATAGCTGAGGTTCCAATAACCGATATCGTCCCCGAAGATGACGAGTATATTGGGCTTTTCTTGACCGTAGGCCAAGCAGCTTAGTAATACGAATACTGAAATGGTGAATTGTTTCATAAAGGTTGGTTTTAGATTAGATATGTGTTCTATCATTTAGACATGCGGTAATAGTATGTTTTCGTTGATATGTAGATGCGCCCACCGAGACTTATAGGGAAATACCTTTCTTCAACATAGGTACTGAATCGGCATCTTTAGGTAAGGAGTCCTAAAAGTGTATTTGGTTGGCTTACAGCTTAAAATTAAGTATTATCGACAAGAAATATTTATCCTTCATCATCGTGTAAAAACCTTTTTGAACAGTAGTATATCCATTACAAAAATGGCTTTGGTTTTTAGGGAGATGACGCCTTGGTCTGGGATTCTTACAAGAGCAGGAAGAGGTGTTTATCGACAACCCGCAACATGTACAGCAATTTCATGTAGAAAACATGAAAAAACACTTGGTGGATAGCGGTGCCAAACATCCTTCGACCGGAAAGACAGCACTCCATACCAGTTGGGTAATGGATGGGGTTTTGGGAAAGAGTTAATGTATCAAGCCCCTTTAGATTGGGGCTTGATAGTGGAATGAATTTGGAATTGACCCCAACTTTGCTTTTCAGTGTGAGGATGGAAAAGCTGAAAAATTTGTTTCCTGATTAATTGCTGTGAAATAATCTAACGATTTTAATCGATTTGGATTTGCTCGCCACAGTTTTGGTTCGCTGAAACGATTAAGGTCGCGGAATTGGCTGATCCATTGGCATCATAACTATAATACAGGTTGCTTTTACAGCTAAAACTAGCCCGCCCATTTGTCGATATCCGAGAACTGTTTTTAGAACCTTCTACGTAAATGTATACGTCTTTACCGCTGCTGTTGTTAATGGTAACCGTACTTTCTGATCTATTTTGTTCGGCATGCCTGTTACGTTCCTTGATTCGTTTATACTCCTCGGAGTTCATCCAATCGGTTCGTTGTTTGTTAATGACATCGATTATTAGTTTTCTTATGTTTTCGGTGTTTTCCTCTAAACTGCCGTTGTTCCCTTCCGCTAACCATTTGGGATAGATTTCCTGTTGTTTTTTATAGGCTTTATCCAGATAGTTTTGAAGTTGGGTATGGGGTTGCATAGTTTTCATTTTCTTTGGTGACTTCATTACCATTTTCATCTTTTTTAGTCCGCCAACTTTCTTGGCTTGGTGTTCCATGACTGCTACTAAAGTGTAATTGTCTTTGTCTACCCAATCTTGTAAAATGAATATACGTCCGTCAAGGAAAACCAATCGTTTATGGTCATCGTAACTATTAATCCGTGGGGCATAACCTATATCTTTCTGCATCTTTTCATTGCCTTCATATACTTTTTGAATATAGGTTATAGGAAAGGCCGGATGGTCAGGTAAATACATTTTTTCATCATTTTTGAACTCTTCGGGTTTATCGGCATCTGCCCGGAACAACATAATTACCTCTTTATGTTCGCCCGGTTGTACTCGGTAATCTTGTTTATCTAAGAGTTTGTAGACCAGATTATCTATACCTCCTTCATAATTGCCCGAATCATCTTGCTGTGTTAAATAGGCTAGATAATTGCCAAAAAGAATCGATTCCAGTTCTTGGGTTTGATGCTTGGTTTCTTGGGCCGTAACCCATGATGCTAAAACGATTAATGTAATTGAGATCAAGATTTTTTTCATGACTTGTATAGATTAAAATTGGACTCATGGCACTGATTATGTTATGGCCGTTTTGTTGTTTTGTGTAAGAGCTATAAAGAATCGCTAGTGGTTAAGTTTGATAGATTAAGGAATTGTTTTGTGCGCGTCGATATTGAATCCGGCAAATAAACGATAGACCTATATTTCTTCATGTCTTGTGGGATATATCATTTCGGACAGTCAAATATTTGATATCGGACAGGAGAGTTAATATATTGAATATCAGTTTTGTAAAATGGGTATTCGACTAGAATACTTGTGGCTTGACTTTGGAAATGGATTGATTGATTCAAAAAAGGGTAAGTGGAAGTCGAACCACAATCCAAGGCTTGTAATGGTTGCGGCATGCTCAGGTTTGTGAAGATAAATTCGTTTACATGCTTAAGAAAGCAATGCTTAATTTCCTTGTAAGGGATAATTGAATTTCGGTGAAAGCGGGATTAGATATCCTGGAAGGTGTTCCCGGGCAAGCATGGAAGCCAAATTTCCTTCAGAAACCATTGTCTTTTTTCATCCCCTTATGTCCTAAAGCAAGCTTTGGCCAACGGGCATAAAAAAAGCCAAGTGTAAACACTCGGCTTCCTTTTGCGGAGAAGGAGAGATTGAATATCCCGGTAGGTGTTCCCGGGCAAGCATGGAAGCCAAATTTCTTGCAGAAACCATTGTCTTTTTTCATCCCCTTATGTCCTAAAGCGAGCTTTGGCCAACGGGTATAAAAAAAGCCAAGTGTAAACACTCGGCTTCCTTTTGCGGAGAAGGAGGGATTGGATATCCCGGTAGGTGTTCCCGGGCAAACATAGAAGCCAAGTTTCCTTCAGAAACCATTGTCTTTTTTCATCCCCTTATGTCCTAAAGCAAGCTTTGGCCAACGGGTATAAAAAAAGCCAAGTGTAAACACTCGGCTTCCTTTTGCGGAGAAGGAGGGATTCGAACCCCCGGAGGTGTGACCCTCGCCGGTTTTCAAGACCGGTGCATTCGACCACTCTGCCACTTCTCCAATAGCGGCTGCAAATATAAACCACTTTTTTCAATAATCATTGCTTTTGAGCTGCTTTTTTGGTTAAAAAAGCCCAGATGGTTCTAAATACTCTGGTTTTCAGTTGTTAGACCATTTCCAAGGCCAATTGAGCCATGGTACCAAAGCCTTTTTCGCGTTCTGCCGCAGTGGTTCTTTCGCCCGTAACCAAAGAGTCTGAAATCGTTAAAATAGATAAGGCTTTTACCCCGTGTTTAGCAGCTAAAGTGTACAAACCGGCTGTTTCCATTTCTACACATAACACCCCAAATTTGGCCCATTGTTCGTAAGACTCGAACCGGTCTTCGTAAAAGGTGTCGGCAGATAAGACATTACCACCTTTTATATCTATGGCCATTTTCTTGGCCTGTTCAATGGCCCGGGTCACTAATTCGAAATGGGCCGTTGGTGCATAGGTATAGCCCTTAAAACGTTCTTGGTTAATACCCGAAGTGGTAGATGCCGAGAGGGCAAGCACGATGTCGTGCAGTTTAAGATCCGCTTGGTAAGCCCCTGCAGAACCTACCCGAATTAGGTTTTTAACCCCGTATTCCGTTATGAGCTCGTGGGTGTATATCATACACGAAGGAATACCCATACCCGTGCCTTGTACCGAAATCCTTTTTCCTTTGTAGGTTCCGGTAAAGCCCAGCATGCCCCTAACCTGGTTATAGCATATGGTATCTTCTAAATAGGTTTCTGCGATCCATTGTGCCCGTAACGGGTCGCCAGGTAGTAGAATGGTCTCGGCCACTTCACCTGGTTTTGCATCTATATGTACACTCATACGCCCTGTACGATTTTAATACCCGAGGAGGTCCCGATTCTGTCCACCCCGGCTTCGATATAGGCTAAAGCGGTCTTTTGATCTCGTATACCTCCAGAGGCTTTTATTTTTACCTTTCCTTCGGCGGCCCGTTTCATGGTTTCTACATCTTTTAGGGTCGCACCCCCGGTTCCAAATCCGGTAGAGGTTTTGATATAATCGGCTCCGGCAGAAATAGATAAACGTGTCGCTACCTGAATTTCGAATTCATCTAAAAAACAAGTTTCGAAAATTACCTTTAGGCAGGCATCACCAATGGCATCTTTTACCGCCTTAATGTCACTTTCTACCTTCATATAATCTTGGGCCTTAAGGTGCCCCAAGTTCAATACCATATCGATTTCGTCTGCACCCTGCGAAACACATTGTCTGGCCTCACAAACTTTGGCTTCCGTGGTCATGGCCCCTAAGGGAAATCCGATTACGGCAGCCAACTTAACCGGACTATCGTGAATAAACTCTTTGGCAGGTGCAACATGGCAACCATTTACACAGACCGCATAAAAATTATGGGCAACGGCTTCCTCACAAAGTTGTTGTATTTCGTTAATTGTGGCCGTCGGTTTTAGTAGGGTATGGTCTACATACCGCTGAATTTCAATCATTTGAAGTGCGTTTATGGTTACAAATTACTAATAAATACCCTATATTCCATATGAGATTTGTCAGAAAACACATTTTTTGTGATAAAATCATAATTCCGCTTGGTTAGCTTACATTTGTAGGCATGCAAGAATGGTGGCATTATCCTTTATTGGTCGGGGTCGGGTTTACCGTAGGTTTTATCAATACCTTGGCCGGAGGTGGGTCTTTGTTAATCCTACCAACCCTTATTTTTCTGGGTCTTCCGCCTGCCATTGCCAATGGTACCAATAGGGTGGCCATAGTGGTGCAGACCGGTCTGGCTACGGCCGGATTCAAAAGCAAAGGGGTTTCCACTTTTCCTTTTAATATCTATTTGGGTATTGCTGCACTTATCGGTGCCGTAATCGGTGCTTCAATCGCAGTAGATATCAAGGGGGAACTCTTTAACCGCATCTTGGCCATCGTTATGATAGTTGTGGTGGTTATCATACTTTTTGGCCCGAAAATGAAATTGGAATCGGTGCAAGAACGTATTACCGGAAAATACCTTTGGCTCGGTATTCTGGCTTTTTTCTGCATCGGAATTTATGGCGGATTCATTAATGCAGGAATTGGGTTTATCATAATTATGTTCCTACATCATGTCAATAAAATGACCTTGGTGCGGGCCAATGCCACTAAGGTTGCCGTAGTGTTGATATATACCTTGTCAGCTTTGGCCGTTTTTGTGTTGAACGATAAGGTGGATTGGAAAATAGGAGGCATCTTGGCACTGGGTAATGGTACTGGGGGCTGGGTAGCGAGTAGGGTTTCGGTTAAAAAAGGCGATGGATTCATTAAAACCTTTTTGGTGATAATGGTGGTCGCCATGGCCATTAAACTGTGGTTTTTCCAATAATAAGAGCTTAGAACTAACCTATAAGTATAAAAAATGCCAGGATTCGAAAAATTCGGAGAACTAGAAAAGCGGGAAGTGCAACAAGTATTGGACAGTGGGGTATTAATGCGCTATGGTTTCGATGGCATGCGTAACGGCCAATGGAAATCGAAAGAATTGGAAGCCAAACTTTGCAAGCGTATGCAAGTATCCCATGCCCAATTGGTCAGTAGTGGTACCGCTGCAATAACCGTGGCCTTGGCCAGTGCCGGAGTAGGGGCAGGCGATGAGGTCATTTTACCCACCTTTACATTTGTGGCCAGTTTTGAGGCCGTTCTGGCTTTGGGTGCTGTACCGATTTTGGTTGATATAGACGATACCCTTACCCTATGCCCACAGGCGGTTGAAAAGGCCATAGGACCAAAGACCAAGGTGGTAATGCCGGTACATATGTGCGGTTCCATGGCCGATCTAGCTCGATTGAAGGCTATCTGTAAAACCCATAATCTATTGTTGTTGGAAGATGCCTGCCAAGCCATTGGCGGTAGTTTTGATGGCATCCCCTTGGGGGCTTATGGCGATTTAGGTTGCTTTAGTTTCGATTTTGTAAAGACAATAACATGCGGCGAAGGTGGGGCTGTCATCACCAATAATGCTTCTTATTATACTCATGCCGACCATTTTTCGGATCACGGACACGACCATGTTGGGAATGATCGTGGGGCCGAGTCACACCCGTTTCTGGGGTATAATTATCGGATTTCGGAATTGAATGCGGCTGTTGGTGTGGCCCAAATCGATCGTTTAGATAATTTTGTAGCTACTCAAAAAGAACGTTACGCCATACTGGAGAATGCTTTAATGGAAGTAGATGGACTAAAGCTGCGTAGCATTCCGGAAAAGGGGAGTCAGAATTATTCTTTTTTGAGCTTTTTTATGCCCAATACCGATTTGGCCCAAAAAGCAAGTATCGCACTAAAGGAAGCCGGAATCGATGCCTGTTTCTATTGGTATGATAACAATTGGCATTATTATAGAAAATGGGAGCATCTTCAGCATAAGAAATCCCTAGGTAAATTACCTCAAGAGGTTTTGGCCGGACTACAAGATTTTTCCCAAACCGATTTCTCACAATCAGACCATTGGATGGGGCGCAATATTTCTTGCCTTATCAAATTAGGGTGGAGTATAGAGGAGACTCAAGAAAGGGCCAATAAAATGGTAGAGATACTAAAAAGGCTTTAATTATCCCAACCAACCATCGCGATCCAGACTACGGTATTGTATGGCTTCGGCAATATGGCTTGGGCTTATGTCTTTTACAGCTTCCAAATCGGCAATGGTGCGCGATACTTTTAAAATACGATCATAGGCCCGGGCCGAAAGGTTCAAACGTTCCATAGCATCTTTCAGTAGGTTTTTGGCGGTTTGGTCCAAGGCACAGTATTCACTGATTTGTTTGGGCCCCATTTGGGCATTATAGTGCAGGCTTTCTTGGGTTTTAAAACGCTGGGTCTGTATGTCTCTGGCCTGTGTAACCCTTTCCCGGATTAGGGCGCTGGGTTCGCCCCGACGGTCGTCTGATAGTTTTTCAAAAGGTACCGGGGTCACCTCGATATGGATATCGATACGGTCGAGTAGGGGCCCCGAGATACGGTTTAAATAGCGTTGCATTTCGGCCGGGGTCGAGGTAACCGGGGCACCTGGTTCGTTAAAATAACCACTCGGACTCGGGTTCATGCTGGCCACCAACATAAAACTGCACGGGTAGGTTACCGTAAAACGGGCTCGGGAAATGGTTACTTCCCGATCTTCCAAAGGTTGCCGCATGACCTCTAGTACCCCACGTTTAAATTCCGGTAATTCATCCAAGAACAATACCCCATTATGCGCCAACGAGATTTCTCCGGGTTGGGGGTAGCTACCCCCACCCACAAGGGCTATGTCCGACGATGAGTGATGCGGGTTACGAAAGGGACGCTGGGCTACCAGGCCTTGGTTTTGAACCTTGCCGACTACGGAATGTATTTTGGTGGTCTCCAAGGCTTCATCCAAACTCATGGGTGGTAAAATGGAAGGCAGGCGTTTGGCCAACATGGTTTTTCCGGCCCCGGGCGGACCGATAAGTATAATATTATGACCTCCGGCGGCAGCAATCTCCATGGCCCTTTTGATACTTTCTTGGCCTTTTACCTCTGAAAAATCATGGATGGGCATTGCCGATTCCGTCGCAAAATAGGCTTGGCTATCTACTCGAAAAGGTGCAACTTCGTTTTTCCCTTCCAAAAAGCCGATAACTTCCAAAAGGTTATCCATTCCGTATACTTCCAATCCATTAACTATGGCTGCTTCTTGCGCGTTGTCCTTGGGTAAGATAAAACCTTTGAACCCGTCTTTTTGGGCCTGAATGGCAATGGGCAAAGCCCCTTTTATGGGTTGTAAACTGCCATCCAAAGACAATTCACCCATGATAATATAATCGTCTAGTTTTTCGGTCTGTAATTGCTCAGAGGCATGGAGTACCCCTATGGCCAAGGTAAGGTCGTAGGCCGAACCTTCCTTACGCATATCGGCAGGTGCCATATTAATGGTAATTTTTTTACCGGGCACTTTGTAGCCATTGTTCTGTAAGGCGGCAGATATCCTAAAATTACTTTCACGAATGGCATTATCGGGTAGTCCCACCAAATGGTACCCCACACCTTTGCCTATATTTACTTCTACGGTGATGGTTGAGGCGTCAATGCCAAAAACCGCACTACTGTATATTTTGGTAAGCATTCCATAATTTAAAAAAATGGATGTTGGGTTTACCAATATTTAGGCCAAGTGATTATAAAAACCCTTGTTCGGAAATCCCTATTCGGCTTTTGAGAAACGAAGTACGGTACTGGTTTTGGATTGGATTTCCTCCGTATTCAATAACATCTTCCGGAATTTGCCAGCATTGTACAATTCGGCCTGGTCTTTATAATGGGTACTGAACGGATTACCTGATTGGCCCGTGGGTAAAATACTGCGGCTATTTTCGATATCGGAAAAATCGATTACCCTACGTGTCGAGGGGCCCGAACCTACCTTGTAATCGCCGCTGCCATCGTATTTAAAGGCCAGATTATTGATTACTTCCCGTGTGCCCACGATAGGAAAGGGGCCTACGTTGAAGAACGAACGTAAACTTTCTACCTGCCCAATGGGGTGACCGTGCTCCAAGGTGTGTACCCGGTTCCAGGTCCATTGTTCACGATCTTGCCCCAATTCCTTTTCCAAGGCTTCCATGGCTTGTTGAAAGGATTGGGTAACTATGGTCGATTTCCATTCTATAGTGTCGGTAGTCTTTACATTATCCCACCAAATCGATTTGCCGCCTTCATCCGATATCATAGGAACCGTGATACGTTTATGCAAATGGGTCGCCAAAAACTCCTTGAACATTTCCGGTCCCATTTCATCTTCAAAAGTGTTTTTAAGGAAGAAATACTCCCAGCGATGGTAAATGGTAGGCTCAATTCGATCTAATTGATAGTTTCCATCCCATTGGCCCAGAATATCCAATTTGTCACTATGGTCATCGGAAAGTTCCTTGATGTTGATGCATTTAAAGATTTCCTTTACAACGGTCGGGGTCATGGAAGAGGTTACATCGTTGATCATCGTCTCTACATTTTCACGGTCCCAATCGTTTTTGGCTTCCAGCAATTGTACAATGCGTTTACCCCTGTTTTCAGGCAGATAATAACCTGGGTACCATATACCCGAAATGGTATCGGGTTGATTGTTGGCCGAATATACGTAACCCCAAGGTGGGTTAACTGATTGCGGGTTCTCGCTAAAGTCTAGGAAACGTAATGGTTCATCTTCGCCCGAGCTTCCGTCCAAGACCATTTTGGTTTGTACCCCTTTGGGCATTTCATATAATTTTCCGGCTGCGGTCCAAGCGATATTGTTATCGACATCGCCATACATTACATTGAGCCCCGGGGCATGTATTTTACTGACCGAGGTTTTGAAATCTTTTAGGTTTTGGGCTTGGGTCATACCAAATACGGCCGATAACAATTGGTTGTCTTCTTGAGTATAGATCCATTTCATGGCTATGGGCCTATCGCCCTGAACCTGATTGGCGATACCATTTAAAATGGGGCCATGTAGGGTCTCTTTATAACTGAATTTGACCAAACCACTGTCTTTTACTATAATTTCCCTTTCGTGGGTGGAAAAGTCCCTCCAGCCATCGGGGGTTTTGTATTGGGTGCCTTCGGCATTGGCGGTTTCGTAATAAAAATCGATGTCGTCGTTTTCGAACATGGTCAACCCATAGGCCATTTGACGGTTATGCCCTAAGAGCGGAAATGGCATTCCGGCCAAATGATAGCCATACATTTCGTAATCGGGGGTGTTGATATGGGCCTCGAACCAAACCGATGGTTGTGCAAATCCGATATGGGGGTCGTTGGCAAAAATAACCTTACCCGTGGCTGTTTTCTGCGGACCAATTACCCAGCTGTTACTACCTTCGAACAGTGGAATAGATAAGGCTTCCAGGGGTTCCAAAACCTGGGCCATGGCATTGGTGGCTATAGAATCGGTATGTAGTGAAAGGCTGTCACGTTGGGCCCGATTCGGAAAATTTGGGATGAGCTGGGTATTGGGGTCTACATCCAAGCCTAGGTCCTTTAAGTATTTTGGGCCAAGTTTATCGTTCAGGCGACTTACCCAAGGGTCGGTTTTATGGGCCATGGCAAAACTAAAAGACATATAGCCCATTACATTGAGAATGTCTTCCATGGCGAAGGCCTTCTTATCGATTCCGGTCAGGTAAAACTCGATGGGGGTAGGGCCATCGGCTATAAACTGATTGATACCCGAAAGATAGGCCTGGGCCAATCGTACTTCGTCACTTTTAGGATCTAGGTTCTTTACAGTTTTGTGCGTGGCTTCCTCAATGCCCATAGCCAGGAAGAACTTATCGGTCTCCAAAAGGTCCTTACCGAAAACCTCGGATAAACCTCCTGTACCTATCCTGCGTAGTAACTCCATTTGCCAAAGTCTGTCTTGGGCATGTACATAACCCAAGGCCTTATAGGCATCGGCCGTGTTTTGTGCATAGATATGGGGTATACCATAGGTGTCGTAGTACACCTCGACCTTGGCCGAAAGATCGGCCATTTCTACCTCCCCTTCATATTCTGGTTTTAGGTGTTGTACGAATAGTAATACGGCGATACTGATCAATCCTACCAGGCCGATAAGTATCCACAGGAATTTTTTAAATAGCTTCATAATTGCCTTAAATGTACCCCATTTTACCCAAAAAAGCAGGCATAAAAGCCTGCTTTTTGATAGTATTGAATGGATTTTAGTAGTTTTTATCGACAGTAAGTGTCAACTTGGTAACATTACTTAGTATTTTCAGAATATATCCTTATTTTTTGGTAGGCAGTATACCTACCTCAATCTTGGAGCTATTGTATACGGAATGGGTCTGTTTGCCAAAATCACTTTCCTTGGCCAAGAAAATATTGTCGACATAATTTTGTGGGTTCCGATCTATATACGGAAACCAAGTACTTTGGATCTGCACCTGAATTTTATGCCCTTTTTTAAAGGTATGTAGTACATCTTGCAAAGTGAGGTCTACGGCCGTTTCTTTGTTGGGCTCGAAGGGTTCGGGCTTGGCAAAATCGTTGCGGTACCGACCTCTAATAACCTCCGAACGGACCATTTGGTGGTAATTGCCCATTTTTAAATGGTCTTGGGTCTCTTCGTAATCTTCATGGTCTGGCGGGTATACATCGATCAGTTTAACTACCCAATCGGCATCGGTTCCGGTGGTGGCCACCTTAAGTTTGGCCAAAAGTGGTCCGGCCAAGGTTACGGCTTCCTCGAGAACCGGGGTCTCAAAAACCAAAACATCAGGCCTTCGGGCTGCAAATCGCTGGTCGTCGGTCATGAACTTTCTTGGCGTAAAGACCATTTTGATGTCTTCGGAATAGGGTACTGGTTTGGCTGGGTCACTGACAAATGTTGCTGCTGAGTATTCCCGCGTGGCTATGGGGGATAGACGCTCATGGGCCTGAAGGAAATAGGAACGTTTTTCCAGGTTCCTTGGGGGCCAGTTTTCAAAACGATGCCAGTCTTTGGTTCCGGTATCGAAAAGGTAAGCTTCCGGAAGCCCGGTATTACCATCGGCGCTTCCTTTTAGAAAGTGGTTGAAGAACTCGGTCTCTATATCCTCTTGGAAGAATTTTGAGAGATCGTCACCAAAATACACATTACCCACGGCCTGACGCTTTTTGTTTCGTGCCCAGTCCCCATGACTCCAAGGACCCATAACCAAGGTATTGTAGGTTTTTGAGCTTTTTTCAATGGCTCCGTAGGTATTCAAGGGTCCATAAAGGTCTTCGGCATCGAACCATCCGCCTACGGTCATTACCGCAGGTTTAATATCGTTCAAATGTTGGATAATGCCTCTTTTTTGCCAGAATTCATCATAATCCGGATGTTCTTTCAGCTGGGTCCAGAATACATTATCCTCCTTATAATATTGGTCGAGATTCGATAGCGGACCGGCATCAAGAAAAAACTGGTATTGGTCTTCGGTGCCCAATTCGGGAAATTTATACCAGGCCTCTGTGGTGGGTTGGTCTTTCATATAACCGAAAACGGCCGTGGCACGCCAATAACTTAACAAATAAGCACCGTTATGGTGGAAATCATCAAAATAAAAATCACCAATAGGGGCTTGGGGCGATACGGCTTTTAGGGCCGGGTGCGCATCTAATAAAGCATAAGTGGAGTAGAAGCCTGGGTAAGAGATACCCCATACGCCTACCTTACCATTGTTATTGGCAATGTTCTTTACTAACCAGTCGATAGTATCGTAAGTATCGGAGGCTTCGTCTACTTCCTTTCGCTTTTTATTAGGGATATAGGCGCGCATATTATCATAGACCCCTTCACTGTTCCAGCGCCCACGCACATCTTGGTACACCACGATATTGCCTTCCTTCATCATGGTGTTGTTGGGCCCTATTTTACTGCGATAGGCTTCACCATAAGGCCTACAGGAGTAGGGGGTACGGTGCAATAGTATCGGGTATTCTTTTGAAGTATCCTTAGGGCTGTAAATCGTGGTGTGGAGTTTTATACCATCACGCATGCTAATGGTAACCTCCGATTTATTGTAATGGGCCTTAGGGTCGTAATCCGTCTGGGCCTGACTACACGAGAACAGAAGGCCTAGGGTAAAGGCGAATAATAGCTTTCTCATAGGGTTGGAATTAAGTTGTATTAGTCTGTCTTTTAGTTATGGTTCTTTAACCCAGCCTTTAGCCAAGCCAAATAGGTGTCTTTATCGGTGTATTGGATGGCCGGGGCCAACAACTGGCCCTCGGTATCCATCAATACATAATAAGGTTGTGAAATGGATCCGAAATTTGCCGTTTGAAAGGTACCCCATTTATCGCCAATGGTTTTAATTGATTTTACCTTACCACTATCGAATTTAAACTCAAATTGCTCCGATGGGGGCAATGCCTTTCGGTCATCCACATACAAGGAAATCAGCACATATTCGTTTTTCAATAGCTCGTATACCTCGGGGTCGCTCCAGACGTTTTCCTCCATTTTACGGCAGTTTACGCAGGCCCAACCTGTAAAATCGAACATAATGGGTTTGCCGCTTGCCTTGGCTTTGGCCCAGCCGCTTTGGTAGTCTTTGTAGCAATCCAAGCCCAATGGACAATCGGATTCGGTTTCAACTACACTGTAAAAGTCAGGTGGGGGAAAGCCGCTCAGCAGTTTTAGGTCGACCACTTTGGCCAGACCTAAACCTAAGTATATGGTAAATGCCAAGGATGCCAGTGCTGTAAACAAACGAATGCCTCGGATTTTCTTTTTAGGGCCATCGTGCGGAAAACGGATCCATCCGAACAAATAGGCCGTCATCAAAATGCCGATTAAAATCCATAGGCCTATAAATAGCTCACGTTTCAATAGTCCCCAGTGTGCTACCAAATCGGCATTGGACAGGAATTTTAGGGCCAGGGCCAGTTCTAAAAATCCCAAGACCACTTTAACCGTGGTCATCCAGCCGCCCGATTTGGGTAAAGAATTCAACCAAGCCGGAAACATGGCAAAAAGGGCAAAAGGTAGGGCCAAAGCCGCCCCGAATCCGATCATACCGATACTGAGGTTGTTGGCCACATCGCCTTCGGCTAGGGCCGTGCTGCCCAACAAACCACCCAAAATAGGTCCGGTACACGAAAAACTGACTATGGCCAAGGTTACCGCCATAAAGAAAATACCGAGTATGCCGCCAACCTTAGAGGAGGCCGAATCCATTTTATTGGCCCAACTACTGGGCAGGGTGAGTTCGAAATACCCAAAAAAGGAGAATGCGAACACCACGAAAATCAGAAAGAAAAAGAGATTGAGCCAAATATTGGTGGCAATGGAGTTCAAGATTTGCGAATCTACCGAATCGAACAGATGGAAGGGTAGACTAAGCAAGGCATAGATCAGCACAATAAAGAAGCCGTAAAGAAAGGCCCGTGAAATGCCTTTGGATCTATTTTGGGCCCCTTTGGTAAAAAAGGAAACCGTAAGTGGAATCATGGGAAAAACACAGGGGGTCAATAAAGCGATGAGCCCTCCCAAGAAGCCCAGGCCGAAAATGGTCCAAGGCCCTGTGGCCGTTTTAACCGATTCCCCATCGCCACTGTTTAAGATTTCTTTGTTCTTTATATCGAGTTTTAAGGCCGCGGCCATGGCCTTTGAGCGGTCGTCTATGTTTTTTTCTTCCACTATGGCCTTGCCGCCATCGAGACTGATGGTAAGTACGGCATCGCCCGGAATACAAACTTCTTTACAGACCTGGTAAAACAGCTCTACGCTCAATTGCCTGACCTTGGGGTCTAAACGTTTTATCTTTTGGGTAAATATGGCCTGTCCGCTGAAAAAGGTTTCCTCTACTTCAAAGACCTCATTATAGGCCTTTTCCGTGGCACTTTCTTCGGTAGGGCCCACGGTTTCGTAATCGGTGCCCACATTCACATAGGTGAACTCTATGGGCAATGAACCCCCTTCGGCCGTATGTTGCGAATACAAATGCCATTCGGGCTCTAGATCGGCGATCATTTTAATCTCGAAGCTATCTTCCGATAGGGCCTTTACCTCATGTCTCCAGCTTACCGGATTCTCGTTGAACTGCGCCTGTAACCCCAAAAAGGAGAGGAATACAAGCAGGGAACACAGTTGTTTTTTCATCTAATTCTAATCTAAAGGTGCGCCTTGGCCAGCGCTTGACTTGGTTTTACCGTACCCACCCATTTTCGGGTTTAGGTTTTCAGCGTTACTTTAATAATATTTTGGGTGGTTGGGGTAATCTTAAAGCGTTCATCGCCCCGTTTACCTACTACCCAAACGATTTGATCTTGGGAACACAGCAACCATTGGTTTTCTTTGGTTAGCGTGTCCATTTTCTCATCTTTGAAATACTTCGATAATTTCTTTTTACCCCGCATACCTTGCGGATAAAAAACGTCACCTTCCTTTTTTTTACGTAAGGTCAACGGATATTGCAAGCAATCGGCATCAATATATAACACCCCAGCTTGTTTTTCCTTCATTTGATCCACTTTTTCAAATTGCAAGCCAATAGGATGTTGTAAATGTGTCGTTCCCGCCTCGATTTCATAACAAGTTTTATCGATTGTTTCCAGTGGATGCAATAGCAAGTGGGTTCTGTCTTTTATTAGCCGATGGCTGTGGGAACGGATTTCCTTTCCCGATAGGCCATTGAGCATTTTTTCTATTGCCCCGAATTGACTGAATCCGAAGGGCTCAAAGAAATGATAGAGATAGGCCGCCAATGGGGTTAAGGCTTGCAGCTTTTCGATTTCGATTTTATAACCGTCGCCATCACTGGTAAAACAACTAGCGCGAGCTCGGTCAATTTCTATTTGGGCCAGTTGTTTTTCCTGGGTCAGTTGCCGTATAGTCCGGTTAAAATTGGGATCGAAACTAGGGTGCAGTTCCTTTAATTGCGGACTAATATGATGCCTGATCCGGTTACGTAGGTAATCATCGGATGCATTACTTGAATCTTCGCGCCATGCCAATTGATTGTTTTTGGCGTACCTTAAAATTTCTTCGCGGCTAAAAGGGAGTAAGGGTCTTAAAATAGGGTGGTTACGTTCGGGTATGCCAAGTAATCCTTGGATTCCTGTACCACGGCTTAGATGGATCAAAAAGGTCTCGATATTGTCGTCTAGATGATGGGCCGTAAGCAGGTATGTGGATTTTCCCTGATCGATTAGTTCGTTAAACCAGTGGTAACGCAGATCACGGGCTATCATTTGGGTAGATCCACGGTTTTCCGCCTTTATTTGTTTGGTTTCAAATGTTTTTGAGTATAGCTGTAGATTCCATTTTTCGGCCAGTTCCGATACGAATTCAGCATCGGCATCACTTTCTTCTCCCCGTAATTGAAAGTTACAATGGGCCAAGCTGGGTTTTATATCGAGTTGGATCAACAAGTGGGTGAGTACCACACTATCCATGCCCCCACTGATGGCAACCATGGTAGGGTGACTTAGGATTTCTGGAAAATGGCTTTCAATATGTTCTTTGAACTCGGGCAGCACCTCACAAAAATAAGGGGTTCACTAGCTTTTGCCGCCTTCCGATTGTTAAAAATGGTTAAGAAAGCCTTGTTTTCAACCAATCACCAATAAGTTTTAGGAATTGTACCCGGTTCAGGTCGTGATGCAATTCGTGGTATCCCTTATCTATAAGATGCAGGGTAGAAGCGTTGCAGTTCGCATGAAAGGCTTCCGTAGCCTTGTAATCGATTAGGGCATCGGCCGTACCGTGGATCAATAGGGTAGGGGTTTTTAGGTTTTGGGCTTCATTAATGGCCCATTCCCCGGCTTCCATAATTGGGAAGGAGAACATCGGACTCACCTTATCATGGATTAAAGGGTCGTTATTGTAAGCGGCCACTTCGGTGGCTTGCTGACTGATGGCATTGGGGTCTAGCCCCGTAGGAAGGGTTATTCCGGGTAAAATGCCCAGTAAGAACCTGCCTAGTCCCATTTTCCATTTTGGGGGTTCAAAGGCCAAACGCAAATACGGACTCGAAGCGATTATGCCATCTATATTTCCGGTTCGTAATCCATAGTTCAATACCAGGTTGCCGCCCATACTATGGCCATATAACAACAAGGGCAATTGGAGGGCTTCCGTTTTGGCCAAACTTATTATTTCGCCCAAAAGGTCTTGCAAGGCCGCATAACTTGGGCAGTGCCCGCGTTTACCTGAACTTTGGCCATGTCCTATGTTGTCATAGGCCAGTACAGAGACACCGTATTGGTTTAGGATTGGAATTACCGACCGACTATACCGTTCGAGATGTTCGCCCATACCGTGTACCAAAACAACCATGGCCTTGGGCGATTCGGTGGGAAAATAACGACAGTGGATTGAAAAATTGCGGAAAGGGTGCGTAAAAGATGGGTCCATGTCCAAATATAGGTTTTTCAGGCGGGCTGTGAAATGCAGATATCAATCCGTAGCCTCTAGCAATTGGATCAAAGCTTGGGCCTTTAGCAAACACTCATCGTATTCGGCCTCGGGCCGGGCCAAAGCGGTGAGGGCACTACCCACCGATAGGGATACCTTTTTTGACTTTTTATCGTACAGTAGGGTGCGTATGATTACATTGAAGTCGAAATCGCCCTGGGGGTCTATATAACCTACACTCCCGCTATACACCCCTCTTTTATGGGTTTCATAACGTTCTATGAGTTCCATGGCCGAAATTTTTGGGGCTCCGGTCATGCTGCCCATCGGAAAAGCAGCCTTGATCAAGGCTATCGGAGAACTTTGGCTAGGGATTTTAGCACTTACCGTAGATACCATTTGGTGTACTTGTTCGTAGGGGTATACCCGGCACAATTCCGGTACTTTTACACTCCCTTTTGTAGCGACTTTGGAGAGGTCGTTCCGCACCAAATCAACGATCATAATGTTTTCGGCCCGTTCTTTTTCACTGTTCTCCAATTCAACCTTGGCTCTTTCATCTTGTACAGGATCGTCAAAATGTCTTTTGGCCGTGCCCTTAATAGGTTGGGATATGAGTGTATTGCCTTTACGATTTAAAAAACGCTCTGGTGAAGCCGAAAGTACATAGCGGTCCCCCATTTTTAAAAAGGTGGCAAAAGGTGGCTGTAAGCGGGTATTCATTTCGGTGAATAGGGCCAGCGGATCGATTTTAGTCTTGCTGGCGTAGAATTCCTGGCAAAAATTGATTTCATACACATCGCCCCGATGAATGTGTTCCAAAAGCTGTTGGCACTTGGCCAAATAGGCCTCTTTTGACATGCCGGCCTTTATGTCGATTGGGCTATGATTTTTTATCTGTGTAGATAGTTGAAGTCCGCAAATAGCTTCATAATCATGTTGGGCTTCAGCCGCCATGGCTTCCGGATATTGGAAAACCAATTTATCTTTCTCCAGAAGGATTACTTTCTCGGGGCGAAAAAAGTAAAGAGCAGGAAACTCCATATGGTCCCTATTCTCGGATTCTAAATTCTCGAGACCATTTTTTAGGTCGTAGCTTAGATAACCAAAAATCCAATCGTTTTCTCGGTTCCTGTAGTTTTCGAAGGCTTTGAATCCCAATCGATCCTGGGCTACTAGCCTACTTTGGGTACCTACGGCCAATATAGCTTCAAAATTGCCATAGGGATCTGGGTGCTCGTTACTATCCAACCAGCAGCAATCTACGAATTGCTGGCCCCACTGCAACAATTGCTGTTTTATGGGGCTATTTTCGGGAATAGGGAAAGTAATGGGTGTCCTCAATGAACCAATCGATTTTTAATGCCTGTCCTACAAGAATAAGACCAAAACCTTTATTTGCTACGTATAGTATGTAGGTTATTGAACGAAATTAAGGCAAATAAAAGCTAAAGGCCAGTAATTTATCTAATTTTGCAGCGTTCCCATGCGAAGGTATTGAGTGTCAACGGGCTAAAAAATATGGGTATTAACAAACAAATGAAGTCGAATCGGTTGTTTTTTATCGATGCTATGCGGGCTTGGGCCATTTTAATGATGCTCCAAGGGCATTTTATCGATGGGCTGTTGGATAATGCCTTTCGTGACGATTCGGTCGTACTGTATTCCGTTTGGAAGTATTTTCGAGGTATTACCGCCCCGGTTTTCTTTACCGTATCCGGATTTATCTTTACCTATTTACTAATTCGTGTGCCTCAAACCGGATGGCAGAACCCGAGGGTGAAAAAGGGCCTGAAACGCGGATTGGAATTGCTGTTTATTGGGTATTTATTGCGAACCAATCTTTGGGGGCTACTCTCTTTTCGTTTCTACGATTCCTTTTATTTGGTAGATGTACTGCATTGCATAGGGCTATCTTTATTGGGTATCGTGGGGGTGTATTTGGCTACGGCCAAGCGAACGAGGGGGTTTCCTTTGGTGTTGGCGGCAATTGGTGTACTCTTGTTCGTTTTTGAACCTATGTATAAAACATGGGGGTTTGAATGGTTACCCGTAGGTCTGGCCAATTACCTGACCAAGGCCAATGGTTCGGTGTTTACCATTATCCCGTGGTTCGGCTATGCGGCAATAGGGGGTGCCCTTGCTATGATCTTTAAGCGATTTAAGGCTGTCCCTTATTTTTATCCGATAACCATTACTAGTAGTTTATTGGTTGGCAGCGGACTTATATTTTGGTCCTCGGATTTCTTTTTATGGCTCAGCACCCAAACAGGAATCACCTTGTTTGAGGCCATTCAACAAAACAATTATCTATTTATTCGGTTGGGCGATGTTTTCTTAGTATTCGCCATTTTTATGTTATTCAGAAAATGGATGGCGCAACCCTTGGTGTTGAAAATTGGGCAGAGTACCTTATCAATCTACGTGATTCACTTTATCATCCTCTACGGTAGTTTTACGGGTATGGGGCTTTATCGTTATTTACATCATAGCTTGTCGCCCCAATGGGTAATTCCGGGCGCCCTACTATTTATGGGGGGTTGTGTTTGGTTGTCTTTACGTTATGAGGCCCATAAAGTACGGGTCAAAACCGAAATCAAGGGCTTTTGGGTGTTTATCAAAACAACTGCACAGAAATACCTGCCTTTGGCTTTATACGGGCTACGAGTACTCTCCGTTAGGGTACGTTTCTTTATCCATCGTTTGTTGCGACCGGTGAAATAACTCGCAATTTCACATGGTATTCCTTTCTTGATCTTAAGTTAATTAGCGGCATATTCGTATATTTATTGACACCGCCAAAGGGTTTAAAACCTCGAGGCTTGCGTCGAAATAAAAATCTTATTTCATCTGGATGCCTCGTGTGCTTGCAATGGAGTGGTTTACTTAAAACCAAATTGGTTATATGGATTTAAAACTTGCTTTAGATAAATATGTGTCTTCTTCGTCGGAGGTATTAGGGGGTGCTCGAGTATTTAAGGGTACTAGGGTTCCTTTAAAGATATTATTCGACTATTTGTTGGGTGGAGATACCATTGAAGACTTTTTGGAGAACTACCCTACCGTGGATAAGACTTCGGTCCAAAGTGTGTTAGAGTTATTGGGTGTTTATCTGTCCGAAAATCCGTCAAATAATGAAACTGCTGCTTGACGAAAATGTTCCCAGAAAGTTAAAATATCGCTTTAGTCCCGATTTTGAAGTGAATACGGTCCCCGAGATGGGATGGACGGGGGTAAAAAACGGGGAGTTATTAAATCGGATGCGAAAAAATGACCTCAAAATTCTGATTTCTTTGGATAAGAATATGGGCGGTCAACAACATTTGGAGTCTTTTCAAATGAGCCTAATTGTCTTTAACGTTAAAAATGCTAGATATACATCCCTTGTTCCGCTTGTTGAAAAAGTTGAGCGAATTATTCGTAGGAGAGTGGCTCCAGGAGTACATGTTGTTGATTGATTTTAAATTAAAAAGCCGTTCCAATCGCGATTGAAACGGCTTTTATAAGCTCCTTGTTAGTTATGCACTACATATGAATAGGCCTGTTATCGGTAGCGGCCAAGGCGGCTTCCTTAACGGCTTCGGCATAGGTAGGGTGGGCATGGCTCATACGTGAGATATCTTCAGCAGAGGCCCTGAACTCCATGGCGGTTACAGCTTCGGCGATCAAATCGGCTACACGGGCACCAACCATATGTACGCCCAAAACTTCGTCGGTTTTTTCATCGGCCAAGATTTTAACGAATCCATCGGTATCCATACTGGCTCTGGATCTACCCAAGGCGCGCATCGGGAATTGTCCCACTTTATAGGCTACCCCGGCTTCTTTTAACTGCTCTTCGGTTTTTCCTACAGCGGCAACTTCGGGCCAAGTATATACTACTCCTGGAATCAAATTGTAATCGATATGGGGTTTTTGTCCGGCCATCAACTCGGCTACCATTACCCCTTCTTCTTCAGCTTTATGGGCCAACATGGCTCCTTTTACCACATCGCCAATGGCATAGATATTATCTACATTGGTCTTTAAATGATTGTCTACTTCTACACGACCTCGTTCATCCATCTTTACACCGGCGGCTTCCAGATTCAGTCCGTCTGTATACGGGCGGCGTCCTACGGCCACTAAAACGTAATCTCCGCTAAAGCTTACTTCCTGGCCTTTTTTATCGTCGGCCAAAATGGTTACTTCATCCCCATTACGGGTTACAGATTTCACCTTATGCGATAGGGCGAACTTTACTTTTTGCTTCTTCAATACCTTGGTCAATTCCTTGGAAAGGCTTTTATCCATTCCAGGAAGAATAGTATCCATATACTCAACCACGGTCACTTGGGCGCCTAGGCGTTTGTACACCTGACCCAGTTCCAACCCGATAACACCGCCACCAATAACGATCATATGCTTGGGCACTTCAGAAAGTTTCAAGGCCTCGGTAGAAGTAATGATACGTTCTTTGTCCAATTCTATAAATGGCAGACTCGCTGGTTTAGATCCTGTAGCGATTATGGTCTTTTTGGCTTCGACCGTAGTCACATTTCCTTCAGAATCGGTTACGTTGATATGGGTGGCATCTTTAAAACTCCCTACACCTTGTAAAACGGTAATGTTGTTTTTGTCCATCAAGAACTCAATACCCTTGGTGTTCTGCTCTACCACTTGAGCCTTACGGGCGATCATTTGCTCCATGTTCACCTTTACCTCCCCATCGATATCAATACCGTGGGTGCCGAAATGTTTTACGGCATCTTCATAATGGTGCGAAGAATCCAATAAGGCTTTAGACGGAATACATCCTACGTTTAAGCAGGTGCCCCCAAGTGTAGGGTATTTTTCGATTATAGCTGTTTTCATGCCCAATTGTGCGCAACGGATAGCCGCTACATAGCCTCCCGGGCCCGAGCCGATAACAACAACATCATATGAGTCCATATTCTTGATTTTAAAACTGCCTACAAAATTACTACTATTTTGCTTTATAGAAGTACCATTTATCAATTAGAAATTATCCAATGTTCCATTTCAACTTGGCTAACCGATGGGCGGGTTTGTACAGTTATTTATTCGGTACTACCGGAATGGCCGTCGTATGCTTTACAGCACTGATTACAAAGGAACTATGTGTGCTTCCAATATGGTCAATGGCGGTTAGTTTGGTGACCATAAAATCGCGGTATTGGGGCATGTCGGCCACCAAAATCTTTAAGATGTAATCGTAGTCGCCACTAATATGGTAACATTCGGCCACCTCTTCCAATTCCAAAACCTTACGTTCAAAAAGCCGAACATAGTCTTTGGCGTGCTGAACCAATTTTACATGGCAAAAAGCCACAAACGATTTGCCTACCATCTCCTTATCCAATAAAGCGGCATAGTGGGTAATGGTACCGCTGCGTTCGAGACGTTTAATACGCTCGTAAACAGCTGTGGCACTCAAACCCAAAGCCAAGGCATAGGCCTTGGTGGTTTTTTTGCAATCTTCTTGTAAAAGTGCCAACAGGCGTACATCGGTTTCGTCTAATTTTATCATCTGATAGAATGTCTATGATTGTCAAGGAATAAATCAGTTAAACGGATAAAATATCTGATTATTTATTTATTTAATGACATTAAATCTAAATATATTCATTATTGTTGATTTTTATGCTATATCTATTGATTTTTGAAGCAAAAACATATCATGGCTCATAAACCATTCAATAACATTCAAGACCTGCAGTATTTTGGTGAATTCGGTGGGGTGAACCCGTCTATTTCCGATTCTTCGACCTATACCTTTTTGTCGGCCAAGACCATGTTCGACACTTTCGAGGGCAATACCGAGGGTTGTTATTTGTACAGTAGACATTCTTCACCATCCAATTTATATTTGGGCGAGGCCTTGGCCCAGATGGAGGGGACCGAGGCGGCCAATGTCTATGCCAGTGGTATGGGAGCCATTAGTTCGGTCATTTTTCAGTTATGTGCCACCGATGAGCATATCGTAAGTAGCCGCACCATTTATGGGGGTACTTATGCCTTGATGAAGAACTTTTTAAAGAAGTTCAGGATCGGTACTTCTTTTGTTGATATTACCGATCTAGAGGCTGTGGAGGCCGCGATTGGTCCCAATACCAAAATGATTTATTGTGAATCGGTCAGTAATCCGTTGTTGGAGGTAGCCGATTTAAAAGCTTTGTCTGCCTTGGCCAAAAAACACGGAATCGCATTGGTGGTCGATAATACGTTTTCGCCATTGGGTATCGCCCCGGCTCAATTAGGTGCCGATGTGGTGATCCATTCCCTAACCAAATTCATTAACGGGAGTAGCGATTGTGTGGCCGGTGCCGTTTGTGGTACCACCGAGTTTTGTCTGTCACTCAAAGATGTAAACGATGGTGCGGCTATGCTGTTGGGTAGTACCTTGGATAGTTTACGGGCCGCATCCATACTTAAAAACCTGCGGACCTTACACCTACGCATGAAAAAGCACTCCGAAAATGCCTTGTATTTGGCCCAAAAATTCGAAGGATTGGGCTTACGTACGGTATATCCGGGCTTGGCCAGTCATAAAGGGCATGCTTTGATGAAAGGACAAATGAATGCCGAATACGGTTTTGGAGGACTTTTGACCTTGGACGCTGGAAATCTGGAAACGGCCAATGCCCTTATGGAGGAAATGCAGCGCAATAACTTGGGATATTTGGCGGTTAGCCTTGGTTTTTACAAGACGCTTTTCTCGGCATCGGGCAGTTCTACCTCTTCTGAGATTCCGGAAGAAGAACGGGAGGCCATGGGACTTTCTGACGGACTGGTACGTTTTTCCATTGGTTTGGATAACGATATCGAACGTACTTACCAAATCATGCTACAATGTATGGAGAAAGTAGGGTTGCTATAAACCCAATTGTACTGGTTTTAAGTCAATTTAGAAAACAGGAGACAGTTGGTTTGCCAAGGTGGGATTCCAAATTTATTGGTTGTTTTTTACTGAAATAGGAGCCGTCTTTGTTCTATTTTCTATACTCTTTTTGTCTGAGTTATTTCTTCGGGACAAGTCGAGGACATTGGTTTTTACTATTTGCAGAACCGTTTCCAAAGTCGTAATATTACCGGAATCAAAAATAAAACTATGCAGGAATCGGATTACCAAGCCCCACCGGGAGAGGAAGTAAGAAAAGATAATTACGGAATTGGCCTGGGGCTGGCATTGGTGCCTGTATTGGCATTGGTGGCTATGTTGGCCTACAATGTATATGTTTTTGGTGATGATGCCTTAAGTGGTTCCAATCAATTCATTTTGTTAATGGGGGCGGCCGTTGCTGCTGCCGTAGGTGCTATAAAAGGGGTGCCCTACAAACAAATGATGGGCGAAGTGGCCAACAACCTAAAATCTACAACAGGGGCTTTAATGATTCTGCTTATGGTCGGTGCCTTGTCCGGTACTTGGTTGATCAGTGGGGTGATTCCGGCCATGATTTATTACGGACTCCAAATTCTGAATCCAACCATATTTTTAGCGGCTTGTGTGGTAATTTGTGCCGTAATTTCCATTGCCACCGGGAGCTCTTGGACCACCTCGGCCACCGTGGGTATTGCCTTGGTGGGTATTGGGGAAGCCTTGGGGATTTCATTGGGAATGACCGCAGGCGCTATTCTTTCTGGTGCTTATTTTGGAGACAAAATGTCGCCATTGAGTGATACCACCAACTTGGCCCCGGCCATGGCTGGTGGTGAACTTTTCTCGCATATCCGCTATATGTCCATGACCACGGTCCCTACGTTTTTGGTGACCCTAATCGTATTTGTAGTCATCGGTTTGGGAATAGATACACAGGGGGTGGCTGATTCTTCAGCCTTATTGGCCTCGATAAAAGATACTTTTTATATCAGCGGATGGCTATTCTTAGTGCCCATTGCGGTGGTGGCTTTGATTTTAAAGAAGGCTCCACCCTTAATGGCTTTGTTGGTAGGGGTATTGTTGGCAGCGGTTTTTGCCATAATTTTTCAACCCGATGTCTTGAATGCCGTAACAGGAGCAAGTCATTTAAGCTGTGAGTCGGCTTATGAGGGTATCATGAAAGCGATTACGGTTAAAACCCAAGTGGCAACTGAAAATGAGGCTTTACTGGATTTATTTGCTTCGAAAGGTATGGAAGGTATGATGACAACCATCTGGCTTATTATGTGTGCCATGGCTTTTGGTGGGGTTATGGATGGCATTGGGGCGCTTTCGGTTATCAGTGAAGCTCTTTTGAGTTTAGCTACTTCTACCTTTAGTTTGTTCGCTAGTACGGTTGCCAGTTGTTTGGCCTTGAATGTTACTGCTTCTGACCAGTATTTGGCTTTGGTGGTTCCGGGAAAAATGTTCGCCAAGGCCTATAAAGACAGGGGTTTGGCGCCTGAAAACCTGAGTAGGACATTGGAAGATTCAGGTACGGTTACTTCCGTGTTAGTGCCCTGGAATACCTGTGGGGCCTACCATAGTGGGGTATTAGGAGTGCCCGTGGTCGATTATTTTGTCTATGCCTTCTTCAATTGGATGAGTCCGATCACTACCTTGATCTTTGCTGGTCTGAATATTAGGATTAAGCAGTTGCGACAGGGGTAATCTTAGATTGTATTGCTCTTCCTTATGGTTGTCTTTTGCTTCCATTGACAAAACTTATATGTTCATAAATTAATTAGATTTGCTTGTCTAGGAAAAGCCGGGTGATGGCGTACATTTGTATTGCTTTTAACCAAAAAAAATAACAAATGGCTTTTGTAGGAAAAAAATTCCCGAATTTAGATGTAAATGCAATGAATGAAATGGGTGATACCATTTCTGTAAACGTCTTGGAAGAGGCGGTAAATAACAAAAAGAAAGTATTGTTGTTCTGGTACCCAAAGGATTTTACCTTTGTTTGTCCTACCGAATTACACGCTTTCCAAGAGGCTTTGGGTGAGTTCGAAAAGAGAAACACCTTAGTAATCGGTGCTTCTTGTGATACGGCTGAAGTTCACTTCGCATGGTTGAACACGGCTAAGGACAATGGTGGTATCGAAGGGGTAACCTATCCGCTTTTGGCCGATAGCAACCGTAACCTTTCCAGCATCTTGGGTATCTTGGATATTACAAACGAGACTTACGATGAAGAGACCGGAACCGTTCAGGTAGAAGGCGATAATGTAACGTACAGGGCTACCTACCTTATCGATGAGGAAGGTACCGTATTCCACGAAAGCATCAACCATATGCCATTGGGCCGTAACGTAGGGGAGTACCTTCGTTTGGTAGACGCCTATACCCACGTACAGGAAAAAGGTGAGGTTTGTCCGGCCAACTGGGAAGAAGGTAAAGATGCCATGAACCCGAATGCCAAGAGTACTGCTGAGTATTTGGCTGCCCACTAAATAATAGTTGTCACCCTGAGCGCCATGTCTGCCGACAGGCAGGCAGTCGAAGGGCTATATTAGCCTGTGTGTCGCCGGTCACGGCGCTCAGGGTGACTATCTAACCAGATCTAGCCGCTTTTATAGCTATATTCCTGCCTGTTCTTACAGGTCGGAATCACTTCTTCGAGTCCCGTTACTTCGGGATACCTTTAAAATGGCCAAGTGCCCCAAATAGAATAATTATGTTGTTAGAATTAGATCAGGACAACCTCGCTGAGGTGGTTGCCCAAAATAAAACCGTTGTCGTTCAATATTCCGCAAGCTGGTGTGGTAACTGCCGCATTATGAAGCCTAAATTCAAAAAAGAAGCGAGCTTACGCGACGAGTTTACCTTCGTTTTGGCCGATGCCGAAAAATTCCCGGAGTCTAGAAAATTGGCCCAGGTAGATAACCTGCCTACTTTCGCCTTGTTTACCGACGGTGAATTAAAAGGTCAGGTACAGACCAATAAATACGATGTGTTAAAAAGTTTTATCGAAGAAAACAGTTAATGGGCTGTGGCTTCAACTAGCTGATTTCATAACATAAAAGTCAACACATGAAACTACCTGTAATTAAGCATTTAACGGCCTTTATTGCCGAGAATGACGAAGATTTCGTAATCGAAACCATTGAGACCTTAGAAGCCTTGACCGAAGTGCCTTCGCTCAAAGATGAAGAACTGGACGTGATCGGAGAGCTTATTTCCAATATGTACGGTGCCTTGGAGGTACAGAAGTCCATTAAGGAAGGGGTGCCCCAAAAAGAAGCCCTCAACAGCTTTATGAAAAGGGTGCTCGGGTCTATTGATAAATAACGAGGTTTGCCAGAGCTGGATAGAAAAGGCCTATTTGCATCGAGTAAAACTGAAACTTCTGCGGTACATTTTGGGTTGTAATAAATCGTCTTAATCGAAATTTGTATCTTTATTGTATACCAATTTTTGAGGGAAATGGCCACTTTGGATTTAAGACAACGCGTTCAGGATTACATAGAAACGGCAGATGAGAGACTGTTGAAGATGATCAAGGTATTGGTAGAAACATATCAAGATGATACCGATCGGATGCGAATTGAGCAGTACAACAAAGAATTGGACACTTCCGAAGCTCAAATAGAAAGAGGAGAGTACCATACCCATGATCAAGTCCGGAAGCTGATAGAATCATGGGAAATTGAATAATTTGGTCGCCCGAGGCATTGGCTCAATTGACCGAGGTGCGCGAGACTATTCTTGAAATTAGCAAATCACTTACTAGTGCCAATCGCATGGTACGGGAAATCTTTGATAGTACCGATATTCTGGTCGATCAACCGGAAATGTATGCCTTAGATACTAATAAATTCAACAATGATGGTTCGTATCGTTGTTATGAAATCCGTCGTTACCAAGTATCTTATCGAGTACTTGAAGATAGCATTAGAATAATTAGGATAAGATGGTCGAGCCAAGAACCTAGGGAACACTAAATGCAAACAAACCCTGATTTTTGGTGTTATTCTTAGGTCGTGTCGTGGAAATTTGTTGAAAAATTTGTGATGGTTTTGTACGGACTGGATCTACATCACGCAATCTTTTAGTATTTTCGAGCTACCACCGATTCAAATGCGGTGGATGTTGAATAACCCATCGCGAATAACGCATTAAACACTATATCCTATGGCAACTGTAACCCTTAAAGGCAATCCGTTCAATACTGTTGGTAACCTTCCCGCCAATGGCAGTCAGGCAGCAGATTTTACATTGGTAGCCAACGACCTTTCTAGCAAGTCACTATCCGATTTCTCGGGTAAAAAAGTGGTTTTGAATATTTTTCCCAGTATAGATACAGGTACTTGTGCCCAGTCGGTGCGCCAGTTTAATGAAGAGGCCGCCGAATTGGATAATACCACCGTTATATGTGTATCTAGGGATCTACCTTTTGCCCAAGGACGCTTTTGCGGGGCCGAAGGCATTGAAAATGTAGTGATGCTTTCCGACTTTAGGGATGGTAGCTTTGGCCAGTCGTACGGACTTACCTTTGCCGATGGGCCTTTGCAAGGATTGCATTCCCGTTCGGTAGTGGTACTTAATGAAAACGGACAGGTACTGTATAGCGAACAAGTGGCCGAAACCGTTGACGAGCCCAATTATAAAGCCGCCCTTACCGCCTTGTTGGATGCCTAAACAATCTTTTGTAATAGGTCGATTAAAAAGTATTGGCTATGCCCTGAAAGGGGTGTGGCTTTTGGCGCGCTCAGAAGCCAGTGTCCAGGTACAATTGGGCGTGGCCGTACTGGTGACCCTTGCCGGATTCTATTTTGATATTTCCCAAACCGAATGGATGTACCAGTTTTTGGCCATGGGCTTGGTAATCGCTGTAGAGGGCCTGAATACGGCCGTTGAGAAAATGGCCGACTATGTACAGCCCGAGCACGAACCCAAGATTGGGGTACTCAAAGATGTGGCCGCCGGTGCCGTATTGGTATCGGCCTTTTCGGCCGCTGCCGTCGGACTGATGATCTATCTGCCTAAAATATTTTAAAATACGACTTCTACAGGTGTAAATTTGTATTTTAGCCGAGAAGAAACACGCATGCATGGCAAAACGGGTCAAAAAAGCCAGAACAAAGGCTACGACTAAGAAAAAACGTTCCCTAAAACCTACCAAACAACAAAAGATTATCTTGGGTAGTCTGGTGATGCTGTTGGGTATAGCCCTCTTCTTTAGTTTTATTTCCTTTTACAATACCTGGAAGGCCGATCAAAGTATTTTAGACCATTTTACCGATCGCTCAAAAGAAGCCGAAAACCTGCTCAATAAATTCGGGGCTTGGGTAAGCCATTTCTTTGTTTACCGGGGCTTTGGTATCGCATCCCTTATACTGTCAGGCTTGGTTACCCTGTCGGGTGCCTATCTGTTTTTTGGCATACCCCTTAGAAAAACATGGAATAAATGGTTTTGGGGCCTATTGTTCATGGCGTGGATTTCTTTGGCCTTGGGCTTCTTTGTACCTTCGAGTCCCTTGTTGGGGGGTACCGTAGGTTTTGAAATGACCGACTTTCTAAAAGATTATACGGGCAGCATTGGGGTGTTTTTGGTGCTGTTGTTCTTTCTTTGTGTGATATTGGTTAGCCTGTTCAAACTTACGCCGGAAGGGGTGGTGAATTTCGTAAAGCAAAAACGAAGCGATTTGGCCTCTGAATTTGCCGAGCGTAAACAACAGGGAAATACTGCGGAAGCCAAGGAGACCTTCGATACTTTGACTGTAGAAAAAGAAACCCCGCAGGTGCTGGTAGACGATTATACCCATAAGGAAGAAATACCTTTGTTGACCCCCGATATACCCGAGCCCACCTTAAAAAAAGAGCCTGAACCTGACGATGGCTTTGAAGTGGCCGTGGCTCCCAAGGAGGAGACCATTAACGATCCCGATTTGGACATCAAAGTGGTACCTGTAAAGAGTGAGACCGAAGAAACCGACAACTTGGCTGCCAAACTGGTCGATGATTTCGGGGAATTCGATCCTACCTTGGAATTGGGCAACTATCAGTTCCCGACCATCGATTTGTTGGACCATCATGGGGGCGATGGCAATATTACCATCAATAAAGAAGAACTCGAGAACAATAAGAACCGTATCGTTGAGACGCTACGAAACTATAAAATAGGCATCGCCCAGATCAAGGCCACCATTGGGCCTACCGTAACCTTGTACGAGATCGTTCCGGAGGCCGGGGTGCGAATTTCCAAGATCAAAAACCTGGAAGACGATATCGCACTTTCCTTGGCGGCATTGGGTATCCGTATTATTGCTCCGATTCCGGGTAAAGGTACCATTGGTATCGAGGTGCCCAATAAAAATGCCAGTATCGTTTCTATGCGCTCGGTGGTCGCGACCACCAAGTTCCAGCAGGCCGAAATGCAATTGCCCATTGTTTTCGGTAAAACCATTAGTAACGAGACCTTTGTGGTCGATCTGGCCAAAATGCCACACTTGCTTATGGCAGGGGCCACGGGTCAGGGTAAGTCGGTCGGTTTAAATGCCATACTTACTTCCTTGTTGTATAAAAAGCATCCGGCCGAAGTAAAATTCGTGTTGGTAGATCCGAAAAAGGTAGAACTGACCTTATTCAACAAAATAGAGCGTCATTACTTGGCCAAACTGCCCGATAGTGAAGATGCCATCATCACCGATAATACCAAGGTAATCAATACCCTGAACTCCCTTTGTATTGAAATGGATAACCGTTACGAGCTCTTAAAACAGGCTATGGTACGGAACATCAAAGAATACAATACCAAGTTCAAGGCCCGGAAACTTAATCCGAACGACGGACATAAATTTTTGCCTTATATCGTTTTGGTGGTAGATGAGTTTGCCGATTTGATTATGACCGCCGGTAAAGAGGTAGAGACCCCCATAGCCCGTCTGGCCCAGTTGGCCCGGGCGATCGGTATCCATTTGATTATTGCCACCCAAAGACCATCTGTAAATGTGATTACGGGTATTATCAAAGCGAACTTTCCGGCGCGTATCGCTTTTAGGGTAACCTCAAAAATAGATTCCAGAACCATTCTCGATACCCAAGGGGCCGAACAATTGATCGGTAGGGGAGATATGCTCTATACCCAGGGTAATGACGTTACCCGTTTGCAGTGTGCCTTTGTAGATACTCCGGAAGTAGAACGGATAACCGAGTTTATAGGGTCGCAACGGGCGTATCCAGAAGCGCATATGCTGCCCGAATATGTTGGGGAAGAATCTGGCACGGGTATTGATTATGAGATATCGGAACGCGATGTTATGTTCCGCGATGCCGCAGAGGTGATCGTAATGGCCCAGCAGGGTTCGGCTTCTTTGATCCAGCGAAAACTAAAGCTAGGGTACAACAGGGCCGGTAGGATTATTGATCAATTGGAAGCGGCCGGAATCGTTGGTCCGTTCGAAGGCAGCAAGGCACGTCAGGTATTGGTACCCGATATGATGGCCTTGGAGCAATTATTGGAAAACGAAAAAAATAAATGACATGAGGATCATGTGGATGGGGCTGATTGCCCTTTTGTTCAGTGTTAACGTGCAGGGCCAACAGGCCGATAAGGCCAAAAAGTTGTTGGATCAGGTTTCGGCTAAAGTGCAAGGGTATAAGAGTATGCAGGTGCATTTTAAGTTCGCCCTTAACAATCCGGATGCCAATGTAAAGCGAGAAACCCGCGGCGATGTTACCTTGGCTGGCGACAAATATTTATTGAATTATTTGGGTAGCCAGCAATTGTACGACGGTAAAAAAGTGTATACCATTGTACCCGAGAACGAAGAAGTGACCATTGAGGATAAATCGAATGAGGAAGAGGCTTTTTCACCGGCGAAAATGATGACCTTTTACCAGAAAGGCCACCGCTATGCTTGGGATATCGAACAAAACGTGAATGGGCGTAAAATACAGTTCGTAAAACTGACCCCAATCGATTCCAATTCCGAAATCAAAACCATATTGCTGGGGGTAGATGTAGAGACCAAGCATATCTATAAGTTAATATATACGGGTAACGATGGGGTAAAGACTACAATTACTGTAACCTCCTTGAAAACCGATGCCAACTTGCCCGAAAAGCTGTTCCGTTTCGATGAGAACAAGTATACCAAAGAAGGGTATTATATCATAAGAAACTAAAGGTGCGTATACTCGATCGCTATATACTTTATAGGTTCCTCTTCAATTTTACGAGCTCGTTCGTAATCTTGATGTTTATCTTCATCTTTCAGACCATTTGGCTTTTTATAGACGATTTGGCGGGTAAGGGCTTGGATTTTTTCATCATTTTGAAATTTCTTTTCTACCTCATGCCCGATCTTACCGAAAAGGTATTGCCCTTAACGGTTTTGCTCTCGTCTATTTTAACCTTTGGGACCTTTGCCGAGAATTATGAGTTTGCAGCCATGAAGGCTTCCGGTATATCTTTGCAACGTTCCATGAAAAGTTTGATTGTGTTCGTGACCCTTTTGGGCGGACTCACTTTTTACTTTGCCAACGATGTTATTCCCATATCCCAGCAAAAAATTTACAATCTTAGAAAGGGTATTGCCCAGTTAAAGCCTGCGGCGGTGATTACCGAAGGGGTTTTTAACGATTTCGAGGGGGGAATGAATATTAAGGTGAAAAGAAAGCATGGAGACGAAGATCGACTGTTGGAAGATGTACTGATTCATGTTAAAGATGCCCGGGGTATCAATAAAACGGTTATCCAATCCGAGACTGGCGAGCTGGTCAGTGAAGAGGGGAACGATATTTTACAGCTTATTCTTCGCGATGGACACTATTACGATGCCAGTACACCGACCAGTCCGAAAAAGAAGAAAAAGTATCCTTTTGCCAAAGCTGATTTCGATGTCTATACCTTTAATATAGATTTATCTGAAGTAAATAATCAAGACTTAGAGAAAGACCAGAATATTACTACCCATAAGATGAAGAACGTGGGACGGTTACGTCACGATATCGATTCGTTACGCGACGATAATTTAAAGGTGATACAGGCTTTTTCTAAAAACATCTCGAACCGTATGGGGGCTTTTGTAAAATTGCGACCCAATACGGTAGCGGTAAAACCCATGGTGCACGATACCCTTACCTATGCCGATAGCTTACCCTCTAGAAAAGGGTTTTTAGGGCTGTTTAAAGAGTGGGAACAGGTGCAATTGATCAATTCGGCCAAAAACTCTACGTCAAATATTCTGAGTTCGGTAAAGGGAAAAAGGCAAGAGATAAGAAACCGCAAAAAAATATACAACCTCCATATTTCGGCCATGCACAAAAAATATGCCTTGGCTTTTTCTTGCATCATTTTATTCTTTGTAGGCGCACCTTTGGGGGCCATAATACGAAAAGGGGGTATCGGCCTGCCCATGGTTATTGCCATTATTCTCTTTTTGGTTTATTACTTCCTTGGGGTTTTTGCCGAGAATTATTCCAAAGAGGGCAATATACACCCAATCATGGGGGCTTGGCTTTCTACTTTGGTAATGATGCCCCTAGGAATTTTCCTTACCCGCAGGGCCACGGCCGATAAAGGCATGGTGAAACTACCTAGCTTTAAGGAGTTGATCGGGGATTTGTTTAAAAGAAAGAAAAATAAAGAGGAAGACTGATTGTTAACGGTAAGCCTTATTTTTATAGAAAATTAGAATCGGCCCTGAGTAGGGCAGTAGTATAGCGTAATTAAAAGTTGGTGGTAGCATGTTGAATACGATTCCCGAAGCGATTGAGGATATCAGAAATGGAAAGGTAATAATTGTCGTAGACGATGAAAACCGTGAGAATGAAGGCGATTTTTTGGCGGCTGCCGAATTGGTAACGCCCGAAATGATCAATTTTATGGCTACCCATGGTAGGGGGCTGATTTGTACCCCACTTACCGAAAAACGTTGTAAAGAATTAGGGCTTTCACGAATGGTTCAGAACAATACCGATCCTATGGAAACCGCCTTTACAGTTTCCGTAGACCTGAGAGGTAATGGGGTAACCACCGGTATTTCTGCGGAAGACCGCTATAAAACCGTTTTAGCCCTTACCGATCGCGATACCAAACCCCAAGATTTAGGTAGGCCAGGACATATTTTTCCTTTGATTGCGAAAGACGGAGGGGTATTACGTAGAACCGGACATACCGAGGCGGCCATAGATTTGGCGCGTTTGGCCGGATTAAAGCCAGCGGGGGTCATCGTAGAGATTATGAACGAAGATGGTACCATGGCCCGTTTGCCCCAATTGAAAGAAGTAGCCAAAAAGTTCGATCTCAAAATCGTGTCTATTGAAGATTTGGTAGCCTACCGCATGGATCACGATAGCTTGATAGAAAAAAAGGAGAACTTTGAACTGGTAACCCGTTTCGGAACGTTTAGGTTGCATGCCTATAACCAGACCAATAACAATCAGATTCATATCGCCCTTACCAAAGGCAGCTGGAACAAAGATGAGCATATACTTACACGGATCAACTCAACCCTGATCAATAACGATATTTTGGGCACGCTTACGAATAATGTAGATAAGAAGCTGGAAGATATGTTCAAAGTGTTGAACGAAAGCGAGAAAGGGGCCATTATCTTCATTAACCAGCAAATGCAAAGCATGGATTTGTTGAATAGGTTGCAAGACCTGCGCATTGATCAAGACGGAAATACTTTGGTTAAGGCACCAAGAATCAATATAGATTATAAAGATTTTGGGGTAGGGGCCCAGATCTTACACGATTTAAATATTTCCAAGGCCCGCATCTTAACCAATAACCCAACCCAGAAAAAAAGGGTGGGTATGGTTGGTTATGGTTTGGAAATCGTAGAATATGTTCCTTTTTAAAAATCATCCATGAAAATATTCGGTTTCTTTTCAGCATTGTTGTTCGGTAGTATGGTCCAGGGGCAAGACTGGCCCAATCTAAACCGCTTTAAAGAAGCCAATGATCAATTGTTATTGATGCCCATACCAAAGGATAGGGTGGTGTTTATGGGTAACTCCATAACAGAAGGTTGGGGTAATCTCGATCCCGATTTTTTTAAAGGTAAGCCCTATGTAAACCGGGGTATTAGTGGGCAGACCACGCCACAGATGTTGCTGCGATTTCGGCAAGATGTTGTTGCCTTAAAACCTGCTGTTGTGGTGATTTTGGCGGGTACCAACGATATCGCTGGGAATACGGGGCCAATGAGCCTGACCATGATTATGGATAACTTAAAATCCATGACCGAAATGGCCTTGGCCAATGATATCAAGGTTTTGATTTGTTCTGTTTTACCCGCTTATGAATACAAATGGCGACCTAAGATTAAGCCTGCCCAACAGATCGTAGATTTAAATACCATGATTAGGGGCTATGCTGAAGAAAAAGGCATTGGTTATGTCGATTATTTCACGGCCTTAGTAGACGATAGATTGGGTTTGCCTGCCAAATATTCCCCTGATGAAGTACATCCGAACCAAGCAGGTTATCGGGTTATGGCCCCAATCATAGAAACGGCCATCGCTGCACAACTGGCTAGGTAGTTCGTCGGATCTCCCTTATATTTAGTCGGGTTGCCAAAGGTTTTGGTCAAGGGCTAATTTTGCATTTTATCGATAGCTAGTCTCATTTGACCTTTATTTTGGGTGTAAAAATTGGTTTTTATGACCCTAGGCTTACCTTCGTTTTAAACACTATCGTATATGAAGCATTTTATATTGGCTATTTGCCTGTTGGTCAGCCTCGCACAAGTGCAGGCCCAGCGTGAGAAAAAAATCGATGGTTTTATCATGGAACTGAAAAAGGTAAAGGTGAATCCTAAACCTTTGCAGGCTGTAAGCTATAACTTACATGCCTCAGACAGTTTTAAAAAAGTAATGGTGAGGCTCCGGGTAAAATCATTGACCGAAAAACCGGAAACCTTTGATCCGAATAAGTTTTTTGCCGTTGATGAGGTTGCCAAAAAACGTATTCGCCCTTCCGATGCCCGCTATAACCATATTCTTCACGAATACCTGTCCTTTGGTTTTTTAGCCCCTAGCGAGGTAGAAAACCCTATGGTGGGTTACGACCCTTCTATTAAGGATACTTTTTCGGATTATTTTATGGAGGGTTATACCGATGTTGAGCATAAAGTAAATGTGGGTAGCCTGGACGAACCCGAAAAATCTATCATTTACTTTAAGACACAACCGGTAAAATCCAATTTAATCGATGTGTACTTTGTAGTGAAAAAACAAGTAGGTCAACTTAAGTTCTACTATGGCGATACCGTATTGTTAGATGCCAAGATCAAATAATCTCGTCAAAGTAGATTAATAGGAGCTTTGGACGTAGCTTAATGCCCTATGGCCTTAATGTTCTTTTTAAGTCCTGCCACGATATCCATAATATTCTTAATGGTATCCTCCAGATAACAGCGCACCAGAATATGGGGTATACGCAGGGTGGTAAACCCATTTTTAAAGGAATTGGAAGCATCTTCCAAGTCACGCATGGCTTGTTCGTGGGTTATGGTCCTATAATCGGTATCAATTTCAATATTCAGCTTTACTCGGGAAAGGGCAATATCTACATGCCTTTTTCCGTCGTACCATTCTAGCATGGGGTTCAAGCCTTCCCGTTTTAGGCCATAATACAATTGTATGGCCTCCATAGGGGTGTTGTTGTGCTCTTTAAGCTTTTGCAAGCGATTTTGATGCCTATTGCATAGGGCGACACCATAGCTGTGAACCGATACCTCTTGTTCTTCCCGGCTAAGGGACTTCTTACATTCTATACACGTCATTCGTATCGTTAAGTCTTAATAAGATTTGGGATAAGTATAACCTCGCCTGTTTAGGATTATTATGTGTAAGCCTTCGATTTTCCTAAGTTTTAGACGAACTGCATACCGTTTGTCGAAATCTGTAGTTTTTATCCTACATGTAGTTTTTCCTCGGTCAGAAATCGACTTCAATTTTTAGGTGGGTTACCAGAAAAATAATCCTAAGAACTTAAAAAAGGAAGCTTATCTTTAGGCGCAATAACTCCGAGATATGATAAAGAGATTTGGCTTTTTGTTTTGTGTACTTTTATTTTTAGCCTGTAACGATACTCCCAAAGATCAAAATGCTGTAGTATCTGAACAACAACCAACCAAACCCGAATTGGATTTGGCCCAGGCCCAACGATTGGCAAGCTTACCTTTGCATTGTCTTCAAGAAGAGTATCCGAACAAACTAAACCAGGTCTTAAACGATTCTACCCATCTGGCGTCGCCAAAGACATTACATCCCAGTTTTTATGGATGTTTCGACTGGCATTCGTCGGTACATGGCCATTGGTCTTTGGTGTTTTTATTAAAGAAATTCCCAGAATTGGAAAATGCGGCACTGATTAGGCAAAAATTGGCCGAGAATATGTCGGCAGAGCATATAAATGCCGAAGTGGCCTATTTTAAAATGAAGGGCAATGCCTCTTACGAACGTACCTATGGCTGGGCCTGGGTGCTTAAATTGGCAGAGGAACTGCATACTTGGAACGATCCTTTGGCCAAGGAGCTCGAAGCCAACCTACAACCCTTAACCGATTATATGGTGCAGGCCTATATCGAATTCCTGCCTCGTTTGGGGTATCCGATCCGGGTAGGGGAGCATACCAATACGGCATTCGGACTCTCTATGGCCGTGGACTACGCTAAGACGGTCGGTAATGAGGGTCTTTTAACGGCTATCAAAGAAACCGTGGACCGTTTTTATAAGAACGATGTCGCTTGTCCCTTAGGTTGGGAACCCTCTGGTTTCGATTTTCTTTCACCTTGTTTAGAGGAGGCCAATTTGGTACGGAAAGTTTATGGGCAAGATGAATTCAAAGCGTGGCTTCATAAATTCCTACCCCAATTAACACAGGCTGATTTTAGTCTGGAACCTGGAAAAGTGGCCGACCGTACCGATGGCAAACTGGTACACTTAGATGGACTGAACTTTAGTAGGGCCTGGTGTTTGTACGGTATTTCGGAAACCTTACCCGAAATGGGACACTTAAACGATTTGGCCCATGAACATATCAATTATTCCCTCCCCAAAATCGTAGATGGCAATTATGGCGGTACCCATTGGTTGGGAACCTTTGCCCTGTACGCTCTAAACGCCCAAAATTAAAATGGGCTGGTTTAAGAATATTGGTCCTGGGGTCTTGGTAGCGGCCGCGTTTATTGGGCCGGGTACTGTGGCCACCTGTACCATGGCCGGAGTCGGCTTCGGTTATGCCTTGTTATGGGCCTTGCTGCTGTCGGTAATCGCTACTATCGTTTTGCAAGAAATGGCGGCCCGTTTGGGAA
This sequence comes from Sediminicola luteus, assembly GCF_002514735.1. GTDB lineage: Bacteria > Bacteroidota > Bacteroidia > Flavobacteriales > Flavobacteriaceae > HQA918. The sequence continues at coordinate 531,182 of NZ_NBWU01000004.1, read as the reverse complement.
TAGTAACCCAAAAAGGCTTGGCCGAAGTAATCAAGGGAAGTATACCCTCCAAAGGTTTACGGGTTTTGGCCCTGGCTATTATCTTGGGAGCTATAGTTATCGGGAATGCCGCTTATGAAGGGGGTAATATCGGTGGGGCTACCTTGGGCATGCAGGCCTTGTTCGGAACTGCCTACCAAGGGCTGTACCCCTGGTTGATAGGGGCCATAGCCTTTGTATTCCTGTTTTTGGGCAATTATAAAGTATTGGAACGTACGCTGGTGACACTGGTGTTGCTCATGAGCCTTTCCTTTATTATTACTGCAATCATGACGGGCCCCGAACTCCTCCCGCTATTAAAAGGCATGTTCGTACCAAGTCTGCCGGATGCGAAAGCTATTTTTACGGTAGTAGCACTGGTTGGGACTACCGTGGTACCTTACAATCTGTTTTTACATGCCTCACTGGTCAAGGAAAAGTGGAAATCGCCAACCGACCTAAAATGGGCCAGAAAAGATACGGTTGTTTCCGTACTACTTGGGGGCTTGGTTTCCATGGCTATAGTGGTTGCGGCGGCCAAAGTACAAAGCGATGGGGTAAATGGCATACTAGATTTGGCCAAGGCCTTGGAACCCTTATATGGTAAAAGTGCGGTATACCTCATGGGCATTGGCTTGTTCGCAGCGGGTATTACCTCGGCCATTACGGCACCCCTTGCCGCGGCCTATGTGGCCAATAGTTGTTTTGGTTGGCAGGCCCACCTTAAGGATATACGGTTTAGGGCCGTGTGGTTCTTGGTATTGATCTTGGGTATTAGTTCACTTACTTTAGGTATTAAACCTTTGGAAATAATCACCTTTGCCCAAATAACCAATGGGGTGTTGTTGCCTTTTGTGGCTGTTTTCCTGCTATGGGCAGCCAATAAAGAATCGGTGATGGGGAAAGCCAAAAATAGAGCTTGGCATAATATCCTTGGGTTACTCATAATCGTCATTGTGTTGTTGTTAGGTATAAAAGGTATAGCCAAAGCCCTGGGATGGATGTAATACGAATCGATATCAATGGCGACGTGGCCGAAGGTATAGGGAACGAAAAAGCCTTGTTTCCCTATATTTCTTCCTGTAATATTTGTTGTGGTGCCCATGCCGGAAGCGTGGAAGAGATGACACGAATTATCCGCTTAGCCCACGTACATCAGCTTAAGATCGGGGCGCATCCGGGCTATCCGGATAGGGTGAATTTTGGTAGAAAACGTCCTGAAAATAGTTCGGTTTCCACTCTTATGGCCAGTATTGAGAGCCAATTACGGGACTTTCAGAAGGCCATTGTGCAAGAAGGGGCCCATTGGCATCATATTAAACCCCATGGGGCGCTATACAACGATTTGGCTTTCGATACCGAATTGATGCATGCCTTTCTAAAATTGGTGGCGCGGTATAAAGAAGATGTTGCGCTTTATGTGCTTTCGGGTTCTCCCTTTGCTAAATTGGCCAAAGAGAAAGGATTTAAGGTGGTTTCCGAGGTTTTTGCCGATCGCAATTATACCGATGATTTAACCTTGTGCCCACGTTCCCATCCCGATGCCTTGATCCGGGATCCGGAAAAAGTTTTCGCGCATATCGTTCCCATGGCCAAGGAGGGGCTGGTACGTACCCTGAACGGGCAGCTAAAAGCCCTTAGTGCCGATACCTTTTGTGTACATGGCGATACTCCAGAGGCGGTCGCTATTATAAAATATTTGAAAGACCACTTGGCTAACCATAATATCACCCTTGCTTAATGTCCGATCAATTACTGAAAATTAGCCCGTACGGAGAAAGGGCCATACTGATCACTTGGCCCGATACGGTCTCGGAGTCTATCCTCAAGGAAATCATTCTTTTAAAAAATGCCTTAAAACAGGAGGAAGAGTTCCTAAATGCTGAGATGATCGGTTCTTATAATTCGCTTTGTTTGGTTTTTTCCGACACCTTGGATTTTGAAAATATGCGTCAACGTATTCTCGAGATGCATGTTGCCTTGGATTTTAACCAACCTTTTGAACGGAAGCTTTGGTCGCTTCCGGTATGTTACGATGCCCGCTTTGGGGTAGATTTGGAAGCAGTGGCCAAAAGCCTGAGATTATCGGTAGATCAGGTAATCTATAAGCATGCCCATGCAAAGTACACCGTCTATGGCCTAGGTTTTTTACCGGGATTTCTTTATTTGGGCGGATTATCGCGCAACCTTTGGCTGCCACGGCGCGAACAACCCCGTTTAAAGGTGGTGGAAGGTTCGGTGGCCATAGCCGATAGGCAAACAGGAATCTATCCGCAAGATTCGCCAGGCGGATGGCATATATTGGGTAATTGCCCCATTCCCTTGTTCAATGTGCGTAAACGGGATCCCATGCCTATAAAACCTGGGGATCAAGTGACTTTTGAGGCGGTTGATCTAGAGCTATACCGCAGCATTTACAAAAGATACCGTAAAGGCTATTATAAACTAAAAAGCGAGCTGGTATGTTGGAAGTAATTCATCCTGGACTGTATACCAGTCTGCAAGATATGGGGCGTTATGGTTTTCGCGAAATTGGGGTTCCTGTATCTGGGGCCATGGATCAATTGTCTTTGGGCTTGTTGAACAAGATTATTGGCAATACGCCCAAAATGGCCGCTATGGAAATGACCTTACTCGGACCAAAACTTCGTTTTCAGGCCACCACCCGAATTATTATCGGTGGGGCGCCCATTCAGGCCGAACTGGAGGGTAGGCCCGTGCCTATGGGCCAATTGACCCGGGTACGAATGGGAGAAGAGTTGCATTTTGGGTCGGTGCAACAAGGCTGCCGCTCCTATTTGCTGGTCAAAGGCGGTTTTCAGGTGAAAAAAGTGCTAAAAAGCAGCTCACAATACTTTCCGCTTACTGATAAAGGGTTTTTGCGTAAACGCATGACGGTGGGTTACAAAACCTTCGATAGGGAAATACCGATGAAAACGGCCTATTCCTTGTCTCATTTGGAGGAATCGATTTTAGAGGTGTACAGGGGACCGGAATTCGAGTTATTGGCCTCCAAAGATTTAGAGCGCCTGTTTTTTAGACCCTTTCATTTGGCCAAGGAACAAGACCGAATGGGAATCCAATTGCAAGAACCCTTGACTACCCATGACCATTCCCTACTAACCTCGGCGGTTTTACCAGGTACGGTACAATACACCCCTTCCGGAAAATTGATCGTACTTATGCGCGATGGCCAAACTACCGGAGGCTATCCAAGAGTACTACAGCTATCAGAAAGGGCCATATCGGTTTTGGCCCAGAAAAGGGTGGGGGATAGCATCCGTTTAAAATTACTACGTTGATCCTGTATATAAAAGGCCTTAAAACAGTTTTTTAAAGGTCTTGGCGAGCTTAAAATATTTGTCGTAAGGGGCATAGCGCATGGGCAAATCCATCCAATTGGCACGTTTTACCATGGCTTTGTGGTGCGAAAAGACCTCAAAGGTCTTTTTACCATGGTAGCTGCCAATACCACTGGCACCCACACCCCCGAAAGGCATACGTTTGTTGGTGATTTGGGCTATGGTATCGTTAATGGTACCACCCCCAAAACTATGGCGTGCAATGAATTTTTTGGCGAAACCGGAACGTTTGGTAAAGACATAGGCTGCCAAAGGCTTTTCGTAGCGTTCAATAAACTTTTCGATGTCCGTTTCGTCCGAATAGGTGTAAATGGGTAAAATGGGCCCAAATATTTCCCCGGCCATGACTTTACTGTCAAGGGCCGGACTCTCTAAAAGGGTTGGGGCTATATAACGTTCAGTATCATCGGTTTGGCCACCAAACAAAATGGTTTCCCCTTCGAGCATGGCTTTTAGGCGTTGGTAGTGGTTTTCGCCCGCCATACGACAAAAGTCGGGTGAAGATTGTACCTCGGAGCCATAGGATTTCTCAATGTATTTGGCCATCCCCTTTACCAAATCGTTTTTAACACTGGGGTGGGCCAAAATATAATCGGGGGCAATACAGGTTTGACCGCCGTTTAAGAATTTACCCCAAACCAGACGTTTGGCAGTTAAATCCATAGGAGCGGTCTCATCTACCACACAAGGATTTTTACCCCCTAATTCCAAGGTTACCGGGGTTAAATGCTTAGCGGCCGCTTGGTATACGATCTTACCAACTTGGGTGCTTCCGGTAAAGAAGATATAATCCCAACGTTCGGCCAAAAGGGCCTGGGATTCAGGTATGCCACCTTCCACGACGGCCACATATTCTGGGGCAAAAACGGCTTCAACAATCTTTCGGATTATGGCCGAGGTATGCGGGGTCACCTCAGAGGGCTTCAATACAACCGTATTCCCTGCGGCTACCGCACCGATCAAAGGTAAAAGCGCCAATTGAAAGGGGTAGTTCCAAGGAGCCATCACCAATACATTTCCGTAGGGCTCATAATGGATAAAATCGCTAGAGGGAAAATTAACCATAGTGGCCCTGACCTTTTTAGGCCTGGCCCATCCTTTAATATTTTTAATGGTGGCCCTTAGCTCGGCCAAAACCAGTTGGGTCTCGGTAGCCAAGGTTTCGAAAAAGGGTTTTTTAAAGTCGGCATGAATGGCTTCGCAAACCGCATCTTCTTGTGCCAATATTTCTTTTTCCAAACGCTTCAGCGCTTCCTTTCTGTAGTTTACATCCTTGGTAATCTGACTTTTAAAAAAAGCCTGTTGAGTAAACAGGATGTTCGGTATGTTTTGGTCCATTCCCAAATTTACATATTTTTCGTGTGTTCTTTTGGTCACATCGAATATAATTTCTAACATTGACCCATGAAATTTTTACAGAACATCGTCATTCTAGTCATTATTGTCCCACTCGGGGGATGATACAGACTGCTATGCCTTGTTCAAAAGCCTGTATCGTTCAAAAATGATACAGGCTTTTTTTATTGGTCCCTTTTGGAACTGGGAACTAACATGGTTTTTTATGGTTTTCATTGACCAAAATGCCATGCCCCATTCTTTAAAGAGATTCTATGGAAATGATATGGATATGGTATAAAATAAACTGTTATTGTGTTGAAAAACAATAGGTTGAATGTGTTATTCGGATTTTGGACTTATTAAAGTGAACCTTGTTAAAATGATGCACTTATAGGAACATATATCTTTGAATCTTGAAATAATTGTAACGAAACGTAAAGAACACTCGAAATATACTAATGGAGCTTAATAAGTTTAGTAAGAACGTAACCCAAGACCCAACCCAACCGGCCGCACAGGCCATGTTACACGCTATAGGATTGACCGACGAAGATTTGGCCAAACCGCTTATCGGTATTGGTAGTACCGGATATGAAGGTAACCCTTGTAATATGCACCTGAACGATTTGGCGCAGCATGTTAAGGAAGGTGTCAATGCTACCGACTTGGTGGGCTTGGTCTTTAATACCATTGGGGTTAGCGACGGTATTTCTATGGGTACTTATGGTATGCGTTATTCGCTGCCTTCACGCGATATTATCGCCGACTCTATGGAGACCGTGGTGCAGGCCATGAATTACGATGGTTTGGTAACCGTGGTAGGTTGCGATAAGAATATGCCCGGGGCCCTTATGGCCATGATCCGCCTGAATCGTCCGTCTGTTTTGGTCTACGGGGGTACCATTGCCTCTGGTTGTCATAACAACAAGAAACTTGATATCGTTTCGGCCTTTGAAGCTTGGGGCGAAAAAGTGGCCGGTACCATAGATGAGAAAGAATACAAAAGTGTCATTTCGAAAGCATGCCCAGGTGCTGGGGCCTGTGGTGGTATGTATACCGCCAATACTATGGCCTCTGCCATTGAAGCCTTGGGTATGGCCTTACCTTATAATTCATCTAACCCTGCTGTGGGCGGGGGTAAAAAAGAAGGTTGTATCGCTGCCGGTAAAGCCTTGCGTTACCTGTTGGAGAACGATATCAAGCCTTCTGACATAATTAGCCGAAAATCTTTGGAGAATGCCATTCGTTTGGTAACGGTTATGGGCGGGTCTACCAATGCGGTATTGCATTTCTTGGCCATTGCCCGTGCTGCCGATGTTGAATTTACTTTGGACGACTTCCAAAAGATAAGTGATACCACTCCTTTCTTGGCCGATCTTAAGCCTAGTGGACGTTTCTTGATGGAAGATGTACACCGTATCGGGGGTATACCTGCCGTGCTGAAGTTTATGTTGGACGAAGGTATGTTGCATGGCGATTGTTTGACCGTAACCGGAAAAACCTTGGCCGAAAACTTGGCCGATGTCCCTGGTTTTCCTGAAGGACAAGAGGTGGTAAGACCTGTAAGCAATCCGATCAAAAAGACCGGACACTTACGTATTCTATACGGTAACCTCGCCAAAGACGGGGCCGTTGCCAAGATTACCGGTAAAGAAGGACTCAGTTTTAAAGGACCTGCCAAAGTATTCGATAGCGAATTTGAGGCCAATGACGGTATCAAGAACGGAGCGGTTCAAAAAGGAAACGTCGTTGTCATTCGATACGAAGGGCCAAAAGGCGGACCGGGAATGCCAGAAATGCTAAAACCAACCGCAGCTATTATGGGTGCTGGTCTGGGTAAAGATGTCGCTTTGATTACCGATGGTCGTTTTTCTGGGGGTAGCCACGGTTTTGTGGTGGGCCATGTTTCGCCCGAAGCCCAAGATGGCGGGGTAATCGCCTTGCTGCAAGATGGTGATATGATTGAAATTGATGCTGTTTCCAATAAAATATCAGTGGAGTTGAGCGAAGCTGAATTGGAAGCCAGAAAGGCCCAGTGGGAAGCCCCGGCCTTAAAAGTGAAAAAAGGAAGTTTATACAAATACGCAAAAACCGTTTCATCGGCCTCCAAAGGTTGTGTAACGGACGAGCTGTAATTAAAAATAGTTGGAGTATGGAGACCGCACACGCCACTAAGAAGCAGACCCAAGAAAAGAAAACGATACGTATAAGCGGGGCAGAGGCCATTATTCATTGTCTATTGGCCGAAGGGGTCGATGTTTTGTATGGTTACCCTGGTGGGGCCATTATGCCGGTTTATGACGAGTTATATAAGTTTCAAGATAAATTACATCATGTGCTTACCCGCCACGAGCAGGGGGCTACCCACGCCGCCCAAGGTTATGCCAGGGTTACGGGTAAGGTTGGTGTGGCCATGGCCACATCGGGCCCAGGGGCCACGAATCTGGTTACCGGTATCGCCGATGCCCAGATCGATTCTACCCCAATGGTGTGTATTACCGGTCAGGTAGCCCGACACCTATTAGGCTCCGATGCCTTTCAAGAAACCGATATCGTGGGTATCTCTACCCCGGTTACCAAATGGAACTACCAAATAACCCGGGCCGAAGAGATTCCGGAAATCATGGCTAAGGCCTTTTATATTGCCCGTTCGGGCAGACCGGGTCCGGTTTTGATCGATATCACCAAAAACGCCCAGTTCGACGAGCTCGATTTCGTTTATGAGCCTTGTACCCGGATCCGTAGTTACCAGCCAGTGCATACCCCCGAAGTTTCGGCTTTGGAGCAGGCCGCTGCCTTGATTAATAGCGCTAAAAAACCTTTTATCGTTTTTGGTCACGGGGTTATTATCGGACAGGCCGAGGCCCAGTTGAAGGCTTTGGTAGAAAAAGCCAACATTCCGGCCGCATGGACACTCTTGGGCCTTTCGGCCATGGATACCGAACACCCTATGAATGTAGGTATGGTAGGTATGCACGGTAATTATGGACCAAACCTGCTTACGAATGAATGCGATGTGTTGATCGCTATCGGTATGCGCTTCGATGATCGGGTAACCGGTAATTTGGCTACCTATGCCAAACAGGCCAAGGTGGTTCATTTTGAAATCGATCCGGCCGAGATCGATAAGAACGTGAAGGCAGATGTGGGGGTTCTTGGGAACTGTAAAGATTCTTTGGAACAGATTCTACCATTGATTGAGGCCAAAGACCACTCGGCCTGGATGCAGGAGTTTAAGGCGAAATACCAAATTGAGTGGGATACCATTATCAAAAATGATATCCATCCGACCAAACCTGGTCTTACCATGGGTGAGGTTATCGAGCAGATAAACATCGCCTCGGATCAAAAGGCCGTATTCGTTACCGATGTAGGGCAGCACCAAATGATCGCTTCCCGCTATGGTAAGTTCAGGCAGAGTAAAAGTAATATCACCTCGGGTGGTTTGGGTACCATGGGCTTTGCGCTTCCGGCCGCGATCGGGGCCAAAATGGGGGCCATGGATCGCGAAGTGGTCGCTATTATGGGCGATGGCGGTTATCAAATGACCATTCAGGAATTGGGTACCATTTTCCAGACCAAGACCCCGGTAAAGATCGTGGTTTTGAACAATGATCATTTAGGTATGGTACGCCAGTGGCAAGAACTCTTCTTTGATCGCAGATACGCTTCCACGGTCATGTCGAACCCCGATTTCATCACTATTGCCAAGGGATACGGTTTAGAGACCCGTTTGGTGGAAAAACGTGAAGATCTGGCCCAGGCGGTACAGGATATGATCGATTCCAAGGAAGCCTTCTTCCTAGAGGTGAAAGTGGAAAAAGAAGATAATGTATTCCCGATGATACCTACCGGGGCATCCGTTTCCGACGTACGATTGAAATAAGAAGATAATTAAGACAAAGGCTAACGCGATTAAGCGTCATACATAGAGACATGGAAAAAAAATGGTTCACCATATCGGTTTATTCCGAGAACAATGTAGGCTTATTGAATAGGATTTCGGGAATTTTCCTGAAAAGACATATCAATATCGAAAGCCTGAACGTATCCAAATCGGAATTGGAAGGCATTTCAAAATTCACCATCGTAATCTTCTCTACCGAAGATTGGGCCCGTAAGATTGTGGCCCAAATAGAGAAGCAGGTAGAGGTATTACGTGCCTTTTATCACTTGGATTCGGATATCATCTATCAAGAATCGGCCATCTTTAAAATGGATTCCGATCTTTTGTTGGATCAAGATAAAATCGAACGGATCGTTTATGAGAACAACAGCCATATCGTATCGGTAAACCGCGACTTTTTCGTGATCGCCAAAACCGGAAGGCGCTCCGAGATCGATGCCATGTATGGCGAATTGCTGCCCATGGGTATTATGCAGTTCGTACGATCGGGCCGTATTGCGGTAACCCGTTCCAAAATGGAAATCTCACACTTACTGGAAGAAATCAATAACTAGAAATAAATTAATCAAGAACATAGAAAAATGGGGAATTATTTTAATACGCTAGCACTGCGCGAACAACTAGATCAGCTGGGAAAATGTAGGTTTATGGACGCCAGCGAGTTTGCCGATGGCGTAGATGCCCTAAAGGGTAAAAAAATCGTAATCGTTGGTTGTGGGGCCCAAGGTCTTAACCAAGGATTGAATATGCGCGATTCGGGCTTGGACATCTCTTATGCCCTTCGTGAAGGTGCCATTACCGAAAAACGCCAGTCGTTTATCAATGCCTCGGAAAACGGATTTACCGTTGATACTTACGAGAACTTGATTCCAACGGCCGATTTGGTTATCAACCTTACCCCAGATAAACAACATACCAATGTGGTGAGTACCGTAATGCCCTTGATGAAGCAAGGGGCTACCTTATCGTATTCCCATGGTTTCAATATTGTGGAAGAAGGCCTTCAGGTACGTAAAGACCTTACCGTGATTATGGTGGCTCCCAAGAGTCCGGGTTCCGAGGTACGCGAAGAGTATAAGCGAGGTTTCGGGGTGCCTACCTTAATTGCCGTTCACCCAGAGAACGATCCCGAAGGTAAAGGTTTGGCCCAGGCCAAGGCTTACGCTGCTGGTACGGGCGGTCACCGTGCCGGGGTATTGGAGTCTTCGTTCGTGGCCGAGGTAAAATCGGACCTTATGGGTGAGCAGACCATTCTTTGTGGTTTACTACAGACCGGATCTATCTTGTGTTTCGATAAAATGGTAGAAAAAGGTATCGATGCCGGTTATGCCTCTAAATTGATCCAATACGGTTGGGAGACCATTACCGAAGGACTTAAATATGGTGGTATCACCAATATGATGGACCGTTTGAGCAATCCGGCCAAAATCAAGGCTTTTGAGCTTTCCGAAGAATTAAAGACCATTATGCGTCCGTTGTTCCAAAAACATATGGACGATATCATGGTAGGGGAGTTCTCCAAAACCATGATGGAAGATTGGGCCAATGGCGATAAAAACCTATTGGATTGGCGTGCCGCGACAGGGGAGACCAATTTTGAAAAGACCCCTGCTGGCGATGTAGAAATCTCTGAGCAAGAGTATTACGACAACGGGGTGCTTATGGTAGCCATGGTACGTGCCGGGGTAGAGTTGGCTTACGAGACCATGACCGAATCCGGAATCATAGGGGAATCGGCTTATTATGAGTCTTTACACGAAACCCCACTTATCGCCAACACCATTGCCCGTAAGAAGTTGTTCGAAATGAACCGTGTGATTTCCGATACGGCCGAGTACGGTTGTTATTTGTTCGATCATGCCTGTAAGCCCTTATTGACCGATTTTATGAAAACGGTCGATACCGATGTGATCGGGAAAGCCTATGGTGCCGATAGCGACAATGGGGTAGATAATGCCAAGTTGATCGCCGTGAACAAAGCGCTACGTGAGCATGATGTTGAAGTAGTCGGTACCCGTTTACGCGAGTCTATGACTGCTATGAAACCTATTGTCTAAGATTACCCATGAAGGATACCCAGAAAATATACATACCCAGTTTGGATGCCGTAAAAGCAGCAGCCCAGACCATTGCAGAAGTGGCCGACCCCACCCCTTTGGGGCTCAGTAGGCGACTATCGCGGGAAACCGAGGCCCAGGTCTGGTTAAAGCGTGAAGACTTGCAACGGGTACGTAGTTATAAAATTCGAGGGGCCTTCAATAAAATATCCTCTTTAAACGAGGAGCAACTTTCTAAGGGTGTGGTTTGCGCCAGTGCCGGAAACCACGCCCAAGGGGTTGCCTTTGCCTGTAATCATTTACAGATCCAAGGGCAGATTTATATGCCTACCCCAACACCTAGGCAAAAGGTAGAGCAGACCCAATTATTCGGGGGCGAATTCGTAGAGGTCATCCTTATTGGCGATACCTATGACGATGCTGCAAAAGCGGCCCATGAGGCCTGTGAAAAAGAAGGGAAGACCTTTGTGCACCCCTTTAACGACCCTAAAACTATCGAAGGGCAAGGGACTATAGGCCTTGAGTTGTTGGAACAGGCCGAGACACCCATAGATTTCGTATTCGTACCTGTAGGTGGTGGCGGATTGGCAGCCGGATTATCTTCGGTATTTAAAAGCCTTTCGCCCGAAACCAAGATCATTGGGGTAGAACCTGCCGGGGCGCCCTCTATGAAAATGTCGTTGCGTAGGGGAGAAGTGGTACAATTGGGATCTATCGATAAATTTATCGATGGGGCGGCCGTGCAAAAGGTAGGGGAACTGACCCATGCCATTTGCCAACAGAATTTGCATGAAATGCTGACCGTGCCCGAGGGTAAGGTATGCCAGACCATTTTGGATCTGTACAACCGGGATGCCATTGTAGTGGAACCCGCCGGGGCCCTTACTATAGCGGCCTTGGATTATTATAAAGAACAGATCAAGGGTAAACATGTGGTGTGTATCGTTAGCGGGAGCAATAATGATATTGCCCGTATGGCTGAGATCAAAGAGCGGGCCTTATTGTACGGAAAATTGAAGCATTATTTCTTGATTCGTTTTCCGCAACGACCTGGGGCTTTACGCGAATTTTTGACCGATATCCTAGGTCCGGACGACGATATCGCCCATTTTGAATACTCTAAAAAGAACTCTAAGGAGAATGCCCCAGCCGTAGTGGGTATCGAGCTAAAACGCCCCGAGGATTTAGAACCCCTTATCCAACGTATGAAGGCCCAAAACTTCTTCGGTGCCTATTTAAACGACGAACCCGATTTGTTTCAGTATTTGATTTGATAAGGATTATTGATAGTTCTTTTGGCTAAAGAAAGTCAAGCTAGGTTATTTTTTTGGTGTAAAATGTTTTAGAACATAGGTGCAAGCCTCCATTTCCGAATTGAATGCTCGTACACTATGCTTTTCTCCTCTTTCCTAATAATAGACTTCATACTCAAGAGAGTATTTTCCTTTTTTTATGGCTAGGGCGATTTTGTTATCGTCGTCCGTTGCACCATAAAGTCCATGTAAATAGTATTGGTCCTTAGTTATACCTCTTCTATTTAATTCTTTATGAAGTTCGCTAAGGGTCATTTTTTATACTGGCATTTTCAAAATAATATATGGTCCGAATTATAGAGATTCGCAGAAAAATTCAAACATCATAATCGAACCGATTACAACCCATTACTATTCCCGATCAATTGATGGAAAAAGGCGATGGCGGTTTTGTATTCCTCTACCCCAACACGTTCATTAATACCGTGTATACGGGGTATATCGGCCTTTTTCATGGCAATGGGGTTAATACGATACACATTTTTCGATAACTCGGCAAAATGTTTGGTATCGGTACCGGCAATCAACATCATAGGGGCCACGATACGGTCTGGATATACTTGTCCAATGGTTTTCTGTATGTTTTCAAAACCGGGGGAGTCAATAGGGGAGATAGGACTGGGATTCCCCTCGAATCCGCGTGAAGCCAGATCTATATGAATGCGCTCGTCGGGGATAATCTTGCGTAATCGCTCCAATACATCTTGTTCCGTGGAGCCTGGTAGGATCCTAAAATTGGCGGTTAGCGAGGCCTGTGTAGGCAGTACATTGTCTTTTACCCCACCAGAGATAATGGTTGGGGCAATGGTGGTACGCACCATGGCATTAGATGTCGGCGCTGCCTCGAGAATACCTATGATCACCGAATTCAATAACCAGCGGTTCGCAAAAATGGTCTTGTTCGGAAAACTCATTTCCGGACCCAAAAAATCGAACATAGCCGCACTTGCCGCTGTAAGTTCGGCCGGAAAGGGGTTTTCCTTTAAGGTCTCTAGGGTTTCGGAAAGTAGTCCGATCGCCGTTTCATTGGGGGGCATACTGGAGTGACCGGCTTCGTCTAATTTAGCAGTGAATTTGATACTGGCATAACCTTTTTCGGCAATTCCGATAAGGGCCACAGGTTTATCCAAGCCTGGGAAAAATCCGGGATCCAATAGTACACCACCTTCATCGAGTACGTATTCGAATTCAATATCTTGGTTTTTAAAGTATTCGGCTACTTTTCGGGCCCCATAGGCCCCGCCTACCTCTTCATCGTGCCCAAAACTAAAGTAAAGGGTACGCTCCGGACTAAATCCGTTTTGTAAGTGTAGGGTCAGGGCTTCCATAATGGCCAAACCGTTCCCTTTATCGTCCATGGTGCCACGGCCCCAGATATAGCCGTCTTTTATTTCCCCGCCAAAAGGGTCCATTTCCCAAGCGGGTAGGGTAGCCTCCTCCACGGGAACCACATCGCTATGCGCCATTAATAGAACGGGTTTCAAATCTTTGTTTTTTCCGGGCCATTTATATACTAATGAAAATTCCCCAATAGCGGTTTTTTCCAGTAGGCTATCGGCCAACGGAAAACTCTCGGCCATAAATCGTACAAAGCCCCTATAGGCCACCGAATCGGTAATACCCGATCCCATGGAAATGGTCTTATGCCGCACCGCCTCGGCCAAACGTGACTCATAACCGGCATTGGGTTGCACTTGGGCTACTTTTTCAACGGCCAATTGTTTCGAAGTAAAGCTTAGGGTTTTAAAGGCCAGAATAGCCACTACGATCAAAATTAGGGCCAAAAGCCCCCAGAGTATTTTCTTCATAATCCAGTTTGGTTCTTACCGGGTGGTAACATGGGGTGAATGTACCAAAAAAACGGCAAAGAGGTTGTATTCATTTATGGTTTTCTAGCGATGGGAGAAGATTCTATGCTGATACGAATTCACAAAAGCACGGCTTTTTATTACAATACGAAAACCGCAAACGTTATAGTGCTAACAGCTTCATATTGAACCGATTTTGTTGGGTGTTTTTGATCTTTGATTCATTATTTTAGACGGTCTAAAAGTAAATGCGAACCCCAAAAAATTGCTCTATGAAAGCTCTTGTTAACGCTATTCCGGAAGTATATAGAATTACCGAACCTATTCATGCACGTTCCTATTTGGTACATGGCGAACTGCTGGAATGGGACGGACCTTGTAGTGAGGTGTATAGTACTATTTCAAGTACCGAAACCTATGCGCCCACCCTTTTGGGAAGTATCCCAACCATGGGGGAGGCCGAAGCCTTGGATGCCTTGGATGCCGCCTGTAAGGCCTATAACAAAGGAAAAGGGGCTTGGCCAACCATGAAGGTACAAGACCGTATTGCCTGTATGGAACGTTTTGTGGCATTAATGATCGAAAAGAGGGATGAAGTCGTAAAATTGCTGATGTGGGAAATCGGTAAATCGTTACTGGATTCGGAAAAGGAGTTCGATCGTACGGTAGACTATATCTACGATACCATTGAAGATTACAAACAATTGGATCGCGATGCGGCCAAATTTGAAAAACACGATGGGGTGTATGCCCATATCCGTAGGGGCCCTTTGGGCGTGGTACTTTGCTTGGGGCCTTATAATTATCCGCTGAACGAAACTTTCGCCTTATTGATCCCTGCCATTATTATGGGGAATACGGCCATTTTTAAACCGGCCAAGCATGGGGTGTTGTTAATGACACCCTTACTGGAAGCCTTTCAAAAGAGTTTTCCGAAGGGAGTAATCAATATTTTGTTCGGTAGGGGAAGGGCCGTGGCGGCTCCCATTATGGCCAGCGGAAGAATAGATGCCCTGGCTTTAATCGGTAATAGTAAATCGGCCAATGCCTTGCAGGCCCAGCATCCGAAAAGTAACCGCTTACGCTTGGTATTGGGCTTGGAGGCGAAGAATCCGGCTATTGTGTTGCCCGATGCCGATCTCGATTTGACGATTGACGAATGTTTGGCGGGTACCCTTTCGTTCAACGGCCAGCGATGTACGGCATTAAAAGTACTTTATGTGCATACCGATATCGTAGAAGAATTCAATCAAAAGTTTGCCGCCAAGGTCGATGCGTTAAAGTTCGGTAATCCGTGGGATGCCGGGGTAAAACTCACCCCATTACCCGAACCAGGGAAACCCGATTATATTCAAGAACTGATTGACGATGCCCATGCCAAAGGCGCCAAAAACCTGAATGCCAAAGGAGGGGAGCGGACGGAGAATTTTATTTGGCCTGCGGTACTTTTTCCGGCCACCAAAGCCATGCGGGTGTATGAAGAGGAGCAATTCGGGCCCGTTATACCAATCGTACCCTTTACGGAAATCGATGAACCGCTAGACGATATGGCGGCCAGTAACTACGGCCAACAAGTGAGTCTGTTTGGTAAAGATGTGTATACCCTGGCGCCTTTGATTGATACTTTGGCCAACTTGGTGTGTCGCGTAAACTTGAACAGCAGTTGCCAGCGCGGCCCCGATGTATACCCCTTTACCGGGCGAAAAGACTCGGCCCAGTCCACCTTAAGTGTGCACGATGCCTTACGGTCATTCTCTATCCGGACTTTCGTAGCCTCCAAGGATAATGAACTGAACAATAGCATACTGGAAAGCCTGTTGGAGACCAAAGCCTCGAACTTTATCAGTACGGATTATATACTTTAAGGCGAAAGTCGAAAGTCCATTGTGACGAATCAATCTCAATTACTCCCTCTCCCGCTGGGAGAGGGTCGGGGTGAGGGCTTTTTGTGAAGTAACCTAAAGTCCAAAGCCGATTTGAAGTGGGTTTACACCGCATCCACCCGCATGCCTTCCGGGTTGGGTAATAAAAAATACAAGAAAGATCCTATGGGGAATAACATTAAGATGATTATGGTCCATTTCAATTTATACCGTAGCGATTCTTTACGTCTATACACATGGGCCAAGCTCAGGAGATGGATGGCTACCAAAAGGATAATACCGGCCTTAAAAAAGAAATTGGAATCCATAATAAAAAGGGTCTGTTTTAAAGATACGAAAAAATGCCATTTTGGTCAAGGGCTTTGTACTTTTGATGTCTAAGCCCTAGTTATGGAACCCAAGAAAAATCGGCTTCGCCCCAAGGCCCATATCGATGAGTTATGCTATCCGTTTATTTATGAAGACTCGTTATTATGTGATTACGAAATACAGACCGACCAACTGACCCGGTTATTAGGGTGGGTATTGAGTGATTTAAGAAAACTTCAAGGCCAATATCCGAATACGGAATTATTGGAAGGCCTAGAGGAGCATTTGAACTGGATTCAGCCCTGTTGTTATCATCTTAATGGCTCATTACGGGGAAAATTGGCCCTGACCGAAGCAGATCATGGGAAGTTATTGGGGTATTATCGTGAGATGAAAATAGTCGTTAAAGACCGGATTTCGGGTTTTGTACTGCCCGGCGGACCGGCACCGGTAGGTCAATTGAACCAATGTTCGTCATTGGCCAAAAAAGCGATTCGGTTAATGGTGCGACTACATAATGACGAAGGTTTAGAAGTACCTGAAATACTTCCCAAATTCGCCAACCTACTTTGCAACTATTTTTTCGTAGCCACGTTGGTAATCAATAAGGTAACCGGTTTTGAGGAGACACCTTTTATCAGCAAGAGTTACAAATAGTATACGGGCTTGGAAAAGAGGCTATTGTAGCTCTTAAAATTTTCACAATTAGCCACTACAATTTGGAATATCAGTTTTGTCTAATTAAATTTAAATATAGTTAGACAAAAATTAAAAGTCATGGATATACTTGAAGAAGCAGCCGTTTTTGAAAAAGCTAAAATGAGCCATATGTCCACTAGCGATAGGGTAGTGGCTTCACGAGAGGCCAAACGCCTGATTTTGGCCATTAACGAAATCTACAAGAAAACGAAAGACAGCCATTTAATGGATGTTATGAAGCGCCTTACGGCCAAAAAGAAGAAAATAGAACTGCGTTTACGCGGTCGTAATCCTCTGGCAATATAAAAGATGGAGAACCAAATAGGTAAGCCAGAAAGAAGTTTGGCTGGCTTGGTGCAGTAAGGTTGGGTAATTTAACTAGGGAATATTGGCCCTTTTTAGGTCATGCAAGTAAGCTCTGCCCCATTTTTAAAATGGGGCAACATCCATTGCCAAATAGGCCAAGGTTTGCGATACTTAATACGGATTTCGTCTTACATTTTTTAACAATCCAGGTAAAGTGAGGATCAATAGAAAAAACCAAAACAATCGATACAGCCAAATATTCATTTCAAATGCTAAAAATTCAACAGTACGATCAATATCGAATAAGCTATGGATAATGTAACCCATACAAACAATGGCCGCGATAACTAGTGGGATTTTTTTCATAGTGCTGTGGTTAGGAAATAATCGATGGAATATAAAGCAAATCTGAATATTGTGCAAATATCTGACTTGTAGGTTTTTAAAGGTTGTAAACAAGAGTGTTTTACAAAGTAGAAATCGGCTTACCCAATATACGTCCAGATATTGCCGTGTTTGGCCAGGGCCATATAGGTATGGCGTACCATTTGGTTTTCGGGTTTTTCCAAACTGGGGTCGTCTGCTAATAGTTTGGAAGCGAAATTTCGGGCGGTGGCCAAAATATCGCGATCTTTTACGATATCAGCGATGCGAAGGTTGAGCACCCCACTTTGTTGGGTGCCCATTAAGTTCCCAGGGCCACGTAGTTCGAGATCGACCTGGGCGATCTTAAAGCCGTCGTTGGTAGCCACCATGGTATCGAGTCGGGTCTTGGCCTCATTGGAGAGCTTAAAACCGGTCATAAGTATGCAGTAGCTCTGGTCAGCGCCCCGCCCAACCCGCCCTCGCAGCTGATGCAGCTGCGAAAGTCCGAAGCGCTCCGCGCTTTCGATGATCATTAACGAGGCATTGGGTACGTTTACCCCAACCTCAATCACGGTGGTCGCCACCATAATCTGGGTCTCGCCCCGTACAAAACGATCCATCTCATACTCCTTGTCCTCCGCCTTCATTTTACCATGAACAATGGATATCTGATAGTCGGGTTGTGGAAAATCGCGGGCAATGGACTCATAGCCATCCATCAAATCTTTATAATCCAAGGCTTCCGACTCTTGGATCAAGGGATAAACGATATACACCTGTCTCCCTTTTTTGATCTCGTCTTTTATAAAACCAAAAACTTTTAATCGGTTCGCATCAAAACGATGTACGGTTTTAATGGGTTTCCGGCCAGGGGGCAGTTCGTCTATGACCGAAATATCGAGATCGCCGTACAGACTCATGGCCAAGGTACGTGGTATTGGCGTGGCCGTCATTACCAAAACATGGGGTGGCGTATGGTTCTTCTTCCATAATTTGGCCCGTTGCGCCACCCCAAAACGGTGTTGCTCGTCTATAATGGCCAATCCGAGGTTGTTGAACTTTACCTTATCTTCCAACAGGGCATGCGTACCGATAAGAATAGGTAATTCGCCCGACTCCAAATGTTCGTGAATATGGGTGCGCTGTTTTTTCTTGGTGGAGCCCGTCAACAGGGCGATAGGAATGTCCAAGGGTTGCAACAGCTCCAATAATCCGTGATAATGTTGGGTGGCCAATATTTCGGTAGGCGCCATTAAACAGGCTTGGAAACCATTGTCCAAAGCCAGCAACATACTCATAAGCGCCACAATCGTCTTGCCCGAACCCACATCGCCCTGCAGCAGCCGGTTCATTTGGGCATTACTACCCATATCGGCCCGTATTTCGCGCAATACTTTCTTTTGGGCATTGGTAAGTTCAAAGGGTAGGTGTTCCTTAAAAAAGGTGTTGAAATGGGTGCCCACTTGATCAAAGGTAAAGCCCTTGATCTTTTGCTTTCTCAGTATTTTTTTGGTGATGAGTTGTAGTTGGATGTAGAACAACTCCTCGAATTTGAGCCGGAACTGGGCTTTTGACAACAGTTCCTGACTTTTCGGGAAATGGATGTTCAAAAGGCTTTCATCCTTAGGTAGCAATTTATAATGATCCCGAATGGATTGGGGTAGGGTTTCAGTAAACCGGGCTTTGGTATCGAGGAATAATTGCTGTACCGCCCTACTGATCACTTTATTGGTTACCCCTTTGTTGCTCAGTTTTTCTGTAGACGGATAAATGGGCTGCATATGTATTTTAAGCCCTTTTTGGTGCTCGGTGAGCAGTTCCATTTCCGGATGTGGCATAGAGAAACTACCATTAAAGTAGTTCGGTTTCCCAAAAACCACATAAGGCACATTGATACGTAGGTTTTCTTTGATCCATTTTTGACCGCGGAACCAAACCAATTGCATACTTCCGGTATCGTCTATAAAAGTGGCCTCTAAACGTTTGCCCCGTTTTTGGCCTACCGAACGTATATCGGTTATCTTACCGACTACCTGTATCTCCGCACTACTACGCTGTATTTGATTGATTTTATAGTACTGGGTCTTATCGAGATAGCGATTTGGGAATAGGTTCAGAAGGTCTTGATAGGTATGCACGCCCAATTCCGATTTCAGGGCATCGGCCCGGTTGGGGCCCACACCTTTGAGGTATGCGATCGGGCTTTGCAGGTTAATCGGATTCACAAGACTAAATTAGCCTTTACCGAATAGCCTTGCAAGTGCGATATTTTGGTAAATTGTACCATAAAACCAAAGCCTTGCTTCAAAAACAAACCATCACCTTTTGTATTGCCCTTTGCCTATGTGTTGCATCTTGGGCCCAACAAGATGTGTTATCGGGTGACATTTATGTTAGGCCAGAGGTGCAGGACAAAACTATCGTAGGGGAAGTTACCTATACCTATATCACTGGAAACGATAGTCTGCGACTGGATGCCCATAACATGATTTTCTCTAAAGTGCACGTCAATGGGAAAAAAACGGCCTATGCCTATGATACACGTTTTTTACGTATTCCGCCCATGGGAGCAGTTGGGGATACGCTTGAACTGTCGATTTCGTATCGCGTCCAACCTAAGCAGACGGTCTATTTTGTAGGTTGGGAAGAAGAAGCACAGACACGGAATCCCAGACTCCCTCAAATATGGACCCAGGGCCAGGGTAAATATACCAGCCATTGGGTGCCTAGTTTCGATAGGATGTCGGAAAAGGTGGTTTTTGATCTGTCGATAGCTTTTGATGCCAAATACACCGTGGTAGCCAACGGAAAATTGAAGCAAGTAGAGGAAAAGGATAGCTATAAGATTTGGCATTTCGATATGCAAAAGCCCATGAGCAGCTATTTGTTGGCCTTTGCCATTGGCGATTATGGGGTTCAAGAGCTGACATCGAAATCCGGTATCCCTATCCGGAACTATTTTACCAAGGTCGATTCGCTTAAGGTGGAACCGACATACCGACATACCCAAGCTATTTTCGATTTTTTGGAAACGGAGATAGGCGTACCCTATCCGTGGCAAAATTACAAACAGCTTCCGGTGCACGATTTTTTATATGCCGGAATGGAAAATACAGGAGCCACTTTGTTCTCCGACCGTTATATGGTCGATTCCGTTGCCTTTAACGATGAGAATTATGTCAATGTCAATGCCCATGAAATGGCACACCAATGGTTCGGCAACTTGGTGACCGAGGTTGGGGCCAAAGACCATTGGTTGCATGAGGGGTTTGCCACCTATTATGCCTATTTGGCCCAAGACGCTATTTTGGGAAAGCGGTTTTTGACATGGAAACTCTATGAAACCGCACGACAATTACGAGAGGGCAAAGGTCAAGCCTTGCTAGATCCCAAAGCGAGTAGTCTTACCTTTTATGAAAAAGGGGCCTGGGCCTTGTTTGCCCTACGCGAATCTTTAGGAGATGTGCATTTTAAAAGGGGAATTAAAAAATTCTTGACCGAATACGCCTATACCAATGTTACGGTAGCCCAATTCATGACAGTGATGGAAACCGTGACTGGCCAATCCCTGACGGATTTTAAATCGATTTGGTTAAAAAATGAGTCTTTTCCCTATCAAGTGGCCATGGAATTACTCGCAAAGCGGAATTCTGAAATACAAAGCTTGCTAAACTGGAATCAAAATAAGTCCAAGGATACCGTTTCAGGGATAGCTTCCCTTCCGAAAGTATGGAAAAAGGCAACGACTCCTCTTAAAAAGGAATTGACCCAAGCTTATTTCCCGCAAATGGAAGTTGATTTACAAACGCTAGCCTTGCAAGACGATGATCTTCAAGTAAGAAAAACGGCGCTATCCCATCTCAAGGAATTTCAACTGGAATTTAACCCCATTGTAGAAAACATGCTTACGGAAAAAAGCTACGCTATTCGCGAAATGGCCCTTTTCGCCCTGTGGTCGCATTTTCCTGAAAATAGATTGGACTATTTGAAGAAAGTAACCACCGGGACTGTATTTGAAAGTGGGTCATTACGTTTGGGTTGGCTGGTATTGGCGCTGATGACCGAGGGCATTTCCCCAGATAAACAGCGCGAATACTATTTAGAACTGACCCAATATACAGGTAGTGCCTACCCCTTTGAAATACGGTTGCAGACTTTTTATTATCTGCATAACCTAAAAGGCTGGCAAGACCGCAATCTGTTCGACTTGCTACAGGCCTGTACCCATCCGGTATGGCGGTTTAGGGAGCAGAGTAGGGAGCTATTGAAAGCCTTGGCCCAACAACCTGAAATGGCGCCCCGTTTACAAATATTGAGCAGCCGTTTGACTGAAAAAGAAAGAAAGATTGTAGAACCTTATCTAAAAAAAGAATGAGGGCATTGGTAATATCGGGTGGTGGTAGTAAAGGGGCTTTCGCAGGGGGTGTGGCCGAATATCTGCTGGAGAACAAGGCACCCTATGATATGTTCATCGGTACTTCAACGGGCAGCTTGCTCATTTCCCATTTGGCTTTGGGAAAAGTAGAAAAGATAAAACAGGTCTATACCCATGTTAGTGAGGCCGATATCTTTAGTGTTTGTCCGTTTAAGATCAAAGAGCGGCACGGACATCAAGATATTTCGATAGATCATTTGCAGGTATTACGGAATTTTATGCGGGGCAGTAAAACTTTTGGGGAAAGCCATCGGTTATTGGATCTGATCAAAAATACCATCACACCGACAGAATTCGAAACTTTGAAGCACTCCCAAAAAGAATTGGTAGTTACGGTAAGCAACCTATCCCGTAACCGTATTGAATACAAACGCTTGGCCGATTTCGATTATGAAACCTTTATGGAATGGGTATGGATTTCCTGTAACTATACCCCATTTATGAGTTTGGTGCGCAAGGAAGGCTGTGAATATGCCGATGGCGGATTGGGTACCATGGTACCCATAGAAGAAGCCGTGAAACGCGGGGCCACCCATATTGATGCCATAGTTTTGCAGACTGAGGTTACCCAATTAAATAGGATGCCCTCGCGAAACCCGTTTTCGTTACTCACCTCTATGTTTGCCTTTATGTTGGATCGGATCGAAAAACAGAATATCCGAATCGGTAAGTTTGCCGCCTCACATGTGGGTTCGACTATCGATTTTTACTACACCCCAACGGTACTTACGACCAATTCCCTCATTTTCGATAGTAAAAAAATGACCGATTGGTGGCAACGTGGCTATCGCTTTGCCCAAAAGAAGGATACCGATACCAGCGCCATAACCGAGGAGGTATCCTAATAAGTTAGACTTGAGAATATAGATATGAGATGCTAGACCATGGGTGCTATATTCAAAAGGGTTACGGATGATGAATCTGTAAGGTTAATAACATGAATCAAGAGTTGAACTCTCTGTGGTTCTCTGTGCTACTCCGTGAAACTCTGTGTAATAACACATAAGGCTCAAGTACCACAGAGGCACGCCGAGAATACGCAGAGTTACACTGAGAAATTTCCTCTGGTTTTCAACAGATTACATTAACCCTTGATTCGCATTAATAGCTATGAGATGGTTTTTTAACTCTTTTTTCCATATGGCTGTCTCACGGAATGGCGGGAGGGTGAGGTTTGCAAGAGATTTGAATTTTTGGCCAGTATTAAACAATAGATTACAGCTAACTAATCAAAAAATCGTCTCAGCCATTAACGATTAAACGATAAAAGATTCCAAACTAAACCCCTGTTACCAGAGTTCGCCCACTTCTTTTTTAATGTAGGATAGTCCTGTGGCAGAAGGAGAACCTTTGTCCATGGTCTCGTTTAAAATCGATTCACGGAACTTGTCGGCCGAATCGGCTTGGTGTTGCATCCCCACTTTACGGATCTCTTGAATGGTCGCATTCTTAGAAGCTTTGACCACGTTCCAGCATTCGTCACTCATATAGATTTGTTGCGACAGATTGTGCTCGAACTCGTTCTCTATGTTTTTGATCAACAGGTTTTCATAATCCAAACGGTTGCCACTGGTGGGGGCCACCCGCACCACTAAATTCGACAGGGTAATGCGCTCTAAAAACAAGGCCAAACGCTCATAGGCCTGCAATCGGATGGGTAAGGTATTCTTTTGCGAATCTTTATGTAAAAGGTACCTACGGCGGCCATCTTCGTTTTTAATATGACCTTTAAAAAAATAATAGGCCACTATACCGGTTACCACGGCAGGGAATAGGTAGGCAAAAAGTTGAAGGATCTGTTCTCCGGACATCTGTATTTAATTTGGTCGTTCATCGATTAAACGCTGTATTTATTGAAAAAGTATGGTAGTGCCTACCCTTTTTGCAAAAAAAATCGGCCCCTGTTAAAACAAAGGCCGACAGGCTAATTCGGTAAAGTTATGGCGGAACTCAAAACTAGAGTCTTACATCCGAATTTCTTAGAATTTCATACCTACACCTAAACCAACGATAAGTGGGTTGATGTCTACCTCGGCAGGGATAGCACCAAGAACTTGTTGTAACTCAGGTAAAGGGCTAAGATTGCTGGCATCTACGGTAACATCTGTGTTTAACCAAAGGTATTTAACATCTAGGTTCAAAAACCACTTGTCGTTAAGATCGTAGTCGATACCTCCTTGTAGCGCGAAACCTAAAGAGTTGTCGTAATCTACATCGGCTACGGTATCTCCTTCATCGACCCCATAGAAAATGGTATAGTTAACACCGGCACCTACATAAGGCCTTAAACCTTCTGTTGCGAAATGGTATTGCAGGGTTAGGGTAGGGGGCAGTAACCATACACTTCCTAAGTCTACATTGGCACTTGGAGCACCTCCGATGGCTACCAAAGAAGAATTTGTAGTATTTACATCATGCTTGGTAGTTCCTAAAATCAATTCGGCTGCAATGTTGGGTGTAAAGAAATAGGTGAAATCCAATTCAGGTACAAATGCGGTACTGATTTCTACATCCCCACCGATGACTCCGATATCGGCACTTTCATTGGGTATAACGGAAATTAACCTAAAACGGGCCTGCCAACGGTTGAAATCGTCGGTGCTTTTTTCGGCATCCTGGGCCTTTAGCGTAGCTACAACAGCAAAAAGTGCGATAAACGTTCCTATAATCCTTGTTCTCATAGTTGTTTGATTTATTTGATGGAACAAAGCTAAGACAGGCTAAAATCTTAAAAATTGATAAAAATCATAGTTGGTAAATGAAGTTCTGTTGAAGGAATCGGAAAATACTGGGTTAATTAGGCAGGAATCAATAAATTACCCCTAGTTTTAATGGTAGTGAAAAGAGATGGTATTGCCAGGTGATAGCCCAATGATGCAGAATTTAGGTTACTTGGGTAATAGGTTGATATGATGTTTAGATAATGTGAAGAAACCTTTTATGGCCTTCCTCCTAAATGCGCACAGTCATACAATTCCTGCATTTCGGTAAACACAACGGGATCTTTCACATAGCCATGTACGTTCTGTAAGCCTTTGCTTATGTTCTGGTCGTCTACATTGATCTGTATGTCGCTCATTTTAAATTGGGCCGGATGCTCGTAGCCTGCCGCATGGGTTATCTCGACCAGTTCTTTTCTAAAGGTTTTAAAATACTGGGCCAAACGCTCTGATTTTAAAGGGACGTTTATGCCTTTCTGTAACCACTTGCTTTGGGTAGCCACCCCGGCCGGACAACGGTTGGTGTGGCAAATCTGGGCTTGTATACAGCCTATGCTCATCATGGCCTCGCGGGCTACGTTGATACAATCGGCCCCCATGGCAAAAGCCATGGCCGCCTTGGCAGGAAAACCAAGTTTACCGCTACCAATAAATACGACACGTTCGGTGAGTTCCCTTTTTTGGAAAATCTTGTACAGGGCAGAAAAACCATAGGTCCAGGGTAACGATACATGATCGGCAAAACTCGGGGGCGCGGCGCCGGTACCGCCCTCACCACCGTCTACGGTAATAAAATCGGGCCCTTTTCCGGTCGTCACCATCAAATCGGCCAGTTGTTCCCATTGGTCCAATTTACCTATGGCTCCTTTAATGCCTACGGGCAAACCGGTTTCTTGGGCTATGGTTTCAATAAAATCGACCAGTTCGGGTATGGTCGAAAAGGCTTTATGGGTGGCGGGGGAGAGCACGTCCTTACCTACTTCCACTCCTCGGATGCCCGCAATTTCAGGGGTTATTTTGGCCCCGGGCAAAACACCGCCCTTACCGGGTTTGGCACCTTGCGATAATTTGATTTCAATGGCCCTGATATGCGGATTGTCAGCCACCAAGGCCTTCATCTTTTCCATGGAAAAATCACCATCGGCCGAGCGTACCCCAAAATATCCGGTACCAAAATGGAAAACTACCTCGCCCCCTTGTTTGTGGTAGGGGGAGAGGCCGCCTTCGCCTGTATTGTGATAGGCCCCCGCCTTGGCCACGCCTTGGTTTAAGGCAGATACGGCTGCTGCCGAAAGCGAACCAAAACTCATGGCCGAAACGTTGATTACCGAACCGGGCCGGTAAGGTCTACGCCGTTTACTATGCGCCCCCATCACCTTGGCACAGGGTAAAAAATAGGGGTCTTTGGCATTCGGATGCCCCGGGGGCACCTGATAGGCCATCATTTGGTTTTTTACGAAGAGGTGCTGGTGGGCGTAAATGTCGCGATCGGTACCAAAACCTTCGTAATTGTTCTCTTTTTTAGCGGAAGCGTAGATCCAGCCTCGTTCAATTCGGTTAAAAGGCAGTTCTTCACGATTGTTGGCTACAAAGTATTGCCGCATTTCCGGACCTATACTTTCCAATAGGTAGCGTAAATGCCCCACAATCGGGAAATTATGGGAAATGGTATGGGCTTTTTGGATAAAAATATCGCGTAGAGCAACCAAGACCAATACGATCAATATCCAGGCCCACCAAGGGATACTTTGAAGTGCTTCCGCCATTAATCTTATTTTTTGTTGAGGTAATCCAAGGTCATTTCGGTAAAGGCATGTACCCCAAGGGTAAGACCACTGTCATCAATAAAGAAATCGGGGGTGTGGTGTGGGAATGGGGTAGTGTTGCCCGGTGTCATTCCGCCCAAAAAGAAATAGAAACCTGGCACTTTCTCTTGGAAAAAGGAGAAATCCTCGGCGCCTGTTGTCGCTTTTCGTAGGAAAACATTATCGTTTCCGGCCACTTTTTGCAAAGAGGGTAACATTTGACTTACCAAATCTGGGTCGTTATAGGTTATTGGGTAACCGGGATCGAAAACGATTTCTGCCGATCCGCCATAGGTTTTGGCCAAACCTTCTACCATTTCCTTCATACGTCTTTGGATCATGCTACGCATATCGTTATCCAAGGTGCGTAAAGTTCCGATCATTTCGGCTGATTCGGGTATAATGTTGGAGCGTACACCGGCGGTGATCTTTCCAATGGTAATTACCGCGGCCTCATTGGTCAAATTGGCCTCTCTACTGATAATGGTCTGTAAACCATCGATGATCTTGGCACTGATCAAAATGGGATCTACACCCGACCAAGGCTGGGATCCGTGCGATTGCTTCCCTTTTACATGGATCTCAAAACTATTTACGGCGGCCATGGCGCCACCGGGCTTATAACCAATGGTACCCACTGGGGTGGCCGAGTTGATGTGCAGGCCGAAAATGGCATCTACCTTGGGGTTTTCCAGAACGCCCTCTTCCACCATTACCTTGGCACCACCTTCTTCTCCGGGAGGTGCGCCCTCTTCGGCGGGTTGGAAGATGAATTTAACGGTACCGCGGATCTTGTCTTTGTTCTTGGACAATACCTCGGCCGTACCCATTAAAATGGCGATATGGGTATCGTGTCCGCAGGCATGCATTACCCCGACTTCCTTGCCCCTAAAGGTACCTTTGGCCTCAGATTTAAAGGGTAGGTCGTTGCGTTCTACCACAGGAAGGCCGTCGATATCGGCACGTAGGGCTACCACCTTTCCGGGTTTGTTGCCTTTTAGAATACCCACCACACCGGTCTTTGCGATTCCGGTCTGTACCTCCATGCCCAAGGACTTCAAATGCTCGGCGATTTTTTCGGCCGTTTTGAATTCACGGTTGGATAATTCGGGATGCTGGTGAAAATAGCGCCGCCATTCCACGACTTTGTCCGCTACGGCTTCAACATCTTTACTCAATTTCGATTGGGCCATGGCTGAAAATGTACAGCATAGGGCCAAAAAGGGGATCAATCGCCTCATTATAGTCGGTTTTTAGAATTTTATTAATCGATAGCCCTCATCCTGTAATTGGATCAAGGCGGTCATGGCCGAAAGGGATACCTGTACTCCAGGTACCAATTCGGCTTTGGGTAGGTTGCGGGCATGGGACGACTGTCCGCAGAATATAATATCGACCCCGGCCTGTAATAGGGCTTCCAATAGGGGTTCGTTTACGTTGGCAACACCATAACGACTCTTATATTCCTTAGAGGTCAGGAGGTCCTTGGCCGCTTTGTTATGAACCACCAAAGCCACATGTAGGTTTTCTACCGGTACCCCGGCACGGGCATGCATATTCAAAAAGCGAGCCGCGGTATTTAGTTCTTTATTGATATCGCCTTCCTTTTTTGCGGTACCCTTAACATCAAAAACCACTTTGAATACCTTATCGGTGTCGGTGGCAAAATCGGCTTCAGGGATATCGTAAACGGCACCGAAACCTTTGATAACTGGGCCATCTTTGGCCTCTTGGGCCAATAGGGTATTTACGGAAATCAACATAAGGATCAAACAGCGGGTAGGGAACGTAACTTTCATTTATAACAATAATAGGCCTAAATATATTTAAATTGAACAGAATGGTGAAAGTATTGTTCATAAGTAATACCAAGGGCGTTTTAGCGGGCGCTCAAATATGGCTAACTTCACCCTCCTTATTTTTGTGCTTAAAAAGAACAGTTTGGAACAGTATATCAATGAATTGAACGAGGCCCAGAAAGCCCCTGTATTACACAAGGAAGGGCCTTTAATGGTGATTGCAGGTGCGGGTTCGGGGAAAACCCGGGTACTTACCTATAGGATAGCCTATTTGATGTCGTTGGGTGTGGATTCCTTCAATATCCTTTCGTTGACCTTTACCAATAAGGCGGCCCGCGAAATGAAGCATAGGATCGCCCAAATCGTAGGGGCATCGGAGGCCAAAAACCTTTGGATGGGTACCTTTCACTCCGTTTTTGCCAAATTACTGCGTTTCGAATCCGATAAACTGGGTTATCCGAGCAATTTTACCATATACGATACCCAAGATTCGCAACGTTTGATCGCTTCCATAATCAAAGAAATGGGGCTCGATAAAGATGTATATAAATACAAACAGGTTCAGAACCGGATTTCTTCCTATAAAAACAACCTGATAACCGTTAAGGCCTATTACAATAACCCGGAATTGGTAGAGGCCGATGCTATGGCCAAACGCCCCAGGATAGGGGAAATCTATGAAAAATATGTCGATCGTTGTTTTAAGGCGGGTGCCATGGATTTCGATGATCTTTTACTGCGTACCAATGAATTGTTGAACCGCTTTCCGGAGGTATTGGCCAAATACCAAGATCGTTTCCGCTATATTTTGGTAGATGAGTACCAAGATACCAACCATTCACAATATTTGATTGTAAAGGCCTTGGCCGATCGTTTCCAGAATATTTGTGTAGTGGGCGACGATGCCCAGAGTATCTATTCGTTCCGCGGGGCCAACATTAGCAATATCCTCAACTTTCAAAAGGACTATAAAGGGGCGGCCATGTACCGTCTGGAACAAAACTATCGTTCTACCCGTAATATCGTTGAGGCGGCGAATTCGGTTATTGCCAACAACAAAAACCAGCTCGAGAAAAACGTCTGGACGCAGAACGATCCGGGTGGGGCCATTAAGATACATCGAAGTATTACCGATGCCGAAGAGGGTAGGTTTGTGGCCAGTACTATTTTCGAGGAGCAGATGCAGCATCAGCTTATGAACCGCGATTTTGCGGTCTTGTATCGTACCAACTCCCAATCGAGGGCGATTGAAGATGCCTTGCGTAAACGCGATATTCCGTATTTTATCTATGGCGGACTCTCGTTTTACCAGCGTAAGGAAATCAAGGATGTTTTGGGGTATTTGCGGCTGATTTTAAATCCCAAGGATGAAGAGGCCCTAAAACGGGTGATCAACTATCCGGCCAGGGGAATTGGGAATACCACGGTAGATAAATTGGTGGTAGCCGCCAACCATTATGGCCGATCTATTTTTGAGGTTATGGAAAACATTGCCCGTATCGATCTAAAGATCAATTCGGGTACCCGCCGTAAGTTGGAAGATTTTGTCACCATGATCAAAAGTTTCCAGATCATGAACGAAGAAATGGATGCTTTTGCCCTGGCCGAACATGTGACCAAAAAAACCGGGTTGTTACTCGAGTTTAAAAAAGACGGCACGCCCGAGGGTATTACCCGTATGCAGAACATTGAGGAGTTGCTCAATGGTATCCAAGATTTTGTGGAAGGCCAGAAAGAAGTAGCCGATTCTAGGGGGAGTCTCGACGAGTTCATGGAAGATGTGGCCTTACTTACCGACCAAGATAATGCCACGGGAGATGAAGACCGTGTAGCTCTGATGACCATTCACTTGGCCAAGGGATTGGAGTTTCCGCATGTGTTTATCGTAGGTATGGAAGAAGATCTTTTTCCTTCGGCCATGAGTATGAATACGCGTTCGGAACTGGAAGAAGAACGCCGTTTGTTCTACGTGGCCCTTACCCGGGCCGAAAAACAGGCCTACCTGACCTATACGGTAAGCCGTTACCGCTGGGGAAAACTGGTAGATGCCGAGCCCAGCCGTTTTTTAGAGGAAATAGACGATAAATACATTGAAAACCTGACCCCGGCGGCCAATTATAAATTCAAGCCCCTATTGAGTGGTGATATTTTTGGGGAAGTAGATAAGAGTAGGTTACGACAGCAGAAGCCTACCAATACCACACCGCCAAGCCATAAACGCCCTAACGAGGGTACCATGCGTAAATTGCGAAAGTTGAAACCCGCCTTGGGTACCCCTATTGGCAATAAAGCGGCGCCCGACCCAAATTTGGCCGTAGGCGCCCAAGTGGAGCACGGTCGTTTCGGTAAAGGAGAAGTGCTAAAGATTGAAGGGGTAGGAAACGATAAAAAAGCAGAGATCAAATTCCAAAATGGGCAGGTAAAAAAGTTGCTGCTGCGTTTTGCGAAATTAGAAGTATTGTAAAGGAAGCGAAGATGGCAGAGTTTATTAAGATATACGAAGACAATCCGAACCCGAAACAGATCCAAAGGGTGGTAGAGGTACTACGCAAAGGCGGATTGGTTATTTACCCTACCGATACCATATATGGGTTAGGTTGCGATATTACCAATACTAAAGCATTGGAAAAGATTGCCCGGATAAAAGGGGTAAAACTGGCCAAAGCCAATTGGTCGTTTATCTGTAAAGACCTTAGCAATCTTTCCGACTATGCCAAGCAAATAGATTCGGCTACTTTTAAATTGCTCAAAAGAGCTCTGCCTGGGCCGTATACGTTTATTCTTCCAGGGAGCAATAACCTGCCTAAAGATTTTAAGAAGAAAAAAACCGTGGGTATTCGGGTACCTGAACATAATATTGTTCACGCCTTGGTCGAAGGTTTGGGCCATCCCATTGTTTCTACCTCTATTCGAGATGAAGATGAGGTGGTCGAATATACCACCGATCCGGAGTTGATCTATGAGAAATGGCAAAACCTGGTCGATGTGGTTGTTGATGGAGGCTATGGGGGTAATGTAGCCTCTACCGTAATCGATGTTTCTGACGGTTACCCTGAAGTGGTTCGGGAAGGTAAGGGCAGTTTGGATATCCTTTAGAGACTGTTTTGAAATGTGTGATTGGCCCCGAGTAATTCGGGGTTACAGGTTGTTTTTCCTGCCTGCCGCAGGCAGGGATGCCTTATTAGGCAAAATTTTTAAGCATAGCTGGGCTACGGTTCAAAATTTTAACGAAGTAAGGTGCAAACCTGCCGGCCGGCAGGCGGGAAGAAGTATAAAAAAACAATTGACAAATTTCAAACAGTCTCTTAATCTGCCGGGAAAACGGTTATGTCCATGCTCCAACCGTAATCATCATCGGTTTGGGTCCGGGTTGTGCAATTGGCATTGCCCCTGGTTCGCATACTAAAGGTGTAGGTGCCCGGATTAAATTGATACTTTCTGTTGGCCGAACAATGTCCCCAATTTTCCGAAGTACTATAGGTGTTCGACATGGTACTCATTTGGTTGTTCAAGGTAGTACTACCACTGATATCTATGTTTACCCTTCTGTAGCGGCCGCCACCATTACTGGTTCGTATATAAGAGAATACATAGCTTATGTCAACGATGCTTTCTTGGGTTAGGGTAATGGTTCGGGTGACCACGGTTTGTTCACTGCTGCCGTTCCAGTTTTGGGTAGCCGAACTTTGATCGGTAAATAATTGCATCTCCCTTTCGGCTAAGTAGGCACCACCATCTGAGCCCGCAGTGAGGCGGTTTTGGGCATCGCCACTGATAACTTCAGCCGTTTGGGCCGTACCGTTTTCATCTACAAAATTTAAAGTGCCCGTAGCCACATTTTGACTTAGATTGGAAACGCCACCTAATTTTCGAAGGGTGCCATCTTCCAGACCAATGTAAAGTACATCGGTATCTGAGGTAAGGTACACATCGCCTTGACCGGCATTCGATACCCCAGGTACCGCTGCGGCAGTGATGCTAATTTGTGCATGGACCGCAAAAATGCCCACAAAAAGAACGAA
This sequence comes from Sediminicola luteus, assembly GCF_002514735.1. Classification (GTDB taxonomy): domain Bacteria; phylum Bacteroidota; class Bacteroidia; order Flavobacteriales; family Flavobacteriaceae; genus HQA918. Next base: position 499,035 of record NZ_NBWU01000004.1, on the reverse strand, counting down.
TAGGGATACTATTCCCATTCGAGAGAGGGTTTTTGATTGTAACATAGGACAAAGGTTTTACCCTTGGGTGCTAATGGTTCGTTACCAAAAAACGCAAGCAAAACCTTTCTTATTGTATTGTATTAGAGGGGTTTGTTGTCAGTGGTCTTTTTAGAGTGGGCAACTGATTGGTTTATGGTGGCGAGCTCTTCTTCTGTAAGATGTCTCCATTTGCCAACAGGTACATCTAGCGAAACGTTCATAATGCGTACCCGTTTTAGTTTGGTCACCTTATAGCCCAAATATTCACACATACGGCGAATTTGTCTATTTAGGCCTTGGGTGAGTACGATTTTAAAACGGTTTTTACCCAGTGCCTCTACATGGCATTTACGGGTTTTGGTCCCCAAAATTGGGATACCGTTGCCCATACGTTTTATAAATTCAGGGGTGATGGTTTTGTTTACGGTAACGATGTACTCTTTTTCATGGCCATTCCGGGCCCGGAGTATTTTATTGACGATATCGCCATCACTGGTCAAAAAAATGAGTCCTTCGCTGGGTTTGTCGAGCCGACCAATAGGGAAAATACGTTTGGGGTAATTGATAAAATCGATGATATTATCTTTTTCTACCCGGGTATCGGTGGTGCAAACTATGCCGATAGGTTTGTTGAAGGCGAGATATACGTGTTTTTGTTTTTTGGGGCGCGAAACTACCTCATCATCAACCGAAACGGTATCTTGTGGGCTTACTTTAGTGCCTTTTTCAGGAACCTTGCCGTTTATCCGTACCCGACCTTGTTCTATAAGTCCGTCTGCAGCCCTTCTAGAGCAATAACCTATCTCACTTAAAAATTTATTGATACGGGTGCCTTCTTGCATAACGGAATTTTATCGGGCAAAAATAAGGAAAAGCCCTTTGCCTTACCATCTAGAAATTCGCCCATCGTTTTTTAGGGCTGTTTTAGCTTCTGTCCAAGTGGGCAGCTTATCTAAGGAATGGGGGGTGCTTAAAACATGTATTTCCTTGGCGATCTTGGCCGACTTCTGCATGGCTTTTTTATGTGCACCAGAGGTAGCAAACTCCTTTAGGTCTTCTTCCGATTCCCATAAACTCATGGTGTAATGGTGCAGGCCAAAACCGGTGGATTTATACTTTTTACACGGACCTTTTTTTAATTGGCGTACGCTATGCAAGGCGTAACGCGACAATTCAAAAAAATGCCAAAGCGATTTTAATCGGATGTAAGTAATGGAAAGGATCATGAGAGGTTCGTTTTTAACCGAAGATAAAGGTAAAAAGGGTCGTTATGGAAAGATAAGAAAGTTAATCACTCAATAAGAGGGAATACCCATCATGGTTTATACCATAGGGTTAGTGCAAAAAAAACGGCCCCAATGCGGGGCCGTTCCTATATACTTTATAAAAAGTTTACTTAGTTGATTTTAGGGTCTTTCATCCCTTTTTCAATCATATCGTAGAACTGATCGATTTTTGGAAGAACAACGATACGCGTTCTTCTGTTTTTGGATTTCTCTGTAGCAGAAACCGGTACATAAGAAGAACGTCCGGCAGCTGTCATACGCTTAGGATCTACGCCATAATCGTTTTGAAGTGTCCTAACCACACTGGTAGCACGCTTTACAGATAAGTCCCAGTTGTCTTGTAGTGGGGCTTTACGGTAAGGTACATCGTCGGTGTGACCTTCTACCATGAATTCGAAATCAGGTTTGTTGTTTACTACCTTGGCCACCTTGCCCAATACTTCTTTGGCACGGGCCGTTAGGTTATAGCTTCCGGAACGGAACAACAATTTATCGGAGATGGAAACGAATACCACACCTTTTTCAACGCTGATTTCAATGTCTTCGTCGTCCAAGTTACCCAAAACACCTTTTAGGCTTTGTACCAAGGCCAAGTTTACACTGTCCCTGCGGGTAATGGCATCGTTCAACTTACGAATGGTAAGGTCTTTTTCTTGGATACTTTCCAAAGATTTTTCCAAGTTGGCGGCACCTTTGGCCGTTAATTCGGTAAGGTTACCCATATTGTTCATCAATACTTGATTGTTCTCTTTCAAGTATTTGTTCTGATCGGCCAAAGTTTGAGCCCTTGATTCGGCAGCTGTCTTTTCATCAAGACAAGTGTTCAATTTAAGGGTAGCTGAGTTTAATAGATCTTGGGCTTCCTTGTGCTTGGCTTCCAAGTCGGCGAACTTCTTCTGTGATACACAGCTAGAAAGTAATACGGCCATTCCCAAAAGACCTAGGATCGTTTTTTTCATAGTGGTATGGATAAGATTTAAAAAAGTATTTATTATCAAAATTATGGATTAAGCTTGGCTAATTCCCCGCAAATTAGTTAATCTTTTACTAAAAAGGAAAAATTCTTCACCCCTTGTACAAAATGCGACCAGACAATTGACCGAGTGGCAAAATAGGGCCCGTAAAATTGCTTTTTTTCTCTTTTTCGGGAGATTTTTTTGTAGTTTCTATAATAGCTAAAATGGGCCTTTATAATGGCTAGGCAATGTAAAGGCTGTAAGCGGATCAAAAATCTTAGTCCAGCAATACCATCTAACAACAACCGTTGCACAATTATAGGAAAACCTTTATGCCAAGGCAGGTTTTTGGTTATCGAATATAAAGAGTTCCTAAAGTTCAAGAAGGTTTTTCTGGGATTCATATTGCTAAGGGTAGAACCCCCTAAATGAAAGACATGGCTATTACCATTATAGTATACGGTATGGCCATGGTTTTTGGCCCGCCAACAGAGGTCGATTTCTTCTTGATGTGCAAAATAATCCTCGTCGAAACCGCCAAGGTTATGAAATACACGGCTTTTAATGAACATACAGGCACCTGTGGCCCAAAACACTTCCTTTATATCGTTATATTGACCTTTGTCTGCCTCTAAGGACTGAAATACCCGACCTCTGCAAAAGGGATACCCCAGTTGGTCTATATAGCCTCCGGCGGCCCCGGCATATTCAAAATGGGTAGGCTTTTTTAAGTCCAATATTTTGGGTTGCACAATGTCTGGTGCATCGGCCTGATTAAACATTTTTTGTATGGGATCTAACCAGCCTTTAGGCACATCTACATCTGAATTGAGTAGGCAGAACACCTCGGCCTCAATATGCTGTAAGGCATCGTTATACCCTTTGGCAAACCCACCATTTTCAGAGTTTTGTACGATTTTCACCTGCGGGAAATGGTTTTTTACATAGGCTATCGACCCATCGGTAGAGGCATTGTCGGCCACGTAAACATCAGCATGGGGCGAATGGGCAACTACCGAAGGAAGATAGGCTTCCAACAGTTTTTCCCCATTCCAGTTTAATATGACGACGGCTATCTTTTGCATGCCCTAGTTAGAAAGTGGCAAATTAACGGCTAAAATCAGGAATATCACGCAAAAAGACATACTTTTCTGCCTGTTGGTCCATTTGGCAGTAGTAGTGTTGCAATCCGTTGCTTACGATAAGATATGTTGCGCCCAAACTACGGTTATAACGGGCAATCTGGTCAAAGGTTTTTTGGTCAATGGTTATTTCAGGGGCTTTGCATTCCACTAAAACGGCCATAGACCCATCTGAATTGAAAACCACGATATCGTAGCGTCTTTTTAGTCCGTTTACACGTAATTCCTTTTCTACATTGATTAAGCTGGCCGGATAACCCTTATCTGTGATCAAATAATGCAACCAATGCTGGCGTACCCATTCCTCGGGTTGCAAGACCATGAATTTTTTGCGGATGATGTCAAAGATCCACCATCGATTTTCGCTATTTTTGAGCCGCAACGGATACTTCCTGAAATTCAATTGTTGCATTTTGCAAAGTTGGCGATTTTTTCCTGAAGGAAAGGGAAATGGACCCCAAGAAAAAACGACCCATGGACGATATCAAAAAAATCGTAGGCGATATAAAGGCCGGAAATTTGAAACCCATTTATTTTTTAATGGGGGAGGAGGCTTATTATATAGATAAAATCGCCGGATTTATTGAAGATAATGTACTCGATGAGTCTGAAAAAGGGTTTAACCAAATGGTAATGTATGGTAAAGATGTCTCGGTAGACGATATCGTGGCCAATGCCAAACGTTTTCCCATGATGGCCGAAAGGCAAGTGGTAATCGTGAAGGAGGCCCAACATCTTTCGCGGACTATAGAACAGCTTACAGCTTATGTAGAGCAACCCCAACCCTCTACCGTTTTGGTAATCTGTTATAAGTATGGTAAGCTAGACAAACGCAAAAAGTTATATAAGGCAGTTAACAAAAACGGATTGTTGTACGAAAGCAAAAAGTTGTACGACAACCAAGTGGCCGACTGGATCCGTAGGGTACTCAAGGGGAAAGGTTATGGGATCTCGCCCAAATCTGCCGCCTTATTGGTTGAGTATTTAGGCACCGATTTAAGTATAATCAGTAACCAACTCGATAAACTGACCTTGATATTGGAAAAGGGTACCGAAATTAGCCCGGAAGTCATAGAGACCCATATCGGTATCAGTAAGGATTACAACAACTTTGAGTTGAAAAAAGCCATTGGCGAGCGCGATTTGGCCCGGGCCGCGCGTATAATCACCTATTTTGGCCAAAACCCAAAGGACCACCCCTTGGTGGTTACCATTACCTTGTTGAACACCTTTTTCACCCAATTGTTGCAGTACCATGGTATGTTGGACCACAACCCACAACAAGTGTCCAAACAGTTGGGGGTGAACCCCTATTTTGTGGGCGAGTTTAAGGTAGCGGCACGTAATTACCCCATGAAAAGGGTAAGCCACATTATTTCGTCTTTGCGACAATTGGATCTTAAAGGCAAAGGGGTAGGGGCACAAAACGTACCCCAAGCCGATTTGCTAAAAGAGTTATTGGTTTCGGTATTCTGACGAATCCTTTACTTACGATCGAAACTGAAACTTCCCGGACCTGTGAATATTACGGCTACGAAGGCGAAAAGGTATAAAAAAGCTTTTTCTTTAACATCTATGGGATCGCTGGCATGTACCACAAAGGCGGCTACGAACATGGTAATGGCTGCTGGAACGGCGGCCCAGCGGGTTTTATAGCCTAAGATGATCAAAATAGGACAAATTACCTCACCGATTACGGTCAGAAAAAGCGAAGGGGCCTCGCCAATACCCAAAGGGTTGGCAAAAGCAAAATCGCCACCCAGCATTTTCTGTAGTTTGGGTATTCCGTGGGTAAGCATAAGGCTAGATGGGGCTATACGTAAGATAGCCAGACCAATGTCAGTTAAATTTTTCATTATTGATTTTGGGTAAAAGGTTAGTATTTGGCCGATTTTCCTTTGGCCATGGTATTCAAGATAAACTCACGAAGGTCTTCATTGGCCTTTTTTAGGTCTTCCCTTCGTAAATACATCATATGTCCGCTGCGATATCCCTTAAAACTAAAACGATCTTTCATTTTACCGCTAGGGTCTACATGCCACATGGAGTATTTGGCGTGGAAATAGGTAGTGGCCCCATCGTAATACCCCGATTGGTACATTACATGTAAATAGGGGTTTTGGGCCATGGCTTGTCTTAGGTTCTCACGGGTTTCGTCATTATCACGATCCCATGGGCGTACCGGGCCGAACATGTTGTATTTAATATCGGTTTTAAACTTCAATTCTTCTTGTAGATAGTAGTTTATGGCCGGGGTAAAACTGTGTAGCCAAGAGGTAAGCTCGGCAGAATAATCGGGGCGTGAGCCCGTTAACTGGCGATCGATGCCCAAATAACGGGAATCTAAACGGCCAATGGTCTGTCCGGTCTTATCACGCAACAAAGCCTTCCAAAAGTAAGCGGTAGGTACGGCCAAATTATGCTCAAGAATCTCTTTTTTGCTCAAGCCCGAATAATAGGCCATTTTTTCGGCCACTTGTTCCCGCTCTTGGTTAGAGACAAAGCCACCTTTGGCCAAGGTTGGTAATAAGGTATTTACCGTAAAATCTTCCGATTCAGGTAAAATATCCAATAAGTCTTTTTGCTGGAGGGCGGGATCCAATACCTTATGGTGCCAGGCCGTAGCCGTGTAATAGGGTAGGCTAATGGCATCGTGTACCGCTCCTACATTATCGTAAAGTTTATAATCGGCCGGAGAGACCATGATGACCCCATTGAGGTACATCCATTGTCTGTTTTGCAGTTCTAAGGAAAGTCCGGCCACACGTGTACCTCCATAGCTCTCCCCAATGATGTACTTGGGTGAGCGCCAGCGGTTGTTACGGGTTACAAAAGTGTTCAGCCATTCGGCTAAATAGGTGATATCGGCATTGATGCCAAAGAATTTATCGCGGTCTACCTCTTTTCCACTTTCCGGAATGGTGCGCGAGTATCCAGTATTGGCAGGGTTTACATATACAATATCTGCGATATCCAATATAGAATAAGGGTTATGGCGTACTCCATAAGGTTGTACCGGATAGCCTTCATCATCTATATTTAAAATACGTGGCCCGGTATAGGCCAAATGCATCCAAACCGATCCAGAACCCGGGCCACCGTTAAAGGAAATCAATAAGGGGCGGTCTTGCCTGTTCTTTACATTGTTTCGGGTATAGTAGGTATAGTGTAGGCTGGCAATAGGTTTACCCATTTCGTCCCAAACGGGTTGGGTGCCTGTGGTTGCCGTGTAGGTTAACGAAACGCCATTGGTAGTAACCGAATGCTGGGTGGTTACGGTAGTGTCTATTGGGATATGCCTTTCTTGGGCAGTACCCGATATGATCATTCCAAAAAGAAAGAATAGGGGAAGGTAATATTTATTCATAATGTATCTTCAAAATTGCGTTCTAAGATACATATTTATATTGCTGATTTGGCAATATTTTGTGATTACGTTAAGTTTTTTTTACCAAAAATAAGCAGGTATTGGAAAGTTGGCAAGAATAATCCTAAAGCACAGTTGCGAATGTAATTTTTTGTACCTTAAGAAGGTGCAAACAGTTTTGTTCTCAAAAAAGTGGAAAGGCCGGGTCTAGCTCCCGGCCCCCATTTTTTTAGAACTTTTCGAAAACACCCAAACCAAAAAGGGCAAAATCGTATTTAACCGGATCTTTGGGGTCTAATCGGCGTAAGGCACTATCGAGTTCGGCCAAGGCTTTGGCATCGTTTTGTTTTCTTTTGAGCAATCCTAATTTTCGGGCCACATTGCCCGAATGTACATCGAGTGGGCAGGACAATTGAGCTGGTTCAACCGATTGCCATAGTCCAAAGTCAACACCTTTGTCGGCGGGGCGCACCATCCAACGTAAATACATATTAATCCGTTTGGCAGCGGAGCCTTTCAAGGGGTCTGGGAAATGTTTGGTGCTTCTCTCAGGATAATCCAAACTAAAAAAGACTTTTTTGGCAGCACTAATGCTTTCTTGTAAGTTACCTTGTTTTGGGGTTTGAAAAAGGCTTTCGAGTCCGTTTTGCTCTGTATACAAAAACCTTAAAGCTTTTATAAAGTATGTGGTATCGATACCGTTGAAGGTACGGTGTACAAAAGAGGCCAAGGGTTCCAGTTCCTTTTGGGTATGGTTCAAGACAAATTCATGGGGAGCATCGTCCATGTATCGCATCAATTTAGTCGCATTGTTGATGATGCTTTTTCGGTTGCCCCAAGCTATGGTAGCAGTTAGAAAACCAGCGATTTCAATATCTTCTTTTTTGCTGAAACGATGTGGAATTTGAATGGGGTCGGTATCTATAAATTCCAAACTTTCGTATTGGTCGGCCTTATAGTTTAAAAACGCTGCTAACTCTTGTTGCTCCATAGGGGTAAAGATAGCATGGTGGTTCCATTTAGGCCAAAAAAAGACCCAGAGGCGATGGAAAACCGCCTCCGGGAGAGTTATAGTTGGTTGGTTTGGTCAACGGTTTAAAAGCACTTCATCAAAATCGACACCTTCTATGGGGATAATAGTTTCCGTTTTGGGGTCCCATTCGATCCTTCGGCCCAATTTAAAGGAAACACCTGCCATATGGGCAGCTATGGCCTCATCGAAGCCTTCATCTATTCCACAGCTAAGGGTACCCCCATTTCGCGTGGCACTTAGCCATTCGCGCATATGCAAGAAGGTAGAGTCTACCTTTTTACCGTTGATATAGGTCCACATTAAACCTTTATCGGCAAAATATTGAGAGGTGGCCGAAGATATGGCGTCGGGCATATTCGCTGCCGGGTCGTATTGATATATGGGCGTACGCGGATGCATTTTCTCGGCTTCCAACATGTCTGCATAGCGGGTAGAACGGCCATCGGGCCATACGGTAAGTCGGTTACCCAGTTCCATAGTGGCGTCGTGCCCCATAAGTATGGTTGGGCGGCCGAAACCGTTGCCTAAAGTGGCGCTATAAACGAAGGTCATACCTTTCTCCTTACCCTTTTTCTGGCTGCTTCCGGTGCTAAAATCGGGGAACTCCATATTTACGTTCAAAACATCGGGTACGTTTCTGCCATCGTTATGGGTGTATATTCCGCCAGAGGCGAAAACCGCATTGGGTATACCCATATTCAATACGCAGTTCAGTCGGTCGTAATCGTGGGTCATAAGGTCTCCGGATAGCCCAGATCCGTAGGCCCACCATTTACGCCATCGGAAGAAATGGTTTTTATTAAAAGGAACTTCTGGGGCGTTACCTAAAAATTGCTCCCAATCTATAGTGCCTTCATTGGCTTGTTCGTGTATATCGTAGTTCCAGGCGCCATTGTCGTCGTTTCGGTTGGTGTTGGTCTGGATCAATGAAACATGACCCAGGGTTCCTTTTTGAACAATGTCTTGGGCGGTTTTAAAGCTCAAGGTCTGGCGGTGTTGGTGTCCGACCATTAATAGGGCCTTTGACTTACGGGCGGCATCGCGTAGGGCATAGGTTTCCGAAATGGTATGGGTCATGGGTTTTTCTACATAGGCATGTACATTGTGGTTCAAGGCCTCGATGGCCATAGGGGCATGCCAATGATCTGGGGTGGCGATGACCACGGCGTCGATCTCACCGCTACGGATCATTTCGGTATAAGTGCGATAGCGTTTTATAGGGTTGTCGTCCGATTCGAAGGAGTCCAAGGCCATTTGTGCCCTGACATCGAAAACATCGCAAACCCCGGCCATTCGTACGTTGAGTTTTTCTTGGGCCTTAAAATCGGCCAAAGCGGTATGCTTCGGGTTTTCTTGGGCCAATTGGGCCATGTCGGCCAACCAAGCTTTTGTCGCATAGCCCAAGGCGCGGCATAACTGTTGCCCCCGGATACCAAATCCGATAATCCCGATTTTAATGGGGTCACCTGTAACAGCGGGTACCGGACTCGGTAATGAAGGGGTTATATTCAGCTGTTCCAGTATTTCGGAACGTTTACGGCCTTTTTCACTGCCGGCAACAGCTCCGGCCCACCAAACGGCACCAACGATAGGCAGTCCGCCCAATCCTTTGATTACATCTCTTCTGCTCCATTTCATGGGTTCTCTGTTTTTAAGGTTTTCTGTTCGGGTTGAAATAAATGGCCAAGACCAAAGTAGCGTCCGGTAGGGTAGAGGAGAATAATGGCACAGGCTATAAGTTCAATCAAGATTTTATTGACGAACCAGTAGTTTCCCTCCACATTCATTTGTATGGCCCCTGGAAAAGGAGGATGGGCCAAATAATAGAGGGCCAAAATGCCAATACCCGCGAAAGCACCCCATTTTTCGAATATCCCCAGGGTTAGGGTAAGTCCAACGAACAATAAAGTAAAGGTATTAAGCATATCAACGGTGCCAATAAGCGACTCGTTGGTTAGGGCGACATAAAATCCGCGCAAAGGTCCTTGGGCCGTTGCCAGATATCCAAAGGCGGTCCAATCCGGATTATACAATTTGATGACAGCTTCATATAAAAAGTGCCAACCGATGAATAACCGCAAAAGAACCACACTGTTCTTAAGGTAGAGGTTTTGATCTATCCGTGCCATGGTTATAGCTTTTTTGGGGTTTTGATTCCTTATTGCCTGATTGATTTCAAGCATACTATAAAGATAAAGGGGGTACCCCCGATTTAATATGACAAAGGTCATTTATGTGTACGAAGGATATCTTAAAAAAAGAAACGACGACTGTATTTGATAATCCGCGGTCAGCGTGCCACGACTTTTTGTCTTGGGACGCCCTGTTATACCATTTCAACATTGAAATACCACCTAAAAAATGGTTCTTTTTACCTTTGGTCATCAAAATAAAATAGAACCGTAGCTTTGGCTATGCTTAGCTTTTAGCTCACAATCTTGTCTGTTTTCCTAGGAATTCGTGAATCTTCGATTTCTTTTTCGCCCAAAGAAAAACTTCCTGCTTTTTCATTGGTTGAATCTCAAAATTGAAATGGTATTATACCGAATTGGATGATGTGGTTTGCGGGAAATTGACCGAAGTGTGTTGCGCAACACCCCGGTTTAGCATCATAGGGCTATTAGGCGCTCAAACAACCGTCGACAATGGTAAGTTTGCGGTCGGCCATATCGGCCAGTTCTTTGTTGTGGGTCACGATTACAAAAGTTTGCCCATACTTCTCGCGTAATTCGAAAAAGAGTTGATGTAGATTTTCGGCACTGTTCGAGTCTAGGTTGCCACTTGGTTCATCGGCAAAAATTACGGAGGGATTGTTAATCAAGGCCCGTGCCACGGCTACCCGTTGTTGCTCCCCACCCGATAGGGCATTGGGTTTATGGTCCATTCTATGGTCTACACCCAAAAATGCCAATAATTCTTGGGCCCTTTTTTCTGCTTCCGCTTTTGGGGTTCCGGCAATAAAGGCTGGAATACAGACATTTTCCAAGGCCGTGAATTCGGGTAGCAATTGGTGGAACTGGAAAATAAAACCAATATGCTGGTTCCTGAATTTGGCTAGTTTTTTTTCGTTCAAACCATTAATATCGATACCATTGACCACTAACTTCCCTTCTTTGGGGTTCGTCATATTGTCCAAAGTGCCTAAAATCTGTAAAAGGGTGGTTTTTCCGGCTCCAGAGGCCCCAACAATAGAAACGATTTCACCTTTTTTAATAGTAAGGTCTACTTTTTTCAAAACCTGTAAATCCCCGTAGAATTTTTGGATATTGGTAGCTTGGATCATGCCTATAATCGATTGTAAAGACCTTTTAAAAATCTAGAGGTCCCCTGCTTTGGGCTCTAAACTACAGGTTTTACCCTAGACCTACAATTTAACCCCCTGATTTATCTTGCAAGAACGTAAGGTTGACCTTTAAAATTGACCAATACAAGACATAAGGTATAGAACGATTATAAAACGTAATTTAGCAGTTCGCATGGAGATCAATATGAACACGGGAAAAGATACTTGTGAAACCGCCATCTTCGCTGGAGGTTGTTTTTGGTGTACCGAAGCGGTTTTTAGTAGGTTGGAAGGGATAAACCATGTGGAATCGGGTTATATCGGAGGTACCATAAAGAACCCATGTTATCGCGAAATTTGCACGGGTCGTACCGGACATGCCGAGGCGGTGCGGATAAACTTTGATCCCCATCGGATTAGTTATGCCAAATTGTTGGAGGTGTTCTTCGCAACCCATGACCCTACCACTTTAAATCGGCAGGGGAACGATGTGGGCACCCAGTACCGTTCCGAAATTTTCTATACGAACCCGGGTCAAAAGGAAACTGCAGCAGCCTATATAAAGTTTTTGACCGAAAGTAAAGTGTTTTCGGCCCCTATCGTTACGGCCTTATCTGAGGCCATCCCATTTTATTTGGCCGAAGATGAACATCGAAACTATTATGAGCTGCATGGGAGCCAACCGTATTGCCAGGTGATTATATCCCCAAAGGTGAGAAAACTGCAAAAAGAATTTGAATCGTATCTAAAAAAATAGACCCGAAATGGCCTATAGGAATTTTGAAGAGTACAATATAGAACTTACCCAAGAGGTAAAAGAGCGCTATGCTGGTATTATTAATGAGTTAGGAGAGGACCCCTTTCGTGAAGGCTTGGTCAAAACCCCAGAAAGGGCGGCGAAGGCCATGATGTTCTTAACGCAAGGCTATCATCAGAACGCTGAAGAGATTTTACGTGGGGCCATGTTCAAAGAAGACTATGACGATATGGTCATAGTTAAAGATATAGAACTGTATTCGCTTTGTGAGCACCATATGTTACCGTTCTTCGGTAAGGCCCACGTTGCTTATATACCCAATGGTCAAATTGTAGGATTAAGCAAGATCCCGCGTATCGTCGATGTGTTCGCCCGTAGGTTACAAGTACAGGAACGCCTTACCCACGATATTTTAGAATGTTTGAACAATACCTTACAACCCCAAGGTGTTGCAGTAGTTATCGAAGCATCCCATATGTGTATGATGATGCGAGGGGTGCAGAAACAGAATTCGGTTACTACCACCTCCGGATTTCGAGGGCAATTTGAAAAGATCGAAACTCGAAATGAGTTCCTTAAACTGATCAGCAGTGATTTAAGCTGATTTTTCTAGGTGGTTAGGCATATTTGGCTATTTTTATCGCATGTCGGAAAAAAAGAAAGACAAAAAATATAAATACCTGTTTTTAAGTCTACTCTTCGACGGAATTGGTATGTTGAGTTATGCCTTTCCGGGACTAGGCGAATTTGTCGATGTCATATGGGCATCGGTGGCCGCTTGGTTAATGACCCGTATGTATCCGGGTACCCAAGGGAAAATTGGGGGAGGGGTTGCCTTTTTGGAAGAATTGCTACCCGGTATGGATATAGTTCCCACATTTACCTTAATGTGGTTCTATACCTATGTGTTTGCCGGTAAAAAAGTACAAGAACGAATTGAGGAAAAAGCCGATATTTTTTAAATATCGCTGCCTTTGCTATGGAAATACGAAAAATAAAATGGTCTTTAGGGCTCATTTTGGGGATACTCCCTTTCGCTCTAACGGCCCAAATCAGGGTAGATGATACTAGCTATACCGTAGAACAACTTGTAGAAGATGTTTTGGTATTTAGTAATTGTGCCAGTACCTCCAATTGGAATAAAAGTGCCGGTGAATCCGGAGGTTTTAATGGAGTAGGGTATTTTGATGCCCGTGGGACTAGTTTTCCGTTCGAGGAGGGAATCGTTATTAGTACGGGCAACGCCCGTAGTGCCGAAGGACCAAATACCAACGAATTAAGCGACGGAACTGAAAATAACCTTTGGGGTGGCGATGCCGATTTGGCAGCTATTACCAATACCAGTCAACTGTTCAATGCCTCGTTTATAGAATTCGATTTCGTTCCCCTGACCGACACTTTTAGCTTTAATTTTATCTTTGCCTCGGAGGAGTATACCGGTTTTTATCCTTGTGAATTCTCCGATGTTTTTGCTTTTATCTTAACCAGACCAGATGGGACTACCGAAAATTTAGCCCAGTTGCCAAATTCCAATGTACCTATCCGTGTTACTTCTATTCATCCGGCCATAGATTTTGAAGGTCAATCATGCCCAGCGGTCAATGAAGAATATTTTGATGGTTATAACCCCTCGAATGCGCCCATAGATTTTAACGGACAAACCGTAACCTTTACTGCTGGAGCACAAGTTGTTCCAGGGGAAACCTATGGTATTAAATTGGTTATCGCCGATAACAGGGATGGGTATCTAGATAGCGCCGTTTTTTTGGAAGCAGGTAGTTTTGATACTGGCGTAGATCTTGGTTTGGATCGGACAATTGCCGAAAATGGTCCAGTCTGTAGTGATTACCTCTTAACAGCAAATGTACCTGGGAATCCTACCTATTCGTGGTTTCGGGATGGCAATTTGTTGGTTGGTGAAACCGGGCCAGATTATTTAGCAACTGCCAGTGGCACCTATAGGGTAAATGTAGATTTGGGTAATGGCTGTGTTATGGAAGATGAGGTGCTACTTGAATTTGTGCCCCCTTCTTTAATAGGGCTGCAACCTCTAGATTTGGCCCGTTGTGAATTGGATGGCAATACTATGGAGCTATTCGATTTAACGGAAAACAGTAGCGACATTATCGGAGGCCTTGATCCCGACATCTATAGGTTGTCTTTCCATTTGTCGCAAGAAGATGCCGATTCTGGGGAAAACCCTATAGCAGGGCCTACCAGTTACGAAGGGACAGACCAGCAGCGTATATATGCCCGTTTGGCCGCCAGTATAGATTGTTTTGACACCACCTCCTTTTTACTCGAAGTGAATGATTTTGGAACCTTGGAAGAACTCGAAGAGACCTATTATTTATGTGTCGATGAGAACGGAATTACCTTGTCTAGTATACCCATCGATATAAATATGGATCCCGCAACTTATTATTTTCAATGGTTCAGGGGCACAGATGTGGCCTCGGGTATTGCAATTCCGGGGGCAAGTAACCCAACCTATGCAGCTAGTGAAATAGGTGCCTATACCGTAGCGGTAACCCATATTGTATACGGATGTACCTATGAAAGAAGTACTGAGGTTATCGCGGTATCACCTCCGACTAGTTTTGATGTTCGCCAAACTTCGGAACGTTTTACTCAAGAGGCCCAAATAGAAGTCAATGTAACCGGGGACAGTACCTATCAATATGCCATGGACGACGGGGCTTTTCAAGAGTCCAATGTATTTGAAAACGTAGCTCCGGGCCGACATATATTTTATGTTCAAGATGTACAGGGTTGCCATGTGTACAGTCAAGGGTATACTGTTGTCGATTTTCCAAGGTTTTTTAGCCCTAACAACGATACGGCTAACAATAGCTGGGGTTTAATTGGCCCAGATACCTTTAATAATTACACCATATTTATTTTTGATAGGTATGGCAAATTATTGACCCAGTTGAACTCGAGTAACCCGGAATGGGACGGTACTTTTAACGGCCGACCCTTGCCAGCAGACGATTACTGGTTTCGATTGGTGTATTTAGATGAGGACAATACCTTTGGGGAGTACAAAGGGCATATGGCCTTGGTACGATAATAATGCCAACTTTACAGCCATCCGAAACTTGAAGGCTTCAGACAAAAAGAGCAAAGAATAAAGAAAAAAGACTGCTGTATGTCAGGCAATTTCGTTTTGTTGTTCCCAAATTAAGCCGAATTGGAAAAATTTATCTTTTTTGATTTGATTGCGTGATTCGTAGAAATCCTAAGCGTAAATCTTTGAATATCAAAAAGTCATTTTGCTTCCTTGTCAAATATTCCGTAGCCTAGATTACCGCAATAAGCGGCACAAGTCTGCAAAGAAAAGCCAGCGTCGCATAAGAAGTAAATACCTATCCACCCCATGGCGCATCTAATAATTAAAATTGTAAAAAAGGCCCTCGAAAGGGCCTTAGTTTATGTATTCAATCTTTAATTTATTCTTCAATCAACGGGGCACCGGCATTTTGAAGTTCCGACTCCAAGGCACTAGCTTGGTTTTTTAGATGTTGTAAACGGCCCTCAAAGGAAGCCAGTTCCGATTGAACGATTTCCATACTCTTTTTATGGGTGGCCGTTGGTCCATAAGTAGAACGTTCCAATCCTATAAGTAGACTGAACAAACGCCCGCCTACGGTGGGCTTGGTTTTTTCGCCTACTTGGGTTTTGTTGGGGTCACCATTATAATCACTTTGTAGTTTTTTTGCGGCCTGTACCAGGGTGTACGACTTGTTTTCCAGTTCACCTGGTCCTATCTGTGCTGACTGGGCCGATTTTTCCATGGCTTTGGCCCGGTTCAATTGATTGTTAATAGCGCTTTCCAGTTTTTCGCTGCGTTGGGCCGTAGCCTCATAGTTACGCCAGAATGCTGTTACATCTTCAATATTCGCCCCGGGCAGACTTCCTTCGAATAGGGGTTTAAGTTGAAAAGAAACGGACTCGGAAATGCTTGTTGGTTTACCGTCTACAACACTATACAATTGGGCGGTATATTGTCCGGGAGCTGCCAAGAAACCAGCGCTAGGACCATCATGGTCATTCCCATGGGCAGCCTGAAGTCGAATTAGGGCAGGAGAGGGGTGTCTCAAGTCCCAATTGATTCTGTTGATTCCGGCTTTTGGTTTTGCACTGATCTTACGTACGACTTTACCTTGGGCATCACTGATGGCTAATAAAAGGAGCGGTGGGCTGGCAGTAGTTTCCTCTGCCAAAGCATCCCAGCCCGGAAATGCGATATTGCCATTACCCAATTTTTTCTCGGCTGCTTTTCTGTTTTCTTTCTTGCTTTTTAATCCTTCCTTTAAATAATAGGTGAAATTCACCCCAAAGGTCGGATTTGGTGCTACGTAATGGCTGGCGCCCATATCACCCCTAAGACCTTCAAAACTTAGATTGGGTTTTTCTATATACCACCAGGCATCCCTGGGTTTGAACAGCATAGCTTCTTGCTGCAAACTCTGGGCATCGATATCACGTAAGGCCGAATAATCGTCCAAAACAAAGAAACCTCGCCCGAAAGAAGCACCAACCAAATCGTTTTCACGTTTCTGTATGGCCAGGTCGCGGAAGGCTATGGTAGGGGCACCTCCTAATTTAGTCCATTGTTGGCCGCCGTTTACACTAAAATACATGCCAAATTCGGTGGCGGTAAATAAGAGGTCCTTTTTTACATGATCTTGAACCATACGCCAAACCATGCCTATTCTGGGGAGGTTTCCGGTGATTTTAGTCCAGGTACGGCCATTATCGCTACTTTTTACCAAATAGGGTTTAAAGTCTCCATATTTATGGTTGTCTAGGGCTACATAAAGGGTGTTGGCGTCGTATAAATCGGCTTTGATGTCGTTAACAAAGGCCGTGGCAGGTATGCCGCTAATGCTACCGACTTCTATTCTTCGCCAATTGGCCCCACCGTCTGTAGAGGCTTGGATTAGACCATCGTCGGTACCGGCATATATGATTTGTTCGTTTAATGGGGAAACGGCCAAAGAGGTAATACTGTTGTAGTTACTCATGGCCAACATATCCCAAGGGGCATCCCAAGATTGTTTTTTGCCCATTATGGGCATCTCAAAACGATTTTGATTGCGGGTCAGGTCGCCGGACAGGGCCGTCCAACTATCACCCCTATTGGTTGATTTCCATACGCGTTGCGAGGCGAAATAGATGGTTGAAGGCGTATTTTGACTGACCAAAATCGGGGCATCCCAATTAAAGCGCTCAAAAGTTTCATCTTTACCCGGCTGGGGTTGAATGTCCATAACCTCACCTGTAGCCAAATCGATACGCGATAAGGTACCTTCCTGTCTTTCGGCATACATAATATTCGGGTTCCCTGGTTCCGTTGCCGGTTGGTGTCCGTCCCAGTTCAATACGATTTTCCAATCGGAATTTTGAATACCGTTAACACTGGCGGTACGTGATGGTCCGCCTTGGGTACCGTTGTCTTGTGTGCCCCCATATATATTGTAAAATGGGGTGCTATCATCGAGGGCTACCTTATAAAATTGGGTAACCGGCAGGTTTTCGATAAAGCGCCAGTTTTTGGTATCGTCAAAGGTCTCATAGATACCGCCATCGGTACCTATCATTAGGTAGTTGGGGTCGTCTTTTTTAAAGGCCAAAGCATGGTTGTCGGAATGTTTCGACTCTTCCCGCATACGGCTAAAGCTCTTTCCTCCGTCTTCGGACACCTGCATACGTACATCTACCAAATAGATTTTATCGAATTGATGGGGAGAGGCATACAATTCTTGATAGTAATGTGGGCCAGTTGCACCCGACACGGCATTGGAGCGCTTTTCCCATGAGGCTCCGCGGTCGGTAGAACGATACACCGCTCCACTACGTCGGTCCAACTCAATGGCGGCATAAAGTACATCGGGATTTTGGGGAGAAATGGCCAAACCAATCTTACCCATCCAAGAGGTGGGTAGCCCTTTTTTTAAAGCGGTCCAGGTTTCGCCCCCGTCAATAGATTTGTGTAAGCCGCTACCGGGTCCACCACCCATATAAGCGGCTACGGTTCGGTGTCGTTGCCAAGTAGCCGCATAAAGTATATCTGGGTTTCTTGGGTCGCTAACCAATTCGGTAACCCCAACCCAAGTATCATCGCCAAGGGTACGTTTCCAGCTTTTTCCACCATCAACGGTTTTGTATAACCCGCGTTCGCCTCCTTTTTTCCAAAGTGGACCTTGGGAGGCCACCCACACAATATCCGGATTTTCAGGGTGTACGAGGATTTTGGAGATATGCTCAGAGGTAGGTAGCCCCATATGGCTCCATTTGGCACCACCATCGGTACTCTTGTATACCCCATCGCCAAAGGCAACGTGTCTACCCCCAACATTTTCACCGGTACCTACCCAAATGGTATTGGGGTTGTTCGGGTCTATGGTAACACAACCAATCGAATAGACTTTTTGTTTATCAAAAATAGGTTTCCAGGTGGTACCGGAATTTTCGGTCTTCCAAACACCACCCGATCCAACGGCGACATACCAGATGTTGTCATTTTCGGGGTGAATGGCAATGTCCGCAATTCGTCCCGATTTTATGGCCGGACCAATGTTTCTAAGTTTTAATCCGGAAAAGACCGAGTCGGCCAAACTTGCATTAAGGGTGGTGGTGTTCTTTTTACGGCGTTGTGCCATCCCTTCCACAGGTATAAAAAGGCAAATGGCCAATAGTAGGCCAAGGTAATTCAGTGTTCTCATGTGCTTGGTAATTAGTTGTGTTAAAAATACCTATTGAGACAGGCGAAAATCAGCGATTTAACAATTCTTTTAGTTTTTTAACAAAAAAAGGCCATCTCTATTGAAATGGCCTTTAATAAGTTGAATGTATGCTGTTATTGAACCGCTACATTGAAGGTTTGGTCAATGTCGGTTGCCCCACCGGCATCGGCCAGGGTACCATCGTTTGGTTTTTTTGGCTCGTGTCTTAGTACAAGACCAAAGGTACCGTTGCCAGCTGCTCCCGTTTCTAACGTAAAACTAAGTCCAACAGGGTTACCATTGCCGTCTTGGTCAGAATAGCCCGTTCCGGTTACACTGCCAGATGTACTGAAAAAGAATTGGTGGGCTTCATCTTCCTCTTCAATCTCTTCGGTAATGTTTTCAGCTGGGTTCTCTGCTTCATTGAGTAAGGTTATGGCACCATTGTATGTGGTGTTGGTAGCCAAAGGACCTGAAATATCTATTTCTGGATCATTTGGTCCTTCCGGTCCGTCTAGATCTCTAGAGACCAAGGTAATGGTGTTGCCGCCGTTGGTTAAGGTAACCGTGATGGTGGTAATCAATTCCTCATCATGTACGTCTCCAGGGGCATTATCGTCACTGGAACAGGCTTGGAACAATAGGGCAACCGCTGCAATAGTTAGCCCTTTTCTGAAAATCGAGGTTTTCATAAATATTGAATTTGAGTGTTAAAAATTATAGCGTATTAATAGACTGGTATTACGACCCATATCGTCGGCGAAATAACGCAAACGGTTAAGGTAATCGCGATACGAGTTGTTTAAAAGGTTATCTACCCGTAAATGGGCGGTTATCTTGCGTTTCCCCAAGGGAAAAGTAGCCCGGGCGCCAAACCCTAACAGATGGTAGGCCCCAGGAGCATCGTTTATCTTTAGTTCTACGTCTTGTTGCTGATCTGGTGAAAACACCCAAATATTAGGAGGGGTCTCATTCTGTTCAAAAACAAAAGCACTGTCTAATTCCAATTGTAAACCATGCCATTGCGGAATTTGGTAGATGATGCCATTGTTAAAGCGGACAGGGGGTATGTTGATCAATGGAATATTTTTGTCGGTATCGGTGCCTTTTACCAAGGAAAAAGCATGTTTGCTTTGCCACTGCCCGGTCCAATCGTAACTGGCACTAAGGTCTATACCTAAAAGACGGGCGGCGGTTTGTCGGTACGTCCAAACCGGAAAAGCCCCTGCCAAACTTAGTTGGGTGCCTGTAGGCTCTAACAGTATAAAATTATCGATAAGGTTTACAAAAGGCGATAGCTCATATTGAAACGGGCCTTGTTCTTTGGCGAACGAGAGTCCGAATTTATGGGAGGTTTCTTGTTGCATACGCAAGTCGCCCAATTCTATACGTGCGGCAGAGTGGTGCAGTCCGTCACTAAATAATTCTGACGGATTTGGCGCCCTTTGGGCCAAGGTATAATTGAAACGAAACGATTTTCCATCTTCCCAAGTATGGCTTAGCCCGGTTGAAAAAGAAAAATTGTGAAAATCGAGTACAGGGTTTACCAACCAACGGTTGCCGAATTCCCCAATAATATCATCTCCAAAATCTTCTTGGTACCCACGTTCATCCCAGCGCGATTTGCTGTAGAACTTTTTAGCATCAATGCGGTTAAAATCGTATCGGAAAGCTGCATCTACCGTGGTGTTAGGCCTCCAGTAATACTCTGAGGTCGCAAAGAAGCCAAAATCATATTTGTTATAGTCTGGGATCAATCGTTTTACCCCGGTTGATGGATTGGCAAAATTGTCCTGGTATCCTGCGTTTACTCCGGTTTTTAGGGCGAAATTTTCCGAAGTCTTCCATTGTAGATAGGTACGCCAAGTATGTGTGTCTAGTTGAAGGTCTATAGAAGGCCGATCTCTATTATCGCCTATACGCGTATCGAATTCCAGACGATGGTTACGCTGAAAATCGTATTGGATAAACCATTTGCCCAGCCCTTCGAACCTGCGATAGTAGTTTATTTTAACTAAATGGTGGGCTACATCTTGATAAGGTTTACCAATATCGTACGTAAATGGGGCTATATAATTCGGTTCGGCATTGTTTATGGCATCGATCAGGTCGTCGGTATTGCCGATATGGGCCGATTTAAGGATGGCGATTTTAGTCTTGAAATACGAATAATAGAATTCAAAACCTTGTTTGTAGCCTTGTTTTCCCAATTGAAAAGAAAAGGCGCCTTCCCGGACCCCAGTATTTGATAAGACATAATCGGGTGCCTCGGTATCTCCCATATACTTATAAGATCCTTGAATATGGGCATAAATCCCATTGGAGAACGATTTGGTTAACCCACCGGAGGTATTTCCCCCTCGGCCGTTGGTGGCCCCATTGAGTAAGATATGACCGAAAAGCGAATCTTTGGGTACTACTCGTTTTGCTTCGGTAATGATTACCCCACCAATGGCATCGCCTCCGTATTCCAAAGCACCGGCTCCCTTGATCAAAGCGATATTACCAGCCGTGTTCAAATCAACATTCGGGGCATGTTCCTCTCCCCATTCCATATCTTGCATGCGCACCCCTTGGTTCATGATCAAAACTCGACTACCGCTTAGTCCGTTAATTATGGGTTTTACAATGGTACCACCAGTATTCAAAGATGAAACCCCATTTATTTCCTTTAGGGCATCGCCTAGGCTTCCACCTGCGTGTTTTTCAATACTTTCTTGGCCCAGATTGTATTCTGCGGCCGAATTGGTTTTACTGGCCTTTGCTGTAACCAGTACTTCTTCCAATTCTTCAATATGATGTTCCAGGGTTATCTGTACGCTGCGATCTCCTGAAATACGTACGGTTTTGAACTGGGTGCTACATTCCGGATGCGATACTTCCAATTCGTAGGTAGTGGTACATAAACCCTGGATCAAGAACTTACCTTGGGCGTCTGAAGTGGCCTTAAAAGTGGTGCCAACTACCCAAATTTGAGCCCCTTGTAAAGGACTGTGGTCGTGTAAATCATTAATCTCACCGGTTAATACGTGGGTACATTGTTGCGACCAACCCCAAAGGTTGAAAACCAACAATATGGATAATGTTAGATGCAATTTCATCTTAAATGGCTAATAAAACCAGCTTTTAAGGATTCTCCGATCAGAAACCAAAAGGAGTTATGCCCAAATAGGCCGATTTCAGTGAATTTCAATACGATAATAGGATGTGGGAAAGGAAACTGTTCCTCCCCAAAAGGTTAGTGCTTAAGAAAAGAAAGCAGGAGGGGGGCGACCAAACCCGATATAATGGTCTTGAGAGGCCACATAAAGTGGGGTGGGCGATACAATTGGCTTTTTGAATGTAGCCAAGATAAGAGGTGGTTCTACTTGGGTAAGCTCGGCAAGATCGGACCCGAATTGATGTTGGTCCAACGAAAGTACACATTGGGTACATTCTATATGCTCTTCCTCTTGGGGTTCGTGGGTATAGGCATGCAGGGCCGTTACCTTGAACGATAGCAAGGTAAGGAACAACAGTGTCAATCCCCATTTCCTAAAATTGGAACCCATAGCTGCAAAACTAGGGATTTCGGGGAAACCTAAAGTGTTAAAAAAGTGTAAACTTCTTATTTGTCCTTTAAAATAAAGCCTAAACCCAGTCTTTTCAGCATCTTTTTCTCAAAGTTCCAAAAGAACTCAAACTGCCCGAAAAGCCAACCGTAGGCTACAATCAGTACCTGGTAGATGGGAAAAACCAATAGTAATCGTAAAGGTCTATAGATCCATGGATTGGTAGTTTCTTGGGGCAGGCCGATTAAGTCCATTAGGGGTTTGGCCAATAATAAAGAAGAGTAACCGGTTACAGAAAACACAATCAAAACTACAATTACCTGCCATTTGGAGTTTAGTCCCCAACGTTGCATTAATTTCTCCATGGATGAAAACTTTCAGCCGCAAAAATAAACAAAAGCCTTGTGCCCACAAATTAGCTTAAATACGGGGGACAAAACCGCTTAACCTTTGGTTGTATTTACGCTGAAAGTAGATAAAGTAATTGTAAAGCAAATAGTTTACCTCATAACCGTAATCTGTAAAACGATCATAGTTTATTTGCCATTCGTATAGATCTGGACTAAAGCGGTTTGGTTGTATAACCCTAGCGTTATACTCGGTAACGAATAATTGGTTACGGTTTTCTAAAAAGGTTTGATCATAGTAGCCTCGGGGTCTGGCGATACTGTTTACCCAAACGTTAAAACCGGGGTCGATGATTATTATTTCGTACTCGACGCTGTCGTTGGCAATTCTTACTTCTTCACCACCTTCTTTGGCATCGAAGAGTTTTTTTTCATCGGCCGAAATATCGTTGGCAATTTCCGGGTCGTTATCTAAGGAGGGTTTCGAGGTATGGCAGGCGGTGTATAAGACCAAACACAGCAGACTTAATATAGATAGAGGCCATATTCTTGTTTTCATAGCTTTTATTTTTATAGAACTCATTTAGACTTTTTCAATTTGCTAAAAAATTGCTGTTTTTAGTCCCTGCTTTGTTTTTTTATCCTTCCGTAGCCCTGCTATGCAACTCAAAAAAAACTTCATCAGAGCGAAAAACTTCTAATTTTCGCTTAAATCCAAAAAGTCTAAATGAGTACATAAAATACAAAAAAACCACCCGAATAATCAGATGGTTTTGTTAAACCCGCCCTTTAGGGAGGTAAATCGTATATTATTTTCCGAAAAGTCCGCCTAGCAGGCCGCCTAAGCCTCCTTTTTTGGAGCCGCTGTTGAGCATCATTCCGGCTACGTCGTCCAAGAAACTGCCGTCGCCATCAGCATCTAACAAGCTGGTCATTAAGCTTTGGTTTTGTTGGGGCTGTCCTCCTAAAAGTCCGCCCAATAACCCATTAAGGCCACTGGCATCGGAAACGTTGTTCTGTTGGGTCTGACGGCCTAAATAGCCCATGATCAAAGGAGCGGCTATTTTAAGGATGTTACCAATAGCACCCGCATCAATCCCTGATTTTTGACTTAAGGCATTTTGTACGTTAGATTGGTTACCGCCCAAAAGATGCCCCAAAATACCGGCACCATCGTCCATGACCGATTGGTCTACACCGCCTTCGAAAAGTCCGCCTAAATTGTCTAAAATACTCCCACTATGTTTGGAGTTCAAAGCATTCATAAGGCTTTCGGCCCCTCCGGGCTGACTTACGTTCTTTTTCATGGCGCCCATTAACAAGGGCATGGCCATGCTCAATACATTAGCGGTTCCGCTTTCCGACTGACCGGTTTGGCCGGCGACACCGCTTATTAGTTGTTTGCCCATAGGGCTGTTCAATAAATCCAATAATCCTGACATGTGTTAGTGTTTTTAATTATCCGCAGGAAAATACGAATAATAAATCGAATTCCGGCCGCCTATACGGTAGGGGTTTTCAACAAATCGATTAGGCGTTCGGCCAGCTCCAATCCGATACGTTCTTGGGCTTCGATGGTAGCCCCGCCGATATGCGGACTCAAAGAGATATTCGGATGCATTAGAATACGGATCTCTGGCTGGGGTTCCGATTCAAAAACGTCCAAACCAGCGAAGGCTACGATTCCGTTTTCCAAGGCATCGACCAGGGCGACTTCATCTAAAACCCCGCCCCGGGCACAATTTACGATACCGACGCCTTTTTTCATTTGGGCCATTTCGGTCTGGCCCAATACATAGTTTTGGGTGGCCGGAACATTGAGACTGATAAAATCGGATTTGCCCAAAAGCTCTTCCAGGGGGCTGCCTTCGAGTTCGAAGCTAACGGATTGACCATCAAAAAAGGATAAATCAAGGGTGTCGGAAGCAACTTCCTTGTCATGAAAAAGCACCTGCATGCCCATGCCCATGGCGATTTTTGCTACTTCCTTACCAATACGCCCAAAGCCGATAATTCCCAAGGTCTTTCCTTTTAGCTCCAATCCCTTACCATAATCTTTTTTAAGCTGTTTAAAACGTTGGTCACCTTCTAAGGGCATATTCCTGTTCGCATCGTGTAAAAAGCGGGCGGCACCCAACAAATGGGCAAAAACCAGCTCGGCCACGGAAATAGAAGAGGCAGCCGGGGTGTTTACGACTTGAATACCCTTTTGGCGGGCATAGGCGACATCTATATTGTCCATGCCTACACCGGCACGACCAATAAGTTCAAGACTAGGTGCAGCGTCTATGGTCTTCTTATCGACCTGGGTGGCCGATCGTACCAAAAGGGCCTTGATTTGGTTGGTAATGATAAAATTGGACAATTGTTCTTGGGCCACTCGGGTAGTAAGTACCTCAAAACCTGCCTGGGTCAATTTATCTATGGCTGGCTGTGAAAGCCCGTCGTTGGCTAATACTTTCATTTTTCTAGTAGTCTTTTTCGAAGCTTTGTATAACATCCACCAATACTTGGACGCTGTCTATAGGGAGGGCGTTGTACATAGAGGCCCTATAGCCGCCTACTGATCTATGACCGGCCAATCCGTTAATACCGGCTTTTTGCCATAATTGATCGAAGCGCTCCTTTCCGGAAGCATCGACCAAATTAAATGTAGCATTCATTTTGGAACGATCATCAGTTTTGGCAAATCCGGTGAATAGGGGGTTTCTGTCTATTTCGTTATACAACAGCTCCGCTTTTTTATCGTTGATGGGCGCTATGGCTTTTATCCCTCCCAGATCTTTTAACCAGCGGAGGGTGAGCATACTGGTATATACCGCAAATACCGATGGGGTATTGAACATACTGTCTTTGGCGATATGTACCTGAAAATCCATCATGGATGGAATGGTGCGGCTTACTTGACCTAAAATCTCCTCTTTGACCACCACCAAGGTAGTACCGGCCGGCCCCATATTTTTTTGGGCACCCGCATAGATGAGGTCGAATTGGGAAAAATCCAATTCACGGGAAAAGATATCGGAACTCATATCGCAGACCAACGGACAGTCGGTTTCCGGGAATTCAAACAATTGGGTGCCGAAAATGGTATTATTGGAGGTCAGGTGAACGAAATCCAAACCTTTGGGAACGGCATAGCCTTTTGGAATATAATTGAAGTTCGCGTTTTTTGATGAGGCCAATTCTTCGACCTTCCCGAACAATTTGGCTTCTTTTATGGCCTTACTGCTCCAGGTTCCGGTGTTGAGGTAACCCGCTTTATTCTGCAAAAGGTTGAATGCCGTCATCAAAAAGCCGGTACTGGCACCGCCTTGTAAAAAGAGGGCCTGATAGCCTTGATTTTCCAAGCCGAGTAGTTCCAAAGCCAAACTTCGCGCTTCTTCAATAACCGAGACAAAATCGGGACTACGGTGCGAAATTTCGATTAAGGAGAGTCCAGAATCGTTAAAATCTAGCACGGCGGCTGCCGCTTGTTCCATCACCGATTTTGGCAGAATACAGGGCCCTGCACTAAAATTGTGTCTTTGCATACCGAAAGATTTAAGCAGGTAAAGTTAGGCCTGATCGGATTAAGGAACAAAGAAAAAAGTTCGAGATTGGAAAATGGTGAGCTAAACGGTACCCAATAGGTCAATGAAACGGTTTCTACTACGAGTAAATAAACCAGGCCAAAATTCGTTTTTTTTGGTCTTTAGTCTATTTTCTATGCTCTTTTCTCTAAAACAAAATCCTTAGAGTTCGTGCAAAAATGCCATAGTATCCACACCGTCGGCATATTCAGAAAGGCTGGGGCATTGGGTTTGACCAAAGGCCACGGTGTCCATTTTCAAATCTTTGCCTACGATGCATTGTAGTTTTTCGGCATCCAGGGTCAAACGTTCAGTTAGGCTATCTAAATCGGAATAGGTTTCGTAAAACAACGAGCCGATGGGGGAGGCATAGGCGGGGTCTTCCTTCAGCATTAAAAATCCGTTCTCCAGGAATTTGAATTCGCTCATCAAATACACCGCCTTGTTATAATCGTAGTTGTTGGTGTATTTTTCGTGTTTCAGCACGTGTTGGTAGTCGAAAAAGGCTTGAAACAGACGGTCGGTATCAAAGCCTTCCGGAATAAAGAGTTTAGAGACCGAACGGCAACCTAGTCCGTAGTAGTGGAATACATCGTGGGCCAAGGCCTGCAGTTCTTCGGGGGTTTCCGTTCCGGTCAATACCGCAACCGAATTCCGGTTTTTACGGATAATATGGGGTTTCTTACCAAAATAATATTCAAAATAGCGCGAGGTATTGTCGCTTCCGGTGGCGATAACGGCATCGTAGCCTTCCAGTTTACCGTCAACAAAGTTGATGCTATCTGCAAAAGCCTCCGAGCTATCCTTTAGGAAACCTACACAAAAGTTCAATAAGGCCATATCGGAACTCGAACGTTTTATCAGAGCTTTATGTCCGGCCAGCAAAACACATAGCAGATCGTGAAAACCAACTAATGGAATATTACCGGCCATGATAATGGCCACGGTTTTGGCCTCAGCTTTAGGTTCGGGATATTTTTCCAACCAGTGGCTCAAATTTTCTTTTTGTAATAGTTGGCCCCAACTGGCCAAGGCAAAGTTTACATTTTCAGGGGTAAACCATCCGTTTTGATGCTCGCTTAGGGTAACGGCAGCCGCTAATTGGGGCAACCAGGCATCAGATTCGTTATTTTTTGGGGTCTGGGCTACATAATCGTTAAAAAGAGACCCCAAGGCCGATAGGCTGTTTATTTTGGCAATAAGTTCCGACATAATATTTGTACAAGAAGGCTTTAGGCCATAATTTTGCGCAAAAGTAAGCATTAGAAAAGATTGTTATGGCAATTATAATTACGGATGAGTGTATCAACTGTGGGGCTTGTGAGCCCGAATGCCCAAATACGGCCATTTATGAAGGGGCCGACGATTGGCGTTACAGCGATGGTACTTCTTTAGGGGGAGACGTGGTATTGCCCGATGGCAAGCAGGTAAATGCCGATGAGGCCCAAGAACCTGTCAGCGATGAATTTTATTATATCGTTCCCGATAAATGTACCGAATGTAAAGGTTTTCATGAAGAACCCCAATGTGCCGCGGTCTGCCCGGTAGATTGTTGTGTGCCTGATGAAGACGTGGTGGAAACCGAAGAGGAACTTTTGGGTAAACAGCGTTTTATGCACCCTGACTAAGGGTTTTAGAACCCAAAAAAATATAAAGGCCGGAATTTCGATTCCGGCCTTTTTTGGTTATTTAGCTATAGTTTCTTTGGTATGATTTTAAAACTATAGGAATAGGCCTTGGCCGGGATACAATATTCCGGGTGTACCAAGCGGCCCCAGGAGGTGTCGCCGCCAACGCCCATTTGTTTGTGGTCCAAATTCCATTGAAAGGTGTCCCCAATTTTGATATCGGCCCCGTGTTTGGCAGTTACGGGTACCAACCCCGAAGCAGACTGGCCGCCATCTTTTCCAGGAACGAAATCGAGTTCGTTTTCCAAAAAGGGCCATATGCTGCCTTCCATAAATTGGTCGTCGGTGGGTGAGACCGTTAGGCTGAGCTCGGGTGAGTTAAGCCGGAACCAACGCAAATCGGTCTTGTTGCCGGTCTCTTGCGGACGGGAATACCGATGGAACTGTTCCGCAATAGATCCTTTCCAAATGCCGGTTTTGGCGCCTGTCTTACGATCGGCATAGGTTTCATGCGAACCTTTACCATACCATTGGGCTGTGCTAAAGGTATTGGGAACCATCATTTTCATGCCTAGGCGCGGTATGTTGGGTAAACTGTCTTTTTTCGGTATAAATTGATAGGCTACTTCCAAGGTACCATCGGTATCCAGTACAAAGCGGGCTTGGGCCTCGGCTATGTTTTGGGGTAGGGTATAGCTAATGGAAAAGGCGGTACGGTTTAAGGAATCGGGTTGGGGCAAATGGCCCAATTCGGCCTGGTATCCCGCACTGGCTTTTTTCCAAATAGCGGCCCATTCGTGCATACTGTTACCCAGATCATTATCGGTGGGCGGACGCCAAAAGTTAGGGCGGATTGGGTGTAGGGTCACTGTTTTGCCATAGGCTTCCCAGTTTAAGATTTCCCCTGTTTTTCCATGGATGACCATATCGGTGTTTGTGCCGGTAATGCGAATATGTTCCCCTTCTTTGGTTACCTGCATGGGGGCCGATTTAGAGATCGTTATATCTTTACTCGAGAAGGGGGTCAAAGGGAATTCGGCAAAGGCGATTTCGTGCTCCGGGGCATAGGCGATATTGCCTTCCATATCTCGTACGCTGGCCTGAAGAAGCCATTCGCCTTCACTGGTGTCGGGTTGTTTAATGGGTAGGGTATAGCAATGCTGTGGACCCAGGTTTAAATGGATGCTGTCGGTTTGTTGTACTTGGCCATCCTTTACAAATTGCCAGGCCACATAATGGGTATCCAGGGCCTTGAAAAAGTTCTTATTGGTCAGTTCCAAGGTATCTTGAGTGCTGTTAAAGGCGAAGCCTACAGGCTGATAGACTTTTTTTACCTCGTTCAAATGAGGATGCGGATTACGGTAAGGGTCAACCAAACCATTGTTCAAAAAGTTGCCATCGGTAGGTAAGTCGGGATGGTAATCGTGGCCATAGGCCAAATAGGGATTTCCGTTCTCGTCTTTATATTCCAAGGCTTGATCTACCCAATCCCAGATAAAGCCACCCTGAAGGCTGGGGTATTTTTCGATAATATCCCAATAGTCTTGCAAATTACCGACCGAATTCCCCATCGCATGGGCATATTCGATCATAATACTGGGCTTTTTTGGGTTGTTTTCGGCATAGTGCACCAGTTTTTCCGGTTTAGGGTACATGGGGCAGAAAATATCGGTATAGCCTTCATCTTCGGCCGGTTCGTACTGCACGGGCCTACTGGTATCGGTCTTTTTTAACCAATCGTACAAGGTTTGGAATACGCGACCGGTACCGGCTTCGTTACCCAGAGACCAAATGATGATCGACGGATGGTTACGGTCTCGAAAATACATGCGTTGTACACGTTCGAGATGGGCCGGGGTCCAACTTTCGGTATCGCCGATCTGGGTGTCTGCCGAAATGGCCAACGGATGGCTCTCAATATTGGCCTCGTCAATCACATACAGGCCATATTCGTCACAGAGATCATACCAAAGCGGGTCGTTGGGGTAGTGGCTGCTACGGACGGCATTGATGTTGTTTTGCTTCATCAATTTAATATCCTTTACCATCGATTCACGGCTTACCACATGCCCGGTATGCGGATCGGTTTCATGTCGGTCTACACCACGGATATAGATGGCTTTACCGTTTACCAAAAGTTGTTGGTTTTCTATTTTTACATTCCGGAAACCAATGGCTTTTTTAATGAATTGGGCATTTTCTTTGTTCGCTTCATCTTCAAACCGGATGCTGGCCTGATATAATTCCGGGGTTTCGGCCGTCCAAGGTTTAATCTCGGCTATGGTTTTGTCAAAGCGCCATAACAGGGTGTCCTTGGCACCTATGGTCACGGTTTCCCGCTGCTGGGCCAGGGTTTTACTATCTTTGGTAACCAGTACCTCCAACGTACGGGTGACTTCCTGATCGGCTTGGTTGACCATTTGAATCTCGGCATCGAAAACTCCGTTACCGTTTTCCAAATCTAAATCCGTGGACAAGCCGATGTCAGATACAAAAGCCTTAGGTCGGGCATAGAGGTATACATCGCGCTCAATACCGCTCATGCGCAGCATATCTTGGCTTTCGAGATAGGAGGCATCGCTCCAGCGGTACATTTGAAGGGCCAATAGGTTTTCGCCCTCGATTAAATATTCGCTGATATCGAATTCAGCTGGGGTTTTCGAGCCCTGGGAATAACCCACGAACTGACCGTTTACATAGATATACATGGCCGATTTGGCCCCGGCAAAATGCAAGATAACCGATTTGTCTTTCCAAAACTGAGAGAGCTCAAATGTGGTTCTATACGACCCAACCGGGTTGTAATCTTCGGGTACATCGGGCCACGAAGTGGTAAAGGGGTAGCGTTCGTCTAGGTAAATAGGTTTGTCAAAACCGTGTACCTCCCAATTCCCGGGTACGGGTATGCTGCCCCAATCGGAATCGTTTAGGTTGGGTTCAAAAAAGTCTTTACTTCTTTCGCTGGGGTCGGTGGTAAAATGAAATTTCCAATCCCCATTAAGTGCGATAAAGTTATTCGAGCGTTCTTTGGTGCCATCCCATGCCTTTTCGGGCGATTCAAATGCGAAAAAATCGGCCCGTGGGGGTAGTTTGTTTATTTCGAATACCGTGTGGTCTTCATGGGGTTCGCGATCGGGTTGGCAGCCCAGGACAAGCAGGATTAGTGCTAAGAGGTAGGTTGATTTGTGCATTAGTGTTGGTGTTGCATAAAATCTTCACTGCATACGGTTCGTAGCCGTAGTAAAAGTTCATCCGCATGGTCTTGGTTAAAAACCAGGGGCGGTTTTATCTTCAGAACGTTATGGTCCAGGCCGTCGGTGCTCATAAGAATGCCGAACGTTTTCATTCTGTTGGCCAAATAGCTGGCTTGGGGCGCTAAGGGGGCCAAATCGGGCCCATTCAATTCAAAACCTAAGAAAAGTCCTTGCCCACGAATATCGCCGATTATGGGAAAATCGGCTTGTAAGGTCTTTAGGCCTTCTTTTAGGTAATCGCCCACCGCTTGGGCCTGTTGCTGCAATCCTTCTTCCTTAACCGTACGTAAAACGGCCGTTCCTATAGCGCAAGAGACGGGGTTACCCCCAAAGGTATTGAAATACTCCATGCCATTGGCAAAACCTTCGGCTACTTTTTGGGTACAGACCACTGCGGCCAACGGGTGTCCGTTGCCCAAAGGTTTACCGATAGTAACGATATCTGGAATGACGTTATGTAGTTGAAAGCCCCAAAAGGCTTTACCTACACGGCCACAGCCCACTTGTACCTCGTCGGAAATACAGAGTCCACCGGCCTTACGGACCATAGCGTAAGCTTGTTCCAAATAGCCTTCCGGTAGTTCTATTTGTCCGCCACAGCTAATAATGCTTTCGTAAATAAAGGCGGCTACATTTCGGCCCTGTTCCTGTATATGATTCAATTGATGCTGTACATGTTGGGCGTATTTTGTGGTGGTATCATCACCCCTATATTTTCCACGGAAAGCATCTACCAAGGGTACGATGTGGGTATGTTCTGGGGCACCGGCCCCTCCTTTACCATCGAATTTATAGGAACTGATACCAATACAGCCATTGGTGTTGCCATGATAGCCAATTTCGGAAGCGATGATATCTTTTTGTCCGGTAACCGTATAGGCCATTCGTAGGGCCAGTTCATTGGCTTCGCTGCCCGAATTCACAAAGTGGACAACGGATAGCTCCGGAGGAAAAGTAGCCAATAATTCTTGGGCAAATTCGGTTATTTGGCCATGTAAATAGCGGGTGTTGGTGTTCAATAGGGCCATTTGTTGGGTACCGGCCTTTACCACGGCCGGATGCTCATGCCCCACATGGGCCACATTATTTACGGTGTCCAGATATTTTTGTCCGGCGGCATCGATGAGGTAGGGGCCGTCACCACGTACGATATGCAAAGGTTCTTTGTATGAAACACTCAAACTTTTGCCCAAATGTTGCTTTCTATACGAGAGTATTTCAGAAACATCTGCGCTCACCTTATTTTTTAAGGCGTCTTGCTTAAAGAGTAGGTTGGGGTCCGGTGAGAGGGTACTCCATAGCTCCAATTCTTGCGGGAGGGCTACCCCTGGAAAATCGTTTTGGTTGCCCAAAAGGTCCAAAACCAACTGAAAATGAAGGTGGGGCGACCAATTGCCGTTCTCTGTTTCGTTGCCCATATAACCTATCAGCTGACCAGCGTCTATGGTCTGACCGACCCGGGTTAAGGTCAAGGAAGACAGGCTTAAATGCCCGTACAAAGTATAGAATTTGGGGCCGTTTTCGGCTTGGTGTTCCAAGATCAGGGTGGGGCCATAATCTTTGTCGTTGGCATTGTTATGTAGACTAAAAACCGTTCCGGTCATGGGACTGTGTACCGGGCTTTGGGCAGCCGCCCAAAAGTCCATACCCAAATGCATGGTCCTATAGCTGGGGCCTGAATTACTTTCCGTTTTATAAGCTTCGGTACTGTAAAAGGGACGGGCTTCGGAATAGCCCCCACAGATTAAGCTTTTCGGATTTTGATGTTGTAGTTCCTTCAGTTTTTGGGTAAGCTTGTCATTACTTTCGTAATTCGATTTGGCGCCCAACCAAGTACTCCCGACACTAAGATCTAAGTTGTATATGTCGACCTTGTTCAAACCGGGTAAAAGGCTGTGAATATCCCAGTTTTGGCCTTGTGCCCAGTTGCGGAAAGCGGCTGCGTTGGGGTGTGCCTCCAAACCACAGGCGACCCTAAAATGGGCCGTGGCCAAGGCCTGAGGAATCTGGATCCATTTTTCCAAAACCTCCCAAGCGGGTCGTTCACTGATTTGGTGGTAGCTATTATCGGGCTCCAATTGTTTGTTCAATGCCGATTTGGTAACACTGATTACCAAGCGGGCAGCCACCAATACATGTAACAATTCTAGTTCCTTAGGCTCTAAGGGGAAGCTTTTGTGATAGCCTTTGATAACCGCCCTGGCGGCCTCCAAAGGGTCGGGTTTGTCCATTAGGGCATAGGCCAAGGTTACGGCCAAATCGTTGATCTGGGCGGTATACACGGCATCGCCATAATCGATTATGGCCCGAACCACCGGAGCTACGAGGTCATCGGATACGACTACATTATTGTCGTTGGCATCGTTATGTACAACCGCTTGCCGTAATTGGCTTAAGGCGGACTTATTCTTTAGGAATTCTTGTTGAAAATGGGCAATTATTTCCCGTTTTGGCCCTTCAAATAGGTCGATTTGGGCCAAGGTCCATTCCATTTGCGAGATGTCCCAAACAAAGTCCCTATGTGCCTTGGGGTGGTCAAAATCCGTTAGGGTGGCGGTAAGTTTGCCTGCTTCTTCCCCTAAACTTTCCAGTAGTGGGCTAGTAATTGGGTTTACTGAAGACCACACCCGGCCATCTACCCAGCTTAGTAGGCGGACATATCTTAGTTTCCCGTATTCGTCGGTGTATTCGGCTACCGAGGCGCCCTGGGTGTCGATAAATACCTTAGGGGCCAAAATGTTGTTTCCGTGTGTATTAACATGTTCCAAGAGGGCCTGTTGAAAATGGAGATATTCCAAGTCTTCCTCGGGGCGGCTTACTTTTAGTAGGTACGCGGCATCATCGCAGTCCAGCTTAAAATTGAAGTCGATTTCCCCCGGCATTTTTTTGGCTTCTGCCGTGATACCAAAAAGATCCTGGGCTATTTTTTGCGCTTGGGATTCGCTAATGTAAAGGTTTTGATAGGTGTTATTCATCGGTTAAGAGTAAAAGGAGATGGGCGGCCGACCAGCTAAAGCTTTCAGACTCCATGCCTTGGCCCGTTAATGGGTGATAGTTTTCGCGTATGCTAGGGCCTTTTTCGGTAAGGCCTTGGGCATTATGTATGAGTTTTTCGATGAGTTGGGAAGCTTCCTTATCAAAACCATAGTTGTGCAAGCCTTTAATGCCAAAATAGACTTGATCTACCCAGTTGGGACCACGCCAATAGCCACGGTTGGGTTTGAACTTCGGATGGGCGGCATTCAAGGTAGGTAAAGGTACATGGGTGTTGAATAGGGTGGTATCCATCATATTCGCCATCAACCGGGCCGCCTTATCGGCATCGGTCGCATGGGCCCAAAGGGGAATCCAGCCTTCGGGGCCTTTGATTTTAACCCAGGTGTTGCCTTGCACATTGGTATCGTAATACCAACCCGATTCCGCATCGTAAAACTGATCGAACTTTGGTAATAAGGTTTCCCGCTCTTGTTGCCATTTTTCCTTTTCTTCCGGCTTTCCCGAAATTGTTGCCATTTGGGCCAAATAACCTTTCTCGGCATAGAGATAGGCGTTCAGGTCTACACTTTCCTGATCCAAGGAATAGTCACCAGTGGGGTTGGTTAAAATACGGCTGTCGTCAAAACGAACGGCATTGTCCATACCGCTTTCCCATTTGGCAGCTTTTAGGGTACCATCGGTAGAACCGTATTCACATAACCCATCCTGATCGTGGTCCCTGTAGGTATACCACCATTGGTGTTGGGTTTTTATCTTGGGGTACATTTCGCGTACAAAACTGCTGTCACGATCCGATTCGAAGACCTTCCAAACGGCCCAAGCCGAAAGTGGAGGTTTTGTATTCCGATAATTATGGGCCTCTATGGTGGTATCGCGATACACACAGTCGGCAATAAAACCGTTCGGATCCATATAGTCGTACATGGCCCGGATCTGATCTTTGGCCAGGGCAGGGTCGTAACGGGTTACGGCCACGGCATGTTTCCAGCTA
The DNA here is from genome assembly GCF_002514735.1 of Sediminicola luteus. Classification (GTDB taxonomy): domain Bacteria; phylum Bacteroidota; class Bacteroidia; order Flavobacteriales; family Flavobacteriaceae; genus HQA918. Next base: position 464,119 of record NZ_NBWU01000004.1, on the reverse strand, counting down.
TCCCACGCCCAAAACCCGTGGAACCAGATGTAATGATAGCTGGGGAAAATACCGGCATGTTTGAGTTCCCCGGCCGCAACACGACTGTTGTTCTGTAGGGTCAATAAGCTTTTGGCAAGTACTACCTCCTTTTTGCTGCTATTTTGAAAGTTTTGTTGTCTTTTAAGGTTTTTCCAAGTCTGTTCTTTTTCGTTGATGCGTTCTTGTAAACCTTCCCAAGGGGCCAAGGTTTGGTTGTTTTTCAATTCGGCAGCCGCATCGTATTCCGGGAATATAAAACTTTGGGATAACGTAAAATCAGTGCTGCTCCCGGCCTCCAATTTTTGGGTGGGCCAGTTTATGGCATATCCTTTTCCTTGGGTGCTTAGGGTGGCTTTTTCCTTACCTATAGGCCCTACATAAGCCGTGGCCGGACTCTTTTCAAAAGTGGCTTGCCAGCGGTTTTGGGCTACTTGTGGTTTAAGTCCAGCAAAATCGGGTAGGGGTGTTCCTTGGGCCTGTACCGAAACATCAAAGGCCTCTTGATCCGTATTGGTGGCATTGAGCAGGATTACGGCCGAATGGGGTGAGCTAAAATAAAGATAGGCGTCCAATTGAATACTTTCGTTGCAATAGCTTTGATGCAAATGGCTGGCATAGGCCTTGGTGTGCTGTTTTAGGTCGGATAGGTCTATGGGGTTACCGTTAATACTAACTTCGAACTCGGCAAAGGTTTTGGAGAGCCATACCCCGTTTTGTTGGGTCATTAGAAAAGGACCGCTAAACCCCAATTGTCCTTGCGATTTATGGAAACTATAACCAAACCAGGCCCCTTGATCGGAATAGACCAGGGCATCGCGATAATGGGTGCTGTCTACTTGGGCCGTATAATCTAATATGTTGGCCGGAAAACTTGGTGTGCTTAAAGAAAATGTAGGTTTTGGGGTGGGTGACTGGCAAGCCGTTAAAACCACCGAAATCAAGGCCCAATAAAATAGTTTGTTCATGCTTATAGACTGTTACGGAGAATTATGGAGCAATCGTTTTCTATATGTTTCTTTTCCTGGCCAAGAATCATCTGGGCTAATTTAATCCCCATACCTTTAAAATCCGTGGAAATGGTGGTAATGCCTTCGGCAACGATTTCTTTTAGTGGGGTATCGTTGTAAGATATGATACCGATATGCTTCCCGATTTGCAGATGTTGGTTCCGAATTTTTTTAATCAAGGCGATTAGATCGCGGTCACCCGGCACTAAGAACAACTCCCCCGGGACCAGTTTTCGCTCTGGGATGGTGAATAATACTTCGTTTTTCATCCTATGTGTCTTACAAAAGGCTTCAAAACCAAGGGCCATACCTTGGGGTTGTTTGTTAGGGTCATATACCAAGCTTATGTTGTCGTACTTCTTTATTTGCCCGTAAGCAGATGAAAGCGTATTAAATATATCTTTCTTGAAATTTTGGAAGATGGCAGGGTATTTGGCCAATCCGGCATGGGTTTGATCGAGAATAAAAACCTGTTCTGCCGGCAACTTCGAAAGGGAGAGTTCAATATTCCTCAAATTGGCGGGCATGATCACATAGGCACTGTATTCGCCCACACTGGCTTCTACCAATCTATCGAAAAGTTCGTGGTTAAAATGATGGAAATAGATGTCTACTTGTATGTCTTTTCCTAAATGGGCTAAAAAAGCATTGTAAAGGTCTTCCTTAAAGTTGTTCAACTCGTCGAAAAGTAAGAAAACCCGTTTGAGTCCGCTTACGGAATCGTTTTTAACAAAATACCCTTTGCCGGCCACCGACTGTACGATGCCTTTGATTTTTAATTCGTTAAAGGCTAGGAGTACGGTATCGCGCGAAAGGTCGAATTTATTACGTATGCTGTTGATCGAGGGCAAACGATCTCCCTTTTTTACAGCACCGTTCTCAATGCTTTTTTCGATAGAACCCACGATTTGCTTGTACTTGGGTACACCCGAATTTTCTTTGATATCGATTACGTTCATAGTGCTTCTCCTTGATGCGGAAACCCGCTAAGATTGTGGCTTTTCAAATATATGAAAAGGGAGGGCTCAAGTAGTAGGTAGTGGTAGGGTTTTTTAACGGAATCTATGCGTATTTTATCTTCTCTAGCGATTTTGTAGGAAATAGGTGGTAATACGATGCTTGGCCTGGCCGTAAACGGGCATGGTGTAGGTCGTAGCTAAAGTGTATATTTGCCGCCGTAAAGCAATGTGGCTAGGAAACGGACTAAGGCATGGGGTTACGGCCCTTTGTTATGATTGAAATGGTTTTTGTAGTTATTTCTAGTTCAGACTCAGTCATATAAAAAAGTAAATTCATGAAAGCAGGTATCGTAGGACTGCCCAATGTTGGTAAATCGACCTTATTTAATTGTTTGTCCAACGCCAAGGCCCAAAGTGCCAATTTTCCGTTTTGTACCATAGAGCCTAATATCGGTGTGGTAAACGTACCCGATAACCGCTTAAAGAAACTGGAAGAATTGGTAGACCCCGAGCGTGTAGTGCCTGCCACGGTAGAAATCGTCGATATCGCCGGATTGGTAAAAGGGGCCAGTAAAGGGGAGGGTCTTGGGAACCAGTTTTTAGGAAATATCAGGGAGACCGATGCTATTTTACATGTGCTTCGCTGTTTTGATAATGATAATGTAGTACATGTAGATGGTTCGGTAGATCCAATCCGTGACAAGGAAACCATTGATATGGAGCTACAGTTAAAAGATTTGGAAACGGTTGAAAAGAAGCTCGATAAAGTAAAGCGGGCCGCCCGAACCGGAAACAAAGAGGCGCAAAAAGAGGAAGCTGTCCTTAATGCCTTGAAAACCGGCTTGGAATCGGGGATTTCGGTACGTGGTATCGAAGTTTCTGAAGACGAGCGCGAAGAGTTCGTTAAAAACCTACAATTGATCACCGATAAACCGGTCATGTATGTCTGTAACGTAGACGAGGAAGGAGCGGTTGCCGGTAACGCCTATGTAGAAAAAGTACGCGAGGCCGTGGCCCACGAAAATGCCGAGGTTATCTTTTTGGCCGTGGGTACCGAGGCCGATATTACCGAACTTGAAACTTACGAAGAGCGTCAGATGTTTTTGGAAGACTTGGGTTTAAGCGAGCCTGGTTCTGCCAAGTTGATCCGTGGTGCCTATACCTTATTAGGCTTGGAAACTTACTTTACCGCTGGTGAAAAAGAAGTACGTGCCTGGACCTTTCCCAAGGGGGCGACGGCTCCGCAAGCGGCCGGGGTAATCCATACCGATTTTGAAAAAGGCTTTATCCGTGCCGAGGTTATCGCCTATGACGATTATGTGTCTTATGGTACCGAGGCCAAAGTGAAAGAGGCCGGTAAAATGCGGGTCGAAGGCAAGGAATACATCGTAAAAGATGGCGATGTGATGCACTTTAGGTTTAATGTATAGTTTGTTTTCTAGACGCTAGATGCTGGCAACTGAGTGTTACCTACTTAGTACTAAATACTATATACTAGGTACTAAATACTAAGTGTTTGCAGGAAGCTTCATGACATACGTTTACATAATTAGAAATAAGGTATCAGATACTGGTCAGCCATATTTCCGCTTTCCGTCGGCTGGGGGCTAACGTTTGTATATTTTACACAGTTTACTTGCTAAATTGGTCTAACATAGGGCTATGAAACAGTTTTATCGCCCCTTTTTTTCGTTTTTAGCCTGTGGTTTATTGTTTTTATCCTGTCAGGAGAAATCGAAATCTACTCCTAAAAAGGAAGCAACTCCCAATGTGGTATTTATCTTGGCTGATGATCTCGGTTATGGCGATGTGCAGGCCTTAAACCCGGAATCGAAGATACCAACACCCGAGATCAATCGTTTGGCTGAAGCGGGAATGGTCTTTACTGACGCCCATTCAAATTCGGCGGTTTGTACCCCGACCCGTTATGGGGTGGTTACCGGCCGCTATGCCTGGCGTACCCGAATGAAAAGAGGGGTGCTCAATGGTTATTCCAAACACCTGATCGACCCCGAGCGTACTACGGTGGCCGATCTGTTTAAAAGTAAAGGGTATGCCACGGCCTGTATCGGAAAATGGCATTTGGGTATGGATCTTCCGTTGAAAGCCGAAACTAAAAACAGCATTTATAAAATCGATGCTTCCGGTGTGGTTCAAAACGGGCCCTTAGAGAACGGTTTCGACTATTTTTACGGTATTACTGCTTCCCTCGATTTTCCGCCCTATGGCTATATAGAAAACGACCGCTTTACAGAAAAACTCATCGATTCCATGCCGAAAGGGAATTTCCCGGCCTATGCCCGAATGGGTGAGAAAGGTCCGAATTTCGATATGCAGGAGAGTCTGGACGAGATTACCCGAATAGCCCAAGAATATATCGTTTCCAAAAAGGATTCGCCTTTCTTTTTGTATCTACCATTAACCGCACCACATAAGCCGGTTTTACCGCATAAACGCTTTCGGGGAAATACCGATTTGGGCGATTATGGCGATTTTGTGACCCAGGTCGACTGGACAGTAGGTCAAGTGCTAAAAACGCTTAAGGAACAGGGGTTAGAAGAAAACACGCTGGTGGTGTTGACCAGTGATAATGGTTCGTTCATGCACCGTATTGGGGAGAATCCGAAGTTTCCGGAAGGTAGTGCCGGGCATACCGAAGATGTGACCAAACAGGCGTTTAAGACTGAAAACCATCAAGCGAATTATAGGTTTAGGGGCACCAAGGCCGATGTATACGAAGGCGGCCATAGAGTGCCCTTTTTAGTGCGTTGGCCGGCCGGATTTACAGCGGGGAAAAGCCATTATACCATTACCCATACCGATTTCTTTGCGACGGCGGCCGAACTGATTGGGGCCGATTATGATCGTACCCAAGCCGGGGAGGATAGTTTTAGTTTTTTGCCACTTCTAAAAGGCGAAAAAGGGTATTCGCGTGAGCCGGTGATCAACCATTCTGCCAATGGGGTCTTCGCTATACGTGATGGCCGATGGAAACTGGTGTTGGCCCAGGGTTCAGGAGGGCGCTTACCGCCTAAGGGCAAGGCCTTCGAAGGGCCCTATCAGCTTTTCGATTTGGAGGCCGACCCCAGTGAGACCACGAATCTGGCCCAAGCGCAACGCCAGCAGTTGTTTAAAATGCTGCAGGCCTTCGATACCATACACCAGCGTACCGAAACCGCGGTGGTGCACCCTATAAGGCCGTAGTTGGGTGTCGTAATCCATTTTTAGGTGTTCCCTTGGCCGAAATCGATTCGCTTAGGTTTACGGTATGGAACAGAACAATTTACGTATATCGGGTGCGCTATTGGCCGTTTTGGGGGTGGTACTGTTTTCCTCCAAGGCCGTTATGGTAAAATGGGCCTATAGGTTCGGGGTTGGCACGGTAGACCTGCTGCTGTTCCGTATGTTGTTTGCCTTACCTTTTTATGTAGGTGTAGTCTTTTGGGGTGAAAACCGTTCAAAATTGACCGAACTCGGCCTCAAAGAGATCTTGCAACTCCTCTTTTTGGGATTTGTGGGCTATTATTTGGCCAGTCTGCTCGATTTTATGGGGCTAAAATACATTAAGGCCGGATTGGAGCGGGTGGTGCTCTTTGTGTACCCGACCCTGGTGGTATTGCTCTCTTGGTTGTTTTTTAAAGAGAGGTTATCCAAAAAAGGTTGGTGGGCTATCGGTGTGACCTATATCGGGGTATTGGTGGTCTTTTTCCCGGAATTGGAGTTGGGGGGTGTCCATGTATTGCTGGGTACGGCCTTGGTGTTCGGCAGTGCTTTTACCTATGCCATTTATATTGTAGGTAGTGGCCGTTTGATCCCCCGTTTGGGTAGTGCCCGATTTACGGCCTATTCCATGATCGTGGCCAGTGTATGTGTGTTTATACATTACGGTTTTCAGGCCCAGGGCGGATTGTGGGAGTATCCGTGGCAAGTTTATTTTATAGGAGTACTTATGGCTTTGTTTGCTACCGTAATACCCTCTTTTCTTATCGCAGCTGCCATTAAGCGGATGGGGGCATCCCGATTTTCCATTTTTGGGAGCCTTGGGCCAGTGTCCACGATTTTGTTGGCCTATGTTTTCTTGGGTGAGCGGATCGGTGGGTGGCAATGGTTGGGCATGGGTATCGTAATCTTAGGGGTACGCCTGGTGGGTAAACGGGATAAAGGTTGAAGTTCTTAGACAAAAAGAAAAAAGAGTAAAGAGCAAAGACTGCGAAAAAATGAACGCATAAAACAAGGGTGATCAAAAATTCTATATTCTAATGGCTATGGGCTCCCGTAACTAGCTTTTGGGCGCTAAAGATTTATTATACCGGTTTAGGCCAAATTAAATTTTATGGTAATTGCTTGCTGTTGGTTCTTGTTTTGAAATTTGATGAAAGTAGGGTTGGTTTTGTCTATTTTCTGTGTTCTTTCTTCTTTTTGTCTCGTTTCATCCCTTTTTGGATGAAACGGTTGTTAATTAAAAGGAAGGTTTAGGGTTTTATTTTATCCCTACGATTTCTATATTAGCCAGCATACCAAAAAATGGGCTTTTATGGCGGATACAACCCAATATACCGAAGATAATATACGTTCACTCGACTGGAAGGAGCATATTAGAATGCGACCCGGAATGTATATCGGTAAACTGGGCGATGGTTCGGCTGCCGATGACGGTATCTATATCTTGCTTAAAGAGGTGCTCGACAACTGTATCGATGAATTCGTTATGGGGGCGGGTAAGACCATTGAGATCAATATTAAGGACAATGCCGTTTCGGTGCGTGATTACGGTAGGGGTATTCCGCTAGGCAAGGTGGTCGATGTGGTCTCTAAAATGAATACCGGAGGTAAGTACGATTCCCGGGCCTTTAAGAAATCGGTCGGATTGAACGGGGTTGGTACCAAGGCGGTAAATGCCTTGTCTACGGCCTTTCGTGTAGAGTCGCATCGCGATAAGCAAATGAAGACGGCCGAGTTCGAACAGGGGAACCTGGTGCAGGAAGAGGGGCCGGTAGAGACCTCGCGCCGTAGGGGGACCAAGGTTACCTTTACGCCCGATCCAAGTATTTTTAAGAATTACAAGTACCGTTCGGAATATGTGGTGCGCATGCTTAAAAACTATGTGTACCTGAACCCAGGGCTTACCATTGTGTTCAATGGGGAGAAATTCCTTTCCGAAAATGGGCTAAAAGACCTATTGGAAGACAATAATCCGGTTGAGGATATGCTCTATCCGATCATTCACCTACGTGGCGATGATATAGAGGTGGCCATTACCCATAGCCGTACCCAATATAGCGAGGAGTACCATTCGTTCGTAAACGGACAGCATACGACCCAGGGGGGTACGCACCAGGCGGCCTTTCGGGAGGCGGTGGTAAAGACCGTACGTGAATTCTATAATAAAAATTACGATGCGGCCGATGTACGTAAATCCATTATCTCGGCCATAGCCATTAAGGTGATGGAGCCGGTTTTCGAAAGCCAGACCAAAACCAAATTGGGATCTACCGAAATGGGTGGCGGTCTGCCTACCGTACGTACCTTTATAAACGATTTTGTTAAGACCAAACTCGATAACTTTTTACATAAGAACCCCGATACGGCTGAGGCATTGCAACGCAAGATCGTTCAGGCCGAGCGCGAACGGAAAGAATTGTCGGGTATACGGAAGCTGGCGCGTGAAAGGGCTAAAAAGGCCAGTCTGCATAACAAAAAACTACGCGATTGCCGAGTGCACCTTGGCGATATGAAAAAAGACCGTAGGTTGGAAAGTACCTTGTTCATTACCGAGGGAGATTCGGCCTCGGGTTCCATTACCAAGAGTAGGGACGTAAATACCCAAGCGGTGTTCAGTTTACGGGGAAAGCCCCTGAACTCGTATGGGATGAGCAAAAAGATCGTGTACGAAAATGAGGAGTTCAATCTGTTGCAGGCAGCATTGAACATTGAGGAGTCTATGGAAGATTTGAGGTATAACAATATCGTGATCGCCACCGATGCCGATGTCGATGGTATGCACATCCGTTTGTTGTTGATTACCTTTTTTCTGCAGTTTTTCCCGGAATTGATCAAAGAAAACCATCTATATATCTTACAGACGCCCTTGTTTCGGGTGCGTAACAAAAAGAAAACCATCTATTGCTATAGCGAAGAAGAGAAGAAGGCGGCTATAGAAGAACTTACGGGCAAACCCGAAATTACCCGATTTAAGGGATTGGGTGAGATTTCGCCCGACGAGTTCAAATTCTTTATAGGGGAAGATATCCGCCTAGAACCGGTAATGCTCGACAAGGCCATGACCATTGATCAATTGCTGCAGTTCTATATGGGTAAGAATACGCCTGAACGCCAAAAATTTATTATAAATAACCTTAAAGTAGAGCTTGATTTAGCGGAGTAAATCGGTTCTATACCAGCACTATACTTTTTTATGGACGAACATGAAGAAGGTTTGGGCGAAGCCCAACAACATCCCGAAGAGCAGCCACAAGATAGTCTGGTCAAAGTAACGGGAATGTACAAAGATTGGTTCTTGGATTACGCTTCTTACGTAATCTTGGAGCGGGCCGTTCCATCGGTAGAAGACGGATTTAAGCCGGTACAAAGACGGATCATGCATTCGTTAAAAGAACTGGACGATGGTCGGTACAATAAGGTGGCCAACGTAGTGGGGCATACCATGCAGTACCACCCCCATGGCGATGCCAGTATAGCCGATGCCATGGTGCAGATCGGCCAAAAAGATCTTTTGATAGATACCCAGGGAAACTGGGGTAATATTCTCACAGGCGATAGGGCGGCGGCTTCACGTTATATAGAGGCCCGGCTCTCTAAATTCGCCCTTGAGGTTGTTTTTAGTCCCAAGGTAACCGATTGGCAACTCTCCTATGACGGGCGTAAAAAGGAGCCGATACACCTTCCGGTGAAATTCCCGCTTTTATTGGCCCAGGGGGCCGAGGGGATTGCGGTCGGACTTTCTACCAAGATTATGCCGCATAACTTTATCGAGCTGATCGATGCCTCCATCAAATGTCTGAAAGGACAGAAGTTCGTGATCTATCCCGACTTTCCAACCTCGGGTATTATCGATGTAAGCAATTATAACGATGGTATGCGCGGCGGTAAGGTGCGTGTTCGGGCCTTGATAGAACAGTTGGATAAGAATAAGCTGGTTATTAAGGAGATACCCTATAATACCGATACCGGCTCTTTAATAGAGTCGATACTGAAAGCCAACGAAAAAGGGAAGCTGAAAGTCAAGAAAATCGAGGATAATACGGCGGCTTCGGTTGAGATTATCGTGCATTTGCCCAATGGTATCAGTCCGGATAAAACCATCGATGCCTTATATGCTTTTACGTCTTGTGAGAGCTCTATTTCGCCCCTAGGTTGTATTATCGAGGACAATAAACCTGAGTTTATCGGGGTCAGTGAGATGTTGCGTCGTTCGACAGACAATACTTTGGCCTTGTTAAAGGCCGAATTGGAAATCCAACTGAAGGAGCTGGAAGAGCAATGGCATTTTTCTTCCTTGGAGCGCATCTTTATTGAAAACCGTATTTATCGCGACATTGAAGAGGAGGAAACCTGGGAAGGGGTAATCTCGGCCATCGACAAGGGATTAAAGCCACATATTGGGCATTTAAAGCGCGCCGTAACCGAGGAAGATATCGTTCGTTTGACCGAAATTCGGATAAAACGTATTTCAAAGTTTGATTTAGATAAGGCACAGCAACATCTTGAAAGTCTCGAAGAAAGGATTGCAGAGGTAAAGCATCATTTGGCCCACTTGGTAGAATTCGCCATAGACTATTTCAAAAACCTAAAAGCCAAGTACGGAAAGGGCAGGGAGCGCAAATCGGAAATACGGATTTTCGATAATATCGATACCACCAAAGTGGTTATGCGTAATACCAAACTGTACGTAAACCGGGCAGAAGGTTTTGTGGGTACCTCCCTGAAAAAAGACGAATATGTAGCCGATTGTAGCGATATAGACGATATCATCGTATTTACAGAAGACGGTAAGATGATGGTGACCAAGGTAGATAGTAAGACCTTTATCGGTAAAAACATCATACATGTGGCCGTTTTTAAGAAGAAAGACGCCCGCACCATCTACAATATGGTGTACAAAGATGGAAAAGGTGGGGCTACCTATATCAAGCGTTTTAACGTTACCTCGGTAACTCGCGATAAAATGTATGATCTTACCACGGGCAAAGCCCAGTCAAAGGTGTTGTACTTTACCGCTAATCCGAATGGGGAAGCTGAGATTATTACGGTAATGCTACGCCAGGTGGGTAGTGTCAAAAAACTAAAATGGGATCTCGATTTCGCCGATTTGCTTATCAAGGGGCGAGGGGCCAAAGGGAATATAGTGACCAAATATGCCGTAAAACGCATAGAGCTGAAGGAAAAGGGCGTATCTACCCTAAAACCCCGTAAAATCTGGTTCGATGAGGTCGTACGCCGCTTAAATGTAGATGGTAGGGGCGAGTTGTTGGGCGAATTCCGGGGCGAAGATCGTTTGTTGATCATTACCCAAAAAGGTGTGGTAAAGACCGAAGTGCCCGATATGGCCCTGCATTTTGATGCCGATATGCTGGTGTTGGAAAAATGGAATCCCAAAAAACCTATTTCGGTTATTTATTATGAAGGGGCCAAGGAGCGTTACTATATCAAACGATTCCTGATTGAGAACCCGCAACGGGAAGAAAGTTTTATTACCGACCATGCCAAGACCTTTTTAGAGCTGGTGAGTACCGATTGGAGACCGGTGGCCGAGATTTCCTTCGTTAAACCAAGGGGTAAGGAGGCTAAGCCAAATCAAGAGATTGATATGGAGCAGTTTATATCGATTAAAGGAATTAAAGCTTTAGGGAATCAATTGACTGCCGATAAGGTAAAAAACATCGATTTCAAGGATTCTCTACCTTATGAAGAACCGCAACCGGAAGCGGTAGAAGAGATAGAAGTAGTCGATGAGCAAAAGGTTGGGGGAAATGACGATAATAAACCCGAACCACCCACGGAAGACGACGGACAGGCCACCCTTTTTGATTAATTGATTTGAGTTTATGGGGATAGTTTCGTCTATATTTTTGGAGGCTTTTCCCCAGGCAGAAACCATGGAACTGGGGCGAAAAACACTGCTTTTGGCCGAGGGCGACTACAGTAAAAAAGTTTTCTTTATAGAGCAGGGTATCGCAAGAATGTGGTTCAATAAAGACGGGAACGATATTACCTTTCAGTTCTTTTTTGCTGGTAGTGCCATGGCATCGATTGCCAGTCTCATGGAAGACCGGCCTAGTAAATTCAATATAGAAACGGTGGGCCCGGTTGTTTTGAAAGCGGTACCAAAAGAAATCTTTTTGGCCCGTATCACTTCCCAAGAAGGGGTAAAGGACATGCTTATACGGGGCTTATGCCAACGTTTATATGATTATCAGGACTTGTTTTTGTCGCGTATCAAAGATTCGCCAAAAGAGCGCTATTTGGGCCTAATTAAGCAGTATCCATCCCTAATGGAAGACGTCCCCCATCATTATGTGGCCTCGTATCTGGGCGTCACCCCGGTATCCTTAAGCCGTATAAGGGCTAAACTACATTGATTTTTTATGGCAATGGCGGGTATGCCAGCCCGTTTTTCCTATACCTATTTTCTTCGAATAGGCGTTATCTTTTGTTAATGCCAATGGTTTTTACCGGGAGTATTTTTGCCGTAAAACCATTTGATTATGAGGGTATTAATCGTATTCAACCATCCGTATGAGAAAAGCTATTGTAATGCAGTCTTAGAAGCTGTTCAAAAAGGTCTTTCCCGGGCCGGACATAGCATTGATTTGATCCATTTGGACGAAGATGGCTTTGATCCCGTGATGCGGGCCAAAGACTTGAAGGCCTTTGTAACGGCGGCCAAAGATAGCCAGGCCTCCTACGAGGCCTTGGATCCGCTGGTAAAAGCTTATAAAATCCGTTTGCAAGCTGCAGATTTCCTGATTTTTATCTTTCCGATTTGGTGGGAATTAATGCCGGCACTGACCAAAGGCTTTATCGATAAATTGATTTTTCCGGGAATCGCTTATGATTATAACGACAAAGGGAACCGCATGCTGGGCCGCTTAAAACAATTGAAAGGGGTACATATGATTACCACTATGAATACCCCGGCATGGGCCTATAGGGCCTTGTTCGGTAACGCGATTAAAAAAGCGGTCTTGTTCGGGACGTTTTGGAAAATAGGGGTGCCCAACAGAAAATGGATCAGTTTGAACTATGTGAAGTTCACCAGCCAACAAAAACGTGAAAAATGGCTTGAAAAACTGACGAAAAGATACGCTAATCTTTAAAATTACATTTGAAGTTAAACTTTTAATAATGTGATATATCTTAAAGAAAACCACTGATGTATAAAAAAGCCAATCAAAACGATTGGATTTTTTATTTGGTTTGTCAAATCTTATGCTTCCGGTTCTTTAATTTTCTTTTTACGTACACGCATATTCAAAAACTCGACCATAAGCGAGAAGGTTATGGCAAAGTAAAGGTAGCCTTTAGGTATGGCGCCTACCTCGTTGTCGAATACCACCAAATGCGATATGTGGGCGGCTTCTGCAATAAGCATAAAACCGATCAAAATCAAAAATGATAATCCCAATACTTGTATTGAAGGGTGTTTGTTAACGAATTCACCAACCGGATTAGCGAATAACATCATGATTATCACAGAAATAACAACGGCAACAACCATTAATATCAAGGCGTCGTTGGGGTTGGGCGAAATACCGTTGGTCATACCGATGGCCGTTAAAATGGAGTCGAAGGAGAATACGATATTGATAATGGTTATCTGTACAATAGCGTTGCTCAAAGAGGTAGACCGGCTTTTGGTCACCTCGCGTTCGTCGTGTCCTTTATCTTCGATTTTTTCGTGTATCTCCTTGGTACTCTTGTATAAAAGGAAGAGTCCGCCCGCGAATAAAATCAGGGCCTGACCACTGATACCGCCATGTATCCAGGATTCGTCCAGGAACCAGAATGGTTTTTTCATGGTGGTCAATAGCGATATACCGAATAAGAGTACGATACGCATGACCATGGCCAGTATGAGTCCGATATTGGTCGCCTTTTTACGTTGCGAAGGCTCTAATTTACCGGCGGCGATAGAAATAAATATGATATTGTCTATACCCAGAACGATTTCTAGAAAGGTGAGGGTTAGCAATGCCATCCAAGCATCTGGACTCGAAAAGATCTCAAACATAATTTAATCGATTTTTGTTGCGGTTCCGCGTTTGACCAGTTGTTTTTTATGGGCTTGTTTTACGGCCCGTTTATATTCGAAGAGGTAACTATCGGAGGTGGTAGACAAGATTTTGTAATGTATGGCCGTTTGTTTACCGTCTAAAGGAGTGAGTACGAACTCACAATCATTTAACCATCTAACGGTGGAGCTATCTATTTGGTTGTCAAAATAATCTACGCTGTACTTCAAGTCACGCTTAAAGGTTGCTTTTTTGGTATTTCCGTCAATTTCGTATTCGAATTCAAAGGTTCCCGTGGCAAAATCGGTACAATTCCGATTTGGGGAATAACAGGCCGTAAGTAATAATCCCGTGAGTAGGGAAAGGGTATTCTTGATCATACCCCAAATTAAGGCATTTCGTATGCTTGTAGGAAAAAAAGTGACTTAATTTTATGAACGATCTTCGGTATAGGCTTCAAAACTACCGTCGGAATAGAAAATAACGATGCGTTCAATGGTTTTGTTGGTACCAACACGCTTTTTGATAGGGGTGGGGATTGGTTTTTCGACGGATTTTGGTTTTTGGGTCGGCGTTTTAGGTTCCGATGGGGTCGATTTTTCGACTGTGGGTTGGGGGAGCGGGGCCTTTTCGGATAACGGAAGGCTGGTTTGGGCGGGTGGGGCACCATCCTCAGAAGGAAAACTACCCTTACCGTTAAGCAACCAATATAGGTTTACCTCCGGAAAAGTACTCACTACCTTGGTAACGAACTCTAAACTGGGTCTGTTACGGCCTGATAACAAATGTGAAATGCTGGAACGTTGCACGCCAACCTTGTCCGCGAATGCAGAGGCACTGAGATTGTAGTAGCTCATCAACACCCCAAGGCGTTTTACCAATTCCTCGTAATTTATCATTGTAAACCGTATTTTGTAGCAAAATAGGGTGTAATTTACAATTTACAAAATAGAATTGTAATGCAGATATAATTTAATCATTCAATGAATACGTGTTAATGATGTGATATACAATAGATTGAGTAGTAGATATAAATACCATGTAACGATCGTAAATATGGACACAACTTTGGTAGCTGATCAAGAATTTCCTTCCCGATTTACAATATACAATTGTAACATTTTTGAAATATTCCTTTGCTACATTTGTAAATGAATTGGTTTATAGCTTTGCAGCCTAACCCTGATACGTATCAAACCTTATCCAATGATGGAATACACGCCTTATGCGCTCGATATTACCTTAGACCGTTACTTTCCCCTAGAATACCTAGAAATTGCCTTAAATCGCCTTAAAATTGATGTTTCAACCCATATTATCGGTTATTCAGAACAGCAACGCCCTATCTATGGACTAGAATTTGGCGAAGGGCCTACCAAAGTGCTAATGTGGTCCCAAATGCACGGCAACGAATCTACCACGACCAAGGCCCTAATTGACTTGTTACATTTGTTACAATATGATGCAGAGGTCAAAAACATAATAGTTTCCAATTGTAAATTATATATTATTCCCATTTTGAGTCCTGACGGGGCCAAAAAATACACCCGGTTAAACGCCAATCAGGTCGATTTGAACCGTGACTCCCAAAAAAGGACTCAAGTGGAAAGCCAGCTCTTGAGAAAGGTCTTTGAAAGTTTCCAACCTGACTTTTGTTTTAACCTACATGGTCAGCGTACCATATTTAGTGTGGGGCAATCTGCCGTTCCGGCCACGGTTTCTTTTTTAGCACCAGCTTTTGACGAAGCGCGTAGTTTAAACGAGCATCGCAAAACGGCCATGCAACTTATCGCTCTTATGACTGAAGAATTGTATCGGTTTATTCCTAAAGGGGTAGGTAGGTATGACGACGGATTCAATGCCAATTGTGTCGGGGACGCATTTATGATGGCCGGAGTGCCTACGATTTTGTTCGAAGCCGGGCATTTTCCGAATGATTATAACAGAACCAAGACCCGAGAATTGATTTTTCGAGCCTTGTTGGCTGGATTACGCGCCATAATCGATAAAAGCTTCCTAAATTATAGTGTGACAGATTATCTGGCCATTCCGGAAAATGGGAAGTGCTTTGTGGATATTATCGTTTCAAATGCCCATGAATTGAATAAAAACATTCCGAAGAATGTCGATTTGGCCATACTGTTTAAAGAGGAATTAGTAAACGAAGCTGTTGATTTCGTACCTCAAATAATGAAAAAAGGGGATGTAACGGGGTTTTATGGCCATAAGCAGCTAAACGCCGCTGAAAATGCTGATAGGCTCGAAATTTCCCGTTTCAAACGTTTGAGCCGCCTTATTGAGCAATACGGAATCGATTAAAAATGACTTGTTTATTGAGTTATTTTCAAAAAAATCTAATTTCTTTTACATTTTATTCCGCATTTTTTTAATTTTGCCTAAAATTCTTTCAATATGAGTAAGGCAGTTAAGTTGGACGAGATAGATCACCAGATATTGGATATGCTTATTGATAATACGCGTACTCCTTTTACCGATATAGCGAAAAAGTTATTGATTTCGGCCGGTACGGTGCATGTTCGGGTGAAAAAAATGGAGGAAGCCGGAATTATCCGTGGTTCTTCCCTAACCCTCGATTATCATAAATTGGGGTACAGCTTTATCGCTTATGTTGGTATTTTTCTTGAGAAGACCCATCAAACCAAATTTGTAATCCAACGTTTGGAAGATATTCCTAATGTAACGGTTGCCCATATCACAACGGGTAAATTCAATATTTTCTGTAAGATCAGGGCCCGGGATACCACACACGCTAAAAACATCATCTTTAAAATAGATGATATCGATGGTATCAGTAGAACGGAAACCATGATTTCGCTTGAGGAGAGCATAAACGATAAAAAACGTTTGATGCATACCATCTTCAACGAAATTTGATTTATCAGGTTATACCGAATAAAAAAGGGCGGTCCATTCGGATCGCCCTTTCTTTATAGATGGGAATGGTTTGGCTAATTCAAAAGGTCTGTTTCCCCATGTTCTTTTTCCAAGGCGGCTTTGGCTGCGGTTTTTGCCTTGGCTTCCTTATTCAATTCATTGGCTACGGTAGCATCGAAGTTATCGATGAAATAGGTAAGGCTCTGACTGATCTTTACCATATAAATGGTATCGTTAGTGCGTACCTCTACGGCTTCTATGATTTCGCCACTGGCATTTTTAAAGGAGATGATATCGCTATCCCCATACCCATGCGGATAATTCTCCAATAATAAGTTGGCGATTTGATGGTCGAGCTTTTTGTAGTCTACTAGTTTGCGTTTCATATTCAATGGTTTAGGTTGCTTACTGACCTAAAACTAGAATATTAAACAACACTTGGATCTAAAGAGTTGTAAAGCCGGGAAAAAAGTAGGTGTACTTAAACTTTTTCGTAGTATGTGATCGATTCGAGTAGCAGGTCTTGGGGTACCTCTATATCCCATTGGGTATCACCAATGGCCTTTAAGAGGGCAAATTTTACCTTACCATGACTGTTTTTCTTGTCGAATTTTAAATAGCCCAATATTTTTTCAATATCCTCAGCTTCAAAGGCTATACTGCCAAAATGGGCCTTAAAGGTGGTCTTTATCTCTTCGCAATCAGACCAGGGAAGGCCACAAAGCTTATACGATAAATAGGCTTCCATAACCATACCCACGGCAATGGCCTCGCCGTGTAATAAGGTTTCATGGGCCTCACTTTCCAAAAAGTACGATTCTACGGCATGCCCCAAAGTATGACCAAAATTCAAAATCTTGCGCAAACCTTGTTCGGTCGGGTCTTGGGTTACCACCTCATTTTTAATGGCAACCGAATGATGTATGCTTTCTGTGAGTTTTTCGGGTATACCTGGTTTTAAGCTGGCCCAATAGTTGGCATCTTTGATTAAACCATGTTTTAGCATTTCGGCAAAACCACTGGTTTTTTGTCGCTGGTCTAAAGTTTGTAAATAAATAGGGTCTACCAAAACCATTACTGGTTGGCTTATTGTGCCGATCTGGTTTTTCAAGGGCCCAAGATCTACACCGGTTTTACCACCTACCGAAGCATCTACCATTGACAATAGGGTAGTGGGCACGTTTATAAAATCGATACCCCTTTTAAAGGCCGAAGCTACAAAACCGCCCATATCGGTAACTACGCCTCCGCCCAAATTTATTATTAGGCTTTTGCGATCTGCACCCAATTCCGATAGGGCCAACCATAGTTGGTTACAGGTTTCCAAGGTTTTGTTTACTTCCCCGGGCTCTACTTCCAAAACCTCTATGGGGCTATCGGTCGCTAATTGACTTAAAAACGGGGCCAAACAATGTTCGTGCGTATTGGAATCGACTAAAACAAAAACGCTAGAGTAATTACTTTTGGCCAAGTGACCGTTAATTTCGGCATACCCGGTTTCCCCAAAATGTACAGTACTCGTATGGCTACAGATCGATTGCATTACTACGGATTTTAAGAGGGCAAAATAACAAGTATTTTATGTAAAAATTAAATGAAGCCGTCCTATATTTGCGGCGTTATCAAATTCGCAATAATGAAACGTATTTTTGAGGATACTGCAACGGCTTTTAGCTTAAAGTCCGATTCGGAATTGGAAAGGGCCTATTTCTTATTCAAATTGATTGCCAATGAGCCGCTTGTGCGCATTGGTACTGCCGTTACCAATTTTGCCATTAAAGCACATTTGCCTGTCGAAGGCCTAATCCGTGCCACGGTGTTTGATCATTTTTGTGGAGGGGTAACCGAAAAAGACTGTATCCCGGTTATTGAAAAAATGTTCGAAAAAGGGGTGTCCTCGGTCCTCGATTATTCTGTGGAGGGAAAAGAGGAAGAAGCCCAATTCGATTTTGCCCTTACCAAGACCCTTGAGACCATTAAATATGTAAAGGAAATGGAGGCCATACCTTTTGCGGTGTTTAAACCCACCGGTTTAGGTCGTTTGGCCTTATATGAAAAAGTTGGTCAGGGAGACGTACTTTCTACCGCGGAAAAAGAAGAATGGGAAAGGGTAGTGGCGCGTTTCGATGCGGCTTGTAAACGGGCTTATGAAATGGATATCGCTTTATTGATCGATGCAGAAGAAAGTTGGATGCAAGATGCCGCCGACGATTTGGTACAAGACATGATGTTCAAATACAATAAGGAAAAGGCGGTGGTTTTCAATACGCTGCAGTTGTATCGTTGGGATCGCTTGGATTACCTTAAAAAATTACAACAAGATGCTGAAACCCGGAATTATGTAATTGGGGTGAAAGTAGTGCGCGGGGCCTATATGGAAAAAGAGAATGAGCGTGCCGAGGAACAAGGCTATAAAAGTCCTATTTGCGCATCAAAGGAAGCAACCGATGTCAATTTTGACGAAGTGGTGGCCTATATAATGGAGCACTTGGGTCGCATCGTCATCTTTGCAGGCACCCATAACGAAGAAAGCTGTTATAAGCTTATTGAAATTATGAAAGCCAAAGGCTTGGCAAATAACGACCCCAGGGTTTTCTTCGGTCAACTTTATGGTATGAGCGATCATATCTCCTTTAACCTATCGGCAGAAGGCTATCATGTGGCCAAATATTTACCATTCGGACCGGTTAAGGATGTGATGCCGTATTTAATTAGACGGGCCGAAGAGAATACCTCGGTGGCCGGACAAACCACGCGCGAATTGTTTTTGATCAAAAACGAAAGAAAAAGACGGAAGCTGGATTAAGCAGGTAAAAATTAACGGCCCAACCGTTTATTTGGTATTCTAAAGCTTTGGTTTACAGATAGGTTAATTCACCGCATCAAAACGTACGGATTCTAAATACACACTGTCCTTACAGTTTTTAAATACCATGGCTGCTGGTTTTGTTTCTACCTCGGCATTTATATGGTAGGTCTTACAGGTCTCGTTTTTGGTGTCGCTTTTTGAAAAATCTACAGCTCCCTCATTAAGAATATAGGCAATTTGAATACTGTCCCATTGCGCTGATTGCAAACTAGCCTTCGATGCTTGGGTAATCGCCAAAGGTTTGGAGCGTAGTTCCTTTAACACCCGACAATTGGGTAGGTAACAAAAACTGCTTCCGGTTTCTTCAGCTTTGTTTTTCAGGAAAATAGCCAAGAAAATGAGGCCAATGGCAAATCCGCCCAAATAGTATCCGAGTCTTTTGATCAGGGGCATACTAGAAAATAAGGAAATTGATATCGCTAAAAGGTAGGTCGAACCATTCGCCTACGGTTTTGTTGGTTAGTATACCGTGGTACATATACAATCCGCTTCGTAAACCACGATCAAACCGTAATGCATTTTCCAAACCGCCTTCTTCACCGACCTTTAACAGATAGGGGGTAAAGATATTGGAAATGGAAAGCGAAGAGGTTTTCGGGTATCGCGATGGGATGTTCGGAACCCCATAGTGTATTACCCCGAATTTCTCGAAAGTAGGGTTGTCGTGATCGGTAACTTCACTGGTTTCAAAACAGCCACCGGTATCGATACTCACGTCAATGATCACCGCACCGGTTTTCATGTTTTCGACCATATCTGAACTGACCATAATGGGCGATCTACCATCGCCCCGGGTGGCACCAATGGCAACATCGCACCTTCTCAAGGCCTTTGAAAGGTTTTTGGGTTGCACCGTAGAGGTATAAATGGTACGGTTCAAGTTGGTTTGAATCTTGCGCAACTTGGTCAAAGAATTATCGAAGACCTTAACACTGGCCCCCAATCCCAAAGCAGAACGGGCTGCATATTCACCTACCGTTCCGGCACCAATAATAACTACCTCGGCAGGAGGTACCCCGCTAATGTTACCAAAGAGCAGTCCGTTACCCTGGTTGGTGGCGGCCAAGGTTTCAGCCGCAATCAATATGGCGGCCAAACCAGCTATTTCACTAGAAGAGCGTATAGCCGGATATTTGCCCATTTCGTCTTTGATATATTCAAAGGCTATGGCGGTTATCCTTTTTTTGGCCAGTACACTAAAATAGTCCTTGTGCTGTGTTTTTATCTGAAGGGCGGAAATGATAATGGCCTGGGGCGCCATCATTTCTATTTCCGAAAGGGTGGGTGGCTCTACTTTTAGGATCAAGGGGCACCCTAATACTTTTTTGGTATCGCGGGTCACTTCGGCCCCTGCTTGGGTATATTCTAGATCGGTATAGCTAGATCCTTCACCGGCACCCGCTTCAACCAGTACCCTATGCCCGTTGGCCACTATGGCACTAACGGCATCGGGGGTGAGACAAATCCTTTTTTCTTGGTATTGGTTTTCTTTGGGAATGCCAATAAATAATTCGCCCTTCTGTTTCAATACCTCCAAGGTTTCTTCCTGAGGTAATAATTGATCTTTTGTAAAAGGAGAATTAGGTGGCTTCATGTAGTAGCGACTTGCAACCTCAAAACTACGATTTTTATGGAAATTAAGCCAAAACGAAGGAATGTAAGACTATACCGCTTTGGGCATATTTTTATCTTCTGAAGCTTTTTGTTTGGCTTTGAGTTCTTTCAACTCTTGATCCATGGCATCTAAATCAATGCCTAAAACATGTTTGTCAAAGAGTTTAACCCGAATAAAATACACGAATGGGGTAATGAACATCATGATGGGAATCAACCAATAGATTTCGATTTCATCGATATTCTTAATATCACTTTCAATTAATGAAAATATTTGAAAAGCGTACATAGCCACCGGAATCAGTATGATATGGTACCACCAATGTTTACAGGTAAAAAACCAAAGAATTAATAAAATCAATGGGATAAGTTTCCCCATCAGCATCCACATCATGGTATTGACACTTTCGTAATAGGTGCTTTCTATAGAAAAAAGAAAGGTGTCATAGGTAGGTGTGTTTGGAAAGTATTGATATGTATAAAACAAATAAGGAGATATGGCAATAAGGACGGCCACGATGCTACCAATCCAAATACTTCTGGATTTTATCGCTTTTTTGAAGTCGTCTTTTTTAAACGGATTTTCTGCCATAGCTGGGTCAATAACTGAATAAATAACTAAAAAAAAAGGCTTCTAGTATATAGAAGCCTAATTTTTTGGATTATCATCCGTTTGGTGGTGGAGTCTTAATCCTACCTTTCTCAATACTCTGCGTATAAAGACTGTCGTCTTCAGCGGTATCAGAGCAAGACACTGCGGTCAAGCCAAATACGGCCACGGCAAGAATACCGAATAAAACTCTTTTAGTGTTCATCGTAAAGAATTTTGGTTAATAAATCAGTTCTTTACCATGCACTTGGGTTAGGCGACGGGGGCAAAATTTAGGAATGGTTAAAGTAGTGCATTTCAACGATAAAATCAAAGCTTTCGTGGAACATGAAATGTTAAAAAAATGTAATCTTTTCATTTTCAGCTACTAAACCTTTCATTTGCGAATGAAAATACTTTATTTAAGTCCTATTTTTCGCTCATTTTGATCTATAATATCAATTTGATAGTGTGAAGCATCAGGTAATAATCCGCTAATCTTCTCGGGCCATTCCAAAAAAACCGTTTTATCTCCGTATAAATATTCTTCGATTCCCATATCCAAGGCTTCGGCTTCATCTTCAATACGATAAAGATCAAAATGATAAGCCAAAGTCTCCCCATTTTCATTCGTATATTCATTCACCAATCCAAAGGTTGGGCTATTGGCTTGTGCGCCATCTCCGGTTAATTGGGCAATTATGGCCTTAATCAAAGTAGTTTTTCCAGCTCCCATTTGTCCGTGAAAACACAGTATATTGGATTGTGCATGTTTTAAAACAAATTGGGCAGCCTGGTGTATGTTTTTTAATGTAAAGTTCAAAGATGTCATAACTAATTCGAATTCAACCTTGCAAAATTAAACTATATTTTCACTTTGGTAAATTACTTAAATACAGCTTGTTAATGAGATGTTTGATAATGAAATCTTTCAGTTTTCAATTGTACAGGTGTTGTTCATGTAAACTAATGGCTTGTTCAAAAATTTACTTTGTGTTAAAACTAACAAAGGGTGCAATAAGAAGGGTATGGTGATTACCTAAAACGAAAGCTTTGATTTTTACCGTCTTCGAAATGATTGCTTTTTTACCAGATTTTAATAATAAATTCAAAAAATGAATGACTTCCGGTATGATAAAACCGAAGTCTATCAGAAAGAAAGTATTGATGGATTACTTATTTGATTCAGGTCATTTCAGCTTAGACTTTTATTTAGTGCGGATTGGGAAATTGATTTGGTTGCCACAAACTCCGTAAGGGGCCCTGTTACTGTTTTAATATTTTACTTTCTGTTTAAATTGTAGGTGATTAAAACAGTGTTTTAGTGTTAGGTTTTGTATATGATTCCAGTATGCCCGCTTGGCAACGACACTAAACTCGGTGCCCGTTTCCAATAAAAACTATATTGGTACGATGGTGTTTATTCTCGAATCTGTGGTTAATTATATCATAATTATTGCCATGTCGATTAGTATAACGTATTTATATTTTAATTGAATATCGTTTTGCTAAAAGATAGATAGGATAAGACCCGATCAGTCCTGAAAAAAATAAAAAAATGGCATGAGTGATAGTGAATCGATTTGGATTGAGTATGTCGATTTAATACAATACCCATAGGCGTAATGATTTGGTTGAAATGGGGGAACCGAAATTCAAAACACAAAAATAACGTTATCGAATGAAAACATGTTGATTTTCATATGCAAATTCCAATTCCTTTGAGATCAAATACATAAATCCGAAAAATATTCCCAACGGTTACACTGTTCTGGGTAAAAGTGTTAACCTACATCTATTTGTAGAAAGGAAAACATATGGTTACATTAAACTTGGCCCATATTATTATGACCTTTTTTTCTGATAGAATCTTTTTAAAGGTGTTGGCTTACCTCCGAATGGGTTTCTATTGATAATATGAAATCAGCCAGTTTAACTCCAATGTTACCTACTTGGGATCCAAAACTACAAAGGGTATGATCATTTCCTCTAAAGACACCCCACCATGCTGATAAGTATTACGGTAGTAACCCACATAATGGTTATAGTTGTTGGGATAAGCAAAGAACAAATCGTTCTTTGCAAAAATATATGAGCTGCTTACGTTAATGGAGGGCAGGTGTATGCTCGCCGGTTTTTGGGCCTCTAGTACATCTTTGTCTTCAAATGTAAGGCTACGACCGGTTTTATAACGTAGGTTTAGACTGGTCTCTTTATCCCCGATAACCTTCGAAGGCTGTTTTACGTTAATGGTACCGTGGTCGGTGGTTATGATCAAGCGCTTGCCCATTTCTTGGGCTTGCTGTATAATTTCCAGCAAAGGGGAGTTTTTAAACCAACTTAAAGTCAATGAACGGTATGCTTTATCGTTTGCCGCCAATTCCTTTATAACTTCCATTTCGGTCTTGGCATGTGAAAGCATATCCACAAAATTATAAACGATTACCGTAAGGTCGTTCTCTTTTTGACCTTTAAACTGCTGTACTAGGTTTTTCCCTTGCTTTAAATTACTGATCTTATGGTAATCCCATTTTACGTCTAAACCCAAACGTTGTATCTGGGCGCCCAGGAATTCAGCCTCAAAAAGGTTTTTCCCGCCTTCATCGGTATCGTTTTTCCACCAGTCTTTGTGCCTTCGTTCCATTTCCAAGGGCATAAGTCCAGAAAAAATGGCATTTCGAGCGTATTGGGTAGCCGTGGGTAATATACTGTAATAGGGTTTTTCAGAGGCCTTTTTGTAAAACGGGGTCAATACTTCTTCAAAAGCCAACCATTGATCATACCTTAAATTATCTATGACCACCAACACTGTAGACCCTTTGTCCAGTTCGGGCATTACCCAGTTTTTGAAGAGGGTATGCGACATGGTAGGGGCTTCCCCATTACCGAACCAATCGGCATAATTACGATCTATGAACTTGCCGAACTGGTTGTTGGCCTCCGTTTTTTGGGATTCTAAAATTTCGAACATACCGGAATCCTCGATTTTTTCGAGTTCCATTTCCCAATAAATAAGTTTTTTATACAGCTCGGCCCATTCTTCCCAACTGTTCACCATAGAGAGGTCTAGGGCTATTTTTCTAAATTCTTGTTGGTAATTGGCCGTGGTCTTTTCAGAGACTAAGCGCGAATGATCTAGGTTCTTTTTTAAGGACAAAAGAATTTGCTTAGGATTTACCGGTTTAATTAGATAATCGGCGATTTTTGAACCAATGGCCTCTTCCATAATAAACTCTTCCTCACTCTTGGTAATCATGACCACAGGCAAACTGGCATGCGAGACTTTAATCTCGTTTAAGGTTTCCAGGCCGGAAATCCCAGGCATGTTCTCATCTAAAAATACGATATCAACACTGGTTTCCGTAAGCACATCCAAGGCCTCTTGTCCACTTTGACAGGCGATTACCTCGTATCCTTTACTTTCCAAGAAAATAATATGGGGTTTTAATATATCGATCTCGTCGTCCGCCCATAGAATGGTAATCTTCCTCATTTAGTATGTATATTTGTGCGAGCAAAGCGCATTATCTTGGCAAAATCCAATAAACTCAAAATTTTCAATGATCCAATTTACGGATTTATTGGAATCCCCAACTCCTTTGTATTCGATCTTATTTCCGAACCTTATTTCCAAAGGCTAAGACGAATTACTCAAATGGGACTTTCTTATTTAGTATATCCCGGGGCGCACCATACCCGTTTTCACCATGCCTTGGGTTGTATGCATCTTATGCGGCAGGCTATACAGGTGTTGCAGGACAAAGGGGTGGAAATAACCCAAGAGGAAGAATCTGGTCTCATAGCAGCGATTTTATTGCACGATATTGGGCACGGACCTTTTTCCCATGCCATGGAGCATAGTATTGTGCAAGGGGTACAGCACGAAGCCATTTCTCTAAAGTTTATGCAGGCCCTGAACGAAAAATATAAGGGGAAATTGGATGTGGCCATAGCCATGTTCCAAGGCGATTACCCGAAACAATACCTGAATCAGCTTATTTCTAGCCAGTTGGATATGGATCGGCTGGATTATTTGCGGCGCGACAGTTTTTATACTGGGGTAACCGAGGGAAATGTGAGTTCGCAACGTTTGATCAGTATGCTCAATGTGGCCGATGGCACCTTGGTTTTGGAGGAAAAAGGGATCTATTCAGTAGAAAAATTCTTGATGGCTCGCCGTTTCATGTATTGGCAGGTTTATTTACATAAGACCGGTCTGGTAGGGGAACAATTACTGATTCGTGTGTTTCAACGGGCCAGGGAGTTGATGCAACAGGGACAGGCTTTAACATGTAGTGCTCCCTTGACCTATTTTTTACGTAATGAGGTTACCGAAAACACTTTCAATGCTTCTGTTTTGGATACTTTTGCCCAATTGGATGACGTGGATATTCTTTCAGCCTTAAAATTGTGGCGGAACGAATCGGATCGGGTATTGGCCAAGTTGTGCGGTATGTTGCTAGATCGCCAACTTTTGCATATCGAATTGCGTAATCAACCTTTCGAGCCTGGTTATGCCGAGCAAATGCAAGAAAGGGTACAACGCGGTATGGGCTTGAAGGCCAACGAAGTGCCTTATTTTGTTTTTGGGGGTAGCATTGCCCAAAAGGCTTATGATGCAGCCAAACAACGCATTCATATTTTACGGAAGGATGGGCGTTTGTCAGATGTGGTCGAAGCTTCCGATGGCTTTAACTTAAAGCCCTTGTCAAAACCCATATCCAAGCATTATCTGTGCTATCCTAAGGAAGGCTTTTAACTATTTTTGTTACTTTTGTGTCCATGAAATTTACAGCGGGTCAGATTGCGGCGATCCTGGAGGGGGAGGTTTTTGGAAACCCTGAGATTGCCGTAGATAAATTAGCTAAAATAGAAGAGGGCGAACAAGGCTCCCTTACCTTTTTGGCCAATCCAAAATATACATCCTATATATATACCACAAAGGCTTCCATTGCCATTGTCAATAAAGACTTTGAGCCAGAGCAAGAGATCGATACGACTTTGATCAAGGTAGACGATGCCTATAAGTCGTTTTCCAAGCTTTTGGAATATTACAATCAAGTAAAGAACAATAAAGTAGGGGTAGAACAGCCTTCTTTTATATCGGAATCAGCCTCATATGGGGAAGCCGTTTATATTGGGGCTTTTGCTTATTTGGGCAACAATGTGAAAATTGGGGATAACGTAAAAATTTATCCGAACGTTTACATTGGTGATAATGTAAGCCTTGGGGATAATGTTTGTGTTTTCGCCGGGGCCAAAATCTATTCCGAAACTGTAATCGGTAAGGAGTGTGTAATCCATTCCGGGGCCATTATCGGGGCAGACGGCTTTGGTTATGCGCCTAATGAACAGGGTGAATTTACCCGGGTACCCCAAACCGGTAATGTTATTTTGGAAGACCATGTAGATGTAGGAGCCGGTACCACCATAGACCGGGCCACTTTAGGGTCTACAATTTTGCGAAAAGGGGTGAAACTGGACAATCAGATCCAAATTGCGCATAATGTGGAAATTGGCGAGCATACCGTTATCGCGGCACAAACCGGAATCGCAGGCTCTACAAAGATCGGTAGTCGCTGTATGATTGGGGGGCAAGTGGGTATTGTGGGCCATATTACCATTGGTGATCGGGTAAAGATCCAGGCCCAATCGGGTATTGGCCGAAATGTAAAAGACGATGAAGTGCTGCAAGGTTCCCCAGCCTTGAATTATGGCGATTACAACAAATCATACGTACATTTTAAAAATCTGCCGAAAACGGTAGCTAGATTAAACCAATTAGAAAAAGAAAGAAAAAGTGGGCAATCCTGACGTAAAAAAACAACGCACCATAGCCAAGGAAATATCTTTGACAGGTGTTGGCTTACATACCGGTAAGAACGTTACCCTAAAATTCGTACCTGCTCCAGAAAACCACGGTTATGCCTTTAAAAGGGTAGATTTGGAAGGTACCCCGGTCATTGAGGCCGATGCCAATTATGTGGTGAATACCCAACGTAGTACCAATCTAGAGAAGAACGGGGTACAGATTAGCACCTCTGAACATGTGTTGGCAGCCTTGGTAGGTATGGATATCGATAATGTTTTGATCGAACTCGATGCGGCCGAACCTCCGATTATGGATGGGTCTTCCAAATTCTTTATAGAAGCCTTGGAAGAAGCCGGTACCATAGAGCAAGATGCCGACCGCGAAGAGTTTATCGTAAAAGAGGTAATTACCTATAGGGATGAGGCTTCGGGATCAGAGATTACCATTATACCCGCCGATGAGTACCAAGTAACCGCTATGGTCGATTTTGGCACAAAGGTTTTGGGGACCCAAAATGCCACGCTCGAACATATTTCCGATTTTAAGAAAGAGATTGCCTGTGCGCGTACCTTTAGCTTCTTGCACGAATTGGAAATGCTGTTGGAAAATGGTCTGATCAAAGGGGGCGACCTGAACAATGCCATTGTTTATGTAGACAAGGAAATCTCTGACGAAACCATGGATAAGCTGCGTAAAGCCTTTAATAAGGATAAGTTAGCGGTTAAACCCAATGGGATCCTAGATAATTTGACCCTGCATCACCCTAATGAAGCGGCCCGTCATAAGTTATTGGATATTATTGGTGATTTGGCTTTGGCCGGTACCCGTATCCGAGGGAAGGTTATCGCTACCAAACCAGGTCATTTCGTGAATACGCAATGTGCCAAAAAGTTAGCCAAGATTATTAAGGCTGAAAAACGCAATAAGGTACCTCAGTTCGATCTGGATCAACCACCATTGATGGACATCCATCAGATTATGGCCATGTTGCCACACCGACCTCCATTCTTATTGATCGATCGTATCTTGGAACTTTCCGATTCCCATGTTGTTGGTATGAAGAACGTTACCATGAACGAACCTTTCTTTGTAGGGCATTTTCCCGATGCCCCGGTAATGCCTGGGGTATTACAGATAGAGGCCATGGCCCAAACCGGGGGTATATTGGTACTGAGTACCGTACCGGATCCCGAGAACTACCTGACCTTGTTCATGAAAATAGATAATGTCAAGTTTAAAAGAAAGGTGCTTCCCGGCGATACGCTTATATTCCATTGTAGCCTTATTTCCCCGATTCGTAGGGGTATTTGTCATATGCAGGCCTACGCCTACGCCAACGGCAAACTGGTCTGTGAGGCCGAGATGATGGCTCAAATCGTAAAGAAACAATAGTATGAATCAACCCCTGGCTTATGTGCACCCCGGTGCCAAAATAGCAAAGAACGTAGTGGTAGAGCCCTTTACCACCATACATAATAATGTAGAGATTGGTGAAGGTACATGGATCGGTTCCAATGTAACCATTATGGAAGGGGCCCGTATCGGAAAGAACTGTAACATTTTTCCGGGTTCTGTAATTTCAGCTACACCCCAAGATTTAAAGTACAATGGGGAAGATACCACGGTAATCATTGGCGATAATACCACTATTCGAGAGTGTGCCACCATTAATAAAGGTACCTCTGACCGAATGAAGACCCAAATCGGGAAGAATTGCCTGATTATGGCCTATTGTCACGTTGCACATGATTGTATCGTGGGAGACAATTGTATTTTTTCGAACAATACCACCTTGGCCGGACATATTAATATTGGTGATAATGTGGTTTTGGCAGGTTTTGTGGCCGTACATCAATTCGTTTCCGTAGGGGATCATGCCTTTGTTACCGGAGGTTCTTTAGTGCGTAAAGATGTACCGCCCTATGTTAAAGCGGCCCGTGAACCTTTATCTTATGTGGGTATTAACTCCATAGGTTTGAGGCGTAGGGGATATAGTACCGATAAAATCAGGGAAATACAGAATATTTACCGCATCCTATATCAAAAAAGTTATAACAATACCCAGGCTTCCCGAATCATTGAAGCCGAAATGGAGGCTACCCCGGAAAGGGACGAGATCCTTCAGTTCATCAGAGATTCCCAGCGTGGGATCATGAAAGGTTATTTTAGTACCAATTAAATACACATTTATGGCAAATACGTCCGACATCAGAAAAGGATTGTGCATCAAGTACAACCACGATATCTATAAAATCATTGAATTCCTTCACGTAAAACCGGGTAAAGGTCCGGCTTTTGTCCGTACCAAACTAAAAAGTGTTACTTCGGGCAAGGTTATCGACAATACCTTTTCCGCCGGCCATAAAATAGACGATGTTCGTGTAGAGACCCGTTCATACCAATATTTGTATCCAGAAGGGGAGACCTATCACTTTATGGATACCCAAGATTACAACCAGATTACCTTGCAAGAGAGTACCTTGGATAATCCGGGTTTGCTTAAAGAAGGTGAAACGGTAAGTATTTTGTTCAATACCGAAGATCAAATGCCACTTTCTGTCGAAATGCCGGCCCATGTCATTTTAGAGGTTACCCATACCGAACCGGGTGTAAAAGGGAATACCGCTACCAATGCCACAAAGCCTGCTACGGTTGAGACGGGCGCCCGCGTAAACGTACCTTTGTTTATCAATGAAGGCGATAAGATCAAGTTAGAGACCGAGAAGGGTACCTATATGGAGCGTATCAAGGAATAAGCTTTGCTATGAAATTTGCTAACCCCCAAACCTTGGGGCAAATCGCCCAGTTGATTGGGAGTACCTATGTGGGGCCCGAAGATTTTCCAGTTTTGGGTATGAACGAAATCCACGTGGTGGAACCGGGAGATATCGTATTCGTAGATCACCCCAAATACTACGATAAAGCTTTGGAATCCAAGGCTACCGTGGTTTTGATAAATAAAGAGGTCGCTTGCCCTGAGGGGAAGGCCTTATTGGTTTCCGATGATCCTTTTCGCGATTTCAATACCCTTACCCAACACTTTAATCCGTTTACACCGGCGAATGAAGCCGTGTCCAAGACCGCTCAAATAGGGGAAGGTACGGTAATACAACCCAATGTATTTATTGGGAATAATGTGGTGATCGGTAAAAACTGTCTTATATATCCCAATGTGGTTATTTATGACGACTGTGTTATCGGGGATAATGTGATCATACATGCCGGAACCATTTTAGGAGCCGATGCCTTTTACTACAAAAACCGCCCCACCGGGTTCGATCGTTTGCGTTCTGGGGGCAGGGTGGTGCTGGAAGACCAGGTGGAATTGGGTGCCCAATGTACCATAGATCGTGGGGTTACTGGCGATACCACCATAAAAAAAGGGAGTAAGTTGGACAATCAGGTACAAGTGGGGCACGATACGGTAATTGGCGAAAAATGTTTGATCGCTTCCCAAGTTGGAGTGGCCGGTTGTGTTGTAATAGAAGATGAGGTCACCATTTGGGGCCAAGTCGGTATAACTAGTGGTATTACCATTGGGACCAAAGCGGTTATTTCAGCGCAATCTGGTGTAAGTAAATCCTTAGAAGGTAAAAAGAGTTATTTCGGTTCGCCCGCAGACGATATTAGAAAGAAATATAAAGAGTTGGCGGCCTTGCGTCAAATTCCGGATCTCGTAGAACAACTAAAGAAAAAGAACAATCACTAAAACTAAAAAGGAAGGCAAGATGGCGAAGGAAAAAAGCTAGTTTTATACTTCGTCATTCTATACCAAACCCTTATTTTTGTCTTGTTTTAAAAAAATGAATCCATGAGCGTTTTAGTTAATAAAGACTCTAATATCATCGTACAAGGTTTTACAGGTAGTGAAGGTACTTTTCACGCCAGCCAGATGATTGAGTATGGTACCAATGTTGTAGGTGGTGTAACTCCAGGAAAAGGGGGGCAAGAGCACCTAGGAAAGCCGGTTTTCAACACCGTTGAAGATGCAGTGAAGCAAGTAGGTGCCGATACGACCATTATTTTCGTGCCACCAGCTTTTGCCGCCGATGCGATTATGGAAGCTGCCGATGCCGGTATCAAGGTTATCATTACCATTACCGAAGGTATTCCTGTGGCCGATATGGTTAAGGCTTATGATTATATACAAGGTAAGGATTGTCGTTTGATTGGACCTAACTGTCCGGGGGTAATTACTCCAGAAGAAGCCAAAGTAGGTATTATGCCCGGTTTCGTTTTCAAGAAAGGAACCGTGGGTATCGTTTCCAAATCAGGTACATTGACCTATGAAGCCTCTGATCAGGTGGTACGTCAAGGATTGGGTATTACTACCGCTATCGGAATCGGTGGGGATCCTATCATCGGAACCACTACCAAGGAGGCTGTTGAATTATTGATTAACGATCCAGAAACCGAATGTGTGGTTATGATCGGTGAGATCGGCGGACAATTGGAAGCCGAGGCCGCCAAATGGTATAAAGAAAGTGGTAGCAAAAAGCCTATCGTTGGTTTTATCGCCGGGGAGACTGCTCCTGCCGGGCGTACCATGGGTCATGCCGGTGCTATTGTAGGGGGTAGCGACGATACTGCCCAAGCCAAAAAGCGCATCATGAGCGAATGCGGTATCCATGTAGTGGATTCACCAGCTGAGATCGGTGTCAAAGTTAAAGAAGTATTAAGTTAGGTAACTGGTATACGGTTATTTACTATATTACATCATATAAAAACCATCAATGTTTTCGTTGATGGTTTTTTTGTATCCAAATACCTTGGATGTCTATTCATAATAATCAATGAACCTAAAAACAGTATGAAGAAAAAATTAAGCTTGTTATTGCTGGTCGTGGCCACTTTGTTCACCGCCTGTAAAGAAAAGGAGCCCGAGGCTACCTTTGCCGTAAACACCCAAACCGATGCCAACGGTTATGAATACGAAACCGTATCCAACGATCCTACGGGACTGAGGCTCTATACCTTAAAGAACGGGTTAAAAGTGTATTTGAGCCAAAATAAAACCGAGCCCAAAATCCAGACCTTTATTCCGGTACGTGCCGGGTCGGTGTACGATCCTGCCGATAATACCGGACTGGCCCACTACCTAGAGCATATGATGTTCAAGGGCACCGACGAATTCGGAACCCAAGATTGGGCGGCCGAAAAAGTATTGCTCGATTCTATTTCAAATCTGTATGAGGCCCATAAGGCCGAACAGGATCCCGAGAAAAAGAAGGCCATTTACAAACAGATCGATGAAACTTCGGTGGCCGCTTCCCAGATATCCATAGCCAACGAATACGATAAAATGATCAGTTCCTTAGGGGCAGAGGGCACCAATGCTTGGACCTGGCACGAAGAGACCGTGTATGTGAATAAAATTCCTTCAAACGGTCTGGATAAATGGTTGCATGTTGAAAGTGAACGCTTTAGCCAGGTGGTATTGCGTATTTTCCATACCGAGTTAGAGGCGGTGTACGAAGAGTTTAACCGCAGTCAGGACAGTGATTTCCGAAGGGCGGCCTTTGCCCTTAACAAAGCTTTGTTCCCGACCCACCCATACGGACAACAGACTACGATCGGTACCTCCGAGCATTTGAAGAACCCCTCAATGGTAGCGATCAACAATTATTTCAATACCTATTATGTGCCTAACAATATGGCGGTGATTTTGGTAGGGGATTTAGAATTTGATGAGACCATCCAAAAAGTAGATAAGGCTTTTGGGAACTTTAAATATCAAGAGGTTACCCATCCTGAACGTCCGGTAGAAGCAGCTATGACGGCGCCTGCCGAGGTTGAGGTATTCGGCCCGGAGAATGAAAGGGTCAATATCGCTTTCCGTTCGCAAGGTATCGGTAGCGAAGATGAAATCAAATTGATGTTGGTCGATATGATTTTGAACAATTCCACGGCCGGTTTGATCGATTTGAACCTGAATCAAAAACAAATGGTGCAAGGAGCTGGTTCGTACACCACTTTTTTGAACGATTACGGTATGCACCAGTTTTATGGAAACCCGAAATCGGGCCAAAGCCTAGAAGAGGTAAAAGACCTTATTTTGGGGCAGATAGAAGAGGTTAAAAAAGGGAATTTCGAAGATTGGCTTATCGATGCGGTTATCAATGATTTAAAGTTGAACGAAATCCGTCAATATGAAAATACCAATGGGGTGGCTTACCAGTATGTAAAGGCCTTTACCCAATTCCAGGACTGGAAAGATCGCATTTCCATGTTCGAGAAGATGAAAAAGGTAACCAAACAAGAATTGGTCGATTTTGCCAACGCTTTCTACACCAACAATTACGCCGTGGTATATAAACGCCAAGGGGAGACCAAAGACTTGGTCAAAGTAGAAAACCCGGGCATTACGCCTATAGAATTGAACCGTGGTAAGAAGTCTGAATTCGTACAAGGCTTCGATAAAATGACCTCCCCGGACCTTCAGCCTGAGTTTGTCGACTACGACAAGGCTATTCAAACCTCTACCTTGGAAAATGGACTGAGCATGGCCTATATTCCCAATACTACCAACGATTTGGCCGAGTTGAACCTAATTTTCGATATGGGCAACGACCATAACAAAAAGCTTGGTTTGGCCGCTGGGTATTTAGAGTATTTGGGTACACATGAGAAAACCCCAGAAGAAGTGAGCAAAGACTTTTATAAGCTTGGGGTGAACTATGGGGTGCGTACAGGAAGTGATCGTACCACTATTTATGTTTCCGGTTTACGGGAAAATCTTGGGAAAGGTTTGGCCTTGTTGGAAGATTTATGGGCCAATGCCCAGGCCGACCAAGAAACCTGGGATAAATATGTATTGAAAATCGCGAAAGGACGTCAAGATACCAAGGCCAATAAAGGCCAGATCATGTGGCGCGGACTCTTTAGTTATGGGGAATTCGGTGAGAATTCGAGATTGCGCGATATCTACACCATCGAAGAACTTAAAGCAATGGATTCCAAAGAAATGGTGGCCGAAATCAAAAACCTGAAAGGGTATCAGCACCGTTTGTTCTATTATGGTAAGGACCTTAACCAAGCCACCGAGGCCTTAGCTGCCCATCATCAAATAGATGGTGAGTTGAAAGCCTATCCAAATCCTAAAACTTACGAAAGGAAAGAAACCGGTGGTAATGTCTATTTTGTGGACTACGATATGGTTCAGGCTGAAATGTTGTTCCTCTCAAAAGGAGATACTTTCGATCCCTCGAAAATGGCAGCGACCCGATTGTTCAATACCTATTTCGGTTCTGGCTTATCGTCTATCGTATTCCAAGAGATACGCGAATCCAAATCATTGGCATATTCAGCCTTTTCGGCCTATGGTGCTGCGGATAAGGCAGGAGAGCCCGATTATACCTATGCTTATGTAGGTACCCAGGCCAATAAATTGAACCAAGCCGTAGATGCCATGATGGAATTGATGGAGAATATGCCTGAAGCCCAGGAGAATTTTGAGGCCGCCAAAGCGTCTACCTTAAAGAAGTTGGCCGCAGAACGTACCACAAAATCCCGAATTTTCTGGTCGTATGAGGGGCTTAAAAAACGAGGGCTTACCCAGAATAATAAAGAAGAGATCTATAATACCATCAAGAATATGAGTTTTGATGATCTAAAAGGTTTCTTTAATGAGAATATTAAAGGCGGCGATTACGATGTTATGGTAGTAGGTAATAAAAAAGACGTCGATGTCAACGCCCTTTCCCGATTGGGCAAGGTACAGGAATTGGATGTCGATTATCTGTTCAACTATGAAAAACCAGCCCCGATAAAAGATTAAATCTGATAGGTTAATGAATTATGGCTGTGTATCTGTAAGGATATACAGCCTTTTTCTTATGCCAAGCTCCCCAGTTTTACCAGACTGGTTTAGCGGGTTTCATTCCCAAATACCTTGGTAATAATTGATATATTTGCTTACCAAAACCTAAAACAAGAATAGATGAAACTTTTGGAAGGAAAAAATGTGATCATTACCGGTGCCAGTAGGGGTATAGGTAAAGGTATTGCCGAAGTATTCGCCCAGCACGGTGCCAATGTCGCATTTACCTATAGTTCCAGTGAGGCTCCGGCTTTAGCTTTAGAGAAAGACCTTAGCGCCATGGGTGTTAAAGCCAAGGCTTATAAAAGTAATGCCGCTAGTTTTGAGCAGGCCGAAGCTTTGATCGCCGAGGTAAATAAAGATTTTGATAGTATTGATGTATTGATCAATAACGCCGGTATTACCAAAGACAATTTGTTGATGCGTATGTCCGAAGCCGATTTTGATGCCGTTATCGAAATCAACCTCAAGTCTATTTTTAATATGACCAAGGCCGTACAACGCACTATGCTAAAACAGCGTAAAGGTTCCATCGTGAACATGAGTAGCGTGGTTGGGGTAAAAGGAAATGCGGGTCAGGCCAACTATGCGGCCTCAAAGGCTGGTATGATCGGCTTTACCAAATCCGTGGCCTTGGAGTTAGGTTCTAGAAACATTCGTTGCAATGCCATAGCCCCTGGATTTATCGAAACCGAAATGACCGCCAAATTGGATGAAAAAGTTGTGGAAGGCTGGAGAAACGGTATTCCGTTAAAACGTGGCGGTACGCCCGAAGATGTGGCCAATGCCTGTGTGTATTTCGCTTCCGATCTTTCGGCCTATGTAACCGGTCAGGTACTAAATGTAGACGGGGGAATGCTTACCTAGTAGACATCGCATTTATGGAATTACCCACCTTTTTATGGATAATCGCTTGTGCCGTGTTGGCCTTGCTGCTGGTGGTATTTCAATATTATTATAAAAACAAAAGGAAAGGTAGATTACATATTTATCTTTCCTTTTTTCGTTTTCTATCGATTTTTGGGATCTTGTTGTTATTGGTTGATCCTAAAATGGTAAGTAGGGAACTTTATATTCAAAAGGCGAAACTGGTATTATTAACAGATGTTTCGGCGTCTATTGAAGCGGTACGCGGCGAGCAACAAACCTCTGATTTACTGGAAAACTTTCGAAACAGCAGTGAGTTGCTCGATCGTTTCGACCTGGAGCAATTCGCCATCGCTGAAAAACTAACTACCCTTGATTCCCTGGCTTGTACAGGTGAAGTTTCCAATTTGGCGAAAGGCGTAAAAGGACTGGAAAACCTTTTCATTAAAGAAAAAGTGGCTACGGTCATGATTTCCGACGGGCACCAAACCCAAGGCCAAGACTACGAGTACGTACAAGTACCCGAAAAAATGGGTCTGTACACCCTTACGGTGGGCGATACCACCCAGTATCGTGATCTGGCTTTAGGGCGTATTCAACTGAATCCGTATGCCTTTCTCGATAATCGATTTCCTATTGAAGCCTATGTACATTATAAAGGAAAGGGGAGTGCACGTAGCAATCTGGAGATTTGGGTAGATGGAAAAAAGGCCTTTTCCGAAACCCTTGCATTCGATGCGATAAAGAATACGGTCAAAATCCAAACCGATATCAAGGCCGAACGGATAGGTATCTTACCGATTTCGGTCCGTTTACGACCCTTGGAAAATGAGCGGAATACCCAAAACAACCAAAGACAATTGGCCATAGAGGTGGTAGACGAACGGGTCAAGGTGTTGTTTTGTTCCACTATGTTGCATCCGGATATGGGTGCGCTGAAAAAAGCGATAGAAAAAAACGGACAACGTACTTTTGAGTTCCTCGATTTACGAAAACCTTTGGCTGGCGGACAAGTACCAGAGGCCGATCTGTATATCCTCTATCAGCCCAATAGGTCGTTTACCCAATTGTATACTTATTTAAAGAACAGCAATGCCAATCTTTTCACGATTACGGGGCCAAAAACCGATTGGGGCTTTTTAAACCAAATTCAATCCGCCTTTCAAAAAACTACCTTAGGGGCCAATGAAGAAACCATTCCCGTAAAAAACGGGGGCTTCTCTTATTTCGCTGCCGATTCTTGGAGCTTGGAGCGTTATCCGCCCCTGGAAACCGAATTGGGCGAGACTATTATCCATAGGGAGCATGAGCAGTTATTGGAGCAAGAGGTTAAAGGCGGACTCATAGGTGAACCCTTATTGGCGACTTTGATGGGTAATGAAAACAGGGAGGCCATTCTTTTCGGTGAAGGCATCTGGAAATGGCGTATGCAAGACTATCGTAATCAAGGGAATTTCGAAGGTTTTGACGGACTTATGGATAAATTGGTGGGCTTTTTGTCAGCGAATAAATCCAAAACCCGGCTGTCGGTCGATTATCAAAATGTGTTTCGAGGGGCAAGGGAAGCCGTGATTACCGCCAAATATTTCGATAAGACGTTTGTTTTCGATGCTAAAGCCAGTCTTTCATTGAAATTGACAGGGAATGGTGCTGAAACCGAAATTCCCATGGTTTTAAAAGGGAATTTTTACGAAGCTGACCTGCGCCAATTGGCCGTGGGCGACTATACGTTTTCCGTAGAGAACAAAAAAGAAGGTCTGATCAAATCTGGGGCCTTTACCATATTGCCTTTTAATTTGGAGCAGCAACAGCTCAGTGCCGACTTTGGTAAAATGCAGCGCTTTGCTGATTATAATAACGGCATGGCCTTTTTGCCCGATCAATTTGAGCAACTAAAGGCTGAATTGTTGCAAAATGATCGTTGGCTTCCGGTGCAAAAAAGCCAGGAAAAAAAGGTATCTTTAATCGATTTCAAATGGCTATTGGCTTTAGTGGCCTTATGCCTTGGCTTGGAGTGGTTTATCAGAAAATATAACGGATACTTATAATACTTTTCAAATGGAAAAATTACCAAAAATTGCATTGCCGACTTTGTTGGTGATTATTATACTTTTTATCGTTATCGCCAAATCGGCCGTAACCATTGGTTCGGGTGAAGCGGGCGTATTGTACAAAACTTTTGGTGGCGGTGTGGTTACCGATGAACCCCCAATGGGAGAGGGCTTCCATATCGTAGCTCCATGGAATAAGGTTTTTGTTTATGAGGTAAGACAACAAGAGGTTTTTGAGAAAATGAAGGTGTTGTCTTCCAATGGTTTGGATATTCAATTGGATGCCTCAGCTTGGTTTCAACCTAAATATGACGAATTGGGCAAGCTCCACAAAGAGAAGAGTGAGCAATATATTGATCGTATTTTGCTTCCGGCTATTCGTTCTGCTGCACGTTCGGTAGTGGGTCGTTATACCCCGGAACAGTTGTATTCCTCCAAGCGGGATGCCATTCAGGCCGAGATTTTCGAGGAAACCAAAAAAATTGTGGGGGACCAATATATCCAACTTAATGAGATTTTGGTTCGTGATGTAACCCTACCCAATACCATTAAAGAGGCTATCGAGCGAAAGCTTAAACAAGAGCAAGAATCCTTGGAATACGAGTTCCGATTGGTTACGGCTCAAAAAGAGGCGGAAAAAGTACGTATCGAGGCTCAAGGTAAAGCCGATGCCAACCGCATTTTAAGTGCCTCTTTGACCGATAAGATATTGCAGGACAAGGGTATCGATGCCACCCTAAAACTGGCCGAATCGCCCAATGCCAAGGTAGTTGTGGTAGGTTCTGGCGACGATGGATTGCCTTTGATTTTGGGGAACCAATAATTGGATGGGATGACCTTCAAATGGCCATTACTGGTTGTGTTATGCTGTTCATTTGGCCTATATGGTCAAAAGAAAAACGTTTTAGATGAGCTAAAAGGAAAACCTGCGGGCCTTCAATCTAATAGGAAAACGGTAAAACGGACCTATAATGTCGACTTTGATGTTGTTAAAGATGCCAAATATCCGGGTTTCGGGCATGGTATAGAGCCTATTATAAAAGTAGGGGATGAATTGATTCCTTTTCAATCCGGGCACTTTATTGATCAAGGGAAAATCAAGAACATTAATGTTATTCGCAAGGATACGGTTTTTGCCGGGAAAGCCTATGATGCCATTTTAGAGCTAGAGGTACCAAAAGCGTTAATTAGGAGATTAATCACCCTATATGATTTGCAAAGACA
The DNA here is from genome assembly GCF_002514735.1 of Sediminicola luteus. Classification (GTDB taxonomy): domain Bacteria; phylum Bacteroidota; class Bacteroidia; order Flavobacteriales; family Flavobacteriaceae; genus HQA918. The sequence continues at coordinate 425,140 of NZ_NBWU01000004.1, read as the reverse complement.
GTATACCGATGTTAAAGGAAAGGCTCTATATGTAGTTAACCATGAGTTTATTTATGAAGATCCTGGTACTTTGAAAATTGATCCGGCCTATATTTTGGAAGTTAGAATTGGCCAGGTAGACTATGGCAACGATTTTCAATTTCCGGTCATACATATCCTTACCAAGACCAAAGAGAATATCGAAAAGAAGAATACGATTATCATCCGCTAGTAATAATCACTCAAGAGTAGTTTGGTGTTGGCAATCGAAACATATTATGAGTATCATGATATTCTTTTAGCAAAGCGGTCTTTGTTTCAACGTATTCACATAAAAATAACAATAGCGGCATAAAATGTTTATCGTTTTAGGTTTTGTGTTTTAAAAAAACCGATTACTTTTACACCGTAATGAAGAACAACAGTCGTACACATCACCATCATTTTCACTTCCACGCTCAGGCGAGGTGAGATTGTTTTGTGTACCTACAAAATAGTAAAACCCGTTTGAGAGATCAAACGGGTTTTTTTTGTTAGTGAAACCCTTGTTTTGAAAGTTGCGGAGCAACGAAATCAAAACAAATAGTTGAACAAATCCCGCTGAAAAGCGGGATCTAAGTGGAAAAGGAAATAATCAATCAAATAGAAAACATAGATTAATTAGCATGGAAAAAATCAGGATTGCGGTTCAAAAAAGCGGAAGACTTAACCAAGATTCCTTAAAAATCTTAAAAGACTGCGGTATCTCTATAGAAAATGGGAAGGATCAGTTAAAGGCTTCGGCCCGTAATTTTCCTTTGGAGGTGTTTTACCTTCGTAATGGCGATATACCCCAATACCTGCGAGATGGTGTAGTGGACATTGCCATAATCGGAGAGAATGTTTTGGTCGAAAAAGGTGCCGATATCGACTTTACCGATCGTTTGGGCTTTTCGAAATGTAAGGTATCGCTGGCCGTTCCTAAGGGCGTAGCCTATAACTCGGTTACCGACTTTGAGGGCAAGCGTATAGCCACTTCCTATCCGAATACGGTTAAAAATTATTTGGCCGAAAAAGGCGTATCGGCCGAGCTGCATATCATCAATGGTTCGGTAGAGATCGCACCCAATATCGGATTGGCCGATGCCATTTGCGATATCGTTTCCAGTGGCAGTACTTTGTTCAAGAACAACCTAAAGGAGGTCGAGATCATGTTTACATCGGAGGCGGTTTTGGCGGTATCGCCCAAAATATCAGATGCAAGGAGGGCGATTCTGGAAAAGATCAGATTCCGCATTCAATCGGTTTTGCAGGCCCGTGAGGCCAAATATGTATTGTTGAACGCCCCTAACGAAAAGTTGGATACCATTCTTAAATTGTTACCCGGAATGCGTAGCCCCACCGTATTGCCTTTGGCTGAAGAAGGGTGGAGTTCGGTACATACCGTTTTGCAAAAAGATAGGTTCTGGGAAATGATCGATGAATTGAAACAGGCCGGGGCCGAAGGTATTTTGGTATGCCCTATTGAGAAAATGGTGTTGTAATGTCAATAGCGATTGACATTCGGTTTATTGACAAGGATGATTTGGCAGGGATAATCCCTCTACTTCGATTGCTAAACCCAGATATACCCGATGCGGAATTATGGGCTCGCCTCGAGCAGATGAAACTGCATAATTACCAATGTGTAGGGGCCTTTGATGGGGATTCGTTGATCGGTATTTCCGGAATTTGGATTTTGCATAAAATCTATACAGGAAAGCATATAGAACTGGACAATGTCTGTATTTTACCCGAATTTAGGGGCAAAGGCATTGGTGAAAACCTAGTGTCATGGATTTTAGATTATGCCAAAAACCAAGGTTGCCAATCGGCAGAATTGAATTGTTACCTCGGGAATAAAAAAGGCCAGGAATTCTGGCAAAACCAAGGATTTGAAGCGGTAGGTTACCACTATATCCAAAAAATGAATTGAGATGCGAATTATTGAGAACCCGAATCGGGCCCAATGGAAGGAAATATTGCAAAGACCAACGGCTACCTATGAGGCTATTGAACCCTTGGCCCAACGCATTTTTAACAGCGTAGCGGCAGAAGGCGATGCAGCACTTAAGGCCTATACTGAAGTGTATGATAAGGTGGTGTTGGAGACCTTGACCGTAAGTAGCCCAGAAGTACATGTGGCCATAGCGGAGTTGGATCCTGATCTAAAAGAGGCCATAAAACTGGCCAAAACCAATATTGAAAGTTTCCATAGGGCGCAGCTTACCGATAGGGTGAGTGTTGAGACCGCTCCGGGAGTACATTGCTGGCAAGAAAAGCGGGCCATTGAAAAGGTGGGACTCTATATTCCGGGAGGGTCGGCCCCTTTGTTCTCTACCATTCTCATGTTGGCCGTACCGGCTCAAATCGCGGGTTGTAACGAAGTGATTTTGTGTACCCCACCCGATGCCGAAGGCAAGATACACCCGGCTATTTTGTATACCGCCCATTTATGCGGACTCGAAAAGATTTATAAGGTAGGTGGTATACAGGCCATTGCGGCCATGACCTTTGGTACTGAGACCGTGCCCCAAGTATACAAAATTTTTGGTCCTGGTAACCAATACGTTACCGTGGCCAAACAGTTGGCTACCCGTTTTGGATTGGCCATTGATATGCCTGCCGGACCTTCAGAATTATTGGTATTGGCCGACGATACGGCGAATGCGGCCTATGTGGCCAGTGATTTATTGAGTCAGGCCGAGCATGGCCCCGATTCCCAAGTACTTTTGGTTTCTAATAGTAAGGCGATGATCGAGCAGGTAAATACCGAAGTAAGTCGTCAGTTACTCGATTTACCCCGAAAAGACATTGCCGAAAAGGCCATTGCCAATTCGAAATTGATTTTGTTGGAAGATGCCCAAGAAAGCTTGGATTTGATCAATCAATATGGTCCAGAACACTTTATTATTTGTGTAAAAGATCTCGATTTTTATATCGATGGACTCCAAAATGCAGGTTCGGTCTTTATTGGTAACCATACCCCTGAAAGTGCCGGGGATTATGCCTCGGGTACCAACCATACCTTGCCCACCAATGGCTATGCCAAACAGTATAGCGGGGTAAATTTGGGTAGTTTTCAAAAGAGTATCACCTTTCAGCAAATTACACCCCATGGGTTGGCCCAAATTGGTCCGGCTATAGAAAAAATGGCCGAGGCGGAAGGATTACAGGCCCATAAAAATGCCGTTTGCCTGAGGTTAAAAGATATAAAATGAAGTAGGAAGTCGGTCACTGAGCGCCATGTCCTCCGGCAGGCAGGCAGGCAGGCAGTCGAAGATAGTAAGCATGTCAGTCTGAGCGCAGTCGAAGACCCTTTAGAACAAAAACAAAATGAATTTCAACCTAGATAAAATCACCCGCGAAAGCGTTAAAAATCTAAAACCGTATTCCTCGGCCCGTGACGAATATGTCTCGGATGGGTCGGAAATGGTTTTTCTCGATGCTAACGAAAACCCCTATGAATCGGGTGTAAACCGCTATCCTGATCCTTATCAGCGCTCCGTAAAAAATGTATTAGCGGACATTAAAGGCGCTCCGGCCGATCATTTGTTATTGGGCAATGGTAGCGATGAAGTTTTGGATCTCTTATTCCGGGCTTTTTGTGAACCGGGGCAGGATTATATCATAACCCTTCCGCCCACCTATGGTATGTATCAGGTATTGGCCGGTATCAATAATGTTGGGGTTACCGAAATTACCCTAAATGCTGACTTTCAGCCGCAGGTATCGAAAATCCTCGAAACGCAAAGCCCCCAAAGTAAATTACTTTTTCTTTGTTCGCCCAATAACCCAACGTCCAATAGTTTCGATACGAAATCTATGCATGATTTACTAAGCGGATTTAAGGGAATCGTAGTGGTAGATGAGGCTTATATCGACTTTTCCAATCAAGAGAGTTGTGTTTCCCAATTGTACAAATACCCGAACCTGGTAGTTACACAAACCCTCTCCAAAGCTTATGGTATGGCTGGTATCCGATTGGGATTGTGTTGGGCTTCTCTAGAAATTATTGCGATACTCAATAAGATTAAACCCCCATATAACGTAAACCAGTTGACCCAATTAAAAGCACTGGAACGTTTGCAGGATAGGGCAGGGGTAGCCCAAGAAATTCAAAACATTCTTTCGGAAAGAAATGTGATGGAACAAGCACTAGGGGCTATTCCGTTTGTAACCGAGGTTTTCCCTTCCGACGCTAATTTTGTGTTGGCCCGGGTAGACGATGCCAACCGACGCTACGACCAATTGTTGGCGGCCGGGATAGTAATTCGGAATAGGACCACCCAAGCTTTATGTGAAAATACACTTCGTTTTACCGTGGGTACCCCGGAAGAGAATCGAAAATTGATAACAGCATTAAAATCGATAGCCTAAAATGAAAAAAGTATTGTTTATAGATCGCGACGGCACCATAATCAAGGAAACCGTTGACGAACAGATCGATGCCTTCGAAAAAATGGTATTCTACCCCAAAGTGTTTACTTATTTGGGTAAGATTGCCAAGGAATTGGATTACGAACTGGTCATGATTACCAATCAAGATGGTTTGGGCACCTCGGTTTTTCCGGAAGACACGTTTTGGCCGGTGCATAATTTTATACTTAAAGCCTTTGAAAATGAGGGTGTAGTCTTTTCCGAGGTCTTTATCGACCGTACTTTTCCTAAAGACAATGCCCCAACGCGTAAACCCGGTACGGGCTTGTTGACCTCTTATTTTTCTGAAGAATACGATTTAGAGAATTCTTTTGTGATCGGCGATCGTTTGACCGATGTAGAACTGGCCAAAAACTTGGGGGCCAAAGGCATCTTTATCAACGACAATACGCATTTGGGCATGGGGGAGACCGAATCTTCTGAAAATGAACTTCAAGAGTACATTGCCTTGGAGAGCAACGATTGGGAGGCTATTTATCGTTTCTTGAAATTGGAATCCCGTAGCGCCCAGCTCGAGCGCAATACCCATGAGACCCAAATACAAATCGGGCTAAATCTCGATGGTAGCGGCCAGTCGGAAATAGATACGGGCATTGCTTTTTTTGACCATATGTTAGATCAATTGGCGCGGCACGGGCAAATGGACCTAAATATTAAGGTACAAGGCGACCTTGAGGTCGATGAGCACCATACCATAGAAGATACGGCCATTGCCTTGGGCGAGTGTTTTGCCCAGGCCTTGGGTAACAAACTTGGGGTAGAACGGTATGGCTTCTGTTTACCCATGGACGATTGCCTGGCCCAGGTGGCCATTGACTTTGGAGGGCGTAACTGGTTGGTTTGGGAAGCCGATTTTAAACGGGAAATGGTAGGTAAAATGCCCACCGAAATGTTTTTCCATTTCTTTAAGTCCTTTTCAGATGGGGCCAAGGCCAATCTCAATATTAAGGCCGAAGGTACCAACGAGCATCATAAGATCGAAGCCATTTTTAAGGCCTGGGCCAAAGCCATAAAAATGGCCGTAAAACGAGATCCAGAGAAAATGGTCTTACCTTCAACAAAAGGGGTGTTATAATATGGAAATCGCTATTATAGATTACGGGGCCGGTAATGTACAGAGTGTTTGTTTTGCACTCGAACGTTTGGGCTATTCAGGCAAGGTAACCCACGATATCGATGCCATAAGTGGGGCGGATAAGGTTATTTTTCCGGGTGTCGGTGCCGCTCAGGCGGCTATGACCAAGCTAAAACACAGCGGGCTCAATACTTTGATCCCCATATTAAAACAACCGGTTTTGGGTATCTGTTTGGGTATGCAACTCATGTGTGCCCATTCTGAGGAAGGCGATACCGATGGCCTCGGTATTTTTGAGGAAAAGGTGGTCCGTTTTCCCGATTCGGTAAAAGTGCCCCAAATAGGATGGAATGCCATCGAAAACCTAAAAGGTCCTTTGTTTACTGGGGTTACCGAGGCTTCCGATATTTATATGGTGCATAGTTATTATGTGGCCCTAGGAGCCGATACGATTGCCCAAACCAACTATGGGCTATGGTATTCGGCGGCATTGGGTAAAAACAATTTCTATGGGACGCAATTCCACCCAGAAAAGAGTGGGGGTATTGGCGAGCGTATCTTGGCTAATTTTCTATCGCTATAAAAATGAGCAATTTGGCAAGTATATACGAATGTGATACCGACAAAAGCCGTTTGGATTTCGATTTTATCCAGGCCTATTTGAGCGACCAATCGTATTGGGCCAAAGGGCGGAGCAAAGCACGTATGCAAAAGGCGATAGCGAACTCTTTATGTTTTGGTTTGTTTGAAAAGGAGAGTGGCCAGCAGCTAGGTTTTGCCCGGATCGCAACCGACTATGTGGTGTTTGCCTGGTTGATGGATGTGTTCATTTCACCCGAATACCAAGGCCAGGGTTTGGGAAAATTTTTAATCCAATCGATACTAGACCATCCGTCCTTACAAGAGGTGAGGGGCGTGGGGCTAAAAACAAAAGATGCCCACGGACTGTACCAACAATTCGGTTTTGAACGACCCAATGACCCGGAAGTTTGGATGTTTAAAAGAATTCAAGAAGATAAATTTTAAATCAACGTATTACTGACCTATGCGAATTATCCCAGCCATAGATATAATTGAAGGAAAATGTGTTCGCCTATCCAAAGGGGATTACGATACCAAAAAGGTGTACAATGAAAATCCGTTAGAGGTGGCCAAAATGTTCGAGGATCATGGTATTGAATACCTACATTTGGTAGATCTCGATGGAGCCAAATCAAAACGTATTATCAATCATAAGGTGTTGGAGACCATCGCGTCCAAAACCAATCTTAAAATCGATTTCGGGGGTGGACTCAAATCCGACGAGGACCTGCATATCGCTTTTGAGAGTGGGGCCCAACAGATTACCGGGGGCAGTATAGCGGTAAAACAACCCGATACTTTTATCAACTGGTTAGAGAAGCATGGGGCCGACCGTATTATTCTTGGGGCCGATGCCAAAGACCGAAAGGTGGCCGTTTCAGGTTGGTTAGAGTCGTCTAATGAAGATGTGGTAGCTTTTATTGACCAATATTGCGATCAGGGTGTGTCTTATGTTATCTGCACCGATATTGCCAAAGACGGCATGCTACAAGGGCCATCGTTTGCCTTGTATACCGAGATTTTGGAGCGAACGCCCAAGGCCAAACTAATTGCCAGTGGGGGTATCTCTACTTTTGATGAGCTACCCAAACTGGCCGAATTGGGCTGTGAAGGGGTCATCATTGGAAAAGCGATTTACGAAAACCGCATTTCTTTAAAACAATTGGAAAATTACATCATCTCATGAGTGCGTTGTTGATCGATTTTAAAGCACAGGCCTTGGCCCGGCTCGATGAGAATACCGAAAAGATCCAAAAGGCACTTACCCATATCTCAGACGAGGAGGTTTGGCAAAGACCGAATGCCCAATCGAATAGTATAGCCAATCTGATTTTGCATCTTTGTGGAAACATAACCCAATATGTGATTTCCGGATTGGGCGGGGAACGCGATACAAGGGAGCGCGACCAAGAATTTGATGCCAAAACCGGTCTTTCGAAACAAGAACTGTTGGAAATGTTACGTCAGGTAGTCGATCAAGCTAAAACCAAGATTTTGGAAGCTTCCGATGAGGCCTACGAAACTAAAAAAGAAGTACAATGTTATCATTACTCTGGGTTGGCCATGGTGTTTCATGCCATAGAGCATTATTCCTACCATACGGGACAAATAGCTTTCTACGTAAAGGCACTCAAGAGTAAAGACCTAGGGTTTTATGACGGATTGGAACTGTAGTCTAAGTTCGAAGTGGGAGGTACGAAGTCGGAAGTACGAAGTGGGAAGTACGAAGTGGGAAGTACGAAGTGGGAAGTACGAAGTGGGAAGTACGAAGTGGGAAGTACGAAGTGGGAAGTACGAAGTCGGAAGTACGAAGTGGGAAGTACGAATTTGGGGATAGAATAGAGAGAATAGAACATATAGAATTAAATTAAGATAATAAAACGACAACAATCACATTCAATTCGAAAGTTTTGCTGGTTTAGGATTAATGCACAAAGAATTTTAACCTCGTACTTCGTACTTAGAACCTCGTAATTATAGCGGGAAATTAAAAGAGGAAATGAAAATATAAAGAAAAACGGTTATGCAAGATTTAAAACAACGAACAAAAAAACTAGCGATAGCCTGTTGGTTGTTTTGTCGAGACGTTCCCAAATCCCGTGAATATGATGCTTGGGCAAGACAGCTTATACGTTGTTCGGCCTCCGTAGGGGCCAATTACCGTGCAGCTCAAAGGGCTAAAAGCACAGCGGATTTTTTAAATAAGTTAAAAATTGTAGAAGAAGAGGCTGATGAAACCATATATTGGTTGGAGCTGTTTGCCGAGGTAATTCCCGAGCGTAATCAGAAAATAGAAGATTTGTTAAGTGAGGCGAATCAAGTTCTTGCCATAATAGTGGCCTCTATTAAAACAGTTAAAAAGAATATGTAATTAATAACCTCGAACTTCGAAAATCGTACTTCGTACCTAAAACTTGGTACTTCACACTTAAATCATTGTGCGAAAATTAATTAAGTTAAGATGTTAAAGAAACGTATTATCCCTTGTCTCGATATTAAAAACGGTAGAACCGTAAAGGGGGTCAATTTTGTAGACCTGCGCGATGCGGGAGATCCCGTGGAACTGGCGGCCATTTATGCCCAAACCGGGGCCGATGAATTGGTATTTCTCGATATTTCGGCCACAGAGGAACGCCGACGTACCCTAGCGGATCTGGTACGACGGGTGGCCCAGAAAATCAATATCCCATTTACGGTTGGTGGTGGTATCTCTGCTGTGGAAGATGTCGACATCCTCTTACGGAACGGGGCCGACAAAGTCTCCATAAACTCCGCAGCGGTAAAACGCCCGGAATTGATAAATGAACTCTCCGAAAAATTTGGGGCCCAATGTGTAGTAGTGGCCATTGATGCCAAACAGATCGACGACCAATGGAAAGTACATTTGGTAGGGGGTAAGGTACCCACCGAACTCGATTTGTTCGCCTGGGCCCAAGAAGTGGAAAAAAGAGGTGCAGGCGAAATTTTGTTCACTTCCATGGATCACGATGGCACCAAAAATGGCTTCGCCAATGAAGCTTTGGCCCAGTTGTCCGAATTGGTGAATATACCCATAATCGCCTCGGGTGGTGCGGGCCATATGTCGCATTTTACCGATACCTTTGTCGCAGGTAAGGCCGATGCGGCCCTAGCGGCCAGTGTGTTCCATTTCAAGGAAATCGGAATCCCCGAATTAAAAGAGAATTTAAACGCGGCCGGAGTAGCGGTACGTATCGAAAGTTAAGCAAACCCATCAGTTATGAACGTAAATTTCCAAAAATATAAAGACGGCTTGGTGCCCGCTATAATACAAGATGTAACCACCAAAAATGTTCTCATGTTGGGTTATATGGATGCCGAGGCCCTGGCCGAAACCCAAAAATCAGGTAAGGCCACTTTTTACAGCCGCTCCAAACAACGTCTTTGGACCAAAGGGGAGTCCAGTGAAAACTATTTGTTGGTGGCCGATATTAAATTGGATTGTGATCAAGATGCCCTGCTGATAAAAGTACACCCGCAAGGGCCTACTTGCCACAAAGGCACGGATACTTGTTGGGCTGAGGCCAATACCCCTTCTTTCGGTTTTATAAGCAAATTAGAAGAGGTTATCGCCCAGCGAAAAGCCCAGGCCGAAGACCATGAGGCCGGTGGCAGGAAACCGAGTTATGTTTCCAGCTTGTTCCAAAAGGGGATCAATAAGGTGGCCCAAAAAGTGGGGGAAGAAGCCGTAGAAACCGTTATCGAGGCGATGGATACAAACGACCACCTCTTTTTGGAAGAGTCCTCCGATCTGTTGTTCCATTATTTGATTTTACTACAGGCCAAAGGCTATTCCCTTGCCGATATTGAAAAGGTCTTGGAAAAACGGCATAGGAAGTAGTTTAGACCATCATATGGCTAAAAATATGTTTTGTTTTCAGTATTCGCCTTACTTTTGATAAGTATGGGAATAACAAGCTATTTAAATTTTTTTAAGCGAAAAACGCCCCCACACTATATGCTTATGCACCCGCTTAAGGGGGCTTTAGGCTTTGGATTGCTATCCGTTCTTTTTGTGGCTATTTACAAACCCTTGTTTTTTAATACCTCGGAGAAATTTGGATATTATCCGGTTTTGGCCATGTATGTATTGGGCTCTGTTTTGGCCTTGATCCCTTTTCTGTTTTTACTTCGTAAATACTTGCGGGAATATAACCTGGGCAATGCCTTACTCTTTATGGTTTTGGTCCTAAGCTTCGGTGGTGTTGTGGGCTATTTTCTCGGATTTGCCCTAGAGGCCCATCCGAATTCCAGATGGCATTGGGCTACTTTTTTTGACTCGATGGGTAATACTTATTTAGGAGGCTCTTTACCCGTACTTATTTTATGGTGGTACGGCCATTTCAAATTCTCTAAAGAAGCTGGAACACCAACAAAAAACCAAAGCATAAGAATCCGATCCGAGCTAAAAAAGGAGTTCTTGGACATAGATCCCGAAAATCTCATTTATTTGGAAGCGGAGGGGAATTACGTCAAATTGTTTTACGATTCTGGACAGGAGGTGACCCATAAGCTACTTCGTTCAAGTATGAACAAAATGGAGGCCCAGTTAAAAAATTTTCCCTTTATCTACCGATCGCACCGTTCCTATATGGTCAACCTGTATAAAATAGAAGCTAAAAGCGGAAACAGTATGGGCTATCGTTTACGGTTAACGAACATAGATGCACAGATTCCCGTTTCCCGCAACAAAACCACCGAATTCGATACGGTATTGGAAAAACTGGGTTAGTCACCCAAACCAAATTCCTTGCATTTCAGCCCATATTTTTAGCTTTTTGCTCCATAAGTAACAAAAACACGACTCCCATCACATAAAATTGCGCGAAGAATCCGTAGGCCCTCACTTTGTACAAAAATCAAGTGATGGATATGCTTTTTAAAAAAGGATTTTTGGGTATCGCCTTGCTGGTCTTCAGTTTTAGTGTAGCCCAAGCCCAAGAGGAAGTTTGGCTAAATGGAAAGGTTTTGGATAGTACTACACTAAGTCCGTTACCCTTTGTGAATGTGGTTACGGAAATTGCGGGTGAATGGAAAGGCTGTATTACCGATGAAAAGGGGGTGTTTTCTTTGGGCCCCTTGCATTTGGGAAAATATACCCTAACTTTTTCGTCCTTGGGGTATGCGACCCGTAAAGAGACGATGCAGCTTAACCCCAAAATGCCGCCTACAACCATTTGGATGAGCCCCTCTGCCGAAACCTTGGATGAAGTGGTGCTAATTGCGGAGGTAGACCGAAATACTACGGGTATGGGGGTTACCTCCTATACCATAAACAAAGAAGTACAGGCCAATAGTTTTACCGCGACCGATGTGGTGAAATTTATCCCAGGTATTACGGTGGATTTGAATAAAACGATCCGCTATCAGGGTACCGGTAACCTAAGGGTTAGGGTGAATGGGGTGGATCGTCCCTTGTCTTATCTCAAACGTTTGGATATGGCCTTTGTAAAACGGGTCGAGGTTTTGGAAAATGATAGTAGTGTTGCAGCGGATGTAGGGGTTGTTTTAAATTTTATCGTCAGTAAGGCGAATGTGGAGTCCCTTTATGGGAACCTTGTGGTAGATATCCCAACCCGATCCGACTTGGTATACGCCTTTCCGTCTTTGGACTTAGGCTATAGCATGGGTAAACTCGACATTTTCGCTTCCTATAATGGGGAATGGGTGTATCTGGATCAGAAAAATAAGGAATCCAAGACCATTTTTGACCAAGACGTATACTGGCAATCGCATATGGAATACGACCAAAGGAATACGGCCCAAACAGGTCACTTTGGGCTATCGTATCCGTTTTCAAAGCAATGGCGGTTGGATTATTATGGAACCTACACCTATTTTTCAAATGAGCTGATCGGGGCATTTTCGCAATACCTTGAAAGGGCCGAGGAAACTTGGGAAGCACAAGGAGAACGATGGGATGATGATGCCAATCGCGAGCAATACCACGCCCTGACCCTAAATGGCGAAAATGAGCTTTGGGATTATAGTCTCAACACCGCATTTTCCGATTTACGGGCATCACGAAATACGGCTTATGTGTATGCCGACCAAACCGTAAAGGCCGATCAAGAAACAGCACAGACCTTTTACAAACTGCGCTTCGATACGGGCTATGATCTCAAGGAAAAAGGAAGGCTTAAGGCAGGGTTATACTTTAGGTATCGCCATTTGAACGATCCGGTATTCCAAAGTTTCGATTTCAAGGAATGGGTTGGGGCATCGTATATCGAATATCGGAAGAAGTGGAAAAACTGGGGCATTAAAATCGGAACACGAGGGGAATTTGCTAGAACAAGTCTAGGTCAGGCCCAAGTTTCCGACAGAACCTTCAATGTGTTACCGACCTTGGTTTTGGAGCACGATATAAAGCAGGCGAAACTGTTTGTAACCTATGCCAAAAAGCTCTTTAGACCATCGTGGCATCAATTAAACCCGAGTCCGCAGTTCCATAATCCCGTAACCATTCAAAGAGGCAATCCGGAATTGCGACCGGCCATAAACCATTATGTGGAGGCAAAATATAGTTATGCCAAAAATGACAATAGGTATCAATGGGCCTTGTTTTATGGCCATACCCAAGATGTACAGGGGCTATATACCCATATACAACCCGAAGGTTATTTTTTGGATCAGGCAATGAACCTTGGAGCAAGGCAAAGTATTGGGGCTTTTCTCAATACCCAAATCGCCTTGGGTAAAAATATGGATGTTGGCGGGTTTATAAAAACCTCTTATGACCATACCGAACCCTTAAAAGCCTTGACCGATAGTTCAACACGAGAAGGATGGGTTATTGAGGGCGGGGGCAGTTTACTCTATAGTAGGGCAACTGGTTGGCAATTCGCGCTAAATGCCTCGGCCAATAGCCCTCGGATCAATTTTCAAGGGAAAACCCGGGCCGATGTACTTTACTTTGTCTCCATACAAAAGGCCCTTAACAAGAATTTTACCCTTGCGGTCAATTCTGGCCTACCCTTTGCCAAACGATTCAATTCCTATACGACCACTAAGACCGCTTCGGACTTTTATACCACCCAGGCGAGTGATGTGGCCCTTCCGGCCCTTCCTTTGTGGTTCAAAATGAATTATAGTTTTGGGAAAAAGAAGAATGGACGTAACGACACTAGGGAAGAGTCGGTACGCCCATCTAACGGTTTCTGATCCGTTGTTTATTTCCCGATAGTGGGAATGGGATCGTGCATGTCTTGCTGTAAAGACTGTAATTTTTCGATCAAATCGGTTTTGACCTCGGCATAATTGGCATCTTCGGCCACATCGTTTTCTTCCAAGGGATCTTTTTTCAAATCGAATAGACGTATTTTTTCAGCCTTGGGGTACCATATCAGTTTATGACTGTCGGTACGTACCATACGTTGGTTTTCGGTATAGGCCCCGTAGATATAGGGTAAATGGGCCTTGCCCTTACCTTGGATCAAAGGTACCAAGCTACTGAATTCAACATGCTCGGGTATGGCTTGTTGGGCCCATTCCAAGGTAGTAGGCATCACATCTTGTAAATAAATGGGGGCATCTATGGTTTTTCCTTTTGGTACATCGGGGCCCACTACATAAAAGGGTACCCGTACACTGTGGTCGTACATATTCTGTTTACCCAAAAGGCCATGTTGGCCCACGGATAGACCATGATCGGCGGTAAACACGATATAGGTATTGTCCATTTCGCCCGTGGCTTCCAAAGCATCGAGGATCTTACCGATTTGGGTGTCCATATGACTTATCAGGGCATAATATTCCTTGCGATGTACCTGAATGGAGTAGGGGGTACGCGGATAGGGAGCCAAGCGCTCGTCACGTAACTTTTTGCCCGCACCCATTTCTTCGTGATAAGGGTACTCCTCTAAAAAAGTCTCTGGAACGGCTACCTGATCCAACGGATATTTATCTAAATACTCCTGCGGCGCTTGCCTCGGATCATGTGGGGCGTTAAAGGCCAAATACATAAAAAACGGATTCTCTTTGGTCTTGGCACTGTCAATGAACTGAAGCGCATCGTTGGCCACGACCTCACTCCAATGGGTGCCGCCGGCCCAAAAGCCACCGTTTATGGTATCGGTAGATTTCCAAACAGTATCGTTAACACTTAAAGGGCGGTTGTAGGCTGTTTTTACGCTTCGGGGCATACCACCACGTACATGACCCACCGTATTGAACAATTCTTCGGCCTTACGCGATACATGCCATTTACCGGTCATATAGGTGTCGTACCCGGCTTGTTGCATATACTCGCTCCAGTATGGGTTCGTGGGTTGGCCTTTACGCACCAAGGAATCGGTACGGCGGGCGTTCCATATATATTGTCCGGTATTGATCATGGCTCTAGAGGCAACACAGATGGCCCCGTTCCAGCCGCCCATATTATAGGTGTGGGAGAAATCGGTACCGTTTTTTCGCAATCGATCCAAATTGGGGGTGTACACTTGATCTGCGCCTAAATTGCTTAAGGCGTTGTAACTGTGGTCGTCAGCAAAAATAAAGACCACATTGGGCTTTTTGGCCGGAGCTTCGGTCTTAGGGGCTTCCTTACAAGAAAACAATACCACTCCCAAAAGCGCGATGGCCGTAAAAATTCTAAAAGGGATGACTTTCATAAAATAGGTTTGACGGTTATTTATAGTCTTTACCCGCTGCACTCGCATCTACGGCCACCATCCAAGAGTTGAGTTCGGCGTGCATTTTTTGGGCCAAGGCCCGGTTTTCTGAAATAATATTATGCTTTTCTTCCGGATCGTTGATCAAATCGTATAATTCATAGGTTTTACCCTTATCAGGGCTCAGGTATTTATAGCGGTTGTTCACCAAAGAATATTGGTTGCCGTATAAAAAGCCTATCGGTTTTTTTCGCTCATGCTTTCCTTTTGAAAGATTTGTCCAAACACTTTCCCCATCCAACGGATGTGTGCTCGGGTACTTTATGTTTAAAACCTCCAATAGGGTAGGTAAATAGTCGCTGGTAACCATGGGAGTGGTATTCCTACTACCACCTTGTAGTACTTTTTTCCAAATGACGAAAGCAGGTACCCTAACTCCGCCTTCGTACAGGCTTCTTTTACGGGCCCTGAATTTGCCAGCGCTTCCGGGCGTACGGTTCTCGGGGCCATTATCGCTACAAAACCATATCATGGTGTTTTCGGCCACCCCCATTTTTTCCAATTTTTCCCATAAGCGTCCCATTTGCTGGTCCATGGCGGTCAGGGTACCGTAATAGATTTGTTTCCTCAAATCGAGTTTGGCGTATTGGGCACGTTGGGCGCTATCGGCCACTACTGGTAAATGCGGTGTATGGAACCATATGGTGCTGAAAAATGGCTTTTGGGCCTTTACCGACATTTCCATGAAAGGAATCACACGATCCATAATAACCTGGCTATCGTCTCCCTTCAGGTTTTGGGTGACCTTTTGTTCGTGTCCGTCCCAATAGAAGGTGCCGTAGGTGGTATCTTTTCGTTGGCCTTCCACGGCTTTCCAGCCATAGCGTTTGCTTTCACCGGCATCAAAACTTTGAGGTACCCGCATAGGGTCGTAGGTCGGTACTTTAGATTCGGTACAGAAAAAGGTATCGTAGCCGTGCATACTAGGTATGCTAAAATGCTGAGCGTTTTTTTCCTGACCCCCGCGGTTGGCATCTTTTTCTTGTGTAGTCAGGGTACCTAAGTGCCATTTTCCGAAATGTCCGGTGGCATAACCTTGGGTTTTTAATATTTCCGCCAAAGTCAATTCCTGTGTTTTTAGGTGCCCCGTATTGGCGTTAGGAATACCCATACGCAACGGATTCCTGCCAGTGACCACACTGGCCCGGGTTGGGGAACATACGGCCGAGGCGGAATAAAATCGATCTAGAATAATGCCGTCGGAGGCCATTTTATCGAGATGGGGTGTTTGTATTTCGGTATTGCCGTTAAAGCCGGCATCTAGCCAACCTTGATCGTCGGTCATTACCAAAATGATATTGGGTGATTGGGCGTTACCGCCAAAAACGGCACAAAAAAGTAGGGGAATCAGGTAATTGGTGGTCTTACGCATGGTTTCCTTGGTTTCGGATAAAGTTTATACTCCTCTAGACCCTTTCATAGCACCCTAGGATTAATCCGCAGGGTGATTTTTAGAGATTCCTTAAACCATGCCACCAATTTTTAAGGAAAATGAAAGAATGTTTGGTTTGGAAATATAGTAAATACTAAAGTACTATGGAAACCCATATAGATAAAGGGGATACGCCCGTAGCTAAACCGGAAGTTAAAAGTACAACCTAGGCTCAATACTAAGAGCCTAGAATCCTTGATGTTTGGCCATTGTTATGGACTGAGTTTGCAGCAGTACTTATGAATAGGCCGGTAATTGAAACACAAAAGAGCTGCCTTCTTGGGGTTTGCTTAAAACGGTTATGGTGGTTTGGTGTAGGTCCATGATTTTTTTGACAATGGCCAAACCTAAACCTGATCCCATTTTTTTGTCGGCCGTAGGCAATTGGCGGTAGCGATCAAAAATATGGGCTTGTTCGTTTTGGGCAATTCCCACACCCGTATCGGTAACGCGTACTTCTACCTGTTCCCCTAGTTTTTTAAGGCAAAGGGTTACCGCGCCTTGGGCCGGAGTGTATTTTAAGGCATTTTCCAACAGGTTTTGAATGGCACGTTCAACAAGGCCCACATCGGCGAAGACCATATAATTGGTATCGGAATATTCTAAATGCAAGTCTATTCCCTTTTTCTCGGCCAAAACCTTGAATTTGGCAATCAGGTCATAAGACAGTTCTTTAATGGAAAAAGGTTCTTTTTGGGGGCTCACCTGCTCGGCTTCCAGTTTGGAATATTGAAAGAGTTGATCGATCAATCGTGATAATCTTTCGGTACTGTCGTGGGTGGTTTGTAAATAACGCTCCATTTCGGTCGGCGGTAGGCTGTCCTTTTTCATGACCATGGTCTCTACATACCCTTTCATGATGGCCAAAGGGGTACGGAGATCGTGCGAAACATTGGCGATCAATTCCCGGCGTAGACTATCGACCGATTGTATTTTTTCAATATTGTCTACTATGGTATCGGCCATTTCGTTAAAAGAGAGTGCATAAGGGGCAATATCCGATTTTTCGGGATCAGGGATACGCGCCTTAAGATCGCCTTCCTGAAATTGTTTAATAATCTTAATGATCTCGCGTAGGTTCTTGGTCAGGAACCAAATGCTGAGCAAGGCTATACAGGCCGCGAAAAGCATAGTGAGTAGGGTAGTACCCAATCCTAGCTTTAAAAAATAGGAGCCTAAGAGGTTGCTACTGATCAGGTCAAACTCCTTTCCGGCTAAAATAATATAGATATAACCCGATTTACCATCTACCTCAAAAGGTGCGGCCGAAAATATCTTACGTTGGTCCATTCCCCTGGGGTCATCGCCCAGAACGATTTTATCGCCGGTTTGCCCCAGGAATTCTTGAACAGGGGCCAGGTCTATCTTGCGCACCGGCGCTCCTTTTTCATGGTCCAATACCACAGAATAGAGTATGGTGCCTTCCGGGTCTAAAAGATACACCTCTATGCCCCGGTTTACGGCCATCATATCGTGCATCAAGTCACCGAAAAGGGCTTTGTTGACGCTGCCGTCTTCCAGAAAGGGTGGGGTCTCGGCAAATTTTTCCTCAATAACGTGTTGGGCCACGTTCCAGTTCACCTGCTGAATGATCCGCTGGTTGTATTTGTTGGCAAAATAGGCTGTGATCAATACGTAACTCAGTCCCATTAAAAGGATAAGCGTGGTAAAAGCGATCCATAGTTTCTTAATAAGTTTGGGTGTAAGGGTATGCTGATTTTCCATTATGCGGTCATGTCTTCGTTGAACTTATAGCCAACACCCCAGCTGGTCAGTATATACTGCGGATGCGACATGTCTTTTTCGATTTTGGCGCGAAGCCGATTGATGTGGGAGTTGACCGTATGCTCATAGCCTTCAAAATTATAGCCCCAGATGAGGTTCAGTAATTCGGTACGGCTGTAGTTCTTACCCGGATGGGCCGCCATTAGAGCCAATAGCTCGAATTCTTTGGGCGATAGTTCGATACGGTTGCCTTCCAATACCACTTTCCGTTTGTCTATATCGATCAATAAGTGGTTGTAATCCATAACGCTTGACGAATCTTCTTTCCTTTTTTTACTGCCCGAGCGGCGCATAACGGCTTTAACCCGGGCCATAAATTCGCGAACGCTAAAAGGTTTGGTGATATAATCGTCGGCACCGATCTCTAGGCCCAACACCCTATCGATTTCCTCTGATTTAGCAGTAAGCATGATAATGGGGACCTCTTTTTCGACCCGGATACGTTTACAGACCTCTACACCATCCATTCCGGGTAGGTTCAAGTCCAGTATAATTAGATCAAATGATTCTTTTAGGGCCATGTCCAAGCCTAAAATGCCATCTAAGGCCTTGGAGGTGGTATAAAATTGGTCTTGAAGATGTATTTCAAGCAATTCTACGATGGCCGGGTCGTCTTCTATAATAAGGATCTGCTTCATGGGTTCCGTGTTCAAGGGCATAGCTGTTTGCAATACAACAAAAAAGGGTTCACCAAAGTATCACGATCTATGATAAAGTACCCCTTATGCCTATTTGTGGTGGATTTGCCGGAACTTTAAACCTTTCCTTACAGTGGACTTTATTGGGTTTGGCTAGGTTTGGTGTGGCTAGGGGGAGGGTATTGGCCAAAAGTTTGTTCTAGAAATTGTTGAGGCCTTCTGTTGCCCAAAAGTTTTCGGAAGGTGGTTTCTTTAACCAAGAAAAATGGTGGTTCCAAGGGCATCCAGAAGCGATTGGTGGTGAAAACCTACATTAATATCCATTATTCTAGAGTATAAAAAAAGCCCCAACAGATGTCGAGGCTTGGTGATTCCCTGCATAAGTAGGTCAAGGCCAGGGATCAATTTTTTCGTTAAGGCTTTCAAAATCATAGGCACCGATATGTTCTTTTCGGAACAAAAAGAGCGAAAAGGTAACGTACATGAGCACTAGATACAAGATAAATATGGTGATACCGATGGGGAGAAAGGTTTCCGGGATCAAATGGTGGTCGTAATCGTTATAACTCAATACCGTAAACAGGGTATCGAAAGCTTTGAATACATATACCGATAGGATAATGTATAACACATATTCCAAATTACGCATTTGGGGGTCGGGGTATTCCATTTCCCGGATTTTAAAACGGATTACGAACAAATAGATGAAATGTACTACCGCTAGTAGGGGTAAGATGTAATTGTCGAACTTAAAAAAGTAAAATCGATTACTGTACAAGCCATAAAAGTTTAACACGATTAGGCAAATCAATAAAAGATATGACAGCACGACAAGGGCCTTCCATGGCAGTATTCTAAACAGGGCCATAAGCGATTACGTAGGTTTTTATGGGACAATATTCGGTAATAAAAACGAGGCAGATCCCTTTTTCTGACGTAAAATCGTTTAACGGAAGCCACTTTGTTGTGGAAGTCTAAAAAGTTGTGGTGAACTGATTTTCGGCGCCTTTTTTTTAATCTTTTCCTACAAAAAAACATAAGTATGTAGCCAGCATGTTTTACGCTTAGTTGCCGAGCTATGTCTTCCTGAGCGCCGTGTCAGCCGACAGGCAGGCAGTCGAAGGGCTTTTTTTGCCATAGAACTTTTATAGGCTTTCGACTGCGCTGACATGAGTGTATTCTAAAGTAATTCAGATATGTTATCTATTCCAATTAATCGAACTCAGTTTAAAAAATATCGGATGATAAATAGCGGTCGCCCCGATCACAGACAATACTAACGATACATCCTTTTTCCAAGGTTTGGGCCAGGCGCAGGGCAATGGTGGCGGCCCCACCGCTACTAATACCGCAGAAAATACCTTCTTCCTGCGCCATTCTTTTGGCCATTTGCTGGGCCTCCGAGGCAGAGACATCTTGGGTTTGGTCAACTTTGCTCGGATCAAAAATAGCCGGTACATAATCGGGTGACCATTTTCGGATTCCCGGAATTTTCGAGCCTTCGGCAGGCTGGGCCCCAACAATGGTAATGGCCGGATTCTGTTCTTTTAAATAGGTTGCGGTACCGGTAATGGTGCCCGTGGTGCCCATGGCCGAGACAAAATGGGTAATCTGGCCTTGGGTATCGGCCCAGATCTCGGGCCCGGTACTTTGGTAATGGGCCTGCCAATTGGCGGCATTCCCAAATTGATCCAGCATCACATAACCATCGCTGGCCACTTTGTCCATTACATAGTCTCGCGCACCTTCAATACCGATATCGGCAGGGGTCAGGGTAACTTTGGCCCCATAGGCCCGCATGGTCTGTACCCGTTCTTTGGTGGCACTTTCGGGCATAACCAGTTCTATATCGAGTCCGTAGGAACGCGCGATCATGGCCAAGGCGATTCCGGTATTACCGCTCGTAGCCTCTATTAATTTGGTGTTTTGGTCTATGTTACCTGTTGCCAAGCCGGTTTGGATCATATTGAGGGCGGCTCGATCTTTTACACTGCCCCCAGGGTTTTGGCCTTCCAATTTAAAATATACCGCAACATTCGGGTTGGTGTTCAATACTCGGGATCGCACCATAGGGGTGTTACCGATCAAAGACAATAAATCGTTAGGCATGGGTATTGGTTTTAATGGAATTTTGGGCGTTGTGGTAAACTTTGGAATGTGGGGGCACCGATTGGGTAATCCAAGCGTTACCACCAATGGTACTGTGGCTACCGATAACGGTATCGCCCCCTAAAATGGTAGCATTGGCGTATATGGTTACATGCGATTCTATGGTAGGATGGCGTTTGGTGTTTCCCAGATCTTTATCTACATACAAGGCGCCTAAGGTAACCCCTTGGTATATTTTTACATGGTTGTGTATCACGGCGGTCTGTCCGATTACCACTCCTGTGGCATGATCAATAAAGAACGATTCCCCAATCTGGGCACCCGGATGTATGTCTACCCCGGTCTCGCGATGGGCATATTCCGTCATCAAGCGGGGTACTAACGGAAACCCTAATAAGTACAACGGATGGGCCAAACGATATACTGCGATGGCCAAAAAGCCGGGATAGGCCAAATAGACCTCCTCAAGCGATAGGGAGGCGGGATCACAGGCATGGATGGCGGCGGCATCGGCATTGAGTTTACTCAGAATCTGGGGTAACCCTTTTACATAGGTGTCCCAGGTCTCGTGGCAGCTTTTGCCGGTTTCCCAACAGGCCAGGGCGACCAAGGTACTGAATTGAGTTGCAAGGGTGTCCAATTCATTTTCCAGATCGGCCTCGGCATCAAAAAGGGTATGGAACAAGCGGTCGGTAAAGGCTTCGGCCTCCTTTTTTAGTCCGTATTTTAAATTGGGTAACTTCTTTTGTACCCGGATTTGCGTCAGGATTTCCTTTTTCTCCATCTTTAATTTTTAGTAACTAATCAGAGTCCCCTATTTTGGCTACGAAATGGTCTTTTGCGCTCTGTTTTTGTGATTTTTTTTCTCACATAGCGGTGCTATGCTTTGAAAAAAATCACTTCAACAGCACCCAAAATCCCTATTTCTCGCTTCAAAACCTGCGACACTGATTAGTTACAATTTTTCTACCGACCAAAATTATCTATTAAATTGATAGGGTAAAGCGAAATAGGGTTAAGTTTAACTTAAAATAGTAGATTTGTGTATGGATAGTACCACTCGAATTTCAGCAGACACTTTAGGGTTTTTAACCGAATTGAAGGCCAATAACCATAAAGAATGGTTTACGGAACATAAATCCGATTACCATGCCGCCCTTGGGGAGGTGAAAGGCTTTATGGAGACTTTACAGGCCAAAATGGAAGTGCATGACGCTATTGAAAAGCTGAAAATGTTCCGTATTTACCGCGACGTACGTTTTTCAGCCGATAAAACGCCCTATAAAATGCATCTTTCGGGTCATTTTGTGAGGGCCGGTGCGGCTTTACGCGGGGGGTACTATGTGCATATACAACCTGGCGGTAGTTTTATAGCAACAGGTTTTTGGGCCCCAGAGAAAGCAGATTTGTTACGCATCCGTAAAGAATTGGAACTAGATGCCAGCGAGTTCAAGGAAGTGTTGGCGAACCCTGCCTTAAAGAAAGCTTGGGGCGAATTGCAGGGCGATGGGGTCAAAACAGCACCGAAAGGCTTTTCCAAAGAACATCCGGATATTGAGCTGATCCGTAAAAAACAATTCATATTCGTTAAGAACTTTAGTGACAAAGCGGTAGTATCGGCCAATTTTCAAAATCAGGTCAATGCTGCTTTTGAGGCTATACGGCCCTTTTTAGACTTGATGAGTGCCATTCTGACTACGGACCTGAATGGAGAGTCGCTTTTGGATTAGCCTAATACAAATTCCTCAGCCTCAAAATATTGCACCTGATCTTTTAGGCGTTCAATGACCATGCCCATCATACGTTTATTTAGGGCCGAACTATCTTTGATATATTCCCCGTATTCTTCTACGGTAAACTGCCCGATAATCATGCCTTTTAGGCTATTACGGAACTTGATGTCTTTATGGATGGCATTTTCTATATAATCCAGACGTTTTTCAAAGGATAGGTTGTAAAATGCGTTTTTGTGCTTTCGGATGTAATTCTGGAAAACTTCCAACAAAAGGTTGTTCTGGAATTTGATTACAGGCCGTAATACCGCATTTTGGAAGTATTCGCCCGAACTCATCTGGGCTCTGATTTTAGAACTGGGTATATCGGGTCGTATTTTGAGTAGACGAGGGCTTCTTTCGTTCATCTTCTTGGGTTTAGATGTCAAGCGAATTCAGGCTGGGCTCGGTATTGAAAAACTTTAAAACTTTTCAAAGCTTGGTTTCTATAACACCCAACTCGGTTTTGCTTTATTTAAAGTTAACCGATCCGTTCTTTTGCTCTACTTGCATAAATCAGAGTTGTTAACGGGTTTATGAACAATTTCTGTTATAGGTTTGTTGGTTTGTAATATCTTTTTTTATAGGAGGTTAGATGTATTGGGTGTATGTAAAAGTTTGATCCTGTGTAAGACTTGTTTTTTAACCGAACTTTGTCGAATACATTTGCCTTGACCTCAATTTGCTGGATGAGGTATGGTAAAAGGGGACTAATCGGTATAATCTAATGCACTATTTAAAGTTTTAGTGTAAAAAAAGACCTTAACTTGTAGTAAGTCAAGGTCTTTAATGCTGTCGTTTTGGGGGATTATCCTTCGGCTTGCAGTTTTTTGGCTATGGCCTCAACCTCATCCAAAACACGTAAAAGATTTTCGCCCCATAACTTGGCGATTTCTTCTTCGGTATACCCGCGTTTTACCAATTCTTTGGTTACGTTCAGGGTTTCGGAAGCATCGTTCCAACCGCCGATTCCGCCACCACCGTCAAAATCGGAGCTGATACCCACATGATCGATTCCGATTTTTTCTACCATATAATCGATATGATCAACAAAATCGGCCACGGTTACGCCCTCAGGGGCATTGGAATCCTTGGCTGCCTTGGCTTCGGCAATTTTGTTCACCTTGGGGTAGTATCCCATAAAGGCTTCCTTTTCCGCTTCGGTCAAGGTGGCGAATTCCGCTCTTGATTTCAACCATTTTACCTGCATCGAATCGGCCACGGCTTGTTTTATTTCTTTCATATAGGCATCGCGGGCTTCATGCTTTTCGGTGCTTAAGTACGAAGAAAAAGCCACGGTCTGTACCACACCACCGTTTTCTTTCATGAGTTGTAATTGCTCATCGTCCAAATTTCGGCTATGGTTACAAAGGGCCCTTGCCGAAGAGTGGGAGGCGATTATGGGGGCCTTGCTCAAGGCGATCATTTGCTTCATGGATTCTTTAGAGGGATGCGAAACATCGATCATAATTCCTAAACGGTTCATTTCAACCACGGCCTCTTTTCCTAAGTCACTTAGGCCATTATGCAGCCATTCGTCGTTTTCTTCGCCTGTATTGGAATCACAGAATTGGCTATGCCCGTTATGCGATAAGGAAATATATCGTGCACCTAGGTCATAGTATTTTTGAAAGTTCGACATGTCCAAACCTATTGGGTAGGCGTTCTCGACCCCTATCATGGCTACTTTTTTTCCGCTTTTGTGAATACGCCTGACTTCTTCCGAATTTACCGCCAATTCGATTTGATCCGGAGCGATTTCCTTACACAACCGATGTATGGCGTCGAATTTGGCCATGGCATTTTCCTTGGCCTTGGCATAACCTTCGGCATCTAAAGTACCCTGACCTGTATACACGATTAGCCAGGAAACATCCAAGCCACCATCATCCATATTGGGTAGGTTTACTTGGGTATCTAGACGTTGGGTGTAGTTAATGCTGTCGGTAAAATTAGCCACGTTAAAATCGTCGTGGGTGTCGATGGTAATGACGTTTTTGTGAATCCGTACGGCTTTCTCTTCCATAGTTTCTTCTGAAGGTTTTTCCGTCTTTTTCTCAGCTTCTTTGCAAGAAAAAACCGATAAAATGCAAAATAATGCGATGTACTGTCTCATAGTGGTTACTTAGTTATGCCCACAAAATACGTATTTATACAACACTTTTGGGTGGGTATATAACAAATAATTGGCGGTATAACGCCTTATATGAACCTTGGGTCTAAACTAAAGCGGAATGTGGTTAGGTGGCTACAACCATTCTTACAACATTCGGCAAAGATGCAAACATGGATACCAGGGAACTATTATCACAATTATCGGATCTAGAAGGTAAGTTGAAGAGCTTTTCGTACGAAGAACTTTCCTTAGAGGAGGCTTCTCGTTTAAAAAACTCGTTTAGCCACTTTAAAGACCGACTAGAGGAAAAAGTATATAACCCCAAAGCCAACTGGAACCCCGACGGGTACGTAATTGGCGTTCAAGGGGAAGAAGGTAAGGCCGATAACCAACGTGAAGATTTGGCCTTGGTGGCTAAGGTTAGCCACGAATTAAGAACTCCTTTGAATGGTATCTTAGGGTTTACCCAACTTCTTTCGGAGACCGAACTTAATCAAGAACAAAACGAATTTTTAAAGGCAATAAAGGTTGCTTCCTTCAATTTGCTGGATTTGGTGAATGAACTTATGGAATATACCCAGCTTGGTCAGGGGATGGTACCTGCCGAGCAAGTGGAGTTTAATCCGTTCAGTATCGTTAGAAATGCCATGTACCTCTGTAATACCCTCATCTTGGGGAAGGAGGTGCGTTTGGAGATCGATATAGACCCCAATATCCCTGAAACCGTAATCGGTGATCCGTCCAAGCTTTCCCAGGTATTGTTGAACCTTTTGGGCAATGCCATCAAATTCGTTACAGAAGGTGAGATTTGTTTAAAAGTCAGTTTAGAAAAACGTCTCGAAGACTATGTAGAACTCGATTTTCAAGTAAGTGATACCGGTTCGGGTATTGCTAAAGAAGATCTCGTCAAAATATTCGAGCCGTATTCCCAAGGTTCCAAAGAACGCTGCGCCAATGTGGGTGGTTATGGGTTAGGGCTTAGTATCGTAAAAGAAATCATAGAGAATCAAAACGGTTCTTTGGCCGTGGCCAGTAGGCCTGGTGTGGGCACCACCTTTACCTTTAGTCTGCCTTATAGGGTCAAAGGGAATTCTAAGGCCAAGTCTGATTCCAATACTTCGGAAACGGTCAGTCTGAAAGATATTCGCAAGATTGCCGGAACCAAAGTATTGGTGGTAGAAGACAACCCTATGAATGGTGAACTACTCCTTAAGAGGTTAGACGCTTGGGATTGTGAGGTGTTTTTGGCTCCAAATGCCGAAGATGCCCTAAAACTGTTGACTATACAAGAAATAGATTTGGTTCTGATGGATCTGCGAATGCCGGGAATCAATGGTTTCGAGGCTACGGAACGTATCCGTAACCATGTACTGGAACATATTCGAAAAGTGCCGGTAATCGCCGTAACGGCCGATTTCGGTATTAAAGATCGTGAGGCTTGTGAGGCTTACGGAATTCAAGATTATTTGTTAAAACCCTATAGCGCCAAAGAGTTGATGGGGAAATTATGTTGGGCCAAAACTTATAATGAAGATATGGAAACAAGGGAATCCGGAGCTTTTAGCTTAGAAGGAGGTATGCCATCCGATAACGGAACTGCATTAGATCTGAAGGCGGTTTTGGAAGAATGTATGGGCGATAAGACCTTATTGGCCGAGCTGGTACGGTTGTTTAAACAAAACTGCCTGGAGTTTATCGGTAAAACCCGAATTGCCTTAGACAATGGCGATATGGATAGTATAGCCCAAGGCTGTCACAAGATAAAGGCGGGTCTGGCGATGCTAAAGGTACATAACCTGCATAAATTGGTTTGTCAGCTACAACCGGCCTGTGAGCAAGAGCCAGATGTAAAACACATTAAATTCCTTTACGGATGCTTTGTGGAGGAGTTTCCCTTGGTTAGTGCGGCCCTAGATCGAAAAATGACGGAATTGGATATGTAAGGAACCCCATTGCGGATTGATGATGAAGACACGCTTATTACTTGCTGAAGACGATGAAATGCTGGCCAGACTCTTGGAGTATAGACTTCAAAAAGAAGGTTTCGAGGTGGTTGTGGCCCCGGACGGAAAAACGGTAATGACCCAATTGGAATCTGGGCTTCCGGATCTTTTCATTTGTGATATTATGTTGCCCTATATGTCGGGCTTCGAGCTACTGGACCATGTTCGAAATGAATTGGGTTCTAAAATGCCTATTATCATGATTTCGTCTGCCGGAAATGAAAAAAACGTACTTGATGCCTTCGATATGGGGGCCAACGATTTTGTGACCAAACCCGTTAATCCTTCCGAACTAACGGCTAGGGTGAGAAAAGAACTAAAAATCAGGCATTAAAGCTTTATCAAACATAGCGCCCTTTTTAGCCATTGGCCCTAAAATCCATACCAATCTATTATGGGATCTGACCTTCTTGTTCTTAGGTCTGACCCTCTTTTACTTTTTGGGGATATTTTTGGTGAAAAACCAAAAGTCCTTCCTTCAGGGTAAAACCCGTCCCAAAAAACGGGAGCTCACGCCTAAGGTGAGTGAATTTTTATTCTATGACGATACCCAAGTAGACGCCTCGGAGAAAAAAGCCTATTTGAACTTGGTCATTGAACTAAAAGAATTGGCCAAAGATGCCTATTACCGAAAAGCCTTGGCCGAGATTCTGTTCGATTTGCGTTCCGATGTTTCGGGCGATGCCAAGAAAAGACTTTGTGCCCTATACAAGTATCTAGGGCTTCAAGAGTATTCCAAGACCAAACTAAATAGTTGGCGTTGGGAGGTAGTGGCCCAGGGTATTATAGAACTCACCTGGATGGAGGTTAGTGATGCCTATGGGATTATCGCCGAATTTTTAAACGATAAACGTTCGGTAGTTCGGAAACAGGCCGAAATCGCCTTGGTGACCTTGAATGCCGATGGCATCCGTTTGTTTTTAGATACGACCCGTTACGGAATTTCGGAGTGGCAACAACTGAAACTGTTAGAGGTGCTCCGTTTGGCCAAAGATTTTGATCCCCCGCGTTTTAAGAATTGGCTGAATTCCAAAAATAGGGATGTGGTTCTTTTTGCCCTGCGTCTAATGAAACATTACCATCAAAATGATGCGGATGCAGCTTTGGTAAGTTTAATAGCACACCGAAACAATGAGGTAAAGCGCGAGGCGCTGGACTGTATCAAAAAATTCGGGGTACTGAAAGCGTTACCTGAATTGGTAAAACAGTATTGGAACCTTAATGGCGACGTGCGTTTAGAGGTACTCGATGTTTTTGCGGTCTTGGGTGATGAGTCTTATCTCGAATTTTTACAGAAAGTCCGTGACCGGGAACACTCCAGCACATTAACAAGCAAGGCTATGCATGCCTTAAATGCGATTGGTAATGTGGTTATGCCCGATTTGGGTGAACCGGAACCGGAAACCACAGAAAATGTTGAAACTGAAGAAACCGAAGTCCTTAGTTTTGAAGACACAATGCATACTGTTTCAAGCCTAATGGTTACATCAGAGGGAAGGGAGCCTGAAGAAAAAGAAAAAGAGGTATTAGTAGAAGAAGATAAACCGCAGTCCGAAGAAACCCAAGTGCCCTTGGCCTTACCCAATCTGTTGGGGGCCTTGGACATACAAATGCAGTCTATGCCCGATGAAGAAGGTTCTTACGATTCGGAAGCATTGCAGGAAAATAAAGCGAAGGAGAAGGAAGAAGTTCAGGATGATACCCATCTTGAATGGAAGGCATTCCAAGATACCGAACCACCGGAGGAAGCCTGGTTTCCTTTCGAAGACCCAAGTGCTGATTTGCCAGAGCATTATAGTGTTTGGTCCCAATTATTCGATAGGGCCGATGAAAGCTCGCAATGGTATTTGCTAGAGCAAATGGAAGAGCTGGCCGATGCTAAAGACATGGAGTTTTTAGAGCATTACGCCAAAGACGCCCCAAAGGGCTTTGCCAAGCAAATCGGTAAAGTACGTTTGGCCATATTAGACCGTATACCCGTTACTTGCGAAGAGGAATCTCGGGAAGAAATACCTCAAAAAAACAACCCTGAAGAACACGTTAACCTTGGTGGTTTACAGTGGACCAGCAGTCCTACGGCAATTGGGATCGATAGCGTTATACAAGCAAAAACCATAGAAAAGGAACAACCGGAATCAGAAATAACATCTAAGGAAAAGGCTTCTTTAGAGTACTGTTTTTCATTAAAAAGCCTTGATGTAGAGGCCGAAGAGGTGAAAGGGTTTAACCTGTTCGACCTGAATTTTTCATTGGACGGATTTCCAAAACCGGAGAATAGACCCTCCTAAAACAGGAAAATGAATATAGAGATCGTAAAAATAATAGGGGATTACCTCAGTATCATATTCTTGATATTTACCGTGGTGCTCCTGTTGGTCTTTATTTCCATGGCCTACCTTTCTGCCCGTAATTCATTTCATTATAAACACAAAAACAGTTTTGGCGATCTTTCCAAGATTATGGCGTCGCCTTTGGCGCCCAGTATTACCATAATTGCCCCGGCCTATAACGAGGGACTCACCATTGTAGAGAACATTCGTTCGTTATTGTCACTTCGGTATGTAGAGTTTGAGGTTATGGTGGTCAACGATGGTAGCAAAGACGATACCATGGAAAAAATGATCGCTGCCTTTGATTTGTACAAGACCGATAGGCAAGTGCCTAGCGATTGGCGCGCCAAGCCCGTGGCAGGTATCTATAAATCGCGAAAAAAGGCCTATGCCAAACTCACCGTAATCGATAAGGCCAATGGGGGTAAATCCGATGCCTTGAATGCGGGAATGCAACTTTCCCAAAACAAATATGTGGGCTGTATCGATGTGGATTGCTTGTTATTACCCGATGCCCTTTTACATGTAGTTAAAGCGTTCTATCAGCGGTCTAAACAACGGGTAATTGCCGTAGGTGGTGTGATACGTGTGGCCAATTCGTGCCAGATTTCAGGTGGGAAATTGGAACAGATCAACTTGCCTACAAATTGGTTGGCCCGTTATCAGTTGCTTGAATATACCCGTTCCTTTCTTTTGGGAAGAATGGCCTGGGGCCGTATCGATAGCCTTTTGATAATTTCAGGGGCTTTTGGTTTTTTCGATAGGGAGATTGCCCTAGCGGCCGGACTTTATGATACCGATACCGTGGGCGAGGATATGGAAATCGTTTTCCGAATGCGTCGTTATATGCATGATCGGGGGCTTCCATATACCGTAGAAT
This sequence comes from Sediminicola luteus, assembly GCF_002514735.1. Lineage (GTDB taxonomy): Bacteria > Bacteroidota > Bacteroidia > Flavobacteriales > Flavobacteriaceae > HQA918. Next base: position 395,291 of record NZ_NBWU01000004.1, on the reverse strand, counting down.
ATATTCCGGATCCCCTTTGTTGGACCGAAGTTCCCGAAAGCCCGAAAATATTATTGAACCAACGTGACCGTTGGACCCGGGGAAACCTGGAGACTTTGTACAAACACAAAGAAATGTTCTTTAATCCCAAATATGGTAGGTTGGGTATGATCAGCTATCCGTATTGGTTTTTCTACGAATGGTTGGCCCCTTTACTGGAGTTCTTTGGCTTCTTTTCCATTATCGCCTTTTACTTTGCCGGTATTTTAAATTGGGATTTTTTCATAGGTATCAGCATTACCATTTATGCTTTTATGGTCATGTTCTCATTCTATGCCATTTTATGGGATGTATATTCCTATAACGAGTATAAAAAGACCAAAGACCTATTGATCCTTATGGTCTGTGCACTTACCGAACCCTTGTTTTTCCACCCTTTGGTGACTTTTGCGGCCGTTAGGGGCAATTATAAAAAATTGTTTAAGATCCAATCGGGTTGGGGTACCATTACCCGTAAAGGATTTAGTAAACCTGCCAATGCGTGATTCGGTTCAACATAATGCCAAACCCTCTTTAGGGCCTTTTATTGGGCGTGCCTTGGCCTTTGCCGGTATGTTGATGGTGCTGGCCTTTGTACAGCAATTGGTCTTATGGCAACTGGGCGCTTTCGATACGCTGGTCAATCAAAGTCTGTTTTTGGCTTGGGCCCATCAATTGGGTTATGCGGCCCTAGTTTCCGTGGTTTTGGTTTTTCTCTATAAAAAATGGCGTAAACAAAGTGTTACTGCAGCCCAAAATAAGATAGAACTTGTTTTTGTGGCCATATTAGATCTAGAGCTGTTCCTGACCGCTTTTTTTATTCGGGAAGGCTTGCCTTTTCCTATAGGTGGACTCTATGCCATTTTAGATGGTTGGTATATTTATTTACCCATAGTTGTCGTAGGTTTCTTCTTGGTTCGGGCGGTGTATCCGAAGGTGTTGACCTATTTAGATGGGTTAACGCACTGGGTAGGCCGTATGTTTCCGGTGACCTTGGTTATGCTGAGCATGTTTTTATGTACCTATACCTTGGGTAAACGGGCCTTGTATGAAAACAAAACCCAGTTTTTGGTCGAGTGGCTGCTTACTTCGGTAGGTTCGAAAGATGGGGCACGTGCCAAATTGGATCGGGCCTCGTTATTGGCCCCAAGTGGCGAAGCATTCCCATTTTCCAAATACGACAGACTCTGGTTGCAGCATACCATGTATACCGACGATTTAGATTTAGCTTACCTAAAAGCTAGGCAGTTAGGGTTCGATAAAAAGTTTGAACGTGCTGCTTTATTGGCTTCATATATAGTATATTACACGCCAGAGCAATTGGATGCGAAGATTTTGTTGGGCCGTATATATGCTTGGCAAAGACAGTTCGATAAGGCCGAACCTTTACTAGCCCATTTGGTGGCAGAAAACCCCAATTACCAAGATGCCTATAGTGCCCTTTTCGATGTTTTCCTTTGGTCTGGGGAAGAAGAAAAGGCGCTGCCCTATATCAACAGTTTACAAAATGCCGAAGCTTTGAACGAGGACTTAAGCGCTCGTATCAAAAAACTAAATGCCCGTTTGGCCCAATTGGCCCAAGCCCCGGCCAAGGGTCTTGACTCCCTAAACCCACCGCAACCCTAATGAGAATAATACTATGTTTTTGGTTTTGTTTCGGGGTACATTTTATGTGGGCCCAAGATTTGGCATATCAGGGCAACCCAGATGAATCTTTTTTTAATGCCAGGCAAATGGCCTTCTCCGGAAAAAGAACACAGGCGAGGGATACTTTAAACCGTATTTTGGAAGCGTATCCGAACTATGCAGATGTTCGTAACCTGTTGGCCAAAACCTTAAGCTGGGAAGGCAAATATGATCAGGCCAGAAAGGAGTTCAATAAAATCACCTCGAAAGAAAGACGCAATTTAGAGGTTTGGGAAGCAGCCATAAAAAATGAGATCTATGCCCAGAACCTTACTGTAGCCTTGGGTTTGTGTAATAAAGCATTAAAGTATTTACCCCTAGACGCCCGTTTACAACGCTTAAAGAGTCAGGTCTTAGTGGCTATGGATGTACCGGATATGGCCCAGGAATACATAGACAATTATAGGGTTCGCCATCCGGAAGATGTTGCTGTACAAGGTTTACAGAAACAATTGGATGAGAAGGTACGTAAGCAAGAAATAGAGGTGGGTAGCACCTTGGAGGTTTATGATATTGTATATGATCCTGCTGTAACCCTAAGTCTACGCTATGCCAAAGAATCGGAATGGGGTAAATGGGCGGTACAGACCGATTTTGCCAACAGATTTAATACCAATGGGCTGCAAATAGGAGGTGAGGTCTACCCGAAATTCGGGAAGGATGTGTATGCCGATGTGGCCTATGCTTACTCAGGGGCCACGATTTTCCCGAGGCATAGGGCTAGGGCAGAGGTCTACAAAAGCTTCCCGAATAAAATGGAGGCCTCGTTGGGTGGTCGCTTCTACGATTTTAGCGATTCTTCCTCATCCTTGATTTACACGGGTTCCTTGGGCTTGTATTCCGGGGACTATTATTTTAGTGCCCGCCCTTATGTAACGCCGATTCCCGATGCCAAACCTAGTTTTTCAATGACGCTTACCGCCCGAAAGTATGGTAAAAGACCAAAACAATATTTGGGATTGATTGCTGGTTATGGGTTTATGCCCGATTTTAAACAGTTGGTGGTAGATGGCGAGCTTTTGTCGAAAACCGTATTGTATTTAGAATCCAGGCAGTTGTTCCTAGACTATCAGATGCCGGCGGCAAAAGGCCGTGATTTATGGAAATTCCAGCTTGGTGTGCAACATCAGGAATTGGTATTCGATGCCGACCGTTTTTATTGGAGCGTATCGGCCGGACTCCGATTTACCACCCGATTCTAGACGAACGGTAAAGTGGGGTCATATTCACAACAGAAATAAGGGGCTTCACCACATTTTACTTGTAACAACCGCTAGAAATACATATGTTTATAGTCCCCATTTACAAAACAATTTTTTTGACCTATTTATTTAATCTATGTTGTATGACACCTATGGTGAGGAATATTTAAAGTTCCTCAAAGAATTAAATGAGATTTTAAGCGTTAATGAGTTAATAGAGCTCGATTACCTATAAATGCTCGCGTAAGAAAGACCCCAAATCTAAATTGAATTATATGATGAACAAGAATCAAGACAATGCAGCCTACTTGAATTTTATTCAGGATTTGAATGAGATTCTAAATGATCAGAACATTAACCGTTTGAGTTACTATTAGTACAATTCAACCATAAAGATTTGAACCGCCCCAGAGGCGGTTTTTTTTGGCACCGCCAAAAGGGTTTAATACCTCGAGGCTTGCCTGCCAAAAAGTAGGCAGGCTTGTCTTTTAATAAAATACATATTTGGTTCATATGTCTCGTGCGAATACACCGAGGTAGTTTACTGTATGGCCAATTCGCCACATTCGGTTATTTTTACCTTCCAGAAGAAAAAGAGATGTCCAAAAAACAGGTCAAAGCCTATTTTAACGAACTTCAAGAAGCTGCGTTACGTGAGCAATTACTTGCGTTGTACGAGAAATTTCCGGAAGTAAAAGAGTATTACGATTTTGCCGTGGCGCCCAAGGAAGACAAACTGATCTTACAGGCCAAGGAAAAGATTTCCAAAGAATATTTCCCCTTGAACGGACGTAGACCCAAGGCCCGAAGATCAAAGGCGAATGCCTATATTAAAAAATTCCGTTTATTGGGCATGGATCCCAGTCTCTTGGCCGATTTTATGGGCTTTAACCTCGAGCTCATGCAAACCTTTGTGCGGGAGAAACGGGTGGCCGATGCCTTTTATAAAAGTATGTCGGTTTCTTTTACGGAATGGATAACCTATTGTGTGCAACAAGGCATTTGGCCTGAACATAAAAACCGTGTTTTAAAATCGTTTGAAGAGGCCCGGGACTATCCCTTTTTCGAAAAATTCGAGGCAGCCTTGGATATTGTTGATTAAATAGGGCTTTTTAACCCCTTGTTTTTAAGGCTTCTCCCTCATTTCACAGAACTTTTAGCCTACCGCCTTTACATATCCTATTTATTTGGTTAATTTTGGAGGGTTTTTTTGAAAAGAGCCCTAACGCTAATCAACACCATTTGGAAGTCAAGAACCACGCCCCTCAAAAGAAATTATACGATTACCAAGAGCAGGATCTTCAATCTATTTTCCAGTGTTTGGAAGAATCGGACTATAACATCAATATGTTGTACCAGTTGCCTACGGGAGGGGGTAAGACGGTCGTGTTCTCTGAGATTACACGTCGTTTTATTGAAAAGACCCAAAAAAAGGTTGTGGTGCTTACCCATCGTATAGAGCTGAGCCGACAAACCTCAAAGATGCTCGAGGGGTTTGGGGTAAGCAATATGATTATTAATAGTGAGGTCAAAGAGGTTAATGACGAAGGCGACTATATGTGCTATGTGGCCATGGTAGAAACCTTGAACAACCGTCTACAAGACGAAAAGGTAACCATTCATGATATCGGCTTGGTCATAATCGATGAGGCCCATTATAACTCGTTCCGTAAGCTGTTCAAATATTTTGAAGATAGTTCAATTCTAGGGGTTACGGCCACACCATTGAGTTCGAATATTAAACTTCCCATGAAAGACAACTATAAAAAGTTGATTATCGGGGAGTCTATTGAGAGCTTGATCAAAAAGAAATTTTTGGCTGAGGCCAATATGTACCATCAAGATGTAAGCCTTCGAAGCTTAAAGATCGGTTCCAATGGAGACTATACCGTAAAATCTTCCGACGAATTGTATGGTAACCAGAGTATGTTGGGCAAATTGCTTTCTTCATACCGAAACATTGCCTTAGGGACTAAAACCCTAATCTTTAATAATGGTATCAGTACTTCTTTGTATGTGTACGACCTCTTTAAAAAGGCAGGGTATAACGTACGCCATTTAGACAATAGGAACTCCACTGCCGAACGCAAGGAAATTTTGGAGTGGTTTTCCAAGACTCCCGATGCTATTTTAACATCAGTCAGTATTCTTACCACGGGTTTCGATGAACCTTCGGTAGAAACCATAATCTTAAACCGTGCCACGCGTTCCTTGACTTTGTATTTCCAGATGATCGGTCGTGGTTCTAGGGTATTGCCAAATAAAAAGGAGTTCAATGTAATCGATTTGGGGAACAATATTGCCCGTTTCGGTATGTGGGACGCCCCTATAGATTGGCAGGAGATTTTCCTTTTCCCCGATTTCTTTCTGGAGAACATTCGTAACGATGAGGAAATTGAACGGGAGTTCGTATATGCCATGCCCGATGAGCTCCGTGCCAAATTTGCGGCTTCGGAAAGTGTAGATTTCGATATTAAGGAAACCTATAAGCAAGTGTTGGCCCAAGGGTTAAAGTCGAAATTGGTATTGGAAAAGAGTATTGAGCAACACGCCCAGATTTGTGTAGAAAACAGTGAAGATGTTTTCGATGCCCGTATTTTGGCCAAAGAACTCAAGGAAGAGATCGAATACCGGGTAAAGCAATATTCGTATTGCATTATGAACAATACCAAGAACTATAAAGAATGGTTGCAAGAAGATTATGAGCGTAAATTACGCCTGAATATCTCGCAAAAGTTCGCCGAATTAATGTAGGTTTTGAAAAAGCTTCTGATCATAGCTACCGTTTGGCCCGAGCCCCAAGCCACGGCCGCCGGTATTCGAATGATGCAGCTTATTGAAATGTTTCAATCGTGGGATTTTACCGTTCATTTTACGGTAACGGCTCCTCTAAACGATTTGACGACCCCATTGACCGAGCTAGGGGTATCGCCTCATCAAATTGCCCTGAACGATGCCAGTTTTGATGTTTTTGTAAGTGATTTGGCACCAGATTTTGTGCTTTTCGATCGTTTTATTGCCGAAGAACAGTTTGGTTGGCGAGTGGCCGAGAATTGTCCGGATGCTATGCGTATTCTGGATTCCGAAGACCTCCATTCACTTCGCATGGCCCGTAAAAAGGCCGTTGCTGCCCAAGAATCTTTTTCCGAAACCCATTGGTTATCCCAAGAACTGACGCTTAGGGAAATGGCCAGTATTTATCGTTGTGATCTTACCTTGATCATTTCCCTATTCGAAATGGATTGGTTGGCCCGATTTGGGGTGCCCAAAAGTATTTTAGTCTATTTGCCTTTTTTGCTGAAGGAGACCGATATTCCCAAAAATCTGCCCGGCTACGGGGAACGGGAACATTTTGTTTGCATAGGCAATGGCCTACATGCCCCAAATGTAGATGGATTTCGGTGGTTGTATAACGAAATATGGCCAGGTATCCGGCAGCGATTACCCCAGGCCGAGTTGCATATCTATGGCGGTCATATACCCGAGTCGGTACGGCAGTTACATAAACCTGAAAAGGGCTTTTTGGTACAGGGTTGGTGTAAAGATGTAGGCCAGACCATGGCACAAGCTAGGGTAAATTTGGCCCCCTTACGTTTTGGTGCCGGACTAAAGGGTAAGGTGCTCGAAGGTATAAAACAGGGCACCCCAACGGTTACAACGGCCATTGGCGCTGAAGGCATGGCACAAGAAGGTTTGGTATGGCCCGGTGCTATTTGTACCAGTACAACCGACTACATTGAACAGGCTGTGCATCTATATAGCCACACCGAATCTTGGGAGGCATGTATGGTGAATCGGGAAAAATTACTGAGTTCTTTTGGTTTTGCTTTCTATACGAAAGAAATTGCGAATTTGTTGGATAAACTGGCAAAAAACTTGAATAACCATCGTACCCATAACCTTATCGGGGCCATGCTGCGCCATCATCACATGAATAGCACCAAATATTTGTCCAAATGGATCGAGGCCAAAAATAAATAGTAGCTTTATCTACCAATCGGTACATTGTAAAATTGCTTCATTAACACTGGTTTACACGAATTCGGCTAATTACACTAATGTACTTCCCACTTGGTACCTCGAACTTCCTGCCCCATTTTCAAATCAACTCATTTTCAAATTTTCAAATCGGTGTATCATCAAATTACCCCATTGCTACATCGGTACATTTCTAAATTGCAACATTAATCCGGGTTGACACGAATTTCAGGAATTCTACTAATTTTTTCTTTCCACTTCGTACTTCCCACTTGGTATCTCGAACTTTCTGCCCCATTTTCAAATCAACTCATTTTCAAATCTTCAAATCGGTGTATCATCAAATTACCCCATAGCTACATCGATACATTTCTAAATTGCAACATTCATCCGGGTTGACACGAATTTCAGGAATTCTACTAATTTTTTCTTTCCACTTCGTACTTCCCACTTGGTATCTCGAACTTTCTGCCCCATTTTCAAATCAACTCATTTTCAAATCTTCAAATCGGTGTATCATCAAATTACCCCATAGCTACATCGATACATTACTAAATTGCTCCATTAACACAGTTTGACCCAAATTTCACGAATTCCACTAATTTTTTTCACTTCGTACTTCCCACTTGGTACTTCGAACTTTCTAACCCATCTTCAAATTAACACATTAACAAATTGGTACATCGTTACAGGGGTACATTGAATAATTAACCCATTGCCCTTATCTTAGTGGCCCTAAAACAAGAACGATCTATGGGAACTATTGCCTGGAAAACTGCCAAGGAATACGAAGACATTACCTATAAAAAATGTGACGGGGTGGCCCGTATCGCATTTAACCGCCCCAATGTGCGCAATGCGTTTAGGCCTAAAACGACCAGCGAGCTATATGATGCGTTTTACGATGCCCAGGAAGATACCAGTATCGGGGTAATTTTACTGTCGGCCGAAGGCCCTTCTACCAAAGATGGGGTGTATGCCTTTTGTAGTGGAGGGGACCAAAAAGCACGGGGACACCAAGGCTATGTGGGTGATGATGGCTACCATCGTTTGAATATACTCGAGGTACAACGCTTGATCCGTTTTATGCCCAAAGTGGTTATCGCTGTAGTACCCGGTTGGGCCGTAGGTGGTGGGCATAGCTTGCATGTGGTTTGCGATATGAGCTTGGCCAGTAAAGAGCATGCCATTTTTAAACAGACCGATGCCGATGTTACCAGTTTCGATGGGGGCTATGGTTCGGCCTATTTGGCTAAGATGGTGGGACAGAAAAAGGCACGGGAAATCTTCTTTTTAGGTAGAAACTATTCGGCCCAAGAGGCTTATGAAATGGGTATGGTAAATGCGGTAATACCACATGATGAATTGGAAGATACCGCATACCAATGGGCCCAAGAAATTTTGGAAAAATCGCCAACATCGATTAAAATGCTAAAATTCGCCATGAACCTTACCGACGACGGCATGGTGGGGCAACAGGTATTTGCCGGCGAAGCTACGCGTTTGGCCTATATGACCAACGAGGCCATTGAAGGTAGGAATGCTTTCTTGGAAAAGAGAAAACCCAACTTTGGTAAGGACAGATGGATTCCTTAAGGGCGGAATACCAGAAGGCTTTATTAATTTTGGGAATAGTGAAAAATGAAAAAGGTCTTGGTTTTTGACCAAGACCCTTTTACGAGAACACTATGAAAATGAAAAATTAACTTCCTTTAATATTACACTGCTAAAGTACTGGCATCTGGCTTAGTAGCGAAAGTTTTGTTGTGAACTTAGGAGAAATTGTGGTAAGTAGTCCAATTCTTACGATTTTCTTGTTTTGATTACCCACTGGAGTTAGGGCTATATCTAAGGGTTTCAATTAAGGGCAAAGAAAAAGGTCTTGGTGTATGGCCAAGACCCTTTTACGAGAACACTATGAAAATGAAAAAATTAACTCCTTTTTTTTAATTACACTACTAAAGTACAGCAGTGTAGTTCATCGATGAAATGATTGTTGCCAAGGGGGTAAAAGCTGTGGTGTAGCCAGTACAGTTTGTAGCTTGTAGTAGAAACCAACAACAAGATTTTGCTGAAACCCATGGGATTTAACCCACGGTTTGAATGTATTCTTGCAATTCAGGTATAGCCTTAATTGCAGGGGTTAATAAAACATTTCGTACCAAGTCTCTTGAAATGGAATGCCGGGATTTAATTAGGAATTTATTGGATAGCCTTAACGATTTCCCCAAGAAAACCATTGATGTTAAAGTCGGGGTCTTCGGCCAATCCGGTGCGAACCACCACTAACTCTTTAGAGGGGATAATAAACACATGTTGTCCCTGATACCCATTGGCAGAATACATATCGGTGGGTACATCGGGGTATTGTCCGTTGGCGTTCAGCCAAAAATGGGCTCCGTATTTTCCATTCGATTTCCGATTGGGTGTGGCTACATAATCGGCCCAACTAGGGTTAAAGAGCTGGTCACCATTCCAATTACCCCGGTGCAGGTATAATAGGCCGAATTTGCCCCAATCGCGGGTATTGGCCCACCCATAAGACGAGCCTACGAAATTTCCGTTGAGGTCGGTCTCTAACAACATACTGTGCATACCAATACGATCGATGAGGTGGGTGTACGGGAAGTCTAAATAGGATTGATGGTCATTAAACTGTTTGCGCAACAGGCCCGATAGCAGGTTGGAGGTGCCGGAGGAATAATTGAAAATTTCCCCGGGTTGGGCCATGGCCTTTTTGTTCCAGGCTACACTGGGCATGTCGATTTCCAAGAACAACATTTTGGTAACATCGGAAATGCCGCTATAATCTTCGTCCCAAGCCAAACCACTTTCCATTTGTAGTAGGTCGTGATAAGTAATGTGCTTACGATCATCTTCTTGCCAAAGTGCCAAATCGGGTTTTTGTTGCACGTCCAGACCATTTTCTTTTTCCAATATGCCGTATAGGGTGGCCAAAACACTTTTTGTCATGGACCAACCTAGTATTGGAGTGGTTTTATCAAAACCATCTACATAGCGCTCGGCCAATATTTGATCTTTATGAATTATGAGGGCCGTACGGGTACGGATGCTGTCCGGATAGGCAAAAACCATATCCAAGGCCTTTTCGATCCTGTCGTAGTCTACATGGGCAAAAATGGTATCGATTTGGGCTCCATCGCCATAAGGATAGGCAAAATTAGAGCGTCTTTGACGCCGAATGGGTTTGCGTTCCCAAATTTCAGAATCATAGCCCTCCACCAATAGGGCGGCGCCCAAACCGTCTCTATAGACCGCGGTACGTTCCAAAAGGCCTTTAACCGTGGCACTGGCCGATTTTTCATCGGCATTCACCTGGGCCTGTCCCAATTCGATTAAAGGCACCTGATGGTCATTCTGATTTACCGATTCTGCACTCCTTTGGGCATAAAACACGGTAGACGCCATGTTTTTGGCCGTATAGCCCGAGATAATATTCAGTTTGGGGTATTGGGTATAGATAACTACGGCCAAAATAACGATTAGGGCCAGAAAAATACGTTTGATCCATTTCATAGCAGAGGGGATAAGCGGGTTCGTTTCCGGCTAATATACATAATACTAATATAGCTTTTCAGGAATAGGCGCAACTTGTTTGTCCAGATAATATGATATGGTTTTTTAGTTGATTTTGGAATGGTATTACCTAGGCTCGAACTGAATTTCCTATGGTTCTTCGTACCTTTAAATCCAACTAAACTATACCATGAAGCATCTCCTTGTTTTTATTTGTCTCAGTACCTTGTTTTCTTGTACAACTACACATACCATTGTCGATAGGCCGATTGTTTTTGATGAAGAACGCAAGCAGCTCAGTCTCGAGTATTTATCGGAACGTTATGGCCTGAAGCAGGAGGAACCTGTTATTACTCCCAAAATGATAGTATTGCACTGGACGGTTATTCCGACTTTGGAAAAAAGCTTTGAGGCTTTTAATCCGGCCAAATTGCCCAATTGGCGGCCCGAGATCAAAGGTGCCGGGGCCTTAAACGTTTCCGCCCAGTTTTTGGTAGATCGAGATGGCACCATTTATAGATTGTTGCCCGAAACCACCATGGCGCGCCATGTTATTGGATTAAACCATTGCGCCATAGGTATCGAAAATGTGGGTGGAGGAGAAACCCTACCTTTAACCAAGGCCCAACTAAAAGCAAATATTTGGTTGGTAGATTATCTTTCTGATACTTATGATATTGAGTATGTAATTGGGCATTATGAATACACTCAATTTGAAGGACATGCCCTTTGGTTGGAAAAAGATGCCGCTTACCGTACCCAAAAAACGGATCCCGGACCCAAATTCGTAAAACGGGTGAAACGGGCCAATAAAAAACACAACTATAAAACCACTCCAAAAGCAAAATAATGAATCGTTTAAGCAAACATAAGATACTATGGGTATTGGGAATACTGATTGGTACGGCAGCCTATGGTCAAGGCAACCTTACCGACAAACTGTATGATACCTATGAAAATTACAAAGAGCCCAGCTTAGATAAAAGAAGGATCAAACATCAGCAATTACAGCCCTTGTTGGCGCATTATGCCCAAAACCCGGCTTTTACGGTACAAAAGGTCGGTAACTCGATTGAAGGCCGTTCCCTGTCGCTGGTAAGTATTGGTAGTGGGGATGTAGATATATACCTCTGGTCGCAAATGCATGGCGATGAACCTACGGCCACCCAGGCGATCTTTGATATCTTCCGCTTTTTGGAGAGTCCGGATTTTGCTGAGGAAAAGGCGGAAATCTTAAAAAATTGCCGGCTTCACTTTTTACCGATGCTAAACCCCGATGGGGCCGAACGTTTTATGCGACGCAATGCCTTGGGTATAGACATTAATCGCGACGCCTTACGCTTGCAATCCCCAGAAGGCCGTACCTTAAAACGGGTACGCGATAGTTTGGATGCCGATTTTGGTTTTAACCTTCACGATCAAAGTCGCTATTATAATGCCGAACGTACCGATCGGCCGGCGACTATATCCTATCTGGCTACTGCCTACGATTATGAGACCAACATTAACGAAGTAAGGGCCAATGCCATGAAGGTAATCGTATTTATGAACGACATCATTCAGAAATATGCCCCCGGACAAGTGGGACGTTATTCAGATGCCTTTGAGCCTCGGGCCTTTGGTGATAACATACAGAAATGGGGCACCTCTTTGATTTTGATCGAATCGGGGGGAATGGCCCAAGACCGCGAAAAACAGGAAATAAGAAAGTTGAACTATGTTTCCATCCTTTCGGCCATCTATACCATAGCCACAGGGGAGTATAAGCGTATAGATATAGCGGATTATGAAAAAATCCCTCGGAACGACCGTAAAATGTTGGATCTTAAAATCGAGGAGGTGACCTATCCTTTACTTGGTAAAAACTATACCCTCGATTTGGGTATTTATAGGAATGAGGTGGATCGTGAAGGGCATCACGATTTTTACTACCAAGCTCGAATAGTAGATCAGGGAGACCTTTCTACCTTTTATGGTTATGAAACCTTTAATGCCAAGGGTTATATGGCAAAGCCCGGAAAAGTATACCCCAAGACCCTAGCCACCTTATCGGAATTGACGGCAACCCAAGCGACCGAACTTTTAAAAGAAGGGTATCTGTATGTAAAGATTGCCCAATTCCCGGATTCCGATACCATGGATTTCGGCTTACCGATCATTCCGGTGCACGAAGACTTCGAAATGGCAGAAGAACTCCGGCTTGGGGTAGGAATGGCCCCAAATTTCTTTTTGGAAAAGGAAGGGAATCGAACCCATGTGGTGGTTAATGGTTTCCTATTGGAACTGGCGAATATGCGAGGGGAATTTAAAAATAGCGTGATGCAGCGTTGATCCAACCTCAAAAAAGAAAAAGCCCTTTTGAAATGATCATTTCAAAAGGGCTTTTTTATAATCTTGTTTTTCTAGCTTTTGATTACTCACAACCTCCCGTAAATCCGGAAGCGTTGAATTTGGTCTGAACCGCCCCTTGTAGGTTGTTGTGCTGCAATTTGATGGCCAAATTGTTTTCGCCACTACCGTCACGTTTGGGCGTACAGTATTCAAACAAATAAAAACTGTTTGCCTGATTGGCCACTTTTACCGAGATGGCATTAAAGGTAGCCTCCAATTCGGCTTTGTCTTGGGCTATAACGCTGGCGGTTTTACCGATTTCGGCCAATATTTGCGTATCGATTTCCGAGCCCAAACCTATGGTAAAGTAAGAAATATTGGCATTGGCGTTCTTTACTTTATTGGTTACCTCACTTTCAGAAAAACGGGCTGCCTGATCGGTACCATCGGTAAATACAACGATAGAGGCCGCGCCTATAACTTCTTCCTTTTTGTTTTGGGCAATAATAGCTTCGGCCTTGTCGGTAGCCTCGATTACGGCACCATATAGATTGGTAGATGGATCGTTGCTAATATCCGTTTTAATGTCATCTATTGCAGCTTTCAATGCTTCCGGATCGGCACTGAAGTCATGCAGTTGATGTAATTCGGCTTCCCCATCGAACCAATAGATGCCCATTTTAAAGGCACTGCTGGGGTTGTCAGGAAAAACCTGATCTATAAAACTATTCGATGCGGTTTTCAGTTCGGTCAAACTACCGCTTAGTACACTATTACTTAGATCGAGAACCAATAGCGTATGGTTGTTGAATTTTTGGGCGTTGGGCGAAATGCGTGCAAAGGATTCCGAGGCCGAAATGGTATTGAAACAAGCATCGTTACGGCCTTGCTCGTAAATGGTAAATTGCTCGGCTTTGAGTCCGGCTACTGGGGTGCCATCGGTCTCGGATACTTTAAAGAGAATCGATATTTTTCCGGGTAAACTGGTGTATTGATCTTGTATGGAGAGTACCAAATCGCTTTCCCCTAAGCCCAAGCATGGGTCCACTTCTTTACCCAATCCTAGGCTACCGGTATTGAGTCCGAAAGCCACATCATCGTCCGAATTTCCACAAGAAATCAATAGAAAGGCCATGATAAGGCCGGTAAACAGCGCGTTAATTTTCATTTTCATCGTCTTTTGAGTTGTTAACATAACGTCTTATTTTTACTTTAAGTATTCAACACCGGGGCCAATGTATTGTCGGCCTATTGGCTTTGGGCCTTAGATCCAATTTTCGTGCCACAACGGTATTAAATAAATGTGTTATGCCCCGTACCCTATGGAAATCGGCCAAAGATTGGTTGTACGAACACCGGTTTATAAACTTCTTCATTACCCAAGTGATCCTACTGTTCGGACCCTTGTTCTTCCCCGGAGCGGTCTATGCCAATATTATCAGTCCCATTTTCTTATGGTTGAACCTGTTGGCTGGTATGGTGTTGATCGCCAAACTTAAAAAGACCATTATCTTTTTTGCGGCTTTGTTATTACTGACCATTTTCTTGGTAGGCTCGCCCTTTGATCGTGATGCTGAGATAGGGCGTTGGGGCAATTATGTGATGATGGCCACTTATTTTTCTTTTTTCGCGGTGGTAACCTTGAATTTGATCAAGCAGGTTTGGGATGCCAAATGGGTGGATCGTAGGGTCATCTTTGGATCCATAAGTGGTTTTATCTCATTGGGATTAATGGGATTTTTTCTCTGTACCTCGATTTATATGGATGATAATGGGGCTTTTAGGGGTTTAAGTGAAGGCGAAATAGGTTGGGAGGCCCGTCTCGATGAACTCTTGTACTACAGCTACGTAACCTTGCTTACCATCGGTTATGGTGATATAGTCCCGGTGAGTCCAGTGGCCCGTAAAGCATCATTTTTATTGGGTATGGTGGGCCAATTTTACAATGTGATCATTATGGCCGTGGTCTTGGAAAAATACATCCGCCAAGGCAACAAACGCAAGAAAAATTAGTAGCTTGGCATAGGGTCGGCTAAGATCGTCGGCAATGCTATGACTATAATCACAATAAAATTGCGTTGGAATTACGAAATTTGCAAAAACTCCAACAAAAATGAATGTCGATTTAGAGATAGCACAAAAGGCCGAATTACAACCCATTACCGAAATTTCTGAAAAATTAGGTATTGCCGATACCGATTTAGAACAGTACGGACGGTTTAAGGCCAAACTTCCTTTAAAATATATCAACGAAGACCAAGTAGCCCAAGGAAATCTGGTTTTGGTCAGTGCCATGTCGCCAACACCGGCCGGAGAGGGCAAGACCACCGTATCCATCGGATTGACTGACGGTCTGAACAAAATCGGGAAAAAGACCATGGCCGTATTGCGCGAGCCTTCTTTGGGACCCGTTTTTGGTATGAAGGGTGGTGCCGCAGGAGGGGGCTACTCCCAAGTGGTGCCTATGGAAGATATCAACCTGCATTTTACGGGCGATTTTGCCGCTATTGAAAAAGCGAACAATCTGTTGGCCGCGGCCATTGATAACAATATACAACACGGAAAACGCAGTGTAGGCCTAGACCCCAGAACCGTACTTTGGAAACGGGTGATGGATATGAACGACCGAGCCCTGCGTCAGATTACCATAGGGCTAGGGGGGACCTTTAACGGCGTACCACGCGAAGATGGCTTTAATATTACCCCAGCTTCCGAAATCATGGCCATTTTATGCCTATCGAATACCATAGACGAACTTAAGGAGCGTATAGATAATATACTCGTAGGCTTCACCTTCGATAAAAAACCGGTATTTGCCAAGGCATTTGGAGTAACCGGGGCCATGGCTATCTTGTTGAAAGACGCCATAAAACCCAATTTGGTACAAACTTTAGAGGGGAATCCGGCCATGTTACATGGCGGACCTTTTGCGAATATTGCCCAAGGAACCAATTCGATCATCGGTACTAAAATGGGCTTGTCACTTTCCGATTATGTGGTGACCGAAGCTGGCTTCGGAGCTGATTTAGGGGCGGAGAAATTCTTCGATATCAAATGTAGGTACGGGAACCTAAAACCCAAGGCCGTGGTTTTGGTGGCCACAGTAAAGGCTTTAAAATTCCATGGGGGCGTGGCTAAGGATCAGGTAAAAGAGCCCAATGTGGCTGCTATGGAGGCCGGAATGCCCAATTTAAGGCGCCATATTACCAATATGAGAAAATTCGGGGTTAATCCGGTGGTGGCTATCAATACCTTTCCTACCGATACTCAAGAAGAATTGAACCGATTAAAGGAACTCTGCAGTGCCGAAGGTGTTCGGGCCGAATTAAGCCAAGGCTGGGCCAAGGGTGGTGCCGGTTGTACTTTGGTGGCCCAGGCGGTGGTAGATGAGATCGAGGCAGGCAAAAACGATTTTAAACTGTTGTACGACCTTCGTTTGAGTTTTGAGGAAAAGGTAGAGGCCATAGCCAAGCGAATTTATGGGGCGGCTCGGGTGAATTATTCGGCTGCTGCCTTAAAAATGTTGAAATCGCTTCATGAAAACGGACTCGACACCTTGCCGGTTTGTATTGCCAAAACCCAGTATTCCTTTAGTGATAATGCCAAAGCGGTAGGGGCGCCCAAAGATTTTGTATTGCATATTCGCGATATCGAAGTGGCCAATGGGGCCGGATTCTTGGTGCCTATTGCCGGTAAAGTGATGCGGATGCCGGGATTGCCATTGGTACCTGCCGCAGAGCAAATGGACTTGGACTCCGAGGGAAATGTCATTGGGTTGTCATAGTCTGATTTCGATTTGTTGTTGTTATTTTATCTAAGGTGCATCAAAACGGTCTTATTATGTCATGCTGAGCGCCGTGTCTGCCGAAGGAAGGCAGTCGAAGCGCATTAGAAACTATAAATGATGAATTTAACCTTTAGATATAATCCCCTGTTTTAACATCTTGTTAAGGTAGGGGATTGTTTTTTGTGTTATATTTGTACCTACAAATAATGTACTGACATGAATAAGGCCTATTACGAAGCGGTCATGGAAATAATCAAAACCGGACATTGGATTACCCATAGGGTGAGTCAAGAATTACGGGAATTTGATATTTACGAACCCCAGTTCAATGTATTGCGGATCCTGCGCGGGGCGAAAGGGAAACCCTTGTCCGTAAACACCATTTTAGAGCGTATGTTGCAAAAATCGAGCAATGTAACCCGTATTGTCGATAAATTGGAAGGTAGAGGTTTGGTTGAGAGGACTTTATGTAGTACCGATCGCAGGAAAATGGATATTGTCATCACGGATGCCGGCCTGGAATTGTTGGAAAAACTCGACATAAAAGTGGCTGCCCTTCACGATCCCATGGCAGAGAACCTGACCGAGGCCGAACTAGAGACCTTGGCGGCATTGATCAAGAAATTAAAATCGAATATAAAATCATAATGCCCGCAAGGGTATAACTCAAAAAACGTTACACATCATGAAAACAATTATTGCCTTAGGGGGAAGTACCAGTAAAAAATCCATCAATGCCCAATGGGCTAGCTATGCCGCGCATCAAGTACCAAATGTACAGGTGCAACCTTTAAATTTGAACGATTTCGAACTACCGCTGTATAGTGTAGATCTTGAAGGTGAAGCCGGAATTCCCGAGAACGCCCAAAAATTGAACGATACATTGGCTGGTGCCGATGGTATTGTACTTTCCTTGGCCGAGCACAACGGATCGTACAGTGCCGCCTTTAAAAATGCCATGGACTGGGTATCGCGAATCGATATGAAAATCTGGAAGGAGAAACCTATGTTGTTAATGGCTACATCGCCCGGAGGTAGGGGTGGGGCCACGGTTTTGGCCACAGCCGCCCAAAGTTTTCCGCATTTGGGGGCCCAGGTGGTAGCTCAGTTCGCCCTACCGTCATTTGGCCAAAATTTTACCGAAAACGGTTTGGCCGATGGGGAACTGCAAAAAACTTTTGATCAGGCCTTGGAAAAATTTTCCCAAGCGCTATAGTTCAAGAGGTTTCAAAAGTATTGGGCCAAGATTCTTTTTCTTTTCACAACCTTTGGTTACATTGGGTGGTTTATAGCGGTTTCTTAATCGAAACCAAACAGATGATTCAAACCTAGAATGTAGCTTTTAAATGACGTATGTGAAAAGAATTGGAGTCTTGGCCTTTTTCGTTTTGGCCTCTTGTAGTGGGTATAAATACAGCACCCATAATTTCCCTAAAGCTGTTGATACGACTAGCAAACCTATTGAACTTCAAGAAAAAAAACAGTTCAGTGTGTTGGGCGTTCAAGCTTCAAACCAATTTGCCTCGGCCCGTTTAAACGGATTTGAACGGGAGAATGATTCCACCATACGGGCTTTGATCCGACCAGAGAACAGTCCCATTAACCCGAGTCCGTGGTACGCCTTTAAACTTTGGGCCGATACCGAAATTACAAGATATATCCATCTCGATTATGGCGATCATTTTCATAGGTATGCCCCAAAGATCAGTACCGACGGGGAGCAGTGGCAATTGCTAGATACTGCCATGGTCCAAGTACATGCCGACAAATCGGCTACTTTAAAACTTCAGCTGTCTTCGGATACCCTATGGGTGGCGGCCCAAGAAATTCACGATAGTAAGCGGGTAGGGGCCTGGGCGGCTCAAATGGCCCAGCATAAAGGGGTTAGTGCCCATACTGCCGGTACCTCTAAAATGGGACGTGAACTACCATACCTCGATATCGGATTCGGTGATACGAAAAAGAAACCTACGCTGATCATTATCAGTAGGCAACACCCACCGGAAGTAACCGGCTATTTGGCCATGCAAGCCTTTGTGGAGACCTTGATCGACCAAGGCGGCAAAAATGGCTTCCTTAAAAGCCATCGGGTGTTGGTGTACCCCATTTTAAATCCGGATGGGGTAGATCTAGGCCATTTTAGGCATAATACGGGCGGTGTGGATATGAACCGCGATTGGGCCCATTACCACCAAGATGAGATAAAACAGTTGACCCAACATATGGTAAGCACGGTAAACGAAGCCAAGAGCAAAGTGGTCATGGGACTCGATTTCCATAGTACGTACAAAGACGTATATTACACTTTCGATGAGACGGTAAAAACCACGAAACCGGGCTTAACCAAGGCTTGGCTGGCCGGGATACAAAAGGGTCTGGCCCTAGATAGTATCAATGATAGCCCTAGTGGAATTGGGCTTCCGGTCTCCAAAGGATGGTTCTATAACCAGTTTAAAGCCGAAAGCGTTACCTATGAGATCGGTGACGATACCCCTCGTGATTTTATCAAGGAAAAAGGCCGGGTTTCGGCCGAGGTACTTATGGAATTATTGATGTCCGGGCTTTAAGGGGCATATCCAAATCGAGGCCAAAAGGGGTTTGGGAAAGTTCTTTACGCCAGCGATCGCCATAACGACCGTCTAAATAATCGGAAACTTCCCGATTGTGTTCCAAAGCAAATCGGAAACTAACGGGGTCGGTCCGGCAATCTTGAACCTTAAAAACGACCCCATATTTTTGGGTAAATCGTTTTTGTTTTTCGTTAGTAGGTATTGCTTCCTTTCCATGGATGATAAAAAAGGGTTCGTCCCACAGGAGTGCCGTATCCGGTTGCATACGTTGGTCTAGGTTAACCTCGGTCAATACTATAGTAATGGTGTTCTTTTTGTTCGAAATACGTTTGGGGTAATCGAGATAGGCCCTAAACTGTGGCGAGGCAAAACTGAAGTGGTATTTGCCTTTTTTGGGTAAGTTCAACGTAAAGGAACCACTGTCGGTAACAGCCACTTTTTGGTTTAGTTCGGCTATAAAAAGAGTACCCTCCGAAAGCGGATAGGCCGTATGGTTTTTAACGATTACTTGAATTTGGATGCCATCTTCATGGGCGTGGCCAGTTCCAAAGAATAACAGGAGAAAGCCCAAAAGGGGAAATAAGGTTTTCATGATGTGCTGTTTGATTGATTGATGATGGGATGCCTAACGGAATCCGAGGGTAAAGATAAGCAAATTTATAATTCTTAACAAGTTGTTAATCTAGCACTTAGGATAGGATAGTGTTTTGAATGGTTTTACCCTGAATCGAGTTATTATCAAGGGGTTGTTCAAGGTTTGAGTGCCGCTCGAATCATATTGATTACCGATAGCTCTCCGCCTGACATAAAACGCATCATGGTTTTTTCTTTCAGGGCCATTTTTTTGAGAATCTCTTTCGGGGCGAGTCCCATTTGGGCATATTGGTCCACCTTACCTTTAAAATCTTCGAGAAAGGCCAATTTTTGCCGTAGTTTTTCCTTTCCGCCTTCCAATTGCGGATTATGGGCACAAAACAAGGTGTCGAAATCTAGGGACAAGGCTTTTTTGAGGGAAGCGATTTGCTGGCCCATATGCTCGTCCCGTTTAAAATAAGTGATATAGTGGTGTATGTAAAGGTCGGCAGAAAAGAACCAGCCTTGGTTCTGTTCCAGCAAGCCGGCCATATCCGAAGCATGTCCGGGCAGTTCAATAATTTCAAAACGATAGTTTTCTGTTTCAAGCCAATTTTCCACAACTTCCATATTGTGAATAGCCTGGTATTTTCCCCAAACCATATGTTGGGGCAAACTCATTTTCGGGGGGGTACGCATTACTTGGGCACAGGCAGTAGTCGTAAAGGTTTTGCAAGAAAACGCCTGTTGAAGGGCAGGTACGTTACCGGAATGGTCTTCGTGGTGGTGGGTCAGGAAAATCTGATTTACGGGCAGGTCGGAAAGTCGGTCGAGAATGGGACCACGCATATTGGGCGCGCCTGTGTCGATCAAAAGACCGTCTATATGGTAGATTAAAACAGACAGTTTTACCGGGCCGAAAAGGGTTTTACCAAAACGAAAGCCGCTTACCGGCCCAAAATCATAGGATTGATCTACTACCAAAATCGTGTCTTTAAGGTTATAAAGATAAGATTCTTCAGTGAGACTGGGTAGTCACTTATTGGTTTGTCTTTAGTGATATTCGCCCCATTTTTTATACGGTAATCTCAATCAGGTTTCCTTCCGGGTCGGAAATTACGCTTTCATAATACCCATCACCAGTAGTTCTAGGGGCGCCAACCACAGTGTATCCATCTTTTCGTATGGTTTCCGTTAGTATATCTACTTTTTCTTTTGACCCTAAAGAAATGGCAAAATGGGCCAAGCCAAGTTTTGGGTGTGCTTCCGCCAAAATACTGGCGATATCGGGCCGGTGCATCAATTCGATACGTGCACCATGGGCAAAGGATAAAAAATACGAACTAAAGTCTTTTTTAGGGTTGAAGTATTTTTTATTGGATTCCAGCTCAAAGTACTTTAGATAAAAAGCCTTCATCTTTTCTAAATCCGAGACCCAAAGGGCCAGATGTTCTATGCGCATACTTGGTTAGTTTGATGTACCGAGGATGTCTAAAGTTACGGTTTTCTAGGGCAATGGGTTTTGCAATACTTGGGTTTATACTAAAGGTTCAACACAGCTAAAAGCCGCATCTCCATTACGGGATACGGCTTTCATCTTTCGCTTGCCAAAGGTTACGAAATGCTGTAGTATCGTACAACTGGGATAACCGGTGCAGGTTATAGGCAATTACTTAGCGGTTTCCGGGCCAATTACATTGGCTACCTCAGAGACGGAATCCGCCGGGAAACCACATATTTTGGCATGTTCCAAGATCAAGTCCTTGCTTTTGCTTTGGTAAACACAATAGACCTTATCGTCGGTTACATAACTGTGCATCCAGTTAATGGGACTATCCATTTCCTTAAGTACATCACAAGATTTTTTGGAGATATCCTTCAGTTCGGCAGTTGTTAAATCTCCGGCACCCGGAATAATACGTTCGATAACGTAGGTTTTCATTTCAGATTTGTTCTCTACTTTCTTTTGGGCGTGGGTGGTACTGAACGTAAAAAACAATAACAGCGGTAATACGAGTAGATTTTTCATAATTCTAAATTTTAATGATTACTAGATTCATTGCAAATTTAGAGTAGGGCGTCTGTCTCGGTTTTTCTTAAAAAGTCAAACTTTTTGTTATTTGGTCCAAAGCGTTTTTTTGACTATTAGCGATGCTGCTCCCTGTATTCGGTTGGGCTTAGGTCGTATTTGTTTTTAAAGATCTTACTAAAGTGCGATACGTTCTTAAAACCACATTCAAAGGTAATATCACTAATAGGTTTTTGCGAAGTTTCGAGCAGCAGGGTAGCCTTTTCGAGCCTTTTGGCCGTTAACCATTTGCCCGGGGAGGTTTGATAGTGTTTTACGAAATCGCGCTTAAAGGTACTGGTACTTCTATTGGCGATTTCGGCATATTCCGAGATTTTTAGGTCGTAGGCATAATTAGATTCCATAACCTCCCATATGGGAATGGTATAATCGTCTACGATCTGATTGATATAAGCCAAGATTTGCTTGTTCTCCGGATGAACTAGTAGATTGAACAAGAGTTCTTTAAACTTGCCCTCGAAAATGCTATCCGGTAGCAGGTGGGGTTGTGAAAAATAGGGGAGTAGGCTTTGACAACTATTACGGATCTTGTCGTTCAAGGTGAAGCTTTGGATCATATCTATAGCCACCTTAGGTAGGTTTTGCAAGGCGAAATGGGGCCTGAACTCTTCAAAAACCTTTTTCAGATAATCGTCTTTAAGGTATAGCACCAAAACAACCCAGTCAGAATAGTCATCGGTAATCTCTTGAAAAAAGGCGCCTCTTTTAACCAAAAAACCCTTTTCTTGGGTCAGGGTCCATTGCTTATCGCCATGGTGTAGTTTTCTTTGTCCGCTAAGGGTAAAGGTAATTTGGTTGTGGTTGGAGTAGAGTTGTATAATTTTTTCTTTCTGCGGACACTCATAATAACAGAACAACTGGTTTTTTAGGGTTAGTTGGGTAAATACATCCGGATTTGCCTTATGTACTTCATAGATATTCATACGGACCGATTTTGAATACTTTTTTGTTTCTAGTATAAAGTTACAAAATACTGTATGTTAGATAACTATGTCCCTTAAATGTGGTTTTTTTTCGAATTCCAAAGCGCATTATCCGGTTTATTTTGGATATATATCCCCGCTTGGGGTGCCGTATTTCTTCTATTGGCTTGGTTTAATTAGAAAATTGGCCATCTTTAAAAGGGGGGGGTAGGGGGTATCATTTTTTTGTTGATATGAATGTTTTTCTAAGATAAAGACCCATAGAGGTTCTTTGAATGGGTTGGTTTCCGTATCGGTCCAAGTCTACCGCCAGTCCAAATTGATTGTTCTTGTATGAAATACCGGCCCTTAATTGCTGGAAACTTCTAGAATGCACCTCGAACTTATCCCAATGTGTTAGTATTGTCGCATGGCACATGAATTGCCATTCTTTTTTAAGGGGTTGTGTAAATGTCAATTGAAGAAATATTTCCCCATTAATAAAATGGGTCAATTCCATATGTGCTATTGAGGGAATGATTTTGAGTGAGAGGTGTTTGGTTCTAAAGCCGAATAACAAAGAGATTCTTTCGGAAAAACCGGAAACACTGTTGTAGTAGAGCGAGGGTCCGATTGAAATGGAGTTGCTTAATTGCCAAAAAGCTGTGGTTTGTACCCCGAGTTCGTCGAAAATGAAGTTTTCATGCTCATGGTATTTTTGAAAAAAGGCCAAGGTTGCCAGGGACCAGGTTTCTTTTTCGTTCATGGGTTGGGCCGCAAAATAGGTGAAATCGGTTTTGGCCATTCCCGAAGCAAATTCGAGCTGGGTAATTTGGGCTTTAGCATGGTTCTGTAAAGCCAATATGCCAAACATTATAATTAGGGCAACCTTTTTCATGCTTCAAAGAACCCCTGCTTTGAAGAAGAAAAGAATAAGGTATATTAAGAAATCATTTGGCCAGCATTTTTTTTCGAAGGACACTTAAAAATTCAGGGGTTACGCCAAGGTAAGCTGCCATATTCTTTTGCGAGACCCGATGTATTAGTGAGGGATACTTTTGAATGAAACTACGATATCTTTCTTCTGCATGCAATGAATTGTTTTGATCGGAACGTTCAATAAATGAGACCAGAGATCTTTGGTACAGTATTCTATAAAAACGTTCAAATTTTGGGATTTTTTCAAAAAGTAGATCATAGTTGCTTCT
Source organism: Sediminicola luteus (assembly GCF_002514735.1). Lineage (GTDB taxonomy): Bacteria > Bacteroidota > Bacteroidia > Flavobacteriales > Flavobacteriaceae > HQA918. Next base: position 371,410 of record NZ_NBWU01000004.1, on the reverse strand, counting down.
GGATATCTGCAGCACCTCAGACGCTTCCAGGGCCTGAATGTAGTAATGAGAAGGCTTTTGTAGAATAAAGCTGGCCATATCGCCAGACCACCAATCTTCAATGGCGAACATAGATATATGCTCGGTACCTTTTTCATCGATTTTGTAGATTTTTAGACAACCTTTATTGGTGAAATAATCAAATCGTGCAATGTCTCCGGCCCTAAGAAGGAATTCCTTTTTGTTAAATCTTTTGACTTCAAACAAAGACAGGAAAAATTCTTTTTCAACTTGATCCAGTGTTATAAATCGACCCACATTCTTCAAAATCAAATCGTATTCCATTTTCAGTTGGTGTGTGAGGTTATTTTGAGATTTTAATGAAGCGTTAGGGCTTTGAAATATAGTCATTAGAAAATTACGTGTGATACTTCGGAAAAATCGAATGCTAATCGAGCAGAATCCGTTTTTATGTAATCAACCTTATTTTCCCCTTTCTATTTGACGCAGAATTTTGTCCATTTGTTTTCCCTTGGCCAGTTCATCTACCAATTTATCGAGATACCTAGCTTGTTTCGTCAATGGCGTCTCAATATCCTCAATTCTATAACCACAAATCACGCCTTTGATCAGATGAGCGGCCGGGTTTAGATCGGCTTGCGCGAAAAATGTCTCAAATGTGACCTTGTTATCTATGGCTTCTTTGATCTTTTGATCGTTGAAACCAGTTAACCAGCTAATCACTTGATGCAATTCACTTTTGGTCCTGTCTTTTTTCTCCACCTTGGCCAGATAGTGCGGATACACCGAGGCAAATGTCATTTTGGCAATGCGAGCATCATGTTCAGGTGTGGTTTTCATCGTATACACATTTTGAATTATCCATGCTGAGCTTAAGATAGGGGTTTAATTCATCACTTGTACCGACCAAGCAAAAAATGAATAGGTTTCAAATATGAAAGAAAATGTATAAAAAATCGAAGGCGAGCCATCTTCCCAAAAATTTGAGTAACAGTATTTTGTTCCGCTGAAATGTGTTACACCCGCCTTGCAAATGAAAATAAGCGGGTTCTCGACGGGCTTTCTTGCTGGTTGGTACCTAAGATAAATTTAAGTCCATAAATTGAAAGTGAAGACAAGTACGGAAAAAACTAATGTAGATGCCATTAGGAGCATAAAATTATTCTTTACTTTCCCTTTTAGGCCTTTAGAGCTCATTATTAACAGTTCTGTTAATAGATATAAAATTGATATTATAAATAGACCCAGTGCCAGTAGCTCAATAACAGGTGGGATCCAATGGTCATATTTTCTATTATAAATAGCTATGGACAAAGGAATAAAAGGAGCTATTGCTATTACGATTCTGATTACTGAATATAGTGTTGACTTTTTCAATTATTAGGTAATGATTATGTTTTCGGTTACAATAAAACTAACGGTATTCTGTATGGTTCGTTTGGTAAAATGATCAACCTACTTTTCCGTCATAGCTGAAAGATAGCGAATTGAGACTGAAGTACGATCAGAAGATTGGCCGCAATGCACTATAATGGTTATTTTAATACGATTTTAAGGGAGGCTTACACTTTCGTGGAACGATTTAATGGCAGTTACCGGCGAGAGGTACTGGATAAATACATTTTTGACAATCTAGACCAGGTTCGGGAACATACCCAAATCTGGATTCATGATTATAACCATTACAGGCCCCATGATTCCCTGTGTGGGCTATCCCCGATAAAATTTGCCGAAGAACATAGTGTCGCTGCCGCTGGGCGCATTTTAAAACAGGATTGACAGCAAACGAAACAATGAAGAAATATCAATCCTATTTTAAAACGAAAAATATATAACTTTGGAATAATTCGCAGTTCGAATCTTGGGAAGCTTAAAAATTTCCGCATCGGCTGCCTCGATTGCAGTCGAGTTGTATTTGCCTCTTTCGATAGTTACAATTTTAATTAATTCTTGGTCTGTCCTTTCGGACATTACTTTAGCAAATTCGTTTTCCATAAATTTGGTGGTAGGTCAGTCAATATTAATGCCAACGGTCTAGTGTATGAGTAGTAGCGGGTTTCTATTCACAACCTTTCGGTTTTGTACTGACCTTTGTTTTATTTCTAAACTCTCGTTTTATCACTTAAACCGCTATTACTTATAGGACACATTGTTGTAAGGCGTTTTTAATCTAATTTTGATGCTTCCCAGCCTATTATTGCCTTCTTTCTGATTGGATTCCAGCGATACCCACCTATTTTTCCAGAAGATTGAATTACCCTATGACAAGGAATTAAATAAGCAATAGGATTACTTCCAATTGCTGTTCCTACAGCTCTTGAAGCTTTTGGTTTTTCGATTTTTTTTGCAATTTCTCCATAGGTCGCCAATTTTCCTTTAGGAATAGTCAATAAAGCCTCCCAAACTTTTAATTGAAAATCAGTGCCTTTTAAATGTAATTTTATTTCGTTTAGTTTATCCCAGTCATTTAAGAAAACCATCAATATTTCCTGTTGAATTTTATCAACCTTTTGTTGGTAGCTCGCATTTGGAAAGTCGTTTATTAAAATTTGTAATGCCTCTTTTTTATTATCTACAAAAGCAATATGGCATATTCCTTTTTTAGTAGTAGCAATCAAAATATCACCAAATTGAGTCTCTGCATAACTATAGTTTATATTTAAGCTCTTACCTCCGTTTTTATATTCTCCTGGTGTCATTCCTTCTATGTTTATAAATAAATCGTGTAAACGACTAGTACCTGAAAGTCCTGTGTCTAATGCAGTATCAAACAATGTGTTTTTATCTTTTTTAAGTTTGCTTTTGGCATAATTTACACTCAAAAATTGAATGTATTTTTTCGGTGTAACACCAACCCAATCTTTAAACAATCTTTGAAAATGAAAAGAACTGATATTTAAATGTTCAGCAATATCATCTAGAGTAGGTTGCTCTTTAAAATGCTCATCTAAATATTCAATAGCTTCTGCTATTTTATCATAATGATATGTATTTGTATTATTTGACATAATCAATCTTGATATGCTTTTCTTTCCTTATTTAATTCTTCAATTAATTCGTCTATTTCTGTTTCGGTTGTATTGTAATTTGTAATACAAGCTCTAAATGTTGGAACGTTTTTTATTGGATAAACCGATATCCAAGAATTTCCTTTAGCCAGAATGTTGTCTAAAATGGTTTTTGTGAAATTTGCATCCGATTCAAATTTTTGGTGTGTAAAACAGATTACGGGTAATTCGGTACTGTTCTTAATAATCCAATTATTTTCTGTTAGTTTAGTTCTTAAATATTCTCCCATTTTAGCTTGATGATTGATTACTTTTTCATAACCATTCCAACCGTAAAATAATAAAGATGAATAGACTTTTAAACCTATAAATCGTCTTGACCATTGAATGGAATGTGAGAATGGTTCAACAATTTCTAATTCATTTGCCTCTTTAGGCATATATTCTGTGGTAATTCTAAATGTTTTGTTTAGAATTTCTTGATGAGAAGTCAAGAATACGCTTGTTCCCATAGGAACAGACATCCATTTATGTGCGTCAAAAGTTATAGAATCGGAAGCAGAAATACCTTTCAGTATGTGTTTCAGATTTGAACTTAAAACAGCTCCTCCACCATAAGCGGCATCAACGTGAAACCAAATGCCATTTTTTTTACAAATTTTTGAAATAGCTTCTAAATCATCTACTGTTCCTGTTCCAGTTGTACCTGCTGTACCAATAACCATTAATGGGCTATGTGTTGAATTATTTAGGTTTTTGATTTCTTTTTCTAATAAATCAGTGTCTATTTTTAAATCTTTAGTCGTGGGAATTGTTTTAACAAATTCATATCCTAAGCCTGCAATTTTCGCTGCTTTTTGCACAGAATGATGTGCTTCTTGAGAACAAAAAATAACAGGTTTTTTATCTAAACCAAACATTCCGTTTTTAGCGAAATCAGGATGTTTATTATTTAATGCAGATAATACAGCAGTTAAATTTGCTTCAGCTCCGCCAGTTGTAAAAACTCCGTCTGATTTTTTTGGATTTAAGCCAAATTTTTCAATAAACTGATTAATTAGGTGAGCTTCTACTTCAACGGCAAAAGGAGCGTGACTCCAAGCTGCTAATTGAGGATTATAAGAAGCGGTTATAAAATCTGCAATAATTCCCGCAAAATTTGCTCGAGGATTAAATAAACCAAAATATTTTGGATGTGGTGTATGAACAGAATAATTTTCAAGTCCGGTTATTATATGCTCTATAGCTTTGTTTGGTTCGGTTCCAGAAACTAAATTTTCAGATGCTATAATATTTCTAATTTCTTGTAAGTTAAGTTCTGGTGTAGTACTGTAATCTTTAGTATTAGTGTAAAAATGCTCTATTTTTTGTGAAACAGTATTTAGTATTTCTTTGCGTTGTTTTTCGTCAAAATCAAAATTCATTTTATGTATCGTTTTATTTTTTGACGAAATTCTAAAATGTTCTTTTGCTATAAAACCCGATTCTTGCGGTTTTCTCCGCTGGTGTGGTTGTTAACGGTCTCGTATAACCGCTTTTACGGGGAAATATACGTTAATTTTTGGTTTGGCACATATGTTAGCAATTCCGAGTGGATTCGGACGTAGTCGAATCCGCCGTAATTGCGGTTATACATTGTTGTAAGCAGTTTTTACATTCCTCCAACCTCTTTTTTCAATCCTTCTCACATTATCGGAATCCTTAATTGATTTAAGAAATTCGGATAGTGAAATCAGTTCATTATCGTTTTGGTTTCCCTCAAACGGTAAAACATAAATTGCATTTCCAAAATTATCCCTTGTTTTTTCGGGCGAATCATCTACAATGAGAGATTTTTCAAGTCGGAAACCTTGTTTTTTAACTTTCTTTAATCTTTTTTCACGAACATATTTATCTAACTCATAATCACGTCTTGTTGTACAACGACTGCGAGCCCAAATAAATTCCAATTCCAATTCAGTTGGTTTAATTAATTCCACAACATCTTTAACATACTTATCGTCAGCAGATGACCAAACCGCAAGTTTGAAATATTGACTCATTTCAGTCAGAAATTCAATTAAATGAGGTCTTTTATAAACATAATATTCCGCATACTGAAAGTTAGGTTCAATTTCCAGTTTTTTTTCAGTCGCGTGAATTAGAGTTTCGTCTAAATCAAGAATTAATAATATTTTTTCCGTTTCATTCATCAAATTGCTTACGGTCTCGTATAACCGCAGTTATGGGATTGAAGTTAAAGGTTTTATGGTTAGGCCGCAAGCCTTAGCAATTCCGAGTGGATTCGGACGGTAGTCGAATCCGCCGTAATTTGCGGATACATTGTTGGGTGTAGTTATTGGTTATAATATCCAATTGAATTTGTGCCCTTTTGATTTCCCGTTAATTCAAATTTCAATTTTTCAAACTCCAAATCAGTAATAACCTTTCTCTCATGTAACCATTTCAAATTCATTAATTGGTGTTCAATTGGTAAATCTTTATCAATTGTACCATATTTATCTTTCAGTATTTCGGCTATTCTCTTATCTAAATAATCAATTAAATTATCCACTTCATATTCATTGGGCCTGGATCTAAAAATTTCAATATATCCATTGTTTAAAGTTGGTATTAAAACAATATGTTTTGACTTAACATATGTAATTAATGAACATAATGATGTAATTGAAAATAGGAAAATAAGTACTCCGATTAATCCCTCGCCATCGTCTGAGTAATTGGCAGGGTTTAAAATATTGATTATAAAAAAAAATCCAAAGATTAGCGTTATGACAAGCATAACATTATCTGTATTTTTTTGATATACAATTCGAGAAATATCAAATTCCTCTATAGGTATAATTAGTTCTTGGGATCCAGTTAAATCTTTACTTTTTAATTTAACATGTTTGTCCTTAATTTCAATTTCTTTACTTAAGAAAAGTTTTTTTTGAATAATTCTCATGTATTATACTGAAATAGGTTGACCATTTTTCGGTCATTTTAGTTGGTTAACGGAACTAAATTTACGGTATTTTTCCGGTAGGATTTACAGTTTACGGTAGGGTTGCGATGTACCTCATTGGGTTTACCCATATCCAGGCTTAAATGGGGTCTTAGATTGTTGTAAATATACACGGCCTCTTTGGTCATTTTTTTGGCCAGAGTGGTGTTCTTGATGGTTTGTTTTAGTCCATATTCATATTTTAAGGTTCTGTTTATACGTTCTGCGATTGCATTTTGGTATGGGTCGTATTGCTCTGTCATACTGATATGCATTTGGTTGTCGGTTGCGAACTTCACATAGGTAGGGTTACAGTATTGGAACCCTCTATCGGAGTGGTGGATCAACTTTCTTTTTTTGTATTTTCTGTTGCCCAGGGCCATTTTAAGTGCATCTAAGCACAGTTCTGTGCGCATATGTCCGGCAAGTTTGTATCCCATGATCTTCTTTGAATAGGCGTCGGTTACCAAGGCGAGGTAATTGTGTCCTTTTTCAGTTTTGATATAAGTGATGTCACTTACCCATAATTGTTCTGGGGCCGTAGGTATTTTGTCCTTTACCAGGTTTTTGAATTTGCGGTAATGATGTCTTGAGTCGGTGGTGATATGATATCGTTTTGTTTTACGTACCAGTAGGTTATGGGTTCTTAGGAAGCGGTAGAACCGGTCCCGTCCCATTTTTATCCCTGCCGATTCCATCTCCGGTTTGAGCTCGTGGTATAGCTTTAACCCACCGAGTTGGCTTCCGATACGCAAGCGGCAACCACGTACCATTTCAAGCAACACCCTATGTTGTCTTTCTTTGTGTTTTTGAGATTTAAGGCGTTTGTAAAAGGCCTGTTTACTGATCCCAAAACATTGTATCAACCATTTTCTTTTAAACGGTCTCTTTTCTTTTTCTCTATCTCGTTTGCCAATGTTTTGGGTAAAGACTTTTTTGCCATATCGACTCCTGTAATAAGTTCCATATCGGCAATGACATCCTGTTGAAAGTCCTTTACGAACTCCAGTTCCTCGATCTTTTCTTTTAGTTTTTTAATCTGCTGGTCCTTGTCCATAGCCTTGGTTTGTTGTTCCAAGGTACTATATTTTTTAATCCAATAATCGATGCTAGACCTTGATATCCCATATTTTTTTGAGGCATGGTTAATCGAAATCCGTCCATTAAGGATTTGGTCAATAACGAAAAGTTTGTGTTCGAAAGTAGCTTTTTGATACCCTTTTTTTCGGCAGGGTCCTTTTTCCTGATTCATCTAGTAAGTATTATAAGTTGTCTAATTTTTAGTCAACCTATTTCAGGAAAGTACCGTTTTTTAGCTTGCGTACAACGGTCTCGTATAACCGCAGTTATGGGATTGAAGTTAAAGGTTTTATGGTTAGGCCGCAAGCCTTAGCAATTCCGAGTGGATTCTAGCCTGCCCTGAGCTTGTCGAAGGGTGGTGGAATCCGCCGTAATTGCGGTTATACATTGTTGTGCAACGTTTTTCATTCAATTTCTACTCCGTTTAAATTCCATTTATAAATTCGATTGTCCCAATCAGTTGCTTTCACAAAATTATCTTTTACTTCAAAGTCCTCATTTCCATTTCGCGAGACAAAAATATCAGCTCCACCATTTTGCCATACTATTTTCCCGTCACTATCAATTCGCGTTATTTCCAGTTCTCCGTGAATGATAAATCCATTTTCTATTTTTAATATCTCATAAGCGGCTGCCATATCTACTTTAGTTTTCCAATTAAGATTAAGAGTTGGCAAATCCAAACAAAAAACAGAATCAGAACAGCATATTACAATCCGATTTGAGTCAACAATTTGTGAAGTTTTGTGCAGTCCAGTTGCTCCGCCTTCAGCTCCAATTATTACACTATTTAATTCGGTTCCGTTTTCCAATATTTTTATTCCGATTTTCGTTGGTAGTTCGAAATCAGATTCCGTTAAATAGTTTTTTAAATACTTATTCAGATTGTCATTCGAGTCTGGATTATAGTCAGAGTCGTCTAATAGTTCAACTTGGTATTTTCCTATTTCGAATGTCATTTCAAATGTTGCACAACGGGTTTGGCTATGCTTAGTACGGGTTGCGGGCAAGCGCTATTCTTTTGGACAGGCCCCGAAGCTAGCGACCGTTTTTTATTCCCGAAAGCTTTCGGGAGGTTATTTTTTATTTGAGTAACTAAGATACAAAATCGCGAGCGGTACTGACAATCCGCCCAGTTGGCCCTATGAACGGACACCCGTATTGAGTATAGCCGTTGTTGTAACACGTACTTTATTCATCACTTAAGTATCCTTGCTTATCGTATTCAACTGCGTTTATCCTTAAATCAGTCTTTGCTTTTTCAGATAAAGTATGCTCTGGCCAATTTCTATAATCTAAATATGCTCCGGCACCAATTGCTTGATTAAAATATAGAGAAAAGTCTTTCAGTCTTGGGTCTCTAAAAGCTAACTTTCTAAACAAATTAGAAAGAAAAGTTCCTATTGGCGTAAAGTTTTCACAAACATCCGAATCTTCTTGGTACATAAATCTGTCAGAACGACCATATGCCGTTTGTACTCCATCTACCCAATTATAAAATGGTTTTCCATTATTCTCGTAAACGTTTATCGTTTTTGCTTGTTTAAAATTCGTCCAAACTGCTAAATCACTAATGCATAAAAAATCGAGGCACTCTCTTGGATGTTCTGTGATTTGAGTGTCGCTATCTTTTAAGTGTTTTTCAATTATATCAATGGGATTGGATTTTTTGTTTTTCCAAGAATGGGAGTGACATATTAGACCATAAATTATTGGACTGTAAAGTTCTTTTTTGTAATCTGATATGTGAAGTTTAATTAGCTTTCTTATTTCTTTTGCGTTTTCTATAGACTTTTTAATGTGTGAGGCTTTCAAAGTATTTTTGCATTCGAATGCGGCAACTACACCGGCAGTTAAGTATAGTTTTTTATCTAACAAATGTTTCGGGTAAAAAGGATGAAGAATTATCACGTCAATTTGTGGACTGGCAATTCCATTTTCATTCAAGAGTCTACCTTTTGTTACAACTTGGTAATCTGGGGGTAGCCAATTTTTAAAAATAGTAGCCCAGTTTTCTTCACCTTGATCACCTGCAGTACCAGGGTCTTCTGTTGACCTTTTTTGTATTCTTTTATACTCATCACTTATCTGTCTCGTAAGTGAGTGCATAAAATCGATAAGGTCATTTGTCATAGTATACAGTCTTTTGGGTATGTGTTACAACTTGTTATACCCCCACTAAAATACGGTATTAAAAATTACTGTTGCGGGATAGCAGGAACTTTTCGTCGCGAATATCTCCCGGGCCTAACTGCTTCATCATCGAGTCCAACGGACTCTCGATCTGTATCAAATCGCTTTTGGCCACATGGGTATATACCATCGTCGTTTCCGGCTTGGCATGGCCCAATAACACCTGAATATGCCGCAACCCAACCCCGTTTTCCAATAAATGCGTAGCATAACTGTGCCGTAAGGTATGCGGCGTAACCGGCTTGTATATTCGGGCACGCTTACAACTCCGACCCAAAAATTTCCGAATACTACTGGCCGAGTAAGGCCCGCCAGCCTGACCTTCAACCAAGAATACACTGGGTTTAAAAGTCGCCCAATAATTCCGTAATAAAGGCAACATACTTTCGGCCAGGGGTACATAACGGTCTTTTTTACCCTTAGATTGATGTATATAAATAATCCGTCGGTCAAAATTAATATCCTTTATCTTCAGTTTTAAAAGCTCCCCAATGCGTAACCCGGCGGAGTATAGCAAGCCCAAAACCACCCGATGTTTTAAATTCCGGGTACATCGTATCAAATCAATTACCTCTTGCTGCGAAAGTACAGTCGGCAGACTTCGCGCCTTGTTCGGCCGTACCAGGTCATCGAGGGCAATCGAACACTCCCCATCCATAAAGATTATAAATACTTTTAAAGCACTGATAAACTGCCTATGCGTACTTACCGATAGCCGCTTCGGAATAAACACCGCTTCCAAAAAACGGTTCACATCGGCCAATGCATAAGAGTTTATGGGTTTTTCACGCAAAAACTCTACAAAATCGGCCACTAAATTCGAATAGGTCCGTATCGTACTCGCACTATAGCGCTGGCCCTGCATAAAGCGGTAAAACCCGTTCAGAACATCGCGCTGTGCCTGGGTCAATACCCGCGTTTTAGGCTTACCCTTGGCCGTGTTCAAAAGCAAACTATGATCTATGTGCGCCACCTCATGAAATACATGGTTCAACCGCCTCAAATGAGCCGATGTGTTCAACACATACCAAGCCTTATGCGTTCGGCTATACCGAGCCCCCTGTATGCCCCGCACACGCTGGTTCAGCTCAGGGTCGTACCCAAACCTGATTATGATCTGATGCGCCCCTTTATGCATCGCACCCCAAAGGGTAACCGTTTTTTTTCGCTTTCCATCCATAGGTATTGTAGCCGATTAATTGACCCTATAAAATAGTGAATTTTAGCGACAAAAACGGTCTATGATCCATTCCAAATACCTGGTTTTTAGGTAAAAGCCCGATAAAAACAGTTAAGGGGAAATTCTCAATACTAATAACTAGCATCTAGTATCTCACATCTAACGTCTCAAATCTAATAACTATCTGGGCATTCCCCTGCCGGCTCCCGGAACCCGTGCTAACCATAAAACATTGGAATAGCGGCAGGGTCGGGCTTTCGGCCGTCGCTGTTTGCAACGAGCTCCACAAGGCCTCAATCCCTAATGCGGAAATCCGTTATTCGCAACGGCATTCTACAAGGCATAAAACCATACCAGGAAAATACACCAGAATCTAATGCATCGATTAAAACCTTACTCAGCATACCAAAACTATCAAAGTACTAAGTACGAAGTTGGAAGTGTGAATTTGGAAGTACGAATTCGGAAGTAGGAAGTGCGAAGTTGGAATTATGTGATTGAAAATAAGTGTTTTACGAACCGCGAACCGCGAGCCGCGAACCACAAAGCACTAAGTAGGAAGTACAAAATCTGGAGTCCGAAGTCTCCGATATAGCCATCTACAACCCTTCTGATACACGAATCCTAAACCAGGAACTACAACAATGAACAATAAACCCTGAACTTTCCACCCAAGTTTCAGGTTCCCCCTTTGGGGGTTAGGGGGCCAGAGACTTACATCCTTTCCGTCGACGCGTGTCAACCAAATGAATTATTTTCCATTCGCCTTCCTGGTTTTTAAAGAATTGGAAATTGTTCGCACCGCAATGCCTAAACTTCCCGTTGATATAAAATTCATAGGGCGTCCAGGCGCTGGCCATATTATCGTCTATTTCTATGTGGTAGGCCAATATTTTTTCTGCGAACTGTATGCTATCGGGTATCTGTACCAACGAACCTATGAACTTTTCAAAATCATCAACTCGATGCCTGCTTTTCCCTTCCTTGTCACGGCCAATGGTCTGTAATACCGCTCCCGGCTTAAAATAGGAGCGCACCTTAGCGGTATCCCGGTTTTGGAAATCCACAAAAAAATCGGCGATTTGTTTTTCCACGGCTTTTTCAGCATCCGATTGGGCCCAGAGTGTACCACAGGCCAGTAGAAATACGAAAGTAATTGTTCTCATTTTCAACGTTTTTTAAATCGATGCTACAATATATGTATTTCAGATGGGCCCATTTCCATCGATTGCGCAAAAAATCACGTACTTTTAGGCCTGTTTAAATAAAAGTTATGTCCGTAGCCAAAAAAGAATACAAAAGGGTCACCGTAAAGTCGTTGATCGACATGAAAAACCATGGCGAACGTATTTCTATGCTGACCGCCTACGATTATTCCATGGCCAAAATCGTAGATAGTGCCGGGGTAGATGTGATTTTGGTAGGCGATTCGGCCTCCAATGTTATGGCCGGACACGAAACTACCCTACCCATTACCCTCGACCAAATGATCTACCATGCCACTTCGGTGGTCCGGGCCATTGACCGGGCCTTGATCGTGGTCGATATCCCCTTCGGAAGCTATCAGGCCGACCCCAAAGAGGCACTGCGCTCCGCTATTCGCATCATGAAAGAAAGTGGGGCACACGCCATTAAGGTTGAAGGTGGGGCCGAGATCAAAGACTCGATCAAAAGGATCCTAAAAGCCGGAATTCCGGTTATGGGGCATTTAGGACTAACACCACAATCCATATATAAGTTCGGGACCTATACCGTGAGGGCCAAAGAGGCCGAAGAGGCCGAACGCTTAAAAGAAGATGCCAAACTGCTCGAAAGATTGGGCTGCTTTGCCATTGTACTCGAAAAAATTCCGGCTGCCTTGGCTAAAGAAGTGGCCGAAAGCGTCAGCATTCCTGTTATCGGAATCGGTGCTGGCGGTGGTGTAGACGGACAAGTATTGGTAATCCATGATCTTTTGGGTATTACCCATCAGTTCAACCCACGGTTCTTACGCCGCTACATGAACCTGTACGAAGAAATGGGTAAGGCTATTGGCCAATATGTATCCGATGTAAAGGAACGTGATTTTCCCAACGAGCAAGAACAGTATTAAATAGCCAAGGGTTTTCTTAAACCTTAGCGGCCATATGCCACGGTATAACAAAACCTTATACCTTCTCCCATGAAATCCAATCTCCATAATTTGGATATCCTCTACGAAGACAATCATCTGATTGCCGTAAACAAACGGGTAGGTGATTTGGTGCAGGGCGATAAAACCGGCGATATACCTTTGCCCGATCTGGTAAAGGCCTATCTAAAAGCCAAGTACCAAAAACCAGGGGCGGTTTTTCTGGGGGTGGTCCATCGTTTAGATCGGCCTACCTCGGGGGTGGTGGTCTTTGCACGTACCTCCAAGGCCTTGTCGCGAATGAACCGACTTTTTGCCGAAAAAGATACCCAAAAGACCTATTGGGCCTTGGTAGAAAATACCCGTATTCCCGAATCGGGCGAGCTGCAGCATTGGTTGGTGCGTAATACCAAACAAAACAAATCTTACGCCCACCATAAAGAAGTACCCAATGCCAAAAAGGCCCGACTCTTCTATACCATCCGAAAACGATTGGAGCGTTACCAGCTTTTGGAAATTGACTTGCTAACGGGCCGGCATCACCAAATACGCGCCCAATTGAATGCCATTGGCGCCCATATCAAAGGCGATCTTAAATATGGTGCCAAACGTTCAAACCCCGACGGGGGCATTTGCCTACACGCCCGTAAACTGTGCTTTACCCATCCGGTAAAAAAAGAACCGATTTGTATCGAAGCCCCAGTGCCACCCACTGGAATTTGGCAGCAAATAAGTTAGTAAAGTACGAAGTTGGAAGTGCGAAGTTGGAAGTGCGAAGTTGGAAGTGCGAAGTTGGAAGTGCGAAGTTGGAAGTATGTAGTTGAAAATAACAATTTTACGAACCACGAACCACGAACCACGAACCACGAACCACGAACCACGAACCACGAACAAAATAACCTAACTAGCAAACTATCCCACTAGCAAACTAACCAACTAACAATCCGTTAAAAACACCCCAACGGCCAGGCCGCCTTCCGAGGTTTCTTTATACTTGGTATTCATGTCTTTGGCGGTTTCCCACATGGTGTTCACCACGGTATCTAGCGGAATACGGGCATTTTTTGGGTCGGAATCCAAGGCGAGTTCGGCAGCGTTTATGGCTTTAATGGCCCCCATGGAATTCCGTTCTATACAAGGTACCTGTACCAAGCCATTGATAGGGTCGCAGGTGAGGCCCAAATGGTGTTCCATGGCTATCTCGGCGGCCATTAGACATTGGGCCGGACTACCGCCTAACAATTCGCATAAGGCGCCCGCAGCCATGGCAGACGATACCCCGATCTCGGCCTGACAACCGCCCATAGCGGCCGAAATGGTAGCTCCTTTTTTGAAAATGCTGCCAATTTCCCCGGCTACCAGTAAAAATCGTTTGATTTCGTCAAAACCGGCCTCGTGGTTTTCAATGACCAAATAGTACATCAGCACGGCAGGTATTACCCCGGCACTTCCGTTGGTGGGTGCCGTTACCACCCGGCCCAAAGAAGCATTGACCTCATTTACACTTAGCGCAAAACAGCTTACCCATTTTAAAATCTGCCTGAATTTCACTTCCGTCCATCGTATGGCGTGTAACCAACTTTCAGGGTCTTCGTAATGGGGCACAGTACCCGTCATTAGTTTTTTGTGGGTGTCAAAGGCACGACGTCGTACGTTGAGTCCACCGGGTAGGGTACCCTCGGTATGGCAACCGATATACATACACTCTAGCATGGTATGCCAAATACGTTGTAATTTGCTGTCAATTTCGGCGGCCGAACGCAAGGCAAGTTCGTTTTGCCAAACGATTTCCGAAATCGATTTGTCCTGTTTTTCGCAATAGGCCTCCAATTCGGTGCCTTTGGTAATGGGGTAAGGGAAAGCTTGTAATTGGGTGGCCTCTTCGGCCAAAGGTTCTTCGTTTTCCTGTACCACGAAACCACCACCGATGGAATAGTAATGCTCCGAAGTAGAACCACCATCGGTAAAATGGGCGGTAAACTGCATGCCATTGGGGTGGAATTCTAAAAATGTCTTATGGAAAGTAATGTGTGTTTCCGGGTCAAAATCGATTTCAACGTTGGGATTTAAACGAAGGCGTTTACGTGTTTGTATATCGCTAATGGTCGGGTCTATGTCGGCCACAGGAAAACGTTCCGGGTCGGCCCCGAAAAGACCTAAGATTACGGCTAGATCCGTGGCATGGCCTTTACCGGTAAGTGATAAAGAACCATACAGGTCTACATGAATGCTTTTGAGTTGGGGTAAACGCCCCTCTTTTTCGAGACTGGCGATCCAGCGCTCGGCGGCACGCCAAGGCCCTAAGGTATGGGAGCTAGACGGACCCACCCCGATTTTAAGCATATCGAAAACACTTATGAACTCCATTTTCCACCAATTTTTGCGGAGCCAAATTATCAATAATCCTACGGAAGGCCTAGGGAATTATAAAATTCGTAATCGGTCTCTTTTAAACTTCCTTGTTTTTCAACAGAATGTAGACCTCCGTACCGGTTGGGATTACTGCTTAAATCGATCTCGACGGATTATTGATATATAAGATGGCCCAAAGAAAAACCAGGTTTGGATTTTCGTATGAATTGTGATGTGATAGTAACTTCATTTTCAAATCGGCACATCATCAAATAACCCCATTGCTACATGGGTACATTGTTAAATTGCTACATTAACACGGGTTGAAACGAATTTCACTAATTACACTAATTTTTTCCCACTTCGTACTTCCCACTTGGTAGCTCGAACTTCCTGCCTCATTTTTAAATCTTCAAATCGGCACATTATCAAATTAACCCATTGCTAAATTGGGACATTAATAAAGGTTGACACGAATTTCACTAATTACACTAATTTTTTCCCACTTCGTACTTCCCACTTCGTAGCTCGAACTTCCTGCCTCATTTTTAAATCTTCAAATCGGCACATTATCAAATTAACCCATTGCTAAATTGGGACATTAATAAAGGTTGACACGAATTTCACTAATTACACTAATTTTTTCCCACTTCGTACTTCCCACTTCGTAGCTCGAACTTCCTGCCTCATTTTTAAATCTTCAAATCGGCACATTATCAAATTACCTCATTGCCACAGCGGTATATTATTAAATTGTTACATTAAAATGGGTTGACACGAATTTCACGAATACCCCCCTGAATCCCCCCAAGGGGACGTTTTATCGTTAGTTACTGACTCAAAAAGGCACCTCGAATTTCGTAATTCGAACCTCGTACTTACCGAACCCATTTTCAAATCTTCAAATCGGCACATTATCAAATTAACCATTGCTACATCGGTACATTGCTAAATTGGTACATTAAAATGATTCGCGTTAGGGATAGGAGCAAACTACCGTGTAGTGCGTATAGCCCGACCCCCGAAGCTGGCTCGGGGGTAACGCCCAAAGACGTACCATGACAATTCGGTAGATGGCCCAAGTGCAAATTGACACGGAAAGGGTAGGGTGTCTGCCAGCTTGTCAGGCCCGGTAGTATGGCACAGCCTTTGACCTATGCAAATCGATAATTTTGAACAACACATTAATTTAAGTTAGAGATAGAATGAGTAAGATTATTGGAATAGATTTGGGTACTACCAACTCCTGCGTTTCCGTAATGGAGGGGAACGAGCCCGTGGTAATTCCCAATGCGGAAGGTAAACGTACGACCCCTTCCGTAATCGCTTTTGTAGAAGGTGGTGAGATCAAAGTGGGCGACCCGGCCAAAAGGCAGGCGGTTACCAACCCCACCAAAACCATCTACTCCATTAAAAGGTTCATGGGTAACAAATACTCTGAATCGCAGCGTGAGGCCGATCGTGTGCCTTATAATGTGGTAAAGGGCGATAATGATACCCCAAGGGTAGACGTAGACGGACGTTTGTATACGCCCCAAGAGTTGTCGGCCATGATCCTTCAGAAAATGAAAAAGACCGCTGAGGATTATCTGGGACAAGATGTAAGCCGTGCCGTAATTACGGTACCTGCCTACTTTAACGATGCCCAGCGACAGGCCACCAAAGAGGCCGGTGAGATCGCCGGATTGAAAGTGGAAAGGATCATTAACGAGCCTACCGCAGCTTCCTTGGCCTATGGCTTGGATAAAAAGGATACCGATCAAAAAATCGTGGTTTTCGATTTCGGGGGTGGTACGCACGATGTATCTATCTTGGAATTGGGCGACGGTGTTTTCGAGGTATTGTCTACCGACGGTGATACCCACTTGGGTGGTGACGATGTAGACCAAAAGATAATCGATTGGTTGGCGGAGGAATTCAAGGCCGAAGAGAATATGGACCTTCGTGACGATGCCATGGCCCTTCAGCGTTTGCGCGAGGCTGCCGAAAAGGCCAAGATCGAGCTTTCGGCCTCTGCCCAGACCGAGATCAACCTGCCTTATGTAACGGCTACCGCTACTGGACCCAAGCACTTGGTGCGTACGCTAAGCCGTGCCAAATTCGAGCAATTGATCGACGATTTGGTAAAACGTACCATTGCCCCTTGTGAGTCTGCCTTAAAATCGGCCGGCTTGTCCAAGAGCGATATCGATGAGATTATCTTGGTTGGTGGATCTACCCGTATCCCTGCCGTACAGGAAGCCGTTGAAAAATTCTTTGGCAAGAAACCTTCAAAAGGGGTGAATCCTGATGAGGTAGTTGCCGTTGGTGCCGCTATTCAAGGTGGTGTACTTACTGGTGATGTAAAAGACGTATTGCTTTTAGATGTTACGCCATTGAGCCTAGGTATTGAGACCATGGGTAGCGTAATGACCAAATTGATCGATGCCAATACCACGATCCCGACCAAAAAGTCGCAGGTATTCTCTACGGCTGCAGATAACCAGCCTTCGGTAGAGATCCACGTACTACAGGGCGAGCGCCCCATGGCCGGTGATAATAAAACGATCGGAAGGTTCCATTTAGATGGTATTCCGCCCGCACCACGAGGTACGCCCCAGATCGAGGTAACCTTTGATATCGATGCCAATGGTATTATCAAAGTATCGGCTACCGATAAGGCTACCGGTAAATCGCAAGACATTCGAATCGAAGCTTCATCCGGACTTACCGAAGAAGAGATCGAGAAGATGAAGGCTGAGGCTGAGGCCAATGCCGAAGCTGATAAGCAAGCCAAGGAGACCGCCGATAAGTTGAACGAGGCCGATGGTATGATCTTTCAGACCGAAAAGCAATTGAAAGAGTTTGGCGATAAATTGTCCGACGACAAGAAAAAGCCGATCGAAGAAGCTTTGGAGGAGTTGAAAAAAGCCTACGAGACCAAAGATCTGGCCGTGATCACACCTGCTTTGGACAAGATCAACGAAGCTTGGAAAACGGCTTCTGAGGAAATGTACAAAGCCCAGGCCGAGGCTCAAGCCAATGGAGCCCCAGGAGCCGATCAGGCCGCCGGAGGCGAAGCCCCGAACCAAGGCGATAACGTAGAAGACGTAGATTTCGAAGAGGTGAAGTAACGCCTAATCGAACCGCATATCAAAACCGCTCCGGGAATTTCTTGGGGCGGTTTTTTTGTGTTACCCCCCCCCTAAATCCCCCAAGGGGATGTTTTATCGTTTGATGTGGTAGTTCCAACTTTGTACTTCTAAACTTGTACTTTCCAGACCCATTTTCAAATCTTCAAATTGATACATTTTCAAATTAAGCCATTGCTACATCACTACATTATTAAATTGGTACATTAACCCGGCTTGGCACGAATTTCACGAATATCCCCCCCCCTGAATCCCCCTAAGGGGACGTTTTATCGTTTGATATTGACTCAAAAAAGCACCTCGAACTTCGTACTTTGAACCTCGCACTTTCTGAACTCATTTTCAAATCGGACATTATCAAATTACCAAAGGGCATCGATTTATAGTTGTAATTACACAGAGTTCCACGGAGTAGACGCAGAGTTTCACAGAGGTGTTTTTTATCAATTAAACTTCGCATTTATTTGCCCTCACCCCAACCCTCTCCCGCAGGAGAGGGAGCAAATATGATTTTGACCACTTTTTGAGCCTTATAAATCCCGATTAAACGATTCAAAAACTTTCCGGACCATTTTCAAATTTTCAAATCGTCTAATTATCAAATTACCCCATTGCCACATTAATCAATTAACCGTACTTTTATGGGATGCGAACAAACCAACTCATCGGGTCGTTGACAGGGCTTTTACTGGGGCCTTTGTTGTCGGTCAATGCGCAGGAAATCAAGACTTTTCAAGTGTCCGACTTCGACCTTCGCGGCCCAGTGGAACATTGTAAGGTAAAGACCCATTACGGGCGTGAGGAGTATTTTTTCGACCCCGAAGGGCGTTTGATCAAATCGATTACCCAGTATAACGATACCGATTACGATACCACCCATTACAAATTCGAGCAAGGATTCTTGACCGAGAAACGCGATGAGCAATACCGCGACGGACAGTTTCAGCAACAGACCTCCATTGCGCATTTCTATAGTTTAGATACCACGGCAAACCGATTGATTACTGAAAAAGTGGTGTCTTATGCCAAGGAATTCCTGCATCAGAACGAGCATTCGTATAATGACCAGCAGCAATTGGAGAGCATCCACCAAGTAGGCAATACCGGTATCGATAAAACTTCTTTGGCCTATGAAAGTTACAAAGATGAGCGCACGGTATCTTATCTGCATAACGGTACCTTGGAACGTTCGCAACGTGTATCCTACAAAAAACAAAAAGGAAAACAGATCCGTATAGAGCTCGACAAAACCTATCTAGAAGGTATGCCCACCAAGGCAGAGGAACGCAAATATGGCGAAAATGGGGTTTTATTGGAGAAAACCGAGTTCGAATATAACCAGGCCGAAGGCCAATTCGTGCCTCAACGGAAATACGGCTATAGCTATAATGAAAACCAAGATGTGGCCGCTGAGACCTTGGAGCGGGGGAAGCAGCAATCTAAAAAGGAATATATCTACCAGTACGATAGTAGTCCCTATGTGAATTGGGTAAAACAGATCGTTACCCCAGACAATAACTATACCACACGAAAGATTACCTATTATACGTCTGAAGCAGAAACAGAAGGCGACAAAAAAGAATAAATTATGCAAATGGATAAGGAAGCTTGGTTGGCTAAATGCAATGCGGCCTGCGCCAATACCTTAATGGAGACTTTAGAGATCAAATACACCGATATAGGGGAAGATTATGTGGTGGCCAGTATGCCGGTAAACCCTAGGGTACATCAGCCCGACGGGGTATTGCACGGGGGCGCTATGGTGGCCTTGGCCGAAAGTGTGGGCAGTGTGGCCTCTTTTTTATTCGTAGATGGTAGTAAATATATGGTACGGGGCATAGAAATCTCGGCCAATCATGTAAAGAGTATCCGAGAGGGCATGGTTTATGCCAAAGCCAAAGTGGTGCATAAAGGCCGAACTACCCAATTGTGGGAAATCAGGTTAACGGACGAAGCCGAAAACCTGATCTCTATATGTAAACTTACCACCTTGGCCTTACCCAGAAAGTAATGCGGAAATCTACTTTGGCCCATTGGCAAAAAGCGGTAGATCAAGGCCTTCCTTTTGTACTCTACAGAAAACCTGCCCAAGGAAAGGTACGGTTATGGCAGCAACAATCGGTAGCCTTGCATACGATGCATCCGGAAAGCCGAGGATTTGTAATGGCGCCGTTTAGCCCCACTGAGCCTTCCTACGTTTTTAGCCCTGATGTACTGACTGATTTTGAATGGCCCAGAGAACAACGGACTGGTGGATATGATTTTTCGGCCGATGCCGATGCGGTGGCTCAAAACCAGCATATAAATTTAGTAAGCCAAGGCATTGATGCCATAAAAAAAGGTGTCTTCGAAAAGGTGGTGCTTTCCCGGAAGTGGTGTACCACCCATAAAAAAGATCCACTTACCCTGTTTACGGCCTTGTTAGATAGTTATCCCCAAGCTTTTTGTTACCTCTGGTATCATCCTAAAGTTGGCATGTGGGCCGGGGCGAGTCCGGAGTTGTTACTGAAAACCAAAGCCGGAAGTTTACAGACCATGGCCTTAGCGGGTACCCAACAAGTACAAGGCGAAACCGACCCCCAGTGGACTCCAAAGGAAATAGAAGAGCAGGCCATAGTCAGCCGTTATCTGCAGCAACGTTTAGATCCTTGGCTTACCGAAATGGAATTGGATGGGCCTGAGAATGTAAAGAGTGGTCATTTATGGCATATTTGCACCCACTTAAAAGGGCAATACCACCGGGCTGATTTTAATAGAATTCTGGAGCAGTTACATCCCACACCGGCCGTATGCGGCCATCCGAAAGAAAAGGCGCAAGCTTTTATACTGGCCCATGAAGGGTACGATCGTAAGTTTTATACGGGCTTTTTTGGTGAGTTGAATATGGGCGAAGCTGGTGCCGATCAAAGCGAACTTTATGTAAACCTTCGCTGTATGGAACTTCGTGGCCAAGTGGCCGATATATATGTGGGAGGAGGCATTACCATAGATTCCGATCCCGAAAAAGAATGGGACGAAACGGTGAAAAAAAGCCGGGCTATGGGTAAAGTGCTGCAATAAGGGTATTTTTGTACTTGCCTTTAAGCTCAGATAAGGGCAAGAACAAAACTGAATCGAATAGCTATCGGATGAATATATCCAATATACCCTTGGCCCAACAACTTGTTGGTAGTTGTAAAGCGGCCGGAGTCAAACATATCGTAATTTCGCCAGGCTCAAGAAATGCCCCGTTGACCCTTAGTTTTACCGAAGCCCCCTTTTTTAAGTGTTTCAGTATTGTCGATGAGCGTTCGGCCGGATTTTTCGCTATGGGTATGGCCCAGCAATTACAAGAACCGGTGGTTTTGGTATGTACATCGGGTAGTGCGGTTCTGAATTATTATCCGGCCATAGCTGAGGCCTTTTATAGTCGTATTCCCTTAATCGTAATTTCTGCCGATAGGCCCGCCTATAAGGTAGATATCGGCGACGGACAGGTTATTCGGCAAAAAGGGGTGTATGCCAACCATATCGGCTATTCGGTGAGTTTACGCCAAGATGTATCGCATGCCACCGAGACTTATGCCCAATGTAACCCCGATGTAGATTTATCCGCATGGCCTAGAAAACAAGAGCAGCTTGCCATCGAAAACCAAGACGACATTTTTCAGGCCCTTCAAATCGCTTGGCAAGAGAAATTACCGGTGCATTTAAACGCTCCCTTTGAAGAACCCTTATATGGTCTGACCTCTTCAGATATAGACATACCCAGATGGGAAATACCAGCTGTTGAAATCATAGCTAGCGACCAAATACAGGCGATGTCAAAAAAATGGCAAGAGAGTAGTAAAAAGCTGGTTTTGATCGGTTCATTGGCCCCGGGCCAAATCAATCAAAGCATTTTAGAGGTATTGGCCAACGATCCATCGGTCTTGGTATTGACCGAAACCACGGCCAATGTACAGCATCCTAATTTTGTGTGCAGTATCGATTCCCTTTTGGTGCCTATTGAAAAATCGGAAGAGAGACAGCGGTTATCCGAAGCCTTCAGGCCCGATATCGTTTTGTCTTTGGGCGGTATGCTGGTCTCGAAAAAGATAAAGGCCTTGCTACGCGATTTTCCACCGAAATCCCATTGGCAAGTGGGCCATGCCAAAATGGACACCTTTTTTGCCCTCGATACCTTTATCAAAGGGGAAGCTTCCGCATTCTTGGAAAGTGTTACGGCCGATTATAAAAAAATACCTAGTGATTATCGGTCCTTTTGGCTAGGTCGGTTTAAAGCGCATAGGAGCAAACGAGAAACATATTTGAAGGCCTTGGAATTTTCCGACTTTAAGGTACATGCACAAATTTATGATAGTATCCCAGAGGGCTTTCAGTTGCAATTATCGAACAGCTCTACCATTCGCTATGCCCAACTTTTCGACCAAAAGGCCGGGGTATCCATATTTTGTAATCGGGGTACCAGCGGTATAGAAGGCAGTACCTCTACGGCGGTAGGGGCCGCTTATGTTACCAAGGGTCCTTCGGTTTTGGTGACCGGAGACCTTAGTTTTTTCTATGATTCCAATGCCTTTTGGAATGCTTATGTACGGCCCGATTTTAGGGTGATTTTAATCAATAATGGGGGAGGGGGTATTTTTAGGATACTTCCTGGAGATAAAACAAAAAATGCCTTTGAGACCTATTTTGAGACCACCCACGGCCATAATGCCCAATCTATATGCCAACAATTTGGCTTTGAATATCTTGAAGCATCAAATCAGCAAGAGTTGGGTCCAGCCCTGAAGAAACTATACGAACCGCATAAAAACCCTGTGTTGTTGGAGGTTAGCACCCCTCGAATTAAAAACGATAAAATTTTGCTCGAATATTTTGATTTCCTATCTTAGGACATTATTAATCTAAATTCTCAGCACTAACAATCATGAGCAAAAGAGACGAATTAATCGAAAAGTACGCCGCGGACCTAAAAGACAAATTCGGTGAAAATGCCGACATGGACCTTTTGACCAAGGTAACCATCGGTTTGGGCCCAGCCGTTTATAACAACGATGCCTCTAAAGTATCCGGAAGCGATGATAAAGAGTTGGAAACCATCAAAAACAACTTCTTGATCAAAAAATTAGGAATGGATGACAGTCCAGCCTTAATGGATGCTATTAAAAGTGTGGTTACCGAGTACGGTTCTTCCGTAAAGAACAAGCACCGCGCCGTGGTTTATTATAAACTGGCCAAGCATTTCGGTAAGGAATCCGCTTATAACTAAGAGACCTGACCAAAAAAGTACTGAAGCCATTCCGTTTTGCGGAATGGCTTTTTTATTTTTGCCCTTTAATTTGAACCCATGATAGAACTTGGTAATTACAATAACCTACGCATTGAACGTGCCACCAGTGTCGGACTCTTTTTAAGCGATAGGGAGGGAACAGAGATCTTGTTGCCCAGTAAATATGTGCCCCAAGACTATGAAATGGAGGGCGATTTAGAGGTGTTCTGCTATTTAGATCATATGGAAAGGCCCATTGCCACGACCTTAAAACCCCATATTAAACGTAATGGTTTCGCTTTTCTAAAAGTAGCCACCTTAGATCGTATTGGCGCCTTTTTGGATTGGGGCCTTGAAAAACATCTATTCGTACCCTTTGCCCATCAAAAAGACCGCATGCAAGAAGGGGAATCGTATGTGGTACATTGTACCATGGATGAGAAGTCGGGCCGATTGATCGGTTCGTCTCGTCTAAACCGATTCTTGACCATGGCCGATACTCCGGATTTGGAACCACGACAAAAAGTGGCGCTTTTGGTAAGCCGAAGTACGGATCTGGGGTGGGAAGTTATTGTTGATCAAAAATATAAAGGCCTTGTTTTTCATGATCAGGTATTCCAAGAGATACGGATTGGGCAATCTTTGACTGGTTATGTAAAAGAGGTAAGGGCCGATAATAAACTCGATATTTCCCTACAACCCTTAGGGGCCGATGCCCTAGAGCCCCACGCGGCTTTGATCGTTGATGCCTTAAAGGCCTCAGGAGGCTTTTTAGACCTTCACGATAAATCGGATCCGGAGGATATTAAACAACGTTTGGGTCTGAGCAAGAAGGCTTTTAAACGAGCCGTAGGGACACTTTACAAGAATCGTGTCATTCGATTGGATGCCGAAGGGATTCATCTTAATTAGAAGTATTTGAAATGGGCTTTGCAATGATAACGCTTGTTTTCGTTAATAGCGTTATGTGTTTTTATACAAAACATTGATTTGAAGGTGGTTATTGATTAAAATTTTGTTAATTTAGCCTTTCCGCTATTTTTGCGGTAGCCAACGAATAATACCGAACACTATGCCCTTTATAGAAGAAAGCGACCTTTTAGATCTTCATAAAGATTTAGATAAGTCCCAGATAATAAACGAACGTTTGCTCGACCAAATAAAAGTCAAGAATAAAGAGCTTAAAAAGAGTAAGATACAGCGCAACGTATTGGCTGTGTTTACTACCATGATTTTGATTGGCGGTCTGGCCATTTTCTCTTTTACCGCCGGGCTTTCGCAATCTTCAAACGCCATGGTCGATAATCAACATGTGCTCATGTCCATCGATAGTGTAGATGCCTATAGGGCCCGTTTGGAGACCTTGCGTAAAAAGAACGACGAACTTAGTCTGGTAAAAGAGTTTTATCTGGCCAAAAAATTCATTGAAAACGAGACTATATATAGCGTACAGGTAAAATCTTTGGTAGATAAAAACCTGAGCCTTACCTCCGAGGGTCTAACCAACACCTTATTAGTTAAAAATAATCCGTTTTATGCCTATTCCGTTGGTAATTTCGAGACTTTGCAAGAAGCCCAGACTTTCCGTCGTGAATTGGTTAAAATCGGTTTCCCCGATGCCTTTGTAGCTTCTTATAAAGACGGGAAACGGTTAAAAATAGAATCACCAAACTAAGTACTATTGCCTACAAAATTGAAAAGTTGGGTCAGTGCGGCCCGGCTTAGAACACTTCCCTTATCCCTGTCCGGGATTATCACGGGTACTGCCATCGCTAAAATTTACGGCTACTACGATACCTCGATTTTTGTGGCGGCCTTATTGACCACGGTGGCCTTTCAGATAACCTCCAATTTTGCCAACGATTATGGCGATGGGGTAAAAGGTACCGATAACGAAGACCGTATTGGACCCCAACGCGCCATGCAAAGCGGGGCTTTATCTGCCCAAGAACTCAAAAGGGGGATATGGGTAGCGATTGGTGTCAGTCTGATTTTGGTGGTGTTGACCATTCTTTTGGCCTTTGGCTGGCAAGCTTGGCCGCGGTTATTGGTATTTTTCTTGTTGGGCGGACTCAGTATTTGGGCCGCGATCCGCTATACGGTGGGGGAGCAGGCCTATGGCTACAGAGGCCTTGGCGATCTTTTCGTCTTTTTGTTCTTTGGGGTTCTGGCTGTTTGTGGTACTACCTATTTGTATACAAAAACATTCATGGTCATTTCCCTATTGCCCGCATTAACTATCGGGGCCCTCAGTGTGGCGGTATTGAACCTAAACAACCTTAGAGATCATCTTTCCGATAAAAAAGCGGGAAAAAATACTTTGGTTGTGAAAATGGGGTATGACAAGGGTAAACTTTTTCATGTACTATTAATACTATTAGCCCTTTTGGGTATGGTTTTGTTTGGGTACTTGAATGCTGTTTGTAGCACCTATTGGCATCTTCTGGTTTTTCTACCTATACTTTGGCAGCTGCGTAGGGTTTGGTTACAAGAAGAACCCGTTAAGCTAGACCCTGAGTTAAAGGTTTTGGCGCTGAGTACCTTTGCTTTGGCCTTGGCCTTCTATATGGATTACCATTATTTTTGTATTTTCGTAGAATAACCATTAATCAACTAACATTGGAAAGACCTATTAAAATCTTGATCGTCGAGGATAACGTGATTATTGCCGACGATATGCAGTCTATGTTGGAGGAAATCGGATACGAGATTGTCGATAACGTAATCGTATACGAGCAAGCGGTTGAAGTATTAAAGAAAGAACAGGTAGATCTTGTACTGATCGATATCATTTTGGCTTCGGACAAAACCGGTATCGATTTGGGTAAGCATATTCGTAAGAACTATAATATCCCTTTTATATTCGTTACCTCAAATTCCGATAGGGCCACGGTAGAAAATGCCAAAAGTGTAAAGCCAAACGGCTATTTGGTAAAACCTTTCGAGCAACAAGATCTATATACCTCTATAGAAATCGCCTTATCGAACTTTAATTATGCGGCCGACAAACCGAAAGGTACCCAGGCCCATGACGAAGGTGAGGTAGCCATGTCGAATTCGGTACTAAAGGATTCGATTTTTGTAAAGAAACAACATTTATATTATCGTATTCCCTTTAAAGACATTATGTTCATAAAGGCAGATAATGTATATCTAGAGGTTAATACGGCCGAACGTAAGTTTTTGGTTCGATCACCCTTAAAGGATTATTTAGGCAAATTGCCACAGAACAAATTTTACAGGGCACATAAATCCTATATCGTAAATGTAGACTTTATCGATGCAATCAATTCCAAGGATATTATGATCAACAATACTTTGATTCCGATTTCCAAAGAGTTTAAGGAGTTCATCATTTCCTCGATGAATTCTTAACAAACGTTTTTAGATAATATGAAAAGGTTCCGTTTTGGGGCCTTTTTTGTTTTAGGGGCTATAGGCACCGCTTAAAGTAGTATCACTGAGTTTCACAGAGCTGTTTTTATCGATTAAAGAATTAAACGATTCCACAATAATCAATCATAAATATTCGATGAACAATTCGAACTGTAACTTCAACTTCGTGCTTTGAATCTCATACTTTTTTTCCATTTTCGAATCTTCAAAATAACGAATAGTAGTACTGTTAGGCTAGTTTTGGAAGAACTGGCTGTGACTTTTCGAGGGATGTATTTTTAGTCATTGGTATTTTTATCAGCTAGAAATTCCTTGGCAGATAAAACAGGGATTTTAGAGTTTTTGAAATCCTTTTTATTTCTTGTGATTATGATGTCAATTCCGTTTTCTAAGGCTGAATAGTATTGAAGTCCATCTTCAAAGTCAGGAAATCGTTCATCGCTCAAAGCTAAATCGGTTATTTTGTCGTCTAAACTCAATAATTCTACCAAAACCTTGAATTTTCTTAGTATTTCTCTTGCCTCTTTTGGTGATTTCAGTTTTGAAAGAATGTAGTTCGTATTCGCAAATGAAAGGGAAGAAATCGTCAGCCTAAGCTCTTTTTTGTCTGCACGAGAGAATAAATCAGCCGCTTCATCGTAGAATTTATCTCTTTTCGATAAAAGGTCAATTACAATATTTGTGTCAATTAGTAAGCGGCTCATTTGTACTTCTCAATCAGGTATTTGCCGTATTCGTCTTTTATATCGAAGTCTTCATCAAGTGAAATAACGCCACTTAGGCTTTCAACTAAAGGTGTTATATGGGTGGATTCCTTTTTTTGTTTGATCAATGAACTTAAATATGATTCAATGAGTTTGGATAAGCTAATATTATTTGATTTAGCATATTTTTTTGCGTTTTCAATTATTGCTTGGTCAAGACTTAATGTAAGTTTTTTGTCCATAATCGTAGATTTACGTATAAAATTACGAATATATTACGTGTAATCCTTCTTTAGGATAGGTTTTTTGCTTTTTGCCAATTGATAACCCATATCTTCAAATTAACGAATTGCTTTACAGTTACATCGGTTAAGTAACACGGGTTGACACGAATTTCGCGAATTAGCACGAATACTTGTATTCTCCTTCTAAGGCCATTTTAATATCTACGAAAGAAGTAGTTGTAAGGTGTTTCATAGAGTTGTTTTTCTATCGATTATACTTTTATTCTTGTTTTTCGTGACTAATAACCCTCACCCCAACCCTCTCCCGCAGGAGAGGGAGCTGGTCATATATACCTTCAAAATTAGTCTAATAAGTATGGATTCAACAATAAACGATTCCGCAATAATCGATAAACAATTCGACCCATACTTCCCATTCTATTATCAAATCTTCAAATTAACCAATTGCTACATTGGTAAATCGGTACATTATTAAATTGATATAGGTATTCTTAAATTTTTACTTCGCACCTCGTCCATCCACCTTCGTACTTCAAATTCACCTCATTTTCCATTTTCACAACAGATTTTGCCGGGTTGACAACAATAAGTTTCCTAAAACGACTTGCTGTCATACATTTACATCGTAATACAAAACAAATAGTTAGTTATTTTCATTTTCATATAGTGTTCTCGTAAAAAAGTCCTGACGTCAAAATCAGGACTTTTTTTATGGCCATAATCGATGAATAACACTATTCGCATTCAAAATTGCGCTTCACAACAAAAATTGATAGGTTCACAACAATAATCAGAAAAAGTAGGTACTTCAACCTACATTTGACCACAGATATAAGACCCCAAATCTTATCACTAAATTTTACCTACTAAAGGCTGTGCCAATACCGCACGGCCTTTTTTTAATGTTTTGGCACAGGGCAACATTTGTAGGAACTTGAAGTTATACATGATATATTTGGTGTTTGCCCGCAATCAAATAGAAAAATGGTAAGTCCCACATACCTAGTATTCATATGATGCCTACAAAGCACATTTTCCTTGCTATGTTATCCGTATTCCTGCTGCAGGAGGCGGTTGCCCAATATGAAGATACTTCCCAATCGCCCTTGGATCGGTTCAATAAAACCGTAGATACCCAGGATAAATTCGATTACTTTTTTGAAGAACACCATAAGTATGGCGAGCATTCGGCCTATGATTGGCTCGATATCGTTAATGGGCTTATCAATACCAAAACGACCAACGATTCTGTTTCCCTTCCATATTTCAAGATAATTCAGGCTCAATTGTATTATGATATTGGTGATTATGATAAGTCGATTGCTTTGGCGGGGGAAGAGTATAAAAATTTGGATCGTTTGCATAAAGATGCGCAAGGCCGGTTATTACAAGTCTTGGATGCCGGTTACGAACGATTAGAGCTCTACAGTAAACAATTAGAGATACGTAAGCAGAAAAAAGATCTCGGTTTTACCGATCAGATCGCTTCCTATGATATTTATTCCAATTTAGGTTTGCACCGTAAGGCCATGGAAGATTATATCATGGATCAGAAAAAAACCTTAGGGGATAACCTGTATTTCCATGCCGTATACCATAATAATGTGGGTAATTATCTACGACTGGATAATTCGGCATCCGTAGCCTTGATAAAATACAGGGAAGCTAAAGGGCATATTGAAGCCTATCTCAACAATGTAACCCAGGGTAAAACCCAAGGCGAACTGTTGCGTGCCCAACTATTAAAAGGTGTGGTAGAGGGTAATATCGGTAAATGTTATGCCCAACTACGTCGGCATGAAGAAGCGATTCCTTGGTTGGAATCGAGCATTACCCTGATACAAGAGTTCAGTAAGGGTAAACATTCGCCCGAAATGGCCAATAATATGTTGGAGATTGCCGATTGTTACCTTCAAGTAGAAGATTACAATTTGGCGAAAGAATTTCTCGATAAAATCAGTGGTCCTATATCGGTACCCGGACAATTGCGTAGAAATGCACTTTTGGCTGGTTTTTACGACCGCAATGAAGACTATAAAAATGCGGCTTTTTACCTAAAGAAAAATGTGCATATACGCGATTCGATGAAAGAACACGAGAGCGAACTGAAAAAACAACAGTTGGCTACCGTGGTAGAAATGGATCTGGCCATGCAGAAAAAGGAGATGGAAAAGCAAAAAGAACAACTCGAACTCTCCCGCACCGAAATTCAAGCCAAGGACGAGCGTATTAACTTCGTGTTCATTTCCTTGATTTTTGCCCTGCTAGGTTTTACGGGACTTGGCTATGCTTATCTGAAAAGTGTAAAAAACCAACGCCTGATCGCAGAGCAAAACCACATTATTGAAGCCTCGTTGGTAGAGAAGGATTCCTTACTCAAAGAGATTCACCATAGGGTGAAGAACAACCTGCAAATGGTGTCGAGTTTGTTGAGTCTGCAAACCAAGAATACCAAAAGCAAAGCGGCTATAGATGCCTTAGAAGAGGGTAAGAGTAGGGTAAAGGCCATGGCCTTGATCCACCAAAAACTATATCAGAACGACGACCTTAGTGTTATTGAAATGCAGAGTTATATCGAAAGTCTGATCAACAGTGTGCAATCGGTCTTTAAAAAAGGCGGACATAATATTAATATTACCATCGATGCCGAAGGGGTAGAGCTCGATATCGACCGGGCCATTCCGTTCGGGCTCATACTCAACGAACTCGTATCGAATTCATTCAAGTATGCTTTCCCAGAGAATGATGAAAATGGGAAAATCTATATCCATCTTCGAAAAAACGACGAGCAGGGGTATTTCGAGTATACCGACAACGGGGTTGGTCTACCCGAAGATGCCGAAGACCGTGCCTATTCTTCCATGGGTATCCGTTTAATGAATCGTTTGGTGAACCAACTGCAATCTTCCCTGAACATAGACAAGCCTGAGAAAGGGGTACGTTTTTGGTTCAATTTCAAGTAGCGTTAATCTTCAAAGGACGATAAGAAAGTCTCCTGCTTTTTCAGGAGATAAGGCTTTTTTTACCCCTACTATAAGGGTAAAAGGAAAGTAGCCATATTTATTCCCTACATTATTATGTGTTGGCGATTTCTTGTTTTATTTTTGGGTAAATCCTTCGCCTTATGCAAATCACTTTCTTAGGACACGCTTCCTTGCTTATCGAAATAGCCGAAACCCGTATTGTTGTCGATCCCTTTATCTCTGCCAATGAATTGGCCCAAGGAAAGGTGGATCTAGACGCTTTACAACCTGATTATATTTTGCTTACCCATGCCCATCAAGATCATATATTAGATGTTGAGGTATTGGCCGCCCAAAAAGGGGCGACTATAATCAGCAATTACGAGATCGTGACCCATTATGGCAATAAAGGTCTAAAAGGGCACCCTTTAAACCATGGTGGAAGCTGGGATTTTGATTTTGGCCGTATAAAATATGTGAACGCTATACATACCTCTTCCTTTCCGGATGGTAGCTATGGCGGACAACCGGGTGGATTTATCTTAAGTGCCCAAGGAAAAAACATATATATAGCTGGCGATACCGCCCTGACCATGGATATGAAACTGATACCTATGTTCCTTACCCTCGATTTGGCCATTCTACCTATTGGCGACAACTTTACCATGGGGGTAGACGAGGCCTTGATCGCTTCCGACTTTGTAAAATGTAACCAGATACTGGGTTACCATTACGATACTTTTGGTTATATTAAAATAAATCATGCCGAAGCCCAGGCGGCCTTTGAAGGTCAGGATAAAACCTTGCATCTTTTGGATATAGGGGCATCAATGACAATATAATTTAAATGGTTGATTGTTCTTTAGGGGTTTGAACTGAAGTAAAACTCAATTTTCTTCCCAATCCCAAATCTCCATTAAGTCACCTTAGAGCGTAAGACCATTTTGTGTAGTAGTTTCGGGAAAAAGCGTTTTACATAAACGCCCATGGTCTCAAATCCACCGATATAGACCTCGAATTTTTTCTTGGCGATGGCCTTGGCCATTTTTTGTGCCAATACCTTGGGGTCCATACCTTGTTCTATGGTTTCGTCATTATAGCCTTGGGCGGCACCTGTTCCGGTAAGCGCATTTAAGGCCACATTGGTATTTACAAAGCCCGGACAGATCATGGTTACCGAAACACCGTCTTTTTCGTGTTCCATTCGCAGTACATCGAAAAAGCCATGAAGGGCGTGTTTAGATCCACAATAGCCCGATCGGTACATTGACCCAAACCTACCCATAACCGAGGTTACCACGGCAAAATGACCATGGCCTTGTTCAATAAAATAGGGCAGAAGGGCCTTAGTCAAGGCCAAGGTGCCTATGTAATTGATGTCTACCAGGGTTTTATACACCGACAATTCGGTTTCCATGATCTTGGAGCGTTGGCTAATCCCTGCGTTATTTACCAAAATATCGATAGGGCCAAATATCTCCAAGGCCTGTTTTACCTTGTTATGCATACTTTCGGTATCGGCCAGATCTAGGGGCAGTACACCTACTTGGCCGGAATTTTCGCATTGTTCCTTTACTTTTTTAAGGGCATCTTCGCGCCGGGCCGAGATAATGACATAATGTCCTTGTTTGGCGTAGTAGTAGGTAAGGGCCTCACCAATGCCCGAAGAGGCGCCGGTAATCCAAATGGTTTTTGGTTGTGCTTTCATTTATTGTAGGTTTAGGGTAGGGCATTCTCAATTTTACATGCTGCCCGAACCCAGAAAAGATAGTAAATTTGGCGGTATTGATTATGAAAGCCAGTTACGCATCCTATTTATTGGATTTTAAAAGACCCAGTGGTACCTCAAGAGGGGTGCTGCACCAAAAAGAAACTTTCTTTCTAAAATTAGAGGAAGGAGATAAGGTAGGTTATGGGGAATGCGGTCTTTTTCGTGGACTAAGTGCCGATGACAGAACCGATTATGAATCACGATTGCAATGGGTTTGCGAGCATATCCATTTGGGGCTAGAAGCCCTTTGGGAGGCCAATCGGGCCTATCCGTCCATTCAATTTGGTCTGGAACAGGCCTTTTTATCGCTGGCCCGGGAATCTCCTTTCGTACTTTTTCCCTCGGCATTTGTCAATGGCGAAGCCGGCATTCCGATCAATGGTTTGGTTTGGATGGGCGATATCGCTTTTATGGAAAAACAAATCGCTGAAAAAATCGAAGCCGGATTTTCTTGTATTAAACTAAAAATTGGGGTCGATTTTGAAAAGGAACTCGATTTATTGGCCAAGGTACGACGTAGTTTTTCGAAGAGCGATATCGAATTACGGGTCGATGCCAATGGGGCTTTCACCCCAGATTTGGCTATGGATAATCTTAAAAGACTGGCCGAATTGGATTTACACTCCATAGAACAGCCTATTAAACAAGGACAATGGGATGCCATGGCCCATTTATGTGCCGAAACGCCATTGCCCATTGCCTTAGATGAAGAACTTATTGGCATTGGCGATGTAACGGAAAAGCAAAAACTGCTACAAACCATACAACCCCATTACATCATTTTAAAACCTAGCCTTATTGGCGGATTTAAAGGGAGTACGGAATGGATCCAAGGGGCCGAAAAATTAGGAATAGGTTGGTGGGTAACCTCGGCCCTAGAAAGTAATGTGGGCTTAAATGCCATTGCCCAGTGGACTTTCGGTTTGCATAACCCCATGCCACAAGGTTTGGGTACCGGAGCTTTGTTTACCAATAATATCCAAGCTCCGCTGGCTGTTGAGAAAGGTAAGTTGTGGTATACCGATTTAATGTGGAATAGAAAAATACTTGATAATTTATGTTTATAGAACAAGGATATAGGGGCAAGCTAGGGGTTTGGAAATTCTTTTTAATCCCCGTCTGTTTTCTCGGACTGATGGGTGCCAATTATGTAGCGCTTCAATTTATCGATGACCCCGAGGCCATGATTCGGGAATCGGTGGCTTTGATGGGCGAAAACCTATTTCTACTTTTTAACCTGATTCCTTTGGCCGCTGGTCTGTTTTTGGTTTGGTTGTGGGTAAAATATGCCCATCCGCAGTCCATAACCTCGTTGACTACTTCCCGAAAGAAAGTAGACTGGAAACGTATAGGTTTTGCTTTCGGACTTTGGGCCTTGATTTCTGGGGGCATGGTAGCCTTGGATGTATCTTTGAACCCCGATTCGTATGTGTACAATTTCCAGTTGGATAAATTCGTGATCTTGGCCATCATCGCAATAACCTTGATTCCGTTGCAGACCAGCTTTGAGGAATACCTTTTTCGGGCGCATTTGTTACAGGGCTTGGGTATTCTTACCAAAACCCGTTGGGTACCTTTGTTCGTCACCTCCATTTTGTTCGGCATTATGCATATGGGGAATCCGGAGGTTATGAAATTGGGCCCGGGGATTATGATCTTTTATATCGGTACCGGTTTCTTTTTGGGTATCATCACCCTCTTGGACGAAGGTCTCGAATTGGCCTTAGGGTTTCATGCGGCCAATAATCTGGTAACCGCTTTGTTGGTTACGGCCGATTGGACCGCCTTCCAAACTGCATCGATCTATAAAGATGTAGCCGAGCCAACCCTGAATTGGGAGATCCTGATACCGGTTTTGGTCATTTACCCCATATTGATTCTCATTTTTGCGAAAAAATATGGGTGGACCCAATTCAAGGAAAAACTGTTCGGGCGCGTATTAACGGCCGATGAGGCTCGACCTCTTTTGGAAAATTAAACCTATGCACATCCACCTCGATTTCGCTTTGAATGGTAGGCCTTTGAATTATACAGGCCTAATGGCTCAGGTAGAAGCTTGGTCGAATGGGGACCCATACAAAAAAGCGATAGCCAGTTTTCTTAGCGATTGGTTTAATGCTTCAGATGAGGTGGTGGTACATACTTCGGGCTCTACGGGCAAGCCCAAACCCATACACTTACAAAAAGCGCATATGAAAGCCTCGGCCCGGGCCACGGCTTCATTTTTTGGTACGTTTGCGGGAACTAAAGCCCTGTTGTGCTTATCGGCCGATTATATCGCCGGAAAAATGATGTGGGTCAGGGCATTGGAATTGGGCTGGGATCTCCATATAGTTCCCCCAAGTAATGGGTTGACGGAAATTAACAGTGCCTTTGATTTTGTGGCCATGGTGCCCATGCAGGTACAGGCCAATCTAAATCTGATAGATCATTTTAAAACCCTGATTGTAGGTGGGGCACCTATGTCCGAAGACCTCAAGAATGCAGTACGGCCTAAAAAAGTTTCGGTGTTTGAGACTTATGGTATGACGGAGACCATAACCCATATCGCCCTCAAATCCGTTACTGGAAAAGAAAAGTGTTTTAGGGCCTTAAGTGGGGTAAGTTTTAGTCTTGATTCCCGTGGATGCTTGGTAATTGACGCTCCTAACATTGCTAACGAAAAGATAGTGACCAACGATTTGGTACGTTTAGGTTCACCCACAACCTTCGAATGGTTAGGTAGGGCCGATAATGTCATTAATTCCGGTGGGGTTAAACTGATCCCTGAGCAGATAGAAAAAGTTATTAGCCCCTATGTTTCCTATCGATTCTTTTTAAGTGGAATGCCCCATCCTTCCTTAGGCGAGCAACTGGTGTTAATGGTGGAAACCAAAGCAGCTCCAGTAGAAATCGAGGAAATGCTGGCACAAATTTCATGGCCCCATGTCTATTGGCGGCCAAAACAACTGTTCTGTACTCCTCGGTTCATAGAGACCCCTTCAGGCAAAATCGATAGAAACCGAAGCAAAAAGGCTTTGGGACTATAACAAAGCGCCTTATATTTAGGGAAGCTGCCATATTTCTACTTTGTTCGTATAAGTTTAAACCACTTCAATAACCTATAACCTATGAAATTCATTTATCTCAGCTTGATCTTTTTTTTGTTGACACCGACCCTAAACGCTCAAAAGATTCTCCCAGAACGTGAACGAGCCGAAGTGGTAGATGCCGTACTTAACGAACGATTTACCCATCTTTTGCCCAGATTGATGGATGAGACCGGTATTGATATGTGGCTCGTTATTTCTCGAGAGTATAACGAAGACCCGGTTATTAAAACCATGCTTCCGGCTACTTGGCTTAATGCCCGTAGACGCACCATACTGTTGTTTTATAGGGATAAGGCCAAGGATACCTTAGAACGTTTGGCCGTGGCCCGTTATAATGTGGGGAAAAACATCCGTTCGGCCTGGGATAAGGAAAAACAGCCCGATCAATGGCAACGCTTGATGGAATTGATCCAAGAACGGAACCCCCAAAAGATCGGATTGAATTATTCCACCGATATGAATATTGCCGACGGACTGGTTAAGACCGATTATGAGGAGTTTATGGCCGTATTACCTAAAAAGTATCATAAAAAAGTGGTGTCTGCCGAAGATCTTGCCGTACGCTGGATCGAGACCCGAACCCCTCGGGAAATGGTGTTGTACCAGCAATTGGCCGAGATTACCCATAACATTATCGCAGAGGCCTTTTCTACCCAAGTGATTACCCCTGGGGTGACCACTACCACCGATGTGGAATGGTGGATGCGTCAAAAAGTGACCGATTTGGGCTTGGAGACTTGGTTTCACCCCACCATAGATGTACAACGTTCCAACGAAAGCTTGGTCAATCATATTACTTCGTTTTCCAACCGACCTGAAGACATGGTCATTTTGCCTGGGGATTTGCTGCATTGTGATTTTGGTATAAGCTATCTAAACCTCAATACCGATTGCCAAGAAATGGCTTATGTACTACAACCTACCGAAAAGGAGGCTCCTGCCTTTTTAAAACGGGCTTTTGCCCAAGGCAATGGGGTTCAGGATGCACTCACCGACCAAATGAAAATCGGAAAAACTGGTAATCAGATTCTGGCCGATGCCCTGGCTCAAGCCAAATCGGCCGGACTGCAACCGGCCATATATACCCATCCGTTAAGCCTTTATGGCCATTCGGCGGGTACTACCATTGGTATGTGGGATAGCCAAGGCGGGGTATTCAAAAAAGATGGTGAAGCCTGGCCCTTACAGCCCCATACCACCTATGCCATAGAATTGAATGCCACGGTGGATTTGCCCGAATGGGGACGTTCGGTACGTATAATGCTCGAAGAGGCGGGCTACGTTGGTGAAAAGGGCTTTGAATACTACATCCATGGTCGCCAAAAAGAATTGTTGCTCATTCCGTCGAATGCGGCGCATTTGGGTCAGTAAAACTATTGTAAATTAAAGTCGTTTAGGGTTTTTATTGGGTTAACGGTCTAAACAATAGTAGGTTTGTGGTGTGGAATGCTATATTACTGTGGTGAATAGCAATCCATTCAAACCACTCTATCATGTCAATCAAAAAACTTCTATTTTCTTTTTTTCTGATTTGTTTTATGGCCGCGGCCCAACAGCAAACTGAAAACTTTTCACTCGATATCGAATATTTAAAATATCTACCCAAAGACTATCAGGCCGATGGGGATAAAAAATGGCCACTTTTGGTATTTCTGCATGGGGCTGGGGAACGCGGTACCGATATCGAAAAAATCAAGGTTCATGGCCCACCCATGTTAATTGAGCAAGGAAAAGACTTTCCGTTTATCGTGGTTTCGCCCCAAGCTAAAAAATACGGATGGGAACCCATGTTGCTTCGGGAAATGATCCGTAATCTAATGGAAACCGAAGCGGTTGATCCAGACCGTGTGTATTTAACGGGCTTAAGTATGGGCGGTTATGGCACTTGGCGTTTGGCGGCAGAGAATCCGGGTATGTTTGCTGCCATAGTTCCTATTTGTGGTGGTGGAAACCCTGAGGATGTTTGGAAATTAAGACATATGCCTACCTGGGTCTTTCATGGAGCCAAAGACGGAATTGTACCGCTCTCCGCATCCGAAAGTATGGTAAAACCACTTCAAAAAATCAACGACCAAGTGAAGTTTACCGTATATCCGGAAACTTATCACGATAGCTGGATCCAAGCCTATAACGACCCCAAGTTGTATGAGTGGTTATTACAGCAGAAACGATTTCAATTTACCCCAATTACCGTACCCGCCAATGATTTGGTTTCTTATGAAGGGGACTATAGAGCGGAGGATGCTGCTTTAGGGGAAAAGGTTTCCTTTACCGTTAAAGACGGCCAGCTACAATTTAGTTTTAATGATCGTTCCATGCCATTGTATCCTTTTGAACAAGATAAATTCTATCTAAGTCCGAAAGCCCAGCTGGAATTCCATTTTATTAAGGATGAAAATGGAAAAGTAACCCAGGTCGATGTGTATCAGGACCGTATCCGCTCCTTAAAAAAGTTGGAAACCGAATAGTATTTTGATGCTATATCTTGGGTTTCCAGTATTTGATGCCTATAAATACCTAAATGTTAATCGAATATTGTAATTCGCTTTAAAACAGATGGTTACATTGTTGTATGCAAGAATAGTTATAGCGCAATTAGGCTAGGGCTAATTTGGTCATAGCCTTAAGAGAAATAGTACAATGTATTCTTTAGGATTCATACTAAACTTGTGATGCTTCTTAATAATGGAGTTAAAAAATTCAAGGAATAACCATTAATCACAGTTTTAAAAGAATGCCTTATGAAAACAAAAATCGTATTATTTTCCGCACTTATTTTCGGATTGGTCTTAGTATGTTGTAGCGCCGATGATGTTACCCCCACCGATTTGATCAGTAATGAGTTTCCTAAAGAAAAACAGGAGGTAATGGAAACCTTTGGCGCCATAGCCCAAAGTATTAAAGATGGGGATCTGGATAAACTCATTTCTTTCCATGCCTATGGACCCAAATTCACCGAATTTAAGAATGGCGAACCCCGTAATGGTGACAAAGAAAACGAGGCGCATGAGCGTAGCGTTTTCGGTTCGGTGACCGAGGTGGTAAAATTCGATGCCAAAGACCTAAAAATTGCCGTCTATGGCGAAGTGGCCAATTTGACCTTTCATTCCGATTTTCATTTAAAGTTTGGCGAAGATCTGGTTGTGGTCAATGATCAGATTACCTTACTTTTCGTTAAAACCGCGGATGGTTGGAAAATGGTACACGAGCATCATAGTCCATTAAAGCAATAGAAACAGTATACTTAAATTTAAAAGGCACAAATGGTTCGTTTGTGCCTTTTTTATGCGATAGTTTCTTACTTTTTCAAAAACTAGACTTGAATCACCCCAAGATTAAAAGGTTTTTCGATAGGGGCATGGTTGGCCGCTTCAATACCCATTGATATCCAGGTACGGGTGTCCAAAGGGTCTATGATGCCGTCTGTCCATAGGCGGGCAGCGGCGTAGTATGGAGAGACCTGTTCGTCGTATCTGGATTTTATTTTTTCAAATAGGGCTTTTTCGTCGGCCTCGCTCAATTGCTCACCTTTCTTTTTTAAGGTGGCCGTTTCAATTTGCAATAGTACTTTGGCTGCCGAGGCCCCGCTCATTACGGCCAATTCGGCACTGGGCCAGGCGGCTATCAATCTTGGGTCATAGGCTTTACCACACATGGCATAGTTACCGGCCCCATAACTGTTGCCGATGACAATGGTAAACTTGGGCACCACCGAATTACTGACGGCATTCACCATTTTGGCGCCATCCTTAATTATTCCGCCATGCTCACTTTTGCTCCCGACCATAAAACCGGTAACATCTTGTAAAAACACCAAAGGAATTTTCTTTTGGTTGCAATTGGCTATAAAACGGGTAGCCTTATCGGCCGAGTCGGAATAAATGACCCCGCCAAATTGCATTTCCCCTTTTTTATTCTTGACCACCTTACGTTGGTTGGCTACGATACCTACGGCCCAACCATCGATTCGGGCATACCCACAGATCAATGTTTGTCCGTAACCTTCTTTATAGGCCTCGAATTCCGAATCGTCTACCAAACGCTCGATAATATCCATCATATCGTATTGGCTAGAACGGGCATGGGGTAACAATCCAAAGATTTCTTGGGGGTCTTTGGCAGGTTTTTTGGCACTAATACGGTTGTACCCGGCCTTGTCAAAATCGCCGATCTTACCCATTATGTTCTTAATTGTGTCCAAGGCATCTTTGTCGTCCTTGGCCTTATAATCGGTAACCCCGCTGATTTCGCAGTGGGTAGTGGCACCACCAAGGGTCTCATTATCGATTTCTTCGCCAATGGCGGCTTTTACTAAATAGCTTCCGGCCAAAAAGATGCTTCCGGTCTTATCAACGATCAAAGCTTCATCGCTCATTATGGGCAAATAGGCACCTCCGGCCACACAACTGCCCATTACGGCGGCTATTTGGGTAATGCCCATACTGCTCATTTGGGCGTTATTCCGAAAAATGCGCCCAAAATGTTCTTTATCCGGAAAAATCTCATCTTGCATGGGCAGGTACACCCCGGCACTATCTACCAAATAAATAATCGGTAGGCGGTTTTCCATGGCGATTTCCTGGGCCCTCAGGTTCTTTTTTCCGGTTATGGGAAACCAAGCCCCGGCCTTGACCGTGGCATCGTTGGCCACCACCATACATTGTTTGCCGGAGACATAACCGATTTTTACCACCACACCACCAGAGGGGCAGCCCCCATGCTCGGCATACATGCCATCGCCGGCCAAAGCACCGATTTCTATAGCATCGCGACCTTCGTCCAATAAATAGTCGATCCGTTCCCGGGCGGTGAGTTTGTTTTGGGCGTGCAGTTTGGCGATCCGTTTTTCGCCCCCGCCCAATTTTACTTGGTTCAACTTTTTGCGAAGTGCCGACAATTGTAGTTTGTTACGGTCTTCGTTTTTGTTAAAGTTAAGGTCCATATATATGTGGTATTGCTCAGTGTTGCAGTAAAGATACGGAGGAATATTGATTCGTAACCGCTATTCCAATGGCTCCCAAAAGCCCCTTGTTTTAATCGTATAACCATCAAGGGGTTATTGTTTGTGGGGAAGGGGTTCGGAAAGAAGTTGTATTCAATGCTTACCTTTGGGAAAAACCGATTTAGCTTGAAAGAAACCATAAAATGGGGTATCGTAGGCCCCGGAAAAATTGCACATAAGTTCGCTGCCGATCTCCTTTTGGTCCATGGGGCGGAACTCACGGCCGTGGCTTCACGGAATTTGGAAAGGGCACAAGCTTTTGCCCAAACCTATGGAGCTACCGACGCCTATGGGAGTTACGAAGAATTATTTAGCGAGGCCCAGGTAGACGTAGTCTATATCGCTACACCACATACCTCACATGCCCAGTTGAGCAGGGCTGCATTACAAAATGGTAAGGCCGTTTTATGTGAAAAGCCCATGGGTATGAATAGGTCAGAGGTAGCCTCGGTAATCGAGGTGGCCCAAGCATCAGGTAAATTCTTTATGGAAGCCTTGTGGAGCCGATTTAATCCTAACCTTAAAAAAGTATACGCCTTGGTCGCCGAAGGAAAATTGGGTAAAGTTAGTTATCTGAATGCCGATTTTGCATTTTACGGACTCGATTTTGGTGCTACAAGTAGGGTGTTAGACCCGCAATTGGGTGGGGGTAGCCTTTTGGATATCGGTATCTATCCCATATTCTTAAGTTATATGCTGTTCGGTAAACCCGATAGGCTGGCCGCCCATAGCCGAATGGACGAAAGGGGTACCGAGATACAGACTTCCATGTTGTTTAGTGGGACCGACTGGCATGCCGTTTTGTATAGTGGATTAAACACCAAATCGCGTATGGAAGCGGAGATTCAAGGTGATAAGGGCAGTATCTATATCGATGGCCGTTGGCACGAAGCGCGGGGTTTTACCCTTGAAAATGGCGAAACTTCCGAAAAGATAGTTTTAGAGGTGCAGGGTAATGGGTATTGCGACGAGATTAGGGAAGTAAACCAATGTTTGAGGCATGGGCAGACCCAAAGTGCCTTATGGAGCCATCAGAACTCGCTTGATCTTAGCGAATTGTTGGATCGGGTGCGGGCTGCTGCTGGAATCCGCTTTCCTTTTGAAGGATAAATAGGGTGAAAACCTATAAAATTCTAGCCATTTTAACGATATTTGGCTGTTGAACTAACAGTACGTTTTATGTTGATGAATAAAAATACGGTCTTGGGTTATGCTACGGTAATTATGATTATCGTTGGACTCGGACTGATCGCTTTAGGGATTTTTAGGTACGATGAAGTAGCCGGATGGGGATTCGGGGCCGTAGGGGTTGGCTTTTTTGCCATCGCCTGGGTGTTCAATGCCCTAAAAGGAAGAGTATAACCAACATTTATAGATAATACGTTTTATGTCAGACGATAAGAAGGTCATTTTCTCCATGTCGGGGGTGACCAAAACCTTTAAAAGTGCCAATACACCGGTACTTAAAAATATTTACCTCAGCTTTTTCTATGGCGCCAAAATCGGTATTCTTGGGCTTAATGGTTCCGGTAAATCGACTTTGTTAAAGATTATTGCCGGGGTAGACAAGAACTTTCAGGGCGATGTGGTCTTTTCTCCCGGTTATCGGGTGGGCTACTTAGAACAG
This sequence comes from Sediminicola luteus, assembly GCF_002514735.1. Lineage (GTDB taxonomy): Bacteria > Bacteroidota > Bacteroidia > Flavobacteriales > Flavobacteriaceae > HQA918. The sequence continues at coordinate 329,319 of NZ_NBWU01000004.1, read as the reverse complement.
GAACCCCAACTGGACGATGAAAAAACGGTTTTGGAGGTCGTTAAGGAAGGGGTAGCCGAAACCGTGGCCATTTTAGACGAATACAACAAGATCAACGATATGTTCGGTTTGCCCGAGGTCTATGAAAATGCCGATAAGATGCAAGAGCTCATGGACAAGCAAGCCAAATTGCAAGACCAGATTGATGCTTCCAATGCCTGGGAGCTCGATACCAAGCTTGAAATCGCCATGGATGCCCTGCGTACCCCGGAACCCGATAAGAAAATCGGGGTGTTGTCCGGTGGGGAAAGACGCCGCGTAGCCCTGTGTCGTTTGTTGTTGCAAGAACCCGAAATACTTTTACTCGATGAGCCCACCAACCACCTCGATGCCGAATCGGTACATTGGTTAGAGCATCATTTGGCACAGTATAAAGGCACGGTAATCGCCGTGACCCACGACCGTTACTTCTTGGATAACGTAGCTGGTTGGATCTTGGAATTGGATCGGGGCGAAGGTATTCCGTGGAAAGGGAACTATTCGAGTTGGTTAGATCAGAAATCCAAGCGTTTGGCCCAAGAGACCAAAGCGGCCTCCAAAAGGCAGAAGACCTTAGAGCGCGAGCTAGAATGGGTGCGACAAGGGGTGAAAGGGCGCCAGACCAAGCAAAAGGCCCGTCTAAAGAATTACGACCGTTTAATGAGCCAAGATCAAAAACAGCTCGATGAGAAGTTGGAGATCTATATTCCGAACGGTCCCCGATTGGGTACCAATGTTATAGAGGCCCAAGGGGTAAGCAAGGGGTATGGCGATAAGTTGCTGTATGAAGATTTGAATTTTACCTTGCCCCAGGCCGGAATCGTGGGCATTATTGGGCCTAACGGTGCCGGTAAGACCACCATTTTTAGAATGATCATGGGTGAGGAGCAACCCGATAAGGGAAGCTTTACCATTGGCGATACCGCTAAAATCGCCTATGTTGACCAAAGCCATTCGAATATTGACCCGGAGAAAACCATCTGGCAGAACTTTTCCGATGAACAAGAATTGATTATGATGGGAGGTAGGCAAGTGAACTCACGGGCCTATTTGAGCCGTTTTAATTTTTCGGGAAGTGAACAGAATAAAAAAGTAACTATGCTATCGGGGGGTGAGCGTAACCGCTTGCACTTGGCCATGACCCTAAAAGAAGAAGGCAACGTACTCTTGCTCGATGAGCCTACCAACGACTTGGATGTTAACACGCTACGTGCCTTGGAAGAAGGTTTGGAGAACTTTGCCGGTTGTGCCGTGGTCATTTCCCACGATCGTTGGTTCTTAGATCGTATCTGTACCCATATTTTGGCCTTCGAAGGTGACTCACAGGTGTATTTCTTCGAAGGATCTTTCTCTGATTATGAGGAAAACAAAAAGAAACGACTAGGTGGTGATTTGCTTCCAAAACGTATCCAATACAAAAAGCTGATTCGATAAAAAGTTTTATAAAATGTAAGTCCTTCTTTATTGGAGGGCTTTTTTGATTCTAAACTTCCTGATTTTTAGTTTTTTGAGTTTTGGGAAAATGTCCTAAAACAAGACATCCTTATTTTTGTAACCCTTTGATATAGGTATCAGGGCTGAAAATGGCCAATTTGCTCTTTTTATAATCCTTGATGTTTCGGGTTAGAATAATATTTACATTGGGATGCGTCTCACCACTGTAGTTTTGTAAAGCATCTTCGAAATCCTTGAATTCAGATTGAAGGGCCAATGATATTATGGATTTATTCATATCCAAAATTTCGAATAAATCCAGAAGTTGGTTCAATTTGATTACTACATACTCATGTGTCGCCGTTTTTCTCAATATATAATAGGTATTGGCAATTATTACTGGCGTGGTGTATCCTTTTGCCTTGCCTTCTTGGCAATATTGAAGTGTTTTGGCCGTAAAATCGGAATGAGGTTTTCTATCAAAAAAGAAATCAAGGATTACATCGGTATCGAATAATATATGATCCATTTATAAATACTTTTTCTCGGTCCGCTCCCTAAGGGCTGCTTTATAGTCTAAATTAGGTTCTGCGGTAAAAGCACCTTGTAATGCACTAATATTTGAGGGCAAAGTATCTTCATGACTAGATACAGGTGTTGTTAGGCTCCTGAGATAACTTTCAATGAGATCTGACAAGCTCCTATTGTTACTTTTAGCATACATCTTTGCCTTTTCGATAATTTCTTGTTCTATACTTAAGGTAAGTTTTGTATTCATGGCTCTTATTATTACACGTAATCAATTTACAAAAATAATACGTAATCTCTGTTGTTTATGCCAAGGTTACATAATTGAACACTGATTTTTTCCTTTTCGATGAAATGCAATCCGAGTAAAAACAAGGCTGTAAATCAAAATGTTAAAAGCGGTGTTTTTTGTTTTTATGCCCATGTTTAGGGTGTTTTGAAGGGGTGGAATGAATTTTTTTTGGGGTACGAACATCCGATAGCCGCATATGCCCGTATATAAAACTGTTAAATCAAGTAAGCCTAAAAAAAGGACACTTAATAATCCTAACATTATGACTGAAGTAAAAAATAACAACGGACTTAAGGTAATCGCCGGTCTTTTGGGTGTGGTTTTGGTAGGAACCATCATTTACACCGTTAGTCTTTATAAAGACAAACAAAAAACCACGGCCATCCTTAAAGAAGAAAAAGCTTTGGTGGTTGAAGATCTTAACTCCCTCAAATCTGAATACGATAAGGCCATCATGGAGAGCAATGCTACCAATGAAGAATTGGTAATTGCCCGTGATAAAATTGCCAAATACATCGATTCGGTAGGGACTATGAAAGCCGATATCGCCTCACTATCCCGTTACCGCAGACAGGTTAGTGTACTAAAGAAAGAACGTCAGGTTTTGATGAAAAAAGTCGATTCCTTGACCAACTCCAACCGTTTGTTGGCCATGCAACGTGACTCTACCTATATGGAATTGGAGAAACAGACCGTTTTCAACGATTCTTTAGTAGTACAGAACACCCAATTGGCCGATGCCGTAGAGCGTGGTTCTGCCTTAAACCTAGCTAAATTTTCGGTAGATGCCGTAAAAGAGCGTAGCAGCGGAAAGCAAGTATCTACCTCTAGGGCCAAACGTACCGACAAATTCAAGATTTGTTTTACCGTGGCCGATAACGCCATTGCCCAAGCCGGAGACCGCGAGTTCTTTATTGAAGTATTGGATCCCCAAGGCAATGTATTGGGCGACAGCTTTAGTAAAGAAAATGAAGAAGGTGCCTCGGTAACCTATAGTAAGGGCACCCAATTCTACTACGAAAACAAGACCTTGGATGTCTGCGACTTTATCAACAAGCCTGCCGGTGATTTCCAAAAAGGAAACTATATGGTAAACATCTATGACGAGCGCTTAAAGTTGATGGGTACCTCTAAATTCGTACTAAAGTAACCAAGCTATTGTAAGCATACGCAAACACTATCACTATACGTAAAAAGGGGCGACCGAAAGGTGGCCCTTTTTTCATTTTCATGATGATTGCACGCCAAGTTTATGACTAAGAAAGCCCCCTGTTCAGGAGGCTTTCAATTTTGTTGGGAAGCTAAAGTTTACTTTAAACTACCGACCATATCTTCGGGTTTTACCCATTCGTCATACTCTTCGGCCGTAACATAGCCTAGGTTAATGGCTTCTTCCTTTAGTGTGGTGCCATTTTGGTGGGCCGTATTAGCAATCTCGGCGGCTTTGTAGTACCCGATTTTGGTATTCAAGGCAGTAACCAACATCAGGGAGTTGTTTAGCAAGGTCTCGATAACCTTGTGGTTGGGTTCGATACCTACGGCGCAGTTCACATCGAAACTGACACAGGCATCGCCGATCAATTGCGCCGATTGTAAAATATTGGCGGCCATCATGGGCTTGAATACGTTAAGTTCGTAATGCCCTTGGGTACCACCAACGGTTACGGCTACATCGTTACCCATAACCTGGGCGCATACCATGGTCATGGCCTCGCATTGGGTAGGGTTCACTTTGCCGGGCATAATGGAACTTCCGGGTTCGTTGGCCGGAATTATAATCTCGCCAATACCGGAACGGGGACCAGAGGCCATCATGCGTATATCGTTGGCAATCTTGTTCAAGGAAACGGCCAATTGCTTTAAGGCTCCATGACTTTCTACAATAGCATCGTGGGCGGCCAAGGCCTCAAATTTATTATCAGCGGTAATAAAAGGTAGTCCGCTAAACTCGGCAATATATTTCGCTACCAATACATCGTATCCGGCCGGGGTGTTCAATCCGGTGCCTACGGCCGTACCGCCCAAGGCCAACTCGGCCAAATGGGGCAGGGTATTTTTTAAGGCCTTGATACCATGGTCCAACTGGGATACATAGCCCGAAAATTCTTGCCCTAGGGTTAGGGGAGTGGCATCCATGAGGTGGGTACGCCCTATTTTAACTACTTGGGCAAAGGCTTTGGCTTTTTTATCTAAAGTGTCGCGCAATTGTATGACCCCAGGTAGGGTAGTCTCTACGATTTTTTTATAGGCAGCGATATGCATTCCGGTAGGGAAGGTATCGTTAGACGATTGCGATTTATTTACATCGTCGTTTGGTTGCAGGGTTTTGTCGCCTTCACCAATTACCTTTCCGGCCATCTCGTGGGCACGGTTGGCTACTACTTCGTTAACATTCATATTACTTTGGGTACCTGAACCGGTCTGCCAAATAACCAAAGGGAATTGATCATCGTGTTTACCAGCTAAGATTTCGTCACAAACGGCTCCGATCAGATCGCGCTTGTCTTCCGCAAGTACGCCCAACTCACAGTTGGCATAGGCTGCCGCCTTTTTTAAATAGGCGAAACCGTATACGACGTCCAAGGGCATAGATGCGGCAGGACCAATTTTAAAATTGTTGCGGGAACGTTCGGTTTGGGCTCCCCAATACTTGTCGGCTGGTACCTGGACCTCGCCCATGGTATCCTTCTCAATTCTAAAGCTCATGTATTCTGTTTTTACTCGATATGCCTACCTACGGGCAGGTATAGCGAGATTAATTTTACCGAGGTAGGCCCCGGTGATCGTTTTTGGTTATCGGTGTATACGTTACGGGTAATACCTTAAACATATACACCTTACAAAGGTACGCCATAGGGCTTTTATTTCCATTTTTTTTGCATTTCATTTGGCGTAAACCTAGAAAGCGATTTATCTTTGCGTTATAAATAAATGCCGACTATGTTCGATTTTCAACAATACTTAGGTTTTCTAGCTTTTTTAACCATTTTGACCATTGGATTTTGGTTACTGATTTTCCTATTGACTTTCGTAATCCCTTATTGGTTGGGCGGGACTTTGATGGAATATCTTAAAGAGCGCAAAGAAGCCCGTAAGGCAGCACCGAAAGAAGAAATTCCTCACTAAAGAGGTTAGCATATAACAAAAAAGTCGTCTAGGGTTCTAGACGACTTTTTTTGTTGGGTCAAGTTAGCTTCGAAAGCTAACCGGTATTATTTACCCGAAGCAGGCTTAGGATTTATCCTTTTTATTCTTCTTTTTCTTTTTGCCCTTTTTCTTCTCCTTCTGGAATTTTTTCTCTCCCTTTTCAAGCAGCTCGGTCAGGGCTAGATATTTTTCTTCGGGCAAACTGTTTTTTAGTTCTTCGTCTTGATCTTTGGCTACTTTTTCGAAAGCTTCCTTCTTTTTCTCGGGAGTGAGTTCTTCCATTAGTTGTATATGCATCCGTTTCTGGATGTTCTTTTCCATTACACTGGATACAATGGCTTCCTCAAAGGCACTAAGCTCTATATGCTCCTTGATTTTGGGCATAATTGACTCGGTAATTTCGGCGGCCGTTGGAGGTTCTTCTTCCTTAGGTTGGGTTTGGGCCTGCGGAATAGAGCTGCGTTGCCTTCCATAGCGACTACCGTACGGATTACCATATCCATATTGAGCGCACATTTCGGAAATTCCTAAAAAGAGGATGAATACCGTTGCCAATACTAATCTTTTCGAATACATTTTCAAGGATTTAGGTTTTAAAGATACTAATCTTAGAGTACATCGTTAATGGCTTCCGGTGGTCTACCTACAACAGCTTTATCACCATTGACCACTATAGGACGTTCTATGAGTTTCGGATGTGTACATAGGGCATCGACCAATGCACTATGGTCTAGATCTTTTCCTTTGAACTGTTCTTTCCAGATAGCTTCTCCCTTTCGGATCAAGGCTTCCGGTGCCATATTCAATTTAGTCAATAGACCTTCCATTTCTGTAGTGGACGGCGGATTGTCCAAATACTTAATGACTTCAAACGTTTGTCCGCTGGCCTCAACGATAGCTAGGCCTTGTCTAGATTTGCTGCAACGTGGATTGTGATAAATCTGTATCATGAATTACGATTGTTCGGTTTCTTTTTGCCCCATCATCATAAGGTACGACTTTAAAAAAGCATCAATATCCCCATTCATAACGGCGTCTACATTTCCGGTTTCGGTGGCCGTTCGCACATCTTTTACCAATTTATACGGATGCATGACATAGTTACGGATCTGTGAGCCCCATTCTATTTTCATTTTGGTGTCTTCAATAGCCTGGCGGGCCTCCATTTTTTTTCGGAGTTCGATCTCGTACAATTGCGATTTTAGCATTTTCATGGCCGTGGCCCGGTTATCGTGCTGCGAACGCGAATCGGAACAACTAATCTGTATTCCCGTAGGCTTATGGAACAGCTGAACCTTGGTCTCTACCTTGTTTACATTCTGTCCGCCCGCACCACTAGATCGGGCCGTGGTAATTTCTATATCGGCCGGGTTCACCTCGATTTCGATACTATCGTCTACCAGCGGATATACGTATACAGACACAAAGGAAGTATGGCGCTTGGCGTTACTGTCAAAAGGCGAGATGCGTACCAAGCGGTGCACCCCGTTTTCCCCTTTAAGCCATCCGAAGGCAAATTCCCCTGCGATTTCAAGGGTAACCGTTTTAATACCGGCCACATCGCCCTCCTGAAAGTTCAGTTCCTTAACTTTATAGCCCTGTTTTTCGGCCCACATAAGGTACATACGCATCAGCATGGCCGCCCAATCGCAACTTTCGGTACCTCCGGCACCCGCGGTAATCTGTAATACGGCGGTGAGTTCGTCGCCCTCTTCTGAGAGCATGTTTTTGAATTCGAGATTCTCTAGTGCCAAAACTGTTTTTTCGTAATGGGCATCGAGTTCGGCCTCGGTATATTCCCCTTCTTTATGGAACTCGATGAACAATTCTACATCGCTTACCATATCGGCGGCTTCATTGTAGTCGCTTACCCATTTTTTCTTGCCCTGTAACACTTGCATCTGTTTCTGGGCTTTTTGGGCATCGTTCCAAAAGTCTGGGGCGAGGGTTTTCTCCTCTTCGTTCTCTATTTCAATAAGTTTGGCATCAATGTCAAAGATACCTCCTTAACGCACCAAGGCGCTCAATAAGATCTTTCTGCTGATCTGATGTTATCATGTATCGTTCTCTTTGTGGCAAATTTAGGATTTATGCATGGCTACGAAAACAAATTTCCATATTTTTAAAACCCCTGTTTTAGGTGTGCCCATGTCCATTGGTTATATGAATGATAAATGGTGCGAGGGCCAACAAATGGGATTTACTTTTAAGATTATGAGAACATTGGTAGGTAGTTGCCTGTTTATTCTGGGCATGGCAACGGGTATTTACGCCCAAAACGAACAAAAATTCAACGGTTTTTTCGATTTCAGCTATTCGCAAGATACCGGTAAGCTAATGCTTGAGGTGTCTGAACTGGATAAGGAGTTCCTGTATGTGTACTCCTTAAGTTCGGGGGTAGGTAGTAATGATCTTAATTTGGATCGTGGCCAGTTGGGTAATGAGCAGGTAGTGTATTTTAAACGTGCGGGTAATAAACTGTTGTTGGTACAACCCAATCAAAAATACAGGGCGATTACCGATAATGTGCTCGAGCGGAAAAGTGTGGAGCAGGCTTTTGCCAAATCGGTTTTATTTGGTTTTCCGATTGTATCGGAGAAAAATGGGGTTTATACCATAGATATGACACCATTTTTGATGCAGGATGCCCATGGGGTGAGTGCACGCCTGAAAAGTGCAAAGCAGGGCGATTATAAATTGGACAAAAGCCGCAGTGCCGTTGATTTGGAGCGTACTAAAGCATTTCCAAATAATGTAGAGTTCAATGCTATACTCACCTTTACCGGCGCCGCCAAGGGGAAGTATATTAAATCTGTAGCCCCCAATGCCAAAGCGGTAACCGTAGAACAACACCATTCTTTTATAGAACTGCCCGATGCCGATTTTGTGAAGCGTGAATTCGACCCCCGTAGTGGCTCGTATCCGTTTACCTATATGGATTATGCCACACCGGTACAAGAGCAGATCGTAAAACGCTATATTACCCGGCATCGTTTGGCCAAAAAAGATCCGACCGCAGCGGTGAGTGAGGCTGTAGAGCCCATAGTATACTATTTGGACAATGGTACTCCGGAACCCGTACGCTCGGCCCTGTTGGAAGGGGGACGCTGGTGGAACCAGGCTTTTGAGGCCATAGGCTATAAAGATGCCTTTCAGTTTAAGATTTTACCTGACGACGCCGACCCTATGGATGTACGCTATAATGTGGTACAGTGGGTGCACCGCTCTACCCGTGGGTGGAGTTATGGTAGTAGTGTAACCGATCCCCGTACAGGCGAGATCATTAAAGGGCATGTTAGTTTGGGAAGTTTGCGAATCCGTCAAGATTTTCTAATCGCCCAAGCCTTAATGGACAAACCTTTTGCCGAAAGGGACGATAATTACCAACCCATGCTGGAACTGGCCTTGGCGCGTATACGCCAGTTGTCGGCCCATGAAATTGGACATACCTTGGGCTTTGCCCATAATTTTGCCGCTAGTACCAATAATAGGGCCTCGGTAATGGATTATCCGCATCCGGTATTTGGGTTGGATAACGGTACCATCGATTTTTCGAATGCCTATGCTACCGATATTGGTGATTGGGACAAGGTTACCGTGGCGTATTCCTATAGCGATTTTGCTTCCGGGGATGAAAAATCCCAACTCAATAAAATTTTGGACGATGCCTATAATAAAGGGCTACGCTATATTTCCGATAGTGATGCACGACCCAAGGGCGGAGCCCATGTTTTGGCGCATTTATGGGATAACGGTAAAAGTGCCGCCGAGGAATTAGACCATGTATTGGCCATTCGGAAAACGGCCATGCAGCATTTTTCAAAAGATAACATCCGTACTAATGAGGCCTACAGTGCGCTGGAAGATGTTTTTGCTCCCTTGTTCTTTTTCCATAGATATCAAACCGAGGCCGTTGCCAAGGTTATTGGCGGACTGGATTATAACTATGCCGTTAAAAACGGGGCCGGATTTACCCAAGAATTGGTGGATGTAAAGACCCAAAAACAAGCTTTAACAGCCCTTTTACGCACCTTGGATGCCAGTGAATTGGCCATTCCGAAAGAAAAACTGGCCCTCTTTCCACCCCGTGCCATGGGGTATGCCCGTTCCCGGGAATCGATTAAAGGGAAGACCGGAGTGGCCTTCGATGCCTTGGCCGCACCGGAGACCGCTGCCGATATGAGTTTAGGGCTGTTATTACACCCAGAAAGGACCTCTCGATTGATACAACAACAAGCCTTGGATGCCAAGCAATTAGGTTTGGAGGCGGTATTGGATGCTTTGATCGATGCCAGTTTGGATAAAACCCATAAAGACGGGTATTATGCCCAAATACAGCAGACGTTGAATTATAAAGTGTTAGAGCACCTGATGCGTTTGGCGGCCGATACCAAGGCCCATCCGCAGGTAAATGCCATAACTTTTGCCAAGTTGAAGGAAATCCGAACCGATTTATTGCAGCAAGGACAAGATGTGAATGGGGCCGAAATGGTACGGCGTATAGATGCCTTTATGAAAAAACCGGAAAGTTTTAAAGCTTTACCAGCACCGCAAATCCCTGATGGCAGTCCCATTGGGATGGATTGTTTTCACTAATCGTGCTTGATACCTATGGAAATCAATTTAATAAGTGATACGGTAACCAAACCTTCGGCTGCAATGTTGGAAGCCATGTTAAAGGCCGAGGTAGGTGATGATGTATTTAAGGAAGATCCCACGGTAAATGCCCTAGAGGAAGAAATGGCCGCGTTTTTCGGCATGGAGGCCGCACTCTTTTTCCCATCGGGAACCATGGCCAATCAAACGGCTATAAAGTTACATACCCAACCTGGAGATCAATTAATCTGTGATAAGTATGCCCATGTTTTTAATTATGAGGGCGGTGGGGTAAGTTTTAACAGTGGGGTTTCGTGCCGACTTATTGATGGGCATAGGGGTATGATGACGGCCGAACAGGTAGAAGCGGCGATCAATCCGCCTGATTTTTACCATAGTCCATTGACCACTTTGGTCTGTATCGAAAATACTACCAACAAAGGCGGTGGCGCCTGTTGGGATGTGGCGGAATTAAAAAAAATAAAACAAGTATGTGATGCGCACGGCTTGGCCTATCATTTAGACGGTGCCCGTTTATGGAATGCCCTAGCCGCGACCGGTGAAGACCCTAAAACCTTTGGGGCTTTGTTCGATACCATAAGTGTTTGCTTTAGTAAGGGTATGGGTTGCCCCGTAGGCTCGGTTTTGGTGGGTGCCAAAGCACATATGGAAAAGGCCATTCGCATTCGTAAAATATTCGGCGGGGGAATGCGCCAAGCCGGCTATTTGGCTGCAGCGGCCCGATACGCCCTAAAAAATAACCTGGGTCGATTGGAGCAAGATCATATAAAAGCCAAAGAACTGGGCGAATGTTTATCCAAGAATCCCGTGATTCGAAAAGTAGAGCCCATTGAAACCAACATCGTTATTTTCGAATTGGATACGACCCAAATCTCGGAAGCCGATTTTATGGCTCAATTAAACAAAGCAGGTATAAAATTCATCGGAATGGGTCAAGGTAAATTACGTATGGTCACCCATATGGATTATACCGATGTTATGCATGAAAGGGTGTTGGAGGTTTTAAAGGCTGTTTAGATAAAATCAAACCCTAAACACAACCCCTAACTGTTTTATCGCATTCTCCATCCCGGCCTTGGAATGGTAGCCTATGCTTTGGCCTACCAATACTCGGGTAGAATTGATCAATCGGAAACGGAACAATCCTTCAGTGTCTGTAAAACGCTCAAAACGATGGGGTTGCCCTTTTTCGATGCCCTGGGCAAATTGTTGGCTTTCTTCCAGACTATCAAAAGAACGACTTTGGAAGAGGGGAGAACCGCTTTTTTCAGCAATAGCGAATGAATAAGGAGGCTGGTTATGTAAACTGATCTTCATAAAGGCATCTTTCTCCCTGAAAATAACAATCCTTTGCGGCTTATCAAAACATTAGTCCAATTCTTTGATTACCGTTACCCATTCTTCCGCTTGCGACGGCTCAGTGTTACCCAAGGTTTGAAAGCCGTATTTTTTATGGGCACGGATAGAACGTGCGTTGGTACGGTGGATCTCTGTAATCAAATATTTGAAATGCCCGGCCAAGCGCTCATCCAGATTTTTGTACAGTCCTGTAAAAATGCCTTGGCCCCTAAAGGCTTTGGCAATACATACCTGTCCCATAATAACATAGGGTGTTTTGGCTAAAGGGTTGTTTTGGTAACAACCGGCATTTATTTTTTCGAAAAGGGGCTCCAAAAGGGGGATGGCCTTAGAAAAACTGGGGGACATGACCAGGGCGTAACCCACTAAGGTGTTTTGGTGAAAAGCTATGGTATGGCCATGGCCTTGGTTCATGGCAGTAAGTAATTCCAGACTATGCTGTATGCTTACAAAACCCTCGCGACTAGCTTCCTCTGCCGATAGGTTTTGGGCCAAATTAGCCTGTTGTAAATCTAGTATCAAGGGTAGATCTGCATCCGTTGCCTTTCGATACTCGATTATTTCGCCTGACATACTTTCTTGTTGTTGGTAATTAATGCATTAAATTTCTAGTATCTAGTATCTAGTATCTAGTATCTAGTATCTAGTATCTAGTATCTAGTATCTAGTATCTAGTATCTAGTATCTAGTATCTAGTATCTAGTATCTAGTATCTCAACCCTATTTAAACAAGCCATCCATCCCCGGAATGTTGGGTATACCTTCCTTGGCTACGGCGGCCAATTCGGCCTCATTTACCTTTCCGGCCTTTTCCAAAGCACGGTTTAAGGTAGTGATCAAATAGTCTTCCAATTGTTCTTTGTCTGCCAACAAACGGTCATCAATCTTAATTTCCGTAAGGGTTCGGTTTGCCGTCAAGGTGACCTCAACCAAGTTTTCGGCCGAACTTTCCTTTACATATACGGTATCCAAACGTTTTTTGGTGGCCTCTACTTTGGCTTGGGTCTCTTTTAGTTTTCCCATCATGCCCATTAAATCCCCGAACATAGCTGTGTCTTTTTATGGTTATAGGGTCAAAAGTACTAAATTGGTAACAACACTAATCAACTTCCGTATGTCAAAATCCATTCACTTTATTAGAGCTACGGCTATAAGCCTTATTTTTGCATCCGCTTGTAAAGATCAACCTATGAAAGAGTCGCTAGATCGCGGACCGATTGCCAAAAAAATCCCAACCCAATTAGAAAAACACGGCGATATACGTGTCGATGATTACTATTGGATGAACGATCGGGAAAACCCTGAGGTAATCGCACATCTAAATGCAGAAAATGCGCATTATGAAAATGTGATGGGGCATGCCCAAGATTTTGAGAAACAGTTGTTTCAAGAAATGAAGGGACGCATTAAGGAAGACGACAGCTCGGTACCTTATAAATTAAATGGGTATTGGTACATTACCCGTTACGAGATTGGGGCCGAATACCCGATCTATACCCGAAAGAAAGAAGATTTAGAGGCAGATGAAGAGGTGTTGTTCAATGTAAACCTCTTGGCCAAGGATTTCGATTACTACCAAATGCGCGGACTCTCGATAAGTCCGGATAACCAGAAGATCGCTTTTGGGGTAGATACGGTGTCGAGGCGCGAGTATACCATTCAGGTAAAGGATTTGGCTACGGGCCAAATACTAGAAGACCGTATCGAAAATACGACAGGCAGTACGGCTTGGGCCAGTGATAATAAAACTTTTTTCTATACCAAGAAAGACCCGGTAACCCTTAGGGCCGATAAAATCTATCGTCATGTGTTGGGTACCGATCCCAAAGACGATGTATTGGTTTTTGAAGAAACCGACGATACCTTTAGTTGTTATGTGTATAAAACTAAATCGAAAAAGTATTTGGTCATCGGTAGCTACAGTACCTTGACTACGGAAATTCGTATTTTGGAAGCGAACAATCCTCTGGGTGACTTTAGGGTGTTTTCTGAACGGACCAAAGGCGTGGAGTATTCCATTTCGCACTATAATGGCGATTTTTATATACTGACCAACAAAGATGGGGCGACCAATTTTAAGGTTATGAAAACCGATGAAAGAGCCACCAACATGGAAAGTTGGCAAACTTTTATTGCCCATAGGGAAACGGTTTTACTAGAAGATCTTGATATTTTTAAAGACTATTATGTGGTGTCGGAAAGGGAAAACGGATTAAACCGGATTCAGGTCAATCGCTGGGATGGGTCGGAATCCTATTATCTGCCCTTCGAAAATGAGACCTATACGGCCCATGTGGGTTATGTACCCGATTTTGATACCCAAATCCTGCGCTATTCCTATACGGCCTTGGGTACCCCGAATTCGGTCGTCGATTTTGATATGGGTACCCAAGAAAAAGAGGTGAAAAAACAGGCCGAAGTTTTAGGCGGAAAGTTCCAAGAGGACAATTATATTTCTAAACGGGTGTGGGCCACGGCCCGTGATGGGGTAAAGGTCCCTATGAGTATCATTTATCATAAAGACACCCCGTTAGATGGTACTAGCCCGCTGTTACAGTATGCCTATGGTAGCTACGGCCATACGTTGGATCCCTATTTTTCGTCGGTACGCTTAAGCCTTTTAGATCGTGGCTTTATCTATGCCATTACCCATGTGCGTGGGGGTGAATATTTGGGTAGACCTTGGTATGAAGACGGTAAATTACTTAGGAAAAAGAACACCTTTACCGATTTTATCGATTGCTCGAAATATTTGATCGCCGAAAAATGGACCGGGGCGGAACATTTATACGCCAATGGGGGGTCGGCCGGTGGTTTATTGATGGGCGCTATACTTAATATGGCCCCTGAATTGTATAATGGGGTAGTGGCCGAGGTGCCTTTCGTAGATGTGGTTACCACCATGTTAGACGATTCCATTCCTTTGACCACAGGGGAGTATGACGAATGGGGCAATCCGAACGATAAGACCTATTACGACTATATGAAGTCGTATTCGCCCTACGATAATGTTGCTGCCCAAGGGTATCCGCATATTTTGGTTACCACCGGATTACACGATTCCCAAGTACAGTATTTTGAACCGGCCAAATGGGTGGCCAAATTACGGGAACACAAAACCGATTCGAATAGGTTGCTGTTCAAGATAGATATGGAAGTGGGTCATGGTGGGGCCTCCGGCCGCTTCGAGTTCCTAAAGGATGTTGCCAAGGAATATGCCTTTTATCTCGATTTGGAAGGACAAACCAAATAATTGTCCATGTGATTTAGTTGTCGGGTAAAAGTCCGTTTATCGAAAAAAAACGTACTTTTGCAGATAGTTTCCTAGACAATCGGGCCTCGGTTCGGTTGTGTCAAAGCTACTCTATGGAAAATAAAATTAAGGCGTATAACAATGTGTTGGAACTTGTTGGAAATACGCCACTTATCAAACTAAACCGCATTACCGAATCTTTTTCTGGTGACTTTTATGCCAAGGTCGAAGCCTTTAATCCTGGGCATTCGGCCAAAGATCGTATTGCATTACATATTATTGAAGAGGCCGAAAAGAAAGGCATTCTAAAACTTGGGAATACCATTATTGAGACCACTTCTGGAAATACTGGCTTCAGTATCGCAATGGTAGCCATTATTAAAGGGTACGAATGTATTTTGGCGGTAAGCTCCAAATCGTCCAAGGATAAGATCGATATGCTAAAAGCCATGGGGGCCAAGGTATTCGTTTGTCCGGCCCATGTAAGTGCCGATGACCCAAGGTCCTATTATGAAGTGGCTAAGCGTATCCATAAGGAATTGAAAGGATCGGTCTATATCAACCAATATTTTAACGAAGGCAATATCGATGCACATTTTGAGACCACAGGTCCTGAGATTTGGCGCGATATGGCCGGAAGCCTTACCCATTTGGTGGCTTGTAGTGGTACCGGGGGTACGATTTCGGGTACGGCTCGTTATCTAAAATCTAAAAACCCGGATATTCAGATCATCGGGGTTGATGCCTATGGCTCGGTATTGAAAAAGTACCATGAAACCGGGGAGTTCGATCGCGACGAGATTTATCCGTACCGTATCGAGGGCTTGGGTAAAAACCTGATTCCTACAGCTACCGACTTTTCCGTAATCGACAGATACATTAAGGTTACCGATGCCGATAGTGCCCATATGGCCCGTGAATTGGCCAAAACCGAAGGTCTGTTTTCAGGCTATACCAGTGGGGCTGCCATGCAGGCGGTAAAGCAATTGGCTGCTGAAGGTGTATTTTCATCCGATAGTAAGGTTGTTGTGTTATTACCCGACCATGGATCGCGTTATATGAGTAAAGTATACAGCGATCAATGGATGGAAGATCAAGGCTTTTTTAGTCCACAAGTAGCCGAGAAACCGGTTGCGGTGGAATACGTTAAATAAGTATTAAAAAATAGGTCGTCGAGGGTCCAATAGGGGCCTTCGATGGGTTTTATAAGGTTTATGTGGGTAAAATGGTTAGTTTTGCCCCCAGAAAAATTGAGATAGATGAAGGATATTTTCGATAGGATTATCTCCAATAAAGGGCCTCTAGGTCGATGGGCTTCCCAAGCCGAAGGGTATTTTGTTTTTCCTAAACTGGAAGGACCTATTTCCAATCGTATGAAATTCCAAGGTAAAGAAGTCATTACCTGGAGTATCAACGATTATTTGGGAATGGCCAATTTACCTGAGATTAAAAAGGTAGATGGCGATGCGGCCTATGAGCATGGTGCGGCCTATCCTATGGGTGCCCGTATGATGAGCGGACATACCGATTACCATGAGCAATTGGAGCAGGAATTGGCCGAGTTCGTATCTAAAGAATCGGCTTATCTATTGAACTTTGGTTACCAAGGAATCATGTCTTGTATAGACGCCTTGGTACATAAAGACGACATTATCGTATACGATGTAGATTGCCACGCCTGTATTATTGATGGAGTGCGTTTGCATATGGGTAAACGTTTTACCTTTAAGCATAACGATGTCGAAAGTTTGGAGTTGAACTTAGAGCGTGCCACCAAAATGGCCGAACAGACCGGTGGGGGTATCTTGGTTATCTCCGAAGGGGTTTTCGGTATGCGTGGCGAACAAGGTAAACTAAAGGAAATCGTTGCCCTTAAAGAAAAATTCCAGTTCCGTTTGTTGGTTGACGATGCCCATGGTTTTGGTACCCTGGGTAAAACCGGTGCAGGTGCAGGTGAGGAGCAAGGTATTCAAGACGGAATCGATGTATATTTCGCCACCTTCGCCAAATCTATGGCCGGAATCGGTGCATTTTTGGCGGCCGATAAAGAGATAATCGATTATTTAAAATACAACCTGCGTTCGCAAATGTTCGCCAAATCGTTGCCCATGATCTATGTGAAAGGGGCCTTAAAACGTTTGGATATGTTGCGTACCCAACCCGAGCTTAAAGAAAAGCTATGGGAAAATGTAAACGCCCTACAGAACGGATTGAAAGAACGTGGTTTCGATATTGGAACTACTTCTAGCTGTGTTACCCCGGTGTATTTGAATGGTAGTATACCTGAGGCCATGGCCTTGGTAAAAGATCTTCGTGAGAACCATGGTATTTTCTGTTCCATAGTAGTGTATCCGGTAATACCGAAAGGATTGATCCTATTGCGTATGATTCCAACGGCTACACATACCATGGCCGATATTCGTGAGACCTTAGAGGCTTTCTCAAGCATTCGCGAGCGTTTAGAAAACGGAACTTATAAGAGACTATCGGCAGCCGTAGCCGCTGCCATGGGTGAATAATGTGTTTGTACTAATGTAGAAAAGCCCCGATCCTACGGGGCTTTTTTTTGTTAAAAAGTTAAGGGCTATTCGGCCACAAGTTCTTCGCGCAGTTGTGATAACTCGTTTAAATGCCGCATTTCTTTGCGTACCCCTTTGCGGATTACCAAGAAGAGGATGATACCTACCACTACATAGGAAACATCGATTAGGATTAAATAGGGTAAAGGAATGTATTTTGCAAACTCTGGCGTAATCATATAAAAGCCAATGGTATAGCATGCAATAATCGTTGGAGCGACTACATGGTGAATCATTTTACGATAACTATGGAAGGCATAGGTGTTTTCCAAAGTTTTAAGGGCACCATCGCTATGGTTTATACTTTTGGCCCGGTGAATACTACCGATCTCAATAATGATCCTGATCAATAATCCTAAAATCATTAAACCAACCCCAATACGACTTAGGGTTTCTTGAACAGGTGCTACATAATAGAAGAATAATGAAATGCCGATCAAGGTAAGACTCAATATACTTATGGTGCCATAATAGAAAAAGTAATTGCTTTTCTCCTTTTCTTTTATTTTGGAATATAACTCTGAAATAGCCCCGGTTTTGGGGTTTAATTTCCCTTTGGCCTTTTGCCATTGGTTTTGAATTTCAAATAAATCGTTATCCATGGTTCGTGGGTGTCAATAGTTTTTTTAATCGTTTTTTGATGCGATGGATCTTTACCCTGACATTGCTAGGGTTTATGCCCATTACCTCGCCAATGGTGTCGTATTCCTGGCCTTCCAAGACCATCATAATGATGAGTCGATCTGTTTCGGCCAGTTTCCCTATGGCGGTGTACAGTGTTTGGGCTTCATCTGTTTCTAGAATCGTGCTTTCCTGGGCTTCTAGATTTTCAGAAAGTTCATTTAGGTTTCGCTTTTTTTCCTTTTTAGATTTATTAATAAAACCCAGGCAACTGTTCACCGTAATACGGTAGATCCAAGTTTTATAGGAAGAAGCGCCCCTGAATTTGTCAAGGTTTTGCCATATTTTAATGAATACTTCCTGTACCACATCATCTGCCTGTATGCGGTCTCCTTTTAAATAACCCAAACACATTTGCAAGACCATGGCATGGTGGTCGGCATAAAGTTTTTCGAATAGTTCGGTTTGTTTAGCGTCCATCAGTCAGAAATAGGCTGATTTGTTCTAAATACCATTGGGGCTGGTCGTACATAATAAAATGCCTGCTGTTTGCGGCTATGGCGATTTGTTTTATGGGTAACCCTTGGAATTGTTCCTTCATAACCTTTTTACTCCTATCGGCACTAGGGAAAGAGGCGGCAAGCACAAGGGTAGGGGTGTTTATCTTATTTAGTTGTTCCCTTTGGTCTAATTTCAAAAGGTCGGTATACCCATAAACAAAGGTCTTTCGGTCGGCCTTGAGTATCCATTGGGTCAGTACTTCTTTTTTATCTAGCGCATTTACCATATTTCCGGCCATACCTTGGGCATATTTTTCAAAGGATGTGGCTTCCATATTTAGTAGTTGTTGGTTATACGGACTCTCATAAAATAGGTTTTCCGCAGCTACATTGGGCATCATTACGGCACGCATACAAGGTAATGAATCTACGATTACCATTTTTTCTATGCGTTCGGGCAAGGCCGTAGCGATATCGAGGGCCAAGTTACCACCCATACTATGTCCGATGAGGATAATGTCGGTTAGCTTTTCGGTTTCAATGTATTGGATGAGGTCTTTTTTTACCGTATCGTACCAAGGCATGGGAATGGGGGCGCTACCATTGAATCCGGCATAAGTAAAACGATACGATTTTCGATTTAGTTGAAGCTGGTCAATGGTTTCTTGCCAGATGGATCCAGGTACGGTGAATCCGGGTAAATAGAGTACGGGTTTGCCGTTACCACTGATTTCCACCTGAAAAGATGGGGTGGAAGTAGATGTTCCGAAGCTGCTTATGGGTAGACTGATCAAGAGGCCAAGGATAAATAGTCTTGCGATTTTCATGTTGTCGTTTTTTACAAGTTTTTACCCTTTGATAAAAAAAACGACAAATGTTACACCTTTGGTTAAAAAAAATGTACGACCCCTTCTTTTTTGATGATTTCGGAAAGGGGTGAGGTCAAAGCTATCCGAAACTTGATAGCTTTAGACGAATAGAACATAGAACAAGGAAAATAGACTTCCGAAATTAAGGTGCTTCAGTTTTATTGTACACAAACCAAACCGAATTTGAGGATGCTATCTGTACCGATGTATTCAGGTTTTAATGCGAAAAATGAATAGCATTGCCACCCAGAGTGCCGTGTCTGCCGACAGTCAGGCCGTCGAAGGGCATTAAACAAATATATCCTTAACGTAGTCCCGTACGGATTCTGGGAGTAATAGGGCTAAGAGTCTTATTATAGGACATGTATGGTGCTAAGAAAAAATCTACAGGTCCTTTTTAAAGGTACAACGCCTCTTGTAAATCTTGGGGTCAAAGTGTTTCCAGATCTGTTGTATGGCAATATTGTCGGCCAATTCCGGGGTCCTATAACAAGTCTTTATGTCTTTCGATTTGAAAGTTTTATAGTATTCGCTAAATATAACAGCCGTAACCCCTTTGTTTTGGTATTCTGGGGCTACCCCGATTAAATAAAAACTAACATCTTTACTCTTTTTCTTGGCTTTTAAAAGGTGTAGGAAGCCGAAGGGGAACAATTTACCGTTCGCTTTTTTCAGTGCTTTGGAAAAGGAGGGCATTACAATACCAAAGGCTACCAATTTATCATGTTCATCGACCACGAACTTAATGTACTCGGGGTTAATGAAGGAAATGTATTTTTCTTTAAAAAATGCCTTTTGTTTTTCCGACATGGGTACAAAAGACGATAGTTTGGCGTAGCTGGTGTTGAACAGGTCGAACATTTCATCTACACGGGGCATTATATCGGTAGTCTTGGTATAACTGAGCGGTTTTACCTTATAGCGTTTCTGAACAAGTAGGTTAGCCTTTTCGAAAAATTTGGGCTTGGCATTTTCAAAAGGGAATTTCCATTCCAGATACTCTTTTTCCACCGCAAAACCATGCTGTTCGTAATGCGATTTATAATAGGGATGGTTGTACCAGGTAATCATAGAACCCAGCTCCTCGAATCCTTCGGTGAGTACGCCTACCTTGTCCATATTCGAAAAGCCAACTGGACCTTCCATAAAATGGAGCTGCTGTTGCCTACCTATTTCGGCTACCTTTTGCAATAAGGCTTTGGAAACGGCCAAATCGTCAATAAAATCGAACCAACCGAAACGCATTTTGGGCACTTTTTGCTGGTCTATTTCTACGTGGTTCACGATGGCAGCAACCCTACCCACGGTCTTTCCATCGGTTTTGGCCAGGAAAAAACGGGCCTCTGCATTTTCAAAAGCCGGATTTTTTTCGGCATCGAAAGAATCGATTTCTTCCTTTATCAAGGGTGGCACCCAAAACGGGGAATCGTTATATATTGAAAATGGAAAAGTAACGAAGTCTTTTAGACCTGCCTTATCGGTAACTTCCTGGATTTGGATCATGTCGAGGGATTATTCCCCAAAAATAACCACAATGCGGCAGTCTTCAAATTTTACGGGCCCGATATTAAAAATCAATGGCCCCGTTGTCTTTTTGCTTTTTATTCTTTTTCCCCTTTTTCTTTTTCTTACCCTTTTTCTTCATACTGTTCTTTTTGATGGGGCCACCATCAAATTCAGCATCTTGGTCCTCAATGGGCATTGGTCTATCTACATGGTTATCCAAACGATAGGAAACACCAATGGAACCACTGTAAATCTGTCGACCGGTTTTGAAGTTGGTACTGAGTTGGGCATCGAACTGTAGATCTTCTTTAAAAAGATAGGCCGATCCTACCCTGAAGAAATTGTCTTTGAACAATTCCCCGTTAATACCTTGGTACTCCATAAAGGCACTCCATTTGGGGTTTCTAAAGGCACGGGTATAGGAAACGATGTATTCCCACTGGGTAAAATCGGTGCCGATATGATCGTAACTGATATTAGTGATCAAAACCGAACGCGGGGTCAACCTACTTTGGGTGTTTATGCCGGCCCTAGGCGAAAAACCATAGAGATCGGTGGGGAAATAGGGGTTGTCGTCAAAAATGTAATTGGCACCGGCATATACTGAAACCGAAGGGATCAAGTTCCGCAACTGAAAAACATTATTGGCACGCCAACTCAAAAGATTAGGTTTGTTACGTTCCGGATTTTTGTAGCGGTCGTAAACCAAATATTTGAATCCGATTCGGTTTTTGGTGAAATCGGTACCCTTCACCTTATTGTCATTTAGGGTATAGGTGTTTTTGGCATAATTGCCCTCATAAATGATTTCCAAGGGCTCGAATAACAAACCGTAACGAATGGCAAGGTCTAATCCAAATTCATTGGATTTGCTATCTGGGGTATCCCATTTTCTATTGGTATAATCGAGGGCGGTTTCAAATTGCAATACATTTCGACCCACGGCATAGGCACTCACCGAAGCGCCCGGCCGGTTTGAGTTGATTACATCGGTATATTGGGCAATAATACTATCGGTAAGGAGCAGGAAAGCGAATAGGCTGACCCCCAAGGCCCAAGTTATTTTAGTCTTTTCCATGGTTTGTGTTTTCTTCATATTTTTAAGGCTTTTGTCGGGGCAAACCGACCAAGAATCGTACATTTGATTCTAAAGAGGGCGCAATTATGGCTATTCTTGAAACGATTTTAATCGTACTTATAGTATACTATATACTTAAAATATTGGCCAAGCGTTTTGGCCCGGTATTGTTACGGTATGCCGCCAAGAAAACGGAAAAACGTTTTAGGGATGCCTTTGAAAAACAGGCGCGGGCGCAAGGCCGTACCACCCAATCTACGGAAGGCGAAGTCACGGTAGATAACACCGTTCGCTCGAATGAGCGATTTCGAAGTAAGAAAAAGGTTGGGGAGTATATAGATTTTGAAGAAGTAGAATAAACCAAAAAACTAGGACACCAGGTGTAGTTGGATCCCATGATACCACAAACTGCCGGGGAGTTTGAACGACCAAAAACCGAATTTGGAAATCAAAACATGAAAACCGATTTAAAGCCTTATTTCATACATTTTTTCGCCTCCGTATTCTTTGTACTGGTCGCCTTATTGTATTTCAGTCCCGTGCTCCAAGGGAAAAAACTGCCCCAATCCGATATCAGGCAGTACAAGGGTATGGCCCAAGAACAAACGGAGTTTAAAAAAGAAACCGGGGAAGAACCTTATTGGACCAATAGTGCCTTTGGGGGTATGCCAACCTATCAGTTAGGGGCCAATTATCCGCATAACTACATCAAAAAACTCGATAAGGTCATTCGCTTTTTACCCCGACCGGCCGATTATCTGTTTTTGTATTTCATCGGATTCTACATTTTACTCAGTTGCATGAAGGTAGATTATCGTTTGGCCATCTTGGGGGCGCTGGCCTTTGGTTTTTCTACCTATATGATTATTATCTTGGGGGTGGGCCATAATGCAAAAGCACACGCTTTGGGTTATTTGCCCATGTTGTTGGGGGGTATTCTGTTGGTGTTCCGTAAAAAATACCTTTGGGGCTTTATTTTGAGTGCTTTGGCCATGGCTTTGGAGGTCAATGCCAACCACTATCAAATGACCTATTACTTTATGTTGTTGGTATTGGTTTTTGGGGCCATTAAGTTGGTGGAAGCCATCCGTAAAAAAGAATTGAAACATTTCGGTATTTCGGTAGGGCTTTTAATCGGGGCCGTTATTTTAGGAATCGCTACCAATGCTACTAGCCTAATGGCGACCAAGGAATATGCCGATTGGAGTACTCGGGGACCCTCTCAGGTTACTGTTTTGCCCGATGGTTCGCCCAAGGAAAAATCAAGTGGACTTAGTAGGGAGTACATTACCCAATGGAGTTACGGAATCAGTGAGTCCTTGAATTTGTTCGTTCCACGAATGTTCGGGGGGTCAAACCAAGAAAACCTGGGCAAGAACTCTAAAACCTATACCTTTTTAAAAGATCAGGGGCTTTCCAATTCACGAGCACTCGATTTTACTTCTTCCTTACCCTTGTATTGGGGTGATCAACCCGGTACCTCGGGCCCGGCCTATGTGGGGGCCATATTATTGTTCCTGTGTATTTTGGGTATGTTCCTGTTAAATGGCAATACCAAATGGTGGCTATTCGGTGGAATTTTGATGTCCTTGTTTTTGTCATGGGGAAAGAACTTTGCCTTGCTCACCGATTTTATGATCGATTATTTTCCGCTATACAATAAGTTTAGGGCAGTTTCTTCCATACAGATCGTATTGGAGCTCTGTGTGCCCGTTTTGGCCATGTTGGCCTTATCGGAATGGCTTTTTGGAGCAAGCAAGAAAAAGGAAAAACTCAACGCTTTTAAGATTAGCGGCGCTATAACCTTGGGCCTGACCGTTTTTATTTTTCTGATCAAAGGGAGCTTTGGTTTTGAAGGAGCCTCCGATGCTACGCTGAATCGTTATTTCGGCCCAGAGGTAATGGCCATGATCCAAATGGATCGGAAGGCGGTCTATACCAGTGATTTGCTTCGATCACTATTGTTGGTGGTCTTAACGGCTGGTGTACTATGGCTCTTTGCCCAGAAACGCTTGAAACGTAACCTGGCGATTGTATTGGTCGGTCTTTTTGTTTGTTACGATTTGGTCGGAGTAGCCTTGCGGTATGTAGATAAAGACGATTTTGTTTCCAAAAGATTGGTAGATCAACCCTTTACCATGCAAGCCGTAGACAAGCAGATTTTGGAAGATGATGGCGTGTATCGGGTGTTTAACCCCCAAGAAGGTCCGGAAGGGGCACAGACTTCGTATTTCCATCATTCCATTGGAGGTTATCATGCGGCTAAACCCAGGGGTATGCAGGAACTGTTCGATTTCCATATTTATAAAAACCATGTGGGGGTATTGAACCTGTTGAACGTAAAGTATATTATCCAGCAAGATGAAGAGGGCAACGCCTACCCGGCGGTGAATCCGGAGGCTTATGGCAATGCTTGGTTTGTTTCGAAACTGATGCCGGTGCATTCGGCCGATGAAGAACTTTCTGGGTTACATATGTTGGATGGTAAGGAAGAAGCTTTGGTCAATACCGAAGAATTTCCGGCCATTTCCCGATTGGAGTACCAAAAAGACTCTACAGCAACCATTGCCTTGGTAAATTATAAACCCAATGCCTTGGAGTATGTCACGGATAATGACCAAGACGGGTTTGCTGTTTTTTCAGAAATGTACTATGCAGAAGGTTGGCAGGCCTTTATCGATAGAACGCCGGTCGATCATGTTCGTGTAGATCATGTATTACGTGGTTTGCCTATTCCGGCCGGTAAACACGAGGTCAGTTTTAAATTTGTTCCGAAGGTGGTAGAAAAGGCTACCCCGATCATGTTAGGGGGCAATATTGTTTTAGGACTGATTTTGATCGGTGGTATTCTATTTACGTTTCTAGGCAACCGTAAAGAAAAAAAGGCTTGAAACGGGTATTGATCGTTACCTATTATTGGCCCCCTGCGGGTGGCCCAGGGGTGCAACGCTGGTTAAAATTCGTAAAATACCTTCCTGAATTCGAAATAGAGCCCATCGTTTATATTCCTGAAAATCCGCATTATCCTATTCAAGATGCCTCTTTGGTAGACGAAATTCCGGATACTATTACCATAGTAAAAGCACCCATTTGGGAGCCCTACGGACTGGCTGGAATTTTCTCTAAAAAGAAGACCCAAAGGATCAGTTCAGGTATCATTACCGATAAAGAACCCGGATTTCTAGAGCGGATGATGTTGGCCATTCGTGGCAATCTCTTTATTCCGGATGCCCGTAAGTTTTGGGTAAGCCCTTCAATTAAGCACATTGGAAAGCTATTGGATAAGGAGAAAATCGATACGGTAATTACTACAGGTCCACCACATTCCTTGCATTTGATTGGTTTGGGGTTGAAAAAACAACATAATATCCGATGGATCGCCGATTTTAGGGATCCCTGGACCCAAATTGGGTACCATAAAAAATTACGGCTATCGACTTGGGCAAAACGTAAACACCTTAAGTTGGAAAAACTGGTACTGCAACAGGCCGACCAACTTATCGCTACGAGCAAGACCACTTCCCGTGATTTGGAAAAAATAGGTGACACGCAAGTGCTCACGATTACCAATGGTTACGACCACGCCCATAACCCAGATGTACCTAAGGATACCACATTTAGTTTGGCCCATATTGGTTCTCTGCTTTCAGGAAGGAACCCCCGGGTGCTATGGCAGGCCTTACAGGAATTATGTGCGGATAACGAAAACTTCTCAAAAGATCTACGCCTTAATTTTTCTGGGGTAGTGGGGGAAGAAATAAAAGAGGACCTCCGCAAATGCGGTCTTTTTGATAAAGCGGAATTCTTAGGGTATATTTCCCATGATGAGGCGGTACAAATGCAACATCGTTCGCAGGTGTTATTGTTACTAGAGATCGATAGCCCGGAAACAATGGGTATTATTCCAGGGAAATTATTCGAATATTGGGTAAGCAAACGTCCCATTTTAGGTATTGGGCCAGCCGGTTGGGAAGTAGCCGAAATGATCCATACTACCCAAAGTGGCTCCGTGTTTACGCCAAAGGATAAAGACCGGATAAAAAACGTACTTTTAAGCTGGTATAGCGCCTTTACTTCCGAAACCGGATTACACACCAATGCGGTGGGAATAGCAGCCTATGCCCGACGGGAACTGACTAAACAACTGGCCAACTTGCTCCATGGGGATCGTACTTAAACAATCACTGAACAATACCATAATCACCTTTATCGGTTTTGGCATCGGTGGCATAAACACCTTGTTTTTGTATACCAATTTCCTTTCAGAGGAATATTATGGTTTGGTCGGTGTTATTTTGGCTACGGCTACCTTGCTCATGCCTATAATGGCCTTTGGGGTGCCCAATACCATGGTCAAATATTTTTCAGGTTATGCCCACGAAAAAGAGAAGGATGGTTTTCTAACAGTGATGTTGTTCCTTCCGTTGGTAGCTATAATTCCCATTGGCATTTTTGCTTGGGTAGCCGATAGTTTGATTATCTCCTTTCTTTCTAAACGCAATGCATTGGTCGGGGGATACTTTTGGCATATTTTCATCATTGGCGTGGCCATGGCATATTTCGAGCTTTTTTATACTTGGGGTAAAGTGCAGTTGAAGTCGGTATTCGGTAATTTTATGAAGGAGGTCTTCGTACGGATCGGGGTTAGTCTGTTACTTCTTTTAGTGTACTTTGATGCCATTACTGTTACTGTCTTTTTGCAGGCATTGGTCGGCTTGTACGTATTGCGTTTGTTGATCATGAAATGGTATGCCTTCCGCTTGCGTTGGCCTAAAATCAGTTTCAAGTTTCCTGCCAATACCAAAACCGTAATTTGGTACTCATTGTTCATCATTTTCGGGGCCTCGGCCGCTATGGCCTTGACCGAGATCGATAAGTTTATGATGAACCTGTATATTCCTTTGGACTATATCGCGTATTATACCGTGGCCGTATTTATGGCCAGGGTAGTGGCCGTTCCGTCTAGGGCCATGCACCAAATTACCTATCCGCTTTCGGCTAAATTATTGAATGAAGGAAAAATCGGGGAGTTGGGCGAGATCTATAAAAAAAGTTCACTGACCCTTTTTGCCTTGGCCAGTCTGCTTTTGATCTTGGTTTTGGTGAGTGTACGTGACCTGTATCAACTGTTGCCCGAAGGCTATGAACAAGCTTTTTTGGTAGTACTCTTGTTAGGCCTTACCAAGGTTTACGATTCCTTTTTGGGAAATAATAATGCCATATTATTCAGTTCCGATTATTATAAAACCGTATTGTATCTAGGTGTATTGTTAGCAGTGGTTACCGTGTTGTTGAATATGTGGTTGTTACCCATATTCGGCATGATGGGGGCCGCATGGGCCACGGTTATTGCCATCGTGCTGTACAATACCATTAAATTGGTGTTCGTTTGGCGAAAACTGGGTATACATCCGTTACAGGGTAATGCCGTTGGGGTAGGGGTGCTGGCCTTGGCCTTAGGACTGTTGTTTTATTATCTTCCGCTTCCGTTCGATGCCATTCCGAATATCGTGATTCGTTCGGTCTTGGTGGCCAGCATATTTATGGGGGTGATGCTAAAATTCAATTTGTCGAAAGATATTTCAGATGCCTTGGTAGGATTGTTAAAGGGAAAAACCCCATAACAGTAGTACCGTTACAGGGTTTTAACAACTAACCAACCTAAAAACTAACTAAATCTATTGGCACCGCCAAAGGGGTTTAATACCTTGAGGCTTACCTCAAAATTATATTCTTGTTGCATTCTGATGCCACGTGTGCTTGCACCTGGGTAGTTTACTGTATTCCGTTTCTGCTACTTCTTCCGCTTCTGCCCCTGCTTTTAGAGGAATTGGTGTTGCTTCGTGAGGCAGATTTGGTATTGCTACTTCTACTACTACGCGAACCGTAGTTGGTGTTTTTATTTTTTTGGCCACTATTTCGGCTACTCCTACTGGCCGTAGCCCTATTACTATTACTTCTGTTGGACTGGCTACGGGCTTTGGGTTGCGTTGAGCGGGTTTTACCCTGGCTATAGCTGTTGGATTGACTCCTGGTTTTGGTCACCCTGTCCGATTTTACCGAGTTGGAACTTCTTTGGCTATAAGAACTGCTTCTATTGGCACTGCTTCTATTATTGCTTTTGGTGCGGTAAGCCGCATATTCCTTTTTGGGAGTATTACTCCTTTGGGACGAGGAACGATGGGCAGAACTGCGTCCCGAACTACTTCGGTTGCTGCTATAGCTGTTGCTTCTGTTAGAACCTTTTCTGTTATAATCATTTTTCGAAGTATTACGTTTCGAACTTCTTGAGGCGTATTTGCCATTGTCGTAACTTCTTTGGTGTTTTTCGGTATAACTATTGCTTCTACCTCGGTCACGTTTTACAACCCTATGGTCGTTTTTATAGATGCTGCCCCTTCGGCTGTAGTTCGGACTTTTACTGTAATAGTTGTAATGCCTGCCTACATCGTAGTAGGTTCTTCTATAATTGTAACGGTATGGGCTATAGTAGGTATAACGAATAGGACTATAGTACCTTCTATAAGGTCTGTCGTACACCATACACATGGCAATCGTAGGCCTAGCGAAATAATCGTAATACGGTCTATAGGTATAATAACGGTTGTATACGTTTATGTACCCGTCGCAATAGCGGTAATAGCCGCGATTATCGTAAAATACGGTTAGGCCGCCAATGGTATGGATCCGGTTTCTTCTATAATTAATGCGTACCGAACCAATTTGAGATACCCTGCCATAATAATCATAATAGACGGGGATGTCTTCTACTTGTATAACGGCCCCGTAATCGTCGTACTGTACATAAGGATTGTAGTCGTAACCAGAGTTAAAGGTGAGTCCCACATTACCGATGCGTACATGGGCATTGATATTGACTTCGCGGTTGATGTAGAAATCGAACTCCCCGTCGGCGAATACCGAAAAGGTGATTCCATCTTCCTCGAAAATAAAGTTCTTTACATTTCTGGTGGTAATGACCTCTACGGATCCGTTTCCTTTAGCGGTATGGGCTTGAAGCGAAAAGTTTCCTAAGGCCAAAATGGCGAATATGAAGGCTATCTTTTTCATGGATCTGTTTTTTAAGGTTCTAAGTGTGGTTATCCGCACTCGACCAAACCTATTCAAACAGCGTGCCAAAAATTAGACATTGCGTCTATTGTATTGTTAATCAGTAAAATGTCTTGTATAGGAGAAGAAGTGGAGGTATTGTTGCGTGCCGGGTTTTATTGTTTAAAGGGTTTGTAGTTCATGGTTCATGAGTTTCCACGAATCTTTACTTCGTACCTTGTACTTCCCACTTTGTACCTCGAAAGAAGCATTGCTACATGGTTACATTATGTAATTGATACATCGCCACGGGCTGACACGAATTTCACGAATATTCACGAATTTTGACTTTGTACCTAGTACTTCCCACTTTGTACTTGGAAAAGTTTATGGTTTGAGGGGTTTATAGTTTTAGGGTTTTCGAATTCATGATAAAACCGAAATTCGAGCTATTACTTGGTACTTTGTGCTACTTACTTTGTACTTGAAAAGGTTCATGAATATCCACGAATTTTTCCTTTGTACCTAGTACTTCCCACTTTGTACCTCGAAAGAAGCATTGCTACATGGTTACATTATATAATTGATACATTGCCACTGGCTGACGAACTTTGTACATCGAACTTCGTCTTTTTTCTATCCTCTATTTTCTATGGTCTTTTAAACCAATTTCTCCGCCAAATACTTTGCTGTATGCGATTTCTTCACTTTGACTAAAGATTCTGGCGTACCGTAGGCTACCAGATTACCTCCTTGATCGCCACCGTTTGGACCTAGGTCAATCACATGGTCGGCGCATTTTATCAATTCAATATTGTGTTCGATTACTACGATGGAGTGGCCTTTGTCAATCAACTTTTCAAAGGATGTGAGTAGTTTTTGGATATCGTGGAAATGCAGTCCGGTTGTAGGTTCATCGAATATAAAAAGGGCTTTTTCCTTTTGTTGGCCTTTGCCCAAAAAAGAAGCGAGTTTGATCCGTTGCGCTTCCCCACCGGAAAGGGTAGAAGACGATTGGCCAAGGGTTACATAGCCTAAGCCTACTTCTTGTAAGGGTCTGAGT
The DNA here is from genome assembly GCF_002514735.1 of Sediminicola luteus. Classification (GTDB taxonomy): domain Bacteria; phylum Bacteroidota; class Bacteroidia; order Flavobacteriales; family Flavobacteriaceae; genus HQA918. Next base: position 299,405 of record NZ_NBWU01000004.1, on the reverse strand, counting down.
TTGTTCACGATTTTTTTCTGACCGTGCTCTTCAAAGAAAGACAGGGCATTGTCTATGGTCATTTCCAATACATCGTGAATACTGGCGTCTTCGAACTGAACTTCGAGAACTTCCTTTTTAAAACGCTTTCCGTTACAGACCTCGCATTCTAAATGCACATCGGCCATAAATTGCATTTCTATGGTAACCTCACCTTCCCCTTTACACTTTTCACAACGACCTCCGTCTACATTAAAGGAGAAGTGCTTTGGGCTATAGCCTCGTAGTTTCGAGAGTTTTTGGGCGGCGAAAAGGGCCCTGATCTCGTCATAGGCCTTTACATAGGTCACCGGATTGGAACGGGAAGAACGGCCAATGGGGTTTTGGTCCACGAATTCCACGGTTCGCAAATGCGGATAACTGCCTTCTATTTTGGTAAACTGCCCGGCTTTTTCACCATAACCCCCAACTTCTTTAAGTATGGCCGGATATAGTAATTTTTTGACCAAGGTGCTTTTACCACTACCCGAAACCCCGGTAACCACGGTTAAACAGTTTAGCGGAAAGGTAACATCTATATTTTTTAGATTGTTTTCCCTGGCTCCGATCAGGGTAATATGATCCTGGGTTTTTCTTCGGGTTTGGGGTATGGCGATTTCCATTTTCCCGGTTAAGTATTGGGCCGTAAGGGAGTCGGAGGCCATAATATCGTCCCAACTGCCTTCGGCCACCACGTGACCTCCAAAAGTACCGGCTTCCGGGCCTATATCAATTATATGGTCGGCGGCCTTCATAATATCCTCATCATGCTCTACCACGATTACCGTATTGCCTAAGTCACGTAACGATTTTAAAACGGTTATTAGGTTTTCGGTATCCTTTGGGTGCAGGCCAATACTGGGTTCGTCCAAAATATACATAGATCCTACCAAGCTACTACCTAGCGAGGTGGCGAGGTTAATACGCTGACTTTCACCACCCGAAAGTGTATTCGATTTTCGGTTAAGGCTCAAATAGCCCAAGCCCACCTTGTTCAAAAAGCCCAGGCGATCGTTTACTTCCTTTAATAGGCGTTCGGCAATATGGGTATCGTGCTCCGATAATTGGAGCTGTTCGAAAAACACTATCAACTTATCTATCGATAGATCTACCAATTCCGAAAGGGCCTTGCCGCCCACCTTAACATAAGATGCTTCTTTTCGTAGGCGCTTACCATGACAGGTCTTGCATTGGGTCTTTCCACGGTAGCGCGATAGCATCACTCGGTTTTGGATCTTATAGCTTTTCTCTTCCAATTCCTTGAAAAAGGCATGTAGACCAGTAAAGTATTCGTTGCCTTCCCAAACCAATTGCTTTTGTGCCTCACTTAGCTCGAACCAAGGTTTGTGAATCGGAAAATCGAAATGGTAGGCATGGTTTACCAATTGGTCACGGTACCAACCCATGCTCTCGCCCCGCCAAGGGAATATCGCGTTTTCGAAAACCGAGAGGCCGGTATTGGGTACAACCAGGTCGTCGTCAATACCGATTACGTCCCCATAACCTTCACAGGTGGGGCAGGCCCCATACGGATTATTAAAACTGAACAAATGGGTGTTGGGTTCCATAAAGCTCATGCCATCCAACTCAAAGGCATTGCTAAAGGGGGTGATTTTGGTATCGGATAGATCTTCGATACTACAATTGCCTTTGCCTTCGAAAAAGGCCGTATCGATGGCATTGGCCAAACGGTTGTAAAAGTCCTCATCGTCCTTTACCACAATACGGTCTACCACCAATTCAAAACTATCGGAAAGGGTTTGGGCATCGACTTCATCCAAGCGTACTACCTTACCTTTATGTTTGATACGGGCATAACCTTGTTGGTTCAGTACCTGAAGTAGTTTATCGAGTTCCTGGTCTTCCTTCTTAATGATAGGGGCTAATAATAGCAGTTTACTGCCCAGGGGTTTGGTCTTAATAAAATCGACTACATCGCTAACCTTATGTTTTTTTACCTCCTTGCCCGAAATGGGCGAGAAGGTCTTCCCGATACGGGCATAGATCAATTTAAGGTAGTCGTAGATTTCAGTTGTAGTACCTACGGTCGAACGCGGATTGGTTACGTTTACTTTTTGTTCAATGGCAATGGCCGGGGCTATACCTTTAATAGTATCTACCTTGGGTTTGTCAAGCTTACCCATAAACTGTCGGGCGTAAGACGATAGGCTTTCTACGTACCTGCGCTGTCCTTCGGCATAGAGGGTATCGAAGGCCAAACTCGATTTTCCCGACCCCGATAACCCGGTTATGACCACCAATCGGTTTCTCGGAATCGCTACATTGATATTTTTAAGGTTGTGCAATTTGGCCCCAAGAATTTCTATTTTCTTCTGACTACTGGGCGAAACGGTACTAACGGGCATACTGAAAATTATTCGGGTAAAGATACAATATAACGAAGTTAATAGACGTTACACCGGATTTAACATCAGAAATAGCCCAGATCACAACATACATTTTTAGCTAAGGTCCTAATTTGCCTATATTTGAATCGTAATATTTAACTGAATAGGCCTATACAGCGAAATTACTTTTTAACATTTACTAAATACCCAAATTCCCTTTTCCAACCAAAAAGGGGCAATTGTTAAACCGAAAAAGTAATTTGTATATGGAACTACAGATTGATGATTCAGTATTGGTGAAAGATTATATCGGAGGCAACGAACAAGCCCTCGAAATCTTGATAAACCGTCACAACCAGCGCATTTCTAGCTTTATTTACTCTAAAGTACTCGATAAAGAGGTTACCGAGGATATTTTCCAAGATACCTTTATCAAGGTGATACGTACCCTAAAAAGAGGGTCGTACAGTGAGGAAGGTAAGTTTTTGCCTTGGGTAATGCGAATAGCCCACAACCTTATTATCGATTATTTCAGGAAGAATAAGCGGATGCCCAGCTTTGAAGGCAGCGACGATTTCAATATCTTCTCTGTAATCGGTGACGATAAGCCCAATGCCGAAAAACAATTGATCAAGAACCAAATCGATAGCGATCTTCGTTTGTTGGTAGACGAATTACCGGAAGATCAAAGAGAGGTATTGATTATGCGTATCTATCAGGATATGAGCTTTAAGGAAATATCTGAAAACACCGGTGTAAGCATAAATACGGCTTTAGGTAGAATGCGATATGCCTTGATCAACCTAAGAAAGATCATCAACAAGCATAATATCGTTTTAACGAATTAATCGGTAGTAGGTCGATATTGACAATAAATGCATTTCATTGGCGTTACTATTATGTAACAAAAATGAAATGTATGGAAAACATTTACTCCGAAAAAGAAGAGAGACAACTCTGTAAGCTATCAAAAGCTTCGAAACAAACCGTAGATTTCCTACTTCAGTATTCCAAAAGTTTGGATGTAGTACAATACGGAGATCTATACTTTGAGCGCCAATTGAATTAATTGATCTGAAAAAAAATAAAAGAAACCCTGCCATGCAGGGTTTTTTTTATGGGCACCGCCAGAAGGGTTTATTACTTCGAAGTGCGGAGTAGTTTAGGTCTCAATCTAATATTGGGAGTATTCTTTTTTTGATTTTAAGTATCGGATAATAAGATACATACAGGCGAATCGCTTTATTTTTAGAATTACTTGGAATCAAAGCTTTAACTCCCAGTTTTTACTTGGCCCCCCGTTTTTGATTGGACTTGTAATAATCATTGATCACGGTTTTTCGACCGATGGTCTTGGTGATCACATCATTTTCGAGATTCCAGCCACGGGCTTGGCAATATTCCCGTCCGTACCAAATGATTTGAAGATGTAGGTTGTTCCATAGTTCTTTGGGAAACAATCTTTTGGCATCTTTTTCGGTCTGAACCACATTTTTTCCATTCGAAAACCCCCAGCGGTACATGAGTCTGTGTATATGGGTATCTACAGGAAAGGCTGGTATACCAAAGGCTTGGGAGACTACTACCGATGCTGTTTTGTGTCCTACTGCCGGTAATTCTTCCAAAAGGGCAATATCTTGGGGCACCTCGCCTTGGTATTTATCGATCAAAATTTGGGACAGACCATGTATACCCTTCGATTTCATGGGCGAAAGACCCACGGGCCGAATAATATCCCGAATTTGATCTACCGTTAATTTGACCATATCGTACGGATTGTCAGCCACATCGAAAAGAATGGGGGTGATTTGGTTTACCCGTACATCGGTGCTCTGGGCCGATAATAATACCGCGATCAATAAGGTATAGGGGTCTTTGTGATCTAACGGAATGGGGATTTCCGGGTAAATCTCGTCTAAGGTCTTTATTACGAAAGCTACTTTTTCGGCCTTGGTCATTTTCGTATTTTCGTGTAAAGATACATACAGCAATCCTTAAAACAATATTACCATGAAAATGCTCGAAGTAGGGGATAAGGTACCCGTTTTTGAATCGGTCGATGAGGCTGGAAACCCAGTAAAACTTAGTGATTATAAGGGTAAAAAGCTTGTAGTTTTCTTTTACCCCAAGGCCAGTACACCGGGTTGTACGGTAGAAGCCTGTAACCTACGTGACCATTATAGTGAGCTACAGGCCAAAGGATTTGAGTTGTTGGGGGTTAGTGCCGACAGTCAAAAAAGGCAGACCAATTTTAAGAACAAATACGAGTTCCCTTTTCCCTTATTAGCAGACGAGGACAAGACCGTTATCAATGCCTTTGGGGTTTGGGGACCTAAAAAATTCATGGGCCGTATATACGATGGTATCCATAGGGCCACCTTTCTGGTCGATGAAAACGGGGTAGTGAGCCATGTGATCAATAAGGTAAAAACCAAAGAACACGCCGCCCAGATATTGGAGTTGGTGTAAATTTGTTAGACTGAGTGTAGTTGAAGGAACTCTAATTATAAAACACTTCGACTACGCTCAGTCTGACATATGGGTTATTCGCTTGCGATTTCCGCTGGCTTACGCCTAAATAGGTTTTTCTCCTTAATCACCTCGGCAATCCCTTCGGGCAGTTCTTTTTCCCAGCCTTCGTCCCCATCCATAATGCGTTTTAGAACATTACGGGAGAAGACATGTAAAATATCGGGATCGTAATCGATAATGTCCATCACCTTACCATTGTACTTAAAGAACTTATACAGTTCCTTCATGCGTGGGTGTACTTTTACATTATTGCTGGTCAGTACTTGACCGGTCTCTTGATCTTTAAGCGGATATAGATACACTTTCAGATCTTTGAAGAACAGTTTTCCAAAGGCCTCCAAAATACCACCACTTAAATGACGATAATATTTTTCGTCGAATACATCGACCAGGTTGTTTACGCCCATGGTAAGGCCCAAGCGCAATTTGGTAAAACTACTTAGGTATTCTACTAGTTTATAATATTCCTGAAATTTCGATATCATTACCGTATGGCCAAGCGAGCATAATAGCTCTGCCCGATCCATAAAGTCTTGTTCGTCGATTTCTCCCGAGGCTTTTAGGTTCGACAGGGTAATCTCGAAAATCACAATGGTTTTTTCCTCTTCAACCGTTTGTTCGCGTATGAATATGTCGTAACTCTTTTGGAACATATCCATATTCACCTTGGTTACGGGCCTAAAACTACCACGTAGCGCAAGAATGTTCTTTTTGTATAAGGCGGCGGCAGGTAAAAGGTTGTTTCCATCGGGCCCGAACATTACCGCTTCGGTCATGTCGTTTTTGATTAACTGCAGACTCATCAATCGATTATCTACGTCTTTAAAGTTGGGCCCAGAAAAATTGACCATATCGATTTCCAAGGTGTCCTTGTCAATATGGTCGTATAGGTATTTTAGTAGTTTCTTGGGTTTGTCGTGCTTAAAAAAGGCGCCATAGATCAAGTTTACCCCAACGATACCCAAGGTTTCTTGTTGTAAACGGGCCTCGGTCTGCTTAAAACGGACATGTAATACGATCTCGTCGTATTCTTTTTGATCGGGGTGTAACTGGAATTTAATCCCCAACCAGCCATGGCCTTTGTACTTTTTGGCAAAGTCGATGGTAGCTACGGTGTTGGCATAGGTGAAGAACAATTTCTTCGGATGCTTTTCGCGGCTTAAGCGATCTTCCATGAGTTTCATTTCATGGGAAAGCATTTTCTTTAGACGGCTTTGGGTTACATAACGGCCATCGTCCTCAATACCATACACGGCATCAGAAAAGTCTTTGTCGTAGGCACTCATCGCCTTGGCAATGGTTCCCGAGGCACCCCCCGATCTAAAAAAGTGACGGGCTGTTTCCTGTCCCGCACCGATTTCGGCAAAGGTTCCGTAAATATCTGAATCTAAGTTAATGCCAAGGGCTTTGGCCTTAATGGATGGGATGTTTTCAAAAGGATTCGCCTTTTTAACGACTGAAGCCATTGTAATGGTTTAAGTTTTAGTGTTGCAAAGTTAAGAATATAGACCTATAGAATTAACGAATATGTCATATTTTTGGTATAAATAGCACAAAGATTTGAGGATTGTTTTTTTGGGTACGGGCACCTCACAGGGTATTCCCGTAATTGGTAGTTCGCATCCGGTTTGTTTAAGTGACGACCCTAAAGATACCAGATTTCGGGTGTCGGTATTGGTACAATGGGAGGGCCATAATTTCGTTATTGATTGCGGTCCCGATTTTAGGCAACAAATGTTGCGCAACCCAATCGATAGTTTAGATGCAATTCTTTTCACCCACGAGCACAGTGATCATACGGCCGGTTTAGATGATGTGCGTCCATTTTATTTTAGACAGGGCGATGTGCCTCTTTTTGCCCATCAACGGGTGTTGGATGCCCTAAAACGTAGGTATGACTATATTTTCACGGATGGGGAAAAGTATCCGGGCGTGCCTACCTTAAGTACGCATGCCATTACTAAAGACCGGACTTTTGACGTGATGGGGAAACAGGTCGTTCCTATTGAAGCCATGCACGCAGATCTCCCCATTTTAGGGTTTCGTTTGGGTGGTTTTACCTATTTGACCGATGTCAAGACCATTAGTGTTACCGAAATGGAAAAGCTAAAAGGTACCGAGGTGTTGGTGATCAACGCCTTACGTCACGAGAGCCACCGTTCGCATTTAAACCTGAACGAGGCCTTGGATATTATTACCGAATTACAGCCCAAAAAGGCCTATTTGACCCATATCAGTGCCTTGTTAGGTTTTCATGAAGAAGTAAGTAAAACATTGCCCAAAAACGTATTTTTGGCCTATGATAATTTGGTGGTTGATTTGTGATACATCACCAATTATGCGATAAAAATCCCAACTGATGAAAAAGAACATTTTCCTATACCTTTTTGTTTTTGCCGCCCTTACGGCTTTGTATTTGGCCGTGAGCTCCAATAATCTGTTGAAATCGAATGAAAAACGATTGGTGCAGGCCAAAGAGACCGAAGAAAAACTATTGGATTCCATTCAAAATTTGAATCTAAAGGTGTTGGATCTGCAATATTTCGCTTTAGAGAATAACGACGATGCTTTGGCGTATTATGACAATTTGCCCATTGAGAATCCAAGTCTTTATATTTCAGATAAATTGCTCGAAACCAATGAGCAAAAAGGGGATAACCCTTTGGTGCCCTATGAAGGTGATGAGAATCCGTTTAAGATCAACCGCATCAAATTATTGAACCATAGATGGATTATCGCCGATTTTTCCAATGGAAGGTATTGGGGCGAGGTATTGATTCGTTACGAACTTATGGAAGATACCAGTGTAGATTTTACCTTGGTCGATCATTTGCTGTATACGCGAAGTAATTAATAGAAGTGGTTTAAACTACTTCATTACAATCTTTCTTCCAGCCAGTTTTTGAAATCGTAAAAGTTCTGTGGACTTACCCCATGTCCAATGGGATACTCTTTGTAGGTGGTATTTACACCATATTCGGCTAAAATACCCGGTGCTTTTTCGGCCCATTGAATGGGTATCACCTGGTCTACCTTACCATGGGAAACATAGGCATTCAAATGGCTATGTACTTTTTCTTTATGCCCTTCCCCGAGAATGTCCTCGTTTAAATATCCACTAAGGGCTATCAAATTTTTGATTTTTTCTGGGTACGATAGGGCAACGGCATAACTGAGTATGGCACCTTGACTAAAACCTAATAGGGAAACTTGGTCGTTATCGAGACCATAGGCCTTGCAGGCTTCGTCCATAAAGTTTAAAATAAGGTCGCGCGATTTTCGGGCTTGGTCCAAATCACTCCATTTGCCTTGTTCGGCATCAAAATTAATAGCATACCAAGCGTAACCAAAAGGTTCTAAAGTATAGGGGGCACGTGCGGCAATAATACAAAGTTCCTTGGGTAGTTCTGGAGCAAAAGAAAACAAATCCTCTTCATTACTACCATAACCATGGAACAAAAATAAAACCGGAGGTTTACCAGAACTCAGGGAGCTTGGTCGAATCAGGTGTTCTAAAGATAGGGGAGCGGTAGTCATAGTGTTATGAAATAAATGTAAACCATTTTTGAAAGTAGGCGCCCACCAAAGGGACTTGCTGGGCTTTTCCGCCAATGGCCCCTACAAAACCATAACCCCAAAGTACCAGATAGGCAATATAAAGTCCGTACCAAGCAAATTCGTTGAACCAAACGCTTAAAAAAATGGCACCGGCCAAAAAGCATAGGTGTAACCCAAAGGCTTGTCGGGTATGGAAACGGGCATAGGCGTTTTTTGGTTCTAGGTTCATGGTGATGGCGATCAAGGCGCCGACCATGGTGAAATAGGCGATAATGGCCGTGGTTTTTCCTTGTTTTATGGTATTGTGGTCCATGTTTACTCTACGATCAATTGGGCGTTGTTGTAAATACCATAAACCTTACCTTTTAGGGCTTCGCCGATAAAAGCGGAGTTTTTTGAGGTAGATTTTAGGTCAGCTTTTTGAAGGGTATAGGTGGGTTCAGGGTCAAAGAAACTCAATTCGGCCGAACGGCCTTCTTTGATTTCCTTTTCGTCAAGACCAAAACGCGATTTTCCTTTTGCTAAGATTACAGCCGCTTTTTCGAAACCAAACAGGGTGTTGAGCACACCGAATGCCGATTCCAAACCTAATGATCCATAAGCGGCCAGATCGAATTCCATAAGTTTTCTTTCGGTATCCATGGGGCAATGGTCCGTGGTTACGAAATCTATGGTATCATCGAGTAAGGCTTCCCTCAGGGCTTTTTGGTCTTCTTTGGTACGAAGTGGGGGCATTAGTTTGTAATTGGTATCGAATTCAGATAACACACTATCGTCTAACCATAAGTGATGTAAGGCTACGCTGCAGCTTACATCCAAACCTTTGGCCTTGGCCTCGCGAATGGCAATGATGCTTTCAGCTGTACTAATGGTGGGTATGTGTAGGGCGCCACCACTGTACTCCAACACGGCCAAATCACGCCGAACCTGCACGGCTTCTGCCATATGCGGTATTCCTTTTAGGCCTAATTGCGTGGTACTTATGCCTTCGTTGACCATGCCCTTGCCGGCCAAGTTTTTTTCCAAGGCAAAGGAGTGGACTAAACCATTGAAGGGTTGGGTATATTGTAAGGCGATTTTAAGGAGGTTGGCATTTCCAATCGGACGTTTATAATCATAAAAACCAACCGCACCCTGGTTTTTCATGTCGAAAAGCTCGGCCAAATCACCAGTGTTACCAGCTTTGGTCAAGGTGCCCAAAGGGTGTACTTGTGTGGCATAGTGAGCCGTGCTGTTTTTTAATGCGGATATGGTTTGGGCATTATCGGCAACGGGTTGGTTGTCGGTGTTCAATACTACCTGGGTAAATCCGCTCAAGGCAGCCACCTGTAAACCGTGTTGTAGGGTCTCACGTTCTTCATATCCAGGTTCCCCTAACGAGATTCCGCTATCGAACCAACCCATGGAAACATGGAGGTTGTCCCGTTCTAGAATTTCAATGTTTCCAGAGGGCTCAATATGCTCCGAAATGGCAACAATGGTACCGTTTTCAATGCGGATATCCCTGGTTTTTAGATGTAGTTCGGGCTGGTTGGGCGCCACGATCTTGGCCGATTTTATGAGTACGTCCATACTATTTTATCAACTTTTGTATAAGAACCTCCAGTATTACGAAGCACAAAGTTACGATAAGAAACCATTTCCACAGTTGATTGATGCGGTTATCTTGGTTTAATAATTCGATTAGGCCGGCCACTGTTTCCGAAGATGATGTCCCTTTGAATTCAATGGCATTGTTTTCCAGAGATTCGGAACGCGCATAGTTATAGGCAACGGTCTTGGCCGGTAGTTGTGGGGCGTCGGTTTGGTACAAGCCGGGCGATTGCGGGTTTTCGTCGTAGAACAATCTGATTTTGTTGCCCATATACTGCTGACGCGGAATAAATCGTAGCTCCTCTTGTGTTAGGCTAATTATAGTTTCTTCAGGGTAAGTACCTCCTATATCCATATAATTCCCAGGGGTCATAACAGTGTATAAGGGGTTAGCGCGTATGCTTTGCCATCCCATGTTGTACAGTGTAGGAACGATCAACGGACTGGCCGAGAAATTTGAGTAAGGAGGGTTTAGCGGGGCATGGAAAAAATAGACGCCATTCGATTCAGAAAGAAAAGGACTGCCGTTAGAAAAACCGATTACGGTACTGGGGGGTGATTTTAGTTTTAGGTAGCCATTGGTCTTCGGAAATTGGAAGTTTTCTTCGTTTTTTTCGAAAACGCCCTTGAACAAGGGGTGGTTAAAACGGATACTGGATATTTCTTGTTCGTCGTTCAATTGTTGGTCCAAGGAACCGAACCCTAGCTTGGTTAAAAAAGTGTCGTAGGATGCCAGATCGGGTTGGGATGGCGGAATTATACCAATGCCTGTACCATTTTCCTGGGCCTGAATTAAGGCCTCGACCAAGGTATTCGGAATACGTTCCAGCCCTTGCAGAAAAACAAAGTTTTGCTCGTAAAGCGCACTGTAATTCAGTTGGTCTAGTGCGGTTTTTGTAAGGGTAAAGGTGTTGTTGTCGTAGATGCGATCTAAATAATCGGCATCGCCTTGCTGTATATGTAATACTTTGATTTTTTCGGATTGTCCGGTGCTGAAGAACAGTTGGTTGTCGTAGGGTAAGCCACCATCTCGAATGCTAACCTGTCCTTGGATACCCGTACCGTTCTTGATTTTGAAATCGAGTTGTTGTTCAAGACTGTTTTCTTCAAAATCCAATAGGCTTTTTGCTAGAAGACGGTCGCCATCTTGTACCGTAACCCCAACTTCACGAATGGCTCCATTGGCCTGTAAATTAAGGCGTAGGGCCGTTTCTTGAGGGCCATTTTCCAAAACATATAGACTATCGATAGACACGTTTAAGGTTTCCGTCGCGGTTTTGGGAACCGTATACACATTGAGATTGGTCGTACTATCGTTTTCCACTGGTGTCATGGGGCCCTGAAAATCTGAGATTAGTATAAGTTCTTTTTGAACCCCATTATGCTTACTGAAAAGGGTTTGTGCTTTTAATAACACATCTTCAAAGTTTAAGGCTTCCGGATTACTTGTGGTCTGTAATACAACACTTCTGATTTCTTGAAAACTAACATCACGGTAGGTTTGGTCGTTCGTAAAGAAACTCAGTTTTTGTTCTTGGGGAAAATGTTGTGCCAAATCCTGTATGGCTTCCTGAAGCAGGTCGTTTTGCTTGCCCGGAGCTTCCATACTGAACGAATTATCGAGGTAAACGGTATACTCCTTCGTCACTAAAGCCGATTCAGTAGCGGTAAAAGGTTGGGCAAAAGCCAGGATCAAAAAAGTAAGCATGCCCAATCTACTGATCAACAAAAGCCATTTTTTGATTTGGCTGGTCTTGTTGGTTTCGGAAACTACTTTTTCGAGAAACTTAACATTGGTGAATGGGGTCTTTTTGAACCTTCGTAATTTAAAAAGATGCACGATAATTGGAATCCCCAGTAATAGCAGGGCCCAAAGTACGTTCGGGTACAAAAATTGGATATTTCCCATAGGCTAACCAAATATAGCAATTCATGGTTTTGAAACCATAGGCTTGGCATAAGGTTTGGAAAAAACTATTAAACGGAGATTTTTTTTTCTTAAAAGAAAAGGTCTTTGTTTAACAAAAAAAGAAATAATCGGTCATAGCGTGCATGTTACGCTGGGCCATATAGGCGCGTATTTCTTTTTGGGCATCTTCGTTTGCAACCGTTATTATGCTTTGGGCATGGGCGAGATTTTGTAAAAAGGTAAACGGGCGCATGGGTTCGCCATATATATCCTTGCCGATTTTATTGGGATTATCGCAGATCCAATAAAAGGGAATGTTTTGTTGTTGTAAATCCCTAGCAATCTGTTTGCCTTTGTTCCCTGCGCCCCAGATGACCAGGGGTCTGGTTTTGTCGTATTCCAATTCTAGGAAGTAACGCAGTTTAATATCCAAAAAATAGTTTTGGGCATAATGTTCGCTAGTACGTGAGGTGCGGGTGTCGTAATCGCGCCATAAATGCAAAACTTGGGAACAGGGAATGCATTGTAGCCCGTGTTTATAGAAGCGAAAGGTAAGGTCGTAATCCTCAGGGTATAAGTTGGGTTCAAAGGCCCCGACCCGATCCAAATCTTCGGTAAAGGTCATCCAGGCAGGGGAGGGAATGCTACATTCCTTATAGATTTCCTGGTAATTACTTCCGGTTTCGGTAAGCTGGTTTAGCCATGTTTCGTAACGGGCATACCCATTGCTGATTCCGCGATCCGAAAAATATTTGACCTGTCCCACAGACACATGCCCTGGACCGGACTGCACTAAAGCTTGGGTCATATAGGCCAGTTTCTCCGGTTTCATAATGTCGTCGGAATCCATACGGGAAACCATATTGCCCTGGGCTTGGGAATAAGCGGTGCGTAAGCCTTCGATTATGCCAGTTCCGTTATTGTCAAAGATTTTAATACGGTCGTCTTTTTGGGCATATCCCTGTACTAGGGCTCGGCTTTGATCGGTAGAATGGTCGTTTACGGCCAATACTTCCCAGTTTTGGTAGGTCTGCCCTATAATAGAATCGAGGCACTGGGGTAAATAGGCTTCGGTGTTCTTAAATGGGATAAGTATACTTACCTTAGGGTGGGCCATAAAATAATTTAAAGCGCGGGGAACCTTTGAGGTTCGGCTTCATGCATTATGGCATAGGTTTTTTCAAAAATATCCTCGGCACTCGGTTTGGAAAAATAATCCCCATCAGTGGCATAGGCCGGTCTATGGGCTTTAGCTGTCAAGGTTTGTGGCTGACTGTCCAATAATTCGTAACCGCCTTGGTTTTCCAAAACCTCTTGCAGCAAGTATGCCGAACATCCGCCAGGTACATCTTCGTCAATAATCAACAAACGATTGGTCTTGGCCAGACTTTTGGCTACATCGTGGTTTTTATCGAAGGGTAGTAGGCTTTGGGCATCGATGACTTCAGCATCGATACCGACTTCCAACAACTCCTTGGCTACATTTTCTACGATTCTTACTGTAGATCCGTAAGAGAGTAAGGTGATATCGGTACCTTCTTTAAGGGTTTCGACCATACCAATGGGGGTCCTAAATTCACCTAAGTTGTTCGGTTTGGGTTCTTTTAAGCGGTAGCCGTTCAAACTTTCAACTATTAGTGCAGGTTCGTCACTTTGCAATAGAGTATTGTAGAATCCGGCTGCTTTGGTCATGTTCCGGGGCACTAAAATATGTATACCACGCAATAAGTGGATTAGTCCACCCATTTGCGAACCAGAATGCCAAATGCCTTCTAAACGGTGTCCTCGCGTACGTACGATCAATGGGGCTTTTTGCTTGCCCACGGTTCTATAATGCAGGGTGGCCAAATCGTCGCTCATAATTTGTAGGGCGTACAAGATGTAGTCGAGGTATTGGATTTCGGCGATGGGGCGCAAACCTCGCATGGCCAGTCCGATGCCTTGTCCTAAAATAGTAGCTTCGCGAATACCGGTATCTGAGATACGCACGTCACCGTATTTTTCCTGAAGCCCTTCCAAACCTTGGTTAACATCGCCTATGTTTCCGCTGTCTTCACCGAAAATCACCACTTCTGGGTGCTTTTCGAATAGAGTGTCAAAATTATCACGGATAATGATCCTGCCATCGACCATTTCGGGTTCGGCTTCATAGGTGGGCGTAATTCCTGCTATTTTATCGGCTGCCTGATCGTGTTCGGCATAAAGGTGCGAACTATAATCGGGTTGGGTTTGGGCCATAAAATTGGTAACCCATTTACGTAAGGCCTGTTTTTCAGGACCGGTTTCATGAGTTAGGTAACGCAGGGCTTTTCGAGCCCTTGAGGCCAAGTCGCGCTTAATGGGTTCTTCTACCGCGATCAAATCGTTTTTTAGACGGGCAATAAAACTTTTATTACTACTATTCTGGGCGGCGGCATCCATTAGGGAAACCAATACTTTCTTTTCGTCTTTAATGGGCTGTAAGAATTCTAACCAAGCTTCTTTTTTGGCGTTTCTTACCTCTATTTTAATGCCTTTTTCAAGGGCTTTTAGCTCTTCTTCGGTACGGATTTGGTTCTCTAAAATCCATTCGCGAAAACGCTTGTTGCAATCGTATTCCTTTTCCCAGGCCAATCGTTCTTTAGACTTGTAACGCTCGTGTGAACCTGAGGTAGAATGCCCTTGGGGTTGGGTGATTTCATCTACATGAATTAATACGGGCACGTGTTCTTCCCTGGCAATTTCCGAGGCATTGCCATAGGCATGGATCAATGCGGTGTAGTCCCATCCTTTGACTTTTATGATTTCATAGCCCGCTTCCGATTCATTTCGGGCAAAACCACTTAATATTTTAGAGATATCTTCTTTGGTCGTTTGGTATTTGGCGGGTACCGATATACCGTATTGGTCGTCCCATACACTTATTACCATGGGTACTTGAAGCACACCAGCGGCGTTTATGGTTTCCCAAAAATGGCCTTCGCTGGTACTCGCATTACCAATGGTACCCCATGCGACTTCGTTTCCGTTTTGCGAAAACCCTTCGGACGGAATCTCAGGCGCGTTTCTATAGATTTTTGAAGCTTGTGCCAAACCTAACAAACGGGGCATTTGACCAGCCGTTGGTGAAATATCGCCACTACTGTTCTTTTGTTGGGTCAGATCTTTCCATTGCCCATTTTCGTCCAAACTATGGGTCGTAAAATGACCACCCATTTGCCTTCCGGCACTCATGGGTTCTTTTTCAATATCGGTAGTGGCGTAAAGGCCGTGGAAAAATTCTTTCGGACTTAATAACCCCAAGGCCATCATAAAGGTCTGGTCACGGTAATACCCGCTTCGAAAGTCGCCATTCTCAAAAACACGGGCCATGGCTAATTGCGCTACCTCTTTACCGCCTCCGAATATTCCGAACTTGGCCTTGCCGGTAAGTACCTCACGTCTACCCAAAAGGCTACACTCCCTGCTCTTTACGGCTATGGTATAATCCTGAATGATTTGTTCTTTAAAATCTTCGAAGGATATATTATCGTCCATAGTGTGTTCAGGAGCAGTTTTCATAGGCTTGAGATTTATCGCGAAATTACCAAATTTATGCGACAAATACAAACAACGAATCTCTAGTTTTGTTGCGTTATTATTAAATTAGGATTCTTTTTAGATATCGAAATTAGGTAATATCTAAAAAAACAACCGAATAAATGATATTAATGCAATTAAAACCACTTCCTGTTAAACAGGCCAAGAAGGGTTTTAGGGCTAAGGGTTATTACAAAACGTATCTTTTGATCGTAGCGATCTTGGCCAACTTCCCAACCATTGTTCGAGTAGAGGGGGAAGTATAGTTCGAAATAATCTGTGACCAAGTTCAATCGAATACCTGAATCATATACCATTTCTTCCTTTTGTCCATAATTTTTTACGAAACCGAAATCGGAATAAAACTCGATCCAACGCCATATACTAACGCTACCGTTAACCGTGGCGATCCAATCGTTGGCAAAGGGGGTATCGAGCTGCGATTTGAAACCTCCTTCAGCTATAATGATCTGTTGGCTTAAAATACCAGAATCTTCGGAACGGCCCAAGTAGTTGTAGTCAAATAAATAATCGGTGGGACGATCTAGGGCAAAGCTAAAGTAATCGGACTCCCTCGAATTGTTCCTTAAAAATTTACCGGCAAAGAAACGCAAATTCAATTGTCGGTTGTTTTCGAACAAATGACGGTATTCGGTGGTAAATGATATTTTACTGAAATCGGCGGCATGTTGGGCGTCTGCCGACCATAAGAAATAATCGAGAATATGGTTGTCTACATTGGTAAAACGGGCATTTAAAACCCCATAATCTGGTTCGGTATCTATGTCAAGACCGTCGGCAAGGTCTCTTTGAACCATAACATAGCGTAGCGTGAGGTACTTTCGTTTGTTAGATAAGCGGTCTTCGGGTCGCCACCCCAATGAAATTCGTGGAACCAGTCTTTTATAACGTGAGTTTTCCTCGAAATGGAAAGTAGAGCCACCAATGGTATAGCTAGTATAATAGTGCCCGCTTTTATTTAAATTATGCGTATAACTTAGTTTTGCAGACCCTACTAGGGACTTTTCCTTTATAGCATATGAAGGGGTGAAATCGTAAACAAAAGGTCTTCTTAAAACCGATTTATTGTGAAACCGAATACCGGGTGTAATGCCATCGTAGGCATTGAAGGTGAGTACCGGTACATAGAAAATCTGATGTTTGTATGGGTCTTCAATGTCTTTAAAAAACTGAAAACGGATGGGTTTTCCGCCAAACAGGCTGGGTTTTACCGAGTGGGTGTTGTTCCGTTGGTTGAATTCGGGTAATTTATTGTCGTAGTTTAAGATTAGCTTATCCTCGCCTTGATAAGGGAAACTTTTGCTGTTGAATTTATCGGGGTTAGGGTCGTACCAGAACTTGGAGATAATGGTATCGTTACGTACTCCAAATACCGAAACGGGCAAATTTACCCCGGTCTTGTTTTTTAGGGTGACCTCCATAGAATCTCCCTTTACTTCGATTTCCCTGATCTTAAAATCGATTAGGTTGCTTTTTTCTACATATTCTTCAAAATACCAAGAGATATCTTGCTCGGCAAACGCTTGTAAGTTGTCTTCAAATGCTTGTGTTCTTACTGATTTTCCTTGATTATCGGAGATAAACCCCTTTAAGTTGGAGGAGAAGTCTTTCTTGCCTAAATAATCTTCTAATAAGGTAAGCCCTAAACCGGACTTATAGGGGTTGGAAATCCGTTGGTTGAATTTGACCAAAGAATCGTTCGGTGTGGTTAGCGGCTGATGTAAATTGGTGCGAACCGTAAGCATGTAAAGCAGTGGGTATTGGTCATTAAAACCCATTTTGGCCAAATAGGTGTGGCGTACTGCCCACATCTTACTCAGCTTGCCAATCAATTTAGTATCCGGATAGTGTCGTTTTACATAATCGATCATAAAATAATTGAGAAGTGCATCATGCACCCATTTTTCCCTTCTTCGATCTATGTGTAAGCTTTCCTTTAGAAAGTTGTCCACGCTGGTTTTTAACAGCTTTAGCTCATAAATAAAGGCTTCGTCATAAGGTCGAATAAAGGAAGGGAGTTGGCTTAACCCGTAAATGGGGTTTTTGCCATAGTCCCGTTCGGTGATCAATAAGGTAGCGTGGGGAAAATGACCTAAGTTACGAGTTACATAATTCATAACCTTGATCATGGATAGGTCTTGTTTAACCGCATCCAATCTGGGGGCGCTCATGTCGGAAACCACTACCATGCCCGGATTGTGGTAATCTTTAAAGCGCTTACTTTTTCTAAGGTGTATTTCACAAGCGTCCCGATTTTTTCCAATCAATTCCACTTTGTTTTGCGTGGCGCTTTCAGTAATGATCGGGTTTGAGTCAAAATTTGAGGTTAACTCATAAATAGCCGGGTAGTGGAACTCGATATGGGTATCTGCTAAAGGGCTAAAACGGTCATCTAGGTTTTTGTTAGAATCTAACAGCCACTGTCCATCTCTAAATGTCGCGGGTACCAAATACCAGTCTTTTAAAAAGAAATGATTGATGCCATAGCCGAAATCGGTAAACTTGCTATCAGGTAATTTTACATCGTAGGTAAAGGTGAATTTGGTACTTTGGCCAATGCCCAAGGGTGTTTTTAGATCAATGCGTAAAATATCGCTGGCCGGGGTCCGTGTCCAGTTTAGGTTACGGAACTGGGCGTCGGAGATATTGATGATATCGGTGCGCCCCCGATCTTCCTCTTTGGTAAAATGCAGGTTTTTCTTAAACTCTTGGGCAAAGCGTTTGGCCAATTCCGAATCTTTGTCGTAATAGGCGTTGGCCCAATCCAAAAAATACAACTCTTCCAATACGGTGTCGGCCATATTGGGATATTCCCATTCTTGTTGAATATGTAGGGTATTCGAATTTTCATCTAAGTGTACGGTAAGCCTGTTCTTGAATTGGGCATGGGCACACCATCCGAACAGGAATACCACGAAGGGCAAAACATGATATTTTAGAAAACCCGAATGCTTCAATTAAAAATTCGGGCTTAGATTATGACCTCTATAGAATCCGTCCAAAATATCTACCACTTCTTCCGCACTATCTACTAAATGCAATAAATCTAGATCACTGGCGCTAATGGTGCCATTACCCAACATGGTGGTTTTGATCCATTCCAATAAACCTTGCCAATATTCGGTGCCTACCAATATAATTGGGAAGCTCTCTATTTTTTTTGTCTGTATGAGGGTTATGGCTTCAAAAAGTTCGTCCAAAGTTCCAAAGCCGCCGGGCATAACCACAAAACCTTGGGAATATTTTACGAACATAACCTTACGGACAAAGAAATAATCGAAGTCGAGGCTTTTATCAGAGTCGATGTACGGATTGTCGTGTTGCTCGAATGGTAAATCGATATTTAAGCCTACCGAAGTACCGCCAGCTTTATGGGCCCCACGGTTACCAGCCTCCATGATTCCGGGACCACCTCCGGTAATAACCCCATAACCTGCTTCTGCGATCTTGGCGGCGGTGTCAACGGCCAATTGGTAATATTCGTGGTGTTCTTTGGTTCTGGCCGACCCAAATATCGAAACACAAGGGCCAATGGCACTCATTTTCTCGAATCCGTTTACGAATTCGCCCATGATCTTGAACAATGCCCAAGAATCGTTGGTCTTAATTTCGTTCCAGCCTTTATGATGTCTTTCTTTTCTCATGTTGTTTAACTATTGGTTTGTGTTTAACGCAATTCCTTACGCAAAAATTGGGCCGTATAGCCCTGGTTCTTTTTTACTATGGCTTCCGGACTTCCTTCGGCCACAATGGCACCTCCGCCTTTACCGCCTTCTTGGCCAATATCTATGATATGGTCTACCTTTTTAATGACGTCTAAATTGTGTTCAATGACCAATACGGTATTGCCCTTGTCGGCCAATTGATCCAAAACCTCCATTAGTACCCTGATATCCTCAAAATGCAATCCGGTAGTTGGTTCGTCCAAGATATAAAAAGTATTGCCCGTATCGCGCTTAGATAGTTCGGTGGCCAATTTAATACGTTGAGCCTCTCCGCCGGATAAGGTAGTACTTTGTTGACCTAAGGAGATATAGCCGAGCCCAACGTCTTGAATGGTCTTGAGTTTACGGTGTATTTTGGGGATGTTTTCAAAAAAGGAGACCGCTTCGTTAATGGTCATTTCCAATACATCGCTGATAGATTTACCCTTGTAGCGGATCTCTAGGGTTTCGCGGTTAAAACGCTTGCCGTAACAGGTTTCGCAATCGACATAAACATCGGGCAGAAAGTTCATTTCAATGACCCTTAACCCGCCGCCCTGACAAGTTTCGCAGCGCCCGCCTTTTACGTTAAAACTGAACCGCCCTGGTTTGTAGCCTCGGATTACGGCTTCCGGGGTGCGGGAAAACAACGAACGTATCTCACTAAAAACGCCGGTATAGGTAGCGGGGTTAGATCTAGGGGTACGCCCGATCGGCGATTGGTTGATGTCGATCACCTTGTCGATATGCTCCAAACCTTTAATGCTTTGGTAGGGCATGGGTTTTTTAACGCCATTAAAGAAATGGGCATTCAGAATAGGGTAGAGGGTCTCGTTTATCAAAGTGCTTTTACCACTACCCGATACCCCGGTTACCCCGATCATTTTTCCCAAGGGGAAGGTTGCGGTAACATTCTTTAGGTTATTACCAGTACAACCATTTAAAACTATTTTTTTACCATTGCCCTTACGTCTGGTTTTGGGTACCGAAATTTCTTTTATCCCACTCAAATAATCGGCGGTCAGGGTACGGTGTTTGGCTATTTCCTCTGGGGTGCCCTCAGAGATGATGGTGCCCCCATGTTTACCGGCCTTTGGACCAATGTCGATGACATGATCGGCACGTTCGATCATATCTTTATCATGCTCTACTACGATTACCGAATTGCCTATATCGCGTAACGATTCCAAACTTTTGATCAATCGTTCGTTATCGCGCTGGTGTAGACCAATAGATGGTTCGTCGAGAATATAGAGCACCCCGACCAATTGCGAGCCAATCTGGGTGGCCAATCGTATCCGTTGGGCCTCACCGCCCGAAAGTGATTTAGAGCTACGGTTCAGAGAGAGGTAATTCAAGCCAACATCTAACAAAAATTGGATTCGGGCATTGATTTCCTTTAGTACCTCGGTGGCAATTTTCGTCTGGGTGTTACTCAGCTTGGCGGGTAAGGCCTTGAAAAATTCGGCCAGATCTACAATATCCAAATGGGCCAGTTCGGCAATGTTTTTACCGTCTAGCTTAAAGTTCAGCGATTCTTGGCGTAGTCGGCTTCCCCCACAATCTGGGCAAGATACCTTGTCCATAAACTCTTTGGCCCATCTTTTTATGGAGGTGGAATCGGCCTCGTTATATTGGTTTTTTATAAAGTTGGAGATGCCCTCGTAATCTATTTTATAGTTGCGCGTAACCCCCAGACTTTTCGAGGCGACCTCAAAACTATCTTGGCCCCCGTTGAGGATTACGGCCATAGCCTCGGCCGGAATCTGATCGATGGGGTCGTTTAGATCAAATTCATAGCGTTGGGCAATGGTTTCCAATTGTTTGAAGGCCCATGATTTCTTATAGGGACCCAAGGGCAAAATACCCCCGGCCTTTATGCTTTTTGTGGTATCGGGAATTATCTTTTTCTCGTTTACCTCGTGTACTACGCCCAAGCCATTACAATTGGGGCACATACCTTTTGGGGAGTTGAACGAGAAGGTATTGGGTTCGGGTACCGGGTAGGAAATTCCGGAATCCGGACACATAAGATTTCTACTAAAATAACGGGCTTTGTCGCTGCCGTGTTCCAAGACCATGAGTATATCGGATCCGTGGTACATGGCCGTATGAATGCTTTCCGATAGGCGCTTGTCCAACTCTTGTCCCTCATCGATCTTTAAACGGTCGATTACGATCTCGATATCGTGGTTTTTGTAACGGTCTACCTTCATTCCGGAGACTAAGTCACGTATCTCGCCATCTACACGCACTTTTACAAAGCCTTGCTTGGCGATTTGGGCGAACAATTCGCGGTAATGTCCTTTTCGGGTGCGGATTACAGGCGCCAGAATATTGATCCGTTTGCCCGCAAAATCGGTTTTGACGAGTTCTTTGATCTGTTCGTCGCTATAACTCACCATTTTTTTACCGGTCACATAACTATAGGCATCCCCGGCACGGGCGTATAACAGACGCAAAAAATCGTAGATTTCGGTAATGGTGCCCACGGTTGAGCGAGGACTTTTCGAAGTAGTTTTCTGTTCTATGGCGATTACAGGGGATAGTCCGTCTATTTTGTCCACATCGGGGCGTTCCAGGCCACCTAAATACTGTCGGGCATAGGCCGAAAAGGTCTCTATATAGCGCCTTTGTCCCTCGGCATAAATGGTATCGAAGGCCAATGAAGACTTACCACTGCCCGAAAGACCGGTAATGACCACCAGTTTCTCCCGAGGAATGCTAACATCTATATTCTTCAGGTTGTGTACCCTAGCGCCTTTTACCTCTATTTGCTCTTCGTATTGCGTCATATGCGTCGGACAAATCGCGAATTTACGATTTTGGGAGGTAACCGAAAACTGACCCCATCATAGATTTTTGTTAATTCAGGGAGTAGGGTTACCTTAGTGTTTTAAATTGAGATTCTTTATGCAATTATTGGGAATTGGGTCGCGAGTAGACCATCCGGAATATGGAAAAGGTGTGGTTACCAACGTGACCAGTAAACACTATTGGATTACTTTTATAGATGGCGGTCTGGAAACCTTGTCCTTGGATACCGAAATGGAAGTAATCGAATTGGTTGAAGACGAGGTCGATACCATTAGTTTTTCGGAGGTAGAACAATCTTTGATTTCCATTTTAAGACGTTGGAGCGATGCTTCTTCCATTAGTCCGATTGCCGATAAATGGAAAGGTGGCACTTTGGTTTTGGAACCCGGTGATGGGAACCTATCGAACAAGGAAGTGCCGATCGATACCTTTTTCCATAAGATTGTAATGGTGCGTGACCGCATTCGGGTCATGGAACAGAAAATCAATGCTAATAAGACTTTGGACGAGCAGGAAAAAATTGACCTACAACAGTACATTACCCGAATCTATGGAAGCTTGACCACCTTTAATGTGTTGTTCAAAAACAAAAGCGACCATTTCGTAGGGGAGAAGAGTAAAGGATAATATGGCCCCCGAAGGGGGAAGTGCGAAGTTGGAAGTACGAAGGGGGGTACGAAGAATTTTCTCAAACTTCATACCTTGTACTTCGTATTTCGTACTTTAGTTTTCTGGATTATTCCCTTCTTTTTGGATTAAAACCAAGGTTTTAGCTATATTTGGGTATGGAAAAATATCCGAATATCGAATCGAGACGGTTTTCTGAACTTAGGCGTGAGTTGGGGTATACCCAGGCCGAATTCGCCGATTTACTGGGGTTGAACACCACGGCCGATATCGAACGGGGGCGTACCAAGATTACCGGTAAGGTAGTTATGGAGCTTTTGCGCCAGTTCGAGATCAACCCTTTGTGGTTATATGGCCATAGCCAGAACAAGTACCAGCGTAATACGGTGAGCGTGATTCCGAAAATGGTCACTGTAGATGCGGCCGAGAACGAAAATATGGTGTTGGTTAACGCCAAGGCGGCAGCGGGTTATCCGCAGAATATACAAGACGCCTCTTGGTATAAACGTTTACCGGCCTTTGATCTGCCTATTCCCGAGTTTCGAAATGCCACCTATCGTGGTTTTCAGGTGGAGGGCGATAGTATGTTGCCCAACTTAAAACCTGGGGAGTGGGTTTTGGCCCGGGCCATTGAAGGTTTGGATCAACTCGATGCCAATAAGATTCATGTGGTGGTTTTATACGATTCCGTCATGGTAAAAAAGATAGAAAAGGCCCCCCTGGCCGGTAAGATCAACCTCATTTCCTTAAATCCCAATTATCCGCCTTATACCATAGATGCCGAACAGATCCAAGAATTGTGGCAGGTAAGCAGTAAAATTACCTTTGGGGTAGATGCCAGTAACGAAAAAGGCCTGTTAAAAGAGTTGCAAGAATCTATGGAAGAGCTGAAAGAACAACTTCGATTGCATGGAAATAAACATAATTAAGAAAACGATTGTTTACTTCCTCTTTTTTAAAAATCTAATTTCAAAAGACTTCATTTTACATATATTTGAGTACTAAAAAACCTGCCCAGCCCGCTTCCTTAAAGGGTTAAAGTGACTTTGCTACTAGACCAACAACAAGGGGTTATACCATTTGGAAAGCCATCCCTACCATTGGGAAAAACGAACACTCATTTTTAGTAGGCATTAGGGAATTTTGCGACAAATTTTAACTTAAAAAAAATATGTCGTTTACCAATCTTAACCTATTAAAGAGACTTCACCTTCCCCAAAGGAGTTTTTTCTTCGCATTACTTGTTGCTACCGTATGGTCGTGTAGTAAAGACCATGAAGAAGCCCCAACAGTAGACCCTAAAACGGAAGATCCTACAGTTGTAGAGCCAACGAATGTGGCACCCGTCATAGCAAATCAAAACTTTGAAGCCAATGAAGATATTGAAGCGGGTAGTACTATTGGTACAATAGTAGCATCGGATGCAGAGGGCGATGACCTTAATTTCTCTATTACTACCAACAGTGATGGTTTGTTTACGCTTTCTGCTGATGGCACCCTTAGTTTGGCTTCTGGGCGTACGCTTGATTTTGAAAACACCGAAAGCCACAATATTGTTGTTTCGGTAACAGACGGTTCTTTAACCACCACAGCCACCATTACCATACATGTCAATGACATTTTTGAGGCACTGGGATTGGTTTTAGAATTTAGTATTTCTCAAGCCAATACTACAATAGTTATCCCAATAGGTTTTACAGATTATACTTATGATTTTGACGTGCATTGGGGAGATGATACCATGGATACAGGATACACTGCCAATGCCAGTCATACCTATGCTAGTCCAGGCACGTACACCGTATCTATTGAAGGAGAACTACCGCATTTGATGTTGAAAGACACTAATCCAATCACACGTAATTCTTTATCTAAGGTTTTACAATGGGGTAATATGGAATGGAAAAACATGACCGGAATGTTCCAAGGTGTAGAAACTTTTGAAATTGTTGCTTCAGATACCCCTGACCTTACTCAAGTAACTAGTATGTATGGGATGTTTTATGGTTGTACCCATTTTAATTCTGATATATCGAACTGGGATGTAAGTACGATAACCAACATGGGTAACCTTTTTTCAGGTGTAAAGTACTTTAATCAAGATTTAAATAGCTGGGATGTGTCTAATGTTACCAGTCTGCAATATACTTTTCAAAACACCAATGATTTTGGAAACCATATTAAAGACTGGGATGTTTCAAGTGTAGAACGATTTTACGCCACTTTTGAAGGTTCAGAATTTAACGGAGATATCTCTGCATGGGATGTGTCATCGGCCATAACCATGCATCGCATGTTTTCCGGAAATAAGCTCTTTAATCAAGATATTTCTGGCTGGGATATTTCTCAAGTAACTGATTTAAGAGAAACCTTTGATGGGGCTACCAGCTTTAATCAAAACTTAGGATCGTGGGCTATTGGTAGGGTGCTTACCATGCAAAACATGCTTAACTATACGGCCATGTCCACTGAAAATTATATGAAAACCTTAAAAGGGTGGCAAGATTATCCTTCAACTCCATCTAATTTAAGAGTAGGTGTTTACCAGCTAAAATATTGCAACGCTACCAACGGCGCAAGAACTTATTTGAGTAATGTAAAAGGCTGGGAATTCTTGGGAGATACTGAAGACTGTACCGGCTCTTAACCAAACAATAGCATTGCATACCTCATCAAAATGATAGCGTTGCTATTTGTCAGCTGAGCATTTTTAAGAATTATGCTACACATTTCGTTTCCCGCAAATGTTGAAGTGGCCAAGACGGCCATTCCAAATTAAAAAACACATAACGCATATGTATCAACCTAGAACCAAATTTAAAAATTGATAATGCATACTAAACAAACCCTAAACATGAAAAAACAAATCCCCCAATGGCTTTTAGTGCTATTTATTCTGGTGGGTACCATAATATCCTGTTCCAAGGATGATGAGGCCCCAAACACGGCACCGGAAATTGAAGAACAGGCTTTTTCAATTGCAGAAGATGTAGCTGCCAATGCTTCTGTGGGTAGGGTAGAAGCCACAGATGCGGAATCTGATGAGCTTACTTTCGCCATTACCACCAACGACGATAATGCGTTTACCATAAATGAAAGCACTGGTGAACTTTCCGTTTCCGAGTCGGCTTCCATAGATTATGAAACCAAAACATCGTATACCCTTACCATAACCGTAAACGATGGCGAATTAGATGCCTCTTCTACCATTACCGTGAACATTACCGATGTAGCTGAAAATGTAGCACCAGTAGTGGCGGCACAATCGTTCAATCTGTCAGAAGATACTGGAGCAGGAGCCCTAATCGGTACGATCATTGCCACTGACGAGAATGCAGACCCCTTATCTTTTACCATTTCGATCAATGATGACGATGCTGTTAGCATCGATGGAAGTACAGGTGAACTATTTCTAACCGATTCGACCACATTGGATTTTGAGACCAAAGATGTCTACACCATTACCGTTTTGGTCAGTGATGGCGAATTGGAGACCGAGGTAAACATTACGATCAATATTACCGATGTTGATGAAAATACTGCTCCTGTAATGGTTGCACAAGAATTCAGTTTGGTAGAGAATACTGGAGCTGGTTTCCTTGTTGGGACAATCGTTGCTACCGATGACGGAACAGAACCTTTGTCTTTTGCCATAAAGACCAATGACGACGATGCTTTTACCCTAGATGAAAGCTCAGGGGAAATTTTTGTTTCCAATACGGGGTCTTTCGATTATGAGACCAAAAATGTGTATTCACTGGTTGTAGTGGTGAGTGATGGTGTTTTTGAAACTGAAGCGGTTGTTACTATAAATATTACGGATGTAGATGAGAATACCGCTCCGGTAGTAACCGCACAGACCTTTAGTATAGCCGAAGATAGTGCATCTGGTATTGCTATTGGAACTGTGATGGCCACCGATGCTGAATCCAACACGCTGTCGTTTAGTATCAAAACCAACGATGACGATGCTTTTGAAATAAATACAAGTACGGGAGAATTAACCCTTGCCACTTCGTCTAACTTAGATTTTGAAACCAAGAATTCCTATACCATAGTTGTTGTCGTAAGCGATGGAGTTTTGGAAACCGAAGCTACTGTAACCATTGCTATTACCGATGTAGAAGATAATACGGCACCGGCAGTAGATGCTCAGACATTTAATATTGCCGAAGATAGTGCCAGCGGTACTGCTATAGGAACGGTGATAGCTACCGATGCCGAATCAAATACATTGTCATTTAGCATTAAAACCAATGACGACGACGCCTTTGAGATAGATGAGGCAACCGGGGAGCTAAGCCTTTCCAGTACGGCCACAATTGATTTTGAGACGAAAAACGAGTATACCATTGTGGTATTGGTGAGTGATGGAACTTTAGAAACAGAAGCCACCATAAGCATTCTTGTGACCGATGTTGCCGAAAATACGGCCCCAACGGTGGCCAATACCTCTTTTACCATTAATGAAGGCTTGGCCGCTGCTGTTGTTTTTGGCAATATAAATGCCACTGATCCAGACCAAGGGCAATCCTTGAACTATAGCATTACCACCAATAGCAATGGTATTTTCGCCATTAGTAATACGGGTGACCTATCGATTGCCTCCGGCATGTCGGTAAACTACAATACGGCTGCAAGCCATACTATTACCGTAAGTGTAACCGATGGTATCGATACCACTACAGCCGACATAACCATTAATGTGGCAAAACCCGTTTCTTGGGACGATGCCTTAATTATTGATTTCACGGTAACTAGTGCCAATGCCACCATACAGCTTCCTACCTTAAATGTTCCTGGTTTTGATTTTCATGTAGATTGGGGAGACGGTAGCATTGAAAACGACCTAACTAATACGGCCAACCATACCTTTTCCGCACCAGGTACCTATACTGTTAAAATAACTGGTGTTTTACCAATGTTGCCACTTAGTAGATCAAATGGTACCACAAAAGCTGCGACCATTGACATTAAACAATGGGGTAATATTAAATGGAGAGTCGTCAGCAGTATGTTTGCAGGGCTTAAGAAATTAATTATTTCAGCTACAGATGCACCAGACCTTTCTAGGGTGAATAGAATGGATAATATGTTCCAGTACTGTGTTAACTTTAATTCGAATATTTCCCATTGGGACGTAAGCAGGGTAGAGCATATGAACGGTACCTTCGCAGGTACCCATAAATTCACTGGCGACTTGAGTAATTGGGACGTAAGTAGGGTTAAAACTTTTGGAGGTATGTTTCAATTTAGAAACAATTCGGCCACTCATGGGATAGAAAATTGGAATGTTTCTTCGGCTGAGAATTTATCTTATATGTTCTCTGACTCTAATTTTAACGGAGACATCAGTGGCTGGAACACCTCTGGAGTTAAATTCTTTACAGGCATTTTTTCGAATAACAAACAATTCAATCAAGATATTTCTGGGTGGAATGTAAAAAAAGGTACCCAGTTTATCAATCTATTCAAGGGTGCTACGGCGTTTAACCAAGATTTGGGCGATTGGAATGTTTATTCGGCCACTACCTTGAATGGCATGTTCAGTAACTCAGGCATGTCAAGGGCAAATTATATGGCCACCTTAGAAGGTTGGGCAACCGATACCATGACGGTAAACAATATGTCGTTGAGTGCCGACGGACTTATTTATTGTAACTCCATGAACTCGGGTAGAACCAATTTGATCAACAATAAAGGCTGGACTTTTAGCGGAGATACGGAAGACTGCTCCAACTAGCCCATATAAATAGATTTTCAAAGGCAAAGAAAAAGGCAAATGTGCAAACATTTGTCTTTTTCTTTAGTTGGAATTCAGTGGAATAAACTATTTTCGACCGCCAAATTCTTGTACTAACCAAACCACCGTAAACGACCATGTTTATATCTAGATCCTATGTATTTTTACTAGGCTTTTTATCTCTTTTTGTTTCGAATACCATATGGGCACAGCAAACCCAAACCGTAGACAGTACGGTAATACTTTCGGTTCGTGAGCAAGTAATAGCCATTAGCGATATTTGGTATAAAGACGTTACCTTGGCCCAACAAAAAGCCGATAGTTTGTTGGCCTATGTACAAAAACATAAATTCGATAAGGGTATGGCCCAAGCCTATAGTGCCTATGGTAGCCTGTACCAAATCAAAGGTGATTATGGCAGCGCCATTGCCTATCTTCAAAAATCGTTGAAATACAGTGAAAAAATCGGGCATAAGTTATTTTTGGCATATACCCAATTGAATATAGGGGGAACCTTATTTGCCAATGGTAATTATCAAGAAGCGAAGACTTATTTTTTAAAAGCGCTACCCTATTTTAGGGAAAA
Organism: Sediminicola luteus; assembly: GCF_002514735.1. Lineage (GTDB taxonomy): Bacteria > Bacteroidota > Bacteroidia > Flavobacteriales > Flavobacteriaceae > HQA918. Next base: position 270,391 of record NZ_NBWU01000004.1, on the reverse strand, counting down.
CCAGAAACCCAAGGATATTTTTCAGTGTTTAAACGGCTTGGGCATGATCAATGCCCGACTTAATGCACCAAGGGATAGTGTGCATCTTTTTTTTGATGAGGCCCTGAGTATTGCAGAAAAAGATCTTGGAAATACCAAAAAGGCAAGAAGCCTTAACGGTAAGGCTTTCGACGATATTCGACGAGGGTATCGATTACCAAGGGCCAAAGGGTGGTTAGAACAATCTTTGATATTGCTCGAAGATTCAGAAGAGGCGCATAGTATATTAAACCGATCTTTTACATTGGTTAATTTGGCCGAGGTAGAGCTGGCACTAGGAAATGGTCAACAAGCTTTAGAGTACATCACTGAGGCGGAACGCTTGTATACACAAACCAACAATGGTTTTAGTGCAGAGATAAAGGAATGTTATGAGACCCGGGTTAAGATTTTAGAGTATTTAGGTCGTTTTAAGGAAAGTTCCTTGGCTTATAAAAAGCTTGTTAAGGTGAATGCCAAACTCCATGCCCAAAAAGAGCAATGGCAGTTGAATAGGTCTCGGGTAGAAATGGAAACTGAAGAAAGGGAACGCGAAATCCAAAATTTAACCCAAAAAGCCGAAATACAAGAGCTAAGATTAAGGCAACAGCGATTGGGATTTATGGTGTTAGGTTTTTTGGTGGTTTTGGTATTGTTGATCGTTGGCTTTTTATACCTGCGCTATAAACAAAAACAACGTCAGGCTTTGGTTGAGTTGAAGTTGAGCAAAACCAAGGAAAAACTACGTATGGAACAAGATTTAAGGCAAAGTGAACTCAAGGCTATCCGTTCCCAGTTAAAACCGCATTTTATTTACAACGCCTTAAACTCCATTCAAGAATATATTCTAACCAATGAGAAAACGATAGCGGGCAGGTATATCGGTAAATTCGCTATGCTGATGCGTATTTTTTTAAACCACAGCCAGCTTAAAACCGTATTGATAGATGAAGAAATGGAAGCTTTGGATCTTTATTTGATTTTGGAAAAACTTCGTTTGGGCGATAGTTTCCGGTATGAGATAGAAAAAGATTATAAAGTATCCGGAAGTTTTGAAATTCCCTCGCTATTGTTACAGCCCTACGTAGAAAATGCAATAAAGCACGGGTTGATGCATAAATCTGGGGATAAATACTTAAGTGTGCATATCGATAAAAAAGAAAATGGTGTGGTTTGTGTGGTTGAAGATAATGGTATAGGCAGAAAACAATCCATGACCAATAATCAGCGGCGCAATGCCATTCATAGGTCATTTGCCACCCAAGCGACCCAGAAACGACTGGAATTGATCAATGCCGATTCTGATCAATTGATACAGGAAGAGATCATCGATTTATACGATGGCGAAAACAGGGCCCAAGGTACGCGGGTTGTAATTACCATTACCGATGCTGCATAACTTGTTTATTTAAATCTGAATAGCCTATGAAAGCCTTACTAATAGACGATGAAGAACGTGCAAGAAACCTTTTGCGCATTATGTTGGAAACCCATTGTCCGGAAATCACCAGTATTCAGATGGCTCCTAATTTACCTGAAGGGGTGGCATGTATAAAATCGTTTAAACCCGATGTGGTGTTTTTAGATATAGAAATGCCCAATTATTCCGGTTTAGAATTGTTTCAATTTATAAGTGTTGAGGAAATCGATTTTGAACTGGTCTTTACCACTGCCTACAGGCAATATGCGCTACAAGCCTTTGAACTACATGCTATTGATTATTTGTTAAAACCAATAATGGATGACAAGCTTGGTAATGCAGTGGCCAAGGTCATGAAAAGACGTCAGAAACAAGAAAACGATCAAAGGCTTGCCCATTTTAAAAATTATCTTTCTGAGACCAATAATGGTAAGATAGGGTTTCCGGTGGGTAATGGTATTCGTTTCGAACGGATACAAGATATTGTGTTTATGGAGGCCGAACGCATGTATACCCATGTGCATATCGAAGGTGAAAAGCCTTTTTTGGTCTGTAAACCATTAAAACATTATATCGATTTGCTACAAGAAGACCCTAGTTTTTTTAGAAGCCATCGTTCTTTCTTGATAAACATGAACCATATCCGAAGTTATGTCAATGATCAAGGCACCTATATAGTAATGCGTAATGGGGAACAAGCGGTTTTATCCCGATCCAAGAAAAACGAGTTTTTACAACTTATCGAAGAATGGTGTTAGGTTTTAATAGGCCTTTGGGTTGCCCATATCCAAGGTCATAAACCCAAGTTTATGCGATTGGGGTACATAAAACCCGGCATCGGTTTTTTTCCAGCCTTCCCAACTCGCTTCCAAACCACCGATGGGAATAATATTTACCCACATACGGTACGCTTTCGGAAATTGGTTTTCATCTAAAATCCATAGGTATGAATCTCCGGGCGTATCGCCTCCGGCGCTGTAATGTACCAATAACCCTTTTGATCCATCATCAAGGTCTACCAAAGCACGGGTGGTTCCAGGGTCGAATACTTTAAAAGGGGCCAATAGCCAGAAAGAATCGTTGTTGAAAAAGGTTAGGGCCTTGTTAATGAGTTCCATTTTCCCATCAATCTCGGTTATGGGGTCTTTGGATTTCCAGACACTACTTTTGTTGGGGGATGCTGGGTAAAGTAAAACTTCATAGTCGTCCCAACGTACTTCTACTTGCCCTTTTTGTTTGTACCAGATATAATGGTGGTTACCCGGAAATGACCACGATATGGCTTCCGCTTCGGTAAAGGCACTATAATTCAGCGCCGTTTGCATTTTTTTTGCCAAAGTATCGGCTTCTGGGCTAGGCGTGCTTTCGGGTAAAGGTTTGTCGAGTACCAGATAACCGACAAATCCTAAAAGCACAAGGGCCAATACAGTGTACCCTAATAATTTGAATATACGTTTCATCTAGTAGGGAATTTATTAGAAGCCCACAGCAGTGTCGTCGCCCCTTTTATCGGCACCACCTTCCAAACGGCCATCGGGTAGTATTCGAATGGCATCTACTTTGCCCATAATGGGCGTACGATCTTGGTTGATTTTATAACCTTTGGCCTCTAGGTTTAGTTTTAGGCTGTCAGAAAAACCTTGGGGTTCAAAAATAACCATATCTGGCAACCATTGGTGGTGGAAACGTGGGGCGTTTACCGCTTCTTGCATACTCATATCGAACTCGTAAACATTCAAAATGGTTTGTGCTACTGCGGTAATGATGGTAGAGCCCCCAGGGGTACCGACCACCATATACAAGGCTCCGTCTTTTTCAACTATTGTAGGCGTCATAGAGCTTAACATACGTTTTCCCGGGGCAATACTATTGGCTTCGGCCCCAATGAGTCCGAACATATTGGGTACTCCCGGTTTGGCGCTAAAATCGTCCATCTCGTTGTTTAAGAAAAAGCCTAGTTCATCGTTATACAATTTAGAACCGTAGGCCCCATTAATGGTCGTGGTTACCGAAACCGCGTTCCCTTCATGGTCAACGATAGAGTAGTGGGTGGTTTGGTCGCTTTCAACAATATTTACCTCGCCGCGCTGAATAGCCTCCGATTTGGTGGCCTTATCGAATGTAAAGCCCATCATACGTTCTTTTAGATATTGGTCGGAAAGCAGTTCTTCCATCGGAATCTCTACAAAATCAGGATCACCTAGCCAATAATTTCTATCGGCATAGGCCCTACGTGCCGCCTCGGTAAACAATTGGATGTGTTTCTCGGAATTATGTCCGAAGCTGGCCAAATCGTGTGGTTCCATCATCTTTAAAATTTGGTTCATGGTGAAACCCCCGCTGCTAGGCGGACTCATGGAAATTATCCTGAGGTCTTTATAGTTAAAGGTTACGGGATCGCGCCAAGCTGCTTCATAATTGGCCAAATCTTCTTCACTTACAAAACCACCACCGGCTTGAATATGGGAAGCTAATTTTTGGGCCACTTCCCCTTTGTAAAAGCCATCTTTCCCATTTTTGGCAATAATACGCAAGGTCTTGGCCAAGGCCGGATATTTAATGGTGTCCCCAACTTTAAAGGGCGTTGCGAATAGGGTGCTATCGCCATTAACCTCGATAATGGTTGGTCTGTACCGTTCTAATCTTTTGGCTTGTTTTTCGGTTACTATAATGCCTTTATCTGCCAATTGGGCCACTTTTTCAAAAATATCGGCAATGGGTAGTTTTCCAAACTTTTTATGGGCGGCAAATACCCCGGCGACCGTACCGGGTACACCAACGGCTGTGGCCCCCACCGTACTCATATTGGGTATTACGTTGCCCAAAGAATCGAGGTACATTTCTTTATGGGCGGCCGCGGGAGCTTTTTCCCTATAATCCAAACCGCCGATTTCCCCTTGTGCCGTGCGGTATACCATAAACCCACCACCACCTAAATTACCTGCAAACGGAAAAGCTACGGCCAAAGCCATTTCCGTCGCCGCCATGGCATCGAAAGCGTTACCGCCTTCTTCCATAATGGCAGAACCCAAGGCTGAAGCTTCAATACGGGCCGAAACCACCATGGCATTTTCGGTAACCGTTCCGGTGGGTGCAACGGAGTTCTGACGACATCCGATTAAAAAAACAAGGATAAGAATAGGAAATAGCCTGCGCATACGAGTTAGTTTAGAGCTGTAAAATAAAAAAGGTTTTTCAATTCAGCATAGAAAAACCTTTTTCAAATATATATAAACATAAAATATTTGCATTAAGTCCGTTTACCTAATCAAAGATTGATTTATTTCCTGTCTGGGAATAAAGGAAGCTAAAAATATAAGGTGTAATTGGTATTTTACTTTATCTGGTTAAAAATAGCCAGCGCCTTATATTTTATAGGAGTCCATCAAGGAATCCAGGCGCTGTCGCGCAAAAACCTGAACTTCTTCGAAAAATAGGGTAAACTCATTTTCGAATTCAGAGTAATGGGTTTCCAAGTCCACAATGGCCAATGCCATTTTCGATTTTCCTTTCGTACGGCCATCCATGCCTTTTAATACGCGGGCTATCCCATCGATTTTAGCATAATTGAGCAACCAATTGCCACTGGTCATATAGGGCATCATATGCTTTACCTTGGGCGGTAGGTAGGGGTCGTAGGCCGCCACCAATTCATAAAAGTCCGATACATATTCCCATAAGGGTTGTTCGTGATAATCTTTCCAATTTTTAGCCAAGAAATGATCGTAAAAAATATCTACTATTACCCCACTATATAAGCCATGATGCGGCCTTAGTTTTAAGATACTTTGTTTTACAATGGGGTGGGTATCGGTATAACTGTCTATGGCCCTATGTAATACTATCCCTTTTTGAATGTTCTCGGGGAGGTGTTTGTATTTGTTGCCCCTGACACCATCGGCAATAAAATTACCGATTCGTATTTGCTCATAATCAAAAGAAAGGTAGATATGTGCCAAAAAGTTCATAGACCGATCGTAGGTTTATCCATATCGAATTTACAAATTGTTTACAAGCCAATAGGGGAGAGCCGCTTATATTTGTATAAACATTTTACAAACTCCGTTTTATGACATTGATTAAATCCATTTCCGGAATCCGTGGTACCATTGGTGGTAGTACCGGAGATAATCTTACCCCTTTAGATGCCGTTAAATTTGCCGCTTCCTATGGTAGTTGGTTAAAGGCACAGACCCAACAAGATAAATATACCGTTGTTATTGGTCGCGATGCCCGGTTATCTGGCGAAATGATCCAGAACTTAGTGGTCTCGACCCTAGTGGGTATGGGTATCGATGTCGTGGATCTTGGTTTGTCTACCACCCCAACGGTAGAATATGCCGTACCTGTGGAAAAAGCCGATGGAGGAATTATATTGACCGCCAGCCATAACCCTAAGCAATGGAATGCTTTAAAACTATTAAATGCCAAGGGCGAATTTCTAGATGGTGTGCAAGGGGCCAAAATATTGGAGACTGCCGAGGCCGAAGATTTCACTTTTGCCGAAGTCGATGATTTGGGTCAGGTGATTAAAAAGGATGATTATATTGAAAAACACATTCAATCGGTGTTGGATCTTCCTTTGGTCGATGCCGATACCATTCGGGCCAAAAAATTTAAAGTTGTGGTAGATGGGGTGAACTCCACTGGGGGAATCGCCGTTCCTAAATTGTTGGAAGCTTTGGGCGTAGAATGCATTGAACTGTATTGTGAGCCCAATGGACATTTTCCGCATAATCCCGAGCCTTTAAAAGAGCACCTTACCGATATCTGTGCTCTAGTACCTGAAGAGGGAGCGGATTTTGGTATTGTCGTAGATCCCGATGTAGATCGTTTGGCTTTTATAAGTAATACGGGCGAAATGTTTGGGGAAGAATACACTTTGGTGGCCTGTGCCGATTATGTTTTGGGTAAAACCCCGGGTAATACGGTGTCCAATCTTTCTTCTTCGAGGGCCTTGCGCGATATTACCGAGAAGCATGGTGGTAAGTACCAGGCTTCTGCCGTGGGCGAAGTGAATGTGGTTGTCGCCATGAAAGATTCGAAGGCCATTATCGGTGGTGAGGGTAATGGGGGCATTATCTACCCAGAAAGCCATTACGGACGCGATTCTTTAGTGGGTACGGCCTTGTTTCTAATGCATTTGGCCGAGCAAGGCGGAACCGTACAAGAAATGCGCGATGCTTATCCCAGTTATTTTATGGCTAAAAAGAAAATACAGCTGACCCCAGGTTTGGATGTTGATGGAATTCTAAAAGGTATGGCCGAAAAATATAAAAACGAGCAAGTTTCTACGGTTGATGGGGTAAAGGTAGACTTTGCCACCAATTGGGTGCATTTACGAAAATCGAATACCGAACCCATTATCCGAATTTATACAGAGGCCCAAACAGAGGCGGAAGCCCATGATTTAGCCGATCGTATCATAGGGGAAATCAAAGAAATCGCGGGTATCTAAAGCGTAGGAAGGAATTTATTTTTTGGGAAGCATTGGGGTTTTACCTCGGTGCTTCCATCGTTTATGGGTCCAGAGGTAGTGTTCCGGCTTTTCTTTGATCTGTGCTTCTACCTTGGCCATAATGGCATCGGTAATTTCGTTTTCAACGGTGGTAGCCCCAGATTCGGTAATGGTGCTAAAAGTTGCTTGGTAATAGCCTCTTTTTACTTTTTCGACTTTAATGAAGACTACGGCCAAGTCTAGTTTACGGGCCATAAACTCGGCTCCCGTAAAAATGGGCACATTTACACCCATGAATTTGTTCCAATAGTAGGCCTTACTCATTTGGGGTGATTGGTCGCTTAGCATACCAAAAATGGCTTTTTTACCTTGCTTTTCGGTTTCAGTGACTTTCTGGACCGTTTCATGGGTTAGGATCAATTGGGCCCCCCATTTGGCCCGTATTCCCTTAACCATTTTATCAAAATAGACATTGTTTATTTTCTTGTAAATGCCATAACCGTCACTGGCCACCTTATCGTTCATGTGTACGGCCCACTCCCAGTTGGCATAGTGGCCTCCTACTAATATGATATTCTTTTTTTTCTCCAAATCATGAAGTAACTCCAAGTTGTGTAAGGCAAACCGTTTTTCTATTTCGCTATTGGAAATGGAAAGTGTTTTTATCATTTCCATAAACATATCGCACATATGGCGGTAGAAGTCTTTTTGGATCCTTTTGAGTTCTGCTTCACTTTTATTGGGTAGGGTCAGCTTCAGGTTTTCCATAACCACTTTTTTGCGATAGCCTACAATATGGAAAATCAAAAAGAAAATACCATCGCTAACCGCGTAAAAAATCGGGAAAGGGAGTATAGATACCAACCACAGTAAGGGGTAAACCACTAAAAAGACCAATAATTGCATGGTGTCTAAATCGAATTAGGCGGCAAAGATACCATGAATACTGAAATGGAAAAACCTGAGACAGCGACTATTTTTTGCTCACTTTCTTCTGGTAAGTTTCCGGCACCTTATCCCGGTGTTTCCATCTTTTATGGGTCCATAGGTAATGTTCGGGCTTTTCCCGGATCTGTTCTTCGGCCATGCGCAAGAAGGTTTCGGTGATTTCATTGGGCGCGGTTTCTTTTCCCCCTGTGGTTATGGGAATAAACCGTGCAGCATAATGCCCTCGTTTCACCTTAGAAACCTTTAAGAACAAAACGGCCAGGTCCATTTTACGGGCCAATAATTCCGCCCCATTAAAAACAGGTACGGTAATACCCATAAATTCACTCCAATAAGGCGCCTTAAAGTGCATGGGCGATTGGTCACTTACCATGCCAAAAATACCGCGAATACCGTTTCTCTCGTTTTTTACCACCGTACGCACGGTTTCCTCCATGGTAATCAAGGTGGTGTTCCAACGACCTCGAATCTTACGGATAAGTTTATCGAAATAGGGGTTGCCAATACGTTGGTACACGGCATATCCTTTGGCGTTCACATAATTGTTAATGCTAACGTTCCATTCCCAGTTGGCATAGTGGGCACAGACAACCAATACGGTCTTACTTTTTTCCAGTTCTTGTAACAGTTCAATGTTCTCCACCGCATATTTTCGTTTAACAGCTGCCTTTGAGAGATTCATGGTCTTGATCATCTCTAGGAACATATCGCACATATGGCGGTAGAAGTCTTTTTGGATCCGTTTGAGTTCTGAGGTACTTATATCGGGCAAGGTAAGTCGAAGATTTTCCATAACCACTTTTTTTCGATACCCTAACACATGGTATATGAGAAAGAAGCAACCGTCGGAAAGGGTATAGAAAAGACGATGCGGAAGCATGGAAACTACCCATAGTAATGGATAGGCAATTAGGTAGACGATTCGGTTTGCCATAGGTTCGGTTCTGTCCAAATATAGCTATATTTGAGCGAATCTTTTGTTATGGATATCCGCTTAGCTACCCTTGCCATTATCGCTATTAACGCCTTAGTTTCAATTAAAGGATTTAATGACTCGGTTTTTTTCGATCGCTATAAATTTCAGGTTGGTCCTATCTCGTCCGGACAGAAGGATCGTATGTTTACCTCTGGTTTTTTGCATGTGGATGTGGGGCATTTGTTTTTCAATATGTTTACCCTATACTTTTTTGCACCGGTAATAATTGGGCATTTGGGGGTGCTAACCTTTTTGATTGTTTACCTGATTAGTTTGGTGGCCGGAAGCTTACTTTCTTTGTTATTCCATAAAAATGAACCGTATTACAGTGCGGTAGGTGCCAGTGGTGCCGTTACCGGGGTGCTTTATGCGGCTATATTACTACAGCCCGATATGCGTTTGGGTATTATGTTCATTCCTATACCGCTACCGGCTTACGTATTGGGTATAGGTTATATGTTGTACAGTATCTATGGTATGCGCCATCAAATAGGTAATATTGGGCATAGTGCGCATTTTGGTGGGGCCGTTGGCGGATTCTTGGTCACCCTTTTGTTCGCCCCACAGGTTTTTCTTCGGAACCCTTTGATCGTGCTGCTTATGGCGGTACCTATTTTGGTACTTTTCGTTATGGAGCGTAAACGATCGCGATAAGACGTTTTGTTGGAAACCGACTTCCGTTTAGTAGTACCCTTCTTACAATAATTTAGGTTTCTTTAGGTAAAGATGTATTTCGTCGAAAAGCCCATACCATAAGCGGGATTTTAACGTTTCTTGTGAAAACCAAATTTTTACCTACTTATCATGACTAGATTAAGGATACTGTGCTATGCGCTACCCTTTGTGCTTCTTTTTGGGTGTAGCGACGAAACTACCGTGTATGAAAATCAAGATGGGGACGTTGCCCTGGAAAACGACCAGAACGTACTTGCAAAAGATGTGGTGCTCGATGCCGCTGGGGTGTTGGACGTAACCGCATTTACCAAAAGCGCCAACAAATTTTCGAAGCCGGGCGATGAAGATGCCCAAGCAACCGATTTCCCTATGGAATTGGTGGCCCAGATCAAACCCCCAAAATACAGTAATGCCCAAAACCTAACGGCTTCTCATGTTTATTTGGAGGGGAACTATGCTTATGTCTCTTATAACACGCCAGAAGCCCAATATGCCGGAGCCTTGGATATAATTGATATTTCCGATCCCCGAAATCCTTATATACGGTCTCGCTTGCATTACACCAATGCCGATATCAATGCCATAACCTATAGCAATGGCTATGTGTACGCGGCCGGTGGGTTCGATTCCGAAAAATCGACCCGAAGTGAAGAGAATTCTTTTGTGGCCCGCCTTTCGGCATCCAATGGGTATTTCAGTACCAGCAATATCAAATATGCCTTTCAAGAAGGCTTTGTTGGCAATGGGGTTATGGTCTTAGATGGTTCCATCTATGTAACCTCGGGACGCGATGGCGTTCTCGGTTCCTATGAACCCAATACCCTAGATCTACAAAATTCCTATACCTACCAAGACTTGCGTTCGATTGCTTATAAAGACAATACTTTTGCCTTGTTGGATGGAGGTACTGGGGTGCGCCTTTTAGACGGAAATTTCCAATCGACCGGCGATATCGCTATAACCACCGATTTAGGGCATGCCAAACGTACCTTGGACTTTTATGACGGACATATCGTAGTCTCGGAAGGAGACAAAGGGGCCGGGGTGTATGATCTTTCGAATGGAAACTTGGTAAAATATATACCAATAGCCATACATCCTGATGGGGTTGCCAGTTCTGATATCGTTACCAATGCGGTTTCTGCCAATGAAGAGCTTTTGTTTATGGCGAACGGCGGGGGCGGTCTCGCGATCGCTAAAAATGACAATGGTCAATTGGAAACCGTTGGCTTAATCGAAATCAGGGGGTCCATCAACTATGTAGAAAGTAAGGGCGATTACCTTTTTGCCGCTTCGGGAACCGAAGGCCTACAGATTATCAAACTCAACCGCCCTGACACATCTTTAGAAGCGGTTTGCGCCACCTACAGTACCTACTGGGGTACCAATCGTTTGACCATTGCAGATAATGACGAAAAAGGGTATCGAGGGTCTAAAGCCTTTAACCGAATTACCGTGGGTAAAAATGCCGACCTAACTTTATGCGGATCGTGGACGGTACGAAACGATGTTCGAATCGAAGAAAATGGCACTTTGGCTATGAATGGGTATATGCTTATTGGTAGTAATAGTCGCAAAAAGAAAATTGTCGTAGAAGAAGGGGCCACCCTTAAAATCGAAGGGTATTTTGCCATTTACGGCGATATAGAACTTAAAGATGGGGCGTCTGTCGTGTTTATTGGCGATGGTAATGAGGCCTATGTGTCCGGACAGGTTAAGAAAGGCGCCAATGTAAGCGTAACCGGAAATTTTACCGATACCTTAAATAAGTTCTAGTTAAGATAATACACTGAATTTGATAAGTAACTTAAAAGCCCGGCTGTAATGGCCGGGCTTTGTTATTTGTGACGATTAGGAAATCTAATTCAACATTTCCGCAATTTTATCTTCCAAGGCTTGGCCACGTAGATTCTTGGCAACGATTACCCCGTTTTCGTCTAAGATAAAGGTAGCCGGTATGGCTCTTACATTATATAGTTGCGCGATTTCGTCAAAATATTTTACGTTAGATACATGGTTCCAGGTTAGGCCATCGTCAGCAATGGCTTTTTTCCAATCCTCAGTCTTACGGTCTAAAGATACCCCCATAATGTTCAAACCTTTGTCGTGGTATTTCTCATAGATGCGGACTACATTCGGGTTTTCGGCCCTACAGGGTTTACACCAGGCGGCCCAAAAGTCTAAAATAGTTACTTTGCCCAATACCTCGTTCAAGGCCAACACCTCGCCAGTAGGGGTCGGGGCCGAGAAATTTGGAGCGGTGGAACCTATAGATGTGGCTTTAGATGACTCAAATTCTTTTTGAAGCAGTTTACCCACTTTGGTGTTTTTGATCTCGGGGCTAAGGCTTTCAAAAATTTCCAATTGCTCTTTTTCGCCCAAAGCCTGGCTGGCACGCATACCTTGTAATAAGAGTACGGAGATATAGGCATTAGGGTTGTTCTTGGCATAATTTACATTGTAGTCCTTGCCTTCTTGTTGTAATTCGAAAATCTCTTCCCTGTATGCTTGGGCACTGGCTGCATCGCCTTCACCCATGGCTTTTTGCAAATCGGCTTGGGTGGTCTGTAATTTTTCGCCTATTGCCCTCGAGCCTTTGTTAAAGGCATGAAAAAGCTCGTTTTGGGCGGTTCCCTTCACTTTGTAAAAAGGTAAACTGTCTTTTTGAACATTGATTTCTACCGAACCTTTTTCAACGATAACAGGGAGATAACCCCTAATCTTGTCAATAAAGATATAATGCATTTCCGGCACCGAATCGGCTTGACCCTCAAAATAGAAGTGCCCGCCGATAACCTTTACCGTATCTACGTCTATAGGTTGGTTTTGTTCGTTGATCTTTTTCAGATAGACCAAGGTGCTATCGGCAACTTCGCCACGTAAGTTCACATCAATGGTATAACTATCCGCTGTTCCTTTTCCGCCGCAGGCTACCATTAAAAGGGCAATAGCTAGGATTCCTAAGCTCTTTTGTATCATTATAATTATGTTTTGGGTAAAAATAGCGATATCCGCTTGTATAAAAAAAGCCCCTGACACTATTATAGGTCAAGGGCCGTATAATTGGGTTATTCTTAAAGCTTATTGAAACTGGTAACGTATACCTATGGCAATGTCGAAATCGAAGTTGTCATCAAAGCCATCATAGCCTAATATGCCAATTTCTGGTCGTATGTCAAAAGAAATCAATAACGGGATCTCAAAATCGTATTCAATACCCAAGGTACCTGCCGCGGCAATAAAAAGTCCGCCATCGTCGTCGGTTACCCCTTGTTCGAAATCTACGCTACCGATATTACCTCCAACCCCGTAAAACCAGTTAAAACTGCCATCGAGATGTCTTACCCATTGAAAATTACCCGATAATTTAAAGGCATCGTATTCCCTGCTGTCACGCCAACCTAAATCGGCCTCCATACGGGTAAATTGGCCCAAACGTTTTTGGTACGAGATCTCGGCCCCAAAACCATCACTATCGCCAAGTCGAAGACCAAGTGCGTGGTCTGCAATTTGTTGGGAGTGCATTGCAAATGGAATAAGGAATACGGCTAACCATAGCATTTTTGTCAATTTCATAGAATCTTAATTTAAGGATTGATAAATTCGGGCAAACCCGGTTTTTTTCCATGCGGAAATGGCTTACTTTAGTCTATTAAATCCGGTTGCCTTGAACAAAAATACACTTATTTCGTTAAAGCAAGAATTGAAGGGGGAGATGAAGTTGGATGCCTTGCACAAGGCTATTTTTTCAACCGATGCTTCGGTTTACCGCAAAACACCTCTGGCCGTGGTTTTTCCAAAAGACCAAGCCGATATCCAAAAAGTGATTGCCTTTGCCAATACCCATAAAGTGGGCCTAATTCCGCGTACTGCGGGTACCTCGTTGGCTGGTCAATGTGTAGGTGAGGGTATCGTAGTCGATGTGTCGCGCCATTTTACCCAAATTATTTCGGTCGATGAAGCTAAAAAACAGGTAGTGGTTCAGCCGGGTGTTATCCGAGATGAACTGAATCAGTACTTAGAGCCTTTCGGTCTCTTTTTTGGGCCCAATACCTCTACGTCTAACCGTTGTATGGTTGGGGGTATGGTGGGTAATAATTCCTCGGGTACTACTTCTATCCAGTATGGGGTAACCCGTGATAAGGTGGTGCAGATAAAGGGGCTGCTGTCAGACGGGAGTGAAGTCTGCTTCAAAACCTATTCCCGCACCGAAATCGATGAGAAATCGAAAGGGAACACTCTTGAAGCAAAGATTTACGCGAGCCTATTCAAGGAATTGGTTAACAAATCAGTAAAGGAAAAAATATGCGAAGAATTTCCTAAACCGGAAATCCATAGGCGAAATACAGGTTATGCTGTAGATGAGCTGTTAAAAAGCGAGCTGTTCGGAGGCACCGAAGCGGGCTTGAATTTATGTCAATTGCTTAGCGGTAGTGAGGGTACCTTGGCCTTTACCACCGAACTGACTTTGCAATTAGACGAATTACCGCCTAAACATGCCGCTATGGTGGTTACCCAATACCGAACACTGGAAGACAGTTTGGTAGATGTGGCCCCCTTAATGCAGCATAGGTTGTTTACCTGTGAAATGATGGATAAGGTGATTCTGGATTGTACCAAGAACAACCGGGCCCAGATGGCGAACCGTTTTTTTGTGGAAGGCGATCCGGCCGCTTTATTGATGTCGGAGGTCAGGGCCGATAGCCAGGAGGAATTGCAACAGGAGGTCGATAAGCTATTACATACTGTGGCCGAAAGTGGCTTAAGTTATGCCAGTCCGGTATTGTACGGGGCCGATATCCAAAAGGCCTTGGAACTGCGTAAGGCCGGACTCGGACTATTGGGGAATATGGTAGGTGATCGTAAGGCGGTGGCCTGTATCGAGGATACGGCCGTGGCTTTACCCGATCTAAAGGATTTTATCATGGAATTCTCCGAGATTATGGCCGATTTTAAACAAGATGCCGTGTATTATGCCCATGCCGGGGCAGGGGAGCTGCATTTGCGTCCGATTTTAGATCTTAAAAAAAGTGACGATGTTAAATTGTTTCGCGAGATAACCACGGCAGTGGCGCATTTGACCAAGAAATACAAAGGTTCCTTTAGTGGGGAACATGGCGATGGTATCGTGCGTGCCGAGTTTATCCCATTGATGATTGGGGATGGGAATTACCAGTTGTTACGACGGGTAAAACAGATTTTTGACCCGAATAATATCTTTAATCCGGGTAAGATTGTAGATGCCTTTCCTATGGATGAAGCCCTGCGGTATGAGGTGGATCGGGAAGAGCCGGAATTGGATACCCTTATGGATTTTTCCGATAGTCAGGGGTATTTACGCGCGGCAGAAAAATGTAATGGTAGCGGCGATTGTCGTAAGACCCATTTAAGCAAAGGGGCCATGTGTCCCAGTTACCATGCTACCAAAAACGAAAAAGATGCTACCCGGGCCAGAGCCAATGCCTTACGGGAGTTTATTACCCTGACCGAGAAGGGGAAAAACCCTTTCGATCATCCCGAGATTAAAGAGGCCTTAGATCTTTGTTTAAGTTGTAAGGCTTGTGCCAGCGAATGTCCGTCTAATGTAGATATGGCTGCGTTAAAGACCGAGTTTTTGTACCAATATCAAGAAAAGAACGGCTATGGCTTTCGGGCGAAGTTGTTTGCACGCAACACCCAATTCAATAAATTGGCGAGTAAAATGCCTGGTTTGGTCAATGCCGTTTATGGGTCACCTTTGGGCGGTCTTATCAAAAATGTGAGTGGGGTTGCCTCAAAAAGAAGTTTTCCAAAGGTTTATAGTAAAGATTTCGATAAGTATCTTTTAAATGCTGAAAAAGAGAATCATGCTGATTCTAAAAAAGTGGTCTTGTATGTAGATGAGTTTACCCAATATCTCGATGTGCAACTGGGTATGGATGCCATTGATCTTTTGAGTGGATTGGGGTACGCTGTTGAATTGTTTTATGCGGAAAGCGGGCGAACTTATTTATCCAAAGGGTTCTTAAAAGAGGCTCAAAAATTGGCCGAGGACAATACCAGAAATTTATTGGAATTTGCCCAGGCGGGAATCCCAGTGGTAGGACTAGAGCCATCCGCCATTTTAAGTTTTAGGGATGAATACCCTAGATTGGTGCAGGATGCTGAAGCTGTAAGTCAAGTAAGCGCCAATGCCTATTTGATTGAAGAATTTTTGGCCAAAGAAGCTGAAAATGGCCGAATAGGTCCCAAAATGTTCACCCAAGAGACGAAAGAGGTGAAGGTGCATGTACATTGCCATCAAAAGGCCTTATCGAACCAAAAGGTAACTTTCGATGTGCTGAACTTGCCCAAAAATTATACTGTGCGTTTGATCAATTCAGGTTGTTGTGGTATGGCGGGATCTTTTGGGTATGAAAAAGAACATTACGAAGTAAGTATGGCCATTGGGGAACAGCGTTTGTTTCCGGCAGTTAGAAAATCGGCTTTCGAGACTCTTATCGCGGCCAATGGTACCAGTTGTAGGCATCAGATCGAAGACGGTACCCAGCGTGAGGCCCTGCATCCGGTTACTATTTTAAAGAATGCACTGAAATAGCTGAATTCAGTGGATTGCGGCATGGTTTTTGTTGCTAAAAATTGAACGGTATGTTATTGAAAATGAAGTTGGTGATGGTGGTCTAAAGACATACAAAAACCAACATAATTATGCGTTTCTTTTTACTTATCTCCTTAATGTTTTCCGGGCTACTATTTGGTCAAACCAAAGTTTCCGGGACCCTTACCACTTCTGATCGACCCTTATCGGGAGCGAAAATCGAAAATCTTAGTAGCCGGGTAGCGGTAAGCTCAAATGTAACTGGCGATTATTCTATTCAGGCCAAGGCTTTGGATACCTTACGTTATTCCTATGTCGGAAAAGAAACCAAAGAGGTAATCGTTGCCTATGGTACCCAGGTATTGAACTTGGCACTGGAGGCGGAGATTACTGATTTGGATAATGTAGAAGTCGCTGATGCTAGAACAGGTTTGGATGAGTTACGAAAAGCTTGGGTCATGAACAAAGACCTTTTTCGTACCAGTGTTGGTTATATCGATCAGAACGACAAAGGAATACGGATATTACAAAACATTCCGATGGATAGTATAGATCGTTCCCAGACTGATTTGGCGCGTGCCTTGGCTAAAATTATTGATGGTCGCGTGTATTATCGCGAAAACCCACCCTTTATCATGATGAACCCCAAAGGACACTATGGGGGTAGGGTCATTTATGATGTAGATGGTCTTGTAAGCTATAAATTACCCCTGTTTTTAGATGTAGACGATATTGACCGTGTTTCCGTTCTGGCCGGCCCAAAAATCAGTGCACGCTACGAAGGTCGGAAGTTGATTACTGAGAATTTAGCGAACCACAGCCGAAAATATGGGGTTGGTGTGGGGGCCATAATGGTCATCAATACCAAACGGGCGAATAAAGTGCGGGAAAAGGGGACGGATACCTATTATGATTTTGCCAAAAGGCGCGACAATGCCTATAATCGGGATGCCAAACCTTATCGAGTGGATTATCCCGATTGGATACGAGAAAGGGGGTTTGGTCAAAAAAGCGTCGATTTGGTTACTTTATGGACTGAACAAAAAGAAGATTTGTTGAAACACCCCTATCAAGCCCTGCTTTTGTCACGCTTTGTTACCGATGAAATGGGAATGCCATCCGTTGGAAAACTAATGGTCACGGATTTGGTACGTCAATATCCGACCGATGTGCAACTGTTATTGGCATCGGCCTATGTTTTGGATGCTTGGCAGGCCTATGAAGAATCAGGAAGGGTGTATAAAATGATCTTGGGACAGATAAATAATGTGCAAAGCATAAAAAATGTCGCCCAGAATGCCGATTTGGATGCCAAACCCAGCTATGCCGCCAACTGTTATGCCGAGATTGCATCTTTACAAAAGGGTGATACCCATCAGATATCGGAATTGGATTCCATAGTAAAAACCGAGGTGGTAGGCTTATATCACAAAAACAAAAAAAAACTGGGTGCTTCTACATGGAATATTGGTGAATTACCCTGGTATCTTAAAGGAAGGTTATTGCTGGAGTGGAGCGATCCGGATGCCGAATTTGAATTGGAACTGGTCAACCCGAATGGGCAAACCCTGAATTGGAACCATTCGTCGGAAGAAAATGCCGCTTTGATCAACCAAGAAAAAATACAGGGTCTACATTCCAAACAGTTTATTATCGATAATACCGTTCTTGGCCCTTGGCAGGTGAATTTGGTCTATTTGGGCAACAAAAGTGGCCACCCAACCTATTTTAAGTTGACCTCTACCCAAGATTTTGGTACAAAATCACAGAAAGATACTATCGGTGCCTTTATGATGATCGCCGATTCGGGGAAGATCAAGCTAACCTCCTTTTCAACAAAGCCTTTGGTAAGCAACAACGGGAGATAAGGGGTTATTCCAGTCCCTCTTTTTCCTTTTTAAGGGCTTTTTGGGGGTCGCTTTCCTGCATCGGATTTTCTTGTTCGGCCGTAAGATTGATTTTGCTGTTTATGGTTATGGAGGCGATCAGTTCTTGGAAATCCATTTGCTTTAGGTCTTCATCTACGATAAAGGGTGAAAGCTTGTCGTGGTTGTAATGGTAAATTTTCCAGCGTTTAAAAGAGTACTCTAAAGCGGTTAGGTTTTCTACCCAATCTCCGGAATTCAAATAGGTGCATCGGCCGTGTTTGGTTTCATATACTTCCTTTTTGGGTTGGTGTATATGGCCACAGGCCACATAATCATAGCCGTTTTCAATAGCGAGTTCGGCAGCGGTGGTCTCAAAATCGTTAATGTATTTGATGGCGCCCTTAACACTGTTTTTTATACGTTTCGAAAGGGAGTAACGTTCCTTGCCCATTTTATCCAAGAACCAATTGACGCTACGGTTCATCAGAATCAGAAAGTCATAACCGTATCCGCCCAGTTTGGCCAGCCATTTGGCATTCTGTATCGAAACATCGAATACATCGCCATGGAAAAACCAGGCTTTTTTACCGTCGAGCTCCAAAACCAGTTTATTTACCACATTAAAGTTCCCCATTGAGATGTCGGTGAATTTCCGGAGCATCTCATCGTGGTTTCCGGTTATATAATACACTTCGGTACCGCGAGAGGCCATACCAAGAACCTTTTTTAAAACCTTTAGGTGCGATGCGGGGAAATACCGTTTACTAAATTGCCAAATGTCTATGATATCACCATTTAAAATCAGTTTCTCGGGTTGGATACTGTTCAGGTATACTACCAATTCTTCGGCATGGCAACCAAAAGTCCCGAGGTGGATATCGGAAATTACGGCTACATCAATTTTTCTTCGCTTCAATGTTTCACGGTTTTCGACAAATTAAACTGTTGGGTATAAACTGAAAATCAAGGTGGTGTAAAATTTGGTTTGGTTAATGGTTAATTTTAGTTTAACAAAGTATTACCCTAATGTTCCATAATGCCGGTTGTATTTTACTTTTTACCGGATTACCCCTACTTTTACGGCAAAAGCAAGTGCTATGGCCGGGAATACTTTCGGAACCCTTTTTAAACTGACTACTTTTGGCGAATCGCATGGTAAGGGACTGGGCGGCATTATCGATGGCTGTCCGGCCGGTATTACCTTAGACCTAGAAGCCATTCAGGCCGAGTTGGATCGGCGTAGGCCGGGGCAATCGGCTATCGTTACCCAACGGAAGGAACCGGATCAGGTAGAATTCTTTTCAGGACTTTTCGAAGGAAAAACTACCGGAACCCCAATCGGATTCGTTATCGTAAATACCAACCAAAAGTCAGGCGATTATTCGCATATTGCCGAAACCTACCGGCCCTCACATGCCGATTATGTATATGACCGTAAATATGGTTTTCGCGATTATAGGGGAGGCGGACGTAGTTCGGCCCGTGAGACCGCGGCTAGGGTGGTTGCAGGAGCCGTGGCCAAGCAATTTTTGTCGGGGATGGAGTTTCAAGCCTATGTAAGCCAAGTGGGTGAGTTGGGGTTGGATAAAGACTATCGTGATCTGGATTTAGGTTTGACCGAGACCAATGCGGTACGTTGCCCCGATCTAGAAAAGGCCGCCGAGATGGAAAGCTATATCAAGCAAATCCGAAAGGAAGGCGATACCATAGGAGGTGTGGTTTCTTGTGTGATCAAAAATGTACCGATCGGACTTGGGGAACCCGTTTTCGATAAATTACATGCGGTACTCGGCCAGGCCATGTTATCGATCAATGCCGTAAAAGGCTTTGAATACGGTAGCGGATTTGAAGGGGTGGCCATGAAAGGAAGCACCCATAACGATTTGTATAATTCCGATGGTAGTACCGTTACCAATTTTAGTGGGGGTATACAAGGCGGTATTAGTAATGGCATGGATATTTACTTTAAAGTAGCGTTTAAACCTGTGGCTACTTTGATCCAGTCGTATGAAACCATAGACAAACAAGGGAACAAGGTCATCGCCATGGGCCGTGGCCGGCACGATCCTTGTGTAGTGCCTAGGGCCGTACCTATCGTAGAAGCTATGGCAGCCTTGGTCATGGCCGATTTTAGCCTACGGGCCAAAGGGGCTAGAATAGAATAGGTTAGTCGGGGCTTCTTCTTTGCGAAGTTTTTCTTTTTTCAATTTTTTCTGATGTAGTCGTCAATTTGCCTCGGCAATATTTGGTACTTAATTGGCCAAAATGCTATATTCCACTTCTAAATTCAACTGTTTTTTATGAAGAAGCTGGAATTGCACTGGAAAATCCTAATCGGTATGTTGATCGGTATCCTATTCGGGTTTGCCATGACCCAAGTGTCTTGGGGGGTAGATTTTGTTACCGATTGGATAAAACCCTTCGGTACCATTTTTATCAAACTACTGAAACTGATTGCGATTCCATTAATATTGGCTTCCTTGATCAAAGGGATTTCCGACCTTAAGGATATTTCCAAATTCAAGAATATCGGGCTACGTACCATTGCCATATATGTGATGACCACCATTGTGGCGATTACCATTGGTTTGGTATTGGTAAACCTGACCAAACCCGGGGATGGTATTTCTGAGGAAACCATTAACCAATTGACCAGTACCTATGCCACCGATAGTGGGGTAACCTCTAAGATTGCCGAGGCCACCCAACAGAAAAATGCCGGTCCGCTTAGTTTCTTGGAAGATATGGTGCCCGATAACGCCATGAAGGCCATGAGCGATAATGGGTTAATGCTTCAAGTCATTTTCTTTTCCATATTCCTGGGTATCAGCATGCTTTTGGTAGGGGAAGAAAAAGCGGCACCGCTCAAGAATATTTTCGACTCCTTGAACGAGGTGGTGCTTAAAATGGTAGACCTGATCATGCTTTCGGCCCCTTATGCGGTATTCGCCCTTTTGGCCAGTGTAGTAGTTTCGTCCAGTGACCCCGATCTGTTATTGGCCCTATTGAAATATGCCTTGGTGGTTGTGGTCGGATTGATATTAATGGTCGTATTCTACTGTATCGTAGTGGCCGTATATGCCAAGAAAAATCCATTTTGGTTTTTAAAGCAAATGAGCCCAGCCCAATTGTTGGCCTTTTCAACCTCTTCTTCCGCGGCTACCTTACCAGTTACCATGGAAAGGGTAGAAGAACATATCGGTGTAGATAAAGAAGTATCGAGTTTTGTCTTGCCGGTAGGGGCAACCATAAATATGGACGGTACCAGCCTATACCAAGGGGTGGCCGCCGTGTTTATTGCACAGGCCCTGAGTTTTGATCTTACCTTGGCCGATCAACTCACTATCGTTTTAACAGCATTGCTGGCCTCCATAGGTTCTGCCGCTGTTCCGGGTGCCGGAATGGTAATGCTGGTCATTGTTTTGGAATCCGTTGGTTTCCCAGCCGATAAATTCGCCGTGGGACTCGCCTTGATCTTTGCCGTTGACCGTCCGTTGGATATGGCCCGTACCGTAATCAACGTAACCGGAGATGCCACTGTGTCTACCGTAGTGGCCAAATCGGTAGGTAAACTGCACGAACCCAATCCCAAGGAATGGGACGACCATTTAGAAGAAGTGATCTAAACACCAACCTATGAATATCTGTTTTTTAATGTATCCTTGGGAGCAAATAGATCCTGAGAACGATACCTCTTTGGCTTTGATCCACGAATGTGTTAAACGAAAGCATGGGGTGGCCCTGTGTACACCGGCCAACCTTACCATTCGTAACAGTGTAACCAGTGCGGCCTGTAAGGTAATCAACCGTATGGAAAAGACCTCTAGTAGCTTAAAGGGCTTTTATAAACAGGTTACCCTGCGGGAAGAAATGTTGCCACTGGCCGGCTTCGATGTTATTTTTATGCGGGCCAACCCCCCTTTAGATCCCTTGATGCTCAATTTTCTCGATTCGGTAAAAGACGATGTATTGATCATTAATTCCTTACAAGGCCTGCGTGAGGCGAACAATAAATTATACACGGCGGCCTTTGGGGATTCACATAACAATATCATCCCGGTAACCCATGTTTCTAAAAACAAGGATTATCTGGTACGCCAGATCGACGAATCGGCTTCCGAAAAAATGATTTTAAAACCCCTGAACGGTTTTGGTGGCTCTGGGGTGATTTTGATCGAGAAATCCGCAATGAGCAACATCAAATCCCTGCTCGATTTTTATATTACCAATTCCGATGGCACTTCTAACTATGTTATCCTTCAAGAATATATAGAAGGGGCCGAAAAAGGCGATATTAGAATCCTTTTATTGAATGGGGAGCCCATTGGGGCCATGAAACGCGTTCCTGGTTCTGATGATCATAGATCCAATGTGGCGGCCGGGGGTACCGTGGCCCGCCATAGCCTGAGCAAGGAAGAAAAGGCCCTCTGCAAGCAAATTGGTCCCAAATTGGTTAAAGACGGACTCTTTTTTGTGGGTATCGATGTCATCGGTGGCAAATTGGTAGAGGTAAACGTAATGTCGCCCGGCGGAATCACCTATATGAACAAGGTGTATAAGACCAAGTTACAGGTAAAGGTCATCGATTTTATAGAGAGTAAGGTGTTGGATAAACTCCAAGCCTTTGAACGTCGTTCCCGATTACGCAGCGAGGTAGAGAATGCATAAGGCTTCCGTTTCACATATTATTGAGGCCATAAAACAAGGGGAAACCTTTGACTATTTGGCCGAAGATGGCTCTTTTACCCTCAAGATCGACGATTATGTACCCTTCGTATGTGCCGCGGTACACGATGGGCATCAATTCAGGGAGTCGCTTTTGGGCTACTGTTTGCATTCCGACTATGAGCGCTGGTACGAAGAAGATCCCCATACCAAGCAAATGGTGTCCAGCCATCCCATTGTCATTGCCGGTTGCGATAGTCGTTTCGAGTACGATCTGAACCGTCCGCCCGAAACTGCCATTTATGAAGATGCCTGGGGGAAAAAACTTTGGAAATCGCCTTTACCGGAATCGGAACGCAGCTTAAGTTTAGAAAAACATACCGCATTTTACCAAGTGGTGGGGGCTTTAATGAAAAAATTAGAGCAGTTATATCCCCAAGTATTGGTTTTCGATATGCATTCGTATAACTGGAAGCGTTGGGAGCGTATGGTACCGGTTTGGAATATTGGTACGGCGAATATTGACCAAGCTCGATTTGGAAAAACGGCCGAACAATGGCGTAGTTTTTTGGAGGGGATGGAGCTTCCGGAAAGTATAATGGTCGATGCCAAGATCAACGATACTTTTCAGGGTAACGGATATTTCTTGAAATACATCACTAAAAATCATCCGAATAGCTTAGTTTTGGCCACCGAAATCGCCAAGGTTTATTGCGATGAACTCGATGGTAGCGTGTACCAAAATGTAGTTTGCGCGGTAGAATTGGCCCTCAAACGCCTGATTCCCCTTCAGGTGGAGGAATTTATCAACGGATAGCATGTCGGAGAGAGAATTGTTGCAGATCAAACAAGAACATGAAGCCCTGTTTCGGGTCGATGCCCATTTGGATCGCTTGGTGAAAAAGATAGAGCTTCTCAATTATGTGAACCCGCTGAATATTGAAACCGAGAAACAGCGGTTTTTTGCTTCCAAGTATACGGCTAGTCCGAATTTTAAGTATCCTAAACTCAAATTCGACCCCTATAAACTGCAGCGGTTGTTTTTTTCGCATCGGTTAGATCAGATCCAGCAGCCTGAATTACAGGAATTGTATAAAGAAATCGTCTACTATTATGCCAATATGATCCAATGTATTGAAACCATTGGTTCAGCGCATAAGTTTTATTACAATTCGCTTCGGGTATATGGTACACCCACCGAAAAAGATGTAGAGAATGCTAAATTCATCCTGCATTTTGATGATGTGGTCCCAACAGCCGAAGAGGAGAAAAAATGTACTTCTGAAGAAGCCAAGACCTATTTTGAGAACTATGCCCAGGCCTATGATTTTCCGTTACGGGTAAAGTTATCGACCAATATTGCCGCCGAGGCCATGGTTAGCAATAGTACCCGGACCCTATATTTGAAAAAGAACATTTTGTTCAGTAAAAACCAGTTGGAGACCTTGGCCCATCACGAGATCGGGGTACATATGGTAACCACCTATAACGGTATTTTGCAGCCCCTAAAGATTTTCTCGAACGGACTGCCTAATAATGTGGAAACCCAAGAAGGATTGGCGGTCTTTAGCGAATACATGGGTGGGGCGCTGACCCTAAAGCGGTTGAAGGAATTGGCGTATCGGGTTTTGGCCTCAGATAGTTTGATCAAAGGCTATGGTTTTGCCGATACTTTCGATTTGATCCATAACCAATATAAGTTGAACAAACACGATGCCTTTGCCATTACCCTACGTGCACATAGGGGTGGCGGATTTACCAAAGATCGGTTGTATTTAAGCGGACTACGTAAAATCTATTCCCGTTATAAAAAAGGCCTATCCATGGATTTGTTGCTTCTCGGAAAAGTCTCATTGGAATATGAAGGGGTAATGCAACGACTGCTAGAAGCAGGCCTGGCCGTACCCTTGGCCCATAACAACCTAAGCTTCGAAACGAACGACAATACCAATACCACCCTCGACTTTATTTTGAACAATCTGAAGTAAATGGTGGTTGTTTAATCGTGTAATCGTTGAGTGGTTGAGTTGGCCAAGCTTTCATGTTGATCCTTGAAGATTTGGGATAACCCACAAACCTAGGATAGATGGTTGGCATTGTCCTCCTGAGCATTTGCAGAAAAGAGCATGCCTCTTTTTGAAGGTAGCAAACGAAGTTTGTCGAAGGGTGATTGTTTGTAATACACTGGAATGGTTCCGAATACCTATACTATATGCGGATAAGACACTAGTTTTCATAAGCCCGATTACTAATCACTGAATGTGTTATGGGATGGCTCCAGCAGGTCGAGGTGACAAGACCTTCTTGAAACACTTTACACTAAACTTCAACAATACGATTATTGCTGAAGGCTAACTGTTTTTTGCTCAAATGTACTCGAACTAGGTAACTCGAATAATTCCAATTCAAAATAGGGGAGGGCGGCCAAAATATGGTCGAAAATATCGGCCATAATGTATTCGTAGTTTTCCCAACGTTTATCGGCACTAAAGGCATAGACTTCCAACGGTATACCCTGAGAGGTCGGGGCCAATTGGCGTACCATGATCATCATGTCTTTGTTTATACCCGAATGCTGGTTTAAATAGCGGTCAATATACTTTCGAAAAGTGCCCAAATTGGTGAGTTGTCTGCCATTTATGGGCAAAGTGGTATCTATGCCGTTCTTTTCGTTATAGGCGCTTATGTCGGTCTGTTTGTTTTCTAGATAGCTATCGATGAGTTGTATTTGCCGAAGTTTATTAACGGTTTCGGCATCCAAGAATTTAATGCTCTCCTGTTTTACGATTAGGGCACGTTTTATCCTACGACCTTGGGCATTCATCATACCTCGCCAGTTGCGGAACGAATCGGAAATCAGGGCATAGGTGGGTATGGTGGTAATGGTCTTATCGAAATTCTGCACTTTTACGGTAGCCAAATTGATCTCGATTACGTCGCCATCGGCCCCATATTTTTCAAAAGTGATCCAGTCGCCAATACGTACCATATCGTTTATAGAAACTTGAATACTCGCTACAAAACCGAGTATGGTATCCTTAAAAACCAATAAGATTACCGCCGATGCCGCCCCCAAGGTGGTGAGGAATGTCATCAACTTCATACTGGTTATGATCGAAAAGGCGAACATAAAGCCCACGAACCACGAAAAGATCATAAACACCTGTAAATAACTGTCTATGGGTTTATCTTTTAAATTGGGTAGGGTTTTGAAGAAATCCTTCATGGTATTCAAAAGACTCCTAATGATACGCAGGGTAAGGATGATACCGATTACCTCAATGGTTTTCATGATCAAGGTTTCGGCATATTCAAAATCCTGGAAGATAGAGGGGGCCAGTTCATAGGCAAGTAGTAAGGGAATAATATGGGCGATATTCCGCGGGGCCCGGTTCCGTACCAAAAAATCGTCGAAGTTGTTTTTGGACTTTGAGGTAAAACGCTCAAAGGTACCCACCAAGATCTTTCGGATCAAAAAATCTAGCAGCAGCATGGCCAGTAGTAAAATGACCAATAAAACGATAACATTCACATATTTGGCCCAGACGGTGCTTACGCCCCATTCGACCAATTGTTCGTATAAAAAATGGGTGAAATCTTGCATTGTTCGCAGGTATTCTTGGTTATGGATACAGCTGCAAAATTACGGATAAACACCGATTTAGAATCCGTTGATCCCGCTTTTGAATAATTCTTTGAGCTGGGTACATTTTAGGCGGTCTATACATTTTAAGAATGCCATAGCGGTAATAAAGGCGTCTCCCAAAGCGGTGTGCCGATCTTTTACCGAAATGTCGAATTTTTGGGCGATCTCGTCCAGGCTATACTGTTCCTGCTTTAGCAATAAGGGCGATTGCAAGAGGGTACGCCTATACAAAACACTGGTATCTACCACACGGTTTTTCAGTTTTGGCAAACCTTCCCGGGCCAAGGCGGTATTGATCATACCCATATCGAAAGCGGCATGGTGGGCCACCAATACGGCATTACCAATAAATTCCAAGAACGATTTCAGGGCTTCTTTTTCAGATATCTGCTCTTTTTTTCCATTGTGGAGCAAACCATGAATGGGAACACTTTCCGAGTCGAAATGGTGCTGGGTCAGGTAGACTTCCAAGACTTGCTGTACCCTGATTTGCCCATTTTGTAGTTTGAGGGCACCTATACTAAGTATTCGGTCTTTATCAAAGGAAAATCCGGTGGTTTCGGTATCGAAAACCACAAATTCGGCATCGGAAATGGCCATGGTCGGTTTTGTGCCAAAACCTGCGGCATAGTGCTGCCAGAATTCTGGATATTCGGTATTGTCCTTTTTAAACCAGTGGCGTAACGACATTAGATTCGGTTTGAGGCGTTATACCGTATGCCCAACAGATCCTGGAGGTCTTTAATGGTCTTAAAGGTACGTTTTAACTTGATTTTTTCCTCTTTGCTTAAACTGTCCAAAGCAATAAAACGGCCCGAATCGTTGTGTAACAAGCCTTGTTTTACCCTGAACTTCAACAGGGCTTTGGTGGCATAGGAGCACGAACGGTACAATTGGGCGTTGTTGGGTTCCAGTTCGGCCAGTTTCTCAAAACGCTCTTCGGTACTGTTGATCGATTTGATGCGATGCGAAAGACTGAGTACCCTGGCGGCATCGGTTAAGGGTAAAAGGGCGCGCCGTTTTAGGTCGAATTGATCTTTGTGGGTTCCGTTCTGTTCCACCAGAAAGGAACGGAAAAATCCTGTGGGAGAAGGGTTTTTTAAAGCCCCCGAGGCCAAGTGCGTTAAGAATACCGGATACTTGGCTACCGTATCGAAAACGTGGTCCGAGAGGGCATTGACCAGTTTTTCGTCACCATAACTTAAATTAAAATCAAAGAAAATGGCACTCAAAAGAACTTCGTCGGGCCCAGGGGAGGAGACCCATTCCGTGACCTTGGTTTTCCAATCACTTACACTATGGCACCAATTGGGGTTAGAGGCCATCATTTCGGCCGGACAATAGTCGTACCCGATCTTATGCAATCTTTTGGTCACTTTGCGGGCCAGCTCCGTATAATAGGTTTTGGTGGCTTCTGCCTCTGTGTCGGGGACGTCGGCGTATACCAAGGCGTTGTCTTGATCGGTGCGTAACAATTGTTCGCTTCTACCTTGGCTTCCCAAACTTAACCATGCGAAAGGCACTGGTGGTGGAGTGTCCATTCGGCTCAAAGCGATTTGAAGCACTTGTTTGGTGCAGGCATCGTTCAGTTCCGAAATGATCTTGGTGGTTAGGCGCATGGGCAAATTCAACTCTAAATAGTCTGCCAATAGTTGTTGTATGCCGTTGCGAATAGGCTTTAGATGCTTGGTTTTACGTGCCCTTTTAATCCCTTTCATTAGTACGGCCGGGTTGTTGCCAACCGCCAACATGACATCGTGTTCAGAGACCATACCTACGGCCGGGCTATTCGGACTGCCATCTTGGGTTAAGCAAAGGTAGTTGATACCGCTTTTCATCAGGGCCATTTGCGCTTGGGTAACCGTAAGCTGCTTGGGATAGGTGATTACCGGGCTCCGCATGATTTCGCTTGCCGATGCGGTAATCGGGAATTTCCCGCTGACCACTTTGTCGCGCAAGTCAATATCGGTAATAATACCTACTGGTAACCCCTTGTCTACGATTAACATGGCACCCACCTTTTTTTCGGTCATTTTAAGGGCTATCTCCTGTACCGGTGTCCCGGACTCGCAGCACACTATTTTTTTGGAATAGGGCACAGGCTGAAAGTCGAATAATTTGGTCTCCGATGGCCCTGGTGGGGTAGAAGAAGATTCGCCATACAACTTCCCTCGATGTTGTCTGGAATACGGATTCCGAGTGTTGGAGGCAAAACTTTCAATAAGAAAGTCGCCAACTTCTTTATGGGCCACCGCCATGGGTTTGAATACCGCGATCGGAATGGCATATAGGATGGATTCTTCGTGGGCCACGGCATCCAATTTGTATTGTTCTTGTGCCATTAAGGGGCGCAAACCAAAAACATCGCCTTCATCACAGAGGTCGACCAAGTTCTGGGTACTTGGCCTTTTGAGGGCAATGGCTCCTTTATGCACCATAAAAAAATGGTCTTTTGGTGCCTGGTTTTCTGAAAAGATGCGTTCGTTCTTTGGGTGATAGGCAATGGTAACCTCGCTGGCCAATGCCAGTAATTCCGCTTGTGGTAGTAAGTCAAAAGGCGGATGTTTCCCCATAAAATCGGCTACCCGGGCCGCTATACTGTTCGCCACTTTTTAGGTTTTGATGCAAAGGTAGCTATTGCGTGCCAAAGGGAATTTTAGATCAATACACATCCGGATTCCGTCTACCGCCTTGAAGTATGTAGGTAATCAGGTTTACCATCTCGGTATCATTAAGACGGTTTACCAAGCCATTGGGCATGGGCGAGGTTTTGGAAATCATTTCTTTTATTACCTCTTTTCGAGCTATGGTGGTAGTTACCTCAGGAGAAAATGCACTGGTACTTAAGGTAATCTTGCCATTTACATCGCTTAACACACGACCACTTACCGTATTTCCGTTTTTTAGGGTGAATTCGCTGTATTCGTAACGGTCCGAAATAGTTTCAGAGGGTTCGGCAATGGCCAAAGCCAGATCTTTTAAAGAGAAACGGGTGCCTACCGTACTCAAGTCTGGGCCCGTATTGCCTCCAATTCCATCCATACTATGGCAATTGATACACAAAGAGGCCCGGAACATATCACTACCACCTTTAAAGTCGGGTACCCCTTTTCGTTTTTCGTAGGCTTCTATTATGTCGGAGCTGGTCCAGGCCTTGCCGGGGCCTTCGGGTTGAGATACGCCCTTGAGATAATCGGTAGCACCAGATTCCCTGTTCTTGGCCAAGGATTCGTAATAGGGTCTTTCGTTTTCAGGAATATAAGGCAGCGCTTCACGCTGTATAGCCAAAATAAATTTGCTGTACATCTTGCCGCCCGATTTCTGCAGGGCATTTTGAAACCAATCGAAATAACGATCACGCTCTTTTTTGGTCCAGCCCTCTGTAATTACCGAAAGACTTTTGGCATAGGATATATGTTGGTCATTGGGCATATTGGCCAACATATTGGCTACATCGTTCCCATACTGCTCGCTTCGGCCCGAAATAGCTGCCGAAAGGTATTTGTCGCGTGTACTTTGGCCGATTATGGTATCGGTCTCCATGGCGGTCAATACGGGATCTATGATACTACTGTCTTGTAAATAAGCCAGTAGTTTTACTACTTCACGGTTTACATCGGCTTGGGCTTGTAATAGCAATGGTTTTAGGCTGTTTTGTAGGGCTTTCTTTGTGGGGGAGGCTAATGGTGCCTCCATTCGGGAAACCAATAGACCGATAGCCCTGATCGTACCCATTTCCGCTTTTGGGTTATGTCGTATCAGGTTTTCCAAGGCTTGGGTACGCTGCGCATCGTTTCCTTTATGGGCTATGGCTACGGCCATTTCTATTTGGGCAGGGGTATTTTCCGCTATTTCTTGGTCTATCCAAGCCGACGGATCCTGATTTTCCAATGCGGTGCGGGCAGCGAAGCGGATAAAGCGGTCTTCATGGCTTAAATATTCCAAAAGAAAGGGAACGCTTTCAGCATCCTTTTTCATTTGATAGGTTTCTATTTGCTTACGTAGTTTGCGCAAGGCCAAAGCTTCTTCCGAGGGGGAAGCCTTTGGTTTTTCCGTGGATTCCGAACCGGTATATCGTACGCGGTATAGGGCCGATTCTAATCGCCTTCCTCCGGTAAGGAAATACAGATTTCCGTCTTGGCCTACAATGGCATCCGTTAAGGGGAGGGGCACTCCGGATAAAAACTCACTGATTTGGGCAGAATAACTACTGCCCACTTCTTTAAGATCGGCAAAATAAAGGGTGCCATAACTCCAATCGAGCAGGAAAATCCCTTTTTGGAATGCCGTGGGGAATATTAATCCCGTGCCGGCTACGACGCCTGTGGGGGAACCTTGGCCTAAATCGGCAATGCCAGGAAGGTTATCGGGGTAGTCTTCATGGAATTTACCCGTACCGGTACGCCAACCAAACTGACTGCCTGGGCTAATGTGAGTCATACGTATGGGCCTATACCAGGGCATGCCCAGATCGTACTCCATATCGGAATCGAATCCGAAAAGTTCGCCATCGGCATTAAAAGCGATGTCGTAGGTATTACGCATGCCTATGGAAAACAATTCCCAATGGGTGCCATCTAAATCGGTCTTGGCCACCCAGCCTCCATGTGCATCCAACTCGTTGGCATGTCCGCTGGGATCTAAGATTACGGGCAACACATTATCTAACTGCCAATCTGTAGCCATTCGGGCCGAAAGATCTTTGGGTATTTTGGTGTAATTACCGGCCACCATGTAGATGGATTTTCCATCTGGGCCCAAGACTAGACTGTGGGGGCCATGTTCGCCATTGCCTTCGAAATGTCTTAGGGTAATGACTGAATCCAGTAGTTGGTCGGCGTTCGAATCTATGATTTTATAGAAACCACTTTGGGTGCCCAAATCGTTTTTCGGATTGGCGTTTACCAAAGCGTAAAGGCTTTTGTTATGCCATAAAAGCCCTTGGGCCATTCCAATATTCAAATTGAGCTTTTCTACCTTGGGTGCACCTTCACCTAATTCCATTTTGTAAAGGTTTCCAAATTGGTCTGAGGTATAGAAATCACCTGCATCGTCTTGCACCAAACTTACCCAAGAACCTTGTTCATGGGCCCCAGGTTGGTACAAACGGTCAATTTCGAACCCCTCGGGCAATACGATTCCATATTCGTTTTGAGGTTCAGTAGTTGTTTTTTCCGGTCCGCAGGCACATAATAAGGCTAAAAGCCCAATACCGATAAAGTGTTTTTTCATTTGTGGTTCGTTGAGTCTGCTTAAATATAAAGCAAGTATTCAAAAAACCATAAACCTGTGTCTGAATGACATGGTAGTTTATATGGATGACTTCAAGAACGATGGATTTATTGGCACGGGCCAAATAGGTTTATTATTTCGAGGCTAGTCCAGAAATAAAAATCTTACTTACTTCGGATGCACATGTATCTATAGCTATCGAGTTTGGTCAAGGGTAGTTTACAAAAACTTCTTCGCTTCCTCCGGGCTGGGCAAACGGCAGTGTTCCTTTCTGCCAAACCAGCTATAGCGGTATTTGGCGATGAGATCGTAAACGGCATTACTAATGGGACTCGGAATTTGTTCGAATAGCCATAAAACCTTCCAAAGACCACCAAAAAGTGTACCGATACGAAGGGCGGCGGCCGCTTTAATGTAGTAGGCCTTTCCGGGCTCGATCAAAATAATGGAATCGATTTTAGAGGTGTCAATACCCCTAGAATTGGTGAGTTCTTCCCCGATGTCACTCTGAAGGGAGGCGAACCGGAAAAGATCCTTTTTATCACGATCAATAATAAAGTTGACGGCACCATTACAAAGGTTACAATGTCCGTCGAAAAGGATGATTTTTTTGTCTGTTTCCATTGTTGGGTGCAAAGATAGGGCATTCGGCCACTATCCTTTTGTCGAATATATAGGTCGCTGTCAGTGAATAAGATAGCGAAATCGATTAATTTTTTAAGGTTTGTAATAAGCATGTAAACTATGGGAAAGCGCGCAACTCACCTTCTAATGGTGGTATTACTTTGTATAAGTACTTCTTGTTCCAAAAATGAATTCGAAGAAGCCTTAGGCGCTTCATCCGGTCAAACCCCAAATACACCGGAGACTCCCGAAAACCCGGAACAACCCGAGATAAAATCGAGTCCCATTGCGGCCAGTGCCCAGCGTGTAGGTAATGCCCAAGCCGGGTATGAATACCTCACCACGGGTAATTATATGGCATCGGGGGTACCTTTTCAGGCCTTTTTATTGGGCTTTGGTGAAAGTACCACCAATGTTTTGCAACGCGAAGGTGATAATGCCAAGTTACCTTATGACTATAATGCCGTATTGGCCGAGAATGGGGTAAAAGTGGTGGGACCCAATTGTATGCAGTGCCATGCCAGTACGTTGAACGGTGAATTTATAATGGGCTTGGGTAGCCATAATGGTGATTTTACCTTTGATCGAAGTTTGAATAGCCCCATCTTAGAGGCGGCCCTTTTGAATTTATATGGTAGTACCGATAGTCCGGAATATCAGGCTTATGCCCAATTCGGAAAAAGTATTAAGGCCATTGGCCCTAATACCATAACCAAGAGTAGGGGGGTAAACCCTGCCGACAAGATTACCAAGGTGTTGGTGGCCCATAGGGATAAGGATGATCTTAGCTGGGTAGATGACCCTAAAGTAACAATTGACCCCTATACGATCCCTACAGATGTACCAGCTTGGTGGTTGCTGAAAAAGAAAAATGCCATGTTCTATCATGGCCTTAACCGTAAAGATTTTGGAAAGGCATTTATCGGTTCTAGTTTGTTGACCATGAGTGATAAGGTGAAGGCCGAAGAAGTCGATTTACGCGTAAACGATATTCTAGCCTATATCTACAGTTTGGAAGCTCCGGAATACCCTTATGAAATAGACCAAGGGCTGGCCGATACCGGGAAGGTTTTGTTTGAAAATAATTGCAGTAGCTGCCATGGTACCTATGGTAGTAACGAAAGCTATCCCAACCTTTTAGTGGCTTTGGAAAGCATTGGTACCGATCCGGCCTTGTCCAACGATTATTCACAGGCCTCGGAAATGAACGATTACTTTTTGGATTGGTTCAATACCGGTTGGTTCGCGCAAGGCGATGCCCCGATAGCATTAAAAGGGGAAGGCGGATATGTAGCCCCTCCCTTAGATGGTATTTGGGCCACGGCACCGTATTTACATAATGCTTCGGTACCCACTTTGGCGGATGTGCTGGACAGTAAAAACAGGCCCACTTATTGGAGTCGGACTTTTGATGACGCTGATTATGATAGTACAAAGGTTGGGTGGAATTATAAGGTTGAAAGCAGTCAGACCAACAAGAATACCTACAATACTACCTTGGTCGGGTACGGCAATGAAGGCCATACCTTTGGCGATGTGCTTTCAGATACGGAAAGAAAGGCCGTTTTGGAGTACTTAAAAACGCTTTAGACCGTAGAAGGCAAACGTTCGAATTCCCTTTTTTTAGCTTCGAACCACTGGGCCATGGCTTCTGGCGATTGCATCAGGGCTTTCATGTTGTCCATGGCCTGTAAATGGGCCTTGTCTCCCTTTTGGAACATTTCCCGTCCGTGTTCCTTACTCATTTGGGCAATCTCCTCAAAGGTGCTGGCACTGAAGCGCATATCACAGCCTCCACCCAGTTCCTTACAAGTCATGGATTTCATAGTTAATGGTTTTGTTAGTGTCTAAAAATAGGAAATATCCTATAAGATGATAGCTTTTTACGGTCGATTTCATCGAAAAGTTATTAACCTACTACCAAGTATTTGGTTTAAAACGCATTTAAGAATTGACCCAGATCTTGGTCTTTGTCCAGTCCCAATTTTTTCTTTAATCGATATTTTGATTTTAAAATACTATCGGGTAAGACGTTTAAGGTGGCGGCAATTTCCTTGGTCGAGAGGTTCATACGCAAAAAGGCCGATAGCCTGATCTCTTTTTCAGTAATATCGGGGCAAAGGGTCTTTATCTTTTGATCGAAATCGTTGTGGACCTCCGAGAAATACGATTTAAAGACTTCCCAATCGCGGTCCGAGGCATTTTCCTTTTTTAGGAGCATTACGATACGCCGGAACTCCATTTTAAATTTTTCAGGAGAATTTTTGAGGTTTTCCAGATTCTCCTTCAGTTCTTGGATAAACGTGTTTTTCTGCACCAAATGCAGGGTTTGGGAGGCCAATTCTTTCTTTTTATGGTCGATTTCCTTTTGTAACAAAGCTTCTTTCTTTTCCCTGGCGATACGGTTCTTTTTTATGCGTTGCCGAAAACCAAAGAACAGCAATCCCGATACCGAAACAAAGGTGAACATTCCCCCGGCATACAAGCTTTTGGTAAGCCTGTCTACCTTGGCTTTTTCGTTCAGGGTATTTATCTCTTCTTTCTGTAAAGCGATTTCGGCTTCCTTTTTTTCGGTTTCGTATATGGTTTTTAGTTCTTCGATTTGCCTGGTTTTTTCAACAGATGAAATACTGTCATGAACAGCTTGTGCGTTTTTATAATTCGCAATAGAAGCCTTGTAATTTCCTTGCTTTTCTAAGACATGGGCTTTCTGTTCGAATAAATCTCCCAATAGACTTTGGGTTTCATGTATGCTACATAGCGAAATAGACTTATTAAGCATGCGCAAGGCTTTATTGTAGTTTCCTTGATTTTCAGCTAATAAGGCCATTGATTTTCCGGTAGTAATTTGCTGCAAAACAATGCCTTCGGCAGATGCGATTTGCTCGGATTCTGTTAATACCTGAATTGCTTTTTGGTGTTCCTTCTTGGATATATAAAGCAATCCTAATTCATTCAAAGTTTTGGCTTGTGTTGCTTTTACCTCGTACTTTTTGGCCAGCGCAATACTTTTTAGTAGGTATGTTTCCGCTTCTTCGGGTTGGTTTAGATGGGTATGCATTTGTCCTATAGCATGAAGGGCATTGGCTTCATAAATATTATCATTCTTATTATGGTAGATTTTTTGTGCTTCTTGGTAGTAAGTCAATGCATTTTTATAATGCAATAACCGACTTTCAATATCACCTAATTGCTTAAAGGTATCGGCTGAACGTAATGCATCATTTATGGTTTCATATAACTTTAGGGCTCTTAAGGTTTCCGATAACGCAATACGTAAATCACCTTTGGCAAAATAGCATGAACCTATGGCTAGATACGACGAGGCTAAAAACTGGCTTTTATAAGGCTCGTCACTGATATGTTTTTCGATTTGGTCGATACTATTCTCGAAAATGGAAAGGGCTTTTTTATAATCACCCTGCATTTTATATATATCCGCCAATGTATAGTTTACAAAAATAATAGCCCGTGTCTTATTGTTCTTTTCAAAGTTTGTTTTGGCAATGGTATAGTAGTAAAGGGCCGAGTCGTTTTCGCTTTTATTGAAGTGATAATCGCCCATATGCAAATTACCTAAACCATAAGCCAGCTCCAATCCGGTTTCTTTGTAAATATTTAATTCTTGTTGGGCGTAACCTTTGGCCACCTCAGGTTCAGCGAACATGAGTTTTTCGTGTAGTTTGGTCAGGAGTACCACTTTAATGGAGTCATTGTGTCCGCCATGGGTCAATTCTTGTTTTAAACTGTCGATAAAGGCTTGGTTTTGTTGACCACTACTAATAAAAGTCGATAATAGAAAAAGGCAAAGATAAATCCGGTTGGCTTTCATATGCTGGTTTTTATGCTGATTACAAAGTAGTTATAATTTTGGTATCGAGAAAGTTGGTATGAAAAGCAAGATTAAGGTCTGTCCATAGTCTGTCTAGGGAATTCCATGGATTATCCTGTTCATGTTAACTCGTATTATGTTATAAAACAGGGTTTTATGTGAGTTTTGAGTTTGAGGCATACTATTGTTGTCCATGAGCAAAAAGGAACAAGAGCGACTTGGTTGTCCATACTTTGTCCATGCTGGTTTTTAGGTGGTTGGGTGATTCACGGCTACTTTCGAAGCGTTGAATCCAATAAACCTTTAAGCATGAAAACCCTATTAGTTAATTCAAAATTAAAGAAGATGGCTTGGGGCTGTCTAGTGATAGTTACTACGCTGTTTGGCTGTAGTAAAAGTGACGATGGCGGGGGCGGACCCCTAGTTGACGACAAAACCGCTGCCGAACATAATGCGGTCTTGGCCAGCTTGTCTGAATTTGAACAAGGAGAAGAAGTGGCTAGCCCAACGATTGTAGATGAAGCCACGGAACGTGATACCGAGAATGAATCTTTGGAATGTTTTATAACCCAATATAAACATGCCCCAGGCTTTAGTGAACTCTTGGCATTAGATCCTACTTCCGATGTAATTTACCCAGGGGCCATGCTCAAGGGAGAATCGATACCTACGGGTGAATATATTGGTATCAATGGGGGTAGGGCACCGATTACCTTGTCCATTTCCTTGGAAAATATCAATGGGGATGCTTCCGTTGAGGTTAGCGACCCTAAACTCTCCACGGTACGTAATGGTATAAAAGATCTTTTGGCACAAGGGGTTAGCGGGGCTACCCCGGCCAAACTGAATTTGACCACCGATGAGGTATATTCCGAACAGCATCTGAATCTGGCCATCGGCGCCAACTATCGAAGTAAGAACAAAAATGTATCGGCAGCCTTCGATTTTAATAAAACCACCAAAAAACATAAATACCTGGTCAAGTTCTTTCAGTTGTATTACAGTATCGACCTAGATTTGCCCACCAATAACAACCCCGGCAGTCTTTTTACCGAATTACCCGAATTGAACAGTACAAGCCCGGTAATCGTATCGTCGGTCAAATATGGTCGTATGGTACTGTATTCGGTAGAATCGGACTATAGTAGATCCGATGTGCATGGTGCTTTCAATGCCTCGTACCGTTCTACCGATGGCAGTATTTCCGCCTCCGATTCTACTATTATCAAAAACTCCAATGTAAAGGCCTTGGTCATTGGGGGGTCTGGCGCCAGTGCGGCCCAAGTTATCGATGGGCCTAGTGGCGTATTCAACTATATCAAAGAAGGGGGTAATTACTCCCAAGATTCACCTGCGGCACCATTGGCCTATACGTTACGGTATTTGAAGAACGATTTGCCTGTGGCACGTGTGGTTTTGGCCTCGGAATACAATATCCGCAACTGTGAACTGGCCTATTACAAATACAAGGTGAAACTATTAAGTATGCAGCGCAACGACGATAAGAGCGGTAATTTTGAAGTATATGGCTATATAGGCGCGCGTATGATTTTAGAAGACAATGACGACAAAGAAAAGATCGTATATATGAAAGATCCCGATGATCCCAAAGATGTGTTGGATGCTTATTATTCCAATACTAGAAGTAACCATATTCCAGTGGATAAAAAGAAGGTAGATATACCCGGACAACCCGAGGTGGAATTTGAAATGTACCGCCCCAGCATGAGTGGGAATAAGGTAAATGTTTACGCCAAATTGTCCGATAAGGATTTATTCTCCGATGATCTGATCGGTAAAGGGGAAGTAAAAATCACTTTAAACGATATCAATTCAGATCTGATTTCAGGAGATGAAGAGCTTTTGACAGAAACCTTAAAAATCGGGAAAATAGATGTTGAATACACTGTAGAGAAAATAAACCTTGAGCCCAAGTAGGGGGTTAGGGTTATATCCCATTAAAAGGGCAGTCGGCCGCTCAAGTTGCGATTCAACAACTTGATGCCGACTGTTTTTTTGGCACCGCCAAAAGGGATTAGTTCCTTGTGGCTTATCTGCCAAAAAGTGGGCAGGCTTGCATTGATATTAAAATCTTATTTCCTTCGGATGCCTTGTTTGCTCGCACAGGGGGAGTTACTTGTTTAAAAGGCAAACTTGTGTTCAGTCGGGTAGGGGTTCGCAGGCATAACCTTGCATTTGCAATCGCCATACCAGAAAATCGGCATTAAAATACTTGGAAGCTTTGATCCAGAGTACATTGTCTATATCCTCTAAATCTACCGACCAGTCGAGTATTCCCGAATAGGTGTTCAGGAACCGCTTAAGATCTTTCACTTTTTTTAGAGTGCTAATGTCTGTTTTGTACACCAATACCTGTGTACTATGCTGGGGTTTCGGGGCTATTAGGGTGGTCATGTTGTTTTTCGGTTTTTCGATTGATGTATGATTGATATTGCTTTTCGCCTTCTTCTTTCCAGAAGTCGCCATAATGCTTCCACTTTGAGAATTCCGATTTTTTCTGGGCTTTGTTGTCGCAATGGTATTCTTTTTTACCATGGGATTTTCCGCCGCCACATCCGCCGATCAATAGCTTGGATAGGATAAATAGCCCGACGGCTTGCCAATAATCCAACGTAGGGAGTCCGAATATTTCGGGCATAAGCCAATTCCAGAGCCACATGAGCACAAAGCCGAACAAAATGGCCAAGCCTACGATGAATATGCCCCCGGCAATGATAATACCTATGATTTCTCCAATGGATTTTCCGCGTAGTTTATGTTTAATATAATCTTTCATGATATCTTATTTAGATAAAATTTCTATTTCCATTTTTTTATATAGTTGGGCAATGGCCCGGTGACGTTGCGACATTAAAGTGCCTTCCGGAATTCCTGTCTCTTCCGCTATTTCCCGATACGAATACCCTTCAAAATCAATAGCTAAAATGATATCGCGGTACATGGGTTTTAATTGATGTATTGCGGTCACCAATTTTTTCTCCATTTGGGCATCGGTTTCCCCCGCATTAGAGAAATTCAGGCTTTGTGCAAATTCGGGAACCTGTGCCTCTTCAATTGATTCCATTCTTGGGTTGCGGCCGTTTTTTCGCATCACATCCACTATTTTGTTCTTTATTGAACGATACACAAAACCAGCCACATTTTGTATAGGGGCGTAGCGATCCGCCCCAGAGAATAGCTTTAAGGCTACATCTTGAATGATATCTTCGGCATCGCGTTGGGTATTGGCCCTGATTCGTCCGTTTACATACTGGGTCAGAATCTGGTACTCTTGCTTAAAAAATGCCTGTAGCTTTTTATGGTTATCGGTTTCCAAGAGGGCTTGGTGATCGAGATTAATGATTATGGTCCAACTACTTTGAATTTTATTTCCAAAGGGATCCAGACCCGTTTTTTGATTGTTCTATTAGTAAAGACGCCAACTAACCGGAATCTTGCGTTTTTTTTGAAAAAAAATAATTTTTATGCTAACCCGTAGTCTATCAGTAGGTTTCTAGTCGTAAATAATAATGTTGTCAATACTATTTGTCTCCTTATTTTGAAATTGTTACCCAAGTATATCGATTTTATGACCAAAACCTGCTTTAGGACAATACTCGTATTTTTAATGATTGGATGTGGTTCTGATGAGATACCCATGGACGAACCCTTAATTGAAAACCCTCCTATTGTTGAAAGCCCGAACCCCGAAACACCAACGGTGGATTACCGACAGGAAATGCGGGATTTTGTCATTGCTATAAAGGATGAAGCTGTTGGTGTTAAATCGAACTTTTTGGTCATTCCTCAAAATGGGATAGAATTGATCAGTGAAAACGGAATGGCCAATGGGGTATTGAATACGCCATATTTAGATGCCATTGATGCCCATGGACAAGAAGATTTGTTTTATGGTCAAGGGGGAGTGAACCAAATGACAGCGAACCAGCGGGTTAACTATTTAAAAGCGTTTTTGGATCGTTCCAAGAATGAAGGGAAACAAATTCTGGGGACGGATTATTGTAATGAAACCGGATTGGTAGACGATGCTATAAATAGGCATTCAGAAACCGGCTATATCGGCTTTGCAGCACCTAACAAGGCATTATCGCAAATTCCTATTTATCCTGGGACATTGGTCAATGAAAATGATGGGGATGTAACCTCTTTAAATGATGTGAAAAACTTTCTCTATCTCATAAACGGTCAGGAATTCTCCTCAAAATCAGAATTCATAAACGCTGTTGTATCTACAAATTATGATTTGTTGATTATGGATGCTTTTTTTAATGATGGGAGTTTGTTTACCGCCACGGAACTGGATGCCCTAAAAGAAAAATCGAATGGGGGTAGCCGTATCATTATTGCTTATATGTCTATTGGTGAAGCCGAAAATTATCGGTTTTATTGGAAAAATGAATGGGATGATAATCCCCCGGATTGGTTGGCCGAAGAGAACCAGAATTGGCCTGGTAATTTTAAAGTTAAGTATTGGGAAAACTCTTGGCAGGATGTTATTTTGGATGGAAACGAGGCCTACTTATCCAAAATTTTAAATGCGGGTTTCGATGGGGTGTATTTAGACTTGATCGATGCCTTTGATTATTTTGAGTCTTTGTAGTACTATTCTCTGGGACTTTTTTAGGGAATATACCTTTTAGGATTTCCCTTTCATAGCCTGTACCAACTCCAATTGGTCTAAGGGGGCAGAGGTAGTAAAGAGTCCGTAGTTGATCAGGGCTTTGTTCTTTTCGATTTTTTCCAAGGTGCCCACTGCTTTTCCGTCAGTGAGGCGTACGCGATCACCTATTCTTAAAATGGGTTTGGGTTTGTTCTTTTCTTGGATAACGGCCTTTTTCTTGGCTTCCTTTTTCTTTTCCCTTACTACTTTTATCTCTTTGAGTACTTCTTGGTTAACCACCTCTTTTTTGGCCTTTTTTTGACGCACCTCCTTGGCCGTCGTTTTTTTGCGTTTGCTGTTCTCTACTTCTACAATTCGCAATAATTCTGAGATCAAGGGGCGTTTTTTCTTGTCGAGAAAGTACTTCTCGGCCGCATCGTTCAGCTTGGTACCCAAATAGATCATACGTTGGTTGGTATCGTATAATTCTTGGTAATTCTCAAGTTTTGTTTTAATGCGGTCGTTCAGTTTTTCAAGCTTTTGGGCTTCCTCACGGGCTTTTACCTCTTCTTGCTGCAGGGTTTTGCCCGTCTTTTCCATTTTGGAACGTTCCTTTTGCAATTTGGCTATGGTAGCATCGAAACGAACTTTGCCCCGTTCGATCTTCTTTTTGGCCTTGTTGATCAAACTATAGGGAATGCCGTTCTTTTGGGCCACCTCAAAGGTAAAGGAACTACCCGCCTGTCCTAGTACCAACTGAAAAGTAGGTTCCAAGGTGCGGCTATCGAAAATCATATTGGCATTGGTGGCAAAAGGTAACTCATCGGCCAGCATTTTTAAATTGCTGTAGTGGGTGGTAATTACCCCATAGGCCTGTTTGTCGTAAAACATCTCTAAAAAGGTTTCGGCCAAGGCCCCACCCAATTCCGGATCGGAACCGGTGCCGAATTCATCGATCAAAAACAGTGTGTTTTTATCGCATTGCCTAAGAAAATAATTCATGTTCTTTAGGCGGTAGCTGTAGGTACTCAGATGGTTTTCAATGGACTGGTTATCCCCGATATCGGTCATAACCTTGCCGAAAAGGCAAACCGAGCTACGTTCATGAACGGGAATAAGCATACCACTTTGCAGCATTACCTGTAATAGACCAATGGTTTTTAAGGTAATACTTTTACCACCGGCATTAGGCCCCGAGATAACGATAATCCGGTTTTCCGGATGTAATTCTATGGTTTGCGGGTAAGTTTTTTCCCGTTTTCTTTTATTCGATAAATAGAGTAAGGGGTGATAGGCATCACGCAGATATAGCTCTTTTTGTTTGTTGATCTTAGGCAATAGGGCATTCATCTCCATACCATATTTAGCCTTGGCCGCCGTAAGATCGGTTTCGGTAAAATAGACTTGATAGGCCTGTAATTGAGCACCAAAGGGCCTAACGAAATCAGTCAATTCTTTTAGGATCCTTCGTATTTCTTCCCGCTCATCGAATTCCAGATTGGAGAGACGACTGGTCTGTTGTCTACAGGCCTCTGGTTCAATATAGACGATACTTCCGGTCTTAGAGGTGCCCATAGCAGTACCTTTGACCCGTTTGCGGTACATGGCCTTTACGGCCAAAACCCTACGGTTGTCTATGACCGATTCCCGTATTTCATCTAAAAGATCCTGTGATTGGCATTGTCCCAGGGCCATGGCAAAACTCTGGTTGATCTTTACCCGCACTTCTTGTATTTGTTGGCGTATACTCCAAAGGGCAGGGGAGGCCTTGTCCTTAATTTCCCCGAAACGATCCAAAACCTTACCTAAAGTCTTGGGTATTTCGGTATTGGGTTCTTCCCATAAGGCCCTTTCGGCCATAAGGGGATAGTATTCCTGGAATTTCTTAAAAAAGAGGTGATGCTCTTGGATCAGGGAACACAAGGCGTTGATACGTTTAAAGGCCGAAACCTCTAAGGTGGTGTTCTCAATTTTAAGCAATTTTAAGTACTCTGAAATAGATTCGAATCCGTGGTTGGGTATCCGGTTTTCATTTTCAAAAGAGGCCAAATACTCCGAGGTTTTTCCCAAGGCATTGAGAATCTCTTCTTCGGTACGGAACGGCAATATCTTAAGGGCCGCGGTTTTACCCATTTCGGTAACGCAGAAACCCGTAAGCTGTTCCAGTACGGTCGGAAATTCGAGATCTTGGAGGGTTTTGGAGTGTATTTTGCCCATAATTAGCCGTAATCGCCCTAAATTTAGCGGGACAAAAATAGCTTTTTTATATGAAGGTGAATATTCATCCGAGTTGGAAACTGGCCTTGTCGGCCGAATTCGAATCTACCTATTTTAAGGGGTTGACCCAGTTTGTAAAAGAAGAATATGCCACGGGGACTTGTTATCCGCCTGGAGCTCGGATATTTGCGGCCTTCGACCGCTGTACCTTAGATGATGTAAAGGTGGTTATTTTGGGTCAGGATCCTTACCATGGTCAGGGCCAAGCCAACGGGCTCTGTTTTTCGGTAGCCGACGGAGTGCCCCACCCACCCTCCCTAATCAACATTTTTAAAGAACAGCAAAACGATCTTAACAAACCCTATCCCGAAAGTGGTAATCTTGAGGC
Organism: Sediminicola luteus; assembly: GCF_002514735.1. Lineage (GTDB taxonomy): Bacteria > Bacteroidota > Bacteroidia > Flavobacteriales > Flavobacteriaceae > HQA918. The sequence continues at coordinate 227,226 of NZ_NBWU01000004.1, read as the reverse complement.
TTGGGCCGATCAAGGGGTACTTTTGCTCAATGCTACCCTTACCGTTCGGGCACACCAAGCCGGAAGCCACCAAAAACAGGGTTGGGAAACCTTTACCGATGCGGTAATCAAAACGGTCTCGGAACAAAAAGAAGGGGTAGTGTTTTTACTCTGGGGCGGATTCGCCAAGAAAAAAGCCAAGTTGATCGATGCCCAAAAACACCATATACTTACCAGCGGACACCCGTCGCCTTTGAGTGCCAACCGTGGCTATTGGTTCGGGAACCGTCATTTTTCGCAAACCAATTCCATTCTGCAGCAAATAGGGAAATCGCCCATAGTTTGGTAATACGTTTTGTTACTTTTATTTCCAACGCGATTTTTGCCAGTCTTTTTGCTGGGCTTCCGTTAAAAAACTCCACGCTACGATTCGGGTGGCCTTATTGCCCGTACCCATGGGAATGACCTTAACTGAACTAACCTTAAACTTATCCATATATTTGGTGACCCCTTTTACATTCGATTGTTTGGAGACCAAAGTAGAGAACCAGAGGCAATTTTGTGCAAATTTGCTACTCTCCCGAACTAGATTACGAATAAATTTGTATTCGCCCCCTTCATAGATCAGTTCGTGATGTACCCCGGCAAAGTTCAGGGTAGGGTTTTGCTCTTTTTTCCCGGATAGGTTTTTTACTTTCCTTCGGGCGGACTCTTGGGCCTCGGCCACGGAAGCATGGAAGGGCGGGTTACATAAGGTAAAATCCACTTTTTCCGATTTGTCCAAGATACCGAATAACACATCTTTCGGGTTTTGCTGTAAACGACAGGCTATTTTCGAATGCAGTACCGAATTTGCCTCGATGATCTTTTGTGCAGAGGCAATAGATTTAGGGTCAATGTCCGAACCAATAAACTGCCAGTCATACGAACGAACCCCGAGAATAGGGTAGATGGCACTGGCCCCCACACCAATATCCAGCCCTATGATTTGGTCGCCTTTGGGAATGCGCCCAAAGTTATTTTGCGATAACAGATCGGCCATATAATGCAGGTAATCGGCCCGGCCGGGTATGGGCGGACAAAGGTTCTCGTCTGGGAAATCCCAGAATTCCAAACCGTAATAATGTTTCAATAAAGCTCTGTTCAGGGTCTTTACGGCCTTGGGTTGGGCAAAATCGATGGAATCTTCCCCATTCCGATTGGGTATTACAAAATCAGCCAGACTTGGTTCTGTTTGCAATAGGGCCTTTAGATCATAACGTTCCCGGTTCAGGTTTCTGGGGTGTAACCTACTTTTTAGGGTGCTTTTTTGCTTTGTGGACATGGAGCAAAGATAGGAGAGGCGGATTAATAACAGGGCCTTTGAGGAACTTTAAAGTAGCTATATCATGCAATGGCCAAATTTTTGACCAGGTAGTCACGTATTGTGCTTTTATGTATATTTAGGGGTTGACCAAACTTTATGCAAATGGGAACCCTTATCAAAAACGGATTGGTATTCGATGGTACCAACACCCCACCAAAGCAATTGGATGTACTGGTAGAAAATGGCATAATCGCCAAGATGGCCACAGATATTAGTACCGCCGGACATGAGGTGCTCGACGCCAAGGGACAGTGGGTAACTCCAGGTTTTATCGATAACCACACCCATTACGATGGCGAGCTTTTGATAAAGCCCGAATTGGGCGAATCACTGCGACATGGGGTAACGACAATTGTTATTGGGGGCTGTTCCTTATCGTGTATCTATGCCGATCCTGAAGATTGTTCCGATATGTTTACCCGAACCGAGGCCATGCCCCGGGAGGTGATCTTACCCTTGATTTTAGAAAAGAAGACTTGGAACGATCCCAAGGGCTGGATTGCCTATATGGACCAGGCGGCTTTAGGCCCAAATGTAGCCTCATTTATCGGGCATTCCGATATACGGGCAGCGGTTATGGGTTTTGGTAGGTCTTTGGAGCAAGGACAGAAGCCAACACCCGAAGAATTAGATCGTATGGAGGCCATGGTTACCGAATGTCTCGATGCTGGCTTTTTAGGGCTTTCCATGCAGCACAATCCTTGGGATAAGGTAGATGGCGACCGTTATTGGAGTAAAAAACTACCTGCAGCCTATGCCACGCTTTCCGAAAGACGTCGATTGACCAAGGTGTTACGAAAACGTGGGGCGCATTTACAGGGTATCCCAAACCTGGTTAGCCGGGTGGCGGCCCTATACTATATGTTCGAAAGTGCCTCGTTCTTTGGCCTTCGGAAACGCTTGAAAACCTCAATGGTAGCCATGATGATCTTAAAAGGGGATCCGTATATCCACAAAATCATTGGCGGACTCAGTGCTTTTTTCAATAAAATACTGGGGGCTGATTTTCGTATGCAGACCTTTCCGATTCCGTTTAAGGTGAAGGCGCAAGGTATGGATTTGGTCATTTTTGAGGAATTCCCAACCGGGGAGTTGGCCCGGCATTTGATCAAGGATATGGAAAAACGTGACCGTACCTTGGACGATCCCGAATACCGGAAGCAGTTCAAAAAAGAATACAAAAACAAACTGATGCCAAAGGTGTGGCAAAAAGATTTTGGCGATGCCTATGTTTTGGAGGCTCCCGATAAAAGTTTGATTGGAAAATCGTTTACCCAAATTTCTACCGAACGCCATCAACATCCGGTAGATACCTTTTTGGATCTGGTGGTAGAAAACGATAAAAACATCCATTGGGAAACCGTCATCGGAAATGTAGATCCCGAACAATATAAAAGTCTGTACAATAACGAAAATGGTATTTTCGGTTTTGCCGACTCCGGAGCCCATGGCAACAATATGGCTTTCTTCAATTTCCCGATTCGGGTACTTACCTATGTTAAAGATTCCATTGCCAACGGTAAACCCCTAATGACCATAGAAAAGGCCATTTGGCGCCTAACCAAAGAAAATGCCGATTTCTTTAATCTCGATGCGGGCCACTTGGCCGAAGGCAAACGGGCCGATTTGGTTTTGATTGATCCAGACGGACTCAATGCCAAAGTACATGAATGGCACGAGGCCGATTTTCTTGGTGCAGCCCTACGCTTTGTAAACCGAAGTGATGATGCTGTAAAACTGGTTATGGTCAACGGAAACATCGCTTGGCAAAACGGAGAATTCTCCCCTGAAGTGGGTAAAGCGCGTTTTGGTATGTTCCTTAAGGGGAAGCATGCCTATTAATGGGGTTATTAGATCTATTTACCAGTTGAGGGATTATGGTAATTGTAATGGTTTTTAATCATTCTTTTCATTTGATCTTGCGAAATTAAGGCTTGTTCAAAAAGATTTTCTGAAATAGAAATTTCCATTAAATCAGTTGGTTTAGTAGCCGAAATGAATTTTAGTTTAATGATTTTGTGAAATTTAGCCTCAAAAAGGGTTTTAACTATAGTCATGGTGATTTATACGCAACTGTTGTGCCTGTTTTTTGATAACTGACATATTTACAGGGGTTTGCGTGTTTTGTTTATATTGAAAACAATTTGTTATTATTGAAACAAAGTTAAAATATAATGGTTTTGTGTTAAAAAACCGTTACCATTTAGCTTGTTGTAGCTATATTTGCAGCGCCTAATGAGAAAGGGATTGACTATGCTGAGGAAATAGGCAAACAACTTTTGGCCTCCATTGTAAAATGGGGGCCACTTTTTTAGGATTTTATTTGGTTTAAACCCTTGTTCCAGAAATGAAACAAGGGTTTTTTGTATTGAATCTAATTTTGGCAGACCATGTTTAAAGCATACCGTTAGCATGCGCCATTTGATTTGGAATGGCTTGTTTTACCTGCCAATGCTCCACGATTTTCCCGTGGGCCAATCTAAAATGATCATAGAAAACATAGGGGCTTCCTTTGAGCAAACCACTACATTGGGTAAGTACAAAATTCCCTTCTCCTATGATTCTATGCACTTGTAGCTGCCTTATAGACTGAATAAAGGTCATAAAATCTACCGGGCCATCATCCAGTCCCACTTGGTGTTGAATTAGGTTTTTTGATATGGTTTTTAGCCATATCTTTTTATCTAAAGGATTATTGAAAAGGGCTTCAACCAGTGCTTTGTTTGGCTTGGTTTTTTCTAAGTCGGAGATTTCAATGGGGCCTGTCACAGGGTGATGCTCCAAATCAGTTGTAACAAAAGGTTCCGATGCATCCCAATGTTCCATCAATTGGCCATTCCCGATTCGAAAAAGATCTACAACGGCATGTTGATGGCCCATAAAAGTGATACTTAGATGTACAGCTACAAAATCCCCTTCACCTATTATTCTAAAAAAGGGTTCAGGCGCATGGGGTTCTTGCGGAAGTTTCGAAAGAAAATCGAGGAACTCCATAAAGCCAGCTCGGCCCGTTTTTACGGTCGGACTATGTTGGATGTAGTTTTCATGGATAATTTTTTTAGCCAGTGATTGATCTCCATGTTTTAAGATTTTGGTATAAAAATCCCCGATAAGGATTTTGTTATCAGTTGTTTTCATAAAGTATTAAAATAGCGGGTAGGAATCCGGTTTCAGTATTGGATCCACTACGGTTTCGGGAGAATTCCCTTTAATTGAAATGGCGCGATGGCACTTTGGAAATAGGGCATACCAAAATTCCCGACTAAACAGCCGAAAACGGTTTACTCATAATGAGCACCCTTTTTAGAAGAGGTATTCTATGTAAAATCTTACTATCAGAGTGGTAAAGATAGTAGTTTAAGGAAAAAAATAGGCTATTAGCGACCAGTTTACATGGGGCGTAACGATTGCGATTGGGACATGCGCAAGATTTCCGATTTTTCCAGTTCCCACTTTAAATCTTCGATTTGCTTTTTTTGCTCGTGTACCAAATCGTCATGCTGACATTTTTTACAAGTATTGTATTGGTACAGGTTAAAGAGCACGGACGCTAATAGGAGTACAGCGCCCAAGACGATGGTCGAATCTTTAGACATTGTTGTTGTTGGTTTAGGTTATGTTTTACCATTCTGTCGAATAGGTATTATGCGAATATAACCAATTTGACTTGTGTCTAAAAGTCTATTTGTCAATTTTATAGGGGTGGTTATATGGCTAAAGGGCTAAATCAAAAAATGCCCGGATCCTTTTCTAATGGAGATACGGCCCAAGGCCAATAACTGGGACTGTACTTTTTCCAAATCCGTAAGCGATAATTGGTTTTGGCTCCATTGGGTCATGCCTAACCAACTTTGTATATCTACTAACTGTTGTTCGTAGCGGTTGGCCAAAGTGCGGTCGATTGAAGGAATTTGTTTAAACTCTTGGGTATATTGGTTTATGACCTCTAAAATATGGGAAAGTAACCCATTTTTTTCATCAATAAATTTTTGTGTCGCAGCTATTACAAAACAAGGCCATGGAGTGGGGCAGTCGCCCAAACGCCTAAAAATACCGGCATCAACAATGGGTTTGGTGGTAAAATGTTCCCAAAGGAAATAGTCGGCCGTGCCTTCGGTCAAGGCTTTTACGGCCCCATCTAGATTGTCGATTACCTCAAAACGAAGTTCATCAACGTTCCAGCCTTGTTGTTGCGCATGCACATAGGCCATTAGGTGGCTGCCACTTCCAAAACGACTAATGGCAATACGTTTGTCTTTAAGGTCACTTATCGCATGTAAATCGCTTTGGGCCCCAACATGAATGCCCCATTGCAGCGGACTGGCAATATATTGCTGCACTATTTTACTGGGGTTGCCTTCGGTAATACTTTTAACCAAACCTTCGGTAAGTATAATGGCCAGGTCGGTTTCTTGGTTCTCCAGCATATTACACATACGCCCGGTTCCTTCCGGAATGTCTTCCCAGACCAAATCTATACCCCGATCAGCAAATAGACCATCCTCTAGGGCCATATGCCAAGGCAGATTAAAATGCTCGGGTACCCCTATGATCTTAACGGTCTCCATTATTCGGCCAGTTTATCTAGGGTGTATTTGATCAAGGCATCGATAGACTTTCGACCTTGGGTAGAAAATGTACCGTTGGGCCTATTGGCCAAAATGCAGTTCATACTCAGGGTTTTGTGTCCTAATAGTCCGCCAAGGCCGTAAATGGCCGAGGTTTCCATTTCTAGATTGGTAATTTTTAAACCTTTAAAATTAAAGTTGGCCATTTTTTCATTGAGGTCGGCATCAAAAGGGGTTAACCGTATTTGCCGCCCCTGTGGACCATAAAAGCCCACATTGGTGCCTGTAAAGCCTTTGATTACTTGGTCAGAACTTAAACGATCGGCCAAATGTTCGTCACAAGACACCACATAAGGGTCCGAATTCCGGGGGTTCCATTGGGTATGCTCCATAAAGGCTCTTTGTATCTTTGGGTGTTCTACCAGTTTGCTTTGGTAAAAATGAATCAAGTTATCGAAACCAATGGCAAATTCGCTCAGTACAAAACTATCTACCGGAATTTCGGGCTGTATAGATCCCGAAGTACCGACCCGTATTATTTCCAAAACCTTTTTCTTTTCCTTTATGGTTCGGGTCTTGAAATCGACATTGGCCAAGGCATCCAATTCATTAAAAACAATATCGATATTGTCGGTGCCGATCCCCGTAGAAAGGGCCGTGATGCGTTTGCCTTTATACGTACCGGTATGTGTGTGGAATTCCCGTTTTTCCTTTTTTAATTCAATGGTGTCGAAAAAAGCAGATACCTGGGGTACCCGATTCGGATCGCCCACGATAATTATGGTATCGGCAATATCTTCGGGTAATAGGTTTAAATGGTAAATACTTTGATCCGGATTTAGGATCAATTCGGAAGCGGCAAGCGACATGGATTCGAATTTAGAATTAAGCATAGTTTCCTAGAACGAAAATACGCAATATAATTGGCACCACTCCTTAATGGTAGGCTTTAAAATGTTTAGTGTTTGGGATGTTGTACCGGGTGTTTTTGGCCATGTTGATTGGAAGAAGAGGGGGAGGGCGAATTACCTAAACCCTTGATTCCTATTATTAATAAACGAATCAATGATTTTTAAATGGTTAAAAAGGATGTATTCCAGTATCGAAGATTATCTAGAAGTATTTAACTAATAATGAGCCGATATTTGCAATTAAGTGCTTTGTGAAGCCTAACGCCTTGTTTTAAACCAAAATCATGGTTCTGATTTTCTATTTTTATAAGCAAGAGTTAATTACCTATTGCGCCCTGTCACCATGCCTAAAATTCGCTTACTATCCATACTTGTTATTCTATTTCCAATCGCATTGTATGCTCAAAACTTAAATGACGATAAGACGGTGCATCATTTTTCTGTTATCCCAAAAGTTGGATTTTACAACTGGAGCGATGGGGGTCTTGCGGTGGGCATGGAGTTTAAATACAACAAAAACACGCTGTTTTATGCGCTCGATTATTTGCATTTAACTGAATTGGATACGGGGTTTTTCTCACCATCACCTATCGAATATAATAACCAAATCGGGTTCATGATCGGAAAACACTTTGGCGAAGGTCTGCTTCAGTTTCTTCTGCAAGGCGGGGTGGGACCTTTCTGGGGGTTGAAAAGAACCGATCTAATAGAAAATCGGATGTATGATCATAAGAAATTCTTAACGGTCGGATTGATTGCAAAGACAGGATTGACCATTAATCCGTTTCATTTTTTAGGTCTGGGCCTAGACGTTCAGCTAAACTTAAACCCTGAAAAAACCGTATATGTGCCCACCTGCAGTTTGGTATTTAATATACGAAGTAAAAGGAAACACTAATGTGGTGAAGATGGTAAATAAAGGATTTATTGGCCCCGACAATAATGGAGGCGGCGAGGGAAAAAAATAGAAATGCGGCCTCATACATTTTCACCTACTCTTCAATTCCAATTATTGAATTGTAAGCTTAGTTTAGGAGAGCTAGTAATTTTAAGGATTTCACCTTTTTTAGGATTTTGAATTTTCTTGACTAGAAAATAAGATAAGATGCCTATTATAATACCGCCAACTATTAAGGTACCAGTGGTTCCCAATAATTCAGCGATGGTGGCCAAAATTTTCTTTAACCAAGCCATTCTACCTGAGGTTCTTACGGTACCCCCGTTTTCGATTTCTTGGGCCGAATAATAAGTTAGGGCTGTTAGGGTTATCGTTACTCCAAGAACGATTAGTTGAGAGCTTACCTGTTTAAGAATTGAATAACTTTTTAATTCGGTACCCTTTAGGTAATTTTTAAAAAAGGCCCGTATTTCAGTAAATTCGTTTGCCTTTAGATCTATCTCTTGGTCTGTTTCGTTATCATCGATATAATTTAAACTGATGGTAAAATCAGATTCGATGAAAACAATTTCTTTTAATTCGGCATATCGTATGCTCTTGAGGTTCCCTAAACTTTTCCCGTCGATTAGTTCTTGAATGTCGACTCCTTTGGGTTGATTAGATATCCATATTGCTTTTTCTGTTGCAATTAAATACGTATCTATTTCTTCTGTTTGAGAAATTATCCAGTTTTTCATTTTTGGATGTTGGTTAAGTTGGTATAAAAGATAAGCTAGGTCGGATGAATTGAAAAAACTATTTTGCCGCCATTCACAGGCAATTGTGAATGACGGCTATCATAATTTTTTAGTCTCAACAGGTTTAAAACCTAAGTTGTTGAGATTTATTTTCAAAAGGGGTTATAGTTTTAAGATGCGATCGGTTTGGGTGTTGTATAAAAAGTTATACTTTAAAGCACCTCCTAAATACGATTCGTTATCCCGTAAGTCTTGATAATAGTTGCTGTTTCCTGCAAAAATATCCTTTCCGTGCTGTGACAGCCGTACGGGGTTAAAAGAAGTAAACAAAGGTTTTAATTTTTGGACCATACGCTCGTATTGCGTATCCCCAAAACCATAAAAACCTTGATTGGTCAATATAGACCCCATCAAGGCTCTTTTCGATTTCGGCTTGTCGTTCAAGGCAATATCAAGCACTTTGTTTTCCATGGCGTTCAGGCCGTTCTTAATGCTCGGAAAACGCATCAAATGCGATTGAATGGCCTCACCTAGATAACTGAATTGATAGTTGCCGAAATCTTTTACGTTTTCCAAACGGATCGGGTTATCACTACAATACAGTTGCCAGATATAATCGGCGTATTCAATATCGTCTCGGGTCAGCCAAACTTTATTGTCATACAGCTTCCTCAATTCGTCTACACTCAGTTCACAAAGGCCTTTTAAGGTATCGGAACTATCTTCTTTGCCACTACAAACCAAATGTACATCGGCATAGGGGCGGTGGGTCTTTAACCAGCTGATGACACCGATCATATTAATCTGACAAAACAAATCGTACTCGAACCATAGTACGATCTGATCTTGCGATTTATGGTTACAGAGCGATCGGTATTCCTTTAAGGTAAGTTCAATGAACTTGGCCTTGGTTACCTTATAGTTCTTGCTAAAAAAGTCGAAACGTGTTTTCCAAAAGGATTCACTACCAACGCTGCTCAACGTTTTCCCCTCGCAGAGCATCTCGCGCCATGTAATAATGTCCCCCTTTAGGTCCAAAGACTTCAGCCTTTGGGTAAAGCTGTCGCCATTGGTAATGTGGAGTACGGAATTCATAGGTGTAAAAAGGTTTAGTTGGACTGATAAAAGTAGCACTTAATCGAAAAAAACCAAATTTTTCCCGATAAATTAACCTCCTACACGCTTCGTTTTGAAGCCCTTGTCTTGTAAGATTTTCATTATACGGTCGCGGTAATCGCCTTGTATAATAATGGTTTCGCCCTTAATGCTTCCGCCAACATTCAGTTGTTTTTTTAACTCCTTGGCCAAGATTTTAAAATCGTCATCGGCCCCGGTATACCCATCTAGTATGGTCACCGGCTTTCCCTTCCGTTTCTCATACTTACATAAAATGGGTGCCTCTTGCATCCAGAGGCCCTTTTCGGTTTCCTGGGTTTCCGGGTTTTCTTCCGGTACATGCTCAGGAAACAGGTTTTTCAACTGGTCTTGTAAATCCATATCAGCCTTTGATCAGTCCCAGTTCTACCAAACGCTCATGTAGGTATTCGCCAGCCGTACAGTCTTCGAACTGTTTCGGGTTTTCTTCCGTAACACAGTGTTCCAGACAATTTAGGGGCATATGGCTTTTGGGGTGCATAAAGAAAGGGATAGAATAGCGCGAGCTACCCCATAGTTCCCTGGGTGGGTTCACCACTTGGTGAATCGTAGATTTTAATTTGTTGTTCGATAAACGCGATAGCATATCGCCCACATTGATCATCAATTGATCTGGGCGTGCTATGGCATCTATCCAGTTGCCTTCATGGTCCTGTACCTGTAAGCCTTTACCATGGGCGCCCATCAATAGGGTAATCAGGTTTATATCGCCATGGGCTGCCGCACGAACGGCATCTTTAGGTTCCGAGGTGATTGGTGGGTAATGAATCGGACGCAGTATAGAGTTCCCATCCTTGATCCAATCGTCAAAATAGGTTTCTTCAAGATCTAAATGTAGGGCTAGGGCTCGCAAAACATATTGGGCTGTCTTTTCCAACATTTTATAAGTCTGTTTCCCTACTTCATTGAATTTAGGTATTTCACTAACGGTTAGGTTCTCCGGGTAGCTTTCCCGTATATCCGGATTTTCACTTAAATACTGTCCAAAATGCCAGAATTCCTTTAAATCACCCTCGGTACGGCCCTTGGCATGTTCTTTTCCGAAGGAGGTATACCCGCGTTGTCCGCCTAGGCCTTCCACTTCATATTGGGCCTTTACCGCTTCGGGCAAATCGAAAAACCGCTTAACCTCGGCATATAGTTCACCTACCAGTTGGTCGTCTAAAAAATGCCCAGAAAGGGCCACGAAACCAATATTCTCAAAAGCCGCACCTATTTCTTTGACGAACTTTTGTTTCTGTTGCGCATCGTCTGATAAAAATTCCCGCAGGTCTACACTCGGAATAGCACTCATGTCATATAAAAATTAGTGTAACCACAAAGGTACCAAAAATACCACTACACTATATGGTAGGGTGGACGGGGGCTTATCTTTTTTGTTTTTTTTGAGGGTTTAAATTGCGAACTCTATCTATCTTTGGGGCATGAATTACGATTCCCACAATATCAGTGCTGAAACACAGCTTACTTTATATAAAAATATGATGAAACCCCGGCTGATCGAGGAGAAGATGCTCAAGCTCCTACGCCAGGGTAAGATCAGTAAATGGTTCAGTGGTATTGGCCAAGAGGCTATTTCCGTTGGGGTTACTACGGCTATGTCGCAAATGGAATACATTTTGCCCATGCATCGCAACCTTGGGGTGTTTACGACCCGCAACATTCCCTTGTACCGCCTGTTTTCGCAATGGCAAGGTAAGGCCAATGGGTTTACCCAAGGGCGAGATCGAAGCTTTCACTTCGGTACCCAAGATTATAAGATCGTGGGTATGATCTCGCATTTAGGCCCACAATTGGGCGTGGCCGATGGTATAGCCTTGGCCAGTAAACTCAAAAAGGACAATGCGGTTACGGCCGTGTTTACCGGGGAAGGGGCAACCAGTGAAGGCGATTTCCATGAAGCGATGAATATTGCGGCCGTATGGGAATTACCGGTCATATTCTGTGTAGAGAACAATGGGTACGGACTCTCGACGCCTTCGGCCGAGCAGTTTAAATGCGAACATATAGCCGATAAAGGGATCGGTTACGGTATGGAGGCCCATATTGTTGACGGCAACAATATTCTCGAGGTATACCATACCGTTGAAAAGATTAGAGCCGATATCAAGAAAAATCCGCGTCCCGTTTTACTCGAGTTCAAAACGTTTAGGATGCGGGGACACGAAGAGGCCAGTGGTACCAAATACGTACCCCAGGAATTGATGGATACTTGGGCACATAAAGACCCCATTACCAATTACGAAACCTATTTATTGGCCAAAGGGGTTTTAAACCAGGCCCAAATCGATGATATCCAGTCCGGGATCAAAGAAGAGATCGAGACCAATTTGAAAATTGCCTTTGATGAACCTGCGGTAACAGCCGATACCCAGACCGAAATGGGTGCGGTTTACCGTGATTTTGAGTATACGACCATAGAAATCCTTCCGAATACCGAAACAGAAGAACTCCGTTTGGTAGATGCCATAAGTCAAGGCCTGTACCAAAGCATGGAAAAACACGACGATCTGGTGATCATGGGACAAGATATTGCCGAATACGGGGGCGTATTCAAGATAACCGAAGGCTTTATCGACCGTTTCGGCAAGGCCCGTGTACGCAATACACCTATATGCGAATCGGCCGTTGTTACCACGGCCATGGGCTTGTCCATAAACGGAATGAAGGCGGTAATGGAAATGCAGTTTGCCGATTTTGTAAGTAGTGGTTTTAACCCCATCGTAAACTATTTGGCCAAAGTACATTACCGTTGGAACGAAAATGCCGATGTGGTGGTACGTATGCCCTGTGGGGCAGGGGTGGGGGCCGGACCCTTCCATTCCCAGACCAATGAGGCCTGGTTTACCAAGACCCCAGGTTTAAAAGTGGTTTATCCTGCCTTTCCATACGATGCCAAAGGTTTGTTGGCCACGGCCATCGAAGACCCCAATCCGGTCTTGTTCTTCGAACATAAGGCCCTGTATCGCAGTGTAAGACAAGAGGTGCCGACAGATTATTATACACTGCCGTTAGGTGTGGCCAGCCTGTTGCACGAAGGGGAAGATATCAGTATCGTTACCTATGGTGCCGGGGTACATTGGGCATTGGACTATCTTAAGGAAAATCCATCGATTCAAGCCGATTTAATCGATCTGCGATGTTTGCAACCGTTGGATATCGAAAAGGTATACGATTCGGTTAAAAAGACGGGAAAAATGATTATTTTGCAAGAAGATTCCCGCTTTGGTGGTGTAGGAAGTGATTTGGCGGCCCAGGTTATGGAAGACTGTTTCGAATACCTCGATGCCCCAGTACGAAGGGTAGCCAGTTTAGATACCCCCATACCTTTTGCCAAGCCTTTGGAGAAGAACTATTTGCCGGTGGATCGATTTGCGGAAACCATGCAGGAGTTATTGGCGTATTAATAGGGTGACCTTTGGGGTTTAACCGTGTCTAATGGGTTGGTAACGGAAGCGAGTTTTCGTTTTTCGGGTGTTTCCCGAATTCGGATAATGCATAACCCTCTTAATCCACATACATGAGAAAATCCCTATTTATCGTTTTGGCCCTAGCGTTGGTGGCCAGTTCGTGTTCGGTGTCCAAAGCGGCCCGTGAGCAACGCAACCTGATCAGTGGTACCTGGAATCTGGACAATGCCCGGTATGAAAATAGCTCCGAAGCTTTGGAGGCCATTCTTTTTAGCGATGCCAATATTCTATGTTTTGAAGGCAGTAATTGGTTTTTCCGCGATAACAATAGTACCGGTAGATATACCCTAAAACAAGGTAGTCTTTGTGAAGGTGGCGATCGTTATATCCGTTGGTCGGTGCAAGAGCCCGCTGCCGGTGGTAGCCAAATGCAGTTTAAGTTCATTGATGCCGATAATAAGGATATTTCCGGTGGTTATGGCTATCGGTTGAACATTGCCGAGCTTGGCCCAGCCAACATGGTACTCAAAACACCGTCTAGCGTAAACGGCCAACGGGTTACCGTGGTATTGGAATTCTCCAAAGAATCTGAAAATAAATAAACAAGCCACTTCCTTTTCCTGTTTCCTAAGGAAGGAAAACGTGACGTATTCAACTTGAAAAAACAAAACCATGAAAATACATTCCAAATTAAAAAAGGGCATGGCCATGATCATGACCCTCGGTTTATTGCTAAGCTGCGATGCCGTTAAAAATGCGAACAATACCCAAAAAGGTGCCGGTATCGGGGCGGCCGGTGGTGCCGTAATCGGTGGTATCATCGGTAATAACGTAGGCAGTGGGAATACCGCTTTGGGCGCCATTATCGGTGCCGTGGTCGGTGGGGCCGCTGGCGGAATTATCGGAAATAAGATGGACCGCCAGGCCGAAATGATCGAAACCGAGATTCCAGGGGCCGAAGTTACCCGTGTAGGTGAAGGTATCAATGTAGTTTTCGGTGAGGAAAGTGGTGTATTCTTTGCCACCAATAAATCGAATATTTCACCGGAAGCCGGGGCCACTCTAGATAAATTGGTAGGTGTTTTTAAAGAATATCCCCAATCGAATATTTTGATCGAAGGGCATACCGATAGTACCGGAAACGACGATTATAACCTGCAATTGTCCAAAAAACGGGCCCAGGCCGTAACCGATTATTTGGTGGGTCATGGTATTGCCAAATCGCGCTTTACCACTAAAGGTTATGGCGAGGCGCAGCCCAAAGGCGACAATGCCACCGAGGAAGGCCGTGCCCAAAACCGTAGGGTAGAGTTTGCCATCGTAGCCAACGACGAACTAAAACAACAAGCCCAAGAAGAAGCCCGAAAAAATTAATATTTTGGTTTAAGGACCCTGGGTGGATATCTCAGGGTGTTAACGAAAAGACCAGCCTTCGGGCTGGTTTTTTTGGTTATTAGGGCAGCTAGCTGATGGTTTGGATTGATCTATTATACCCTACATCTTAACCGCTCTTACGATAGGCTCCGGGGGTAACACCGGTTTTCTTTTTAAAGAAACGGTTAAAATATTGTGAATAGTCAAAACCGAGGTCAAAGGCGATTTCCGAAACGCTTTTATCGGTTTGCAGCAGTTGGCTTTTGGCCATTTCCACTATTTGGGCGTGTACTTGCTCCAAAATGTTTTTATCGGTGGACTTTTTGATCAGTTCATTTAAATAATTGGGGGAGTAGTTAAGTTTACCCGCAAAATAGGCTACGTTGGGCAGGCCCTGCTCCCGTTGTAGGCCTTGTTCAAAATAATCGGTCAAAAGCCGCTGAAATTTAAGCACTACATCTGAATCGAAACGTTTCCGGGTAATGAATTGCCTATTGTAAAAACGCTTGGAATAATTGAGTAACAATTCTAGGTTGGTAACGATAACCTCCTCACTAAAATCATCGATATGTGAGTTCAGCTCAATTTCGATTTTTCCTAATATGGATGCTATGATTTCTTTTTCCTGTTCCGAAATATGCAGGGCCTCGTTCGATTGATAATCGAAGAAGGCATACGATTTCATTTTTTGCTCCAAAGGAAAACGACGGATCAGATCCTTATGGAAAAAGAGGGTCCAACCGCTTTGGGCATTTACCTGGTTATTATCCGAATACTCTATGACCTGTCCGGGTGAGAGATAGACCAAAGATCCTTCTTGATAATCGTATTGTTGCCTACCGTACTTCATTTGCCCCTGGCTATCCCCCTTAAACGAGATTTGATAAAAATCGCAGATTACCTTTTGATTGGGCAGTTCCAATTGTACCGGGCTTTTCTCATAATCCAGGATACAAATAGACGGATGCCTTGGTGCCGGAAGCCCTATAAAGCGTAGCATCACAGAGAGGGAGTTCAAGGTAAAGAATGAGTTCATGGCTTATTTTGGATGCGTGCTCCAAACTAGATTTTTGGGCAATCCCCTAAAATTAAGAAATCGTTAGCTGTAGCGCACTATGGATATGTTCTAAATAGATGGCTGCACGTTCCGCCGCAAAATAATCGATTAGGTAAGCCATTACCCCCAAGATCATCAATGCCAGACTTATGGCTTTTCCGTTAGCCGTGCCCAGAACGAAAAATAATATGGCGCCACCAATGGTTAGTAAAAAGGCAGCGGGATAAGAGTACTTAAAAATCTCATCAAAACCTTGTACCCGTTCCCGCTCCTCTAATACAAACTGCTGTTTATTGTCTTGCCACCTCTTTTCGTAGTTGGCGATATTCTTTTGATTGTTTAGGGCCCCATAAATGCCCATAAGGCAAGGTAATAGCCCTACTAAAAGAAGGGGGATAACCAAGGCCTTGGTATAAGGGGTTTGGCCATAACGCCACAAAAGGGCACTACAACAGATGAGCAGGGCCCCGAAAAAGGCCATGATCCAGGCTTCGGTTATCTCGCCCTTTACCCAATTGAGCGAATGTTGGATAAATTCCATAGCTGGTTTGTTTTAAAGTCCTACTTGTTTTTTTGATAGGGCCCATACTTGCTCCACCAAGCTATCGTCTAAATCCAAGGGGTTGGGCTCGCGAATGGCATCTTCGTACACAAATTTTCCGCTTATGTTTTCGTACTCCTTCGAAAGGGCCAGTCGGAGTATCCTATCGGCCCCCTTTTCTGGTTTTGAAGCGCAGAAATACATATAGGGAACCCCGATCCACCGTTCCCAACCTTTGATTTGGCGTAATAGATTGGTTTTGATGAAACCTGGGTTTAAAGCGTTTATGGTAATACCGTATTCGGCCCATTCCTTGGCCATTTTCCGGGTGGTCATATTCATAGCTAGTTTGGCTTGGGTATACGATTTAAAGGTACTCCATCCTTTTTCTAAGTGTATGTCGTTCAAACGGATCCGGCCATATTTTTCCGTTGCCGAAGACAGGTTAACGATACGGGCCGATCCCGCGGCTCGTAAAGGCCTTAAAAGTAAGTGGTTTAATAGAAGGGGCCAGATGGTTTACCGCCCAAGACGTTTCCATTTGATCTTCGGTCAAAATGCGTTCGCCCGCGTTCATACCGACACA
Organism: Sediminicola luteus; assembly: GCF_002514735.1. Taxonomy (GTDB): domain Bacteria; phylum Bacteroidota; class Bacteroidia; order Flavobacteriales; family Flavobacteriaceae; genus HQA918. The sequence goes on along the minus strand of NZ_NBWU01000004.1, from coordinate 210,644 downwards.
ATTGATCAAAAGATCTATTTTAGGGCATTGTTCGGTAACCCTTTCCGCGGCCATGCGAATGCTTTGTTGCGAGGCTAGATCGCAGGGAATATAATGTATGTCGGTATTTCCCGAACTACTTTTTATTTCGGATATGGCTAGATTGGTTTTGGCCGCAATTCTTCCGAATAGTAAGATCTTGGCCCCCATAGCCGCTAGTTTCTGTACGGCCACCTTACCCATACCATCGGTACCGCCGGTGAATACAATAATTTTTCCGCTAAGATTTTGATGTAGATAGTGCATATTTTCCAATTATTGAATACGATGCCATTTTGAGGTTTGACCAAACGCCTTTAACCCCAAATAGCCCCGTAAGTGAAGTATATCGGCTTCTAACCAAACGTAACATTTGTAGGTCTTACCATTATCGGCATTATAGATACGTCCTTGCTGGTATTGTTCGCCATCAAAGTCGAGTCCGCTTAATATCGTCATGCCAACCAGGTCACGGGAACGTAGGTTGGCGTCCGGATTTTTGACATCTTTTTTAGAAGAGCCATCGGCATTAATAATGTTTTTACCTTCTAGAAGGGTGCCACAGTAATGGTCGCCACAACGATAAATTTCCATTTTACCATCCCGGGCCTCGGTCTCCCATTTTCCAAGAATGTCATAGGCCTTACTTTGGGCGAACCCTAAGGTTTGTGCGCATAGGATAAGCGCTATGATACCTAGTTGTTTCATCGGTAACTTGCTTTTTAGGCAAAGATCGGAAGTGCGGAGACTTGAGAAGGTATATTATTGACGGACGGTTGTATACGATTCTACGGATTTGTGGATGGGGATAGAAGTTTTTGGAACTTGGAATACCAAAGAGGAGGTGTAAAGGGGGCTTGTATTTGGTTTGCCTTTAGTAGTGTGAACCTGAAAAAGCGAGTGGGCAATTGGTATTGTAATAAAAGAAAAAAGCCCCCGTTTCCGGAGGCTTTCTATATTTTATACAAAATCCATTTTTAATGGTGCGATTGCATCTTGGTTTTCTTCTTACGTAACTGACGTTCCAAATCGTTTACGGATTCCGCAATGGCCGTTTCAAAATTCTTATGGCTCGATTCCGCAAAGAGTAGGGGACCAGGCATGCTCGCCTTGATCTTACAGATCATTCCCGTTTCGGGATCAGAGGTGTTCTCCGTGGTAAAGAACACATCGGCACGAATCATAAACTCGTACTTGTTGCTCAATTTGTCCAATTTCTCGGCCATCATGATCTCTAATCGATCACTGGCCGTTACGCCGTCATATTCAAAGTTGATATCCATAGGAAGTATATTTCGCTAGTATTAATATAAAGTAAAGTTACAAACAAAATTCGGGAAGCGAACCGATAAAAATCATGTTTTAGACCGTTGTGGTTTTTAGATGGATGAGTGAATCGTATGAAGGGTTGAACTAGGGTGGTAATCTGCTTAAAGCTGTAGGTGTCGGGTAGTCAGTATTTTAGGGTAATACTGAATTTTTTAACCCTTTTTCATCCAAAGCCGAAGTATTTCTACTACAAATCCCTTATTTTTGATGCGCTTTAAAACCTAATTCAAACACACATTCACTATGAAAAAAGCATTTTTACCCTTGTTGGCCGTAGCTGCCCTTATGGCCAGTTGTGGGGGATCCAAAGCGATCAAAACCGAAGATATTACCAAACATGCCGGTACGGCCGCTGCCTTGGTAGAGCAAATCAGCCCGAACAGTACAGCCGCCGATATCGCCAAATTATTCGCTGCCATGGACACCAATGGCGACAAATCAGTTGCCAAAGATGAGGCCGTAGGTAAGGTAGCCGAGAATTTCGATGCCTTGGATACCGATAAAAGCGCCGGTCTAGATCTAGCCGAATTAGGCGGACTATTGGGTATGTTGAAGTAATACTTCACCAGAAAATTTAGTAACCGCCATGAACTGGGTTCTTGGCGGTTTTTTTGTGGGTTTCCATTAGATATACAATCTATTTTTTGGTGATGCCCAAGACTAACTTTTCCATCGACTTGGGTACTTTCCACCCAGCGATATGATTTACGATTTTCGGTTCAAGACTGGTTTGGGTTCGAACCCATAGCATTTTATACAGTTCCAATAGTTTTTTTAAACCACGTATTTTTCCGGACTTCAGTTCTAGCAATAGGGCATTGAACATGGTGAATAGGGCTAGATCATGTGCCGTAGAAATACGGAGCATTTGATCTTGAACCAAGTCCGTAAAGCGTTTTAAGGGAGCAAATTCCGCAGCAAAGTGTTTACCCATTATCCGGCCCATTTCCGAAGGGTCTACAAGATAGTTTGAAATGGCTTGTACCCAGACTTCCGCGGCTAAGGTCCGGGCGGTTTTATCGGAACAGAACAAACCACCTGCCAAAAGTAAATGGGCCATAGGACCCATAGCGGTCGGACTTTCCAACATGAGTTCCAAGGTTTTTATCAGTTGGCCTTTACTGCCTTCCCCATCAAAAACTGGATATTTTAACGATTTGGAACATATAGTGGCATAAAGGGGTTCTAGGTGGTTTGGGGTAAGGCTTATGAATCGCTTTATATCGTGCTCAAAAGACTCGTACATCCTAAATTTTAAATGAATGTAATCGTATACCATCAATTCCTGTCCCATTTTTGGCGATTTCTTAAAACTGAAAAAGTCCTTTAGGGCGTTGACCTTTTTGTGGGCGGGTGGGATTCGTAAGGTCATCATTTTTCTATGATCGATAAAATCGACCATTTTTTTGGATTTGTAATCCCATCTGGAATTGGTAAAAGCCTGATTGCCCACCTGCCAAGCATAAGGGCTAATATAGTGTGCTGGCGAACGATTACTATATATAAAATTTTTAAAAGCGGCTATGGGTTGTTCGTCATTTTTGGTAAGGCCAGCCGTAAACCAATGGGCAACATTGTCAAAAGGACCTTGAGGTTTGGCCTTTGGTGTAAATAGATAACGAAGTAGGCCTTGTACTTCCCCTTTTAATTGGGTATCCAAGATAGCCAAGTGGTTTTCTGCCCCTGGCAAATAGACCCGGCTCATGGCCAGCTGAAAGTCTACATGATCTAAAGGTATGCCGGCTTCTTGCCATTGGTGTACCCTCGCTATTAGGGTTTCCGGGGCTATCCAAAATGGGGCATGGGTAGGCATGGAAAGTACGGGTAGGTTATTCCCCAAACGCAGGCGTTTTAGAATGCCCTTCAATTTTTGATAAAAAGGAATGTAGATGTCGGAATCGGTGGAATTTTTCCATTCCTCAAATGGGTAAATGGCCCGTTTACCGTCTCGCCATTCGCGGGCATTTTTGCGATCTTGGGTGCGAAAGGCCAGTGCCAATTGATTCAATTTTTTGGTACCCTCTGGAAACTTTATGATCAAATCTTCGCTATAGGCGATAAAGAAATGGGCCAATAAATGATCTAAAACACCTATACCCGAACGCCAATCGCCCATGGCCAATGAATAGGCCCGCATTAGGGCAGGTTCAAAACGTGTTACGTTTGTCGCATTAAGCTGGGCTTGTAATTGGATCAAGGCAGCGGGTAGCTTTTCAAAATCATGTTGGTTGTTATGGTCGAAACAAGAACTGGCCAAAAACATTAGATCGTCTATCGTTTGGGGAATAAGGATCTCATTCTCCGGCGAAACAACATGGGGTAATTCGGTATCAGTGGTCTCAATATCTTCAGGTATGCCCTCGGTCTGATTTGCTAAAAAAGGGTCTAAAAGTTGTAGTGTATCAGGTAAAAGGAGGTCTCGGTAAGCGTTTAGATGTGTTGTAAAGGTTTCATCTTCAACATCGGCATATTTTACACATAATTTGGCGGTTCGGGTCTGGATGGCCGAATCGTTACTGACAAAGGTTTCGGTGGCGCAAAAAACAATATCATTTCTACGGGACTCATGGGTTTTGGCCAGTTTATCCAATATCATAAGACTGCTGGTCACAATACTTTTGGTTTCGCTGACCAATAACATAGGCACCTCGGCCATAAAGGCATCGGTACGGAACTCCTTTTCCAAACAGAGTTTTTTATACCATTGCAACACCCGGTTAATGGGTTTGGTATTCGGGCTGTTCAAGAGGGCCATGGTGTTGTCTTGCAGTTCCAGTATTTCGGCGGGCGATGGTTCTAGGAATTCAAACAGGTCTACGAACCAGTTGCTCAGGGCTTTATTAAAATTCATTAAGGTAGCGTCTAGCGCAGAAGCCAATACCCGTTTTCTATCTAGATGGCCATGATCTACCAAGAATTTGAAAGTGTTTTTCCAAGACAATTGTTGTTTTGCCTTGTCCTTTGGGTCTGGATATTGATCGCGCCAATGTAGGTTGGTTTCCCGCTCGAAAAGGTACCAGATGTGTACTTGTAAGGTTTCCGGATATCGGAATAACTTGGAGTCGTTTCGGGTATAGCGAACGGGGTAATCCTTCTCGTCACGTTCTTCATCATAGAGAAATTCGGGCAGCAGCTGGCTTATTAGGGTAATACTTGGGGTTAAGGATCCTTTGTTTGCCAAATCCATCATCCATTCATAGTCCATCCGAAAGGGTACGATGGCTCGTTTTTCAAGCTGTTGGTTTACATAATCGGAAAACCATGTTGGGGTGTAAAAACTAAGTATTCCTTCCAAGTTTTCGCGTGCTACCCACTGTAGACTCGATTTTTGGAATTCTCCTTTGGTAAGGCAGCAGAATCCGGCCAAACTTAAGATTTGAATCTGTTCGTGGGTGCCCAACCGGCCCCAGGTATTTCCTTGTTGGCTAAACTCGAAATAGTGTTTTATCAATTCTTTGATACGCGGGCGTAGGGCCTTTTTGTCACTTTTGTTCAATTGTTCCAAAAAGGGATAGATTCCTTTTAGGTCCTTTTGCTTTACCAGTAATTCGAGTTGTTGGTCAAAGTTGTTTTCCATGTGCTAACCAATCAATTTTTTAACGGCCAAAACATGTTTGCAAAGCCCGCGTTCCCCTTGGTTTTTTGCGTACCAAGTGCAGGTACAGCGATGGCGTTCCGCTTCCAATACCACGGTATGGTAAATGCCGCTGCCCAATACTTTGGCCTCTATACGTTCGGGTTTACGGTCTACAATTTCCACTTTGCCTTCGGCCAATAGTTTTTCTGCATTTTTCATCCGCGGATTCAAACCCATTATCCGGTTTAATTTAAAGGGTAGCCGCCTATAGAAAAAGTGGTTTTCATCTACATCATACCCTAACATACCCATGGCCGAGAGCCTAGCGGACAGGTTTCCCATGGTACCGAAATCTATGCCTTGTTCCACGGCCAAAAGGGTTGGGTTGAATTCTTGATTGGCGTAGCTAAAATTGTCGAAACGTTGTACCAGGGCCTCGGGCACATCGGCAATCAGGGCTTCGAGGCCGGCCCCTTCGCCCGAAAATCCACGCCAAGCATCCCGGGAAAGTGAAAAGGTAAAACGTACCGGGCCAAAATACAATTGCCAAGTCGTAGCTTGGTTATCGGTATGGGCGTAAACGGTGGCGTAATCGATATGCGGAATCAAGGGCTCCAATAGCCGTAATCGGTGTATGCCCCCTATACAAATCGCTTGTTGTTGCCGGGTTGGGGAAAGTATAGGCTGATTGCCACGCATAAACAAAAAATAATCGTTTTTGGTCTTTCCCTTGGGTATGGCCCTAAAAAGCTGTAAGGCCTGGATTTTACTTAGTTTAAGCTGGGGTTCGCTATCGGCCAAATACAATTGTACCGTGCTTAGCCCTTTTATCCATTTGGTGGGCAAGGGTACCTTACGTTCTACCACTTTTTGGCCGGCATGGCTTAAACTGACTTCTTTTTGACCTACTGAAAGGGTTACTTGGCTTTGTTTGCCAACGCGACCTAAGGCCCCGATCATTGGGGTATTGAAGTCGACATTGGTGGTGCCGTTCTCCAGAAATTCCCCATCGTGTCCGTCTGGTAAGACATCTACACGGGCATACACACCGGCACAGTGTGAAAACCCTTCAAACCGGATTTTATCATTTCCCGCCGTTACTATGGGGTCCTTGAGTTGGGCCCATTGAAAAGGGGAGAGGTTAAAACTCGATTGCACAATATGGGAAAGTGTAATAAGACAACGTGCCGTAATAAAAGGATTCGTTAAGCGACCCCAGAAAAAACAGGGTGCCGTATTGGGAATTACTTCATTGTACTGGGCCAATAAAAATTCGTCTCCGCTCTTTTTCGATACCAGGGAAGAGGGATTGGGGTAGTGGTAGGTAATGTGGTTGGACATGTTGGTTTTGGGCATTTCAAATACTAGGTTAAAGTACTTTATTTCTGCCTAAGAAACAATGTCTTTTTATGAAAGGGGATTTAAGCTTTGTGGTTATGTCATTAAAACTGAAATACTAGTTGAAGTGTAATGTTCTGTAGAAAATCAATTTATTTTTCTTGCATCTATTGTATCCAAGGATGCGCTACGTTTAGATCTAAGAGTACAGTAGTCTATCTTCTGAAATCAATTAATTGAGCCCTAGTCAAGAAAATTTTCAATTACCGAAAGTGGTAAGTGAATTAAAGGTTGGAATAAGACGATTTATTCCTACCATCTATATACGAAGTGTCCCTTTCCGACAGCTGTATGGGAGTTATCGGGATTACTTCTAATTAATAAATATTCGATTAGGGATTAAATGTGGCTTAGATTTCGGTATTCTCCAATAATTCCGGCCTTATCGGAATTTGTCTAATGCGTTTGCCGGTGGCTGCAAAAACGGCGTTCAATACGGCCGGGGCCACACCGGGCACTCCGACTTCGCCCGTTCCACTCGGACTGTCGTTACTGGTTACGATATGTATATCGATATGAGGGGCTTCCTGTATACGCAAGAGGTCGTAGCTATCATAATTACTTTGTTGAACATGACCTTGCTCCACGGTTATGGCATCTTTGAGTGTGGCCGTCAATCCCCAAATAATACTACCTTCTATCTGGGCCTTAACCTGGCTCGGGTTAACAGCCAAGCCACAATCGATGACGGCAGTAACTTGGTGTACTTTCACTTGATTATCGTTTACCGAAACATCGGCGACCATGGCGATATAACTGGTATTGTAGCTCATGGCGGACACGCCTTGGAAAATGCCGTTTTCCGTTTGTCCCCAGTTCGATTTTTCCGCAACCAGTTCTAAAGTGTGCTTTAATTTGGCCGGATACAGATCATCGCCGACCCAAGGAAGGGCCTTTTGTTCCCGAATGGGGGCTTTCTTCAACATTTTGATACGGAATTGTATGGGGTCTTCCTGGGCTTTATGGGCCAACTCATCCATAAAACTTTCCAGACCCAATCCCCACGGATGCGCGTAAACGCTGCGCCAAGAAGCTCGGGGCAATAACCAGCTTTCCTTGTATTTTAAAAAGGGATAAAAGGCCATGGGAATGCTATATGGGTAGCAACGGAACCCACTGGGCCTACTTACGGTTCCCCTATATTTTATGGCGGTAGGGTAGTTGTTCTCGTCAAGGGAAGCTTGCCAATAATCCCGTGTAATCGGATGGTATTTGGAAGTCAAAAACGTATCTTCCCGGCTCCAGGTTACCTTAACCGGCTGTCTTAATTTTTCGGATAGTATAACGGCTTCCTCTATAAAATCGCAAAAGTACCGCCGTCCAAAACCTCCCCCCGAGGGCGGATTGTTTACGGTTACCGCAGCTAAGGGCAGGCCCGTAAGTTCGGCAATGCGGTCGCGGGTCAGTTTAGGGGCTTGGGTACCGGCCCATATCTCAACCTTATGTCCGCGATGGTAAGCCGTCGCATTCAAGGGTTCCATACAGGCGTTGGCCTGAAAAGGGGCATCATACATGGCCGAGAATACCTTATTGTTGGAACGGAATAGACTCGTGGCCTTGTCGAGGTCTACGTTTACTTTACTTTCGGTGGCATAGTCTTCTGCCAATTCATGTATGATGTCGGCACTGGATTTGGTGCCATTTTTGCCAGTGTCCCATGTAATTTTTAGGGCTTTTTTACCTTCGAAAGCGGCCCAGGTATTTTGGGCCAATACCGCGACCCCGGGTCGTACACCGCCCTTATAGTCGGTGGACTGTATTTCGGTGGGGGCTATTTCAAGTACTTCGACCACCCCGGGGATTTTTAATGCTTCGTTAGCATCGAATGAAACAAGGGAACCTTCCCAAACCGGACATCGCGCGATGCCGGCATAAAGCATGTTGGGTAATTTCTTGTTGATGGAATAGGGGGTCGTACCACTTATGGCGGTTTTGGTTTTACGCCCTATTACGGGTTTACCAATATATTTAAATGTACTGGGGTCTTTTAGTTGTATATCCCGAGGGGCGGGTAGGGTAGCGGCAATATCCAATACCTCGCCAAAGGCCCATTTTTGTTCGGGTTGGTCTTTGCGGTAAATATGGCTGTCTTCACAATAACAATCTTCTGGGGCTATCTGCCATTTTTGGGCGGCGGCAACAATCAAAAGGGCCCGGGTCGTGGCCATGGCCTCGCGTAATTCGGGCCATACGATACGTAGACCGTTACTGCCTCCGGTATCTTGTAAATCGCCAAACCGTTCGGTACTGGCTTGGGCGAATTCAATCTGTAATTGATCAATGGACACGCCGAGTTCATCGGCGGCAACCATGGCCAGACCGGTAGAGGTACCTTGCCCCAATTCCGATTGGCTACAGATAAAGGTAACGGTATTGTCTGAAGTAATGCGGATAAAGAAATTGGGCTCCCAATCCAATTTGGGGGTCTGGTCACGGCTACAGGCCAGTGGGAGGTAGGTACCCAACAATAGGCCACCACCGGCCCATGTGCTAATCTTAAAAAAATGTCTCCTTTCCATATGGGGTCGGCTTAGTTCTGGTTTGCGTTCAATTGTTCTGCTGCGGTCTGTATGGCTTTTCGTATCCGTACATAAGTACCGCATCGGCAGAGGTTAGCTTGCATGGCGGTGTGTATCTCTTCCAAACTAGGGTTGGGGTTTTGGGCGAGTAGGGCCGTGGCACTCATGATTTGTCCAGATTGGCAATATCCACATTGGGGTACATCGGTTTGGTACCAGGCCTCTTGTACCGTCTGTAAGATGGGATGGGTAGCCGCGCCCTCTATGGTGGTGATTGTTCTACCTTCCAAACTACCAATGGATACCCGACAAGAACGTACGGCATCACCATTTACATGTACGGTACAGGCCCCACAAAGCCCTTTGCCACAACTGTATTTGGTGCCGGTCATATCGAGCAGGTCACGTAGGGCCCAAAGCAAGGGCATTTGGTCTGGGGCATCTACTTGGTAGAGCTCCCCATTAATCATTAAATTTTTCATAAAAACTGAGGTAGTGATTGAAGGTGTATGATTGATGGTTTATATTGAACCCACAGCCCGATAACCAAGGTTCCCTACAAAGTAAAGGTATTAGCGGCCCAAAGGTTTTTTTGAACCGGACTAGTTTTTTCGGATTTCAAGAATCTGAAATAAATTTTTGAAGGGGTTGGACAGAAGCGATAGTTATGGATTTTTGGAACATTTTAATTGCCGTAGTCTGTGGTATAGCCATTTGCCAAGGACTTTTTCTGTGCGTGTTTATCATGGTAAAAAGTGTCAAAAAGTTTACGCCCGCGATATTTTTGGGCATGATGCTCCTGGGCCTGACATTACGTATCTCCAAGTCGTATTACTACTATTTGTTCGACAACGTTCCCTTTTGGGCGGTTATGGTAGCCTTGGCCGGATTATGGACCATAGGACCTTCCTTTTGGTTGTATACCTTAAGTGGTAGACCTAGTAATCTACGGAAAGCCGACTACCTACATTTTGGTCCGGCGGTACTGCTGTTGTTGAGTAGTTTTATAGCAGACCCCGATTGGCAGGTGGTACCATTATATAAGGTAGGGGCCTTGGTTTTGGCGGCCTATGTAGCCGTAAGCTTTGGCTTGTTTTTCTATGGGAATTGGCAGGGCAATCGCAAGCGCTTTTTACTCTTTGGTGGCAGTATGGCCGTGGTAGCGCTCATTTTTATCTTTCAGGCCTTTTTGGCTACGATACAGGGTTATACGGTAGGTACGGTATTGACGTTGATCGTGTTATATGCCATAAATTTTATGCTGTTAACAGATCGTAAACTGCTGCAGACCCATGGGAAATATAAAAAGGGCCCGACAATCGAATTGGATACGATTTACCAAAAGATAACCCTTTTAATGGAAGGGGAGCGGTTATACCGTAAAAAAGGGCTAACCCTGGCCGATTTGGCAAAGGAACTCGATTATCCGGTGTATTTAGTGTCCCAGGCCATAAAGGAACATAAGGGCCTACAATTTAACGCCTTTGTTAATGGGTATCGGGTACAAGAGGTAAAGACCCAATTGGAAGATTTGGAAACCAATGCCAAAATTGAGGTGATTGCCAAAGCAGTAGGTTTTAGCAGTACAGCCTCGTTTTATACGGCCTTTAAGGCCCAAACCCAACATACCCCGCAAGCCTATAGAAAGGCATATGCAAGGCTACAAGCCGAAAAGGTCTAAATAGCCGGAGGTTAGAATATTCAAACTAAGTTTTTAGTTAAATGATAAATGGCGTATTTGATGAAAAGGGGTGAAAGTTTTTCAAATACGGAAATTATGGGTCAGTAAGATATTTGAATTTTGTGGGGGTGCATCTATTTTTTATTATCTATTAGCGTGCCGTCCCGACTGCTGTGCGGGGACTATCGGGATTACCTAGAGATTCAAATATTCGGCCGTCGGACAGGAAAATTTTTCAAATACCTGAATTATTGGTCAGCAATTAATTTGAGTTTTAAATGATCTCCGTCTATTTTCTATCATCTAAAAGCGAAGCGGTCTATCTTCTAAATTTTCATATTCGGCCATTAGCCAAGAAAATTTTCAAATACGCGAATTATAGGAAGGTGGTTGTATGGTTATGGAGATTGGATATACAACGGTAAAGGGTATGGGTTAAAATTTCTATTTTACATAATGTAAATTATGAGACACACCTAATAATATAGGCGACGTAGTTCATCTGATACCTATTTTTTGGAGTTTTTTCACCTATTTACTTTTTCTTTCTATTCGCTTTGTGTTCATTTTTGTATTGCTCAATAAACAAATCAAATGTAGTCCTTTCTATCCCTACAAGTTTGTTGAAAATCAAAGATTCATTATAAATAAGTGTTTCGTTTGAGAGTCTTTCAAATTTGAAATTTAAGTACCAGAAATTCAACTCTACTGATACTTGTATTCCTTTTTTTACATAATAATTATATTTCTCTCCCTTATGTTTCTTGAGGAAAATACAGTATTGATAAATTGCTTCAACGTAATAGTATTTAATATGTTTAAGGTTTTTTAATGCTGTTTTGAAAAAAAGATGTGTTGATCCTTCATCTCTAGATGTTATTGCTTTAATTAAATAAATCATTCCCTTAGTATAGGGATTAGTGATTATAAATCGAGTGGTATCTATTTTAGTATCAGGGTCGTATTTCAACTTCACATAGCTTATTTGAATCAATTCCAAGCTTTCTTTATCATAAAGTTTGGAAATGTAATTTTCCAGGTCTGCCAAGTTTAACTTCCCTGTTTCAAGAAGAATATCATATTCTATAAAGGTTTTGTCCGGTTCATATTCAACTAAATCTAAGGCAACACTAACCAAACCAACCCTAAATAAATCATCAATTATAGTGTTTTTCAAGTACCACCTATCAATTCTATCTTTAAGTGAAAATAGTGATTCACCTTCACACGTTAATATATTTAGAACCTTTACATATGATAAGCGCTCAATTTTATCGTTAAAATTTAAATTTATTAATTCTTCTTTATTGTAAATCTCAAGAATTTCGTCTACAACGCTGAAATCTTTACACCAATAAATTAATTGTAGAATTATAAGTCTATATAGTTTAGCTTCCTTTTCATTCCGATTAAATAATCTTTCTATTTTGTCTTGTCCAATTATTTCAAGAAATTCCTCAAATTGGTTAATATGTCTAAAGAAGTACGCTAAGGAATCTATATAATCTAATTTTTCAGAATTCGGTTTATCAACAAATTCAATAAAGTCAATACACTTTAAATAATTGTTAATGTTATCATCGTGAATTTGTAAGGAATCGGAAGTAGTCAAGATTTGATCCAAAACATTTAGGAAAAATGAATTATACTCAAAACAGAGAGTATAGTATTTTTTCTTGTCTTTCTCCAACCTCCGGTCGAATTGATAACTTGAAAATCTATTTAATATAGATTGTAGTTTTAAGAATCCTCTACTATTTTCAAGTAATGATTTGTCATCTAAGGCTTTGATTTCTTTATCGGTAATTTTTGTGGCATCTTTTTTCTGCTTAGCAAACTTTTTAAGATTTTCTATATGTATCCCGTCGGGAAACAACGAGAGTAGCTCAAAGGCAAATCTTTCTTTTTCATTCAGTTTATCAAAGCCATATTTTATTGAATAGAACAACGAGCTTGATTTTTCAATATTTATGTCTTCAGGCTTTTCAAAAATTTTATTGATGTTCTCATTTTGAAAAATATTGTCCTTTAGTTCATTCTTTAAGAGTTCTAAATTTTTTGATTTTGGAATACCTTTTGAAATAATTTTAATTGCCAAGGGATTATTATTCAAGAGATTTTCGATTATTTCATATCGTAAAACTTCTTCATCTTCTTTAGTTTCTACATTCCCTTTATAGTATTTTTTAAAAAGCTCTAATCCCTCATCAGTTGTAAGATTTCTTAATTCATAAACTTCTTCGAAATCGAGGTCTAAAAGCTGTCTACTGGTTGTAATTATAATGAAATAATCACAAGCGATTGAAACTAAATTCAAAATCCCTGCTTTATCGTTTAGTTGCAGTAAAGTTTCAAAATTATCAAGTATAATAACCGTGTTTTTAGTAAAGTGATTTGTTCGAATTTGCTCAATTACATCACCTGTCGGATCTAGATTAACGCAATTAGCCATCTGATACTCGAAATTATCGTAAGACGTAATTGATTGACAAGAAACATATTGGACTGAGTCATATATTTGTCTTTGAGCTAACTCTAAAACAGATTTTATGATTATCGTGGTCTTGCCAATTCCACCAGACCCCTTAATGGTCAAAATTTTACTCTCATATTCAAGGTCTATTATTTTTCTGATTATGTTCTCTACATCAGTTTTACGTCCTACAAAATTTGCAAGAAGTTTTTTATCCAAGTACCTGGAAATGTTTGTGTTTTGATTTATTATAATTGCTTTACCTTTTTTAAAACTAAAAGGTATCAAGTTTTCTGTTCCAATTTTTTTGTCTATTGTGGAATGAAAATCATTTCTTTTTTTTAATAGTTTAAATAGAATTGTGTCTAATTTCCGTTTAATTTTTGATGGATTTTCATCAATAATGTAGTAGCACGGAGGAGACTTGGCATTTTCTACATTAAATTGAGGATAATCATTAGACACAATAAAAATTCCATTTATTTCGGCAGATAAATTCTCTACCAATTCGGAATGCGATATTTGTCTTGATTGTAGATACTCATCTTCAATAATGAGTTTATTTTTTATGGTTTTTGAAAAAATAATAACCAAACCATTTTCAATGTTTCTTAGTTGTTCAAGATTCAAATATGTAATATTCAATCGCAATTCATATTTGCTTAATACCCTAGAAAATAAATCAACATTATAATTGTAACCTTTGTCTATAGGTTCAGAGAAAAGTAGATTGATTATTGGAATGGTTGACTCGTGATTGGCTTCAATAGTTTCTACTTCAATATCTTCTTTAATTTTTGGTTCCGAGTCTGTTTCAGTTGGTAAAGGTATTTGCTTCAAGACATAATCTATATCAGAATATTGTTCTAAAACAATAGGTTGAATATAAGGGATGTTGAAGTCTTTGCTAGTAGTAAACAAAAAATGATTACTCATTGTTCCCTTAGTAATATTAAATATATGATCCATGATTTCTTTAATGTATGGATCACTAAAGCTGAATCCTATAAAGACTAGTGTTTTATTAAGAATTAGATTTTTAATTTGATTAATTAACAATTCTTCCCTTTCACCATTTTGTTCGTACAATTTTTTGTAATCAGATTCAAACAAAATACAGTTGTCAGGTTCGTCTACGTCTCCATGAATTTTAAAAATATATTCATCTTTACTTGATAAGTTTGAAATACTGTGGATACTATTGAAACTTACCTTATGTACAGAATCTCCTAAAGCTTTTTCAAAGGCATGATCATAGTTAGTAGTTATTATTCTTGAGCATTTAGCAAATATTCTTTTTTGTAATGTAAGGTTACAGTTGTCTTTAAGTCTCAATCTATTTCCTATATAGTCTTGGGCTAATTTTTTATGACCTTTTTTTTCAATTTGAGTAAGAACATCAAGGGCATCCATGTTACTTGTTTCCAACAATTGTTTAAACAAGCCTAAATTATCTGAATTCGTTCGTGATTCTATATGAGATATAATTTCAATCACTAATTGATTCCAATTTGGTAAACCCAAATCAATAGATAAGCCGCTCCCAACAAATAAAACCACATTTTCTTGTTTAAAAGAATCAATTAACGCATTTGGCAATTCAATACTTTTAATTAATTGTGCCGATGGATTTTTTAATTTCATAGTTTGTTCATTGAGTAATTCAATTAGAAATTGACATTGATTCCGAGCATATTTTTGCCTTTATTTCTAATATGAATGTCTCTTTCCGCTTTTGGATATCAGGCCTTGAAGAAAGTAAATCAACTAATGAAGGGGAGTTAGCCGAATTTTTCATGGAGTAAAACTGTTGGATAGGTAGTTTAAATTTAGTACTTAACAACTAGACCACCTAACGCTTTTCCGTAAAATCATAGGTACATTGTGTTTTTTTATCCTTATAATAACTATGGGCTTAGTTTTTTCTTTCCCCTTGTACAATGTACTATGTTAACCATTTAATCAGGTACCCAGTAGAATTGGCCAACTCCCCTACTCGCTTACTATTGAAACCGCCAATCCCCTATCCATAAAGTATCCTAAAACAAAACACCCAACAATAATCCTATTTAAAGGATAGCCGTTGGGTGTGTTTCTTTTAGCTAAGGTAAACTAGCTCCAATTATGATAGGATTCCTCCTCGTTACCTCGTTCGGAATGACATGTATCTAGGGGCTGTGTTTCTAATCGCCCGATTATCGGGCAAATCCGGGCAATACAAAGTCGGCAATCAACTGTAGGGTTTTATTGGTATTGTCGGTACCGGTAACCACGATGATCAAATCTAGCTCTTTGATGTTGATCACATATTGCCCGCCACCGCCTTGGGCCGATTGGCAATAGTAGGTGTTGTCCCCCACTTTTAGGTCGGCCGTCCACCAATAGTAGCCATAGCCTTGTTTAGATACGCTGGGTCCGCCCCCGAATATATCGTCGTCCCCGGTTAAAAATTGGCGGTCCATGGCTTTTTCTAAATAGGCTTTGGGTATCAGCTGCTCCCCTTCCCACTGGCCTTGGTTGGCGGCCAATTGCCCCCATTTTAGCATATCGCGCGATCGAAAACTGCTTCTATACGGGGCATAGGGTAGCCCGCTTGGCGATGTTTTCCATTCGTAGTTGCTGATTCCAAGTTTGTCGAGCAATTCGGTTTTGATAAAATTTGCCGCCCCACCGGGTACCACGGCTTCTATGACCTGCATTACCAAAATGGGGTCCATACCGTAGTTAAAAGATTGGCTGGCCTCTGTTATCGGGGCACTTTGTTCAAAAATGGCCTGTACCTGTTGTTGTCCCTGAATGTTGCCCGGATTCTCGCGCATGGCATCATATTGTTCCTCGGGTATACGTATACCGGATCGCATGGTCAGGGCTTGGTGTAGGGTGACCAATTCGGTACCGGACACAAATTTTTCGGGTGTTAATTCGGGTAGAAAACTGGCTATGGGTTTGTGCAGGTCTTCCATATCTAAATATCCCAATTGTATGGCCCTGCCCAGGGCAAAGGCGGTATACACCTTGGTGGCCGAGGCTTGGGGGTGCGCAAGATCTAGGCGACCCCGGTTGTAATACGATTCAAATAGCAGTTTGTCTTTCTGGTAGACCAGAAAACTGTCGTATACACCGTGCTTTCCGCTGGCTATTTCTTGGGCCAGTTGGTGTATGGCTTTGGGGTCGCCACCATCGGGGCCCAAAACCCCTACCCCTAGCCCATCGTTTCTTTTGGCAGGACTGGTGCTTATAAAGGGTCGGTTTAACAGGGAGACATCGAAAATATAAGAGGGCGCGTTACGACCCGATTCATAATCTAGAATGCGGCCCAACCAAGCCACGCTTTGTAGTATGGTTTGTGGAGCTGCCGTGGTGTGGTCGCCCTCAATAACCTCTTTTTGTACCGAAAGGTAATTGTCCCTACGGTCATTAAGTAGCTTTACAAAAGCATCTATAGGGCCGGTTACTTCTGTTTCTTGGGTACCATAGGTCACAAATACATTGGCATGTACCCCATGGGTCTTTACCGGGTTTTGGGCCAAATAGGCTGCGTTGAGTCGGGTAAGCTCGGGGATTTCGTTTTTTATAGAGGGACTGCCCAAAATATAATTATCAAAGGTATCGGGTTGGGTCATTAGGGCATAAGCCCCAAACTCACCGCCCATGGAATAACCCAAATAGGTGCGACTGCGGGTGTCGGTACGGTAATGTTGATCTATAAAAGGAATCACCTGTTTTTTGATAAAGGCGAGATGCTTGGGGGCCTGCCCCATTTGGTATTTTTTTTGAATTTCCGGTTTTTCAGCAGGTTTTAGGCTAAAATCCCGGATTCGGCTGTAATGGGGGCCTACTTTTTCAAACATTTCCGGTGCTATATTCCTTTGCCAAGAGATGCCGACCAAGATTACGCCTTTAAGCATATACTCAGTGGCGGGCGAAACCATTTCTACATGCCAATCGGCATCGGTATAATAGAGCACGGGATATGTGGTGTCTGTATCCGTAGCATAGTCTTCCGGCAGTTTTATATACAGTTCATATTCCCTATCCAGTGTGGTGTCGGTAATAGGAAACACACTGACTTTCGGATAGGTCAATGATTTGCCTTTGGACTGGGTACCATTTTGGGCGAAGCCTGCCGTGATGCAGAGCAGGATTACAAGTGATCGTACAATTTTCATGCTGTTCGTTTTTTGATGGATGACAGCGTACCTTCTTTAAAAACGGGACACTGTTGCTGATTAACTCCATAAAAATAGTTCGGAAAGGGGCTTGCTTTCTAAATAGGTTTACCAACGCCGCTATAAAATGATGAAACCGTTTCGTCATAGCTATGCCTTTTTTGTCAGAAATACGACCGGGCCCCCACCAATAATGCTACCTTTATACTTTATAGCACTTGGGTTGATGCAAAAAAAATCATGGAAATATATTCTTCTGGTCAATCTGGCTGCCTTTGTTTTGGTCGCCCTTTGGGAGATTTTAAGCATCTGGAACGCCAAACATAAGTTTGAGACCGATCTGGCTTATTATTTACACGGGATTAAGTTTGCCGTGGTGATCATGATCGTGATCTGGTTGAACCATTTTCTGCTTATTCCCTTTATTTACGACAAGCGCAAATATGTAAACTATGCTCTATCCCTGCTTGCTACTATATTTTTGGTTTCCTTTATTCAGGGTTATGCGAACGGATGGGTGTCGGTCTCTAAAATGTTCTTCTTTCTGATCTATTCCACCGGTACGGGGATGGCGGTTTTTTTATTGAGGCGTAACCAACAGATCCAACGGGAGAATGATGAAAAGGAAAAACTTCAGAAAGAGATGGCCCTCAACTATTTGAAGCAGCAGGTGAATCCGCATTTTTTGTTCAATGCCCTCAATAGTATCTATGCCCTTTCGCGGGAACAATCGCCGGAAACCTCTACTGTTGTGATGCAGTTATCGGAATTGATGCGCTATCAATTGGAAAGTAGTAAAAAAGATGCCGTATTACTTCGCGAAGAATTGGAATTTATTGAAAACTATCTATTGCTCGAAGAAAAAAGGCTGAGTAAACGCTGTACGGTCGAGTTTTCGATTTCCGGTTCACCTTTAGAATATACCATTGCGCCCATGTTGTTGATCCCCTTTGTGGAAAATGCCGTAAAACACGGCGCCCAAAGTACCAATGAAGCCAGTAACATAGAAGTTTCGGCCACCATTCATGAGGGAAGGCTTCATTTTAATGTGCACAACAGCAAACCTAGCCAAGGGGCAGCCTCGGCCGGACCGGGTACGGGATTGGAGAATGTAAAAAGACGACTGCAATTGGTGTACCCGCAAGCACACCGTTTACAGCTCGAGGATTCCGAAAGGGAATTTCGGATAGATTTGACCGTTGACCTTAAAAAATCGAGTATATGATACAGGTAGGAATCATAGATGACGAAGAACTGGCCCGAAAGGTCATGGCCGATTACTGTGCCAAAATTGACCATTTTGAGGTGGTCTTGAATACGGGCAATCCGTTGGAGTTCATCAATTTTATTCAGGGCAACCCCTTGGATTTGATTTTTTTGGATATCGAAATGCCCGAACTTAATGGGTTGGAGATATTGGGCGCCTTAAAAAATCCGCCTAAGGTGATCTTAACCACGGCCTATTCAGAGTATGCCTTGGCGAGCTACGAATACGGCGTGGTCGATTATTTGTTGAAACCCATAAAAATAGACCGATTTCTTAAGGCCATCAATAAGGTTTCGCCTTCCGATTGGGCACCGCGTAAAAAGGAGAGTGACAGCCAAGAATTGCAGATAAAACATGATGGTATTCCGGTGAATATTCCGTTTCGTTCCATTCAGTATATCAAAAGTTTCGGGAATTATATCAAGATCTTTACCGATATGCGCATGTACTTGGTTTCCGAGACCCTGACGCGTATAAGTGGGCAACTGCCCGATAACTTTCAGCGTACCCATAAATCGTATATCGCCAACCTCCATAGGGTGGATAAGGCCACCAAGGGCAGTTTGCAGATCGCGGATAATGAAGTGCCCATTAGCACCACCTATAAGGTTTTGGTATGTAAAGCCCTCGACGATTTGGCCAAAACCTAGCGGACTTTTTCTGCTGATTTTTAGTCCACTAGAACCACCGCCAATCGATTGTGGATAAGTTACCGCCCCGCCCCCTTTTTTACCTTTTTGGGAAACTTATATTTGCGCCCTTCTATTAAACACCATAACTATGAGCGCAATTTGGTTCGAATGCAAGGTAAAATATCGTAAAATGGATGAGGCAACCGGCCAACTCAAAGCCAAAACGGAACCCTTTTTGGTAGATGCGGTATCGTATACTGAGGCCGAACGCCGCATTACCGAAGAAATGCAAGCCTATCTGTTGGATAGCGAAGAGATCAAGATCACCAATATCAAAGTGGCCAACTTTGCCGAAATACACCCTTTTGAAAACTCCGACCGCTGGTTTAAAAGTAAAGTGTCGCTAATCGCCTTTGACGAGGAAAGCGGCAAAGAGCGTAAAAGCAACCAATACCTTTTGGTTCAGGCCAACGATGTAAAAGAAGCCTATGAAAATACCATGGTAGCCATGAAAGATACTATGGGTGAATTTAGCATACCAGCCGTGGCCGAATCGCCAATAATGGATGTTTTCCCTTATTTCTCAGGCGAGGAAGACGATTTAGAACGTATCAATCGCTTTACCGAATTGAAAAACTCCGTAGGCCATACCAACGGCGTAAACGAAGCCTTGGAAATGGAAGATAGCCTGGTAGAGTAGTTATACCATTTCAATATTGAAATACCACCTAAAAAATGGTTCTTTTTACCTTTGGTCATCAAAATAAAATAAAACCGTAGCTTAGGCTATACTTTGATTTTCTTTTTCGCCCAAAGAAAAAATCCCTGCTTTTTTATTGGTTGAATCTCAAAATTGAAATGGTATTTCCAGTGGACTAGTGATTTAGTATGCTAGTATTACACTCCACTAACCCACTAACCCACTAACCCACTATTTCACTAATTACTAGCTCACTAAATCACTAACCCATGTGGATGTATCTAGGGCTCTTGGCGGCCTTGTTTTTAGGATTTCACAACTTGTGCAAGAAGCATGCGGTACAAGGTAACGAGGTGTTTCCGGTACTTTTGGGTACTATTGGTACGGCCTTTTTACTTTTTTTGCCCTTGTATGGTATTTCGGTGGTGTCGCCGGAAATGGCCCAAACCCAAGGGTTTTATATTACCCCCCTACCCTGGGCCTCCCATGGTTTTATTTTTATAAAGTCCATGATCATGGCGGCCTCGTGGTTGTTGGCCTATCAGGCCTTAAAGCATTTGCCGATAACCTTGGTAACTCCGATACGCTCGGCCGGACCCTTTTTTACCTTTATCGGGGCTTTGTTGATCTATCAAGAAAAACCAGGGCCTTGGCAGTGGGTAGGATTCTTTTTGATTTTGTTATCGGTAATCGGGTATTCCCGTATCGGGAAAAAAGAAGGCATCCATTTTGGGCGTAACAAATGGGTTTTTGCCATTATCGGCGCTACCTTTTTAGGGGCCTCTAGCGGCTTATACGATAAGTTTTTAGTGCAGTATGTAGACCTAAATCCGCAGACTTTGTTGTTTTGGTTTTGCTTTTATACGGTACTTATTTTATTGCTGATACTGGCGGCCACCTGGTTCCCTTACCCCGCCAAACGTAAGGCCTTTGTATGGCGCTGGTCTATTCCGGCCGTGGGTTTTCTCTTGCTCGGGGCCGATTATTTCTATCTCAAGGCACTGGAAGATCCCGAAGCTTTGATCATGTTACTCTCGGCCATTAAACGGAGCCAATTGATTATAGCCGTGGTGGTGGGCGGACTCATCTTTAAAGAGAAGAACAAACGCAAAAAACTGATTCCCCTTACGGGTATCCTAATCGGGGTGTTTTTGATTCTCTATACGTAGGGTTTAGGGTTGAGTTCTGAGTTCTGAGTTCTGAATTCTGAATTCAGGGTGATATTCCCTAACTTTAGGTTATGGAAAGAAATTGGAAGTACGCGTTGTTGCTGTTTGTTTTTTGTAGCTACACTTTTGGCCAGTCGGAGGCCTATCAAGAAAAAAAGGCCGAAAAAATCGCCAAAGGTTCGGTATTTACCAAAATTATCAATCGGGAGCTTCCGGCCACTATCGTTTATGAAGACGATGAGATCATTTCCTTTGTTCCTCTGCGTCCGCAAGCCCCGGTACATTTGTTGATCGTTCCCAAAAAGGAAATCCATACTATAAACGATATAGCCGCAGCAGATGCCTCACTTATTGGTAAAATGCATCTAGTAGCGGCCCAATTGGCCCGTGAAAAAGGTATTGCCGAAACAGGATATCGATTGGCTTTCAATACCAATGAAGATTCCGGTCAATCGGTATTTCATATCCATATGCATCTTTTGGGGGGCATTACATTAGGGCCCATGGTAGATCAGACGTATCGGAATAATGTGGAGAAAGAAAATAAGCATTAAATAAAGTTGACTTCTTTTTGGGATTGTTTTTCAATTTTTGAGTTTTAAAAAGATGCTATCCAAAAGGGATTGTACTATATAAATCATAATATTACTATAAATATAGTTATACTTTGGTTCTTTGCTGTATATTTGTCGGCATGAAGGAACAACTCACCAAAGCCGAAGAACAACTGATGCAGTATGTTTGGCAGCTAAAACAGGCGTATCTAAAAGATATTGTAGCCGAATACCCCGACCCCAAACCTGCCTATACCACCATTTCTACCGTGGTTAGGGTTTTAGTTCGTAAGGGGTTTTTAAACTTCGAAAGTTTTGGAAAAGTGAGGCGCTATGCCCCTACCCTGACCAAAGAACAGTATTATGGGGGACAATTAAAACATATGATCGGAAACTTCTTTGATGGTTCCTCGAGCCGTTTTGCCTTGTATTTTGCCGAAAATGAAAGCTTGAAATTAAACGAGTTGGAAGAAATGAAGGCCCTTATTGAGGCCAAAATCAAACAATTAAAGCAGCATGATTAGTTTCTTCGCGTATCTATTGGAGGCTGGGGTGGTTTTTAGCATCCTCTTTTTGGTGTATCGTATAGGTTTGGCCCAATTGACTTTTTATTCTTGGAACCGGGCCATTTTGTTGGCGATGATCCCAATTTCCTTGGTTTTTCCTTTTTTACCAGCGATAGGTTGGATAAGTACACCCAGCTTACCAGAACTGTGGGAGCCTATGGTGGGGCTACACGAAAGTGTGACGGTTCAAAGCCCAATTTCATCACAAAATGCGGGCAGATTTGGAATGCTACTTTTCCTAGCTTTTACCTGCGGCTTTATTTGGAGGGTGTTGATGTTGGTTTTAGAACACCATCGGCTTTGGCGGCTTAGATCTACGATTAAAAGTTCTGATACTTATGACCATAAGGTTTATCGGGCTCCTATAGATAGGGTTTTTGCCTATTTCAATACCATTTATATACCTGAGGATGCGGTTATAGACCCCTTGGTTTTGGCCCATGAAAAGGCACATATTCGCCTAAGGCATAGTTATGATCTGGTCTTATTTGAAATGTATCAGCTGTTTTTCTGGTGGAATCCCCTACTGATGGGGTACCGTAAAAGTTTAAAATCGGTACAAGAATTCCAGGCCGATGCTTTGGTGGCCGGTGATACTCAAGTGTTGCCCGAGTATTTGGAGTTGTTGATGGGAGTCTCGCAAGATTTTCGTCCGCAAACGGGCCTGAGTTATTTTAGTCAACCGGTAATGTTACAGCGGGTACGTATGTTGTGCAAAACACCGTCGAACCCAAATCACAAATGGCGCTATCTATTGCCTGCCCTAGTAGTATTGGTTTGTCTTTTAGGTTTTAAAAGCCCGGTATATGTCTCCCCTATGGTGGTGATTCCGGAATCGGTAGATCCCTTACCGCCTTTTTCGTTTCCCTTATTAGGGGCCAATCGTGATCAGATCAGTAGCACTTTCGGGGTAAAATCTAAACGGCATGTCCATAAAAATGGATTTCATGGCGGTATCGATATAAGGGCCAAGTTGGGTAGCCCGGTGGTTGCGGCGGCCGATGGAATCGTTATCAAAGCTGTCGAGCAAGGCAATTGGGGTAAGTTGATCATTATCAGCCATGCCAACGGCTTTGAAACCTGGTACGCCCATTTAGATGCCTTTGATATTAAAAACGGACAGTCTGTAAGTCAAGGTGAGCGCATTGGAAAGGCAGGGGAAACCGGATTGGCCACAGGTCCGCATCTACACTTTGAAATTAAACGTAACGGGGAACGTGTAGATCCCTTGGATTATCTGGAATAAAAAGGAATAACCAACAACTGGGGGTTTGATTTGGCCCAGTTGTTACAAAATCAGTATTTTGCCCTGCTTTTAGCAGTTTAGGGCCATGGCCCAAAAAGCACGAGAACACTATATGAAACGGATAAATAAAACCCTGGTAGTTTGTCTACTGGCCAGTATTTATATGGCCTATGGCCAAACAAAAAGAGTCGATTCGCGCCAGATTCCGGGCACCGATATCATTAAGCCTGAATTCGATCTAGAGGCTTTGGAGGCTTATTTGCCCCAAGGTCAAAAAGAAATCGATTCGACCCCAACGAATCAAGCACCTGATATTACCGCCCAGTATTGGGATACCACCCAGGTTAGGGCGCATAAAAATGTAAAAGTCGATTTTCCGTTTAAAATCGAATTCCAAGATTCAACCTATCACAATCCTATCGGAAAGAAGATGGTGGTTACCTCCCGCTATGGTTGGCGTTGGCGAAGGAACCACAATGGTATAGATATCGATTTGATCAGTGGCGACTCCATTTATAGTCTGTTCGATGGTGTGGTGCGTTTTGTGGGCTATAGTTCGGGTCATGGACGTACCGTGGTAGTACGGCATTACAATGGTTTGGAAACTACCTATGCCCATATGTCCAAATATGGCACTGTAAAAGCCAACGACAGTATAAGCAAAGGGGCTTTTTTAGGCTATGGCGGGCGTTCGGGCAATGCCCGTGGGAGCCATTTACATTTAGAGGCCAAATATAAAGGGGTACCCATTCACCCCGAATACCTGTTTACTTTTGACGATAGCCGTGCCGTAAGGGCCAAAACCATTTGGGTGACCAAAAAATGGACCCAAGCCTACCGCTATAGTAGCCGTCGTAAACCAAAATTGGATTTATATACCACCGAACCCGAGGCTCTGGCGGGTATTAAGGCCCAAAAGAAAATCTATATCGTAAAACGGGGCGATACCCTTTCGCGAATTGCCCAAAAGAACCAAACCCGTATCTCGGCCATCTGTAAAGCCAACCATATTAAAAGTACCTCTACCCTGCGCATAGGACAGCGTTTGGTAATCGATTAAGTTCGAAGCTTGACCCTGATTTTGGAAGTATAATTTTCAATTAAAACGGTTTCTTGCCAATTAATTGAGTTGCCGATATGTTTTCGGACTCATACCAGTACGTTTTTTAAACAGTTTGCTAAAGTGTTGGGAGTATTCAAAACCTAGGTCAAAAGCGATTTCCCCAATACTATGCGAACTGCCCAATAATTGGTTTTTGGCCCGGTTGATCACAAAGGCATCAATATGTTCCTTGGCACTTTTACCACTTTCCTTTTTTAGTAGGTCACTGAGGTATTTGGGCGATAGGCCCAATTGCTGGCCGCAAAACTTTACCGTAGGTAATCCTAATTCCTTCGGGTTTTCCGATTCAAAATAGTCCCTTAGTAAGACCTCAAAATCAGCCATTAGGTCTTGGTTAAGATCGGTACGTATAATAAACTGCCGATCATAATAGCGGGTGCAATAATCGAGTAATAAGGTAATATTGGAAACGATCAGTTTTTGACTGTGTTTATCAATCGGTCTTTCGTATTCATCACGGATCTTAGCTACGATTTCGGTTACGGTTTGCTGTTCTTTTTCCGAAAGGTGGAGGGCCTCATGGGTTTCGTAATCGAAAAAGGTATATTGGCCAATACTACGGCCCAAATCCGAACGTCTTATCAGATCCGGATGGAACAAAAGCACCCACCCTTTGGCATCGTCTGAGATAATCTCGTGCTGGGGCTGCAATACCTGTCCGGCCTTGCTAAAGATCATGGTGCCATCTTCGTAATCATAGGAATTACGGCCATACCCCATAGAACCCGTAATCCCATCCTTCAAGGAAACAAAAAAGAGATCGAAACGAATGCGTTCGTCTTGTACCATTTCACGGGGCAGATCCCGTACCGGAATAACTGAAACCAAGGGATGTGAAGGAGGGGCTAACCCCATTAGGCTATGTACCTCGAAAATACTTTCAATCGATTTCATTTCAATACTTTTTGTTTAAAATACGGAATATGACCTAAACCAATTTTCCGATAGGAAATAGTAGCCCTACTTTTTTAGCGTCCTGCTTAAAATGAATGTAGGTATTACCCTTACACTTCCTGCATTTGACGTATCTGTTTTAGCATTATTTTCTTAGGGGTAAACGGAATCATACCCATCATCAGTTTTTGGGAAAAGGTAAGACCGGATACCACATCGAGTTTTCCCCGAAGCATACCTTGGTAGCCATCTTGGGCCACTGAAAGCGCGGTTGCCGTCTTGTCGAATAGGTCGGTTTTGTCCATACCTGAAGTACTGGCAAATTCCGTTTCGGTGGCACCGGGCATTAAGTTGGTTACGGTAACGGCTGTGTCGTGTAATTCTTCGGCAAGGGCATTACTGAAAAAGGTTACATAGGCCTTGGTGGCAAAATATACGGCTTGTAACGGACCGGGCATAAAACTGGCCGTAGAGCTCACATTCAGTATTTTACCTTGGTTACGCTCGACCATATGGGGTAAGAAATAGCGGGTAAGGGCCGTTAGGGCCATAACATTTAATTGGATCATGCCACGGTCTTGGTCCCAATCGCGTTCATGAAACTTTCCACGACCCCCAAAACCGGCATTATTGATTAAGTAATCAATAGTTACTCCGTCTTGTTTTACTTGGTCATAAATCTCTTTCGGACCGTCTGGTAAGCCTAAGTCTTTGGCCAAAACCCGTACCTCTACCCCATATTGTTGTTCCAATTCAGCTTTAAGGGACTCGAGTTTTTCAACCCTTCGGGCCACGATATACATATCGCCGCCATTTTGGGCATGAATACGAGCGAATTCGGTACCTAAACCACTAGAAGCTCCTGTAATTAATGCAACGTTTTTCATGATTTCAGAATTTATAACGCAAAATTACAGAGCACTACCCTCTTCAAATGTATACATAGGGCGGAAGCTTGAATACAAATGGCGGTTTGCTTATATTAATTCATAAGTACAAGTATGGTCTCAATAATTGGGGTTCGGGGAGACCTCATCCAATACCTCAATTTCTTTTTCCAAATATTCCACTTGGCCATTAGGGGTATAGCTTTCTACAACAATAGTATATTTTCCGGCTTGGTCACTAGAGTAAAAAGGAATTTGGGCATGACCGGAAGCATCCCATTCCACTTGGGGTATCCATTGTAAAATGGTCCGTAGGTCGGGTTGGTTCGTTTTCATCTCGGCAAATTTTGGTTCATAAAACTCCTTAATTGGTGAAAACGACGGCACTAAGGCGGTGGTGGTTCCGGGGGTCGGTCTATAATTGGCATATACCCCGACTTTGTTTTTGGTTTCCACAGCAATGATATTACCGATACTGGGCGCCTCAAGGGGGTGGGTTTCTGGAAAAACCTCCAAAAATCTGGACCTGAAAAATTTGGCCGGACGAATAATCTCGATTTTTTCGACTATGTCGGGATCCATATGGGGCAACCATTCATATTCATATTTTTCGATCAAACGTCCATCGACCATGATCAGGGTGGGCCCGGCCCCGTGTACATGGGCTAGCATAAAACCATCTGGGAATTGTTCAATTTTTACGATATGGCCATAGTTGAACAACAAAATACTGTACAGGCCATACGACCAATCCTTTTCTTTGGCCTTTATAGCCTCCCCTTCTATGATAACATCGGGTTCTCCATATTTTTTATAAAAGGCCTTTTTTTCGGGGGTAAGATGAAAATCTTCGAGTATTACCTCATCCAATTGGGTAACCCCGAAAAGGGAGTCGAAAACCATTTCTACCCGGGCCCGATCGGTTTGGGCTTGTTTAATGGCCAAGGTTTTGGTTTGTATGCGCTCGGCAGGTATAGGGCTATGTTCGTAAACGACTTTTGGGGGTTGAAAACTGTCCAAAACTATTTTATAACCTTGTCCCTTGGTCTTGGGGTGTTTGGTCTGCAGCCAAAGTTTTTGGGCGATTCCGTATGTTTCGGCCAGATTGAATTGAAATTGCCCCAGACTATCTAAAGTTTGGTTTTCGAAAAGAAAGGGGTTTCCTAAGGCTGCTAAGGTTAACTGGGCCCCGGCCAGTGGATTTTTGCGAAGGCCCTTGGATAGTACCTTACCTTTGACCGCTAAGTTTTTTTGTGGCCAGAAATAGGAGTTACCCACCCGCTTAGCCGGATATTTATAGTTACGCCAACCTTGGGTTAGTAATAAGGCATCTAAATCGTTTTTTCGAATACTATTTTCTTGGAAATAAAAATTGGGGGTCTCAATGGTACCCTTTAGTTCGGACTGCAACAGCATAAAAGAGCGAATATGTGCAGGAGGTATGCGTTCCGATTTATTCATTATTAATACCGAACTTTCAACGGGTAGTTGTCTATCTTTGCTATTAAGGGCCAAGGAAAGGGTCGATTTTTTCCGTTTCCGCAACTGATAGTTGTCCGTATCTATGTTTACTAAGTCCTCGCCTGGAATAGTATTAAAAAAGAGTCTTTCAGCAACAGCTTGTCCATTTTGGTCTTTTAAGGTAAAAATCAAAATTCCCTCTGGGAGTTCCGAATAAGGTATTTGAGCATGGAAACGCCCCTTTTTTATATGTCCGTCCAAGGTGTATAGATTACGGCCCCGGCCCGAGACATATATCGATAGATTTTTATCCGGAACATTTTTGGTGTTTACCATCGCCCGTATATGATCGCCCAGCTTAAAAATATTCATAACATAGCCATGTTGTGCTACTTGGGGTAATGCATATTCCAAAGAGTTGATGCCGGATTCTAATTCTACCTTGGCATAATAACCTTTATCGAACTCGGGTACAAATGAAAAATAGCCCATGCCTAGTTCATTAGACTTAAAGTCAATGACTTGATTACCATCGCGGTCATATATTACACCTGTAACGGTGGCCCCTTTACCATCGATACCCACGGATTTGAACCCGATTTTGGTCATGATACCGGTGACTAAAGAACCGCTCTCCGGGAAGAATTGTAGGTCGGGTGCCGGGGTACTGGCGTATAAGGTCTTGCTGAATTTTTGTCCCATACCCGAGTCTAGGGTAAGGGTTAGCCAATCGGGACGTTGTTCAAAATGCCGTTCCCAAGCTATGGGTTCCCCTTTATTTTTTAAGGCAACACTATCTCTGGTTTGACCGTTATCGAAATACAACCAGAGCTTTTTCTTTTGTTTGTATTTATCTAGTTGGCTGGGGTTAAGGGTTAGTTTTAGGGTATAGCCGCCCTCTGGGTTTTCTTCCCATCTGCCCTGTTCAATCGCCAAGTGGTCGTTCCTCCCTAGGCTTACGATTTGTACATATTCCGTAAAAAGGAAATCATCACCAAAATTGCGGTTCCATTGGGTATAGGCCCTAAGCTGATAACGCCCGGGAAAATGGTCTTTGTCCAGCTCGAAGCCCCCCTGCCCTACGCCATGTTCTAACTTTACGATTTTGTGGGAGACCACTTTTCCATAAGGGTTTACCAAATCTACATAGAGTATACCACTTTGGGTAGTGGGCCAATGGGATTCGGCATAACTTACCAAGGCTTTAAACCATAGGGTTTGGTCGTTGGCCACCATGGTTGTCGGAATTTGTAGATAGATTTTTTCCGGACCCTTACCTGCTATTGATTGGTTTTCTTGTAAAGCTTGCGCCCTCAGTTGGGTACAGGACCAACTTAGCAAAAGCAGATAAAAAAAACGATTTAGGGGTACATAGATTTTCGGGTTGGCCATTTCGGTCTTTTTTGGTTCTCTCTTAAAATATGAAAATAGACCAATGAAAACCAAATATTTAGACGAATAAAAGGAGTGTGACGATCAATTATTGGAAAGGTAATTTTCCCAAATCAACATTACCGCCAGAAAGTATGATGCCTACTTTTTTACCCTTAATGG
This sequence comes from Sediminicola luteus, assembly GCF_002514735.1. Lineage (GTDB taxonomy): Bacteria > Bacteroidota > Bacteroidia > Flavobacteriales > Flavobacteriaceae > HQA918. The sequence goes on along the minus strand of NZ_NBWU01000004.1, from coordinate 181,427 downwards.
CATCGGTTTCCTTTAAAATGGCGGCCAAAGCCACGGCACTAGAGGGTTCAACAACTATTTTCATACGCTCCCAAAGCAAACGCATGGCGTTTTTGATTTCGGTCTCGCTTACCCGGGTTATGCCACTGACATATTCTTGTATTATGGGGAAATTGAGGTGTCCCAATTGCGTTTTTAGGCCGTCTGCTATGGTTTGTGGATTGGTATTGGTCTCAATTTTTCCTGATATCATCGACCTATAGGCGTCGTCGGCATTTAGGGGTTCGCCTCCCCAGGTTTTACAAGAATCGGTAAAGGTATTTACGGCCAGTGCGGTTCCGGCTATTAGCCCACCCCCACCTACCGGGCATAAGACCCAATCCAGATCCGGATGGACTTCTATCAACTCCATAGCGGCCGTAGCGTTGCCTAAAATCACATCCATATCATTACTGGGATGGATAAACGTGGCACCCGTTCGATCCATTATGGTTTTACTGGTTTGCTCTCGGGCCTCCAAGGTGGGCGTACATTCGGTTATCTGTCCGCCATAACCCAATACGGCTTCCTTTTTTACTATAGGGGCCGTTTCCGGCATTACGATATATGCCGGAACTTGCAAATTTTTGGCCGCCAAGGATACGGCTTGGGCAAAATTTCCTGAAGAATGGGTCACTACGCCGTTTTTTCTTTCAGATTCGGGTAATGATAGAATCGCATTTAAGGCCCCACGCATTTTAAAGGCTCCCATTTTCTGGAAGTTCTCACATTTAAAATAGACTTGGGCATCGCAGATACGGTTAATTGTAGCTGAAGTTAGTATAGGGGTGTTATGTACAAAGGGTAGCATACGTAGGTGTATGGTCTCCAGTCTTTCCTTGGTAATCGGACTCATGCCTTGTTTTTTCCCGAAGATACTACTATGGCGCCGAAATCAAATAAGTAGGCGGTTACATAAATCATGTATGATCCAGTCCAAATCTTCCATAGGGAATAAGATAAAATGTTGGTTCAAACTGATGGATGATGGGCCTAAAACGGAATTTAATCGGTTTTGGTTGGCTATGGTACTACTTTGTATGGCTTTATGTATATCACAATCACAACCGGCATCTTTATATGAGATTACGTTGACCAAGTTCAGTGCAAAACCTTCATTGGGATTACGGGCCCATGCATCGAAAAGAAAATTATGGTAATCCAATAAATACGATTCGTGGGTTAATAAGGCCCGTCTTTCTTCCAAGACATGGTAAAGTAACCTGATGTTACTATCTAAAGCCATTTGAATGGCGTCTGGTAATATTTGCTCCGAGGCATGACTTTCAGAGATATAGATCTGATACAGGTTCTGGGCATGGTCCTCTGCGATTTGTATTCCCTGGATTTGTTCTTTGTTTAGGTAAGTTCCCTGTTGGACCGGGTTTTTATAAAGAAATGGTTTACCGTTGAAATAGCCTTTCATCAGGGCTTTTAAAACCAGTTCTGAAAAAAGGGCATGTGGCGGTTTTTTGGACAAAAAGAAATTACAGCATTGTCTAAAAATCTTTAGTTCGGATTGATGATGATCCATACCCTTACGGGCATATTCCAGTCTGAACCTTTCCAATTGATCATGCGGATATACCATTTCTGGGGCCAGACGTACCAATTCCATTAAAAATTCGTCGTGTAATAGGTTTCCGGGATGCTTGATTCGATTTAAGGTGAAATCGCCTGTTTCGGGCGATATCATAAGCTCTTGTTTAAGGTAAAACAAGGGTAGTTGGTGTTCAATTAGTGAAGTGACGGAATTTTGGGTTTGGCATTTACAACTCATGTTGATTGCTGTGAGGGGGTTAAATATTTTATATATAATTCCCAATTATCCTATTGGAATACTTGGTTATTTGAACTTTGTCCGTATGGGCAGACAATTAGCCATGCGAATACCTTTGCCGATGATTACGGCCGTATTATACTGAGTTTGTTCGTTAATTAGATTTACCCCCTATTCCCCTTATAAATATTGGGAGCTTGGTGTTAGGAGGAAAGCTTTCCCTTAAAGTAGTTAAAATTTTAATATCAAAAAATACCCATTACTAGGTATTTTTAGCAAGTTTTAGAGTGTTTTGAAGGTATAGGTTTATGGGGCACAATGATTTTTCCTTCATTTGTCAGTGTCTTGGCCTGCTTAGTGTAGGAGGGCTAAAGAAATCGGCCTAACGTGACCATATAAAAACATATGTGATTGATCTTACTGCGTCCATTTTATTTCTTCTTTTCCCGCGCTTGTAATTGTTCGAGGGCGTCAAGTTCTTCAAAAATGGTTTGATAGAAAAGTTCAGTCGATTTATTTGAAATACTCTTTAAGGCCGGTTTTTTCGCCCACCTAAACAATAAACGTCCTATGCTTCCTTTTAACCGAGACCACCAACCATTTTTCTCGATAGTTTGCAACCATTGTTCGGCATTATGCCTTCCATTTTCTTTTTTAGAGGTATTTTTTCGATGGACCAGTAAATCTAAAATCATACGAATACGATTTTTGATTTTTGGGCCCAATGCAATAAGTGCTGTGGGATCTAATTTCGGCTTTTTGGGCATATCGTATTCGTAACGGGTATCGCCTGTACCACCATCTCTTAATAGGATATTCATATCAGGGATTATGGGTAGGAAAATCCTAGGATCCCCAGGCCGTTTTATGGAAAAGGTGTTGATCATGTCGGTAGTCCAATCTCTATGGATCGGATGTACATTATCTTTTTCGGGCTCATAGGGAAAGCTCCCAAAAAAACGAATGAAGTTTTTCGCATTGTTGCGTCCCAAGAAAAAATCGTGTACCCTGAAATTGATGTCCAAAAATCCGCCGAAGGCCCCAAAAGCCGCAGAAGCCAAAGGATTTTTGTCGCGAAACCTATAGTTTCCCTGGGCGTCTGTAATATGTTTACGCGGATAGATTACCCCTCTGAAATAATTGGTGTTATACTGTTCCAACATTTCCTTGCGTTTTACCCGTGATTGATTCCAGAGGGTTTTAATTAAATGCGGGACCAGACCTACAAGATCAGATGGTTCGGTATAGGTTCTTTTGATATCGTCGTTATCGGGGAATGGATCGATCATGACCATACCAAAGTTTTGGTAGGTGGCTTCCTCCTTTTCAAACTTTCTTTTCAAAATACTTTCCACTTCCCTATAGGGTTCATTGTTAATGGCGCCCCCATCTACAGAAATGGTCTCGAATTGCTCCGGGAAATTGTGAAAGTCGATCTGTTCCGAAACATCGGGTTTCTCCATTCCAAAATCGCCATGTACTATTTTCTTTACCGTGTGTTTGATATAGTCGTCGTTAAAATGGGACTGATCAAACTTTCGATAGGCCAATCCAATCGGAAAGGCACCGGTAGCCAAGGTAGAAAGTTTCATCCGTTGGGCATGCTCTTTTTCGAATGGGTTCAGCCATAAGGCTTGCTTGGGGTCTACCCCTGCCCCATGGTTCAGTTTAAAATGGGACATCATAAAGTGCTCAAAGGTATTATGCTTAGGCGAGGTTTTTAGTTTCCGGGCGATCTCGGTCTTAAAATCGACAGCTAAGGGTACTCCTCTTAAAAGTGCATGGGCCAACAAAACCTCCAAATCTTTTGAAATGAAGCCAGGTAACTTATGTTCGATATGAGATTTTAAATCGGTTGGGGGATACCTATCAAAAACCTTTTGGGCAATTTGGTCTATGGGTTGGGTGTTCAACACGGATCGAAAACCGGATTCCAAATCTTCCGTTTCCCACATTTTAGAAAAGGTATCCCCGTTTTCATCATCGTCTAAATGTACCCAACTGTCGTAGAGTACATTATAAGATTCCAACGGATTTTTAGGTACTTCGGTCACCGGATTTATAGTGCCATCCAAAGCATATAGGGCAGACATTATGGTGGCCATACCTCCGGCCGAGGTACCCCCCATAGCTTCTATACATACTTGGTGTTGTGGAATTGATTTGGCATCAATTTCCGCTATATCCCCATTTTTGGCACGTTCCCAAAGGTCAAGTACTTCGAATAGGTAGTCCATGACCCCAGCGGTATAACAACCGGCTGAAACCGCGCCGGCCATAGTTATTCCCAAATGAAAAGTAGGTTGTTGATCAGGCATAATATAGAATTTCTAATCAACAAGATAGGAATATTTTCTACGATAGGGTAATCTTGATTACCCCGGTAAACAGAGTTAAAATTAACTGTGAATACCTCGTAATTTGTTGGAATTTAAAAAGAAATATCCCACTGCACTCGAAACCGTAGGCCGTTATCTTGGTCGCCATTGGGCTCCTCGAATTTAAAGTTGGTCACTTCCATGGTCAGTTTGTTCCTATGTTTTTTAAAGAACCAATTCAAAGCGATCGAGGTTTCCGATTCTTGATCGTCGGACATATCGGTATTGGGTTCGTAATAGGCATAACGGGCCGCCAACTCTAAGGGTTTAGGTATAAAATCGAAGCTTTGCCCCAAAAAATAACCCGCTTGAAAATAGGTCCCGACCATGGTGGTTTGGGTGTTGTTTACCGTATCGTCAATGGTTTTGGTATGCCATTCGTTTTGCCAAGAAAAACCTTTGTAGTTAAAAGCGGTCTCCAACATGGCCTGGTTTACCCGGTATTGCCCGGCAACACCTTCTTCGAAACCTTCTAATTGTCCCCCACCGGCCTGGGAAAAACGGGTATACGGACTCCGGTTGGTGGCCCCGGCTATGGCAATTAGACCTATAGGTTTTTGGGACAGCCCCAAATCGGAACCATTCATTTTAAGTTCCCTGCCCAAGAAATTCCATTGTAACCTTCCGGCATACATTAAATGATCATCGTCGTTAATGGTCGCCCCACGGCCATTTCCGGTGAGTACCGAGGCATGATAGCTAAGGTCGGCCAAACTACCCGGGAATAGCCTACCATAGAATTCTATGCCCTGTTGACGATCTAAAGTAAAGGGACGGTTAATAATCGAACGATCTACCAATTGTTGTTTTCCGGAAGAAATGACACGCTCGCGACCATAATAGGTTTTCCACTGCCCTATTTTAATTTTAAAGGCTTCCCACTTTTCGAACATTACCCGAAAATCCAATAGGTTGCCTTGACTAAGCTCGTATTCGAAATAGTATTTTAAATAGGGTTGAAAGGCATTGCCCCCAACCTTTAAACGGGCCCGATTGATCTTGAAAACCGATTGTTCCGAATCGTAGAGTTCCTCAAAATCCAAAGGGTTTTGGTCACCCGGGGTCGCAAAACGGAATTGTAACCTAGATTCTATATGAAGACTATGTTTTCCATCTTGGGTCTTAAACTGAAAACCTTTGTCGGTATAGCTAATATTAACTTTTTTGTTGTTTGTGCTATCTTGTTGTGCTTGAGACAGGTAGCTGATACATAATACTGCTGCTCCTATCCATGTCCGTCTGGTATACCTGCTAATACTCATGCGGGCAAAGATAAATTATCTTTACCTAAACTTTAATTTAACGTTAAGTAATTATGCAAACCTTTGATTGATTTACCATAAGGAACTCTCAATTATTCCTTAATGAGGGCGATTTTGATTTCGTCAATTTTCTCCTTGGACATTTTACCTTCAGGGTCTTTTTGATTGGCTTTGAGATACCAGTTTAAGGCGATTTTCTGCCTTTCCCAAGCCCGGTAGCCATCCCCTACGCTATCATAGAAACCAGGTTCTTCCGGATGTTCCGATACTTGAAGTTTAAAGATGTCTACCGCTTTTTCATACATGCCATCATCCAATAACTGATAACCCAAACCATCTAAATACCCATTACCGAAACCGAAGGCATCGGCATGCTGATTTTTGTAGGCATAATAGGTCTCTTTGAAAGTTGTTATGTCCTTTTCATAAATGAGATGGCCTAAAGCAATATGTATCGGTGTTTTATAGTTCAACGATTTGCCGTTAAGTATTTTATGAAGAATCACCGTGGCCAAATGTTCGGTAATGATCAGGTCATTATTGGCCATAATCGTAATTGCCAATTTTTTTTCTGGTAGAAAGCCAAAGAATGCACTGTAACCTTCATCTCCACCGGAATGTTTAATGATTACCTCATCGTTTATTTTATCCTGAAACCAACCCAAGCAAATGCCACGATCTTCTCCCAATGGTTTTTGTATTTTGGTAAGGGCCTTAAAGGCGCTTTGCGAAATGATTTGCTTTCCGTCAAAATTGCCTTCTTGAAGCTGTAACCTGGCCCATTGCAGTATGTCATCTATGTTGGAGTGTAAGGTAGAACTAGGGGCATGCCTACGGTTGTATGGGTAAACCGGACTTTTAATTAGACGCATTTTATCGTCGAAAACATGCGGACTGGTCGCCAAAGCTGGGGGTACTTCCTTTTTCAGGAATGTACTATTAACCATGCGAGTAGGCCCAAGAATATGATCTTGCAAATAATCTTCAAAAGTTTGTCCGCTTGCTTTTTGGATTACCGCCGCCAAGAGATCGAATGCGGCGTTACTATAATTAAAACCAGTACCTGGGGTAAAGTCCAATTCACTTTCGGAAAAAGATCGGACATAACGGAAGGCGGATCCCGAATCGTATTCAGCCTTATCCCATTGATAATCGACAACATCGGGAATTCCGGAGGTATGGGTCAATATATGTTTTAGGCTGATCAGTTTGTACTCGGGATCCCGCATTTTAAATTCGGGAAGCCAATCGAAGAGTTTATCTTTTAGCTCCAATTTTCCTTGGCTTTCCAATTGCATCAGGGCTGTAGCTGTAAACGGCTTGCTGACCGAAGCCATATGAAAAAGCGATTCTTGGGTTAATGGCTCTGGGTCGTTAATCGATTTTACCCCTAGCCCTTTGGCATATAAAACCGTGTCGTTTTGTATGATACCGATGGCCAGACCGGGTACCTGAAAATTTTTCATTTTATTCAGGGCCAGCGAATCGATGAATTCGATAATCGGGGATTGCGCAAAACTATGGTTTGCCATCACAAGGGCAAAAACAAAGAACAGCTTGTATTTCATAGTAACAATGAGTTTAAATACAGGCATTGAAACGATATGGGTTTTCCGTTTTATCCTTTTCGGTGATCAATAAGTATGGAGGAAATTTCATTAACCCTTTGATCCATATGTTTCAAAACATCTGATTAACAGATTACAAAACCTTACTACTGTTACAGTTTTGGCTTTCTTTTTATGTGGCGGGGAATTCTTTTTAGGATTCATGTATGAATTCAGGGGTATTCAAACTACTATTTTCTGTTCCTTGCTTGATCCTTATTCATATAAAGGGCCAAAAACTCTTTGGAATAGCGATTGTCAAAAGCCTCTAGGGCCAAATCTTCCGTATCAATCATCCATTTTCGAAGTTTGGCCGTATATGCCTCAATTCTTTTCTTATAGCTAGGGTTATGTATGAGATTATGTAAGGCATCCGGGTCTTTTTCAAGATCATAGAATTCTTCCGTTACCCGATTTACGAACAGATCCACCCTATTGGCGATAGCTTCATTGGTAAAGGCCGCTTCACGCATAGCCTTAAAGGTGCGCCCGTTCTGCGATTCGTTTCGAAATTTCCTTTTACCATCTGCCCATGGGCTAAAAATGTATAAATATCGATTATCTTGAATGGCACGCATGGGGTAGCGTTCACGGGCCGATGTTTCATGAAATTGGGTATATACATAGGTTCTTCCTTCTTGTTTTCCGCCTAAAAGTAATTTTTTGAAAGAACGCCCGTCGATTTCTTTGGGTGTTTCAATATTCAAAATATCCAATACGGTTGGCATAAAATCTATTCCCGATATAAAATGGGTATTGTCAACGGACTTAGGCTTTACGACTTCCGGCCAACGAACGATCCAAGGGGTTTTGGTACTGTTTAAATAGCAGTTGGTCTTGGCAAAGGGTAAGGCCATACCATGATCTGACAGAAACATGACTAAGGTGTTATCGGCTTTCCCACTTTCGTCCAAGGCTTTTAAGATAGCTCCGACCACGTCGTCCGCCCTGCGTACAGAGGTATAGTACTCCGCAATTTCTTGCCTTACCTTTGGTATATCGGGTAAAAATGCCGGTACCTCTACCTCATTTGGCAAGTATATTTTGGAAGGGGGTGCAATGCTTTGATTTTTCCATGCCCGCTGCTCTTGATCGCTACCAGAAAAGGGCCGATGTGGGTCATTGGCATTGGCCATAAGGTAAAAAGGTTTGTTCTCACGCTTCGCCCTTTTTATAAAGGAAACTACCTCATTATAATATTTGTTGGCGTCCCTGCCATTACCTAAATGTTTGGCTCTGGAACGCTTAACGTCCCATGGTGTATCTTCCTCAGGGGAAGAATGCTCTTCTTTACTTAGTACTCCCGTCAGGAAATTTTCATCCTTTAATACCTCAACAATAGAGGTCACATTTTTATCGGTCTTAAAAAATCCTTCGATTCCACTCTTATGTGGATACATACCCGTGGCCAATACCCCTCTAGAAGGGGCACATACGGCAATGTTTACATGTGCATTTTCAAAACGCATGCCTTGGGCTGCCAATTTATCAATGTTCGGGGTTATATCTGGAACGCTTGCCCCATAAACGCCTACAGAGTTATAATTCATATCATCGACCGTAATCAACAATACATTTTTTATTTTTTTTGACTGTTGGCAAAATAAAGGATTACTAAATATGGTCAGTAATAATAGTAGAGGCAATTTTAATTTTGAGATCATAAATACTCCATTGGTATTTAGTTTATCCCGCTCTTCGATCTTTTGAATTGTTAATAAATGATTCTTTTAATTGTAGAGCGGACATTTCGTAAATCCATGTATTTGGGTTTAATTCATGGAGGGCGTGTGATTAAGTATCTAGTTTAGGGTAGAAAGGTGCAATGAGTACATCGTTTTAGAAAAAGGAAATCATTTAGAGTTTCTCTTTCCGTAAAACATGGTGCATCCTAATTCAAGTACAAGGCTATTTTTTTTATTCTAAAACCAATTTAAATTCTTGATCCGGGGTACTACCTGTAGTAATGGAAAACGTTTGCCCTATGTCCTTTTTCGAATGACTTACACGAACTTCATAATCGGTATTCTTTTTAAGTTTTATTTTCAGCAACATATTCATATCGTCGGTGGCACTGGGCGAGAATCCAAAATTAATTTTTTGTCCCCTTTAAATACATCAACACGGCAATCCATTCTTGAACTGCTATTTGTTAGATCATTATCTTTAAAAATGACAAAACCTGCCAACATCTCATCATCATTTAGTTTTTTGTTATCCAAAGATTTCCTGTAGAGGTCTATGTAGCGCTGGGTTACATTTACACCATGAATGTATGGTTCATCTATCTCTGAATTCTCTTTTTCCCATTCAATATATTCTTGGAATTCTTTGGGTATACCATCAGGACCTAGTTCGTCGTATAGGTGTATAAAACCGTATTTGCTTGCATGGTAATATTGACCGGTTGGCTTGTAAGAAACGGCATAGATCCAATGTATAGGGTTGTTGGGGTCCGCTTTTCCGGCATCGGCCAAAAACCAAGATTTGTTAAGATCTTTAGGGTAATATTCAATAAACTTCCACTCATTATCGATCCATACCTCGGTCCAAGTATGGTTACCTCTCATATTTGTCCACATGGGCGTTCCAGCCAATCTAGAAGGAATTCCCACGGCGCGGAATGCATCTGTTAAAAGGATGGATAAGCCTGTGCAAGTGGCCATTTGCTCTTCCATGGCCTCTTTAGGGCTGGCATCTACTATAGAGCGTTCAACATTGTATTCAACATTCACTTCTTTATTTATAGGGTTGGCGATAGCGAAGATGGCATCTTTTAAGTTGGTCTCATTTTCCACGTATTTCGCAAAGCGTTCATAAAAGTCTTTTCGCCAAGGATCACGCGTTTCGGTAACATTGGAATATGGTAATACCTCATTAAAAAAAATGGAATCGGGCAGTGCTTTGCACCAAGGGTATTTTTCCCTTGCTTTGTATGCATATTCGACATTTTCAAGAATGAATTCGGCCGATAAAGTCGTTAAATCCCTTTTGGGCATATAACTGATTAAAAAAGCCATGCCTTCTTTTTGAAGTTTTGGAACATTGTTCAGAGCTTTTAAAATTTCCTGTGTATTCGAACCAGCCTTAATTAAAGAAGAATCCAGTAACGAATGATACCTATTTGGAATATCGTTGTATTTTGACTGGGATTGGCAAGGGGAAATCAAGTAAAACGTAATTAGAAAGATGAATAGTTTTTTCAAGGTATTGGGTTTTTAGTGATTTATTACTGGTTTAAGAGGGCGTAGGGATTCTTTAGAGTTTAAAGAAAAACAAATAGTCAAACAAGATTAAGCCAATACAAACAAGTGATGCTCCTAAGATTTGGCTCTCCCCGTGTAGGCAACCAAAGGAAGCGTATTTAAAACTCTATTTTGTGTTAACTGTTAATTCAGGACAACAAAAGTTGGATTAAATTCAGCTCAAGCAATTTTAGAAACATTGTTGAAGACTAGTTGAATAGTTTGTTTTTAACTTTGGTTAATACCTAAAGGAGTATGGGTAATAAAAGTCATCGGATCTTTCCGCGTTTAATAACGTTACGACTATAATTACCTTTGTACAAGTATGCCTTTGGTCGTTAATCGACTAAAACGAAAGTAAATCTGATTAGATCGGTGGGCGAATCCGAGAGCGATAAAGAAATTGAGGTATTATCGCTTTAATTATTATTAGAAAAGAATCAATATGTTAGATCGATTTACAATGTATAGCGTGTTACTTTCTTTGGAAGGTTTGTTCGCTTTCATTCTTTTTCTTTTTTTGATTCATTTAACCCGTAAAACCAAGATTTATCTACCGTTGTTATTTTTTACCCTTCTCATGGTGTTCGAGATGGCAATATTGGTATTGGTGGAAACAGGTGGTATAGCAGACTTTCCGCATTTAATTGACCTAAACGAACCTTTTTTTATGTTGTATGGGCCGCTGCTGTTTCTCTATGCCAGAAATCAGGCGCACCAACGGTTCCTTTTAAAAAAAAGTGACATATTGGCCTTGATTCCTTTTGTTTTGGCGCTCTTCGTTTATATACCTGATTTAATTCAGACCCCAGAGAATAAATTGACCCGGTTACGTAATGAAGGCAATACGTTGTTCGATGTTGGCACCTACATTTGGGAATGGATTTTTTATTTAACTGTAAACATGTACTTTCTTCTTCGCACCATCCGTGAATTAAGGAAGTATGATACAAAGTTAAAAGAACAACTCTCTAACATCGCCAAATCTAACCTGCACCCTACATTGGTGTTGGTAAAAGTATGTCTGGTGCTGTATTTAATTGAATTACTTTTTGTCTATTTCACTTATTACGGCTTTCCTTATTACCATAGGACCTATCTTTATATAAATCTGTTAAGTGGTATAGTCTTAATGTTCGTTAGTGTAGATGCGATTTTGTCGCATCGTTATATTATACGTAACCAATTAACACCAACCCTTCTCCCAGTTAAAAAAGAAAATGAGAAATACGCCAGTTCTGGACTTACTAAAGAATCTTCAGAAGAGATTAGATCTCGTTTGATTCGTTATATGGAAGATCATCGACCGTATTTACAACCGCAGCTTCGTATCAAAGAACTTTCGGATGCTACAGGAATTCCGACACATCATTTATCTCAGGTATTGAACGAATCGTTCGAACAGAATTTTTATGAATTCATAAACGGTTATAGGATCAAGGAAGCCATGAAAATCTTGAAAGATCCAAATTACCAGAACTATACATATGAAGCTATAGCCTTTGAGGTAGGTTTTAATTCGAGGTCTGCTTTTTATAATGCTTTTAAGAAGATAAATAACACAACCCCTTCCAAACTTTAAAGAAGCGCACCTATTACTCAATTTCAAGAGTGACAGCTTTTATATTGTTTCTTAACTTTTTCCACAAAAATGATAACCTCCTACAAGCTTAAGACAGTATTGCTAGGAGGGTCTTTAAGCCTAAACCCTTATAGAAGAGAACTTACCCAGCATTTGTAGCTACTCTTTTAAAACGTCCCGATTAAGGAAAACAGGACATTCTTAATTGTCCTGATTTAGGAGTCAAAACAAAAATTCGCCAGATTCACACTTCCTTTGCAGTCATCAATCAATATCTATAATCGTATGTTGGATATAAAACGACTGTTCGAAGAACTGAATCATGGCTGGGACTATTGCGAAGCTCGGAACGGACATTTCGAGAGGTTTCTTTTAAAACTTAAACGGACCGCCAAAGGCTCCTTTACTAAATCATAATTAATTAAATCCTAGAACATGAGAAAAGCAAGTTTATTAGGGTTGCTACTTTCGGTAATACTTAATGTATCGGTCAATGGCCAAGAAAAAACCCATGAGGTTATTATCATTGGGGCCGGTTTATCTGGACTTACCTCAGCATATTATTTGAAGACCAACAATGTGCTGATACTTGAAAGAAAGGCCCAGGCCGGAGGTAGGATAATCGATGGGCAATGGAACGGTTTCCATTACCCAAAAGGGACCGAATACATGGGCAAACCCGAAGGTGTTTTAAAACAACTGATAACCGACTTGGATTTAGATGTAATCCAGATTCCCCCGCCTACCGATGGTATAGGTTATAAAGGCACAATTTATACCAAAGCGGGAATCCTTGATTTTTTGCCCACCAAAAAAGACAGGAACCAATTTAAGGCATTACAGCGTAAACTATCAAAATTGGACAAAGCTACCGAAGGGGTGCTCTGGGAGGGTGAAGATATAGATACATATAGCACCCTAGATGATGTGTCGGTTGCGCAATGGTTAAGCGAAAACCAGATCCACCCTCTTATTCAACGGTATATCGAAATCGAGAACCTTGGCCTTTTCAGTGCCAACAATGAAGAGCTCTCCATTTTGTACAATGCTAATGAAATGGCTTACAACCTACCCAGTCCCAAAGATTTTTGGGAGAGCGAGGTATTCACGTTTGAAAACGGTATGGTAGATTTAAGTAATGCCCTATCTGAAAAACTGGAAGCCAAGATAAAGTACGGCACAGAAGTAATATCGGTTAACCAACAACCCGATGGTAGCATGCAGGTAATAGCCCGATCCCAAGGTGAAAAAAAGGTGTATAAAGCCAAAAAGGTAATTTGTACTACACCTGCTCCTATTGCCAAAAAGATTTTGGCCAATAGTATTTCGACCCGAGCACTGGAGCAATTGGGTAAAGTGGATTACGGCCAGTATATAACCATAAATATTTTCACCGAAAAGAGGTGGTTAAAAGAAGCTTGGACCGTCTCCTGTCTAGATAACTATTTCACCTCTATTTATGATGTAACACGAACACAAACCACGGAGGATTATAATGGAAAGAGCATTATTAGTGCCTACATACCCAGTACGACGGCCAAGGATAAAACGTTTATACTTCAATCGGATGAAGATGTCTTACAAAAAACACTAAAAGACATGGAACATTATTTTCCTGGGATTTCTAAATCTGTTTTGGGTTTCGATGTTCAACGCTTCAATTATGCCTATCCCGTATTTGGGTTGGGGTACTATTCCCTCTTGCAAAAACTTGAAAACGACTCCTCATTGAACAAAACCATTTTCTTGACGGGCGACTATATGAAATACGCCGTGGTCGATGGGGCCATTTTAAGTGGTTACATAACCGCTCAAAAAGTAAATAAGTTACTTCGGTAAACATCTGAGGGGTAGCAATTTGCAAATATTTCGTTAACTTAAACGTACCCATTAAAGTGAATACTATAAAAAACACACCATTGAAATTTCAAAATATGAACTTCTTAATCGCAACTTGTTTTCTACTAACATCTATCGGTTCCTGTAATAATTCCGAAAGCATAAATAACGATCCGAGCGATTCCTCAAAAAAAGTCGTCATCGTGGGCGCAGGTATATCAGGCTTGGCCGCTGCCAATTATTTTAAGGATAAAGGGGTAAACCCCATAGTATTAGAGGCCAGTGATAAAATTGGCGGCAGATTGAGAACCGATCGAAGTTTGGGTATTGCCTTCGATGAAGGCGCAAGCTGGATCCATGGTCCCAAAGGTAACCCAATAACATCTTTGGCCACCGAATCTGGGGCGAATACTTTTTTAACTAGAGACGATCTCGTCAAGGTTTACGATTTTAACGGAACGCCCTATGCTGAATCTGTACTTGATAAGGCAGAGGCCCAATACAGAAAAAATCTAAACCGTCTAAATGGCAATACCCACCAAAGTTTTGGAGATGCATTTTATGGGCAGCATCCCCAACTGCGCAATGATCGCTTATGGACCTATATGTTGTCTGCCTTTCTTGAATTTGATACGGGTGGTGATATAAACAAACTCTCATCTACCTATTTCTACGATGATGAAGCATTTAGAGGGGATGACGTTATAATTACCAATGGATTTGATAGAGTTACTGATTTTCTTGCAAAGGGAATCGATGTAAGGTTGAATACTAAGGTTCAAAAAATTGACTATTCCCAAGAAAAAACGATTATAAGCACGAGCCAAGGCCAGTTTGAAGCCGACTATGTATTGGTTACTGTTCCTTTAGGGGTTTTAAAGCAAGGTGTTATTACATTCAACCCAAGTTTGCCAAAACCTACGCAAAATGCTATCAACGGCTTGGAAATGGGATCCGTGAACAAATTCCTTTTAACCTGGGATGCCCCGTTTTGGGATAACCAGCTACAGTATATTGGGTATACGCCTGAACAAAAGGGTAAATTCAATTACTTTCTGAATGTAAGTAAGTTTACTAACGCTCATGCTTTAATGACGTTTGCTTTTGGGGATTATTCCAAAGCCACCGAAAGCATGTCAGATGCTGCGATTACCCATGAAATCATGGGGCATTTAAAAATCATTTATGGCCAAGATATTCCAGAGCCTACGCATATGCTACGTACCAAATGGAATATAGATTCCTATACTTTTGGCTCATACTCTTTTGCTACAAAAGGCACTACGGCAGCTGACTTCGAAGTATTCGAAGAACCTGTGGACAATAAAATTTTCTTCGCTGGAGAGCACACCATTGTCGATTATAGAGGTACTGTGCATGGCGCCTATTTAAGTGGTATTCGTGAGGCTAAAAAAATATTAAGGCAATATTAAGGTCTTTAGAATTAAGCGCTTTACTTGGTTTAATACCATACCAATAATCTCATGGACCAACGGGTTAACTGGAGTTTTTTAAATGACAGAAACCAATTCTCAAAATGAGTCCGACTGTTGTAACACTAATCTGTTATTGCTGAATCTTTTTTTGCGCAAGCCTTCTGTGATTGCGAAACCCTAATAGTGGGTATCGCAATTGATGAACAACCCATTTTTTCAACCTAGGCGTTTTCCAGTATTTCACTAATGACAGCAGTTTAAATTGGTGAAAAAGGGGATAATTCCCTTGGTTTAAGTTGAGGTCGTCTAGAATACCCATTCTGGGCGACCTTTTTCAGATTTATTCCTGATAATCCAGTATTTATGAGTGATACTGCCTATTTCATTTAGGAATAAAATGCTAAGTCATTATAACATATGTAATTAACTATTTTAATCCCAAACAAACGAACTCGACCAAAGGGTAGCCAAAGCAATGCCAAGCCAAATCAAGAATACAATCCAGTACAAAACCGGTTCATAGGCCCGATAGATTTTTCGGTAGGTCCATGTGGTACCTTGAAAAAAATCGTACAATACCCACAATAGGAGTCCACCACCTATAATAAAATTCAAATCCATGCTATTAAATATTTAACCATCTTCTGATGGGGTTGTTCAACTTGTTGAAAAAATCGGTTACTCCATATTCCAAGGTTGTGGCCGACATATGTTTGGGTTGGTACACCACATGTGAACCATCGTACTTAGACCAATCGTGGGTTAAAATTCTGCCTTCTTTCTCTAAATTTTCAAAAGTTCCGGAACCTGGGAATGGGATGACCAAATGCGGAATGGTCCGGTCCAATTTTATGTCGCGGATAAAATCCCAGGTTTGCTTGAATATTTTCTCGGTATGCTCTTCGAATCCAAATAAAATGTCGCCCCAAACTTCTATGCCGTGGTCTTTAACGATTTGTACGTATTCCTTTATTTTATGGGGTTTTACAAAGGCCTTTCCCTGGGCTTTCAAGGCTTCTTCCGAAGGGGTTTCTATACCGAATAATAAACTTCGTACCCCTGCTTCTCGGGCCGCATTTAACAATTCTGGATCTCTAGCGATAAGAATCGTCGTTTCGCCATAGAATTTCATATTCAAGGGTTTAAGGGCCTTGAACAAGGCTATAGCATAGGCTTTGTCTTGGGTGAGATTATCGGAGTGTAGTTCGACCCATTCCACGCCTAGTCCCTTTAAATGCCGAACCTCTTCGACTATGTTTTCAATGGGGCGGGTCTGGAACTTCGGGAAAAACTTATGCACTAAACAGAACTGGCATTTATTGGGGCAGCCCCGGGAAACCAATACCGACCAGGTGTAGTTATACACCCTGGGTTCGATCAAATGCGTTGGATACGGATTCAGTTGGGCCAGGTCTACCGGTTCGGTACGCTGATATCTTGGTTTGAGTTCATCTTTGTAATAATCTACCAATAATTCTTCCCAAACCCCTTCCGATTCCCCGATCAAAAGGGCATCGGCATTTTCTTGGGCCTCGTCGGGCATGAATTTGGTATGTAATCCGCCCAAAACTATGGTCTTGCCTTGGTTGTGGTAATGCTCGGCCAATTCATAGGCTCGCCAAGCATCGGGGGTAGACATGAAAATGGCCACCAATTCAGCCTCACTTTTTAGATTGGCTTTCTGTCCTATGGTTTCGTCGGTCATTTCCAACTCCACCCAATTCGGTGTTGCGGCAGCGGTAGAGAATATGTTCTGTGGAGGCCCACCCGTTTCCGCTTTATACTTTGAATAGTCAGAGCCTGCAGAGGCTTTTATCAAATAGACTTTCATAACAAAACATTTTGGGGTTAAACGTGGGTACAAAGTTCATCCACTTATGTAAATATTCTTTTGTCCTAGGTCAAAATCGAAGGCTGACCCGTTTTTTTGACCTAGGTCAAAATACCATAACACTTCAGCCAAATTTGATTTAGGTCAAAGCCGAAAAGGGTTTTCAGCAACAACTTTGTACCATCATTTTTAATCATCCCGTGCTGCGGGAATAATTCTTAAGTCATGAAAAAAACAATTGTATTTACGCTAGTACTTGCCTTTATAAGTAGCCTTGGATATGCGCAAGATTTCGGACTTCAAAAAGGGGACGTAGCCGTTTCCGGTAACTTTGCCTTTGGAGCCGATAAGGTGGGTGATCTTAAAACCGATCAATTCGAATTCTCGCCCTCGTTAGGACTTATGATCAGTGACCATGTGGCACTAGGTGCCGGTTTTAAGGTGGGAAATTTGAAAAAAGAAGTGGCCGACGAGGCCGATATTAAATTAAACAATTTCTCTGCCGGCGTTTTTGGGCGGTATTATTTTACCCCTAAAAAACGATTTACCCTATTTGTCCAAGGTGAATTGGATTATGTACGTAAAAAGGAGAAACAAGGAGGTAATGAAATTAATGCCAAAGGTTTTGCTACGGCACTTTCTGGGGGTATGACCTTTTGGATGTCGAAGAATTTTGCCTTGGAGGCTTCTTTGGGTGTTTTGTCTTTCGAACGTTCCAAGCCTGATTATAGCGGTGCGCCCGTTACTAAGAAAACAGAATTCGGTGCCGGTTTACAAGATGTTAAAGTTGGTTTGATATATAAGTTCAACAAGGGTTGATCTTTGATTTGGTTTATGTTGATTGCAGTGGCCCTGGGACTTCGGTTTCAGGGCCATTTTTTTATTAGGTTTTAATGGGAAAGATGTCGTAGTGATGCTATTTGGCACGAAAACCCACGATAATTATTGTTCATGTTACTTTTGTATGCATTGGGCGATTTGTGGAGTCAAATTTGAAGATAAGGACTACATTCACCAAAAATTAGCGTATGGCCTTTTTTCCCAAAACATGGATTTTGTTCCTCCTATTGTTCCAGTTTTCCGTTACTGGACTTAGGGCACAGAAAAATTCCGACCGACCGAACATCATCATTTTCTTTACCGATGATCAAGGTTATGCCGATGTGGGTTGCTATGGCGGAAATGTAACGACACCGCATTTGGATAAACTGGCAAAAGAAGGCATCCGTTTTACCGATTTTTATGTCTCCGCCAATGTGTGTACCCCTTCTAGGGCCGCATTGTTAACCGGACGCTATCCGGTTCGTTATGGATTGCACGAGGCGGTATTGTTCCCATTTTCCGAAGGGGGCATGCCTACAAGCGAATACACCTTGGCCGAACTTTTGGGCGATAATGGGTATAGTACCAGCTTGGTGGGAAAATGGCACTTAGGGCATAAGGCCGAGTTTATGCCATGGAACCAAGGCTTTCAGCAGTTTTACGGGGTACCCTATTCCAACGATATGGATAGTCATTATTACGCCCACAACGATTTTCAGTCACCACCCCTCCCCTTTTATAGTAACCAAGAGGTCATTGAAAACGGTCCCGATCAACGTTACCTGACCAAACGCTATACCGAAGCCGCGGTAAAACAGATAAAATCCAAATCGGATAAACCCTTTTTTATGTATGTGGCCCATAATATGCCGCATACCCCAATACACGTTTCGCCTGCTTTTGAGGGTAAAAGTGGCCAGGGAAAATATGCCGATGTCATTATGGAGCTCGATTGGAGTATGGGCGAAATCGTAAAAGCACTCAAGGAAGAAGGATTGTATGAGAACACCCTCATTCTTTTTACCTCGGACAATGGGCCTCGTTTAGGTTCGGCCGAACCCCTACGCGGAAAAAAAGCTGAAACCTGGGATGGCGGTCATAGGGTACCCGCTATATTGAGCTGGCCGGCCGGAATCAAAGGTGGACAGATACATGGGGGCTATGTGAATGCCATGGATTTTTTTCCTACCCTAGCCTCAATATCAGAAAGTGATATGCCCAAAGATTTGAAAATAGATGGCCTAGACCTGAGCCGAAAAATTAAAAAGGGGAAACTGAAAAAACTACCCGAACGGCCCTATTTCTTCTACGGCCGGGCCGGAGAGTTGGAAGCCGTTCGCTTGGGCAAATGGAAACTACACCGCGCCAAGACCCGGGGTTGGGATGTTAAAAAACAAGGTGCCTTTACCCTAGCCCTTTACAATTTGGAGGCCGATATCGCGGAGTCCAATAATGTGGCTGCAGAAAACCCTAAGATCGTGGCCAAATTGCAAAAGCTGATTAGCGATTTTGAATCTTCGTTGTAATTCGAAATCATAAAGAGCGCGGTCTAAACGATGTACCAAAATTCCTAATTGGATACAGACCGCGCTCAAAACATTGCTTTCATTAGCAGGCTATGGTCGCCTGGTGGTGAACCATACCAAAATAAATCTTTAATTAGACCACTTGCGAAAACACATAATCCATTTCGCTAGCTATCTGTAAACTGCGCTCGGCATATACCACCGCTTGTTCCGGGGTACCATCCGAGACCTTTGGGTCTTCATAGGTAATCGGGACCCGTTTTTCGGCACCGGCTATAAACGGACAGCCTTCATCGGCCTGGGAACAGGTCATAATGGCCGTAAAACCACTTTGCGGATTAAAGGTATAATCGAACCGTTTCGAAAAACCGATAATGGGGGCTTCGTTTTCATCGAAGCGTACCATATACACCGGATTATCGCCTTGGGATAGGGTATCTATGGTAAAGCCTTGATCGATCAAGGTTTCGGCTACTTTGGGAAACATGGCCGTGGCTTCGGTACCCCCGGAATAGGTAACTACCTTATCAAGACCGTATTTATGGGCGGCAACTTGGGCCCATATCTGTGATAGATGGCTACGCCTGGAATTGTGCGTACAGATAAAATTCAAACGAATGGCCTCGCCCTTGTCCTTTTTGGATTGTAGTTGTTCTATTAAGGGTTGCAACACGGCTTTACGGTCTTCGGGTACGGCTGCTAATTGGTTTAGATGCTGGGTAATGGTCGGGTACATAGGGTTTGGATTTAGCAACAGCCGGAGCCTGGGGTACAACAATCGGTTTGTTCTTGTAGGTCTGCCAGGCGTACTTTGAGCTTGTCTTCCGGAATACCACATTTATCCTGTGCCAAACAATCGGTGGCCTTGGCCATCAATAAAAAATGGGTTCCATTGAAATCGAGGTCGTATTTACCTATGGTCTCGCCTTGGTATTCCACTTCGATTTCATGGTCGCCCAAGCCCAAGACTTGTTCAGACAGTTCAATGATCTTGACCAGTTTTTCTGGGTGTAGTCTGTGGTCATAGTCGTTGGCTTCCCACAATTGGAAATTCACGCGTTTCTCTTCGCGAACGGTGCCCCCACAATCAATGAATTTTTTCTGTACCTCCCCGACTTCGGTCACGTGGAAATGTCTGGGAACCAAATCGCCATTGGGCAATTGGAAAGCGATCTGCTCCAATTGGCCTAGTTGTTTTTTTATCTCTGAAACTTTCATTGTTATATTACGATTAATTGTTCTAAATTTTTTTAACAGCAATCCTTTGGACCTTGGGTTAAGTCCATAAAACCACTAAGGGCCGTTTGCATTTGATGCCAACCCTTTTGGTTGATGCAGTAACAAACACTGGTGCCTTCAATGGTACCTTGTATAATACCTACTTTCTTCAATTCTTTTAAGTGTTGGGATATGGTAGGTTGGGCCAAACCGATAACATCTACCAAATCGCCACAGATACAGGCATCGGTTTTAAACAGATGTTGCAATATGGCAATACGGGCCGGATGCCCCAAAACCTTGGCCCATTGGGCGATTTGGTTCTGCTCTTCCGTAAATATTTCCGTTTTGGTAAGTCCCATTGTTCAATTATATATTGCAATATTACGATTAAAGGATAAGGCAACAAAGTTTTTAGGGAATTTTAACGTCGTTTCCGTTTGTTGTAGTTTTTATCGCCGCGGGTTTTTGGCTTTTTATACTTCTTGGCTATTTCCCGTCGGTATTTGCCCCCCTGATTGGTTTTTTGGTTCTTTTCCTTTTTCTCGTGAAAGGCACTTCCCCCCTGCTCATCGCGTTTTAAGGGGTTATGGTGTTCTCTTGGGGTATCGCGTTCCTCGGGCAGTAATTCGTTGGTTATTTCGGCTTCTTCGGGCCAGGTCAGTTCCTCGATTTGCATGTCCATAAGATCTTCGATGGCATTTTTGCCGTCTTCCTCTTTTTTGGTATAAAACAATATAGACTGTCCGCGGTGTTCGGCCCTACCTGTTCTACCGATACGGTGCATATAGTTTTCGGGGTACTTGGGGACATCAAAATTAATTACATGCGAAATACTGTCCAGGTCCAAACCACGGGCCATTACATCGGTACTGACTAAAATACGGGTTTGGCCTTCTTCGAAACCTTCAATGGCATTGATCCTATAATTTTGGGTCTTGTTGGAGTGGATCACATCTACCGTACTACCAAAAGATTCCTCCAATAGGCCGTGTAAACGGTCGGCATGACGTTTGTTGGGCACAAATACCAGTACTTTGGAAAAAGCTTCCCGGTCACTTAATAGGTGCGCCAATAAACTGGCCTTAGACAAAAAGTTTGGGGCTTTATAACAGCTTTGGGCTATATTATCTAAAGGTGTTCCGCTTAAGGCAATGGCCACTTGTTTGGGTTGAATAAAATAATCTTGGATCAATTGATCGACATCTTCCGTCATGGTGGCCGAGAACATAATATGCTGCCGTCTTTCGGGCAGTAACTCAAAAATGTTTACCAATTGAAAACGGAAACCCAAATCCAACATCACATCGACCTCGTCTATGACTACCTTTTTAATCGATTTCAAGGCCAAGGCCCGGCTGAGGGCCAAATCATACAATCGGCCCGGGGTACCCACCACAATATCACAACCCTGGGCCAAGCTGGCCTTTTGGGTATTGATATTGGTGCCCCCATAAACGCCTTGGATCCGTACGTTCTGATAGGCGGTATAACTCTCGATCTGCTTAACCACCTGAAGCACTAGTTCCCGCGTGGGTACCAAGATCAATATTCGGGGATTCAGTTGTTTTGAGAATTTAAGATCCTGTAGCAAAGGCAACATATAGGCCAAGGTCTTACCGGTACCGGTTTGGGCGATGCCCACCACATCTTGTCCGGATCGTATGGGCGAAAAAGCCTGTTCTTGGATGGGGGTAGGTTGGCTAAAACCCAAATCGTCCAAGGCATAGCCCAATTGTTTTACCAGTCCGAAATCTTCAAAAGAAGCCATAGTCGCTTTATTTGCGACAAAAGTACGGTTATCTATCCAGTTTTGTTATATACTTCTAAATGGCACCATATCTTGTTTTTAGGTACTTGGTTTGGGCCAGACTATGGTTAACTTAGGTGGTGTATTTTAAGCCGGATTTACAGATTATGACAAAACTTCGACTTCTACTGTTTTCGTTTTTACTAGGATGTGTTGGTGTTACTGCACAAGAAGATATCCATATAACTTTGGATTCGTACGGGCCCTTGGGGAGTTTTAGCATCTATATCAATAAATCGACGACTAAAATCCGGGTTGCTATGGAGGTGAAGGAAGCGGATAGGGTTTTGGATAGTGATGAAGAAAAAGCCTTGGATTCCAGAACAGAACGTTTGGCCACTTTTATGCAAAAGGATATTTCGCAGGAGCAAAAAAGATTGGTGGTTTCTGAATTCAGAAAGTACAAAAGGCAGTTCGAAATCTACCGAAAGGATAGTTTGGATTTCAACTTATCTGAAAGTTTGGAATATGGCAATGCGATTGATGCCTTGGTCAAGCGCTCTACATTTGGAAAAATAATTCCGGATACGCGAATAATCTTGGATGGGCGGTCAATTTCAGTTTCTATACTAGATCCAACAGGCGATACATTTGAG
Source organism: Sediminicola luteus (assembly GCF_002514735.1). Taxonomy (GTDB): domain Bacteria; phylum Bacteroidota; class Bacteroidia; order Flavobacteriales; family Flavobacteriaceae; genus HQA918. The sequence goes on along the minus strand of NZ_NBWU01000004.1, from coordinate 158,477 downwards.
CTCAGTGTTCATAATCCGGATAAATATTATGAGCCTGAAATATATAGGGTTTTAAAATCGACCTTTGCCCTTTTTCGTGAGTTAAAACCGGAGTTGGGTATCGATGAGTTTATTATAGGGCCGTATTAAGTGGATTACAACTTCTCCCCATAGATCTTTTGATATAAATGGGCGTATTTTTCCTTGATTACCTTGCGTTTAGGTTTTAAAGTAGGGGTCAGATGTCCGGCTTCAATAGACCAAACATCTTCGGTAAGTTCAAAACGTTTGATTTTTTCCCATTTGCCCAAACTTTCATTGTAGCGGTCTATTTCTTCCTGTGTACGTTCGATTACCCTACTGTCGGTATGTAAACTTTCTAAGGTATAGTCATGCTTTTGGGCCCATTCCTGAATGAATTCATGATTGGGTTGGATCAGGGCGGCGGGCATTCTTCGGTTCTCCCCTATCACCACGACCTGCTCTATAAAACCGGACTGTTTCAACAAGTTCTCTATCATGGCCGGGGCAATATATTTTCCTCCAGAGGTTTTAAAGATTTCTTTTTTGCGGTCGGTGATTTGTAAAAAACCATCATCATCGAATTCCCCGATATCACCGGTATGGAAAAACCCATTTTGAATGGCTTCGGCGGTCTTTTTCGGGTTTTTATAATAGCCTTGCAGTACATTGGGGCCTTGGATCAATATCTCCCCATCATCGGCTAAACTAACGGTTACCCCCTTTACGGTCTTACCCACAGTTTTTAAGCGTAGGTTTCCGCCACGGGCATCGTTTATGGAAATGACCCCGGCTGATTCCGTCATACCATAGCCTTCCATTATGGGCAGGCCGGCAGCGGTAAAGGCTTTGATCAAACGATCTTGTAAAGGCGCACTGCCCGAAACCATAAACTCGATCTGTCCACCGAACACGGCACGCCATTTACTAAAAATGAGCTTGTCGGCCTTTTTGAGTTGCCAATTATACCAAGCACCTTGGTTTTGGTTGGGTTCGAAGCGTTCGGCCAGATCCACGGCCCAAAAGAAGAGTTTCTTTTTTAAGCCCTTTAACTCCTGCCCTTTGGCTAAAATCTTATCGTATACCTTTTCCAATAATCGGGGTACTATGGGAATAAAATGGGGCTGGACTTCCTTAAGGTTATCGGCCAGTTTTTCGATGGATTCGGCAAAATAAATCTCAAAGCCCATATAGGCGTAGTAGTAGGTGGTCAAACGCTCGAAAATATGGCTGATGGGTAAATAGCTCAACACCCTTTTTCCAGGACCGTCCAAAGCCAAAATGTCTTTACAGAGTGTTGCGGTATACACTAAATTGGCATGGCTCATCATTACTCCTTTTGGGGTGCCCGTTGTACCGGAAGTATAGATTATCGACGCCAAATCATCGGCCTTTACTTGGGTTTTTAATGTATCTACTTGTTCTTGGTTTCCATTTTCGCTTCCTAAGGCCATAAAGCTTTCCCAAGTGTCACCATCGGTATCGGTATCAAAGGTATATATGCCTTTTAGCTGGGTTTCATGTTGTACCGAACGGACTTTATCCAACAATTCTTGGTCGGACACAAAACAGTATTGGGCATCGGAATGGTTGAGTATATAGGCATAGTCCTTGGCACTTAAGGTGGCATACAAGGGCACGTTAACGGCACCCAATTGCGACATGCCCATATCGAGCTGATGCCATTCGATTCGATTTACCTTGGTGATTACGGCAATCTTGTCGTCCGGACCTACACCTAGATGTAATAGGGCCCGACTGACCTGATTGGCGCGATCAATATACTCGGCAATGGTAACGGATTCCCATTCACCGTTTAATTTGGTATTGAATGCCTTTTGCTGCGGATATTGCGCCAACTGGTAATACGGCAGATCGAATAATCGGGTGGGTTGTTCCATAGGGTTTTTGGTTTGGTATCCGTACAAATTACGAATCTTCGGCCATATAGGTCTTGAAAGGGATTTTATACGGATGCATTTTGTGAGGCCCAACACTGATTTCCGCAAAAGAATCACGTTCCATTCGGTCTTGGTAGGCGATAACTTCGGCTTGGGTGAGTATGGGTGACAAACATACGTCGTGCGCTTCGGTCAATGCCACCCATTCGGCCTGGGTTTTGGTACGGAACAGGGCGGTGACCTTGCTTTTATCGAACACCCCAACGATAAGCTCTTGGTCACTTTTGGCCTTCCAATCGGGTTGGCCCACCAATTCGCAAAAGGCATTCCAAAATTTAAGTTCCAAGGCGCCTAGGGCAATCCATTTGTTATCGGCACATTCGTATACATTATAATTGACCAAAAGCCCACTTAACAAAGGCATTTTGGCATAGGGAATGCCGCCTTGTTGCATGCCTTGGGCTATGGAGGCCAAGGGTAAAGTGGCATCGGCCAAGGCCAGATCAATGAACTGGGCTTTTTGATGCCGCTGCTGGGCCAATACCCCCGATGTACAGGCCGCCAAGAGCATATAGGAGCCCCCGGCAATATCGGCCACCTGAAACCCGGGTATTACCGGCTTGCCCTTTTCATCGCGGTTTAGGTCCAACAAGCCTGCCGTGGCCATATAGTTGATATCATGTCCGGCTTTATCGGCCTTTTTACCTTGTTGACCGTAACCCGTGATGGAAATGTAAACGATCTTGGGGTTGATACGCTTGACCTCTTCAAAGGAAAACCCGAAACGCGCCATTGCCCCTGGGCGGAATTGCTCTATGAGTACGTCGGCCTTTTTTATCTCGTCCATAATCGTATCCTTTCCCGCTTTGGTGGTATAATCCACTATCAGCGATTCCTTGTTATGATTCATCAAATGGAACATAACGGAATTGCCTTCCCGTTTGGGTTCGTAATAACGGGTATAATCCATACGTTGCGGATGTTCCACTTTAACCACTTCGGCCCCCATATCACTCAAAAAATGGGTACCCAAAGGGCCGGGTAACAAACGGCTGAAATCCAATATACGTAGGCCTTCCAAAGGGGCTATCTCTTGCATGGGCTATAGGTGGTTTGGGAAATGTTCCAGTATTTTGATGTCTTCGATCAGATCGGCCGGAACATTGACCTTTTTATTCGTTTTATAATCGAAAATGGCGACTTCATGGGTTTAATGGCGACCAAACGCTCTTTTTTCTCACTGAAATAGTACGAACGGAAAACCACCCGATCTTCGCGGATCTCTTCGGTACGGGTACCGATATGTATGGTGTCCGGATACTCCAAGGGGGCAATATATTTTACCGACTGGAAGCCGAGGATGGGCGCATGGGCCATTTGTTCGGGATCGTTGGTAAAATAACCCAAGGCCAGAAAATAATCGATACGGGCGGTTTCGCCCCAGCGCACGTAGGATACGTTGTTTACATGGCGGTAGGCGTCCATTTCGCCCCATTGTACCTGAATGGTAGTCTTTACCTTAAAGTCGTTTATGGTCATATCATTTTCTTTTGCGAGCGCCCTTCATTTGTTGGAAAAGCTCCTTGAAAAGGCCCCGGGCGATCAGTAGTTTCATAATCTCATTGGTACCGGCATAAATACGGGCTACCCTATTATCGGCATACATACGGGCAATAGGATATTCCCACATATAACCATAGCCCCCGAACAATTGCAGGCATTCGTCTACCACCTTGCCGTGCATATCACTGGCCGAGAACTTGGCCATGGAAGCACTTTCGGCGGTGAGGGTATGCTCGTGCATGGCCAAGATACATCGATCTACAAAGGCTTGGTGCAACTGTAATTGGGTTGCGCACTCGGCCAATTTGAATTGGGTATTTTGAAAAGCCGCGATGGGTTGTTTAAAGGCGGTACGGGTACTGGTGTACTCTAAGGTGTCGGTAATGGCACCCTCTGCCCCACCGATAGCGGCAATAGCTACCGAAAGGCGTTCGCGGGCCAATTCGGTCATCATGATCTTAAAGCCAGCCCCCTCTTCGCCCAAAAGGTTTTCTTTGGGGACTTTTACATTATCGAAGAATAGCTCACAGGTATCCTGGGATTTCATGCCTATCTTCTTGAAAGGAACGCCTTTTTCAAAGCCTTCCCAAGCACTTTCCATAATCAACAGGGAAACGCCTTCCTGCTCCGTACCCGGATGGGTCTTTACGGCCACAATGGCCATGTCGCACATATAGCCGTTGGTAATAAAGGTCTTTTGTCCGTTTACCAGATAGTGGTCGCCCTTATCTACGGCCGTGGTTCGAATGGCTTGTAGATCCGATCCGCAATTGGGCTCGGTCATACCAATGGCAGTAATCATTTTTCCGGTAGCCATTATGGGTAGGTATTTCTCCTTTTGTGCCTGGTTACCCCATTTTAAGATGTAAGGGGCAATGATATCGGAATGCAGTGAGAAACCGGGTCCACTGATGCCTTTTTTCGCCATTTCCTCGATCAAAAGGGCGCTGAAACTAAAATGGAGTCCGCCCCCACCGTATTGTTCGGGCATATCGATACACAACAGGCCCAATTCCCCGGCACGTTCCCATACTTCACGGCTTACCATTTGATCCTTTTCCCACTGGTCTACGTGGGGTTCGATATCGGTCTTAATAAAATCTTGGATCATTTCCTGCATCATTTTATGCTCTTCCGAGGCATAGATGCTACGTTCCATCAATACATTTTGTAACATAAGGTGGGCTTTTTAATTTTTATAGAATACGCGGGCTTCGCCAGCGGATTTGATGCGTTCTTTTAAACTTTCGGGCAAGTCGAAACGTTCCCCGTGTTTTAGGGCCAAGTCATGGGCCGTGGCGGCAAAGGCCTCCCCTCCAATATAATCGACATATCCCATGACACCTCCGGTGTGGATCGGGAAACCGAGCCCTAGAATGGAACCGACATCGGCATCTTTGGGGGCCTGCAATACGCCGGAATCCAAACATTTGTAGGCATCGATTACCATGGCGAACAATAATCTGTGGCCAATTTCGGCTTCGTCATAATCACTGACCCTTGGGAAAATCTCTGCCCATTGTGGCCATAGGTACTTTTTACCACCTTTGGGGTATTCGTAAAAGCCTTGACCTTCTTTTTTACCCGTACGGCCATAGTGCGATACGATCTTGGCGATGGTCTTTTCGAGCTGTTTCTCATGGGCCGTAAGGTTGGGGTCTTCGCCCATGATATCGAGCATCAGTTTTAGGTTCACCTCGTCTGAAATGGCCAGGGGGCCTACGGGCATACCAATTTTCTTGGCCACATTTTCAATGACCGCTGGCGGAATACCTTCGGATAGCATACTGATGCCCTCATTAACGAACTTGCCAAAGACCCTAGAAGTAAAGAAACCTCGGCCGTCTTTAACAACGATGGGTACCTTACGTATTTTGATAACATAATCTATGGCCGCGGCCAAGGTGGCATCTGAGGTTTGTTCGCCGACGATTATTTCCACCAGTGGCATTTTGTCTACCGGTGAAAAGAAATGTAGTCCGATGTATTTATCGGGCTTCGATGATGCTTTCGCCAAGGTGGTAATGGGAATGGTAGAGGTATTGGAAGCGTAGATCACTTCTTTTCCGATTACCGCTTCGGTCTCTTGGGTTACCGTGTTCTTTAATTTTTCATTCTCGAAGACGGCTTCTATGATCAGGTCACAATCGGCCAAATCGGCCACCTTATCGGTGGGTTGGATATTGCCCAATAAGGCTTCCATTTTTTCGGGGGTGGTCCGCTTTTTCTCCAGTTTTTTGGCTTCGATCATTTGGGAGTATCCTTTACCTTTTTCGGCATTTTCCAAGGCGGTATCCTTAAGTACTACTTCTAATCCGGCCTTGGCGGAAACATAGGCGATTCCGGCACCCATCATACCGGCACCCAGCACCCCGACTTTACGGTATTCGGCTTTTTCAAAACCTTTGGGCTTGCCTTTACCCTTGGCCGCATCGCCGATAAAGATGAAAGAAGAACGGATAATGTTCTTGGTCTCTTTGGTAAAAAGGGTGTCTACAAAGTAACGGGCTTCCAGCTCCAAGGCATTGTCAATGGCACAGCCGGCACCATGGTATAGCGCACTGAGCACATTTTTGATATGTAGCATATTCCCATGGGTGTTTTTATAGGCCATGGCATTGGATACACTATAAAATTCGGTGATACCCGAAACCTGTCCGACCCCAACGGGCGTACCCGGAATTTGGTATCGCTTTACGTCCCAGGGCTGTACTACGGCTTCGGTTTGGGCCAAGATCCAGTTTTTGGCTTTGGCGATAATATCTTCATCTGGGGCACAAACGGCATCGATAAGGCCGTCCTTTAGGGCCTGTTGGGCCGTCAGTTTCTTCGATTGGGTAATGTATTGGATGCTTTTTTGTACCCCGATCATCCGTAAAAACCTTTGGGTTCCACCGGCGCCGGGGAAAAGTCCGATCGAGCATTCTACCAAGCCCATTTTGTTCTTGGGGTGGTCGGTCATTATGCGATGGTGACAGGCTAAAGCGATCTCTACCCCTCCACCCAGGGCCAAGCCGTTCATGGCGGCAACAATAGGTTTGCCCCCAGTTTCCATACGGCGCATGGCCTTGTGGGTATCCATAAGCATCTCAAAACAGTCGGCTTTGCTTTGGTCGTAGTTCAAAAACCATTTAAGGTCGCCCCCGGCGATAAAATCCGATTTGGCCGAGCCTACTACTATGCCTTTTACGGCAGCATCGCCCAAGGCTTGGTCCATAACAGAAAAGAATTCGGCCATGGTATGGGCGTTCATGATATTTACGGGTGAACCGGCCACATCCCAGATTATGGTGGCTATTCCTTGGGGGTCTATGTTGTATTTAATGTGTTCCATGCTAGTTTTCGGTTAGATGCGTTCAATAATAGTGGCGATTCCCATGCCCCCGCCAACACAAAGGGAGGCCAAGGCAGTGTTTTGGTCGCGTCGTTCCAGTTCGTCTAGAGCGGTACCCAAAATCATACAACCCGTGGCCCCAAGCGGATGGCCCATGGCTATGGCGCCCCCGTTTACATTAACGATACTGTGATCTACCTTTAGGTTTTCCATAAGGCGCATGGGCACTACGGCAAAGGCTTCGTTGATTTCCCATAGATCGATATCACTGGCTTGCATTCCGGCCTTGTTCAAGGCTTTTTTGGTCGCCGGGGTCGGACCTTCGAGCATAATCAAAGGCTCAGAACCTATAATGCTTCCCATTTTAATGCGGGCTCTAGGTTTCAGGCCTAACTTTTCGCCAACTTCCTTATTACCGATCAGCATCATGGCGGCCCCATCTACGATTCCGGAAGAGTTACCGGCATGGTGTACATGGTCTATGGCCTCTATTTCAGGGTAGGTATCCAGAGCAGTTTGGTCAAATAACATATGACCCATTTTGGCAAATGCAGGCGGTAAGGCGCCTAAGGCTTCCAAAGTGGTATTCGGACGAATATATTCGTCTTCCGACAAATGGGGCATGCCGTTAACGTCTATTACGGGAATTAAACTGTTATTGAACAGGCCTGCTTCCCTAGCGGCGGTGGCCCTTTGTTGTGAACTTAGGGCGAATTGATCCAAATCGTTTCGGCTATAGCCATATTTGGTAGCGATCAAATCTGCAGAGATTCCTTGGGGTACGAATTTTCCAAAGGCCGCGTCAGGTTCCATTACCCAGGCCGACCCATCGATGCCCATGGGAACCCGTGACATAGATTCTACCCCACCGGCGATGATCAAATCGCTCCAGCCGGATCGTACCCGGGCGGCCGCTTGGTTTACGGCCTCTAGTCCGGAAGCGCAATAGCGGTTTAAGGAAACTGCTGCTAAATGGTCTCCGTAGTCGGCCATCTGTGCGGCAACTTTGGCTACATTACCGCCTTGTTCCCCAGCTTGGGTTACACAGCCCAACACTACATCCTCTACCAGTTGGGTGTTTAAATCGTTCCTTTTTTTTAGGGCAGTCAAAAGTTGGGTCGCTAACTGTACCGGACTGACTTGCGCCAGACTACCTGTTTTTTTTCCGATTCCCCTTGGGGTTCTTACGGAATCGTATATGTATGCATCCATAGTTTTCTGGAATTTTTCTTATTTTTGTGACCGAGTGGTTACAAATAAAATCAATTTTACGGATTTGACAAAATTTAAGGTGTCATTTTAAGATTGGTTTTATGGATTCCATCTACGATTACGAAATATAGACTTTAAAGGAACCAATGAAAGATAATCAATATATATGCGAAGCGCGCTTTTTTGACTATTCACACCCAGAAGTGGCCCGGGTTTTAAATGAATTGGAGGTTGATACGGGTATGACCGATAGAGAAAAGGCCGTGGCCATTTATTATTTCGTACGCGACCATTGGGCCTATTACCCCTACCGATTCAGTTTCATTGAAAAAGATTGGATGGCCTCCAATTTAGTGGTTCGCAAACAAGGGCACTGTATCGATAAGGTAATCATCATGATCGCCTTATTACGGGCCCATAAGATTCCGGCGCGCTTGGGCTTGGCCAAAGTACGTAACCATATTGCGGTGGAACAGATTGTGGAAAAGTTTGGAAACGATGTTTTGGTTCCCCATGGGTATATAGAGATTTGGTTGGAAGGGAAATGGGTTAAAGCCACCCCGGCCTTCAATAAAGGGCTTTGCGATATGTTGGGGGTACACCCCTTGGAATTCGATGGTACCAACGACTCCCTTTTTCAGGAGTATGATGTAAAAGGCGAAAGGGCCTTTATGGAATATATGGAAGATTATGGGGCTTTTGATACGGTTCCTTTAGCGTTTATGCTGGAACTATTGCAAAAATATTACCCCCCGATCAAAAAAAATAACGTAACATTGGGAGAAGTTTTGGACTTGTCAAGGCTTTGATTTTGTCCGAAATCATGGGATTGAGCATAACTAAGTAGGGAGCATTTTGTATGAAAAAAGATAGGGCGGCAACGGAAGAGAAGATTTATCAGGCTTTTTTAAAAGTCTTGGAAGAACGCGGACCACAAGGGGTGGGTATCAATGCCATCGCTAAAACGGCTGGGGTATCGAAAGAGTTGATATACCGTTACTTTGGCGGACTCAAAGGCCTGTTGTTGCAATACGCCCAAAAAGGGGATTTTTTCAAAACTATTTTAGATATAGATCAAGAACAGGAAGGTAGCCTCGATGCCCTAAAGATCTTTACCCAAAAAGGTACCAAGGAATTGCGAGAAAATGCCCTTAGCCAAGAAATTCTAAGATGGCAACTCTTAGAGAATAACGAACATACCAAAGACCTCTTTAAATTTACCAATGCCCAAATCGGCAAAGCTTTTCCCATGAACGGGAAAGATACCTCTTTGACCCAAGCCCTGAACCTAATGATAGGGGGTTATGTCTATTTTACCCTGCTTTCCAAGTTCAACAAATACTTTATCAATACCGATTTAAGTGACGAAGCCACTTGGGAAAAGTTCGATTCGGTAATCGCCCGAACTATAGAATTATTCAAGGAAGGCGAAGTATAAGCTTTCTTCCAACTGCTATTATTACTGTAGCGATAAGGCCGAGAGGTCCATATTTTTCTGCTTCCCCCGAAGCGATTGACTTCCTAGGGATTCGATTTTGAACTCCGGACCCAAAGCTAAATGGGCCAGCATTTCATCAGAAATTAAAAAAGAGACTCCAAGACCATTGCAACTGGCCTGTATACGGGCTGTAGTATTGATTACATCGCCATGATAGGCCAGGTCCCTTTTGGTACCCCCTACCTCTGCCGCAATCAAGGTGCCACCATGTAGGCCTGCTTTAAATACTGGGATGGTCCCATATTTTTTTTGGTAATAGTTGGTTCGAGTTTCGATTTGTTCCCTAAAGGCAAAAAATAAGGCCACACAATTATTATCCTTTAGACCGGAGTCGTAGGCCCAAGTCAATACGGCCTCGTCGCCAACATATTGATAGATATCCGCATCGAATTTCTGATAGACCGCATTCAGGTCAAGAAAACAATCTTGAATAAACCTACTGTATTTGTAATGCCCTAGGCGTTCCGCGATTTCCGTGGATGATTTAAGGTCGATGAACAAAAAGATCCGTTTGGTCTCCTTGGGGGTACGGTAACTCCCCATCATCAATTTGTAAAAGACCCCGGGCCCAAATTTGTTGTTGATGATCCGGATGAGTTCAAAAACGAAGGAGGCCACCATAAAGAATAGAATGCCCACCCAAAACACTTCGCTTTGGCGCCACCAACCGATCTTTATCTCTATGGGCATGTTTATATAGTCATCCATCAGGGAAAGAAAGCCTGAGAAAAAAATGACCAAAACGACAAAATACACCAGAATTTTACTCAAGGTAAGTTTCCACAGGGGAAAACGCTGTACCAAATACAACTGAAAGCCATATTCGATTATAGCATAAAGAGATCCCATGGTGCCTCCGGCCAAGACACTGATCTTTAAACGATCCCACCAAGTCAGTTTTGCAGCCACCCGGTTTTGGCTACCATATACCTCGGGGCCATTGAGTTGCATCATTTCGAAAAACAAGTACGCAAAGGTCCAAAAGAGTACTGATTGCCAGAGAAACCGCAAAAATTCCTTCCACGAAAAATGCATAATTAAAAGGTCTTGTAACGTTTAACGTAAAAATCGGATAGCTACTTCAAAAATAGTATAACCATTCCATTTTAGACTATACCCATAACACTTTAAATGCTATCTTGAGGGCTTTAGAAAACAGGGGCCAACCCAACTAATGAAAACTTTGACTTTTAATAAAAATACACTCTGTATACAGCTACTATTGACTATTGGATTTCTTATAGGATGGCCAGATTACACGCATATTTCTGCCCAATCCCAACAGAAACAGGCTGTTGAGCTTAAAGTGATGACCTGGAATATCTGGGGTAAACTGAATTTGGAACCTAAATATGAAATTGAAGGTGTTAGTGCCAGGCAACGCGTAATCGATATTATTAAACACAGTGGGGCCGATATCGTTACCATGACCGAGGCTTATGGTTCGGCAGCCGACATTGCCAAAAGCCTGGGGTTTTATTATTACACCCCAAAACCGGATGCCAACCTATGTATTTTTAGCCGTTACGAACTCGTAGATTTCGGAACACTTCATGGGCTATCCCCCTTTTCCTTTATCGCTGCTTCGGTAAATTTACCTAACGGGAGCAAGGTTCGGGTGTACAATATTTGGCTTACCAGTGAAGGCAGACATATTGTGGAGATTAAGAATAAAAAGGTGTCCGACTCGGTATTTAATGCTGGCGATACGGTACGTTACCACCATTTGAAGCAGTTGTTGGACCATAAAGAGTTTAAAGAAGATTGGCAGCGAAGAGATATGGTTCCATTGATCGTCGCAGGCGATTTTAATTGTGTTTCCCATTTAGATTATACCGAAGCCACCCGGAAACGAAAGCTGAATTATGGTAGGATTTTAGAGGCCGAAACTTCCATGGCCATGGCCGATCTAGGTTTTAGGGATACGTATAGGTCGGTTCACCCAGTGATTAATGAAGATAATTTGGGTTATACCTGGACCACCGTGGGTACCGACTATACCTATGTGTCCGGGGAAGGTTTTATGCCCGTGGCCGAACACCCATCGCCCGAATATCAAAACCCGTATACGCGTATCGACTATATTTTTGCCACCGGCACCAAAATACAGGTTATGGAATCACGAACCATTACCCGACATTTTCAAGATAACACCCAACGATTTCCGTTGTTCCCTTCTGATCATGGTGCGGTTTTGACCCATTTTAGGGTGGAATAGTTAACTGGTTTCAAGGAATAAATGGAGTATCAAACAATGAAATAAGAAATGGATAGAAGGAAATTTTCCACCACTGTGAGTAAGGGAATCGGCGCTATGTTATTACCCACTACCCAACTTTCTTTTACGCCGAAGTCCCAAACAGGGGCCCGGGACCTGCAATTCGGTATTATCACCGATGTGCATAAAGACCTTATGCCCGATGCCGATGCCCGTTTGGCAAGTTTTATAAAAGAGGCCCAGGCACGGGAGGTTGATTTTATAATCCAATTGGGGGATTTTTGTATGGCCAAGCCTGAGAATGATGGGTTTATGGCCATTTGGAACCAATTCAAAGGGCCTAAGTACCATGTTTTGGGCAACCATGATATGGATGCCCACTCCAAAACCGAAATGTTGGCCTATTGGCAAATGCCCCAACCTTATTATTCTTTTGACCAAAACGGCTTCCATTTTATCGTGCTCGATGCCAATTTTCTTTATAAGGATGGTACCTATATAGATTACGAAAAGGCCAATTTTTATATCGATGGTAAATACCGCACTTTTATCGACGAGGCCCAGTTGAAGTGGCTGGCCCAAGATCTTGCGCAAAACGAATTACCTACATTGGTGTTTTCGCATCAAAGTCTATGGCATTATGAATGGGGGGTTAAAAACAGGCTGCAGGTACAACAACTCTTGGAGGCACATTCCGAAAAGATCGTCTGTTGTTTAAACGGACATAACCATATCGATTTCCATCATCAACTGAATGGTATCGATTATATTGAAGTGAACAGTGCCTCGTACCATTGGATGGCCCCGGCCTATAAGAATACCGAACGTTTTCCGAAGGCTCTATATGAAAAGCATAAATATTTATCGCAAATGGCCACCTACCAAGATGCTTTGTTCGCTTTTGTACGATTAGATCCCCGAGGGAAAATGGAGCTTCAGGGTACCAAAAGCCAATGGGTAGCCCCTTCACCGGAAGCCACGGGAATGCCTTTGGCACCTTTGGGGAATAGGCCCAGCCCGGAAATTTCGGACTATGGGATTCCGTTTTCCTAAGAGGTATACATTTCCTTTGTTTTCAGAGATATTGGTCCTCGACGGATTATGCCTTATAAAGTAATACCAGACAGCTTTTGTTGTTTCGTTTTGTAGTTTCGCCAGTGTTTTTTAAGTCATGTATTCATTTTCAATTTGTTTACTTAAGGAAAAACATAGTATGGCGAATACAGCGGTAAATAAGAAGGCGGCTAAAATCCTTATTGTTATTAAAGGTTTTCCCCAGAATAAATCTCCAATAAAATAGGTTATGCCAATGGCTAATAAAAATGTAACTATTCCAAGATATTTTAAAAACTCCTGTACTTTATATTGAAATTGATGCTTTTTGGCCAATAGGGTATAGTGTCCAAAACAAATACCTCCAAATACTAGGTTTATAACCAATGCAGTTAGCGATACGATGAATTCAAAAAAAGTAATTTCAGGAGAGGTGTAAACCCCGCCTTTACCAAACTGGACAAGCAGTATTAAAAATGCGATAATTCCTATGGTTAGAAAAAGAATCGTTAAAAAAAGAAGTGTGTTTTGGATTAATACGGATGATGGTTTCATAGCCATTTAACTACCTTTTTTGTATTTGGTATACTTACTATCTTTTCTAGTCATATCTTTTTTTACCTCTACTGTTTCATTCTTATCGGATACCCGTTTTAGTTTGTATAGAAATGTATCACTAACATTTCCCAGAAATAATGTATTCCCATCTTCCGAGATCTCCCGTACCACAAATTTTTGCCAGGTAAATTTAGCTACGGTTTTTAGTTCCCTCATTAAAATAATAATCATGTCACGATTAAACATCATATAGCTAACGTCGTAATAATCGTTCATTTGGGGTAAACCGGCACCTTCAATTTCGGCAACTCCGTTTTGTCCAAAAGTCCAAAGAATACTGTCCTTTGCATAATTCGTCTCGCCACTCTCTTTTTTACACGATTCAACCTTCCATTTTCCGGGAATGGTGGCTTTAGAGAATTTTAGTGTCGGGCCTTTTTGGGCCACACCCAGATATATGGCCATTACTAGGGTTACTAGGGTAAGTACTGTTTTTTTCATCGTTTTATTTTATGTGTTTCTATTAATTGCTTAGTTGTTTGTAAAAGAAAATTAAAAGTGTATTCTTATAGATTATGGTTTTGTGTTAATTATTTGATTTTAAAGTGAATAAGGTGATTTCCGATTGGGTGCCCAAACGGTTGGGAATATCCCAATAACCAGTACCTTGGTTTATATAGAGGTACATATTATTTATTTTATATAGCCCTTTAACATATTTATGTGCGAAGCCAATTAAGAGGTTAAATGGGAAAAATTGGCCGGCATGTGTAAGGCCAGATAATTGTAGGTCTACCCCAGACATTGAAGCAAACTCTAGGTTTTTAGCTTGGTGGGATAAAAGTATTTTAATAGAAGCCGGCGATTCACATGAAAGGGCTTTGGTAATATCGGGAATTGGTAAATCCCTGCTTTCCGCAATATAATCGGTAACACCCGCCAATAAAACTTGGCTTCCTTTATGATCTATGATCTTATGCTCGTTTTCTAGCATCGACACTCCCAGCGCATTGAGCTTTTCGGACCATTCTTTAACCTGTCCCCCATAATATTCATGATTTCCTAAAACACCGAAGACGCCATATTTGGCCTTTAACCTACCAAAATCATCCAAAATATTATCTTCGTCTGGTAGCACCATATCCGCAAAATCCCCAGTAATAACGATAATGTCAGCTTTTTGGCGGTTTACGGTTTCAACCACTTTTGGAAACCAGTTTCGGTTTTTGGCCCTAGACAAATGAATGTCGGATAATTGTACTATGGTTAAGTCTTTAAAGTTGTTGGCAGAAATAGGTATTTGAATTTCTATAATGTAGGGCGTTAAGGCTGCCGAATACCCAAGTATCGATAGTGCCAAAGAAATAATCGGTACAGAAAATAGAAGCCCTTTTTTCCATTTTTCTGAAATCAATTTCTTTTTAAAAATTTTGATCAAGAGCCACGCTAGGTCTTTTAAAAGTGTAATGCAAAATAATAGCGATATAAAACCCAACGAGAAATAACTCCATTTTTCAACAGGTTTAAACCAAGCGTAGTCTAAATATTCCAGTTGTTGGTAAGCTGGGTAAGATAACCCCAGCAATAGGGTAATGGATAATGCGGCCGTCTCGAATTGCTTAGATAACCTTAAGGGTAATATTAGCCTAAATGACAAGTAGGTTATTCCAAATATCAAAACTATGAATATCGTAAAATGAAACATATGTTTGTTTTTGAGGGAATGTCTTGGCCATATGCCTATTCCGTTATTAAATCTGTGATCGGATCTTAATAAAATCGGTAATGACCTGGCCTATACTTTTTAAAATTGCCACAGGTTCTGTGAAATACAAAACTAAAATGGTGAACTACAATATTGTAGTTGTGTATGCACTACGCTTACCACCGTTTTAGTGGCTAGTAACAGTGTTTATTCGTTGGTGAGGCTGCCATAAATTGTTAAGAACCTTAGGCCTGGCTGCTGAAACTTATTCTTAGGACATTATCGTACACCCATACAACCATGTCATTGACCATTATCTTTTGGCGTACATTAGATTGCGCTACAAATTTGCCTGAAATGTTTGATTAGATGGAATTGATTAAGTTTTGGGCCGTTATATGTTTATTGGTTTTAGGAACCTTTAAGGCCACAGGTTCAGATAATGCCGGAAAAGGTGAAATAAAGGGTAATGTTAAAGACAAACTAACCCAGACCCCTATAGAATATGCGACTATAAGCCTAACCAAAAAGGATGATCCAGGGTTTTTAACAGGCACTATAAGCGATACCAATGGTAATTTTAGTCTGCGAGGCTTGGAAAATGGAAGCTATGATGTTAAAATTGAATTTATTGGTTTTGCACATAAACTATTGAAAGATGTTCAAATTAATTCCGATTCGATTGACCTGGGAACCATATTCTTAGAAGAAGATAGGGAACAATTGGATGAGGTTGTTGTATTATCACAAACGAATGAGGTAGAATACAAAATTGACAAAAAAGTTGTCTCGGTAACCAAAGAGCTCACATCGTCTTCTTTAACCGCCGTAGAAGTTTTAGAGAACGTTCCCTCTATTCGAGTAGATTTAGAAGGTAATGTTTTGTTACGGGGTAGTAGTAGTTTTGTAGTCTTGATCGATGGAAAGCCTACTGTTTTAGAACCCAGTGAGGTGCTCCAACAAATTCCGGCTTCCAATATTCAAAACATAGAGATAATAACCAATCCTTCTTCTAAATACCAACCCGATGGTAGTGGTGGTATAGTTAACGTGATCTTGAAGAAGAATAAAATCAAAGGTACATCTGGGTTAATCAATGCACGTGCCGGGTCTTTTGGCTCTTTCGGTGGCGATTTTCTACTCAATTACAATAAAGAAAAATCTAACTTCTTCTTAGGTGCAGAAGTCAGGGAAAGGAATAGCCCCAATGAATCACAAGCCCTTAGGCGCACAACTGATAATGGTACCGAAACTACTATCGCTTCTTCCGGATTAGGAGAACGTACAAGTAAAGGGTGGAGTTTTAGAGGAGGATGGGACTATACCTTAAATGCCAATAATACGTTTTCTTTAGAGGGTAGAATTGGGTATAGAAGGTCATTGGGCCATTCCAATGCAGAATATATTACATCGCAAAATTCTGCGTTACCACAGCTTATAGAGCTATCGGACGGTCATTGGAAAAGAGGGGGCATATACACCAATTTTACTGGAAATTTCGTCCATAATTTTAGTAGGGAAAATGAGAAATTAATGGTTCAGGTAAACTATGGTATTGGTGATAATGATGAAGAAAATACGACTTTTTTAAGAAATGGAAATACCAAGGAAATTGAAAGTGGGTTCTCAAATTCTGAGATGGGCCCAAGTGGGGGCTGGGAAATTCGTTTAGATTATACCTTGCCCTTACGCAATGAATCGCTACTTGAAGCTGGAAGCCATATTAGACTCAGAAAGATTACTGATGATATTAGGATATATGAGTACGATTTAGATACTAATGCATTCGCCATTCAACCCGATAAAAGTAACGATATAGATTATTCAAGAGACATTTATGGGGTATATGGGGTATATAAGGGGCAACAAGAGCAATGGGGCTATCAATTAGGATTGCGCTCAGAATATACTTATAGGGAAATAAAGGCTTCGACCGATCCTGCAACCTTTAATGTAGATCGCTTGGATTTTTTCCCAACACTACATTTGTCCCTGAATGTAAACGACGACAATCAGTTAATGACCAATTATACCAGACGTATAAATAGGCCTAGAAGTTGGTATTTAGAGCCCTTTGTTACTTGGTCCGATCTTTTTAACGTGCGTCAAGGTAATCCGGATCTTTTGCCCGAGTATATCGACGCTTTTGAGGTAAATTACATTAGAAACTGGAAAAACAGTCGACTTTCGTTGGAAACCTATTACCGCATAACCCATAATAAAATCGATCGTATAAGCTCAGTCTATCAAGAAGGGGTTATTTTAGCAAAACCCGATAATATAGGTACTGACTTTGCCCTTGGTCTTGAAGCCATGTACAACATAAAAGTCATCAAATGGTGGGAGGCCAACCTTAGTGGTAACCTATTCGATTATAGAATTAAACGCGAGATAGAGGAATCGGGCAATCTTGGCGATAACTCTTTTAATTGGAACTTAAGGTTTAGTAATATTTTTTACCTGGGTTTAAACTGTAAACTACAATTAGATGGTAGTTACTACTCCCCTTCCGTTTCAGTTCAAGGTGAAGAAAAAGAGTTTTATACTATAAATATGGGGGTAAGGAATGATTTTTTCAATCGTAGATTATCTGCTACATTTCAGTTACGCGATGTGTTTGCCACAGGAACAAGGGCCTCCGTTGTACAAACCCCAACTTTGTATAATTCTTCAAAACAATTTTCAATTGGGCCCGTACTTTCCTTAAATCTAAGCTATAGGTTCAATAATTATGAAAAAATAGAGCGTAAGGAAACCGAAATGGAAGCATTTTAAAGCAAGGGAAGCTAATGTTTAGAAAGGCGAATATAAAATTGATAATTAGATCGGTATTACTTGTTGTATTAATGTCGGGTGCCACATTGGTTTTTGACGATATTCAACGCCTTTATGGCTACGTACCATTACACTATATTATCTCCTGTATTTTGCTGGTTGTTTTTTATCATCTTTTTTATTTTAAGTTAACACCGCAATTACTTCTAAAAGGCAGTGTTTTTTACTATTTGCTCGCTGTGGGATTTATTACCATAGTGTATCTTTATCTGCCAATATTAATCTGTTCGCTTTTTCCTGACACGCCCTTTACCATATCTTTTTTAGAACAAGACCTGTACCGACAAGCAAAGATTAGGTTTGCTTTGTTAATGTATTTGGCTTTGGTCTTGGGTTCGAGTATTTTGAGTAGCTTGGCAGATGTGCAAAAATCGAAGGCGCGCTTAGAGGCTGAAAAAACAAAAGCTGAATTAGGCCTTCTTAAATCTCAAGTCAATCCCCATTTTTTGTTTAACTCGTTAAACAGCATTTACTTTTTAACCTCTACTAAAGACGACCGGGCACCAAAAGCATTAATGGCCTTGTCTGATATGATGCGATATGTTTTAACCGAACCCGGGTCAGACTTGGTCCCCCTTGGTAATGAGATAAACTATATAGAGAAATATATTAGTTTACAAAAGCTTAGAATTCCCAATCATACAGTTGTAGATGTAGTAATAGATGTAGAAAACGAATCTTTACAGGTGGCTCCAATGTTATTGATCCCATTTGTAGAAAATGCCTTTAAATATGGGGTGAGTACCATTCAATCTTCCCAAATTTTTATTCAATTTACCGCTAATGCCAATCGTTTAAAATTTCTCGTTAGAAATCAAATTATTCCAAAAATAGAGAAAACCGATGGGGTGAATATTGGCATTAAAAATGTAGCCCGTCGGTTAGAACTTGTTTATCCTGATGCCCATGTTTTGGATATAAAAACAACTCAAGGTTTCTATGAGGTGAAATTGGCGATCGATCTAAATACTAGCCTTGGTTGATATGATATTGAATAATAAAACAATCTACGGCATGGCTGTAGATGACGAACCTTTTGCCTTAGAAATATTAAAATCTTATTGTGATAAAATTCCTAATGTCGGGTTGAAGTATAGTTTCGCAAACCCGCTAGAGGCAATTCACTATATTAAAAATGATCCGCCGGATTTTATACTCATGGACATTAATATGCCTGATATAAATGGAATACAATTAGTGAAAATGTTTCCAGATATACCGCCAATAATCTTTACTACTGCCCACAGTGGCTTTGCCGTTGAAAGCTACAATATATCTGCGGTAGACTATCTCTTAAAACCTTTCGATTTGGAGCGGTTTAATCAGGCGATTGTTAAAGTTCGAAAACATATTGCCCTAACTAAATTGCCGTCTTTGCAAACAAATAGGGAAGCGATTCAGATTAAGGTTGAATATAAAAACGTTAAGATTTTCCATGATGATATTCTGTATATACAGGCCATGGATAATTATGTGAAAATTTATACCTCCTCACGTTTTTACCTTACCCAACAAAGCATGAAAGGCATATTAGATAATTTGCCGCAACATAGATTTTGTAGGGTCCATAAGTCCTTTATAGTATCTATAGACAAAGTTTCTAATTATTCTACCAAAACCATACAAATTGGTTCGGTTACCTTGCCCATAGGTAGAAAATTTAAGGAAGCATTTTTAGCTTACTGTAAGTAAAACCAGCAATACATTTTACTCCCCTACCCTTTCTAAATGAGTGTCAAACACAAAAGTTTTATACCCAACGTCTGCGGCTTTTTTTAGGCAGTTTCAAGGTCTTCCCACTATTGATAAAAAATACCCCCGTAAGCAATACGATGGCTGCGATTATGGTGGTTCCGGTTATCTTTTCATCTAGAAAATACCAACCAAGGATAATAGCCACAATGGGGTTGATGTAGGTGTTGGTAGCCACTTTTTCAGGGGATACCTTGGTTAAGAGGAAATTGAAGGAAGTAAAGGCGATAATACTTCCAAAAATAATCAAGGCCACTACAGAGAATACCACTTTACCACTCCAGTTTTCTGGGGCAGAAATCGGTTCTTGCAGGGCGAAACTGGCTATAAAAAGCATCAATCCGCCAACCAACATCTGATATCCGGTATTGATAAAATAGTTCTGGGGCAAATCGGCTTTGCCAACAAAAAGGCTGCCATAGGCCCAACTGAGCATGGCCAACAGAACCACGAAAAAGCCGATTAGGGCCCCTTCAGAGGTGACCAGCTCATTTTGGGAGGCTAGAATAAATATTCCGGCGATGCCCAAAGCGATGCCGATTAACGACATAGACGATATCTTTTTACCTTGTAGGGCCCACATCATTAAAAGCACGATCAAAGGCTGGGCCGATATTTCCAACGCCACAAAACTACTATCTACATATTGCAGGGCCCAAACGGCCAGTCCGTTTCCAAAGGTGAGAAATAAGAACCCGGCGATTATGGTATTCACCAATTGCTTTTTGGTGATTTTTAGGGAATGCCCCATCAATTTCGCCAAAACAAAAATAAGGAGACCCGCTATAGTAAACCGGATGCCGGCCAAAAGGAAGGGGGCAATTTCGGCTACGGCGATTTTATTCAGCATATAGGTAGAGCCCCATATGATGTAGATGGCCAAAAAGGCCAAGATTACCATAAGATTGTTCGAACGTGTAGCCATATTAGGTATCCAGTCTCTTTATATCTTTTGTTAAATCTAATTTTCTAAATTTCGGTGAAGCCAAAGTAGTGATAATTACGGTGATCAAGGTCATGCTACCACCAAATACCACAGCGGTAACCGTACCCATCCATTTGGCGGTTAGCCCGCTTTCAAAGGCCCCAAGTTCGTTCGAAGAACCTACGAACATAGAGTTTACGGCCGCTACCCTACCCCGCATGGCATCTGGGGTCTTGAGCTGTAAAATAGTCTGCCGGATTACCATGGATACCCCATCGGTGAGTCCGCTTAAGAAAAGCGCAAAGGCCGAAAGCCAAAATGAGGTCGATAACCCGAAAAGTATGATGGAGAGCCCAAAACCAAAAACAGCCCCCAAAAGTTTGAGTCCGGCCCGTTTGCTTACCGGAAAATAGGCCGAGCTAAACATAGTAATCAAGGCTCCAACGGCCGGGGCGGCACGTAAAATACCAAAACCTTTGGCCCCTACCCCCAAAATATCGGTAGCGAAAATGGGGAGCAGCGCTATGGCCCCACCGAACAAAACGGCGATCATATCCAAGGTCAATGCCCCTAAAATGGCTTTGTTGGAATAGACAAAGGTCAACCCGGCCTTTAAACTTTGAAAAACGGGCTCGCCTATTTTGGTGTTCAACACCGGTTTTTCGGGAATGCTATACAAGCAAACAAAGGCCAATAGCGCAAAGGCCACGATAACCGCCATGGCAGCGGGTACGCCTAACCAATGTATGCCAAACCCCGCCAAGGCAGGGCCTAATACCACGGCCATTTGCCAAACCGAGCTACTCCAGGTGGCGGCATTCGGATAGGCTTGTTTGGGTACGATCAAAGCTAATAATGAAAATATACCCGGTCCCACAAAAGCCCTTATAATACCGCCTACGAATACCAAGGCATAAATGCCGTATAGACTATATTGGGTGCCCAGCTGCGCCAAAGATGTGGGGAGGGTCAGCATGAACAAGCCTGCACTTATAGCCATAAAGGCTGCTATACACCATAACAGTAAGCGGCGCTTTTCGCGTTGATCTACGATATGGCCCGCAAAAAGGGCCAAAGAAACGGCCGGAATCACCTCCATAAGCCCTATAATTCCTAGTGATAGCGGATCTTTGGTAAGGCGGTACACCTCCCATTCTATGACCACGAACTGCATAGACCAGGCAAAGACCATAGCGAACCGCATCATTAAAAAGCGGTTGAATTCAGGAAAACGCAATGCGGCGTAGGGGTCGTTTTTTGCCATGGATTTTTAATATGGTAAAGTAAAATTAGCGGATTCATTATTAGTGCGATTTCCTTTCCTATAGCTTTTTGTGATAGGGCTATCATTTTTCATTTTAAAAATTGATTGGTGGCGCTACTTTTTGTCTCGAACTTTGAATGGCAGCTAATGTATGGGGTACCCCATCGAAAAAACCGGATGTTATGAAAATCAAAGCCTTGACCTTGTATTGTGCCGATTTACCGGGACAGACCCATTTTTATACCACAACTCTAGGCTTGTCCTTGGTTGAGCAGCAAGAAGATTCGGTGGTTTTTGATATAGGGGATTCGCGCTTGCGATTGATACGTTCCGCTGGGTTTACCCCCTATCATTTTGCCATCAATATTCCGGCGAATAAAGCAAAGGAAGCCCACAGGTGGCTGGCAGGCAGGCTGCCTATTTTAAAAGATGGTCCCCATGAAATACAGGATTTCCAAAAATGGAATGCCCAAGCCATTTATTTTTATGATGCCGATGGGAATATCGTGGAATGTATTGCCCGTAGAAACCTTAGGAACGAGAGTCAACGGCCTTTTGATGAGTCCGCTTTGCTTAATATTTCAGAAATCGGTGTCCCGGTTACCGATATTGCCCAAACCTATAAAAGCCTGCGATCCACGGTAGATCTGCCTATTTACGATGGTAGTTTTGAACGTTTTTGTGCCATGGGTGATGAAAACGGATTGTTCATTGGTATAAACAAGCACATCAAAGATTGGTTCCCTACTGGGGATACGGCTTATAGCTCAACCTTTGAAATCGAGTTTGAGGAACAGGGCATCAGTTATTCTATGGATTTTAAGAATGGGGTGTTGAAAGGGGCAGGGAATACTAGTATGGGATAATGTTTTTCATACTTCGCCAACCTATTCGAGCATGCGCGTGGTAGCAACGATGAATTTTTTTGGGTTCGTAAGGTAGGATTGGGCCCTTTAGTTTTTGGACTTTTCTTTATTATCAACTTTTCTTAGCTTTTGTTCTGCCTTTAAACCAATTAGTTTTCTTTCATAATCAAGATACTTTTGATGTTTTTGATACCACGTCACGAACCCAAATGACATTAGGAGTATCCCTCCATAAACTACTTTCCATCCCATTTCAATTCTGTCTTTTAGTCTTTCGGCTTGAAACTTATCAGATTTATACTTAGCACTTCTTCTATTGAAATCTTGTAATTCCTTTGATAATGAATCAATAGTTTTCATTAACTTCTTCTTCCTGTGAATTTTGAGTGTACTATCAGTCAAATGCATTTTCGCCAATTCAAGCTCGAAATCGAAGTTCACCAACCAAATGCTATCCTTAATTGAATAATTTGTAATTTCTTCAGCAAGAGTGTTTACGCTTTTTGATTCGTTATTAATGGTGTAAAACCCAAAAATAAAAATGGTAACCCCAGACAAGGCGATGAATTTGTATAAGTTATCAGTAGGTAACGGTACGGCGGTCATTATTATTGATTATGGTTGCATATCAAAAATAAACGATGTGTCGGTCGTATATAAAAACATGGTTTAGGACTTATCAACCGTATTTGTTGAAAAGACTGGATGTCCGGTACTAACTGAATATTTATGCTATTATAGTTCATTCAAGCCCAATACCAATTATAGATAGTAAAACCAAAGAAAAAGCTCTGACCGTTACAAAGGCATATTTTGGCATTAGAAGGGAAGAAACTCAGAATCTATATAGCGTTATAATTAGCTGTTAATTCTATGTAAGTCATTTAGTATTTCGGAATCAGTTAAAATCCTTAGGGCTTTTTCTCTAAAGCTTTTAGTGGTGTTTTCTTCAATGTTCCTCCTAACTTTAGCAATCGTCTTGTCTTGCATCTTTAGCGTTATGTCATCTTCAATGTTTGTCATACAATTAATAATTTAACACATAATCTACGAATACTATTCCATAACGGATAATATGTCATAGTGTCACTAATCTTATAAAGGCCCTTTACCCCATTATACAACTCTAAACTGGGGGGAATACAATTGATAGAGTTCAGGCTAAAGCGTCCGGTAAGTTATCTTTGTCAATTTTCATCCCGGAAAGGTGCCCTATTAAAGTTGTGATTTCAAATAATAGAATCTTTACTGTAGGTTGCTTAGATACATTTGCGATATTTTTGAAGAAAATATAGCGCTTCACCCATGTATCACATCTGCATTCTTACCGACGACGCTCATCTTACTACTACCGATGCCACCGGGCTTTTGGCCAATGTACTGCAAGAAGACGGGCTCTTGGCACAGGCTTTGGAAGCTCTTGGGTTACAAGTGACCCGAAAATCGTGGAGTGACCCCGATTTCGATTGGGGCCAATGCCAAGGCCTGGTCATTCGAAGTACTTGGGACTATATGGATCGCTTTGAGGAGTTTACCAAGTGGTTGGCACAATTGCCCATAAGCGTGCAGCTTTTTAATTCGCGGGAAATCGTGGGTTGGAATACCGACAAGCGCTACCTCTTCGATTTAGAAAAAAAGGGCGTGCCGGTTTGTCCCTCTGTATTGGTACCCCAGGGGAACCAAAAACCCTTACAGGAATGGATTTTGAAGCACCAATGGGATGAATTCGTGCTAAAACCATGTATTTCGGCCGGGGGGCGACATACCTATCGAATAACAGCTGAGGAGATAGATCGATATGCGTCCTTGTTTCTAGAACTTTCGGCCCAGGAGGACTTTTTATTGCAACCTTTTCAGCAGCATATTCTGAGTCATGGTGAAATCTCGCTGATGTATTTTGGGGGCCAATACTCCCATGCGGTAATCAAAAAAGCCAAAGCGGGTGATTTTCGAGTACAGGACGATTTTGGGGGTTCGGTGGCCGAATACGATCCCGACAAGGCGGTAATCCCTTTAGGGGAAACCGTTTTACAGGCTTGTCCCGAAATGCCGTTATATGCCCGGGTAGACCTTATTTGGGAAAACGAAGGCTGCTGGGTGTTGTCTGAAGTGGAATTGGTAGAGCCTGAGCTGTGGTTCCGTCATCGACCAGAGGCCGCTACGGTTTTGGCCCAACTGATCTACGCACGTTTATCCTGAGGTGTTTTTTCCTTTTTGGCCGGCATGGGGCCTCTTTTGTAAATGATTAATCCGTTGAGGAAATTCCGAAGGAACTGATCACCACACTCCATATACTTAGGATGGTTTTCGTTTCTGAAAATGGCGCCGATCTCACTTTTACTCACTTTAAAATCGGCCAGGGCACAAATGTCTACGATTTCGTCGTCGCGTAGTTTTAGGGCAACACGTAGTTTTTTAAATATGTCGTTATTGGTAAGTGCCATTATATTTCCAGTTTCTTAAATCTAATATCCAATTCATTTTCAATGCGGCGCATTAGGGGCATTTCCTCGTTTACGATAAAGGCGAGGGACACTCCACTTTTACCTG
Organism: Sediminicola luteus; assembly: GCF_002514735.1. Taxonomy (GTDB): domain Bacteria; phylum Bacteroidota; class Bacteroidia; order Flavobacteriales; family Flavobacteriaceae; genus HQA918. The sequence goes on along the minus strand of NZ_NBWU01000004.1, from coordinate 133,243 downwards.
CCCTAGCCGTACGGCCACTCCGGTGGGTATAATATTCCAATTGTTCGGGCAAACGGTAATGGATCACATAGGCCAAATCCCGTACATCGATTCCGCGAGCGGCAATATCGGTAGAGATCAATACTTTTAGTTTTTTGCCTTTAAAGGCCCGCATGACTTTATCGCGATCTTTTTGGGTCATATCGCCCTCCAAAGCGGCTACTTGAAAACCTTGTTCGTTCAAAGATTCGAATAGGTTGCGAACTTCGGCCTTGGTCTTACAGAAAATTACCCCATGGGCATCGCGATTGCGTCTTAGAAAAATGGTCAGCACCCTGAATTTTTCCTTGACCGGGAGTTGAATAAAACGGTGTTCTATATTCGGATTCAATTTGCCGCCTTCCTCCAAACGGATATGCATGGCATCTGAGGCCATATAGTTACGAATGATCTTTTTGATGTCTTCGGGCATGGTGGCTGAGAATAACCAAGTTTTACGTTGGCCGGCCGCATATTTTAGAATACGGTTCAGATCTTGCTTAAAACCTAAGCTGAGCATTTCATCGGCCTCGTCCAAGACCAAAGTCTTTACTTGTTGTATGTCGAGTACCCCTTTTTCTACCAATTCCAACAACCTACCCGGGGTGGCTACAACGATATGGGTGGTACGGTTTAGGGCCTTTATTTGAGGTTCTATCTTGGCTCCACCGAAAACGGCCTCTACGAATATCTTCTTAGGGGCGTATTTGGTGAACTTGAACAATTGTTTTTTGATCTGTTGGGCCAACTCTCTGGTGGGCGCCAAGATCAAGCCTTGTACCACCGCTTTATCAGGATCTATCTGATGTAATAAGGGCAAGCCAAAGGCGGCTGTTTTTCCTGTGCCTGTTGGGGCCTGACCTACGAAATCACGGATTTCGTTCAACAAAAACGGAACCGTCTTTTCCTGTATCTGGGTCGGACGCTTGATATCTATTTCGGCAAGGGATTTTACGAAATGTGGTGTAACCCCCAAAGATTTAAAATCGGACATAGTAAGCTTTATGCCGCAAAGATAGTGTTATTCACGGCCTATTCCCCTATTCGAGGTCACTAGGTTCCAACTCAAAGAAATCGTTGACCGGTTTTTCGAACAATCGTGATAGTTTTAAGGCCAGCACCGTAGAGGGCACATAACGGTTTTTCTCTATGGAACTTATGGTTTGGCGAGATACCCCAATTTTTTGGGCCAATTCTTCTTGGGTAAGGTCCAAGATGGCCCGTTCAACTTTTAAACGGTTTTTCATGGGACAGGTTTTAGGCCGTTCGTTTTAGGTTCCAAAACGACAAGAGTTGAACGAAGAGCATAAAAAACAGCAGCTGAAAAGCGCCCATTTCGGTAGCATGTTCACTACTGCCCAATAATGAGCTAACACCAACGGTGATCCAAGGTTGTACCAAAGCGTATACCACTCCGGTAACAAAGGCCCAACGGTAACTTTGGGTACGGAGGCTTTGCATAAGTTCGTCCTCTACTTTTTCCTTGGCCAAGGAAATGATGAGCATACCCAACACCAATACGATATTGAGGGCGAGTTTTAGACCCTCGGGGCGTTCGTCCCAAAAGATTTTAGTGCCTATAAGGGCCAAAATGGCCATGGCGGTGAGGGCCAACCCAATGTTTTTGTAACTGTAGGGCAATTGCCAACGTGTCATTCGGTCGAAACGACGTCTTTCCTGTTCGTGAAATTTTGATGATGTCATAATAAGTATATTTGATTATATGTCAAATATACAGATAAAATAGTAAAATATACTTTACTTTGTAAAATTTGAGATTTCCCGCAACGTTGCAGGGGAAAAATCGGATTTACTGTGGTGCTTTGTGGTCGTAACTCAGTACCCGTTTTAACACCCATTGGTTTCCTCTTTTTAACCAGAGGTGTGTAAATTGAGCCGTACTGGTCAAGTATTTGTCCTTTTGGGGCTCTTTGATATAAAATCGGTGTATACCGTATTGTACGGCCCCATAGAGTTTACCTTGATCGTATAAAGGGTATATTTTATGACTGGCCTTATCCAATTCCCGTAATGGCTTTTTATCCGGATTACCACAGATATTCTGTTCCGTGATCTTTAAAAAGACGTCCTTCCCATGGGAAACACCGCCTTCGTCGTGGTAAAACTCCAAGTCTTCTGCAATTAATTGGGCCATGGTTTGTATATGGCATTGGTTAAAACCGGCCTCAAATAGCAAACTATCCAATTTTTGAATGGTGTTTTCCAAACTGGGTTCCTGGGCGTAGGCCATTCCGCTTAATACAAATACGCTTAAAATTCGTAATACTGGTTTCATGCTTTTCATTTTTGGTCGATTCTAATCTGGCCAAGATTTGGCCTTTGATCAATTAGGGTTTGACGGTTTTACCAACGAGAGGTTACAGAATATGGAAAAAAGTAAAAGATTGGGCAGACTAAAGCCTGTTTTCTTGCGTTTTACTATCCTAATTCAGATGATGAACTTTATGAAGTTTTTAGTTTTATTCCCGGCCCTAATATTATTTGTTTTGGGTACGGAAAGTGTTCAGGCGCAGACGGCCCAATCGGACAAGGAAGATAACAAGGTTGAGATTTTTACCGATGAAGAACGCGATAACCTTCAGATTTGGTTTTACAATGAAACCAAAAGTGCCATTCCGGAACAAGAGATACGGGATGAGTATTACTCAGTGGTGCTGTATTATGTGGTTAAGATGAAACGCCTGAACGATAAGGATAAAGGTTTAAGTAAGGACAAGGTGTATAGCGAATACCTGAAATTGCAAAAGAAGCAAAACAAAGAAGTTAAGAAAATCTTGAGTAGTGCTCAATATGCCAAACATTTGGAATGGAGTGAAATCTTGAACAAAAGTGTGTTGGAGCACCTTAACCGTATGTAGATTCGAACGCAAGAATTTATCTTAAAAGCCCCGTAATTGGGGCTTTCTTTATGGGAGGGGTTTAGAGAGACGAAAGGTTACTACCTCACCCGACATGGCCGTAAAAATGCCTAAACCATTCACTACATTGCTTGGGGCTACGATCAATTCACGCGAATCTTGCTTTTGGGTGTCGAAAAGATCTACGTATTCTTGGTTTACCCGGTACACATATACGCGGTATTCACCATATTCTGGAAAACTTAGTGCAGGAACCGTGTACGTATCGGTTATAATAGGGTTGGATACCAATGAAAAACCTCTTAAAAGCGATTCGATATTTTCCGGTAAGGGAAAATTTTCGGGAAAGATGGGGCCTTCACCTTGTATCAGTTCAAAAATCAGTATATGGGGCAATTGATCCGGATTGCTCCAGTTTACGGTAAACCTGGCGTTCTGCATTAATTGTTGTAAGGTTTCCTGAATCCCTATTTCCAATTTTATTTCAGGAATTTCGATGGTCTCAGGGGTAATGCCCAAGTCTTTGGTGGGCATGGGAACCTGGGTAGTTGCAGATGCCGTACGCCCATTTCTTTCGACCGAAATCCCAAAAATATCGCCACTGTCCACATACACATTCGGGTTGGTGTAGCCTGCTAGGTTTTCGTCATAATACAACGTAAAGACCTCACCGGCCTTAACCAGTTCGATCTGGGCATCCGTTATGTCTTGCATGGGGTCCGATGTGGCATTCAAATCGAAAACCTCCTTAACCCGAAGCTGTTTTATTCCCTCTAAATTGGTGAGGTAGCCTTCTACGATAAAATTGTCGATATCGTTTAGGGAGTTATCTTCCGTACAGCCAAAAAAAGGCAAGCAATAGAGTAGGAATATGAATCTTTTCATGGTCAAAATTTTAGATTGAAGGATAGGTTCGGGGTGGTACCCAGATAATTGATTTGGGTTACCAATACCGGACTTTGGTTAAAATCGTACTCGTAATACCAAACGTTTTTGCGGTTATAAAGGTTGAAAACGGATAGGGCAACTTCCGATTGAATACGTTTACCCAGGGGAAAACGATACATGGCGGCCACATCTAACCTATGGTATGCAGGCAAACGCGATCCGTTTTTAGAACCAACATCAACGAACCCGAGACCGTCGCCATTTAGCAGGTCAATACTGTATTGCCCTTGGGGCTCTGAGTAGGGTTTACCGGAACCATAGGTAAAAGTCGACGAAAAATTCCACCGACCCAGTTCGTAATTCTGAACCCATTTCAGTTCGTGGAGCTGGTCGTGCAAGGCCGGAAAAGAAGCGCCGTAATTTAGTTCGGGAAAGGTATTGCGCACCTGGGCCAAGGTATAAGAGATCCATCCGGTATAGGCACCGCTTTTTTTCTGGATCAGAAATTCGAGCCCTTTGGTTATACCGGTCCCAAAGAAGAAAAGTTGGGCCTCGCCATTGCCATTGGTCCTTCGGAACTGCTGTGAGAATTCCGAAAGACCCGATAGGTATTTGTAATAGCCTTCGATGTCGAACAGCCAGCCCTGGGTCTCATAGGAAATCCCAAGAACATAAAGATCGGCCTCACTGATGGGGATAATGTCGGTTTCGGCCAACATCCAGAAATCCCGGGAGCCTTCGGTAATATTGTCGTTTATGATCCTGTTGGTGAATTGATAATGCTTACCATAGGCTGCCTTTAATTGGGTTTTAGGGCTTAGTTGATAACGCATCGAAAAACGTGGGGCCAGTAAAAAGTCGTTGGTCAGGTTGTAGTAACTGGCCCTAAGTCCCATCTCAATATTCAGTTTTTCGGTCGGTACCCAAGTATCGGAGAGGTAGGCCGCTAGATAATGGGCCTGCTGCGAGCGCTCTAAAATAATGGTGTCTTCGTCCCTAACATTACTATAATCGATATGGTTTTGGGTGTATGAGGCCCCAAAACCGATTTTATGTTTGCCGTTGTATGCATATTCGGTGTCTATGGAAGCCTTTAGTTCTTCGACTTTGTTGTCTTCAATAATCTGGGTATTGAAATCTTGTATGGGCTCGGGCTCCCCATCGCGGGTTACCAAAAAACCGATTTGACGATCATAATTGCTAAAGTATTCCGAACCGGCCATCAATAGAGATGTATACCATTTTGAATCCCATTGACGTGACCATTTCAATGACGCCCCGTTATTGCCCCAATTGGTAAATTCATCGATGGCCCCTGCTATGGTAATCGCAGCCGTTTGGGGAGGGGTAATGATCCGGTTCAGGATTCTTGATTCATCCAAATAATCCTTTCCGCTATAGGTGCTTAAACTGATCAAATCTTTGGAACTCGGTCGGTACGATAGTTTGGTATTCCAATCATAGAAATAAAAATCAGGTTCTACTTGTTGTATTTCGGCATTGGTCAAGGTGGCGGGGGCGTCACTGTCCAAAAGGTTGTCGGAAATGGAATTGAACAAAGGGCTTTCCATGATGTCGGTATACGACCGCCTACCGGCCATGGAGATCGACCATTTGTCGTGTAAGGGAATTTCGAGAAATCCATTGGCACTTAATAGATTGATGCCGAATTGACCGCCGATTTTTTCAAAGCTTCCGGTCTTGCCCATAAGATCGACGACACTAGAGGTACGACCTCCATATTTGGCGGGAAATGCCCCTTTGTATAATTGTATTTCTTTGATGGCATTGGTGTTGAAGGCGGAAAAGAACCCGAAGAAATGGTCTACTTTGTACACGGTCATACCATCTAGAAGGACCAGGTTTTGGTCTGGGGTCCCCCCTCTAACGAAAAGGCCCGAGCTATTTTCGTTGGTGGCACTGACCCCCGGGAGTAGCTGTAATGATCGAAATACATCAACCTCGCCCACATTGGGCAAAAGTTTGAGCTGGTTGGTGGCCATAACTACCTTGCTAACCCCCTGCTCTACATTTAGTATTTTGTTCTGATGGTGGGTAAGCACCACTTCACCCAGTTCCGTGGCCAAGGCGGTCAAACGGACCTCAATGGGCATCGCAGTCGCTTCGTCTAGGGTATAATAAAGTGTCTTATAGCCTACATGGCTTATTTGGAGCTGGGTACTACCTTCGGGGACATTGAAAAGACTAAAGTATCCGTCGGAGTTACCCATGGTTCCCGTATCGGTATCTTTTACCATAACGGTAGCAAAAGGTATGGTTTCCCCGTTGGCATCGTCTTTGACGATACCACTGATTTGATTTTGGGACCATAAAAACAAAGGCGTGGTCAACACCCAAAACAATAGTTTGTACTTCATTGATCAAGGGATTATATAGGCCCCCGGGTTCGAGGGCCTATTTGGGCAGATCCAGTAGGTAAATAGGTTGGGGCGTTGCATTTACTTTTACGAAGTATACCTTTCCTATGCTAACAAGTATATTGGCTTAAGCGAATACCTATCTGAAGTGCCCGGGGGTTACTTTTTGGTTTTGGTTATAGTGTCGGTCTCGAAAACTTGCCAAGTCCTTTTTAGGTAATCGACCATGGGTTTGAATACTATGATTAAGGGGTTATGGCCTATAAAACCGGTAGTGACACCATAATTCACTTTTTCCGTTTCGGGAACGTAGGTGTCGAAAATCCGATCCCATAGAATCAACATTCCGCCATAGTTTTTATCGAGATAATCGGGGTTGGATCCGTGGTGTACCCTATGGGCCGAAGGGGTGTTCAGGAAGATACCCTCCAAGACGCCCAGTTTACCTATGGCCTCGGTATGTAAAAGAAATTGATAAAATAGGCTAATGGCCAAGCTCAACGAGATCAAAACAGGGTCGAAGCCCAATAATACCAAGGGTACATAAAACAACATAGAGATGAACTTGCCGAACCAGTTTAGTCTTCCCGCTGCCGTAAGGTTGAACCACATGCTGGAATGATGGGTATGGTGGATAGACCAGAGAAAAGGTATTTCGTGGCTTAACCGATGGTACCAATAATAAACCAGCTCTACCATTAGAAAGGTGAGGCACAATACCAATTCATTGGTCGGTAGCTCATAAATACGATAGATCTCTGCCCATTCAAATAACCAAAGGGCCCATAAAAGCGATAAGGGTTTGATCAATTTGCCTATGGCGATAATAAACAGATTGGTCAAAGAGTCTTTTAGGTTATAGCTGTTTTTTTTCGAGAGGAAGGCCCACAATACCTCCAAGGCGATCAAGCCCACGAATACATAGAATAAAATGCTGGCAATGCTGGTTTCCATAGTTGTTTTTCGGTAAAACTACTATGGGCAGTCGGTAAGTTTTGGGCCTAGTTGTGCCAAGTGACCGAAAAGGGTGGTGAAGCGTCGGTTTTCAACTTTGGGTGAGCCAACTTTTTATTAAAGGGGCCTTGCTTTTACTTATGACCAAACGTTGCGGACAAGGGGGATCCGTATTGAGAATGAGCTTCCCGTTAAAGTAATGTTGAAGGCTATGGATGGCATCTTTGTGTACGATACACTGTCTGTTCGCCCTAAAAAACCAACGTGGATCCAATTCCTGTTCCAGTTCTTCGAGTTTTTGGTCTGTTTTGTAGTTTTTTCCTGATTTTTCAAATAAGAACACAACCTGTTCCTTAATGAGGAAATAGGCGATTTTATCAATGGAAATGGGGAGCAGCCGGTCGCGATGATTGACTAAAAAGGTTTCCTTGAATTTTCGTGGGTTCTGTAGCTGTTCGGCCAACTGCCTTAACAAGGGAGTATTTCTAGATTGATGATGGTCTTCCCGTTTTTGTAAGGCCCTTTCCAAAGCTTCCATGGTAATGGGTTTAAGAAGATAATGGATGCTATTCACTTCAAAGGCCTTCAGGGCATATTGGTCATATGCGGTCAAGAAAACAATAGGGATATCGATTTGGACTTGGTCAAAGATGGAAAAGGCCAACCCATCGGCCAGTTGGATATCCATAAAGATCAAATCTAGATCGGGCTTGGTAGAAAAATAGGAAACCGCCGCACGAACGGTATCGAGGGTGGTACTAACCTCAATATTAGGGTCTGCTTCAAGAAGTAAGGCTTGTAACCTTTGCGCCGCCAGGGCTTCGTCTTCTACTATGGCTACTTTCATATTATTGTGGGTTTTAGGGGTAGACCTACCTTAAAATGTCCGTCTTCATTTACGATTTCAATATTTTCGCCCAAGAGTAAATGGAATCGCTCGTTTAAATTGTCCAGACCGATACCAAAACTTTCCGATGACCCTATTTTGGGTTTAATGGGATTACTGACCCAAAGGGTGTCCTTATGCATTTCGATTTTTATCCGAAGCGGAAAAGCCTTCGAGACCTCATTGTGTTTTATGGCGTTCTCTACCAAGGGCTGTAGTGCCAATACGGGTAATTGGTGCTGATGTACGCTAGTTGGAAGATCCAAGCTTAGCTGTAGCTTGTCGCCAAAACGCTGTTGTATCAAGAAAAGGTAGTGTCGTAAAAATTCAAGTTCTTCCGAAAGGGTAACCACATGTTGGTCCTTTGCTTTTAAGATATAGCGGTAGGTCTGCGATAGTTGTTCAATGAACATGATCGCCGTGTTTTGGTCTTGCTTTACCAAATGGGTCAAGGAGTTCAGGGCATTGAATAAAAAATGGGGGTTGGTTTGGTTTTTTAGACTTTCCAATTCGGCCAATATGGCTTTTCGCTTTAAACGTTCGGTTTCAAAGGCGGTGATCTTTCGTCTTTCTTCCAAGACCATGGCCCGGGCCATAATGGTGAGACAGACCAAAAGTAATAAATAGACATAGTTGGTAAATCGGGGAAAGAGGGTCATGGTTCCGTCATTGACCCACTTTTCGGTTATTCGGAACCCGATTACGAAAAATATCATGACCAAGATCGTTACCGCCACGTTTTTAAATTGTATGGAGGGCTTATTCAGTTGAAGCATGGGTCTTAGATGTACCCCAAGAACGACCAAACTAAAAAGAAACACGAACACCAACCTTAATGCGGTATCGGGTGCCGAAACCGGAATCAATGTTTCTTTGGTCTGGGCTAAAACCCCCAAGATCCGGGGTAGGTTCACCAATATGGAGGTGAATAGGGCTATACGGATCGCTTTATAAAAAATGGGTTTTGACATTGGGTATAAGTTACGTTTTCTTTTGAACTGCATCGAATGGTGCCATTATAAAAAAAGGGAAAGATCGCTCCTTCCCTTTTTCGTGCTCATTTAGGCAACGATCAATTCTTGTTTCGCTGCTCCTTGAATTTCTTTTTGGCCTCAGCCTGCATTTTTTCGTACACCTTAAATTGATCTTTGCTGAGCAAAGCCTTCATTTCGGCATCTTTGTTTTTTCTGATTTCTTTCAGGGCCTTATATTTTTTCCATTTGCTATCCGAACTATTTTTTAAAGCTTTCATCTGCTCGCCATAGCGTTTACTGATTTCCATGAATTTTTCCTCCTGTTCGGCACTAAGGTTCATCTCATCTAGATACTTGGCCATGGGGCCATCCCCCATTTCCTTCAAGACTTCCCGCATATCTTCTTTATGTTTTAGATAGGTCTGGTATTGGGCGTCGGACAAAAGGTTTTTCATTTCAGTATCTTTCGCTGTTTTAATGTGTTGGGCCTCTTTTAGTTTTTCTTGTTTTGGGGCATCTGAATCTTTTAAGGATTTCAATTGCTCTCCATATTTCTTGCTTATGGCCAAATACGATTCTTTTTGGTCTTCAGATAGGTTTAAATCTGACATAAACTGCTTTAGGTTTTCCTTGGCGGCCTCTTTTTGTTTGGGTTTTAGTTTGTCTTGGGCCAGTCCGAATACGGAAATAGATAGAACGAGTACTAGGATTAGATGTTTTTTCATGGATTTCATTTTTAATCAGTTTCTAAGGTACCGGTCACTTTATATGCCTGACCGTCGGGCGTTTCTATAGATATATATAGCACATTGTTGAATTCAAAATAGGTTTTTCCATCTATTTCAATGGTGTCGGTTTCATCAGGTAAGGTTGTTACCACGGCATGCAATGGGGCATTTACAACCACGTATGTTTCCGCTTTTTTCTTATAGAATGTCCCATGGTAAAAATAATAACTGACGCCTGCCACGCGAATTATTCGGTAGCCTAAGGGCAATACGGTAACCCGTAAGCCTATGGGTGCTGGTACGATCCTATAAACGCCATTGTAGGGTCTGTAATAGATGCCCCCGATATAGTGATAGCTATAAGGTCCATGGCTTACCACTACGGTACCACGGGGCAGGGTATGTACAACGCGGACCCGGGCTACTGGTCTACGATAGATTACCTTGGGGCCGGTAGTACGTACTACCGTACGCCCTGGGCGTTTTACGACCACGGTACGTTGGGCCTCGACCTGGGTATAAAAAAGGAAACATAATGTTATGAGTAGAAAACGCATACTAAGGAAGTTAAATAAAATGTGGTAGATCTATTTACAAAGACGGGCGTCTTCTAGGTTTGAAATATCGGGTAAAGGATACCATGAAAACAGAATTTCGGGCACCGGCCAAGAAGGTATCGGCAGTTTGGGTTCCGGAAATATCTTGAAGCCCTTGTTTCCATAAAAATTGAATGCTGCCCCGGGGAATACCGAAACCGAACCCCAAAACCGAACCAAAGTCAAAATCTTGGAAATCCCCGCGCTGTAGTGGGCCCCATCCGCCCGAAAAAGTACCCCTATAATCGTAATCGGCTGCCAGCAAAATAGCCCCATAACCGCCCACCGTAAAATGGAAGGCATGTCCCATTTTCAAATTGAGCATCAGGGGTACCTCAAGGTAGTGTAGGTTAAAACGGATATCGCCTAAATAGACATTGTTCAGGCCATAACTGGCCAAGGTGCCTTTCATGATATAGTTCAACTCGGTCTGAACGGAAACGGTCTCCCTAAGTGAATTCGAAAATTTAGCCGCAAGTCCGAATGTTGGGGAAAATCGATAGGATCCAGATCCGGAATCCATGGCATTAAAGGTCGCCAAGCCCCCACCAAAACGGAAGCCCAAACTGCTGTGTTGGGCCATGGTTATGGTTGTCGAAATAAGAAGAAGGCCTAGTAAGTATAGGGCACGGATATTCATGTTTTTTTTGAAAACAAAAATAGGCGCGCCTATCCTATAAAGGTTATTGGTCCAAGGTCAATCGGCTAAATCGGGATGTCAAATGACAGTATTGCCAACCCAAACGTACCAAGCTACAGTTTGGGCCCAACCTTACCATCGTAACGGTTACTGTCGCGTATATTGCTGTTCACGTTAAGATCGGCACCGCCTTTTCTACCAATCGAAAGTACAAAGCCCAAACGCTCCGACTTCCCATCGGCATCAAAACTGATCTTAATACGCTGTTTGGCATCGTTATACTCTACTTTGTAATTTTCTACCGGACCATCTACTTCAAAGCCACCGTTGCCCCCGATTTTTCCTACATGGGCCGTACCGAAAAAAGGCAGATAGGCGACACAATTTTTAGAAGCTATACTTACGGTATTGTTATCGCCCTGAATGTTAATACGCCTACCTTTTTGGGTAGAGACCCAGTCGGCGGTAAAGGTATAGGCACCTGATTCTATCAAGGTTTTCGTGGCTTCGTATTCTTGTTGGTGTTGGCTGGCCTTGGCCGCTTTTTTGTCCTCTTTGTCCTGTGCGCTTATTACTTGGCCCGCACACAAGATCAATGCGAGCATGATTAGTTTTTGCATGTTTTGTGGTTTTTATGTTTAAATATACGATTTTACACGGGCTTGAAACCTATAACTTTAGTCTATAACAACCCAAGGGTAAGTCTGTAGGGTTTCGCCCATGCCGATGTGTATCTATTTGGATATATTTATGGGATCAATTAATGTAAACACCATGGATGTACCAGCCGATATTGTGGTCGAACGTTTAATACGGGCCAATAAACAGGATGCCTGGAGGGCCCTTACCGAAAAGGAAAGTATGCTGGCTTGGTTTTTTAGCAGTATACCTGATTTTAAGCCAAAATTGGGGTTTCAAACACAATTTGTGATCAAACCCAGTGCGCGTACATTTACCCATGTCTGGAAAGTCTTTGCGGTTGTTCCTTATGGGCAGATCGCCTATTTATGGCATTATACGGAATATGAAGGCCTAGCGGAGGTGTCTTTTACCATAAAGGAAGTTGATGGGAATGTGGAGGTAGCGGTTCGGAATAGGGTTTTGGAACCATTTCCGACCGAAATTCCTGAGTTTACGCGGGAAAGCGGCCTGAACGGCTGGCATTTTTTTATGGATCGTCTTAAGGATTATCTCGAAGGCAGACCGGTAAATCCTTTGGAGTTTTGAAAATGGCCCAGACCTTAAAAAGTACCTTATGAAAGATCAAAAATCTTTATTTGCCTTAGACCCCAAAGTCCATTATTTGAATTGTTCCTATAAGGCACCCATGCTCAGATCTGTTGCCGAAGCTGGACAAAGCGCTATGCAAAAAAGTATGCAGCCCTATACCATCAGTTCCGATGATTTTTTCGACGGACAGGCACGGGTACGTAACAAATTTGCCCAACTGGTCGGTGCCCATGCCGATGAGGTAGTGAGTTTACCGGCAACTTCTTATGGTTTTGCTTCGGTATTGAACAATATTTCCGCAATGGGCGGACACAAAAAAGCGATTACGGTTTCCGATGCCTTTCCGAGTGGGTATTTTTCCCTACAACGATGGTGTACCGAAAATGGGGCCGCATTGGAGGTGGTTGAAGTAGACCGGAGTTTGGAACTGCCCGGCGCGGACTGGAATGCAAGACTACTTGAGGCCATAGATAAGGATACGGCCGTAGTATTGGTGCCCTCGGTACATTGGATGACAGGTTTACGTTTTCAGCTTGAGGCCATTGGTGGGAAATGTGCCAGCGTGGGCGCTGCTTTTTTGGTAGATGGTACCCAATCGGTTGGTGCGCTGCCCATCGATGTAAAGAAATGCCAAATCGATGCCTTGATCTGTGCCGGATACAAATGGCTAATGGGACCCTATGGTATAGCTTTGGGGTATATTGCTGGGAAATTCCATGCCGGAATACCTTTGGAAGAATCTTGGATGAACAGGAAAAACGCCCGGAATTTTGGCGATCTAACCAATTATTCTGTGGAATATGCCGAAGGGGCGGGCCGATATAACGTAGGCGAAATGAGTCATTTTATTTTAATGCCCATGATGGAAGCCGCCCTGGATCAGATCCTGGCATGGTCGCCCATGGGTATTCAAGAATATACCGGTCAATTGGTGTTGCCTTTGTTGGGCTATTTTAAAGAAAAAACGGTCCCTATAGAACCCCTGCCCTATTTTTCCAGTCATTTGTTCGGTATTAAATTACCCAAAGAACTTTCCGCAACAGTTTTTAAAAGTAATTTGGAAGAGGCCCATGTTTTTCTTTCCCAACGGGGAGAGTTTATACGAATTGCCTTGAATATGTTCAATACCACAGAAGATATCGCTACCTTGATCGATGTGTTCGAAAAAACCTACCATAATGGCGCAAAATGAAAATGAACTTTTGGTGGCACGGTTTTATACCGCCTTCCAGAATAAGGATGTTGCCGGAATGCAGGCCTGTTATGCCGATGATGTCGTATTTACCGACCCCGCTTTTGGTACGCTACATGGCGATGCCGCCAAACAGATGTGGGCCATGTTGCTATCTCGGGGAACCGATTTAAGTATAGATTTCTCCGATGTGAAAGATAATGGGCAAACCGTAACCGCTAATTGGAATGCGTATTATGCATACGGCCCCAAAAAACGAAAGGTACATAACAAAATACAAGCCCATTTTTGGCTCGAAGGAGGTTTGATCGTTCACCATGTCGATCGTTTCGATCTTTGGAAATGGTCGCGCCAAGCCTTGGGACCAATGGGGTTCGTGTTGGGCTGGTCAGCTTACTTTAAGCAGAAACTACAAAGTAAAACCAGGGCCATGCTCAAAAAGTATATGGCGCAAAAAGCCTAGCGCATCAATTTTACCGCTTTTTCCCTTATAATCTCGCCCACGGGTCGGTTCTGTAAATGGCTTTCGAGCCAAGAAAGGATGTCGAGGTATAAAAAGGCCCGTTTTTCGTAAGGGTGATCTTCGTACTTTTTCAGTTCGTGGTAGAGTTTCTCGAATTCCCCACGTAGTTCAGACGGATAAATGTTGCCCAGTTTTCGTAAGAATTTGATCATCTCACGCTGCACGGCATGCAGGTCGTTCATTTTCAGTAAGAACTTATAGGTGCTTTTTAACTGTATCTCCAAGTGGTAATCCATGCCGGCCTCGTAATGGGCTACGAGATTCAATACCCGGGCAAAACACATCAAATCTTCCCGCATGGTCAGGTTTTTATTCTCCACGATACGGTTTAGGTACTGTATGCAGTTTTTATGATCGCCCATACCAAAATAAAGACTACCGATTTTGTAATACAGCAGCATAATATGATGCGGGTCTATCTTATCCTTATGTTTTTTGATGCCATATTCAATAATATTCACCAAATACAATCCTTTTGAAAAGGTGCCTTCCATAAAATGAAGGCTCAGTTTGTTGGAGTTGAGGTACAAAAAACCCAAGGCGGTGATATTGTCGTTTTTCGGAAAGTTCTTATCACTTAGTTTTTCCTCCATGGCCTCCAAGGTGTCTTTGAATTGGGTGCCGTATTTCAAAAAATAGAGCGACTCCAATAAATAATGGTTGCCTTTAAGATAGAATACTGGGTTTAAAGCCACCATATCGGGGTACTCATCGAACAGGGCCACCCATTTTTTGGAATAGCGGTAGGCCGATAAAAAATCTTGGGTCAATAGGCTATGCCATAAATGGGCCTTATACAACCACAATTTTTCACGGAAACCCAGTTTGGTAATATCGTAGGCGGGTAACTTGGCCTTAAAATACTCGGTGACCATCTCTAGGTCTTTGTTGTTACGAACATAACCGAGCTTTAGCATAACCCCGTACAACTGTAACGAGAGGTTGGAGAGTTTACTGGTTATCACATTAAGGGCCGAAAGCTCTTTGGCCTGTATGGCTAGGGTATCTGCCCGATCACGGGTGCTTCGGGTAATGTATTGGGTTTCGATAATTTTTTCAAGCTCCACGATTTCGTAGGCAATGTTCTTTTCCTCGTTATCTACGGCAATCACCTTGGCCTTGTCCAATAACTTCAAACTTTGTTTGTATAGTCCCTTTTGGTACAGTATGGTGGCAAAATCGAGCTGTTCCCGTATTTGTACGCGAATACTTTGGTTTACCGGATTTAAGCGCAGACTGATCAATATCTGTTTGTATAAATGCGCTTTTAGGTTCGATAACTGCGATTTTTTTACGATTCCGCCGTCCAAGATGGCCTTTTCGTCATAGTCTTTCAGTTTGTCCAAAAGGTTGAACAGGGCCAAAAACTTGGCGTCAGAATTTACACCTAGCCTACCCACATACAATTTGAATTGCCGTTTTTCGGACTTGGATAAGGATTTTACCAAAATGAAGAGACTATCCTTGGGCGTATTTGTCATCGTAAAAAAATAATATTCAACTAACTGTAATTTAGCTGTTTAGGTTGTGTCTTGCGACAGTTAACATTGTAAAAGTGTGCTGAGGTTTTGTTCAGGGAAACGGACTACGCATATTTTCGTAATGTTATCTAAAAATAGGTAAATATAATGAGTAAAGAGAAAGTACACATTTTTGACACTACCCTAAGGGATGGGGAGCAGGTGCCCGGCTGTAAATTGGATACCCAACAGAAACTGATCATCGCCGAACGCCTCGACCTGCTGGGGGTAGATGTGATCGAGGCTGGTTTTCCTATTTCGAGCCCGGGTGACTTTACCTCTGTCTCAGAAATCGCCAAGGTAGTTAAAGAGGCTACGGTCTGTGGTCTTACCCGTGCGGTTAAAAAAGATATCGAAGTGGCGGCCCAAGCTTTGGTGCATGCCAAACGCCCTAGGATCCATACGGGTATCGGTACTTCCGATTCCCATATCCGTTATAAGTTTAACACCACCAAGGATAAGATCATCGAACGTGCCGTTGAGGCCGTTAAATATGCGAAGTCTTTTGTGGAAGATGTTGAGTTCTATGCAGAGGATGCCGGTCGAACCGATAATGAATTTTTGGCCAAGGTCTGTGAGGAAGTGATCAAGGCCGGGGCTACGGTCTTGAATATTCCGGATACTACCGGTTATTGCCTTCCGGAGGAATATGGTGCCAAAATGAAATACCTGCGTGAGAACGTAAAAGGCATCGATAAGGCGATATTGTCTTGCCACTGCCATAACGATTTGGGCTTGGCCACGGCCAATTCCATTGCAGGCGTACAGCATGGTGCCCGCCAAATAGAATGTACCATTAACGGTATTGGCGAACGTGCCGGAAACACTTCTTTGGAAGAGGTGGTCATGATCTTGCGCCAACACCCAGATTTGAACTTAGATACCAACATCAATAGTCGTTTACTGAACGAAATGAGCCGCATGGTATCTGAAAAAATGGGCATGATCGTACAGCCGAACAAAGCCATTGTTGGATCGAATGCCTTTGCCCACAGTTCGGGTATACACCAAGATGGGGTAATCAAAAACAGGGAAACCTATGAGATTATCGATCCTGCCGATGTGGGGGTAGATGAATCTTCAATTGTTCTTACCGCCCGTAGTGGCCGTGCCGCATTGGCCTATAGGGCGAAAAAGGTGGGCTACGAACTGTCTAAAAGGCAATTGGATGTAGTTTATGTGGAGTTCCTCAAATTTGCCGATAGAAAGAAAGAAGTTGCCGATAACGACATCCATTTGATTATGGAGTTGAGTAAACTTGAGATTGAAAATTTAGCCTAAACGCTATTTTCCTAATTGAAACGATGAAAAAAACACTTTTTGATAAGGTTTGGGATGCCCATGTGGTAGATACCGTACCCAACGGTCCCCAAATATTGTATATAGATAAACACTTGATTCATGAGGTAACCAGTCCTCAGGCGTTTTCAGAGTTAAGACAACGTAATATTCCTTTGTTTAGAAAGGATCAAGTAGTAGCGACGGCCGATCATAATGTACCTACGTTAAACCAGCATTTGCCCATTACCGATGCCCTGTCTAAAAAACAGGTGGAAATGCTCTCCAAAAATTGTGAAGAATTTGGGGTAGAATTATATGGTTTAGGGCATCCGTATCAGGGAATCGTACATGTAATGGCTCCGGAACTTGGGGTGACCCAGCCGGGTATGACCATGGTTTGTGGCGACAGCCATACCTCTACCCACGGGGCGTTCGGTACCATTGCCTTCGGAATCGGTACCAGTCAGGTAGCCCAGGTTTTTGCCAGTCAATGCCTCCTCTTACAGAAACCCAAGAGTATGCGAATTACCGTTAATGGTGATTTGGCTCCTGGGGTGTTGCCTAAAGATGTTATTCTATACATTATCGCCCAGTTGGGTACCAATTCGGGTACCGGTTATTTTGTAGAATATGCCGGCGACGTGTTCGAGAATATGAGTATGGAAGGTCGTATGACCGTGTGTAATATGAGTATTGAAATGGGTGCCCGTGGGGGAATGATCGCTCCGGACCAAACGACTTTCGATTATGTAAAAGGGCGTGAATTCGCCCCACAAGACGAAGCTTTCGATAAGAAAGTAGCTTATTGGAAAACTTTGCCTACCGATGAAGGTGCCGAATTTGATCAAGAATATCAATTCGATGCGGCCGATATCGCCCCTATGATTACCTTCGGAACCAATCCGGGTATGGGTATCAAAATCACTGAAAACGTACCTACTACGGAAGATGCCTCTTTTGAGAAGTCTTTGCGTTATATGGGCTTTGAACGGGGCGAAAGCCTGTTGGGCAAACCCGTAAACTATATTTTTATCGGAAGCTGTACCAATGCCCGAATCGAAGATTTTCGTGTGGCGGCTTCTTTTATCAAAGGCAAGCAAAAGGCCGATAATGTTACGGCATTGATCGTTCCGGGTTCACAACAAGTGGCCAAGCAAATTGAAGCCGAGGGTTTAAAAACAGTTTTTGAAGAAGCAGGTTTCCAATTGCGTCAAGCGGGCTGTTCGGCCTGTTTGGGTATGAACGAAGATAAAATTCCGGCCGGAGAGTATTGTGTATCTACCTCCAACCGAAATTTTGAAGGTCGCCAAGGTCAAGGCGCTAGAACCCTATTGGCGAGTCCGTTGGTAGCGGCCATTACCGCCGTAGAAGGAAAGATAACCGATGTAGCAACCGCCCTAAACGCTTAAGGAAGATGGAAAAATTCACTAAACTGACATCTAGGGCCATTCCCATGCCCATAAAAGACATAGATACCGATCAAATAATTCCAGCCCGATTTTTAAAGGCCACCGATAAAGCGGGCTTTGGCGAGAATCTGTTTCGCGATTGGCGCTTTCATAAAGATGGCAACCCCAATACCGATTTTGTATTAAATTCGGAGACCTATACCGGTAAGATTTTGGTAGCTGGCGATAACTTCGGTTGTGGATCAAGTAGGGAACACGCTGCATGGGCCCTGGAAGATTACGGTTTTCGTGTGATAATCTCTAGCTTCTTTGCCGATATTTTTAAGGGAAATGCCTTGAACAACGGCTTATTGCCCATTCAAGTAAGTGAGGCCACCTTAGAAGCTATTTTGAATAAGATCAGTGAAAATCCGGAAACGGAACTGGTGGTAGATTTGGAAAAACAAGAATTGAGCCTAGATGCCATTGGCCTCAAGGAAAGTTTTGAGATCAATGAATATAAAAAAATGTGCCTCTTGAACGGATATGATGATATTGATTTTCTTTTGAGTAAGAAAGAGGCTATTGAAATTTTTGAAAAACAGCGCACTAACTAATAATATTCCATGGAGTTAAAGATTGCATTATTACCCGGAGATGGTATTGGCCCAGAAGTAACCGAACAGGCCGTAAAATGCCTGCATGCCGTAGAGGAGGCGTTTAATCATCATTTTGTATTTACCGAGGCCCATGCCGGTGCCATTGCCATAGATCATACGGGCGACCCCCTACCTGAAGCCACTTTACAAGTGTGTAAAGAGTCTAAGGTGGTATTGTTCGGTGCCATTGGCGATCCTAAATACGATAATGATCCTTCGGCCAAGGTACGCCCGGAACAAGGCTTGCTCAAATTGCGCAAAGAGTTAGGCTTGTTTACCAATATCAGGCCTTTAAAAGTATACCCCTCTTTGGTCGATCGTTCGCCTTTGAGACCCGAAAAGGTGGCTGGCTGCGACTTTACCATATACAGGGAACTTACCGGTGGCATCTATTTCGGTAAAAAGACCTTGAGTGATGACGGCACCGTAGCATCCGATCTTTGTGAATATTCTGAAAAAGAAATCGGGCGTATCGCACACATGGCCTTTAAGGCCGCCAAGGCCCGAAATAAAAAACTGACCTTGATCGATAAGGCCAATGTATTGGAAACTTCCCGCTTGTGGCGTAAAGTGGTTACGCGTATTGGGGAAAGCTATCCCGAAGTGGCACTCGATTTCCTTTTTGTGGACAACGCCGCCATGCAAATGATCCTTAATCCAAAACAGTTCGATGTGATCCTTACCGAGAATATGTTCGGAGACATCATTTCAGATGAGGCCAGTGTGATCGGTGGTTCTATCGGGCTATTGGCCTCGGCTTCGGTAGGCGATGGCCATGCCATGTTCGAACCTATCCATGGTTCTTTCCCAGAAGGGGCCGGTAAGAATATCGCCAACCCTATAGCCTCTATCCTATCGGCATCCATGTTGTTGGATCATGTTGGTTTGGCTGAGGAAGCAGCGACGGTACGTGCCGCTGTCGATAAGGCTATTGAGAAAAACGTGGTTACTCCCGACCTGAATCCGGATGGCAATTACGGAACCGATCAGGTAGGCGATTTTATCGCGCATAGCATTGTAGATATACACGAGCATATCAGCTTTAACGATGAAAATATCGAAGCCGGCAAGTCGACGATTATCTAAAACCGGATACTTCAATAAAAAAGACCGATATGGCATGGCCCGTATCGGTCTTTTTCTTTTTGGTTGGTGCTATCAACTTACTTATTCTGCCAATAAGCTACTTACATAACGGCCGAAATTTTCGGTATAGGCTTCATATTTGGCCCCAGTGGCCGGGCCATTGAATCCGGTCTGTATTTTACGTACATCCCCTATTTTATCGATAAAGATCGTCGTGGGGTAACTGATTACATGGTTTAACATGGGCAGTTTCTCATGGGCCATTTTTTTATCTTCCGTACCAAATTGGGCCAATAAAATGGGGTAATCGATGTTCAAACGCTCTCGTAATCGCTGTATACCCTTAAAAGCTTTTTCTTCCGTTTTGGCATATTCAAAGGCCAGGGCGACCACTTTGATGTCTTGTTCGGGGTGCTCCTTTACATAATTGGCCAAAAAGGTACTTTCGTCCAAACAATTGGGGCACCAAGTACCCATAAGTTGTACTATGGTTACTTTATTGGTAAAATAAGGATCGGTCAGTGAAACCATTTTACCATTGGTATCGGGGAAACTGAATTCTAATCGTTCGTATCCCTCCTTTAAATAGGTCAACGATTCTTCATCGGGTAGTTCAAAGGCATCATTTCGCTTGGCTGTAAAGGGTTCTTTAAAATGGTTTCCTGAATAAAAAGTACCATCTAACCTACCTTTTTTGATCTTTCCCAAGAAGAGGAAAACATGGGCGCCATCGAAGGTAGACAGTTTTAAGGAATCGCCTTCTACCACACCTTCTAAATAGCGGTAATCGCCTGTAGGTGTTCGTATGGTTCCGGTTACGATTTCATCTTTTTGGGCAAATACCCCTTGGGCCACATAGGCTTCCTCCGTGTTTTCAGAAAAAGCCATCTCCCATACCCCCGATACGTTTACTGCGGGCAATTCGGATACCCTGAATCGTGGGATTTTACCAAAGTCGGCCTGAAAATGTACATGGCGGTCCAAACTTTCCTTTATAAAATGGCCCTTGATGCTGTGATTATCGAAAACCCCTTGGATATAGCCTTCAAAAACCGGCATACGGATGGTAATGGTATCCCCATTAAACTCAAGTTCATCGACCTCGAAGCGCTCGTCTGAATTGTGAAACTCTATGTGGTAAGCGCCAGAGTCAACCTGACTTACCTTCATATCCAGGGGCAAGGTCTTTCCGTCCATTACCTCCATTTGCGCGTGCCAATGCCCAAGTTGTAATTTTTCATCAACAGCGGGGCCACAGGATAACAAAAATGCCACCATTATTACGGGAAGTAGAAATTTGGTCATATGTCTGGTATTAGTACGCCCTGGCACCAACTCCTTACAAATCTAAATTATGTAAGCAGGTTTTGAATGTCTTTCGCCTTTATCTTATCTTTACCGATTGGATTTATGCGGGGTCTCCAAGGAATCTTATCCTAATTAAATCATTTTTGAGGAAATAATAAAATCTTCTGGAGTAAAGCTACTATGTGCTTGTGATAAGGAAGATAAAATCTATAGTTTAAGAGAACCGGAATGAAAATTTCTTACAATTGGTTAAAACAGTTTGTCGAAGTTGACTGGGATGTCGAAAAAACGGGTGCCTTATTAACCGACCTGGGGCTGGAAGTAGAAGGAATATCGGAATATGAATCTGTTAAAGGTGGTTTAAAAGGTGTGGTTATTGGGCATGTAGTTGAATGTGTTCCCCATCCGAATGCCGATCGTTTAAGGCTTACCCAGGTAGATTTAGGAAATGGTTCTCCTGTTCAAATCGTATGTGGTGCCCCAAATGTCGCCGCAGGTCAAAAAGTTCCGGTGGCTACTGTGGGTACCGAACTTTTTGATGCCGAAGGCAAGGCTTGGAAAATAAAGAAAGGCAAGATTCGTGGCGAAGAAAGTCATGGTATGATCTGTGCCGAAGACGAATTGGGTCTAGGTCAAAGCCATGATGGCATTATGGTTTTGGACAACGCTTTAGAACCGGGTACTCCCCTAGCCCAGGTCTTTGAACTGGAAAACGATCAGGTTTTTGAAATCGGACTCACCCCGAACCGGGCCGATGCCATGAGTCATTTTGGCGTAGCCCGTGATCTAAGGGCCGGTTTAAAACAACAAGAGATATCCAAAGAATTGATAACGCCCTCGGTTAGTAATTTTAATGTAGAAAACCGTTCGTTGCGTTTCGATGTCGAAGTAGAGAACCCTGAATTGGCGCCGCGTTACTGTGGTCTAACCATTAACAATCTTCTTGTACAAGATTCACCGGACTGGTTAAAGAATAGATTGAAAAGCATTGGTTTGAACCCAATCAATAATGTGGTCGATATTACCAATTATGTACTGCACGAATTGGGGCAGCCCTTGCATGCCTTTGATGCCGCTAAGGTAAAAGGGAATACCATTCGAGTTAAGACCTTGCCCCAAGATACGCCCTTTGTTAGTTTAGATGGGGAAGAGCGGAAATTGAACGCCGCAGATCTCATGATATGCGATGGGGAAGATAACCCTATGTGTATTGCTGGGGTTTTTGGGGGTTTTGATTCGGGGGTTACCGAAAATACGACTTCCATTTTCTTAGAAAGTGCCTATTTTGATCCGGTGTCCATTCGAAAAACGGCCAAAAGACACGCACTAAACACCGACGCTTCCTTTAGGTTCGAACGGGGCATTGATATTAATACCGTTGAGTATGCCTTAAAGCGTGCCGCCCTTCTGATCCAAGAAGTGGCCGGTGGTGATCTTACTTCCGATATCGAAGATCTTTATCCGAAAAAGGTGGAACCCAAACAGGTGTTCTTGACTTATAAAAAAATCCATGGGTTGATCGGACAAGAGATTCCGGCCGAGACCATAAAATCCATTTTAACCTCTTTAGAGATTAAGGTGAAGAACGTTTCTGAATCTGGTCTGGGTCTTGAAATACCTGCCTATAGGGTAGATGTGGAGCGTGAAGTAGATGTTATAGAAGAGATATTGCGTGTGTATGGTTATAACCAGGTCGATTTCAGTACCAAGTTAAATGCCTCCATTGCCCCTACCGATAAATATGATGATCATAGGTTGCAAAATGTAGTGGGTGGTTATCTCGCTTCTAATGGTTTTTACGAGATTTTGACCAATAGCTTAACCAAACCCGCATATGACGAAGTAGATGGCTTACCCAATACCCCAGTAACCTTATTGAATCCGCTAAGTTCCGATCTTTCGGTTATGCGCCAACAAATGCTTTTTGGCGGATTGGAATCCATAGCCCATAATATTAATAGAAAGAACGATTCGTTGTGCTTCTTTGAATACGGCAAAACCTATCACCAATATGCCGAAACACGTGAAGAAGAAAAGCATTTGGCGTTGTGGGTAACGGGCAAACGCGAGACGGCCTCTTGGAATTCTACAGGTAATCCGGCCAGTTTCTTTTATCTGAAATCGCAGTTGGAAGGGGTGCTTCAACGCCTAGGTATTTCCAATTTTAGTTTTAAAGCGCAAGAACATCCCCTGTTTTCAGAAAGCTTAAGTCTTAGGATCGCCAAGGATAAAGTAGGTGCATTTGGTGTGGTTAAATCGAGTGTCTTAAAACAATTTGGAATAAAACAAGAGGTGCTCTATGCCGATTTAGACTGGTCAAAACTATTACTTTGGGCCTCAAGGACCAAGATCGGTTTTGTAGATTTGCCCAAATTCCCTGCCGTAAAAAGGGATTTTGCCCTGTTGTTGGATGAAGGTGTGGCCTTTACTGAAATTAATCAGCTGGCCTTACAAAGTGAACGCAAGCTTTTAAAGCAGGTAGAACTTTTCGATGTGTACACTGGGGATAAATTACCCAAAGGGAAAAAATCGTATGCGGTTAGTTTTACCTTACAAGACGAAAAAGCAACCTTAAAGGATAAGCAGATCGATAAGATCATGGATAAGTTGCGTAAAACCTTTGAGACTAAATTGGGCGCGGAATTGCGGTAGTTATAGAAATTAATCAAATTTTTATAAAATAGCCTGGATGCATTCCGGGCTTTTTTATACCCAATTCTTTCCTTATTTTAAAGACTGCGGTAGTAAAACGCCGCTTATGGTATGGCTTATGCCTTTACCTTGATTTTGGTCGGCTTCCGTAATAATGGTCGTGTTGCCCGCACTATCGGTAATTACAATATCAAGGCCTGCAAAAGCTAGTTGTAATTTACTGCCTTCTACGGTGGTCAAGGTGGCCTTGCCCCCACTCCTATTGATCATTTGTAACATTTTGGCGGCAGTAATCTTACCTGCTACCAAATGATAGGTGGTTAAAGCATACAACGATTTTTTATCCAAGGCGTGCCCTACCGAAGCCTGATCGAAAGCTTCCGTTTTGGGTATAAAAACGGTAAATGGGCCACTGTGATCAATAAGTTCTTCCAATTCCAGATAGCGGAGGGCTTCGGTATAGCTAAAACAGCCACGGGTCTCCGTAACCTTAAAATTATCTAAGCGCTCCAGACGGGTTGCCATGGCATGAACAGATTCGTCTTGGGCACGAACATTTCCGAATAAAAAGATGGTTAATACTAGGCTTAGCAGGTGTATTCTCATTTTCAAAAGACCGGATAGGGTTGATTTTCCGGGCTTTGAAAATACGATTAAATATCATATATCATCGACGAAATGCATCTTTTGTTAACATTTAATCGAATTTTAACATTATTCCGTTTTTGGGAACGACCAAATGTCCTTTGGTACGAAGCCTAAGTCATTATTGTCCAGTAGTTTTGGTTTTCCTTGGGTAGATATTCTAAACAATCCCCCTTTTCCGGCTTCCTTTTTTTGATAACCAATCAAAAGTAATCCATTGTCTGAATCCATACCAATGGCGGTGATTTTTGAGAAATCGTATTTGACGTCAAGGTCTTGTTCCGACATAAAATTGGTGAGTAGGAACAAAACCACCGTTTTCGATGGGAAGTCGTATAGGGCCGGCCCGTTTCCTAATTGACCGTCCGTTCTATGATAGGCCACTTTGTCATTGAAAAAACCTAAGGGCATGTTCAGATCAAAGTTGGGTTGACTACCCGCCTGATACAGGGTGCGGTTAATTTCTACCCCAGTACCCGATAGTACAACATGTTGGTTGTCGTATAGGATGATAATGTTGTCTTTAGGGGTTTCCAATAGTTTTTTGGAATCCGGGGTAATCTGTATCGAGCTGCGGAGATCAAGGTCGTTCAGATTTAGTAACTGAAGCTCGTCTTGTTCTTTGATTTTAACAAAAACCCGCTGTTCACTGGCCAATATTTGTTCAGGAACCTGGTCGAGGGTGACTTTTTCCAGGGCTTGGGTGGCGCTAAGATCATTACTTATCGAGAAGATAAATCCGGAGCCATTTTGTTGGTAAGCCACGAATATATGGGTGCTGTTTTGGGCAATGGAAATAATCTCGGCCTCACAAAAGTCAACAAAACCAACAGGTATTTCCAATTGGTTGGTAGTTTGGTCGGCAAAATCGATAAGGGTTAGGGTGGCTTGACAATCGGTTTGGCCAAAGCTAAGCCAGCGATTCGCCCGTTTATGGGTTAAGGTATTCGGTAGGTCCGTGATACCGCTCAAAAATGTGGGAACACTTTTAGTTTGGCTCTTGTCGCCTTGTAGACCATTGAAAACAATGTCGCTCCCAGAAGCTTCAGTGAGGTAATAGGAAACTGGCACACCTGCGTCAACGGGTTCGCCCGATTCGCCAGTGCCCCCTTCGGAGCATCCGCCAATAAACATTAATATTAATAGGCCGAGTAGTAATTGGTAGGTTTTCATAAGACTGGGGTTTTAATGGCAAACCCCAGTATATGTTATGCTTTTTGCGCGTACATTTTTAAACGCTGCTCACGAATATTAGGGTCAGACATATATTCATCAAACGTTAAATAACGGTCAATAGTACCCGATGGCGTCAATTCTATAATGCGATTGGCCACGGTCTGTGCAAATTCGTGATCGTGGGTAGTAAACAGTACGGTACCTTTAAAATTCTTCAAGGAGTTGTTAAAGGTGGTGATACTCTCTAGGTCCAAGTGTCCGGTCGGTTCGTCTAGCATTAAAACATTGGCACGTTGTAGCATCATACGGCTTAACATACAGCGTACCTTTTCACCTCCCGAAAGTACGGTACATTGTTTTAAGGCCTCTTCCCCACTAAACAACATGCGGCCCAAAAAGCCTCTGATGTTCACCTCTTCCTTTTCTTCTTCGGTTTTGGCATATTGGCGCAACCAATCGACCAAATTGATGGGATCTTGAAAGAATGTGGCATTGTCGGCCGGTAAATACGATTGGTTGGTGGTTACCCCCCATTGAAACGCTCCGGTTTTGGCCTCTTTGTTGTTGTTTAAAATTTCGTAAAAAGCAGATGTGGCCCTAGAGTCTTTAGAGATTATGGCCACCTTATCGCCTTTGGCTAGGTTAACGTTTACTTTTTCGAAAAGCAGGTCACCGTCCTCCGAATAAGCCGATAGGTCTTCGATATTCAAGATTTGATCACCAGCTTCGCGTTCGCGCTCAAAAATAATCGCTGGATAGCGCCTACTAGAGGGTTTAATATCCTCTACCTTTAATTTATCCAACATTTTCTTACGTGAAGTAGCCTGTTTACTCTTGGCTACGTTGGCACTGAAACGTTGTATGAATTCTTGTAGTTCCTTAGCTTTTTCCTCGGCCTTTTTGTTTTGTTGGGCCCTTTGTCTGGCCGCCAATTGGCTACTTTCGTACCAGAAAGTATAGTTACCCGAGAACAGATTGATCTTGGCAAAATCGATATCGGCGATATGGGTACAAACGGCATCTAAAAAGTGACGGTCGTGCGATACCACGATAACCGTATTGTCGTAGTTGGCCAAAAAATGTTCTAACCAAGAGATGGTCTCGTAATCCAAATCGTTGGTAGGCTCATCCATAATCAACACATCGGGGTTTCCGAAAAGGGCTTGGGCCAACAATACCCGCACCTTTAGTTTAGAGTCCAAATCACGCATTTGGGTATAATGCAGATCTTCTGAAATACCCAGGTTCGATAACATGGCCGCTGCATCACTATCGGCGTTCCAGCCGTTCATTTCCTCAAATTGCACCTGTAGTTCACCAATGCGATCGGCATTGGCATCGTTATAATCGGCATAGAGGGCGTCGATTTCCTTTTTGATCTGGAACAAAGGCTTGTTACCCATGATTACCGATTCCAATACCGGGAATTCGTCGTAGGCATTGTGGTTTTGTTCAAGGATAGACATACGTTTTCCCGGTTCTAGGTGAACATGCCCCGAAGTGGAATCTTGCTGACCCGAAAGAATTTTAAGGAATGTAGATTTTCCGGCCCCATTGGCACCGATTATCCCATAGCAATTTCCTTGGGTAAAGCTTACGTTTACTTCGTCGAACAATACCCTTTTTCCGAATTGTACGGATAAATTGGAAACGGATAACATATATCTGGTTTTTGAATTTGCGCTGCAAAAGTAGCAAAAAAATATAGGTGTGTAGCTTGTTTTTCAAACTGGTTTTAACCCTTTTAAACGAATTTTTAACGCCCTGTTAACAAGCTAGAGCCTAGGGGTTACTTAGATTTGTTAGGTGTAGTTGCTAAGTCCCTATATGAACAAACTATTACTTGCTTTGGCCACCATTCCGCTCTTTACTGGATGTGGTCCCCAAAATAAAGAGAATTATACCTTTTTCGGGGGTGAGATTGTCAACCCTACTTCCGACTATGTAATTCTGTATAAAGACGAGAAAGCCGTTGATTCCTGTAAACTTGATTCCGATAACCGTTTTCAATTCAAATTCGATACCCTTTCCGATGGGTTATATAGTTTTGAGCATGCGCCAGAATATCAATATGTCTATTTGGTAGACGGCGATAGCTTGGTCTTACGTTTAAATACCAAGGATTTTGACGAGTCTTTGGTGTTCGATGGATCCGGCAAACAGATCAATAACTTTTTGTTGGATATGTTCTTGGAGCACGAACGAGAGTTACCCTTTGTTGGAGCTTCATTTAGGAAGGACGTAGATGCCTTCGAAAAATGTATGGATTCCATTCGTAGACCTAAAATCGATCATTTCAACGAAATGGTAAAGGATGCTGAAATGAAAGAAGGTGCCCTAAAATTGGGATTGGCCAGTATCGATTATCCTTTGAATCTTTACAAGGAAAAATACCCGCATAAACATAAAAAGTATACAGGTGAGAATGTTTGGGATTCTTTACCTAAGGATTTTTACGCCCATAGGAAGAGTTTGGCCTTCGACAACCATGACCTTACCTATTATAAACCCTATTACGATTTTGTAAAATACTATATCGATAACCTCTCTTATGCTTCTTGTCTAAAAGGATGCAGCGACGATTCGAATTTTAAATACGAACACTACCATTTTAATGTGCACAAGTTGAATTTGGTAGATAGTTTGGTGGTCGATGGCGATTTACGTGATAACCTTTTCCGTAGTGTGGCTACCCAATATTATATTAATGGTAAAGGGGTAGACGCACATAGTTATGACTTTTTAGAGCGTTTTCAGGCCTTATCGGCTAATGGAAACCATAAAAAAGAAGTGGCCGATCTCTTTATGGCACTTCAAAATATGCAACCTGGTAATCCGGTACCCGATTTAATGGTGGAGAATTTTGAAGGCAAACAAGTAGCCTTGTCTAATATTGCGGGTAAAAAAGATGTGGTATTTTATTTTTGGACAGCCACCCAACCCAGACATTTGGGTAATATAAGTCGCAAAATTGCCCAACTATCCGAGGCCTACCCGGATTTTGAATTCGTTGGGATTAGTATTCGAACCGAATCGGATCAATACAAAAGAAATGTAGAATCTTACGGATTAGATGCCAAACGTAATTTCCGTTCCCTGGATTATAAGAAGGCGGTAAGTACACTTATAATCGATAAACTAGACAAAGGCATCGTGGTTCGCGATGGCCGTATTGACAATGCCTTTGCCAGTATTCATCAGCCTTTTAAAGGCCAGAAGTATTAATTTCCTTTTTTATAGTCGGCCAAAAATTTAGCCAATCCGATATCTGTTAATGGGTGCTTTAATAAACCTTCGATAGAAGATAACGGCCCAGTCATGACATCGGCACCGATTTTGGCACATTCCAAAACATGCATGGTATGGCGTACTGAGGCAGCCAATATTTGGGTCTCAAAGCCGTAGTTGTCGTAGATTAAACGAATTTCTTCGATTAGGCCTAATCCGTCTGTAGAGATATCGTCTAACCTTCCGATAAATGGCGATACATAGGTAGCACCGGCTTTGGCGGCCAATAGGGCTTGTCCCGCAGAGAATACCAAGGTACAATTGGTACGGATACCTTTTTCAGAAAAGTAACGGATTGCTTTAACCCCATCTTTGATCATCGGAACTTTAACTACGATCTGGTCGTGTAGTTTGGCAAGCTCCTCCCCTTCGGCGATCATGGCCTCGTATTCCGTAGCAATAACCTCGGCAGAAACATCACCTTCAACAATTTCGCAAATGTCTACATAATGCTTTAAGATGTTCTCCTTGCCGGTAATACCTTCTTTGGCCATTAATGAAGGGTTTGTGGTAACCCCATCCAATACCCCAAGATCTTGGGCTTCCTTAATTTGACCTAGATTGGCCGTGTCTATAAAAAACTTCATTCTATAGGTTTATGGTGTTCTTAAAATAATATGGTGCAAAACTACAATTTATAGTGATTGAGTAGCATACGTTCGTACATTCTATCGGGTAATAGTTTTTTTAGCACTATTGAAAAACGCTGCATAAAACTACCTACCAAATAGTGTACTTTAGGCTGTTTTTTTTGAATTAAACGATACACCTTTTCCGCTACCACTGTAGGCTCTTGGCCTTCGTCTACATGGGCGTTCATTGTCTCTAGGCTAAACCCGTAAGGTTCTTTATAGGGCGAATCTTCTAATACAGGGCTGTGGTACCTGCCCGATGCGATATTGGTAGCAAAATCCCCAGGGGCCAAATTGGTTACCTGTACCCCGAATCCTTTTACCTCCATGCGTATGCTTTCGGTTACTAATTCCAAGGCACCCTTGGTAGCTGAATAGATACCCCGGTAAGGTAGGCCCATATAGCCGGCAATCGAGGTAATATTAATAATAAAACCACTACCCTGTTCCCGCATATGGGGCAAAACCGATTTCATAACCCGTATGGGGCCGTAAAGATTGGTTTCAAAGGCATGATGTATCTCGGTATCAGGGGTTTCTTCAATGGGTCCGGTGATGCCAACCCCGGCATTATTGATCAAAACATCGATGCGACCGCTTTGGGTAATAACCTGCGAAACGGCCGTGGCTACCGATTGGGCATTGTGTACGTCCATTTCCAACAATTGAAAATCGGAAAAACCTTGGTTTTTTGCCAAGTTTCTCGTCGTACCGAAAACCTCATATCCTTTTTGGGTTAGAAATTGACCAATGGCCTTACCGATTCCGGAAGAGCCTCCAGTAATCAAAACTACCTTTTTACGCATAGCTGTTGTAGAATAAGTAGCAAAGAAACGAAGAAAAATGTGGGCTGTGGGAAAGTTTAGGGCAAAAAAAATCGGCAAGCGACCTACATCGCACCGCTACAACCGTATACCCTTGCTGCGTTCCCGCCCTGGGGGATTCTACAGGAGCTGGTCGTGTAGGACTTGCCGACTGCAAATATACTACATAATGCTAGATTTACAATTAGTTTATAGAGTAAATAATAAAGATTACCTCAAGAATTTTACATTGTATTGAGTATGTGCTATATCGGTTGCGCAAAAAGGCAATATGCTAGTTAAAGAGTTTTACTAAATTTCTTGGTCTTGACGGAAATGGATAACTTGGCCTACCAAAACCACTATTATGAACGCCATAAAATACGGACTTACCCTTTTCGCCTTTTTGCTATTATTGTCTTGTGGTGGTGGTAAAACCGCTTCACAGATGTTCGAAATTCAGATAACCGAAAAAAACAAGGGGTTTCGAAATGGTTCCGATATTGTCCTACAGCTAAAGAATAAAGAAGGGGTTGAAATTAAGTCGGTATTGTACACCATAGATGGGGTTGAACAAAAGTTTACCAATGGTTCACTTGCGTTGAATGTAGAGCGCTTAGGCAATAAAACTTTAAAAGCAAGCATAACACACGAAGAAGGTGAAAGTGTTGTTGAGAAAAGCCTTAAAGTTTTCGCGGCCAAAGCCCCGGATGTGTATACTTATGAAGTTTTGGCCGAGTATCCGCACGATAAAACGGCATATACACAAGGCTTGGAATTCGTTGGGGATACCCTCTATGAAAGTACGGGAAGAAATGGTCAGTCTAGCTTGCGAAAGGTAGATTTTAAGACTGGAAAGGTTCTTAAGAATATTGCTTTAGATGATATTTATTTCGGGGAGGGCCTTACCATATTAAATAATAAGATATATCAACTTACCTGGCAAAAAGGAATTGGCTTTGTTTACGATTTAAATACCTTAGAAAAAACAGGTTCTTTTAAATACGGCCAAAGTAAAGAAGGTTGGGGCCTATGCAACGACGGGGAAAAGTTGTATAAGAGCGATGGCTCTGAACGTGTTTGGCGCTTAAACCCCGAAACCTTGATCGAAGAAGATTATATAGAGTTGGTTACCCATAAATCTATGTATAAAGAAACCAACGAGCTTGAGTATGTAAATGGCTTTATCTATGCTAATGTATATCAAAAAGAAAGCATGATGATCATTGATGCCAAAACAGGAGCCATCGTGGGTGTAATCAATTTTGGAGGGCTAAAGAACAAAGTGGAACAGCACCAACAGCTCGATGTACTCAACGGTATCGCCTACCATAAAGAAAGGGAAACCTTCTTCGTTACTGGTAAAAACTGGGATAAAATGTTCGAAGTGAAAATTTTCAAGAAGTAATGGAAACCTACGAATCGGAAATTGAGGTATTACCGGCCCATTTAGATGACCTCGACCATGTGAACAATGTACAATATGTACAATGGATGCAAGATGTGGCCAAAGCGCATTGGAACTCCGTTGTTCCCGTAGATTTGAGAAAAAATATGATTTGGGTGGTCAGAAACCATAATATTACGTACAAAAAGGCCGCGGTTCTAGGTCAAACGGTACGGGTTCGTACCTATATAGCAGAAAACCGGGGGTATCTGAGTAAACGGGTTGTACAGATGTATTTGAAAACTACTGATGCCCTGTTAATCGATGCCGTTACCGAGTGGTGTTTATTAGACGCCACTACCCTACGCCCCAAAAAAGTTCCTGAAGTTATCTCGAGCTTGTTCAAGCTTTAGTTTGTTGTTTTCATAAATATCGTTAACTTAACCCTGATGGAAGTCCAATACGCAATCAGGGACTTCATTTTTTAGAATAAAATTGTATAAAAACAACTATTGGTTAGACATAAGTTCTCCATAATCATTATTGTTTTGATACTGTTTTTATGTGGAAGCGAAAATGTAGTTGGTAAGATGTCGCAAGATTGGCTTTTACACGATTACGGTGCGAGAATCCCTGCTTTGGCCACTAAACTTTCCAAAGAATTTTTCACTTTAGATAGGTCTGGTTTAAATATTGAGGAAATTGTTGTTTCTAAACAATTTACCAACTCTGACGGTTTCGAGGTTATAAACCAAAAACGTTTATGGGTTGGGATTGCCGTTGGATTGTTTCTTTTGATATTGACCCTTTCCGTTTTACTTCAACAGTATCTCAAAAACCAAAAGTTAAAGTTTAGGCAGCAAGAGCAAGAACATAATCAACGTATTTTTGAGGCGATGCTGGGCCAAAAAGAAAAACTTTTAGAAGGAAAACAAATGGCACAAAAACGCATATCGGAAGAATTGCACGATGGTATTTTAGGGCAATTATTGGGTATACGATTGATATTGTCAAGTTTGAACGATAAATCAGGAGAGGCTATAATTAAAGAAAGGGAAAAAGTTCTCGATAAAATGCAAGAGGTTGAGGAAGAATTAAGGTTAATGTCGCATGAACTTAGCCATGCTTCCTATCAAAAGGTTTATAATTTCATTTTCTCAATTGAAGAATTATTGGAGGTTTCTTTGGCAACCGAGGATATGGCCTACCGTTTCGATTATACTGAAGGAATTGATTGGGATTCACTTCATGGTGAATTCAAAATTAATCTTTACCGTATTATCCAAGAATGCCTTCATAATAGTATAAAGCATTCGCAAGCCGATTTTGTGGATGTAGTACTGAAAACAGAAGACAGGGTCTTGCAATTGGTTGTTGCTGATAATGGACAGGGCTTTTCTTTTGATAAACAACGTAAAGGAATTGGCCTGAAGAATATTGAGTCTCGGGTAAAGAAACTAGGTGGTCAATGGAAAGTGGAGAGTAAGTTGGGGAAAGGTACCTATATTTCAGTTGAATTAGAATTAACCGATAATCGCTTAGGGGCATCACGAACTGTTCCTGTTGAAATTAACAATTGACCCCAATCATGTCCCAAACCGACCCTTTCCGAATACTAGCCGTAGATGATCATCAAATGACCCTGGTAGGTTACAAGTATATTTTAGAAGAGTTTGAATGTCAAGGTCGAAAGGTAAGGGTAGACATCGCCTCAAACTATGAACAGGGGAAAAATAAAATTGAAATTGCATCTAAATCGGTGGCCTATGATATTTTGCTGTTTGATCTTCAGTTAAAGTTGGCCGATTCTGAAAATTTATATACCGGTGAAGATTTAGGCAAGCTGGCCAAAGAACTCCTTCCAGAGGCCAAATTGGTTTTCTTATCTACGTATAGCGATAATTATAGGATCAATAGTTTATTGAACAACGTTGATCCGGATGGCTATATGGTGAAATCGGAAATAGATCAATCCAACTTGCGTCAAATGGTAGAAAGTGTTAGTAATAGTATACCCTATTATTCGAGAACCGCCCTTAACGCGATTCGAAGGCGAATGGCAAACGATCTTCCTTTAGACGAAAACGACAAAAAGATACTTTATCATTTATCTGTGGGTACGAAGACTAAAGACCTAGTGAATTTTGTCACTTTGTCCCTTGCTGGGATAGAAAATAGGAAAAGACAGCTGAAGAGAATCTTTGATATCGAGAAACAAAATGATCAGGCTTTGATTGCTGAAGCGAGGCGTCGCGGCTTCATTTAATATGGATTATTCGTGTAAAAAACAGGAAAAAACGTGTTCATTTAAGGAATAACCGTAAAAACCTTAGTTTTTTTATGGTTTTCATGCTTTACGTTTGATTTGTAACCCCTAATTTTGGATTGTAAGTAAAATTCTAGGGGTATGATACCGAATTCAGACAATTCTAGGCAATCGAAAATAATGCATTCTTTACATCGAAATCCAATCCAAATTTCCGATTTAAACGGGTTCAAGAGAAAATTGGAGCGCGATTTCTTTGCCGATGTAAATTTAGTTCCGTTTGCAGATCAGGGGACATCTTTAGACCTCAGTATAGAAATGCATTGCAATTATAGGTTGGCTGAATTACTATCCTTTTTCAATCAACAATATTGGCAAGAGCATCTGAAATTTGGAGAATTGAGCGACGATTTTTCCTTAGAGTCATCTTTGTTGCATATAGGCACTCAATTAGAACGTGAAATTGATATTGAGGAATTGACCCTTTTTTTAAAAGATACTTCGATTACCATACATAGGATTCATAGACAAAGTATTTCGCGTAACCTCTATGGTATTTTTGCCGCCCTAATGAAGCATCAGGTGTTTTTAACCCAAGGGTATAGTCAAATGCCCTATGAAATATACTTACCCGTTTTTGAGGAAGCCAAATTTCAAAATGGGACGGAATTTGAGCCCTTTCAGAACCAGAAATCTTGTGAAGGTTGTGATTATTTTGGGTATTGGGGACTCTATTTTGAAGGCCAAGACGAAGCTATGATCTATGATCTCAATCATAAACGAATTATTCCTGGTAACCAATTCATGCTAAATGAGTAACCACCTAACAACCTATGCAAAAACCCCGCTTTTGGCGGGGTTTTTTAGTTTTTAGGTAAACCTGTATTATTTGTAAAGCGGTAGGCCTTCCATCATTTGGTTTACTTGTGTACGAACTTCGGCAATGCCGTTTTCGTTTTCAGGTGCAACGATTACTTTGTCAATTAAATCTACCACCGTTTCCATATCTTTTTCTACCAAACCTCTAGTGGTAATGGCCGCTGTACCAAATCGAATACCCGATGTTACGAATGGCGATTTATCGTCAAAGGGTACCATATTTTTATTGGCAGTAATATCGGCGGCCACTAGGGCTGCCTCGGCCTCCTTACCGGTAATGTTTTTATTGCGTAGATCGATCAGCATCATATGGTTGTCGGTACCGCCAGAAATTACTTGGTAATCGCGGTCAACGAAGGCTTTGGCCATGGCAGCGGCGTTTTTCTTCACTTGAATCATATAGTGTAGGTAATCGTCGGTCAAGGCCTCACCAAAGGCTACGGCTTTGGCAGCGATAATATGCTCCAAGGGTCCTCCTTGATTACCTGGGAAAACGGCCAAATCTACCAAACCGGACATTTTTCTCAGATTTCCGTTTTTCAACCGCACCCCCAAGGTGTTTTCGAAATCTTCCCCCATCATAATCAATCCACCCCTAGGTCCTCTTAAGGTTTTATGGGTCGTGGTAGTCACTACATGGCAGTGCGGAATGGGATCGTTTAAAATACCTTTGGCAATTAATCCGGCCGGATGCGAAATATCGGCCAATAAAATGGCATTTACGCTATCGGCTATCTCACGGAAACGGGCAAAGTCTATATCGCGTGAATAGGCAGAAGCCCCGGCAATGATCATTTGAGGCTTTTCCTGTTCGGCAATTTCTTGAATTTTATCATAATCGAGCATACCGGTTTCTTGGTCAACCCCATAAAATACGGGGTTATATAACCTACCGGAAAAATTAACCGGAGATCCATGGGTCAAATGCCCACCATGGCTAAGGTCGAAACCAAGAATCTTATCGCCAGGTTTTAAAAAGGCATGGTATACCGAGGCATTCGCTTGTGAACCCGAATGGGGTTGTACATTGGCATAGGCGGCCCCGAAGAGTTCCTTGGCTCGGTCAATGGCCAATTGTTCTATTTGGTCTACCACCTCACAGCCACCGTAATACCGTTTACCCGGGTACCCCTCGGCGTATTTGTTGGTCAATACTGAACCCGAAGCCTCCATAACTTGGGGGCTTGTAAAGTTCTCTGAAGCTATGAGCTCCAATCCCTTAAGTTGTCTTTCTTTTTCCGCTCCGATCAAATCGAAGATCGCATTATCTCTTGTTGCCATAGTTTGAATCACTCAATAAAAGTGTCAAAAATACGAATCAGCCCGTATTTTGATGCTCGAAAATCAATTATATTTGAACAGTTTTATCACGAATATTAACAGAAGTATTATGCCTGTAAAAACAAATGATCCTTTACGTAAGACCTGGCTTAAAGTACCTGCCGATTCCGACTTTCCGATCCAGAACATTCCCTTTGGGGTGTTTTTGACCCGAGACGATATCGTTACTATCGGTACCCGTATCGGCGATTATGCCATAGATCTTGGGGCCTTGCACCAGTTGGGGTACTTTGAAGGCATTCCGTTGACCGATGATATCTTTCTGCAAGATACCCTGAACGATTTTATTTCCGACGGAAAGAAAACTTGGCGTTTGGTGCGCAATAGAATCAGCGAGATTTTTGAAGAAAACAATGCCAAATTACGCGATAACGACGAGCATAGAAGTATCGTGCTCTTCACCCTCGATGAGATTGAAATGCAGCTGCCGGTGCAAATTGGCGATTATACCGATTTCTATTCCAGTAAGGAACATGCCACCAATGTGGGCACCATGTTCCGAGATCCGGAAAATGCCCTTATGCCTAATTGGAAACATTTGCCCGTGGCCTATCATGGGCGTAGCTCCTCAATTGTAACTTCAAATGTTCCGGTACATAGACCTATGGGCCAAACCATGCCAGCTGGTGCCGATAAACCTGTTTTTGGTCCCTCGAAGTTGGTCGATTTTGAATTGGAAATGGCCTTTATCACCACCGATGCCAATCTATTGGGCGAGCCTATTTCTGTGGCCGATGCCGAGGATTATATCTTTGGTTTGGTCTTGTTTAACGATTGGAGTGCCCGAGATATCCAAAAATGGGAGTATGTACCTTTAGGTCCGTTTTTGGCCAAGAATTTTGCTTCCTCTATTAGTGCGTGGATCGTTACCATGGATGCTTTGGAGCCTTTCCGTGTTGAGGGACCCGTGCAAGACCCTGCCCCCCTGCCCTATTTAGCGCAAGAAGGACAAAAGTCTTTCGATATTAACCTAGAGGTGGCCATTGCTCCGGAAAACAGTGATGCGACTACTGTGGCCAAGAGCAATTTTAAATATATGTATTGGAGTATGGCCCAACAATTGGCGCACCATACCGTAAATGGCTGTAAGGTGAATAGTGGCGATATGATGGGTAGCGGAACTATTTCAGGGCCCACCAAAGATTCTTATGGCTCTATGCTCGAACTTACTTGGCGGGGCGAAAACCCATTGACCTTGGCCAATGGCGAGACCCGTAAGTTTATAAATGATCATGATACCGTTATACTGACGGGATACTGTAAAAATGATAGTGTACGGATCGGCTTTGGCGAGGTGCGTACCAAACTTTTACCTCCCTTCGAGCATTAAGAAGGCGAGGTATTTCCAAATATGCCATTTTTAAAATAAGATTTATAAAGTAAAGGCGTTTTTAGGATACGTGCTTTTGGCACGACTCTTGAAAATGCCTTTTTTGAATTATAGATTTAGTGTTATGAATAGATTTTTACTCCCTATTTTTTGTGTAGTGATTTTGGTAGGATGCAGTGGGGTGAAGAAAACCCAGGAAGCCCTGAACACGGGTAACTACCGTAAAGCCATAGATAGGTCTCTAAAAAACCTGGCCGAAAATAAGTCCAAAAAAGGCAATCAACCTTATGTGGTTTTGCTTGAGGAGGCTTTTGAGAAATACACCCAAAGAGAGCTCGATCATATCGCTTTTATAGAAAAAGGGGGGAATGCCGCCGATTATGAAAAAATCTATACTTCCTATCAAGATTTAAAAGGGATTCAAGACCGTATTCGGCCCTTATTGCCTTTGCGTATTAACGAAGAAGGGCGTTTTGCCACCTTTACCTTTGAAGATTATGACGACCGTTTGATCGATTCGAGAAATCAGTTGTCCGATCACCTCTATGCAACCGCCCAAGAGAAAATGAAAAAGGCCCATACCAAGGAAGATTATCGCATGGCCTATGATGATCTTAAATATATGAACGATATAGATCCCGGGCGTGATCAGGCTTTGATTTTAATGAATGAGGCCCATCAAAAAGGAATCGATTATGTGCAAGTACGCTTGCTAAACGATACCGAACAGATTATTCCCAAACGTTTAGAAGAAGATCTTTTGAACTTTGATACCTATGGTCTCGATAATTTCTGGACACGTTACGATGCCCAATATCGGAAAGGTCAGCAATACGATTACCAAATGGATATCCGCTTCGAGAATATTTCCATTAGTCCGGAACGGGTACGTGAAAAAGAGATTGTTCGTGAAAAGGAAATCGAAGATGGGTATACCTATGCCCGCGATACAAGGGGGAACATCCAAAAAGATAGTTTGGGTAATAAGATCCGTATTCCGGTGCTACGTAAGGTAAACTGTACCCTGTATCAATTTACCCAGTTTAAGGAAGCCCATGTTGCGGCCAAGGTATATTATCGCGATTTGAATACCGATCAAGTAATCCGCTCTTATCCGGTAGACTCGGGCTTTGTATTTGAGCATGCCTATGCCACTTACGAGGGCAATACCAAAGCTTTGGAAACCGAGCTTTTCGATCTGACCCGAGCTCGCGAAATCCCGTTTCCTTCTAACGAACAAATGGTCTACGATTCTGGAGAGGACATTAAACAGCGCTTAAAATCGATTATTAAACGGCATCGGTTTTAATCCATTGCGATAGGTCCAAATCCGTAATGGCACCATGTGAATCATGGGCTACCACTTTTCCGTTGGTAATAACCAGTAGTTGTGGGCTTTGATGGCGAACGCCAAAGGTATCGGCTACTAGATTGCTAATGCTTCTATAGCTAAGCAGATCTAAATAGTAGGCGTCTGCCTGGTCGGCAGTGAAGGGGTAATTCGATTCGAACATACGAATGACCATGGAACTGATTCCACAACTGGTCGAATGCTTAAAAATCAACTGGGGTTTTTCAGAAGATCTATTGATCAATTCAGTGAGTTGATCGGCCTGCACCAAAGGAATCCAGTTGATATTATTCTTGTTAGGTGTTTGGCTTCCGGATGTAGATCCAAAGAGTGAATTGAAAAATCCCATTTTTTTCTGTTTTTGGTCGTATGTAAATACTTTTTGCTTACAAAATGCCAAAATGGCTTATAAATCAGCAGATTCACTGGCATTTTGTCACGAAGCGGGTGTTGGTATGTTGTTTGTCCTTCCTTCATCGAATCAAAAAATGCAACTATGAACAGCGATAAATTTACAATAAAATCACAGGAGGTGCTCCAAATGGCCCAGCAGTTAGTTCAGGCCAAAGGGCATCAGATATTAGAGAACGAACACCTCATGAAGGCCATTTTTGAGGTAGACGATAACGTGACCCCGTTTCTCTTTAAAAAGTTAGGGGTCAATACCGCATTGGTTACCCAGATGTTGGAGAAGGAGATCGATGCCTTTCCCAAGGTTGAAGGTGGTGAGATGGGGCTTTCCCGTGAAGCAGGAAAAACCTTGAACCAGGCGGCCATCGTGGCCCAAAAAATGCAGGACGAATTTGTTTCAATCGAACATTTGGTATTGGCCATTTTCGAAAGCAAGAGCCAAATCGCACAAATGTTAAAGGATCAAGGGGTCAATAAAAAGGGGCTTGAGGCGGCAATAGCCGAATTGCGTAAGGGCGACAAGGTTACTTCGCAGAATGCCGAGGATACCTATAATGCGTTATCCAAATACGCTAAAAACCTGAATCAGTTGGCCGATAATGGTAAGTTAGATCCTGTTATCGGGCGCGATGAAGAAATCCGAAGGGTGTTGCAAATACTTTCGCGCCGTACGAAGAATAACCCTATGTTGGTGGGTGAACCCGGTGTGGGTAAAACCGCCATTGCCGAAGGTTTGGCCCACAGGGTAGTTCAGGGCGATGTGCCCGAAAATCTAAAAGATAAAACGGTCTATTCCTTAGATATGGGTGCTTTGATTGCGGGGGCGAAATATAAAGGGGAGTTCGAAGAGCGTTTAAAATCGGTTATTAAAGAAGTTACTGGTGCCGAGGGCGATATTGTCTTGTTTATTGATGAGATCCACACCTTAGTTGGAGCCGGTGGTGGACAAGGGGCTATGGATGCCGCTAATATCCTGAAACCTGCTTTGGCCCGGGGCGAACTGCGTGCCATTGGGGCTACTACCCTAGATGAGTATCAAAAGTACTTTGAAAAAGACAAGGCCCTAGAACGCCGTTTCCAGAAGGTGGTGGTCGAAGAGCCCGATACCGAAAGTGCCATTTCCATTCTTCGAGGAATCAAGGAAAAATACGAAGCCCATCATAAGGTACGTATTAAAGACGAGGCCGTAATTGGGGCCGTAACCTTGTCCGAACGGTATATTACCAACCGTTTTTTACCCGACAAGGCTATCGATCTTATGGATGAAGCCGCATCTAAATTACGGATGGAGATCAATTCCAAACCCGAGGAGCTCGATGTATTGGATCGTAAGATCATGCAATTAGAAATTGAGATCGAGGCCATTAAAAGGGAAAACGACAAAGACAAATTAAAGTCTTTACATGCCGAGCTGGCCAATATCAAAGAAGAAAGAACCGGAATCTTTGCCCAATGGGAAGCCGAGAAGAATGTAGTTGACGAAATTCAGCGCACCAAGCAGGAAATTGAGGAATACAAACAAGAATCGGAAAGGGCCGAACGTAATGGTGATTACGGTAAGGTGGCCGAATTACGTTACGGAAAGATTGAGGTGGCCCATGAACGCTTGAACCAACTACAAAAAGAATTGGAGGCCCAACAAGAGGGCGATACCCTAATCAAGGAAGAGGTTGATTATGAAGATATCGCCGAAGTGGTCGCCAAATGGACCGGAATTCCGGTAACCAAAATGATGCAGGGCGAACGCGAAAAATTATTGGCCTTAGAAGGCGTGCTCCACAAAAGAGTGGTGGGGCAAGACGAGGCCATCGAAGCGGTCTCCGATGCCATTAGGCGCAGTAGGGCCGGTTTGCAGGATAGCAAACGCCCCATAGGTTCCTTCTTGTTTTTGGGTACGACAGGTGTAGGTAAGACCGAATTGGCCAAAACCTTGGCCGAGTACCTTTTCGACGACGAATCGGCCTTGACCCGGATCGATATGAGTGAGTACCAAGAACGCCATGCGGTAAGCCGTTTGGTAGGTGCCCCTCCGGGTTACGTGGGTTATGACGAAGGGGGGCAATTGACCGAGGCCGTACGAAGAAAGCCCTATTCGGTAGTGTTGCTGGATGAGATTGAAAAGGCACACCCTGATACTTTCAATATACTATTGCAGGTCTTGGACGAAGGCAGGCTTACCGATAACAAAGGGCGAGTGGCCGATTTTAAGAATACCATTATCATTATGACCAGTAATATCGGGAGTCATATCATTCAAGAAAAATTTGAGGCCATTCCCGATATGGATACGGCCACCGAAGCGGCCCGAACAGAAGTTTTGCGGTTGTTGAAAAAGTCAGTACGGCCCGAATTCTTGAACCGAATTGACGATGTAATTATGTTTACCCCATTGAACCAAGAGCATATTGCCGAAATTGTAGCGTTGCAGTTACAAGGGGTTAAAAGGTTATTGGCCCAACAACAGATAACCATCGATGCTACGCCAGAAGCCATAAGCTATTTGGCTAAAAAAGGCTTTGTGCCCGAGTTCGGTGCCCGCCCCATAAAAAGGGTAATCCAAAAAGAGGTGCTGAATACCTTGTCCAAAGAAATTTTGGCGGGTACTATTAAAACAGATGGTATGGTTTTGATCGATTGCTTCGATGACGAACTGGTTTTTAGAAACCAACAATTGGTGTTGGAGGAATAAAACCTTTAATAAATAAATTGGAAAAGGCGTCTTTCGGGACGCTTTTTCCGTTTCTTAGAGACTGTATTGAAATATGTGGTTGGTTATCATTATAGATCATTTTTCCCGCCTGCCGGCAGGCAGGGATGCCATAAGAGATAAAATTTTTAAGCATAGCATAGCTACGGTTCAAAATTTTAACGAAATAGGGCGCAAAAAGGGGCATAATAAAACGATTGACATGTTTTAAAACAGTCTCTTAAACCAACTAGTATATTTTTTTCCTATTTTCGTAAGAAGCCCTTAAAGGACTGGGTTTTGGCCTGTCTGTTGAAGGGAATTGTTTACCGAGAATACGACCATTATGCCTGGAAAAGCCGCTAGAACTACTGCCTATATTACCAAGACCATTGCCCCTATTTTTAACAAACATGGGTATTTGGGTACCAGCCTAAGTGACCTTACCAAGGCGACCAATCTCACCAAAGGAGCCTTATACGGTAATTTCGCCAATAAGGAAGCTTTGGCCATGGCCGCTTTTAATTATAACGCACAATTATTACTCGAGGCATTGGATAACAAATTGGATTTTCCGGGTTCGGTAACCCAAAAACTCTCGGCCATAACGGATTTTTATAGCCATTATCACGAAACATCGGCCCCTTGGGGCGGTTGCCCTATCGTGAATATAGGAGTGGATGCCAATGGCAATAATGAAAAACTTCAAAAAGCCTGTACTAACTTGGTCAAAAAAGTAGAGCAGCGTATCGCATCGGTATTGGATAAGGGCGTGAAAAATGGGGAATTACACCTGCCTGTACCCCCGCTTCAATTCGCGAAACAGTTTTTTACCATGATTCAAGGTGGGGTAACCATGACCACGGTAACTGGCGATCGTAAATACCTGACCAATACTATGGCCTATTTAGATCAATTGGTGGCCAAAGAGATTAAGAAATAGTTTAGGGTATCATATATATTACTTAACGTGAATCAAAAGTGGAACTCTCTGTGGTCCTCTGTGTTATTCCGTGGAACAACAAATAAGGCTCAAGTTACACTGAGGCACGCCTAGAATACGCAGGGTTACACTGAGAAACTGCATCTGATTTTCAATAGATTACATTAACCCTTGATTCGCATAATTAACTAAAAAAGCCTAGGTGTTCATTTTCCTAGGCTTTTTTTATGGTTTGTATTTTGTTCTCTACTTATGGGTTAATCCTATAGATCCAAAGTTTTTGACTGTATTTGCCGTTCAGTTTGCTTCGCACGGCTTTTTCGGCGGCTTCCAAACTGGTATGATATTCTAGGTAGACATAATTAAGCTTTCGTGCCGGTCTATAAAAACTTTGGGCATCGAAACCTTTTTTACGCATATCCTCTTTAAACAACTTCAGGTATTTTTGGGTGCCGAATACATTGGCTATTATATAATAACCGGGCTTCTCCCCTGCGATTTTAGCTTCCTCAAAATGTATGTTCTTTGGTTTCTTATCCAAATCCTGTATGGTTGTGGCCACTGCGGTTTCCACTACGGGCTTCTCGACAACGGTTGGTTTAGGCTGTGGTTTAGGTTGGGTTTTGGGTTTAGGTTGGGGCGTTACCTGCTCCAATTTTAATTGAGGATTGTTTTTGGGCTCGGTTTTAACCACTACGTTTTCCGGTTTGGTCTCTTCTTCTATGGTTTCAGGCTTCGGAGTCTCTACTTTGGTCGCAACGACTTTTTCATCTTCTTTTATTTCCGGATTCAAGATAAC
Source organism: Sediminicola luteus (assembly GCF_002514735.1). Lineage (GTDB taxonomy): Bacteria > Bacteroidota > Bacteroidia > Flavobacteriales > Flavobacteriaceae > HQA918. The sequence goes on along the minus strand of NZ_NBWU01000004.1, from coordinate 89,526 downwards.
CTCTTCTTCCAATTCGGGGCTAGGTTTTTGATGTTTTTTACCCAACTGTATGGCTGCGTATAATTCAAAGGAAGGATCTTCCGAATCGGCTGGGGCGTCCGTACCACTTTCGATTAGAGCCCCAATTGAAATGGTCTCGAACAAATGGATTCCAGCTCCACCCGAGATACCGTAATAGTTATTGAAACCACCTTGGGCCCAAAACTTGGAAGTGTTCAACAAGGCGACCAAGCCTAGTTGGGCATCATAACCTGGTAAAGTTTTAATATAAGCCCTAGGTTGTAGATAGGTGCTCTCTTGGGTGCCAAAAAGGGTCAAGGGAAGGGTGTAATCTACCGAACCAAAATAAGATACATCGTGTTCACTCTTATCGTCACCCCCGGAAACAAACTCCAATAAATTTTCCGAGGCTAGGCCTATACCCCAGTTTTTGGCCTGGAAGTAAATCCCAGGGGCTAAATGGACAACGAATTCATCGGTTTGGCTCAGTCCTGGTAAATCGATATCCGGAGGTAGAATGGGGCTTTGTAAAGATTGTCTGTTGAAAGCAAAGATGTTCATTCCGACCGATAAGGAAAGATCTTGGTCGGTAACAAAGCGATGAGCATAATTAAAAACCCCGCCTTTATGCTGAAATATTGGGGTGTTGTTCTGAAAATATCCGGCACCTGCCACATCGTTTTGCGAAAAGCGATAGCTGTAATTGGCAAAGATGGTGGTCGGGTCGCCGTCTACTTCTTGCCATTGCCAACGGGTCCAATTGCTTAGTCGGTGTTCTTTTTGCTGCTGTAATCCCATCGCCGGATTCCATAAATATGGGTTGACGACGGAGAGGTTGTGCTGGCGTAGGTCCCAAGGCAAAGGTAGCTCTTGGCTATAGGTGAATAAGGTTGTGAAAATGAATAAGATGGAGGTTATTTTGGTCTGCATAAAGAAGTGTTCTGTTCGCTAAAATATTTATTATTCCTTAGCCTATATACGTAAAGGAACTTTTTTTTCGTTTATATACGGAAGTATTATACTATGAGACGTTTTTTACCTATTCTTTTTCTATTTGTTTTTTTGGTTTCCTGTAAAGAAGATCCAAAACCCGTGCCCCAAGAGGTGGTATCTCAAGAAACTACAACCTTTTACCTGATTAGGCATGCAGAAAAAGATCGTTCCAATCCCGATAATCCGGATCCTGAATTGAATCAAGATGGCTTAGGGCGTTCGGTACGTTGGGCAGAGGTTTTCGAAGCGGTCGAACTAGATGCTGTGTATACTACCGATTATGAGCGTACCCGTATGACAGCCGCTCCAACTGTGGTGAAAAAAGGGTTGACCGAAAATATCTATGAACCCGGATCTTTGGATTTAGCAACGCTCAAGGCCCAACATTATGGTAAACATGTTTTGATCGTTGGGCACAGTAATACCACGCCCGAATTGGTGAACAAGTTTTTAGGTGAGGCCAAATATGGCGATATCGACGACTTGGATAATAGTACCTTGTTTATCGTTAGCGTAAATGGTGATACGGTTACCGATATTCGTCTGCGGGTAGATCTTCCTTAAGGTAGCGGAGATACCGTAACTTTTTCCAATGCTATTTTAGATAGTAGTTCCAAACCTTGGTTCAGGTATAGCGAGTCCATGGTGGCTACTTTGGCAGTGGCTTTATCTTTGGGTTTGTAGTTTTCATAATCTACAAAACGAACCCCATTGACCATTCTTTCGTTGTAGGCAACTCGAAACCGTACCCCACCTCCGTCGGTTATATAATCGTACGCCAGGTAATCTACATAATAGCTTTCTTGGTTTATCCAATACACAAAGGTGTCCTCAAAATCTTTTCCGCCATTTTCGGGACTGAAGGTGATTTTAATCTTGTGATACTCTTTTCCTTTTATCTGACTGGATCCCAAATAGGATTTATGTACGGCCGCATCGTTTAGACCATAAGGCAAATAGGCGAAATAATGTACCGAATTTATGGAATTGGCATATTTGAAAGCCATACTGTCGGCCAAGACTTCCGGTTTGCCGTTTATATGCCGGTTCATTTTTGAACGGTACAGACTATCCAAGACCAAAGTACTGTCATTTTCTTTCCAGCTTCGGGTCATGATCTTCCTACCGTGTGTATCGCGACTTAAACCATATTGGCGGTCTCTGAATTCGAAATCGAAGCGGTTGGACGTATACCCATCGCCACCACAGGCTTTAATGGCTTTGTCTACAATTTCTTGGGCATTGGGTGCATTGGGTTTTTCTTTACAGGAAGTAAAGGCCAAAACAAATAATAAAACAACTGAATAACGTAATAGCATACTCATGGGGAACTAATAAGTCTTTTGCATATTGGTACGAATGTAGGCAAGAACATTACAAATTGCCTGAATACGGGTATGGGATTAATATAACATTAACAGGGAAGTTGCTATTTTTGCCGGTATGCAGAATACCGTCAACATAAAAAACAAGCGGGCCCGGTTCGAATATGAGTTATTGGATACCTACACGGCCGGAATCGTATTATCGGGAACGGAGATAAAATCGATACGTTTGGGAAAGGCCTCCATTGCCGAAAGCTTTTGTGAGTTCAATACCAAGGGGGAATTGTTCGTGGTAAATATGCATATAGACGAATACAGCCATGGTTCGTATTACAACCATAGGCCTCGGGCCGAGCGTAAGTTATTGTTAAACCGCAGGGAGTTGAAAAAATGGCATAGACAAGTTAAGGTTTCCGGCTATACCATTGTACCGCTTCGGGTATTTGTAAACAATCGTGGTTTGGCCAAAATGGAAATTGCCTTGGCCAAGGGTAAAAAACTTTATGACAAACGGGAGACCATTAAAGACCGCGATAACAAACGGAACTTGGATCGGATCAAAAAGAGCTTTAATAATTAGTTCTTGTCTTCCAACATAGGTACGAACCTAAAACTGCCCAATTCCTTTTTCTCGAATTCCGTAGCCGATTTACGGATAAATAGCATCATGGTCTGTTCCTTTTCGCCAACCGGTATGACCAACCTACCCCCTATTTTCAATTGGGACAATAAAGGTTTGGGTACGTATGGGGCCCCAGCGGTAACGATAATACCATCGAAGGGGGCTTCTTCCGGCAAACCTTTATAACCATCACCAAATATTAATTTCTTGGGGCGGTATCCCATTTTTGAAAAGAAGATCTTGGTACTTTTAAAAAGCTCTAATTGCCTTTCTATGGTAAACACTTTTACCCCCATTTCCAATAAAACAGCGGTTTGGTAGCCACTTCCGGTGCCTATTTCCAATACTTTTTGTCCGGGCGAAACCTCCAAAAGTTCCGATTGGTAGGCCACGGTATAGGGTTGCGAAATGGTCTGTTCGGCACCAATGGGAAATGCTTTGTCTTGGTAGGCATGGTCTTCAAAACTACTATCTAAAAACAAATGGCGGGGTATGGCCCGTATGGCATCCAATACTTTAGGGTCTTTAATACCTTTTTCTGCCAACAATTGGGCGAGTTGGTTTCGTAAGCCTTTATGTTTCAGGGTGTCTTTCAACGTAGTCCGTTTTGGTTATCCGGCCACTAAAATAAGGGGTTTTTCCCGAACCTTCCAATACTATGGTTTCGTTAATCCACAGCAGCTTTTATTGGGGATTTTTTATGGGTAAAAGTCGGTATATGCCTATTTTTGGGAAAAATTCGATCATTATGCTAAAAGCAGGTGTTTTAGGGGCCGGTCATTTGGGAAAAATCCATTTGCGTTTGCTCAACCAATCCGAAAAATATGAATTGGTAGGTTTTTATGATCCAGATGCCATTAATGGGAAAAAAGTGGCCGATGAGTTTGGGTATACCTATTTTGACAATATCAATACACTGATTGAGGCCGTAGATGTGGTAGATATCGTAACCCCAACCCTATCGCACTTTGAATGTGCCGAAAAGGCCATGGAAAAAGGCAAGCATGTTTTTATAGAAAAACCCATAACCAATACCTTAGATGAGGCCAAAGCTTTATTGGGATTTGAGCGTAAATATGGGGTGATAGGCCAGGTAGGGCACGTTGAGCGTTTTAACCCGGCTTTTATGGCGGTGCGTGAAAAAATCAGTGAACCCATGTTTATTGAAACCCATCGCCTGGCGGAGTTTAACCCTAGGGGGACCGATGTGCCCGTTGTTCTCGATCTTATGATCCACGATATCGATGTGATCTTAAGTATCGTGAATTCACCGGTAAAACAGGTCAATGCCAGTGGCGTATCGGTAATCAGTAAATCGCCAGATATTGCCAATGCCCGGATTGAATTTGAAAATGGATGCGTGGCCAATTTAACCGCCAGTAGGATTTCGTTGAAGAATATGCGCAAGTCGCGTTTCTTTCAAAAAGACGCCTATATCTCGGTCGATTTCCTAGAGAAAAAAGTAGAGGTGGTTAAGATGAAGGATGCCCCAGAACAACCTGGGGATTTCGATATGATCCTGCAAAATGCCGAAGGCGAGAAAAAACAGATTTATTTTGAAAATCCGGATATAGAGGCCAACAATGCCATATTGGACGAACTAGAGACTTTTGCCGATGCGATTAACGGGAACACCACCCCTATCGTTTCCCTAAAACAAGGCACCCAGGCCTTGGAAGTCGCTTTAATGATAATAGAATCTTTTAAGAAATGATGGAATTCAAGCATATCACCGTAATCGGGGCCGGTACCATGGGTAATGGTATTGCCCATGTTTTTGCACAAAGTGGCTATGAGGTCGTACTCATGGATTTGGCCCAAGAAGCCTTGGACAAGGGTGTCGCCACCATTACCCGGAATCTAGATCGCATGATCGCCAAAGAAAGGATTTCGGAAACCGATAAGACCGAAACCTTGGCACGGATCAGCGTACAGACCGATTTGGAAAAGGCGGTATCGAAAGCTGATTTGGTAGTTGAGGCCGCCACCGAAAACGCCAAGATAAAACTGGGCATTTTCGAAAAAATGGATGCCCATGCCCCGGCCCATGCCATTCTGGCTACCAATACCTCGTCTATTTCGATAACCGAGATAGCTGCGGTTACTCAACGACCAGAACAGGTAATCGGGATGCATTTTATGAATCCGGTGCCTATAATGAAATTGGTAGAGGTGATCCGCGGTTATAATACCAGCGATGCCGTTACCCAGGCCACCATGGCCTTGTCTAAAGATCTAGGTAAAGTGCCTACAGAGGTAAACGATTATCCGGGGTTTGTAGCCAATCGCATTCTAATGCCCATGATCAATGAGGCCATTGAAACCTTATACAACGGTGTTGCCGGGGTATCCGAAATCGATACGGTAATGAAATTGGGTATGGCACACCCCATGGGCCCACTGCAGTTGGCCGATTTTATTGGGCTGGATGTTTGCCTTTCCATTCTCGAGGTCATGTACGATGGATTTAAAAACCCCAAATATGCCCCATGTCCCTTATTGGTAAATATGGTAAGGGCAGGTAAATTTGGGGTGAAATCCGGGGAAGGTTTTTATGATTATTCCGAATCGCGTAAGGCGGAAAAAGTTTCCGCTCAATTTAGCTGATCATGGCCCGGATAAAACCTTTTACGGCCATACGTCCGGCCAAAGATAAAGTACCTTTTGTGGCTTCACGTTCTTATGAAGATTATTCCAATCTAGAACGTGAGGCCATTCTGAGGTACAATCCGTTTTCCTTTTTACATATCGTAAACCCGGGTTATAGATACCATAAAGAAATATCGGGTTCCGAACGTTTTGGCTTGGTCCGTAATCGGTATTTGGAGTTTTTGGAAGCAGGAATATTGGTACGGGATCCCGAGCCGGCCTTGTATGTTTATGCCCTAGAAAAGGAGGGCTTTTCGTGTACGGGTATTTTTTGTGCCACCGATTCGGCCGATTATGCCCAAAATCGGATAAAAAAACACGAGAATACGATTGCCAGTCGCGAACAACTTTTCGCCTCTTACCTAGATCATGTTGGGTTTAATGTTGAGCCGGTTTTAATGACCTACCCAGACGATGACCGGGTCACAGTTTTGATCAAGGGTATTACCCAGCAGCATCCCGATTTGTTTTTTACCAGTCCGGATCGGGTTACACATCGTTTATGGCAAGTAAATGATCCCGAAACCATCTCGGATTTGGTAGCTGCGTTTGGCGACATACCCCATCTGTATATTGCAGACGGCCATCACCGATCGGCCTCTTCCCTACTCTTGGCAGAAGGTAAAAAAGCCGAAAACCCGAAGCATACCGGAGAAGAACCCTATAACTTTTTTATGAGTTACCTTATTCCGGAATCGCAAGTTCGGATAAGTGGTTTCTCCCGACTGGTAAAAGATTTGAACGGCTGGGACAAAGAAGCCTTATTGTTCAAGTTGGATAGCCTTTTTATGATCGATAATCGAGGTTCCGAGCCCTACCTTCCGGCCTTGAAGCATCATTTTAGTATGTATCTCGACGGGGATTTTTATTCCCTGGTTTTGCGAAATACCGCTTATGATAACAATGACCCCTTGGAAAGCCTCGATGCCCATATTTTATACAACAAAGTTTTGCGTCCACTTCTGGGTATCGAAGATCTGAGAAACGACGACCGCATCGATTACGATTATAGCCCACATGCGGCCATCCAAATGAAATCAAAAGTAGATCAGGGCGGCTATGCCATAGGATTTCATTTAAGGGCCGTACAAATGGAAGAGCTCAAACGTATTGCCGATAACGATTTGGTGATGCCCCCGAAAAGCACGTATATTGAGCCCAAATTGAGAAGCGGCCTCACCATTTACGAATTTTAATATGTCTATAGCCGATAATTTAGCCCGGGTAAAATCAGCACTACCCGATGATGTCACCTTGGTGGCGGTTTCCAAAACCAAACCCCAAAGCGATATTCTGGAAGCCTATAATGCCGGACAGCGCATTTTTGGTGAGAATAAGGTACAGGAAATGGTTTCGAAATGGGAACAATTGCCCCAAGATATCGAATGGCATATGATTGGGCATTTACAGCGGAACAAAGTAAAATATATGGCCCCCTTCGTGGCCTTGGTGCATGGGGTAGACAGTGAACGTTTATTACTGGAAATCGATAAACAGGCCCAAAAACATGATCGCATCATTTCATGTTTGCTTCAGGTGCACATAGGACAAGAACAGACCAAGTTCGGTTTGGATGCCAATGAGTTGATGGCTTTGGCCCAAAAGGTAAAATCTGGCGGTTTTCCCAATATCAAAATTAAAGGTTTGATGGGTATGGCTACCTTTACTACAAATGAAGCCCAGGTTAGTACCGAATTCCGTAGCTTAAAGCTTCATTTTGAAAATCTAAAGGAAATACTCCCGGATATGGATACCCTTTCCATGGGGATGAGTGGTGATTATAAACTGGCCATTGACGAAGGAAGCACTATGGTACGGATCGGGAGTAGTATCTTTGGTGCCAGAAACTATCCAGTTTGATATATTCCATCATCGACATAGAAACCACCGGAGGTAAATACAATGAAGAAGGTATTACCGATATTGCTATTTATCGTTTCGATGGGCAACAGGTGGTCGATAAATTGGTCAGTTTGGTAAACCCGGGCAAACCCATTCAGCCTTTCGTGGTAAAATTGACGGGTATCAGTGATAAAATGGTACGTACCGCACCAAAATTCCATGAACTGGCCAAACGTATTGTGGAGATTACCCAAGATAGTGTTATCGTAGCCCATAATGCCCTTTTCGACTATCGTATACTGCGCACCGAATTTGAACGGTTGGGCTATCCTTTTGAAAGGGAAAGCCTATGTACGGTTTCCTTGGCCCAAGAACTGATTCCGGATATGGAATCATACAGTTTGGGTAAATTGGCCAAGGCCATTGGTATTCCCGTAAGCGATCGGCATAGGGCCGATGGCGATGCCATAGTTACCTTAAAGCTGTTTCAGTTGCTATTGGCCAAGGATACCGAAAAGAAGATATTGACATCCTTGATCAAAAAAGATGAAGGCCCCAAATACGAGGGCGATCTTAAAAAAATCGTAGACGAATTACCTTCCGAAACCGGGGTATATTATATGTACGACAGTCATGGGAGCTTATTGTTCCTATCGAAAAGTAAAAATATAAAGCGGAGCGTTAGCCAACATTTTAGCAAATCGGACAAGCTTTCTGAAAAGTTGCGTAAACAGACCGATAAGGTGGTGTTCGACCTAAGCGGAAACGAGCTTATGGCATCTATATGGGAACAAAGGGCCTATGCCGGTCAAAAACCTAAATATATACCCCGTTTTAGAAAGAGTAGCCCAAACTATGGGCTGTTTCCTAAAGTTGATGAAGACCTAGGGGCCGGTTTGGAGTTGGCAAAATTAGACGACCGCCCTGTAGACGAACCTACCTTGGTTTTCTCTTCTTTTAGAGGGGCCCAGGCCAGCTTGGGAAAACTGGCGCGCGAATACAAACTGCAGCCCCAATGGTTAGGTTTGGAACCGGAGGGGACCAACGGGGTATTGCCCGAGATTTTGGAGCAGGTAGATACGCCCCTCTTATCAAAAACCCTAGATCGCTTTAGTATTAATGGAAAAAGCTTTGTTTTGCTCGAAAAAGGCCGAAATACGGGTGAAAAAAGCGCGTTTTTGATTGAAAATGGTAGTTTGAGTGGATTTGGTTTTGTAGCTTTAAACCACCAAATTAACCAAATAGGTATTCTTAAAACCGTACTTACCCAAGTAGAATCCAATCTGGCATACAAGCAGATTATTGAAGCGTATTTACGTAAAAAAAGAAGGCCGAAACGAATTGAAATACCATAGTTTTGAAACGGGAACGTAATAAAATGGGTTGGCGCGGCAAGATCCATGAGATAATCTATGAGGCCGATACCCCTCTGGGCAAAGGTTTCGATATCATGCTTTTTGTGCTGATCATTATCAGTGTTATTCTGGTAATGTTGGAAAGTGTGGGCCATATCGATAAGCGCTTTCACGATCAATTGTTGATCATGGAGTGGATCATCACCATTTTCTTCTCTGTAGAATATATTGCGCGTATTATCTCGATCCGGAAACCTTTAAAGTACATTTTCAGCTTTTACGGTATTATCGATTTTATCTCTACCATTCCGTTATATGTCTCTTTATTCGTAACGGGTACCCAGGTATTATTGGCCGTTAGGGTACTTCGTCTACTAAGGGTTTTCCGTATTCTAAAATTGGTACAGTTTATCGGTGAAGCCTCGCAATTAGGACGTGCCATTCGGGCCAGTAGGGCCAAGATTGCCGTATTTATCTACTTTGTACTGATTATGTCGGTTATCATGGGTTCGGTTATGTATATGGTAGAAGGTGCCGATGCCGGCTTTACCAGTATACCTCGAAGTGTGTATTGGGCCATAGTAACCCTGACCACGGTAGGTTATGGCGATATAGCCCCCCAGACGCCATTGGGACAATTAATAGCAACCATTATAATGATTATGGGTTATGGTGTAATTGCCGTGCCTACGGGAATAGTAACCACCGAATTGGCCAAAGACAAACACGGTAAGGCCGATGTACATGTAAATACCCAAGCCTGCCATACCTGTTCTGCGGAGGGCCATAGAGACGATGCCATTCATTGCTACAACTGTGGTTCCAATCTTTAGAGCCGAAAACTTGAATTGTTTTTCTGAATAAACTGTCAGTCTGAGCAAAGTCGAAGACGTTAAAGAAATGTATAGTTCAAATGCTAATGTCAATTAATAATTGAGGTAGGAAATCCTATTGAATGTTAGCTTTAAACGATGTAAATCCTTTGGAAAAAGAAAAAACAAAAACACTTATCGTGGTGGTTGGGCCTACTGGCATTGGCAAGACCAAGTTGGCCATCGATTTGGCCCAACATTATCAAACCGAGATTATCTCGGCTGATTCCCGACAGTTTTTTAAGGAAATGACTATTGGTACCGCAGTACCAAGCGCTGAAGAACTAGAGGCTGCACCACATCATTTCATTCAGCATACAACTATTTTTGAACCGTATTCCGTAGGCGATTTTGAATCGGATGCCTTATCTCTTTTGGATAACTTGTTTCAAAAACAGGATGTAGTCATTATGGCCGGTGGCAGTGGTTTGTATATAAAAGCCGTTGTAGAGGGTTTAGATGCTTTTCCCGAGGTTGATGCACAATATAGGGAGACTTTGAACGATGAGTTGAGTACCAGTGGTTTAGCCCCTTTGCAAGACGAACTAAGAAAAGTGGATCCCAAATACGCCGCAGTGGCCGATATGGACAATCCGCATCGGGTTATCCGAGCCTTGGAAATATGCAGGGCAACCGGTAAAACCTTCTCCTCCTTTTTGGGGAAACCGAAGCCCCAACGTTCTTTTAAAACCCAGTATATCGGAATTACGGCCGATAGGGAATTGATTTATGATCGAATCAATCGACGGGTAGACCTTATGATGGAGATGGGACAACTAAAGGAAGCCGAAGGCTTGTTCGCCCATAAAGCCTTAAATGCGCTTCAGACCGTGGGTTATCAAGAATTGTTCAATTATTTTGAAGGAAAATGGACCTTGGAATTCGCTATAGCTGAAATCAAAAAGAATTCCCGTAGATATGCCAAACGCCAATTGACCTGGTTGCGGAAAAATGAGGCCATCCATTGGGTGGAATTTGATAATGCCTTAGAAATGGCACTAAACCATTTGCAATAAAAAAAGCACCCCGAAAGGTGCTTTTTTTATATCGTTATTCGATTTGCTTAAGATTCCTCGGTTTTGATCACCAAACGGAAACCTTCACCGTGAATGTTCAAAATCTCTACGGTATCATCACGCTTTAGGTATTTACGCAGTTTGGCAATATATACATCCATACTACGTGAGGTAAAATAGTTGTCGTCGCGCCAAATCTTGGTCAAGGCCAGTTCCCGTGGCATAAGGTCGTTTTCATGTAAGGCCAACAAACGTAATAGCTCGTTTTCCTTGGGCGATAATTTGGTAGCTTCCTCATCTTTGAATTTCAAGAAACGCAACTTGGAATTCAAATGGAAGTTACCGATTTGGAACTCGAATTTTTTGGAATCGGCCAAGGTGCTGGCAGCCTTACGTTGTAGAATGGCTTTTAGCTTCATCAACAAAACTTCCGAATCGAAAGGTTTGTTCAAATAGTCGTCCGCACCGGCTTTATAGCCTTTAAGTACGTCTTCCTTCATGGTCTTGGCCGTAAGGAAGACGATAGGTACGTTTTCGTTCTTTTCCCGGATTTCCTTAGCTAAGGTAAACCCATCTTTGTACGGCATCATTACATCGAGTATGCAGATGTCGAAATTGTCTTTTTTGAATTTTTCAAACCCTTCCATCCCATTTTTGGCCAGAACCACATCAAATTGGTTCATAGAAAGGTAATCTTTAAGTACGATACCAAAATTTGGATCGTCTTCTACCAACAGTATTTTTTTGTTCGCTGTTTCCATAGACTTATATTAAGGGTAGTTTAATGAAGAAGGTACTGCCTTTTCCCTTTTCGCTTTCTGCGTACACTTCCCCTTGGTGATCTTCAATTATTCGTTTTACGTAGGCCAGACCTAAGCCATGACCTTTTACGTTATGTATATTTCCGGTGTGTTCCCTATAGAACTTTTCAAATACTTTTTTTAACACTGCTTTGCTCATACCGGCACCTTGATCCTGGACTTTGATTATAATCCAGTTTTTCGCCACCTCGGTAAACACATCAATTTTTGGCGACTCGGGTGAGTATTTTATGGCATTATCCAACATATTCACGATGACATTGGTGAAATGTACATCGTTGGCCAGTACCTCAGAACGGTCCGCATCTAAATGCGTATTGATATACCCCCCTCTATCGGCTACGATCAATTCTACATGGGTAACGGCATCTTCTATAATGTCGTGGGCATCAGTCCTGTCCTTACTAATGTCCAGTTGATTTTTTTCCAGTTTCGAGATCCGTAATACATTTTCTACCTGGGCATGCATACGTTTATTCTCGTCTTTGATCATGTTCAAATAACGCATTACCTTTTCGGTCTCAGCCAAAGTTGCCGGATTCTTAATGGCCTCAACGGCCAAATTGATGGTGGCAATGGGCGTTTTGAACTCGTGGGTCATATTGTTTATAAAATCCGACTTGATCTGCGAGATCTGTTTTTGGCGATTCAAATGGTAAATGGCGCTCGAAAAGGCCACTACGATAACCAAGGTAAACAGGCCAGATAAAATGGCCATGCCCAAAATTGAGCTGATCAAGAATTTTTTCTTGGTCGGAAACGTAATCAACAAAGAAAAATCGCTATTACCCTCACTATCCTTAAATATCGGGGATTCATAAACCGAGGATAAGCCAAACTCAAAACCTTTCGACTTTACCTTGGTCGGCAAGCCTCCGCTATACACCCCATATTCAAAATCGAGCTTTAGATTACGGTTTTTTAGGTATTGATCCAACAACAATTCAATTTCTTGTTTACTCACCCTTTTATGTATGGGTACCGTATTGGCCATGGTTCGGTATACATCTTCAAACACAGCCTTGTCAATCTGTTGTAAGCCCCCGATTTTTTCCAATTTTTCCTTAATGGGGGAAATTTGAACAGGCCGGCCATCCAAACCAATGTCCGACTTAAAAATTTCAGTGGTACGTTTACTGGTAAAATTGGAAATGGTATTCGGGTCAACTCCGGTACCGCTATTAATTATGCCGTCAGTGTTATCAAAGAACGTTGATGGTACTTCGTATTGTTCTTCCAAAATACCATGGCTGTACAAGCGGATTTCGTTAGAGTTCAGGTCTTCATCTATAAAAAGGAATTTTTTTAGATGCGAACTTTTTAATGATCCAACGCTATCCTTAATACCGGCAGCATCATCGAAGTATTGTGATATCTCCCGATCTTCAATCTTATCGGCCACCTTGTTCAGTACGGCGTTAACCGTACTAGAAAATTGTTCCTCCTTATCCTCAACCGTCTTCCGGATCCAATATCCCTGAACGAAAATAATCCCGATCAACGATAGGCTCATCAATACTACCAGAAGAACAAATAATCGCTTGTTCATTGGGTCAAAATTAAAAATTTAACATTTAGCCGCTGGGACGTTTAACCTTACCTTAACAAAAATGTTAAAATGCCTCTGATTATTTAGCCGATAATAGTTGTTGGTGCAGTCTTTCAACTTGTTTTTCAGTCTGTTCCAGTTCGAGGTTTACAATTATATGATCGGCCAGCATTTCCTTCTTCGTATCGGGTAGTTGATTGGCCATACGCTGTTGGATGGCTACCTTGTTGGATTTATCACGTGCCAAAACCCTTTCGATTCGAATGTGGATGGGGGCGGTTACCAAAATAGTGGCATCATAGAAATCTTGCATACCATTCTCGAAAATCAAGGCCGTTTCTTGAATAACATAGGGCGATTCCTGTTTTTCGGCCCAGTTCAAAAAATCTTGGCGTACTGCCGGATGCACCAGATCGTTCATGGCCTGTAGTAGGGCTTCGTCATTAAAGATCCTTTGGGCGATAAAGCCGCGGTTCAGTTGGCCTTCTTGGTAGGCTTCGGTGCCGATTAGGTCTTTTATTCCTTGAATTAGGGTAGTGTCTTCTATCATCAGCCGCTTGGCCTGTTCGTCCGAATTATAGATGGGCACACCTAACTCTTTAAAGAACCCGGCTACCGTACTTTTTCCACTTCCAATACCACCTGTAAGGCCTATACGTTTCATTCTTTTCTGATTATATAGTGGACTTCCTCTTCCAACAGCAGTACGGTATGTATGTCCGTCGGTTTTTTGCCGATCTGCAGGGCCAAGGTGTTTTTTTCATCCCCTTCGGGAAATGGGGCACTGACCAAAAAATCGCTGGCCGTCAAATCCCGGATCTTATCGATACGATCTCGGCATAGAATGGAAACGGTTTCCGGAAAGGTACGTATTTGGATATCTGGCGGCAATTGGGTAATGGTTACTGGAACTTGAATGATCTTTTCCGAAAAGCGTATAACTTCCCCCCTAACCCTAACTTGCATTGGGTCGTATTGGGTATTCAATAATTTGGGCAAAATCAATGAGGCCTCTAGATCGAAACCTTTTTGAATCTGTTTCAGTTCAAGGGGTTCCGAAGCTATTTGTCGTATGGTGTCCAACGAGCTAATGGGCCCAACAACCCGTATTTGAGCAGGTGAAATGGTTACTGAATCTTGAAGCATAAAGTCACTGCCCAGTTCTAAGTTTAAGTCTAATACGACCGGAACCTCTTTTACCGCCAAAGGCGAGACTTGTACATAAAGTGTATCGTTCAGAAAAAGTTCCCTTAGACCGGTATCGTTGGGTAATTGCAATGCTAATTGTCTTTTTAGCTCTTGACGGGTTATGTAATGACCTTTAGGGTTCTTTTGCAATCGGTTTAAGCTGATTTCTTTGGCATTGGTATGTATTTGCTGACCCAGTAGGTAAAACCCGCCGCTATTAAGGCTTAGCTGTATTTTCTCAGGTAAGGGTTGGGTCAATAATAAGGTGTCGGCCAGCTGGGTATAGGTTACGGGTACCTCTAATTTTCCGATATAACTCCCTGATAGTTTGTTTACGAACCAAGAAAGCAAAGACAACGACAAAAAGAATAGGAATACTTTTATCCTACGTTGTTTTCTTTGGTGTTCGAATGCTGCCTGCATACTTTTCTATTATTTAAAAAAAAGCTTGGGAAACAGAACTTCTGGCTCTTGTTTACTAAATGTAAGCAAGAAATTGGATTTTAAGAAACCTGTGCCGTAACCATAAAACTGAACCCAAGTGGCAAAGAGGGCCATGCTGGCTATTTTGGGGCTATTTGTTTTTAAAAGCGCGTCTATAAAAAGTAATAAAAAGTATAGGGTGTAGCCTGCCAATACAAACCAAAAACCGAAAAAGGCCGCGATAATCGCAATGAAAAGCCCTATGATGAACACCGAAGGGAACCAATAGGTAATCTTGGCCGTACTTGGATGCCATCGGTTTAAAATGGGACGGACCATGCCGAACTTCTTTACCTGGACTTCAAATTTGGCCCAGTCGATACGGCGTTTATGATACACAAAAACCTCGCGGAACAGTTTGGAATCGTACCCTTTCTTCCAGATGCGGAAGCTTAAGTCGGGGTCTTCTCCCGGATGTATATTGCCAAACCCACCTGTAGCTTCAAAGGCCTCCTTGGAGATGCCCATATTAAAACTACGGGGCTGGAATTTATCCAATTGGGTTTTGCCGCCCCGAATACCACCAGTGGTCAAAAAGGAGGTCATTACATAATTTATGGCCTTTTGCACATCGGAAAAACTTTCATGAGCCGCATCGGGCCCACCGAAACAATGTACGAAGTCATTCTCTAAGGCCGTTTCTGCGGCTTCTAAATAATGCGGGGGCAAGATGCAGTCAGAGTCCAATACGATAAAATAGTTGCCCTTGGCCCGGGCCATACCGTAATTACGGGAGTCTCCCGGACCTGAATTGGCCTTGTAGTAGTAGGATACCTGAAGCCCCTTTCCATAGGTTTCGATTACCGCTTCACAACGCTCAGTAGAGCCGTCTTCCACCAAAACAATTTCGTAAGGTTTGGAATAGGTCTGCTTTTGAAGACTCTCCAAAAGTTCCTGTACTTCAACAGGGCGATTATAAACGGGAATGATCAGCGAAAAATAGGGCGACATGAATGCGATATAGTAAACGGCCAAGATTTACCCTTGGCCGTTTGTTTGTGCGATATTAAAACTGGTCAATAATTTCTTGACTAACCCCTACATTTGAAAACCCGCCATCGTGGAATAAGTTCTGCATGGTTACTTTACGGGTAAGGTCTGAGAACAAACTCACGGTATAGTCGGCACAGTCTTGGGCACTGGCATTACCTAAGGGAGACATTTTTTCTGCATAATTGATAAACGAATCAAATCCTTTTACCCCGGTACCAGCCGTGGTTGGTGTGGGTGATTGCGAAATGGTATTTACCCGCACCTTCTTTTCGGTGCCAAAGAAATAGCCAAAACTACGGGCTACCGATTCCAAATAGGCTTTATTGTCAGCCATGTCGTTATAATCGGGAAAAGTACGCTGAGCCGCCATATAGGTCAGGGCAACTATACTGCCCCATTCGTTCATGGCATCGGCCTTATACAGGCTTTGCATTACCTTATGGAAAGACAAAGCGGAAACGTCCCAACCTTTGGCTGTAAAATCATATTTTTCATCGGTATAGTGCCTGCCTTTTCTAACGTTTACCGACATGCCAATGGAATGCAACACAAAATCGATTTTACCGCCTAAAATCTCCATGGATTTCGATACCAGGTTGGCCAAATCTTCTTCATTCGTAGCATCGGCCGGAATGATCTCTGCCCCAGTTTTTTCGGCCAAGTCGTTTAAATTTCCCATGCGCATGGCAATGGGCGCATTGGTCAAGACAAAACTACCACCTTCTTGGTGTACCCTTTCGGCTGTTTTCCAGGCAATGGAGTTTTCGTCCAAGGCACCAAAAATGATTCCTTTTTTTCCTTTTAGTAGATTATACATGTTGATAGATTACTTTAGATTGAACGTGCCGCAAATATACGTCAACCCAAATAATCCATAGCGAAACCTAGGGAATTATGCAGGAAGGTGTCCCTGTGGAAAAAACCTATTGTAAAAGCTGGCGGGCGTGTGTCAGGGCCGATTCCGAAGGTTCTTTACCGTCTAGCATTTGGCCTAATTGTATTACGCGTTCTTCGGGGTCCAACAGGGTCAATTCTGTTAATGTCTTGCCGTGTTTGACTTGTTTCTTTACCATATAGTGTGTTTTACCCTTGGCGGCCACTTGGGGTAAATGGGTAATGGAGAAAACCTGCATATGCTGGCCCATTTGCTGCATAATCAAGGCCATTTGCGTCGCGATATGTCCGGAAACCCCGGTATCGATCTCATCGAACATTATGGTAGGCAGATTTTCATGTTGGGCCAAAATCGATTTTATGGCCAACATAATCCGGCTTAACTCCCCGCCGGAAGCCATTTTTTTTAGTTCCCCGAATTGTCCGCCGGCATTGGCAGAGAAAAGAAATGAAAGGATGTCGGTGCCCGTTTCTGTACAGTGGTCTGAGGGGGTTAACCCGATTTGGAAACGGGCTTGGGGCATGCCTAAATTCGATAAAATAGCTTCCAATTGCTTGGTTAAAGGCTTGATGGTTTTGGCTCTGGCCTTCGATATCTTTTCGGAAATTTTCAACACCTTCTCTTTTTGCAGGTCACATTGTCCTTGCTTTTCGGCAATGGTGTCTTGTATATTGGCCACTTTGGCTACTTTTTCCTCTAGGGCATTACGGGTAGCTAATAATTCGGACTCGTCGGCACAGTTGTGTTTTTTGAGTAAGGCGTACAATTGGGTCAGTTTGTCCTCGGTTTCCTGAAGTGCCCTAGGGTCGGTCTCTACCCCATCCCTTGCCCTGGTCAATTCCTTTTCAATATCGTCTAGTTCTATGCTTAGGGCGTTTACCCGCTCGTCTAAACCGGAAAAAGGCCCGCCATAACCCGCTAGTTTTTGGCAGTTTTGACGCAATTGTGTCAAAGCATCCAATAGGCCGATTTGTTCTTGATTGATTAGATGGTCGGCTTCGGCCAAATTTTGTTGTATGGTCTCTACATTGGCCAATTGCTCCTGCCTACTTTCCAAGTCGGCTACTACCCCATCCTTTAGATCTAAGGGAAGCAATTCTTCCAATAAATGGCTATGGTATTCGAATTCTTGGGTGGCCGTGGCCTGAAAATCCAATAACTCTTGCAGCTCTTTTTCCAAACTACGCCAGACCTTAAGGGCTTTGCGGTAGGCAAGTAGTTCGTTTTGGGTTTTTGCCAGAGCATCGATCAACCTTAACTGAAAGGTGTTTTGGGTAAGTTCCAAGGTTTGGTGTTGCGAATGGATGTCCATTAAGCGGGCGCCGAGTTCTTGTAGTACGCTTAAGTTTACAGGCGTATCGTTTATAAAGGCTCTTGATTTTCCGCTGGGCAATATCTCCCTTCTTATAATGGTGTTGTCTTCATAATCCAAATCTTCCGTTTCAAAAAAAGATTGCAAGCCATAAGAACCGATTCGAAATTCGGTTTCGATAACACACTTTTTCTCGGGGTCATTCAAAACCGATAAGTCGGCCCGTTTACCCAAGACCAATGAAAGCCCGCCCAATAAAATGGACTTTCCGGCCCCAGTCTCACCTGTTATAACGGTAAAACCATTGTCGAAACCCATGTCGAGTTTCTCTATTAAAGCGTAATTGCGAATGGAAAGATTTGAAAGCAAACCAGATTGGATTTGCCGGTAAAGATAAAGTTTCTAGACCAATCGAAAAGCCAATACATTTGCCATAATCGACTTTAATATTCGATATCGTTCCAGATAGAGGAATAAAAAGGCGCTACCCTATTCAGGGTCGCCTTAAGTTTTACGACATCTACCTTAGGCCCATCGGAGAATACATTGAGTATCTCTTCCGATTTGGCATCGAAAAAGGTTTGGATCAAGAAGGCATTCGGCCTCCGTTTGATTAGGGTTTCGAAGAGTCGCATGGTACCGGCGATTACTTGTTTTCCGGTGCTGTTGTTGTCCGCTAAAATATCAAGTCCCTTTCGGTGGTAATTATACATGGCTACCCGATATTCCCTATAGGTATTAGACAGCAGGTTATCTACCAATTCAAAGCGATTGCGTTCCCCGCCCAATTGTTTCCAGCCTGCATAATTGGTGCCTTGGGCCTGGGTGACGATTTTTTGGGCCTCCTTATAATAATCGGTGCCTCCCTCTTGGGCAAATGTATCGGCATCCATACCTAGGATGATGTAGGCATAATAGGACATTACCCCGATTAGGTTAGAATCGAAACTGTTGGGATTGTATACCAAGGGCTGGAATTCGAGGTATTGAAAATTAAAGCTATTGTCTTTATAGTTAAAAACCGGACTGTCGTAAGCCGTATTAAAAACCGGTCGGGAAGATTGTATTTGAATAGTAGCCTTAAAACGGTCAGATTCGTATTCCGAAACCGTAATAAACATTTGGGCATTCACCTTTTCACGCTCACCATAGACCCGATTGGTCCATTTCGACTTGTTCATGAATTCATTCAAGGAACGCTCCAAGGTCTTGAAAATCTGTTGGTTGGTTTGTCCTACCTGCTCGGAGTTAACCGTTACGGTACAGTTTAGTTCTTGGGCCTGGGTAAATAGGCCAAGGAAACAACAAATAATCAAAGCGAGTCTAAGACGCATATATTCTCTTGATGATTTCGTTTAAGATATCCAAGGCCACATCGGCTTTGGTCTTTAATTCAAACGCTGTAATCGTCAGATTCTTGTCTATGAACTTTATTTTATTGGTGGGGGTGCCAAAGCCGGCACCTGCGTCTTGCATAGAGTTAAGAACAATGGCATCTAAATGCTTGCGTTCCAGTTTTCCCTTGGCATTGGCTTCCTCATTTTGGGTCTCGAGGGCAAAACCTACCAAAAACTGATTGGTTTTACGCTCTCCAAGAGTTTTTAAGATGTCCGGGTTCTTTACCAAATCGATCCGTAAAGAGTCACTATCTTTTTTAATCTTATGTGTAGCTGGTTTTTCAGGTCGATAATCGGCAACGGCGGCAGCGCAAATGGCTATATGCGTATCGTTGTACAAAGCCGTGGTCTTATCGAACATCTCTTGGGCACTAACCACTCGATGTAAAACTACATTCGGATGTTTGGTTTCATATTTACTGGGACCGCTGACCAAGGCTACTTGGGCGCCCATAGTCGCCGCTTGGTGGGCCAATTCAAAACCCATTAAACCAGAAGAGTGGTTGCCAATAAAACGAACCGGGTCTATAGCTTCATAAGTTGGACCAGCTGTGATAAGAACTTTTTTGCCTTTTAAGGGCAGTTGGGTGCTTAAATGATCGGTTATGAATTGAACGATGTTCTCAGGTTCGGCCATACGTCCCTCACCTTCCAGTCCGCTGGCCAGTTCCCCACTTTCGGCCGGAATCATGATGTTTCCGAATGATGTTAAAGTGTCAAAATTCTGCTTTGTCGAAGGGTGTTTGTACATATCCAAATCCATCGCCGGGGCAAAATAAACAGGACATTTGGCGGAAAGGTAAACGGCAAGCAATAGGTTGTCGCAACTACCATGGGCCATTTTAGAAAGCGTGTTTGCCGTAGCGGGTGCCACAAGCATAAGGTCTGCCCATAGACCAAGGGAAACATGGTTGTTCCAAGAGGTGGTGTTGTCTTCTTCTTTAATAAAAGAGGTAACGACAGGGTTTTTGGAAAGGGTGGCCAAGGTGAGTGGCGACACGAAATCGACCGCACTCGGACTCATGACCACTTTAACATGAGCGCCCGCTTTTACAAGCAGGCGCACCAAGAAAGTTGTTTTGTAAGCGGCTATGCCCCCGGTAATGCCAAGAACTATTTTTTTGCCGCCTAAAACCATGTTATTCTCCGTCTTTTTCGGTATTTCTGTGGTAGATTTTATCTTCTAACCACTCAATTACCGCCATAGCGTGAGGTTTTGGTAGTTTTTCGTAAAACTTAGAAACTTCGATCTGCTCTTTGTTTTCGAAAACCTCATCCAAACTATCGTTATAGGTGGCGAACTCCTCTAGTTTTTCCAAGAGCTCTTTTTTGATCTCGGCATTGATCTGAATCGCTCTTTTAGATACGATTGAGATGGCTTCGTAAATGTTCTCGGTCTTTTGATCGAACTCGTTACGGTTGATCGTCGTAGTACTGACCGGGGCCTTTACATTTTTAAGGTCATTTGCTTTCATTATTGCCGTAGTATTTGTTCACAAGGTTATTATAATCTTTGTCGATGGTTTCCAGCCAAACGTCCGCATCTTTCTTGTAGGTGGACTCTGGAAAATATTTAATCAAGGCAGCGTAGTGCTCCTTGGCATTCTCTAAACGTTCTTTTCGCTTTAAAAGTGTACTGTTCATGGCCAAGCGGCACGAAGCCTCAAAGCGATAGTACAAGGCCTCTTCGCGGTGTACGGATCCTGAATAATCGGACAAGAAATTGTCGAATGCGGTAATGGCCGATTTTAAGCGAGGGTAATCAAAAGCCCCAATTTTATTATACTGTTTGGCAATCTCCAAGGCTTTCTTTTCTTTTTTACCCGAAAGTTCCTGAGCCATGGCATTCGCTTCTGCAGTAAACTCTGAATTCGGATAACTATTGATGAAAACCTGAAGTTTGTTCAATGCTTTGTCTGTTTCCGTTTGATCCAAAGAATATTTAGGCGAAAGCATAAACGTACTTTTGGCCGCCAAAAAGGAAGCCTCTATCAATTTATCACTTTCCGGATACGATTTAACGAAACGATCGAATTGATAACTGGCAAAATTGTAATCTTTTATCTTATAGTACGAGTCTGCAAAGAAAAAGATGATACGCTCCCCTTGGGGTTTGCCAACATATTTTGGCGCGATTTGTTCCAATAAACGATTGGCCCTTTTAAAATCGCCCTCCTCATAATATTTTAAAGCCATGTCGTATTTTGGCTTTACGGAAGGGTTTTTCAAGACTTTCTGATATTCGTTACAGGAAGTAAAAAGGGCTACAGCCCCAATAAGCACCAAGAATCGCTTCATTTCTGGACAAATATTTTGCAAAATTAAGAAAATAATCAACAACTCCCAGTATTTCCCTATTAAGTAGAGGAGTTCTTGGCTAATATACCCTAAGCTATACAGAAACGACTAATCATTTAGCGCAGCTTTAACATAAGTGTTCGAATGGAAATTTGGAAACGTGGGTGTTTCTATACTTTTACAGCTTGTTGCAAATGTAGCGGGTGCATGGCCCCATGGATTTTCTCACGTAGACCTTTAGAGCACTCCACAAGGGGCAAACGCACTTCTGCGGTACCTATACCCAATTCTTGAAGCATGGCCTTGATGCCAGCGGGATTGCCTTCCTCAAAAATCAAGCCCATTAGGTCTTGGAGTTTATAGTGTATATGGAAGGCCTCTTTGTTTTCCCCTGATAAACCGAGATGAATCATTTTTGAAAACAGTTGGGGCACGGCCTGGCCCAAAACTGAGATAACACCGCTTCCACCAGCCAACACGGTCGGTAGGGCCGTAATATCATCACCCGAGATAACATGAAAACGTTTTGGTTTTTTAGCGATTATTTCCATAACCTGTACCAAATTGCCTGAAGCCTCTTTGACGGCAACGATATTCGGGAATTCCTCGGCCAAGCGGACCAATGTTTCCGGCTCTATATTGCTACTGGTACGTCCTGGAACATTATATACGATTATGGGTAAGGGACTGTTTAAAGCTATTTCGCGAAAATGCCTATAAATACCTTCTTGGGTGGGTTTGTTGTAATACGGTGAAACGGAAAGAATGGCTGAAAACGTATTGACATCTACTTCACGGAGACTTTTAACCACTTCGGCCGTATTGTTACCACCTACACCTAAGACCAAGGGTAACCTTCCGGCATTTGCCGAAATCACGGTATCGGTAACCCATTGTTTTTCATCAGAGGTCAATGAAGAGGGTTCTGCCGTAGTACCATGTACCACTAAATAATCGATAGAGCCATCTATACAATGGTTTACCAAAGCGGTCAATGCCAGGGCATCGACTTCGTGGTTAGCTGTAAAAGGTGTGGTCAATGCCACGCCCGTTCCCGTTAAAATTTTCATTCCAAATAACCCTTTTCAGGGAAGCGTTTATTTAACTTCATTAAGAATGCGAAGGTACTTGTGTAGTTCCGACTTAAATTTCCTGAAATCGGAAATTGGGGTCATTACCATAATGTCGTTCAAAGCATGATCTACGGTTTCGAATCCGACCCGGATCCGTGCTTTGCTTTTAAGACTCATAAGCTGGGGCATTAATTTGTTCTCGTTGTAATAGTTGAGCAACAAATCGTATTCCCTGCTTAAAAACTCCAAGGCATAACTATTGGCAATCTGTCCGTTCCAGCCCAAGTCCTTGTCACTGAAAATGGGTGTTGCGTAGGGTGAGTTTTTATCATGAAGGCTTTTATAGCCGATAATTTTTACCGCATTGGGCCGTAATGAAAAATCTTCCAATAATTCGTAAAACACTTCAGAAGTATCGAAATTATCCAAATCAACGATACATCCTACAGAACGTATGCCATTAGGCCTATCCACAGCAGTTTGGGGCTTACCCAATTCTTGCTTTAGGAACTTAATTCCGGATTTCTCCTTCAGTTTTGCCTGTATAGCTTTTAAAAACATTTAATTTTACCTTTTCTACAAAGGTAAATATTATACCTGCATTTCTATGACAAAGATAAAAAGGAACTTAAGTTTAAATATAAAACAATTTGTGTTATCTGTAACACTTTCTGTTTTTCTCTTTTCTTGTTCGGAAAAACCTTGGCATTTACAGCAAGTCGAAGGTGAATTTGTGGCCATTGACTCTACCCTAACGGCGATAGATTCCTTAGAAGGCTTTGTTGAACCCTATCGAAATCGTATTAATACGGTATTGGATTCCAGTTTGGCCATGGCACCAAGGTCTTTGCTTTTAGATGATGATCCTTTAAACACCTCTTTAGGTAACTATATGGCCGATATGTTCTACCGAAGGGCCCAACCCATTTTTAAGTCACGTACCGGTAAAAACATCGATATGGTATTGTTGAACCATGGAGGTATTCGTTCGATAGTTTCCGAGGGTAGGGTCTCCCGACGTACGGCTTACCAGTTGATGCCCTTTGAAAACCAAATGGTGGTGGCCGAACTTGATGGTACCGCAATGAGGGAGTTATTGACCTATTTAAGTGAAGATGTTAGGGCGCATCCTATTGCGAATGCCCAAATCGTATTTGATAAAAACAAAAAACCGCTGTCATTTATAGTAAATGGTACCCCTTTGGAAGACAACAGAACCTATTATGTAGGGACTTCGGATTATCTGCTGAGCGGTGGCGACCGCATGGATTTCTTTAAAAAAGCCCTTTCGGTTACCGAATTGGATTATTTGTTACGTAACGCCATCATCGATGATTTTATGGCCCACGATAGTATTGTCTCCGCGGTTGATGATCGTATAATTAAAAAGTAGAACCCCAATGAAAAGAAGGAAATTCATACAACGGTCGGCTGCGGCTTCCACCCTGGTTGGTTTAGGGGGCTTGGGGCTTCAATCTTGTGCCCAAAATAAAACGCGGCATATTACCATATTACATACCAATGATGTACATAGCCATATCGATGCTTTCCCGAGTGACCATAGCCGTTTTGCCAATTTAGGTGGTCTGGCACGTAGGGCGACACTGGTAGAACAAATACGTAAAGAGAACCCCAATACCCTATTGTTCGATGCGGGCGATATCTTCCAAGGCACTCCCTATTTTAATTTTTATGGAGGCGAATTGGAGTTTAAGCTCATGAGTATGCTTAAATACGACGCAGCAACCATCGGTAACCACGATTTCGATAACGGTCTCGATGGCCTTGCCGCCCAAATGCCCCATGCTTCCTTTGAAATGTTGTCCGCCAATTACGATTTTAAGGATACCCTTATGGAAGGACAGGTCAAGCCCTTTAAGACTTTTTTGGTCGATGGGGTAAAGATTGGGGTGTATGGCCTAGGTATTGAATTGGCCGGTTTGGTGCATAAAAAACTATATGGGGAAACCCGATACCAAGATCCCTATGGGGTGGCCCAGGATACCGAAAGGCATTTGAAAGAGGTTGAGCGCTGCGATTTAATCGTCTGCTTGTCGCATATAGGCTATGCCTATGCCAAAGGGGTAAATCTGCCGCACGATTTAGAATTGGCAAAACATACCTCCTTTACCGATTTGATCATTGGCGGACATACCCATACTTTTTTGGATAAACCGACCGAGGTAGAAAACCGGGCCGGAAAAACCATTTTAGTAAACCAGGTAGGCTGCTATGGTCTACGTTTAGGACGTATCGATTTCTATTTGGGTTCCGAAACGGCATCAATCGGTGTTTCCCTTGCCGTTTAAGGTAGTCTTAATTAGTGACGATACCTCGGTAAGGGTCGATTAATAAAACATTTTCCCGTTTTACCGACTTACCTTCCAATTTAAAAACTACGGTTTTACTTTCGTTATTCCCTTGGTCATAAGTTAGTCTCATGTAAGATGGAGTGGCACTTTTGTTGCCAAGATATTTAATGTTCACTTGCCATTGCCCATCAAGAAAATCTTCTAGTATAAAATCTTTGGAGCTATATCCAAGTTTTTTTTCTTGTTCAATTATATCCGGATTGGCATTTAAACTATGTTCCCAATTCACGAATTGCCCTCTGGGGTTTACAAATTGGATTTCAAATTCCGCTTCAGAATCGTTCCACTCAAAATTTAATCGGGCCGTACCCGGACCTAAAGACTCTGTGATATTATGGATTTGTGCTATCTGTGGTTTTGTTTTTTGATTTGGACCGTTTTCAAATAGGATTTGGTTACGGATTGGCTCATTCAATCCGTCGTTAAAATTAGGTAGGGATTCATTGGCTTCTAAGTAGCGTAGCTGGCCCAAAAGTGCCATGCCCCGGTCTCTGTCTTCGTTGTTAAAATGGGCTTGGGCCAGGCTAATATACGATTGTATGTATTTTGGGCGCAGTTTGAAAACGCGTTGATTGAGTGCCAAGGCCAAACTGTCCCTATGAAACGATTCGGCCAAGAAACTTATGGCTTTCAGGTGAACCGGATGATTTAACAAAGGGTGGTTTTCTTTTAGGATTTCCTTCCATACAAAAGTAGACCCCCAACGCATTTCAAAGTATTGGTAGGCATCGATGGCAAAAAAAGGATTCCCTCTGTTTTTCTTGGCTTCAACCGAATAGATTTTTTGTGCTTCATGTAAGCTTGATGCCGATTCCAATGGTTTTAGGTAGGTTGGGAGTTCCCTTTTTAAATGATTGAAATTAACGGATTTCTCTTGAACATAGTTATCGGTGGCATAGGCCAAATCTTTTTTGCCTGTATACGGATTTACATTCAAAACCAGATTTTCAGTATTTACGATAATCACCCCTCCCCTAGCAATGCTTCCATAGCTTCCAACGGCACCGAAACCGGGTAGGGCGGCAACACGTTTTACGGTCAATGGGTTTACCCAAGAGGGGTATTCGGTAAAAATCATGCCGTCTACATCCCATATGGCAGGGTCGGGTGCCAAACGCCCCGTGCTTCGCATAAATACCTGGGCATTGAGTATATTGTATGGGTCTCGAACGGTTCTCATACCAGGAAAACGACCGTTTATAATAGTTAACAGGTCAAATTCCGCCGCCGAAAATTGACTATCGTCCGTCATATACATAGCATAACCACTGCGGTCTTTGTGTATAAAACCAAAGGCGCTTTTAATAATACCCTTATCGGTTTGATACTGTTTTAAGAGCTCTAGTTGAAGGTTCTTTTTTCGTTTGGAGCTTTCAACGGTTACATTATCCAGCTCATTGTATTTTGGCTTCAGGTCTATATTTAAATAACGGGTGACATCTTCTACGATTATTTCTTGTGTAAGGCCATTAGGTGCTGAGAATACCAGTATATCACCGGTTTTTGCCTTAATTTCATAGCTTCCGTCTTTGTTTGGCTTAGTGACGATATCGGTTCTGGTATTGCCTATTTCCGCATAAGGCTCGACCACCTCCATTAGGGTCACCTTTCCTTTAATGGTTCGTGTTTGAGGGCTTTCCTTTTGTCCTATTACGGTTAATGTCGATAAGGTAAAACAAATTAAAACGAAATGTTGGATTAGGTTTCTCATGCTTCTAAAGTGTTGAATTACATGGTTTAGCTATCAATAATCATGCCTAGTGTCCGTTATTTGATCATAATTAGAAATTCATCTTCAGTAATCATAGATACCCCTAGCTTCTCGGCCTTTTCCCTTTTACTAGGTCCCATTTTGTCGCCGGCTACCACATAACTGGTTTTGCTACTGATTGAAGAAGCTACCTTACCGCCGTTATCCTCTATCAATTTTTTAAGTTCGTTGCGACTAACTTTTTCAAATACACCGGAGACCACGAACGATTTTCCTTTTAACTTATCGGTTTGTCCCTCAAGGCTTTCGGCAGAACGTTCCAGTTGTAATCCGTAGCCTTTTAATCGCGCTATGATTTCTTGGTTCCCTGCATCCTTAAAAAACGCGACCACACTTTCGGCAATACGTTCCCCGATTTCATCAACTGCGACCAAGTCTTCAGGGCCGGCCTGGGCCAAAGCGTCGATATTCGGATAGGCCTTGGTCAATTTCTTGGCTACGGTTTCGCCCACATAACGGATGCCCATGGCGTATAAGACCCGTTCAAAAGGAATCTCTTTGGACTTGGCCACACCCTGGATCAGGTTGTCGGCCGATTTTTCCGCCATACGCTCCAAGGGCAGGATCTGTTCTTTTGTTAAGGTATATAGGTCGGCATAATCCCGTATCAGTCCTTCTTGAAAAAGCTGTTCTACGGTCTCGCTGCCCAAACCTTCAATATCCATGGCTTTTCTAGAAATGAAGTGCTGGATACGTCCCGTAATTTGTGGCGGGCAACCGTAGGCGTTGGGGCAGTAATGCTGGGCTTCCCCGGCCTCACGGGTCAGGGCAGTACCACATTCGGGGCATTCGCTTATGTATTGGGTGGGTTCACCCGTTCCTTCCCTTTTTGAGAAATCGACCCCGGTAATTTTCGGAATGATCTCGCCACCTTTTTCTACATAGACCCAATCGCCTTCGCGAATGTCCAATTTTGCAATTTGGTCGGCATTGTGCAACGAGGCTCTTTTTACCGTTGTGCCCGCCAATAAAACGGGTGCCAGATTGGCTACGGGGGTAATGGCACCAGTCCGCCCTACCTGGTAAGTGATTTCGTTTAGCTGGGTATAGCCTTGTTCGGCCTTGAATTTGTAAGCAATGGCCCATCGTGGGGCTTTGGCCGTATGCCCCAATTCTTCCTGCTGTCGCAGGCTATTTACCTTAACAACCACACCATCTGTTTCGTAAGGAAGGTCGTGCCTATGGGTATCCCAGTGCTGTACAAAGGCCATGACCTCGTCCAGATTTTTACAATGGGCAGAAATCGGTGGCACCTTAAAACCCCATTCCCTGGCTTTTTCCAAACTTTGATATTGGGTTTCAATAGGCAGGTCCTCCCCGACCAAACTATACAACAAACATTCCAAAGGGCGTTGCGAGACCAAGGAGGAATCTTGTAGTTTAAGGCTTCCCGAAGCCGTGTTCCTAGGATTCATGTAAGGGTCTTCTCCTGCGGCTAGCCGCTCTTTGTTCATTTGGGCAAAACCGTCCAGGGTTAAAATGATTTCGCCACGAATATGGAATTTAGGCGGAAAATCGCCTGTTAATTTTAGCGGTACGGTCTTAATGGTGCGTATATTGGTGGTTACCTCGTCACCCTGAAACCCATCGCCTCGGGTTACCGCTTGGGTGAGGGCGCCATTTTCGTATGTTAAACTAATGGAGGCACCATCGTATTTTAATTCACAGGTATATTCAATCGATTCTTCGCCTAGTATTTTTTGGATGCGTTTTTCCCAATCTTGTAGATCGTCTTGGGAATAGGAATTATCCAGGGAATACATGCGTTGCTCGTGCTTGATCGTGTTGAAGTTCTTGGTAACCCCGCCCCCTACCCTTTGTGTAGGTGAATTGGGGTCTGCAAACTCAGGATGGGCTTTTTCCAAAGCCTCCAATTCCTTGAGCTGCATATCGAAATCGTAATCGGATATCGACGGGGTATCGAGTATATAGTATTCGTGGTTATATTGACGAAGTGCTTTCCGAAGTGTGTCTATTTTATTCTTAATCTCGCTCATATATATGCTTTGAGAAATCGGTCGTTGCCGAACATATCCGGTATTAGTATTACGGTTGTGAAGCCTAATTCGTCCTTTAACAAGGTTTTGGTCTCCGCTCCAAGATACTGATTGATCTCGAAATAAAGGCTGCCGTTTGCTTTTAAGCTTTGTTTGGCCAATTGACCAATGGCCCTATAGAAAACCAGGGGGTCGTGATCGGGCACAAACAGGGCCAGTTCGGGTTCATGTAACTTTACGTTATCCTTTATTTCGGATTTTTCCAATTCCCTGACATAGGGCGGATTCGATACTATAATATCGAAAGTTGCTTCGGATTTGTTTTTGAATGTAAGTACATCGCGTTCTTCAAAATTGACCTTGCTTTGTAATCGGTCATTGTTTTGGTTGGCGATTTGTAGGGCTTCCTCCGAAACATCCCAAGCGGTAACATGGGCTTGGTTCAGGTTTTTGGACAAGCCTATGGCGATGCATCCGGATCCTGTACCTATATCTAAGACCTTTAACTTTTCTCGGTCTTGATGCTCCTCAATGATCATACGTACCAATTCCTCCGTTTCCGGTCGCGGAATAAGTACACCAGGTGCTACTTTAAAGTCCATATCCATAAAATGGGCGCTACCTAATATGTATTGAATGGGTTCATGTTTCAGTAGGCGCGATAAAGCGGCGAACATTTTCCCTTCCTGTGTTTTGGTAATGGCGATGTCGGGTTGCAAGGCCAGGTCAATGGGCACTATGTCGCAATACTTTTCCATGGAAAGTTTAAAAAAATGGGATGCTTCCTCTTTGCCGTAAATGGGATCTAGTTCTTTATGGTAAAATTGCCTAAGTTCGGTGGCCTTCATTTTATAGGTCTTTAATCATCCATACCTCGCAGGCACTATGGCCTGTGCATCCTACCGCTTTATCCAAATAGCGAAACCCGTGCTTCAGGTACATTTTTTGGGCTACGGTCATGTCGGGGTCGGTTTCTAAATAACACTGCGTATATCCCATCGATTTTGCAGCGTTTAGGCAAGCGGTGATCATTTGGGTGCCCAAACCTTTGCCCCGGGCATCTGTTGAAAAGTACATTTTCTGTAGTTCGCAAATGGCGCCATCGCTATTGGGTAACGGGCCAATACCCCCACCACCAAGAACCTTGTTTTCAATTTCAGCAATCAAATACAGATGCCCATCCGCTTGGTAAAAGGCCGTCATATCGTTCAAGGAAGGGTCGTTATAGGCAGTACCTTCCCGGTCAAGTCCGTATTCTTCGAGAACGGTTCTAATGATCTTTCTTATAGCTGCATTGTCTTTGGCTTCAATCGGCCTAATATTCACTTTTTCCATAGGTGTCCAAAGCGGGGTTAATGTTTTACATTTGTAAGGTGAAGATACACGAAAAAATGATGTCCCGATGCTTGCAATTGGGGAAAAATGGGTTGGGGAATACGGCTCCCAATCCTATGGTGGGTGCGGTTGTAGTACATCAGGGTAGAATAATCGGTGAAGGGGCTACCAGTCCGTTTGGTGGTGCGCATGCCGAAGTGAATGCAATCGCTTCGGTAACCGATAAGAGTTTATTGGCCGAATCTACATTGTATGTCGCTTTGGAGCCTTGTTCACACTATGGAAAAACCCCACCTTGTGCCGATTTGATCGTTAGGGAAGGCATTACTCGGGTAGTCGTTGGTATTAAAGATCCACATAGTAAGGTGGCCGGTAAGGGTATTGCACGTTTACGGGAGGCCGGATGCGAGGTTTTCGTTGGGGTCTTGGAGACCGAATGTAGGGATCATTTTAAAAGGTTTTTATGTTTTCAGGAAAAAAAGCGCCCTTATATTATTTTGAAATGGGCACAAAGTAGCGATGGTTTCTTGGCGCCGGATCCAAGTTTAAGAAAGGCCGATGCACCTTACTGGATATCTTCTCCGGCATCGCAACGCCTCGTACACCAATGGCGTGCCCAAGAAATGGCTATATTAGTTGGGACCCGAACGGTAATGGACGATGATCCTTCGTTGACAGTACGTCACGCGGTGGGCAAGCACCCGTTACGCGTGGTAATCGATGTGGAGCATAAGCTGCCTAAGCATGCTTCGGTTTTTTCCGATGTTGCCGATACTTTGGTTTTGGTAGCTATGGATAAACAGCCTCAAGATTTTGGCCGGACATCCTTTACGGGTATCAATAGGAATATGGAATTGCTGCCCCAACTTTGTGGTATACTGTATGAAAAGCAGATTAATAGCATCATAATAGAAGGTGGAGCCTATACGCTGCAGCAATTCATTGATCGAGGTCTATGGGATGAGGCGCGTATATTTACGGGAACCCGGGCTTTTGAAAAAGGGGTAACAGCCCCTAGCCTGCCCCAGGATAAGATAGTTTTGGAATCTAAAAGCGGTGCGGATCGCTTAACCCTATATTATAATGTATAAGAATTTAATATTCGATTTCGGGGATGTCTTTATCAATCTCGATAAACAGGCTACTTTTAAGGCTTTGGCCGATTTGGGGGTGTCTTCGCCCAGTATGGCCATGTGGGAAGTTTCTATGGCATATGAAAAAGGAGAAGTAACTACCGAGGACTTCCTCCAGGCGATCCAAAAGGAACTACCCGAGGTTTCACAAGCTGAAATTGCGAGGGCCTGGAATGCCATTATCCTCGATTTTCCGGAATATCGATTGGAGTTTATTGAAAAGTTGGCCGCCCAAAACAAACATAGATTGTTCTTGTTGAGTAATACGAATGCCCTTCATATCGAAAAGGTAAAAGAAAATATGGGACTGGATCGCTATCAAAGGTTCCAGCTTTGTTTCGAAAAATTTTATCTCAGCCATGAGATTCATTTTAGAAAACCTGATGTCGATATTTACGAGTTCGTCCTAAAGGATAATGAAATACAGGCTTCGGAAACGTTTTTTATAGACGATACCCAAGTAAATACCGATGCCGCTGCGCAATTGGGAATCGGGGTTTGGCACCTACAGGTAGGTGTGGAAGATGTAATCGATTTAAATCAAAGGATCTAATGTGGCATTTGTTGCTAAGTGTGGCCTGTTCCACCTTTATTTTTCTGGTGTTTAAACTGTATCCTGTATATAAAGTCAATACTTTTTATGCCATTGTCACCAATTATTGGGTGGCTTTTGCGGTGGGTTGGTATTATTATAATGGGGAACTTGGTTTTACCGAGGTATTTTCTATGCCGTGGTTTCCGTATACCTTGGCCTTGGGAGTTTTGTTTATTTCAATTTTCAACCTAATGGCCAAAACCTCACAGACCGTAGGGGTTTCGGTGGCCTCGGTGGCTACTAAAATGTCCTTGGTAATTCCGGTCGTGCTTGCCGTGTGGTTGTATAAAGAGCAAATGGGCATACTCCGTTTTACGGGTATTTTGTTGGCCTTGGCCGCGGTCTATTTTGCCTCTATCAAAGAGTCTAAAAGCGGGTTCTCTTATAAAATGTTGGTTTGGCCGGTATTGGTGTTTTTAGGTTCTGGGGCTATAGATGCCAGTTTACAGTACTTTGAGAACAATATGGTGGCAAAAACGGATCTGCCTGTGTTTTCCGCAACCATTTTTGGTGCGGCCGGTTGTACGGGTTTGTTGATTATGGGGTATAAGCTCTTCCGGAATGCAACCTTGCCCAAGGTAAAAGATGGATTGGGCGGACTCGCTTTGGGTGTGCCCAATTTCTTCTCTATATTTTTCTTGTTGAAGGCCTTGGGTGGATTTGAAGAAACCTCGGTAGTGTTTACCGTTAACAATGTGGCTATCGTAATGGTGACTACCTTATTGGGAATTGTATTGTTCCAAGAAAAATTGAGTACGAAAAACTGGATTGGTATTAGCATGGCCGTTATCAGCATTGTAATGGTGGCCTATTTTTAAATCTAATATGGAAGATGTTTTTAATACTTTGGCGAAGCCTACGGATGTGGTTTTGTTAAAAGACCGAAAGAGTAAATTTTTTGGTTATGCTTTTCCAGTTACCACCGAAGAAGAGGTAAGGCCGTTGTTAGACGATTTGTGGAAACGCTACCATACGGCCTGTCATGTGTGTTATGCTTGGCAATTAGGTGTGGGTGCAACACTGCGTTATAGAGCCAATGACGATGGCGAGCCGAACAATTCGGCCGGTATGCCTATTTACGGTCAAATTAAAGCTTTTGGTTTAACCAATGTTTTAGTGGCCGTACCCCGTATTTATGGAGGTACCAAATTAGGGGTAGGCGGATTGATACAAGCCTACAAAGGTGCTGCCCAATTAGCTTTGAAGCAGGCCGATATTGTCGAAAAAACGGTAAGTGAGCAGTTTAAGATTGGTTTTACTTATGCCGATATGACCAAAGTGATGCGTTTGGTAAACCAGCACGGTTTGGTAATCGTAAACCAAGAAATGACAGATACTTGTGTTTACACCTTAGAAATACGAAAATCTAAATCGAAACAAGTAATAGCTCTTTTTAAAGAAACTTATGGGGTAAGGCTACTCCCCTAGCTTATCTAATAGATATTGTGGGCATCTTTGTGGGCGTTTGGTGGTTTTATCTAAAAAAGCCAAAGTGGTGCGGGCTTCAACCAAAAGTTCGCCATGTTGGTTATGTATTTCGTAATCGAACATAATTTTAACCGTTGGAAGCTTCTTTAAATTGGTTGTAACGGTTATTTCGTCGTCATAAAGTGCCGATTTTTTATAGTCAATGGCAATTGAAACTACCGGTAGGATTATTCCTTCGTCTTCCATAACCTTATACGACACCCCGAAATTTCGCAACCATTCTACCCTACCAATCTCCAAGAATTGTGGGTAGTTTCCGTGATAGACCACACCCATTTGGTCTGTTTCTGAATATCTTATGCGAAAAGAAGTTTTAGATTGCCACATTTTTTAAAAAAAAGTATATATTTAGAGACGCTAGTTTTAAGAAAAAATACTTAGCAAAAAAAAGGAAAAATTCAAGAGTAGGGCATTTTTTTTTTAGAATATTTGTTCACATATTTGTCCAGCCTTGAACATTACCAGAGACACTTAAGAGGCCAAGTCTTATTTGAATAACTAACCAGCAAAAGAACACAAGTCTACACATGAATATTACTGCTAACTCTGTATGGGACAACTGTTTAGCGTTTATTAAGGATAATATTCAACCACAAGCTTTCAAGACTTGGTTCGAACCCATTAAACCTATTAAACTCACTGAGAACGCCTTGAGTATTCAAGTGCCAAGTAAATTCTTTTATGAGTGGTTAGAGGAACACTATATCAAGCTTTTGAAAGTAGCCCTCACCAAGGAATTGGGGCCCAATGCCAAGTTGGTCTACATTATTAAAATGGAGAACACCTATGGTAATAAAGAGCCTTTTACTGAAAAGATTCCGAGTTCGAACCGTGTTGGTATGGTACCCCAGGAATTGGATGTACCTATTAAATCCAAAAATCCTGAGCTAAAAAACCCCTTCGTTATCCCCGGCATTCGAAATATAAAAATCGAAAGTCAGCTGAATCCGAATTATAACTTTGAGAATTTTCTCGAAGGTGATTCTAACCGATTGGCACGTTCTGCCGGTATGGCCGTCGCGAACAAACCAGGAGGCACCTCTTTTAATCCGCTTTTGGTTTTTGGCGGGGTTGGTCTGGGTAAGACCCACTTGGCCCATGCCATTGGGGTTGAGATTAAGGACAAGTATCCCGAACGTACCGTTTTATATATTTCTGCCGAAAAGTTTACGCAACAGTATATAGAATCTGTAAAGAAGAATACCCGTAACGATTTTATCCACTTCTATCAATTGATCGATGTGTTGATTATAGACGACGTACAGTTTCTTTCCGGTAAATCGGGAACTCAAGATGTGTTCTTCCATATTTTCAACCATTTGCACCAAAATGGCAAACAGGTTATCCTTACTTCCGATAAGGCACCGGTTGATATGCAGGATATAGAGCAACGTCTATTGTCCCGTTTTAAATGGGGGCTTTCGGCTGAGTTACAATCCCCAGATTACGAAACTAGGGTTTCTATTCTAAAGAATAAGATTTATAGGGATGGTGTAGAAATGCCAGAACCCATTATCGATTATATCGCCAAGAATATCAAGACGAATATCCGTGAATTGGAAGGTGCTATTATCTCTTTGATTGCGCAGTCTTCTTTCAATAAAAAGGAGGTTACCTTGGAATTGGCACAGCAGGTTGTTGAGAAATTCGTTAAGAACACCAAACGTGAGGTTTCCATAGATTATATCCAAAAAGTAGTTTCGGACTATTTCGAAATGGATGTGGCTACCCTACAGTCCAAAACCCGGAAACGTCATATTGTACAAGCAAGACAGTTGGCTATGTTTTTTGCCAAGAAATATACCAAAGCCTCTTTGGCGAGTATAGGTTCACAGATTGGTAAAAGAGACCATGCCACGGTTTTACATGCCTGTAAAACGGTAGATAATCTTGCTGAAACCGATAAGCAGTTCCGAAAGTATATCGACGATCTTTCCAAGAAGTTTTCGTAAACTAACGTAGTTATTATGGCCACTAAGGTTTTAATGGTATGTTTGGGTAATATTTGCCGCTCTCCATTGGCTGAGGGAATTATGTCTAGTTTGGTGGATTCGAGCAAGGTCTATATAGATTCAGCCGGAACAGCTGGTTACCATGTTGGTAGTTTACCAGATCCGCGTTCAATTGCAGTAGCACAAAAAAATGGCTTGGATATCACCAATCAGCGCTGCCGGAAACTTAGGGCTGTCGATTTTGAGCATTTCGATCATATCTATGTTATGGATCAAAGCAATTATCAAGATGCTTTGGCTTTAGCCGATACCGATGCCAAGCGAAGCAAATTGGAGTTGCTGTTGGTGGCGGGTGGTCAAGAGGTAACCGAGGTCCCTGACCCTTATTATGGAGGAGATTCGGGTTTCGATTATGTGTACGGTTTAGTGCTGGATGCTTGCCATAGAATCGCTTCGGATAACGATTGGTTGTAATCTGTTTTTATGGAAAAAGGTAAATTGTATTTAATACCGAACACCTTGGGCGATACCCCGCCCCTAGAGGTTATGCCTTTGGCTATAAAGAAGGCAATTGAGCGTATTGATCATTATATCGTCGAAAACGAAAAAACGGCGCGCCATTTTATTAAAAAGATCAGCTCGGGTAAATCGCAGCCCAATCTCAAAATAGAGCTCCTCAATAAATTTACCGACCCATCATTGTTGCCTTCCTTTTTAGAGCCCTGTTTACAAGGTTTAGATATGGGGGTGATTTCGGAGGCAGGGTGCCCAGGGGTGGCCGATCCCGGTGCCGAAGTGGTGGCCTTGGCTCATGAAAAAGGGATTCAAGTTGTGCCCTTGGTAGGCCCCTCGTCTATTTTATTGGCACTTATGGCTAGTGGTCTTAACGGACAGCAATTCGCTTTTTCTGGGTATTTGCCGATAGATAAGGTAGATCGAAAAAAGAAATTAAAGGCCATGGAACGCGTTTCTAGGGATTTGGAACAGACCCAAATATTTATCGAAACGCCTTATCGAAACGATAACCTGTTAACAGATCTGACCAAAATGTTGGGAGGTCATACGCGTTTGTGTGTGGCTTGTGATATTAGTCTACCCACCGAATATATTAAGACCATGACCGTTAACGAATGGAAAAATGAAAAGGTAGAGCTGCATAAAAGACCTGCAATTTTCCTGTTTTTGGCCTGATTTCGTCAAACACAAAGCACAAAAAAAGCCCCGAATTGGGCCTTTTTTTTATCATCTACCATTTAATAGTTTTCTAAATGGTTGGGTTTTTTATCGGGTCGATTCCAGTTAGGTCATAGCCGGCGAATTTTTTCAGGTAATATGAAATGGTAGTGCCGAATCCGTCCTCAAAATCGTGATCACCGTAAGATCTTAGGTATTTTTTCACATTACCTGCCCCTGCCAAATGGGCTGCTGCCAGAATACCGGATTCTGTAATCTCGATACCGTTTATTCGCTTACCAACGAAACGTTTAATATCTCGTCTTAAGATCCATTTGTTACGGCTTAGATTGGTACGAAAGGCTTTTTCCTGTAAGGCTGGGTTTTTAAGAAAACCATCTTTTCCGTCCTTTACCCCTATCAAATCCAAGGTGCCTTTACCAAATTGGTATTTGCCCATATAACCAAATGTATTGGTTACAAAATAGTTCCCTCTCGATTCCTTAAAGGCAAGGGCCTCTTTGAATCCGATAAATGTGCTACCTACAAAAGGCGGTACGATAAAAGTTGGGACGAGAATGGTTTTTTGTTGTGGTAGGTCTACCTCTTTTAGGTCGTTAACCTGTAATGATTTTGGAACACGCAGCTCCGGACTGCCATTGTATCGGAAGCTTGTTAGAATAAAAATTAAAATAAATGGGGTTCCAAATCGAATCCATTTTCTCATATAGTTGTTTTCTTAAGACTTATGTGCGTTTCATAAAAATGAAAACACAAGGCACTGCTTAACGT
This sequence comes from Sediminicola luteus, assembly GCF_002514735.1. Classification (GTDB taxonomy): domain Bacteria; phylum Bacteroidota; class Bacteroidia; order Flavobacteriales; family Flavobacteriaceae; genus HQA918. Next base: position 52,235 of record NZ_NBWU01000004.1, on the reverse strand, counting down.
TCTCGTTGCAAAGATACGACGGTTTGATAATACCCAGAATTTGGGTTCCTTAATTTTTTCCTAAAAGCTTGGTTTTTAGGCGAGGGGTATGAAAACCCGGATGAAGGACTATCTTTTGATCTTTTGTTTTCGTAACCAAGCGATATATTGTTTCTTATTCTCGTTATGCTGCCTCAGGGTTTTGGCAAACTTATGGTAGCCAAAATTGGAGACATCGGCCACAAAAAACAAATAGTCATGCTTTTCTGGGTTCAATACGCCGTCTATGGCAGAAATATCGGGCATGGTGATGGGTCCGGGAGGTAAACCGGCATATTTATAGGTGTTGTAAGGTGAGTCGATTTCAAGATCCCTATAAAGCACGCGTTTTACTATGGTGTCGTAGTTTCCTGTATGTTTTTTAATGGCGAAAATTACGGTGGGATCTGCCTGAAGAGCGATTCCTTGTTTTAATCGATTCAAGTACACCCCGGCAATTCGGGGCCTTTCGTCTACTTTGGCCGATTCTTTATGCACTACCGAGGCCAGCGTGCTTACTTCATGCGGACTCATACCTAATTGCTCGGCTTTTTCCTTGCGGTCGCCTGACCAAAATTTTTGGTATTCCTTAAGCATGCGTTCTTGAAACTGTTCGGCACTTGTATTCCAGTAGAATTCGTAGCTATTCGGCAGGTACATGCCTAAAATACCTGCTTCGGGGATGTTGTTGTTTTTGTAAAAATCTAGAGCAGATAGTTGTTTGACCAAATCTATGCTATCGGCTTCTATTTGCGTTGCAATCCTGCCGGCTAGTTTCGCGATGCTTTCTTGATTGTTGAAAGACACCCTAACAGGTTCATTGCCCGAACGTAGGCGGTTAACAATATCGTTATTGTTCATGTCTTTGGTGAGGCTGAACTTTCCGGCTTTGATATTACTTAAGTATCCTTTACGTTTAGCCAAGGACATAAAGGCCTCCGGATCGGTCAAAAGCGTATCCATTACCGATTTAATATAGGCGGGTTCGCTATCAGATGGAATATAAAGCGTAACCTTGTCTGAATCAAAGGCGGTATTCGGATTAAAAATGGCACTGTAAATGGTATAGGCGAAAAAACCACCGATCAATACACCGATAATGGCTATGGCCCAAACTATTTTTTTAAGATACATGAGGGTTTATTTTTTGGAGTAAAATCTCGTTTTTGAATTTACCGTGGTTCAAGACCCAATCTTTTTTAATACCTACTTGGGTAAAACCGATTTTTTCGAACAATTGTAAACTGGCAGGGTTGTCACTCAGCACATTGGCATAGAGTTGATGTAGTTCTAAAGTGCGGAAGCCGTAATCACAAATGGTCTTTAGGGTGTCGGAGCCGTAACCTTTGGTTCGGTATGGGCCGTTTATAACAATACCGATACCGGCTCTACGGTGTTTGGGTTCAAAATCAAAAAGGTCTATAAGCCCAATGACTTCCGAATCTATTTGGGAACAGATGGCCAAACGTAATTGTTTGGCCTCATAGATGTCTTTGTGACTGTTTTCCAGATAGGATTTTAGGACAAACCGCGAGTACGGGGTCGTAGTCCCACTGATTTCCCATAATTGGGGTTCGTTTTCTATTTGATATAGAAAATCTAGGTCGGTAGCTTCCAAGGCCCTTAAATAAATCGATTTACCTGGCAGTTTTAACATGGGATTTGTCCTTTGAAAACTTGAACCGTGGGCCCAGATAGATATACTTGGGAATAGGTGTCGTCCTGGTATTGAAAACGAACCCCAAGTTGCCCGCCTTTGGTGTTAATGGTAATATCTTGAGCTTGGGTATGCCCTTTATGGTGCATGGCCAAGGCCACGGCACATACGCCGGTTCCGCAACTCAGGGTTTCGGCCTCTACTCCCCTTTCATAGGTACGCACTTTAAAGGTACTGGGATCTTCTTGGTGAACGAAATTGATGTTGCTTCCGGTTTGCCCGTAAAGTCCGTAACGCAATTTGGCGCCCTCTTGGTTAACATCCATTTCTTCAAGATCATCTACCAATTGTACATGGTGCGGGGAGCCGGTGTTGAGAAAGACGCTATCTTTTCTGTTCTCCAACTGGCTTACATCCATCATATGGAGACTCACCACATTTTCGGGGTCTATAGAGGCTTCGTACACATGTCCTACTGCGGTAAAAGTGGTTTTGTTTTCTATGATGCCCAATGCCTTGGCAAAGGCTACCGCGCAACGCCCACCGTTGCCACACATGGTATCGCAGCTTCCGTCGGCATTATAATAAACCATCCTGAAATCGTGATCGGTTTCATTTTCAATCAGGATCAAACCGTCGGCCCCAATGCCTAATCTACGATGACATAGATGGGCAATCAAGGCAATATTATCTTTAGGAAATAATCCTTCCCTATTATCAATCATTATAAAATCGTTCCCGGTGCCTTGGTATTTGTAAAATTCCTGATTCATTGGGTTTCTTGTACTTGTATGGGTTGCGCCGCTTTAGATGGAAACAGCGCCAGCAAAGATAACGCTATTTTAAGGGAATTTTTACAGTTAAAAGCGCGTTAAAGCATGGGGCAGCTGTGTATTTTGGCATAATTTTACATGGTAATTGTTAAAGTGGTAACAAATTGACACAGTACTGGAAGTAGGCTGGGATTTTGTTAGGGTGTTTTCCTAATTATCTGAGCTTTCTAAGGTGCATTTAACATTAATGTAGTATAAATGAAAAAATTAGCAGGTTCTTTATTTATAGCCTTTATGGCGGGTGCATTAACCTTGGCGGGCTATGTACTTTTCTTTCAAAAATCGAATTATATAGTAGCGGAACCCCGTACGCCATTAGTCACCACTTCGGCGACGAATACTTCTTTTCTAGGGAATATGGAAGGGGTTGATTTTACGGTAGCCGCAGAAAAAACAGTTAATGCGGTGGTGCACGTAACCAATCTTTCGGTGAGTAAACCTTCGCGTTCATATGAATGGTTCTATGGTTCGGGTCGCGGGGGTACGCCTCAGGTAGGAACAGGTTCGGGGGTCATTATTTCTGCCGATGGGTATATTGTAACGAATAACCATGTGATTGCCAATTCTCAGCAATTGCAGGTTACCCTGAACAATAACAGCACCTATGAAGCGAAACTGATTGGCACCGATCCCAATTTCGATATAGCCTTGATCAAAATAGAACCCGATGTAGCCCTACCCTATTTGGCTTTTGGCGATTCTGACGATTCCAAGGTGGGAGAATGGGTATTGGCCGTGGGTAATCCCTTTAACCTGACCTCTACGGTTACGGCGGGTATAATCAGTGCCAAGGCCCGAAATTTAGGTCAATCTAGAAATCAGACCTTTATTCAGACCGATGCGGCCGTTAATCCTGGGAATAGTGGTGGCGCCTTGGTAAATATCAAAGGGGATCTTATCGGTATTAATACGGCGATTACCTCCCAAACCGGGTCTTATGTAGGTTATTCTTTTGCGGTACCATCCAATATTGCCCGTAAAGTGGTAGATGATATCATGGAGTATGGTAATGTCCAAAAAGGAATATTGGGTATTAGTGCCCCTCGTGCCAATACGAGGTATGCTATTGAAAATGGTCTCAACGAAATTGAAGGGGTGTATGTAGAAACGGTAGAAGAAGATAGTGGTGCCGCAGATGCAGGGGTAACCAAAGGGGATATTATTAAAAAAATTGACCGGAACACGATTCGAAATTTTTCCGAACTTATAGATTATATCAATAGTAAGAGCCCTGGCGATACGGTGAACCTTTTGGTAGAGCGTGAAGGAGAGCCTATGGAGTTCGAGGTGATCTTAAAACAAAGGCAACGACTTATGGTGCCGGTTATGGGGCTCGAAGTGAAGAATTTAACCGAGGCCGAAAAGAAAAAATATAAAACCGATACCGGTGTAAAGGTAACCGGTGTTCCTGAGGTCTATCGTGGTTATGGCTTAGAGGATAAAATTCTGGTAGCCATAGACGGCAAAGAAATCAAAAACATTCAAGATGCCCGAAACCTTTTTGGTGCCATTTCGCGCTATGGGAAAACGGTGATAACCATGCTGAATGAGAATGGTGAAAGGGAGAAATTGATATTTCAATAAGCTTTAAAAACTAAACAATATTACGCCCTGCCATGCGGGGCGTTTTTTTTATACGAAATTGTTTACGAAAACGTTTGAATACAGTAATTTTGCCACAATTTTTAAAAACAATCCGTATAACATGGGTATGAATAGCGATTACGAAAAGGAGTTGGCCTTTCAGGCCGATCGTAGAAAAGCTACCACCGAATTTATTAAACTGGTCAGTGACCTTTGGTACGACAGGGCTATTGAGGTGGTGCTCTTCAAAAATCAACTGATCGATAAGAACGTCAGTGATATCCTGAACCTGCACGAATATGCGGGGCGCTTTGTAGAAAAACCGATTTCCGTATTCGACTCGGTTGAAATGGTAAGGGCGATTAACGATATCAACCTGCCGCCTTCCAAATTGGATATAGGGAAGCTTACCTACGAATATATTAGCGAAGGACATGGTCACGATAACGTGAAAGCCTTTGTGATCGATCGCTTAAAAGATGCCCGTTCAGCCAAGGAGATTAAACCTAAAGATGTGGTGCTATATGGTTTTGGTAGGATCGGTCGCCTTTTGGCCCGGGAACTTTTGACCAAAACCGGAAAAGGGAACCAATTGCGTTTACGGGCTATTGTGGTCCGTGGGGCGGTTACTCAAGAAGTGTTGGAAAAAAGGGCCAGTTTATTGAAAATAGATTCGGTGCACCGCGATTTTTCAGGTACGGTAGAGATCAATGCGGATAAAAAAGCTTTGATCATCAATGGTACAACGGTACATATTATATCGGCCGCCCAACCCGAGGACATCGATTATACCCAATATGGTATCCAAGATGCTTTGATCATTGATAATACCGGGGCCTTTCGCGATGAAGTGGCTTTGGGTCGTCATTTAAAATCTAAGGGTGCTGCTAAGGTTTTACTTACCGCACCAGGAAAAGGGGTTCCGAACATCGTTCATGGGGTAAATCATACCGATTTTAACCCCGATATCGTAAACATTTGGTCGGCCGCCTCTTGTACCACCAACGCCATTACACCGGTGTTAAAGGTCATGGAAGACACCTTGGGGGTTGAAGGCGGGCACTTGGAAACCATACATGCCTATACCAATGACCAAAATTTGGTAGACAATATGCATAGCAAATACCGTCGCGGACGCGCGGCTGCCTTGAATATGGTCATTACCGAGACCGGTGCCGGTAAAGCCGTTGCCAAAGCCCTGCCAAGCTTGGCCGGTAAATTAACTTCCAATGCCATTCGTGTTCCGGTGCCCAATGGTTCATTGGCCATTTTGAATTTGAATTTCAAAAAGGAAGTGACGGTTGATGCGATTAATGCACTAGTTAAAAAATACGCTTTGGAAGGTGGTTTGGTAGAACAGATCAAATATTCTATCAATAATGAATTGGTTTCCTCGGATATCATGGGCTCTTCTGCCCCATCGATTTTTGATAGCCATGCTACCTTAGTCGGCAACGACAATAAAAGTGCCGTCTTATACATTTGGTACGATAACGAATATGGGTATTCGCATCAGGTAATTCGTTTGGCTAAATATATTTCTAAAGTCAGACGCTTTACTTATTATTAAAAGTTTATAATCAACTGTAAAGCGGGTCTTTGGCCCGCTTTTTTTATGGGCTAAAGTGCGCTGGGGAAATTATTTTTTTGTTTATATTGTGATAATATTCTGTAAATTCGCCCTTTTTTAAAAGTAACACTCCATTTACCTACCAATGAAAGTTTTTCGACCCCTATTATACATTCTTCCCTTGCTATGGGGAGTTATGGCTACAGCCCAAAACAATGCCGATTCGGAACAAGAATTATCCTTGGATAAGGGCAGTATTGAGACCCAATTTGAGTTTATCACCAAAAAATCTGGGAACTATAATGCCAATGGTAAGCGTTATGAAGTGGTGCGCGCCATACATCTCGACAAGCTAAAGGGTAATGTATTGGATAGTTTGAAAGGTTTTCGTGCTACGATTACCGAGTTGAACAAAACCATTGACAGCCAAAAGGAAACCGTTACCAATCTGAATTCGAAACTTGAGGACACCACTGGACAATTGGCCGAGGTTACCGCAGAAAAAGATAGTATGTCGTTTTTCGGGGCCCAAATGTCTAAAGGGGGATATAATGTTTTGATGTGGTCTGTTATCATTGGTTTATTGGTGTTGTTCTTATTGTTCGTATTTAAATTCAAGCGGAGCAATGTACTTACCCAAGAGGCCAAGACCGCTTTGGCCGAATTGGAAAGCGAGTACGAAGACCACAGAAGACGTGCTCTAGAGCGTGAGCAAAAAATTAGTCGCAAACTGCAAGACGAGATCAATAGGCAAAAAAAATAGGTTACCCTTTTTTTCTTTTTAGACTATGCGCATAGATATAATTACGGTGGTACCCGATATTTTTACCAGTCCGTTCGAGGCTTCTATACTCAAACGTTCCATTGAAAAGGGCCTGGTGGAAGTGCATGTACATAATTTGCGCGATTATACGAACGATAACTACCGCACCGTAGACGATTACCAGTATGGGGGTGGTGCCGGTATGGTTATGTTGGTGGAGCCTATCGATAAATGTATTAGTCAACTAAAGTCAGAACGGGAGTATGGCGAAATTATTTATATGACCCCCGATGGCGACACCTTAAACCAAGGCATGGCCAATACCTTGTCCTTGGAAGAAAATATAATTATCCTTTGCGGACATTATAAAGGTGTGGACCAGCGCGTTCGTGATATGTTCATCACCAAAGAAATTTCGGTGGGCGATTATGTGTTGAGTGGAGGCGAATTAGGTGCATTGATTTTATGTGATGCCATAATCCGGTTGATTCCGGGGGTACTGAACGATGAAACCTCTGCCCTAACCGATAGTTTTCAAGATAATCTCTTGGCCCCACCTGTGTATACGCGTCCGGCCGTTTATAAAGAACATGCCGTACCGGAAATATTGTTGTCGGGAAACTTTCCGAAAATCGAAAAATGGCGAGAAGAAAAAGCCTTGGAACGCACCAAAGCCCTTAGGCCCGATCTACTTGATGATTAGTGTCTGAGTATCTAATGGAGATTCTGGCTTTGTTCAAAATAAGGTAAAATAGTAGGAGGGCACACATTTACACCTACCTTTCCTCTTTGTTCTACCCAACTTAAAACTATGTTTAAAGGGTCGTATTAAATTAGTGCAACAATTATTTGTCGTTCTACGTTAAATATGTAATTTTGCAGCCAGAATAAAATCAACCTCTGACGAGATGCGTGAACGTTGGTTTTAAAACAAATCTAAAAAACAATGGATTTAGTAAAATTTGTACAAGACGAATTCGTAAGTAAGAAAGAATTTCCAAATTTCTCTGCCGGTGATACCATTACTGTGTATTACGAAATCAAGGAAGGTGAAAAAACGCGTACCCAGTTTTTTAAAGGTGTGGTAATCCAACGTAAAGGAAGCGGTGCCACGGAAACCTTTACCATCCGTAAAATGTCTGGTACTGTTGGTGTAGAGCGTATCTTCCCTGTGAATATGCCTGCCCTTCAAAAAATAGAGGTAAACAAAAAAGGTAAAGTTCGTAGGGCTAGAATCTACTACTTTAGAGAGCTTAGGGGTAAAAAAGCCCGTATCAAAGAAATCAGGGGATAATCCATCCTTCATCATATTTAAAACATCTGTCAATGGCAGATGTTTTTTTTTGCCGAATCCGCAATGAAATCTTAATTGAACAAGCATTGTTCAAAAGCGTGACGAGCTGCTTTTTAGCTCGTGTAAACCGTGTTTATATCGTATATTAGCGCAGCTTTTTAAATACTTATACAAATGCCAAAAATCATCTATACCCAAACGGACGAAGCTCCAGCTTTGGCCACCCAATCTTTTTTACCCATTGTTAAGGCGTTTACCAAAAGTAGTGGTATCGAAATCCAGACCAAGGATATTTCTTTGTCAGGTAGGATCATCGCTAATTTTCCGGAATTCCTTAATGAAGATCAGCGTATTTCCGATGATTTGGCCGAACTAGGTGATTTGGCCAAAAAGCCAGAGGCAAACATTATTAAATTACCGAATATCTCCGCTTCCATTCCACAGTTAAAGGAGGCTATAGAAGAATTGCAAAAACAGGGTTATGCCCTGCCTGACTATCCAGATCAGCCGAGTAATGATGCTGAAAAGGATATTAAAGGGCGTTACGATATAATTAAAGGTAGTGCCGTAAATCCGGTGTTGCGCGAGGGTAATTCCGACCGTAGGGCACCCAAAGCCATTAAAAACTACGCAAAAAAGAACCCACATAGCATGGGGGCTTGGTCTTCGGAGTCCAAGTCGCATGTAGCTACAATGGGTTCAGGCGATTTCAAATCAAATGAAGTTTCCTTGACCCTTGCTAAGGCCACTGAGGTGAAGATTCAATTGGAAAAGACTGACGGTAGCCTACAAGTACTTAAAGATAAAGTAAGCCTTTTGGCCGGCGAGGTAATCGATGCCACGGCAATGTCAAAGAATGCCTTGGTCGACTTTTTGACCGAACAGGTTAAAGACGCCAAAGAACAGGGTGTTTTATTCTCGGTACATATGAAAGCTACCATGATGAAGGTGTCTGACCCCATTATTTTCGGACATGTTGTCAAAGCCTATTTTTCAGATGTTTTCGAAAAACATGCCAATGCCTTGAGTAAGATTGGTGCCAACCCGAATAATGGGCTGGAAACGATTTTGGATAAGGTGGCTACTTTGGAAGGAGCAGAAAGGGATGCCATTGAACAAGATATAGCCCAGGCCATTGCCAACGGTCCAGATCTAGCCATGGTTAATTCCGATAAAGGCATTACCAACTTACATGTACCCAGCGATGTGATTATAGATGCCTCTATGCCTGCTATGATTCGTAATTCGGGTCAAATGTGGAACAAAGATGGTAAGTCACAAGATACTAAAGCTGTTATACCCGATAGTAGCTATGCTGGGATTTACCAAGCTACTATTGATTTCTGTAAGGAACATGGTGCCTTTGACCCGCAAACCATGGGTACCGTGCCTAATGTAGGACTTATGGCCCAAAAAGCCGAAGAATATGGTTCTCACGACAAAACCTTTGAGATTCCTGCTGCGGGTACCGTACAGGTCGTTGATGCTTCTGGTGAGGTATTGATAAGCCATAAAGTGGAGCAGGGCGATATCTGGAGAATGTGCCAGGTAAAAGATGCCCCGATCCAAGATTGGGTGAAATTGGCCGTGGGGCGTGCTCGCGCTACCCAAACCCCTATTGTTTTCTGGTTGGACGCGAATAGGCCGCATGATGCCGAATTGATCAAGAAAGTGAATGCCTATTTACCGAATCATAATACCGAAGGCTTGGAAATCAAGATCCTTTCGCCATACGAGGCTACCCTATTTACTTTAGCTCGTATAAAGAATGGAGAGGATACCATTTCGGTTACCGGAAACGTTTTAAGGGATTATTTAACTGACCTCTTCCCTATTTTGGAAGTGGGGACCAGTGCTAAAATGCTTTCCATAGTGCCGCTAATGAATGGTGGTGGTCTTTTTGAGACCGGTGCTGGTGGATCGGCCCCTAAGCACGTAGAACAATTTATGGAAGAGAATCACCTACGTTGGGATTCTTTGGGTGAATTCTTGGCCTTGGCCGTTTCCTTGGATTTCTTTGGTGAAAAGAACGATAATGCCAAAGCAAGGGTCCTTGGGGCAACTTTAGACGATGCCACCGAGAAATTCTTGGACAATGACCGCTCCCCTTCACGTAAGGTGGGTGAAATGGATAACCGAGGTAGTCATTTCTATTTGAGTATGTATTGGGCTCAAGCATTGGCCGCCCAAGATACCGATGCCGAACTTAAGGCACAATTTGCTCCGGTGGCCCAAGCCATGGAGAATAAAGCCGAAGACATTATTGCCGAATTGAATCAGGTTCAAGGGAATTCGCAGGATATCGGCGGATATTACAAACCTAATGAGGCTAAGGCATCCCAGGCGATGAGGCCTTGCGAAGCTTTTAATTCGATATTGGAAAGCATCTAAACTGCTTTTTGGTAAAATATACTGGGGAACGCTTTTGTGTTCCCCTTTTTTTTAACCTTAACCTAGCTGGTGTTATAGTCATCTTAACTTTTTGATTAGCTGGATAAAATCACATAATTTCTATTTAAATTTGAGAAAATCGTGACCATGTCCTTTCGCCGTGCTTCGGTCTTTTTATTCCTGTTTGTTTTTCCTCTTGCCGTACTTTGCCAGAATTCTACCTTGAGCGGGACTATTACCGATGCCGATAGTGGGGAAACTTTGGTAGGGGTCACTTTGTTTTTCCCTGATTCGGAAATATGGACGACTACCAATGCTTATGGTTTTTTCTCGGTAGAATTGGAAAAAGGTGCGCACCGTATAATTATTAATCTATTGGGTTATGCCACCTTGCAGGAAACCCTGGAATTACAGCAAAATACCCAATTCGATTTTAAATTAAAACCACAAGCCCAACGCTTAGAAGAAGTCGTTTTAACAGAAACCACCGCCACAAAACCGGTTACTGAGGCCCGTTTGGGTGTTCATGAACTTAGTGCTAAGGGTATTAAGAATATTCCTGTAGTACTGGGCGAGCCCGATGTGTTGAACGCCCTGGTCATGTTACCTGGGGTGTCCAATGCGGGGGAAGGTTCCTCGGGTTTTAATGTTCGAGGTGGTGCCGCTGATCAGAATCTGATTTTACTCGATGAGGCTACACTCTTCAATTCATCGCATTTATTCGGATTCTTTTCGGTTTTTAATCCGGATGCCATAAAAGACCTTAGTCTTTATAAGGGCGACATACCGGCCAAATATGGTGGTAGACTTTCTTCCGTACTTGATATCTATCAAAAAGAAGGTAATAATAACCGATTTTCTATGAGTGGAGGTATTGGGGTGGTCTCAAGCAGACTATTGGCTGAAGGGCCTTTGGTAAAAGACAAGGGGTCATTCTTGGTCGGGGCTCGGTCTTCCTATGCGCATTTATTCTTAAAACTGACCGATAACGATAACTCGGCCTATTTTTATGATGTTAATGCCAAAGTAAGCCATCGTTTGGGAAAACGTGATAAACTCTTTCTGTCGGGTTATTTTGGGCGTGATGTCTTTAAGATTTCCGAACGCTTTGTAAACACCTATGGGAATATGTTGGTGAATTTGCGGTGGAATCATTTATATACCGATAAGTTATTCGGCAACCTCTCTTTGATCTATTCCGATTATTTTTATGGGTTGGATTTGGATTTTGTGGGTCTGGATTGGAAATCGGGTATAAACAACATCAATCTGAAATACGACTTTAAACATTATCTATCGAATGCCTTAACCTTGGAATATGGTCTTAATTCGATATATTATGCCTTTAATCCAGGGACCATTGCTCCTACAGGACCCGATTCCGGGATTAACCCAGATCAATTGACCGAAAAATTTGCTTGGGAATGGGCCAGCTATATAGATGCTTCTTTTAAACCAGGGCCGAAATGGGATTTTCGATTGGGTTTGCGCTACAGTCATTTCAACAGAAAAGGACAAGATGAGTTGTTTACTTATGATTCAAATGGGCCAGTTCACTTTAATCAACAGTTCCAAATTTATCAAAAAGCCGAACCTACCGGAAGTATTTCCCCAAACAAGAATGATAATATAGCCACTTTCAATGCTTGGGAACCACGCGCCGCCTTGTCCTACAACCTAAATGAACAAGAAGCTATTAAGGCCAGTTATGCCCGTATGACCCAATACCTGCACCTAATTTCCAATACAAACTCCCCTACCCCTTTGGATATATGGGCGCCAAGTGGGCCCTATATAGATCCACAACGGGCCGATATATGGAGTGCTGGATATGCTAAATATTTTAATAAAGTCGGTTTTTCCTTGGAAACTGAAGTGTTTTATAAGAATATAAAGAACCGGTTAGATTATATAGACGGCGCCAATCTTGTTGCTAACGATGCCATTGAACAAGTAGTGTTGCCTGGTAGGGCACGGGCTTACGGTTGGGAAGTGCTAATAAAAAAGGAAATAGGCGCCTTTAATGGCTGGTTGGGGTATACATTGTCCAAATCGGAACAGCGAACGCCAGGGAGGAATTCCAATGAACCGGGGATAAATTCCGGGAAATGGTATAACACCCCTTTTGACAAAACCCACGATGTTTCTGTAAGTGCGGGTTATAACTGGAATGAAAAATGGCGGTTTGCCTGTAATTTTTTATACCAGACCGGACAACCTTCCAATTTTCCGATCGGACAGTTCGAATTCAAAAATCTGACGGTTCCTATATATGGCGATAGAAATGTAGACCGATTACCGGCTTATCATCGGTTAGATCTTTCTGCAACCTTGCGGCCCAAAAAGAATGCCGACAGGCATTACCAATCTCAATGGGTATTTGGACTATATAATGTATACAATAGGGATAATGCTTTTACGATCAGCTTCAGTAAAAACACCGATAACGGTGTTAACGAAGCTGTAAAAACTTCTATTTTTGGAATAGTTCCAGCGATAACCTATAATTTCAGTTTCTAATGAAAGCCAAGTATAATCTTTTCGTTTTTCTTTTGATGGCTGGTTTTATTAGTTGTGAGGAGGTGGTCGACATAGAAACCCAAACCGGCCCAGAACGACTGGTTATCGATGCTAGTTTCTCTTTATATGTTAATGCAGATGAGCCTAGGGCCGAAGGTGCGGTAATCTTGTCTAAAACACGCAATTTTTTTGAGAAGGATCCCTTTCCAGTTAATGGAGCGGAAGTTCAAATAACCAATACCCGAAATGGCGATGTAATACGATTTACGGAATTTAACGACTCTGGAGTCTACCTCCCCATAGATTTCGATTTGGTTACGGAACAACCCTTGCCAAATGACGTCTTGGAATTGACTGTAATCGCAGAAGGTGAGACTTATTGGGCCAGTACAACTTTTGTACCGTCGGTACCTATAGATACCATTGAGCAAGGCGATGGGGAATTGTTTGGCGATGAAACGGAAATAATCATCAGTTTTACCGACGATGGTTCACGGGAAGATTATTATCTTTTCGATTTGGATTTTAATCTCTTTCTAACCTCCGAAGACACTTATTATCAAGGACAACAGTTTACTTTTTCGTATTTCTATGAGAATATTGAAGAAGGTAGAACGGCGAATGTGTCTATTATAGGTATTGATAAACAATTTTATGACTATATGCGACAGCTAATTGAACAAAGTGGTCAAGAAGGTGGCGGACCACCTTTTGATGCCCCTCCGGCAACTTTAAGGGGAAACATTATCAATACCACCAACCCTACACATTATCCTTTAGGTTATTTTGCCGTATCGGAGGCGTATAGTAAATCGATAACTTTGTCTCAAGAGGTAGTAAATTAAACCCTGTAATATGGCGACAGATAAGCCCTTATTAGTAAAAAGCCTAAAGTATTTTGGGATAACTGCCTTTTGTATGTTTTTAGCTCCTATAATTTTGAACCAAGCCTTTAAAAACCAAGGTCATGAATGGTTTTGGCCCGTTTGTATTATTGGTGTCCTAATAGCTATAATCGCGATTGGTATGGGGTTTTACAGTGTAAAAACCATTATGAGGGCCCTTTTTGGACCCTCATCAAAATAGTTTTATTTCTCCGGGGCATTAAATTCAAAAAACTGTAGTGGTCCATTGTTGTTGGCTACTACAACAGCCTTTTTGCCGTTAGCGAGTTGGATGGGTTTTAGCTTTCGAACATCCTTGTTAGCGAAAAAACCACTAGTTAGATGTGATACTGGACTAAAGTTGTTTTTACCATCGCCAAATAGAAGTACTCCCCTACCCGCATCATTTCTAGTTGTTTCGATTTCCGATACATACAGGTTTCCTGCGGCTAGAACATCTAAATTACCGTCATTATCAAAATCATCAACAATAAAATCGTTGATATTTGAAAGCTGAGCCAGTCTAGGAAGTTCATGCACCCTAAAATTGCCATTACCTAAATTCTCCACAAATAATGAGGCAAAGGTGTGGGCTTGATAATGAAGGGCATTTGAAAGTTTGTCTTGACCATAAACTTCCTCTAGGTTAAGAGAGGCGAAAACATCGTATTTCTTGAATTTTGATTTTAATTCCGGAACCTGTTCCGATGAACAAGAAAAACCTCGTAACGGATAATGTTCCCCGTAATTGTAATAGCCTAAAACGATATCCTTTTGTCCGCTATTATCAAAGTCGTAGTAATGTACATCAAAAGGCTCTTCGGGCGATGTTTTGTACTTATAGTTTAATCCGAGGTTACCGACAACGTAATCCATGTCGCCATCTTTGTCAAAATCGCCTTGTTCTATACTAAACCACCATCCGGCAGTATCTTTTAAGTTTGATAGGGCTACTTTTTTGAATTTCCCGTTCGTATTTTCCAGTATGGTTATGGGCATCCACTCCCCTACTACCATAAGGTCTTTATCTCCGTCATTGTCGTAGTCTGTCCACAGCGCGTCTGTAACCATACCGAGATTAACTAATTCTGGCGCAACCTCCGCAGTTACATCACTAAGCTTACCGCCATTGTTCCTATATATTTTAGAGTCAGTTGGAACAGGATATTGTTGAGGAGTATGTCTTCCTCCTACAAAAGCATCTAAAAAACCATTACCATCGAAATCTTCAAAACGGACGACACTACCACTGATTTGCTTGGATTCTGGAGCTACTCCCGTAGCTTTAAAATTACCTTTACCATCATTGAGATAGAGTCTGTCGGTATAATTGGCATTTCCAGCGATAAATTCATTTCCGCCACTGACCACATAAAGATCAAGGTCATTATCATTGTCAATATCTACGAAGGCTGCATCGATATCTTCTTGGAATTTGGAACGTGAAAAACTTTGGTTGAATTTAGTTTTGAACTTGGTGTTTTTTCCCTGGATCCACAACTGGGATGTTTCACCGACCGAGGCGCCAAGAAATACATCGTCAAGACCATCACCATTAACATCTCCAATGGCCATGGCTGGTCCAAATTGTGACATTTTATGTGGTAATAGGATTTGTTTTGAAAAGTCGTCAAATACGTTCTCTTTATGTTCGGAATCTGTTAGTAGAAAATTCGATTCCTTCATAAGTGATTTAGCCTTATGTTGATTGATCCTAGAAACTTCTATGGCATCTTCAAGGTACAGTACATGTTCTTTATTAGACTTGGGTTGCGCAAAAATTGTGCTTTTTCCGTTTGGCCATTGTATACGAACACTGTCTATTCTTGAGTTTTCCCCTAAACCGAAATGGGCCGAATGTTGTTCACTTGTTGAATATATACCTCTTGTATTGGTTAATTCTACGAATTGTTGTTGTTCTTTTAGGTAGAGTGTTATTTTGGAGTTCAGTACAGGCTGGTTGGATTTACTTTTCAAAGAAAATCTTACGAAATTGTTGGTGCTGTTATTACGATAAACAAAAGCCGGTTCGTTGATGTTATTAACGATTAGGTCAAGATCGCCATCGTTATCCAGGTCGGCATAGGCTGCTCCGTTTGAGAATGAGGGGTCGTTAAGCCCCCATTTTTCAATAACATTTTCAAATTGGTAATCACCCTGGTTTTGGTACATATAGTTCACCAGTTTTTCAGAGGGTACCAAAGACAAGGTTTCTTGTAGGTCTAATATTTCCCAAATGGAAATTTCACCACCGTTTGGATTATTTTTCACCCAGGTATCGGCCACTTGATTTACATGATTTGCGACAGCCTTGTCCGAATCTGTGTTACGTATGTCCCTTAATAGGCCATTGGTAATAAAAACATCTTTATAACCATCGTTGTCAAAATCGGCAATTAGGTTGGCCCAGCTCCAGTCTGTAGTCGCCATATTAGTGAGTTGGGCAATCTCACTAAAGGTGTTATTGCCGTTGTTTAAATGTACATTATTAAACATATATTGATAATGCCCACCTCGGTTTACAATTCTCCAGAATTGGGAAATATCCATGCCGCTCATATTCGATTTAGAACGATAGTTATCTTCCGCGGCCATATCAAGTACATGCAGATCAAGAAGACCATCGTTGTTTAGGTCAGCCGCATCTACTCCCATACTGAAATAAGATATATGGTTGAAGGATTCGTGTATAGTATTGGTAAATGTTCCATCTTGATTATTAATATATAAGGCATCTGGAGCATAGAAATCGTTTGCTACGTAAATATCGGCCCAACCGTCCCCATTAAAATCGCTGGTACTTGCTGCGTTGGGAAAGCCTGGTCTTAATAAACCAGCTTTTTCGGTTACATCTTCAAAATAAGCCCCTTTTATATTGCGATATAACTTTGAACTGTATTTGTTTTGTAATAATGGAGTGCCAAAAAATTCGGAATAACTTCCTGGGTTTGGGGGTTGGTTAAGGACAAATAGATCTAGGAAACCATCGTTGTCATAGTCAAAAAAAGTAGCGTGTCGGGATCGGGCAGGGTCAGCGATTCCATATTCAGTGGCTTTTTCGGTAAAAGTACCATCGCCATTGTTAACATATAGAAGGTTTTTACGTCTTTCCGGTTCATGGTCATAAAGTTCCCGGGTTACGTATATATCTATTGCACCATCATTATTTACATCGGCAATAGAAACACCGGTGGACCAGCCATTATGATAAGTAATACCAGATGCTTCGGTAGCATCTTCAAATTGCATATTACCTTTATTTATATATAATCTGTCCGGTACCAAATTCCCGGCAAAATAGACATCTTTTAGTCCATCGCCATTAAAATCACCTATGCCTACACCCCCGCCACCATAATAATTAGAATATAACAATATGTTATGTTCTTTGGTGTCATCTATTTTATTTTGAAAATCAATACCACTATCCACTTGGTTTACTTTGGTGAAAAGCGGTTTAATCGAGGGCTGGATTTCATTATCATTTTGGTTTTGACCACAACCGGTAATTGCCAAAAATCCGATGGCCCAAAGACCATTTTTTAATTTCTTTTGCATAGTGTAAAAATAAAAAAAAGGGGAACCTTACTGATTCCCCCTTTATTATAAATTTTGCCTAAAATTTGGCGTTTCTGGACATTAGTTGTCCCACCAAACCCTAGTGGTAAATTCATCTGCGCCTTGGTTTGAAACTGCCTCATTATAGTTATCGGCATTATTGGTTTTTTCACCTTGGTTGTAGATTAGTCTTCTTGGAATAGTACCATTGGTTACGTTTCCAGGGTAGTTAACCGGGGTCAATACAGGCATTTCAATCCTTCTCCAGTTAGCGAATGTTTCATATTCATTCAAGAAGGTCGCAATCCAATATTGAGTGGCAATTTGCTCCATTGCAGTACCGGCATTGTACGGGTTAGCTGCCAAATATGCATCGATATCGGCTTGGTCGATAACAGCGGCATCTCCGTAAAGAGATAACATTTGCATGGCGGCTTCAACCCCATTATTGTAATTGGTAGCTGCATCGCCACCTATACCCCATCTAACATTTGCTTCTGCCAACATGAATGCGACTTCAGCATAGGTTTGAAAGAACATCGGAGCATCCTCACCAGTAATAATATTACGGTTTGGTTCGGCAAAATCATCTAATGAAGTCATACCGGTGGCATCTTCATAAGTACTTGCATCAAGACCATTAGGTAAACCTACCAAATCAGCCGGATTAGTACTTTGGTCACCTCGACGTTGAGCCAAAATAGGTAAACGGGGATCGCCAGCAAGAATATCTATGAAAGTTTTGCTCATACGTGGGTTTCCATCGGCGGTAAACACTTCACCATTACCGTTTTTGTTTATGCCATCAGGGCCGTTTGTATGCTCAATATAAGCGATGTCGTCGTTAGAGGTCATTACCCCACCATTAATCGCCTTTGTTGCCCAAGCTTGAGCGCCAGCCGCATCGACTTTGATTAAACGAAGTCCTAAACGAAGCATCAAGGAATTTCCGAATTTCTTCCATTTTTCCATGTCTCCTTTGAACATAATATCGGCATCACCATAATCTGATGTGCCACTACCCAAGGCTGCCACGGATTCTTCCAATTCCTTTAACATGTCGGCATAAATCTCGCTTTGGCGATCGTACTTGGGTTTTAAAACCCCCTCAATATATCCTTTACCAGCTTCAGAATAAGGAATATCACCATAAAGGTCAGTTAACCTATGGAAGATGAACACCTTCATGATACGGGTAATAGCCTTCATTTCTTCCGGAGCTTCCTCTGTTTCCAACTGTTGTTGTAGATCAACAATGTTCTTTACAGGGTCGCTATAGTACCTATCGAATAAAGAAGAGGCATAACCTTCATTACGGGTGTACTTGTCTCCAGTCCAATAACCGGCGGTAGCCGATAAATGTTGCATCATGGTAGAGCTATAAATTAAATTGGCTCTCCAGTTTTCGTATCGACCTCCAGAGGTGAACAGCTGAATAGCTGTTAATTTACTTTGGGGTGAAACTTGACTTGGTTTCGTAGGATTTACGTTCAATTCCTCGAATCCCTCATCACAGGCTACAAATAGTAGCGCTACTAAAATTAAACTTATATACTTTTTCATAAGACTATCGACTAGAATTTAACGTTAAGTGCAAAACCGAAATTCCTTGTTGGTGGTACACCAAAGTACTCCAATCCTTGAGCATTACCGTTGTTATAAGCGGCTTCTGGATTAATGTTATCTACTTTTCTCATTAGATAGAAAAGATTCTGACCTATAACGGAAACATTTACGCTCTTCAAGAAAATATTCTCTAAGTAACGAGAAGGTACGTTATACCCTAAAGTAAATTGACGGAACTTGATAAAATCGGCATCTTCTACGAAAGGCTCGGCAAAATCATTGATTCGGCCATAGTACGTTTGAAGATCTTCAGGGGCAACAGTAGTAGTGAATTCAGCACCATCGGCAGTAACACCCGTTACTTGTAATCCACCTTCACGACCATTCAAGGTTTCTTTATGCAGACCGTTTCCGTAAGTAATGGCATTGGTACCAGCAAAAATCTGGCCTCCAAATTTTCCGTCAATCAAAAAGCTCAGGCTGAAATCTTTGTAATTAAAAGTGTTGGTCCATCCCATATTCAATGGAGGTACTCCTTCACCTAAAATTTGCCATTCATCTGCTTCTTGGGCCAATGGAACCCCATCGCCATCAATTTCGTAAACGATTCTTCCTTGACCATCCCTTTGGAAAGCACGACCTTTAATGACACCAAACGACTCACCAACGATTTGCTTGATTTCTACGTTTCTGGTACGAGCCTGGCCTAAACCAATCTCGCCATCCACATCATTCGTAGACTTAATCTCACTATTGTTATATGACCCATTAATGCTGGTGGTCCAACTGAAGTTTTCGTTTCGGATAGGTGTTGCGGAAATCAACCATTCGAAACCATTATTGGCAATTACACCTATGTTGGCTGTAGCTCCGCCGTAACCTGAAGTTGGGGAAGCCGCTACATTTACAATCTGGTTAGAACTTTCGTTGTTGTAGTAGGCCAAATCAAAAGATAAGCGATTATTCAGCATACGTAGATCCAAACCAATTTCAAATTCATCTTTGTTCCAAGCGACAAGGTTGGCATTTGGTATAGAACCGTTATCGATCCTACCCAAAGATTGACCTAAATGTCCTTGACCAAAAATAGTATAATTCAAGGCTAATTGGTAGGCTTGGTCAGCACCACCTGCCACTTGGGAATAACCTCCACGTAATTTCAAGAAATTAATAGTTTCAGGTAAATCTACTACTTCAGAAAGAACCACACTACCACTCACAGAAGGATAAAAATCATCGTTCGGAGTTTCCTTACCAGGGTAAGAAAGCGTAGAGAACCAGTCATTACGACCAGTAATGGTCAAATAAGCCCAACGGTCCCAAGAAAGTTCAACAGAACCATAAAGTGATCCAATTTTACGTTTACTATAGCTTCTAGAACGTCCTTGATCTCTTGTGTTTGAAATGTCCTCTAACCCAGGAACGATAAAACGACCACCACTTAAATTTAGGTTTTCAGATTCAATGCTGTTCTTGTTGGCACCGAAGAAAGCATCTACAGCCAATTTATCGGTCAAATCTCGGGTAACTCCGAACATAATATCAGCATCTACTTGGGTATAACGTCTTTCGTTCTCGTTCATACTACCTTCGCGTTGATAAGCGGTACCATATGGAGTTACGCTTGTAGACTTTCGAGTGGAATGATCGATACCGGCCCTACCAAACAAATAAAGCCAATCATTGATGTCATAACGTAGTGCAGCGGATGTAATAATTCTATTAGTATAATCTTGGTTTCTAAAATTATAAGCCGCAAAGTAAGGATTGGTAGAATAGATGTTGTTTGAGAATCCTCTTTCCATACCATCTTCATCAGCACCAGGTTGAAGGTCCCTAACATCTACGTTTGGAGGTAAAAGGGCCACAGAGAAATTCGCATTACCAGGTGAATCCGAAAGTCTTGGACGGTTTTTTACATCTTCCCTGATATATTTGGCATTGATGTCCAAGGTAAGTTTGTCCATCATTTTGTGGGATGAATTCAAAGAGAAGGATTTTCTATTTAAACCGGCGTTCGGCACAATATCTTCATTGGTCAAATCAGAGGCAGAAAACCTTAAAGTAGAATTCTCTCCTGCGTTTGAAAAAGCCAAAGAGTTAATGAAAGTAGTACCCGTACGATAGAATTTATCCAAATTGTTACCTGTATATGAATAAGGACGTGATTGTCCATCATATTGAATAACATTAGACCCATCTAAACGAGGTCCCCAGGCAGAAGTTCCGATATCTAAGGCATCTTCTTGGTTTGCTGGAACAGCTCCCCTTCTACCTTGACCATATTCAGTTTGGAAATCTTGAATAGAATTGTCAATCATATCGAAGGTAACCGAACTACTGAATTCTACACCGAAACCTTGTTTGTCCTTACCACTTTTAGTAGTAACTACGATTACACCATTACCTCCACGA
Organism: Sediminicola luteus; assembly: GCF_002514735.1. Classification (GTDB taxonomy): domain Bacteria; phylum Bacteroidota; class Bacteroidia; order Flavobacteriales; family Flavobacteriaceae; genus HQA918. Next base: position 31,182 of record NZ_NBWU01000004.1, on the reverse strand, counting down.
GAACCATAAAGGGCGGTTGCAGCACCACCTTTTAGAACACTGATAGATTCAATGTCATCTGGGTTTAAACTGGAAATACCATCACCTCCATCAGAACCACCCCACATTCCGGCAGATCCATTGGTATCGTTACCCATAGGAATACCATCGATAACGTAAAGAGGTTGGTTGTTACCAAACGAACTAGCACCACGAATAATCACCCTACTAGAACCAGCGGCACCCGTAGAGTTTTGGGTGATATTAACACCGGCAATCTTACCTTGAAGGGAGTTGATGGCATTGGTTTGTTTAACTGTGGCGATTTCCTCTCCTCCCACTTCAGTTAATGAGTAACCCAAGGCTTTGGTTTCCTTACGAACACCTAAAGCGGTTACTACAACTTCATCCAGTGCTTCGGCATCCTCACTTAAGGTAACATTAATGTTACTCTGGCCACCTACGGCGACTTCTTTATCAGCAAAACCGATAAAAGAGAATACTAAAACATCGGAACTGGCCACATCTTCTAAGGTAAAGTTACCATCAAAATCAGTAGAAGTTCCCTTGGTTTGTCCTTTAACGACAATACTTACACCGGGAAGGGGCATCCCGGATTCATCGGAAACGGTTCCCGATACGGTTTTGTTTTGTGCAAATGCTGTTCCGGAGGAAAGCATTGACACAAACACTAAAAACGACAACAATTTTTTAATCATAATGTCTTTTTTTGTGAATCAATTAATTGTGTTAGTAAATTTTGACATACTTGATCTGAGTAAAATCAAGTTATAAAAGTTAAAATTACGTAAAGGTTTTGAAACGAATTTCGACCAATGTATCATGGGCGATGCTCAACAACCAAATTTAACATTTTTACAAAAGTTAACTTATTTTAAAACAATACCATTAAAATATAACAACAAAAATTGGAATAAAATTAATTTCTTATGAATTTAAATCGCTTAATATCAGAGGTTTGAATCGCATGTAAATCTTAAAACATGCTTTTATGAAAACTTCAGTAGAAAGCTTAGTTGTTTGATTCTTAAATTCTTGCGATGTATGAAATTCAAGGGGTAACCCAAATTTTGTAGGTTAATATAATGTAAAGACAGGGCTTATTGATATTTACTATAAATTAATAAATAAACCACTATGGATTACAAAATCCATAGTTTTTGAACTAAAGAATGAAATTCTTTCTTTGCCTTATTCCAGTATCCAATTTCCCTTCTTTGAATTGGGCTTTCCTTTATGGTGTTCAAGATATTCCTGTACCATCTCATCGGTTATCTTTCCCGTGCTCCATGCACCATATCCGACTGCCCAAAAGTGACGACCCCAATATTTCTTGGCAAGAACAGGAAACTCTCGTTGCAAAAGCCGGGACGAACGACCTTTCAATTTCTTCACAAGTACACTTATACTTAGCGAGGGAGGATACTCAATATGCATATGCACATGATCTTTGCTCACAACACCTTTTAATATCCGAACATCCTCTGAATCGCATACTTGAACCAATACATCACGACATCGAGTCTGAACATCACCCTTTAATACCGAGTAACGATATTTCGTCGCCCAAACCAAGTGACAACTTAAACCAGTTATGGAATGTGAATTCTTACGATAGTCTGACATCCCATAAAACTATAACATTTATAGAAACTGAAAGTAACTGCAATAAAATTGCAGGGTTTTAACCTTTAACTAGAAAATAAAAGTTTGAACTGGTGCATTATTGGCGTTCAGAATAATTTTTTGCCCTTCCTTGTTATTAAGATTTAAAATTTCTTTAATCTCCTTATCAGATAAAAATCCGCTTTTTTCCTTTGGATAGATATTAAATTGTAGTTTACCGTTTCCAAGCATTAAACCACCTACTCCGGCATCGTTTTTGGCTGTTTCCACTTCTGCATTAAATAGGTTGCCACCATAAAGAAAATCGAGGAAGCCATCGTTGTTAAAATCTTGGACCAAGAAATCGTTAATCGAGGATATTTGTGTGTAGTTGGGCAGTGTATGGGGAACAAATGATTTGCCCTCAACATTTTCAATAAGAACTGATGCAAAACTATTGGCCTTTAGATTGAAGGCATCATTTAGACCGGTTGATTGGTATACTTCAGTTAAACTAGAACTGGCAAAGGCGTCATAATCTTTAAACTTGTCTTTTATAAATGGCATTTGTTCAGAAGAACATTGTCTACCCCGAACCGGATACGATATTCCGTTCTCATAATAACTCAATACAATGTCCAACGAGCCATTTTCATCAAAATCTTTGGCATATACCTCAAATGGTTCCTCTGGACTGGCTTTATATTTATAATTAAGACCTAAGTTTCCGATCAAATAGTCCATATCGCCATCATTATCAAAATCACCTTCTTCAATGGCAAACCACCAACCGGTTTTATCTTGCATGCCTAAACCGGATGTTTTATCAACCAATTTTCCGTTTTCGTTTGCTAAAAAGGTTAGTGGCATCCACTCTCCTACTACAATTAGGTCCTTAATACCATCCTTATCAAAATCGCTCCAAATGGCATCTGTTACCATTCCTAGATCTAATAATTCCGGGGCTATTTCAGAAGTTTTGTCAACAAATTGCCCGCCTTCGTTTATCAATATAAGGCTTGAGGTAGGCAAGGGATAATTCCCAGGATTCTGTCTGCCACAAATCAAAAGGTCTAGATCCCCATCACCATCAATGTCATTTTGCCTAACCTTAGACCCGGAGATGGTTATTTGTGGTAAATGCTTTTGAGTTTTATTAGAAAAATTGCCGTTACCATCGTTTATATACAGGCGATCTTGGTAATATTTAAGGTCTTCCGACTCATTACCTCCAGAAGCTACATATAAATCAAGGTCTTTATCGTTATCAGCATCAAAAAACAGGGCACCCATATCTTCGTATGATTTATCTCTTTCAAAATCATTTTGATTGAAGCGGGTATATTTACCTGATGGGCCGGAGACATATAAGGCACCTGCCTGGTCTTTGGCCCCGCTAAAGTAGATATCATCTATACCATCATTATTAATATCCCCTACTGCACTGCCCCCACCTTGGGTTGACATTTTGTGGGGTAACAATAGTTCTTTGGCGTAATCGTCATAGGAATTCTCTTGATGGCTAAAATCTATACCATTGTTATTATCTGCAACGAAAATTGGTTCGGAACTGGAATTCGGTACAGGCTCAATACCTTCTTTAATATTTACGACAAGGGTTTGGTTGACTTTTACATTGTTTAAAATGGTTTGTTTGCCATTGGGCCAATCTACAAGAATCTTCTCAATATTAGTAACATCGTTGGTGCCGAAATGAACGGTATTGTCACTTGAAGAATAGAACCCTCGACTAGAACGAGATTCTGCAAATTGCTTTTTCCCGTTGTATTCTAGGGTTACTTTTACACCATTAAGATTAAGACCTTTTTCATTTTCAGTTTTGATTTTTATAAAATTTCCACCCTCATGTCCTGAACTATTGTTTTTGTATATAAAAGGTGGTGCGTCTACATTGCTAACTATTAAATCTAAATCGCCGTCGTTATCCAAATCACCATAGGCTGCGCCACTTGAAAAGGAAGGTGTGGCCAAGCCCCATTCTTCTTGTTTTTGCGTGAAGGTTAAATCAGCGGTATTATGAAAAAGAAAGTTGCTCAATTTTTTGGAAGGCAGTATATCTATTAATTCGTTGTAGTCTACTACTTCGAGGTAATCCCTTATTCTTGTATCCGGATTTTTCTGAGCGAATTCCTGGATTTTTTTGTGGAAGAATTTTTCGGACTTTTTTACCGCATCGTTATTACGTAGATCTTTTTTGATACCATTGGTAATAAAAATGTCTTTGTGTCCGTCATTGTCAAAATCGGCTATAAGTGGAGACCAACTCCAATCGGTACGTGAAATGTCTGACATTTGGGCGATATCGCCAAACTTTAACTGACCATCGGAATCTAGGCCATGATTGAGTTGCAGGGTATTGAACATATATTGGTAATGTCCTCCCGCGTTTACAATAGACCAAAACTTGTCAGGATTCATACCACTCATGTTAGCCTTGAGCCGGTAGTTGTCTGAGGCAACCATATCAAGGGTTACCAAGTCACTCAATCCATCGTTGTTGATATCTCCTGCATCGGTTCCCATACTGAAATAAGAGATATGGCCCATACTCTCATTAATTTCATTGGTAAAGGTACCGTCACCTTGGTTAATGTATAGAAAATCAGGGGTGTCGTAGTCATTGGCAACATAAATATCTATGTGGCCGTCGTTGTTAAAATCGGATGCGGTGGCACTTAAACCATATCCCTTTTGTAGTACGCCAGCTTGTTCGGATACATCTTCAAAAACATTTCCCTTATTTTTTAATAAGCGACAACTAAATTGTGGTTGTAGCCAATTTTGACCTCGTAATGGTGATAAAAAACCTGGGTTTGGGGGTTGATTTACAATAAAAACATCTTGAAGCCCGTCGTTGTCATAGTCAAGGAAAACGGAATCCATAGTACGCCATACGTCATCTAAACCCCATTTTGCGGCATTTTCGGTAAAAGTGCCATTGCCGTTATTTATATACAGTTCGTTTTTTCGTAAATCAGGAGATTCGTCGTAAAGGGTCTTACATACATAAATATCCAAATGACCGTCATTGTTTATGTCTACCATGGTAACACCACTAGACCACCCACCTTTGTTTAGAATTCCCGCCGAATCAGTAATATCCTTAAAAACAAAATCGCCTTGGTTTAGGTATAATTTGTCCCCAACCTGGTTTCCGGCAAAATAGAGGTCTTGTAGGCCGTCATTATTTATATCACCTATGGCAACACCGCCTCCATTATAAAAACTCTCATAAATAAGAATGTTTGCATTACGTTCGTCTTTAATCGAATTGACGAAATCTATGTTGGTCTGAGTCGCATCCAAGGAAGTAAAGACCGGACCACTTAGGGGCGATTTTACATTAGAATTGCAACTGATTATAATAATGGTAAAAAGGATCAATAAAGATTTGCGTGAAATATTTTTTATCATAATCGCGATGCTTCTTTGAAAGTAGATTTGGGCTTGTTTTTATTAAAATATAAATCCCTTGCCCTGTGTGGAAGAGGGCAAGGGGCTAGGATTTACGGATTTACAGGAATCTTAAGGTTCCAGGTTCCCCCATGGGAAATACGGAACTCTACATCGTGGTTTTCACCATTAAGATTAAAGCTTACTTTAGCCCGGTACGGAAATATTACCGACTGAATTGTAGTGCGTTGTGAATTGTTCATGACAACGCCATGACTACCTTCCAATGGAGTAATATTTAAATTAGCGTTTTGTATTCTTCCACCAATTTGTACGGTAACGATTATTTGGTCGGCACCCTCTTTCCTAGAAAAATTGACATTACCAACAAATCTACTTTTTCGGATAATCTTATATGGTGTTTTTTCAGTACCGATATATGCGTCATTATCCCAATATCCTTTTACGGTAAGTTTGTCGGCCTTGGTCATTGTTCCTTCTCCATGTTTTTTTCCTTTTTTAAATTGGCCAATATATACATCACCATTGGCAAAGGTATAGGTGCCTTGTCCGTTGGGTTGACCTTTGGAAAACTCTCCTTCATATGAGTCGGTTCCTTTGGCCACCCCTTGACCATGGGCCTTCCCTTTTTTACAGTCTCCTTCATAGGATTCTGAAATTTCTTGTTTGAGTACTTTACATTGCGCATTGGTCTGAACACCAAAGGCAATTAGAGCTATTATACTTAGAAAATATTTCATTGATTTTATGTAAAGTTAATTTCGGTTTTAAACAAGAAAACCACCGTAAAATACGGTGGTTTTCAGTAATATCAAATACTATTATTTGAAAATATCCGGTACGTAACGAACGTTATCTGTACCACCCATTTTTGACAATTGCTGTACATAGTTATCGGTGTTGTAATCTGCTTCATTCGCAGGGTACATTAAACGATAAACCATAGAGAAAGCATCGCCGTTATTGGTGATAGGCACATCATTATCTACATTAAAATGATTGGTTCTACGCATCATTGCCCAAGCTTCGTTAGGTCTATTAATGTAGTCGATCCAACGCTGGGTACGAATCAAATCCAATGCACTAGCAGCATTATAAGCTACTTCTGGGTGAGCCAACATGGCATCGATATCAGCAGCTTCTAAAGTAATAATACGGTCTGGATTGGCATCTGGGTTTTGGGCGTGTTCCAAATTCAGAAACTCTTCTACAGAAGCACGAACTCCCGATTCATAATACATTTGCGCATCTCCTGTAGCATAACCACTGGCAATGGCCTCAGCGATAATCAATTGCTGCTCTGCATATGAAATCATGATATAGGGCATCTCGTTACTGCTAATATAGAAACGGTTCCAGATACTGTGGGTAGCCTCGTATTCGGCATAACCCGGAGCTTCAGGTAAATTACCATTGCTTCCTCCAGGGTATAATCCGGCCTGTGCTAAATAAGGCGATTCAGCAGCTACGGCATCTGGGGAGTTTGGTAAAATCCTGAATTCTCCATCTTTATTCGGATAGAAAACCGCATAAAAACGAGGGTCATAAACTTCGGCGTCCATAATGTTCGACATATCGGCAGCATCATCAACCATTTGATCGGCTAGGAATTCGGATGGCTGATAAGTAGGTCCATAATAACGGGCCCAAGACCAATCTCCGCTTCCTCTTGCACGCTCGTTAGTGAAACCTGCATTCTCAGTACTTGCCTCCATCAATGGGCCGGCCATACCTGTAGAAATGTAATCTTGCGCAGCAGTGGCATCCAATTTAGAAAGACGTAGACCGTGCTTGATCAACATGGCATTACCGAACTTTTTGAAGAAAGTAAAATTGGTTAATGCGTCTGAAGAACCTGTCAATAGTTTGTTGCTATTGAAATCCAAATAAGCGTCGCCATCAGGTGTTTCAGTAGTAAGGGCAAGACTGGCTACAGCGGCCTTTACTTTGTCTAAAGCCATTTTATACACATCAGCTTGGCTGTCATATACAGGACGATAAACGTCATCGCTTAAACCTTGTCCAGCTTCTGTATACGGCATGTCACCAAAAGCATCGGCTACCATTAAGGCAAATTGTGCCTCAAGAATTTCCAACATAGCTTTTTGGTTACGATGTTGCTCAGGAAGGTAGGCGGATTTGTCCATTTCTTCCTTAAGGCGATTCATGTCCCTTAGTTTCTCATAATACAATTTCCAAAGATCATCTATACCACTTCGGTTTTCAAGAAGATCTAGATTTTGTAATGGTGTAGAGGTTGAGTGCCTAACCGCAATACTTGTTTGAGGTAAGTAGGTATACAAACAAGCGTTACCTCTATAGTTCAATTTATCCAAGATACCTGTATACAAATGGTCTGGAACCGTTTGCGTCGGTTTTTCCGGATGTTGGTTCATTTCTTCAAACCCTTCTTCACAGGAAACCAAAGTAGCTCCTAAAACACAGGCAGAAAGAAAAATTCTTATATATGATTTTTTCATAGTCTATACACTTTTTCGATTAGAAAGATACTTTTGCTCCGAAACCAATGGTTCTGGTAATTGGTGAACCACCAAATTCAATACCTGAAAGTTTACCTCCGTTAATAGTACTATGCGGATTTAAGTTGTCAGGCGCAGTCTTGTAAAGATAGCCCACATTTCTAGCAAATACATTGAACGAAAGGTTCTGGATAAAGAATGATTCCAAGAATTTTCTTGGCACATTGTATCCTAAGCTCAATTCCGTAAGACGAATCCAAGAATTCTCATGAACGGAATGGGTCGTTGGTGCACCTGCACCCCAACCTGAAGATCTTACAGCCCAATAATGACGAGCAGGAATGATTGATGTGTTCTCTCCAGAAGTAGAGAAATCATAAGAGTCTGTCTCTGGGTTGTATACAGGAGCATCTGGAGAAACGATGGCATCTTCGATCATACCATCGGTACGAGCATTCCCATTACCATCTGTCCAGCTTAAACCACCGTACTGGGTATCCCTACCACGTAGTGATTCTGCAGATTGTCCAAATCCATCGGCAACACCTTTAGAAGAGAAATATGTGTCACCACCAATTTTGGCATCCATAATCATATTAAAGGTGAAATCTTTGTAAGTGAAAGTATTAATAAGACCACTTAAGAAATCTGGGGTTACGTTACCCAAAGCAACACGAGTATTAGTGGTATACAAATATCCATCTTCATCTACCAATGGTTTACCAGTGGCATCGTCATAGATAAAGTCCCAACCCATTATTTGACCATAAGGTTGGCCTGGCTGGGCTTCAATTGATGGTCCGTTAGATCCCCATAAACCAGTGATACGTAGGGTTTCGATAGCACCAGAATCATCTAGGTTAACTACTTCATTCTTGTTTTTGGAGAAACTGAACAACACGTTCCAGTTAAAATCATTGGTTGAAATTGGAGTAGCATCTACAGTGATTTCTACTCCACTGTTTCGCATACTACCCGTGTTAAACCTTCTACTATTAAAACCAGTTGACCAAGCCAAAGGACCGCTCATAATTTGGTTTTCAGATAACTTATTATAGTAAGTAAAATTAAAGTTTACACGGTTGTTGAACATTCCTAAATCCAAACCAGCTTCCCAAGTATCGGTCTTCTGTGGTTTAAGGTTAGTTGCTGGTATTTCGCCAGGTACAAAAGAAGCAGGCTCTCCAAACCTTGACCCAATGTTATAGGTAGGTACAGTTTGGTATGGAGAATCATCTACCGCACCTTGGGCCCAAGTACCACGTACTTTACCATAATTTAACCATTCCATTCCAGCGAAAGCATCTTGGAAAGCATCGGTAAATACAAATGATGAGTTAAAAGATGGATAGAAATAACTATTTGCATCGTCCGGTAAGGTTGAAGACCAGTCATTACGTCCGGTTACCTGAAGGAATAAATAATCCTTGAAATTGAAATCTAAGGTTCCGTATAAGGAATTGATTTTCTTTTCCCAAAATTCTTCATTCGGAATTCTGTTAATAGCTCTGTTTCGGTCGCCATTTACAAATTGTTGGGCATTATCTAAAGCATATAGATTTGGATTATTCCAGTATCTATCGTCTCTTGAGTACAGACCGTATTTTTTACGGTAATACTGCGACCCACCAAAGTTGGCGGTCAGACCTAAGTCATCAGTTAACTGATGATTACCGGTTAATAGGAATTCAGAGTTTCTTGAGTTGTCTTTACTAAGACCTGTAGAATACTTTAAATCCAACCCATCAGGATTCTGAGGCGGCTGCTTCATGGTTCTTTGTTCGTTGGCATTATCAATACCAGTACGTACCATTAAGTTCAACCAATCGGTAAATTGCCAGTTCAGGGTAAATGCACCAAAATAACGGTCAATTTCCCTCATTTCCTTTCGCTGAAGAAGGTTCCAAACGATACCGCCACTACGTCCATAACGATAATCTGGATCTAAAGTTCCTTCAGGAGTCAAGTAATTATCCATACGTAACTGAACTCTTTCAGAACGGGCCCAGTTGTATAATAAGGCTTTACCCCAACCTTGATCGTTATCACCTAAAACCCTTGGGTTTAGGTTGTCGATATTCGCATAGTTGAAAGTAAGACCGGCAGTAACCTTACTCGATAGGTTATAATCAGCGTTAAAACTGGCGTTAAACCTGTCGTAATGGTTGTTAGGCTCCATTCTTTCAGATTTGTTATCTGTAAAAGAAGCACGGAAACTACCTTTTTCATTAGCACCTTGCATAGAAACCGAGTGTACATAGGTTTCACCTATACCATAAGGTTCTTTTAGGTTATTGGGCTGAGGGCTAAATGGACGAACCACGCCGTCATAGTACTCAACAGGAGTTCCATCCATTTCTGGACCCCATGAAGCACCAGAACCCCAGTAACTTACACCTGGCATAGCCAAGTTTCCGTTGTCGTTTGTTGGGAATGGATTGGCTTTGTCCCAGCCATTGTAACCAATACCGTATACGTTCTGCACGTCTCTGGTTGTAGCGATATCCTCAAATCTTGCATTAAAGTCGTAGGTGATACCAATACCACCATTGTCACGACCTTTTTTGGTTGTAATCAAAATTACACCGTTCGCACCACGAGAACCATAAAGTGCAGCTGCGTTAGCACCCTTAAGTACTTCCATGCTTTCGATATCAGCTGGGTTTACAGCATTGATACCAGAACCCCAGTCACGACGACTTCCACGATCCTGATCGGTATCGTCATTCTGAATCGGAACCCCATCAACAACGATCAAAGGCTGATCTGAACGACCAGGAAGAATGTTCGTACCACCACGAATAACGATGTTTACCGATCCACCACCACCGGCATCATTATTTGTAATTTGAACACCTGCTACCCTACCTTTTAAAGCATCGATAACATTGTTTTCTTGGCGACCAGCCAATTCTTCACCCTTTACGGTCTCTTGGGCGTAACCAATAGATTTGGCTTGCTTTTCGATACCTAAGGCCGTTAGCACAACTTCATCCAAAGCTTCGGCACTTTCGGCCAAGGTGATGGTGAAGGAGGATTGTGATCCCACGGTTACTTCTTGATCGGCGAATCCAATAAAGGAAAACACCAATACATCTGTTGAGGCTACATTATCAATAGAAAAGTTTCCATCGAAATCTGTAGAAGCACCCCTAGCTTGTCCTTTAACGACAACACTTACCCCGGGAAGAGGCACCCCGGATTCGTCGGAAACGGTTCCCGACACATTTTTGCTCTGTGCATATCCCGTACTTACGGAAAGCATAGAAACAAAAACCAAAAATGACAGCAGTTTTTTAATCATAATGTCTCTTTTAGGTTAATCAATTATTTGGTTTAAGTAAATTTTCCTGGAAGTCCCACAGGGAATTTCCAGATTATAAATGTTATAATATGGTTAAGGTTTCTAAACGTTTTTCGACCAATAACGATCACCACGGGCTAAACAACGGAAGTTTTTAACAATATTTTAGGCAATAAAAAACAGCGGTATCGCACACAAATTGTTATTTGTAACACAAATGCGTTAAAAAGTTGAAAAAATCGCAAATAAGTTAAAAATGCTACTAATTGGCCATCAACTCATCCATAAAGATCCAGGCGGGTTGACCAGCAGCATGATGCCAGTATGGCGGGGTGCCCATATTGTTAGCTTTAACTTTTATAAAGCGGGCCGAAGTAGTTGGGAATTGCCAATCGAAATATTGTATTTCATTCTTTTTTGTCTTTTTGGTCAAGGGTTCCGGGTTTTTTTGAAAAACCACTTTTTCGTAAGCGTTACCATCTGTAGATAACCAAACGGTTACTGATTCCGGATAGAAGACAACATGGTTGGTCACCTTTAAAAAGGCCGTAGAAATTTCAGAGATTTCCTGAACCTGGCCTAAATCGATTATAGCTTCAAGGTCGTTACCTTCAAAACCGAGCCAATTTGCATAAAATCCATTACCGCCTAATGCGCCATCGGTTAGGGTTTGTGGGTCTTTGTTGGCATATTTTTTGGGCTTTGTCAGCAGGGTTACTTTAGCACCTTTGGCTTTATTCGGTTTAGCCGCGACCTGGAATAGTTTCTGATAATTAGAAATATAGGCTTCTGGTTTATAACCCATTTCGTTCATTAAGGGAATCGCATTGTCGCTAATGGTTTTAGAAAACCTTTTGAGCACCTTTTCAATAAACGGATTCGGTTGAATTTCACCTGAAGTTGTCTGGGTGAGCCTAAGGGTATCTGATAGCCCTTTTTTGGCTGCTTCCAAAACAGCATAATCTGTACTTAAGCGTGCCTTTCTAACCCGATTTAGTAGTACAGGGTCCGATTCGACCATAGTTTCAGCCGTATCAAAAACATTAACATACTCCATCAAATACTTAGGAGACAGATAAGATGTAAAGGCTTCGGAGGGATCACCATAGAGGAACAAAAAGAATTCCGGGTCGTTTTTTATCCGTTGGTGAATTAAATCGATATATTGACGTATATGCCTTCCGGCCAGGCCATAATAGCCATCGGTGAAATCTGTAATCAATGCTTCTTGGTCCAAGTCTGGATTCCAAAGTAATTTGGCCGTTAAGTAAGAGCGTAATTCAAATAGCTCTGACGGATTACCACTGTGTTGTTCAAAAACCCATTTGGCACCTTGGTCCCTAAAGAATTTGATATTGGGTTGAAGGGTATGGATGTTTGGGAATGGGGCCAAAAAATTGGTAAACTGGGTGGTGTAATCCCAAATCCGAATGTTCTTGGTCAATTTTCCCCAACCCTTTAAATCGGAAGCAAAATCTTCACATTTTTCTTCAATGGGTCCACTACGGTCGCATTCTATGGAGCAAAGGGTAATTAAAACATTGTCGGCTGGCTTGGTTTTACAGGGCTTTCGGGTGTGTTGATAAGCTAACGTAGATATGGTTTTGTCCGGGAAGGCTTGGGCCACTTGATTTACAAAACGGATCATGGTACCCGATTGGCTGCCTTCTTCCATATCAATTTTTGAGCAGTTATCACATGTGCAATACTGTTGGTTGTCGTCTTGGCTTACCGAAAGTACGGTAGCTTCCGGATGCCTTTTAAAATAAGCGCCTACTGAATCAATTACTTTTTTTAGGACATCAGTATTGGTAAGGCATAATTGAGTTGGCAATCGTTTTCCATTTCGAAGTGCGTAGTATTCCGGATGGGGCACATAGAAGGCCTCTTCAGGCAAGAATTTATGAAAAGTATGCACACGGGCCGATGGCACATAAGACGGAAAAGCTTCTGTGGTCACCTTTTGTTTTTGAGCAAAATCAGGGTTGTCATAGAATAGTTTTGAATGGACTGTCCTTACTTTTATTTCTGGTTTGTAGACATATGCGTAGTCTTTTGGCAAGGTTAATTTCTCATGGATCGGTATCAAATCCGCATCAGGAGCATACCATCTACAACCCAATTCTTTTTCCAAAAAACTAAACAGGGCCTGATCTATGGCTTTTGTAGAAGCAGCCCTAATCTGTAGAGATTGACCATCTGCCTTAATTTCAAAAGCCTGTTCCGGCAAGGAAGCATCTATACTCAGCTGGATATCTTTCCCAGAAGTTTTGTCGGCTAATGCAAAATCTGCCTTGGTAGTGGTATTTAAGTATTGGGCCAGAATAGCTGCGGTAGGTTTCAAGGTATCGTCTGAATAAACGATTTTGTAATCCGTTTTCCCGTTATCGGCCAACACCATGGTCTTGGAATCACAGCTGGTTAAAAAAACTACTGCGACTAAAGCTAAAACCATGTTCTTAAATACCTTGATTTCCATGACTAATCCATTATAATTTCGAGATGACCGGTTTCGGTTAATTCCGAATGATCTACGAAATAACCTTTATGGGGTTTCCCTCCTACTTTTATGTTTTTAATATGCTTCCCTTCCCCATTTTTTTCAATGACCAAAGTTTTGGCTTGATAATATTTAGGGTTTAATTGAATGGTGATTTTATCGAAAAATGGTGTGCTTAAGGTATAACTTGGGTCGGCCGGTACCACAGGATAAATGCCCATCATGGAGTAAATGAGCCAGGCCGACATGGTTCCCGTATCATCGTTTCCGGGTAGTCCTGCCGGGGCATTCGTAAAATATTTTCGCACCAATTCCTTGACCTTATCCTGGGTACGCCATTCGTTACCCTTAACAAAATTGTAGAGGTATGGGTAAGCGATGTCGGGTTCATTGGCCATATCGAACTGGTCTTGTTCAAAGACTTTGTTCAATTGATTGACATAGGCTTTTCCGCCCCCCATCATTTTTATGAACTGTTTAGCATCGTGGCTTACCATAAAGGTATACTGCCAGGAGTTACCCTCTATAAAACCCAGGTTTTTAACAAAGTCATTACCGAAGCCAGGGTCAAAAGGTTCGTTCCAGCTTCCATCGTCATTTTTGGGTCGTAATAAATTCAATTTCGGATCGAACAATTTTCTATAGGAAACGGATCGTTTGCTGTATCGTTTAAAATCGTCCTTTTTACCTAACTCTTTAGCCATTTGGGCAATCGCATAGTCGGTTATATTGTATTCTTGAGTGGTGGAAACAGAGCCGCTATTAGTAGTTTTAGTGGTTAAATAGCCTTTGGATAAATAATCTTCGATACCCGGCCGTAACGGATTGTTTTCTATGGTCTCGGCACTTTTAAGCATGGCCTTATATGCCAATTCAGCATCGAAATCGGTAATGCCCCTTAGGTAGGTATCGGTCAGAACGATTCCGGCCGGATCGCCCACCATGGTCGTAGTTTCGGTGGCATTGAGTTCCCATTTAGGTAACCATCCACTTTCCTTGTATATGTCCAGCATGCTTTTGACCATATTCGATTGCTGTTCCGGATAGACCAAAGACATCAGGGAATGTAGATTCCGATAGGTGTCCCAAAACGAAAAGGTGGTATAGCGGGTACCATCGGTCTTCATGGTTTTCCGTTGGGCCATGGACGGATATTCGCCATTACCATCATTCAAGGTATTCGGATGGATCAGGGTATGGTAAAGTGCAGTGTAGAATATGGTTTTGTCTTCTTCGCTTCCGCCTTCAACTTGTATTTTACCTAAAAGTCGGTTCCACTCTTGGTCATTCGTCTTACGGATTTGGTCAAAACTCGCCGTACTGGTCTCCCGCTCTAAATTTTCCCGGGCGTTTTCAATACTGACATATGAAACCCCGATTTTCATTTCTACCGTGGTGGGTTCATCAAAATCATAGGAAAAATACGTACCTATTGAGTCCCCGATTATTTCCTTGCGATACCCTTCGTAGCGTCTTTCCTTGCCGTTATAGCCCATCCATTGGGCTTCTACCCCTTCGTATTTCCTTGGGCGTTTCCAAATTCCGGTTCGTTTGGCGGGTTTGTTGAAACGGGCCACAAAATATACCGGATACGATTCTTCGGGTTTGTAGTAACAAAAGGTACCTACGTTTCTAATCCCTTCGATTTCGGTGTCGGAAACGATTTTTACTAAAGCACCTTCTTCGTTGGTCAAACCAAGACCTAGATTGATCAATACATTAGCTTGACCTGCCGGAAAATGGTATTTACTTACACCGGTACGTGTGGTAGCCGTGGCCTCTACCCTAACGTTGTGTTTATCGAGTTCTACACTATAATAACTCGGATGCGCCTTTTCGTCCGAATAGGTACTGCCGTATTTCAAATAGTCGGTTTCTAGCTCTCCCGTGGTAGGCATGGCCAAAATAACCCCCAGTTCCGGACAGCCCACACCACTTAGGTTAACTTGTGAGAAACCGGTTAAAAAAGTGTTCTCCGCTACATATGGGGTAGACAACCACCGACTGTCTTTTTCCAATTCGCCATTTACCTTACCCGCCGTGTTAAAAGGAGTTACACTGACCATGCCCCTAGGTGCAATGGCCCCCGGATTGGTAGTCCCGAAATTAGATGTACCAATAAACGGATTCACATACTCGGTCAGCGATTTTTCCTGGGCCAAAAGGAAGATGGTCTGAAGGAATATTAGGGTGATGACAATAGTTTTTCGCATCAGTCTCTTTTTTCGTTTGTTAAGGAATACGGTACATCGGTCTCATTTGTCCCGAATGCCGTATTGGGTTCGTTGCCCATGGTAAATTCTAGTTTACCACCGTTTTGGAGGGTCTCGAATTCCAAATAAGTTTTGCCGTAATCAGCTCCGTTCAATTGGGCTTGTAGTATATAGGGATTTTCATCGCTGTTACTGGCAGCATTTATTTCAAATAGATTACCATTGGACAGGTGAATCTTGGCCTTATCGAACAAAGGGCTGCCTATTACATACTGATCAACGCCAGGGGTAACCGGATAGAATCCAAGGGCGCTAAAGACATACCAAGCCGAGGTTTGGCCATTATCTTCGTCGCCGCAATACCCATCGGGAGTGGGTTGATATAACTTCCGTAAAACCTCCCTTACCCGCTTTTGGGTTTTATGCGATGCCCCTGCATAGTTATAGAGATAGAGCATATGCTGAATGGGTTGGTTTCCGTGGGCATAGTTCCCCATATCCACAATCTGCATTTCACGTATTTCATGAATGGTAAAACCATAATATGAATCGTCGAATTTGGGCGGCATTTCGAAGACTTCGTCCAGTTTGGACACAAAGTTTTCTTTCCCTCCCATTAAATTGATAAGCCCTTGGATATCGTGGAAAACAGACCAAGTGTAGTGCATACTATTCCCTTCGGTAAAGGCATCGCCCCATTTTAGAGGATTAAAGGGTGATTGAAAAGTACCATCTTCATTTTTACCCCGCATCCAGCCGGTTTCGGGGTCAAACAGCTTTTTATAATTCAACGATTGTTCGTAGAAACGCTTAGCGGCCTCTGGTTTACCCATTTTTTTAGCCATTTTGGCCAAGTTGAAATCGGCGAAGGCATATTCCAAAGAACGGGCGGCATTTTCGTTGATTTTTACATCATAGGGCACATAACCCAGTTTGTTGTAGTAATCTAAACCTTCCCTGCCAACGGAAGCTTCGGGTCTGCCCGCTTCCACATCCGCATTTTTCATAACGGCTTCCCAGAGCACCTCGGCGTGGGTATCGGCATTTCCTTTCAGATAAGCATCCGCTATGTTAATAGCTGAATTGGAGCCTACCATAACATTCCTATGCCCTGGACTGGCCCATTCTGGCAACCAACCCGATTCGAGATAAGTGTTTGCCAAGCCTTCCATAATCTTTTCGTTCAATTCGGGATACATCATATTGAAAAATGGAAAAACAGCCCTAAAAGTGTCCCAAAAACCGTTATCGGTGAACATATAACCCGGCAGTACTTCGCCATTGTAGGGGCTATAGTGGATAGGTTTCCCTTCGGCATCGAATTCATAGAACATTCGGGGAAACAATAAAACACGATATAGGCAGGAATAAAAGGTTTTGATATCGTCTTGGTTTTTACCAAATACCTCAATACGACCCAATTCTTTGTTCCAAGCTTCTTGGGCTTTTGTTTTGGTTTGATCAAAACTGTCGGTTCCAATTTCATTGTCCAAATTACGTTGGGCCTGTTCCATACTGATGAAAGACGAAGCCACTTTGGCCGTAATTTGCTGATTTTCCTTGGTCTTAAATCCAAGAATGGCTCCCACATGGTCACCTTTACTTTCCTTTTGGCCCGGTAAAAGTTTCCAATTGTCGCCCCAGGTGTCGATTTGGTCAAAATCGGTATCGAATTGAATGACGAAATAGTTGTGGAAATTTTCCGGTACCCCACCATGGTTGTTCCTGTTATATCCGATTACCTGACGTTTTTCAGGGAGTACTTTTACCATGGAGCCCTTATTGAATCCGTCGATAAGAATTTGGGCATCTTCGGATTGCGGAAAAGTAAAACGAAACTGGGCAGCCCTTTCGGTAGGGGTTACTTCGGCGGTCACATCGTAATCGGCCAGATAGACCCTGTAATAATGCGGTTTGGCCACTTCGGCTTTATGCGAGAACCATGAGGCTCTTTCGTCTTCTTGAAACTTGTCGGTTCCGGTCGTTGCCATAAGCGAAAATGCGGCATAATCGTTCAGCCATGGACTAGGTTGATGGGTCTGCTTAATACCACGAATCTTATTTTCATCATATTTATAGGTCCAACCGTCGCCCATTTTCGAAGTCATAGGGGTCCAGAAATTCATTCCCCAGGGCATGGCAATGGCCGGATAGGTGTTACCATTGGAAAGGCTGAATTCGGAGTCGGTACCCATTAAGGTATTTACCAGGGCCACTGGATTTTGCACCACCTCATTTTCAACTGGCATTACGGATGTGCCGGATTGATTTTGACAACCCACCAACATTATTGCCACTACTAGCCACAAATACTTCATAACCGATTAATTTACTTGTATTTCATCAACAAACAACCATACCCCACGACCAGGACGTGGATTTTGTTTCATATTAAAGGCCTTAACCTTAATGTATCTTCCTTGCGTTGGGGTAAAATCTATGTTGAAATCTCGCCTATTGATTTCCGCATTTCTTTCGAATGGCCTACTTATAGTACCTACCCTATCGTAATGTTTTCCATCAGAAGACAGCTGGGCTTCGACTTTAATCGGAAAATAGATGTCCGGACCCTGGTTTTCTAGACAGCCCACACTAATACTTTTGAGTTCCGTTACCTCACCTAAATCAATGACCACTTCCATATCTTGGTCTAGCCACGCCTGCCACTTGCCATCGCCAAAATTAGCGCTACCACGAATTACATCGGTTAGGGTCGTTTCCCCACTTCCGCCATATTTTTCGTGATTAGGGATGATATAGTTTACCGTTTTTCCCACGGCCTTATGGAAAACCACGTCCTTTTCAGTGACTTTGTAAACAGGTTTACCATCTTGGAATACAGCGGCCTTAATTTTCGCGCTTTCGGTAATGTTCAAAGGTCCGTTATAAGGTTTACCCTCATTTTCGATATCCCCATTATTCAAGGCATAGCGGATATTGGAATTTGGGAATTCGGTTTCCAGAGTAATTTGGAGTGCTTTGGAGTCCAAATCTATCGTACTTCCCATTCGAACCAATTGACTGCTCTTGGCATAGTTAAGCCCGGCCGATTCGTAACGGGTAAACATATTCGGTAAACGATTGGAAAAACTAGCCCAGTCTTTTCGGGAAGGTTGAGTCCATACGGCTTCCGATAAAGCGGCCAACCTGGGAAACAACATATACTCGGCATGCGAAGGTGTTGGGATATATTCAGTCCATAAATTCGCTTGCCCCCCTAATACGTGGGCCGCTTCTTCTTCGCTCATTCCCTCGACGACCGGATTAAAGGTATATACTTTACTCAATGGTAAATAACCCCCAATGGCCAGGGGTTCCAATTCTTGTGGACCTTGGTAATAATCGAAATAACAATGCCCGGTCGGGGTCATGATCACATCGTGGCCTTGTTTGGCCGCCTCTACCCCACCCTTGGTACCTCGCCAGCTCATAACCGTAGCGTCCGGGGCCAGGCCCCCTTCAAGGATTTCGTCCCAGCCGATCAGTTTTTTACCTTTTGCATTGATATAACGCTCCATGCGTTTTACAAAATAACTTTGGAGTTCTTCTACATCATGTAGATTTTCGTCCCGCATACGTTTTTTACAATGTGGACAGCTTTCCCAGTTGGTCTTGGTAGCCTCGTCACCACCGATATGGATATATTTGGAAGGGAAAATGGCGACGACTTCATCCAAAACGTCTTCCAAAAACTCAAAGGTGTTTTCTTTTCCTGCACAATAGATATCGGTAATGGGCCAAACCCCACCCGAAGGTACAACAATGGCATTGCCTTTACAGGACAGTTCGGGATATGAGGCAATGGCGCTCATAACATGTGCCGGCATCTCAATTTCGGGAATAACCTCAATATTCAATGATCGGGCATGGGCTACTATTTCTTTTAAATCTTCCTGGGTATAATATCCGCCATATTTTTTTTCGTTATCGGTGGTGGCTTCTTTCCTATCATTCCAATGCCGGTCTTCCCGATTGTTTCGCCAAGCGCCTACTTCAGTGAGTTTTGGGTATTTTTTAATCTCGATACGCCACCCTTGATCATCGATCAGGTGTAAATGCAAGGTGTTCAATTTGTGCATGGCCATGGCGTCCAAGGTTTTCAATACGAAGGCCTTGTCGAAAAAATGCCTTGAAACGTCAAGCATTAGGCCCCGATATTCAAAGCGTGGGGCATCTGATATGGTTACCGAGGGTACGACCCATTTTATCTGATTCCCATCTTTTATCGGATGTAATAATTGGTATAGGGTCTGGGCAGCATGTTGGATTCCTGCCGTGCTCTTGGCCTTTATACTAATCCCTTGTTGACTGACTTGAAGATCGTATCCTTCTTCCGAATTTAAGGTTTCGTCTAAAACCAACTGAATACCGACATCGTTTTGGTTACTTCCAGATTTAAATTCAAGCGCTGTAAGTTCTTTAAGTTTTTGCGCCATATTTTGGGCCAACTGATTCAATGAGGCATCGGAAACGGCTATAATATTGCCCTTGGATAAGGAAAAACTTCCTTGCCCCATATCGATTTGATTGGGCATGGGAATTATGTTGATGTCAGCTGTAGTAAAAGTCTTGTTGTTATCACCGGCACAGGAAATAATCAGAATGCCGGAGACTATAAGGGATATAAGAATAAAAACTTTTTTCATTGGTTAGGGTTTTTTAACAGGTTGGTTGGTACTATACATGGTTTCCCATTTAACAGTGGTATTGGGTTTTTCACCCATAATAAACTCAAGTTCGCCACCTTTAACGATTTCATTATGGGTTAAATACAGCCTTTTCAAAGGCTGGCCGTTTAATCGTATCGATTGGATGTAGGGGGCTTTATCACTATTGTTCAAGACGGTTATCTTAAATATTTTACCGTTGGACAATTTCAAGGATGCTTCTTTAAACAATGGGCTTCCAATGGCATAGACACCTTGGGCCGGATTAACCGGATAAAACCCTAAAGCACTAAAAATATACCAAGAAGACATTTGACCACAATCTTCGTTACCACAATGGCCATTGGGTGCATCTTTGTATTGATCTTTCAAAATAGTACGCACCCATTTTTGGGTCTTCCAGGGCGCATCGGTAAAATTATACAAATAGGCTACGTGATGACTGGGTTCATTACCGTGGGCGTATTGGCCATACATACCCGTGCTAAAAATGGGTAGTTTATCGCCCGGTCTGGGTTCGGTAGTGAACATGGCATCCAGTTGACGTTCCAGCTCTTTAGGTCCGCCCATTTGTTTCCGTAAGCCTTCAATATCGTGCTGAACCGAAAAGAAATATTGCCACGCATTACTTTCACAGAAATAGGGAGTGTATTCGAAAGGGTCGAAAGCTTCAATGAATACACCCTTAGGGTCTTTCGGTCTAAAAAATCCCGTCTCTGGGTCGTATAGATTTCTCCAATTTTCAGACCGGGAGATGAAATAGTTATAATCTTCGTTTTTTCCCAAGGCCTGGGCCAATTGGGCGATACACCAATCGTCATAGGAATATTCCAAGGTTTTGGAAACCGACCAGTTTTCGTGGTGTTCATCAACCGGAATAAAACCCAATTCCATGTAGCTGTCTATTTGCCGTTCTTGTACCATGGCGGAAGCTTTGCAAGCTTCAAAAGCTAGGTTATAATCAACCCCTTGTATTCCTTTAAAATAAGCGTCGATAATAACAGGTACACTATGGTAACCAATCATCATATTGGTCTCGTTGCCCTGCATGGACCATACAGGCAGTAAACCGGTTTCTTTGTAATGGGCAAGCAATGAGTTGATAAAATCAGGTACACGGTCCGTTTGGGTTAAAGTATAAAGTGGATGGGCCGCACGATAGGTATCCCATAATGAAAAAGTATCGTATCGATCAAAACCTTCCGCTTTTTCGACCTTTCCATTGGCGCCCTTGTAATGGCCCTCCGTATCACTCAATAAGGTAGGTGCCAGCATACTTTGGTATAGCATGCTATAGAAAATACGTTTGTTGGTCAGGTTACTATCTACGATATGGATTTTATCCAATTCCATTTCCCATTTTGAGTCGGCTTGGGTGCGATAATCGTCAAAATTAAAATGTGGGGCTTCATTTTCCATAGCCTTACGGGCCCCAGCAATGTTCGAAGTGGCCAAGGCGGTCTTTATGACCAATTCCCCTTCGTAATTCGGATAGTTTAAGACCATGTTTGTTGCAGTACCCTTGGCTGATTCCGTAACTTGGTCTCCATTTTCCATAAGGGTATAGGAGCTGAAGGGTTCTGAAAAACGCATTACGAAATAGACACGTTGGTCTTTGGCCCAACCTGTAGACATTCGATAGCCTTCCAAGGTTTGGTTATCTACCACTTTGATATGGGTATCGGTAGCCTTGTCCCAGTTTAAGGCATAACCCAAGTCAATCCGAATCTGTGATAAGCTATCTTTTGGAAAAGTGTAACGATGTACGCCTACCCTATCCGTAGCAGTCATTTCGGCATTGATGTCGAAATCGAGTAGCTTTACTTGGTAATAGCCCGGGGAGGCACTTTCTTGCTCATGTAAATAACGCGAATACGGTAAACCATTATTTTCGGTAATCCTTTTATTCGATTTTGAATTCAGTGGCATTACCAAGATATCATATAAATCTCCTGCTCCGGTACCTGTTAAATGGGTATGTGAAAAACCACTGATGATGCTATCGGGATAATAATAGCCGGCAATGCGATCCCAGCCCGGAATACCAATATCTGGGCTTAATTGCACCATACCAAAAGGCACGGTAGCCCCGGGATAGGTATTACCTGGCCCATCGGTACCGATAAAGGTGTTTACATAGGAAGTTCGCTTTTCCCTATGCCCTTGCGGTTTTGATGTTTTTTCGTTACATGAGAACAGGAAAAGGTATATGAGCAACGCACCACCCTTTACTAGGGTAAAAAAGGAATGAAGCCATATTTTTTTACTTCTATGCCACATAGGCGCATGCTATTTTGAACTGAATTACCTTTTTATAAACTTACCGGTATGGGTTAATATCAGTGCCCTATTTGTAAATGGGCTTATCGTCGAAAGATTCCAACCGGTTTGGTGGTATTCTATTGAAAATTTAACCTTGTTCCCGTTTATTTCCATTTCGCTTTCAGGCAAGGCTACCTCTTTAGTTAGCCACTCCCTGTTCTTTTTGAAATGATCGCGCTGGGCACGGTAAACGGCATACATTTTCCATTTGATCCAATCGTCTTGCGGAATCACAAAACTGGCTTTCTGCCCCGCTTTTTTGGAGGAGAAATATACATAGCCCCACGTTTCAGGCTGATGCATACTGATTACCCCTTGGGGAGACCAAACCCAGTTGTATTCATGTAATAGGTTTCCATCGTCACCCTTCTTGCGAGCATATCTATTATCATCTAAATCAAAATCCCAATTGACCCTAGAAAAGTTTACGCGCCAAAAGCGGTCTTTAGGTGGGTCGAGATGGAAATAGTTGGTGCGTAATGACTTAAAGGGGATAGCGATTTCGATGGTCCAACCGGTATCTTTATCTTTTGGGTTATTCAGTGTACCTTCAACATTCACGGCAGATTTTATGCCTAATGCTTCCCATTCGTTGAGTGTTTCGTTGCCTTGGTCCCTATAGGGTTTAACCACAAAAAGGTCCCAAAGGGTGTTCAAAGCATTGAACTCAAGCTCATAGTAGCCATGGGTATTTCCATTAGGGTCAATAAACACCTCAAAGTCGTTGTTATGGAACATGATGGCGTCATGATCTTTTAATGTAGCCCAAACATGAGGTTCTTCAATCTTGGCAAAAATGTAATAGTAGTTATCGTCCCACAGCATTTTAACCTTGGTGTCGTAGGTAGGGGTTTTAACGCCTTCAATATCGATAAAAGAGTCCGACCAATCTACCTTGCCCCAAGCCCGGTCGTTGTCCATACCATCAACAACAATCGGGGTTTTGGTATAATAGGCAATATGGGTACGCGGGGGTTCTTGTGCCTGGGCACCTATTAGAACGGCAAAGAAGAGGATCCAAGTCCATTTCATCTTAAAGGCTGTTTTGTTTGGTGAATGCGATAATCTCTGAGATATGGCCAAATGCCAAAGCTACCGAGGTGTCTGCGGCCCCGTAATACACGGCAATACGATCTTTTTCAAAATCGTGTAAGGCTGCACATGGGAATACCACATTAGGTACATCGCCAATCATCTCGTAATCTACCGCAGGACCTAATAAATAAGGTTGGGTCCTAAATAACACTTTATCCGGATTTACTAAATCCAATAAAGCGGATCCCATGGCATAGCGGAAGCCATTACAAGTGTTTATTACGCCATGATAGATCATTAACCAGCCTTCTTCGGTCTCTATAGGGATTGGGCCTGCACCTATTTTGGTACATTGCCAGGCACTATCTTCGAAGGGTGAAGGTTTCATCACACAACGGTGTTCGCCCCAATATTTCATATCTGGGCTATAGCTTACCCAAATATCCCCGAAAGGGGTGTGCCCATTATCACTGGGACGGCTTAGCATGGCATATTTGCCGTTAATTTTTCGAGGGAACAATACCCCATTCCTGTTGAATGGTAAGAACGCATTTTCACATTGAAAAAACTCTTGGAAATCGTAGGTGTATCCGATTCCAATCGATGGGCCATGATAGCCATTACACCAGGTAATCCAGTATCGGTCCTCTATAAAAACCACCCTGGGGTCGTATTTATAATCCGAGTGGATCATTTGGGTGTTACCGGCTTGCATGGCAATGGGATTGTGTTCAATATCCCAATGCACGGCATCTTTACTAAAGCCGGCAAAAATATTCATTTGCACCGCTTTATTATCGCAGCGGAATACTCCCGCATATCCGTCTTTAAAAGGAACAACAGCACTATTGAAAATGCTGTTGGACGTGGGAATGTCGTAACGACCGATTATGGGGTTTTGATCGAATCGCCACATTATATCATGGTTTCCTTCTGGCCTATCTTGCCATGGAATGTCGGTTTTCATGGAATCTTGCTTCATCTTCGTATTTGGAACTTAAATTTTAATCCGTAATCTTTCTGGTCTTATCCAACCATGTATATTTTAAAATAATGGTGGTTATCAGGAATACCGTTAACGATATCCACATTTTGGGGTAATCCCGGATAAGTAAGTAAATAGGTAGTACGATCATACTAGATTGCCAGATCATACCAATACCACAATTCATCATATCGTTCCAGAACCCTTTGTTTTCGGTAAAATCAGGGTTTTCCGCCCTAAGGGCCTGGGCCACGGGTTTCCAGAAGCCCCAAGGCCTTACGCTCCCGTAAAACTCCTTTAATACCCCCATGTCAGTGGGTTTACTCAAATAGGTGCCCAAAATAGAGCCCAACATGGAAACCCCAAAAATGATAGGGAAAAGATAAATCGCATGGATGTGCGATAGCTCATACAACCAAGTATCGGGCTCAAAACTAGACTTATTACTGTCCATAATAAATTGCAATGTTGCCACAATCAATCCGGCTAACATACCCCAGAAATAGCCCCATCCATTAAAGCGCCACCATACCCATTTTAAGAAATTGGCCGCTACATAGCCTCCCATTAAGGAACTTGTTATCCAAAGGGTAATGGTGTTGATCGAATCGGTAAAAAAGCCCATGACCACCCCGAGGAACACTACCGCAAACGAAGCGATATGGCTAGCTTTAATATAATGTTTAGGTTCGGCTTTCGGTTTATAATATTTTTTATAGATATCGTTAACGATATAGGCGGGTCCTGAGTTAACAAAAGCAGAAAAGGTGGACATGAATGCAGCCAATAATCCAGCAAGCAACAAACCTTTGACACCTACAGGAACATGAAAATTGATTACTTGGGCCAATAAGGTTTCGAGGTAACTGAAATCTAGGCCTTCATAGGAATTTAATTGAGGGGCCAAATACACCAAACCAAGTACCACGATTCCGCCTATCAATAAATAACGCGGTATGAACAATATCAAATTCGTAAAGCCACTCATATAGGCCGCTTCCTTAACCGATTTGGTGGAAAGGATCCGTTGCAGGTCATAACTAGGTGTAGGACCGGCCACACTGGCGAAAAAACCTTTGAACAAAGACATACCGATCAAGGCCCCGAACATTTTGTAACCCTGTTCGTCTATTAGTTTGTTGAAGGCGTCATATTTCCCTTCCCAATGGGTGTTGAGCTCCCAACTAAAAAAGAGGTTTTTCCACTCATCGGAAATCACTTGCTCTATTTGGATATCGGAAATATGGATAAAGGTATACCCGGCGACCAAAATCCCTGCAATAACCATGATACCGTATTGTAAAACTTCAGTGGCCACCACAGAGAACATACCTCCTTTAATGGTATAGATGGTGGTCAAAAGAATCAATAAGAGGGCATAGGATTGCTCGGAGGTAAATATGGTAGCCTCCCCAATTGCGAAAGTAAAATCCCATGGTAAGATTATGGTCATAAACTTTCCTACGCCTTCAAAGAAATACGCAATGAACCCAATTACTGAAACCACCGCAAAAATGGCTACGATCAAATGGGAGGCCCTTCCTGCCCTATCGTCGCCAAAACGGGTGGTTATCCATTCGGAACCGGTCATAATGTTTGACCTTCTTATCCAAACAGCCAAAAAGATCATGATGAAAATCTGGTTCCATATCGGCCACATCCACATCCACATAAAACTCTTTACACCATACAAAAACAACAGGGCCACCATCCATGCCGTACCAGATACATCGAACATTCCGGAACCGTTGCTCAATCCCAAGAAATACCATTTGATGTCATTCCCTCCCAAGAAATAAGATTTTAATCCTTTTGAAGCTTTTTTGGAAACCCAAATCCCTACGGCGAGGGTTAAAATAACATAAATGGCAATTATGGCTATATCTATACTGTGCATTTGTAGTATTTGTTATAAAGCGTTATTGCCCCAATCTCTATTAGGTTTGGGGCCCATTTGAAAAACCAATTCCCCTCCATTCACAACTTCTTGGTGGGTAATATAGGTACGATTTAATGGTTTTCCATTTAGTTTTGCCGATTGAATGTAAATATTGTCATTATTTACATCATTGGCCCTTATTTCAAAATAGTTTTTATCGCCTACCTTGACCTTGGCTACTGGGAACAAGGGACTTCCGATTTCATAAGTCGTAGAGGAAGGGTTAAGCGGATATATGCCTAGGGCACTAAAAATATACCAAGCCGACATTTGACCACAGTCTTCATTACCGCTTAGCCCATCGGGGGTATTTTGGTATTGGCTTCTTAAGATTTGATTTACCCAGTATTGCGTTCGCCAAGGTTTTCCCGCTTTATTGAACATATAAGCAATATGGTGACTGGGTTCGTTTCCATGGGCATATTGCCCAATCAGTCCCGAAATATCAACGGATACATTATCACCAGTTATTTCGGAGTCTTCGGTAAATAGTTGTTCCAGTTTATTCGTAAACATCTCCGGACCACCATGTAGTGAAATTAAGTTTTCCACATCATGTGGTACGAACCAACTATGCTGCCAGGCATTACCTTCGGTATAATCGGCATGTACCCTATGGGCCGAAAATTTTGGGTCGAATGGAATACGCCAAGTTTTTCCATCTAGAGATTTGGCCCGCATAAAACCAGTTTTCGTATCGAACAATTTTTGGTAGGCTTGTGCCCGGTTGCCAAAATATGCGGCGTCTTCAGTTTTTCCTAATTTTTTAGCGACCTGGGCAAAACACCAATCGTCATAGGCCAATTCCAAAGTAATGGTAACCGACTCGTCCATAGACTCGAATGGAATGTAGCCGTACTCGTCATAAGGTCCTAAACCCCTGGCGGTTCCTGTCATGGTATTTTTCATGGCCTCATAGGCTAATTCGGCATCAATGCCTTCGACATCCTTTAAAATGGCCTCCGCTATTACAGGAACCCCGTGATAACCGGTCATCGTATTGGTCTCGTTACCATATAGGGTCCAAACCGGTAAAGTCTTATTCACTTGGTAATAGGCCAACATAGAGTTGGCAATGTCGGCTAACCTTTTTGGGTGCAAAAGACCCAATAACGGTTTTTCAGCCCTAAAGGTATCCCATAAAGAAAGTGTCGAATACGCATTTCCCCAATGGGCCTTGGTAATGGTGTCGTTTTCTAAGCGGAATTCTGAATTTACATCGGAAAATAAAGTGGGAGCCAAATGTGAATGGTAAAGTGCCGAATAAAAGATGGTTTTATCATCTTCCGATTCGCTTTCCAATTGTATCTGTTCCAAATGATCGTTCCAATTCCCAATAGCCGCATTTTTAGTGGCCTTGAAATTGAAATTATTGGATTCGCTGGCCAAATTGGCCAAGGCATTGGCCTCACTAACCGAAGATACCGCTACCCTAACCTTCAATTGTCTTTTCTTTAAACTGTTGAAAAACAATTGTACCGCGGTATGGTTCCCCATCGTTTCAGAAACCCCTTCGAGCATTTTGCCCTCGTTCCATAAGTCATATCCCGCAATGGATTTGGAAAACTTAATGGCATAGAACAATTTTTGGTTTTTGGCCCAACCTGTAGAATGTCTATGGCCTACTACGGTATACTTATCCTTTAATCTGATTTTTGTCGAGGTCGGGCTATCCCAATTGATGGAGAAACCAAGATCCATTACAACGGACTGCATTTGATCTTCGGTAAAGGTGTATTTATGTAGACCGGTTCGTTTACCTGCGGTAAGTTCAACGTCTATACCGAAATCTTCCAAACGTACCTTGTAATAGCCCGGACTTGCCTGCTCGGTCTCATGGGAAAACCTAGACACGTAATCCAAACTATCCCGATTGTTTGCCAGATTCGATAAATCTACATTTCGGTTTACCGGAGATATTCGAATATCGTATAAATCACCAATACCGGTTCCGCTTAAATGCAAATGACTAAAACCTGCAATTATTGAGTCTGTAAAATGATAACCAGAACACCAATCCCATGCCGCCGTTCCATTATCCGGACTTAATTGGATCATACCAAACGGAACTGTGGCCCCTGGGTAGGTATGACCATGCCCTCCGGTACCGATAAACGGATCTACCCAAGACATAACATCGGTTTGCAAAGAACCTTTGGTAGTGTTTTGGTCATTTTTATTTGGAGAACAGCCTAGTAAGACTAAAAACAGCCCAAATAAGATATAATTAAAGCGTTCTGACATTAATCGGATTTAGTAGTGTTGGTCGGTTAAATATGGTTTGGAAGAATGAATATTTATATTTTTGGAGTCTTTGCTAACAAAATTAGACCAACAGCTGCTTTTGAATGCTAAATGAATGTGGGTCGAGAATAGCCTATGAACGACACAAAAAATAGATTATCACTAACTTCAGAATATCAAAGTGGTATTACATTAAAACATCATATCATATTCTGGAGCATCTATTTCCTTTTTAACACCTTGAGATGGGGTAGTTATTTCCATGATTACGTGTATTCTTTTAAAAGTAATTTGATTGGATTTCCTATTCATATGACGTTATGTTACCTGAATATTTATGTGTTAATGCCACTTTTTGTGTATAAGCGCAAATATTGGACGTATACATTTTTGGTGATTACCAGTTTAATTGTAATGCTCTATGTTAAGTATTTCTTGTATTATTATTTGGTAAACACCAACGTATGGCCAGAAGGGCCAGAGGTAATCGAATCTATCACTTTCAATTATGCCATGGATATGATGATTGGGGAATTGTATGTGATAACCTTTGCAACAGCCATAAAACTTACCTTCGACTGGATTAAAGAGAACAAACGTTTGGCGGATTTAGAAAAATTACAACTAGAAACAGAATTAAGGTTCTTACGTACCCAAGTTTCACCACATTTTTTCTTCAATACGTTAAACAACATTTATTCTTTGGCGCTTGAAAAATCGCCCAAGGCACCGAAAACCATTTTAAAATTGTCCGAGTTAATGCGGTATTTGTTGTATCAAACCAAAGAAAAACGACAGTCGTTGGTGAATGAAGTTGTTTGTATACAGAATTATCTTGACTTGGAACGGATTCGTTATGGCGATTCTTTGGTTGTAAATATGGATATATCTGGAGATATACGAAATAAATCGATTGCACCTATGTTATTGTTATCCTTTATAGAAAATGCATTTAAGCACGGAGCCGACAAAAACG
The DNA here is from genome assembly GCF_002514735.1 of Sediminicola luteus. Taxonomy (GTDB): domain Bacteria; phylum Bacteroidota; class Bacteroidia; order Flavobacteriales; family Flavobacteriaceae; genus HQA918. The sequence goes on along the minus strand of NZ_NBWU01000004.1, from coordinate 1,477 downwards.
TTGAGGATATAGAAATTAATATAGAGTTTAAGATTATTGAAGATTTTCTTTACTTTAGGGTTTCCAACCCTATTCCTTCCGATACAAGTAAGAAGAAAATCAAAAAGGAAATCGGTGGTATTGGGATCCCAAATGCAAAGAAAAGATTGGCTTTGGGCTACGAAGAAGATGAGTACGAATTATCCATAAAGGATGAAGGTCAGCTATATGTGGTTGAGCTTAAATTAAAAGTATAAGATGAACCGGATTAAATGTGTAATCGTAGATGACGAACCCTTAGCGGTTAATGTGCTTAAGAATTATTCTGAGCAAATAGAGGGCCTAGAGGTTGTCGAAACCTTTAATAATGCCCTAAAAGCCCTTGATTATTTGCGACAAAATCAACCCGATTTGTTGTTTTTGGATATTAATATGGCGGTGTTGGACGGCCTTAGCCTACTGCGAAGTTTAGATAACAAACCCTTAGTTGTAATAACTACGGCCCATGAAGAATTTGCGGTAGAAAGTTATGAGCTGGAAGTACTGGATTATTTGGTTAAACCCATTTCGTTACCCCGTTTTATAATGGCCACCAATCGGGTTTTTAAATTAAAGAATCTTCAGTTTCAGAATACCCATGAACACAATGAAAGGGCCTATATTTTTGTGAAAGTTGACAAAAAGAAACTTAAGAAGGTGTATTTAGATGAAATTCTTGTTGTGGAGAGTTTAAAGGATTATATCAAGATCAACACCGAAAACGACAAACATATCATACACCAAACCCTAGGTAGCTTTACCGATAGTTTGCCTTCCGATAAATTTATACGAATTCATAGATCATTTACCATTGCTATGGATAAAGTGGAAACGGTAGAAGGGAATAGTGTGGAAATAGGTGCCATTCGGTACCCCATAGGCCGAAGTTATGTTGCCGATGTAAAACAGGCCATTTTAAGGGATAATATCGGTTTGTACTAAAAAAAATAATGGCGTTGTATTTAAAAGCCTTCCCTCGGGAAGGTTTTTTTATGGCTTATTACTACCATTTATTATATACTTGTAAGTTATTGGGCTCGACTAAAGTATGTTGTGTTTTGCTACAATGACAGGCATTAAAAATTGTTCCGCGTAATAATTACGGATTTAACTCAACCCACTAGCCTTTTTAAGGTGTCATAAATTATAGATTATTGCTATAAGAAAACAACATTAGTAAAGGGGTCAGAAAAAAAGCAAACTTCATAAATCATCTTGTTCTATCTGCGATAAGACGATAAAGCGTGTTTAGACTTACACCTTTGTTTGGAATATTTCTGAGGGAAAGACCTTTTGTAATATTGGCCCATAAAAAAACCCCCAACGTTAGTCGGGGGTTTCAAAGAAAGGCGGCGACCTACTCTTCCACTTGGTGTAGCAGTACCATCGGCGCTGGTGGGCTTAACTTCCCTGTTCGGTATGGAAAGGGGTGGGCCCCACCGCAATGGCCACCTTAGGC